>NZ_SMSI01000001.1 GCF_004354915.1 Pseudohoeflea suaedae | reverse complement strand
GCCCATGCCGAGATAGTCGTTCGAGCACCAGACGGTCACGTCCTGTTCGCTACCGTCCTCGCGATAGCGCGTGGCCGCCGGAAACTGACCCCGCTGGCGGGCGATATCGGCGAATACGCGATAGTTCCCGGCCTTCCGGAGACCTTCCAGCCCCGCCTCGAAAAACGCGTCGAAATCCATAGCAAAAACCTTATATATCCCCACAGAGAATGCGCAATGCCAGGATGGTGGTCAACCCGCGCGGCGCAAATTCCCGAAACCCGCAGTCAAAACTACACGACCAAGCGTTCAGGGGTGGTAAACCAGGGCCGTCATATCTCACAGTTGGATCGGGATTTCCAGTACTTGGCACATATCCCGACTGCGACGAAACGTCGTTAAAGCGAGGCCTCTTACAAATAGGTCGAGCGCTCCAGAGGGGTAATCTCGTTGTCGAAGGCGACAAGCTCCGCGCGCTTGATTTCACCGAAAATCCGGCGGAGTTCGGCACCGAAATAGCGGCGGATGAAATCCGAGCGCTCGAAGTCCTCGATGGCGTCGTCCATGTCGTCGGACAATTGCGGCAAAGGAACGTTGTAGGCATTCCCCTCGACCGCCGGCGGCGGCATCCTGCCGGCCTCGATTCCCTCCAGCATGCCTCCCAGAACACCGGCGAGCACGAAATAGGGATTTGCGTCGGCACCCGACATGCGATGCTCCAGCCGCCGGGCCTTGTCGTCGGAAGCCGGCACGCGGACGGCAACGGAGCGGTTGTTCCGGCCCCAGGCGATACGGGTCGGCGCATAGGAACCGGCCTGCAGGCGGCGATAACCGTTGAAGCTCGGTATGTAGAAGAGAAGCGTGTCCTTGAGCGTCGACAAGAGACCGGCGGCCGCGTGCTGCAGACGCGTGTCCCCGTCCTCTCCGGCAAAGATATTGTCGCCGTTGGCATCGAGCACCGAGGCGTGCACATGCATGCCGTTGCCGGGCCATTCGAGGAACGGCTTGGCCATGAACGTGGCCTTCAGTCCGCGATTGTCGGCGCATTCGGAGATGACCCGGCGCAGGAGAACGGTGTCGTCGGCAGCGGCCATCGGATCGGCGCGATGCTTGAGATTGACCTCGAACTGCCCCGGAGCCGCTTCCTTGATGATGGTGTCGATCGGCAGGTTCTGGGCCAGAGCCGCGCCGCGGATCTCGGCGAACAGGTCGCTCTGCCCGCGCAGTTCCGACAGCGAATACATGTGCTGCTGTTCGGGCCCCGGCCCCTCATCCTTGCCCATGCGGCCCGAGCGGCGGAATGCGGCCGGATCGACCAGATAGAATTCGAGTTCGAAGGCGACGACGGGATTGAGGCCCTTGGCCGTATAGCGGTCGACGATGCCCTGCAGCGCATTGCGCGGGTCGATCGGATAGGGCTCGCCCTCCTCCGTATACATGGACATGAGCACCTGGGCCGCAGGCCGCGGCGACCACGGCGAACGGTTCACGCGGCCGGGAATGGCGCGGCAATAGCCGTCGATGTCGCCGGTCTCGATATGAATGCCGGTCGCCTCCACCTCGCGTCCCCAGATGTCGAGACCGAAGATCGAGAGCGGCAGGTTGATGCCGGGGGCGAATACCTTGGAGATCGCTTCCGCCGGTCCCCACTTGCCGCGCAGCACGCCATTGATGTCAGCGATCAGGAAATCGACCGATTCCAGGTCGGGATTGTCGGCGAGGAACTTTTCGGCTTCCGCGTTCGGTGAAACCCGAGCCTCGGCGTTCACTTCAGCCGTGGCAGTCTGACTCTCATTCAGCATGCAAACCTCTTGTGCGTGTTCACCGCGCTTGTCCAAGCGGCGAAACTGTGCTCACTTCCGAGCCTTCCTAGCCTGCCTCGGGCGGCGCTTCCAATGTTATCTGCAGGAATTTAGAAATGCGCGTCAATGTTTCTTCCCACGATCTGAAGGTGTCCGACCACGCTCACCACTTCCATCCCTTCACCGACCATGGTGCGCTCGGGGTGGATGAGAGGCGAGTGATCTCCCGCGCCGACGGTGTCTGGCTGTGGGACACGGACGGCAACCGCATCATGGATGGCATGGCAGGGCTCTGGTGCGTCAATGTCGGCCACGGCCGCAACGAGATCGTCGAAGCCGTGCGCGCGCAGATGAGCGAACTCGCCTACTACAACACCTTCTTCAAGACCTCCCATCCGCCGGTGATCGAACTGTCGGAGAAGATCGCCGAGATCGCGCCCGACCACATGAACATGGTTGTTTACGGATCTTCCGGCTCTGACGCCAACGATACCGTTTTCCGCATGGTTCGCACCTATTGGGACGTGATGGGCAAGCCCGAGAAGAAGGTGATCATCTCGCGCAAGAATGCCTATCACGGCTCCACGGTCGCCGGCGCATCGCTCGGCGGCATGGGCGGCATGCACGGCCAGGGCGGCCTGCCGGTTCCCGGCATTCATCACATCGACCAGCCCTACTGGTTCGGCGAAGGCATGAAGACCGGCATGAGCGAAGAGGAATTCGGCATCTGGGCCGCGCGGGAACTCGACAGGGCGATCGAGGAGATGGGTGAAGACAAGATTGCCGCCTTCATCGCCGAACCGATCCAGGGCGCGGGCGGCGTCATCGTCCCGCCGGCGAGCTACTGGCCGGAAGTGAAGAAGATCCTCGAAGCACGCGACATCCTCTTCGTCTCCGACGAGGTGATCTGCGGCTTCGGCCGTACCGGCGAGTGGTTCGGCGCCGACTATTACGGCACGAAGCCCGATTTCATGCCGATCGCCAAGGGCCTGACATCCGGATATCTGCCGCTCGGCGGCGTGATCATCTCCGACCGGGTCAAGGAGGTCTTCCACCGTTCCGAAGCCGGCGAATTCTATCACGGCTACACCTATTCGGGTCACCCCGCCGCCTGTGCGGCTGCCCTCGCCAATCTCGAGATCATGAAGCGCGAAAACCTCGTCGGGCGCGTGAAGAACGATATCGGGCCCTTCATGCAGAAGCTCTGGGCCGAACTCGGCGAGCACGATCTGGTCGGCGAAGCCCGCATGGTCGGCCTTGTCGGCGCCCTCGAACTGGTGCCGCAGAAGTCGGATCTCTCCAGGCGTTTCGACAATGTCGGCCGGGTGGGCACGATCGCCCGCGACCATTCCTTCAAAAACGGGCTCGTCATGCGCGCCGTTCGCGACAGCCTGATCATCTCGCCGCCGCTGGTGATGTCCGAAGAGGAAGCGAGCGAAATGGCGGCCACCGCCAAGAAGACACTGGACGACACCTGGAAGACGCTGAAGGCCGACGGCCTGGTCTGACGCTTAAGTCGCGGGCGCGAGCCCTCCGGTAGACGACCGACAAGAAGAAAGGGCGCCTGATGAAGGCGCCCTTTCCATTATCTGCGGTTTGTCGTGCCGGTTACTGCGGCAGCTTGTCGTCCACGCCTTCGACGTAGAAGTTCATGCCGAGAAGCGTGCCGTCGTCGGAGACTTCACCTTCCTTGAGCCACTCGGTACCGTCCTGCTTCTTGATCGGGCCGGTGAAGGGATGCAGTTCGCCGGATTCGATCTTGGCCTGGGTTTCTTCAGCCTGAGCCTTCACGTCGTCAGGCATGTTGGTGTAGGGCGCCATCGACAGAATGCCGTCCTTCAAACCGTCCCAGCTGGACTTGCCGCCTTCCCAGGTTCCGTCCATCGCAGCCTTGATCTGCTTGACATAATACGGACCCCAGGTGTCCTCGATGGCCGTCATCTGCGCGTTCGGACCGGCTTCGATCTGGTCGAATGCCTGGCCGAAAGCCTTGATGCCGCGCTCTTCGGCGACCTGCATCGGGCCGGTGGAATCGGTGTGCTGGGTGATCACGTCGACGCCCTGGTCGATCAGCGCCTTGGCCGCATCGGCTTCCTTGCCGGCGTCGAACCAGGTGTTGACCCAGACGACCTTCAGCTTGAAGTCAGGATTGACCGAACGCGCGCCGAGCAGGAAGGAGTTGATGCCCATCACCACTTCCGGGATCGGGAAGGACGCGATGTAGCCGGCAACACCGGTCTTGGAGACTTCACCGGCAATCTGACCGATGATGTAGCGCCCCTCGTAGAAGCGCGAATTGTAGGTCGTCAGGTTCGGCGCGGTCTTATAGCCGGTGGCGTGCTCGAACTTGACGTCCGGGAACTTCTCGGCGGCTGCCACCGTCTGGTCCATGAAACCGAAGGACGTGGTGAATATGATGCCGCAGCCGGAACGGGCGAAGCGCTCGATTGCGCGCGACGCATCGGGGCCTTCCGGCACGTTTTCCAGGAACACGGTCTCGACCTTGTCGCCGAGTTCCTTGTCGACCATCTGGCGGCCGATGTCGTGGGCCTGGGTCCATCCACCATCGGTCTTGGAACCGACATAGATGAAGCAGGCCTTGAACTTGTCTTGGGCAAAGGCGCCGCCGGCAGCGGTAAGCGCCACGGTTGCAGTCAATGCGAACAGGATTTTCTTCATGGATTTCCCTCTGTGTTTTGCCCCGGAGCTCCCCGGCGCAATCCCTCTGTTGGTTTGGTGTCGTCGCCTACCGGTCGGGTACGAACGGCTGTGCAAGTGAGGCCGGTGTGTTCATCACCGTAAGTCTTCTGTCCCTCGATATTAGGACGAGAACGACGATCGTTGCCAGATAGGGCAACGAAGAAAGAAGCTGCGACGGAATGCCGAAGCCGAGCGCCTGGGCGTGCAGCTGGCCGATCGTCACCGCGCCGAAGAGATAGGCGCCGCCGATGACCCGCCACGGCCGCCACGACGCGAAGACGACGAGGGCAAGCGCGATCCATCCGCGACCAGCCGTCATGTTCTCCACCCATTGCGGAGTGTAGACGAGCGACAGATGCGCACCGGCAAGACCCGCGCACGCCCCGCCGAACATGACCGCCAGATAGCGGTATTTCAGCACGCTGATTCCCAGCGCATGAGCCGACTTGTGGTTGTCGCCGATGGCCCGCAGCGTCAGCCCCGTGCGCGTCCGGAACAGGAACCACATCACCGCCGCCGTCAACGCGATCGAGACGTAGAACAGCGGATCCTGCCCGAACAGGAGACGGCCAATCACCGGAATGTCGGTCAGGACCGGAATGTCGAGATTGGGCAGACGTTCGCCGGCGCGGCCGACGAGATCCTCGCCGATCATGCCGGACAGGCCTATGCCCAGCAGCGTCAGCGACAGGCCGGTGGCAACCTGGTTGGTGGCAAAGGACAGGGCAAGCACGCCGAAAAGCAGCGACAGGACCGCGCCCGCCAGGATGCCGGCCAGGACGCCGATCCACGGGTTGCCAGTCAGATAGGAAGCGGCGAAAGCGCAGACCGCACCGATGACCATCATGCCCTCGACACCGAGATTGAGCACTCCGGATCGCTCGACCACCAGTTCCCCGATGGCGGCGATCAGAAGCGGCGTGGAAGCCGTCGCGATCGTCAGGAGAACGCTTTGAAAAATATCCATCGGTCCGCCCTACCCCGAAACCTTGACCGGATCGCCGAAGACGAGGCGAACGCGATAGTGAATGAGTGTGTCGCAACCGAGCACGAAGAAAAGAAGAAGGCCCTGGAAGACGCGCGCCACCTTGTCCGAAATGCCGAGCGACATCTGCGCGCCCTCGCCGCCGAGATAGGTCAGCGCCAGTACGAACCCCGCGGCGATGGCGCCGAGCGGGTTGAGGCGCCCCAGGAAGGCCACGATGATGGCGGCGAAGCCGTAGCCGGGCGATATGGTCTCGCGCAGCTGGCCGATGGCGCCGGACACTTCCGATATCCCCGCCAGGCCTGCAAGTCCGCCGGACAGGATGAAGGCGAAGAACACCATCCTGGTCGAGGAGAAGCCGGCAAAACGCCCCGCGCGCGGGCTTCCGCCCAGCACCTTCACCTCGAAACCGCGCAGCAGGTATTTCATCATCACCCAGACGATGACCGCCGCGATGATGGCCAGCACGATGCCGAGATGCGCGCCGCCCTGGGACGGCATGATCTCGGGAAGGCGGGCGGCGGAGGGAAAGCGGATCGAGCCGGGAAAGTTGTTGCCGTTCGGATCGCGGAATACGCCGCGGGCCAGCCAGTCGAGGAAGAGTTGGGCGACATAGACCAGCATCAGGCTGGTCAGGATCTCGTTGGTGTTGAATTTGGTCTTCAGGAGCGCGGGGATCGCGCCCATGGCCGCGCCGCCGATGAAGCCGAAGAGAAGCATGAGCGGCAGCGTCAGGGCATTCTGGAAGTCGGGCATAAGGATCGGGATCAGCGAACCGGTGATCCCGCCGATGATGAACTGGCCTTCGGCGCCGATGTTCCAGTTGTTGGAGGCATAGCAGACCGACAGCCCCACGGCGATCATGATCAGCGGCGCGGCCTTGATGGCGAGTTCGTGAAGCTGCCAGGTCTCGCTCAGCGGCTCGATGAAATAGATGTAGAGCGCCTCGAGCGGCGGCTTGCCCAGGAACGAGAAGATGATGAAACCGGCAATGACCGTCAGCGCCAGCGCAAGCAGCGGCGAGACGGCGGAAAACAGTGCGGACTGCTGCGGCCGCTTGACAAGTTCTATACGCATCAGGCGCCCGCCTCTTCCTTGACGCCCTCGAAGGCCATGTGTCCCGGTTCGGCGCCGCCCATCAACAGCCCGATTTTCTCGTAGGTGGCTTCGGCGATCGGCACCGGCTCGGACAGCCTGCCGTCGTGCATGACGGCGATCGAGTCGGAAATCTCGAAGAGCTCGTCGAGGTCCTGGCTGATGACAAGCACGGCCGAGCCGGAGCGCGCAAGTGCAATCAGCGCCTTGCGGATGCGGGCCGCCGCGCCGGCGTCAACGCCCCAGGTCGGCTGGTCGACGATCATGACGGACGGCTGGCGATCGAGCTCACGCCCGATCAGATATTTCTGCAGGTTTCCGCCGGACAGCGCCGAGGCTTCCGGGTCTTCAGCGGTCTTTCGAACGTCCATTTCGCTGATGACGCGCTGCGATGCCGCCTTGACCGCGGCGTTGCGGATATAGCCGAAGGCGCCGAGCATCGTCTTCCTGTCGGTCTGGTGGCGCGACAGGAGCATGTTCTCCGAAAGAGGCAGCGAGGGTACCGCGCCATGACCGAGACGTTCTTCCGGCACGAATCCGACACCGAGGAGACGGCGACCGGAAATGCCGCGGGTGCCGCACTTCTCGCCGTTGAGAGTGATGACGTCGGGACTTTTCTGAACGGCCTCTCCGGAGATCGCCTCGAAGAACTCGCCCTGCCCGTTGCCCGCGACACCGGCAATGCCGATGATCTCGCCGGCGCGCACCGTCAGGTCGATCCCGCGGAGCGGAATGGAGAATGGCGTCGCCGGCGGGCGCTGCAGATTGCGGATCTCGATGAGCGGCTTGCCGAACTCCGGCGCCGCGCCTTCGCGTTTCACCGTTTCGACATCGGAGCCAACCATCATGTTGGCGAGCGACGATGGGGTCTCGTCGCGCGGCACGCAGTGACGGACCACCTTGCCGTGACGCAGAACCGTCGCCGTGTCGCAAAGACGTTTGACCTCGTCGAGCCGGTGCGAAATGTAGAGGATGGACTTGCCCTCGGCCTTCAGGCGTTCGAGCGTCTCGAACATCTTGTTGGCTTCCTGCGGCGTCAGCACCGAGGTGGGTTCGTCGAGGATGATGAGATCCGGCTTTTGCAACAGGCAGCGGATGATCTCGATGCGCTGGCGCTCGCCGACCGACAGATCGCCCACCATGGCGTTAGGATCGAGCGGCAGGCCGTAGTCTACGGAGAGCTGGCGAGCGGTTTCGGCAATCTTGTGGATCGGCGTCTTTTCCTCGAGCACCAGGGCGATGTTCTCGGCGGCGGTAAGCGCCTCGAAGAGCGAGAAGTGCTGGAACACCATGCCGATGCCGAGACGGCGGGCTTCCCCGGGACTGCCGATCCTCACCGGCTGGCCCTTCCAGAGAATTTCACCTTCGGAGGGATCGAGAACGCCGAACATCATTTTGACGAGGGTCGACTTGCCGGCGCCGTTTTCGCCAAGTAGCGCGTGAATTTCACCAGGCGCGATCGAAAGATCGATCCCGTTGCAAGCCTTGACCTCGCCGAAGACCTTGGTGAGACCCGTGGTCTTCAGGAGTTCTGTACCCTCATTTCCGCTCTGCACGCGTCCCCCATGAACAAAAAGCAGGCACGACACCTTTTTGCGCAACAATCAAGCTTCACTAATTTTGAAGCTATTTCAAGGGAGAAGTACTGTCGTCCCCGTCGTTTTCCGATTTTCGAGATCCTCATGGGCCTGCCTTGCATCCGCCAGGGCATAGCGCTGATTGATGTCGATCGAGAGGATTCCCCTGGCAATGACGTCGAACAGGGCATTGGCGGAGCCGGTCAGGTCGTCACGGCTTGCAATATAGGTGAACAGGGTCGGCCGGGTCATGTAAAGCGACCCTTTCTGGCTGAGTATCGCCAGCGGAAATGGCTCGACATTGCCGGAGGACTGGCCGAAGCTTATCCACATGCCGCGCGGCCTGAGGCAGTCGAGCGAACCTGGAAACGTATCCTTGCCGACGGAATCGTAAACCACGTCCACGCCCTTGCCGTCGGTCAGTTCCCTGACGCGCGACACAAAATCCTCGGAGCGGTAGTTGATCACCTCGTCATAGCCGTTGCCACGCGCCATTTCGGCCTTTTCGTCGGAACCGACGGTCCCGATGACGCGGGCGCCGAGCGATTTTGCCCAGCGGCCGGCCATCGAGCCCACACCGCCTGCGGCAGCGTGAAACAGGATGGTCTCGCCCGGCTTCACCGGATAGGTGCGCAACAGAAGATATTCGACGGTCATGCCCTTCAGCATGGCACCTGCGGCGACTTCCAGATCGATGCCGTCGGGCACCTTCACGGCGCGATCGGCGGGCAGCAGGCGCTCCTGGGCATAGGAGCCGAGGCCGGAGACATAGGCAACCCTGTCGCCGACCGCGAGATCGTTCACCCCATCGCCGACGGCCACCACGGTGCCGGCCCCCTCGCCGCCGGGAACGAACGGCGTCCCGTTCGGAGCCGGATAGAGACCGGAGCGATAATAGACGTCGATGAAGTTGAGACCCGAGGCCGCAGTCCTGATCCTTATCTCGCCTGGCCCCGGATCGCCCACCGGGTGATCCTTCCATTCGAGGACTTCCGGCCCGCCGGGGGCGGATACGAGAATGGCCTTCGTCATTGGGTTTCGCTCCCCGCGGTTTCAGCCTTCTTGCCCAGATCGGGGAAGAGCTGCAGGACGGCGCCGATAACGAGAAGATACAGACTTGTAGCCATCACTGCCCATTTGAGCCAGTCGGGGGACGCAAAATGCAGCAGCAGCGCTGTGGCACCGAGCACCGACCAGACCGCGAAAATGGTGAGATTGAGCGGCCGCAGGCGCTGCACGCGCACGGGATGGAGAAAGTTGATGGGCAGGAACGTGGCAATGACTGCAAACAAAACAGCAGTGAAAGCAGGCATTTCCGACGGGTTTATAACAAACAGGCTGAAGACGAGCATGTTCCAGGTGACGGGAAAACCGGAAAAGAAGTTCTCGTCCGTCTTCATGCCCGTATCGGCATAATAGATGGCACTCGAAACGACGATCAGGCCGGCGGCGACGAAGGAGAGGTATTCGCCGAGCATGCCGCTTTCATACAGCGCATAGGCGGGCACGAGGACATAGGTGACGTAATCGATGACATTGTCGAGCATCGTGCCGGACCAGTTCGGCAGCACTTCCGTAACCTTCAGCTTGCGCGCGATCGGCCCGTCGATACCGTCCACGGCGAGTGCCAGACCAAGCCACCACCACATATCGACGAAACGCGCCTCGCCGGCTGCGACGACGGCCAGGAACGCCAGATAGGCGCCGGATGCGGTGAGGATGTGAACGGAAAAGGCGCGGATTTCGGCATAAGGGACGCGCCGATACTTGAAAAAAGGAATTTTCATCGGCAATCGCACCGATTTTCTGGGGTCCGCATCCTGTTCTCTCCCGTCTGCGCCAAAACACCCCATGGAAAAGAAGCGGAATCGGCTCTAAATCGGTCCTGGTATTCTTAGAACGGTTTTATGAGCGAAAGGGGTGCCCAAGCAACCGCTTTCCTTCCGCAAGGAGACATGTCGTGGTGGACGAATTCGATATCGCCGTTGTCGGTGGCGGGCTTGCCGGTACGATGGCGGCGCTGGCGGCGGCGGCGGAAGGCTGGAGCGTCGCCTTCATCGCGCCCCCTCCTCCCGGCAATGACCGGCGCACGACCGCCCTGATGACGGAATCGATCGAGATGCTGTCCCGGCTCGGCGTCTGGGATGAGGTGCGCAAGGAATCGGCAGCCCTTTCGACCATGCGCATTCTCGACGGCACGAAGCGGCTCTTTCGCGCCCCGCCGGTGAGCTTCCAGTCTTCCGAAATCGACCTCCCGGCATTCGGCTACAACATTCCGAACAAGCCGCTGATGGCGGCGGCAACCGCACGGGTGGAGGCCGTCGACGCGATCACGCGCATTCCCCAGGCGCTGGCCGAAGCGCATGAGGACGGCGGCGTGATGAAATTGACGCTAGAGGACGGCACTCTCCTGACAGCCGATGCGATCATCGCCGCCGACGGCCGCAAGTCGAAGGCCCGCGAATGCGCCGGCATTTCCGCCAAGACCTGGAGCTACAGGCAGACGGCGGTGGTGCTCAACTTCACCCACCAGATGCCGCACAACAACATTTCGACCGAGTTCCACACCGAGGCCGGGCCCTTCACCCAGGTGCCGCTTCCGGGCAACCGTTCAAGCCTCGTCTGGGCAATGGATCCGGACGAAGTCGAGGACGTGATGAATATGGAGCGCGAGGAGCTCAATGCCCGCGTCGAGGGGCGCATGTCGTCCATTCTCGGCGCCGTCGAGGTCGAGGACGGGTACCAGGCCTGGCCGATGTCGAGCATGATCGCGCAGAATTTCGCACGTGGCCGCACTTTTCTCATCGGCGAAACGGCGCATGCCTTCCCGCCGATCGGCGCCCAGGGGCTCAATCTCAGCCTGCGCGACGTCGAGATGGCCATCAGCCGGATACGCGACGTCGGCGGCCCCGCAAAAGCCGATGCCGCCGCACTCTCCTACGACAGGGCCAGGCGCTCGGATGTGTCGAGCCGTACCTTCGGCGTCGACCTTCTCAACCGCACGCTCCTGTCTTCGTTCCTGCCGGCGCAGATGCTGCGCGCAGGCGGCCTTGCCGTCCTCGATGCCATCAAGCCGTTGAAGATGCTGGCCATGCGCGAAGGCATGACGCCGGGCTGGCGCAAGCGTTCGATACTTCCGAATATCGCGGACATGGCAGCGGACTTACGGAAAAAGGTCAGCCGGTAGCGTTCCCGACGTTATCAGCCACAACAGGATAGACACGGTCGCCACGGACGTCACGGTGGTGACCAGAATGCAGGCCGAGGCGCGCTCGGTCCATACGCCGTATTGCTGGCCGATCACGAAGACGTTGGTCGCCGTCGGCAGGGACGCGAGCAGCATGGCGGTAAAGACCCAGATACGGTCGAAATCGCCCACCCACGACATGGCGAGATACATCATGGGCGGGTGGACGATCAGTTTCATCGGCACGATGTAGCCAAGCTCCGGCGGCACGCGCTTCAACGGTCTGAGCGCCAGCGTCACCCCCATTGCAAAGAGCGCGCACGGCGCTGCTGCCTGGGCGAGATAGTCGATCAGGCGGCTGACCGGCAGCGGTGGCTGGAAATGGACGGCGGCGGCGAGGACACCGGCGGCGGTCGCCATGATGAAGGGGTGAAAGGCGATCTTCCGCACCACGTCGATTGCGAGCTGGGCCGGAGGCCGCTTGTCGTCGCCGGCGAGCGCCATCATCATCGGTGCCACGGCGAAGTGCATCAGGTTCTCGAAACAGAAGATCAGCGCCACCGGCACGGCGGCCTTCTCGCCGAAGGCAAGAATCGCGATGCCGGGTCCCATGTAGCCGATATTGCCGTAAGCCGCGGCAAGCCCCTGGATGGTCGCGGAATCGATGCCGGCCTTCCGGATCAGGACAGCAACAGCGAAAACCAGCGCGAAGACGAAATAGGTCACGATCATCGAGGTGAGGACGAAATCCCAGCGGGCGAGCTCCTCGATCGGCGTCTTCAGGATCAGCTTGAAGAAAAGCGCCGGCAGCGCGATGTAGATGATGAACGTGTTCAGCCAGCCGAGCGCTTCCTGCGACTGACCGGTTATCCGGGCAGCGATATAGCCAAGAAGAATGAGCCCGAAGAACGGGAGGACCAGCCCGGCGATTTCTGCCATGTGCAACCTCGGCGGGGCGGCCAACAGCGCCATCCCCTCACTGAACAGATGCTGTGGCTATTGGTCCCTCGCCGCATGGTCAAGATCAACGCGTTGATTTTTTGCGCAGCTGCCACCATGTTTCAGGGAAGGAAAGGAAATTTGATGGACCAGCAAACAGCGCGTTTCGGTATCGGCCAGGTCGTCAAGCACCGCATCTTCCCGTTCAGGGGCGTCATCTTCGACGTCGATCCGGTCTACGCCAACACCGACGAATGGTACAATGCCATTCCCGAGCAGGTACGTCCGCGCAAGGACCAGCCGTTTTATCATCTGCTCGCCGAGAACGACGAGACCGAATACGTGGCCTATGTTTCAGAGCAGAACCTGCTGCCTGACGACAGCGGCACGCCGCTGCGCCATCCGCAGCTCAATGAGTTCTTCGGCCCCGCAGTCGATGGGATCTACAAGCCGCTCGAGCGCAACAGCCACTGACGACCGCCAATCGCATTCGATAAAAAAGGCCCGGATGATTGCTCATCCGGGCCTTTTCCTATCATCGGTTCGAAGCGAAGCGCTTACTGCTGCTTGGCCGCGTTCTGGGCGTCTTCGAGCTTCTTGCGCGCTTCTTCCGCCTTCTTCGACATTTCTTCCTGCAGGAGACGCTGGCGCTCCTGAAGTTCCGACTGCTTGATCGGCTCGCCATCATAGGCCTGAGTGAAGCCTTCGAGCGAAATCTTGATCGGGGTCGGGGTGCGCTGGAAGTTGACCGAGGTCAGAACCAGTTCGCCGCCCTTCTTGTAAGAGGCGATCATCTGGTCGGTGAGCACGGTTTCGGCCACGCACTTGTCGGGCATGCAAACCGAATAGCCAAAGCGCTGAGCCTGGCCGCCATCCACCTGGACGTTGATGCCGGGCTGAATCATGCGGGCGCTCGGCACGGAGACCTGCATGATCTTGCGGTTGACCTTGCCCGTCACCTCGATGAGGCCGACGGCGGTCAGAAGCTGGCCGGTGGGGGCGGAAACGATGTTCTGCACGATGCAGACGTCGTTGTCTTCCTGCTTGGTGCAGACCTTGTACCAGCCCTGGCGCGGAGCAGCGGCTGCTCCGCCCTGTTCCTGGGCGATGGCCGGCAGCGCACCGAAAGCGCCCACAGTGAACCCGGCAGTGACGAGGGCTGCGAGTGTCCGTTTGGTAGTGGTGATCATGGGTCTGGTTTTCTCCTGCAAACGCCCCTGCGGACACGGCACTTCCAAGCAAAGGTGCGCACGCTTTCCGCGTCGTTGTTTCTGCGGCGCTTTTGTTCGCCAATTGAGGCGAGACAATGACCGGTAGCGCCTCGTGTTACCTCCTGCGGAAGCGAATTTCCACCCCTCTCCACGGGTAGCCGTGAAAAATACCGTTCGGCCGTTTTCATGTCTCGACCCGAAATTATCCAAGGGCGCTGTGCAAAAGGTGGCGGTCCTCAAATGGCCGCATTTGGGCTTTGTGGCAGAAGGGCCGATCCGCATGTTACGTTGCGTGACAGAATCGGGGCCACCAGAAACCGGCGAGACAGGCTGAGGGAGACGGAATGTTCAACACAGGCGCAACGCGTGCGGTCCGGCGGAAGGCCGGGCTGCCGGCGAGGTTTCTGGCGGCGGCGCTGGCCCTGCTTGCAATCGCGCCATCGGGCACACCGGCGGCCAACGCCGAACCGGTACATGCGATCGCGATGCATGGCAGTCCCTCATTGCCGGCAGACTACACTCATTTTCTCTACACCAATCCCAAGGCACCCAAGGGCGGGGAAGTCACCTACGGGGTCGTCGGCTCCTTCGACAGCCTCAATCCCTTCATCCTGAAGAGCATGCGCACGACGGCGCGCGGCGTGATCGACCAGCAATACGGCAACCTCGTCTTCGAACCGCTGATGATGCGTGCGCAGAGCGAACCCTTTTCGCTCTACGGCCTTCTGGCCAAGACCGTGGAGTGGGATGAGGATCGCACATTCATCCAGTTCAACCTCAATCCGGATGCCCGCTGGTCCGACGGCAAGCCGGTCACCGCCGACGACGTGATCTTCACCTTCGAGCTTTTCCGCGACAAGGGCCGTCCGCCCTACTCCACACGCCTCGATCGCGTGGAGAAGATGGAAAAGGTTGATGAAAACAGCGTCAGGTTTACCTTCAACGACCAGTCGAACCGCGAATTTCCGATGGTTCTCGCCCTGACGCCCATCCTGCCGAAGCACGCCACCGACGCCGAAAACTTCGAAAAATCGACATTGGAGGCGCCCATCGGGTCGGGGCCCTATCGTGTCGGCGCCATCGTGCCGGGCGAGCGCATCACCTATGAGCGCAACAAGGATTATTGGGCGAAGGACCTGCCGGTCAAAAAGGGGCAGGACAATTACGACAAGATCACAATCGAGTATTTCCTGTCGGAGAACACCCTGTTCGAAGCCTTCAAGAAGGGTGTCATTGACATCTATCCCGACGGCTCGGTGACCAACTGGCTGCGCGGCTATGATTTTCCGGCCGTCAAGGACAAGAAAGTCGTCAAGGAAACCTACAAGAACCAGACGCCGTCCGGGATGTACGGCTTCGTCTTCAACACCCGGCGGCCGATCTTCCAGGACAAGGCGGTCCGCAAGGCGCTGACGCTGCTTTTCGATTTCGAATGGGTGAACAAGAACCTCTACGAGAACGTCTACACACGCACGCAATCCTTCTGGCAGGGTTCGACGCTTTCGAGCTACAAGCGCGCGGCGTCAAACGCGGAAAAGAAGCTTTTGGCTCCCTTCCCCGGAACGGTCGATCCGGACGTGATGGACGGCTCTTTTCGGCTGCCGGTCAGTGACGCATCCGGTCAGGATCGCAAGATCCAGCGCGCGGCCTTCGACATTCTCAAGGACGCCGGCTACGCGATCAAGAACCGCCAGATGGTTGGTCCGGACGGTCGCCCGCTCGCCTTCGAGGTGATGACCCAGAACGAGGGGCAGGAAAAGCTGGCAATCGCCTATCAGCGATCGCTCGCTCCGCTCGGCATCAAGCTGTCGATCCGGACCGTGGATGACGCGCAATATCAGCAGCGCTCCCAGGACTTCGACTACGACATGGTCGTCAAATCCTATCCTTCCTCACTCTCGCCGGGCATTGAACAGATCGGGCGCTGGGGATCGAAGGCCAGGGATCTGCCCGGAAGCTTCAATTTCGCCGGCGTTGCCGATCCCGCCGTCGATGCGATGATAGATGCGATGCTGAACGCGCGCAGCCAGAGCGATTTCCAGGCCGCGGTGCGCGTCTTCGATCGCGTGCTCCTGTCCGGCTATTACATCGTTCCGGCCTATCATCTGGACGAAAGTTATCTGGCCCATTGGGAACGGGTGACCGGTCCGGCGGGCATCGCGCCGCTATACGGCTATTACCTGCCCGCATGGTGGGACAAGAACGCGGGAAAGTGACATCCGCGTTCCGGCTCCCCATATGAGGGGCAGACAGCAGCAAGGATACCCCGCCATGCCCGACACCATGACCGCCCAGCCCTTTACCATCGACATCGTGTCAGATGTCATGTGTCCGTGGTGCTATATCGGCAAGCGAAGGCTCGATGCCGCGCTCAAGGACATTGGTGCGGACATTCCGCTCGATGTGCGCTGGCGCCCCTACCAACTCGATCCGACCCTGCCCAAGGAGGGCAAGGACCGGCGCGCATATCTCGAAAACAAGTTTGGCGGTCCCGAAGCCGCCGAACGCGCCTATGCCAATGTTCGGGCGGCCGGCGCCGAGGAGAACATTCCGTTCCACTTCGAGCAGATCGAAGTCTCCGCCAATACGCTCGACGCCCATCGGCTCATTCGCTGGGCCGGCTCGCAAGGCACGGACGTCCAGGACAGGATGGTGGACATCCTGTTCCGGATGTATTTCGAGGACGGTCGCAACATTGGCGATGACGCGGTGCTTCTCGAAGCAGCCGGCGAAGCTGGTCTCGACCAGAAAATCGTTCGGGAACTGCTCGAGTCGGGTGCAGATCGGGATGCCGTGACCCAGGAAATCGCCATGGCCCAGAAGATGGGCGTGACCGGCGTGCCCTGTTTCATCCTCGACGGCAAGCACGCCTTGATGGGCGCACAGCCCGCCGAGCTGATCGCCAAGGCCATTCGTCAGATCGCGTCGGAGAAAACCGAGGGCGCAAAAGCGGGCTAAATGCCTGTCTTTGCCATCCCCGTGCCGGTTTACGGGCGCAGCACTTCGGTCCCGGCGCGCCGGAGTTCGTCGATGGACGACAACCCCATGAGATTCAGCGTGATCTCGATTTCGCGTTCGAGCAGCTGGATGAGGTGGTTGACGCCCGCCTCGCCCTCGGCTGCGACGGCCCAGGCAAATGGACGTCCCATCAGCACATAGTCCGCCCCGAGCGCGATTGCCTTGATGACGTCGCTTCCGCGCCGGAAGCCGCTGTCCACGAACAGCGCGGCAGACGGCCCCAGAGCGTCCCGGACTTCCGGAATCATGGACACCGTGGACCGTCCGTGATCGAGCTGCCTGCCGCCGTGATTGGACAGGACAATGCCGTCGATCCCGGCTCCCCGCGCCAGCGCAGCGTCTTCCGGATCGGATATGCCCTTAATGAAGAGTTGACCGGACCACGCCTTGCGGAGTTCGGCGACGGTATCCCAGGTCAGGTTCTTGTCGAGACGCCGGGAGAGGTTTCCGGCTTGCGCCATTGCGCCGCGGCCGAATTCGGCGCGTCCCCTGACCAGTTCGACCTCCGGAAAACCGGAGCGCAGCAGGTTCAGTGACCATGAGGGCCGCCGGGCGAATTGCCAGAAGAGCCCCGGCGTCATTCGGTCGACGCTGCGGAAGCCGTTCTTCACGTCACGTTCGCGTACGGATGTGATGGCCGTATCGACCGTCAGGAAGATGCGTTCGACGCCATGGTTCCTGCAGGCTTCGAGATGCTCTGCATTCACCGCCGGATCTTCGTCGAGGTAAAGCTGGAAATCGGGCGCTGCACCCGCTGCCTTCCCGATCGTGCCCAGACCGTTGATGGAGAATGTGGACAGCACGAACGGGATGCCGGCTCTCGCAGCGGCGCGCGCAACCGCGATATCCCCGTCCTTGCGGTAAAGGCCCAGGAAGCCGACAGGTCCCGGTCCGAACGGCAAGCGGGACGAGCGCCCGGCCGCTGTCACGGACAGGTCCGGCTTTGGATCGAGGGGAGCGAGAACCCGTTGACGCAATGTGTAGTGGTCGAAGCCGTCCCGGTTGCGCCGAAGCGTGGTTTCAGAAAAGGAGCCGCCGTCGATATAGTCGGCAAAGATTTTTGGCAGGCGGCGGCGCGCCGCCTTGGCGAAATCCTCGACGTTCTGGTAGCGGCGCTCGAGGCTCATTCCGGACGCACCGCGTCGAAGAACCGCGTGAACATGTCCTCGCCCTCAATCGGCCGCGATGCCGCGGACAATGCCACGCCGAGCCCGATCGCCGAGGAAACGGGATTGTGGCGATCAGCGCCCTCGCCCGCGTTCAGGTTCATCACCAGCGTGGGAGACAGGAACAGGCCGGTACGCACGATCTCTTCCCAGTCCGCCGGCAGCAGGCCTTCGTCCCGCAGATGGGCAAGCCACGGTTTCCAGAACGTCTCTGCCTTCGCTTCGAGCAGCGCCATGCGCACCTGACCGGGCTGCCAGTCGGTTTCGAAGTGGACAACGCCATCCTTGAGCCTGACCCGCGCCGTGAACCGCTCTTCCGCCATTTCGGGATTATAGAGCCAGAACGGGTGAGCGAAGATGTTGTGGAAGGTCGACTTCACCTCGGCCAGAAGGGACGGCACCTTGTCGCCGGCAAAGGCCGGATCGAAGAAGGCCAGCCTGTCGCGGGTATCGCCACGTTCGTACCAGACATTGGCATTATGCGCGTCGCCGTGAGCAACGATGCCACCCGCAGCCGCGGTGTTGGCAGGGCGGTAACGCTCATGCGCCTCGTCGAAGGCCTGCCGCATCGTGGCGCGGTAACGGAGGCCGTTGACCGTAACGGCGGCATCGGCGATCTCGCCCCAGCTGACCGACACGTCGTCGGGGAACAGGAACTGCCTGCCGACATAGAATTTGGCGAAACGTCCGCCCGGATAGGCGCCGCCCGGCAGGTCGATCAGCCGCTCGTAGAACAGCCGATGGATCGGCTCCGCCGCAGCCTCCTCTTCCGAAATTGGCTGAAGCGTGGACCTGGCGATCGAAAGGATGCGCCCGTTGAGATCGGATTCCGAATCTCGCGCCCGGGCGATAGCGTCGGCATCCGGCTTCTGGTCGAGTTCGAAAAGGACGTCGGAAAACCTCGGATCGGACCGCCGGCGATAGATCAGCAGCTGCTCGCCGGGCAGCGTCGACATATGCACCGGCTGGTCGACGGGAAGACCGGCCGAAGACAGGATATCGGCGCGATAATATTCGCCGGTCATGTCCTCTTCGCCTTCCTCCTGATGGAACTTGAAGAAATAGTTTTCCTCACCCGAGCGGAAAAACCCGTTCAGCGAGTTCAGCGAATACTGGTCGAGATTGATCCGCAGTTCCGCAACGGGGATGTCGAACAATTCGGCGATGAACGCCTCGAGCATCGTAGCGGCACGCGAAGGATCCTGCCGTGCGACAGCACGAATTTCTGCGGTCCGCGAGGAGCGCGTCGTCTCGTCAGCCACCGGTTTCTCCAATCTTCACAAGCGTCTTGATGCCGGTGGTCCGGCCCGCGAGCAGCCGGTCATAGGCAGCCGGAACGTCAGCCAGGGCGACGATGCTCTCGATAAAGGGATCGAGATGCGGAGCCAGGTCGGGCAGCATGTCGCCGATCATGGCCAGTTCGTCGTTGAAGGCATGACAGCCGACGAGGGCGATCTCGCGCTCGACAAGATGAACCGGATCGATGATGTCCGCAGCATTCCCGATGCCGACAAGCCCCAGCCGGCTCGCACCGGCTATGGTGGAAAGAAGCCCCTTGATCACATGGGCATTTCCCGTCGTATCGACGGCATGGCGATAGTAATGCGCGGCCAACCCATCGAGGTCGAAGACTTTTGCGCCTGCGGCTTCAGCCACCAGCCCGGTCCGGGCGGCATTGCGGTCGACGATCAACACGGGATGCCCGGCGCGCGTCGCAAGCAGCGTGATCAGGCCACCGATGGGTCCGCATCCCGTCACAACGATTTCCGCGCCGTCCGGGACATCCATGAGTTTGAGAGCATGCAAAGCCACGGCCAGCGGCTCGGCCATGGCGAGATGTTCGTCGGACACGCCTGCGGGCGCCTTGAGCACATTGCGGCCCGGCAAGGTGACCTGTTCGGCAAAGCCGCCATCGATGACCTCACCCAGGAACCCGAGATGGGAGCAGACCTGCCCCACGCCGTTCCGGCAAGACGGGCATTTTCCGCAGATGTAGCGGCTATCGACGATCACCCGGTCGCCGATCGCCACACGGGAGACAGCCGCGCCGACAGCCGTCACCGTGCCGGTGAACTCGTGTCCGGCCACCGAGGGCGCGCGGCTGATCCATGCGCCGGTCCGATAATTGTGGAGGTCGGAGCCGCAGATGCCCGCGACGGAAACCGCCAGGGTCACTTCATCCTGCGCGGGAGCGGCAGGGGTGGAAACCGTCTCGAAGCGCAGGTCACCCACCCCGTGAAGGCGTACCGCTTCCATCAGATGTCCTTCAGATACTCTTGGCGCAGATCGCTGACGGCATTGGCGTGCGAGGAGAAGCCCTCATACTCCGCAAGCGTCTTGGCGGCCTTCGCCATTTCCGGGTAGCCCTTTTCGGTGACGTAGCCGATGGAGCTGCGGCGCACGAAGTCGGATACGGACAGCGGACCATAGGTATTGGCACCCCTAGACGTCGGAAGCACGGCATTCGGGCCAAGCGCAAAATTCGCAATCGACACCGGCGTGTGTGTGCCAAGCAGAATTTCCGAAGCCTCGGTGATCTCGCCGAGATAGTCGAAGGGCTTGGTCGACAGGATCTCGAGATGTTCCGGTGCGTATTCGTTGACGAAGGCACAGGCGTCATCCATGTCCTTCGCCAGCACGATGCCGCCCGACTGACCGGTCAGCACGGTGCGCGAGAACTCGACCCGCTGTTCGGTCATCTTGCCCCAGAGTTCCGGAAGTGCGGCAAGCGCCTCCTCCACCACGCGCTCGGACGGCGTGACCAGCCAAGCGGAACTGTCGGGACCATGCTCGGCCTCGATCAGAAGGTCCATTCCGGCAAGGCGTCCCGATACGGTGTCGTCGGCGAGGATGACGCATTCCGACGGACCTGCGGGAAGGCCCGGATCGATGATGCCCGCGAGCAGACGCTTGGCGGCGACCACCCAGGGGCTGCCCGGACCGACGATCTTGTGCGCCTTCCTCACCGTTTCGGTGCCGTAGGCGGCGGCTGCCACCGCCTGCGCGCCGCCGCATTTGTAGACGGTTTCGACGCCGGCAATCCGGGCAGCGACGAGGGTCGCGGCATCCACCTTCCCATCCGGTCCGGGCGGCGTGAAGATGGCGAGATTCGGCACCTTGGCGACGACGCCCGGAACCGCCGTCATCATGGTGACGGAGGGGAAGGACCCCTTGCCGCGCGGCACGTAGAGCGCGACCGAGTTGATCGGCAGATAGCGGTCACCGGCGAAGGCGCCCGGACGCACTTCCTTGAGCCACATCGCCTCGGGTGCCTGTTCTTCATGGAAGTTTTTGATGTTGCCGATGCCGAAGCGGATTGCTTCGATCACCTTGTCGTCGACCAGGCCGAATGCCTCGTCGAACTCGGCTTCCGAAACCTGCAGCGTTTCGGCGGTCAGCGACGCAGCCTTGTCGAAATCGCGTCCGTAGCGCACGAGCGCGGCATCGCCTTCGTTCTTCACCGCATCGATGATCGGCTGGACCTTTTCGAGGAAGAAGGACAAATCCGATTCGGACCGGCGGACAAGCGCTGCGCGCTCTGCGTCGCCGAGGCCGGCGAGTTTCTGGACGTTGATGTCGGACATGACAAACCCTTTCAGTCAGCGAGTGGTGGCAGCAATCGAGCCCGGCCAGCCATCATTTGGATTTCAGGAAGATTTCGAGGCCCACGAGGCGGTCGAGAAGCCAGACCGCAAACAGAGCGATGACGACGAACACGGACGAGACCGCGGCCAGATCCGGCGTGATGATCGACCGGATGTTGTTGTAGATCTGAACCGGCAAGGTGACGGTGCGCGCGTCGGTGAGAAGGAGGGAGACGAGAAATTCGCTCATCGCCAGAACGAACATCAGGAGACCGCCGGTGATGACACCGGGCATGACGCCCGGCAGCGTGACGTACCAGAAGGTTTCGAACCGCCCTGCCCCGCAGCTCGACGCGGCAAGCTCGAGATCGCTGTCGAGCGCCCCGGCGGCAGACGAGACCGACCAGATGATGAAAGGAAGGTTGATCACCGCGAGCGCGACACCGATCGGCCAGAGACTGCCCAGGATGCGCCATTCGCCGAAGATCAGCATCATGCCGATGCCCGACCCGATCAGCGGAATCGTGAACGGCAGGAGCAGATAGACTTGGACCAGATTGGCGAAGCGGATCCGGAAACGCGCCAGCGCTAGGCCCGCCAGCGTTCCGATGGGAACGGAGACGATGAGGCAGACCGTGGAGACAAACAGCGAGCGGATGAAAGCCTGCTGGAGATCGCGTGCGAGCGCGATCTTCTCATACCACCTGAATGTGAAGCCTTCGGGCGGAAACGAGATCATGTTGGCGGTGGTGAACGATGCGCCAACCACGATGATCGTCGGCACCGACAGGATGAGGATGCAGAACCAGACGATGGTCCAGAACAGGAAACGTTGCGACACGGCGGTCATTTCTTTCCTCCCATGCCGAGCGTTCCGGCGCCGAATATCGAAATGACGATGGCGACGAACACCGATCCGAGGACAACCAGCATAAGCGCCAGCGCCGCGCCGAGGCCCTGGTCGGCGGTGCGGAAAAACTGGTCATAGATCGCGTTGGCGATGAAGTCCTGCGAACCGCCGCCCAGCATGGCCGGCATGGCGAAGTCGGTCAGCGCCAAGGTTCCGACGACGAGGCCCGCCCCGATCAGGCCCGGCTTGGCCATCGGGATCACCACATGGCGGAAACTCTGGAGCCAGTTCGCGCCGAGAGAGGCCGCGGCAGTCTCCGTCTCGCGCGGAATGGCGGTCAGCGCCGGTGCCAGCATGAGAACCGCAAATGGCAGCATGTACTGCACGAGGCCGAAGACGACGGCAGGAAAATTGAACAGGAGGCGGATCGGCTCCACGCCGACGAGCCCCAGTGCATTATTGGCAACGCCCGTGGTGCCGAGAATGATCAGAAGACCGTAGGCGCGCACCACCTGACCGATGAAGAACGGCAGGAACAGCGTGACGAGCAGGACCTTGCGCACGGCCGAACTCGAAGTCCGGACCATGATGTAGGAATAGGGCAGCGCCAGCAGGAGCGTGAAGAAGACGGTCAGCACCGCACCGAGGACAGATCGCCAGATGATCTTCCCGTAAGTCGCGTTCTCGACGACCGTGCGATAGTTCTCCAGCGTGTAATTTTCCGACGGCAGGAATGTCGAACGATCGAGCGTATGCAGCGAACTGTCGGCCATCTGGAAAAGGCCAAGCACAAGCAGGCCGACGAGCAACAGCGCCGGCATCAGCAGCGCCCAGCCGGTGTAGGGCATCATGCGCGCCGGCCAGACGATATCCAGCGTTCGGTTCAGCGCATCCATGACGCGCCACCGCAAGGGATATCTGAAGGTCCTGGGCGTTTGGTTGCTGGACGGGGTTTGCGGCATCAGTCCGTCGTTCCGATTTATCTGCGGCAGGTTTCCAGTGGCGCGCCGGCCGTGGACGGTCGGCGCGCCACTCGAGGCAAAACCGGCGCGAACGCATGTTGCGCGCCGGTGCAGACGCACTTAGCCCTGCATGATTTCCTTGAACTTCGCGAACCAGTCGCTCTCGTTCTGGACCTGGACCGCCGAGGAGATGCGGATCAGGTGTTTGAAATCCTCGGGCTTGGTCGGATAGGACGGATCGTTTTCCAGTCCTTCCGGCGGGGTCAGGCCGGGCACGACGCCGGGCAGTCCGAGGCCGTCGAGCCAGACCTGCTGGCTTTCCTGCGACAGGGCGAGGTTGACGTACTGCTTGGCCCAATAGGCTTCGTTCTCGGGAAGGTTCTTCGGCACCCACAGGCAGTCGGTGTCGAACTTGCAGCCTTCTTCCGGCACGGTCCAGGCCAGCTCGACGCCGTTCTTCTTGGCAGCGAGGGCGTTCGTCGAGATCGTGCAGGCCGCATCGATTTCACCGTTCTGGAACCAGGTGGTGAAATCCGGGTCTTCGCCCAGAAGCGGGTTCTGCGCCTTCATTTCGCGCACGAAATCCCAGCACGGTTCCATGTTGTCCGGGATATCGTCCAGCGAACCGCCGCCGGCGACCTGAGCGGGGAAATGGAAGCCGATGCCGTCATTGTAGAGCGCGACGCGGCCCTTGAACTTCGGATCGAGCAGATCGCGCCACGACTTCGGCGGGCCGTCCGGGAACGCTTCCGGACGATAGGCCAGGACGTAGACGTAGCCATAGGTGTTGACGATCGGATAGCCTTCGAGACCGACCGGCTTGGCGAGTTCCGTGGTGTTGGCGAGGTTTGCGAGGTCCGAAAGGTCCTCGGTCACGCCACGCAGCGCCGACTTGGTGGCATTGGTGGTGGTGTCCCAGTTGACGTGGATCGGCGGAACGCGACCCTGTGCCACTGCGGCCCAGAGCTTGGGCTGGATTTCGTTGTCCTCGGTCAGGTCGTGACGAACATTGATGCCCGTCATCTCCGTGAAGCGGTCGGACACGCCCTTCTTGAGCGCCTCGACCCACTCACCGCCCCATGCACGCACGATGATTTCGGACGGCTTTTCGGGCTCCTGGGCGAACACATGCCGGGTGGGCATGGAGGCGAGCAGTGCCGCGCCGCCGGTAGCTACGCCGGCACGAAGAACGCTACGGCGGGTAAATGGCTTATGCATTGATAGTCTCCTCTGAGGTATGCAGCTGTTATTATTGTCATTCTGCTGCGTGGCGAAAGATCTTCAGGTCGCGACGATTCCAGCCGATGGCAACCGGATCGCCAATATCGAAAAGGCCGAAACCTTCGGGGTCGTGGTGGTAGACGCGGAAGGTCGTACCGGGCAGAGACGCTGCCTCGACGATGTACATCTGCCGCTCACCCTCGAAAATCGTATCGATGACGGTGGCATCCAGCTGCATCTCGCACGCGCCGAGCGCCGGCGCGGACCTGGCGAGGCGGATCTGTTCGGCGCGGATTGCCGCGATGACGGGAACACCCTCCGTCACATCGCCCGCCGAAACGCCGAGAACCTTGAGGTCGCCCGACTGGAGATCGCCGTCGGCGGTCGCCTTGCCCTCAACGAAGGAAGACAGGCCGAGAAAGCCGGCGACGAAAGGATTGGTCGGTGCGCGATACAGCTCGACGGGCTTAGCGTGCTGCTGAATGCGTCCGCCGTCCATGACGATGATATCGTCCGAGACGACAAGGGCCTCGCGCTGGTCGTGGGTCACATTGATCGTCGTGACGCCGAGTTCGTGCTGGATACGGCGGAACTCGAGCTGCATCTCCTCGCGCAATTTGACGTCGAGGGCGGCGAGCGGCTCGTCGAGAAGAAGGAGATCCGGCTCGAAGACCAGGGCGCGGGCGATGGCGACGCGCTGCTGCTGGCCGCCCGACAGCTCGTTGATCCGGCGATTGCCGTAGCCGCCGAGTTTGACCAGTTCCAGAAATCCGTTCACCCGGTCCGGGATCGTCCGGGGATCGAAACGGCGCATCTTCAGCGGGAACGCAACATTCTCGGCGGCGGTCATGTGGGGAAACAGGGCAAGCCGCTGGAACACCATTCCGATCGAGCGGCGATGCGGCGGCGCCGCCCCGACAGCCTTGCCGTTGATCGTTATCTCGCCGGCGGTCTGCTTCTGAAAGCCCGCGATCATCCGCAGCAGCGTCGTCTTGCCGGAGCCGGAGGGACCGAGGATCGTCAGGAACCTGCCCTTCTCCAGCTCGAAGCTCGCATCATCCACCGCCAGAACACCGCCGCCGAAGTCCATCGAGACGTGGCTCGCACGCACCGCGATCTCGCGGGCGCCGTCTGCGGGTGCGTATTGTGCGGCGGATCGGTCTGTCATCGTTGCCCCTGCAATCTGCTTTGAGCGAAGCTAAGCACTTCTCGGATTAAAAGTATATACTTGTTTTTCGCCTCAGGGTGGGCTTTTGGCGGAAAATTCGCCATCGCCTAAATCTTAGCCAGATAGCCGCCGTCGATGATCACACATTGACCGATTATATATCTGGCAGCGCTGGAGGCGAGGAATTTCACCGTGCCGGAAAGATCGGAGAGCTCACCGAGGCGGCCTGCCGGGATGCCGGAGATCATCTGCTCCACCCAGGCCTTGTTCTCGTAGAAGACGCTGGTCATGTCGGTCTCGAAATAACCCGGCGCGATTGCGTTGACCCGTATTCCCAACGGCGCCCATTCGGCGGCCATGGCACGCGTCATGCCGAGAATTCCGCTTTTCGACGCACCATAGGGCACCGCGCCCGGCACTCCCACATAGGAGGTCAGGGAGGCCAGGTTGATGATCGAACCGGACCCCGCATCCGCCATCTTCGATGCCACGGCCTGCGCGACGAAGAAGGCACCCTTCAGATTGGTGTCGACGATCTTGTCCCACAGCGCCTCGTCGGCTTCGAGGGTGGGCCGAACCTCCTCGACGCCGGCATTGTTGACGAGAACATCGATGGAACCGAGGTTCGCGACACGGGACTTGATATCCTCGACATTGCGCTGGTCGAGGGTGAGGATTTGGACCTCGGCTCCCAGCGAGCGGGCCTCCTGCCCCACCCGGTCGAGCGCGTCGGCATTGCGCGCACCGAGGATCAGTCGCGCTCCGTCGCGGGCGAAAGACAAGGCGATTTCGCGCCCGATACCCCGACTTGCGCCAGTCACGAACACGGTCTTGCCCGTGAAATCGAACGTCACGTCGCTGCCTGAACCACTTTGACCTTGCATCGGAATTCGATCTCCTATTGATATGTCTATACATAGAGTGACCAATCGTCACCCGCGAGTCAACGGAGAGCATCATGCGCCCGCCCAGGTTTTCAGCCCGATCCGAAATTGCAGCGCTCAAGCCCTATAATTCCGGTCTGACACTCGACGACGTCGCGGCGCGCGCCGGAGGACGTCGCATAGCAAAACTTGCATCGAACGAGAACCCACACGGGCCGAACGAAGCCACCAAAAAAGCGATGGCGGACGCCATATCTCGCCCCTTCCTCTACCCGGATCCGTCCGGGCGCGCCCTGGTCGACGAGATTGCCGCCCAGACCGGCGCGGAGAAAAGCCGCATCGTGCTTGGTGACGGGTCCGAGGATCTCCTCAACGTGCTCGCCCGCGCCTCGCTGAACGCCGGAGACGAGGTCGTCACGCTCTTCCCCTCCTTCCCCCTTCACGAGGACTACGCCATCATGATGGGCGCTGAGGTCACCCGCATCGGCCTGACGTCGGAATTCTCGATCGACACGCCCGCACTTCTGAAAGCAGCGGCGCGGCCGGTCCGCCTCATCCTGATCGCAAATCCGATGAACCCGGCAGGCCTCTGGCTGACGCCGAAGGATCTCGATGCGCTGCTCGACGCCCAGCATCCGGACAGCCTTCTGTGTCTCGACGAAGCCTATGTGGAATATGCGGCGGGCCCGGATTTTGCCTCCGCCGCCACACGCCTTGAAAGCCACGACAAGCCGCTCCTGATCCTGCGGACATTCTCCAAGGCCTACGGACTGGCGGCATTGAGGATAGGCTACGGAATATCGAACAGCGACGACGTCATTCGCGCCATGAACCTCGTCCGCACGCCCTTCAACGTCAACGCCGTGGCACAGGCTGCCGCCCTTGCCGCCATGACCCGGACCGACGCCATGGATCAGGCGGTCGCCCACACGCTGAAAGAGCGAGCGCGCATGGCCGAAACGCTCACAGGAATGGGGCTGCGCGTGCTGCCGTCAAAGGGCAACTTCCTTTTCGTCGATTGCGGCCAGCCGTCCATCGAAGTCGCGGACCGCCTGATTGACCACGGCGTCGTGGTCAAGCCCTGGAAACAGGAGGGATACGAGACCTTCATCCGGGTTTCCGTCGGCCTGACCTGGGAAAACGACCAGTTTCTGGAGGCCTTGAGCCGGGTTCTCTGATCCCGGCCTGTCAAAGCCGCGGCAGGATTTTCTTCACGACAGAACGCGCTTCAGGACATCGGCGAAACGCGACTGCACCTCGTCTCGCCGAATGTGACGGCCTGCCTGCACCACGTGCGCCCCGGCGGCCCATACGTCGGACACACCCGTGTCGCGGCCGAAAATCCAGCGATCGAGCAGCGCGTCACCCTGATCAAGCCCCAGAGGATCGCGCAAGCCCACGAGATCCGCCGGCGCGCCAGCCGCAAGTTCCGGAGTGGGAGCATCCAAGGCCTGCGCCCCGCCTGAAAGCGCCGCGTCGAACAACCTGCGCCCGGTCGAACCACCCTCTTCTGCCAGAACATTGCGCGCGCGGGACTGAAGCCGCTGACCGTATTCGAGAATGCGCAGTTCCTCGGCAACATCGATGCGCACGTTGGAATCCGTTCCGATCGCGATCCGGCCGCCTGCCTCCAGGAATTCGGGTGCCGGGAACAAGCCGTCCCCGAGATTGGCTTCGGTGACCGGGCACAATCCCGCAACGGCGTTCGAGGCCGCGACATGTCTTGTCTCGGCTTCGGTCATGTGCGTCGCGTGGATCAGACACCAGTTTTCATTCACATCGAAATTGTCGAGCAGCCATTCGACCGGGCGCCTGCCTGAGAAAGCCTGACAGTCCTCAACCTCCTGAACCTGCTCGGCGATATGAATGTGCAATTTGCGCCCCGGAAGCGCCTCGCAAAGCTGGCTGAGATCCTGATGGCTGGCTGCACGCAGCGAATGGGGCGCAAAGCCGACGCGATCCTGCGCTCGGCTCCGACGTGCGTCGCAACGCCCGACGAGATCGACAAAGCGCGCGACGGAATGGAGGAAGCGTCGCTGCCCCTCGTCCGGAGCGCGCGGCCCGAAACCGCCATGGGCATAGAAAACAGGCAGATGCGTCAGGGCGATGCCGGTTGCCTCTGCCGCGTCGAAAATCCGGTCTGACAGTTCGGCGGGATTGTCGTAGGGCGAACCGTCCGCCGCGTGGTGGAGATAATGGAATTCACCGACGCGTGTGTAGCCCGCTTCCAGCATCTCGACATAAGCCATCTCGGCAAGAGCCGCGACGTCTTCGGGACCGACCGACAGGGCGAAGCGGTACATCATTTGCCGCCAGGTCCAGAAGCTTTCACGCCCGGTGCCCCGCATCTCGGTCAACCCGGAGTGCCCGCGCTGAAACGCATGACTGTGCACGTTGGGCATGCCGGGCAGAAGCGTTGAGACCCGCACATCACCGGGTTGCGCCTCCGCGTCCGTCGTGACGGCGCCGACGAAGCCGCGAACGACCTCGATCCGGACATTATGGGCCCAGCCATCCGGCAACAGCGCCTTGTCTGCGAAGATCATGTTCTGCTGCTCCCGTTCCCAAATCCACTGCGATGACGGCGGACCGGCCAAAATTGACCTTTTCAACCGATGGCTGTTATGTATATACTTATTGAACAACGGATGCAAAGCTCAAAAACCGCACCGGGGACTCATATGCCAGACGCCCTTCTTCTTACCAATGCACGGCTCGCCTACGGAAACGACGAGCTGGTCGACATTGCCTTGCAAGATGGCCGGATCGCGTCCGTGGGCGCTGCGCTGCCGACGGAAAATCTCGAGGTCATCGACTGCGGCGGCCGCCTCGTCACGCCCGGACTGATCGACTGCCACACGCATATCATCCACGGCGGCGACCGGACCAACGAGTTCGAGATGCGCCTTGAGGGCGCCAACTACCAGGACATCGCCCGCGCCGGCGGCGGCATCGTTTCGTCGGTGGCAGCCACGCGCGCGCTCAACCCCGAGGAGCTGCTTGCCGCCTCCCTCACGCGCATAGACGCGCTTCTCGCCGAGGGCGTGACGACGCTCGAGATCAAGTCCGGATACGGCCTGTCGATCGTATCCGAACTCGACATGCTGCGAGCGGCGCGACTGCTGGAGACACGCCGGCCGGTGCGGGTCAAGACCACCTGGCTTGCCGCCCACACCATGCCGAAGGATTTCGACGGCAGCAGGGACGACTACATTCGCGACGTTGCCATCGCCGGACTGAAACAGGCGCATGAAGAGGGTCTCGTGGATGCAGTCGACGCATTCTGCGAATCCATTGCCTTCTCCGCCGAAGAAATCCGTCCGCTGTTCGAGACGGCCCGTAACCTGGGGCTCCCGGTCAAGCTCCATACGGAACAGCTCACGCGCTCCGGCGGAACCTCGCTCGCCGCTGAGTTCGGCGCCCTCTCCGTCGATCATTTCGAGTATGCAGACGATCCGGAAGTTCAGGCCATTGCCGCCTCCGGCACAGTGGCCGTTCTGCTGCCCGGCGCCTTCTACATGCTCAACGAAAAACAAAAGCCGCCTGTCGGCGCCCTGCGCAAGGCGGGCGTGCCGATGGCGCTGGCGACCGACTGCAATCCAGGAACATCGCCGGTCTCGTCCATTCTCACGACGATGAACATGGGCGCCGTCCTGTTCGGGCTGACCGTTCGCGAATGCCTCGATGCCGTCACGCTCAATGCCGCCAGGGCGCTTGGCCTTGAAAACGAAATCGGCGTTGTCGCACCCGGCGCATCCGCTGATCTCGCCATCTGGGATGCCGAGCGACCGGCACAACTCGTCGGGCGCCTCGGCGCAAATCTTCTGCATAAACGCATTTTCAAAGGAACAGTCGTCCATGGCTGAAACGCTCACGCCCGGCCAGGTGTCGCTTCGCACCCTGGCGGACATCTACTGGAACACAACCGAGATCACCCTGTCGGAGACCGCTCTTCCCGGCATCGAACGCGCGGCCGCCCGCATCGCGGAAGTCGCCGCCGGCAATGCGCCGGTCTACGGCGTCAATACCGGGTTCGGCAAGCTGGCTTCGATCCGCATCGAGAGCACCGATGTCGCCACCCTGCAGCGCAATCTGATCCTCAGCCATTGCTGCGGGGTCGGAGAGCCGCTGGCGCCGGAGATCGTGCGCCTGATCATGGTGCTCAAGCTGATGTCGCTGGGCCGTGGCGCGTCGGGCGTCCGACCGGAGATCGTCGCCCTGATGCAGGCCATGCTGAAATCAGGCGTGCTTCCCGTCATTCCTGAAAAGGGCTCGGTCGGCGCTTCGGGCGATCTCGCCCCCCTCGCCCACATGACGGCTGCGATGATCGGCGAAGGCGAAGCCTATCACCGGAATGAACGCCTTCCTGCCCGTGACGCACTCGCACGCGCGGGGCTCGAACCCGTTGTCCTGTCAGCCAAGGAAGGGCTTGCGCTGATCAACGGAACGCAGGTCTCGACGGCTCTGGCGCTCGCAGGCCTGTTCCGTGCCGAACGCGCGCTGCAGGCCGCGATCGTCACCGGCGCTCTTTCGACGGATGCGGCGATGGGCTCGACCGCTCCCTTCGCGGAGGAAATCCACACGCTGCGCGGCCACCGCGGGCAAATCGAGGTCGCGGCCACGCTGCGCAACCTTCTCAACGGTTCGCAGATCCGTGACAGCCACGCGGAGAACGACGAACGGGTCCAGGATCCCTATTGCCTGCGCTGCTATCCGCAGGTGGCCGGCGCCTGTCTCGACCTTCTGCGCCAGGCCGCCGCAACGCTCGAAATCGAGGCCAATGCCGCCACCGACAATCCGCTTGTCCTCTCTGATGGAGAGGTTGTCTCGGGCGGCAACTTCCATGCAGAGCCCGTCGCATTCGCGGCCGACATGATCGCATTGGCCGTGGCCGAAATCGGCTCGATCTCGCAGCGCCGCATCGCCATGCTCGTGGATCCTGCATTGAGCTTCGGACTTCCGGCGTTTCTCTCGCCCAAACCCGGCCTCAACTCCGGCCTGATGATCGCGGAGGTCACCTCCGCCGCCCTGATGAGCGAGAACAAGCAGCTCTCGCATCCGGCCTCGGTGGACTCGACCCCGACCTCCGCCAACCAGGAGGATCACGTGTCAATGGCATGCCACGGTGCCCGCCGGCTGCTGCAGATGACGCAGAACCTGTTCAATATCGTCGGCATCGAAGCCCTGACGGGCGCTCAGGGCATCGAGCTCAGGAGCCCGCTTGCCACCTCGGCGCCCCTGTCGTCGGCAATCGCGCGGCTCAGGCAGGACGTCGGTTCTGTCGTCGACGACCGCTACATGGCGCCCGATCTCGTGGCTGCCGCCGATCTGGTTCACTCCGGTGAACTCGCCGCCCCTGTTTACGAGATGCTCCCGGAGGTCTTCTGATGGAGCCGGTCATCATCAACAGGGGCGACAGCCCGCTCGTTCTCGGTCTGCCGCATACCGGCAGCCACGTACCGGAAGACATTTTCTCGAAACTGAACGATGAGGGCCGGCTGCTGCGCGATACGGACTGGCATATCGATAAGCTCTATGACGGGCTGATCGACGGTGCCACGACGGTCCGGGCGACATTCCATCGCTACGTCATCGATGCCAATCGCGATCCCTCCGGCCAGTCGCTCTACCCCGGACAGACCACGACCGGGCTGGTGCCCCTCACCACATTCGACAACATGCCGATATGGCGCGAGGGAGAGGAGCCGGACGAAGCGGAGATCAGCCGCCGCGCCGAACACTTTCATGCGCCCTATCACCGGGCACTCGAAGCCGAACTCGAGCGCGTGAAGGCCATTCACGGCTATGCCGTCCTCTACGATTGCCATTCGATCCGCTCGGTCATTCCATGGCTGTTCGACGGCATCCTGCCCGATTTCAACATCGGCACCGACGAAGGCCGCACCTGCGACCCGCTGATCGAGGAAGCGGCTTATTCCGCGACCAAGGCGACCGGTCGCACGCATGTGCTCAACGGGCGCTTCCGCGGCGGCTGGACGACACGGCATTACGGGCGCCCCGACAAGGGCTTCCACGCCGTTCAGATGGAACTCGCACAATCCTCCCATCTCGCGAGCGAAGTCCCGCCATTCGATCTGGATGGCGAAAAGGCCGACAGGCTGCGCAGGCAGCTTGCCGACATTCTTACTGGCATCATGCGCGCAGCGGCCGATGCCGCGGGCCGCGCGAACCGGCATTGAAAGGACAAACGGATGACCAACCCCCGTCACAATCAGCGCGATGTCTTTCCGCCGACCGGCACCGAGCTCAACGCCAAGAGCTGGCTGACCGAAGCGCCGCTTCGCATGCTGATGAACAACCTGCATCCGGACGTCGCCGAGAACCCGCACGAGCTCGTTGTCTATGGCGGCATCGGTCGGGCCGCGCGAACCTGGGACGACTTCGACGCCATCGTCGCGGCACTGAAGGATCTGGAAGCCGACGAAACGCTGCTGGTCCAGTCCGGAAAGCCGATCGCAATCGTCACGACGCACCCGGATGCGCCGCGCGTGCTGATCGCGAATTCGAATCTCGTGCCGAACTGGGCCAATTGGGAGCACTTCAACGAGCTCGATAAGAAGGGCCTGATGATGTACGGCCAGATGACGGCCGGCTCCTGGATCTATATCGGCGCCCAGGGCATCGTTCAGGGGACCTACGAGACCTTCGCGGAAGCCGGCCGCCAGCATTATGACGGCGACCTGACCGGCAAGTGGATCCTGACCGGCGGCCTCGGCGGCATGGGCGGCGCCCAGCCGCTGGCAGCCGTCATGGCCGGCGCCTGCTGCCTTGCCGTGGAGTGTGACGAGACCCGCGCCGACTTCCGCATCCGCACCCGATACTGCGACGAGAAGACCCACGACCTCGACGAGGCGCTGGCGATGATCGACCGATGGACCAAGGCGGGCGAAGCGAAATCCGTGGCGCTGATCGGAAACGCGGCGGACATCTTCCCGGAAATCCTGCGGCGGATGCAGGCAGGTGAAGACATGCCCAATGGCCGCCCAGACATCGTGACCGACCAGACATCGGCGCACGATCCCTTCCACGGCTATCTGCCCAGGGGCTGGAGCGTGGCCGAGTGGCGCGAGAAGCAGGAAAGCGATCCGCAGGCGGTGAACCGCGCCGCCCGCGCCTCGATGAAGGATCATGTCGAAGCCATGGTCGGTTTCTGGAATGCCGGCGTTCCGACGCTGGATTACGGCAACAACATTCGACAGGTGGCGCAGGAGGAAGGGCTGGAAAATGCCTTCGCCTTCCCCGGCTTCGTTCCCGCCTATATCCGTCCGCTCTTCTGCAGGGGGATCGGACCGTTCCGCTGGGCGGCACTCTCCGGCGATCCGGAGGACATCCGCAAGACCGACCAGGCGATGAAGGAGCTGTTTCCCGACAATGAGCACCTGCACCGCTGGCTCGACATGGCTCAGGAGCGCATCGCATTCCAGGGCCTTCCGGCGCGCATCTGCTGGATCGGCCTCGGCGACCGCCACCGCGCGGGTCTCAAGTTCAACGAGATGGTTGCCAATGGCGAACTCAAGGCCCCGGTCGTGATCGGCCGCGATCATCTCGATTCAGGTTCCGTCGCCTCACCGAACCGCGAGACGGAAGCGATGAAGGACGGATCGGACGCCGTTTCCGACTGGCCGCTTCTGAACGCGCTGACCAACACCGCGTCGGGCGCGACCTGGGTGTCGATCCACCATGGCGGCGGCGTGGGCATGGGCTTTTCCCAGCACGCAGGTGTCGTCATCTGTGCCGACGGAACGCCGGAAGCCGCCAGGCGTCTCGAGCGCGTTCTGTGGAACGATCCCGCCTCCGGCGTCTGGCGTCATGCCGATGCCGGCTATCAGGACGCCATCGACTGCGCGCGCGAGCACGGATTGCGGCTTCCGCGGATTCTCGGATCGTGACGAGGATTTATCGCGGGGTGGAGCGACGCTTCACCCCGTGGAAGAACGGCGGCGGCGAGACCGCGGAAATCCTGTGCGAACCGGCCGGTGCCGGTTTCGACGATTTCGACTGGCGCATCAGCACGGCGAAGGTCAGCCGGTCGGGGCCCTTCTCGCGCTTCCCGGGTGTCGATCGCGTTCTTACGGTGATCGAAGGCGGCGCGATGAGGCTGCGGTTCGAGGACGGCCGGACGACAGAGGCGCGCCCAGGCAGCGGGCCGCACCGGTTCCCGGGCGATCTCGGCTGCGACGCAGAGCTTCTGGCCGACGAACTTCTCGATCTGAACCTGATGGTCCGCCGGCCGTTTCAGGGGGCGGTTCATGAGGCCGGCGAAGCCATCGACACGGCAGATCTAAAGGCAGCCTATCTCTTCGCGCTCGATGAGCTGCACTCTCACGGGCTTGCCGCACATGACCTGATGGAACTGGCTGCCGTGCGGAAATTAATCGTTCCCGAAAACGCGCTGGTTCTGACGATCGCGCGCGGCAGCTAGATCGGGCTAGTGGCCGACCTTGGAATCGAATTCGGCAATCAGCTGATGGGCTTCGCCGGGATAAAGAAGGCGCGCGCAGGTCACCCAGTTCTCCTCGATCTGCGTTCGGCGCTGCACTTCCAGACAGGCAGCACCCACCGGCAACTCCAGGAGCATCGCATCGCGGCCGGACACGTTGATCGCCCTGACGTGATGCCGCGCCCTGGTCCAGGGCATGGTGCTCAGCAGCCAGGCGCCCGGCACTTCCCTCTCGAAATCGACCGTCATGGCATCCGGTGCGGTTGCGACATTGATGACGCGGGTTTCCAGGCAGAACGGCTCGTCGTTGGAATAGTGCAATCCCTGCAGGAAAAGGCAGTCGCTGGCGACGTCGTCTTCCTGGAGATTGAGGATCCTGCGATCCTGCGCGTTGCCTGAGCGTCTTTCGCTGGAAAGAAGCGACCATCGGTAGCGGCGACCGAGTGCGGCCACTTCCTCGCCGATATTGTTGATTGCAAGAACCGCGGATTCCGCGCGTGGCTGCGCCACCACAGTGCCGCTGCGCTTGCGGCGGATGACGAAACCGTCGGACGCCAGGCGGGTCAGCACCTTGTTCATCGTCATGCGGGAGACGCCGTACTGATCCGCAAGTTCGGTTTCCTTCGGAAGCGAGAAACCGGGCGGCCAGGTGCCATCCACGATCTTGCGTGAAAACTCTTCGAGGATCCGACCGTGCAGCGTGTCGGACTTTTCAATCGCCATCGTGTTCCTCGTCTCGCCCGGGCGCGTCTTGCGACGCGGCATTTATCGGGTCTTCCTCTCGCCCCACGTTGATACGCGAGCCGCGGCTTCAAGTATATACATCGTTCGCGCTCAGGGTCAGCGCGCATTCCAAACCCTGCCCAGAGTTGCACAGGCCGGATTAAGGTTAGATCAACGGTGAGCGCTTTCATGCACGGATACAAGGCGCGGGCGCCCGCGACACTCCCCCGCAAGCGATGTCGAGCAATCCGCTTTGATATAGACATATCGCCCGCATGAACGGGCGGCGTGTCCGGATTATTGCGCCTCGGCGATCTCGGCCATTTTCGTCATCACCACTGCCGCGCCGACCAGGCGCTTCTCGCCCGTCGGCAGATCGCGGGAAAGGAAAATGCTCTGATCGGGCCGTATCTTGGCGAGGCTGCCCTGCGTCGAGATGTACTTGACGAGGCCTGCCGGGTTCGGGAACTCGCCGTTGCGGAACTGGATGACGACACCCTTGGGCCCGGCATCCACCTTCTCGACATTGGCCTTCCGGCACAGCGACTTGATGTAGACGATCTTCAAGAGATGCTCGACTTCCGTCGGCAGCGGGCCGAAGCGGTCGATCATCTCGGCGCCGAAGCCGTCGATCTCGGAAATATCCGCGATATCGCCCAGACGGCGGTAGAGGCTCATGCGCAGGTTGAGATCGGGGACGTAGTTTTCCGGGATCATCACCGGCGTTCCCACCGTGATCTGCGGCGACCAGCCGGTGTCGACGATATCCTCGTCACCCTTGAGCTCGGCAACGGCTTCCTCGAGCATGTGCTGGTAGAGTTCGAAGCCGACTTCCTTGATGTGACCCGATTGTTCTTCGCCCAGCAGGTTGCCCGCCCCGCGTATGTCGAGATCGTGGCTGGCAAGCTGGAAGCCCGCCCCCAGCGTGTCGAGCGACTGGAGCACCTTGAGGCGCCGGTCGGCGGTCGCCGTCAGCGTCTTGTTGACCGGCAGGGTCAGGAGCGCGAAGGCACGCGCCTTGGAACGGCCGACGCGACCACGGATCTGGTAGAGCTGGGCAAGGCCGAACATGTCGGCGCGATGCACAACGAGCGTGTTCGCCGTGGGCACATCGAGACCGGATTCAACGATCGTCGTCGACAGGAGAACGTCATAGCTGCCGTCATAGAAGGCGTTCATGATGTCGTCGAGTTCGCCGGAGGCCATCTGGCCGTGCGCGATTGCGAATTTGAGTTCCGGCACATCCGAACGCAGCCATGCGGCGACGTCCTGGAGATCGGAAACCCTCGGACAGACGTAAAAGCTCTGACCGCCGCGATAATGTTCGCGCAGCAGCGTCTCGCGCACGGTCAACGTGTCGAACGGCGTGATGAAGGTTCTCACCGCCATGCGGTCGACCGGCGGCGTGGTGATAAGCGAAAGTTCGCGCACTCCGGTCATTGCGAGCTGCAATGTGCGCGGGATGGGCGTGGCCGACAGCGTGAGCACGTGGACGTCGCTCTTGATCTCCTTGAGCCGCTCCTTGTGCTTGACGCCGAAATGCTGCTCCTCGTCGACGATCAGCAGCCCGAGATTGGCAAAATCGACCGAAGAGCCCAAAAGCGCGTGAGTGCCGACGACGATGTCGCACTTGCCCGATTTCAGTTCCTGCTTGGTCAGCGCCAGTTCCTTCGTTCCCACAAGGCGCGAAGCCTGCGCGACGCGGATCGGGTAGCCTTTCAGCCGCTCGGCAAAGGTCTTGTAGTGCTGCCGTGCCAGAAGCGTCGTCGGCACGACGACGGCGACCTGAACGCCGTTCATGGCGGCGATGAAGGCGGCGCGCAGCGCGACCTCGGTCTTTCCGAAGCCGACGTCGCCGCAGACAAGCCGGTCCATCGGCTGGCCGGCCGCCAGGTCTTCCCGCACCGCCTCGATGGCGGCCATCTGGTCTTCGGTCTCCTCATAGGGGAACCGGGCCGCGAACTCGTCATAAAGGCCCTCAGGCGCAGCGAGCACCGGCGCCGAGCGCATGTGCCGCTCGGCGGCGATACGGATAAGACCCGCCGCCATGTCGAGAAGCCGCTTCTTGAGCTTGGCCTTGCGCGACTGCCACGCCACACCGCCCAGCTTGTCGAGCTGTACGCCTTCCCCGTCCGAGCCGTAGCGTGAGAGAAGCTCGATGTTCTCGACGGGCAGGAAGAGCTTTGCGCCCTCGGCATAATGCAGTTCGAGACAGGCATGGGGCGCACCCGCCGCCTCGATGGTTCTGAGGCCCATGAAGCGGCCGATGCCGTGCTCTGCGTGGACGACCAGCGAGCCCTCGTCGAGACCGGCGACTTCGGAAATGTAGTCCGCGCCGCGCTTCTTGCGCCGGTTGCGCCGAACAAGGCGGTCGCCGAGAATGTCCTGTTCGCCGACGACGACCGTCCCATCGGCCTCGAAGCCGCCCTCGACGGCGAGCACGGCCGCCGCTGCCTGGCCCTGCTTGAGCTTCGCGACGTCAGAGAATTTTTCGACACGCCTGACCTTTTCGAGCCCGTGCTCATCGAGCACCTGCAGGAGACGATCAAGCGAACCTTCGGTCCAGGCCGTGACGAGCACCTTGGAGCCATTGGCGCGCTTTTCGGCGATATGAGCGACCGCCTTGTCGAAAAGATTGACGCGCGCCTCGCCGTCCTCGCGCTTCTCGGCCTCGGCCGCCCAGCGCGGACCGACATGGGCATCGAGTTCGAAGACCTTGCGGACCGAGGTTTCCGGCTCGGTAAAGGGCGACAGCCGCAGCGAACCGGCGTGGTCGAGCGTGACGGAGAATTCCTGCTGGTCGAGATAGAGCGCGTCCGGGGGCACGGGCTTGTAGGGCGCTGCCTGGATGCCCTGCCCCTTGGACTGGGAAAGCTGTTCGTCACGGGACTGGTAATAGTCGACGATCTGCTCGCGGCGCTCTCCGGCTGCCTCGACCGCCACATGGTCGGTGACGATGCGAAAGCCGGCGAGATAGTCGAACACCGTTTCCAGACGTTCGTAGAAGAGCGGCAGCCAATGCTCCATGCCGGCGAAGCGGCGCCCTTCGGAGATCGCGGCATAAAGCGCGTCGTCGCGCGTCGCGGCGCCGAACTGCCGCAGATAATTGGCGCGAAAACGGCTCACGGTCTCGGGATCGAGCGAGACCTCGCTCATGGCGTTGAGCCTGAGTTCCCTCACCTGCCCCGTGGTGCGCTGGGAGACCGCATCGAAATTCCTGATCGTCTCGAGCGTATCGCCAAAGAAATCGAGACGGACGGGTTCGTCGGCACCGGGCAGGAAGGCATCGAGAATACCGCCGCGCACGGCATATTCGCCAACGTCGCGGACAGTCGCCACGCGATCAAAGCCCAGGCGTTCGAAACGGGCGGCGAGATCTTCCATCCTGATGACGCTGCCGGCGCGGGCGGAAAAGCCCATCTGGCGAATAGCATCGCGCGGTGGAACGCGCTGGAGCACCGCATTGACGGTGATCAGAACGATCGCGCCATGGGCGTTGTCCTCAATGGCCGCCAGGCCCGACAGCGCTTCGAGCCTGCGGGCCGACACGTCGGCACCGGGAGACACACGGTCATAAGGAAGGCAATCCCAGCCCGGCAGCGTAAGAACGGGAATGTCGGGCGCGAGAAAGGCCAGATTCTGCTCGATATCGACGATGCGCTGACCGTCGGAGAGAATGTAGGCGACCGGGCGGCCGGCGCGCGCCAGCTCCGCCAGCACGAAGGCATCCATTCCGGGGGGAACGGCGGACAGCGTTGCCGGACCTTCATAGCCCGTCAGCGATTTCAGGAGTTTTTCGGGTATCATTGCGGGTCGGTCCGCTCCGTCTTCAGTCCGCCATCGCCACCGAATTGGGGCCGGAATGCCGCGATGCGCTCGAACAGCGGCGTGGCCAGTTGCGGCGGGCACTCCTTCTCTCCGTTGATCCAGGACAGAAGATCGGCGTCATCCTCTCCCATAAGCGTTTCGAGCGTGTCGAGTTCCGCTTCGGTCAGGTCGGCGATCTGCTGGTCGGCGAAACCGCCGAGGATCAGATCCATTTCACGAATCCCGCGGCGCCAGGCGCGCACGAGCAGCCGCCGCCGGCGCGGGTCGAGGTCGGCACTGGTTCGGGTGGTTCCGGTCATGAGGTCCTTCTTTCGCGTCGCCTCAATAGCCGAACCGGGATCGGTTGTCAGCCATTCATCAAGCCTTGCAAATGACGCAGATAGTCCGTTTCCTGCGCCCATGCGACCGATCGAACTCGATTCCCTCTTCCGGCCCGTGGAAAACCTTCCCGGTATCGGCCCGAAACTCGCCGAAGCGCTGGCGCGCGTGACCGGACGGGAGGATGCCGACGACACCCGCGTGGTCGATCTTGTGCTGCTGCCGCCCTACAATCTGATCGACCGCAGCAAGAACCCCGGCATTGCCCATTCGCCCGAAGGCGTGATCGTGACGCTGACGGTGCGCGTCGACCGCCACCAGGCTGCACCACGCGGACGAGCCAACGTGCCGCACCGTGTATTCGTGCATGACGAGACCGGCGAACTGGCGCTGGTCTTCTTCAACGGCAAGCAGCAATGGCTCGAAAAACAGATGCCGGTCGGCGAAACGATCATCGTGTCCGGCAAGGTCGACTGGTATAATGGCCGTCCGTCCATGGTCCATCCGGACCATATCGTGCCCGAGGCCGAGAAGGACGAGCTGCCGCTTTACGAGCCGGTGTACCCGCTTACCGGCGGGCTGTCGCCGAAAGTGTTGCGCAAGGCAGTCGCCTCGGCACTGACGCAGCTGAAACCGCTGCCGGAGTGGTGCGACCGGCACTTCATCACGCAGCACGGCTTCCCCAGTTTCGATGAAGCGGTCCAGCGGCTTCATGCGCCTGAAGATGCTGCCGATCTCGATCCCAAGGCACCCGCCCGCCGCCGTCTCGCCTATGACGAGCTGCTGGCCGGCCAGGTGTCGCTTGCCATGGTCCGCAGCCGGCTGAGGAAGCTTCCCGGCCGCTCGATCAGGGCAGAGGGAACATTGCGTGGAAAAATTCTTGGCCACCTTCCCTTCTCGCTGACCGGCAGTCAGGACGCCGCCATCAGGCAGATCCTAGCCGACATGACCAGCGAGGATCGGATGATCCGTCTGCTGCAGGGCGATGTCGGCTCCGGCAAGACGGCGGTCGCCCTTCTCACGATGGCCGACGCCGTGGAAGCCGGCGGCCAGGCCGTGCTGATGGCGCCGACCGAAATCCTTGCGCGCCAGCACTACGCCTCCATCAAGGGCCCTGCGGAAGCCGCGGGGGTTTCGGTCGACGTGCTGACCGGGCGGAGCAAGGGCCGCGAACGCACCGAAATCCTCGGACGGATCGAGAGCGGCGCGGCGCAGATCATCGTCGGCACCCATGCGCTGTTCCAGGAATCGGTCGTCTACAAGAACCTCACCTATGCGGTGGTCGACGAGCAGCATCGTTTCGGCGTGCACCAGCGTCTGCGGCTGACCGCCAAGGGCCAGGCGCCGCACATGCTGGTGATGACGGCGACGCCCATCCCGCGCACTCTCGTTCTCTCCGCCTTCGGGGACATGGACGTCTCGCAGCTCACCGACAAGCCGGCGGGCCGGAAGCCAATCTCCACGGCGACGATCCCCGACGAGCGGCTGGGCGACATCGTCGGACGTCTCAAATCCGCCGTCCAGGAGGGCAAGAAGGCCTACTGGATCTGCCCGCTGGTCGAGGAGAGCGAAAAGAGCGACCTGATGAGCGCGGAAGAGCGCGCGGCGAGCCTCAGGAAGGCGTTCGGCAAGGACCTCGCGCCGCTTGTCGGGCTGGTTCACGGGCGCATGTCCGGCGAGGAAAAAGACCGCGCCATGACAGCCTTCAAGACCGGCGAGACCCGTCTTCTCGTGGCCACGACCGTGATCGAGGTGGGTGTCGACGTCCCCGACGCCACGATCATGGTGATCGAGCATGCCGAGAATTTCGGCCTGTCACAGATCCACCAGCTGCGCGGCCGGGTCGGTCGCGGCTCGGAAGCCTCGAGCTGTCTCCTCCTTTATCACGGCCCGCTGAGCGAGACGGCGCATGCGCGGCTGGCGGTCCTGCGCGACAGCGAGGACGGTTTCCGGATTGCCGAGGAAGACCTGCGGCTGCGCGGCGAAGGCGACCTTCTCGGAACCCAGCAATCGGGCATGCCGGGCTTCCGGCTGGCCGATCTCTCTGCCCATGGCGATCTTCTGGAAATGGCGCGGAACGATGCACGGCTCTTGAGCGAGACCGATCCGGATCTCTCCGGCGTGCGCGGACAAGCCGTCAGGATACTGCTCTATCTCATGCGCCGCGACGAAGCGATCCGCTTCCTCCGGTCCGGCTGACGCCGGTCATTCGCTGACGGTGATCTGCTTCTGCTTGGACTTTGCCGGAAGCTTGGGCGGCGCAGGCGGATATTGCGGCGACACGAGGCCCGCGGAGATGACCATCTTTGCCGCTTCCTCGACCGTCATGTCGAGCATGATGATATCCTTGCGCGGCACGAATAGCAGGAAGCCGGATGTGGGGTTCGGCGTCGTCGGCAGGAACACCGAGATGGTTTCCTCACCGGGCAGCTTGTGGTCGACCTCGCCCTTGGTGTCGGTGGCGATGAACACGATGGACCACAGGCCCTTCCGGGGATACTCGATGAGGGCCGCCTGCTTGAACGAATTGTTCTGCTCCGCCAGTACCGTCTCGAAGATCTGCTTCAGTCCCTTGTAGAGCACACGCACCAGCGGCATGCGATCGAGAAGCGATTCTCCGAACCCGATAATGGTCCGGCCCACCAGGTTGGCGGTGAGGAAGCCGACCATGGTCAGCGCCACCAGCGCAACCAGCAGTCCGTAACCCGGGAGGCTGAAAGGCAGATAGGTATCGGGATTATAGGCCGAGGGAAGATAGGGTTTGACCCAGCCATCCACCCAGAGCACGAAAGACCAGGTGAGGTAGGCCGTGATGACCAGCGGCGCGACGACGATGAGACCGGTCAGGAAATAGCGCCTGAGGCGCATGCCGGCCGTGTTCTTCTTCACCGGTTCGTTCATCGACTGCCCTTCATGCGAAATCGTCAGGCAGCCTAAGTGCCGCCGCACGCCCGTTTATATGGCGTGCGGTGCAACATTCCGCAAGATGCGCGGACCGGCAGGCCTATTCGACCGTGACGGATTTGGCGAGGTTGCGCGGCTGATCGACGTCGGTGCCCATGAAGACCGCCGTATGATAGGCGATCAGCTGAACAGGAAGGGCATAGAGAAGCGGCGTGACGATTTCGGCAGCCTGCGGCAGCACGATCGTCTCCATCGTCTGGAGCGCCGTTTCGCGCGCGCCCCGCTCGTCGGTAATCAGCACGATGCGACCGCCGCGAGCAGCGACCTCCTGCATGTTCGACACAGTCTTTTCATAAAGCTGGTCGTGCGGTGCGATCACGATGACCGGCATGTCCTCGTCGATCAGTGCGATCGGACCATGCTTGAGCTCGCCCGCCGCATAGCCTTCGGCGTGGATATAGGAAATTTCCTTGAGCTTGAGCGCGCCTTCGAGAGCGAGCGGGAAATTGGTGCCACGCCCGAGATAGAGCACGTCCTTGAAATGGCTCAGGTCGCGCGACAGCGCCTCGATCCTGGGCTGTATTTCGCGCAGGACCTCGCCCAGCACACGCCGCCCCTCGACGAGGGCCTGCACCATTTCGGCTTCCTGCTCGTCCGACAGGGTGCCACGCGCCTTGCCCGCTGCGATCGCGAGCGCGGCAAGAACCGAAAGCTGGCAGGTGAAGGCCTTGGTCGACGCCACGCCGATCTCTGGTCCGGCGAGCGTCGGGAAAACGGCATCGGATTCGCGTGCAATCGTCGATTCCGGCACGTTGACGACCGCGCCGATGGTCACGCCTTCCGACTTGCAATAGCGCAGCGATGCGAGCGTGTCCGCAGTCTCGCCGGACTGGGACACGAACAGCGCAGCCATCTTGCCGGTCAGCGGCATCTCCCGGTAGCGGAACTCCGAGGCCACGTCGATCTCGACAGGCAGACGGGCGTAGCGCTCGAACCAGTACTTGGCGATGAGACCGGCATAATAGGCCGTGCCGCATGCAGAAATGGCCAGACGGTCGAGGTTTGCGAAGTCGATCCCCTCGATCGGCTTGGCCTTGCCTTCGGCAAAGTCGATATAATGCGAGAGCGTGTGGCTGATGACCTCCGGCTGCTCGTATATCTCCTTTTCCATGAAGTGCTTGTGGTTGCCCTTGTCGACCACATAGGCCGCACCCCGGCTGATGCGCCGGGCGCGCTCGACCTGCCGGCCGGACGCATCGTAGAATTCGGCGCCGGCCCGGGTGACGACGCACCAGTCGCCATCCTCGAGATAGGTCACTTCATCGGTAAAGGGCGCGAGCGCGATGGCATCGGAGCCGAGATACATCTCATCCTTGCCATGGCCGACAGCGAGCGGCGGGCCGTTGCGCGCACCGACGATCATTTCCTCGTCGTCACCCGAAAACAGGATGGCCAGCGCATAGGCGCCTTCGAGCCGCGAGATCGCGGCCCGGGCCGCATCGCGGGAGGCCATGCCTTCCGACAGGTAATGAGACACAAGGTGGGCGACGACTTCCGTGTCGGTCTGGGTGACGAATTCCGCCCCCGAGGCCGTCAGCTCACGACGCAGGCTGGCGAAATTCTCGATGATGCCGTTGTGAACGACGGCAACGCGGCCCGCGAAATGCGGATGCGCGTTGTTCTCGGTCGGCGCGCCGTGCGTCGCCCAGCGCGTGTGGCCGATGCCGATATGACCCGGAAGCGGGTTGGATGCGAGCCGGCCCTCGAGATTGCCGAGCTTGCCTTCGGCGCGCCGGCGGTCGAGCTTGCCGTCCTGGAGCGTGGCGACACCGGCGGAATCATATCCGCGATATTCCAGCCGCTTGAGCGCATCCACCAGCAGGGGCGCCACATCGCGCCCGCCAATGATCCCGACAATTCCGCACATAAATGGTCTCCCCTGATCCCGTTGGCGAAAGCTATAGAGGGCTACGCTTGACCGCGCCACAGGACCGGTTATCGGCCGCCTTCACATATCGTGACATCAAGTTACTGATACAGCCTTACTTTTTCGTATTCTTCGCCGCCTTGCGCGCTTCCGCCCGCGCCCGCAGCACGCTTGCCTTGCCGGGATAGTTCTCCTGCGTCACGCGGCTGAGCGCCAGCGCATCGGCTTCCACGGCCTTCGTGATGACCGATCCCGAGCCGATATAGGCTCCGTCACCGATCTTCACCGGCGCAACGAGCGAGGAGTTGGAACCGATAAAGGCACCGGCGCCGATTTCGGTCAGGTACTTGTTCACGCCGTCATAATTGCAGGTGATCGTGCCCGCGCCGATATTGGCTTTCGCGCCGATGACCGCATCGCCGATATAAGTCAGGTGGTTGACCTTGGCGCCGGCGCCGATCTCCGCCTTCTTGACCTCGCAGAAATTGCCGACCTTGGATTTTTCTCCCAGATCCGCGCCCGGACGCAGCCGCGCGAACGGCCCGACAGCCGCACCCGCGCCGACCTTGGCCCCTTCCAGATGGGAGAAGGCGTGGATGACGGCGCCCTCGCCCACCGTGACGCCCGGTCCGAACCAGACGTTCGGCTCGATCAGCACATCATTGCCGATTTCGGTGTCGTGCGAGAAATAAACGGTTGAAGGATCGGAGAGTGTGACACCCGAGAGCATGACCTCGCGGCGCTTGCGGGTCTGCCATTCGGCCTCCAGCGCGGCGAGTTCGGCACGGGTATTGCAGCCCATCATGTCCGTCTCGGGCGCTTCGAGCGCGATCACCCTGCCGCCGCGCGCACGGCAGATGGAAACGACGTCGGTAAGATAATATTCTCCCTTGGCATTGTCGTTGCCGATCGCCTCGAGAAGCGCGATCGCCTCGTTGCCGTCCATGGTGATGATGCCGCCATTGCAGAAGTCGATCTTCCTCTGCTCCTCGGTCGCTTCCTTTTCCTCGACGATCGCGGTCAGCTCGCCGTTCTCGACGATCATCCGGCCATAGCCGTGCGGATCGGCGGCGGTAAAGCCGAGAACCACCATGTCGGCGCCGTTCCTGCGCGCCTCGATCGCGTCACCGAGGCTTTGCGGGGCAATCAGGGGCGCATCGCCGTAAAGGACGATGACGTCGTCAAAACCCTCGGCGATCACGTCGCGCGCCATCAGGACCGCGTGGCCGGTGCCCTTGCGTTCGGATTGGAGCACGGACGTGCACTCCAGACCGGCCCTCGCACCGGCTTCGGCGACCTTTTCGGCATCGCGGCCGACGACGAGGGCGACGCGTTCGATGCCGGCCGCCTTGGCCGCCGCGGTGACATGGGTGATGATCGGCAAGTTGCCGACCGGATGCAGCACCTTCGACATGGACGACTTCATTCGTGTGGCATCGCCCGCTGCGAGAATGACCGCCAAGCTCTTTCGCTGCATCTGTGTACTCCGTCTCTTTGTCCGCCGGGCCGCATTGTTCGCGTGGAACCGAATCCCCTATAGGTTCAGCCACGCCCGTTGACCGGGTTCATACCGCACATACCGGGAGCCCATGTCCAAGTCCACATCAACACCGATTCACGGCGAAAGCGCCAGCCTCGTTCCCTATCTCGTCATGCTGGCGACACCGCTGTTCTTCTCGTCGAACCTGATTTTCGGACGGCTGGCCATTCCCGAGGTCGCACCGTTCACCCTCGCCTTCATCCGCTGGACGGCGGCGGCGCTCATCCTCACCCCCTGGGTCATGCGCGAATGGGCTCCCGCGCGCGCCTTCGTCACCGGGCATCCGCGCCACTGGCTGCTGCTCGGGTTCCTCGGGATGTGGATCTGCGGCGGCATCGTCTATCTCGGTCTCGAATACACCACGGCGACGAACGGCACGCTGATCTACACCACGTCGCCGCTGATCATCCTGATCATCGAACGGCTCTTCTTCGGCCGCCCGGTCACCGGCCGCGAGATCGCGGGGATTATCATCGGCTTCCTGGGCGTGGCGGTCATCGTGCTGAGGGGCGAGCCCCAGGCCCTGCTGTCTCTTCGCCTCAACACGGGTGACCTTCTGTTCGTGGTCGCAGCCATCTCCTGGGCCGCCTATTCGGTGCTGTTGCGAAAGAACCGGCCGGAGGGACTGAACACGCTGTCGCAGTTCGGCGTCGTCGCGGCAGCCGGCGCGGTGCTTCTCATGCCGATGGCGCTATGGGAGTTTCTCAGCGGCGCGCGCATGCCGGTGACGACCACGGCCTGGGGCGGAATTGCGGGCATCGTCTTCTTTGCCTCGCTGCTGGCCTTTTCGGGCTTCCAGTACGGCATCGCGCGCCTCGGCGCCGCAACGGCGGGCATCTTCATGTATCTTCTGCCGCCCTACGGGGTGGCGCTTGCCGTCCTGGTGCTCGGGGAACCGTTTCATCCCTACCACCTGGTGGGCATCGCAACCGTGCTGACCGGGCTCATCATGGCGACGGCAAAGCGGCCGCGCACGCGCGCCGATACGCGCTGAGACGCCCTCAGCCGATCAGGCCGAGCGCCGGGAAGGTTTCCAGCAGCCAGTAGGACATGGTCGCCATCCCGCCGGTGAGAAACAGGATGCCGGTCAGCACCAGAAGTCCGCCGGTGACCTTCTCGACCGTGCCGAGATGCCTGCGGAAGCGCTGCAGGAACCGCATGAAGGCGCCGGAAAAGAGTGCGGCCAGCCAGAACGGCAGCGCCAGGCCGAATGAGTAGAAGGCCAGCAGCAGGGCGCCGGCGCCGACCGTCTGCTGCGAGGCGGCCACTCCGAGAATCGCGCCCAGAACCGGGCCGATACAGGGTGTCCAGCCAAAGGCGAAGGCCAGGCCCATGACATAGGCTCCCGACAGCGTGGCCGGCTTGCCGCCGCCGTTGAAACGCGCCTCGCGCGCCAGCAGCGGAATGCGGAACACACCCATGAAGTGCAGGCCCATGACGATGATGATCGCGCCGCCGATCTTGGAGAACAGGTCGATGTTCTGGCGCAGCATCGAACCAATCGAAGATGCGCCCGCGCCGAGAGCGACGAATACCGTGGCAAATCCGAGCGTGAAGAAAAGCGAGGCGAAGAAGACCTGCTTCTGCAGCGTCCTGTCGCGCGGACGGTCGCCATGATTGAAGTCGTCGAAGGAAACACCGGCCATGTAGCACAGATAGGGCGGCACCAGCGGCAGCACGCAGGGCGAGAGAAACGACAGCGCACCTGCGAAAATGGCGGTCAGCAGCGAAATATCGGCAATCACGGAAACCCGGCCTCTTACCCTGAACTCTCATGCCCGGTCCGGCCTTCGGCATGATGCGCGCGCCCGTCCCGGTGGTATTCCCACTCGTTTCGGGGCTTCTACCGGTCCTGCCGGTGACTGACCAGTCACAAATTCCGGAGCGGACGCGATGCCGCATGGCCGCCGGCGACCGTTCAGACCGAAAGACGGCGGCAAATGCGGCCCGGGAATACAAGCCGTTGAAAGGATGAAAAAAGCGCGGTTTTTGTGGTTGACCGCACGAAAGACCCTGCCTATGTTCCGCGCCACCCGAGCCGGTCACCCGGCGCCTTTCGGGAGCGCGTAGCTCAGCTGGTAGAGCAACTGACTTTTAATCAGTAGGTCCAGGGTTCGAACCCCTGCGCGCTCACCATAGGAATCAACGCTTTAGAGCTAGATCGCTGCCAAATTGGCGGCTAAAATACTCTCACACATGACACATACCCACGCACCTCGGATGGATCCGAAGCCAGTCGCCGCGCCTGGCGCCTGAACTTCCAATTCATTGAATGCACCGCCATCGGTTTCTTCAACGATCTGCAAGTGACCAGAATCCTCAAGAGCATCTGGCACCAAAAAATCCCAATAACCACTAGTAGTTACATAATTAGCTGCCACGTAAATTTTCGACATCTCACCCTCCTTGAAAAAAGCAAACACACACCATTATCTTCAATATATCACTTCACATCCCCCCCATACCTTACGGAAATCTGAATCCTTAAAACATCTTTATGATATTCATTCTGTATATAGTCGTATTTTATCTCCGTGTTGAAATCAGAAACCCTTAGAGATAAATTCCGCAGACCCCACGATATTGGTGTGACGCAAAAAAATGCCCAATCAGAAATCGCAGAAAAGCGACCGACTAATGCAAGACAACTATCGTACCGAAGGTACCCATCAATCAAATAGTGACGACCACTGAAATTCGCATTCTGCCACTGATGTGGAAACTTGTAGGTTTTGACACCTTCGTTCTCCAGCCAAGACGCCATACTTTCTGGAGAATTTAGCTTCTGCGAAACATGGAACAAGCAAACTTCCAACTGCGCGCTTGTTTTTGGCGCCTTCCAATTAAACGCACCAATGGCTCCGTCATCGGAAGATGAAGCCATGCAATTCGACAGGTCTGGAAAACTCTGAAAGGCGCTGAAGTAATAGCCGCGCTCGAAAACATTCATAGCTTCCCAGCGTTCTACTATTGGACGCCCACGTAGATAATACCGCTCCGCAAAAGCGGCATTAATCGACCCGGCATCCGAGTGAAGATAACCGTCCCATAGGGCTATGGCTGGCCGCATGAGAGACACCATCGCAAAGAGCAGTAAGGCGGCAAGGACAGCCTTCAAAACGCGCATTTACGGCTCCTCCGAGAGCACGAAGTCAGATGCCAGTTCGGATGATGCATTTTCCTGTATCGACCACTCTCACAAGGCAGGAAAACTGTTTGACCAAGGAGCTTGCTCTATGATTTTTCAAATTCGACCACGTAAAGCACTCAAGCTCAAACTCTAATTTTATATTGTCTAATTTATATATCCGAAAGAAGGCTTCTATTGCTCCGTATGCGGGATCGCGTTCCAGTTAATTATTGCCAAGGACGCCATCAACACACATGAAACCGTCGCGATCACCCACACTTCTGCACACATTATGATTTTTGCACAGTATTTCTTCATTTTATCAATTATTTAATTATCGGCTACTCAAACTGTTAATCAGTAGGTCCAGGGTTCGAACCCCTGCGCGCTCACCACCCTTCCGGTCATTTCAATCCGTCATGGCTCGAACCGCCGGGATCCGCGGCGTCGAGCCGCTCACTGCCTTTCCCAGTAATAGGCCACATACATCCGCTTGCGGTCATGGCCGCGGCTTTTGAGGTGCTTGCGGATCACGCGGACGTCGTCCTTTTCGCAGGCGACCCAGACGAACGTGTCGTCCGGAGCGGCGTCGATGGCCTGGAGTGCCGCGCGCAAGAGGGTGTCGGGCTTCTCTTGCGGATATGTCGCGCGATGCAGCCAGCGCACGCCGAGCGTTGCGCCGCCGGGAAGCGGCTGTTCCTCGGCTGCATCCTCCACCTCGATGATGGCTTCGACGCGGGTATCGGCAGGCGCTTCGGCGACAATGCGGGCGATGGCTGGCAGCGCGGTCTCGTCGCCGACGAGGAGCACGGACGCAGCCTGCGGGATCCCTCCGGCCCCCGGCCCCATCAGACCGACGAGATCACCGGGACCGGCGTCCCGGGCGAAATCGGCACCCGGCGTGGCGACACCGTGTCCGGCGTGCTGGAAGACGTCGATGTCGAACTCGTTGCGCACCGCATCGACGCTGCGGATGGTATAGGCGCGCACCAGAAGTTCGTCTTCTCCTTCCGGCCAGGCGATGCGACCATCCTCGCGAAGCCCCGGCCAGACCGGCTCACGGCCCTTGGGCGGCACGAGGAGGCGAACGTGGATATCGCCGCCGACAAGGGGCGTGACGTCGCCACAGGCAAAGGTGAGGCGCAGCATGCGCGGAGTGACCTGCCGCCGCGCAACCACCCGAGCCTGATGGAAACCGGCCAGCGCGCCCGGCCGCGGGGCCGCCGACCAGCTGAGTTCAAGCGGTTCGGCGCCGGCGAAATAGAAGAGATGTTCGGCAAGCATGGTGCGCATCAGTTCCAGCGCGTCGCCGGAGGTTCCGTCGAGCGCGATCGTCAGCCGGCCGGTTTCGGCGCGTATGTCGGCGCCACCCGCCTCGCTCTCCAGATGGACCAGCGCGCCGTGGCGACGGACCTCCGCATGTTCGGCGAAATGCTCCTCTATGACATCGAGCATGCGCGCGGCGTCCGGCGTGACCGCCGTGCCCGACAGGCTGTGGGGTCCGGCGATGGTCATGGCTGCTCCCGGGGCAAGGTTTCATCGGCAAGGGCGAGGCGTGGTTCCGCACCGGCATCCCGCTGCGCATGGTGGCGGCCGAGCGGCAACATCATCGGCCGCCCGGAGGTCGGATCGGTCAGGACGCGGCAGTCGAGGCCGAAGACCTGCCGGACGCCCTCCTCCGTCAGCACGATTTCGGGTGCTCCAACGGACCGGATATGGCCGCCCGCCATGGCGACGAGGCAATCCGCATAACGGGCGGCAAGGTTGAGATCATGCAGCACCATGACGATGGTCGTGCCACGGCTGCGGTTGAGATCGGTCAGCAGATCGAGAACCTCGACCTGATGGCTGATGTCGAGAAAGGTGATCGGCTCGTCGAGCAGCAGCACGTCGGTCTTCTGGGCGAGCGCCATGGCGATCCAGACCCGCTGACGCTGGCCGCCCGACAACTCGTCGACCGCCCGTTCGGCGAGTTCCGCCGTACCGGTCGCATCGAGCGCATCGGCCACGGCACGCTCGTCGGTCCCCGTCCAGCGCGAGAACAGACCCTGATGCGGATGACGACCCCGGCTGACGAGATCGGCCACCGTGATGCCTTCGGGCGCCACCGGCGATTGCGGCAGCAAGCCCAGCGTCCGCGCAAGCTCGCGCGAAGGCAGGTGATGGATCGACCGGCCATCGAGCAGCACCCGCCCCCGCCGGGCCGGCAACAAGCGCGATAGCGTGCGCAAAAGCGTGGACTTGCCGCAGGCATTGGCACCGACGATGGCGGTGATCCGGCCGGAGGGAAAGGCAATATCCAGATGGTCGAAGACACTCCGCTCGCCATAGCCGGCGCCGAGATCTTCCGCTCGCAGTTCATGACCGCTCATGACATGGCTCCACCGCGATTGGCGCGGATGATCAGGTAGATGAGATAAGGTGCGCCGAGCGCTCCGGTGACGACGCCGACCGGATAACGGGCCGGAAGCAGGAACTGGCCGACATAGTCGCCCAGAAGAACCAGCACCGCACCGGTCAGCGCGGCGGGCAGAAGGATCGAACCGCTGATGCCCGGAATGCGCGCGGCGATGGGGCCTGCCAGAAAGGCGACGAAGGCTATCGGGCCGGTGACGGCGGTGGCGATGGAAATAACCGCGACGGCAGCGACGACGAGGAGCGCCCTTTCACGGGCCACGCGGACGCCGAGCGCGGCGGCCATGTCGTCGCCGAGCCGCATCGCCTCGAGATTGCCTGCGCGCGACAATAGAATGCCGCCGAAGAGGACGAGACCCAAGAGAAGCGGAATCGCCTGGTCGAGACTTGCGCCGTTGACGCTGCCGGTGAGCCAGCGCATCGCCTCCTGCAGCGTCCAGGCCGGCGCGCGCGCAAGGATGTAGGCGATGAGGCTTTCGAGCATGGCGGAGACGCCGATACCGACGAGGATGAGCCTGGTGCCCGAAACGCCGTTGCGGAAGGACAGCCCGTAGACGAGGAGCGCGATCGCCAGTCCGGAGATCACGGCGAAGACGGAGACGAGCGGACCGTCGAGCGACAGGACGACGATGGCGAAGACCGCTGCCGCACTGGCGCCCGAACTGATGCCGATGATGTCGGGGCTGGCAAGCGGATTGCGCAGCATGACCTGGAAGGCAGATCCGGCAATGCCGAAGCTCAGTCCGGCAAGGATGGAGAGAACCGCGCGCGGCAGCCTCAGATCGCCGACCGTGAAGGACGCGCCCGGCACGTCATGTCCCAGGAGCACATGGACGACGTCCAGCGGTGGCGTGAACGACTGTCCGAGCATCAGCGACAGGGCAAGGAGAGCCGCGACGGCGAGCAGGAGGGCAGCGACGACCGCTTGCCGCCTGCGGATACGGGTTGCGCGATGTCCTGCGATGATTTGACTGGTGGCGGTCGCCGGCAGGGATCCGTCCATCACAGTTCCCTCACCCGCTGGCGCCGCACGATCCAGATGAAGAAGGGCGCACCGACGAGCGCGGTGACGATGCCGACATCGAGTTCGGACGGTCGGGCTGCGATCCGTCCAACGACATCGCTCGCCAACAGAAGCGAGGCGCCGGCGAGCGCGCTGAACGGCAGCAGCCAGCGATGGTCGACGCCGGCCACCAGCCGGCACAGATGCGGCACGACGAGCCCGACGAATCCGATCGGCCCGCAGACGGCCGTGGTCGCTCCGCACAACAGAACGGCACCGAGAGCGGCTGTGGCCCGGGCCAGCATCACCCTTTCGCCCAGACCGGCAGCCAGTTCGTCGCCGAGCGCCAGGGAGTTGAGCTTCCGCGCCGACAGAAGGCTGAGGGCGAAGCCTGCAAGCAGGAACGGCAGGACATGGCCGATGCGGTCGAAGGTAGCGCCGCCGACGCCGCCTATCTGCCAGGAGCGTATGCCGCCTGCGATGTCGTTGCGCGGCAGGACAATGGCGATGACGAGCGAGGAGAAGGCGACCGAGGTCGCGGCCCCCGACAGCGCGAGCTTGAGCGGGGTAGCCCTGCCGCGTCCGAGTGAGCCGACGGCATAGACGAAGATCGCCGTGACCCCGGCCCCGCAGACGGCAGTCCAGATATAGGCGTGGGAGGACGCCATGCCGAACCAGGCGACGCCGACGACGACGGCAAGCGCGGCGCCCATATTGACGCCGAGAATGCCCGGATCGGCGAGCGGATTGCGCGTGATGCCCTGCATGATCGCCCCGGAAAGACCGAGGGCAGCGCCCGCAAGCGCGGCCAGCACGGTGCGCGGAATGCGGGTCGCCACCGCCGCCTCGCCGATCGTGTCGACACGGCCGCCAAGGGCAGACAAGATTTCGGCAAAGGGAACGGATCGGGTGCCGATCGCCAGGGACAGGAGCATAAGGACGCCCGCAAGCGCGACCAGCGACGAGAGCCAGAGCGCGCGGCCACGATTGCTCCGCCCCTGCCGCGGGAGCGGCACATTTGACGACGGTGCAGAGACGTTCATTCGGATTGTCCGTTCGACCGTCCGGCGTCCTTTCCGGCCGCCCCGGCGAGTTCGGCCACATAGTCCCCGAGCACCCAGGAAATCGACAGCGGCGTGGGATTGGCTGCGGTGCCGAGCGCGTTGTTGCCGAGAAGGACGACCGCATCGTTGCTGACAGCCGGCATGTGCGCGAAAAGCGGATTGGCCTTCATCGCCGCCATCAGTTCGGCGCCGCCGTAGGTTACGAGAATGTCGACATCGTCGAAGGCGTCGATGCGTTCGGCACTCGTCGAACCGGCGAAACGGCCTTCATCCGAGGCTTCCGCGACGCTTTTGGGCACCACCAGACCCAGATCTCCAAAGAACCGGACCCGGGCATCATGGGTGGTGTAGAAATTGACGGTGCTGAGATCCGTGGTGTCGAGATGGGTGACGAACATGGCCGACTTGCCCGCGAGCTGCGGATGCTTCGCCACCTCGGCAGCGATTTCCCCCTCGATCCGGGCGATCAGCGCCTCGCCCTCGGCCGCCATTCCCATTCCGACGCTGTCCAGCCGGATCGTGGCGCGCCAGTCGGTCGACCAGGGGGCTTCTGGAAAGGCGACGACGGGAGCGATCCGGCTGAGCGTCTCGTAGTCGGAGCGGCTGAGCCCCGAATAGGCCGCCAGGATCACGTCCGGCCGCGTGGCGGCGACCGCTTCGAAATCGATGCCGTCACCCTCGTCGAAGAGCACGGGGGTCGCACCCCCCAGTTCGTCGAGCCTCTCCCTGTTCCACGGCAGGATGCCGTCACCGTCGTCATCGCCGAAATTGGCGCGCGCCATGCCGACGGGTACCACGCCGAGGGCCAGCGGCACTTCGTGATTGGCCCAGGCTACGGTTGCGACGCGCTCGGGCTTCGAATTGATCGTGGTGGTCCCGAAAGCATGGGTGATCGTCAGCGGATAGGCGTCCATTCCCTCCGCTTGCGCTCCGCGCGAGGCGGACAGAGCGAGAAGAAGACCGGTCAACACCGGAGCGAGGAAGCGGGACAAGCGCGGCATCGCGAATACTCAACGTTCAGATTAAAGTTGACCGTCACTCTCAGGTTTCGGAAAAGAGGTCAAGCCTAGGACGACCAGGGCTCGGCGCTTGCGCGTAAGTTACCGGGGAATCGTACAAAACCGGAGAAAACGACAATACCAGACTATTTTACTCAAGTTAAAAGCCGCAACCGAGGATCGGGCGTCGCCGCCTGCCGCCCTTCGAACCGCATGCAGCGACGACGGGCAGGCGCGCATGGCTGTCCGCCCTCGCTTGAAAGTCAGCGGCACGCCGGCGCCTCCCGCCGGTTCGGGGTTGCCACAACATCGGGGTATCGGGTTTGAGCAGGAACAATACGTCGTACGGGGAAAGTCGGCGCAAGTCGCATCTCGCGCATCACAACTTCATTCTGACCGGGTGTACGGCTCTCGGGTTGGTCATCGCCGCGCCGGCACTCGCGCAGCAGGCATCGGGTACGGGCGAAACCACCATGCTCGACACCATCGCTGTCGAAGGCGCCGGCCTTACGGGCGATTCCCGGACCATCGTGGCGACGGAATCGACCGGCGCAGGCAAGATGCCCGCCGAAATCCTCGAGACGCCGGCGTCGGTCTCCGTGGTGACCTCGCGGGAAATCGCCGAACGCGGCGCCGACACGATCGAGAAAGTCGTCCAGTACACGGCAGGCGTGGTGACGGATTACTACGGTTCCGACGACCGTTTCGACTATTTCAAGATCCGCGGCTTCAGTCCCTTCACCTATCGCGACGGTCTCGTGCTCGGTCGCAGCTGGGGCGGTGTGCTGGAAGAACCCTATGCCTTCGAACGGGTGGAAGTGCTCAAGGGCGCCAGTTCCACCGGTTTCGGCGTGTCAGATCCGGGCGGAGCGGTGAACTACGTCACGAAGACGCCGAAGGAGGGTCGCTTCGGCGAAGCCTATGTGACCGGCGGCTCGTTCGACCACAAGGAAGTGGGGTTCGATTTCGGCGACGATCTCATCGAGGATGGCACACTCTCCTACCGGCTCACCGGCAAGCTTCAGCGCTCGGACGCGGAATATGACTATTCCCAGGACGACGAGAACTTCATCATGGGCGGCCTGACATGGCGGCCCACCGACCAGACCTCGGTCTCCATCGTCTTCGACCACCTCGACAAGGACGGAACGCCGAGCGGCGGCGGCCATCCGCTGGGAACGGATTTCGAACGCGACCGCTTTTTCGGCGAACCCGGCTTCAACTATCTCGACACCGACCGCAACACCTTTACGCTGCTGGTCGACCATGATTTCGAGAACGGTCTGAGCTTCAACTCCACCGCCCGGCACAGCCGCAACAAGGGCGGGTTCGGCTACGCCTATATCTACGACGCCCAGGGCGCCAACGACCCGTCGGACACCGAAGCGGACCGCATCTTCTTCCAGAACGAGGGCACGGACGAACAATTCGTCATCGATGCAAATCTGCTCTACGAAACCCATTTCGATACGGTGGAGAGCCGCACGCTCGTGGGCGTCGAGTACAACAAGATCGACGCCTACGGGGACACGGGCTCCGAGTATCCGGCTGTCTGGGATGGAACGGCGCCGGGGATCGACTGGACAAATCCGGTCCATTCCGGGCCGCTCGGGGCGCTATCGAACCGCACGGTCACCGAGAACGACCAGGAGACCAGGGCGATCTATCTGCAACAGGATCTGACCTTCTTCGACCGGCTGACGGCAACTGTCGGGCTACGCAATGACTGGCTCGACCTGAGCGAGACCGACGTCATCGCGAAGACCACGGAAAGCGGCGACTACAGCGAGTTCACGACACGGTTCGGACTGAGCTACAAGCTCACCGACGAGCTTGCCACCTATGTGAGCTACGCGGAATCCGTGGCGCCTCCGGGAACCGGCACCGAGCCCACGACCGGCACCCAGTACGAGATCGGGGTGAAATATCAGCCCACAGCCTTCCCGGGCCTGATCACCGCCTCCGTCTACGACCTGACGATGGAGAACATCACCACCTATGAAGCCCCGACCTATCTGCCGGCCACTGTCGACAAGATCCGGCATCGCGGCTTCGATGTCGAGGGAAAGGCTGAAGTGACAGCCAATATCGACGTCATCGCGGCGTATTCCTACATCGATTCCAGCATCGAGGAGCCGGGCGGCAGCTATGACGGCAACCGGTTCGCCCAGGTACCCGAACATCTGGCGTCGATCTGGGGAACATACACGTTCGAGGGTGACGGCAAGCGTGGCGACATGACCTTCGGTCTGGGCGCGCGCTATATCGGTTCCTACTATTTCGACAATGCGAATACCCGGAAGTCGGAGGATGCCGTGGTCTTCGATGCCGCCTTCACCTACGCGTTCAGTGAAAACACGTCCTTCCAGGTCAACGCCACCAACCTGTTCGACGAGAAGCACGTCGCCAATAATGACGGCGGCGCGCTCTACTACAATCCGGGACGGGCGATCTACGCGACGCTTCGCCAGAGCTGGTAGAATGCGATGACAGGCCCTGTCCGCCCGCCGGGCGGATGGGGCCGCACAGCTTCACTCCGGACGTCTGGCGCGGCGCCAAGCGGCGGGCGTATTGCCGGAAACCTGACGGAAGGCTTTCGTCAGATGCGCCTGATCGGAGAATCCGAGCTGCGCCGCGATCTCCGCAAGGCTGAGATTGCTGTCATGCAGCAACCGCTGCGCTGCCTCGATCCTGCGGGCGAGTTGCCACTGCAGCGGCGTCTTGCCGGTCGTCTGCCTGAAGACAGTCGTGAACCAGCTTTCCGAAAGGCCGACGATGGAAGCCATTTCCGAGACCGGGAGGCGTTTGTCGGTGACCCCGTCGAAGCGGCAAAAGAGCTTGTTCAGCTGAGCCTGCGTCAGCCGTCCGCCCGGCTTTTGGGTCTCCCGGCATTCGGGGAGATCGAGAAGAGCTGCGGCGATCGCGCCGACGAGGCTTTCAACATAGACGGTATGCCGTCCGCCCTCGGACAGATCGTCGACGACCAGATTGGCCAGCGTTTCGATCGTCCCCAGATCCTCGATTTCCACCGGCCGGCGCAACACCGCCATAGCCGCCGAGCGCCCCAGGGACGGCGTCATGTAGCGCAGCAGGCGGTCGGGATGGATATGGAGATCGAGGTGGGAGAATCGCCGCGCAGCGGTGAACCGGGTCCAGAGCGGCACCCCCGCAGGCACGTATACCGCCCGCGTCATCGGGCGATCCCTGCTGCCGATGGCATCGGGCTCGTTTGCCATGCGGATATATCCCGAAACGCGGTCGAAGAAGATCACGATGCGCGGATCGGGAGACAGATAATACGCGTGAGCGCCGTTCTCGCCCATGGCGTTCCAGAAGACGCCGATACCGCCGTCAAAGGCGCGCCAGCGTGCCGGACCGACGGCGCGGATGCCTTCCATCTCGGTGAACATATTGTGCTGGTAACTCATCGAGATACCTCATCGGAGCCATTTCGGCCGCGACTGTCCGGCGGAGCCCGATATCGGACCGATCGCCGGTTTCGAGAGTTGGCACATTCGCTCTCGGGCCGTCACGCCGCATTATTCATGAGCCTGATACTCATGTTTTATTAGCAATGCAAGTTTGAGGTGCCACGCCTACGGCTCGACGAGCCGCAGCGGGCCGGCGATGATGAGCTCGTCTCCTCACCTCGGCGACAAGATGCCGGTGTAAGGAAGACGGACAAGAGGCTGCGTCCCAAGCCTCGGCCGATTGCTTGCGATGTGGCCGGTGGCTGCGCGCCGGCCTACGCCAGCCACGCATCCAGATCGGCCCGGCGCAGTTCCCTGGCGAGTTCGACAAAGCCCTTTGCCTGGTGCTCTGCGGTCGCCCTGCCCTTCTCCGCCGTCGCCTCGGCCGCCTCGCCAACGGTACCCGATGGATGCAGGTCGTTGGCCATCCAGGCGAAGGCGTGGGTGCCGGTGTGCTTGAGGAGATCGAACTCGCCTTCCGCGCGCTTGACGGCGGAGACGAAATTTTCCGCCCTCGTCATGTCAACCAGTTCGGGGCGGAAATGGCGCATCAGCGATGTTTCGACGTCGCCGCCATGGATACCGTAGCGGCGTTCCTCATCGGAATACATGCCTTCGGGCAGTCCGAAGCGCATCCAGCTCGTCTTGACCGACATCATCCGGGCGCGGACGCGCAGTTCACGCGAGACGATGCCCATGACCTCCTCGTTGCCGCCGTGGGAGGTGATGATGATGATCTTGCGGATGCCTGCGCGGGCGACGGAATGCCCGAGTTCGACCCAGTGGTCGATCAGCGTGGTGGCGGGAATGGACAGCGTGCCCGGCGCGTGGAGGTGCTCGTTGGATTTGCCGACCTGCTGGATCGGCAGGATGCGCAGGTCGAGATCGTCCGGCACGAGCGGAATGACGGTATCGATCATGCCTTCCATGATCGAGCTATCGGTGGAAACCGGCAGATGCGGCCCATGCTGCTCGATCGCCGCGATCGGCAGCACGGCGATGGTCGCATTGGCATCGATGTCGGTGAATTCGGGAGCGGTGAAGTCGCCCCACCAGATCTTTCTCGTCATATGGTCTCTTTCCTTCAAGCGCGCCGGTCACGCGCCCTCATTCCAATGCGGGTGCGGCGGCCAGCACCTCTATTTCCACCTTGAAGGCCTCGTTGGCAAATCCCGAGACGATCATGAGTGTGGAGGCCGGAGGCGGATCGCCGAACAGCCTGTCGCGCACGGCCATATAGGGTTTCAGCCAGGTGCGGTCGGTAACATAGGCATTGATGCGCACGATATGGGAGAAATCCATGCCCGCCGAAGCGAGAATCTCCTTCACGGCGGCAAAGCACAGTTCCGCCTGCGCGCCCGCATCCTCCGGAATATGATCATCCCTGGTAAGCCCCAGCTGACCGGAGCACACCATGAGCCGACATCCCGGCGGCACCTCGACGGCATGGCTGTAGCGCGCGAATGGCGGGCGGATCGTCTCCGGCGTGTGATATTTCATCCAGTCTTCCCCTGCCTCCCGGCGATCGTTGCGGGCGGTCGGCTGCACCGCTTCCGACATCTATTCCAAAGGCCCGGCAAATGGGTCAAGATGCAATGGTCAGAACGGGAGCACTGACCACGAATTAAGCAACACGCAGCAGAAATCGCCACCGTCGTGCGGAACGAAACCCGGAGCCTCCCGGGTGGCACGGCCCCGGCTTCTGGCATGAAGCTTGCTCCGTAGCGGCATGGAGAAGCGGCGCCATGAAGGTCGTCGCGTAAGCCAAGGATGGTGTCATGACAGCTCTTTCTCGCAGCCTTCTTACTGTTCTTCTTCTTTCCGGAACCGCGGGCCAGACACTGGCTCTCGAAAAGGTCTCGTTCGGCACCAACTGGCTGGCGCAACCGGAACATGGCGGCTTCTACCAGTCGGTCGCCGACGGCACCTACGAGGCCTGCGGCCTCGAGGTCACGATCCTGCCCGGCGGCCCGCAGGTCAATAACCGCGCCCTGCTCCTGGCCGGCAAGATCGACTTCAACATGGGCGGCAACATGCTCGAAGCCTTCTCGGCAGCCGCGGAGAACATTCCGGTCAAGGTCGTCGCGGCGTCGTTCCAGAAAGAGCCGCAGGTGTTGATGACCCATCCCGACCAGGGCTTCGAAAGCTGGGAATCGCTCAAGGACGCCGACACCTACATTCTCGGCGACCAGGGTTTCCAAAGCTACTTCCAGTGGATGATCACCGAATTCGGATTCGATGCCTCCAAGCGCGTGCCCTACACCTTCAATCCGGCTCCCTTCATTGCCGACAAGAAGTCCGTGCAACAGGGCTACATCACGTCGGAGCCCTACGCGGTCGAACAGGAAGGCGGCTTTTCGCCCAAACTGTTCCTGATCGCCGATTACGGGTTCGATACCTATTCGACCACCATCGAAGCCATGGCGGCAACGATCGAGGAGAAGCCGGAGGTGGTCAAATGCTTCGTCGAAGGCTCGATCAAGGGTTGGTACAGCTATCTCTATGGCGACAATTCGGCGGCCAATGCGCTGATCCAGAAAGACAATCCCGACATGTCGGATGATCAGATCGCCTTTTCCATCGACAAGATGAAGGAATACGGCATCGTCGATTCCGGCGACACGGAGACCATTGGGATCGGCGCCATGACCGACGCGCGGATGCAGAGCTTTTACGACAAGATGGTGAAAGCCGGCGTCGTCGAGGACGGCCTAGACATCAAGTCCACCTACACGCTCGACTTCGTGAACCAGAAGGTGGGGCTGGATCTGAAGAAATGAGGGACCGATGTCGGCGAGGTCCGGGCTTTGCCGGGCCTCCCGCCGCAAGGCCGCAAGACATGACAGCATCTGCCCTCACCCAGCTCGCCCTGCGCCATATCGGCAAGCGTTTCGCCTCGGGCGTCGCCGCGCTCGACGACGTCAATCTCGCCATATGCCAGGGTGATTTTCTCAGCCTTCTCGGCCCCTCCGGCTGCGGCAAATCGACGGCGCTTCGCATCATCGCCGGGCTGTCTGCACCAACCTCCGGCCAGCTCGACTGGCAGGGTGGCGAAATTCAACGCGGCGATATCGGGTTCGTCTTCCAGGAACCGACACTGCTGCCCTGGGCAAGCGTCCACGACAATGTCTGGATGCCGCTGAGGCTGCGTGGCGTCTCCCGCCAGGAGGCGGCCGGTGAAATTGCCGATGCGCTCGAACGGGTCCATCTGACGGGGTTCGAGAAAGCCGTGCCCCGCGAGCTATCCGGCGGCATGAAGATGCGGGTGTCGATCGCGCGAGCGCTGGTCACACGTCCCAAGATGCTGCTGATGGACGAACCATTCGCGGCGCTTGACGAGATCACCCGCTTCCGCCTCAATGCCGACTTGCTCGATCTCTGGCGCGATCGCGGCTTTACCGCGATATTCGTCACCCATTCTGTCTTCGAGAGCGTGTTCCTGTCCAACCGCATCGCGGTGATGGCTGCCCGGCCGGGGCGGATCTTTCGCGAGATGACGGTCGATGCGCCCTATCCGCGCGACGACATGTACCGCACCTCGCCTCACTATGCCGAGATCTGCCGCGAGGTCTCCGCTACGCTCGGCGCGGCGATGGGAGAGGATATGTCCGTTGGCGTCCAATGATCTGGCAGTAGCCGCCGAGAAGCCGGCGGCCGAACGTGGCATGGACGCCGAGGAACAGGCCCGGCTGCGCGCGCGCCAGCGCGAGAGGATCGGCAGGTGGCTGATGCCGCTCCTGATCATGGGCGCGGCATTGATCCTGTGGGATCGCATCTGCGTCTGGAACGAGATCCCGCCCTACATCCTGCCGCGCCCCTGGCTTGTCCTCACCACGCTCTGGGCCGATGCGGCGATCCTTCTGCCCGCCCTTCTCGTCACCCTGAAGATCACCTTTCTCTCGCTTCTTCTGGCGGTGACCGGTGGTGTCGGCCTCGCGGTCCTCTTCGCGCAATCGCGCTGGGTGGAAATGTCGCTTTTTCCATTCGCGATCATTCTGCAGGTCACGCCGATCGTTGCTATCTTCCCGCTGATCAACATCTATGTCGACAACCAGACGGCCAAGCTGCTGCTCTGCGCCTGGATCGTCGCCTTCTTCCCGATCCTGTCCAATACGACGCTGGGCCTGAATTCGGTGGATCGAAACCTGCTCGACTATTTCAAGCTCAACGGCGCAAGCCGCTGGCAGACGCTGTGGCATTTGCGGCTTCCGGCTTCCATGCCCTATTTCCTCGGCGGACTGAAAATCGCCGGCGGGCTGGCGCTGATCGGCGCGGTCGTTGCCGAATTCGTGGCCGGCGCGGCGGGTCAGGAGTCGGGTCTCGCCTCGCGAATCATCGAGGCCGGATACAGGCTCAAGATCCCGCGGCTCTTTGCGGCACTCCTGCTCATATCGCTGACGGGCATCCTGATCTTCATCACCCTGTCCGCAATCAGCCACCTGATCCTCAGGCGCTGGCACGAAAGCGCCATCGAGCGGGAACGATAAATGCACAAGCCTGTGACGCTGCCGGATACCGGCCATTTCATCCTCGACAATATCCGCGTCCATGGCAGCACCACTTCGGTGGCCGGACTGTCCTTCGACGAGGACGGACTGGCGCAAGCCAGGCTGACGGTCGACGACGGCCGGTTCACCAGGATCGAGCCGGGCGGCGGACCGCCGGTGCCGGACACGATCAACGGCAATGGCGGCATCGTGCTGCCGACTTTCGTCGATTGCCACACCCATCTCGACAAGGGCCACATCTGGCCGCGCAAGCCCAATCCGGACGGCACGTTCGCCGGCGCGCTGGGCTCGGTCGGCGAGGACCGGATCGCGCGCTGGTCGGCGGAGGACGTCGCACGCCGGATGGAGTTCGGCATCCGCTGCGCCTATGCCCACGGCACATCCTCGATCCGGACCCATCTCGATTCGATCGCACCGCAGGAGAGCATCTCCTGGCCGGTCTTTTCCGAGATGCGCGCCAGGTGGAAGGGCAAGGTCAACCTGCAGGCGGCATCGCTCGTCGGCATCGACGCGGTGCGCGACGCGGACGCCTTCGCCTCGCTCGCCAGGACGGTGGCCAGCCATGGCGGCGTTCTCGGCGCCGTCACCTACATGGTGCCCGATCTCGACGAACTCCTCGACCGGGTGTTCGAGACGGCGATGAAGCTCAACCTCGAGCTCGATTTCCATGCCGACGAGACCGACGACGTGGCTGCCGTGTCGCTCGAGCGGATCGCGCGGGCTGCTCTGCGCCACGGTTTCGCGAACCGCATTCTCGTCGGCCATTGCTGTTCGCTGGCGAGGCAGCCGGATACGGAGGTTCTCGAAACGCTCGATCTGGTCGCTCGGGCCGGGCTTTCCATCGTTTCCCTGCCCATGTGCAACATGTACCTGCAGGACCGGCGTACCAACCAGACGACGCCGCGCTGGCGGGGCGTGACGCTGCTTCATGAAATGGCCGCGCGCGGCATCAATGTCGCTGTCGCCTCGGACAATACCCGCGATCCGTTCTTCGCCTATGGCGATCTCGACATGCTGGAAGTGTATCGCGAGGCAACGCGCATTCTCCATTTCGATCATCCGGTCGGCGACTGGCCTGCCACCGTGGGGCGCAACGCAGCCCGCGCGATGGGGCTGACCGAGCGCGGTCTCCTCAAGAATCGCGGTTCGGCCGACTTCATCCTCTTCGAGGGCCGCCGCTTCACCGAGCTTCTCTCCCGCCCGGAAACCAACCGCATCGTGATCCGGAACGGAAAACCGATCTCCGCCAAGCCGCCGCATTACAGCGAACTCGATGACCTGATGGAAGGATGAGCAATGAGTATTGAAGCCCTGCGCGCGGACCTCGGCGACATCCGGATCGAGGACAACGAAAAGATCGTCCAGCAGAAGAGCCGGGATTTCTACTGGTACTCTCCTGTCCTGAAGGAGCAGCTGTCCGAGGTTACGGGCGACCTTGTCGTCTCGCCGAAAACCGAAGGCGAACTGATCGCCGTGCTCAAGGCCTGTTATCGGCATGACATCCCGGTCACCCCGCGTGGCACGGGCACAGGCAATTACGGACAGGCGATGCCGCTGTCGGGCGGAGTGGTGCTCTCGCTTGCGGAGATGAACGACATTCGCGAGATCGCTCCGGGCCGGATCGTCTGCGGCCCCGGTGTGATCTGCGCGGATATCGACAAGGCCGCGCGCGACCATTCCGGCCAGGAGTTGCGGATGCATCCGTCGACGGCCAACACCGCGACGATCGGCGGTTTCATCGCCGGCGGCTCGGGGGGCATCGGGTCCATCAGTTACGGAGGATTGCGGGATTTCGGCAATGTCATCCGGCTGCGCGTCGTGACGATGGAAGCCGAACCCCGGGTGCTCGAATTGACCGGCGAGGATCTTCACAAGGCGATCCACGCCTATGGCACCAACGGCATCATCACCGAAGTCGAGATGCCGCTCGCCCCATCCTATGACTGGATCGACCTGATCATCGGTTTCCCGTCATTTACTGAAGCCGCAGCTTACGCGAATGCCCTGGCGCGCCAGGACGGAATCCTCACAAAGCTGATCTCGGTGGTCGCAGCGCCCTGCCCGTTCGACTATTTCAAGCGCCACCAGAAGTTCCTGCAGGACGGCGAGCATGTGGTGCTCGTCATGGTCGCTCCGCAGTCCCATGATGCGCTCCTTGCCTTCAACCGGCGCAACGGTGGACGCGTTGCCTTCGACGCAGCTTCCGCCAGTGATCGCAAGGGCCTGCCGCCGGTCTTCGAACTTTCCTGGAACCATACCACTCTGCGGGCGATCCGGGTTGATCCGGCATGGACCTATCTCCAGGTCCTCTACCCCTTTCCGAACCAGCTCGAACTCTCCGCCCGGATGGACCGGAGTTTCGGCGACGGTGAGTTGATCTCGCATCTCGAGTTCGTGCGCTTCGACGGCGACATCACCTGCTTCGGGCTTCCGCTCGTTCGCTTCACGACGGCCGAACGGCTGGACGAGATCATGGATTTCCATACCGGCAATGGCTGCCCGATCTTCAATCCGCACCGCTACACGCTGGAGGAAGGCGGGACGAAGCAGACCGACGAGATCCAGCTCGCCTTCAAGCGCGAGGCTGATCCGAAGGGTTTGCTCAATCCCGGAAAGATGATCGCCTGGGATGACCCGGATTACGATTTCAGCACCGGAGGCACCTGGCTTTTCAAGGGCTTGCAGGGAAGCCGCTAGATATGCGCGTGCTGCTTGTCCATGCCCATCCGGTGGAATCGAGTTTCAATGGCAGCCTCTTCCGCATGGCGCGTCGGACGCTTGTCGACGCGGGGCACACGGTGGACTGCCTCGATCTCTATGCCGAGAAATTCGATCCGGTCCTCTCCCATGACGAGCGGCTGGGCTATCACGATACCGGAACCAACCGGAACGCGGTTGCCGACAGTGTGGAGCGCCTGCTGAAGGCCGACGCGCTGGTGCTGGTCTATCCGGTCTGGAATTACGGCTTTCCCGCCATTCTCAAGGGGTGGTTCGACCGGGTGTTCCTGCCTGGCGTATCCTTCCGCATCGATGACGGACAGGTCGCGCCATGCCTGCACAATATCGGCAGGCTGGCGGTGATAACGAGCTATGGCGGAACGCGATTGCGCGCCTTCATTGCCGGCGATCCACCGCGCAAGATCGTCAAACGCATGCTGAGGCTGACGATTCGCCCCCGAGCGCCGGTGCACTATCTGGCGCATTACGACATGAACCGCTCGACCACCGAAACCCGGCATGCCTTCATGTCGAAAGTGCAAAGCGTGCTGGAGAATTTCTGATGCGTATCCTTCTCGTCTATTGCCATCCTGTACCAGAGAGCTTCTGCGCGGCAGTCCGCGAGACGGCGATCCGCGCCCTCAGGATCGGCGGGCACGAGGTCGATCTTCTCGATCTCTACGAGGAAGGCTTCAATCCCGTCATGTCGGCCGAGGAACGGCGCCATTACAACGAGATGACGATGGAGCATCACCCCTTCCCCGACCATGCCCGACGGCTGAAGGCGGCAGACGGCATTCTCTTCATCTATCCGACCTGGTGGTATGGTCTTCCGGCGATGCTCAAGGGCTGGCTCGACCGGGTATGGACGCCCGACATGGCGTTCACGATCCCGACCGATGAGGCGCCGATCCAGCCACTTATGCAGCACATCAAGTTTCTTGGCGTCATCACCACCTGCGGGGCGACGCGGCTCTGGACCAATATCGTCGGCCATCCCGGGCGGCGGACGATCCTGCGCGGCATGCGCGGGCTGTGCGGCAAGCGTTGCAAGACGCTTTATCTTGCCCATTACCGGATGGATGTATCGACGCCCGAAAGCCGGAGCGCCTACCTCTCCAAGGTCGAGCAGAACCTCGCCAGGATCTGAAACTCAGTCGAGCGGAATGACGAGGCCGTCGCTGCCGATGGTCAGTTCACCGGACCATGTCTTGCGCACTTCGCGTGACCAGTCCCGGGCGGTGATCTCCGGATCGTCGGCAGGCACCAGGTGATGGAGCACGAGGTGCGCGGTGTTTGCCTGGCTCGCGATGCGCCCGACATCCTCGGCGAATGTGTGGCTGGCCGTGAGATGCTGGCGCAGGCGTGCGCCATTGCCGGTGCGCGCGACCAGACGTTCCAGCCCTTCGGGATGAAGAGCCTCGTGAACGAGAATGTCCGCCGACCTTGCAAATTCCGCCAGCGGAGGAAAGAAGGCCGTGTCGGCGGAGAAGACCACCGACTTTCCGTCCGCCTCGAATTTCAGCGCAAAACAGTCGGTGACCGGCGGGTGATCGACGCGCAGCGCCGACACCGTCAGGCCGTCTTCCGCGAGGACCCCGCCCTCTCCATATTCGAGCACGGTGACGAGTTCCCGAATGTCGGGGCGACCCTCGTCATCGATCCTGGTCTCGATGTCATAGGCGAGCGAAGCACAGAAATGCAGCCAGACATCCGCCGTGCCGACCGGACCGTAGACCTTCACGGGCGTGTTCAGACCCGCCGTCCATGCGGTGTGGATCAGTGGCCCCAGTTCGAGCACATGGTCCGAATGAAGATGGGTGATGAAGACGAGGTCGAGTTCGCTCAGCTTCATGCCGGTCTCGACGAGGCCGCGGGCCACGCCCAGCCCGCAATCGACGACGAGCCTGCGGCCGGCCAGGTCGAGCAGGGAAGATGTCGGCGACGGGCCTCCCGGCCTGATGGCGGGGCCGCCCTTGGTCCCGAGTAGCGTCAGTCGTGCGGTCATCGGCATTTGCGTTTCAGTTCGTCCTGCCCTTGCCTTGAAACCATGGCAGCATGGCCGAGAAGTCCCGGCCCCGCCCGCCGTTTTCGACGAACTCGCCATAGAGTTCGGCGGCGCGCCGGCCCATGGGGGTCGGGGCATCGACGGCATCGGCGGCCTGTTGCGACAGGGTCAGGTCCTTGAGCATGAGTTCGGATGCGAATCCGGGCTTGTAGTCGTTGTCCGACGGGCTTTTAGGCCCAACCCCGGGCGCCGGGCAATAGGTATTGACCGACCAGCACGCCCCCGACGAGGTGGACACCACATCGTACATCTTCTGACGGTCGAGCCCCAGCTTGTCGGCGAGCGAGAAGGCCTCGCAGACACCGATCATGGAGATGCCGAGGATCATGTTGTTGCAGATCTTCGCCGCCTGTCCTGCACCGGCTTGGCCGCAATGAACGGTCTTCTGCCCCATGATGTCGAACAGCGGCGCGGCCTTCTCAAAAGCCTCTTTCGAACCGCCCGCCATGAATGTGAGCGTGCCGGCTGCCGCCCCGCCGATGCCGCCGGAAACGGGAGCATCGACGGACAAAAGCCCGGCAGCGTCCGCCATATCGTGGGCAAGTCGCGCGCTCTCGACGTCCACGGTGGAGCAGTCGATGAACACTGCGCCCTTCTCCCCGGCGGAGACGATCTCCCCGTAGACCGAGCGCAGGATGCCGCCATTCGGCAGCATGGTGATCACGGCTTCCATGCCCCTGACGGCATCAGGCGCAGAAGCTGTCATCTTGACGCCCTCCACGGTCACGCCCGCCACGTCGAAGCCGACGACCTCGTGGCCGGCCTTGACGAGATTGGCCGCCATCGGCGCGCCCATGTTTCCGAGCCCGATAAATCCGATTCTCATGATTGCTCCTCCCGTGTGCGGTCCGTTCAGACCGGTATTTCGATATCGCCTCCCGGCGGCGGCGCGAGCATCTGCGCCACCCTTTCGGCGGGCATTTCCTTGCGCGCACCGGCGAAAGCCGGATTGCGGTCCTTGTCGATGATGGCTGCCCTGACACCCTCGATAAAGTCGCCATCTTCCATGCAGCGCGAGACGAAACGGTATTCTCGCTTCAGCGATTCCGCCACCGAGGCATCTTCGCGGGCGGCGCGAACCATTTCGAGCGTGCAGGCGAGCGAAATCGGAGAACCCCGGTCGATGGCCTTCACGGCCTTGCCCGCCCATTCAGCATCCATCTTGCCGAGGGCGCCTGCGATATCGGGAACGGACGGGGAGGAAAATGCCGCCCCGATACCGTTTTCGATGAGCGCCAGCTCCCCTTCCGGAGGCTCGGCGGCAAACGCTGCGATGGAAGACGCATCGGCGGTCGTAACCAGCCTGGCTTTCAGGGCTTCGAGCCTGTCCGACGGCACGAAAGTATCGGCAAAACCGGCATGGATGGCATCCGCGGCACCGATGCGCGTTCCCGTCAGACCGAGATATTCGCCGATCCGGCTGGGAGCCCGTGCAAGCAGCCAGGTGCCCCCCACATCGGGGATCAGCCCGATGCCGCACTCGGGCATGGCGAGCATGGTCCTCTCGGTGACGATCCTGTGCGAGCCGTGGGCCGAGACGCCGACACCGCCGCCCATGACGATACCGTCCATCAGCGCGACATATGGCTTTGGAAAAGCCGCGATCTTGGCGTTGAGACGGTACTCGTCGGCCCAGAAGGTTCTGGCATAGTCCAGATTGCCGGTCTTGCCGGTCGAATAGAGCGCGTTGATATCGCCGCCCGCGCAGAAGGCCTTGTCGCCTTCGGCATCGATCAGCACCATGTCGACGGCGGGGTCATCGCGCCAGTCGTCGAGCGCCTTCTCGAGCGCCATCGCCATGTCATAGGAGAGCGCGTTGAGCGCCCTGGGGCGATTGAGCGTGGCGTGACCCACACGGCCTTCCACGCGCAGGAGAATGTCGTCGCCGGCGCTCATGCGTCTCGCTCCTTCAGGAGCGCTCGCGAAACGATCAGCCGCATGATCTCGTTGGTCCCCTCGAGGATCTGGTGCACACGCAGATCACGAACGATCTTCTCCACCCCGTAGTCGGCGAGATAGCCGTAGCCGCCGTGGAGCTGCAGCGACTGGTTGGCGACGTCGAACGCGGTATCCGTCACGAACCGCTTGGCCATGGCGCAGAACTTGGTTGCGTCCGGAGCCCTGGTGTCGAGTTTCCATGCGGCCTGCCGCAGGAACGTGCGCGCCGCCTGGAGTTCGATTTCCATGTCGGCCAGCCGGAACTGCAATGCCTGGAAACTGTCGATGGTCTTACCGAAGGCCTGCCGTTCGCCCATATAGGCGAGTGCCTTGTCGAGCGCGGTCTGGGCCCCGCCGAGTGCGCAGGCCGAAATATTGAGCCGTCCGCCATCGAGCCCGCCCATGGCATATTTGAAACCCGCGCCCTCCTCGCCCAGCAGGTTGCCTGCAGGCACGCGGCAATCGTCGAACTGGACGACGGATGTCGGCTGCGCGCGCCAGCCCATCTTGTCTTCCTTCGCACCGAACGAAAGTCCGTCAGTGCCATCGGGAACAAGCACAGCGGAAATGCCGCCTGCCCCCTCGTCGCCGGTCCGGCTCATGACGACATAGAGATCGGAATAGCCGCCGCCCGATATGAAGGCCTTCGAACCGTTGAGGACGAAATCGTCTCCGTCGCGGACGGCCTTGGTCTTGAGAGCCGCGGCATCGGAGCCCGAGCCCGGTTCGGTGAGGCAGTAGGAGGCAATCGTCTCCATGGAGACGAGCTTGTCGAGCCACTCGGCCTTGACCGCGTCCGATCCCCATTTGGCGACCATCCAGGTGCACATGTTGTGGATCGAGAGAAACGCCGCCACCGATGGACACGCCATGGACAGGGCTTCGAAGATCAACGTGGCGTCGAGCCGGGTCAGCCCCGTTCCGCCGTCTTCCTCGGGCACATAGATCGCGCCGAACCCCAGAGCCGCGAGTTCGGTGAATATCCCGCGGGGCATGGTGCCCTCCTTCTCCCACTGATGGGCGAAGGGCGCGATCTTCTCTGCACCGAAGTCGCGGGCCATATCGAATATGGCGGCCTGTTCCTCGGTCATGGCGAAATCCATGAAATTCCTCCTCTTGTCGTCGGCTGCGACCGGCGCGAACACCTCCCCGCGCCGGATGAGCTATCTGGTCGCAGGGATGCCTACCGCATCGTCGGGATGACGAATTCGGCACCGTCCTTGATACCCGAGGGCCAGCGTGAGGTCACGGTCTTGGTGCGGGTATAGAAGCGGAATGCGTCCGGACCGTGCTGGTTCAGGTCGCCGAAACCGGATTTCTTCCAGCCGCCGAAGGTGTGGTAGGCGAGCGGCACCGGGATCGGTACGTTGACGCCGACCATGCCGATATTGATGCGGCTGACGAAATCGCGGGCCGCATCGCCGTCGCGGGTGAAGATTGCGGTACCGTTGCCGTATTCGTGCTCCATCGGCAAACGCAGTGCGTCTTCATAGTCATCGGCGCGGACGACCGAGAGAACCGGACCGAAGATTTCCTGCTTGTAGATATCCATGTCGCGGGTGACGCGGTCGAAGAGGCATCCGCCGATGAAATATCCGTTCTCGTAGCCCTGCATGGAGAACTGGCGTCCATCGACCACGAGGTCCGCGCCCTGCTCCACCCCGGAATTGACGAGACCGAGCACGCGCTCGCGCGCCTGTGCCGTGACGAGCGGGCCGAAATCGACATCGTCGCCGGCGGTATACGGACCGATCTTGAGAGCCTCGACGCGGGGCGCCAGCTTTTCGACCAGACGGTCGGCGGTTTCCTCGCCGACGGGAACCGCAACCGAGATCGCCATGCAGCGCTCGCCGGCAGCACCGTAGCCGGCGCCGATCAGCGCATCGACGGCCTGGTCCATGTCGGCATCGGGCATGATGATCATGTGGTTCTTGGCGCCGCCGAAGCACTGCACGCGCTTGCCGTTGGCGCAGCCGCGCGAATAGATGTACTCCGCAATCGGCGTCGAACCGACGAAGCCGACGGCCATGATTTCGGGATGATCCAGGATCGCATCCACCGATTCCTTGTCGCCGTTGACGACGTTGAGGATGCCGTCCGGCAAGCCGGCTTCGCTCATCAGCTCGGCAAGCATCAGCGGCACGGACGGATCGCGTTCCGAGGGCTTGAGGATGAAGGCGTTGCCGGCCGCAATCGCCGGGCAGAACTTCCACATCGGGATCATGGCGGGGAAGTTGAAGGGCGTGATGCCCGCGACCACGCCGAGCGGCTGGCGCAGCGAATACATGTCGATGCCCGGCCCCGCCCCTTCGGTGAATTCGCCCTTCAGGAGATGCGGCGCGCCAAAGCAGAACTCGGCGACCTCGAGACCACGGATCACGTCGCCCTTGGCATCCGGGATGGTCTTGCCGTGCTCGCGCGACAGCGCTTCGGCCAGCTTGTCCATGTCGCGGTGAAGCAGATCGACGAACTTCATCAGGACGCGGGCGCGCTTCTGCGGGTTCAATGCCGCCCATGCGGGCTGCGCGGCAGCGGCGTTGGCGACGGCTGCGTCGAGCTCGGCCTTGCTGGCGAGCGGGGTCCGGGCCTGTACTTCGCCGGTGGCCGGATTGTACACATCGGCAAAGCGCCCCGATGTGCCGTTGACGTGCTTGCCGCCGATGTAATGGGTGAGTTCGGACATGGCTGTACCTCGCTTGTGTTTGGCTTTCCTCAGCTTGCGATCATTCCAAACGCAATTCAATGCACGCAGCACGACAACCGTTGTGCGGAGTTTATAGTTCGACATCGTATTGCCGTGCATTTCCCGTGCTGAAAACCCGAAGCGTCCCATGCGGAAAACTGCGCACTATCAAAGCGACGCCGCATCATATAACCATCCGTCCGGACCGCGGGGCCGAGGCGCCGCCGGACCCGATCGACCTCGATTTCTGGAGAGCACCCGCCATGGAAACCCGTGACATCGTCTACATCGCCCTTTTTGCAGCCATAGTGGCCGCCCTGGCGCTGTTTCCGCCGATCTGGCTGCCGGTGATCGGCGTGCCGATCACGGCGCAATCGATGGGCGCGATGCTGGCGGGCGGCGTGCTCGGCGCGAAGCGGGGCAGCCTTGCCCTTGCGCTTTTCGTGCTTCTCGTGGCTCTCGGCCTGCCGCTTCTCTCCGGCGGACGCGGCGGCTTCGGCGTGTTTTTCGGCCCGACCGCCGGCTACATCGTCGGCTGGATCGTCGCGGCCTTCGTCATCGGCTACCTGACCGAGCGGTTCTGGAACCGCCTCAACATCTTCACCGCAGCCGCGATCTGCATCTTCGGCGGCGTGGTCGTCCTCTATGCCATCGGGGTTCCCTGGAGCGCCGCCGTTGCCAAGGTCTCCGTCACGCAGGCGCTGACCGGATCGGCCCCGTTCATTCCCGGCGACATTCTCAAGGCCATCATCGCTTCGCTGGTCATCGTTACCGTCAAGCGCTCCTACCCGCTGTTGGGCAACCGCTCGGCCGCCTGAGTTGAGCCTGCAGCGCCCCATGATCACGCTCACTTCCGTTTTCGTCGACAAGGCCGGCCGGCACATTCTGAAAGACGTGTCGGTCGAACTCGACAACCGGCGGATCGGCGTCATCGGGCGCAACGGCTCGGGCAAGAGCACATTTGCCAGACTGCTGAACGGCCTGGAGAAACCGACCGCAGGCACTGTTCGGTTCGCCGGTTCGGATGACACCAGAGACCTGCGCCGCAATGTCGGCTTCGTCTTCCAGAACCCTGACAACCAGATCGTCTATCCGATCGTCTCCGAAGATCTCGAATTCGGCCTCAAGAACCTCAAACTGCCGAAGGCCGAGCGGCAGACGCGAATTGCGGACGCGCTCGAACGGTTTGGCATTGCCGCTCTCGCAGAGCGGTTCACGCACGAACTTTCGGGCGGCGAAAAGCAGCTGGTCGCCCTTGCCGGCGTTCTGGTGATGCGCCCGAAGCTGATCGTCTTCGACGAGCCGACCACGCTTCTCGACATGTGGAATGCCCGGACGGTGAAGGCTGCCATCGACGCGCTGGACCAACATGTCGTCCTCGTCACGCACGACCTCGAACTTCTTGCCGATTTCGACAGGGTGATCCTGATCGAAGGCGGTCGCATCGCCGCCGACGGCGAGCCGGCCAGCGTGATTGCCCGCTACCGCGAGACCGCGGAATGATCACCGATCTCTATGTGCGGGGCGCGACCATCGTTCACCGGGCGCATCCCGGCCTGAAGATCCTCCTGCTTTTCGCGATCTCGACGCTTGTCTTCATCGTCGACACGTGGCCGGTGCTGGCGCTCGCGACCGTCTTGGTCGCCGGCGGCTACCTGCTCGCGGGTCTGAAGCCGGCCCATGCCTGGCGCGCGCTCAAGCCCGTGCTGGCAATCTTCGCGATCCTGCTTATTGCCCAGCTCTACCTCGCCGATATCCGGCTGGCCTCATACGTGGTCCTGCGGTTTGCGGTTCTGATCCTCGCGGCCACCCTGCTGACGCTGACGACGAAGGTCAGCGAACTCGTCGACGGTCTGATGGCGGGGCTTTCCCGTGCGCCGGGCTGGGTTCCGCGGGAAAAGATCGCGCTGGCGATCGCCATGACCATACGGTTCATCCCCAGGATCCGGGCCCAGTTCCACGACGTTCGCGACGCGCAACGCGCGCGCGGGCTCGATCGCAGTATCGTGGCGCTGCTGGTGCCGCTCGTGGTCCGGACACTCAAGGATGCCGACGACATCGCGCGTGCCATCGAGGCGCGCTCGGTCGACTGAAACTTTCCTTTCTCGCGGAACGTCCTATTCTTGAGCCGAGGAGGACGAAACGATGCCGCGACTTCCCGAACTGCGGAGGCTCGCCTTGAGCATTCTGCTGATTGCACCGCTTCATGCGGCCCCTGCCCGTGCGCAGGAACCGGTGGAAATGTCGCAGACGGTCATCGAGAGCCAGATAAAATCGTTCCTCCGCGGCGATATCGAAGGGGCCTATGCCCTCGCGGCGCCGTCCATCAGGCAGATATTTCCGACCGTCGAGAAGTTCGGGGCGATGGTGCGAAGCGGCTACGGGCCGGTCTACCGGCCCGGCAATTATGCCTTCGGCAGATCCCGCGAAACGGCAGGCGGCGGGGTGATCCAGGAAGTTCTGATCGCTGGCCCCGACGGCCAGGATTATACCGCGATCTACGACATGGAGCGGCAGCCGGACGGCACCATGAAGATCCGCGGCGTCTCGCTGATCAGACAGGCCTTGCCGCAGACGTGACCGCTCACACGGGCGCGATGTCGCCCTTCTCCCAGCCGGCCTGCGTCTCGGCGCAGAAATCAGCATAGTTTCCGGCTTCGATCGCGCCACGGACGCCTGCCATGAGATCCTGATAATAGGCCAGGTTCACCCAGGTCAGCAGCATCATGCCCAAGATCTCGTTCGAGCGGACGAGATGATGCAGATAGGCGCGCGAATAGTCGCGAGCGGCCGGGCAATTGCTGTCAGGATCGAGCGGTCGCGGATCATCCGCATGGCGCGCATTCTTCAGGTTGATCTTTCCGAAGCGGGTGAAGGCAAGGCCGTGACGGCCTGCGCGCGTGGGCATCACACAATCGAACATGTCGATGCCGCGCGCGACGGATTTAAGGATATCGTCCGGGGTGCCGACACCCATCAGATAGCGCGGCTTGTTGTCCGGCAGAAGCGGACAGGTGACCTCGAGCATGTCGAGCATGACTTCCTGCGGCTCACCGACGGCGAGCCCGCCGACGGCGTACCCCTTGAGGTCGAGATCGACGAGCGCTCTGGCCGAACGTTCGCGCAGGGCCGGACTGTCGCCGCCCTGCACGATGCCGAACATCGCCTTGCCGGGTTGGTCGCCGAAGGCCGTCTTGCAGCGATCCGCCCAGCGAACAGACATCTCCATGGCGCGTTCGATTTCCTCGGCAGAAGCAGGCAGGCGGACGCATTCATCGAGCTGCATCTGGATATCGGAATCCAGAAGCCCCTGGATCTCGATCGAGCGCTCCGGGCTCATGTCGTATTTGCGGCCGTCGATGTGGGACTGAAAGGTTACGCCCTGTTCCGTGACCTTGCGCAGGCCGGCGAGCGACATGACCTGGAAACCGCCTGAATCGGTCAGGATCGGCCGTTCCCATCGGGCGAAGCTGTGCAGTCCGCCGAGCTTGGCGACACGCTCGGCTCCCGGACGCAGCATCAGGTGATAGGTATTGCCGAGAATGATGTCCGCGCCGAGATCCCGCACCTGTTCCATATACATGGCCTTGACGGTGCCGCCGGTGCCGACCGGCATGAAGGCCGGCGTCCGGATCTCGCCACGCGGCATCGAGACGGTGCCTCGACGTGCCGCACCATCGGTCGCCGTGACCTTGAAGCCGAATTCGCTCGCGCTCATCAGGGCGCCCTCTCTAGCAAGCTTGAATCGCCGTATGAATAGAAACGGTAATTGTTTTCAATGGCGTGCGCATAGGCCGCCTTCATCGTTTCAGAGCCGGAGAAGGCCGAAACCAGCATGAAGAGCGTCGAACGCGGCAGATGGAAATTCGTCATCAGCAGGTCGACTGCCCGGAAAGCATAGCCGGGCGTGATGAAGATGTCGGTCGCGCCCGACCACGGATGGATGACGCCGTCTTCGGACGCTGCACTCTCGAGCAGGCGCAGCGACGTCGTGCCGACCGACACGATCCGGCCGCCCCTTGCGCGAACCTCGTTCAACGCCCGGGCCACCTCTTCGGAGACATGACCGATTTCCGAATGCATGCGGTGATCGTCGGTATCGTCGGCCTTGACCGGCAGGAAAGTGCCTGCGCCCACGTGAAGCGTGACGAAATGGCGGGAAATGCCGCGCGCGTCGAGCGCGGCGAACAGCTCCGGGGTGAAATGAAGGCCCGCCGTGGGTGCGGCAACGGCGCCCTCCTCGCGCGCGTAGATCGTCTGGTAATCGGCGCGGTCGCGCTCGTCTTCCGGGCGCTTCGATGCGATATAGGGCGGCAGCGGAATATGACCGGCCGTCATGATCGCCTGATCGAGCGCCGGACCGGACAGATCGAAGCGCAGTTCGAACTCGCCGCCGTCGCCGCGCGGTCCCGCGGTCGCCAGAAGGCTGCCCAGGTCGCAGGCCGGATTGTCCTCCCCGAAAGACAGGCGGTCGCCCTCGCTGACACGCTTGGCGGGGCGGACGAAGGCGAGCCAGGTGTCGGGTCCGGCGCGCATGTGCAGCGTTGCGGAGATCCGCGAGCGGTTCTCGCCACGGATCCGCCAGCCCTCGAGCTGGGCGGGTATGACGCGCGTATCATTGAACACGAGCGCGTCTCCGGGCCTTAGCAACGACGGCAGATCACGGACGACAAGATCGCCGAGTGTGCCGTCGGGCTTGACCGAAAGCAGCCTGGCGCTGTCGCGCGGGTTCGCGGGACGAAGCGCAATATTGTCCTCAGGGAGATCGAAATCGAAGAGATCGACACGCACGGTCTTGTTCCCGAAAATAAAGACGCGGCGGTCCGGTGTCCCGCCGCCGCGTCCAGTGTCTCAATGAGGCCGATCAGGCGTCGGCGGCGACCTTCAGCGAAACGATCTTGTCGGGATCGGTCACCGGCTCGCCACGCTTGATCTGGTCGATGTTTTCCATGCCTTCGACGACCTGTCCCCAGACCGTGTACTGACGGTTGAGGAAGCCGGCATCCTCGAAGCAGATGAAGAACTGCGAGTTGGCCGAGTTCGGGTTCTGGGCACGGGCCATCGAGCAGACGCCGCGGGCATGGTTCATGTTGGAGAACTCGGCCTTCAGGTCGGGCTTGTCCGAGCCACCCATGCCGGCGCGGCGCGGATCGAAGGACGAACCACCGGACTTGCCGAACTTCACGTCACCCGTCTGAGCCATGAAGCCGTCGATCACGCGGTGGAAGACGACGCCGTCATAGGCGCCTTCGCGCGCGAGTTCCTTGATGCGGCCCACATGGCCGGGAGCCAGATCGGGGAACATCTCGATAACCACATTGCCTTTCGTGGTTTCCATGAGAAGCGTGTTTTCGGGATCCTTGATTTCGGCCATTGGGCTCTCCTGTTTGCCGGAAGCGGGTATCAGCCGCCCACGGTTACCTTGATCATGCGGTCGGGGTTCTCGACCACTCCATTGGCGGCCTGATCACCGCGCTTGATCTTGTCGACATTTTCCATGCCGGAGACGACATGTCCAACGACCGTATACTGGCCGTTGAGGAACGAGCCCTCGTCGAACATGATGAAAAACTGCGAATTGGCGGAATCCGGGCTCTGCGCGCGGGCCATGCCGACGGTGCCGCGTTCGAAGGGCTGATCGGTGAACTCGGCCTTCAGATCGGGCTCGGACGACCCGCCTGTACCGGCGCGGCCGGCCTCGAACCCGTCTTCCATGTCGCCAAATTCGACATCGCCGGTCTGCGCCATGAAGCCTTCGATCACACGATGGAAAGCAACATTGTCATACTCGCCGGCCTGGGCGAGCGCCTTGATGCGGGCTGCGTGTTCGGGGGCCTTGTCGTTCAGCTCGATGACGACGGGGCCGTCCTTGAGCTCGATCGTGATACGGTCCGCGGCGGATGCGAGGCTGGTCGCAAAGACACCTGCGGCGAGAACCGCGGAAGCGGCGAAATGCTTGAACACGTGAGATAACTCCCTTTCGACGCCGGAGACCGGCGATTGCGTTTGGCACATGGGACGGCGGATGGCAATGGCAACGCCCTCAGGCGCATGACCAGTGCGGATGACGCGCGGGATCTGTCCCTATTCGCGCCCTGCCCTTATTGCCGCGTCGACCGGTTTCGGCACGAACGGGCTCACATCGCCTCCCATGCCGGCGATTTGCCTGACAAGCGTGGCGGTGATGTGGCGGTTGGATGCACGCGCGGGCAGGAAGACGGTCTGCAGATCCGGCGCCATTTCGGCGTTCATGCCGGCAATCTGCATCTCGTAATCGAAATCGGTGCCGTCACGCAGGCCGCGCAGGATCACGGAGGCGCCGGCCTTTCGCGCCGCGGTGACCGTAAGCTCGGAGAAGGTTTCCACGGTCACGTCATCGACGCGGCCGGGAAGCACTTCGGCGAGCGAGGCAAAGATCAGCCTTTCGCGCTCCTCGGCTGAAAACATCGGCTTCTTGGTCGCCGAAACGCCGACCCCGATCACCACCTTGTCACAGAGGTTCAGCCCCTGAACCAGAACGTCGAGATGTCCATTGGTCATGGGGTCGAAAGATCCCGCCAGATAGCCTGTACGCATGTGTACTCCCTTTGGCTCGTATGTGTGGCATGGCGACAGGCCTCTATCAAGCACGGTCACACGGAAGAATAGCGGGGCAGCCCGTTCAGAATTCGTTCAGGCTCGCAAGCACATACTTCTCGCATAGTTCAAACGAAAACGAGGCAACTGCCATGTTTGAAGCCTTTACCGTCGTCACCGTTCTTTTCGTCGCACTCTTCGGCGGGCTTACTCTTGCCGCCATCCGCAACAGCGAAGCCGAAAACCGCCAGACCGTTCGCGTCACGGAAAAAGCCCGACGCTAGCGCCGGGCTTTCTGATTTCACTGGCATGATTACCAGTCTATTCCTCGCCGTTTTCCTCCGGCGACTGATCCGGGGTTTCGCCCGCTTCCGCAGTCTGCGCCGTTCCGGCTGACGCTTCACCGTCCACCACCAGCTCGTCACCATCCTCGGCTGCGGCTTCCTCCTCCGGCTCGCGGATGCGGTCGACGGAGACCACACGCTCATCCTTGGCCGTATTGAAGATCGTCACACCCTTGGTGGCGCGGCTTGCCATGCGGATCTGGCCGACGGGGGTGCGGATCACCTGACCGCCGTTCGAGACCATCATGATCTGGTCGCCGTGATCCACCGGGAAACAGGCGATCAGCGGACCGATTTCCGCGGTCTTCGAGGTATCGGTGGCACGGATGCCCTTGCCACCGCGACCCGAGATGCGGAAGTCGTAGCTCGAGGACCGCTTGCCATAGCCCTTCTCGGAGACCGTGAGGATGAACTCCTCGCGCTCCTTGAGCTCTTCATAACGCTCGTTGGGCAGTTCGCCTTCCGCGGCCTCTTCGCCCACAAGCGCCACATCCTCGACGTCCTCGCCGGTCACCGCACGCCGCTCGGCGGTCGAGCGGCGGAGATAGGCTGCACGCTCCCACGCCTCGGCATCGACATGATGAACGATGGTCATCGAGATGAGGGAATCGTCCTGACCGAGCGAAATGCCGCGGACGCCGACCGAGTTACGGCCCGCGAACACGCGGACGTCACCCACCGAGAAGCGGATGCACTGGCCGAGTGCCGTCGTCAGCAGAACGTCATGCGCGTCGCTGCAGGTCTCGACGTTGAGGATCGAGTCCGCTTCGTCGAGCTTCATCGCGATCTTGCCGTTGCGGTTGACCTGGACGAAGTCGGACAGCTTGTTGCGGCGGACGGTGCCACGGGTGGTGGCGAACATCACGTCGAGATCTGCCCAGCTGTCCTCATCCTCGGGCAACGGCATGATCGAGGTGATGCGCTCACCCTGCTCCAGCGGCAGCATGTTGATGAGCGCCTTGCCGCGCGATTGCGGCGTACCGATCGGCAGGCGCCAGACCTTCTCCTTGTAGACAATGCCCCGGGAGGAGAAGAACAGGACAGGCGTATGGGTATTGGCGACGAACAACCGGGTGACGAAATCCTCGTCCCGTGTCGCCATGCCGGAGCGGCCCTTGCCGCCACGACGCTGCGCCCGGTAGGTGGCGAGCGGCACGCGCTTGATGTAGCCGGCGTGGCTGACGGTCACGACCATGTCCTCGCGGGCGATCAGGTCCTCGTCGTCCATGTCCGGACCACCTTCGGTGAGCTCGGTGCGACGGGGCACGCCGAACTCGTCGCGGACCGCAATGAGCTCATCCTTGATGATCTGCTGGACGCGAATGCGCGAACCGAGGATATCGAGATAGTCCTTGATCTCCTCGCCGATCTGGTTGAGCTCGTCGCCGATCTCGTCACGACCGAGAGCTGTCAGGCGCGACAGACGCAGTTCGAGAATGGCGCGGGCCTGCTCCTCGGAGAGATTGTACGTGCCGTCGTCGTTGATCCGGTGGCGCGGATCGTCGATGAGCTGGATCAGCGGCTCGACGTCGCGCGCGGGCCAGCGGCGGGTCATCAACTGCTCGCGCGCCGTCTGCGGATCGGGCGCGTGACGGATCAGGTGAATGACCTCGTCGATATTGGCGACGGCAATCGCCAGGCCGACCAAGACGTGGGCGCGCTCGCGCGCCTTGCGCAGCAGGTATTTCGTGCGCCGGGTCACCACTTCCTCGCGGAAGCTGATGAATGCCTTGAGCACGTCCATCAGGTTCATCAGCTCCGGCTTGCCGCCGTTGAGCGCCACCATGTTGACCCCGAACGAGGTCTGCAGCGGCGTGTAGCGGTAAAGCTGGTTGATGATGACGTCGGCGACGGCGTCGCGCTTGAGTTCGATGACGACCCGGTAGCCCTGGCGGTCGGATTCGTCGCGCAGGTCGGAAATGCCCTCGATGCGCTTGTCGCGCACCAGTTCGGCCATCTTCTCGATCATCGCCGACTTGTTCACCTGATAGGGAACCTCGGTGATGATGATCGCCTCGCGGTCGCCGCGCATCGGTTCGACGTGAACCTTGCCGCGGATGACAACCGAGCCACGGCCCGTCTCGAAGGCGGAGCGGATGCCGGCGCGACCGAGAATGATGCCGCCCGTCGGGAAATCCGGCCCCGGAATGATCTGCATGAGTTCGAGCAGATCGATCGACGGATTGTCCATGATCGCCATGGTGGCGTCGCAGACTTCGACGAGGTTGTGGGTCGGGATATTGGTCGCCATGCCGACGGCGATGCCGCCGCCGCCGTTGACGAGCATGTTCGGGAAGCGCGCCGGTAGCACCTTCGGCTCGGAGCCCGAATTGTCGTAGGTCTCCTGGAAATCGACGGTATCCTTGTCGATGTCCTCGAGCATTTCGTGGGCGAGCTTGGTCAGGCGCGCCTCGGTGTAACGCATCGCAGCCGGCGGATCGCCGTCGATGGAGCCGAAATTGCCCTGTCCGTCGATGAGCATGGAGCCCATCGACCAATGCTGGGCCATGCGGACCATCGCATCGTAGATCGACTGGTCGCCGTGCGGGTGGTACTTACCCATCACGTCGGAGACCGGCCGCGCCGATTTCACATATTTGCGGTTCCAGTGATAGCCGCTCTCGTGGGACGCATAGAGAATACGGCGGTGGACAGGCTTGAGGCCGTCACGCACGTCAGGCAGCGCACGCGACACGATCACGCTCATGGCGTAATCGAGATAGGAGCGCTGCATTTCCTCAATGATCGAGACCGGTTCGATACCCGGTGTCGGTGGCTTGGCGCCACCATTCGTCTGGTCGGTCAAGTCAGGTCACATTCCATTTCAGAATCACTGGCAACTGTATAGCGGAAACGCCGGGCTACCGCCAATTTCCGGCGGTTTTCGTTGCTTCTTTTCCAAGGTTTTCCCAACCGAGGGTTTCCCTTTCACGGATCGTCGCCTAGGGATAGGTCAAACCAGCCATTCGGGATCCCGCACGCATGACCTTCGACAGCCTCGTCAGCGCCTTCGTCACCATCATCGTGATGTATGATCCGCCGGGTCTGGCGGCCATCTTTCTCGGGCTGACGGCGGGCATGACCCGCAGCGAGCGCATCCAGGCCGCGCTGCGCGGCGTGATCCTTGCGACCGGCATCCTCGTCGTCTTCGCATTGACCGGCTCGGCGATCCTCCAGGCGCTCGGCATTTCGCTCGAAGCCTTCCGTATCGCCGGCGGCATCCTTCTGTTCGTCATCGCCTTCGAGATGATCTTCGAGAAACGGCACGAACGCCATGAGAAGAGCGCGGAACGGGCCGTGACGCAGGACCACATAGCAAACGTGTCGGTTTTTCCGCTCGCCATTCCGCTGATCGCGGGCCCAGGAGCGATTTCGGCAGTCATCCTGCTCGCGGGTACGTTCTCGGCGCCGGTCGAGCGCCTGGGGCTGATCGGCGTGCTTCTCGTCGCCGCGGCGGTGCTGGTTCTCACCCTGATGATCGCCGACCGTGTGGACAAGTGGCTTGGCACCACCGGCCGGGCCATCCTCACCCGCCTGCTGGGCGTGTTGCTCGCAGCGCTGTCAGTGCAGTTCGTGGTGGACGGGCTGAAGCAATACTTCTTCGCCTGAGCCGTCAGCCGCCGACGGCGAGCGGATGGCCGGCGGCGAACTGGACCAGATCCCACAAATTCCCGTAGAGGTCGCGGAAGTCGGCGACGGTTCCGTAGTCCATCACCTTCGGCTCGCGGACGAATTCGACCCCGCGCGCCAGGTAGAGCGCGTGATCGCGCTCGAAGTCGTCGGTCGCCAGGAACATGAAGACGCGACCGCCCGCCTGGTTGCCGATGAAGGCTTCCTGTTCGGGCTTCGATGCGCGGGCGAGAACGATGCACGTGCCTTCGCCCGCCCGCTGCGGACGGACGACGACCCAGCGCTTGTCCTGTTCAGGCTGATAGGTGTCTTCCAGAAGCGCGAAGCCGAGCGTGTCGCAATAAAAGGCGATCGCCTCGTCATAGTCTCGGACGACCAGGGCGATGTTGGAAATCCGCTGCGCCATCAGCGCCGGGTCCTCAGGATCCGCTGCCAGATCGTGCCGCCGGCATAGTAGGTGCCGATCCAGAAATAGGCTGCGATCAAGCCGAAGCACAGGAAGGCGGGAATGCCTTCCAGCTTGAAGCCACCCTCGTTGATGCCGCCAGTCAGCGCGGCAAGCAGGAAGCCGAAGCCGAAGAAGGTCGTGAAAAAATCCATCACATGCGCGAGCATGATGCGCCATTGCGGAATGCCGCGCACGGGAGGATTGGGCTCGGAGGTTCCGACGGGCTGGACGGCGGGACCGGCTCCGCTTGCCTTGTCATCCTTTTCAGGCTGGCTCACAGAGTGCCCTCCCCGCAATCATCCTTTAACCTCGACCTCAGAACGGAATGTCGTCGTCGAGATCGCGCGAGAAACCGCCGCCGCCGGAGGGCTGGCCGCCACCGCTCGAGCCGCCGCGATCGTCGTAGCCGCCACGGTCATCGTAACCGCCGCCGCCACCACCCATGCCGCCGCCGCCGCCGCCCATGCCGCCACGCGAACCGCCGCCACCTTCGCCTTCGCCGCGGCCATCGAGCATGGTCAGCGTCGAGTTGAATCCCTGCAGCACGATTTCCGTGGAATACTTGTCCTGGCCGTTCTGGTCCTGCCATTTGCGGGTCTGGAGCTGGCCTTCGATATAGACCTTGGAGCCCTTGCGCAGATAGTTTTCGGCGACCTTGCAGAGACCTTCCGAGAAGATCACCACGCGGTGCCATTCGGTCTTCTCGCGACGCTCGCCGCTGTTGCGGTCGCGCCAGCTTTCCGAGGTGGCTACCGAGAGGTTCGCGATGGGCCGGCCGTCCTGCGTGCGGCGGATTTCCGGATCCGCGCCGAGATTTCCGACCAGAATGACCTTGTTGACGCTGCCTGCCATGACGTGAACTCCAGATATACGTGTGTGGCGGAGAGTGCGCCCTCCGCTGATTTTGCGCCAGCATAGACGAGCGGGGCTGCAATGGCTCCCCGCATGACGACAATCCACAAGCGAATTGCAGCTCTGCCGGCACCGGCGATGTTCTATAAATGTTCCATAAACGCGATGATTGCAAGCCGCCGTTCAGGCAAGCCTGCAAATCATCAAGGAGGGCTCAGATGCCTTCCTCTACGTCCACCTTGCGCCAAACGGCCTCGCAGAAGGAGTAAAGCGCGAAAAGGCCGATGCCGATCGCCATGCCCCCCAGAAGCGCATCGCCCATCGGCAGTTCCTGGATGAACTTGAGGGCATCCTTCATGCCGGGCGTCGAACCACCCTCTTCCCCCGCAGTCAGGCCACGGTAGAACAGAAGGAAGGCAAGAATGAAGAAGACGGTGCCCCGGGCGCAGAGACCGACGACCGAGATCGGCGAAATGAATTTCATCTTGTCTTCGGAGGCCGCGAAATGGTCCCTGAATTTTCCGGTGAGCGCCTTGTACCAGTGGGCGATCCCGACGCAGACGAAGACGACCGACAGACCGGTCGCCACCCATTGGGAGCCGACGAACCCCGCGACCGTCTGCGCGAAACCGCCCCCTCCCGAGCCACTGTCGCTGCTTCCCGTGACGATGCCGAGCTGTGTCGCGGCAAAGATGGCAAGGGCGGTGTAGGTGAGCGCGCTGACGAGAAGACCGCCGCGAATGGCGAGCCCCTTGGCGTCGGTGCCGTGGCGATCGGCGTCGCCGACGGCCTGGATGAGACGCCAGACGACATAGCCGACGAGACCGACGATCATGGCAGCGATCAGGATGGCGCCGGCGGGCTGCGACATCAGTTTTTCGAGAGCGCCCTTCGACCCCTGCGCCTCGCCCGAACCGATTGCCGCCAGAAGGGCAAAAAGGCCGATGATGAGATAGACGACGCCCCGGGAGGCGTAACCGGCGCGCGCCAGCCAGACGAGTTGATCGGACGACATGTCAAGGGCCTTGCTGCCCGCGCTCGATAAGCTCATTGACCTTCTCCCAGTTCCTGTTTGCGGTGTGTTGACCGCGCAATGCGGTTTGCCGTGAGCCAGCAGATGCCGGCCCATGCGCCTCCGAACAGCCAGCCCGCCAGGACATCGCTGGGCCAGTGAACGCCGAGATAGACCCTGGAGATGCCGATCAGCAGCGACAGCGCGACAGCCGACCCGACAAGCACCACCCGCGTTCCCTCGTTTTCCACGAAGCGGACCGCAATCGCCGCCAGCGTCAGCCATGTGAACGCGCTCACCATGGCGTGGCCGCTCGGAAAGCTGGAAGTGAACGTCACGTCGAGATGATCGACGATTTCCGGTCTCGACCGATTGAAGAGGAGTTTGGCGACCGTCGAAACGGCGCTTCCCGTCACCACGGAGGCGAGCAGAAAGAGAACGGCCGCGCGCTTGCGAAAGGTGAGCAACGTCAGCGAGGCCAGAAAGACAACGGTTGAGAGAATGGTATAGCCGCCAAGGGCGGTGAACTCCGCGGCCGCCTCGCGGAACCAATCGGGTCCGAAAGGCGGGCCGTCCGGTCCGCCGGGGCGGAATTCGAGCAAGAGATGGCGATCGATATCGTCGCCCTTGCCGAGCGTGACGAGAACAGCCAGGACGCCGAAGCCGAAAAGGCAGAGAACCGTAAGGAGCGCGACGCGCTTTTCCGCGGCGCTCATCTCCGACCATTTCGATTTCGAAGCGAGGCCGGTGCCCGCGATGCTCTCCGACATGTCTGTTCTGCTGCTCCCGCCCGCTGACGATTGAAACAAGGGTCGATTGCGTAACATCCGGCGCACGGTTTCGTTCCCGCATGGTCGAGACTGTCGCGAGATGTTCGCTTGTTCTTTATATGTTCTCACTACTGAACTATGCTGACAAAAACGAATCGCGGGCGTGATATGACCTCCATGCCTCGACATCGGCACAAAACATCTTATCTATGATGCTGCCTTCTGCGGCATCTTCCGACATATCCATTGCAAGACTAATGCCTGCGAGCGACTTCATGAGCGATCTCAAGACCATATCCATCCGCGGCGCCCGCGAGCACAATCTCAAAAATGTCGATCTGGACCTGCCCCGCGACAAGCTGATCGTGATGACCGGCCTGTCGGGCTCGGGCAAATCCTCGCTCGCCTTCGATACGATCTATGCGGAAGGCCAGCGCCGTTATGTCGAAAGTCTGTCGGCCTATGCCCGGCAGTTCCTGGAAATGATGCAGAAGCCGGATGTCGACCAGATCGACGGCCTGTCGCCGGCCATCTCCATCGAGCAGAAGACGACGAGCAAGAATCCGCGCTCGACCGTCGGCACGGTCACCGAGATCTACGATTACATGCGCCTCTTGTTTGCACGCGTGGGCGTTCCCTATTCTCCCGCGACCGGGCTGCCTATCGAGAGCCAGACGGTCAGCCAGATGGTGGACCGCGTACTCGCCTTCGAGGAAGGCAGCCGTCTCTATATCCTGGCGCCGATGGTTCGCGGCCGGAAGGGCGAGTATCGCAAGGAACTCGCCGAACTGATGAAAAAGGGCTTCCAGCGGGTGAAGGTCGACGGCGAATTCTACGAGATCGCCGACGTGCCCGCGCTCGACAAGAAGTTCAAGCACGACATCGACGTGGTCGTCGACCGTGTCGTCGTGCGCGAGGACATGGCCGCGCGCCTGGCCGACAGTCTGGAAACCTGCCTGACGCTCGCCGAGGGTCTTGCGATTGCGGAATTCGCCGACAAGCCGCTGCCGGAAGCCGAGACGGCTGCGGGCGGGGCGGCCAACAAGTCGCTCAACGAAACCCATGAGCGCGTGCTTTTCTCGGAAAAATTCGCCTGCCCGGTGTCCGGCTTCACGATCCCGGAAATCGAGCCGCGGCTTTTCTCGTTCAACAATCCCCATGGCGCCTGCCCGACCTGCGACGGTCTCGGCAGCCAGCAGAAGATCGACGAAGCGCTGGTGATCCCCGACCAGAACGCCGTGGTACGCAGCGGCGCGGTGGCGCCCTGGTCGCGCTCGTCCTCTCCTTACTACACCCAGACGCTGGAAGCGCTCGGCAGCCATTTCGGCTTCAAGCTCGGCGACAAGTGGTCCGAACTGCCCGAGACCGCGCAGAAAGCCATCCTGTACGGAACGAAAGAGAAGATCGAGTTCCGCTATGACGACGGGTTGCGCTCCTACAAGACGGCAAAGACATTCGAGGGTGTGATCCCCAATCTCGAGCGCCGCTGGAAGGAAACCGACAGCGCCTGGGCGCGCGAGGAAATCGAGCGCTACATGTCCGCCGCCCCCTGCCCGGCATGCAACGGCTATCGCCTCAAGCCCGAGGCTCTGGCCGTCAAGATCAACGGACTGCACATCGGTGAAGTGACCCAGATGTCGATCCGCAAGGCCGGCGACTGGTACGAGGCCCTGCCCGAGACGCTGAACGAGAAGCAGAACAACATCGCCGTCCGCATTCTCAAGGAGATCCGCGAAAGGCTGCGTTTCCTCAACGATGTCGGCCTCGACTATCTGACGCTCAGCCGCAATTCCGGCACTCTGTCGGGCGGCGAGAGCCAGCGCATCCGTCTGGCCTCGCAGATCGGCTCGGGCCTGACCGGCGTGCTCTACGTTCTCGACGAGCCGTCGATCGGCCTGCACCAGCGCGACAATGCCCGGCTTCTCGATACGCTCAAGCATCTGCGCGACATCGGCAATACGGTGATCGTGGTCGAGCATGACGAGGACGCGATCCTGACCGCCGACTATGTGGTCGATATCGGCCCCGCCGCTGGCGTCCATGGCGGCCAGGTGATTGCCGAGGGCAAGCCCAACGAGATCATGGCGAATCCGAACTCGATCACCGGCCGCTATCTCTCCGGCGATCTCGAGGTCGCCGTGCCCGCCGAAAGGCGCAAGCCGAAGAAGAAGCGCGAACTGAAGGTGATCGGCGCGCGCGGCAACAATCTCAAGAACGTCACGGCGTCGATCCCGCTCGGCGTCTTTACCGCGGTGACCGGCGTGTCCGGCGGCGGCAAGTCGACCTTCTTGATCGAGACGCTCTACAAGTCCGCAGCCCGGCGCATCATGGGGTCGCGCGACCATCCGGCCGAGCACGACCGGATCGACGGTTTCGAGCATATCGACAAGGTGATCGACATCGACCAGTCGCCGATCGGGCGCACCCCGCGCTCGAACCCGGCGACCTATACCGGTGCCTTCACCCCGATCCGTGACTGGTTCGCCGGCCTGCCGGAGGCGAAGGCGCGCGGTTACCAGCCGGGCCGTTTCTCCTTCAACGTCAAGGGCGGCCGCTGCGAGGCCTGCCAGGGCGACGGCGTCATCAAGATCGAGATGCACTTCCTGCCCGACGTCTACGTCACCTGCGACGTCTGCCACGGCAAGCGCTACAACCGCGAAACGCTCGACGTCACCTTCAAGGGCAAGTCGATTGCCGATGTGCTCGACATGACGGTGGAGGAAGGTGTCGAGTTCTTCTCCGCCGTGCCGTCCGTGCGCGACAAGCTGATCGCGCTGCAGGGCGTGGGGCTCGGCTACATCAAGGTGGGCCAGCAGGCCACGACACTTTCGGGCGGTGAGGCGCAGCGCGTGAAACTCGCCAAGGAACTGTCGAAACGTTCGACCGGGCGCACGCTCTACATCCTCGACGAGCCGACCACCGGGCTGCACTTCCACGATGTCGCCAAGCTTCTCGAAGTGCTGCATGAGCTGGTGGAACAGGGCAATTCGGTTGTCGTCATCGAGCACAATCTCGAAGTCATCAAGACCGCCGACTGGGTGATCGATCTCGGCCCCGAAGGCGGCGACGGCGGCGGCGAGATCGTCGCCGAAGGCACGCCGGAGGATGTCGTGAAGGTCGAGCGCTCTTACACAGGCCAGTTCCTCAAGGAACTCCTGGAGCGGCGGCCGGGCGGAAAACGGGTGGAAGCGGCGGAGTAGACGTCGAATATGGCTCCGACGAAACCAGGGATGGCAAGGACTTACCCATGATCCTGATCGGGCAATTCGATTCGCCCTTCTGCCGTCGCGTCGGCATCGCGCTCAAACTGTATGACGTCGCATTCGAGCACCGGCCGTGGTCCACTTTCGGCGATGCCGACAAGTTGAGTGCCTTCAATCCGCTGTTGCGGGTTCCGACGCTGGTGCTCGACGACGGCACCGTCCTCGTCGAAAGCCAGGGCATTCTCGCCCATCTCGACGAGACGGCTGCGTGCGGCACATCGCTGATGCCGGCTTCGACCGCCGACCGGATGGCGCTCAGGCGCGTCACCGGCCTTGCCAGCGGCATTTCGGACAAGGCGGTGGCGCTGTTTTACGAACAGGTGCTGCACGACACTCCGTCGCAGCTCTTCATGGATCGCTGCCGAAGCCAGATATCGGGCGCACTCGCCGCACTCGAAGCCGAAGGGTCCGCGCTCAAGTCGGACTACTGGTTCGAGGACCGGATCACCCATGCCGACATCGCCCTGGGCACGACCATCGAGCATCTGTCGGCCTGCCACCCGGCACTGTTCGACGCCGGGGCCTATCCGACGCTGCACCGTCAGGCCGAAAGGCTGAGCGCCTTGCCCGTCTTCCAGGACATCTATCAGCCTTTCATCCCCCCGACCAAGGAGTAGCATCGTGAGCCAAGGCACAATCCGCACCGGCATCGGCGGCTGGACCTTCGAGCCGTGGGAGAACGGTCAGTTCTATCCGGAAAAACTCGCCAAGAAGCGGCAGCTCGAATATGCGAGCCGCCAGCTCACCGCGATCGAGGTCAACGGCACCTATTACGGCAGCCAGAAGCCGGCGACATTCGCCAAATGGCGCGAGGAAACGCCCGACGGTTTCGTCTTCTCGCTCAAGGCCAGCCGCTACTGCACCAATCGCAAGGTGCTGGCCGAAGGCGGGCCGTCGATCGAGAAATTCCTGACGCAGGGCATCGCCGAGCTCGGCGACCGGCTGGGGCCGATCCTGTGGCAGTTCATGGCGACAAAGAAATTCGAGCCCGAGGATTTCGAGGGATTTCTCAACCTGCTTCCGAAGGAGCAGGACGGCCTGCCGCTCAAGCACGTGGTCGAACCGCGTCACGACAGTTTCTGCACGCCGGAATTCGTCGAACTGATTGCCAAATACAATGTCGCGGCCGTGGTCGCCGATCACGCGGAATATCCGATGTTCGCCGACGTGACCTCGGACTTCGTCTATGCCCGGCTCCAGCAAGGCACCGACGATACGCCGACCTGTTATCCGACGAACGACATCGACGCCTGGGCGAAGCGGTTCGGGACCTATGCGGAGGGCGGCGTGCCTGATGATCTGCCGCCGATCGCCGAGGCCCGAAAGGTCGAGAAGAAGCCCCGCGACGTCTTCGCCTTCTTCATCACCGGCGGCAAGGTCAACGCGCCCGAAGGCGCGAAGACATTGCAGAAAAAGGTCGGCTGAACAGGCTGCGTTCTTACCGTCTGGGGGCGAGCCGCGGGAGAAACACCGTCAGCAGCCCGAGAAACGGCAGGAAGGAGCAGAGCCAGTAGACATATTCGATGCCGCGGGCATCGGCGATCTCGCCCAGCACCGCCGCCCCGATGCCGCCCAGACCGAAGGCGAAGCCGAAGAAGATGCCGGCGACCAGCCCGACGCGACCGGGCACCATCTCCTGCGCGAAGACGACGATTGCCGGAAAGGCCGAGGCAAGGACGAAGCCGATGATCGTGGTCAGCACGATCGTCCATTCGAAATTGGCATAGGGCAGCATCAGCGAGAACGGCAGGATGCCGAGGATCGAGACCCAGATGACGGTGCGCGTGCCGATGCGGTCACCGATCGGGCCGCCCGCGAAGGTGCCGGCGGCAGCGGCGCCCAGGAACACGAAGAGCAGTATCTGCGCCTGCTGCACGTCGATGCCGAAGCGCGCGATCGTGTAGAAGGTGTAATAGCTGGTGAACGCCGCCATGTAGACGTGCTTGGAGAAGACGAGCATGGCGAGCACGCCGAGCGTGAAGATAACACGCCGGCGGCTGTGGACCAGCGCCGTCGACGGCGCGGGACGACCGGCGGCGGCGCGACGATAGTTCCCGTACCAGCGGCTGACCCAGGTCAGGATCGCAATCCCCATCAAGGCGGCGATGCAGAACCAGGCGACGCTCGTCTGCCCACCCGGAATGACGATGAAGGCCGCGAGCAGCGGTCCGCCTGCGGTGCCGAAATTGCCGCCGAGCTGAAATACCGATTGCGCCGTGCCGTGGCGTCCGCCCGAGGCCAGTCGCGCGATGCGGGAGGATTCGGGATGGAAGACCGCCGAGCCGATGCCCACCATGCCGGCGGCGAACAGAAGCAATCCGTAATGGCCGGAAAAGGCCAGAAGCAGAAGTCCGAGAAAGGTGAAGGACATGCCGACAGGCAGCGAATAGCCGAGCGGTCGCTTGTCGGTATAGGCGCCGATCAGCGGCTGGAGCAGCGAGGCCGTGACCTGGAAGGTGAAGGTCAGGAGTCCGATCTGTGCAAAGCTCAGCGCGAAATTCTCCTTCAGCATCGGGTAGATCGCCGAAATCATCGACTGCATCGTGTCGTTGAGAAAATGACACAGGCTGAGCGCCGTGACGATGCTGAAGGCGGCAGGCGCCGCATAGCTGCCGGCGGCGGGCGTGGATGCTTCCGAAACGGTTGAGGCGGTCGAGGATGCCGCGGCATCCTCCGTAACGACGGACATGAATTCGCTTCCTGACGATTGCCGGACTGATGATCGGCGGGCTGATGGTCGACGAGAGCATCCCGCTCCCTTGTTCTGCATGTGTTATCACCGGTTGCGACCGACCTGCTTTCGTGTTTTGGTCGATTTATTACTCATTTGGGCCAAATTCGATGTCGAGCAGCACTCCATTTCCGTTCCGGAGGCGTCAGGGCGACGAGAACCTCGTCGCGCTGTCGGCGGAAACGATGGATGCCGTGGAAACCTCGGAAGCGCCGGTTGTCGCCGCCGGGCACATCTATGCGGATGGAGACCGGGTCGCCGAGCACAGCCACGGCCGCGCGCAACTCCTGTGCGTATTCGGCGGCGCGGTAACGGTCAGCACGCGGGAAGGCAGCTGGATGGTGCCGCCCGACCATGCGCTCTGGATCCCGGCCTTCATGCCACACGGCACCGACATGATCGGAGACGTCAGGATGAGCTCGGCCTATGTGCGGCCGGAAGCCGTCAGCGGCCTGCCCGCCCGCCTCGTGGTCACCGGGCTCACATCCCTGATGCGCAGCCTCATCGCCGAGGCGGTTCTTCTCTCGGGCGAAGACCCCGGCCCGCGCGCCAGGCATATCTTCGGCGCGCTTCTGCATGAAATCCCGCATCTGCCTGAACGGCCGCTCGGCCTTCCGTTTCCGACACACGGCAGGCTTGCCGCGCTTTGCCGGGATTTCGTCTCAGACCCTTCCGCGCATACGGATATTGACGACTGGGCTGCGGCCGCCGGAATGAGCCGCCGCACCTTCACCAGGGCATTTCGTCAGGAGACAGGGCTGAGCCTGTCGACATGGCGCCAGCAGGCCTGTCTGCTCGCCGCCTTGCCGCGCCTCGGCGCCGGGGAAGCGGTCACCACCGTGGCTCTCGATCTGGGTTACGACAGCGTGCCGGCCTTCACGCACATGTTCCGCCGCATGCTCGGCCAGCCGCCAAGATCCTATTTCCGCGGTCAGCAGGCGGTCGCGTGACCGTCTTCAGATCGCCGCGATGAGATCCTCGGCCGTCATGTGGTCCGGCGCGCGACGGGCGGCTTCCGCGTGGAGCGCGACGGCGGCACAGGCGGCCTCGAACGGCGGCCTGCCATTGGCCAGAGATGCGCCGACAATACCTGCGAGAACGTCACCCGAGCCGGCGGTCGCCAGTTTCGACGGCGCATCGCAATTGATCGCCGCGCGACCGTCCGGCGCCGCGATCACCGTATCCGCCCCCTTGTAGACGACGATGGCGTTGACGCGCGAAGCCGCACGGCGCGCCCGGTCGATCTTCGACAGAGCGTCATCATCTAGCAGATCGGGGAAAAGACGGCGGAACTCGCCCTCATGAGGCGTCAGCACCTTGGGGGCGTCGAATGAAGACAGGTCGGCGATCGTATCGGCGAAGGCCGTCAGACCGTCGGCATCGAGCACCAGCGCCCTGCCCGCCTCGAGAACGATCCGGGCGTAGTCCTTCACGAGTTCATTGTGTCCGAAACCGGGACCGAGCACGAAAGCCGCCAGACGATCGTCCTTCAGCCAGTCCGACAGCGCATCCGCGTCACCCACCGAACGCTGCATGACGGCAGTGAGATGCGCAGACTGCGCCATGACGGCGCCGGGTGGCGACGCGACGGTCACCAGCCCCGCACCGGCCCTCAATCCCGCCTGCGCCGACATGCGCGACGCGCCGGACGAAATCAGGGGGCCGGAAAAGACGACGAGGTGCCCGCGGGCATATTTGTGGCTCGATGCGTCGATGGCAGGGCTGGTGGTCCCGTAGACCGAAGGATCGTTGAGAACGACCGGATCGTCGTTCGCAAGGAGGCGGGAGGGTATTCCGATATCGACGACTTCCAGCTCGCCGCAGAGATCACGCCCCGGTAGCAGGACGTGGCCTGTCTTCAGCGCCGCGAAGGTGACTGTCCGGTCCGCACGGAAGCACGGTCCTGTCGGCCGGCCCGAATAGCCGGACAGGCCCGAAGGCAGGTCGACGGCAAGCACCGGTGTCCCGGCGTTTGCGGCCCGCTCGATCAGTTTCGCGATTTCGTCCGGGACCGCCCGGTCGAGGCCCGCGCCGAACAGGGCATCAATGATCAGGTCGCCCGCCTCCGGTCGATAATCCGCGAGCGCGGCGATCACGCCCGGAAAGCTTTCGAACGCCCAGGCGGCATCCGTACCCTCCCGGGGCTTCATTCCGAAGCGCTCGACCGGGACGCCCGCTCTGGCCAGATGGCGGGCGATGACATGACCATCTCCACCATTATTGCCGGGACCGCACAGAATGATGGCGCGTTTCAGACCCGGCCAGTGCTCGAGCGCGCTTGCAGCCACGGCCGCTCCGGCGCGCTCCATCAGGCCCGGACCGCTGAGGCTGCCATCGATTGCTGCGCGGTCTACCGCACCCATTGCGGCGGGGGTAAACAGCCGGGTGTTCTCAATTGCCATTGCGATGGCGTGCCATGCAGCCCATCATGCGTCAAGCGGAGAAAGAGGCGGCGGCAACAGGCGAATTCGTCGCCGATATCGCATATTTTATGTGCATTTAGAGGAATATCTGGGCATAAAGGGTACGCAATAAGAACTGATACCGATGCACAGCGCCGATTCGTTCGACATCCTGCTCGCGTCAGGTTCACAGACTGGGTGCCGCGGGCCATTCAAAACCTTCGTCGCACCACTGGGATTTGACGGGTTGGAGGTTTCCACGTCGGGCGGGCGCCGGAAAGACCGGTGAACTGGCATGGCTTGTGCTTATCGTTCAACGTCGGGCGGATGTGCGGCGGTATCTGTTCGCGACTGCAATTAGCGGAGGCTAGGCCAACAAATGAAAAAAATCGAAGCGATCATCAAGCCCTTCAAGCTCGATGAAGTGAAGGAAGCTCTCCAGGAAGTGGGGCTTCAGGGCATCACGGTCACCGAAGCCAAGGGTTTCGGCCGGCAGAAGGGCCACACGGAGCTCTACCGGGGCGCCGAATATGTGGTCGACTTCCTGCCGAAGGTGAAAGTCGAAGTCGTGCTGGCCGACGAATCCGTCGAGACGGCGATCGAAGCCATCCGCAACGCCGCACAGACCGGCCGGATCGGTGACGGCAAGATTTTTGTGTCGAGCATCGAAGAAGCAATCCGCATTCGGACTGGCGAAACCGGCGACGAGGCCATATGAAGGCCTAGTCCTTCTTTCGGACAGCGCGGCCGGTATCGCCCAGAAGCCGCGAACTAATTCTTTCAGGGAGCCCAGTTATGTCGACTGCCAACGAAATCTTGAAAAATATCAAGGACAACGACGTCAAGTTCGTTGACCTTCGCTTCACCGACCCGAAGGGCAAGCTGCAGCACGTCACCATGGATGTGTCCGCAGTCGATGAGGACATGTTCGCCGACGGCGTCATGTTCGACGGCTCCTCGATCCAGGGCTGGAAGGCCATCAACGAGTCCGACATGGTGCTCATGCCCGATACGGCGACGGCGCACATGGACCCGTTCTTCGCACAGTCGACAATGGTGCTGATCTGCGACGTGCTCGACCCGGTCTCGGGCGAAGCCTATAACCGCGATCCGCGCACGACCGCCAAGAAGGCGGAAGCCTATCTGCAGGCGGCCGGTGTCGGCGACACCGCCTATTTCGGCCCTGAGCCGGAATTCTTCGTCTTCGACGACGTCAAGTACAAGGCTGATCCGTACAATACCGGCTTCAAGCTCGATTCGACCGAGCTGCCGTCGAACGACGACGCCGACTACGAGACCGGCAACCTCGGCCACCGTCCGCGCGTCAAGGGCGGCTATTTCCCGGTTCCTCCGGTCGATAGCTGCCAGGACATGCGCTCCGAGATGCTCACGGTACTGGCCGAAATGGGCCTGACCGTCGAAAAGCACCACCACGAAGTCGCCTCGTCGCAGCACGAGCTCTGCATGGTCTTCGACACCCTGACCCGTCAGGCCGACAAGACCCAGATCTACAAGTACGGCGTCCACCAGGTGGCCAATGCCTATGGCAAGACCGCGACATTCATGCCGAAGCCGATCTTCGGCGACAACGGCTCGGGCATGCACGTGCACCAGTCGATCTGGAAGGGCGGCAAGCCGACCTTCGCGGGTGACGAATATGCCGGCCTGTCGGAAAACTGCCTGTTCTACATCGGCGGCATCATCAAGCACGCCAAGGCAATCAACGCCTTCACCAACCCGTCGACGAACTCCTACAAGCGTCTGGTGCCGGGCTACGAAGCCCCGGTCCTGCTCGCCTATTCGGCGCGCAACCGTTCGGCGTCCTGCCGCATTCCGTTCGGCTCCTCGCCGAAGGCCAAGCGCGTGGAAGTCCGCTTCCCGGACCCGACCGCCAACCCGTATCTGGCTTTCGCGGCCATGCTGATGGCCGGCCTCGACGGCATCAAGAACAAGATCCATCCGGGCAAGGCCATGGACAAGGATCTCTACGATCTGCCGGCCAAGGAACTCAAGAAGATCCCGACCGTCTGCGGTTCGCTGCGTGAAGCGCTGGAAAGCCTCGACAAGGATCGCAAGTTCCTGACCGCCGGCGGTGTGTTCGACGACGACCAGATCGATGCCTTCATCGAACTGAAGATGGCCGAAGTGATGCGTTTCGAAATGACGCCGCACCCGGTCGAGTTCGACATGTACTATTCGGCCTGATTTCGGGTCGATTTCGGAACAAGGAAACCCCGGCCTCGTGCCGGGGTTTTTCATTTCGCGATTGCCGCTGAAATGCCGGCCGCACAGAAGGTCACCAGATCTTCAAGCCCGCCCCTGGCGCCTTCCGGCGTTTCGCTCCCGGACAATTCTCCCACTCGCCAGCGCGAGGTGAGAAGCGCCAGCATCGCCGCGACGGAATAGACAAAGCCGGTGGCGATCTTTTCGCGCGATGCATCCGGATAAAGCGCGGCAATCTCGTCGATGAAGATGGTCGCAGTCGCATCGAAATGGCGCGAAGAAATCGCACGCCAGCGCGGATCGGCGGACACATGGGCAATGAGACGCGCATAGGCGAGCCATTGCGGGCCGCCGCTCTCGGCGCGCTCGACATAAGGACCGACGAAACAGCGCAGAAGCGCCGCCAGATCCGTCTGCCCCCGAGCCCTGCATGCATCGAGCGCGGCCAGACGCAGCGCAGAAAGTTCGTCGGCACGCCGGGCAACGACCTGACGGAAGAGTTCTTCCTTGCCCTCCCCGTGATGATGAACCAGCCCGGCCTGCGTTTGAGCGACCGCGGCGATATCGCGGATCGAGGCTCCGTCGAAGCCGCGCTCGGCAAACAGCAGTTCAGCCGCGTCGAGTATGCGCGCCCGTGTCTCCAGCGAGCGCCTGGACGGCGCGCGCTGCCGCATCTTTTCTTGGCTCGTTGCCGATTTCATGTCTGCCATCTTGCATATTTTGGACGATCGTTCAATTTAAAGGCGTGAAGCAAGCTCTTCGAGGAGGAGGATCTATGCCGCACGGGATGGATACACGGCAGAAATTCGCACTGATCGGCGCCGGGCCGATGGGCCTGGCCGCGGCGAAGACGCTGGCGGAGCAAGGCGTCGACCATGACGGTTTCGAACTCGGCGACGATGTGGGTGGATTGTGGAACATCGATAATCCGAGATCGACGATGTACGAATCCGCACACCTGATCTCGTCGAAGTCGATGACGGAATTCACCGACTATCCGATGCGCGAGGATGTGGCGGAGTATCCGTCCCATCGCGAGATGAAGGCCTATTTCCAGGATTTTGCCGATCATTACGGTCTCTATGAGCGCTACAAATTCGGGGCGGAGGTCACGAGGCTGGAACCCCTCGGCGGCAACGGCGACGGCTGGCGCGTCGCCTGGAAGGATGCCGGGGGCGAGCACGAAGCGATATATGCCGGCGTCATGATCGCGAATGGCACGCTGTCCGAACCGAACCTGCCGCACTTTCCCGGTGCATTCGGCGGCGAACTGATACACTCCTCGCAATACCGCAGCGCCAGCCAGTTCGACGGCAAGCGCGTGCTGATCGTCGGGGCCGGCAATTCCGGCTGCGATATCGCGGTCGATGCGATCCATCATGGCGTCAGTTGTGATCTCTCCATGCGGCGCGGCTATTATTTCGTGCCGAAATACATATTCGGCAAACCCGCCGACACGCTCGGCGGCAGTATCAAGCTGCCGATGTGGCTCAAGCGCAAGATCGACGGCATGGTTCTGAAATGGTTTGTCGGCGATCCGGCGAAATACGGTTTTCCGAAGCCGGATTACGCGCTTTACGAAAGCCACCCGGTGGTCAATTCGCTGGTCTTGTTCCACGCCGGCCATGGCGACCTGAAGGTCCGTACCGACATTGCCAACATGGACGGCAACACTGTCCATTTCACCGACGGAACGAGTAGCGAATTTGACATGATCGTCGCCGCCACCGGCTACAGGCTGCATTATCCATTCATCGACAGGCAGTGGCTCAACTGGCAAGGCGACGCCCCTCACCTCTACCTCAATGCCATGCATCCCGAACGCGACGACATTTTCGTCCTCGGCATGGTGGAGGCGAGCGGGCTGGGCTGGCAGGGCCGGCATGAGCAGGCCGAGATGGTGGCGCGCTATGTCGCGGGTCTGCGCAACGGCAACGCGGCCGCGCGAAAACTCAAGGCCGAGAAAGCCGGCGACTTCGAGCGGGCCACCGGCGGCATGAATTATCTCAAGATTGCGCGCATGGCCTATTACGTCGACAAGGCGACATACCGGAACGCGGTGACCGGCTGGATCCGGAAGCTAACAAGCGCCTGAGAAAGTCGTAGGGCATGTAAAGCATTCCCTGATAAGAAACGGAAAAGAGCCGGATACAACCGGCGAGACGATGGGAGAGCAATTCCGTGGAAAGCATAGACGACGTCGTTCTGAATTTCAGTCCAGCTTCGCTGCAGATCCTCAACGCGGTGCTGGCGATCGTCATGTTTTCCATCGCCATCGACCTCACGCCGGACGATTTCAGGAGATTGCTCAAGGCGCCGAAGTCGCTGCTCGTCGGGCTCTTCTCGCAATTCATCATATTGCCCGTCATCACTTTCATCATGCTTCTGATCACCGCGCCCAGCCCGTCGATCGCGCTCGGGCTGATCGTGGTGGCGGCATGCCCCGGCGGGAACATCTCGAACTTCATCACCCACCGGGCGGGCGGCAACGCGGCGCTGTCGGTTTCCATGACCGCCATTGCGACCGTCGGCGCGATCGTGCTGACGCCGGCGAATATCGCGCTCTGGGGCAACCTCTACGCGCCGACCCGTGAAATCCTGCGCGCCACGCACATAGACCCGTTGCAGGTGGCCGTCACCGTCGGCCTCATGCTGGTTCTGCCGCTCATTCTCGGCATCACGCTCAACGTGCTGCGCCCGGATATCACCGCGAAGATCAACCGCCCCCTGCAATGGCTCTCGATGGCGATCTTCACCTTGTTCATCGTGCTCGCGCTGTCAGCAAACTGGGGTTTCTTCCTGCAATTCATCGGCGCGGTCTTCACGCTCGTCTTCATCCACAACGCCCTGGCGCTTCTGAGCGGCTACATGACGGCCACGGTCTTCCGCCTGTCACCCTTCGACCGGCGCGCCGTGACCATCGAGACCGGCATCCAGAATTCGGGGCTCGGCCTTGTCCTGATCTTTGCGTTCTTCCAGGGCCTCGGCGGCATGGCCGTTGTGGCGGCCGCCTGGGGCATCTGGCACGCGATATCGGGCATTGCCCTCGCCTCGCTCATGAGCCGGACGGAAGCCGCGAGATGAGCCGCATCCTGATCACAGGTGCGGCCGGGATGGTTGCCACAGCGCTCCTTGAAGAACTTCAGGGGCACGAGGTGATCGCGACCGACAAGTCACGCCCGAAACACCTGCCTGACAACGCGTCCTTCGAGACGATGGACGTCCGGGAATCCGATCCCGCCGAGGTCATCGCCCGCACCAGGCCCGATGTGATCGTGCACCTCGCCTCCGTCGTGAACCCGCCCAGGGGAACGGGCCGGGGTTTCGCCTACGATGTGGACGTCACCGGCACACGCAATGTCATTGACGCCGCACTCGCGGCCAATGTCCGGCGGCTGGTGGTGACGTCCTCGGGAGCGGCCTATGGCTATCACGCCGACAACGCCGTGCCGCTCACGGAGAGCGATCCGATCCGTGGAAACCACGAATTTCCCTATGCCCATCACAAGCGGCTGGTCGAGGAGATGCTGGCAAAGACCCGGAGCGATCACCCGGAATTGGAACAGGTCGTCCTCAGGGTCGGAACGGTGCTCGGCGAAGGCACCGACAACCAGATAACCGCACTGTTCCGAAAGCCGAAGCTTCTCGCACTGAAGGGCAGCGAGAGCCCCTTCGTCTTCATCTGGACCCGCGATCTGGCGCGCATTCTCAAACGCGCCGCGACAGACGGTCCGCCCGGGATTTACAATGTTGCGGGTGACGGCGCCCTCGGCATGGACGATCTCTCCGGAATATTGGGAAAGCCGGTGACGCGCCTGCCTGTCTGGCTGGTGAAAGCCGCCCTCGCCGTGGCCAAACCGCTTGGCCTGAGCCGCTACGGACCCGAGCAGGTGCGGTTTCTGCAGTACCGCCCGGTACTAGCCAATGATGCGCTGAAGACCGAGTTCGGCTACGTGCCGGAAAAGACCAGCGCCGAGACGTTCGAGCTCTGGCGCAAATGGGCGGGACTCTGAGATGAAGGACAGGACGAAAACGGCAGTGATCTCCGGTGGCGCGGGCGGCCTCGGCCAGGCCCTGGCCCGCGCTCTCCAGGAACGCAACTGGATGACGATTCTCATCGACCGCGATACCGGCAGGCTGCCGACCACGGCATGCCAGTGGCCGGTTACCTGCGACCTCACCGACCCCGATGCCCGCCGGACCGCTTTTGCCAAGATCCTCAAGACCTATCCGGAGATCGATCTCGTCATCTACAATGCCGGTATCACCCAGATTTGCGCTTTCGAGGGTTCGGACGAGGCCTCGCACCGCAAGGTATTCGAAATCAACTATTTCGCCGCCGTGGAGATGGCGCGTGCCTTTCTCAAATCCGTTCGCACCGCACGCGGCACCCACCTCGCCATTTCATCGGTCGCGGGCTTTTCCCCGCTCTACCACCGCACGGCCTATGCGGGTTCCAAGCATGCGGTTGAAGGCTTTTTCAAATCTCTGCGGTCGGAGGAAAAGGGCTATGGGGTCAAGACCCTGATCGCAGCACCGTCTTTCGTCGCCACCAATATCGGCAATGATCAACGCCAGGCCGACGGAATCGCGCGTCCGGGCTCGGCCGGTGACGGGATCGACTACATGACGCCCGACGATGCGGCCGCGGTCATCCTGAAGGGCTACGACAAGGCCTGTCCGATGATTCCGGTGGGCCGTATCGCCAAATTCGCCTGGTGGATCAATCGTCTCTCGCCCCGGCTTTTCCAGCGGCTGATGGAGCGCAACATGCGCGGCAAGGCCCCGTGAGCCTCAGATGACGACCTGGGCCCCGATCTCGACCACGCGTCCCGTGGGCAACCGGAAATAGGTCGAGGCGTCCGACGCATTGCGCGACAGGGCGAGGAACAGATGGTCTTGCCAGAGCGGCATCCCCGCCTCCTTCGACGGCACCAGCGACCGCCGCGAAAGGAAGAAGGACGTCGTCATCAGTTCGAACTTGATCCCCTTCTTGCGGGCGATCACGAGTGCGGCCGGCAGGTTCGGATCCTCCATGAAGCCGTAATTGATCGTCAGCCGGGCAAAATGCTCGTTGATCTCCTCATAGTCGATCTTCTCGTCATCGGGCACGCGCGGCTGCGGACGCGTGGCGACCGTCAGAAGCACGTTTCTACGATGCAGAACCCTGTAGTGTTTCAAGCTGTGCATGAGCGCCGTCGGCGCGGTCTCGGTGTCCGCGGTCAGGAACACCGCCGTTCCGTCGACGAAATCGGGCGGCTTCGAACCGAGCTGCCTGATCAGCTCGTCGAGTTTGGTCTCGGAGGCGCGGCTCAATTGGAACAGAAGCCTGCTGCCGCGGCGCCAGGTCCAGATGATCAGCAGAAGGATCGAGGCGATGGTGACCGACACCCAGCCGCCTTCGAAGAATTTGAGCGCGTTGGCACCGAGGAACATGAAATCGATGAGGAAGGCCGGCGTGGCGACAGCGAGCGCCACCGGCAAGCTCCAGTGCCATTTGCCGCGCATGACGATGAACAGGAGCAGCGTCGTCACCATCATTTCTCCGGTCACCGAGATGCCGTAGGCCGAGGCCATATGCTCGGAGGAACCGAACCCCACGACGAGCAGAAGAACACATGCGAGCAGCATCCAGTTGACCTGCGGGATGTAGATCTGTCCGGTCTGGGTGGCGGAGGTATGCACGATATTCATGCGCGGCAGCATGTGGAGCTGGATCGCCTGACGGGTGAGCGAGAAGGCGCCCGAAATCACCGCCTGGCTGGCGATGACGGTCGCAATGGTCGCGAGAATGACGAGGGGAATGTGGCCCCAGTCCGGCGCCATCTGGAAAAAGGGCTGGTCGACAGGGGCTGAAGAGGCAAGCAGATAGGCCCCCTGCCCGAAATAGTTCAGCAACAGGCACGGCAGCACCAGCCCGAACCATGCGAGCAGGATCGGCTTGCGACCGAAATGGCCGAGGTCGACATAGAGGGCTTCGGCGCCGGTGACCGCCAGAAAGGCGGCGCCGATGACGACGGCTGCCACTTCGACATTGGCATGGACGAAACGGACCGCCTCGAAGGGATTGAGCGCCCTGAAGACGGTCGGGTCGTCGGCGATGTGAACGGCCCCCATCGCGCCGAGGACCAGAAACCACACGAGCGTGACCGGTCCGAAGATGCGGGACACGCCGCCGGTTCCGAATCTCTGGGCCACGAACAGGCCGACGAGGATGCCGATGGCGATCGGCACCGTGAAGTGGCTGATCGAGGGCGCAGCGATCTGCAGCCCCTCGACAGCGGACGTCACGGAAATGGCCGGAGTGATGACGGCGTCGCCGAAGAACAGCGAAGCACCCAGCATGCCGAGAAACAGCACCTTGCCCGGATGGTTCTTCGCTGCCTGTTTGGCGATGGTCATGATGGCGAGCGTACCGCCCTCGCCCTCATTGTCGGCCCGCAACACGAAGATCGCATATTTGACGGCGACCACGAGGATGAGCGCCCAGAACACGATCGACAACGCCCCGATGACCTGGCTGTCGTCCGGAGCGGCGTCACCGGCGGCGGCTCGTACCGCTTCGCGAAGCGCGTAGAGCGGACTGGTACCGATATCACCGTAGACGACGCCGAGAGCCCCGAGGGCAAGCGCCCCGCTTCCGGCCTGTGCTGCATGACTTTTCTTGGGGGGTACGGGATCGTCGATCTTGCTGTCGATGGATGACATCAGCGCTTTCCGGCTGTGGAGAACTCCATGCCGGAAACGCTAGCGCGGCGCGACGGGTTCCGTAAACCCTCCGCGCCGCGCGATTTTGTTGCCTCTGTCCGGCGTCAGGCCTTCTGCTTGCCCTTGACCTGGGTCGCGATGAAGTCGCGCACGATACGGGCGACACCGCGGGCAAGAACCGCGTCCAGCGCATCCACGAACTCGTCGACATGCTTGCGCTCGCAGATGAGCGGCGGCTCGAGCCGGATGACGTTGCGGTTATATTCGGTGAAGGCCACCAGGACGTTGTGATCGCGCAGCAGTTCGGCGCCCACGAACCCCGAAAGCGAGCCCTTCAGCTTGTCGTCGAGCATAGCCACCATGGGGCGCAGCAGGGCGGGAAGCGTCTGCGAGAAATCCTGGAATTCGAGACCTATCATCAGTCCCTGCCCGCGCACGTCCTTGACGATCTGCGGATAACGGGACTTCAAGTGGTCAAGTCTCTCGAGCAGATAGTCGCCGACGGCGGCCGCATTGCAGATCAGGTTCTCGTCATACATGATGTTGAGACCCTCGATCGCCGTCACGCACGCCTCGCCTATGCCGCCGAAGGTGGCCTGGGCATGGATCATGGCGGACTTGGGCGTGCCATAGGCCTTCATGTAGATTTCGCGACGGGCGATCATGGCGGCCATGGCCGTCTTGCCGCCGCCGAGCGACTTGGCGAGCGCGGTCACGTCGGGCACGACGCCCGCATGCTGGAAGGCGTAGAAGCGGCCGGAGCGACCCATGCCGCACTGAACCTCGTCAGCCACCCAGAGAACACCATGCTTGTCGCACAGGGCACGCAGATCCTGCCAGAATCCCGGGGGTGCCTGAACGATACCGCCGCCGCCCTGAATGGTTTCGAGAACGATCACGCCGATCTGCGGATCGGCCTCGAAGGCGTTCCGGATCGCCTCGATATCGCCGAAGGGAACCTTGACCCCGTTGTCGGTGAGGCGAAACTCGCCGCGGTAAAGCGGTGAATCCGTGATCGAGAGTACGCCCTTGGTCTTTCCGTGGAACGAGTTCTCGGCATAGACGACCTTCGGACGCGACGGACCGGCCGCCCGTTCGGCAACCTTGAGTGCGGCTTCCATGGCTTCCGAACCGGAAGACCCCAGAAACACCATGTCGAGGTCGCCGGGGGAGATCTCGGCCAGGTTCTTCGCAAGCGCCGCCGCATACTGGCTCATGAAGGCGATGGCGATCTCGTGACGGTCCTCGTCCTGGAATTTCTTGCGCGCCTCGATGATGCGCGGATGGTTATGACCAAAAGCGAGCGAACCGAAGCCACCGAAGAAATCGAGGATCTTCCGGCCGTTCTGGTCGGTATAATACATCCCCGACGCGCTCTCGATCTTCACCTTGTCGAAGCCGAGAAGCTTCATGAAGTGGAGCTGTCCCGGATTGATGTGATCGCGGAACAGGTCGGTCATCTTGGCCACGCTCATCGCCTTGGCGTCATCGACGCTCAGAAGCGTGGGACGGCCAGGCATGCCCTCGTCGGCAAGCGATGGGGCGTCGGTCTTCCTGCGTACTGGTGTATCGAGCATGGCTTGTCCTGTCTCCCTCGAGTTCATTCGGCCGGAGCGACGTTGGCGTCGCCTGGCACCGGGGCACCGGCCTTCTTGGCGCGATACTCGTCATAGGCGGCAATCAGCATGTCCTCGTCGCGATATTGCGGCACCCAGCCGAGTTGGCGCGCTCCCTTGCCGACATCGAGCACGCAGTTCTCGTCGGCGATCAGGTACTGCTCGGGATCCATGATCGGCATGTTCATGTAGTCGAGCAGATCCAGCGTGCGCTTGACTGCCCAGGCCGGCGTCGGCAGCAGGATCGAACGGGAACCGGCATGCTTGACGAGATCGCCGAGAAGCTTGCGCACGGGGGGAGGATTGATCGAGCCGAGATTGTAGGCCTCGTTGGGCACGCCCGCCTTCCAGGCCAGATAGGCCGCTTCGGCGCAATCGAAGACCGAGATGAACTGATAGGGGTTCCTGCCCGAGCCGATCATCGGAACAGGCAAATTGGCGTCGATCAGCTTGAAGAGCTTCTCGAGAATGCCGAGGCGTCCCGGGCCGATGATGAGGCGCGGCCGGAACAGCGAGATCGACATGCCGCGCTCACGCCATTCGGCGGCGAGATGTTCGGTGTCGAGCTTGGACTGGCCGTATTCCCCGAGGGGCGCGACAGGATGGTCTTCCGTCATCGGGAAGGTCAGCGTGTGGCCGTAGATCATGTCGGTGGTGAAGTGTACGAGCTTTCTGGCGCCCGCCTTGTCCATCGCCTCGATGATGTTCTTGGTACCGTCATAGTTGACCGGATAGAAGAACTCGTGGCGCTTGGCGCGGATCTGGAGCGGCGAAAGCATCTTGGCCGACAGGTTGTAGACCATGTCTTCGGGTTCGATCGGGATAGCGCGCACCGCATCGCGGCTTGTCACGTCGCAGGCGATCTTGGTTGCACCCGAATAGAACGACCGATTGTCGAACACGATGTCCGCGACGATCACTTCCTCGCCATCGGCGAGCAGTTTCTGGGCCAAGTGGCGGCCGACAAAGCCGTCGCCGCCGAAAATGATGTGTTTCATCGCGAAATCTCACTCGTGACTGGGGTAACCGGCTCGATGGCCGCGGTTTCAAGCGTATGCGCCTTGTGCTCGCCGCTGCCCGACCGGGCAATCAGGACGGTGCCGACGCAGATGAAGGCGATCCCGGCGATGCGCCAGGCATTGAGATCCTCGCGGAAGACGAAGTATGCAAATACCGCGACCGCAACATAGGCGAGGCTCAGGAACGGATAGGCGAAGGACAGCTCGACCTTGGACAGCACGAAAAGGTGCGACGCCATGGAGATGACGAAGGTCGCAAGCCCTGCAAAGACCCATGGGTTGAAGAGGATCTGGAAAATCCTCGCTATCGCGGTTTCAGCGGTGAAGTTGAGAGGACCGAGCGTCATCATGCCCTGCTTGAGCATAAGCTGAGCCGCAGCGTTCGTCAGAACGGTAAAAAGAATGAAGACAATGTACTTCATGCGCTGTCCACTCCAGTAATTCCAGCAATCGTCTTAGTCTAAAAACGCCAAGAAACCGTTCATCAGGGCAGGTTTATTTGTTTCAAATTGTCGGCGTTTTCATTTTGGCACGTTTCGACGCCGTCCTTGCGGCCGGCCGGTGCGCCGGCATCCACCCGGTCGGCGGGTAATGCGAGCGCGGTTCGTTTCCAGAAATCCGAAACGATTTTCGGATCGCGCAACTCTTCGAGCCGCCTCCAATCCGGGAATGACGCTTCAAACATCTGCGCGCTCATGCGCGCATCCTTGTAGGGATTGAGTGCGCCTCCGGCGGCAAGAACGATCTCGTCGAGTGCCGCAAGCATTTCGAGCGTCGCCGCACCCTGGTTGGCAAAATCCAGCGTCAGCGTGAAACCGGGCCTCGCGAAGGACAGAAGGCCCGGCTGCGGCAATGCGCCGAAACGCTTGAGGACCGTCAGGAATGAGGCATGACCATGCCTACGGGCGCATTCCATCAGCTCGAGCACAGTCTCGCGCGCCTTGTCGGCCGGAAACACGCTTTGGTGCTGATAGAGACCCTTCGGGCCATACAGCCTGTTCCACTCCCCGATCGCGTCGAGCGGATGGAAATAGCCGCGCCAGCCGACAAGGCTGCGGGTTTCCTGCTGCGGCGCGCGGCCGTAGTAGAGCGCATTGAAGGCCTTCAACGTCAGGCGGTTGAGCAGATTGACCGGCGGCTGGAACGGCACGGAGAGATGGCGCCGCGACGCGCTCACCCGATCGCCGGCCTCGGCATGGTTGCCGGCCATGAGAACCCCTCGCCCGGTCGACTTCCCGGTCGCGAGCTGGTCGATCCAGGCAACCGAATATTCGTGCTCACGGTCGATTGCGTCGATGCGGTCGAAATAGCCGTCTATATTGTCGAACCGGCAGGCGAGTTGGCGGATATCGGGAGATGCGACCTTCATCAGCCGGATCCGGATGCGCGTCATCACGCCTGTGAGACCCATGCCGCCGATGCTGGCCGAAAAGAATTCGCGATTTTCCTGCCGGCTGCAGCGAAGAGCCGGGCCATCCGAGCGCAGAAGATCAAACGAAATCACCGAGTGGCCGAAGGAGCCGCGACGATGGTGGTTCTTGCCGTGAACGTCATTGGCGACTGCGCCGCCGAGCGTAGCGAGCGCGGTTCCCGGCGTGACTTCGAGATAGAAGCCGTGGGGAATGACATGCTCGAGGATTTCTTGAAGCGTCACGCCGGCATCGGCTTCGAGAATGCCGCTGCCGGGATCGAAAGCATGTATCCGGGCCCCCGGTCGCATGGGGATCAGCCGCCCGTCGTCATTGTGGCAACTGTCGCCGTAGGAGCGGCCATTGCCGAAAGCCAGCACGCTCCCGTCATCGGCAGCCGGATCGAGGCTCTCGATGGTCGCGCTCTGCCGTTCATGTCGGTCAAGCCGGCCCCAGCTGTCGAATTGACGGGGCATCAGTGCAACGTCGCAATGATGACGAGAGCGGCACCAACCGCCATCGTCGCCTGGCTGCGCCAGTCGCGCATGATGAAGACCACCGGATCGTCATGCATCTGCGACCGTCCGGCGAGGATCCATATCCGCAGCAGCATGTAGAGTATGATCGGGCAGAGCGGCCAGATGAGCCACGGCGCGCTGTACATCGACTGCACGTGATCCGAGTTGATGTAGAGCGCAAGAACCAGCGCCGAGGCAAATGCGGAGGATACGCCGCCTTGCGCAACCATCGCCTTGTCCGACCCGAGATAGCTTCGACCGTTGAGCTTCTCTCCCATGTCGATCTCGGTTTCATCGAGTTCGACGAAACGCTTCACCAGCGCCAGACTGAGGAAGAAGAAGATCGAGAATGCAAGCAGCCAGAACGACAGTTCGCTGTCGATTGCCATGGCACCGGCCATGATGCGGAGCGTATACAGCCCGGCCAGCGTGAAGACGTCGACGAGAAGCTTGCGCTTGAGGACGAAGGTGTAGGCCGTCGTGGTCACGCCATAGAGTGCCAGGGTGAGCCAGTAGAACGGCGACAGCAGGCCCGCGATTCCTATCGACGCAACCAGCAGCGACGCGGCCACCGCGAGAGCAACGGGTATCGAAACGGCGCCGGCCGCAATCGGGCGGAAACGCTTGCGCGCATGGCGGCGGTCATTGCCCAGGTCGATGATGTCGTTGAGGATATAGACCGCCGAGGCAAAGAAACTGAAGGAGAAGAACGCGCCGATGACCGCGGCAAGGGCGACCGGATTCGCCCATTCGTGATCGAGCACGAGCGGGACACCGATCAGCATGTTCTTGAGCCACTGATGAACGCGGATCGCCTTGAAGAGGGCTATCCGGGAGACCCTTCCGGTATCGACGAAGGTGCCGCCATTGGCCTCGCCCCAAGACCGCGCGGCACGGTCGGGCTGGACGATCATCGACTTGCGGGCCGCATCGAAGACCTTGAGATCATCCCGGCTGTTGCCGACATAGTCGAAGCCGCCCTCCCCGCATTCGGCAATCAGGCGGTTACGCTTGCGTGTGGCGGTCAGGTTTTCGCAATCGTCGGAATGGAGAACCCGGTCGAACAGGCCGAGATGGCTTGCGATGCCGGTTGCCGTCTTTTCCGCCGCGCCCGTGACCAGCCAGACCGGCCGGCCTTCAGCACGCGCATTGCGGATGAGCGTGAGCACCGCATCGCGATATGGCCAGTCTGCAGGCTCGCGCTCCGAACGGAACGCCACTTCGCGCTTGAGGACCTGCTTGCCCTGCATCGCCCAGTAAATGGCAGCAAGGATCATCCATGGCCGACGCAGCAACAACAGCGCCAGAGCTTCCCAAAGCGTATCGGTCGCAATCAGAGTTCCATCGAGGTCAACGCACAACGGAACTGTGCGAACATCGCTGCGAGCGTCCATGTCGATCCCCAGTTTCGCCTTCGACGTACAGAAGGCACCGGGACTGGCTTCAAATTCGCAAACAGAGGGGAAGATTCCGAGGCTTTTCAGGGCTATGGTTAAGAGCCCGACAATATTTCCGCGCTTATGAAATATCGCTGAAATATAAAATATCACCGGCAAGAACGCAGGTCCGGCGGGATGGGACGATCGGTCAGTAGCGTGCGAACATGCCGTTCAGCGTCTCGCGCCAGTCGATCATCCGGACCGGCGAACCATGTGAACCGGTATTGAGAAGAATGAATGTCGCCGGATAGGATTTCCGGCCATCCTTGATGGCGTCGAACACGGCGCGCTGGCTTTTCCAGTCGTAGACGCCGTCATTGCTGCCGTGAACGAAGGTGATCGGCACGCCAGCCTCGACGAGCGCCGAAGACGCGAGTTCCGGGTCGGGCATCCCGCCAAGCAGGATCATGCCGGCCAGATTGCCGGCAGCAGCCGGATCCCGGGCGAGCGAGAGACAGATGATCGACCCCATGGACCCGCAGGCGAGCACGACCGGCGCGCCGGGGTTCTGACGTCGAAAGGCTGCGATCAGCGCATCGACGTCACGCACACCGGCCGTTCCGAATTCGGCGATCGTGGGCGCGATATAGACGCCGTCATTCCGGACCGCGAGGTTCTTGATGCGGTTGAAATTGCCGCCGAACCGGTAGTCGTCCATGCCGAGACGCCGATCGCCGTTGCGCCCATGGATGAAGATCACCGCGAAACGCGCGCCGCCGAACATCCCGGCGATGCCGATTTCCATCCGCCCGTCCTTGGTCGCGAAAGTGCTGAGGGCAGATTTTTTGCGGACGGACAGATCGACATAATTGCGCTTGACGCGACGCTCGGGTATCTGGTCGCGGGCGTTGATGTCGCGCATTTCCCTGTAGTCGACGACGATGAACGACCGGTCGGGAGATTCCGACAGGGCCTGCGGAAGCGCGAAGAGGGTGTCTTTGAAGCTCTCAAGCTCAAATCCTGCTGCGGCGCCCGGTGAAAAAATGCCGGCGACAAGCAAGAAGGCGGGGATCACCCGCTTAAATAGGCCGAATGGCGGCCCACTATATCGCTTGAACGAGCTGATTCTGGCACACTCCGTGTGATTCGCCGCAGGGCTCAGCCTAACGCATGCTCGAACGAGAATGAATTGAAATGGACGATTCCAACGACCTCTTTTCCGCCATCCCCGATCAGGCGCCCAAAGTCGAGGCGCCTCGACCGGCGACACCCAAGGCAGAATCGCCCAAACCCGCCATCGCGCCGCGCGCATCCGCAGCGCCGGCCCCTGCGCCAGCCCCTGCCCCGCCCGCGGGTTCCGGCGCAGATTACGATGCGTCCGCGATCGAGGTTCTCGAAGGCCTGGAACCGGTCCGTCGTCGTCCGGGCATGTATATCGGCGGCACCGACGAACGCGCACTCCACCACCTGTTCGCGGAAGTCATCGACAACTCGATGGACGAGGCGGTCGCCGGCCATGCGAATTTCATTGAGGTGGATCTCGATGCCGAAGGATATCTGACGATCACCGACAACGGCCGCGGCATCCCGGTCGAAAACCACCCGAAATATCCGGACAAATCGACGCTCGAAGTCGTGCTCACCGTGCTTCACGCCGGCGGCAAGTTCGATTCCAAGGTCTACGAGACCTCCGGCGGCCTGCATGGCGTGGGCATTTCCGTGGTCAACGCGCTCTCCGACGTTCTGGAAGTGGAAGTGGCGCGCAACCGGCGTCTCTACCGCCAGGTCTTTTCACGCGGGCTCCCTCAGGGGCCGCTCGAGGAAGTGGGCGAAGTCCACAACCGTCGCGGCACGAAGATGCGCTTCCATCCTGACGCCCAGATCTTCGGCGCCGGTGCGAGGTTCGATCCGGGACGGCTCTACCGCATGGCCCGCTCGAAGGCCTATCTGTTCGGCGGAGTGGAAATCCGCTGGTCCTGTGCGGCGGAACTGGTGGAAGGCACGGAGACGCCCGACAAGGCCGTGTTCCACTTCCCCGGCGGCCTCAAGGACTATCTCGAGAGCTCACTTGGCAAGGATCATCGCGTCACCCGCGAAATCTTCGCCGGCAAGACGGCCAAGACCGGCGGGCACGGCTCGCTCGAGTGGGCGGTGGCCTGGTATGGCGGCGACTCCTCGATCTCGTCTTACTGTAACACCATCCCGACGCCCGAAGGCGGAACCCACGAGGCAGGCCTTCGCATCGCGCTCACCAAGGGTCTGAAGACCTATGGCGAACTGACCGGCAACAAGCGGGCTGCGCAGATCACCACCGATGACGTGATGATCTCGGCCATGGGCATGCTCTCGGTCTTTATCCGCGAGCCGGAATTCGTCGGCCAGACCAAGGACAAGCTCGCCACCGTCGAGGCGCAGCGCATCGTCGAAAACGCGCTGCGCGATCCCTTCGACCACTTCCTCACCGACAGCCCCGCCGAAGCGGACAAGCTGCTCGAATGGGTGATCGAGCGGGCCGAGGAGCGCAATCGCCGCCGCAAGGAAAAGGAAGTTAACCGCAAGACCGCGGTACGCAAATTGCGCCTGCCCGGCAAATTGTCAGATTGCAGCCAGACCACGGCCGAGGGAGCGGAGCTCTTCATCGTCGAGGGCGATTCCGCCGGCGGCTCGGCAAAGCAGGCGCGCAACCGCGCCAATCAGGCCATCCTTCCGCTACGCGGCAAGATTCTGAACGTCGCCAGCGCGGGTCGCGAAAAGCTGTCGGCCAACCAGCAGCTCGCCGATCTCATTCAGGCGCTCGGATGCGGCACGCGATCGAAATATCGCGATGAGGATCTGCGCTATGAACGCGTGATCATCATGACCGATGCCGACGTCGATGGCGCCCATATCGCCTCGCTGCTGATTACCTTCTTCTATCAGGAAATGACGGAGATGGTCCGCAACGGCCATCTCTATCTCGCCGTTCCGCCGCTTTACCGCATCACGCAGGGCTCGAAGACGCTCTATGCGCGTGACGATGCGCACCGTGCCGAACTGATGGAGACGGAATTCAAGGGGCGCGGCAAGGTCGATATCGGCCGCTTCAAAGGTCTGGGTGAGATGCTGCCTGCGCAGCTCAAGGAAACCACGATGGATCCGAAGAAGCGCACGCTTCTCAAGGTTGCGATCGACAATACCGATCCGCAGTCGACAAAGGATGCCGTCGACAACTTGATGGGCACGAAGGCGGAAGCACGCTTCCGCTTCATTCAGGAGCACGCGGCTTTCGCCGACAATCTCGATATCTGATCAGCTGCGATAGCTGATGCGACGCCCCGGGCCGTTCAGGCGGCCTGGGCAATCAGACGCATGGCGCGGGCGCGGCTGGCCTGGCGCTGCCATGCCACATGCATCTGTTCGACGATGCGCAGCAGATCGCCGATATCCGGATCGTTCTCGGCATCGGACGCATGGGCGAGGATCAGGCGCTCGGCGATTTCCGCGGCTTCCACACCCTTTTCCGATTTCGACGCCTGGCGCCACATCAGCGTGGCCGACAGGAACGGGCCGACGAGATTGGGCTGCAGGCCCGCCTCTCGATAGAGTGCGCGTATCGCAACTTCCCGTCCCTCGACCAGAAGTCCGCGGACCCTGGCATCACCGATGCCGGAGAGCGAAACCATGGCCGCGGCGAAGAAATCGACGTTACCCGAGCACAATGCGTGCATGAGGAAGGCGGGCGACAGCTTGCCCGACATGCGCAGATGCTCGACCAGAGCGGGCATCTCGTTGGCAGGAACGGTTTCGGCCAGTTTCAGAGTGACGTCGCGGCAGGCCTCTTCCGTCACCTTCCGCAGACGTTCGCCACCGATCGTGGACTGGGCGAGATCGAATACGGCAAGTGCCGCGCCCAGCCTTTCGACCAGGCTCTGGCGTACGGCGCAGGGCAGATCGTTGCGATCGAGAAGACGGGAGCGGATTTCCGGATGATCGCCGAAGCGCTCGGCAAGCCGCTTGAGCGAGATCGAGGCAACGCCGGCGCTCTCATTGTCCAGCATGTCCATGATGGCCCGTTCCCCACCGACCTCGGCAATGGCCGCGCATACGGCGACGCCGAGCGGGCGGCGATGGGCCGTCAGTTGCTGCAGGGTGGCGCGCCCGGTGGCGACGATGTCGACGAGATCGCTGTCGTTGAGGACCGGCGACAAGGCAATGACATGACCCGCGACCTCGATCTGGTCGTTGGCAAGGGCCAGAATGATCGAGCGCGGCGGGCGAGTAGAGCGGCAAAGCACTTCGGACAGAGCGATCCGGACCTTGGGAGATGCATCGTCCATCAGCATCGCCATGGCGGCTTCGGCCGAACGGCGTTCCTCTTCGGCCATGGTGCCTTGCACATAAGCTTTTCCGAGTGCGGCCGCGGCCTGTGCCCTCTCGGCCACCTTGGCGGTTTCGGACCACTTGAGAAAAGACTGTATAAACATAAGTCGAACCCGTTCACTCGATACCCAATGCCAAATTTCTACAGCCAAAAGGTTTACGATCCCTTCACCATGTTCATTAGGACTTGCATAAGCGTCGGCGCAGTGAACGCGGGCGCTTGCGAGCGCTGCTGAAAGCGGCACAATGGCGACAAAAGCCATGGGAGGAATTCATGCCGGGGCTCTATTTCGAAGATTTTTCACCGGGCCGCGAGTTTCGGCACGAACTGCGCCGGACGATCACCGAAGCCGACAACATGCTGTTTTCCAACATGACGTTGAACCCGCAGCCATTGCATATCGACTTCGATTTCGCCTCCAGGACCGAATGGGGCAAGCCGCTGGTCAACTCGATCTTCACGCTCGGACTGATGATCGGGATTTCCGTCGGCGAAACGACGCTGGGCACCACCGTGGCCAATCTCGGGATGACCGACGTCACCTTCCCCCACCCGCTGTTTCACGGCGATACGGTGCATGTGACCACGAAGGTGGTGTCGATGCGGGAATCGCGCTCCAGGCCCGATCGCGGCATCGTCGAGTTCGAGCATCTGGCCTATAATCAGGACGAGGTTCTGGTGGCGCGCTGCATCCGCCAGGCGATGATGAAGAAGCGGCCTGCATGATGTTGCGTTCTCTCCTCTTCGTACCGGCAGATTCGGAAAAGAAGCTCGCCAAGGTATCCGCCTCGGAGGCGGATGCGGTGATTCTCGACCTCGAGGATTCCGTCTCAGCCGCCCGCAAGGCAGAGGCCCGCTCCATGCTCGCGGCGTTTTTCCGCTCCCTTCAGCCCGCCGGGACATGTCCGCGCCTGATCGTGCGCGTCAACGCGCTCGATACCGGATTGACCGATGACGACCTTAAAATCGTCGTGCCTCTCAAACCGAGCGCCATCCTTCTGCCGAAGGCCGGCAATGGCGCGGAGCTGCAGGATATCTCAGCGCGTATCGCGGTTCTGGAAGCGGAAAGCGATATCGAGGACGGCTCGATCAGGCTTCATGCCCTAATGACCGAGACGGCCGGGGGGCTGCTCAATGCCGCGACCTTTTCGGGAAAGACGGGACGGCTGGAGGCGCTCGCCTGGGGCGGCGAGGATCTGGCAGCCGCAATAGGCGCAAGCTCCAACCGGGACGAAGCCGGTTCCTATACCGAAGTGTTCCGGCTGGCCCGCTCGCTGACACTGCTGACCGCGGCCGACGCTGGCGTGGAAGCCATCGACACGGTGTTTACGGACTACAAGGATGAGGCCGGTCTCGCGAGGGAATGCGCAGCCGCCGTCCGCGACGGATTTTCCGGCAAGATGGCGATCCATCCGGCCCAGGTGCCCATCATCAACGCCGCCTTCACACCGCCGCCGGGCGATGTGGAGCGCGCCAAGACCATCATCCAGCTTTTCGCGGATGCCGGACGCGATGCGGGCGTGCTCTCACTCGACGGAAAGATGATAGACCGGCCACACCTTCGTCAGGCCGAACGGATCGTGCGTCGCGCGGGGCTCGACCCGACGTCGCTCTAGGACTTTTCAGCGTCGGCCCAGCGGGGACGGAACATCTGGAACAGGTCCGCTGAATCCGTATAGTCCATATAGCCGAGGCGCCCCACCGGATTGGCGACCGACATGTCGACCATGCCGTCCTTGAGAACATCGTCGCGAATTCGAACGCCAAGCACCTGCCCGAAGACCAGCCAGTTGCTCGCCGCCTCCCCGTCCAGCCCCCTGGGGCGCATGATTTCGGTGACCCGGCATTCGAGCGCTGCCCAGGCCTTCGCGACATAGGGCGCATCGACCAGTTCGGCCTCGGCCATTTCGAGGCCCGCATAGACGAATTCGCTCTCGCCATAGGGCGCGTCCACTGCCGTCCTGTTCATCGCCTCGGTCAGATCGCGGGATACGAGGCTGGCGGTGAAGACGCCGGTCTCTTCGCAATTGCGCAACGTGTCCTTCCGCCCGAACGACGAGAACATCACCATGGGAGGCTTGGCGGAGACGGCATTGAAGTAGGAATACGGCGCAAGGTTCACCGATCCGTCGGACCCTCGCGTGCCGATCCAGCCGATCGGCCGGGGCGCGACGAGCGCCTTGAAGGGATCGTGCGGCAGCCCGTGCGGTTCGCCGGCCTTATAGAACATCGGTTTCGCCCGAAAAGGTTACGATGTCGGCGAGTTCCGGACGCGCGCGCTCCGTCGGCGGCACCTGCGCGGTGCCGATATGGATGAAGCCGGCGACCTGCTCTTCCTCCTTCACCCCGAGGATCGGATAGACCGCCTTGTCGAAGGCATACCACTCGGTGATCCAGTTCGACGAATAGCCTATCGCATTGGCTGCCATGATGAGGTTGAGACAGACGGCACCCGCGCTCAACTGCTGTTCCCAGACCGGGATCTTGACGTGCGGCGCGGCGGTGGACACGACACCGATCACCAGCGGCGCGCGCGTGAACCGGGTTTCCTCGACCTTGCGCATTTCGTCCGAGATGTCCGGCTTGTTGGCGATCGCGACCTCGGAGAGTTCGCGCGACACCCGTTCGCGCTCTTCACCGCGATAGACGATGAAGCGCCAGGGGGCCAGCTTGCCGTGATCGGGAACCCGGCGCGCAAGCGTCAGCATCTCGATGATTTCCTCGGTCGACGGACCGGGCTCTCCCATCTGGAAAGAGGGAATGGAACGGCGGACTTCGAGATAGGACTTGAGTGCTGTGTTGGCGGTCATGGTCTTCACTTCCCTGACTTCGAGGCGTATCTGGATATGTGGCGGACGATCCCGCGTCTGACCGGGGTAAAGTCTTGAAATCGCCATAACGATCGTGCTTTGAAGTGACGGTATGAAGATTGGAAGTCAACCGCATATGAGTCCGTTTCGCATCCTCTGCCGCCAGCCGGCATCCAGCCTTGCGGCAATGGTGGTTCTGACGGCCATGACGGGTTCGGCTCTCGCGCAAGGCGTTCAGGGTTTCGCCTCGAACCCGGATGACGATCTGCACCTTCCCAACCTCAACAATTTCGCTCCGACGTCGCCCGGACCCGAGACGGGACTGAGTACGCGCAGCGTCGTGATGGAAGCGGTTCTCGGCGAGGACGGCGAGCCTGTACAGCAGGGACTGACCTGGCGTGTCTTTCAGCCGATTCCGGGAACCGACGGGAAGCTGCCGCTGCTCGCGTCTTCGGAAGGCGGCTCGACGTCCTTCGATCTGTCCCCGGGCGACTATTTCATCCACGTTTCCTTCGGCCGCGCCGGCGTGACCAAGAAGCTTTCGATCCCGCGCACAGGCCCGGTGGAGAAGCAGCGGCTGGTTCTCAATGCCGGGGGCCTCGTGCTCAACGCCGTCTCCGGAAACGGCGTGCGCATCGTCCCCTCGGAACTGAGCTTCAAGATCTATCAGGCCAACGGTGAAAGCCCGGATTTCGAGCAGCAACTGGTGCTCGACGACGTCAAGCCGAACACGATCGTGCGGCTGAATGCCGGGACCTATCATATCGTCTCGGACTACGGCGACAACAACGCCGTCATCCGCTCCGACATCCGCGTGGAGACCGGCAAGCTGACCGAGGCCGTCATCCAGCACCGGGCCGCGGAACTGACGCTGAAACTCGTATCGGAAGAAGGCGGCGAGGCCATTGCCGATACGGCGTGGTCGATCCTGACATCCGGTGGCGACGTGGTCTCCGAGACCGTGGGCGCCTTCCCGCGGATCGTCCTGGCGGAAGGCCAGTACACGGCAATCGCGCGAAACAAGAACCAGACCTATTCACGCGATTTCGACGTGGTCGCCGGACATAATGCCGATGTCGAGGTTCTGCTGAAATAAGGCTCAGCCGGCGAGCCGTATTTCCGGCATCGCACGCTTGAATACCGCCTGCTGGAGTTCGGCAAGCAGTGCCTTCCTGTCCGAAATCCCGGCCAGATCCTCGGCGCGCATCACCTCACCCACGTCGGCGATGATCCTGGTGCCGCTCAAGCGCCGAAACTCGCGGATCAGAAGCGAGGTGCGCAGGGTCATCGACACCCGCGAGGCGAGATGAAACAGCCTGCCGTTCTGGCCGTGAAAATGAACGGGCAGCACATGGGCGCGGGCCGCCTGGACAAGGCGAGCGGGAAACATTTTCCAGGGCAGGTCCTCGGCCTGGCCAAAACCCTTCGGCGCGGTCGCCACCCCGCCCGCCGGGAAAATCACGATGGTCACGCCTTCCGCCAGAAGCCGCATGGCCTCCTTGCGCGTGCGCATGTTCACTTCCATGGCCTCGCGGTTCTCGTCAAAACTGACCGGAAGCGCGTAGTCAGCCATTTCCGGCACCCGCATCAGGTCGTTGTGCATGAGCACGCGGAACGGTCGACCGAGCGATTCGGCCAGAGACAGAACGGCGATTCCGTCGCCGATCCCGAAGGGGTGGTTGGCAATGATGACGAGCGGACCTTCCGGCAGGTCGGCGACCGGCCAGTTGCCGCGCAGGTCGAAACGAACATCGATCAGTTCGAGCATCCGGCCGAAGATTCGATCGCGCGTCGGCGCGATCTCCCGTCGCCAGACATCATAGAGTTCGGCATAGTGATCACGACCGGACAGGTTCTCGATCGACCGGATGACCCATTGCGTCAGACGCGGCTGGGCGGAGTTGGCGTAGGAAAGATGTTCGAATCGCATGACAATGTGACCGCGCGTTGATGTGGTCACCAAAAATACCAAAGCTCACATGTCAGCCATGTGACAGCCTCGCCGCACCTTCAGGAGAAAACCGATGCCGAACACGATCGCAAAGAACGGAGACCTGATCTGTCTGCAGCCCGGTGGCGGGCGCCACTATGCGATGGGCAGGCTCTCGGCCGTCTTCAAGGCGGACGAGGACGAAACCGGAAGCGGCTACTCGATTTCCGAGTGGATCATCGAACCCGGGCAGGCGGGCATGGGCGCGCATCATCACGACGCGAACGACGAGATCTTCTACGTGCTGCAGGGCGAACCGGAGATCCTGACAGGCGAGACATGGCGCACCTTTGCACCCGGGTCATTCCTGAGAATTCCCGCCGGCATGACCCATGACTTCCGCAACAACGGGGACCAGCCGGCGAAACTTCTGAATATCTTCATCCCCGGCGGTTTCGAGAGAAACATGCCGGGGATCGTCAAGTGGTTCGAGGAAAACCCCGATCAGGCTTGAGACTTGCGGGCCGCGCGCGCCAGTTCCTTGCGCACGAGATCCGGCGGGGTGGCTTCCCTCGACAGCGCTTCCACAACCTCGTCGAGGGTGTAGGAGGTCTGGTCGCGGCTGCCGAGCCGGCGCATGTTGACCGTGCGCTCCTCGGCTTCGCGCTTGCCGATGACGAGAATCACAGGAACCTTGGTCACCGAGTGCTCGCGGACCTTGTAGTTGATCTTCTCGTTGCGGAAATCGGTTTCCACATGAAGACCGGCATCGCGCAAGGCTTCGGCCACCTCGCTGCCGTACTCGTCCGCATCCGAGGTGATGGTCGCGACGACCACCTGCAGCGGTGCGAACCAGAGCGGCATGTGACCGGCGAAGTTCTCGATCAGGATGCCGAGGAAGCGTTCCATCGAACCGCAGATGGCGCGGTGGATCATCACCGGCTGGCGCTTTTCGGAATCCTTGTCGATGTAGAAGGCGCCAAAGCGTTCCGGCAGGTTGAAGTCCACCTGCGTGGTGCCGCACTGCCATTCACGGCCGATCGCATCGCGCAGGGTATATTCGAACTTCGGACCGTAGAATGCGCCCTCGCCTTCGAGCACGCCGGTCTTGATGCGGCCGCCCGACTGTTCCTCGATGGTCTTGAGCACGTCCATCATGACGCTTTCGGCGCGATCCCAGAGCGCATCGGTGCCGACGCGCTTCTCCGGACGGGTGGAAAGCTTGACGACCACCTGCTCGAAGCCGAAATCCTCGTAGACCGAGAGGATCAGATCGTTGATGCGCAGGCACTCGGCGGCCAGCTGCTCGTCGGTGCAGAAGACGTGCGCATCATCCTGGGTGAAGCCGCGCACGCGCATCAGACCGTGCAGGGCACCGGACGGTTCATAGCGATGTACGTTGCCAAATTCTGCAAGTCTTATTGGTAGATCGCGGTAAGACTTCAACCCATGCTTGAATATCTGCACGTGTCCCGGACAGTTCATCGGCTTGATGGCGAAGATGCGGTGATCGGCTTCTTCATCGTCCGGATGGGTGAAGGCATGGGCGCTTTTCACCGCGAACATGTTTTCCTGGTACCAGCCCCAGTGACCGGATGTTTCCCACAGGCTCTTGTCGAGGATCTGCGGCGCGTTGACCTCCTCGTAGACGCCGTTCAGACGCCTGCGCATGTAGGACACGAGTGTCTGGAACATGCGCCAGCCCTTGGAATGCCAGAAGACGACGCCCGGCCCCTCTTCCTGGAAATGGAACAGATCCATCTCGCGGCCAAGCCGGCGGTGGTCGCGCTTCTCGGCTTCCTCGATCATGTGGAGATAGGCGTCGAGTTCTGCCTGTTCGGCCCAGGCGGTACCATAGATGCGGGTCAGCATCGGCCTGGTGGAATCGCCTCGCCAATAGGCGCCCGCCACCGTCATCAGCTTGAAGGCGTTGCCGATACGGCCGGTCGAATCCATATGCGGCCCGCGACACAGGTCGAACCAGTCGCCCTGCTTGTAGATGCGGATGGTCTGGTCCTCGGGAATGGCGTCGACGAGCTCGACCTTGTAGTCCTCACCCATCTCGGCAAAGACCTCCCTGGCCTTGTTGCGCTGCCAGATTTCCTTGGTGAAGGGCTGGTTGCGGGCAATGATCTCGCGCATCTTCTTTTCGATCACAGGAAGATCTTCCGGCGTGAACGGCCAGTCTTCCTTCGTGTCCGGATGAACGCGCTTGAAATCGTAGTAGAAACCGTTCTCGATCACCGGACCGATCGTCACCTGTGTGCCCGGCCACAATTCCTGAACGGCTTCGGCCATCACGTGGGCCGCATCGTGGCGGATGAGTTCGAGGGCGCGCGGATCGGTGCGGGTGACGATCTCGATCGCGCCGGAGCGGACCGGATCAGCCAGATCGGTCAGTTCACCGTCGATGGCGATGGCCACGGCCTTCTTGGCAAGCGATTTGGAAATCGACTCGGCGACATCGCGGCCGGTCGTGCCGGCGGGAAATTCGCGCTTGGAGCCATCGGGAAATGCGAGGGAAACAGCATCAGCCATGCTTTCTCTCCTATCCAGTCCCGCCAACGAATGCGGGTGGTTGATCGGAAGGGTTATTTGGGCCCGCGTCTTAGGCGATTTGGGGGAAAGCCGCAACCTTCGAAAGACGAAGCCTGGTCTTTCCCGTCCTCTTTCAAGAAGCCCGTCACCTGGGGCGGCAAGCGCTTGAGAGTGTCTGCGAAAGCTAGCGAAACTCACTGGAGACGCGATGGCCGACGGCGTGGCAATAGGCCCTCACATCACTTTAGACGCGGAGTTCTCGATAGGACTATTCGGCCGTGAATTGCTTACCAGTTGCATTCTCCATCACACCTGTAAGCTGCTTTGCCAGCATGGCCGAAATCAGTTCTTCCATTAATGAAAGATCGACTGAATCTTTTTCCAGAGACTGATCAGCAGCCTCAAGAGCGTCGAAATACGGCTGCCGGTTGTCCACTATCTGATCAGGAATGGTATGAGTACCAGGAAGTAAAATTCGTGACCTCACACACAATACGAGATAGGACAACATGCGGGATGTTCGCCCATTCCCATCACTGAACGGATGGATCCAGTTTAACCTCCACATTACATAAGATGACAAATGAATGGCTGTTTTACTTTCCCAGTTGTCATTGACGTAATCACACAACTCTTCTATCAGCTCAGGAACCAAATGCGCGTCAACTGGCTCGTGCCTGCTGCCTTCAATTGCAACGCTTGAAGGGCGAAAATTTCCTGCGTAACTGCTAATGCCCCTGAGAGCTTCTCGATGCAGAGCCAAAAAGGCAGAAACGCGCAATTTCCAATTTGATCCCTTTTCGATCGCATCGACGATCATGTGACAAGCTAAATCGAACTGAAGCAGTCCATTTCTTGCTTCAGCTTCGGCCCTTAGCTGAGGATCTTTGATTAACTCAGCATCAGCAGCCACACTGTGACGCCGCCCCTCTTCGGGCATCAATCGTTTTCCCCTTTCGCCATCTCATCAGCAATGCGATCAACCATCTCGCGAGTTATCCGCGAATTCTCGAAATGAGTATTCCCATAGGCGAAACTGCGTCGCTGGACTTCCAGATCCTGCTTGCTTTGCGGAACTTTACTCGCAGCCTCCAACAAGCTCTTAAGTGACTCATTCATGTTGCACTCCCTTTTTAGCCCATAAAACTGAATTCCAATCTCATGGCAACCTCGCCAAGAGGTAATCGCATCTAATTGCGCCAAGCTTGTGAATGCGCTCCGAAAATAAAACGAAATGCGGACCGCTTGCCTGCCCGAAAGACTCTCAACGCGTCCTTGACACGCGCCAGAAGCGCCAGGGCGTGAAGGCGGAGAGATCGTCATCGAGTTTTTCCGGCACCGGATCGAAGCCATGGGTTCCGCCGGGTCCGCAGCGCATGAAACGGAACAGCGCCATCCAGCCGCCTTTCCACAGACCATGCCGGGCGACGGCCTCATAGCCGTATTCCGAGCAGGTCGGGGCATGGCGGCAGGTATTGCCGACGAAGCCGGACAGTGTGAGCTGGTAGAAGCGAATGATTCCGGTCCCGAGAAGGCGGCCGGGCGTCCTGCGCCAGGGTCCGCAGTAGTTCCGGCCCGCCATATCGCTCACTCCGGCTTCGGGACCGGCGATGTCATCACGCCGCCTGCCCGCGCTTTTCGGCGATCTGATCGAGGCAATCGACAACGGCGTCGAACGTCAGCATCGTGGAAGCGTGGCGGGCGCGATAGTCGCGTACGGGCTCGAGAAATTTCAGGTCCGCGAATCGCCCTTCGGGCGCCGGGCCGTTTTCCTTGAGCATGGCGAGCATCGTCCGGCGCAGGTCGCGCAACTCCTCTGCGCTGGCGCCGATGATGTTGCGGGCCATGATCGAGGAGGATGCCTGGCCGAGCGCGCAGGCCTTCACGTCATGGGCGAAATCGGAAACCGTGTCGCCGTCCATCTTGACCCATACCTTGACCTTCGAGCCGCACAATTTGGAGTGGGCAGAAGCCTCCGCATCGGCGTCGTCAAGCTGACCGATGCGCGGGATATTACCTGCAAAGTCAAGGATTTTGGCGTTGTAGACGTCATCGATCATGGTTCGAAATCCGTTCGAGGGGCCGATCCAGCAGGCGTTCACCGTACCCTGTTTCCGCATCTCGACGCGGCGGGCCACACTGCCTATATAGTGTCACGAACCGAGCGGTGAAAGTCAGCAGATGGCTTGATCGTTATCGGAGATGTAAACATTGCCAGGGAAACCGTGCCGGAAGGCGTCTTGCGCCTGAAAGCCCCGGAGCCCGCCAAGCCCTCTCCAGACAAGCGGAAAGGGTCGTTGTGCGTGTGGTCCGAAATACCCGAAAAGAAGTGGGACTGACCACGGAGATGACCATGGACGCTTTTGCGAAGCGCAACGATAAACTGCAATCAGACATTGAACGGCCGAGCCGGCAGGAAGCAGAGGATGCAGTCCGCACCCTCCTCCGCTTCATCGGAGAGGACGTCGACCGCGAAGGGCTTCTCGACACGCCGAAACGGGTGGTGAAGGCTTATAGCGAGATGTTCGGCGGGTACGACAAGGATCCCGAAGACGCGCTGGGCCGCACCTTCGAAGAAGTCGCCGGCTACGACGACATCGTCCTCGTCCGCGACATCCCGTTCCACTCGCATTGCGAACACCACATGGTGCCGATCATCGGCAAGGCGCATGTGGCCTATCTGCCCGACGGCAAGGTTCTGGGGCTCTCGAAGATCGCCCGTGTCGTGGACATTTTCGCAAATCGCCTGCAGACACAGGAAGCGCTGACCGCACAGGTGGCGCATGCGATCCACAACACGCTGCGACCACTGGGCGTGGCAGTGATGATCGAGGCCGAGCACATGTGCATGGCGATGCGCGGCATCCGCAAGCAAGGCTCGACAACGCTGACGACGACCTTTACCGGTCAGTTCAAGGGTGATGCCGCAGCACAGGCGCGCTTCATTTCCATGATCAGAGACCGGGGCTGATCTCCGCTCCGAACACGGACCAAACGATGGCACTGGAATTTTCAGCCCCGTTCCCCGACAAGACCGAACAGGATGAAGGCGAGGTTCTCGCGCCGCGCTTCAATTCCGATGGTCTCGTGACGGCAGTGACCGTGGACGCCGGCGACGGAACGGTTCTGATGCTCGCGCACATGAATGCCGAGGCCCTGAGCCTTTCGATCGAGACCGGCGTGGCGCACTATTTCAGCCGTTCGCGCAACGCCCTGTGGAAGAAGGGCGAGACGTCCGGCAACCTGCAGGAGATCGAGGAGATCCTGGTCGATTGCGACCAGGATGCGGTGGTATTGAAGGTACGCGTCAAGGGGCATGACGCGAGCTGCCACACCGGACGTCGCAGCTGTTTCTACCGGTCGGTGAAGCTTGAAAACGGGACAGCCAGTCTCGTCAAAAAAGATCGAAAGGTTTTTGAACCCGAAGAGGTCTACAAACGTTAACATCCGGCGTGAGGCCGGATTACGGGACACCCGCTTAACGGATCATCAACCACGCCGGGTGTGAAATGCCCGATCATGCATGGCGCATCGGCGAAAGGATGCCTCGAATGCTGAATTGGGTCACGAATACGCAGTCACCATCTGCCGATCCCCTCGGCACCGAAGCCATGACCGTTGCCCCTCCGACACCTCGCAGATCAGAAAAGCTGCCCGTCGCGCTCGCGCTCGGGGGCGGCGCTGCGCGCGGCTGGGCCCATATCGGCGTCCTTCGCGCTCTCGATGAGGCCGATATCGAAATCTCGATGATCGCCGGAACGTCGATCGGCGCCCTCGTGGGGGGAACCTACCTCGCCGGACGTCTCGACGAGCTGGAGGACTTTGCCCGCTCTCTCACCATGCGCCGGATCGCCGGTCTTCTCGATTTCGCAATCGGCGGCGGTGGCCTTCTGGGCGGCATGCGTCTCAACGATCGCATGCAGCAGCACATGAAGGGCATCGACATCGAGGAACTGCACAAGCCTTTCGTGGCCGTTGCGACGGAGATCACGACCGGACACGAGGTCTGGATCAATTCGGGCTCGCTGATCACGGCGATGCGCGCGTCCTATGCGTTGCCGGGCATTTTCGAGCCCGTCTGCTGCAACAATCGCACGCTGATGGACGGCGCTCTGGTCAATCCGGTGCCGGTTACCGTCTGCCGCGCCTTCGAGCAGCCCCATGTCATTGCCGTGAACCTTCATTACGACCTGTATGGCCGCTCGGCGGTGGTGAAGCACACCGCTCGAGATGCCGGACCCGAGTTGATCAGCGCCACCGACCGAAAGTCGGCGCGCAAGTCGCGCCTCGGCGTGACCGGCAACATGGTTCAGGCCTTCAACATCATCCAGGACCGCATCTCACGCGCGCGCCTGGCCGGCGACCCGCCGGATCTGTCGCTGATGCCCCGGCTTGCGGATATCGGCCTTTCGGAATTCCATCGCGCCGCGGAAGCCATCGACCGGGGCTATGAGGAAACCATGGCCAAGATCAGCGAAATCAAGCGGATGCAGGAAGCCTTCGTTCCCGCCGCATCCGGCTGACATCAACTCGCTATATAGGCCTTGATGTTCTCCGCCTCGCGCTCGACTTCCTCGATGCGCCTGCGCACCACGTCACCGATCGAGATGATGCCGACAAGCGTTCCGTTCTCCGTCACCGGCAGGTGACGGAACCGTTCATGCGTCATCGTCTCCATGGCCTGGTGGATCGTATAGCTTTCGCCGCAGGTCACCACGTCACGCGTCATGATGGACGAAACCGGCTGATCGAGACCTTCCGTCCCGCTGGAAGCGAGGCAGCGCACGATGTCGCGCTCCGAGAGAATGCCGGCGATTGACGTCCCGTCATCACTGACGATGACCGCACCGATCTTGTTTTCAGCGAGAAAACGGGATGCACCGAGCACGCTGATGCTCGAATGCACGGTTATGACCTTGTGGCCCTTCTCGTCCAGGATCTGCTTGACCGTCATGCTCTTCTCCTCCGCAGCGATGTCACGGCATTTCGGCCGCGCCATCATACGCGGCCGGAACGTCATGGTGCTCCGAATCGGCATGACAGGCAAGTCTCGCACGCTGGCACCCGCCTGCCGTAACCGGGAGCAGCCCGGTCGTGTCAGCCCCGAACCCGCGCGCCGTCTTCCCGATAGGGATCGAAATAATCGAAGCAGAAGAAGCCGAACAGGAAGCCGCCCACATGGGCTTCCCAGGCGATCGCCACCTCGCCCGCTCCCGGCGCAACGCCGAATCCGGCGAGCAGGTTGATGCCGAACCAGATGATAAGAAAGGTGAAGGCGGAGCGGTTGGCAAGCGTCTGGCCAAGCGTCAAACGCGGATTGAGATGCGAGTTTTTCGAGATGAAACCGCCGCGCTGGGAAAAGGCAAAACGTATCGCCGCCGCCATGAGCGCGGAAATCACGCCCGAAGCGCCGACCATCACGATGACCTCGCCGACGTGCAACAGCCCGAAGAACAGGGCCGAAGCCATGGAAGACGCGATCCAGAACAGGATGAAACGCAAGGTCCCGATGCGCCGCGCCACGACCGCGCCAAAGGCTGCGAGCCAGACCGAATTGAGTATGAGATGCATCCAGCCGCCATGGAGCAGCGAATAGGTTACCGGTGACCAGAGCCAGCTTCCATCAACCGGGCCGTTATAACGCGCGGGTATGAACGCGGCCTGCAGCAGGAGCCAGGTATCGACCTGGTGGCTGATGACGTAGCTGCGCAGCGCTTCGATCCCGGCCATGACGGCGATCACCAGGACGATGATACCTGGAAGGTTGAATACCGGCTCGCGAACCGGCGGCTCGGACATCACGTCTTCTTCGGGTTGTGGATGGCTATCGGGACTGGTCATTTCATTCCATCTCGAGGCGCCCGTCGCCGGGCATGTCAAACGGCCGGCGGCCACCGGCTTTCCGTCACGCTTACATAATGGGGCGTCCAAACAAAACAACGTCCGCCACGCCTTTGCCTGAACGGCACAAAAAAGGCCGCTCGCCTGTTGGCGAACGGCCTGCCGGACATCCCCGTCCAAATTTGTGCCGAAGCAACGCTTCATGAAGCAATGATCCGATGATGGATGAGTCTCTGCCCGAAGGCAACCGAAGCACCCTGTTAACCTTAACAGGCCGATTGCGGCACGGCTTTCGCTTGGTACCGGTCAGGTGCGCGAAACAGACCGAAACCGTATCGAAACGGCACAGAAAGAATGGCCGGAGGCCACATGAGACATCCGAATTCGATCAACCTGTTAACTTACTGGAACGCCAAGCGCGGAAAACGCCCCTTCCCCGCTCGGCGCGACATCGAGCCTGCCGACATTTCGAAATATCTGCCGCATGTGCTGATAGGTGAGCTCGGCCATGACGGAACGTGGTGTTTCCGACTGGCGGGCACGGCCCTCTGCGCACTAGCCGGTCAGGAACTCAAGGGCCTGCCCATCGCCGGCCTGTGGCTCGCCGAAGGCCGGCGCAACTTCTCGAGCATCCTGAAGGCCGCCCAGGAAGGCGCACCGGCGATATTGTCGCTCGACGGGCTCTCGCAGGGCGGACGCGTGCTACAGGCCGAAGCGGTCTTCATGCCGCTTGCGGCCGGAGATCCACGAGGCGCCATGACCTGCGACCGGATATTCGGCGCGATCTCGGTCTTCGATACTCCGTACTGGGTCGGAAGCGACGCGCTGCAGGGCTTTTCCACGACGGGCTTCAAACTGTTCGATCCGGCGCGGCCCAATCCCTTTCTCGTCAATCGTCCGGAGATCGCGATGCCGGCCCTGCCCGATGCAACCAAGAGAAAGCGCAACATCCGTGGCTTTTCACGAAGAAACCTCATCCTTATCGACGGCGGACGAAAGGAATAACGACGCTCAACGCCCTGTGCCGAGAGGATAATTTCGCCAATCGCAGAATTATGGAAATAAAGCAAAGCGAGGCAATTTCATAACCGCTTGTTAAGGGAACGGACTTATCATTTGCTGGACAGAAAACACCTGCAAGCGACAAAAAGATGCAATCTGCACGTGCCCAGAGCCATCCTGAACTGCCCAAGCCTGGCCAGTACAGCCGTGTGGCCGTCAATCTGCACGGCCGGATGATGCGGGCCGATCACACCGAGCATGAATGCTTGGTCGAAGTGATGTCGCCAGGCGACGCCGTCATCAGTTGCGAATCCCTGCCCAATCCCGGAGAGCGGATCGTCGCCTATCTCGACCATATCGGACGGGTCGAGGGGCGTGTCTTCGAACGCTCCGGCAGCAATTTCACGCTTTCGCTGATCGCCACCGAGCGCAAACGCGACAAGCTTTCGGCACAGCTCACCTGGCTTGCCAACAAGCACGAACTCAACCTGCCGGAAGACCGCCGTCACGAGCGCCTGTCTCCCGACAACCCGATGTCGGAAGTCCGCCTCGACGACGGACGCCGATACCCCTGCCGCATCATCGACCTGTCGATGTCGGGCGCCGCGGTCGAGATCGAGGTTCGCCCGGCCAAGGGCACCATGGTCACGCTCGGCAATATGCGCGGACGCGTGGTGCGCCACTTCCAGGAAGGCATCGCGCTGGAGTTCATGTCCCACTATTCCGTGGAACAGATCACCCGGATGGCCTGAGGCATCAACGCGATCCGATCGGAAATCAAAGCCCCGGCATCGTCCGGGGCTTTTGCTTTGCGCCGTCCGCCTCACGATCCCTGTCCCGCACGGATGCGATGAGGCCCGGACAAGCCTTCAATCACGCGTGATCACGCAGAGGCAGGCCCAAGCCGCGGGCAGCACGCGACGGAAATGACCGGCTGAAGCTGTACCGATCCGGGAAATATTTTGGGGCCAAACAGGGGCATGGTTTACAAATCCTCTTCCCCGATCGTAACTTTTGGCAGCAAAACCCGCCTCTGTTCATAAACAGCGCGACAATTCGTTAAGCTTTCAGGCCGGGTTGAGCGCCCCTCGCCGCCCCGGCCCCGACAACGCCCGCCATTCCGCCCGGACGACAACGACCGGATCTCCGGGCTTTTCCGGACGCCTCGCAATCCCGACCGGGAGCCGCCATGCTTTCCGAAAGGTTACGACGGTCGCTTCAATTTTATACAAGTTTATCTCACATTCTATTCTTGTTTGATTTTGTTTTGTACTTCCTTTGACTTGAATACGGCCCCGCAAATCGACGCGAGTTCAAAACATCGCTGGCACATTGACCCTCGAAACGGGGAGACGTGCCATGATGAAATTCTTCAAGGGGAAAGCCGCCCTTCTGACCGGACTGATGATGCTGACTTCGGGTGCAGCCTTCGCATCGCCGGCCAACCTGGTGGCAACAGACCGAACCAATCCGCCGGTCGGTCATTACAATTTCTGCCGCACACATTCGCAGGAATGCCAGCCGCTCGGCCGGGACAAGGGACCGATGCAGCTTACCCGCGCGGCCTGGTCGGCCATGCTCGAGGTCAATGCGCAGGTCAATCGCGACATCATCCCGGACACCGACGAGAACATCTACGGTGTTGCCGAACTCTGGGCCTATCCGCGCACCGTCGGCGATTGCGAGGATTTCGCCCTGCTCAAGCGCCACATGCTGATCGAGCGCGGCTTTTCGCCTGCAGACCTCCTGATCACGGTGGTCTTGCAGCCCAACGGCGAAGGCCATGCGGTTCTTACCGTGCGCACCGATTACGGCGACTACATTCTCGACAATATGCGCGGCGATGTGCGGCTGTGGTCGGAAACCGGCTACACCTTCATCAAGCGCCAGTCCTCGGAACATGCCGGTCGCTGGACCAAGCTGGGCCCGGGCACCGCGACCACCGCAGTGGGTGCCGTCAACAATTGAGAGATACGGCGCTCGCCCTCCTCCAGGGGCGACACCGTCAAGGACGGATCGGTACGCCCTGTCCAGCGACTGATCCGGGAACATGGCTCCGCCATCCCCAAGGCGACCATGTTCCACAAAGCCTGGATGTGCCTGACTTCCCCGTCCCCTCCAGGCTCAGAGCCGGCCCCACGTCCCCTGGGGTCGGCTCTTCCTTTTCCCGGCAACAGACGGTCAGTCGATCCGCCTGAGCCCGCCGGCGAAACGCTTTGCGTTCTCGACATAGTGAGCCGCCGACAGGCGCAGCTGGTTCTCCGCATTCCCGTCCAGCGTCCGCACCACTTTTGCCGGCGCACCCACGACCAGCGAATTGTCAGGGATCTCCTTGCCCTCGGTGACGAGAGCCCCGGCGCCGATCAGGCAGTTCCTGCCGATCTTCGCACCATTGAGGATGGTCGCCCCCATGCCGACCAGCGAGTTCTCGCCGATCGAGCAGCCATGGAGCATCGCCTTGTGGCCGATGGTACAGCCTTCGCCAATCGTCAGCGGATAGCCGATATCGGCATGAAGAACCGCGTTCTCCTGGATATTGGTACGCGCACCGACGTCTATGAGCTCGTTGTCGCCGCGAAGAACCGCATTGAACCAGATCCCCACATCCTCGCCGATCCGGATCTTGCCGATCACGGTGGCGTTGTCCGCGACGAATGAGAACCCGTCCGGCATTTCGGGGGCGATTCCGTCAAGTTCGTAAAGGGCCATGCTCACTCCTCGGCTCGTTCCATCCCGTTAGAACGCTCTTTCGACGGAGTATCAAGCCAGCAGGACACTTCCCATATAGGCGAGCTCAAGCAGCAGGATGCCGAGAAGGCCACCCCATCCGGCCGCGACAACCGCCACAAGCGCCAGCAGGCTCAGTTCGATCTCCTTGGCGCGGTAGCCGTCCCAGGCCGCGCGCACCAGAAAGATCGGCCCGGTCACCATGGCCGTCACCCAATCGCGGACGCGAAACGGCCTGAAGCCCTCGCCCTCGTGGTCTGGTACCCGCCAGCCTGCCATCCGCACGAGTGCAGCGACCGCCATGGAGGCGCAAAGCCCTGCCGTCAAGGCAAATAGCGCCATGCTGAGCGCATCAAAATTAATCATAGCTTAACCATATTCCGACAATTTCTTCATCTCAATACGCAGAAAAATGCGTGATCACGATACGCAGCAAGATGCGTGCCAATAAAAACGGCTCAATCTGGCACAGGTTCGACGGCTTCATCATGAGCGAGAGCACAGCAGACATCGACCAGGCTCCGCTCTTTTCGGCGCCCTTCATCTGGAAGCTCACCGCCGGAATCGCCACGCTCTGCGCCCTGACGATTGCCATCTCCGCGGCCGGACGCATGTTCGGCCAGTCGATGATCCTTGCCGGACATACCGAAGACACGACACCGCATCAGATCGTCATCGGCACCGACGTGCTGGAGCTTCCCGCCAACGTCATCCGCTTCGAGGCCGCCCGTCGCGACGGGGTGCAGGAGGCAATCGACACCTATTTCGCCTGGCCCGGCATGGGCGGCTACTCCGAAGCGAACCGTCAAGTTTTCAATCAGACCAATTCCGCAGACGGGCTGATCTTCGCGCAGCTCACGCAGGCCACCATGTCGCGCGACATGTCGGGTCGCTACGAGCCGATCTACAAGCGGATTGTGGAAGGGTCTCCCGTTCCCGGACCGGGCGGGCTCGTGTCCTACCGCATCCGTTCGGACGCGGGCTATTCGAGTGAACTTCTCTATGTCGACCAGGCCGGCGGCTTGAAGCCCTACGTCGTCCGGTGCCTGATAGAGAATGGTCAGACCGGCGCGATTTCAACGCAGACCGGATGCCAGCGCGACATCTTCATCGGTCAGGACCTGTCGCTGACCTACCGGTTCTCCATCGACCTCCTGCCGCAGTGGCGGGAGATCGAAGCCGATGTGCGGGCACGTTTCGAGAACGCGCTCGGCAAAACGGACTCAACCGCACGAAACGGTTGAGGAAAATATCGTATATTATTGATTTATTTCGCTTAAGTGCGAATCGCGATCAAAGATCGACCGCCAGAATTGCCATCGAGAAATTGTAGGACAGGTCGTCCGGATCCTCGTCATCCTTGTAGACGACCCCGAGAAACTCGTCGCCGAGATAAAGCTCGGCCGAATCGTCCTTGCGCGGGCGGGCGCGGACCTGGAGTTCCGGATTGAGAACGCGCTTGAAGTAGGCTTCGAGCTTGCGGATTTCTTCTGGCTTCACAGTGCTAACTCCGTTTCTGGTTCAGGCGGCTTGTGCCATGCCGGGGTTTCGAAATCAAACCCCGACATTCCGGTTTCCCGGCCAGTTTCCAGCCGGTTCGCCAGGCTCAAGCGCCGCCCGGCACCTCACCGGAAAGGAGTTGGTCCATCGAGCGCGAGGGTTCCTGGCAACCCGCCTCGCCCACGACGCGGGCCGGCACGCCGGCTACCGTCTTGTTCGCCGGCACGGCCTTGAGAACCACCGAGCCGGCGGCAATGCGCGAACAGTTGCCGATCGAGATGTTGCCGAGCACCTTGGCGCCGGCGCCTATCAGCACACCATCGCCGATCTTCGGATGACGATCGCCGCCTTCCTTGCCGGTGCCGCCGAGCGTGACGCCCTGCAGGATCGAGCAGTTGTCACCGATGCGCGCCGTCTGGCCGACGACGATACCGGTGGCGTGGTCGAGGAACAGGCCCTTGCCGATGGGAGCGGCCGGATTGATATCGGTCTGGAAGACGGCCGAGGAGCGGCTCTGCAAATAGAGCGCGAAATCGGTGCGGCCGCGGTTCCACAGCCAATGCGCCAGACGATGGGTCTGGATGGCATGAAATCCCTTGAAATAGAGAAGCGGCTCGAGAAACCGCATGCATGCCGGGTCACGGTCGTAGACGGCCTGAAGATCGACGCGCAGCGTCTTGCTCCATTCGTCACCGTCCTCGAGCATTTCGTGGAACGTCTGGCGCAGAAGATTGGCCGGAATGTCGCCGTGATCGAGACGCTCGGAAATGCGCTGTATCACCGCCTCTTCGAGCGAATTCTGGTTCAGGATCGTGGAATAGAGGAACGCGGTGAGCAGCGGATCCTTGGCAGCGGCAGCCTCGGCTTCGTTGCGGATACTGTCCCAGATGGGATCGATCGGCTTGACCCGGTCGCGGGCGTTCAATTGCGGATTGGCGGACATGCGCCCCTCCCTCGGGGAAATTGCAGTGGCCCTCAAAATAGGCGACAGCGACGAAATTACAATCAGGCGGTTGAGATGTCGAAATCAATATTATTTGTCGAAGGTTTCATTTCCGCTGACGCAAAGTAGAAAATCGGCCGCCCGGCGGCAAATCCGGCGGTTGCGAAAGGCGGTGCGATTTGGCATGCCTCCCCCTCGGACAACAGACCCGGTCGGCACCCCATGAAAATAGCAAGCAGCGCGCTTCACCTGGCTTCGGTTCTGACAGTGGTCGGATTTTCCTGGGTCAGCCGCAAGAAGGTTTTCTACTGCGCCGCGATCAAGAAGAACCGGATCGCCTTGGATCATCTTGCCAGGTCCAGCGGCGCTTCGACCTGGGTTCCTCTTCTTCCCTACAGTTTCGGGTCGAAACAAGGCAGGATCACGCGTCTGGCCGCCCGCATGGCGCTGCGGATCTGGCGACGCGCCAATCGAGCGAATTTGGTTTTCGTTCACTGGGGAAGTTCATGGAACCGCAGATTGGGATTCGACCCAAGAACGGAAGGCTTCGAGAGCATCTACCTGGAAGATGATCTGATCGGGTTCGGCGCGACCCAGAACCGCCCGATAGCGGGATATCTGTGTGACGCCAGGGGCATCTATTACGACGGCAGGAACCCGTCCGAACTGGAAGGTCTCTTGCAGGCTTACGAGTCTGGCAGCTGGCGGCAAGACGCTGCGGAAGCGGAATTCGTTTCGCTGATGTCGGAAAACGTACAACACAAATATGCGGAGTACTCATTGGAAAGTCCCCATGAGCTTCACTCCGGTGATGTGCTGGTCATGGGGCAGGTCGCCAATGATGCGGCCTGGATCAACACCAATTCCGGCGTTGCGGACAATCCGGATCTGGTTGCGAAGGCGGTGGAGATCCTGGGCGGCAGCGGCCGGATATTCTTCAAGGCCCATCCGCGCTGGTCAGGCATACGAGCCGACCGCGAAAAGATTGAAAACATGCACCCGGAAGTCATCCACCTTGCACCCGAGGCCAATTTCAAATCCATGCTGCGAAATCGGCCCAAAGTCGTCGTCAACACGTCGGGTACGGGGCTCGATGCCGGCCTTGCCGGCTGTGAGGTCTACAGCTTTGGTGCGTCCTTCTATTCCGGATGGGGTGCGACGAGAGATCTTCTGTTCGAACGGAACGACGGGCGAGGCAACGTTCTGAGTTTCGAAGACATTTATGTTGTTGTTAATCTCCATTACACGCGCCGCTTCCTGCGCTCGACGTTCAAGGACGCGACGACGGCCGATCTGGTCGCCTTTCTTGCCTCCCGATCCGCAGTTCAATGACCTGCTCCAGGCCTGGGCAGTCCGGCATCACAGGTTTTCGAGAAAGCCGATAATCGCCTCGTTGAAGGCGTCGTTGCGGTCCCCCGCCACCATGTGCCCTGCTCCGGAGACATCGACGTAACGCGCCTCGGGCGCCAGTTCTCGGAAAGCGGCGACCGCTTCTTCCGTGACCAGTTCGGACTGCTGGCCGCGAACGAGCAGCGTCGGCAGCGTCAAATCGCGTGCGGCGGCGATCAACTCGTCCTGCACTCTCTCACCGCCGGTATTGACCGTGCGCGGACCGTCGATGAAGGCCGGATCCCAGTGCCAGCGATAGCGCCCGTCCGGGTGCCGCCGCAGGTTCTTGGCAAGGCCGTCGAGGGAGCTTGGACGCTTGCGGTGCGGCAGATAGGCGGCGATCGCGTCGGCCGCCTCCTCGAGCGTGGCGAAGCCCTCATGCATGCGCGCGGACATGAAGCCCTGTATCTTGCTCACCCCGTCGCGATCGAGATGCGGCGTGACGTCGACGAGCACAAGGCCCGCGAACCGCTCGTTGCCGGCGATCCGGGTCGCCCCCAGCCCCGCCAGGCCGCCGAGCGATGCGCCGACGAGCACGGGGGGCGTTCCGGTTTCCCGCGTGATCTGCCCGGCAAGCGCCACGGCGTCCTCGGCATAGTCCGGCGTCGCATAGGCCTTGCTCGGCACCCATGCGCTGTCGCCATGGCCGCGCTGATCGACCGTATAGGCACGATGGCCGGCCTCGGCGATGATCGACGCCGCCTTGCCCCACGCATGCCGGGTCTGGCCGCCGCCGTGCAGAAGGAGGACCGGCGCGCCGTGCTCGCGGCCCTCGGCCGGGATGTGGCGATCGGCGACGAGCAGATTGTCCTCGGCGCCGATGAATTCGATGATATCCTGCCGGTGGCTCATTGCTCACCGAGAAATTCGAGAACGGCTCGCTTGAAGGTCTTGTCGCCCACCGAGAGCATGTGATCGCGACCCTCGATATGGAAAGCCCTGCCGTTGGGCAGAAGCTCGGCCAGTTCATCGGCGGAGCCGGCGATATCGTCTTCCGTTCCCACGCCTATGAGGACCGGCTGACCGATCGCGGCGACCTGTTGGCGCGTAACGAGCTTGCGCGAGGTGCGAATGCAGGCAGCAAGCGCCTGGCGGTCGCTTTTCGTCTGGTCGGCAAAGGCGCGGAACATTCTGCCGCGCTTGTGGGTCACGTCGTCGATCGAGGGAGCGCTCAAGGCGTCGGCAATCGGATCCCAATCCCCTACCCCTTCGACCATGCCGATCCCCAGACCGCCGAAGATCACCGAGCGGACCATCTCCGGATGGGCGATGGTCAGGAAGGCCGAATTGCGCGCGCCCATCGAATAGCCGAAGACATGCGCCTTCTCGATACCCGCATCCCCGAGCACCGCAACCGCGTCCGAAGCCATGTTCTCGGGCGTATAAGCCGCCGGGTCGTGCGGCTTGTCGGACTTTCCGTGGCCGCGATTGTCGAGCGCGATCACCCGGTAGCCCGCCTCGCCAAGCGTCCTGAACCAGCCGGGCGACACCCAGTTGACCTGGGCCGTGGAGGCAAAACCGTGAATGAGCAGGATCGGCTCGCCATCGGATCGGCCGCCTTCATACCAGGCGATTTCCACGTCACCATTACGCACGCGGGCAGACTGAAGGGTATCGACGTTCATGGGGTCTCCTTTTGTCTTCCTGAGGTAATGCAATCGAAGGATTTTGCAAACCGGGTGAAGATTGCGGCGATGCGGCAATTTCGGCCTACACATTTCAAATGTTGGCGTATATGTTCCGGCCGAAACGAAGGGTTTCTAAGGAGACAGGGAATGGCCGGACACAGAATTCCGCACTTCCAGAACACAGCTGGTCACGCCGCGATCGAAATCGGCGCGAAGGAGTTCATGTGCGTGGGCGCTCATCCGCCCTACGACCACCCTCACGTGTTTCTCGACATGGGTCATGACGCCGAGAAGGTCTGCCCCTACTGCTCCACACTGTTTAAGTACAATGCGGAGCTCGACGATGTGACCACCATCCCCGCCGGGTGCAGCTACGACGAGCTTGCCGCCTGATCGCGTAAGGGGGCCCTGCCATGACAGGGACGAAAGTTGATATCGTCGGCGCAGGCATGGCGGGACTTGCCGCGGCCCTCGCCTTTTCCCGTGCGGGCTGGACGGTGCGCCTTCGCGAACGGGCCGAGGAAATTCGCGAAGTCGGCGCGGGCCTGCAGCTCTCGCCCAATTGCACCCACATCCTGCACGCGCTCGGCCTCGGCCCTGCGCTCGACAAGGTCATGCACCGGCCGGATCGCATCGTCCTTGCGAGCGGCATCACCCTCGATACCATCACCCATGTTCCCGCCGGCACCGCTGCGGAGCAACGCTGGAAATCGCCTTACGGCGTGATCCACCGCGCGGATCTGCAGAAGCTGCTCTTCCAGGCCGCAGAAAACACCCCGACCATCTCGATCGAGACCGGCAGCCGGATCGAACCCGGCGACCTCGGCGAGAGCGACGCCGATCTCGTGGTCATCGCCGATGGCGTATGGTCGGCCAATCGCCGCCGTCTCAAGCATGCGGGCTCCCCCTCGTTCACCGGGCTCGTGGCCTGGCGGATGATGGTCGGCGCGCAGACTGCGGTCTCCTTCATCGATCCGCACAACGTCACAGCCTTCATGGGACCCGAAAGCCATCTCGTGGCCTATCCGGTCAAGGGGGGCGCGAAGGTCAGCATGGTGGCCATCACCACTGGCGAGGATCCGGGGGCGGACTGGTCCTATGCGACATCGACCGACAACCGCGCCAGGCTCTTCGAACGCTTCGCCCGCTGGCACCCGACGCTGCGCATGACTATGCGCGACGCGGATTCAGTGACCTATTGGCCGCTGTACCAGATGTCGGACGGCGCTTATTTCGATGGCGGCAAAACGGTACTGATCGGCGATGCGGCACACGCCATGGTTCCTTTCGCCGCGCAAGGGGCGGCCATGGCCATCGAGGACGCCTGGGAGCTGGCGTCTGCCGCCCATGAGGGCCGGACCGCCATATTCCGCTGGGAAGAACGACGCCGTGCCCGGGTGGCGCGGGCGCGCAAACGCGCCGCCTTCAACCGCTTCGCCTATCACGCACGCGGCCCCGCCCGGCTCGCCCGCGATGTGGTCCTCTCGCTGCGCAAGCCGGAAGACCTCGCCGCCGATCTCGACTGGCTCTACAGCTGGCGAGCCACCGGGCTAGACGCATAACTGATTTTGGTGGGCGCAAGCGTCTCCGCGAGCAGTTCACCGACCTTCGCCTGATGATTGCACTTCCGCCGTCTTACTCGTACGTTACAGCGTAAGAGGGACCTTTAAGGGGGGAAGACAATGAGCAATCCAGAGCAATCACTTCGTTTACTTTCGGAGAGGATAAAAGAACATTCAAGCCAAATGAGTACGGAAGAAGCGGTCAAGACGTCAATTGTGCTGCCATTTTTGTCACTCCTTGGCTTCGATGTATTCAATCCTCTCGAAGTCATTCCCGAGTTCACGGCAGATGCCGTGGGAAAGAAGGGAGAGAAGGTTGATTACGCGATAAAAATTGATGACGACATACAAATACTAATTGAATGCAAACCGATAGCGACAACTCTGGAGAAGAAGCATCTCGATCAGCTCTATCGCTATTTTTCGGTTACAAAGGCCAAATTCGCAATTCTAACCAATGGTCGGACTTTTAATTTTTACACTGACTTGGAAGAGCCGAACAAGCTCGATACACGGCCATTTATGATATTTGAAATGTCCGATCTGCAACCCAACCTAATCAATGAACTCAGAAAATTTGAGAAGTCATCGTTCGATGTAGATGCGATATTAGCGACAGCCGAAAGGCTGAAATATACCTCCAGTATGAAACGTGAAATATCAGCCCTCATCGAATCCCCAACTGAAGAATTCGTCAAACTCGTGGCTGGCTCGGTCTACGACGGTCGCCTTACCGCGCAAGTAAAAGAGATGCTGATGGGCATCGCCAAGGTCGCGTTTCGCGAGGTGATCATGGATTCAGTGAAAAGCCGGTTGAATTCTGCACTGGCTGACACTGAGCCCACAATCGAAGAAAACGAAACTACCACAGACAAGACGGAAGAGATCATAACCACGGAGGAAGAGCGCGAAGGCTATATGATCGCAAAAGCGATAGCGCGTGAAGTGATCGCGCCCAGCAGGATTTTTATAAGGGACGCCAGAAGCTATTGCGCCGTGCTGGTCGACAACAACAACAGGAAGCCGCTTGCAAGACTACACTTGAACCGAAGCGTGAAGTATCTCGGGTTATTTGATAACGAAGTGGAAGATAAGGTATTGATTGGCTCGCTCGACGATATCTATAACTATGCCGAGCGCATTCGAAAAACTGCTGCAAAATACGTAGATTCTTAGTCCGCCGGCGAGCCACCGGGCTGTAGCGCGCACTTGACTCCGTTGGTCTCGATTTTTATGTTCCGTCCGGTCTGAAACAGGTTAGGTCGGGAAGGTTGGCCCGGCCCCCGCGAATGCGGGTCCTTCCGTTATCGCATGTCGTTGCGGCCCAAGACTATCCAGTCGCCCGCATGGTGCGGGCGCCGATAGGAAGGGTATGTTCATGCAACAGCAAGTCTCCGTCATCACACTCGGCATTTCCGATCTCGACCGCTCGATGCGCTTTTATGCCGACGGTTTCGGTTGGGCACCGGTCTTCAGGAACGACGAAATCGCCTTCTACCAGATGAACGGGTTCGTTCTCGGCACCTGGCTCGCCTCCGCGCTCGCGGAGGACATGGGACGGTCCTCTCTGCTCGCCCCCGGCGCTGCCGCCCTGGCGCACAACGTCGCCAACAGCGAAGACGTCGAACCGCTCATGGAAAGGCTCGAAGCGGCAGGAGGCAGGATCCTGCGGCCGGCCGACGCACCGCCCCACGGCGGATATCGCGGCTATGTCGCCGATCCCGACGATCACACTTGGGAAATCGCCTGGAACCCGGCCTGGGCGATCGATGCCGACGGGCACGTGACCTTCGGCCTCTAGGCACAAACGGACAAGGGGCGCTCGGCGCCCCTTGTCTTTTTTCATCCCTACAGTCCGGACTCTAGTGAAGGATCTGGCTGAGGAAGAGCTTCGTGCGCTCGTGCTGCGGATGGTCGAAGAAGTTGATCGGATCGTTCTGCTCGACGATCTGGCCCTGGTCCATGAAGATCACGCGGTTGGCGACCTGGCGGGCAAAGCCCATTTCGTGGGTGACGCACAGCATGGTCATGCCTTCCTCGGCAAGCCCCACCATGGTGTCGAGAACTTCCTTGATCATTTCCGGGTCGAGCGCGGAGGTCGGCTCGTCGAAGAGCATGATGCGCGGGTTCATGCACAGCGACCTGGCGATCGCCACGCGCTGCTGCTGACCGCCCGAGAGCTGTCCCGGATACTTGTTGGCCTGTTCCGGAATCTTGACGCGCTCGAGATAGTGCATCGCGATCTCCTCGGCCTTCTTCTTGGGCATCTTGCGAACCCAGATCGGCGCGAGCGTGCAGTTCTCGAGAATGGTCAGGTGCGGAAAGAGGTTGAAGTGCTGGAACACCATGCCGACCTCGCGGCGGACCTCGTCGATTTTCTTGAGGTCGTTGGTCAGCTCGATCCCGTCGACGATGATCTTGCCCTTCTGGTGTTCTTCCAGACGGTTGATGCAGCGGATCATGGTCGACTTGCCGGAGCCCGAAGGACCGGCAATGACGATGCGCTCGCCGCGCATGACCTTGAGGTTGATGTTCCTGAGCACGTGGAACTCGCCGTACCACTTGTTCATGTTGATCAGCTCGACGGCGACCTCGGTTTCCGAGACTTCCATTTTAGCTGGGGCGGGGGCAGCCTGTTCAGACATGTTGCTGTTCCTTTGTTATCGCTTGTGTCCGGTGTCCAGGCGCTCTTCCATGAAGGCGGAATAACGCGACATGCCGAAGCAGAAGATGAAGTAGATGAAGGCCGCGAAGACGAGGCCCGTCGCAGGCGTGGCCGGCGAGATCCAGTTCGTGTCGGTGAAGTTCTGCTGCACGATGCCGAGCAGGTCGAAAATACCGATGATCAGCACCAGGCTCGTATCCTTGAACAGACCGATGAAGGTGTTGACGATTCCCGGGATGACCAGCTTGAGCGCCTGCGGCAGGATGATGAGGCGCATGCCCTGCCAGTAGGTCAAAGCCATGGCGTTGGCGGCTTCGTACTGCCCCTTCGGGATGGCCTGCAGGCCGCCGCGGATCACCTCTGCCATGTAGGCCGAGGAGAACAGCGCCACACCGATCAGGGCGCGCAGCAGCTTGTCGAAGGACACGTCCGCCGGCAGGAAGAGCGGCAGCATGACCGAAGACATGAAGAGCACGGTGATCAGCGGCACGCCGCGCCAGAACTCGATGAAGATCACCGACATCGTCTTGACGATCGGCAGGTTCGAGCGACGCCCGAGCGCCAGCAGGATGCCGAGCGGGAACGAGACGACGATGCCGACGATGGCAACCACGAGGGTGACCAGAAGACCGCCCCAGCGCGATGTTTCCACCGGCTCAAGGAAAGGCCAGCCGGTCAGCAGCATGAAGGCGATGATCGGGAAGACCACGAGCAGATAGATCGCATTCTCACGCTTGTAGGGAACGCTCGGGATGGCGATCGGCACGAGGCCCGCGATCAGCAGAAAGCCTGTCAGATCGACGCGCCAGCGCAGTTCGGCCGGATAGCGGCCATACATGAACTGCCCGAACTTGGCTTCCACGAATGCCCAGCAGGCGCCGACATGTTCGCCGAGACATGCCTCACGGCCGTCACCGGTCCAGACCGCGTCGAAGAACAGCCAGTTGAGCATCGGAGGCACGATCCAGAGAAGGATCAGCGCCACGATGATGGTGAGAACCGTATCGCGCGGTGTGGCGAAGAGGTTCGTCTTCAACCAGCCGGCGACCCCCTTGGCCGCGGTCGGCGGCGGAGATTGCGGGATCGTCTCGGTGGAGACGTAAGCGAACGGATTTGCGTTTTCGATACCGGGCATCCTACCGCTCCACCAGTGCGACGCGAGAGTTGAACCAGTTCATGAACGCCGAGGTCAGCAACGAGATCGTCAGGTAGACGAGCATCGTGATCGTGATCACCTCGACGGCCTGGCCGGTCTGGTTGAGAACGGTGCCACCGAAGACCGCCACGAGATCGGGATAGCCGATGGCAACGGCGAGCGACGAGTTCTTGGTCAGGTTCAGATACTGGCTGGTCAGCGGCGGGATGATGACCCGCATGGCCTGCGGAATGATGACCAGCCGGCTCGTGTGATTGGGGCTCAGCCCGAGAGCATAGGCCGCTTCGGTCTGGCCCTTGGCGACCGCGAGAATGCCCGCGCGCACGATTTCGGCAATGAAGCTCGCCGTGTAGAGCGAGAGACCGAGAAGGAGCGCGATGAATTCCGGCCGGATCACGGTGCCGCCGGACATGTTGAAGCCCTGCAGCGCCGAAAATTCCACATCGAAGGGCATGCCTGTGAGGAAGAACGTCAGGAGCGGCAGACCGACGAGAATGGCAAGGCCGGTCAGGAAGGTCGGGAATTGCTGGCCGGTCCTCATCTGGCGCTTGCCGGCCCACATGCCGATGACGACCCAGAGGGCGATGGCAATGATTGCCGCAACAAGGATGGCCGATGCACCCGCTTCCGGGATCAGTCGCGGGATGTACAGGCCGCGATTGTTGAGCGTCCAGAGAACCGTGGTCCCCTGCTCAAGCCCCGTTTCGCGGGGATTGGGCAGGACCGCGAGAACGGCCTTGTACCAGAAGAGCAGCTGCAAAAGCAGCGGAATGTTGCGCAGCGTCTCGACATAGACGGTCGCCAGCTTGCGGATCAGATAGTTCCGCGACAGCCGCGCCAGACCGACGATGAAACCGATGATCGTGGCAAACAGGATGCCCAAGGCCGACACCATGAGCGTATTCAAGAGGCCGACGAGAAAGGCCCTGAAATAGGTGCTGTCATTGGTGTAGTGAACGAGAGTCTGGCCGATCTCGAAACCGGCCCGTTCTCCGAAGAAATCGAAACCCGACGCAATCCCCGCCCGTGCGAGGTTACCGGCAGCGTTGGAAATGCCGGAATAGACGAGATACGCGACGACGATGATCAGAATGGCCTGGAAGAAAACTCCGCGAACCTTCGGATCATAAATCAGCGATGCACGCCCAGAGTCCTCGGTGCCGTCAGCGACACCATCGGTATGAGCCATCTATCTGTCCCCATTTTCAAGTGTCCGGTTGTTGCCACCGGCTGCAAATCGGAAGTCCTTTGGTGTCCTCGCTTCCGTGAGGAAAACGGCGCGGAAGCCTCAGGCTCCCGCGCCGAAACGATCCTTAGCGGACCGGCGGTGCGTACTGCAGGCCGCCATTGGTCCAAAGGGCGTTCAGGCCGCGCGCGATGCCGAGCGGGGTCGATTCGCCGACATTGGCCTCGAAGACTTCGCCGTAGTTGCCGACGTTCTTGATGACCTGGTAGGCCCAGTCGTTTTCAAGACCCACGGCTTCGCCGAAGGTGCCTTCCTTGCCGAGCAGACGCATGATGTTCGGGTTTTCCGAATCCATCATTTCGTCGACGTTCTCGGAGGTCACGCCGAGTTCCTCAGCATTGATCATGGCGAAGTGCACCCACTTGACGATGCTGAACCACTGGTCGTCGCCCTGACGCACGACCGGGCCGAGCGGCTCCTTGGAGATCACTTCCGGAAGGACCACGTGATCGTCCGGCGCCGAAAGGCCGAGACGGATCGCGTACAGGCCGGACTGGTCGGTGGTGTAGACGTCGCAACGGTTCGAATCGTAGGCGGCGTTCACTTCCTCGAGCTTCTCGAACACGACCGGATTGTAGGTCATGTTGTTGGCCTTGAAGTAGTCGGTGAGGTTGAGCTCGGTGGTGGTGCCGGTCTGAACGCAGACCGACGCGCCCGAAAGCTGCAGCGCGGAGTTCACGCCGAGCGACTTGCGCACCATGAAGCCCTGACCGTCATAGTAGTTCACGCCGGCAAAGTTCAGGCCGAGCTCGGTGTCGCGGCTCATCGTCCAGGTGGTGTTACGCGACAGGATATCGATTTCGCCCGACTGCAGCGCGGTGAAGCGCTCCTTGGCCGAAAGCGGGCTGTACTTCACAGCCGACGCGTCATCGAAAATCGCAGCGGCAACGCCACGGCAGAGATCGACGTCGATACCCTTCCAATCGCCGGCATCGTCCGGAGCGGAAAAGCCGGCCAGACCGGTGGAGACGCCGCACTGAACGAAACCCTTGGCTTTCACGTCATCGAGCGTCGCGGCAGAAGCTGCCGTCGCGCCGAGACCAGCTGCAACGGCCACGCCAGCGACAGCCGACAAAAACGAATACTTCATTTGATACAACCTTTTTTCTGTTGCCCTGTTTTGGGCGCAAGACAGCGCGGATACCGCATTGCCAATCCGCTCTCTCCCCGTCATGCGCTGAGGCCCATACCATTCCGAATTGCAGAAATCGTCAAGCCTTGGCTGGCCGAAAACTAGGCATGACTTAAAAATTCATCACGTAAGCCGCGCTCAACCCTGTCGAGCGTGCCCTGTTCGCGGTTGTGATGTTGCCACTTTGCGGCAGCCCCGGTAAGGCTTGCAAAAATACCGATGCAGCAAGCGTTTGAGAGATATGAGCAGCAAGAAAGTTTCCGAATCCCTCGGCCCCAACACCCGTCTCGCGCATGCGGGCAACGATCCCCATTCTTTTCACGGATTCGTCAATCCGCCGGTCGTGCACGCCTCCACGGTGCTGTTCAGGGACGCCGCCAGCATGGCGTCGCGCAACCAGAAATACACCTACGGCACCCATGGAACACCGACCACCGACGCGCTAGCGGAAGCGATAGACGAACTCGAAGGTTCGGCCGGGACCGTCGCGGTGCCATCGGGCCTCGCAGCCGTGACGCTGGCCTTCCTGTCCTGCCTGTCGGCCGGCGATCATGCGCTGGTCGTCGATTCGGTCTATGGCCCGACGCGACGCTTCTGCGACACGCTTCTCAAACGGTTCGGCATCGAGACCACCTATTACGACCCGACGATCGGTGCGGATATCGCCGCCCTGATGCGCCCGAACACGAAACTCGTGCACACCGAGGCACCGGGTTCCAACACGTTCGAGATGCAGGACATTCCGGCGATCGTGAAGGCTGCCAAGGCTGCCGGCGCGGTGGTCACCATCGACAATACATGGTCGACGCCGCTCTATTTCCGGCCGCTCGACCACGGGGTCGACATTTCGATCCATGCGGCAACGAAATATCCCGCCGGCCACTCCGACGTCCTGATCGGCACGGTTTCGGCGAATGAAGCGCTGTGGCCGAAGCTCGAGGAAACCAACATGGTGCTGGGCCTGTGCGCCGCTCCCGACGATGCGTACCAGACGCTGCGCGGATTGCGCACCATGGGCGTCCGGCTCGAGCGTCACCAGAACAGCGCGCTCGAAATCGCCCGCTGGCTCGAAGGCAAGGACGGTGTCGCCCGTGTGCTCCACCCTGCCCTCGAGAGCTTTCCGGGGCACGCCATATGGAAGCGCGACTTCTCGGGCTCGAGCGGCATTTTCTCAATCGTTCTCGACGTGCAGGACAAGGCCGAGTGGACCCGCAAGTCCCATGCCTTCCTCGACACGCTGCAGATCTTCGGGCTCGGCTATTCCTGGGGTGGCTACGAAAGCCTCGCCGTTCCGGTCTTCCTCGGAGATCGCGTGGTTGCCACGGCGCCGAAGGAAGGCCCCGTCATCCGCCTGCAGATCGGCCTCGAAGACGTCGCCGACATCAAGGCGGATATCGAGCGCGGCCTGGCGGCGGCGGCCAAGGCCTGAGACTAAAAAAGTGAGCGCTTCGCGTTAAGCGCTCACTTCAACAAACGCTCGCATGCAACGGTAAAACCGGAATATTGGCGACCCCTGCAGGATTCGAACCTGCGACCATCGGCTTAGAAGGCCGGTGCTCTATCCAGCTGAGCTAAGGGGCCGTCTCCCGCCTGCGCGAGGGACCCGATCCCGGATCCGGAAACCGGATCAGTGGGTCCAGGGCTGCTTGCGGTCGTAGCGGAAATTGTCGGCGTAGGCGATGACGCGGCGCTTGGGCTGCTTCGGCTCGATCACCCGGTAGGCAATCTTGTTGCGCTTGGCATAGGCGACGGCCTCTTCGAGTGTGTCGAAACGCATGCGGACCTGCTGCTTCATGTCGCCCGAGGACGTGTAGCCCATCATCGGATCGATGCTGCGCGGCATTTCCGGATCGAAGTCCAGACGCCACTGCTGCGTGTTGCCCTTGCCCGACTGCATTGCGGTTTTTGCCGGTCGATAGATACGTGCCGTCATCCGCTCAAACCCTTCTCTCATATCGCCGGGACCTCGCCGCGTTCGGATGCGGCCGGTCCTTTTTCTTGGACTTGCCGGATTCCGACCGGATTTTCAAGACTTATGATGAACCGACGCACGGTTCGCCTACCGGTATTCGCCCAGCCGGAAGCGCCCGGGCGGCGGAAGCACCCTGCCGAGATCGACGGACATACCGTCGCCGAAGCCGAAATAGACGTCGCGGAACAGGCTGTTGAGCACCTCATGAGCCGCCCCGCGGCCGACCGCGGCTTGAAGGCCCGCGTTCCCGGGCACATGAACCGGCATACAGATATCGCCCACCGGCGATGCGGCGGTTCAAAACCGTGCGGCGATGGGAGAAATGGTCGGAGCGGAGAGATTCGAACTCCCGACCCTCTGGTCCCAAACCAGATGCGCTACCAGGCTGCGCTACGCTCCGAAGGCCTGAATTGCCTAGGGAAATTGGGCTTTTAGCGCAAGGCCCAAATCGAGAAAAACGAAAAATTCGCCATAGAAATGCAAAATGCGCTCCAAAAGTCCCACGGAAAGTCCCACGGGTGTTCATATTCTGTTCGAATTCAATGGGTGAAACTAAAGGATGTAAACCGTGGGTTGCTCTCGGTGACTGGCATGCTGGCCGGCACGTGGCTTGAATGATGGGATCAGTTTCGCAGCCCAAATTTCACGGGATACCAGACTGAAACAGAGCGATTGTGAATTTAGGTGCGCGGATACCTTGCTCTAGGTGTGGCTTCGGTCAAACGCGGACATCTTTATCAACAATGTGGCTCTTGCGGATGGCTTTCGTCCATTCCCACATCAAAGAGAACCAAATGCGGTCCTGATCGCGTAGCGAATACTCCGCTACCGACTTCAAAAATCGGATCATTTTTCTAGGCCCGACCTACTGCCCGTCGGTTCTATGGCTAATCGCGGCCATCAATATGGCGGTCAATTTGCTCGCTGCCTGCCACGCAACAAACAATTCTTCGTGCAAGTTTTTCAGGTCTGCAATCATCTCCCGACGACCTGCATCTGTTTGAATCTTGAAACTGTGCCGCTCGAAAAATCCGTGCATCAAAAGGTTCCGTGACTTCAGCGCTGAAGAAAAGCACTTCTCCAAGTTGGCTTCGAACGTGATGTATTGTCGGAGATCGACTAGCGTCCGTCCGAGCGTGCTTCGGTCGATTCTATCTAGGACCTTACGAGCGGTGTTAGGATCGGGAGATGTGTGCCAGTCATTCTTCAGACCTTCAAGCGCAAGTACGAGTGTTCCCAACTCGGTCTCGAAGAGCTGAGCGGCCTCCGCCGTAATGCCAAACTTGGCATACAACTCGTGCCGCTCCACCATGCCCTCGTACTCTTTCTCAAGCTGCGCGCGGCACATTAGCTACCCTTTTACCGGCGCCGGTGCCGCTGGGCCTAGTTCGCCAATGAAACGACTCGGCAGGAGGTTTGCCAGAGGTCCCGATTGCGTCTTGAATGCAACGTTCGCAGCGTATGCGTCCTTAGCTGGCATCTGCTGGGCGTAGGTGATGAATAGGCTCCCTGGTCTGTCGTTATCTGGGTCGGCTTTGACGCGCGTAATACCTACGTAGAATAGTCGCCGGGCCTCCTCAAGCGCCGCATCTTTCGCCTCCTTAGAAGGTGCGTCATCAAACGAGGGAGGGAGGATACCTTCTACGCAACCAGCAATGAACACAAAGGGCGAGCTAAGGCCTTTGCTCTTATGTAGGCTCATCAGCCGGACGTCCTCGACGGTCGGCGGAATATCAGGTTGGGTAATCTCCTCCATCATGGCGGTGAAGAGCTTATCGGGCGTTTCGACAGTCTCCATCTGCGCGAGCGCAAGTTGGCGCAATTCTGATACATCGGGGTCCGCTTCGGGCATCAAGGCATCAATGAAGGCGGCAAGGTCGCCCTTTATCTCCTCTAGCTTCTCAAGGGCCTCCCTTATGATTTTGAACTGAAGGGCAAGTGGCTTGGTGTAGGGGATCTTGAGTGTCTCCTCCGCCAGCTTGTTCATCGATGTCCAAGGGCTATCGCCAGTGGACTCGCAATGTTGGCGCACACGAGCGTATGGTTTGCAGCGAAAATCATCCTGCCCACAGCCGAGAAGATAACGGAGTGCAACCCGGTCCTCGTTGTCGAGGAACAGTTTGAATAGCGCGAACCTCATTTGCGCCGCCTCAGAATCGAGCTGGCTTTCCTCGTAATAAGACTTGGCCGGGATGCCTTCATTCCTCAGCGCGTTTAATATCGGCTTCGTCGCCACCGCTCGCTGGACAAGGATGATTATTTCACTCGGGTGAACCCCCTTCTCAAGTAGCTCCTTGACCTTAGCAGTTATCCATGTGGCCTCGTTTTCGAGGTAGGGGACTTGCACGACAGCAACCTCCCCAGCACCCTTATTGGGAAGAGGATTCAATGCACGGGGCGAGCGATTTTTATTCACATTTATGAGCGCATTCGCCATCTCGACCACCGTGGTCGGGCAGCGATGGCAATCGGCCATCTCAAGATCTGCGCAAGTTGAGTGGAGGTCTTTCCATTCCCGGATACCGTCGGGGTGGGCGCATTTGAAGCTATAAATTGATTGATCATCGTCGCCCACAATGCAAATTTCAGCTGCTTCTCCGAGGAAGGCGATTGCGGTCTGCTCCGCTTTATTGAGGTCCTGATACTCGTCAACGAGCAAATGTTTGAATTCGGATCGCTCGGCCGCTGCCGGATTGTCTTTGAGGTAACGGACAAGGTAGGGAATAAGCTCACCAATTAGCATCCCGCGGTGGAATTCGAGCCAAGCCAAGAGGGAGGACTGAAATGCCTTTTCCCCGTCTGTCTTTGCGAAACCTGGCTCATCGCCTTGGCTCTGAGCCCACGCCGCAGTGTAACCGTGGATCATCTTCTTCGCTGCGCGCCTGCCCCCGCTAGCTTCACCGATGTCGCAAAGGAGGGCCTTCATCTCGAAGGAGTTAAGTGATCGTGGCGTTCGCCCAACTGCTTCAAGGACGTGCTTTCGAGACAAGATCCGCATCGCGAGACTATGGAGGGTTTGGCCTTCGAGTTCTTCGCAGCCTGGAACGCCGAGCTTCTGTAGCTCACGATGAAGGTCTTCAGCCGCGACGCGGGTAAAGGTGACAGCGAGAAGCTCCTTAGGGGACAAGCCTTCTTCGAGTAGGCGCGCAACTCGGCGCTTCATCGCGAAGGATTTTCCGGTGCCGGGACCGGCTACGACGCGGATGCGAGTTTCGGGTGCAGATGCGATCGCGTAAGCAACGCTGTCTGTGTCCAGTCCATGTTCCCAAGCCATTTGCGCCCCCCTTGCAGTAGCAACCAGGCCTAACAAATGTTGAGGAGATTTGCACTATGTATAATTCACGCTAAACGTTACCTACACCGAACGATCCCGAGATCAAATCTCACGGATACTCGAAGAAAAATGCGTTTAGCGCTTAAATTTTGGCGTCGAGTGTAAGCTTCTGACAGCCTAGGATAGGCTCTACCTGAAAATCGACGCTACAAGGCGGCAATGAACTGATTAATGTCAATAAATGAAATTTGGGCGCCAACTCCCACGAAATCCCCACGGCGCGGGTGCGAAAACTCTAAGCAAATATTTGAAGATGCAAGGAGAACGGGAAAAGGAACAACCTGCTCCCAAACCAGATGCGCTACCAGGCTGCGCTACGCTCCGAAGGCCGACTGAGCGGCTTGTGCAGTCTCGATAGCGAAACCGTGCCACATCCGCAAGCCCGGAAGGCGGGCGTGCTCATATTTCGTCGGGGAATGGCCGGATCACTCGGGCCCGACTGCGGGATGGACGACGGTATCGCCCGCCGCGATCCCCTGCTCCGCGGCGACGCCGGCATTGATCTCGAGCACGTAACGCACCGGACCCGGCGACGAGATGATGGCTTCCGAGAAGGGAACCGTATCGGCTGCAACGCCCGTCACCTTGCCGTCCGGCCCGATGAAAACCATGTCGAGAGCCATTATGGTGTTCTTCATCCACATCATCACGGCACGGGTCTGGCCGAAATCGAACAGCATGCCGTGATCGGCGGCCATCGATTCCCGGTTCATCAGGCCCTGCGAGCGCTCATCGCTCGTGGTCGCCAGTTCGACGGTGAACGAGACGGGACCACGCCCGGTCTCGATGACGAGCGGCTCGGGCGAGGTCTCGAATTCGACGGCCACAGCCGTCGCGATGATTGAAAATGAGAGAAAAAAGGCGGCTGTTCCGCCGATTGCGGCCCGCCACGCGAGCCGCTTGCACGCGAACCCCTTGAACGTCGCCGACGCCGCGCCCGTCCTCATCGCCCTAGTGGGAACCCGACACGGGCGAATCGCCGTCCGGATGGATCTCGGCGGCCATCAGGCCCTTGTCGCCGTCACCGAAACGAACCAGCACGGTCTGGCCCGGCCGAAGCTCGGTCAGGCCGTAGCGGCGGAGCGTCTCCATATGGATGAAAATGTCCTCGGTGCCCTCGCCCCGCGTCAGGAAGCCGAAGCCCTTGGTGCGATTGAACCACTTGACGATCACCCGTTCGAGGCCGCTCGACGGCTTGACCTGGACATGGGTCCGGACGGGCGGCAGTTGCGACGGGTGGACGGCTGTCGAGGTGTCCATGGACAGAATGCGGAAGGCCTGGTAGCCGCGCTCGCGTTTCTGCACCTCGCAGACGACGCGCGTGCCTTCGAGGACGGTCTGATAGCCGTCCCTGCGCAGACAACTCACATGCAGCAGGATGTCACCCATTCCGTTATCAGGGATGATGAAGCCAAAGCCCTTGGCGACATCAAACCACTTGATAGCTCCGGTGATCTCGATGAGATCGACAGCTTCGCCGGATGCTTCCTGCACCAGCTCTGTCTTATGCGAGGACCTTTCCCCCATTCGGTCGCCTCTCTGTACGCGCCAATCGCACTTTAGTGATTCTCATTTGAAACAATAGCATTCTTATCCGCATCGAGTGCAAGTGCCGTAAGGAAAACTTCCCGAACCGCGGTGTTTTTCCCACCAATAACATTGCCATTCACGCGGCGCCCCCTATGGTTTGACGGGTGTAAAACCGGAGGCATTTAATGCGTTATCTGCACACGATGGTCCGCGTGACCGACGTCGATGCGTCACTGAACTTCTATTGCAACCTGCTCGGGCTCGAGGAAGTTCGCCGGATCGAGAACGAGAAGGGGCGCTTCACCCTCATCTTCCTCGCGGCTCCCGGCGACAAGGACGCAGCCCTCGCCAACCAGGCGCCGACAGTCGAGCTGACCTATAACTGGGACCCGGAGGAATATTCCGGCGGCCGCAATTTCGGCCACCTCGCCTATGAGGTCGACGATATCTACAGTCTCTGCGCGAAGTTGCAGGATGGCGGCGTCACCATAAACCGCCCGCCGCGTGACGGCCACATGGCCTTCGTTCGCTCGCCGGACGGCATTTCGGTTGAACTCCTGCAGAAGGGCGAGTCGCTGCCTGCGGCCGAACCGTGGAAGTCCATGGAGAACACCGGCAGCTGGTAAGCCCGGCAAGGGCTGACCGACACGGAAAACCATCAAACGGGCAAGCCTCACAAAGGCCTGCCCGTTTAAGTTCGGCGGTCCTTTTCAGATGCGTTCGAATTCAGGTTTCGATCTTGAGTCATCCTTTTGCCCCAATTGACTCCCATGCGGATAAACGGCTTAAACGAGTATGGTCGGCTATCGGGGGCGATTCCGGTCGTATCAGCGGCATAATGCTGTCGCGCCCCATGCGTTCACAGCAGGCCGGGGCGGCAAGCAAGACCTTACCAATCAGGAGCGGGGACTCGATGCACAATCAGCGAGGCAACGGATGGGGAGAGCGCAGTCTCAATGCGCCCGAATTGCCCGCCGCAGCACCGCTCGCAGCATTCCGCCCCCGTCGCTCCACCCTTCCCCTTCTCGCCGCGACCGCGATGTTCCTGTCAGGCTGCGTCAGCGCGACCGATCCAACCCTGATGGCCAGCGCCGACGCCTATGGCCCCTCTCAGCCGGGCTTCTCCCTCGCGCCGAGCGAATCGGTACCCGGCGCCGATAATTCCGAGGCGGGCGCAGAGGGTAGCGCGGCATTCGCGATCGCGGATGGCGGAGAAGCCGCGGGCACCGCCGCCGAAGGCTCGACCATGACCGCCATGGTGGACGCGAACGGCGAGACCAATATCGACGCGCTCAATCGCGGCATCACACAGAATGGGGCGGCAGCCCCGGTCGCCAATCTCTATTCGACCAACCAGCCCGCGACGCAGGCTACGGACATAGCCGAAGCCGGGGCATCCGCTCCCGGCGTTCCGCTGCCAAGCCATGCGCCTGGCCGCGAGGGCGAGCAGGCCGTGGCCGTTGCGGCGCTGACGGAGCCGGATGCACCGAGTGCCGCAACGCAGGCGCTCGAAGCCGCAACGGATCCGGCCCCGGCCGCCGCCCCGGCGGCAAGTGAGCCGGCGCGTCCGGTGGCCCTCGCCGAGCCGGCCAGGAAGAAATCCTTCTTCGGCAAGCTGTTCGGCGCCGACCCTACTCCGCCCAAGGCCGTTCCGGCGGCATCCGCCAAGGTGGCGGCTCCGTCGAACTCTCCTCCGAGCGACGAGACAGAAATCGTTTCGCTGCGCAACGATATCCGCGTCGCCCGAGCCTCGGCATCCGATTCGGCTCCGGAAACCTCCGACGGCCTGCCTGGCGTTCGCATGTCCTCGCTCTTCGAGATCAAGGCCGGCAATGACGAGGACGGCGAAGACGCCCAGGGCGTGGAAGTGGCTTCGGCGGCGGGTCTTGCGCGCCTGGCGCCCAACGGCCTGCACGTGCAGACCGAAAAGGTCGATATCGCCTGCCTGAAGCCGCAGCTCGTGCGCACGCTCAAGTCCATCGAACGCCATTACGGCAAGCCGGTCGTCGTCACGTCGGGCTTCCGCAGCCCGCGTCACAACCGCAAGATCGGCGGCGCCCGCAATTCGCGCCACACCAGTTGCGAGGCCGCGGATATCCAGATCTCCGGCGTGTCCAAATGGGATCTCGCCGCCTATGTGCGCTCACTTCCGGGGCGCGGCGGCGTCGGCACCTACTGCCACACCCGTTCCGTACATGTCGACATCGGCACAAAGCGCGACTGGAACTGGCGCTGCCGTCGCCGCAAGGGCTGATTCCCGGCAACCGTCTTCAGAACCGTTCATCGCTCCCGATCACTGGCCTTTCCGGCGGCTGCTCGCCCCGGGATTGCCGTTGTTTTTGTTCAGCTTTCCCCTCCGCAGCCGTGCTGCGGCGCGCATCGTGGAAATCCTTCAAGTTTTTTGCTTTTCATGCGATTCAGTGCTTGCGGCGAACCGGGTTGCTGACTATAAGACGCCTCGCACGCGCCCTTCGTCTATCGGTTAGGACGCCAGATTTTCATTCTGGAAAGAGGGGTTCGACTCCCCTAGGGCGTGCCACCACTTCCCTCGCATTTCACATTAAAACTCCGCTGCAAGCCAATACGAATGTTGGTCAATTTTCTTTTTTGACCGGGTGTTTTCGTGCTTGCGGATCACCCGGAACCTGACTATAAGTCGCCTCGCACGCGCCCTTCGTCTATCGGTTAGGACGCCAGATTTTCATTCTGGAAAGAGGGGTTCGACTCCCCTAGGGCGTGCCACCACTTCCCCTTTCAGACCGGTCTTTCTTGAACCTGCGGGTGTCCTGCCTGCTATTTCGCGGGCGCCGCGTCGAGCAGGCGCAGCTGTACGCGTCGGATGCCCTGCCAATAGTCGGCCGAGATCGTACCGGCAAAATGGAAGGTCATGCCCTGCCCGTCGAGCAGCGCTCGCCCCATGGCCGAATCGGCGGCCCGGAACGCAATCCCGTTGAGCGTGCGACCATCGGCACCCGCAATGGTGATCTTGAGATGATTCTGGCCCACCACACGGACATCGCGCAGGAGATGGTTCGGCAGGGCGAAAACGGGCTGCGGATGGCCCGACCCGTAAGGTCCGGCTTTCTCGATGAGGTCGACAAGATCGAGATTGGCGCCTGCGGCCGCGAGTGCCGCGTCGATCTTCAGCCGGTGACCGTCGCGCAGCCTGGTGACCTCGCTTGTGGCTTTTTCCTCGAAGAACGACCTGAGCGCGCCGAGTTTTTCCTCGCGCACGGTCAGACCGGCGGCCATGGCGTGGCCGCCTCCCTTTTCGAGCAGGCCCAGCTCAACGGCATCGCGCACGACATGGCCGATGTCGAAACCGGGAATCGACCGCCCCGAACCGGATCCCTTGCCGTTGGCATCGAAGGCGATGGCGAATGCGGGACGGCGGTAGCGCTCCTTGAGCCGGGCAGCGATCAGCCCGACGATGCCCGGATGCCAGCCCCTCTTCTCGGTGATGATGACGGCGGGCCCCTCGCCCGCGCCGATCTCGGCCTCGACCTCCGCCATCGCTTCTTCCAGCATGGCCGTCTCGATCGCCTGGCGCTCGCGATTGAGATCGTCGAGGCGCGCGGCGATCATGTCTGCTTCCGAGGCGTCCTCGATCGTGAGGAGGTGGGAGCCCAATGCCGCATCGCCGATACGGCCGCCGGCATTGATCCGCGGGCCGATGAGAAAACCGAAATGATAGGGGCTGACCGGCCCGCTGACGCCGACCTTGCGGATCAGCGCGGCGAGCCCCTCATTATGCATCAGGCGCGCAGCCAAAAGTCCCTTGACGACGAAAGCCCGGTTCAATCCCTTGAGCGGCACCACGTCGCAGACCGTGGCGAGAGCCACCAGATCAAGCTGCGAGAGCAGATCGATGCCGCCCTCTATCTCCGGGCGGCTGCGGATCATGCGGGCGGCATTGACGAGCACCATGAAGACCACACCGGCGGCGCAGAGATGACCGAGACCGGTCAGATCATCCTCGCGATTGGGGTTCACGAGGGCCGAACACTCCGGAAGCTCGGTGCCGACCTGGTGGTGATCGATGACAACGACATCGATCCTGCGCCCGGCGGCCACCTTGAGCGCCTCGAAACTGGTCGAGCCGCAGTCGACGGTGATGATGAGCTCGGCCCCCCGGTCGATCAGCTCGTTGATGGCGTTGGGATTTGGCCCGTAGCCCTCGAAGATGCGGTCGGGAATGTAGATTTCCGCCTCGATGCCATAAGCCCGCAGGAAGCGGAACATGAGCGCGGAGGACGCCGCGCCGTCGACATCGTAGTCCCCGAAGACGATCACCTTCTGCTTGCGCGCGATCGCCTCGACGATGCGGCTTGCAGCCAGATCGCAATCGACGAGCGTCGAAGGGTTCGGCATCAGATCCTTGATGGCGGGATCGAGAAACCGTTCCGCATCCTCGCGTCCGACCCCGCGGGCGGCGAGAACGCGGGCAATGATGTCGGGAAGGCCGGTCGTCTGGGAAATGGCGATGGCACGGTTTTCACCGGCGGGGTCGAGCCGGGCGATCCAGCCCTGCTCCGAGAGCGATTTCTCGACGCCCAGAAATGCACGTTGCGGCTCGCCAGCCAGTGACATCGGCACCTGTTACTACCCCTGAAGCCCGCGGTTCATCCGCGCCCCAATCTCTTAAAGCACGACAGCGCCGGAACAAAGGCTCGGCAACTCATCCACAGGCCGGAAACGAAAAGCGGGCGCCGATAGCGCCCGTTTCCACCTGTCGACCGGCTCGAACCCGGCAATCAGAATTTCGTCAGATCCTGGTGACGCGCCTTGATTTCGCGGACGGTCTTGGACGAGGAGCGCATGACGATCGTGTGAGTGGAGATCGCGTCGCGGGCGAACTTCACGCCGGCGAGAAGATTGCCGTCGGTCACGCCGGTTGCCGAGAACAGCACGTCGCCCTTCGCCATCTCTTCCATCCGGTAGATCTTGTTCGGATCGGTAATGCCCATCTTGGCCGCGCGCGCGACCTTCTCGGGCGTATTGAGCTGCAGCCTGCCTTCCATCTGGCCGCCAATGCAACGCAGAGCGGCCGCCGCGAGCACGCCTTCGGGCGCGCCGCCGATACCCAGATAGAGGTCGATGCCCGTTTCATCGGGATCGGTCGTGTGGATGATGCCGGCGACGTCGCCATCGCCGATCAGCCGAATGGCGGCGCCGGTCGCACGCACTTCCTCGATCAGCTTGGCGTGGCGGGGACGATCGAGAATGCAGACAGTGATCTCGTGAGGCTCGACACCCTTGGCCCTGGCAACGGAATTGACGTTGTCGGTCGGGGTCGCATCCAGGGCAACGGTATTGGGCGGATAGCCGGGGCCGATTGCGACCTTCTCCATGTAGACGTCGGGCGCGTAGAGAAGGCTCCCCTTTTCGGCGATGGCGATGACGGCCAGCGAATTCGGCAGGTTCTTGGCGCAGATCGTCGTGCCCTCGAGCGGATCGAGCGCGATATCGACGGCAGCCCCGTCCTTGGTGCCGACTTCCTCGCCGATATAGAGCATCGGCGCCTCGTCGCGCTCGCCTTCGCCGATTACCACCGTGCCGTCGATCGGCAGCCGGTTGAGTTCCTGACGCATGGCGTCCACGGCCACCTGGTCGGCGGCCTTCTCGTCGCCGCGTCCGCGCAGGCGCGCTGCGGCCACTGCGGCGCGCTCCGTCACACGGGCAATCTCAAGCGTGAGAATGCGATCAAGACTGCTGGACTGGGAATGCTTGTCTGCCATGAGACCCTCTTGGAAAAGCAACGGGCATTGCACCGGCAGTGACGCCGATTGCGCAGGCTTATAGCGGCATCACCGGTCTGCGCAATGACAAACAGGCGAAAAAAGCCGTTTGATTTCCGTTTGTTGAGGGGTTTCCCGGACTAAATCGATTAGAGCCCGGATGGCCTGTCAGCCCCCGGACCCCACTCTCGGGAAGCGAAGCTTTACTGCTTCGTGCGCTCGATGCGGATGACTTGCGGCTCGCCATTGACATAGCCTTCGCCGCGGACGCCCTCCACGGCCTCGCGCACCGATGCCTCCGTGGTGGCGTGGGTGACCAGGATCACGGTCTTCAGATCCGAGCCGTTGGCCGGGCGCTGGACAATGGATTCGAGCGATATGCCGTTCTTCGACATCTGCGCGGCAATCGCGGCAAAAACGCCGACGCGATCCTCGACCTTGAGCGAAATGAAATACCCGCCCTCATGGCTGCGCATCTGCGCCTGGGTGTAAGGCTCGAGATATTTCGCCGGACGACCGAGCGCGGGACCGTGCTGGTGGCCGGGGCGCGACTTGGCGATATCGGCAATGTCGCCGAGGACAGCGGATGCCGTGGCATCGCCGCCGGCACCGGGACCGGACAGCATCAGCTCTCCCAGGATGTCAGCCTCGATGGTGACGGCATTCGTCACGCTGTCGACCTCGGCGATCATCGAACCGAGCGGAACCATGGTCGGATGGACGCGCTGCTCGATGCCTGTCGAGGTGCGCTGGGCGACGCCGAGCAGCTTGATGCGGTAGCCGAGCTCTTCGGCGGCGTGAATATCCTCGATCGAGATATTGGTGATGCCTTCGACGTAAACCTCGTCGGAGGCAATGCGGGTACCGAAAGCCAGGCTCGTCAGAATGGAAAGCTTGTGCGCGGTATCGAAACCGCCGATGTCGAAGGTCGGGTCGGCTTCGGCGTAACCGAGGCGCTGGGCTTCGGCGAGGCACTCGTCAAAGCCCATGTTTTCCTTCTGCATCCGGGTCAGGATGTAATTGCAGGTTCCGTTCAGGATACCATAGACGCGGCTGATCGAATTGCCGGTCAGGCTCTCGCGCAGCGCCTTGATGACGGGAATGCCGCCGGCGACCGCTGCCTCGAAATTGAGAAGGACGCCTGCTTCCTCGGCCACTTCGGCCAGTTCCACGCCATGCCTGGCGAGCAGCGCCTTGTTGGCGGTCACGACATGAATTCCACGCGCAAGGGCGGCTGCAACGCAGGAATGGGCCGGATCGCCCTCGCCGCCGATCAGTTCGACGAAGACGTCGATATCGCCCTTGCGGGCCAATTCGGCCGGATCGTCGAACCATTCCACACCGGAGAGATCGATGCCGCGATCGCGGGTCTTGTCGCGCGCGCAAACTGCGCTGACGGTGATCTCGCGTCCACACGTATCGGCCAGAAGTTTGTGGCGTGAAACGATCGCTCTGAAGAGCGCCGCGCCTACCGTTCCCAGTCCGGCGATGCCGACCTTGAGCGCTTGCGTCATGACTTATCCCAACATGTTCCGATTACGGCCGCGTAAGCCCGCGCCCTTGATCCGGTCGCGGGTTTAGCCCCCTGCCCGTTGCGGGTCAACGGGCTCCGGTTCGAGGCGGCTCAGCGGCGGGCGTTGAACTGGACGACGTTGTCGTCGTCCGAGCCGGTCGCAGACGACAGGAAGCGCTTGATGTTGCGCGCCGCCTGGCGAATGCGGTGCTCGTTCTCGACCAGCGCGATGCGAACATGATTGTCGCCATGCTCGCCGAAGCCGACGCCAGGCGCGACCGCCACGTCGGCCTTTTCGACCAGCAGCTTGGAGAACTCGAGAGAGCCCATCTCGCGGAAAGCTTCGGGGATCGGGCACCAGGCAAACATGGTGGCGGGCGGCGGCGGAATGTCCCATCCGGCCTTGCCGAAGGCCTCGACCATCACGTCGCGACGCTTCTTGTAGACCTCGCGGACTTCATCGATCTCGGAACCGTCACCATTGAGAGCGGCCGTGGCGGCCACCTGGATCGGGGTGAAGGCACCATAGTCGAGATAGGATTTGACGCGGGTGAGAGCCGAAATCAGGCGCTCGTTGCCGACGGCAAATCCCATCCGCCAGCCCGGCATCGAGAAGGTCTTCGACATCGAGGTGAACTCGACGCAGACGTCTATGGCGCCCGGAACCTCGAGAACCGACGGCGGCGGCGTATCGTCGAAATAGATCTCCGAATAGGCGAGATCGGACAGGATGATGATGTCGTGCTTGCGGGCAAACGCGACGACTTCCTTGTAGAAGTCGAATGTCGCGACCATCGCCGTCGGGTTCGACGGATAGTTGAGAATGAGGGCCAGCGGCTTGGGGATCGAATGGCGCACGGCGCGATCGAGCGCACGGAAAAAGCCCTCGTCCGGGGTCACGTCGATCGAGCGGACCACGCCGCCGGACATGATGAAGCCGAACATGTGGATGGGATAGGTGGGGTTGGGACACAGAACCACATCGCCCGGCGCAGTGATGGCCTGGGCCATGTTGGCGAACCCTTCCTTCGAGCCCATGGTGGCGACCACCTGGGTATCAGGGTTCAACTTAACGCCGAACCGTCGCTCGTAATATTTCGCCTGGGCGCGACGCAGCCCCGGAATGCCGCGCGACGTCGAATAGCGGTGAGTGCGCGGATCCTGGACGACCTCGACCAGCTTGTCGACGATGGCTTTCGGCGTCGGCAGGTCCGGGTTACCCATGCCGAGATCGATGATGTCGGCTCCACCGGCTCGCGCCGTCGCCTTAAGCCGGTTGACCTGCTCGAAGACGTAGGGCGGCAAACGCCGGATCTTGTGAAACTCTTCCATCGTAGATCTCTTGCTCGGTTTGGAGACGACGGTTCCGATCACGTGGCGGAACAATGACACTGGTTTGCGGCCAAAACGCCTGTTTTGCAAGCGCTAGTTCTCGATTTCCCTCTCCGCGTCCCGGGCGTGGGTCTGCGCGGTCTGACGCAATTCCGCAAGCCTGCGGCGGTATTCCTCCTCCGTCGAGGCGGCGGCCTTCGCACCCCCCCGATACTGGCGGAATTCCTGTTCGAGAGCCTGCGCCTGGGCCGGCGACAACTGGGCCATGGCGGCTTCCCGATCGACACCGACTGCCGGATAGTTTCCGTCCTGGGCAATCCGGTCCTGGACGAATTGCTGACGCTCGATATCGTCGACCTTCCTGCCGGGAATCGGCACCGGTGAAATGATGCGGATATTGTTGTCGGTCGCGATGTTGGTCGTCTGCGCAGGCCCGGCAGAAGCAGGCACGCTTTTGGGTGCCGCGTCCTCGAGCGAGGCCGTCTGACATCCCGCGAGCGCCGTGAAGCAGGCCATGCCAGATATCGCAGCCAGGTTTTTCAGTCTCGACGTCACAGCCGTTCTCTCCGGTTTCAACGCTGGGTCATGCAAATGACACCATCGCGCCGTACCTAAAGTATACATGATTGAAATCATATAAGGCCTTTTCAAGTCGATATAATCTGCAAAAATGCAACGGGATATTTTCCAAACGGACGCGAGATCCGTGATAAAGGGGAACAGGGAGACGAACATGGCCGAGGAGAAGGACGGCGCGCAAGCGGAAAAGCCGAATATTCCGGACATGGAACCCTATGTGGTGAAAGACCCGGAAGCCTTTGCCCACAACATCGCGCATATGCTCGAAGAGCTCGGCATGGCCGCTTCGGCCTGGGTGGAGCCCCGTGAAAAGGGCGAGGTCACCGATGCCTATTCCGCGCCGATGGCCGACATGGTCAAGACATTCTCCAAGGTCGGCGAATACTGGCTGTCCGACCCCAAGCGCGCGGTTGCCGCGCAGACCGAACTGCTGACCGGCTATTTCAGCCTCTGGTCGCGCTCGATGCACAAATTGTCGGGCGAACAGCAGGCGGAGGGGGAAACACCTCCCGGCAAGCCCGACAAGCGGTTCACCGATCCCGACTGGGATGCCAATCCGTTCTTCGACTTCCTGCGCAACGCCTACCATCTCACCTCCGGATGGGCGGAGCGGCTGGTCACCCGCGCCGACGGTCTGGACGCGCGAACCCGCCACAAGGCCGAATTCTATCTCCGGCAGATGACCAGCGCGCTGTCACCGGCGAACTTCCTGCTGACGAACCCCGAGCTCTACAAGGAGACGGTCGCCGAGAATGGCGGCAATCTCGTGCGCGGCATGCACATGCTTGCCGAGGATATCGCGGCGGGCGGCGGACAGCTCAAGCTGCGCCAGTCGGACGCATCCAAATTCAAGGTCGGCGAAAACATGGCGCTCACACCCGGCAAGGTGATCGCCGAGAACGAGATCTGCCAGATCCTCCAGTACGATCCGGCGACCGAGCAGGTTCTCAAGCGGCCTCTCCTCATCGTGCCGCCATGGATCAACAAGTTCTACATTCTCGACCTCAACCCGAAGAAATCCTTCATCAAATGGGCGGTCGAGCAGGGCCACACCGTATTCGTCATTTCCTGGGTCAACCCGGATGAGAGGCATGCGGAGAAGGACTGGGAATCCTACGCGCGCGAAGGCATCGGCTTTGCCCTCGACACCATCGAGAAGGTGACCGACAGCCACAAGGTGAACGCCATCGGCTATTGCGTCGGCGGCACGTTGCTGGCTGCCACGCTGGCGCTCCACGCCAGCGAGAAGGACAAGCGGATCGCCACCGTCACCTTCTTCACCACCCAGACCGACTTCACCCATGCGGGCGATCTGAAGGTCTTTGTCGACGAGGAGCAGATCTCCGCGCTCGAAGCGTCGATGAAGCGGACCGGCTATCTCGAGGGTTCGCAGATGGCGACGGCGTTCAACATGCTGCGCGCCTCGGACCTGATCTGGCCCTATGTCGTGAACAACTATCTCAAGGGCAAGGATCCGATGCCCTTCGACCTGTTGTACTGGAACTCCGATTCGACCCGGATGCCGGCGGCCAACCACTCCTTCTACCTGCGCAATTGCTATCTCGAGAACAATCTTGCCGAGGGCAGGATGAAGCTGGCCGGCCACACGCTGAACCTGAAGGACGTGAAAATCCCGGTCTACAATCTCGCGGCCAGGGAAGACCATATCGCCCCTGCCCGCTCGGCCTATGTCGGCTCGAAACTGTTCGGCGGCGAGGTGACCTATGTGATGGCGGGCTCGGGCCATATTGCAGGCGTCGTCAATCCGCCGTCCTCGGGCAAGTACCAGTACTGGACCGACGGTCCGCCCGACGGCGAATTCGACGACTGGGTGGCCGGCGCGACCGAAACGCCCGGCTCCTGGTGGCCGCACTGGCACGACTGGATCGTGGCGCAGAACGACAAGACCGTGCCGGCCCGCGAACCCGGCGGCGGCAAGGTCAATCCGATCGAGGACGCACCCGGTTCCTATGTGCGGGTGCGCGCCTGATCACACGACGGGGATCGTTCCGCCGTCGATGACGTGATCGGCGCCGTGGATGGCGGACGCACGCGGCGAGACCAGGAACGCCACCAGCTCCGCGATCTCCTCCGGCCAGGCCGGACGTCCGATCGAAATGCCGCCCAGGGCATCCATAATCCCCTGCCGCGCCGTCGCCTCGTCCGTACCGCCGCTTCGCGCAAGTCGCTCGACCATCCGGTCGGCCGCATCGGTGCGGATCCAACCCGGCGAGACGCTGTTGACCCTCACGCCGAGCGGACCGAGTTCCTTGGAAAGCGATTTCGAATAGCTGACGAGCGCCGCTTTGGCCGCAGCATAGGGCGTGGTCGAATCGTGGAGCGGGAGGCGGTGCTGGATCGACGCGACGTGGACGATGGCCCCCTCGCGCCGCGCGATCATGGCGGGAACCAGAAGCCGGTCCAGGCGGACCGCAGGCCAGAGATTGAGCGAAAAGTCGTCCTGCCAGACATTCTCGGTCGCAGCCCGAAAGCCTCCCCCAGGCGCAGCCGAACCGCCCAGGCAGTGAACGATGATATCGACGCCGCCAAACTCGGCCTGAACTTTCCCGGCAAGGGCCGAAATGCCGCTTTCCTGTGTCAGATCGGCAGCGACGAACAGTTCGGCGGGGCTGTCCGATACCGCGGAACGCGCCTCGGTGGCCACGCGCGCGCCGGCTGCGGCGAAGCGGCGGACGATTGCCGCACCCGCACCCTTCGAGCCTCCGGTCACCAGGACACGGCGGCCGGCGAACTCGTCCGGATGGACGCTGAAGACCGGCGCGTTCATGAACCGATCTCCAGCGTGACGATCCGCTCGCCCGAAAAGGCGAAGCGATAGGTAAGGTTTGCGGGCGACCCGGGAAAATTTCCGCTGACCCGGGCGACAACCACAAGCGTTTCGCGCTCCCGGCGACTTTCCACGGGCTCGCTGAGCTCGTCATACCTGGCACTCGTTGCTGCCATCCAGGCAGCGATTTCGGCGTGCCCCCGGTGCTTTTCGGTTTCGTCGCCGACAACAGCGTCGCCTGTGAAACCGGAAAGTGCGCGTTCCGGATCGCGGGCATTCTTGCCGTCGAAATAGGCCTTTACCGCGGTGGGGAGATTGACAGGCATCGGGGCATCCTTTTCCAATTCCGGTTACGGAGTTTGATCTGCCACCAAGTTGGTTTTATGCTGCAGGTATGGCAAGAACCGACGAAAAAGTAAGGTACATACGAAAAAGTAAGTCTGATGCGCAGCCCCCCGGAAGTGGGGCGGCACGCGTCGACAATGCCTTGCGAAAGCTCGAAGGGCGCTGGAAACTGGTGCTGCTGTTTCACCTTTTCGGCGGCAAGGTGCTCCGTTTTTCCGAGCTCGAGCGCCAGACGCCCGGAATTTCCCAGAAGATGCTGATCCAGCAGCTGCGCCAGCTCGAGGCGGACGGTATCGTCCGCCGCATCGTTTATCATCAGGTGCCGCCCAAGGTCGAATACGCACTCACCGATTGGGGTCAGGCGCTGTGCCCTGCGCTCGATGCCCTCGTCACCTGGGCCGAAAGCAAGCCGGAAAATGCCGGCATCGAGACCAACTGAGCAATCCATGCAATTTCCCACTCCCCTGACGCCCGCGCGGCTCGTCCGCCGCTACAAGCGCTTTCTCTTCGACGCCGAACTCGAAAGCGGCGCCTTCATCACCGGATCCTGTCCGAACACCGGCTCCATGCGCGGACTGACGACGCCCGGATCGCAGATCTGGCTGGAAAACCACGACAACCCGAAGCGGAAATATCCGCACAGTCTCGAAATCGTGGAGGCTGACGGCACGCTCGTCGGCATCAATACCGGCCGGCCGAACAAGCTGGCGGAGGAAGCCATCCGCGCCGGACTGATCGGCGATCTCGGCGATTACGCGGAGCTGAAGCGCGAGCAGAAATACGGCGTCAATTCGCGTATCGACATTCTTCTCGACGATCCGGAGAAGGGCCGCGCCTATGTCGAGGTCAAGAACGTGCACTTCCGCCGTCGTGGCCGGATCGCGGAATTTCCCGACAGCGTGACGAGCCGCGGCGCCAAGCATCTCGAGGAGATGGGCGACATGGTCGAGGCCGGCCATCGGGCGATCATGGTCTATCTGATCCAGCGTGCCGACTGCGACAGTCTCTCGCTCTGCCGGGATCTTGACCCGGCCTACGGGGCGGCCTTCGATCGCGCCATGAAACGCGGGGTTGAAGCCTGCGCCATTCGGTGCAAAATCACCCCGGAGGAAATTCGGCCCGAATTGCGCATTCCGGTCACCGAGAACCTCGTCAACGAAGCCCGCTGACAAGCGGCGGCAACTTACGGACAGCATCCCCGATGGTCACCTATATCGACGCCGACCAGGCAGTTCAGAAAAATACCGGTCAGATCCGGCTTTACGGCGCGGAGGCTTTCGAAGGCATGCGCAAGGCGTGCCAGCTGACCGCCCGTTGCCTGGACGAGCTCGCGGCCCTCACCAAGCCCGGCGTGACCACCAACGAGATCGACCGCTTCGTCTTCGAATTCGGCATGGATCACGGGGCGCTTCCGGCGACCCTCAACTACCGCGGCTATACCAAGTCGACCTGCACCTCGATCAACCATGTCGTCTGTCACGGCATTCCGAACGAGAAGCCGTTGCGCGAGGGCGACGTCGTCAATATCGACGTGACCTACGTGCTGGACGGCTGGCATGGCGATTCAAGCCGCATGTATCCGGTAGGCGAAATCAAGCGCTCGGCCGAACGGCTTCTGGAAATCACCCATGAGTGCCTGATGCTCGGCATCGCCGCGGTCAAGCCCGGCGCCCGCACCGGTGCGATCGGCGAAGCGATCCAGACATTTGCCGAGGGTGAACGCTGCTCCGTCGTCCGCGATTTCTGCGGCCATGGCGTCGGACGGCTGTTCCACGACGCGCCGAACATCCTCCACTACGGCCGCGCCAACGAAGGCCCCGAAATCCGCGAGGGCATGATCTTCACCATCGAACCGATGATCAATCTCGGCCGGCCGCATGTGAAGGTGCTCTCCGACGGCTGGACGGCGGTCACACGCGACCGCTCGCTGTCCGCCCAGTACGAGCACACGGTCGGCGTGACGGCGGATGGCTGCGAGATCTTCACGCTCTCGCCAGGGGGGCTCGACAAGCCCGGCCTGCCAAAATGACATCCAGGCCGCCGCTCGAAGCTGACGACCAGACCGGCGGCGAGCCCGACGAACGCGGCTATTTCGGCGACCATCCCACCCCCGCACCTCCCTCCCCGTCATCCGGCCGCAAAGCCGGATTGGGCAAGGCCGCCCACTATCACGGCCACCGGGACCGGCTGCGCGAGCGGTTTCGCCAGACCGGCGACCGGGCGCTGGCCGACTACGAACTCCTGGAACTGCTGCTTTTCAGCCTGATCCCGCGGCGGGACACAAAGCCCATCGCCAAGGCGCTTCTGGACCGCTTCGGCTCTTTACCCGAGATCTTCGGCGCGCCGATCGAGCGGCTGATGGAAGTCAGCGGCATCGGCGAGATCGTGGCCACCGACCTTAAGCTCATCGGTACGATCTCGCACCGCATGCTCAAGAGCGAGATCAAGGCGCGGCCGGTTCTGGCTTCCTGGAACGCGGTGATCGACTATTGCCGCGCCGCGATGGCCTTCGAAGCCCGCGAACAGTTCCGCATCCTGTTTCTCGACAAGAAGAATGCGCTGATCGCCGACGAGGTGCAGCAGACCGGAACCGTCGATCACACGCCGGTCTATCCGCGCGAGGTGGTCAAGCGGGCGCTGGAACTCTCCGCCACCGCCATCGTCCTCGTTCACAATCATCCCTCGGGCGACCCGACCCCGTCACGCGCCGATATCGACATGACGCGGATGATCATCGATACCGCCAAGCCGCTCGGCATCACCATCCACGACCACATCATCATCGGCAGGAACGGCCATGCGAGCCTGAAGGGACTGCGGCTGATCTAGGCGCCATCACGCGATGCTGGGGCCAAGACCGCCTTTTCCGCAGCCGCCTTTCGCCGTCCCACGACATGCTCGCGCCAGACCGTGAAGGCGCCAGCGGCGATGACGATGCCCGCGCCGATCAGCAGATTGAGGTGGATCTGCTCGCCGAAGACGAGCACGCCGATAAAGCCGCCGACGACGAGCTGGAAATAGCTCACTGGCTGAACTGCGACGGCATCAAGATATTCGTAGGCCTTGATGAGGAAGAAATGGCTGCTCATTCCGGTCACGCACAGGATCGCGATCCAGACCCAGTCACCCGGCGTCGGATCGGCCAGGAAGAACGGCCCGATCACGATCAGCACCAGCCAGCCGATAATGCCGGTATAGAGAAAGCTCGTCATCGAACTGTCGCTACGCCCCGCAAGCCGCGTCGAGACCGCATAGGCGCCCATCATCACGGCTCCGCCGAGCGGCCAGAGCACATTCCAGTTCAACGCGTCGGAGGCATCCGAAAACCCGGGATTGAGCAGGATGACCACGCCGACGAGCCCGATCACGATGGCGAGCCAACGCCGCCACCCCACCCTTTCGCCCAGCACCGGCATCGACAGAAGCGCCACGAAGATCGGACCGGAAGCAAAGATCGCCTGCGACTGGATGAGGCCGACAACCGCGAAGGCCTGAATGGCGACGACGATCTGAAGCACCAGCAGAAAACTGCGAACAACCTGGACCACCGGACGCTTGCTGCGCGAGGCCGCCTTGATGCCTCCCGGCGCCCGGGCCGCCAGCACGAGCGCGAAGCCGGCAAAGGCGAAATAGCGGATCATCGCGATGAAGATCGGCGGATATTGCTCGCCGAGATATTTCGAGATGCCGTCCTGAAGCGCGAAGATCGTGACCGCGAGAAAAGCGAAGGCATAGCCGTATTTGCTGGAAGTCATCAATTCTTGCACCGAAACCGTGTCGCGCGGGGATGGCGCGAGTTTGCACACTTTCGGCGGAAGCCCGCCAGGGCTTTCCGATAGATGCGCGTGAGCCGAACCGTCTCCCTAGCACGACAATGGCCAGAGCGTGACCATTCAATGCCGAATTGCTGCCATGCGGGGCCCGAACAACGTCCCTTTGACAAATCTCCTACTGCGGTGCAGCGTAACGGCTCAGTCAGGGGAACAATCCGAAGATTCGGGGACAGATCATGCACAGCTACGATCTGGTGGTCGTGGGCAGCGGGCCCGCGGGACGCCGCGCAGCGATTCAGGCAGCCAAACTCAACAAGAAGGTCCTGGTCATCGAGAAGGGAACGCGTGTCGGGGGCGTGTCCGTTCACACCGGCACGATTCCCTCCAAAACGCTGCGCGAAACCGCGCTCAACCTGACGGGCTGGCGCGAGCGCGGCTTTTACGGCCGGGCCTACCGCGTGAAACAGGAGATCAGCGCCGCCGATCTTCGCCGTCGCCTCCTGATCACGCTCGACCATGAGGTCGACGTGCTCGAACACCAGTTCTCGCGCAACCGCGTGCACCAGATGCGCGGTACGGCGCGGTTCGTCGACGCCCACACGCTCGAAGTCACCAAGGATGACGGTGAAGTCGTCCGGATCGACAGCCGGTCGATCCTGCTCGCCGTCGGCACCAAGCCCTTCCGTCCCGCCCATATTCCCTTTGACGGCAAGTCGATCGTCGACAGCGACGAGATCCTCGAGATCGAGGGCCTGCCGCGCTCGATGATCGTCATCGGCGCAGGCGTCATCGGCATCGAATATGCCACCATCTTCTCCGCGCTCGACACCGCGGTCACGGTCGTGGAATCGCGCGACACCATGCTCGACTTCATCGACAAGGAGATCGTGGACGACTTCGCCTATCAGCTGCGCGACCGCAACATGAAGCTGATATTCGGCCAGGCGATCGAGAGCGTGGTCAAGGACGGCGACCGCTGCCACGTCACGCTCCAGAACGGCCGGCGGCTGTCTGCCGAGATGGTGCTGTTCGCGGCCGGTCGCGTCGGCGCCACCGAAATGCTGGATCTCAAGAATTGCGGACTGGAAGCCGACAAGCGCGGACGCCTCGCGGTCGATCCCCTCACTTTCCAGACTTCGGTTCCCAACATCTATGCCGCGGGCGATGTGGTGGGCTTCCCCTCGCTCGCATCCACCTCGATGGAACAGGGACGAATCGCGTCGCGCCATGCGGTCGGCGTTCCGGCGATCGAGCCGCCGAAATTCTTCCCCTATGGCATTTATGCCGTGCCGGAAATCTCCACCTGCGGCTTCACCGAGGAAGAGGTGATCGAGCGCAAGATCCCCTACGAATGCGGGATTGCCCATTTTCGCGAGACCTCGCGCGGTCACATCATGGGCCTCGACACCGGTCTTCTGAAACTGATCTTCTCGCTCAAGACGCGCCGGCTTCTGGGCGCTCACATCGTCGGCGAGGGTGCGACCGAGCTCGTCCATATCGGCCAGGCGGTGCTCAATCTGAAGGGCACGGTCGACTATTTCGTCGAAAACACCTTCAACTACCCGACGCTCGCGGAAGCCTACAAGATCGCCGGCCTCGATGCCTGGAACCGGATGGGCGAAGCGCCGGGCCACGCGACAGGCGAAGACCCGGAATAGGCCGGGCATGACGATCCGCCCCGGCTTCCCGGGACGGATTCGTCCGAAACACCTGTCCGGCAGGCCCCGCCGGCCTCATCCCAGTCCTGCAATCCCGTCGAGCCGGGCGACCTGGTCGTCGCTCAGGGAAAACGTCGCGGCCGCCACGTTTTCCCTCAGATGCGCGCGCTTCGAAGTGCCGGGGATCACAAGGATGTTGGGGCTGCGCTGAAGAAGCCAGGCGAGCGCCACGGATTGCGCCGACTTGCCCATTTCGGCGGCCACGGCGCTCAGCGCTTCGGCCTGGAGCGGGGCAAAGCCGCCCAGCGGGAAGTAAGGCACATAGGCGATCCCCTCTTCGGCCAGCAAGTCGATCATCGCATCGTCACCGCGATTGGCGAGATTGTAGAGGTTCTGCACGCAGACGATAGGCGCGATGTCCCTCGCCGTCTCCACCTGTGCCATGTCGACGGTACTGATCCCGATGTGACCGATCAGACCTTCGTCCTGCATCCTGCGCATGGCCCGCATGGGGGGAACGATATCCACACCGGGACCTTCGAGGCGCAAATTGACGATCGACATCTTATCGAGACGGAGGTTTTCGAGATTGTCCTCTACGGACTTGCGGAGAAAATCCGGCGAGCAGTCGAGGATCCAGTCGCCCTTCTCATTACGCCATGCGCCGATCTTCGTGACCAGCGTCAGCTTTGCCGGATAGGGAGACAGGGTCTCGCGGATCAGACGGTTGGTGACGCGGGGACCGTAGAAATCGCTGGTGTCGATATGGTCTATTCCGAGAGTGATCGCTTCGCGCAGCGTTGCGCGGGCTTCCTCGGGATCCTGCGGCTCGCCGAAGACGTGCGGACCGGCGAGCTGCATCGCGCCGTAGCCCATGCGGTTGACGCTTATTCCGGTGCTGGGAAAGGTGAAGCGGCCTGCTGCCGCGGCGGTGATTTGCCGTGTCATGTCGAACTCCTTGCTTTCCCCATATGGCTGATCGGTCTTTCATTGATAATCAGGGTCATTCCGAATAGTTTGTCCGGCATGGCGAACAATCCATTCCAGCCCTCACTCGATGACCTATCCGTCTTTCTGGCGGTGGCGACGAGCGGCGGATTCCGCACCGCCGCCAGGCATCTTGGCCGCTCCCCCTCCACCGTCAGCGACGCGATCTCGCGCCTCGAAGGCAAGCTCGAGGTTCCGCTCTTCGCCCGTACGACGCGAAGCGTCCGGCTGACGGAGGCAGGCCAGGCGCTCGCCGCCCGCCTCGACCCGCTGATCGCCGAAGCACGCGCCGCACTCGACGAGGCCGCCAGTTCGCGGTCGCGGGTGCGCGGACGGCTGAAGCTGAATGCGCCGGGCGCGGTGATGGTCGATATCCTGCCGCCGCTGGTGGCGAGCTTTGTCGAAAGACATCCGGACGTGCAGGTCGAGATCGTCGTCGATGACCGCTTCGTCGACATTGTCGCGGCAGGCTGCGACGCGGGCATCCGCTATGGCGAGCATCTTGCCCAGGACATGATCGCCGTGCCGATCGGCCCGCGCCGGCAACATGCGGCACTTGCCGCCTCCCCGGACTATATCGAGCGCTTCGGCGCCCCCTCGCACCCGCAGGAACTGCTCGGGCATCACTGCATAGGCGGGCGATTCGCAAGTGGCGCACTCACCCGCTGGGAATTCGAGAAGAACGGTGAGACGCTGATCGTCGATCCTCCATCGCGGGTGATCGTCAGCCTCGCAGGCCCCCTCGCCCTCGTGGATCTGGCGCTCCAGGGCGCCGGGCTCGTCCAGACCTTCGGCAACTGGCTGGAACCCCATTTCGCCAGCGGCCAGCTCGTTCCGGTCATGAAAGACTGGTGGGACGAATTCGACGGCCCGAAGCTCTATTTCTCGAGCCGGCTGACGGCAACCCCGCTTCGCGCCTTCATCGACCACGTTGCCGCCAGCCGCTGAGAGTCACCATCAACCTCTTATCGAGATCATTTTCAGCGATCTGACGCTCGCTGAGGCTCCACAAGGCCAACTGGCTTGGCGCAGGAACCGAAACGGGGCTCGTGTCTACAGTTCAACGATCAGCGGACAGTGATCGGAGACTTCCGGCGACCGGATGACGTCGAAGGACTTCACCGCAGCGGCATCATCGACCAGCATGTAGTCGGCGAATTTTCCGGCCTTGGCGTAGGATGACGTTCGTGTGCCCTCAAAGCCACGCCCGGTCACCAGTTCCTCCATGCCGGCCTCTGCCAGCAGGCGCAGCGTCGCGCTGTCAGGTTCGACATTGAAGTCGCCGCACATAACGACGCGGTCACCGGGTACGGCGATCTGCCGGGTCAGCGCAAGGAAGCGCTTCGCCTGTTCCAGACGCTCCGGCGTATCGCCCTTGCCGCCAAGATCGCGCAGCCCCTGCATGTGCGAGACCACGACCGCGCGTTCGCCCACATGGTCGAACAAGCGAATCGCGTGCGCATTGCGTGATCTGGGATGTGCCCCGAAGCCGTCCGCTCCATACCCCTTGTGGACGAACCCCAGGGCCTGGCCGATAACCGCAGACGAACGGTGCACAAAAGTCGCGAGGCCCCAGCGCGACGGAACCGGTCGATCGCCGTCCCAGAGATCTCCCTGCGCCGCCGGACAAAAATACGCTTCATGATGCGGTAGCGCTCGTCGGATTTCAGTGAACAGGTTGGCCTGCTGGGGGAGCACATGGTCTTTGTCGCGATATTCCAGCCACGCGCGATCGGTCTCCGGGCTGTCGATGATCTCCTGAAGGCAAAGCACCTCGGGCGCCGAGTTCCCGAGATAGGACAGGAGCTGTGCATGCATTGTGCCGCCCCAGGCATTCAGTGACATGATCCGCATCTTCCCGCTCCTCTCGGCTCCATTCCAACCCATTCGTCCAAAAAGAAAAACCCCGCTGTCTCCAGCGGGGTTCTTTAGCTCGGCCTGGCGGCGCCGCTTATTCGGCAGCGTCGTCCTTCGCGGCAGCCTTTTTCTTCGGCGCGGCCTTCTTCTTGGCCGGCTTGTCGTCCTTGACGGCAGCCAGCTCGTCTTCTTCCTCGGCCATCAGCTCTTCCTTCGAGACCTTCTTGTCGGTCACGTCGAGAACGGTGAGCATGTGGTCGATGGTCTTTTCCTCGAAGATCGGAGCGCGCAGCGATGCGACGGCGCCCGGGGTCTTCTGGAAATATTCGTAGATCTGCTGTTCCTGGCCCGGGAACTGACGGACCTGGTTGTACAGGGCACGGTTGAGTTCGTCGTCGCTGACTTCGACGCCGGCCTGCTCACCGATCCGCGACAGCACGAGGCCCAGACGAACGCGGCGTTCCGCCAGCTTGCGGTAATCTTCGCGCGCGGCTTCCTCGGTCGTGCCTTCGTCCTCGAAGGTCTTGCCGTTGTCGGTGAGCTCCTGGTTGATCTGACGCCAGATGTTCTCGAACTCGGCATCGACCAGCTTGGAGGGGCTTTCGAACTGATGACCGGCATCGAGCGCATCGAGAATCTGACGCTTCAGCTTCTGACGGGTCATCTGGCCGTACTGGCTCTCGATCTGGCCGCGAACGATCTCGCGCAGCTTGTCGGCGCTTTCCACGCCGAGCTTCTTGGCCAGTTCGTCGTTGATCTCGAGTTCACCGGGGGCAGCCACTTCCTTGACGGTGATGTCGAAGGTGGCTTCCTTGCCGGCCAGGTGAGCGGCCTGGTACTCGGCCGGGAAAGTCACGGTGATGACCTTCTCGTCGCCGGCCTTGAGACCGACGAGCTGTTCCTCGAAGCCCGGAATGAAGCGGTTGGAACCGATGACGAGGTCGGCATCCTGATCGGCGCCGCCGTCGAAAGGCTCGCCGTCGAGCTTGCCGAGGTAATCGATGGTGACCTTGTCACCGTCCGCGGCCTTGCCCTTCTTGGTTTCGAAGCTGCGGGCGCTTTCGGCGACGCGGATGACCTGCTCTTCGATTTCGGCGTCCGGAACATCGACCACTTCGCGGGTGATCTTGATCTTCGAGATGTCGGAGACTTCGAAAGCCGGGATCACTTCGTAGGCCATGGTGAATTCGAAGTCGGCATTGCCGGCCAGAATCGCTTCGGCTTCCTTCTCGTCCTCGGTCATCGAGATTTCAGGCGTGGTTGCTGCCTTTTCGCCGCGCTCGGAGAGAATCTCGGTCGGCTTCTTCTGGATCGTCTCGTTGACCAGGTCGGCCATGATCGAGCGGCCATAGACCTTCTTGAGGTGGCTGACCGGTACCTTGCCCGGACGGAAGCCGTTGATACGGACCTTGTCCTTGGCGTCAGCCAGCTTCTCGTTCATCTGCGATTCCATGTCCTTGGCCGGAACCACGACTTTGAGCTCGCGCTTCAAGCCTTCGGACAGCGTTTCAGTCACCTGCATGTTCAAACCTTCATCTGTTCAGGGCCAGCATCCGCAAAACCTCCGTTTTGAGGACGCTGAACCGAAATTTCCGACACCGTCTGGTATCTTCGTCAGCCTGCCCGCGGGTTCTCCGCCGGCCCTGCTCCGGCCGGCCCCGTCGCAGTGCGCCGTTGGACCTCCGGGACTTCATCAATCTGGTGCGGGTAGAGAGACTTGAACTCCCACGCCTTACGGCACCAGAACCTAAATCTGGCGTGTCTACCAATTTCACCATACCCGCGCTCAGCGACGGCTTGGCCGCCGCCTCGGAACGCGGGCGTCTCTATATCACCCGAACCGCAGGGTTCAAAGGAAAAATGACGCAACCCGCTCTGTCCCCCAATATAAGGGGTTGCGCGACCTTGCCGCCCCGCTCGCGGGCCCTATTTCAACCGTCAGCAATGCCATTTCGCCACATCAAGATGTTTGCCATGCACCATCCGCATGTCTCATATGATAATATTGCACTGCACAAATCACCTAAAACGATCTAAATATCTTCTCAACGGAACGCGAGACGAAGCGTGAAGGCAAATGCGGCGCCAAGGCGAGACGAAGCTTACAAGCTCCTACCTCAGCTGGCGTAAATATCGCGAGACCTGCGAGAAGCTCCAGAAGCTCTCGGATAGGGAACTCAGCGAGCTCGGGATCACCCGAGGCGACATACCCTTCATCGCACGCCGCGCGGTCTGACAAAATTCGGAACGGCAAACTCCTCCTCCCATTGTCGTTTCGATGTGATTGACAACCACCTCCTCCTCCCAGGTTGTCAATTGTGCAAAATGGCGCCCACCGGATCCTCCTCCCCCGGTGGGCGTTGTTTTTTCAGCTCCCACCTTTTCATCCATCCGTCCATTGCGCAGCTGATCCATCGCGTCGTCCCGCGGGGACCGCAGGCATGCGAAAAGCAAGGCCCGATTAACCGGCCGTGCAAAACACGCATGTCTGATTTGAAGTTTTTTGCACTGCACAAACGCCCCTCGAATGCATAGATTGCGGTCAACCGATGAGGCGCGAAAAACGGCGCCACAAACTGCAAGAAAGGAAGACACCATGAACATCCGCAAGTCCTTCCGCGAATGGCGCATGTACCGCGAAACCGTTTCCGAACTGTCCCGCATGTCCGATCGTGAACTCTCCGATCTCGGCATCTCGCGCGGCGACATTCCGTTCGTTTCGCGTCGCGCTGCCCGCTAAGACGCACAGGCTCCGAAACCCGGAGCAGCAAGACTTTCGGTCTGATCCGATTCAAGGCGCCCTCCGGGGCGCCTTTTCTGTTTGCCGTGGGCTTGTCTTTTTATGGGAGGCCTGTCTTATTGCCGGAAGTCTGGCGCATCGTTTTCGCTCGGAGCAATGGCGAATTCGCTCCTGAAAAGTAAATGCTGCAGCCGTCGAATTTCTGCTCAATAAATAACCACGCCCAAGAATGCGCCTTCCGCCTGTGCGAGCCCCTCACGCCGCGCATGGCAGGTTCGCTTTCTTTGCGCTGCACAATTTCGATGCAAATGCCTATATGCGGGGCATACAGACATAGCCCCGGGGACCCGGGAAGAAACCGAGGACAAGACCATGAAATTCATCGAAAGCGCACGCAACTGGATGCGCAGCCGCCGCACCGTCAACGAACTCTCCAACCTGTCGAACGACGCTCTGGCCGATATCGGCCTGACGCGCCTCGACATTCCGACCGTCGCCCGTCGCCTGGCCCGCTAAGAGCTGCGACAGCACGGATCGTGTAAAACGGCGCCCTCGAGGCGCCGTTTTCTATTTCGGCACACTGTCTGCCTCCATTCGCCGCGCATCGTGATCGCCGCCCACTTTATCGCCCGCGCCAAAGCGTGCTAATCCCCGCCCATGACACACAAACAGATCGACCCCATCCATGTCGTCGGCGGCGGACTCGCCGGTTCCGAAGCCGCCTGGCAGATTTCCCGCCGCGGCATCCCGGTGATTCTGCATGAAATGCGCCCCGTCCGCCCCACGGAGGCGCACAAGACGGAAGGTCTGGCGGAACTCGTCTGCTCGAACTCCTTCCGCTCCGACGACGCGACCACCAATGCCGTCGGCGTCATCCATGCGGAAATGCGTCTTGCCGGTTCGTTGATCATGGCTTCGGCGGACAGCCACCAGGTTCCCGCCGGCGGCGCGCTTGCCGTCGACCGCGAAGGTTTCAGCCAGGCCGTCACCGCCGAACTGGAAGCCAACCCGCTGGTCGAGATCCGTCGCGAGGAGATCTCCGGCCTGCCGCCTGTGGAATGGGGCAGGACGATCATCGCCACCGGCCCGCTGACCGCGCCGGGCCTCGCCGAGGGCATATCGGCAGAGACCGGCGAAACGGCGCTCGCCTTCTTCGACGCGATCGCGCCCATCGTCCACACCGATTCCATCGACATGTCGGTATGCTGGTACCAGTCGCGCTACGACAAGGTCGGCCCCGGCGGCACCGGCAAGGACTACATCAACTGCCCGATGGACAAGGCCCAGTACGAGGCCTTTGTCGACGCCCTCATCGCCGGCGACAAGACCGAATTCCGCGAATGGGAAGGCACGCCCTATTTCGACGGCTGCCTGCCGATCGAAGTCATGGCCGAACGTGGCCGGGAGACCCTTCGTCACGGTCCGATGAAGCCGATGGGCCTGACCAATGCCCACAAGCCCGACGAAAAGCCCTATGCGGTCGTCCAGCTCCGGCAGGACAACGCGCTCGGCACGCTCTACAACATGGTCGGATTCCAGACGAAGCTGCGCTACGGCGCGCAGAGCGACATCTTCCGGATGATTCCGGGACTGGAAAATGCCGAATTCGCGCGTCTGGGCGGCCTGCACCGCAACACCTATCTCAATTCGCCGGTGCTGCTCGATCCGACGCTACGGCTGAAATCGCGCCCCGACATTCGCTTCGCCGGCCAGATCACCGGGTGCGAGGGCTATGTGGAAAGTGCCGCGATCGGGCTTCTGGCCGGTCGCTTCGCCGCGGCCGAAGTGCTGGGCGAGGACATGACGCCGCCGCCGGTCACCTCGGCCTTCGGCGCCCTGCTCAACCACATCACCGGCGGCCACCGCGTCAGCGACGACGAGCCGGGCAAACGCTCGTTCCAGCCGATGAACGTCAATTTCGGCCTCTTCCCCCCGCTCGATCCGGGTGCGATCGAAAAGCCGGAAGGCCGGCGCTTCCGCGGCAAGGAAAAGGCACTCGCCAAGAAGCAGGCCATGGCCCGACGGGCGCTGGCCGATTGCGCGGCATGGCTGGGAATAGAGCGCGCTGCCGACGCAGCGGAATAGCTACTCCCCCGGCGCCACGCCCGCCTGCCGGGCCTGAAGAGTATCCGCACCCGGCAATCCGGGCGAACCGGCGGTCTCGGGATGGCGGGCGACATAGTCCGCCTTCAGCGCTTCCGACCCCATGCGCGATCCGTCATGGCTCCATCCAGGCGGCGCAACGAGATAGCCGAGGCGCTGTTTCAGCGTCAGTCCCGGACGGCTCGCATCCTTGAACATGTCGACCCATTCGTGGAACGCCACCCGCAACGGATTGTAGGTGCCGATATTCTTCACGATGCCGTAGCGCGGCATGTCTTCGTCGAGTTCGGGCACGAAAGTGCCGAACATCCGGTCCCAGACGATCAGCGTCCCGGCATAGTTCGAATCGAGATAGCGCGGGTTGGTGGCGTGGTGCACCCGGTGGTGCGACGGGGTGTTGAAGATGAACTCGAAGGGACGCCACATCTTGCCGATCGCCTCGGTATGGATCCAGAACTGGTAGACGAGGTTGAGGCCGCCGACGAAGACGATCAGCAGCGGATGAAAGCCGACCAGCACGAGCGGAATGCGCAGGATGAACATGCCGGTGAAGGTCGATGTCCAGCTCTGCCTGAGCGCCGTCGAAAGATTGTAGTGCTGCGAGGAATGGTGGATGACGTGCTCGGCCCACACCCAGCGGGAGCGGTGCGCGATGCGGTGATAGATGTAATAGCGCAGGTCATCGAGGATGAAGCAGACCGCAATCGCCACCCATGAGGTGCCCCAGTCGGTGATGCGGAACTGCCAGGCCCAGAGCAGCACACCGTAGGCAATGAAGCCGAGCAGCAGCCCGGACACGACATTGCCGGTTCCCATCAGGAGCGAGGTCAGCGTATCGCGGGTCTCATAATCGCCGCGGTCCGGCACCAGCCGTATGATCGTAAGCTCGACCAGTATGGCGAGAATGAAAAACGGTATGGCCAGTTGGGTGACGTCCGGCAGTGAATTGACGTCGAATGTCATCGCATTTCCTCCGAATGCCGAGAAACATTGCTGCTACGTCCGTGGCGGCTCCTCCTCGTGCGCTGCCATTGCGAACGTACCGCACAGCCAGAGCGAGACTTCCGCCGCGTCCTGCTCCGATTCGAAATGATAGACCCCACCGGGAAATCCCGCCTCGCGGAAATCGATCTTCAGTGCCCGGGCGTCGTCCATCGGCCCGACGTGGATCGAGCCGGCCTCGATCAGACGGGCAACCGAGTGGTGGCCCATTTCCTGCAGAAAACCGGTCTTGCCGCCATGAAGCCGGTAGAAATGCGCACGGCCATCGGTCGTATTGACGACCGATCGGATCGCTTCGCCCGGATAGACGCGATTGAACTCGATCAGCGCGGTGCCGGTATCGGGGTCGTCACGCTTGACCCAGCGTCCGGTGACGTGAACCATGAAGATGATGAATATGATGCCGCCGATGACAAGCGCGGCCAGCACTTCCAGTGCCATGAACGCTTCCTTCTCCTCCGGTCACGTCCCGCGCGCGCCGCCTGGGCAGACTATGCCGCGAGGCGACCGCGTGTTGCAAGATCGATCGGATATGCGCTCAAAGCGTGTTGCGTCGCGCAAAGCGCCACATCTGCCACTGACGGGCGAGCAGCGAGGGCTGCACCGCGCGGCTGAGCGCGGCGGCGCCTGCCTTTCCGGCACGTCTGAAAACGAGATCTGCCGTCGCGACCGGCAGGAAGGCACCCCTGCCCTCTTGCGGCAGGCCCTCGAAGCTCTCCCGAGCCTTCGCCAGATGTTCACGCCCGAAAGCAACGAAGCCCGATATGGCGGCGCCAAGCGATTCGGTCCGGTCCTGCGCCAGGAAGCTTTCCCGCTCGAGCCCGGTCGCAGACAGCAGATCGCCGGGCAGAAAGACCTGGCCGCGCGATGTATGGACCGGCAGCAGCATCAGGTGGCCGGCGACAGATTGCGCCACCCCCGCATGGCCCGCGGCCTCCGCGTAGCTCTGTGAGCTGTCGGGATCGAGGATCATCGCCGTCATCTGGATCAGGACGGAAGCGGTGTGACCGGCATAGGCCTCATAGGCGCCGCGGTCGGGCATCGGGTCGTCGTACAGATCGAATTCCCGGGCTTCGAGCATGCCGAGAAATGGCTCGCGCGGCAGATTGCGCCGGTCGATCATCTCGATCAGCGCAGTCGCGGTCGGGTTGGCTGCCACTTCCTCGGATCGTTCGCCGCTGAGCGCGTCGCGCCACCATTGCAGGCGGATCTCGCCGGCGATTGCCTCGCGGATGCGATCGCGAATGGCCGCGATCTCCGCATTGAACAGATAGAGGGCCGCAACATCGGCCTGAACCGCCTCGGGCAGAAGCAGGCATGCGAGATAGCGGTCGCGATCGACGGACCGGAGTTCGTCACGCAGTCTGGCGAGGTCGGCCATCAGACCGCGATCAGCGCCGCAGCCACCGGCCGCGATTCCGCCAGCATCACGTTGAAGGTTCGGACGGCCGCACCGGTGCTCATCGGGTCCGACGAGATGTTCCTGCCGCGCAAAGCCGTTTTCAGCTCAGGATCGAGAAGGCGGATATCCATGCCGGTGCCCACAAGGAGGAACTCCACCTCGCCGGCCTCGGCCAAAACCTTCTGAAGCGTCTCGGTGTTGATCTCGGCCGGGTCGCTGACGTCCCAGCCGTAGATGCCGGAAGGAAGGCACAGAATCGAACCGCGATGCGACATGTCCGCGAAACGGAACCCGCCATTGCCATAGGCATCGATGGGGGCCCGTCCGGGGAAATGCGCCTCGCGTAATTCGATTCCACCGGCCATCAGGCTGTGCTCTTGGCCGGTGCGGTCTTGTCGTCGGCCGCGTCGTCGAAGGCATCAGGGCGGAGCTTGAAGAGGATCAGCACCGGTGCCGCGATGAAGATCGACGAGTAGGTGCCGACCGCCACGCCGAAGATCATGGCGAAGGTGAAGGAGCGAATGACCTCGCCACCGAATGCATAGAGCGCAACGAGGGCCAGCAGCGTCGTCAGCGACGTCAGGATCGTCCGCGTCAGCATCTGGTTGATCGACAGGTCGATCAGCTCGGGCAACGGCTTCTTCTTGTAGCGCCTGAGGTTTTCGCGGACACGGTCATAGACGACCACCGTATCGTTGAGCGAGTAACCGACGATCGTCAGCACGGCCGCGATACTGGAGAGATTGAACTCCACCCCCGATATCACGAATATGCCGATCGTCAGCACCACGTCGTGGAGCGTGGCGACAATCGCGCCGAGCGCGAACTGCCACTCGAAGCGGAACCAGATATAGACGAGGATCGCCATAAGGGCAGCGATCACCGCGATGGTACCGGCGCGCGCCAGTTCCCCCGACACCGTAGGCCCGACGACCTCGACGCGGCGGAAGTCATAGGCGTCTTCCAGCTCGCTGCGAATCGTGGTGATGACGGACTGCTCGGCATTGTCGCCGCCATCCTGCGCCTGGACGCGGATGAGAACCTCGCGCGGGCTGCCGAATTCCTGCACCTGCACGTCGCCGAGATTGAGCTCGGAGAGACGGGCGCGGATATCACCGATATCGGCCTGTTCCGCCTTCGACTGCAGCTCGATCATGGAGCCGCCCTTGAAGTCGATGCCGTAGTTCATGTTGACGGTCGCAAACAGCACCATGGAGGCGACGGAAAGAGCTGCCGACGTCATGAAGGTGAAGCGGCGAATGCCCATGAAACGGATGCGGGTATCGCCCTTCAGGCGATCCAGCAGGCCGCGCGGCAGCACCTTGGGACGACGACGGCGTACCCATTCGGCCACCAGCCAGCGGGTCAGCGTGAATGCGGTGAAGACCGTGGTCACGATACCGATGGCGAGCGTGATGGCAAAACCGCGGACCGGACCGCTGCCGAGATAGAACAGGATGACGGCCGCGATCAGGGTCGTGATGTTGGCATCGAGAATGGTTGCGAACGCACGGCTGAAACCGACATCGATCGACTGGATCAGCGAACGGCCGGCCTTGTGCTCTTCCCGGATGCGCTCGTAGATGAGCACGTTGGAATCCACCGCCATGCCGACGGTCAGCACGATACCGGCGATGCCAGGTAGCGTCAGGGTCGCCCCGAGCACCGTCAGGAGAGCGATGATCATGATGACGTTGGCGATCAGCGCGACATTGGCGACCAGACCGAGGAAACCATAGGCCACCAGCATGAAGCCGACCACGAAGATCGCGCCGATCACGCCGGCGATCTCGCCGGCTGCGATCGAATCCGCGCCGAGACCCGGACCGACGGTCCGTTCCTCGATCACCGTCAGCGTTGCCGGAAGCGCACCGGCGCGCAGCAGGATCGCGAGGTCGTTTGCCCCCTGAACCGAGAAACTGCCGGAAATCTGGCCGGTACCGCCGAGGATCGGCTCGCGGATCACCGGTGCCGAAATCACCTGATCGTCGAGCACGATGGCGAAAGGCAAGCCGACATTCTGCTGCGTGATCTGACCGAAGCGCTGGGCACCCTTGGTATCGAACTTGAAGGTGACGATCGGCTCATTGGTGCGCTGGTCGAAACCGGCCTGCGCATCGGTGAGGCTTTCGCCCGAAACTTCGACGGCCTTCCTGATGAGATAGGGAACGGGCGGATCGTCGGTCGAATAGAGAACTTCCGAACTGGCTGGCGGACGACCGTCCATCGCCTCCTGCACCGGCATCGACGTGTCGACCAGATGGAAGGTGAGCTTCGCTGTCTGGTTCAGAAGATCCTTGAGACGCTGCGGATCGTCGAGCCCCGGCACCTGCACGAGAATGCGGTTGTCGCCCTGGCGCTGGATGATCGGCTCGGTGGTGCCGAGTTCGTCGATACGGCGGCGGACCACCTCGATCGACTGGCTGACGGCGTTGGAGACGCGATAATCGACCCCCTCGTCGGTCAGCGTGAGCCGCAGAAGCTGCGGCTGCGGCTCTTCCAGCGTGACTTCACGCAGGGTACCGCCGGCAAACAGGCCGGAACTCACCGGATCGGTGAGATCGCTCAACGCTTCCTTGGCTTCCCCGGTGCGGCTCTCGTCGCGGATGCGGACCTGCACAACCTGTCCGGTGCCCGAAAGCCCGGTGTAACCGATGCCGGCGGCACGCAGGGTGCGGCGCACTTCATCGGCGGTGGATTCGAGCCGTTCCTTGACGATGTCCTGGCGGTCGACCTGCAACAGGATGTGGGAACCACCCTGGAGGTCGAGGCCGAGCGTCATCTGCTGCGACGGCATGAACTCGGGAAGATTGGCGGCTTCATCCTTGGTCAGCAGGTTCGGAAACGCAAAAAACGCGGCGAGTACGACCGCGAGCCAGATCAGGACGGTTTTCCAGCGGGAAAAGTAAAGCATTGGGCCTCTCGGCGTCATCTCCGGCTCGGGCCGGATAGAAAGACGGGGCGGCCTGCATGACCGCCCCGCGGGTTCAGGGACTTATTCCTTGACCGGCTCGCTCTTGGTCCGGACATCGGCGATCAGCGAACGTACGGAGCGGACCTTGACGCCTTCGGCGATCTCGATCTCGAGTTCGTCGTTGTCGAACACCTTGGTCACCTTGCCGACGAAACCGCCGCCGGTCACGACCTGGTCGCCGCGGCGGATGTTCTTGATCATCTCTTCGCGCTTCTTCATCTGGGTCCGCTGCGGGCGGATGATCAGGAAGTACATGATGACGAAGATCAGCAGGAACGGCAGGATCGACATGACGATGTCGCCACCGCCCGCAGCGCCCGGCGTCTGCGCGAAGGCTTCGGTGATAAACATGGAAAACTCCTCAACTGGCGCCAGCAGCAGCCGGCGCATGAAATCGAGCGGAATATAGTGACGAGGGCCGCGAATGCAACGTAAAGCTTGGGCGCGCGGGGCCTATTTTCCCCGGTTGCGCGCTTTTGTCCGGGGTTATTGCGTGCTAACCGCGCCTCAGCGAGTTCATTTTCAGCCAGGAGGGGTCAGATGAACGACGAGACCGCGCGTCAGATCATGGAGAGAATCGAGAAGCTGACGCATGCCGTCGAAAGCCTCGGCGGTCCGCCCCGGGCCGACAACGACATCACCAGGGCCGACTGTTTCGTCTGGGAGCCGAAGCGCGCGTGGCTGCAGCCGGTTGGAAAACCCAACAGGATCGAACTGTCGCTCATCAAGGGCGTGGACCATGTCCGCGACATCCTGCAGGACAACACGGAGCGTTTCGCCAGGGGATTTGCCGCCAACAACGTGCTTCTGTGGGGCGCGCGCGGCATGGGCAAGTCCTCGCTCGTCAAATCGGTCCACGCGGCAACCGCCGCCCTCCCCGACATCGCAGCGCCATTGAAGCTTGTCGAAATCCACCGAGAGGACATCAATTCGCTCCCCGGCCTGATGGCCATCCTGCGGGAGGCGGAAGCGCGCTTCATCCTCTTTTGCGACGATCTTTCCTTCGACCATGACGACACCGCCTACAAGTCGCTCAAGGCGGCTCTCGACGGCGGCATAGAGGGCCGGCCGGACAATGTGATCCTGTACGCCACCTCGAACCGCCGGCACCTGCTGCCGCGCGACATGATCGAAAACGAGCGCTCGACCGCCATCAATCCTCACGAAGCCGTCGAGGAAAAGGTCTCGCTGTCCGACCGTTTCGGCCTCTGGCTCGGCTTCCACAAATGCAGCCAGGACGATTATCTCGACATGGTGAAGGGCTATGCCGATCACTACGCGTTCGGAATCGGGGAAGACGACCTGCGCGCCCAGGCGCTGGAATGGGCAACGACCCGTGGCTCGCGCTCGGGTCGTGTAGCCTGGCAGTTCGTCCAGGATCTGGCGGGACGGCTCGGCAAGCGGCTGTGAAGCCGCCTGCCCAAACGCCTATTCCAGGAAGTCTGACGGGTTGACCGGGGTCGCGTTCTTGCGCACTTCGAAGTGAAGACGCGGGGTCTTGGCGTTGCCGCTCATGCCCGAGGAGGCGATCGTCTGACCGCGGGTCACCTTGTCGCCGCGATTGACCTTGAGTTCCGAGGCGTGGGCGTAGACGGTGACGAGACCGTCATCGTGACGCACCAGAACCGTGTTGCCATATTCCTTCAGACCGTCGCCCGAATAGATGACCACGCCGTTCTCGGCGGCCTTGACCGGGGTGCCGACCGGCAGCGACAGGTCGATGCCGTCATTGCGCTTGCCGTCTTCGCTCTTGGCATAGCCGGTGATGACCTGGCCGCGGGCCGGCCAGCGCAGCTTGTCGATGCCCGTGGCCTTGGGCGCAACCGCGTTGGTATCGACCTTGGCGGTCTCGATGATGTTCGACTTGGTTTCGGTCTTCGCGGGAGCCGCGTATTCCTTCGGCTTGTCGGCGGCCGGCTTCACGGAGGCGGTCGTCACGCTGTCCGTGGCCGCAGCCGGTGCGCCGCCGGACGGGATCGAGAGCGTCTGGCCGACACGGATCATCTCGGTCGACATGCCGTTGGCGGCCTTGAGTGCCGCAACGCTGACACTGTGGCGAGACGCGATGCGCGACAGGGTATCGCCAGACTGCACGTTATAGACGCCGCCCTGGCCACCGGCCTGCGGGGCGGAAGCGGTATCGGCCGGAGCGGCCTGCGATGACTTTTCCTTGAGGCTCGGCGAGGTCGGAAGCACGGCCACCTGCTGTTCAGGGGTCGTGTTCGGCTTCGGAGCCGGCGTGCCGCGCGAGGCGGTGGCATCGCGGACATTCGGATCTGCATCCGGCGCGGAAACCGGCGCCTTGTCGCTGTAGCCGTAGACCGGGATCACGATCCGCTGACCGGCATTGACGCGCGAGGCATCGGTGATGTTGTTGGCGGCCATGATGTCCTTGACCGGCACGCCATAGCGGCGCGACAGGTTGTAGAGCGTCTCGCCGTCATTGAGGGTCACGCTCGTGCCGCCATTGCCGCTCCAGCCATTGCCGGACCGGGCCGGTGTGGAGCCGGTGGTGATCGGATCGCTCGGCATGCCGGTCGAGACGGACGCATTGCTTTCGACACGCGCGGTGCGAGTCGGGAAAGGCTGCGGCTCGGTTACCGGCCGGGTGGCCGGGCCGACGGGAATGCGGGACGCCGACTGCTCGGCCGTCGGCAGCGACTGGCGCGAGACGATCTGCGAGGACGATGCCGTCCGTGCCGAGGAGCCTACCGAACCGGTATAGGTCTGATCGTAGCCGGACTGCCGCGCATCACCGGGATAGGCCTGCGAGACACTGGAAGGCGCGGTGCCTGCCTGGGCGTAACCCGCGTTGGGAACGGAGCCGACAGGCTGCAACGCATTCGATGACGGCCCGGGGACCGAGGCGGTGTTGATGCCGTCAACGCCGCTATACATGAAGCGGCTGGCGTCCGAGCTGCAACCTGCAGCGGTTCCGGCCAAGAGCACGACACCCAGCAGCTTCAATGTCGTCGATTTCGTGATTTTCGATACATTCCGACGCATGATTTCAACCCATGAACGCAACACCAATTGGATTGAATTAAACAGCGTTAATGTTACCGCCCGGTTAAATCCTGGGCGCACATCGTGTTTTTTCGGAAAAGCCGGGAATAATCAGAGAGCCGAAGCCCGTCCGGCGATCATCGGGAGGTAGGGAACCTCGAAGAAATCCTCACGCTCGAAACGGCTGCCGATCTTGGTGAACCGCGACAGGCGGATCGTTCCGTCCTTGTCTCTGAGCGGCGCAACCATGATGCCTTCGGAGACGAGGAAGTCGACATAATGGCGCGGCATCGTCTCGAAAGCGGTCGTCACCACGATACGGTCGAAGGTCCCCTCGCCCGGAACGCCTTTGATGCCGTCACCCTGACGCGCCACCACGTTGGTGATCGCCAGATGGCTGTACCGCTGTTGCGCAAGCTGGACGAGCGTCTTGTAGCGGTCGATCGTGAGAACCCGCTCGGCAATCCGTCCGATCACACCGGCGGTGAATCCCGAACCCGTGCCGACATCCAAGACACGCTGGCCGGGCGCCAGACTGGCAAGAGAGAGAAGCCGTGCGATCAGATCCGGGCTTTCGGCGAAACTGCCGCAATCGATCGGCAGCAGGCGGTTTTCATAGGCATGCGGGGCATGGGCGGCCCCCACGAACATGGTCCGCGGCGTCTGCTCCATGGCCGAAAGCAGCGTGGTGTCGGCAACACCCTCGGCACGCAGCCGCAGGACGAGAGCGGCAAAACCTTCCTTCTCGACCAGACGAATGTTCACAGATCAGTCCTCGAACAGGCCCGAAAGCTCGTCGTGGAGCTTGTGGTCGGTCAGATCGAGCATGAGCGGCGTGACAGATATGTATCCGTTGTTGAGCGCGCCCACATCCGTTTCGATGTGATCCGGAATCGCGCGGCGGCCGAACTTGAGCCAGAAATAGGGAAAGCCCCGACCATCCTCGCGCTCGATGATCTGCAGCCCGTGGGTCAGCTGCCCCTGGCGGGTGACGGTGATGCCCTTGACGTTTTCCGGCGTGCAGTTCGGAAAATTCACATTCAAGAAACGGCCCTGCGGCAGTTCCGTCTTCATGAGCTTCTTCAGAAGTTCCGGGCCATGGGTCTCGGCCACTTCCCAGGGAACGACACGGCCGTGGTTCTCGAAATTGTAGTGCTGGCTCAGCGCAATCGAGCGGATGCCCAGAAGCGTTCCCTCGATTGCCGCCGCGACGGTCCCCGAATAGGTCACGTCGTCGGCCGCGTTCGGGCCGGAATTGATACCCGAGAGAATGAGATCGGGCGGATTGTCCTTCATGACCTTCCGGGCCGCCATGATGACGCAGTCGGTCGGCGTGCCGCGCAGGGCGAAACGCTTTTCCTCGATCTGGCGAAGGCGCAGCGGCTCCGACAAGGTCAGCGAATGGGCAAGCCCGCTCTGGTCCGTCTCGGGGGCGACCACCCAGACATCATCCGAGATGGTGCGCGCGATCTTCTCGAGCGAGGCGAGGCCCGGCGCATGGATACCGTCATCATTGGTGAGCAGAATTCGCATGGTCGGGCCGGTCCTTTCTCAGTCCGCTTTCTCGATCCGGGTGATACCGCCCATATAGGGCAGCAGCGCCTCCGGCACGGTGATGGAACCGTCTTCCTCGAGATAATTCTCCATCACGGCAATGAGCGCGCGACCGACCGCAACGCCCGAGCCGTTCAGCGTGGTCACGAAGCGCGTGCCCTTGCCGTCCGGATCGCGGTAGCGTGCGTTCATGCGGCGGCCCTGGAAATCGCCGCAGACCGAGCAGGACGAAATCTCGCGATAGGTATCCTGCCCCGGCAACCAGACTTCCAGATCGTAGGTCTTCTGCGCGCCGAAACCCATGTCGCCGGTGCACAGCGTCATGACACGATAGTGCAGACCGAGGCGCTTCAGCACTTCCTCGGCACAAGCGGTCATGCGCTCATGCTCCTCCACACCATGCTCGGCATCGACGATGGAGACGAGTTCGCACTTGTTGAACTGGTGCTGGCGCAGCATGCCGCGGGTGTCGCGACCGGCAGACCCGGCCTCCGAGCGGAAGCACGGCGTGAGAGCCGTGAAGCGAAGCGGCAATGTGTCGTGATCGAGCAGTTCGCCGTAAACGAGATTCGTGAGCGGCACTTCGGCCGTCGGGATCATCCAGCGACCATCGGTCGTCTTGAAAAGATCCTCGGAAAATTTCGGAAGCTGGCCTGTGCCGTAGAGCGCATCGTCACGTACGAGAAGCGGCGGATTGACTTCCGTGTAGCCATGCTCGGTCGTATGAAGATCGAGCATGAACTGGCCGAGCGCACGCTCGAGCCGTGCCAATTGTCCCTTGACCACCGTAAAGCGCGCGCCTGAAATACGGGCCGCCGCCTCGAAATCGAGAAGACCCAGATCCTCGCCGATCTCGTAATGTTCGGCAGCCTTGTGAGCCCAGCCGGGCTTCGCGCCGACCTTGCGCTCTTCGCGGTTGTCGTTCTCGTCGGAGCCGACCGGCACACTTTCAAGCGGCACGTTGGGAAGACGCATCAGCATGTCGTCGAGGGCGGCATCCGCCTGGCGGGTGCCCTCCTCGGCGTCCTGCATCCTGCCCTTGAGTTCGGCGACTTCAGCCTTCAGGGCTTCCGCGCGATCCTTGTCGCCCTTGCCGAGCGCCTGACCGATTTCCTTGGAGGCGGCGTTGCGGCGGGACTGCATGTCCTGCAGCGACTGAACGAGCGAACGGCGCTTCTCGTCGGCGGCTATCAGCTCGGCCGAAAGAGCTTCCGCTCCACGGCTTTGAAGCGCCTTGTCCAGCGCTTCGGAGTTCTCACGGATCCATTTGATGTCAAGCATTTCGGGTCATCCCGGCAGGAGTTTCGCGTCCGACCGGAAAGACCCCGCCTGATGCGGGCGTCAGCTGTCCGGCGTCACGTCGGAAGCTGCTTCCTCTTCGCTTTCCGCCTGCGCATCACCACGCTGGCGCTCCACGAGTCGGGCGCAATAGATGGCAATCTCGTAAAGAAGGATGGTGGGCAGCGCAAGCCCGATCTGGGACACCGGATCCGGCGGCGTCAGCACGGCCGCGGCCACGAATGCGGCAACGATGGCGTATTTGCGCTTCTCGGCAAGTCCCGTTGACGAGACGAGACCGACACGTGCCATCAAGGTGGTCACGACAGGCAGCTGGAAGACCAGGCCGAAGGCGAAGATCAGCGTCATCACCAGCCCGAGATATTCCGAGACCTTCGGCAGGAGCTGGATGGTCGCCTCGGCGGAGCCGCCGGTCTGTTCCATCGACAGGAAGAACAGCATGACCATGGGCGTGAAGAAGAAATAGACGAGCCCGGCGCCGATGAGGAATAGGATCGGCGACGCGATCAGGAATGGCAGGAAGGCCATCCGCTCGTTCTTGTAGAGGCCGGGCGCCACGAACTTGTAGACCTGGGCCGCGATCATCGGGAAAGCGAGCACCAGGCCGCCGAACATGGCGATCTTGATCTGGGTGAAGAAGAATTCCTGCGGCGCGGTGTAGATCAGCTCGATCTTGCGATCGCCGAGCCCGGCCCAGTGCACCGCCCAGGTGAATGGCAGGACCAGCAGGTTGAACAGCTGCTTGGCGAAATAGAAGCAAATCAGGAATGCGATCATGAAACCGCCGACCGCCCACATCAGGCGGTTGCGGAGCTCGATCAGGTGCTCGACGAGCGGCATGGGCCGGTCTTCGGAATTATCGCTCATGCCTTGTCATCCGTCTTGCGCGACGTCTTCGCCTTTGCGGCGGAAGTCTTGCCGCCTGCACTCTTGCCGCCCGCACTCTTGGCAGCGCCCTTCGAGGACGTCGTCTTCGCCGCTGTTTTCGCGGACGCAGGCTTCGAGGTGGCGGCACCGGTCGATCTGGTGCCGGCAGTTCCGGAAGCGGACGACTTGGCGGCGGTCGCCTTTGTCGCCGGCTTCCTGGCGGGGGATTTAGCCGAAGCCGACTTTGAGGTGGCCGACTTGGAGGCTGCAGACTTGGAAGTTGCAGATTTGGAGGCTGCAGACTTGGAGGTTGCCGCTCCCTTCGCGGGTGCCTTGGGTTCGGCCGCTTCCGATTTCATGATCCGGGCGGCGGAGGTCTTGTGCGTCGCCGGCTGTTCGGTGGGCTGGACCGGCCCCTTGAGCGGTTCGGCTTCCACCGCCTTGCCGGCCTCGACTTTCGGCTCGCCGTCGAGCTTCATGCCTGAATCAGGCACGGCAATCGGCTTGACCGTGTTCTCGAGATCCTTGCGGATATCGTTCCCGGTCTGGCGCAGCGGGTTCACCGCATCCCGGATCTGGTTCATCGGGTTGAGCGAACGGGCGTCCGAAAACGTCTTGCGCACGTCGTCGAGGTCGGCTTCACGAAGGGCCTCATCGAACTGACCACGGAATTCGTTGGCCATCTTGCGCAGTTTGGTCGTAGTGCGACCGAAAGCCCGCAGCATCGGCGGAAGGTCCTTCGGACCGACCACGATGATGAGAACGATCGCCACGACCAGAAGCTCTGTCCAGCCGATATCGAGCATCGGGTATCCTTTCCCGGAGCGGGGCCGAGGCCCCGCCAGACCGGGCGCGTCAGTCGCGCCCGGCGACCGCTACCTTCAGGCGCGGTCCTTCTGTTCGGTGGTCTCGGCGGGCTGATGATCGACGGTCTTGGCCGTGGTGGCGTTGTCGTCCTTGTCGTCGTCCGACATCCCCTTCTTGAAGCTCTTGATGCCCTTCGCGACGTCACCCATCAATTCGGGAATCTTGCCGCGGCCAAAAAGCAGAAGCACGACCACCAGGACGATGATCCAGTGCCAGATGCTGAAGGAACCCATGATACTCTCCTGTTCGAATTCCTATTCGATGTATGATGTTTGAGATCAAGATTCAAACACCAATATGTCTTTCTCGTTGACCACCAGGCCGACCTCGCGGGCGCCGGCGGGCACATCGCCCGCCCTCACCCGGGCCTCGACCCGATCGCCGCCGTCCGGCACGGCCAGCGTGACGTGCTCTTCCATGCCGAGAAACCTGCGTGCCACGATACGTGCCGGGGAGCCCTTCCCCGCTTCGACGACACCTACGCCCGAATGACGCACGGCGACCGAAACGGCGGCCCGTTCGGCGATGTCGGGGGATTTTACAGGACCGAGCGGCGTCATTGCCATTCCGTCGTGAACCTCGGATGCAAAAACGTTGATTTCCGAGAAAAAGCCGGCCGCAAAGAGATCGGCAGGCCGGTGATAGAGGTCCTCCGCCGTTCCCGTCTGCACCAACTGGCCATTGCGCAACAATGCGATGCGGTCGCCGAGCCGCATGGCCTCCTCCGCGTCATGGGTGACGACGATCGCCGTCGCCCGCGCTTCGCGCAGGATGGCCAGGGTTTCGATGCGCACGGCATCCTTGAGGCGTGAATCGAGCCCCGAAAAGGGTTCGTCCATCAGGAGAACGCCGGGACGCGGTGCGAGCGCGCGCGCCAGCGCCACGCGCTGCTGCTCGCCGCCCGACAGAAGATGCGGATAGCTCATGGCGTGATGGGCCATTCCGACGCGCTCGAGCGCGACCATGGCCTCGCCGCGTCCGTCCTTGCGCGACAATTGCGTCAGCCCGAAGCGCACATTGTCGATGATGGTCAGATGCGGAAAGAGCGCGAAGTCCTGGAACATCAGCCCGATGCCGCGCTTTTCGGGCGGGAGCGACAGGTCAGGACCGGAAATCTCGCGCTCGTTGAGAACGAGCCTGCCAGATGTCTGGGTCTCGATACCGGCTGCGATGCGAAGCAGCGTGGTCTTGCCGGATCCGGAGGGTCCGAGCAGGCACAGAACCTCGCCCGGCTCGGCCTGCAGGCTCACGCCCCTGAGGATGTGGCGCTTGCCGTAATGGTGATGGATGTCATCGAAAACCAGACGAGCGGCGAAGGTGACGCCGGCAGTGCGCCGGCTTGCCGTGCCCTGGGAAACCGGTTTGGGGGATGATTTGCTGTCGGCCACGTCGATCCACTCACTGCCTTCCGGTGTCGTCGCGGGATCGCTTACACGGTATTGCGGACCGACGAAACTGTTTCGTGCCTTGTGACACGGGGTCTATTGTCGCGCCCGGCCGCAGGCACGGCCTATTCCTCTTCCTCGCCCATCGGCGAGAGGAGGCCGAGTTCCTCGATATCCATCTGCGTGATGGGATCTTCCTCGTCCGAGAGGTCGTCATTGGCGGGCGGCTGCGGCATCGAGAAATTGGCCGGAATGCGGTTCGACAGAAGGCCCGCGCCCTTGAGCTCATCCATGCCCGGCAGATCGCGCAGTTCCTCGAGCCCGAAATGATCGAGAAACTGGCTCGTGGTGCCGTAGGTCACCGGACGACCGGGCGTGCGGCGACGGCCGCGCATTCGTACCCAGCCGGTCTCGAGCAGCACGTCGAGCGTGCCCCTGGAGGTTGCGACACCGCGAATTTCCTCGATCTCGGCACGGGTCACCGGCTGGTGATAGGCAATGATCGCCATGACTTCGAGGCCGGCACGCGAAAGCTTGCGGACCTCGCTCTGCTCCTGACGAATGAGAAAGGACAGATCGGCAGCGGTGCGGAAGGCCCAGGCGCCGGCCACACGGACCAGATTGACGCCGCGGGTGGAATAGGCGCGCTCGAGCCGGGCCATGACATCGGCCGCATCGCTACCGCGCGGCAGCTTTTCTGCGATGACGGTCTCCGCAACCGGTTCGGAGGAGGCAAAGACCAGAGCTTCGGCGATGCGCATCGCCTCCGCCAGCGCCCGTTCCCGCAGCTTGTCGACTGCGGCGCTGTCGGCGTCCTCGCCGGACGCGGCGGCATCGATCTCCGGTTCATCATAATCAACCGGATTGGGCTGGCCGGAATCGGTCGTCATGGCCTCGATCCTTTCGGTGCGTCGGCATTGGCTCCCCGTCTGAGATAGATCGGCTGGAAGGCGCCCTCCTGCCGGATCTCAAGGCGCCCTTCGCGAACCATCTCGAGCGATGCAGCAAAGGAACTCGCAATCGCCGTTGCGCGCTCCTGCGGTTCGGACATGTAACGCACGAGGAAGTGGGTCAGTGCCGTCCAGTCGGATATTTCGCCCAGCATGCGGATCAGGATGGTGCGCGCATCGGCGAGCGACCAGACGCGGCGCTTGGAGATCGTGACATGCGACAGGCTCTGGCGCTGCCGCTGCGAGGCATAAGCCGTCAGGAGATCGTAGAGGCTCGCATCGAACGCCATCGTCTTGTCGATGACGAGAGGCTGCGGCGCACCGCGCGCGAAGACGTCGCGACCCAGGCGATTGCGGTTGACGAGACGCGTCGCCACCTCGCGCATCGCCTCGAGGCGCTTGAGCCGGAAGGCGAGCTGGGCGGCCATTTCCTCACCGGAGGGTTCGTCGCCCTTGGCCTGCTGCGGGATCAGAAGCCGCGACTTCAGGAATGCGAGCCACGCCGCCATGACCAGATAGTCGGCGGCGAGCTCGAGCCGGAGTTCACGGGCCCGCCCGATGAAATCGAGATATTGCTCGGCCAGCGCCAGCACCGAGATGCGGGCGAGATCCACCTTCTGTGTACGGGCGAGATGAAGAAGAAGATCGAGCGGGCCTTCGAAGCCTTCGAGGTCGACGACTAGCGCGGGATCGCTCAGCGCGCGGTCGGCATTCTCCTCCCACAGCTTCTCCATCGGAGCTGCGGCGGGTTTCCTTGCCTTGTCGTCTCGCGCGCTGGCGGCCACGTGTTCGTCCCGTTCAGGCCGTCCCTGCTGCCAGGAGGCTCGCGAATTCCTCGCGCAATGCCGCCTCGTCGCTATTGTCCGGCGTTTGAATGCTCGCAGTCACACGGTCTGCCCGCCGTTTCGCCTCGCCCTCGAGTACAGGGCTTGCCGAGGCAATGGCACGCATTTCGTCCATGTCGCCGTTGCAATGTAGCGTCACATCGCAACCAGCGGAAATGATTGCTCGGGTCCGGTCGGCGAAATCCCCAGAAAGAGCCTTCATCGAGGCATCATCCGACATCAAAAGCCCGTCGAAACCGATTTCGCCGCGAATGATCTCGGAAATCATCTTCCGGGACGTGGTCGCGCACTCATCCGGATCGATATCCGAATAGATGATGTGCGCTGTCATCGCCATGACCTCCTTGTTGAGCCGCTTGAACGGCACAAAGTCGGTTTTCGACAGTTCCGCATGGGGCGTATCGACCACCGGAAGATCAAGGTGGGAATCCGCATTGGCCCGACCATGACCCGGAATGTGCTTGATGATCGGCAGGAGACCACCGGCCTTGAGACCGCGCGCAACCGCCGTTCCCATGGCCGCGACGATGTTAGGTTCATCGCCATAGGCCCGGCTGCCGATGATGTCGTGGGCGCCGGCGACCGGAATGTCGATCAGCGGGAGGCAGTCGACATTGATGCCGAGAGGGGCGAGATCGAAGGCATGAAGACGGCCGAGCACCCAGGCGGCCCAGAGCCCCCTCTCCTCGTTCCGCCGGTAGATCGCACCGAGCTCCGCACCGGAGGGATAGTCGATCGGGACCAGAGGCGGGCGCAGGCGCTGCACGCGACCGCCTTCCTGATCGATCAGCACAGGCGCGTCGGGCCGGCCGACGCAATCGCGCATTTCGGCGACCAGGTCGGCAATCTGCGCCTTCTCGACGAGGTTGCGGAGAAAAAGGATGAAGCCCCAAGGCCGCTCACCGGAGAAGAAGGCCTTCTCCTCTGCACTGAGCCTGGGACCGAGACTACCGAATATAACTGCTTTTGATTCGCTCATGGCGCGATCATAGCGGATCGGCGATATTTCCCTAGAGGATGGGACTGTCGGCAAACAAAAAAGCCGGACAGTCTCCTGCCCGGCTTTGGTTGGTTTCGGCTTGCGATCAGCGCGTCACGATACAGCTGCCGCCTGCGGCCTTGTAGCGCGCGCACAGCGCGTTGGCCTCTTCCCGGGTGCCCGCCGGAATGCGGACGCGGTGATAGGTGCCGCGATTGGGAATTTCGGCCGACTTGATGTCCACGCCACGGCCGCCGATGATGCTCGAATAGCGGCGCGAGAGATCGTCGTAGGAGGTCTGCGCCCCCGCCGCGCTCGGCTGCGAGGCGATCTGCATGTAGTAGCCGCCGGGATTTGCCGCCGCCGTCGTCTGCGCTGCAGGCGCAGCGGGTGCGGCCGTCTGGGGGGCTGCCGATGCAACTTCGCTGACGCGGCCGTTGCCGCTGACCTGTCCGACGACATTGACCGGCTGCTCGGACGGGCGGCTGGTCGGAACCGGAACCGTAGTCACGGTCTGCGTCGGGATCGTTGGGTTCGCAGCGACTTCGCCTTCGGCGGCAGCCGTCCCGGCAATCTCGCCATCAGCCGTGACCGTTGCCGGTGCAGACAGGCCGATTTCCGGGTCCGCGGACGCAACATCGGTTGTCGAAGCCTCGGGGGCGACCGGTGTCGCCGGAACGGTTTCGACGGATGCGGCGGCCGGTGCAGGCGTTTCCGCCGCCTCTGCCTGGGGCTCGGAGCGCGGCACGATGGTCCCGTCAGGACGGACGATCATGGTGCGGACACGGCGCGGCGAGAGAAGCTGCTCGGCACTGCTGCCGGCGGCGGCGGATTCGGTATCGCCTTCGGTCAGCCGGTCTTCGACCTTCTCGGTTGCACCGGCTGCGGTTTCCGCCTCGCCACGACCTTCAAGCGGTAACACGTCAGGATCGATCGTGCGCTGAACCACATCGACGGGCTCTTCCGCGCTTTCCACCAGACGCGGCTGGCTAGCGGCGCCTGTATCATTGCCCTCGACCTTCTCGTAGACCGCCTTGTCCTGGTTGGGGACCTTGGCCCCACCGGGATTCTCAGGCACGACCTTGACCGGGTCCTTGTCGGCCATGATGACCTTGGGGCCATCATCCGAACTCGAACCGCCTGCAATCCAGTTCCAGGCGAGCGCGGTACCGCCGAGCAGCACGGCCACACCGAGCACCACGCCGGCGATCAGCGGCTTGCGACGATCGTCGGCTTCGCGCTCCCGGACCGTCTCATAGGGTATGTCGGCATCCACAGGCTGCGGGTGAGGACGATATGCGGTATCGGAAGCCCCCGTGAAGCCGAGGTCGCTTTCCATGTCGTCATAATTGTCCTGCTGGGCCGCAGGCTCCGTCTGGGGGGCATACCAGCCGGCATCGGCAGCAACCGGCTCCTCGGTCTGCGCCTCGCCTTCGACCAGATCGGCGAATTCCCGATCGAGTTCGCTTTCGAACAGGGTTTCGAAATCATCCTCCGCGGGTGCCTGATCGGAGGGAAGGTCCGGAATTTCGAGATCGCCGATGCTGCCTGGCATCTCGTCGACCGGCGTAATGGCGCTCTCGTCGAAAGCCATGTCGTGGCCTTCGGCGGCCACGGCATAGGGCATTTCAGGTTCCGGAAGCTCGGCGGCCTCGGGTTCAGCGTCAGCCTGACCGGCCTGGATGGTCGCTGATTCCTGCTCGGCCACGTCTTCTTCGACCTGCGCCTCCAGGGACGCAAGCCAGTCGTCGTCATCGGCTTCCTCGGCCTGTGCCGGCCCGGCCGGCGACGCTGTTGCGATGGAGGCCGCGGCAGCTGCGGCAGCGACGGCAGCAACAGGTTCCACCGGCTGCTGGGGGAAGAAGGCGTCGAATTCGGAATCGCCGAATTGCGGCCGTGCCGGTTCCGGCGCGATGTCCGCGGAAAGCTCGTCGACCGGCATGTCCGGTGTTTCGTCAGCCGGTGTTTCGTCAGCCGGTGTAGCCTCGGCTTCGTCGAAGAAGCGCGAGAATGCCACCGCCATGTCATCGTCCGACGTCTCCAAGTCGGCGGGATCGGCATCGGGCTTATCGACAGGGATTGCGGCGGCAGTGGCGGCTTCATCCGGCGCGAAGGCATCTTCGAGAGCGACGATTTCCTCGGCCGTTGCCTCCACGGTTTCCGAAGCATCTTCCTCGATGTCGTCGACAGGATTGAAATCATCCAGGGCGAGATCGAAATCTTCCTCGGCGAGGAAATCCTCGACCTTTTCGTCGAAAGCCTCCTCGATCTGCGGGTGTTCGCCAACCGCAAGCGCAGGCTCCGCCGGAACGTCTTCGATCGTCATCTCACCGGTTTCGAGCCGGCTGCGATAGTCATCGAGTTCCGCGGAGAGCTCAGCCTCGAAGGGATCGAAGTCGCTCGTATCCGGCTCGACATTCTCCAGCGAGGCTTCGTCCTCGGCCAGAAAAGCCTCAACCGTGGCGGCGAGCTCGGGCGCATCGACCAGCGCGGACTGATGAAGCTGATGGCTCCCGGCGGACGCGATATCGGTCTGCTTAGATTCCGGATGCCCATGTGAGGGCAGATCGAAGCGGGAAATGTCGGCAAGAATGTCGTCGCCGTCATAGGCTCCGGCCTGCGCAGATGCTTCGACCGTGTAGGCATCGGCAATCTCGCCGGCGACCGGCGACGAACCGGGGAAAACCGGAATTTCAAGCGCCTCGGGCGCGGATATTGCGTCGTCGGCCGTCTCCGGCTCCAAATCAGGCTCCCACGCGATGGACGGCTCGGCCTGCAGATCATCAGGCTCCTGCGCCAAATCCGCGGAATTCTCATCCGTCGCCGCGGCCTCGACGAAGGCGTCCCATTCGGCGAATACATCGTCGAAATCCTCGGCATCGGGTGCTTCGGCAGAAAGTTCCTGCTCGGCCTCTTCAACGGGATCGCTCACAGCATGCGGGTCGCTGAACTCCGAACGCAGCTCCTCTTCCGGGTAATAGGGCTCTTCCGGGTAAAAGGGCGCATCATCTTCGCTTCCGGCATCCGGCGCCACGGCCTCTTCGGCGTTATGCGCGAAAGCTGCCTCGGAAGCGGGCAGCTCCTCATCGCCGAAATCGGCGACAAGCGGCTCGGGGTCCTCGGTTTCGGACGCATAGTCAGGGAGGTCGTCCGCGGTGATGGTCAGTTCGTCCTCGAGCGCCTGATACAGTTCGTCCTCGGGAAGATTGAGCTCGTCGTCCATCAATGACGTGAACGGCGTGTCGTCAGTCTCGATCGACGGCGCTTCGGCGACAAAGGGATCGAAGGGCTGCTCTTCCGGAGCGCCGGCAACGGGCTCGGCAGACACATCTTCCGCCTCGGGTTCGGGCACATGCTCCTCGAACTGCGATGTCTCTTCCAGATGCGGCATGGCATATGGGTCGTAAGCCTGCGCGGGAGCCGGCTCTATTGCGGGCTCGGGGGCCGCAACGGCCTCAGCGGAGACGGTTTCCTCGTAGGAGGTCTCGAGTTCGCGGAGGAGTTCCGCCTCGAGATCGATCTCGTCCGGATCGACGTGAGTCGTCGCGCCGGCAGCATCAGCCTGAGGCTTTGCTTCGGCGGGCCGGTCATAACCGATGATCCGCGCCAGTTCCGCAAGAGGATCGTCATCGTCGATCACGCTTCCGGCGCTTCCGGTCTTGTCGTTATACTGATCAGCCATATTAACTCACATACTCGACTTAGGCGTTACTGCCAGAGCAATGTGGGTAAATGGTGGCGTTACCGCATTTCCTCTGGTGCGTCGGTACCGGTTATCTGCAATCCGGACTTCAGCACGCAGGCGACGGCATAGACCAACCCCATTCTGGCTAGGCTGGATTCTCGGTTTTTATCGTTAATAAACCGTAATTCCGGGTTTTCGCGGCCCTTGTTCCACTGCGCATGGAAAGAACTTGCGAGATCGTAGAGGTAAAACGCCACGCGATGCGGCTCCTGGCCACGTGTCGCGGCCTCGATGACGCGCGGAAATTCGGCCAGCTTGCCGATGAGCGCGAGTTCGCTCTCGTCGCGCAATGCGGATACGTCCAGCTTGGAAAGCGCCTCGTCGGAAAGATCGACATCCGGGAAGGCTTCGGCAGCCTGGCGGAAGACCGAACGGCACCGGGCATGGGCATATTGCACGTAGAAGACCGGATTGTCCTTGGACTGCTCGGTAACCTTCGCAAAGTCGAAATCGAGCGGCTCGGAGCTCTTGCGGAAAAGCATCATGAAACGCACTGAATCGCGTCCCACTTCGTCGACCACGTCGCGGAGCGTGACGAATTCCCCTGCCCGCTTGGACATGCGGACGGGCTCGCCGTTGCGGAAGAGCTTGACGAGCTGGCAGAGCAAGACGGTGAGCTTGACCGAGCCGCCGGACACGGCGCGAGCGACAGCTTCGAGCCGCTTGACGTAGCCGCCGTGATCGGCGCCGAGCACATAGATCATCTCGTCGTAGCCGCGCTCGAACTTGTCGTAGAAATAGGCCACGTCGGCTGCGAAATAGGTATAGTCGCCATCCGACTTGATCAGCGGCCGATCGATGTCGTCCCCCACCTCGGTCGAGCGGAAAAGCGTCTGCTCGCGATCTTCCCAGTCTTCCGGCAGCTGGCCCTTGGGCGGCGGCAGCTTGCCCTTGTAGACATGCCCCTTGTAGGTCAACTCGTTGATCGCGTGACGGATCGCCTTGGCGCCGTCGGCATGCAGCGTGCGCTCGGAATAGAAGACGTCGTGGTGAATGTTGAGCGCGGCCAGATCCTCGCGGATGATCCCCATCATGAGCTCGATGGTCCGTTCCTTGACGAGCGGCATCCACTGGTCTTCGGGCATTTCAAGGAGCTTCGTGCCGTAACTTGCAGCCAGTGCCTTGCCGACGGGCTTGAGGTAGTCACCGGGATACAGCCCCTCCGGTATGGCGCCGATATCCTCGCCAAGCGCCTCGCGGTAGCGAAGGAAGGCGGAATTGGCCAGAACCTCGATCTGCACGCCGGCATCGTTGATGTAGTATTCCTTGTCGACCTCGTAACCGGCGAAGGCGAGCAGGTTGGCAAGCGCGTCGCCCACCACCGCGCCACGGCAATGGCCGACATGCATCGGGCCTGTCGGGTTGGCCGAAACATATTCGACGTTGATCTTCTTTCCCGCGCCGATATCCGACCGACCGTAGTCGAGCCCCTTGGCCGAAATATCCTTGAGCACTTTCTGCCAATAGGCAACGGAGAGGCGGAAATTGAGAAAGCCGGGACCGGCAACCGAGGTTTCGGCGACATCGGGATCGTCCGCGAAGGCCGCGGCCAGCGCGTCGGCAAGCGCGCGCGGGTTCGACTTCAGGGGCTTGGCCAGCACCATTGCCGCATTGGTCGAAATATCGCCATGGGCGGGATCGCGCGGCGGCTCCACGGTCATGCGGTCGAGCTGGACCTGTTCGCCGCTGTCGCGGACGATGTCGAGCGCCATCACGGCGTCGCTAATTCTCTTCTCGAAATCCTTGAACAGGTTCATGGTACGTCGACTTTACTGCAATGATCTGGATGGATCGCCCGGAAACCGGGCCGGTTCGGGCGCTGCCTAGCTCAAATCCGGTGAGCGGTCAAACAAGCGCCTATGCGCGCTCATGGCATAGGTATCGGTCATCCCGGCTATATAATCGCGGACATAGCGGACCAGCTTCTCCTTCGGCAGCTCGGCCAGAAGGTCGCGCCAGCGCGCCTCTCCGATCAGTGACGGCTGCTCCATATAGGCATGGAAAAGATCGTCGACGATCCTCGCCGCATCCTCACGCACCCTCATGACCGTCGGGTGGCGGTAGAGATTGGCAAAGAGAAAGGATTTGATCTCGCTCTCCCATTGGGCCATCCGGGAACTGAAGGTGACGATCGGCCGCCCAGCCAGCCTGACGTCGTCCGCGCTCCCGGGCCTGATCTCGGCGAGGTTTCGCTGGGCCATGCCGATCACATCCTCGACCATCGCGGTGATCTGGCGGCGGGTGATCTCATGAACGAGCCTGACTTCCTCGATGTCGGGATAGCGGTCACGAACCTCCCGGATAAAGCCGGAGATCAGCGGCAGGTCTTCCAGCATATCGACCGTGATCAGTCCCGAGCGCAGCCCGTCGTCGATGTCGTGGGTATTATAGGCGATATCGTCGGCGATGGCGGCGGCCTGGGCCTCAAGGCTCGCATGGCTCCACAGCCAGAGATCGTGCAACTCGTTGTAATGACGGATCTGTTCGGCGACGGGCTTGGTTCCGAGCGAATTGCCCTCGCGATCGGTCAGCGGTCCGTTGTGCTTGACCAGTCCCTCGAGGGTTTCCCAGGTGAGATTGAGCCCGTCGAATTCGGCGTAACGCGCCTCAAGCCGCGTGACGATCGCCAGCGACTGCGCATTGTGGTCGAAGCCGCCATGATCCTTCATCAGTGCGTCGAGCGCGTCTTCGCCCGTATGGCCGAAAGGGGTGTGGCCGAAATCATGGACGAGCGCCACGCCTTCGGCGAGATCCTCGTCGGCTTTCAGCGCGCGCGCGAGCGCCCGGGCAATCTGCGCCACCTCGATCGTATGGGTGAGTCGCGTGCGGTAATGATCGCCCTCGTGGGCGACGAAGACCTGGGTCTTGTGCTTGAGGCGGCGGAAAGCCGTCGAATGGACGATGCGGTCGCGGTCGCGCTGGAATTCCGACCGGGTGGCACTGCGCGATTCGCGATAGAGGCGGCCGCGGCTCGCCCACGCGTCCGATGCATAGGGCGCGAGTGCACCCGTCCCGAATCCCAGTTTTGTCCCGTCGAATTCCATAGTCGCCTGCCCGGTATTCCATGGGCGCCCCCGCCCGTTTCGTCGCATCGATCCGCAATCGTCGTGCCGGCCGTCCGCCGGCACCCATTGACGCCCGTTGCAAGCCTTCATACCTATGGGCAACGACATTTCAAAGACGACTCTCCGGATCTTGACCCCGGCAAGGAGCGGACAATGAGCGAAGCAAACCCAGTTACCATCACAGAAGCAGCCGCACGGCGCATCGGCGACATCCTCGCCGCGGAAGTCGGCAAGTCGGCGCTGCGCGTCTCCGTAGAAGGCGGCGGATGTTCGGGCTTTTCCTACAAGTTCGATCTCACCGACGATCCCATCGGCGACGACCTCGTGCTTGAAAAGGGCCAGGCGCGCGTGATCATCGACCAGATGTCGCTGATCTACATGCAGGGCTCCGAGATCGATTTCGTCGACAACCTGATGGGCCAGTCCTTCCAGATCAACAATCCGAATGCGGTCGCCTCCTGCGGCTGCGGCACCTCCTTTGCCATCTGAGCAGACCGAAAGAACCTTACGCGCATGAAGATCGCCACCTGGAACATCAACGGCGTCAAGGCGCGCATCGAAAATCTGGTCGCCTGGCTGAAGGAATGCGATCCCGACGTCGCCTGCCTGCAGGAACTCAAATCGATCGACGAGGGTGTGCCGCGCGAGCGCCTGGAAGAACTGGGCTATCACGTCGAGACCCACGGACAGAAGGGTTTCAACGGGGTGGCGATCCTCTCCAAGAAGACCCCCGACGAAGTCAATCGCGGCCTGCCCGGAGATGACGGCGACGAGCAGTCGCGTTTCATCGAAGCCGTGTTTTCGACCGAAAAAGGCGTGGTGCGGATTTGCTGCCTCTACCTGCCGAACGGCAATCCGGTGGACTCGGAGAAATACCCCTACAAGCTCAGATGGATGGAACGTCTGCAACGCTTCGCCGAGGATCGTCTGGCGCTCGAGGAGCCGCTGGTGCTGGCCGGCGACTACAACGTCATTCCCGAGCCCGTCGACTGCCACGACCCGAAGGTCTGGGAGGGCGATGCGCTGTTCCTGCCGCAGACGCGCGCCGCCTTCCGCAAGCTCGAAAATCTCGGCTTCACCGATGCGCTGCGCTCGGTCAACGACAAGGCTGAAACCTATACGTTCTGGGACTATCAGGCCGGCGCCTGGCAGAAGAACAACGGCATCCGCATCGACCATCTGATGCTGTCGCCGGAAGCCGCGAGCCGATTGAAATCTGCCTATGTCGAGCCGCATGTCCGCGCCTGGGAAAAGCCTTCGGACCACGTTCCGGTGATCGTCGAGCTCGACGTCTAGGGGGCGCCTGCTCCACAGACCGCTTGCCAAAACGCATTTCCGGTCGCAGACTTCACGTCATGACGGCCTTGAGAGGAATGCCTTTTGTGAATGCATTCGCTGTGCTCGCGCTGCTATCCGGCGCCAGCCCCGTTTCGGCTGCGGAATGCCAGTGCGTGACCAAGGGACAGCGCGTCGATCTTGGAACGGTCATCTGCCTGGAAGTCAGCCCGTCCGTTCGCTATCTCGCCCGCTGCGAAAGGGTTCTCAACAATACGAGCTGGCGAAAGCTGGGGGACGGATGCCCTTCGGCCGGGCTTTGCCTGCCTGAACCCGCGCGCCATCAGTCGTTCCGCACCGGCTGACGTTCAATATAACTAAATCAATATTTAGCGATATCAATATCATCCAAGGATTTCCTCATGCGACGCGTGAGGAAAACAGGATCAGTTGAGCCCCTTGGCCAGCATGTCCTGTGCGAGCGCTATGGCGGTGCGGCGATCGTTCTCGTCGGAGAGCAGGAAGGCCTGTTCCTGCATATCGCGGATCCAGAGCTTGTCCTGGGTGCCCGAACGTTCCAGTGCCGCTGTCATGAAGGCCAGGCCGCGAACCGCCTCACCTTCCTGGAAGATCAGGTTTCCGAGAACGGCGGCGGCGGCGGCATGGCCATTGAGCCGCGCACGGTTGAGCCACTTCTTGGCCTGCTGAAGGTTGTTCTCGCCGCCCTGCCCGTCGAGAATCATGCGTCCGAGACGATACTGCGCCTCGGGCATGCCGAAGGCGGAGGCTGCCTGGAAATAGAGCTGGCGGGCAGCGCCCATGTCGGGCTTGATCGGGCTGTCGGGAATGCCGTTCTGGTAGTAATGGGCCAGGGAAACGAGCGCGTTGACGAAATAGCCGGTATCGGGCGAGCCGGGCTCGACCCCCTGGCGCGCGATCTCGTCATAGATCTTGAAGGCCTCATAGTCGTTTTCGACCACACCGTCGCCATAGGCATACATGTTGGCAAGGGCCCAGCGTGCTCCGCGATGGCCCTTCTCCGCGGCGTAGCGGTAGGCCTCGACGGCCTCGTCCTTGCGGCCCTTCTTGTAGGCCGAGAAACCGAACTTGAAGAGAGCGAAGGGACCGGAATTTTCAGAAACGCCGCTGTCGGGATCGAAGGCCGAGGCCGGCGCGGCATAGCCGGCGACCGCCAGGGCGAGCGCCGCCGCCAGACCTATGCCCGATGTTTTCCCCATTCGTTTCGATGTCAGCATGTCACTGCGTCTCTTTCGTGCCCGGCGGCCGATCGCAACAATTGCGCCGATGCCGCCCACTGGGCAAATCCACCAAAACTCCGCTGGCGACACATGCGCCTTGCGAATTTTCCACCTTTCGCCTCGAAAGCACCCCTGCCTCCGAGACATCCCCCTCGATCGGGCCACATGGCCTCGAACCGAGATGTTCATATTACACTTCCATATATGAGCGGTTTGTGACCGCAATGGAGCGTAGCTGCCTGACGGCGTCGGTTCCGCATCGACCGCAATGATACGGCGGCGCGTTCCCGCGTGCTGAGCGAAAGTCCTTCCGGCCCCTCAACACGTCCTGCCTCCACCCCCCTGGCTTCAGCAGGCATCCATGCGATGCGCCCGGTTTGTGGCGCAAAATGGGCACTTCCCCGTCCCCCGAATTCATAGCAGACGAGATGTGAAATGTGTGTTGCGAATCCGTCACATTGCGTGATGACCTCGCGTTCCCCTCAGGGCCGGCCCGCGAAGGGCAAAACGAAAAAGCCCCGCCGATGGCGGGGCTTTCCGGGAAATCTGCAGTCTCAAACTACAATCAGAACTTGACCTTGATCGCACCCGATACGGCGCTGACAAGGTCGTTGCCGTAGTCATAGCTGATATGTTCGTCGATCGACGAACCGGAGGTCAGGACACCGAGTGCACCGCCCAGGCGGATCTCGACATTCTCGCTCGGCGTGAAGGACGCGCCTGCTGCGAAGGTCCAGGTATCGGACTGGGTTCCCAGGAACGTGGAAGTGCCACGATCCCAGCTCACCGCCACGAGACCGGAGATGGTGTCGGTGAACTTGTGGCCCACGCCGCCAGTCACGGTCCAGCCGTCGCGGTAATAGAGATCAAGAGAGGTTGCCTCGGTCGGCCCGCCGGAAGTGCAGGCAACACCGGACGTGAAGGTCGGGCAAAGCGCAATGCTCTGCATCACGCTCCAGTCCACCCACTTGACGGAACCGAAAGCCAGCCACCCGGGTGCGATACCGGACTGGACCTTGAGCTCGAAAGACTGCGGCATCGTGGTCGAACCGAAAATCGGCGTGGTCGCGCCGCCGAGTCCGCCCGGTATCAGGGGCGAGACCTCGGTCAGGTCCAACGAACCCGAGAGGTTGTCAAGCTCGACTTCGGAGTAGTACATCGCGCTGACGCGCAGAGCGATTTCCGGCATTTCGTAGGCGACACCCGCGCGCCAGCCCACGCCGGACGCATCGAGATCCACGCGGCCGACGCCTGTGCCGTTGCCGGGAAGCGGAATCCCCAGAACCAGACGCTCCTTGAACCCTCCGATTTCAAGGTAGGACACGCCGCCGATGATGCGGAACTGTCCCTTGCCCGCCTGAAACTTGTAAGAGCAGGTCGCCGCGTAGTTGTCAGAGTCGATCTTGGTCTCGATGTTCGAGTTCGCACCGGCCCAGTTCGATCCCGGATTGGAATGCGCGCCGAAGGGCTGGCTGTAGTCGGCCATGCAGTCGACCGCCTCGCCGATGCCGACTTTCGCGCCTACGCGCGGAATGGCATAGGACGACGTATCGCGAACGCCATCAGTCGGACCGACCCCGCCGCCATCGGCCGGGTTCAAGTCCGTGACATTGTTCAGATCACGCTCCGGCATGACGTAGGTGACACCGGCTTCGGTCGTGAAACGCGATGAATCGAACAGAAGATCGACGTTATATCCACCACGCTCCAGGCCACCCGCCTGCGCGGCGCCTGCCGCAGCCAGCGATGCGACGAGTGCGGCGCCGACCAGTTTTTCAGGCTTGAATACCATTAGAAACTCCCCTCCCGGTAACAAGTTTACCTGTCTAAGGCATAGGTCAGTTTTTAACATTTGCTGTCGACAGGGAAAAGCCGGGCTTTCCATCGGCAAGACTGGCCCAGCAGACGACATTATTCTTTTGCGGGGCTTTCCTTCGTGGTGCGGAAGGATTTTTGCTTCAAATTGCCAAAAAATTGTCCAAATTGCCCCATTTTCCGGCCCAAACGGTCATTTGTTGCAAAAGCGTCACATATCGATGATTTCGCGAATGAAATGCCCGGAACGCCTTATCGGGCGCCCGGGCATCGGGTTTTACAGCTTCTCGAATCGGTCAGCCGGCGTCGCGCACCCGCTCCAGCGCCTGCGCCACCTGCGCCTTCTCGGTTTCCAGTTCGACGAGCTTCTCGCGCTCGGCCTCCACCACTTCGGGCTTGGCATTGGCGACGAATTTCTCGTTGTCGAGCTTTTTGACGATACGCCCGATATCGTCCTCGATCTTTCCGAGCGACTTCGCCAGGCGCTTTTCCTCGGCCTCGAGATCGATCAGGTCGCCAAGCGGCAGGCACACGGTCAGAGAGCCGATGACGAGCTGTGCGGCACCGCGCGGGGCTTCGTCGGCCTTCGAAAGGTCGCTCACCCGCGCCAGGCGACGGATAGCGGCGTCGTGCGTCGCGAAACGCCTGTCCGTCTCCGAATCGGCGCCCACCAGAACCAGGGGTGCCATGGCGCCCGCCGGTACGTTCATCTCGGCCCGGACGGAGCGAATTCCGCTGACGAGCTCGATCAGCCAGTTGATCTCCTCTGCCGCCGCCTTGTCGCTGAAATCGGCCTGCGGCCAAGCGGCGTGGCACAGGAGTTCAACGTCCTTGCCCTCCGTCAGGTGGTCCCAGAGTTCCTGGGTCATGAACGGCATGAAGGGCTGAAGCAGCTTGCAGCTCTCGGCGATCACATGGGCCGCGCACGCCCGCGCCTCGGCCTGCTCTTCCGGCGTGCCGTCGGCGAAAACAGGCTTGAGCAGCTCGAGATACCAGTCGCAGACCTGGTTCCAGACGAAGCGGTAGAGCGCGCCCGCCGCCTCGTTGAAACGATAGGCCTCGATCCCTTCGGTCACATCAGCGGTGGTGCGCGCCAGTTCGGTCAGGATCCAGCGGTTGATCTGCATCTTGCAGCCGGCCGCATCGAAACCCGGGTCGAGCGCGGCTCCGTTCATGTCGGCGAAACGGGTCGCGTTCCAAAGCTTGGTGCCGAAGTTGCGGTAGCCGGCGACACGGCTCGGGTCGAGCTTCACGTCCCTGCCCTGCGCGGCCATGATGGCCAGGGTGAAACGCAGCGCGTCGGCGCCGTATTCGTCCATCAGCTCCAGCGGATCGATGACGTTGCCCTTCGACTTCGACATCTTGGCGCCGTGCTTGTCGCGCACCAGCGCATGAACATAGACGGTCTTGAAGGGCTCGACCGGGCGACCGTAATCGTCCTTCATGAAGTGGAGCCCCATCATCATCATCCTGGCCACCCAGAAGAAGATGATGTCGAAACCGGTGACCAGAACGCTGGTCGGGTAATAGGTTTTCAGCGCCTCGGTCTGATCGGGCCAGCCGAGCGTGGAGAACGGCCACAGCGCTGAGGAGAACCAGGTGTCGAGCACGTCCTCGTCGCGGGTGAGAATCTCGCCCGGCTTGTAGTTCTCGAGCTTCTCCTCGACCCAGGCCTTCCAGGGGCCCTCATGGGCGATGTAGTGCTGGATGGCGGCCTGAAGCGCGTCTTCCTCGTCCTTCTCGACGAAGACCTGGCCGTCCGGGCCGTACCAGGCCGGGATCTGGTGGCCCCACCAGAGCTGCCGGGAGATGCACCAGGGCTGGATGTTTTCCATCCATTCGAAATAGGTCTTTTCCCAGTTCTTCGGAACGAACTCGGTCCGTCCCTCGCGCACGCTCTCGATCGCCGGCGCGGCCAGCGTCTTGGCATCCACATACCACTGGTCGGTGAGATAAGGCTCGATCGGCACACCGCCCCGGTCGCCGTGCGGGACCATGTGGGTATGCGGCTCGATTTCCGCCAGGCAACCAATCTCATCCATCTTCTCGACGATCGCCTTGCGCGCCGCGAAACGCTCCATGCCATCAAGTTCCTCGAGTATCTCGAGCAGCTTGCCTTGCTGGGTCAGCCCGTCGAGAAAATCCTCGTTGTCCTTGAGGGTGACATCGCCCTTGACGGTAAGGATGTTGATCGCCTTCAGACCGGTCCGCTTGCCGACGTCGAAATCGTTGAAATCGTGTGCGGGCGTCATCTTCACCGCGCCGGTACCGGCTTCCATGTCCGGATACTCGTCGCCGACGATCGGGATGCGGCGGCCGACGAGCGGCAGGATGACATCCTTGCCGATCAGCGACTGGTAGCGCGGATCATCCGGGTGGACAGCGACGCCGGTGTCGCCCAGCATGGTCTCCGGCCGGGTGGTGGCAACGACCAGATAGTCTCGCGTCTCGTAGCCCGCGGGATCGCCATCCGAGGGCTTCCAGGCGATCTTGTTGCCTTCCTTGTCCAGATTATAGGGATGCTCGTAGGTCAGATCGTCGGCCAGCGGATAGCGGAAGTGCCAGAGATTGCCCTTCACCTCGACCTGCTCGACCTCGAGATCGGAGATCGCGGTCAGAAGCGCGGGATCCCAGTTGACCAGCCGCTTGTCCTTGTAGATCAGTCCGTCCTTGTACAGCTTGACGAAGACCTCGCGAACCGCCTTCGACAGGCCGTCATCCATGGTAAAGCGCTCGCGCGACCAGTCGCACGATGCCCCCAGCCGCTTGAGCTGGTTGAAGATCATGCCGCCGGATTCGTCCTTCCACTCCCAGATGCGCTCGACGAAACGCTCGCGCCCCATCGCGTGGCGATCGGGCTCCTGGCGCTGAGCCAGCTGCCGCTCGACGACCATCTGCGTGGCAATGCCGGCATGATCCATGCCCGGCTGCCACAAGACGTTCTTGCCGCGCATGCGTTCGAAGCGGATCAGGATGTCCTGGATCGTGTTGTTGAGCGCGTGGCCCATGTGCAGCGAACCGGTGACGTTGGGCGGCGGGATCACGATCGTGTAGGGATCGGCCCCTTCCTTCGCACCGGCACCGGCGCGGAACGCATCCGCTTCAGCCCATTTGCGGGCGATCTGCGGCTCGACGGCCGCTGCGTCATAGGTTTTCTCAAGCATGTCGACGAATATCCGATCGATGGTGGGAGGCGCATGCGCCCCGAATAGGCGTTCGTGTAAACCGGATGGTCAAAGCGGTGTCAACACGAGCAAAAGCCGCAGTCGACGTCCGGCAAGCTGCGCCGGGTCGACTGCGGCCTTGATATAACACGAAAGGTGCCGCCCTCGTTCCGGCAGCTCCCTCATGCAAAGACTTGCATTCTAGCCGCGCGTGCCGCGTGAAACGCGCTCGATCTCTTCGCGTACCAGCCGCTCGACGAGCGTCGGAAGATTGTCGTCGAGCCAGGTCTGGAGCATCGGACGCAGCAATTCCTCGGCGATTTCGTCGAAGCTGCGCTGCGAGCCCGCGGTGATCGCCGCATCGAGATCGGCGAAGGAGCGGGCGACCTTCTGCCCGGCTTCCATCGAAATGAGCTGGCCAAGACCCGAGGCCGCGCCATTCGGCCGGGCTGCGGGCGTTTCGGACTTTGCCCACTGTTCGGCGCGCGGCTCGTCGGATTGCGCGCTTTCAGCCTTGGCGCCATCGTCGCGGAACCGCGGCTCGGTTGCCCGTTCCGAAGCTGCGGCCATTTCCTGCGCGAGTTCCGGTGTCATGGATGCAATGGCACGCGCGACTTCTTCCAGACCGTCTTCGGCGTTGACCTCGTGGCGCATGCCGGTCTCGACAGTTTCGTCGTCGAGCGCCTCTTCCATCTCAGCGACGGCGGGCTCGTTCGGCACCCTGCCGATCGCAGAAGACTTGTCGGTGCGCATCCGCGCCGCGATGTCGGCAAGCGAAACCGAGGACGAGTCGGAACCGGCGGCCTCCGCCCTTTGCATGGGAGCGGCAGCCGGAGAGGATTGAAAGGAAGCGGGCGCGGAATGCCGCGGCACAGGTGCAGATGCTGGCGCAGGGGAAGGCGCGGCTTGCGCCATGCTCGGCTCGGGCCGTTCAACGGCAGCTTCCGGCCGGTCGCTGTCGTTATTCTCGATAATCTTGCGGATGGAAGCGAGGATTTCTTCCATCGAAGGTTCGCGCTGTGCGGCCTGTGCCATGCCTACTCTCCGTTACGCCACGGGTTCGCACGCAGCGGCCCCGAATCACTCAACCATAATTCGAAACATGCCGGATTTGAATCCGGCATGAACAGCCGAACCCCTTGATTCACAAGATTAGAAGCCAATCGCCACACGACCTGCCCCGCCGCATAGGAAAAAGGGCCGGCAATGCCGGCCCTCCTATCAATTCTCTCACCCGTCGACGCCGGACGATTACCGTCCGTCGATGGTCCTGAGGCCGTACCAACGGTCCTTGGTCGCCTCGTAGTGCTTCTCGGGGCGATAGTTGGCGACCTGCAGGCCGAGGCGCTGAACGGTCAGACGACCGGTCGAGGCCAGCACAGAATAGGCGGCAACCACGTAGTTGCGCTCGTTCTGGGCGAGCGACTCCTTGGCCGTCAGCACGGTCTGCTGTGCGTTCAGCACGTCGAGCGTGGTGCGCTGGCCCACGCGGCGCTCTTCAACCACCCCGTTCAAGGCAAGGCCACCTGCGCGGATCTGCGCGCGGGTCGCGTTGATATTGGCCTTCGAGGCTTCCATCGCCGTCCAGGACGAAATCACGGCCTGCTCGACGGCGCGCCGGGCGCTGTCGACGAGAATGCGCTGCTGGCCGAGTTGCTCCTTGGCCTGGCGCACCTGGGCCGAAACAAGACCGCCCTGATAGAGCGGAACGGTCACGCGGGCCTGAACCTGGCTGATGGTGATGCCGGTATCCTGCTCGTTGACCGAGCCGGTAACGGACACGCCGGGCAGCATCGCGCCCTCGGTGGATTTCACGTTGTAGCCCGCGGCATCGACGCCGAACTCGGCCGCCAGAATGGTCGGGTGCTGCTTGAGCCCGGTCGCCACAGCCGCATCGAGCGAGTTCGGCAGCACGCGCGACGGCACGTCGATCGCCTGCATGTTGCGCGGCGCATTGCCGACGATCTGCGCATAGACCGCGGCGGAGGTCTTGGCCTGTGCGTCGGCCGCCGTCAGAAGCGCGCGGGCCGCTGCCAGTTCGGCTTCCGCCTGGCTGACATCGGTGCGGGTGCCTTCGCCCACATCGAACCGGGCCTGGGAAGCAGAAAGCTGCTCTTTCAGGAAGGCAAGGTTTTCCTTGCGGTATCCGACGATCTGGTTGTCGCGAATGACATTGGCGTAGGCCTCGGCGGTCGCCAGCAGGATGTCTATCTCGGTGCCGCGCAGGTCTTCGCGACCGGCAAAGACCGTAGCCTGGGCCGCGCGGACATTGTTGAGCGTCTGAAATCCGTCGAACAGCGTCTGCGAGATGGACACGCCGGCGGCCGCCGTGCTGACTTCGTTGCCTTCGGTATTGGTGTAGGTCACGGTGCCGGTCGCCGAGACAATCGGACGATATCCGGACTTGGCGATGGCCACGCCCTCGTCGGTGGCGCGGAGACCTGCGCGTGCGGCGTTCAGATCCGGATTGTTGGCATAGGCATTGGCCATCGCGGCGTAGAGCGATTCTGCATGGACGACAGCGGGCGCCAGGGCCAGTATGGCGGCGGGCGCTGCGGCAACGAGAAATTTGCGAAATTTTTTCACGAGAATATCCTCAAATGGTGCAAAGCACGCACCACACAAGCTTATCAGTCTTTGAAAGCATGAGCCTCCAAAAACCACAGAACGAGGGCCGTGGACCATAGCGCCCATAGCTCCGTCCCCACATTTCGGTAACTGTTCCGAAACTTATGCGCAGACTGACATTCCAAGACAATGGGTCAATCAGTCCCGCTCCGGCACTATCCAGTCAGGCGTTGCGCGAAGGCAACAGAACCCGCAGACGCCACAAAGCGCGGCATCAATCAATTCCCCATTCCGGCATAGTCACTATACGTCCGAGAATATCGGCCGCTCCGGACGAGCGTTTCAGAATACGAATTCGGGAGCGAGCTCGAATCCCGGAAGCAGCTTGATGCTGCAGTTGAACACCGGACGGCTGGAAATGTCGTTTCCGGTCCGCGTGAAGAGATGAGCCTGCGCGGCGTTGCCGGTGCCCACGACGGCGACCAGGCGGCCACCGTCACGAAGCTGATCGGTCAGGGCCTGAGGGACGGCCTCGACGGCGCCGTTGACGAAGATCACGTCGTAAGGCGCGGCACTCGGATAGCCGGCCTTCAGGTCGCCGGTGACGACGGCCACGTTGTCATATCCGTTTTCGCTCAGCGTGTCGGTTGCCTGATTGGCCAGCGCTTCGTCGCTTTCGAGCGCGACAACCGAATCCGAGACGAGCGACAGGAGGGCTGCCGCATAACCGGTACCGCACCCCACCTCGAGAACGAGATCGGTCTTCTTCACCGATGCAAGCTGCAGAAGCTTGGCGAGCGGCGACGGCTCCATGATGTAGCGCGCGGGACGGTCCTCGTTGGCCGAGGCGATCTCGAGATCATCGTCGATATAGGCGACGGCTGCCATGGTGGCTGGCACGAATTTCTCGCGCTCGACGGTCAGGAAGGCTTTAAGAACCGAATGGGACGTCACGTCGGTGGTCCGGATCTGGTTGTCCACCATCTTCTGCCGCGCGCCTACGAAATCCATTCCCATCGTCATGTCTCCACTGGCGCGCCCGCGGGCGATCTCTCAATCCCGGAACCGACGCGCGGATAATGTCGTCAAAACGGCGCAGGCGATCAAGACGCACCGAACCGCGAACCTTCGTGGCGTATTAGAACGCGACCCCGCCGAGTGCAAGCGCCCTCTCCCGTCTTACCCGGCTTCATGCGTGTTTCCTCGCCCCTTCATCGGCGCCGTCGCCAGGCAGAACCGGGCCAGTCTTCCGGCACGTTGCGTTTTGACGCGAATGTTTTTGAATTTGCCTCTTGCGGCACAGAATCGGAACGATTATTGAGTGCCACCGGAAGACGCGGCTGGTTCGGTTTCATTCGCTCGAATGTAAACCATTGATCCCGGAACGCTTTCCTCGAGGCCTCGTGGCGGAGTGGTTACGCAGAGGACTGCAAATCCTTGCACCCCGGTTCGATTCCGGGCGAGGCCTCCAAACTCTCCCATCATTTTCGGCAGGACCATGCACGCGCCGGCGTGATCGGCTCAGCGCGTCGGGGCCCTGCCCCTTTTTCGCCGGCCCTTCATCCGAAGCACGAAATTGCGGCGCATGCGCCGGATCCGCGGCACATCCTGCGACAGGACCAGGAGCCCGAGCGGGATCATCCAGAATCCGAGCACTGGAAGAAACCCCAGACATCCGCCGACGACCAGTGCCGTTCCGGTGGCGAGCCGGGCGGATCTCGCCCGAGGCAGCGCGAACCTGCGACCGAATGCAATTATTTCTCCGCGTGCCGGATGGTATGAAAAGGGACGTTCCATGGGCTTCCCAGATGGGTATGATGGCTTGAATACACAAGTTCGCGTCTTTTTTGATGCAATGGGGCTTGGCAAATCGGAAAAGCATTTGATATACGCCCGTCACGCCTCGATGAGGCAATGGTCCCCGGTAGCTCAGTGGTAGAGCAATCGACTGTTAATCGATCGGTCGCTGGTTCGAATCCGGCCCGGGGAGCCACCTTTTCAAATCGTCCGCCCGATACATTGCCCGCAAGTGTCTTTTGAAGACACGGCTTTGCTGCGCCGCATGCAACTCATCGCGGTTTTTCGATGTGAGCGATAATGCACAGCGGAACCAAATGGCCTCGGCGATCTTTCTACCACCAACAGGAGGTCGAAATGTTCGCCAGCGCATACATACTTACAGTTCTCGCTTGTTCCCCCGGTGGAATGGTCTGCCGCCCCACGGCGACGCAAGCCGAATTCGCTTCTCTCGATGACTGCCGTGCAGCCATCACGCGCGTCGAGGACACCGTCCGCCGGACATTCCCCTCCGATACGCGTTTCACCATCAAGGGCGGCTGCACCGAAAGCAGGCAGACCGAAGTCTCCGGCGTCGCATGGGCCGTCAGCCCCACCGGCGAGATGTTCACCAGCTTTGACCGCCTGCCCGCCGGAAGCGGCGTCGCGATGGCCAGCGGCTGGACCGGCGACATCATCGACACCACGGCGACGGCGTCCATCGAAGAGGACCGGAAGGCAGAGAAGACGCTTGAAACGGCCTCTGCCGATGATGACGGCTTCGATACGGACCGGCTTCTCGACCGCAAGCCCATCATTCGCGGCGAACGCCCGGACGGCAACTTCCGGCAGACGGTTTCGCTCTTCAACGGCGGTCAGCCCGTGCTGATCGAGACTGCCTCGCGGTAAGCAGCGATATAAAACCGTTTCGCCTCAAACCAGTAGGTCGATCGACAAAATAGCCCGGGAGCCCGGTTAGGCGAAAATTAAAGTCTTTGACGCAGAATGTGCTAATATAAGAATATGACGAAGGATACGTCATTGTCGGAAACCAAGCACAAACGTCACCAGCTCACCAAGATCGGCGACGAGCTGGAGCAACGGGTTTACTACCCGCGTGACGCCGGCTGTCCCGTCGCCGCCCATGTGCGCCGCTCCGGTCGCGACGAGCGCCTGGCGAAGAAGTGCTGGCTCGTCAATATCAGCGAAGACGGCTGCCTGCTCACCGGCGACGACTTCCCGGCTCGTCTCGCCGACGTCTATATCGTCTTTCCCGGACTGGGCGCCAAGGTGCTGGGCCATGTGCGCGGCCAGGGCGACTTAACCCTGCAGATACAGTTCGAAAAGCAGTTGCCGGTAGGCATCGTCACCCAGATCTCGCGCATCACGCCGGCAAAGTCCGAACACGCCAAGTGATAGAGGCCGAGAGGCCGCCGCGCCTGCCCTGAAACCGCGAACAGGACGCGGTCGAACACCTCCACGCATCGCCAGCCGCCAAGCCATGGCCGAGCGATAGCCAGGGCACATGGCAAAGACACGGCAAGCATTTCTGTTGCATCCGCCCACTGGCTTGGCCATTGTCTGCCGACACCGGAGGCAGACTTTCAGCATGGACCGCAAGATCAATTTCATTTCAGCATCCACCCCCGAGGCGGTGGCGGCTGCCGAACACCTCGCGGCCCTTTACGGCAATGTGAGACGTGAGGATGCCGACGTCGTCGTTGCTCTCGGCGGTGACGGTTTCATGCTGCAGACCCTGCACGACGAGATGGATACGGGCCGCTATGTCTATGGCATGAACCGCGGCTCGGTCGGTTTCCTGATGAACGACTACAACGACATCGACCTCAAAGGCAGGATCGACGCCGCGGTCGAGAACATCGTGCGTCCGCTCGAGATGCGCACGATAGCGGCCGACGGCTCGGAATCCATGGCGCTCGCCATCAACGAGGTTTCGCTGTTCCGCCAGTCGCACCAGGCAGCCAAGCTGAAGATTTCCATCGACGGCAAGGTGCGGCTCGAGGAACTGGTTTGCGACGGCATCATGGTCGCCACACCTGCCGGGTCGACCGCCTATAATCTCTCGGCCCACGGACCGATCCTGCCGCTCGACGCGCCGCTTCTGGCGCTCACGCCGGTCAGCGCCTTCCGCCCCCGTCGTTGGCGCGGCGCGTTGCTGCCAAACAAGGTGGCCGTCTCGATCGAGGTGCTCGAACCTGAAAAGCGCCCGGTCAACGCGGTTGCCGACCATACCGAGGTCAAATCCGTGCTGCGGGTCGACGTCGCCGCCTCCACCGATTCCGTCGCCCGCATCCTGACGGACGCATCCCAATCGCTCAACGAACGCATTCTCGCCGAACAATTCCAGTATTGAGGGTTCCCATGACCGGTTTTCATTCGACTACCGCAGCTCTTGCCCTTCTTTCCGCGACATGGCTGGTCGGCGGGACCATGCCCTCGCCTGCCCAGGATGCAGGCACCGCAATCACCGAGGTATCCGACCGGCTGCTCTTCGTGGTGAGCGGCGGGTTCTGGGAAAAACTGCCGGAATCAGCCCTCGCGGTCGAGCCGTCAGAGGAACAGACGGCCAATGAACCGGCCGAGGCCGCCCCGGACGAAACCCCGAGCGCGGAGACTGCGGATACGGAGGAGACGGCGCCTGCCGTCTCCAAGCGCGGCTATTATCGCCTCGTGGCATTCCGCGCGGAGGACAACACGTCACGCGTCTACCTCCAGCAGATGGCCCTGACCGATGACGGCCCGGCGGTGGAAACGACAACGGAGATCGAGGAACTCAACGCCTCGTCATCCTATGTCACCAACATCGTGCAGGAAGGCACGGGAGAAATGGGGTTCTCCGCATTCATCGCCGCCAAGACCGATCCGTCGCTGCCCGAGCCGGACACATGGACAGTCTTCATCGACGAATTCGGCGCGATCACCATCGAGAAAGCCACCAACTGACGGCACCAATCCCGTCCCTCACCTCAAGAGGTCCATCGTGTGTTCTGCGCCGGTGACGCAAGCGCGTTTACGCCTCTTGCTGCGATGACTGCCGACCGCTCTTCCGGTCGGTAAAAACGCCAGCCGGGAAAACATGCAACCAACCGGCCCGCGCTCCGTTCTACTGGCAGATGCACCAGGCGCCGATCCCCCTCCGAGGCGCCGCTGCGCTACCGCCACCAACAACAATCACGACCAGACGGAAGGATACCCATCATGGCCAAACTGGACGGAAAGAAGATCGCCATTCTCGCCACCAACGGTTTCGAACAGTCGGAACTCGAAGTGCCGCTCAACAAACTCCGGGAAGCCGGCGCCACGGTCGAAGTCATCTCGCCCGAAAGCGGTTCGATCCGCGGCTGGGACCAGAAGGACTGGGGCAACGAAGTCCCTGTCGACCGTGCCCTATCGGACGCCAAGGTCGAAGATTACCATGCGCTCGTCCTGCCGGGCGGCCAGATCAATCCGGACCTGCTGCGCGTCGACGCTGACGCCGTGAAGTTCGTGCACGACTTCTTCAACACCAAGAAGCCGCTCGCCGCGATCTGCCACGCCCCGTGGCTGCTGATCGAGGCAGGCGTCGTCAAGGGCCGCAAGGCGACCTCCTACAAGTCCATCGCTACCGACATGAAGAATGCCGGCGCGGTTTGGGAAGACAGCGAGGTCGTCGTCGATCAGGCGCTCATCACCAGCCGCAATCCCAACGACCTCGACGCCTTTGTCGGCAAGATCATCGAGGAAGTGCTGGAAGGCAGGCACGAAGGCCGCAAGGTCGCCTGAGTGTTGCATTAAGTGGCATGATGGAGGGCGGCATCGGCCGCCCTTCTTTCGTGTCGACCCTTCGAGCCCAGAGCCGCGGCGGCACGGAACTCGATGCAATCGGCGCACAGTTGCGCGATGACGGCCTCGCCTACCGCTACCGGACCGATGACGGCCTCGCCGGCGAGAAGGCGCATTCAGCACCTGCACGTTCTGGTACGTCGAACCGGTAGTTCGAATGCGTGGCGCGCGCGGGCCATCTTAATGAGGCACAGCTGATGCTGGAAAGGGCCTGAAATACGCCAACGACCTCGGGCTGTTCTCCTAAGAAATCGACAGGCGCGGACTGCCGCTGGGCAACTTCCCGCAGGGCCTGACCCACCTCGCCTTCATCAGCGCCGCCCATTTCCTCGATCGCCGACTGGACCCCTATGGGAAGCGAACCGGGCAGTGGTGATCTCGTGGACCACCTTTCGCGTCAGACGCCATAGAAAAAGCTGATGGCCATCACGGTCGCGATGCCGACGATGATGTTCATCGGCACGCCGATGCGCAGGAAGTCTGCAAAGCGATAGTTCGCGGCACCGTAGACGAGCGTGTTGGTCTGATACCCGATCGGCGTGGCGAAGCTGGCGCTGGCGCCGAACATCACGGCAATCACGAGGCTCCGCGGATCGAGGCCGATCTGGGTGCCGAGCGCGATGGCAAGCGGCGTCAGCACGACAGCCACGGCATTGTTGGTGACCACCTCGGTCAGGAAAGACGACAGCGCGTAAAACGCTGCAAGCACCAGGATGGGCGGCAGATCCTTGAACCACGGCGTGAGCACGTCGACGATCAGCGCCACGGCGCCCGAATTTTCGAGCGCCTTGCCGACGATCAGCATGGAGAAGATGAGGACGAGAATTCCGCCATTGATGGAACTCCACGCCTCGTCCGGATCCATGCAGCGGAAGATCAGGAGAACGGCGACCGCGATCATCGCGAGGATGCCGATATCGGCCACACCGAAAGCGGCCAGGCCGACGACGGCGGCGATGGCAATCAGCGCCAGCGGCGCACGCGAGCGCCGAAACTCCCGGCCGGTCGGGCGCGATACGGAAACGAGCGCCGCGTCCTCCGACAGCTGGTCGAAGCCTTCCGCCGGACCTTCCAGCAGCAGCTTGTCCGCCGGTTTGAGACGGACATTCGACAGATCGGGCCCGGCAATGTGACGGTGGCGGTGGGCGCCGAGCACCCTGACGCCGAAACGGCGCCCCAGCCCGAGATCGGCAATGCGTGAACCGGCATCGCGCTTGGCGGGCGCGACCACGGCCTCGACGATCACGCCATGCGGGTCGCCGGCGCGGCGGCGGCCGACGAGGACGGCAGGATTGTTGTTGAGTGTCAGGATCTCCGACGTCGATCCCATGAGGATCAGCGCATCGCCCTTTATCAGCTCCATCTCGCCGAGATTCGAGCGGTGGATCTCCCCGCCCCTGCGAAGCCCGAGGATACGCAGGCCGGACAGGTTGAAGTCGGCGATCCCGCCGAGCTGCACCCCCTTGTAGGCCTCGGCATCGACGATGGTCACTTCAGACAGGAATTCGGATTCGCTGAGCAGCCTGTCGACGTTCTGCGCCTCGCGGTTGGGCAAAAGCCACGGTCCGAGCAGCAGCATCAGAGTGGCGCCGACGGTCGCCGCGACGATCCCCACCGGCGTGATTTCGAAGATCGTGAACGGCGCCAGCCCCGCCTCGCGCGCCACGCCGTCGACAAGCAGGTTGGTGGAGGTACCGATCAGCGAACAGGTGCCGCCGAGAATGGCCGCATAGGACAGCGGGATCAGAAGCCGGGTCGGCGCCAGCCGCGCGGCACTGGCGAGTTTCACCACGAGCGGGATCAGGAACAGCACCAGCGGCGTGTTGTTGATGAAGGCCGAGGCAGCGGCGGTGAGAACGAGGAAGCAGGCAATCGCCAGCGTCGGCCGGGCGCTTGCCGTGGACATGACCATGTCCGACGCCTTTTCCAGCACGCCGGTACGCACCAGTGCGGCGGAGATGATGAACATCGCCGCGATGGTGATCGGCGCGGAGTTGGAGAACACGCCCATCACCTCCTTGGTATCGAGGAAGCCCAGCGCCACGAACAGTGCAGCCGCGCCGGCAGCCGTGATTTCGGGGCTGTAGCGCTCGGACAGGAAGGCCAGGAAGAGAAGAAAGAGGATGCCGAGGGCGATATACGCCTGATTGTTCTCGATAAACGCGATCAAGACCGGTTCTCCGGGCTTGCCGGGGACGCGTACCGGTTCAAGCGAATGACAGGCCGGCACATGCCGCCCCGACGCGAGAAACCGTAACGCCGAATGCCGGCGCCGGTTCCCTTGATTGATAGCATCCTTCCTGATCCGCGGTAATGCCGGCCGATGGGATGGAATTCTGTTGTTTCGGGCGGCGAGGGAAAAACTGGCTCAGGAGAGGCTCCGCACTCGACAAGCTCGTCCAGGCAGGAATCTGGCCCAACGCCGGAACACCGGCCAAGCCTGCCGCGCCAGGCAGAGTGGGACAATTTCCTGGAACTTGGCTGGCTGAACGCGCCTTCCTGAGGCTTGAGGCACCACAAGACAAGGGCTTTGCGATGCCGTTTTGCTTGTGCCTTTCGGGACGAGAGAAGCCTTGCCGCCGGCAGTGACAGGCTCTAAGCCGAAACCATGCGTATTCTCGACAAGATCATAAACGACCGCGGTTCGAAATATGCGGTCTCGGGAGGAGCCTGCACATCCGAGGAGGAGGCTAAGATCTTCATCCAGGAGCTTTGCCGCAACAAGAAATTCGCCAAGGCCTCACATAACTCATGGGCTCTGCTGAGCGCCGAGTGCCCCTTGAAGAGCGACGACGGCGAGGCAGGCGCGGGCAATGTGATCCTGCGAATGCTGGAGCGAGAAGGCCTGCGCGATCATATCGTCGTGGTCACGCGATGGTTTGGCGGCAAGCATCTGGGCGGCGACCGCTTCCGCAACGTGCAGGAGGCGGTGCGGATCTACCTGTCCGATATGCGCTCAAATTGAGACGGGATATCGAGCATCAATCCGGCCGTTAGCCGGCCTTCGTGGCGTTCCGATAGACGACCGAGCTACACCGCCATCTCGACCGTTCAGCGGACCAGATTTCGTACGCAATGCTGGCGAGCAAACCATCAAACCTGTGTTCGGACAACCTAACCGTTCAATTGCGGGATCCGCCATGAAGGTCGCGGTTCCCCCAGCTTCGGAGCGCCTTCTGGGTGATGGATGAGATGCGCCACGACGCATCTACGGGTTGGAAGACGAACTCATACGATCCGCAGGAATGGTAGGAATCCGCCGCACCGTTGGATGCTGTGGCAAACCGGAGGATCAGGTAGTTGCAGCGGCCGTGCACCCCGGAATCGGTCGCCGACAGGAGCAGGTTCGAGAAACTATGCTGCTTCGAGAGTTCGTCGACGGCACCGCGGCGGCGGCCAACGAATTCGTCCCCCGTCATCGCCCCCGGCTGCTCGCGTCCCGAGGACGCATAATCGATGAAAACCTCGTCCGCGAGGGTCGCACGCATGGCCACCCAATCCTTCTCGTCGAACGCCAGGAAGAAGCGACAAAGCAGGTCGTGAATAGTGTTGCGGACGTCCACATCGATGGTGCTCAAAGCGATCTCCTCCGTTTTCCTGAACGCCTACACCGCCGGCGCCCCATTCGGAAGAGGTCTGTTCCTGGAAAAGTCCGCGCCTTGCGCGCCGCGGCAACAGAGTGGCCTTCCGCGCACGGCGGCAATTATAATACATCCCGCGCAACGCCTGATCTTGCGTCATATCTCTGCTATGAAACGCAAAACAAATGCCAGGCCCCGGGGAGCCATCATTGAATTTCAGGATCAGCGAAACGGTCAAACGCCTCGGCGCGCGCGAGTGGCCTGTCGTGGTGGCGCTTCTGGTACCCGCAGCCGCGGTCTGGGGGTTCATCGCCCTTGCAGACGAGGTCGTCGAAGGCGAGACGAGCCACATCGACACGGCAATCCTGCTTGCGCTGCGCACGCCGGGCAATCCGGCCGACCCGCTCGGCCCGCCCTGGCTCGAGGAGGTGATGCGGGACTTCACCGCCCTTGGCGGCACCGCCGTGCTGACGATGATCGCCCTTGCCGCGATCGGGTTTCTGGTAATGGACAAGAAGCCCCGTGCGGCATTCGCCGTCACTGTCGCTGTATCGGGCGGCCTGCTGATTTCCACCTTCATCAAGATGGGGATCGACCGCGCCCGGCCGGATCTCGTCCCGCATGGTTCCTACGTGACCACCGCCAGCTTCCCGAGCGGCCATTCCATGATGGCGGCGGTCGTCTATCTCACGCTCGCGGCGATGCTAGCCCGGCTGCGGCCGGACTGGCGGGTGCGGGTCTATATCCTTCTCGTCGCGATCATCGTCGTCATGCTCGTCGGCGTCAGCCGCGTCTATCTCGGCGTGCACTGGCCCACGGACGTGCTTGCCGGATGGACCGTCGGATCCGCCTGGGCGATGATCTGCTGGATCGTGACACTGCGGCTGCAGCGCAGCGGAGACGTCGAACCGCAGGGCAAGACGTGAGCGGCCTGCGCCGTCAATGACAGATCGGGTGCTGCTCCACCCACACGGATTGCGGCCACCCCGCGGCGTCGAGAATTAGATAGTGTTCATTTGAGCGCGCGATTTCGCGGGCCTATCCCCAGGCTTCGAAGCCGGACCCGGTCCGGATAAGGAAAACCCCGCCGAAATCAGCATTCGGCGGGGTTTTCTTTCGTCCGTCAGGGTCACGCGATCCAACCGGATCAGTCGATATCCTCGACTTCCTCGCCGCCGCCATAAACACGCTGGGCAAGGGCTGCTTCCATGAAGTCGTCGAGATCGCCGTCAAGCACGCCCTGCGGGTTGGTGCTTTCGGTGCCGGTGCGCAAATCCTTGACCAGCTGATAGGGCTGGAGGACGTAGGAGCGGATCTGGTGGCCCCAGCCGATAGCGGTCTTGCTCGCATTCTCGGCGTTGGCGGCTTCCTCGCGCTTCTGCAGTTCCGCCTCGTAGAGCCGCGCGCGCAGCATGTCCCAGGCCTTGGCCCGGTTCTTGTGCTGGGAACGCTCCTGCTGGCACTGCACCACGATGCCCGTCGGCATGTGGGTGATGCGAACGGCCGAGTCGGTGGTGTTGACGTGCTGGCCGCCCGCACCCGACGAGCGGTAGGTATCGATGCGGCAATCGCTTTCGTTGATGTCGATCTGGATCGAATCGTCGATCACCGGATAGACGCCGATCGAGGAGAACGAGGTGTGACGGCGCGCGGCGCTGTCATAGGGCGAAATGCGCACCAGGCGATGGACGCCCGCCTCGGTCTTGAGCCAGCCATAGGCGTTATGGCCCTTGATCAGGAGCGTGGCCGACTTGATGCCCGCCTCTTCGCCGTCATGGACTTCCATCACGTCGATCTTCATGCCGTGTTTCTCGGCCCAGCGCGAATACATGCGCATCAGCATGTTCGCCCAGTCCTGGCTCTCGGTACCGCCGGCGCCGGAGTGAACCTCGAGATAGGTATCGTTGGAATCGGCCTCGCCCGAAAGGAGCGATTCGATCTGCAGGCGATTGACCTCGTTGCGCATCTCCTTGAGCGACTTCTCGGCTTCCTCGACGATCTCCTTGTCGTCCTCGGCTTCGCCGAGTTCGATGAGTTCGAGATTGTCGGAGAGCTGGCTTTCCAGCCGGCGGATGCCGGTGATGCCGTCTTCGAGCTGCTGGCGTTCGCGCATCAGCTTCTGGGCTTCGGTCGGGTCATCCCAAAGCGAGGCGTCCTCGGCCTTGGCGTTGAGCCAATCCAGTCTTTTCAGGGACGGTTCCCAGTCAAAGATGCCTCCTCAGCAGGCTTACGGCCTGCTTGATTTCGTCGACAACATCCTGTGTCTCTGCACGCATGGTGTATTCTGTCCTTCAGTTCCGGGCCTTCAGTTCGGCCTTCGTTTCTCGGTATCCTGGAAACGGCGCGACCGGCACGAAACGTCCGGGCCGCGAGCGGGGCGGACCATAAGGTCGGCACCCCCTGTTGTAAAGGATGGCAAAAGCGCCATCCGGAAACGAAAACGGCCCGGCGAAACGCCGGGCCGCTTTCGTCGAATATGAGGTCAGTAGAGGCCGCCTGCCCCGGAAGTGACGGCCTGGCTGGCCTGCGGCGACTGCTGGAGGATTTCCTCGCCGGTCGCCACATCTTCCATGCCGATGACCGAGTAGATATCGGACGGGCCGGTACCGGGCTTGAAGGCTTCCATGATGGTGCCGGGCTCGCCCGGATAGGCTTCCATGCCGGTGGTGCGGTTGATGGCGATCAGCTTCATCCCGTCCGGGATACGGAAATCCGACGGACGGGTCCCTTCGACAGCCGCATTCATGAACTCGTTGAAGACGGGAGCAGCGAGGGCGCCACCGGTCGCGCCGCGACCCATCGGGGTCGGGTTGTCGTAGCCGATGAAGACGCCGGCCACGAGATCGGGCGTGAAGCCCACGAACCAGGCGTCCTTCTCCTCGTTGGTCGTGCCGGTCTTGCCGGCGGTCGGACGGCCGAGATTGACCTTGCTTGCGGCCGTGCCGCGCTCGACCACGCCTTCCATCATCGAGGTGATCTGGTAGGCGGTCATCGGGTCGAGAACCTGCTCGCGGTCATCGACCACTTCCGGCTCGTCCTGACCGAGCCATGCGGTCGCCACGCAGGCATCGCACTGGCGTTCCTCGTGCTTGAAGATGGTCTTGCCGTAGCGGTCCTGGATACGGTCGATCAGCGAGGGCTTGATCTGCTTGCCGCCGTTGGCGAACACGGAATAGGCCGAGACCATGCGCAGCACGGTGGTCTCTCCCGAACCGAGCGACATGGCGAGAACGGGAAGCATGTGGTCATAGACGCCGAAACGCTCGGCATATTCGGCCACGAGATTCATGCCCATGTCCTTTGCCAGGCGCACGGTCATGAGGTTACGCGACTTTTCGATGCCTAGACGCAGGGTCGAGGGACCGGCCGAACCGCCGCCATAGTTCTTCGGCCGCCAGACGTCGCCGCCGGAGACGATCTCGATCGGCGCATCCATGATCACCGAAGCCGGCGTATAGCCGTTGTCGAGCGCTGCCGCATAGACGAAGGGCTTGAAGGAGGAGCCCGGCTGGCGCATCGCCTGGGTGGCGCGGTTGAACTCCGACTGGGCGAAGGAGAAGCCGCCGACCATGGCGAGCACGCGACCGGTATGCGGGTCCATGGCCACCAGGCCGCCCTGCACCTTCGGCGGCTGGCGCAGCCGGTAGCGCATGGTGCCTTCATCGTCCTCACGGGGTTCGACATAGACCACGTCGCCCACGGAAAGCACCTGGTCCGGCGTCTTCACGGTGCCGCGCTTGTCCTCTCGGTTGAGGCGGAAGGCCCACTTCATGTCTTCGGGGCGGATGACGGCCGTATCGCGTTCCTCGCCGACAGCTCCCGAAACCTGAGGTTCGGGGCGCAGGCCGATCTCGACATCCGAACCGGTGGCGGCGAGCACCACGCCGAGCTTCCATTCGGGAACGTCACGCAGCGGTTCGATCTCGCTGACCGCCTTGCCCCAATCGTCGGCGACGTCGACGGTGGCCACGGGACCGCGGTAACCGCGGCGCTCGTCGAAATTGACGAGGCCGTGCTGCAATGCCTTGCGGGCGAGAACCTGAAGATGCGGATCGAGCGTCGTGCGAACGGACAGACCGCCCTGATAGAGTGCCTTCTCGCCGTAACGGTCAAGCAGCTCGCGGCGGACCTCCTCGGAGAAATACTCAGAGGCGAAGAGATAGGAGCCGGACGAGCGCGGCGTCACGCCGAGCGGCTGCTTCTTGGCTTCCGCACCGTCGGCGGCGGCGACATAGCCGTTCTCGACCATGCGATCGATCACCCAGTTGCGGCGCTCCAGCGCCCGTTCGGTGTGCCGGAACGGATGATAATTCGAAGGCGCCTTGGGCAGTGCCGCGAGATAGGCCGTTTCGGCAATGGTGAGCTCGTTGACCGACTTGTTGAAGTAGGTCAGCGCGGCCCCGGCGATGCCGTATGAATTCATCCCGAAGAAGATCTCGTTGAGATAGAGTTCGAGAATGCGGTCCTTGGAATAGGCCTGCTCGATGCGGAAGGACAAGATCGCTTCCTTGGCCTTGCGCGAAATGGTCTGGTCGGCGGAGAGCAGGAAGTTCTTCGCCACCTGCTGGGTGATCGTCGACGCACCGACGGGACGACGGCCGGAGCCGAGGTTCTGGATATTGACGACGACGGCGCGGAACAGGCCGACCGGATCGACGCCCGGATGGGTGTAGAAATTCTTGTCTTCGGCCGAGATGAAGGCGGCCTTCACCCGGTCGGGAATGGCCTGAATCGGCAGATAGAGCCGGCGCTGCGAGGCATATTCCGCCATCAGCTCGCCGTCCGAGGCATGCATGCGCGTCGTCACCGGCGGCTCATAGCTGTTGAGCACCTCGTAGTCCGGGAGATCCTTGGTGATATCGCCCAGATACCATGCGACACCGGCCGCAACGATCAGGAACAACACCGCGCCGATGCCGAAGAAATAGCCGATCAGTCGAAACATTCGCTTACTTACCGCTTGCGGTTAAAAAACACACGTGCCTGTGCACCAACCCATTGCCAGGCCGGGAATACCGGACACTTCCGACAACGCCTAAGCCCGGACAATGTGCGCAAATTAGGGCCGGATCGGGGTCCTGCCCAATCCGCCAGCGCACGGGAATCACGGGTGTTGCGACGTTGCCACGCCCGAATCTATCATGACACACTTATTTTCCATATCACTTTATCGTTTTCCAGCAGCCAAAATCGTTGTCCGGTAAGCCTTTATCGACTGCGCGAGCAGTCCGGCCGTGCTCTCGCGCCAGGCCTCGTCGGTCAGCAGTTTCTCGTCCTCGGGGTTGGAGAGATAGCCGAGTTCCACCAGCGCGGAAGGCAGATCGGGCGACTGCAGGACCCGGAAACCCGCCTGGCGGTGCGGGTTCTTGATGAGGTTCACCTCACCCTCGAACGATTCGATGATCTCGCCGGCGAGTCCGGTCGAGAAAACCCGCGTCTCGTTGCGCGCCAGATCGACGAGAATTCCCGCCACGGATTCGGGCGCCTGTTCGAACACGTCGCCGACGACGGCCTCGTCATGATTGGCTTCCGCAGCCAGCGTTTCGGCAACCGCGTCGGAGGCGCGATCCGAAAGTGTATAGACGGTCGCCCCGCGCAGACGGCGGATGCGGATCGAATCGGCATGAAGCGACAGAAACAGGTCGGCATCCGCGGCATGCGCAGCCCTGAGACGACCCGACAGTGAAATGAACTCGTCCGAAGTGCGCGTCATGACCACTCGAATGTCGTCGAGATTCGAAAGGGCCTCTTCGAGCGCCTGGGCGAAGGCAAGGGTGACGTCCTTCTCCTTGGTGCCGTTCACGCCCTCCGCGCCGCTGTCGATGCCGCCATGACCCGCATCGACGACGACGGTGAAAGGCTTGCCATCCCCCTCGCCTTCCTGCGCCTTGCGCGCGCCTTTGACCACGACGGTCCAGTCGGTGCCGGCGGCAAGCTCGGAAAACGCCTCGCGGCCGGTTGCCACGGCATCGAGCACGAGGCGAAATCCGGCGCCGCTCTCCATCGGCTCGATCTTGGCGGTATCGAGCCGCGCCGGCCCCTTCAGGCCGAGAACGAGGCGCGAGCGGCCTTCGCCCGCGCCGCCATAGCGCAGGGAGCCGACAAGCCCCCGCGCCTCCACCGACTTGGCATCGAACGCGAAGGTCACGGGGGAAAGATCGACGACGATACGATCGGGGCGGTCGAGATAGCGTATGGTGAAATCCGGCCTGGATTCGAACTCCACGATGATGCGGGCCCGCGCTTCGTCGGCCACGATGCGCGCAGCAAAGGCGACCGCGGGCTTGGCGCCGTCTTCCTGCTTGAGCGCGGCCGGCGCGAAGGGTTGCGCCGGCACGGAAGGCGCGATGCCGAGACCCGCCGCCAAGACCATCGCGGCAACCAGAGCTTTCGCGCCAAAACTTCCCCGTTTCGTCATGCTTCCCTTTCAACCGGCCCTGCAACCCCGCCGCAATCGCTGCGGAAAATGACCGATTCGCCTCCCCTGCGTCAGACCCCATGTGATGGGCTGTCAGCGCGACAGGCCGCTTCCCCTCACATTTGGGGGCTCCCGAGACACCATGGAGCGAAGCGCGTTCCGTTGCGGCATGCTTATCCACCAATCCATGCCAACCATATGAGCGGCGATAGTTTTTCGGCTTGCCAGATTGTCGCACAAAACATAAAAGCCTAGATGGAGGCAAAGTTTTGACGGACCTGCCAACCCCTGATCGCCCGGTTCCGAACCATCGGAAAACAAGCGGTTTGAAAGGCGGAGCGGTCGTCGTCCATGGACTTTGCGTCCCGATGAAGGGCATCCGGGCAGAGGTGAGGACCCCGGCAGGAGCCCCGAGCGAAAATTTATACGACCCGGGTACATAGATACCCAATCGGTGTGTCCGAGGTCGCGTGTTTGTAGAAGTCCGGCAAGCCAGCTTGCCAACATGCGCGGCGCAACAGCCCGCATCCCGGAAACGGGAATTCATCGATCCGCAAGGATCACAATTATAGGTATATCCGGCCGGCCGTTCGATGGTGCAACAGCGAAAAGCAGCAATTCACAGGAAGCCAGCGGCATTGCCGCTGGCTGAATTGCATGACGCGCCCGTCCCCGGCCCGGACCATCATTTATCCGCCACCCCCGCCCTGCGACATCCGGGAAGACGCTCACGCGCGCCCGGCCGGAGCTCGGCCGCTCAGTGGCGAGGAGCACCAACTACATGTCTGAGAAAATGCTCATCGACGCCTCCCATCCCGAGGAGACCCGCGTCGTCGTCGTTCGTGGAAACCGCATAGAGGAATTCGATTTCGAATCGCAGCACAAGAAACAGCTGCGCGGAAACATCTATCTGGCCAAAGTGACCCGCGTGGAGCCTTCGCTCCAGGCCGCCTTCGTCGATTACGGCGGCAATCGTCACGGCTTCCTCGCCTTCTCCGAAATCCACCCCGACTATTACCAGATCCCGCTCGCCGACCGGCAGGCCCTTCTCGAAGAGGAAGCCGCCGAAGCCCGCGCCGAGGATGATGACGACGACGAACGCGCCGCCAGGTCGTCACGCGGCCGCAAGGGCAAGTCCAGGGACAGGAACGCCAGCAAGGCCAGCGAACAGGCCGACAGCGACGACACCGAGGACAAGGACGGCGAAACCGCTGAAGCCTCGGGTGATGAGGACAACGGCAAGGAACGCCGGTCCCGCCGCTCGCGCCGGTCGCGCCGCAAGCCCAAGGACGCCGCAGCCGCTTCGGACGAGAACGCCGACCAGGATGCTTCGTCCGACGACAATGGCTCGGAGGAAGCCGCCTCGGACGATCAAGCCTCCGATGTGCCGGCTGCGGAAAACCCTGCCGACATCGTCGCCGAATCGCTCGACACCCCGAACGACGCCTCCGATGACGCGCCGGCTGACACCAAGAAGCCGGACACAATGGCGGCCGAGGTCGAGGCCGACGAGATCTCCGAACCCGTCGAAAAGGTCATCTCCGACGACGATGACGGCGACGATTCCGACGATGATGGCGATGACAATGGCGACGGCCCGAAGGCGAAGGTCGAATCCGTCGGTTCGGAAGACGCACTCGAGGAAGTCCCGGACCGTTCGCGCCGCAAGCAGCGCAAGCAGTACCGCATCCAGGAAGTCATCAAGCGCCGGCAGATCCTGCTGGTTCAGGTCGTCAAGGAAGAGCGTGGCAACAAGGGCGCGGCGCTGACCACCTATCTCTCGCTCGCCGGCCGTTATTCGGTCCTGATGCCGAACACCGCACGTGGCGGCGGCATCTCCCGCAAGATCACCAATGTGACCGACCGCAAGCGTCTCAAGGAAATCGCACGCGAGCTGGAAGTGCCGCAGGGCATGGGCGTCATCCTGCGCACCGCCGGCGCCAACCGCACCAAGGTCGAGATCAAGCGCGACTTCGAATATCTGATGCGGCTGTGGGACAATGTCCGCAACCTCACCCTCAAGTCGACCGCACCGGCGCTCGTCTACGAGGAAGGTTCGCTCATCAAGCGTTCGATCCGCGACCTCTACAACAAGGATATCAGCGAGATCGTCGTGTCCGGCGAGGAAGGCTACCGCGAAGCCAAGGATTTCATGAAGATGCTGATGCCGAGCCACGCCAAGGTGGTTCAGCCCTACAAGGATCTCATGCCGATCTTCGCGCGCTCGGGCATCGACGCCCAGCTCGACAAGATGGTCCAGCCCCAGGTGACGCTGAAATCCGGCGGCTACATCATCATCAACCAGACCGAGGCGCTGGTCGCCATCGACGTCAACTCCGGCCGGTCGACGCGCGAGCACTCGATCGAGGACACCGCGCTCCAGACCAACCTGGAAGCCGCCGAGGAAGTGGCGCGCCAGCTGCGTCTGCGCGACCTTGCCGGCCTGATCGTCATCGACTTCATCGACATGGAAGAAAACCGCAACAACCGTGCGGTGGAAAAGAGGGTCAAGGAGTGCCTCAAGCACGACCGGGCCCGCATCCAGGTCGGGCGCATCTCGCATTTCGGACTTCTGGAAATGTCGCGCCAGCGTATCCGTGCCTCGGTGCTCGAAAGCACCATGCAGGTCTGCGCCCATTGCGGCGGCACCGGCCACGTGCGCTCCCCCTCCTCCGTGGCGCTCCACGTGCTGCGCGGGATCGAGGAATATCTGCTCAAGCACACCACCCACCACATCACGGTGCGCACCACCGGTGAAACCGCGCTCTACATGCTCAACAACAAGCGCGACACGATCATCGATCTGGAAACGCGCTTCGGCCTGACGATCGCCTTTGCCTCCGACCCGGATGTCGGCAGCCAGCATTTCGCCATCGACCGTGGCGCGCCGGTCGACAATCCGGTCACTTTGGAACACATCCACGCCAACAGCCCCTCCTACGAGGAAGAGGCCGACGACGACGTGGTGATCGACACCGATGACGAGGAAGAGGCAAGCGAAGCCCGTTCGAACTCGTCGGACGACGACCGCAGCCAGGATGAGGACAACAACAAGTCCGGTCGCCGCCGCCGTCGCCGTCGCCGCCGTGGCCGCCGTGGCAATGAGGGCGACGCCAGTGCGCAAGGCTCGGACGATCAGTCGAACGACGACGATGCGGACGACGACACATCCGACGACGATGGTTCGGACGACCAGTCGAACGCTTCCGGGCAGGACGGCGACGACAACGACCACAACCGTTCGGGCAAGAAGCGCCGGCGCGGCAAGCGCGGTGGACGCCGCAACCGCGACGACAACCGTCAGTCCAGCGACGAGAACGGCCAGCAGTGGGACGACGAGGAGATCGACACCACGCCGCAGCCCGATCCCAAGCCGGAACAGAAGCCTCAGGCCGAGCCGGCAGTCGCGGCCGCCGAGGCCGATGCCGAGGTGAAAGCGGAAGAAGCTCCGGCCTCTGACGAAAGCAAGGCAGAGGCCGACGAGGGCAAGACAGAGAAGAAGAAGCCTGCCCGCCCGCGCCGCAGCCGCTCCAAGAAGGCTGATGCCGAGAAGGAAGCCGCCGAAGCCAAGGCCGACGATGCCAAGGCCGACGACAAGCCTGCGGAGGACGCCATGGCCGCAGAAGAAATGGATGTGGCCGCAGCGGCAACCGCACCTGTCGCCGAGGCCGAGCCGGTAGCAGCCGATGCTTCCGCCGACAGCGAGGACGCGCCGAAGCGTGACCGCAAGGCGCAGACCGACCTGTCGGCCATCGCGACCGCGCCCGTCGTCACATCGTCCGGCACGGACGAGAAGAAGGACGACAAGCCCAAGAAGGGCGGATGGTGGCAGCGCCGCGGCGGCGGCGGGTTCTTCTGAGAACAGCCAGACATGTCAGAAAAAAGCCGGCGATCATCTCGCCGGCTTTTTTGTTTCACACGCGATACCGGCCTCAGCCCTGCTCGGGGAGCCAGGCTTCCATGCGCGCGAGCGCTGTCTCCATTTCGGAATGGCTTCCGGCATAGGAAAAGCGGATCAGCCGGTGGCCCTCCACCGGGTCGAAGTCGCGGCCCGGCGTGGCGGCCACGAAGGTTTCCCGCAGCATCCTTCTGGCGAAGGCCATCGAATCATTGGTGAAACGGGAGACGTCGCATAGCGCGTAGAAAGCGCCATCCATGGGAGCGGCAAGCGGAAGGCCGAGTTCCGGCAGGCGACGGGCGAGCAGTTCGCGGTTTCTCGCATAACCGGCCTTCACCTCCTCCATCTCGGCAATGCCGTCGAAAGCCGCTTCGGCGGCAATCTGGGAGAGTTCGGGCGCGCTGATATAGAGGCTCTGGGAGAGGCACTCGACGGGACGCACCAGATCCTCGGGCAGCACCATCCAGCCGACGCGCCAGCCGGTCATGCAGAAATATTTCGAGAAAGAGTTGATGACGATAGCCCGGTCGGAGACCTCCAGCGCCGTCGTCTCCTCACCGGAAAACGTCAGACCGTGATAGATCTCGTCGGAGATGAAGACCGCATCGCGGGCCTCGCACCAGTCCGCGAGCGCCTTGAGATCGGCTTTAGCGGTCACAGTGCCGGTCGGATTGGCTGGACTTGCCACCATCACGCCATCGACGCCGACACCATTCTCCTGCTCCCATGCCTCGATGGCGGCGGGGGTGAGGACATAATGCGTATCCGCACCCACCGGGATTTCCGCCACCCTGAGGCCGAGGGCGGCCAGAATGTTGCGGTAGGCGGGATAGCCCGGCCGGGAGATCGCAACGGTTTCGCCAGGCACGAAGAACTGCAGGAATGTCAGATTGAAACCGGCCGACGAGCCGTTCGTGACGGCGATCCGCGCCGGGTCGATGGATACGGCATGGCGATGTTCGTAGTAGTTTGCGATCGCCTTGCGCAGGCCTGCCGTGCCGAGCGCGTCGGTGTAACCGATACGGCCCGCTTCCAGTGCCTTTCGTGCGGCTTCCAGCGCCGGCCTCGGCGCGGGATGAGCCGGTTGGCCGACGGCGAGTGAAACAACGTCGTTCCCCTCGCCTTTCAACCGCGTGGCTTCGGCGAGCACGTCCATGGCGTGGAACGGCTCGACGCTGGGGCGCTTCTGGCGTGTCATCCTGTCTCCGGGTGGTTCATCTGCAACATCGACCGGATCGATACTGGAACGATCAGGCACATCTCGGGTGTGGCCGCACAAATGCCCCATTGTCATGGCGATCACAAGACTGCGAGCCGGGGCGAAGCTTCGTCCGCGCCCATTTTCATTTGGGCTACAGACGTTTAATACGGACTGATGATGCGAAAACTCCTCAATCCTGCCAGATCTATTGCGACGCTGACCGGCCGTCTTGCAAGCCGCGCGGTGATCGCCACCTCGATCGTCCTTCCCTTCATCGCTCAACCCGCGCAGGCCCAGCAGGGCCGTGTCGCCGTGATCCGCGATGCCGAGATCGAGACGCTTCTGAAGGATTACACCTCTCCGATCCTGCAGGCGGCGGGCCTCTCGCGCCGCGGTATCGAGGTGGTCCTCGTCAACGACGAATCCTTCAACGCCTTCGTTGCCGGACGGCGCATCTTCGTCAATACCGGGGCGATCATGGCGGCAGAGACGCCAAACGAGATCATCGGCGTGCTTGCCCATGAAACCGGACACCTGGCCGGCGGGCACCAGCAGCGCCTGCGCGAACAGATGGAACGTGCACGCACGATGGCGATCGTCGGCGGACTTCTGGGTATCGGCGCCATGGCCGCGGGATCCGTGGCCGGCTCACGCAGCGGCACCTCGGCGGGCAGCGCACTGGTGACGGCGGCGCCCGGCGTCGCCATGCGGGGATTGTTGAGCTACCGCCGCTCGGAAGAAATGAATGCCGACCAGGCCGCCGCGAAATATCTGCGCGCAACCCAGCAGTCGACCAAGGGCATGCTCAAGACCTTCGAGCGCTTTTCCTCGAACCTGGCGCTCGCCGGCGTTCAGGTCGATCCCTACCAGATCAGCCATCCTCTGCCACGCGAACGCATCGCCATGCTCGAAACGCTCGCCCATGAAAGCCCCTATTTCGACAAGGCCGATCCGCCGGCGCTGATGCAGCGCCACCAACTGGCTCGCGCCAAGATCGCAGCCTTTGCCGGTGGTCAGGCAGCCGTCGCCCGGGCCGTGGGTCGCGATCGCTCCTCGTTGGCATATCGCTATGGCGATGCCATCGCCACCGATCTGTCCGGCAACTCGCGCTCGGCCTTGGCGAAGATGGACGAGCTTCTCAAATCCGCGCCGAACAACGGCTATTTCCACGAGTTCCGCGGCGAGATCCTGCTCAAGCTGCGCCGCCCCGAGGATGCGGCGAATGCGTTCGCCCGCTCGATGAAGCTCGCCAAGGATCCCGACGGGTTGATCCGCTCGCGCTATGCCTTTGCGCTGCTTTCGACCGGCAAGGCGGAAAACGCGAAGAAGTCGCTCGACAGCTTCCGTGCCGCCATCCAGTCGGACCCGGATAATCTCAACGCCTATCTGCACCTGTCGCAGGCCTATGCGCTGTCGGGTGACGTCGGAAATGCGGATCTGGCCATGGCTGAAGGACATTTCCGCGCCGGCTCGATGCGCGATGCGCAGGTATTTGCCGCCCGCGCGCTCCAGCGCCTGCCCAAGGGAACGCCCGGCGCCCGCCGCGCAAGCGACATTCTCGCGGTGGCCAAGTAACATGAACCATACGATCAGCGCCCGAGCCCTCCTCGGGACGCGCGGAAAGGGAACGACAATGCTCAAGAAACTGACCACCGGCGCCATGGCCGCCGTTCTCGCGGCCTCCACCGCTTTCGTCTCACCGGCATTCGCCCTCGACGATGCGCAGAAGGCCGAAATGGGCGCCTTCATCCGCGAGTATCTTCTTGCAAACCCTGAACTGCTCGAGGAAATGCAGACCGCCCTTCAGACTAGGCAGGAAGCGGAAGCCTCCGAGAAGGCCAAGGCGGCGATCGCCGCCAACCGCGACGCGTTGACCGCCGACCCGCAGGACATCGTCCTGGGCAATCCCGATGGCGATGTCACGATCGTCGAGTTCTTCGACTATAATTGCGGCTACTGCAAGCACGCCCTCGAAGACATGAACGCCATCATCGAGGGTGACGATCAGGTCCGCTTCGTGCTCAAGGAGTTCCCGATCCTCGGACCGGATTCGCTCGCCGCCCACCGCGTGGCCATGTCCTTCCGCGAACTGATGCCGGAGAAGTACGGCGAGTTCCACCGCACGCTTCTCGGCTCGGACGGACGTGCGACCGAGCAGAGCGCCATCGATCTGGCTCTCAAGCTCGGTGCCGACGAGGAAAAACTGCGCGCCGGAATGGACACCGAAGAGGTGACCCAGTCCATCAAACAGGCCTATTCGCTGGCCGATCAGCTCGGCATCAACGGCACGCCCTCCTATATCGTGGGCGACGAAGCCGTGTTCGGCGCGCTGGGCGCTGATGTGCTGGAGGAAAAAGTCGCCAATTTGCGTGCCTGCAACTCCACTGTATGCTGATACCGATTTTAGTAGACGGAGACGTGTTTTAAGCCATTTTATGCCCCGCGTGGCTTGACGAGCCGAACCAGCCGCTATTAGGAGCCTTCAATCCCTTTCCGGGAACAGGTTCCTTGCCTGATCGGCTTAAAGCTTGCATGAAGGCGATGCGTCCCGATCAGTACAAACGCCCCGGCACCGAACCGCCGCGAGGCCAACGAGAAGGCAACACCCGATGTCGACGAAGAAACCGGCCGTGGACCAGGCGCTGATCCGAGATCTGGCCACCATCCTCAACGAAACCGATCTGACCGAAATCGAGGTCGAACAGGACGATCTGCGCATCCGCGTGTCGCGCAACGGCACGCCCGTCGCACCGCAGGCCTATGCTGCTCCCGCGCCTGCTCCGGCACCCGTCGCCGCAGCCGCGGCAGAGCCGGCAGCCAAGCCCGCGTCGTCCGGCAATGCCGTTCCCTCGCCGATGGTCGGAACCGCCTATATGTCGCCGTCGCCCGGCGCCCGTGCCTTCATCGAGGTCGGCCAGTCCGTTACCGAAGGCCAGACGCTTCTCATCATTGAAGCCATGAAGACCATGAACCAGATCCCCTCGCCGCGCTCCGGCAAGATTGTCGAGATTCTGGTGGCCGACGGCCAGCCGGTCGAATATGGCGAACCCCTGGTGATGATCGAGTAATCCGATGTTCTCCAAAATCCTCATCGCCAATCGCGGCGAAATTGCACTGCGCGTACTGCGCGCCTGCAAGGAACTTGGCATCCAGACGGTTGCCGTCCATTCCTCCGCTGACCAGGATGCCATGCATGTGCGTCTGGCCGATGAGAGCGTGTGCATCGGCCCGCCGCCCTCCCGCGAAAGCTATCTCAACATCCACCAGATCGTCGCTGCCTGCGAGATCACCGGTGCGGATGCGGTTCACCCCGGTTACGGCTTCCTGTCGGAGAACGCCAAGTTCGCCGACATCCTGGAAGCGCACGGCCTGACCTTCATCGGCCCCACCGCCGAACATATCCGGCTGATGGGCGACAAGATCACCGCCAAGAAGACCGCGGAACAGCTCGGTATCCCCGTTGTTCCGGGCTCCGAAGGCGAGATCACCACCGACGAGGAAGCCAAGAAGGTTGCCGACGAAATCGGTTATCCGGTGATCATCAAGGCGACCGCCGGCGGCGGCGGCCGCGGCATGAAGGTGGCCCACAATGCCGACGAACTGTCGATCGCGCTTGCGACCGCCCGTTCGGAAGCAGGCGCCGCCTTCGGCAACGAAGCGGTCTACATCGAGAAATATCTCGCCAAGCCGCGTCACATCGAAATCCAGGTGATGGGTGACGGTGAAGGCAATGCGGTCCATCTGGGCGAACGCGACTGCTCGCTGCAGCGCCGTCACCAGAAGGTCTGGGAAGAGGCGAACTCGCCGTCGCTGAATTCGGCCCAGCGCAGCGAGATCGGCGAGATCTGCGCGGCAGCCATGCGCAAGATGAAATATCGCGGCGCCGGCACGGTCGAGTTCCTCTACGAGAATGGCGAGTTCTATTTCATCGAGATGAACACGCGCCTTCAGGTCGAGCACCCGGTGACGGAAGCCATTACCGGTATCGACCTCGTGCACGAACAGATCCGTGTGGCGTCCGGTGGCGGTCTTTCGGTGACGCAGAAGGATATCCGCTTCTCGGGTCATGCCATCGAGTGCCGCATCAACGCGGAAGACCCGCGCACCTTCGTGCCCTCGCCCGGCACGATCACCCATTACCACCCGCCGGGCGGTCTGGGCGTGCGCGTCGATTCCGGCGTCTATCAGGGCTACAAGATCCCGCCCTATTACGACAGCCTTATCGGAAAGCTGATCGTGCACGGGCGGAACCGTGTGGAGTGCATGATGCGGCTGCGCCGCTCGCTCGACGAATTCGTCGTGGACGGCATCAACACCACCATTCCGCTTTTCAGGGATCTTCTGGCCAATCCGGACATCGCTAATGGCGATTATGACATTCACTGGCTCGAAAAGTTCCTGGCCCGCAAGGACACTGACTGACAGCCGGAAGTGCGGCCGGACAAAACGGGAGATCCCGCTTTGCCTGCAGGACAACTGACACCGGATATTCTCCTGCGGGCCTATGCGGCCGGCCTCTTTCCCATGGCCGAAAGCGCGGAAGACCCCGACATATTCTGGGTCGAGCCGGAAATTCGCGGCGTCATACCGCTCGATGCCTTCCACGTTTCCAAACGTTTGAAGCGTACGATCCGGCATGCGCCCTACGACATCCGCTTCAATACCGCATTCGAGGCGGTGATGCGGGGCTGCGCGGCGTCCGGTCCTGGACGGCGTTCCACCTGGATCAACGAAACGATCTTCATGCTCTATACGAGCCTGCACCGGCTCGGCCATGCCCACTCGGTGGAAGCGTGGCGGGGTGACGAACTTGTCGGCGGTCTGTACGGCGTGTCGCTCAGGGCGGCCTTCTTCGGCGAAAGCATGTTTTCACGCGCCACCGATTCCTCCAAGATCTGCCTCGTGCATCTGGTCGAGCGGCTCAACCAACGCGGCTTCCGCCTTCTCGACACCCAGTTCACGACCGAGCACCTGAAAACATTCGGGGCCATCGACGTGCCGCGTGACGACTATGAGGTGCTGCTTGCGGATGCACTTGAAGGCCCGGACATCGCGTTTGACTAGCTGGACCCGCCCCTGGCGACCGCAGAGAATAATTACCCCTCAAAACATATTGTGACAGGAACATATGTCTCTCCCTCGCGTTGTGCATTCAACGACAACTAGGGAGATACCCAATATGCTGATCAACCGCCGCTTTCTGGCTTCAACCGCGCTGGCGTTCACGCTTGGCGCGGTTCCGGCCGCCGCGCTGACGGTGCGCCCCGCCGCAGACGGGGGCGCCGCCCCGCAGTCACTGCCCCTGATCAAGGTTCAGATGAGCGTCTCCGACGCGCGTGCCCAGCTCGACCAGGCGATGGCCCAGCTGACCGAGGCACAGGCCAATGGCGGTGACGTCGAGGCCGCAAAGGCTAACGTCGCTGCCGCGCAGGCCGAACTCGACGCTGCCGTCGCCGCGGAAGCGCAGGCATCCGCGCCGGAGCCGGAGCAGCCGGTCGCCGAGGAACCCGCGGCCGGGCCTGAGGCGCAGGCGGCACCCGCCGAGGAAGCGCCCGCAGCCGAAGAGCCCGCGCCCCAGCCCGAACCCGAGGCAGCGCCGGCAGAAGAGCCTGCGCCTGCCGCCGAAGCACCCGCTGCCGAGGAGGCCCCCGCAGCAGCCGAAGAACCAGCAGCCGAGGCGCCGGCCGCAGAAGAGCCCGCTCCGCAGCCGGAAGCCGCCCCTGAAGCCGAAGAGCCCGCTGCCGAAGCGCCCGCAGAGGAAGCCCCGGAAGCTGCCGCTCCGGCAGAAGAAGCGGCTCCTGAAGCCGGAGAAGCTCCCGCCGAAGAGCCTGCTGCCGAGCAGCCGGCCACAGGCGAGGAGACGACGACCGAACCTGCCGCTACCGAGGAGCCGGCAAACGCTGCTCCCGGCAGCACCGAGGCGGCACCGGCCGAAGAGACGCAGGCCGCTCCTGCCGAGCAGAAGAGTGAAGCCGAACAGGACGCCTCCGCAGAGGCAGCCGCCGAGGCCACCGCTCAGAGCAATGAGGAAGTGACGCCGGAGGCAACCCTGCCCGTCGAAGGTGGCGCACCGGTCCTCGACAGCGCCAAGGAAACGCCTGCTGCGCCGGAAGACGGCTCGCAGACCGCCGAACAGCCTTCAGAGGGCGAACAGGCCCCTGCGGAAGCCCAGGCGACTGCCGAACCCGCACCGGCCCCGACGTCGGATGCCGAGGCTCAGGCGACGCTTGCAGCCGAACCGATCGTGGCTCCCAACGCGCTTCAGGAAGAAGGACAGCGCCTGCAGTCGCGGCCGCGCCATCGTCCGGATACCGAAGACGGCCAGGTCGTGAAGGAGGTGAACAACCGTTTCATCATCCAGTTCAACAATCAGATCATCGTGCGGGGTGACGACGACCAGCGCCTGCGTGGACGCGGCGACGTCTATTATGACGAACTGCCGCGTGGCCGCACCCGCGAGGTCATCACCCGCCGGAACGGCGTTCAGGTCGTGACCATACGCAACCGCTATGGCGAGATCATTCAGCGTTCGAAGATCATGCCTGACGGTCGCGAGATCCTGCTCGCCTACGTCCCCGAAAACGAACGCGCCGACCGTCGTCGTCCGTGGCGCGATCCGGGCCGGGATCTGCCGCCGCTGCGCATCAACATCCCGATCAGCCAGTACGTGCTCGATGCAACCGTTGCCGACGAGGGTGACTATTACGACTTCCTCGACGAACCGCCCGTCGAACGCGTCGAGCGCATCTATTCCGTCGACGAGGTGAAGTACTCGGCCCGAATCCGTGACAAGGTCCGCCGCATCGACATGGATACGCTGACCTTCGAGACCGGCAGCGCCAATATCCCGCGCGACCAGGTCGACGATCTCGGCGGCGTGGCCGACGCCATGTCCCGCATCCTGGAGAACAATCCGGGCGAAACCTTCCTGATCGAAGGCCACACGGATGCCGTGGGTTCGGATGAATCCAACCTGATCCTGTCGGACGAACGCGCCGAGACGGTGGCCAATGCCCTTTCCTCGGTCTATGGCATCCCGCCTGAAAACCTGGCGACCCAGGGTTACGGCGAGCGTTACCTCAAGGTCCGCACCGAGGCGCCCGAACGCCTCAACCGCCGCGTGACCATCAGGCGCATCACGCCGCTGGTCTCGCCGGTCGCCTCCGCCCAGTAAGGGCGACGGCACAAGGCCTGAAACGAAAAATCCCCGTAGCACGATCGTGTTACGGGGATTTTTCTTGGATCTCTTGCCTGGCCGGCGTCACTGTGCGGGAGCGACATCGCCCTGCGACGGAGCCTCGCCCTCCTGCGGCGGTTCGCCCGCTGTGGAAGAGGTCGGCAGGTTATCGGGCGGCGGCACGTCGGAGGTCTGCTTGCAGTTTTTCAGCCACACGTCATAGACCGGATGATCGACCGCGTTGAGGCCGGGAGAATCGGCAAACATCCAGCCGGTAAAGATACGGCGGATCTTGCGGTCGAGCGTGATCTCGTCGACCTCGACGAAAGTGTCGGTCTTGGGCGTCTCGGTCTCGTCACGGCTGTAGCAGACGCGCGGAGTGACCTGCAGGGCACCGAACTGCACCGTCTCGTTGATATAGACGTCGAAGGTCGTGATGCGGCCGGTGATCTTGTCGATGCCGGAGAATTCGGCAACCGGATTCTCGATCCGCGCGGCATCGGCCACGACCGGCCACAATGCCACCGAGGCCAGTGCCGCGATGGCGATTGTTCTTGTTTTGAAAGCGAACGTCATTGACTGGAAAATCCGTCCCTCACCCTGAGTGACCGCCGAAATGGTGGCGGCGCACCCAAAGCCATATCCGATTCCCGCAAGAAGTGGCACTACCAGCCCCACGGGGTTCGCATCCTAAGACCACCCAATTGTGGCCATCCGGTGCCCTGAAACGGGCTCCGGCGAGAAAATCAGGATTTCGGCGTCCAGGCGTCGTAGTCACCGGTCACCCGCGGACGGTGGCCGGACTTGAGGATCGAGCCCTTCGGACGGTAGGCGAGCGGCGAACCGGTCAGGTTCTTCTGGTGCGGCTTTTCCCACTCGCGGGCATCGTAGTTCTCGTTGGCCGGCGGAACACTCACGCGGTGGTGCATCCAGCCGTGCCAGCCCGGCGGGATGGTCGTCGGATCCGAATAGCCGGCATAGCGCACCCAGCGCCGCGTACGGCCCTCGGAGTCCTTCTGGCCTTCGAAATAGACGTTGCCGAACTCGTCCTCGCCGACGCGCTTGTAGAAGCGCCAGAGATAGAACCGGGTGCCGGGGGTGGTACCGTTCCACCAGGTCAGGAGCTGCTGGAAAAAGAACTTCATGGAAACTTCCGCGTCCGTTGGCTGCGTTTCCCCGCTTATGGCGTGGCGGGCCGTGCTTGTCCAGTGTTCGGGCCGGTCTCAGCGCAATTTCATCTTGAAACCCGCGTGGGATTTGACGAAGCCCAGCCGCTCGTAGAAGCGGTGCGCGTCGGTTCTGACATCATTGGACATGAGCTGCACGAGGCGCACGCCAAGCCCCCGCCCCTCGGCGATCGCGTGCTCGATCATCCGGCTGCCGATTCCCGCCCCGCGCAGGTCGTGCCGCGTGTGGACGGCGCCGATCGTGAGACTGGACGATCCCCTGCCCGTCAGCGTGCGGGTGAAGGTGCTCTGATAGGTCCCCACCACCTCGCCATCCTTCTCGGCGACCCAGAGGCGATCACCCGGGCTCTTCTCGATCCAGTCGAAGGCCGCGAGATAGGACGGCAGGGCTTCGGCGTCCGCCGTATCGCCGTGGCCGCCGAGCGCGTCGGCTGCAAACATCGCGGCGATCGCCGCCACATCGTCGCGGCGCGCCTGCCGGATCACGACATCGGAGGAGACTTGCAGCATGTCAGGCCCCGGGAGGAAGCGGCTTTTCCATGATGATGGCCGGAATGGCCGATCCATCGCGACCGCAATCGGCCGTCCGGCCGGCCTCGCTCATGCCGACGCCCTCGTAGAATGCGATGGCCTGTGCGTTCTTCTCATCGACCTCGAGGATCAGTCGCTTGGCGTCCGGGAAGCAGGTTTCGATCTCGGCGAAGAGATCACGACCGACACCCTGACGCTGACAGGAGGGCAGAACGTAGAGTTGATGCAGTTTCACGCTCTTGATGTCGCCCTCGCCGCTCGGCGTGGCAAAGGCCATGCCGCCGAGATGTTCGCCATCGTCTGCCACGAGATATTCACCGTCGGGACGGGCCATGTTGGCCCTGATCGCTTCGGGCGAATGCCAGTCGGCGATCAGCGATTCGGTCTTGTCCTCGCCGTGAATGGGCGTGTAGGTCGCCCGCCAGACCTCCGCGAGCAGCGAGGCAATTGCCTCGAGATCCCGAGCGGAAGCTGAGCGGACGAAATACATCGGCGTGTTACTCCTCGATACCGAGCTTCTGCTTGACGAGCGCCTGCACGGCCTGGGGGTTGGCCTTGCCGCCGGTGGCCTTCATGACCTGACCGACGAACCAGCCGGCGAGGTTCGGCTTGGCCCTGGCCTTTTCGACCTGGTCGGGATTGGCCGCGATCACCTCGTCGACGGCCTTCTCGATGGCGCCGGTATCGGTGACCTGCTTCATGCCGCGATCCTCGACGATCTTCGCCGGGTCGCCGCCCTCGTTCCAGACGATCTCGAAGAGGTCCTTGGCGATCTTGCCGGAGATGACGCCTTCCTTGATCAGATCAAGAATTCCGCCGAGTTGATCGGGCGAAACCGGAGTATCTTCAATGCCCTTGCCGGATTTATTCAAGGCGCCCAGAAGATCGTTGATCACCCAGTTGGCGGCGGCCTTGCCGTCGCGGCCCGCGGCCACCTTCTCGAAATAATCGGCGATCGCCGCTTCCGAGACGAGGATCGATGCGTCGTAGACGGTCAGCCCCATGTCCCTGACGAAACGCTCGCGCTTTTCGTCCGGCAGTTCCGGCAGGTTCTTTGCCAGTTCGGCGACGAAGGCGTCATCGAATTCGAGCGGCAGCAGGTCGGGATCGGGGAAATAGCGGTAATCATGCGCGTCTTCCTTCGAGCGCATCGAACGGGTTTCGCCCTTGTTGGGATCGAAGAGCCGCGTTTCCTGATCGATCTCGCCGCCGTCCTCGAGGATGGCGATCTGCCGACGGGCCTCGTATTCGATGGCCTGGCCCATGAAGCGGATCGAGTTGACGTTCTTGATCTCGCAGCGGGTGCCGAATTCGCCGCCCGGCTTGCGCACGGAGACGTTGACGTCGGCGCGCATCGAGCCTTCGTCCATGTTGCCGTCGCAGGTACCCAGATAACGCAGGATCGAGCGCAGCTTGGTGATGTAGGCCTTGGCCTCGTCGGACGAGCGGATATCGGGCTTGGAGACGATTTCCATCAGCGCCACGCCGGACCGGTTGAGATCCACATAGGACATCGTCGGATGCTGGTCGTGCATCGACTTGCCTGCGTCCTGCTCGAGGTGCAGGCGCTCGATGCCGATCTCGATATCCTCGAAATTGCCCTGACGGTCCGGGCCGACAGAGATCATGATCTTGCCTTCGCCGACGATCGGGTCCTTGAACTGGGAAATCTGGTAGCCCTGCGGCAGGTCCGGATAGAAATAGTTCTTGCGGTCGAAGACCGAGCGATTGTTGATCTGAGCCTTCAGGCCGAGACCGGTGCGCACGGCCTGCTTGACGCATTCCTCGTTGATCACGGGCAGCATGCCGGGCATGGCGGCATCGACGAGGCTCACATTGGAATTGGGCGCCGAGCCGAAGGAGGTCGAGGCGCCGGAGAAGAGCTTCGAATTGCTCGTCACCTGGGCATGGACTTCCAGTCCGATGATCACTTCCCAGTCGCCGGTGGCGCCGGGGATGAAACGTTTGGCTTCGGGGGTGCGGGTATCCACAATGGTCATTGTATCGGGTCTTCCTGCGCTCGGATGGGCGTGAAAATCCGGGTAGAGCAATCCCGTCCCGACTGCAAGGGTCGGGCGCCCTTCCGGTGCCTTCCGACCGGCAAAAACGCCCTTCATACCGCCGAATTTGCCCCCTTGATCGAGATCAAGGCCACCGGCCTGTGGCGGGACTAGAAACATCCCGATCACTTTGAAGGAGGCCCCGATGCGCATACCGGACATCTTCCAGCGTATGACCTGGCGGGCCGATCTCATGGAAGCGATGATCCGCAAGCTCGGTTTGAGCGGACAGATCCGTCACCTGCGCGACACGGCGCAGGTGATGGGGAACGCGGCGCACCGGTGTCTGAACTGCGAACAGCCCGATGCATGCCAGGAATGGCTCGCCCGCGAAAACAGTCCGCGTCATCCGCCTGGCTATTGCCGCAACCGTGAGTTCTTCGAGCGCATCATTGCGGAGACGGAAGCCGACACACGGGTTTCCTCTTCTTCGTGATCTCTCCCAAAAGGCAGGACCCAAGCCTGCCCGACTTCATGGCCCGGAGGCGACAGTCTCCCGGGCCATTTTCCTTTCCCCCGCGCTATCGTCCCGTCACGCCGTAAAGCCCGTCATCGGCGGAAAGGCTCTCATCGAGCTCGTCATGCTGATCGAAGGTCTTGACCATCTCCACCTTGTCGACATCGCGGTCGAGGACCGGCGCATAGGCGACCGCGTAGGCGTGGACATAATAGCCGAGCTCCTTGAAGAGCCGGATGGCGCGGGCGTTGCGGGCATGCGTATCGATCCGCGCGTGATGATAGCCGCGCGCGGCAACCGATTGTTCCAGCCTGGCGAGAAGATGGGTGCCGATTCCCCTGTTCTGAAAATCCGGCAGGACCCATAGATCGGTGATCAGATCGTCGGCGTTCTCGCTGGCACCCCAGCCGGCAATCTCGCCATCCCATTCGCCGACGAGGATGTCCATCCAGTGCTCGGCACAGAAATAGGCGTAGGCCGCCCAGGCGTTCTCCCTGAGCGTCTCCGGGTTCTCGCCCCAGTCGCCGACCGCCAGTTCCCAGGCCGCCAGGCCGATCTCGGCCAGTCGGTTCGCATCGGACGAACTTGCCGGACGAATGGTCAGCATCGCGATCCCCAGATCCGGCGAGTTCGATCGTGCCGGTATCGGCAGGATCGACTTGCGCAAGTGAGCTCAGCTGCCCGCCAAGGCTGTCCGTTCGGGGCTGATGGCGAAACGGTCCAGACCGTGGAATCGATAAAAAGCACGGGCAATTTTTCCGAGTGTCCGGGAAAATCGCCCGCGCCGCAAGCCTGCGTCCGTCGAGGTCGCCGAGCCGCCTCAGTCGATCGTCACCTCCTCGCGCTCGGCGGCAGCCACCGTCGCCGGCCTTTCCCTTTTCAGGCCCTGGGAATCGCCCATCGTGGCGACGGCGATATAGTCGCCGGGATGCAGTACCGTCTGGAACTCCTCGCCATAGGCGCCGTCGATCTGCCTGCGCTTGCCTTCGAGATCGGCCTTCGCCTCGAAAATGTCGATCCGGTAGGCCCCGGGAGCGGTGACGAAGAGCACGCCGGCATCGAGGTTGGCGACGGCTTCCGTCATCTCGCCGCGGGTGACCGTGACGGCCTGTTCCACGGCGGCATTGCCGAGGCTGGCGGTAACCATGTAGTCGCCCGGCGGCAGTTTGAACCGGTTGCCCGGCCCGTAGCCGCCATCAATGTGCCTGCGCTTGCCGTCGAGCGACTTTTTGGCCGACATCACGTCGACGCGCAGGCCACTCGCATCCGCCTGAGGACCGCCTTCGGCATAGACGGCATCGATCTTCAGGATGCCAATGCCCAGCACCATGTCCTTCCGCACGGTTTCGCCGGGCTCGAGGGCAAAAGTCTCTTCGATCTCGGCTTTGCCGAGGCTCGCGGATATCCTCACCTCGCCGGCAGGGACGATCTTCGTGCCTTCGCCATAGCCGCCGTCACGAGCGTTCTTGTTTTCGAGGTCGAACCGCCCCGACGGATCGGTTTCCGCGCCGTCATCGGGCAGGACCCGCACCGTGACGACACCCGCATCGAGCACCAGGTCGCGATCAATCCTTTCGCCGGGTTTCACGTCCAGCTCGATATCCTTGCTGACCATGTCCTTGCTGTAAGTGAGCCGATAGCGGCCGGGCGCGAGCGTCGTGGTGACCTCGGTGCCATAGCCGCCCTCGATCGAACTGGAGGCGGGTGCTCCGTCCTCGATGGCGAAGACATCCCAGCGACCGTTCAGATCGTAATCCGCGGCGCCTTCTGCCAGCAATACGCGGATCTTGACGTTGTCGATCATCGCCAGCCGCTCGCTCATCACACCCGAGACGCAGCAATTATTCTCGACCTTCTCCGGTGCCGGCCGCTTGAGCCAGCAACGGGCGTTATCGGCCTGGATGCCAGGCTTGACGAAGGTCCAGGCCACGCATTGCGCATTGTCGAGGCAGGCCGTCCGGCAGAGCGCCGGATCGGGCTCGGCGAGATCGAGGGAATCCAGGTCGGAGCCGGGACGGTCGATCCCGCCTTCCATCCCCTCATCGAGAGTGACAGCGGGTTCCGGGGCGGCAGCCACGGTTTCGACGAGCGCGCCGGAAAGTTCGTCGGCGTTCCGGGCCTGAAGATATCTGCCGCCGGTGTTCTCGGCCAGACAGGCCACCTGCCGGCCCTCATCCTCGGTCAGGCCGAACCCGATCACATGCGCGGTAAAGTCCACCCCCATCCTGTCGAGTTCCGTCGCCAAAGCGCAAGGATCGGCGCTGCAGGTCTCGATACCGTCGGTGATCACGATGACCGTCGCCTTCTCCTCGGTAAAGCGCAGCGCTTGCGCGGCCGCCTTGACCGAATCCGCGATCGGCGTCTTGCCCTTCGGATTGATCCGGCCGACCGCTTCGCGGATCGACCGGCGGCTGTCGGGACCGGGCGCGACGATCTCCTCGATGTCGGAGCAATTGCCCTTTTCGCGGTGACCGTAGGCGACAAGGCCGAGGTCGAGATCGGCAGGCAGGGTCTCCAGCACGTTGGCGAGCGTCTCGCGCGCGATCTCGATCTTGGTCCTGCCGTCGATCTGGCCCCACATCGAGCCCGATGCATCGAGAACGATGACGGCCCTGGCATTGGCCCGCGCGGCTTGCGGCATAAACAGTAGGGCCGCGCAAAGCGCCGCCAATGAGACTATAAGCGTCCTGATCATGATCTCCTGCCTTTCGCTCCTGCCCCATCGCAGGAAATCTCAGGCATAGAGCCGATCGTGCATGGCAGTCTGTGCGATAGCGCACAGCAAACAGCGGCGCTTTTCCTTACGCCCGCCGCGCCTTCGCTCAGGGCGTCGCCAGCATCACCTCGCGTGCCGCGCGCCATTCGTCCGCCAGAGTGCCGCCCGCAGGTGTCCGGCCGGCGCGGCGATACCAGTAGGCGGCATTTCCGTCATCGCCCTCGATGCGGTGGCATATGGCGTGCGCCCAGTCGAAGGGCGCCTGCCCCTCTCGGGCCTGGCAGAGATTGTGGGCGGCCGCCCAGTCCCGGTCGGTGTGAAAACCGGCCTTCGCGACACGATCGAGCAGCGTCACGAGGGCATGAAGGTCGTCTTGAGCCATGGCGAGGTCTCCTCCCGGCCCATCATCTAGGCGCCCTCCGCCGTGCCGCAAGTCCGCCGCCGCCGGCCGCACGGAACAGTTCCCTGAAACAGGGAACCAGGCTGGTGCGCGGGCGTTAGGCTTTCAAGTGGTGACAGACAGGAGAATAAACATGAAAACACGGACCTACATGGCCGGTACGCTGTCGCTGATGATCAACGCGGTCCTGTTCGGCCTCGGCACCATCGCCGTGCTGTCGATTCCGGCGCTGAGCGCCCACGCGACGATCCTCATTCCCGCCGTCATCCTGACGAGCCTCGTGGTCACGCCCTTCATCGCGTGGAACCTGGCGCCGGAACTGCGGCTGCGAAAATCGATGCGCGACAGCTAACCACCTGACAGGCATCGACGGAAGTCCACAAAAAACCGCCCGGCAGTCCTCCCGCCGGGCGGTTTTTCATTTCATCGACGCTAGAGCGAACCGGCGCCTGCCGGCGCTTACCACCAACGCTTCGGCGTGAAGCTGCCGGCGGCCTGCTCGATCACATGGCCGGCGCGGAAGAGCGTTTCCTCGTCGAAGGGCTTGCCGATGAGCTGGAGGCCGAGCGGCAGGCCCTTGTGGTCGAGACCGGCCGGCACCGAAATGCCCGGCAGACCGGCCATGTTGACGGTCACGGTGAAGATGTCCTGCATGTACATCTTGACGGGATCGGAGGCCATCTCCTGATCGCCGATGCCGAAGGCCGAGGATGGCGTTGCCGGCGTCAGGATCGCATCGACGCCGGCATTGAAGGCGTTTTCGAAATCGCGCTTGATCAGCGTGCGGACCTTCTGGGCGCGCAGGTAATAGGCATCATAGTAGCCCGCGGACAGCACGTAGGTGCCGATCATGATGCGGCGCTGGACCTCGCGACCGAAACCGGCTGCGCGGGTCTTTTCGTACATGTCAACGATGTCCTTGCCGGGCACGCGAAGGCCGTAGCGGACGCCGTCGTAACGCGCCAGGTTCGACGACGCCTCGGCGGGCGCGACGATGTAGTAGGCCGGAAGCGCGTATCGGGTGTGCGGCAGTTCGATATCTACGATCTCGGCACCCGCATCGCGCAGCCATGCGATGCCGTTCGTCCAGGCCTGATCGACCTCCTCGGCCATGCCCTCGACGCGGTACTCCTTCGGAATGCCGATCTTGAGGCCCTTCACCGACTGGCCGATGGCGGCTTCGTAGTCCGGAACGGCGATATCGACGGAAGTGGTGTCCTTCTCGTCGACCGAAGCCATCGAGCGCAGCATGATGGCGGCATCGCGGACATCGCGCGCAATCGGGCCGGCCTGGTCGAGCGAGGAGGCGAAAGCCACCGTTCCCCAGCGCGAGCAACGGCCATAGGTGGGCTTGATGCCGACGGTACCGGTCAGGCCCGCGGGCTGGCGGATCGAGCCGCCCGTATCCGTCGCGGTCGCCGCGGCGCAGAGGTTGGCCGCGACTGCGGCAGCGGAGCCACCCGAGGAGCCACCCGGGACGAGATCCATGTCGGATCCGTCCTGCCGCCACGGGTTCTTCACCGCGCCGTAGTAGGAGGTCTCGTTGGAGGAGCCCATCGCGAACTCGTCCATGTTCAGCTTGCCGAGCATGACCGCGCCATCGCGCCAGAGATTGGCCGTGACGGTGGATTCATATTCCGGCTTGAAACCGTCGAGGATGTGGCTGCAGGCCTGCGTGTGAACGCCCTTGGTCGCAAACAGGTCCTTGATGCCGAGCGGAATGCCTTCCAGCGGACCGGCCGCACCGCTGGCGATGCGGGTATCGGCCACTTCAGCCATCTCGATCGCCTTTTCCGGCGTCACGGTCACATAGGCATTGATTGCCGGATTGGCCGCCTCGATCGCACCGAGATAGGCCTTCGTCAGTTCGACGCTGGTGAAGCTGCCCTTGTCGAGTTCCGCGCGGGCCTGGGCGATCGTGAGGCTTGTAAGATCGGTCATTGCGTGAGCTTCTTTTCGTAAAATCCTGAATGGCGAGCGCGATGAGTTGCTACTCGACCACCTTCGGGACGAGGAAGTAATTGTCGGTGGTCTCGGGCGCATTGGCGACGATGTCGTCGGCCTTGCCGCCGTCATTGACGACGTCGTGACGCTTCTTCATCTCCATCGGCATGACCGAGGTCATCGGCTCGACGCCGGAGACATCGACTTCCGAAAGCTGTTCGACGAAGCCGAGAATGGCATTGAGTTCGCTTTCCATGCGGACGGCGTCCTCATCGGAAACGGCGATGCGTGCGAGCTTTGCCACACGTTTGACGGTGGTCTGGTCAACGGACATGAATGCACCTGGAACGGTTGGTTCGAGACTGGTTGGCCCGGCAATAGCAAGCGCGGCCTTGAAGGGCAAGGCCGCGCCATGAGCGGTGTTCAGCCTGACGGTTGAGTCAGACGTCGCGCAGTTCACCCGGTTCGGGGATCGCGACGATGCCGCGGTCGCCTTCCATGGCCTCGAGGAAGGCGTCCGGGGTCTGGTCGATGATCGGGAACGTGCCGTAATGGCAGGGGAAAATCGATGAGAAGGAGAAGAACCGGCGACAGGCGAGAGCCGCGATTGCGCCGCCCATCGTGAAGCGGTCGCCGATCGGCACGATGCCGATATCGGGGCGGTGAAGCTCGTTGATCAGCGCCATGTCCGAGAAGATGTCGGTGTCGCCCATGTGCAAGAGCGTCGGCTCCTCCGAGAAGTGCAGCACCAGCCCGTTGGCGTTCCCCAGCGCGTGGGAAACACCGTCTTCGGTGATCGTCGCCGAGGAATGCTTGGCATCGACGAATGTCGCCGAGAAATCGTCGAATGAGACCGTGCCGCCGGTATTGCCCTGCTCGATCCTCTCGACGCCGCGATTGGTCGACAGGAAGCCGGCCAGATCGGCGTTGGCGAGCACCGTCGCGCCGGTCTCCTTCGCGATATCGGCCGTATCGCCGACATGATCGCCATGGCCGTGGGTGAGGAGAATATGGGTCACGCCCCTGGTGGCATCCTTCAGATCCAGCCCCTGAAAACTGGGGCTACCGGTCAGGAAAGGGTCGATGAGGATGGTCGATTTGGCGGTCTCGATCCGGAAGGCGGAGTGGCCGAGCCAGGTGATTTTCATGAATGTCTCCTTTGAGGCTTGGGCGTTGGCGCCAATTCAAATAGAAGCCAGAGGCTGCATTGAAAGTCACCATAACGGATTTCCACCGGCCATGTCCGCGATCTCGCTCGAAGACCTCGTTTCCACAGCCCCCACCGGACGTCCCCTCGCCGGCCTCGATCTCGGCACCGCGACGATCGGGGTTGCGGTGTCGGACCTCTCCTGGGCGCTTGCGACACCGCGTCAGGTGATAAAGCGGAAGAAGTTCACCATCGACGCGGAGGCGCTTCTTGCCCAACTCCAGAAGGATTCTGTGGGCGGCATCGTCATCGGCCTGCCGGTCAACATGGACGGCAGCGAAGGCCCGCGCGCGCAGGCCACACGCGCCTTCGTGCGCAACATGGCGCAGAAGACCGACCTCCCCTTCGTGTTTTGGGACGAGCGGCTGTCCACCGTCGCAGCCGAGCGCGCGCTGATCGACATGGATGTGTCGAGAAAGAAGCGGGCTGAGAGAATCGATTCGGCGGCGGCGGCCTTCATCCTGCAGGGCGCGCTCGACAGGCTGACCTCACTCCGGCGCGGCAGCTGAACCCGAGGTGTCGCGCTGGCGCCCCTTGCTGAAAAGACGCTTGACCCAGGACGTCAGCGTGAGCCCCTTGTAGCGCGCGAAGACCAGCAAGAACACGATCGCGGTATCGACGAGAATGGCCTTGAAGACCATGCCCGGCACGATCGCGGGATCGACGCCGAGGATATTGCCATAGACCATGAAGACGACGTCATGCATGTCGCGCGTCAGGAACTGCAGGCCGAAATTCATGTCGTAGAAGGAAAGCGTGTACCATCCGCCCAGAAAGGTGACGGGCACGGCCCAGAAGACGAGGAGCCACTTCATGCCCTCGGCCTCCTTTCCGCGAGATTGATCAGATTGGCGGTTGAAAACAGCCTGCGCTCGACTTCTTCGAAGCGATCGCGCGGCAAAGCTTCAGGCTCCTGCTTCTCGAATGCGACCACCTGCTCGAACATATGCGCAAGATAGCGCAGACCGAGGATCGCGAACAGGTGGAGAAAGACGTAACCGCCCACCGTACCCGCGGCCAGTCCGGGCACCAGGATGACGCCCGCGGAGAGAAGGCACAGAAGCGCGGCACCTTCCGCCAGCCTGGCGGCCTCCTCCCTCTCTTCCTCCCCACCCATGAGCCAGAAGAGAGATGCAAAGACAATCGTGCCTGCGGCGGCCATGTCGAAAGCGGCGACGGCGGCGAAGAACCATGTGACGACGCGGTCCCCCACTCCGATGCCGACCAGAGCGCGGGCGAAATCGCCCGTCAGCTGGGAATCGGCAAAGAAGACGAGCCCGCCCATTTCCAGCCCGCCGCGCGGGCCGTTCACGCTCAGAAGCGCCAGCATGGTCGTCGCGATCAGGAGAACGAGGCTGGTAACGGCAGCATTGAGGCGGGAAATGTTCATCGTTGGCTTTCCGTGAATCAGTAGCTGCAGTCTGAGGAGGGAGCGGGCGAGTCGCAATGTAAACTATTCATTAAGGTTAACGCCTTTGCCGTCATCCACAGAGGCAGGCTGTGGCTTTCCCGGATTGCCACATTTCCCACCTGCGCGAGGATGGTCTATGAGCAGCGGAACATGCCCTGCCCTCAGACCTCTCCCGGACAATTGCCGTGCTCCTCATCGTCGAAAGCATCCTGCCGATCTTCCTGCTCGTTCTGCTGGGCATTGCGCTCAAGAGGATGCCATTCCTCAATGACGGCCTCTGGCCCGGGCTGGAGACCTTCGGCTTCTACGTCGTATTCCCGGCGCTCCTGTTCCTGACGCTGGCGAATGCGGATTTTTCCGACATGCAGATCGGTGCGGTCGGGCTGTCCGCGCTCCTTTCGATCTTCATCATGTTCGCGCTCCTGGCGGTCATCTATCCGTTCATGATCGCTCGTGGCGTCACCCCGGCCAGCTACACGTCGATCTTCCAGACCGCGTCGCGCTGGAATGCCTTCGTCGCCATGGCGATCGCCGAACGCTATCTCGGCCAGCAGGGGATCGCCGTCGTCGCCCTCGTCATGGCGGTCAACATCGTGCCGATCAATCTGGTCAATGTGGGCATGCTTTTATGGGTGGGTGGCGGCAACCGGAGTTTCGCGTCATTCGTGAAGAAGACCGCAACCAATCCGCTGATCCTGTCCTGCGCGGCCGGCCTTCTGATGCACTTGCTTCCGTTCGGCATTTATGCGCCGCTCGAACAGGCGATCGACCTTCTGGCCCGCTCGGCCCTCGGTCTCGGCCTGTTGATGGTGGGTGCCGGCCTGCGGATCCACGACGCACTCAAGCCTGAAAAGGTGGTGCTGCTGGCCTCCGCCCTCAAGCTCCTGCTGATGCCCGCGCTCATGACCGGGCTCGCGCTTCTCTTCGGCCTGAAAGGCGATGTTGTCGTGCTATTGGCGATCTGCGGCGCGGTGCCGACCGCGATGAACGGCTTTCTGCTCGCGCGCCAGATGGGCGGCGACGCCCACATCTATGCAGCCGTGGCCACCATTCAGACGGCGGCCTCGTTCTTCACCATCCCCGCTGTCCTGGCGGTCGCGGAGATGGTGTCCTGAATTGCGCCTGAAGCCGGTTCAGAAGACCGGCGGATAAAGGACGTCGACGATGCGGCGCGCATCGAAGCGGGCATCCACCATGCCGTAGGTCGAGCGCCAGGCGCCGCCGAGGCGGGTCTCGACGAATGCCTCGGCGATCTGGCCTGCGCCGATGCGGGTCAGCTCGGCACCGGCGGCGGCAAGCGCGAGCTGTTCCGTCAGCATCCGTCCTCCGGCCTGGTCGGTCTGACAGACGGCCATGCAGGCTTTGAGAACATCGGCGGTCCGTCCGCCGGCGGATCCCAGATCCTTGACGAGACCGGCCAGAACCGCCTCGAAGAGTTCGGGGCCGCGCGAAAGGACGCGCAGGACATCGAGCGCCATAACGTTGCCCGAGCCTTCCCAGATCGCGTTGACAGGCGCCTCGCGATAGTGCCGCGCCAGCGCGCGCTCCTCGATGTAGCCGTTGCCGCCCAGGCATTCCATCGCCTCGTAGATGACCGAAGGCGCGATCTTGCAGACCCAGTATTTGACGACCGGCGTCATGAGGCGCGCATAGGCCGCCTCGGCGGGATCGGAATGGGCGCGGTCGAAAGCCCGCGCCAGACGGATCGACAATGCGGTGGCACCGGCGACATCGAGCGCCAGATCGCCGAGCACCCGCGTCATCAGCGGCTGATCGATGAGCTTGTCACCGAAGACCGAACGATAACGGCAGTGATGGACGGCTTCCGCCAGGCTCGCGCGCATCATCCCGGCTGACGAGAGCGCGCAATCGAGCCGTGTCAGCGTCACCATGTCGAGAATGGTGCGGATGCCCTGCCCTTCCTCGCCGAGAAGGAAGCCGAAGGTTTCGGAAAACTCGACCTCGCTGGAGGCATTCGAGCGATTGCCCAGCTTGTCCTTGAGACGCTGGATGCGCAGCCCGTTGAGGGTGCCGTCTTCGAGGATGCGGGGTACCAGGAAGCAGCTGACTGCGTCGCCGCGTGTCTTGGCGAGCATGATGAAGGCGTCCGACATCGGTGCCGAGAGAAACCACTTGTGGCCTTCCAGCCGATAGATCCCCTCGCCCACCTTCTGCGCGGACGAACGGTTGGTGCGCACGTCGGTGCCGCCCTGCTTCTCCGTCATGCCCATGCCAAGCGTGATGCCGGCCTTCTGCATGGCCGGCTTCTGGCTCGAATCATATTTGCGCGCCACGATCTTCGGCGCCCAGGTCCGCTCGATCCGCGGCGCGGCCATGATCGGCGCGATCGAAGCGTTGGTCATGGTGATCGGGCAGAGATGGCCGCTCTCCAGACCCGCCGTCAGATAGAAGCGGACGGCACGCGCCTGGTGGGCAACGCCCTTTTCATCGGGAAGACCTTCCCACGGCGAGCCCTGCAGACCGATGGAAACGGCGCGGCGCATCAGCGCGTGATAGGCGGGGTGATACTCGACGAGATCGATCCGCTGACCGGAGGGACTATGGGTCCGCAGCTCCGGCGTCGACTTGTTGGCGATACGCGCAAGGTCCTGGGCCTCGGCGGAAGCGGTGAATTTTCCCGTCGCCTCGAACTCCGCGTGAAGCGCACGCGGAAGCGAATCCGCGATGTCCTTCAACAGCGGATCGGCCAGGTATGCGTTATGACCCGCCAGGGCTGGGGGCTGGTTGTTTTCGTCGACTGCCGGTCGACCGGATTTCTGCGCGCTCATGGCACTCCTCCTATATGGATTCGCGGGGCCATGCACGGCGCTTCGCCGCAATAGTGTGGGGAGAATTGCAAATTGCGATGCGCGCGCGCTTGCCCTGCCCGGCAATCATTTCTATAGACCTCGAAATTCGGGAGCCCGATAGAAAAGCCATGGCCTTTCCCCACAGACATCTTCTGGGTATCAAGTCTCTCTCCGAGCACGATATCTACTACCTTCTCGACCGCGCCGACGAGGCCGTCCAGATTTCCCGCCGCGAGGACAAGAAAACCTCGACATTGCGCGGACGCACCCAGATCAATCTCTTCTTCGAAGCTTCGACGCGAACCCAGGCGTCCTTCGAGCTGGCCGGCAAGCGCCTGGGCGCCGACGTGATGAACATGTCGGTCGCCAATTCGAGCGTGAAGAAGGGCGAAACGCTGGTCGACACGGCGATGACGCTGAACGCCATGCGGCCCGACATCCTCATCGTGCGGCACTCGTCCGCCGGAGCCGTAGCGCTTCTCTCCCAGAAAGTCGGCTGTGCCGTCGTCAATGCCGGCGACGGCGCGCATGAACATCCCACGCAGGCGCTGCTCGATGCGCTCACCATCCGGCGCAACAAGGGTCGGATCGGCGGGCTGACCGTGACCATCTGCGGCGACGTCCTGCATTCGCGCGTGGCCCGCTCCAACATCCTGCTCCTGAACGCGATGGGCGCGCGCGTCCGGGTCGCCGCACCCTCCACGCTGCTGCCGAGCGGCATCGCGCAGATGGGCGTCGAAGTCTTCCACAACATGGAAGAGGCGCTCGAGGACGCCGATGTGGTCATGATGCTGCGACTTCAGCGTGAGCGCATGGACGGCGCCTTCGTGCCATCCGTGCGCGAATATTTCCGCTACTTCGGCCTCGACCAGCAAAAGCTTTCGCGCGCCAAGCCTGACGCGCTCGTCATGCATCCCGGCCCGATGAACCGCGGCGTCGAGATCGCTTCCGACATCGCCGACGGTCCGCAGAGCGTGATCGAATCCCAGGTCGAAATGGGTGTGGCCGTCCGCATGGCGGTGATGGAAACCCTCATGCTTTCGGGGGCCAACCAGTCATGACCCGCACCATTCTCACCAATGCCCGCATCGTCGACCCCTCGCAGAACATGGACGAGACCGGCGCCGTCATCATCGAGGACGGCAAGATCGCAGCCATCGGCGCGACCGCGGCCAACGCCCTGCCCTCCGAAGGCGATATCCAGGACGTGCAGGGACAACTCGTCATTCCGGGCCTCATCGACACCTGCGTCCATATCGGCGAACCCGGCGGCGAACACCGCGAGACCATCGCTTCGGCCAGCAAGGCCGCCGCTGCGGGCGGCGTGACCGGCCTCATCATGATGCCCGACACCAGCCCGGTCATCGACGACGTCGCACTGGTCGACTTCGTGCAGCGCGCGGCCCGCGACGAGGCCATCGTGTCGATCTATCCGGCGGCGGCGCTCACCAAGGGTCTCGACGGCGAGCAGATGACCGAATTCGGCCTGCTGCTCGATGCCGGGGCCAAGGTGCTGACCAACGGTCGCAAGACCGTCAAGAACACGCTCGTCATGCGTCGCGCGATGACCTATGCCCGCGATTTCGGAGCCGTGATCGCCTGCGCCACCCAGGACGCCTATCTCTCCGGCGGCGGGGTGATGAACGAGGGGCTGTTTGCCAGCTGGCTGGGGCTTCCGGGCATTCCGCGCGAGGCCGAGATCATTCCGCTCGAACGCGACCTGCGGCTGGCCGCGCTTACCGGCGCGCGCTACCACGCGCTCAAGCTCTCGGTGCCTCAATCCGCTGATGCGATCCGCGCCGCCAAGGCTGCCGGCCATGCCGTCACCGCCGGAATGTCGATCAACCACCTTACGCTCAACGAGACCGATATCGGCGAATACCGGACCTTCTTCCGGCTTTCCCCGCCGCTGCGCACCGAGGACGATCGCGTCGCCATGGTGGCCGCGGTCGCCGACGGTACCATCGACATCATCTCGTCCGCACACGATCCGCAGGACGTCGACACCAAGCGCCTGCCCTTCGCGGATGCGGAGAACGGCGCGATCGGGCTCGAGACGCTGCTTGCCGCAGCCCTGCGCCTGCATCATTCGGGTGACGTTCCGCTCGCTCGCCTCATCGATGCCATGTCCTGCCGGCCGGCCAAGGTCTTCGGGCTTCCCGGCGGAACGCTGGCGCCCGGATCGCGGGCCGACATCGCCATCGTCGATCCGGATTACCCCTGGGTCCTGTCAAAGGACGACATCGTCTCGCGGTCGAAGAACACCGCCTTCGAGGACGCCCGTTTCAGCGGAAAAGTATTGCAAACGCTGGTTGCGGGTGCGACTGTCTATCGCGCCTGAGGGGGCCCTCGCGAATTGGAGAACCTTGACCGGTCCGACGCTGTCGTTCCGTCATGGAAGAGGAGTTTCGCTTGTCAGATTTCGTCAACTGGTCCGATCCCTACACGACCGTCGCGCTTATCGTCGGCTATCTGTCCGGTTCGATCCCGTTCGGACTGATCCTGACAAGGCTCGCCGGCCTCGGTGACGTCCGCAAGATCGGCTCCGGCAATATCGGCGCGACGAACGTCCTGCGCACGGGCAACAAGAAGCTCGCGGCGGGCGTGCTGCTCTGCGATGCGCTCAAGGGCACTGTCCCCGTGCTCGCCATCTACTGGCTGTTCGGACTGGAAGCCTCGCTGGTCGCGGGGTTCGGCGCGTTTCTGGGCCATCTCTTCCCGGTCTGGCTCAAGTTCAAGGGCGGCAAGGGCGTGGCGACCTATCTGGGCGTGCTGCTCGCCGCGGCACCGCTCTTCGTGCTGGTCTTCGCCGCCGTCTGGCTCGGCATGGCCAGGATCTTCCGCTATTCGTCGCTTGCGGCGCTGACCGCGGCAGTCGCGGTACCCGCAGCGCTCTGGATCGCCGGCCTCAATGAGGTCGCGGCGCTGTTCACCGCCATGTCCGTCATCACCATCCTCAAGCACCACGCGAATATCCAGCGGCTGCTCTCGGGCACCGAAAGCCGCATCGGTGACAAGGGCAAGGCCCGGGACGACGCGGCCGTGGCACCGGGCGGGGACGGCATCTGATGGCGGATGCCGGCGACGGACGCCGCGGAGTGCGGTTGACCGAGCGCCAGCGTCTCGCTTGGCTTCGCCTGATCCGGTCCGACAATGTCGGGCCCGCCACCTTCCGCGACCTGATCAATCATTTCGGCTCCGCGGAACGCGCCATCGAGCATCTGCCGGAATTGTCGCGCCGGGGCGGCGCGCGCGCCGATATCCGGATCGCAACACAGGCAGAAGCCGAGCGCGAAATTGAGACCGCCGAAACCTTCGGCGCGGTCTTCATCGGCATCGGCGAGCCGGAATATCCCTCGGCTCTTCGACGCATCGACGGCGCACCGCCGCTTCTTGCCGCAACCGGCGATCTCTCGATCACGGCGAAACCATCCGTCGGCATGGTCGGTTCGCGCAACGCCTCGATCTCGGGCATGAAATTCGCCGGTCGCATCGCGCGCGAAGTGGGTGCTGCCGGTTATTCCATCGTCTCGGGGCTGGCCCGCGGCATCGATGCGGCGGCCCATCAGGCCAGTCTCGAAAGCGGCACCATCGCCGCGCTCGCCGGCGGGCTCGACCAGCCCTATCCGCCCGAGAACCTCGAACTCTACCGGCGGATCCGCGAAGGCGCGGGGCTCGCCATCTCCGAAATGCCGATGGGCTGGGAGCCCCGCGCCCGCGATTTCCCCCGCCGCAACAGGCTGATCGCCGGCATCGCACTCGGCGTGATCGTCGTCGAGGCCGCGCTTCGCTCCGGCTCGCTGATCACCGCGCGGCGCGCCAACAATTTCGGCCGGCTTGTCTTCGCGGTGCCCGGTTCGCCGCTCGATCCGCGTGCCGGCGGCACCAACATGCTCATCCGCGAGGGCGCGATCCTCACCACGGGCGCCGCGGATGTTCTGGAAGCGCTTTCTCCGATCTCCCGGATCGAACCGGATGCTACCCCCATCATCGAGGAGCCCGACGACGAGGGCCGCGCCGCATGGAGCGCGCCCGCGGAGAACGACCGTGCCCGGGTGGTCGACGCGCTCGGCCCCTCGCCCGTCGATGTCGACGACATCATCCGGCATACAGAACTGCCGGCGCAGACCATTCATTACATATTGCTGGAACTCGACCTTGCCGGACGTCTCCACCGGCATCCCGGCGGCATGGTCTCCATCGATTTCCCGGAAGACGGCTGAAGCTCAGGGCCGACGCGCGGTCCCGCCACTCTCCATGAGGTCGGTGGCCTCCATCATTGCCATCTCGATCAGGTAGCACAGCATCTGCGCCTCCTCGCCTTCGGCGACCTGACGCAGTTCCCCCAGCATCTGCCTGACATAAAGCAGATTTTGATACGATCGTGTGGTGGTGGTCGTGCCACCTTTCGATCGATTGATCATGCTACCAACCCCGATCAGATGGTTGTAGCGGCCAGAAGGAAAGCCGCACCGCCTTGCCTCTCCTGAGGATAGGAATATTTATCTATAATTGCAACTACGGCAAAAAATACCATAGGTTGTATTCGCGTGTGAAATGTAGCCATTTGGAGTGCGCCACTTGACCTGACGGCATTCCGTGTCCATTTCGTTGCCCCTGAGCAAGACCGGAAATGCGTTTTTCCGGAGAATGCAGTTTCTCGAACCTGGAACAGTGATGAACGTCGTCGTCGTCGAATCCCCCGCCAAAGCCAAGACAATCAACAAGTATCTGGGCGCGGGCTACAAAGTCCTGGCATCGTTCGGGCACATCCGCGACCTTCCCGCCAAGGACGGTTCGGTGCTGCCCGACGAAGATTTCGCCATGACCTGGGACATGGATGCGGCGTCGAAAAAGCGCCTCAAGGACATCTCCGACGCACTCGAGGGTGCCGACTCCCTCATTCTCGCGACCGACCCCGACCGTGAGGGCGAAGCCATTTCCTGGCACGTGCTCGAGGTGCTTGCGAAGAAAAAGGCGCTCAAGGACAAGACCGTCCAGCGCGTCGTCTTCAACGCCATCACCAAGAAGTCGATCCTCGAGGCGATGGACAATCCGCGCGATATCGACGTGCCGCTGGTGGATGCCTATCTGGCCCGTCGCGCGCTCGACTATCTCGTCGGCTTCAACCTTTCGCCTGTCCTGTGGCGCAAGCTGCCGGGCGCACGTTCGGCCGGACGCGTGCAGTCCGTGGCGCTGCGCCTGATCTGCGATCGCGAGGACGAGATCGACCGTTTCGTCAGCGAGGAATACTGGCAGATCGCGGCACAGCTGAAGACGCCGCGCGGCGAGGAGTTCACGGCCCGCCTGACTGCCCATGACGGCGAAAAGATCCAGAAGATGTCGATCGGGAACGGCGACCGCGCCGCCACGATCAAGGCAATGCTGGAGGGCGCGGCCTTTACCGCGGAGAGCGTGGAAGCCAAGCCCACACGCCGCAACCCGCAGCCGCCTTTCACCACATCGACGCTGCAGCAGGCAGCCTCCTCGCGTCTCGGCTTCAACGCCTCGCGCACCATGCAGGTGGCGCAGAAGCTCTATGAAGGTATCGATATCGGCGGCGAGACCGTGGGTCTCATCACCTATATGCGTACCGACGGCGTGCAGATGGCCGGCGAAGCCATCGATGCCGCCCGCGCAGAGATCGGCACACGCTTCGGCGAACGCTACCTGCCGGAAAAGGCACGCATCTATACGAGCAAGGCGAAGAACGCGCAGGAGGCACACGAAGCCATCCGTCCGACCGGGTTCGAACGTGCGCCCGACGAGGTGCGCCGCTATCTCGATGCCGACCAGCTCAAGCTTTACGACCTGATTTGGAAGCGCGCGATCGCCAGCCAGATGCAGTCGGCCGAGATCGAGCGCACCACGGTCGAGATTCTGGCCAGGAACGGTTCGGCCTCCGCCAATCTGCGCGCAACCGGATCCGTGATCCGCTTCGACGGCTTCATCGCCGCCTATACGGATGCCAAGGAAGACGGCGAGCAGGCCGACGACGGCGACGATGACGGTCGCCTGCCGCTGATCAATGCGGACGAGGATCTCGACCGCCAGAAGATCGACGCCAGCCAGCACTTCACCGAGCCGCCCCCGCGTTACTCGGAAGCCTCGCTGATCCGCAAGATGGAAGAACTCGGCATCGGCCGTCCGTCGACTTACGCCTCGACGCTCGCCACGTTGCGCGACCGCGACTACGTGACCGCCGACAAGCGCAAGCTTATCCCCGAGCCCAAGGGCCGTCTCGTCACCGCCTTCCTCGAAAACTTCTTCGATCGCTACGTGGAATTCGATTTCACCGCCGATCTCGAGGAAAAGCTCGACAAGATCTCCAATGGCGATCTGGCCTGGAAGGACGTGCTGCGCGACTTCTGGACCGATTTCAACGCCCATATCACCGAGACCAAGGATCTTCGCGTTTCCGAAGTTCTCGACGCGCTCAACGAACATCTGGCTCCGCTGGTCTTCCCCAAGCGCGAGGACGGCTCCGATCCGCGTATCTGTCCGACCTGCGGCGAAGGCAAGCTGTCGCTGAAGCTCGGCAAATACGGCGCCTTCGTGGGCTGCTCGAACTATCCCGACTGCAACTATACCCGCCAGCTCTCCGCCGATGGCGATGGCAACGGCGACGCGGCCCTTGCCAACGAGCCGCAGGATCTCGGCAAGGATCCGCATACGGAAGAGCCGATCACGCTCAGGACCGGCCGTTTCGGCCCCTATGTGCAGCGCGGCGAAGGCAAGGAAGCCAAGCGCGCCAGCCTGCCCAAGGGCTGGGCTCCGCAATCGATCGACCACGAGAAGGCGATGGCGCTGCTGTCGCTGCCGCGCGATATCGGCCAGCATCCCGAGAGCGGCAAGATGATTTCCGCCGGCATCGGGCGTTACGGCCCGTTCGTGCTGCATGACGGTGTCTACGCCAACCTCGAAAGCGTCGAGGACGTCTTCTCCGTCGGGCTCAACCGCGCGGTGACCCTGATCGCCGAAAAGCAGGCGAAGGGTCCGGGACGCGGACGCGGCACGCCGACCGCGCTCAAGTCGCTCGGCGACCACCCGGATGGCGGCGCGATCACCGTGCGCGACGGCCGCTACGGCCCCTATGTGAACTGGGGCAAGATCAATGCGACGCTGCCCAAGGACACGGTTCCCGCCGACGTCACCATGGAACAGGCGCTCGAACTGATCGCGGCCAAGGCCGGCGCCAAGGGCACCAAGAAGAAGGCGCCGGCGAAGAAAAAGGCGCCCGCCAAGAAGACGGCTGCCAAAAAGACGGCAACAAAGAAAACTGCGGCGAAGAAGACAGCCGCGAAGGACTGATCTTGGCCAGACGCCCGAAAGACACAGCAACCAGCAAGCCCGGCGGCAAGGGCGAAACATCCGTGCCGTTCCGCCGGGGCGAGATGCCGGATCGCGAGACCATCCTGCGGTTCGTCACAGAGCATCCGGAACAGGCGACCAAGCGTGATATCGCAAAGGCCTTCGGGCTGAAGGGCGAAGCGCGTCTGGAACTCAAGACCCTGCTCAAGGATCTGGAGAATGACGGGCTCATCGAACGACACAGGAAGTCGCTGACGCGACCGGGCTCGCTGCCGGCCGTCACGGTTCTGGAAATCACCATGCGCGGCCCCGACGGCGACCTGATCGCCCGGCCTGCCGAATGGCCCGAGGACAAGGGCGTGGCCCCTTCCGTGATCGTGCGGCAATCTTCGGACGCCGGTGCGCGCGGTCGCGGCAAGGGCAAAAAACCTTCCACGGCTGCCGGTCTCGGCGACCGGGTTCTGGCGCGCATCTTCCCCGCCCCGGCCAACAAGGGACCTGCCTATTCGGCCCGGGTGATGAAGATCCTCGATCGCCGAGCCGGCGCGCAGCTCGGCGTCTTCCAGCCCATGCCGGATGGCGGCGGACGGCTTCTGCCGATCGATCGCCGCGGCGACGAATTCGTGGTCGACAGCGATTTCCAGGGTGAGGCCAGCGAAGGCGACCTCGTCGAGTTCGAACCGGTCAAGCTCGGCCGCATGGGCCTGCCGCGGGCCAAGGTGATCTCGGTCATCGGCAATGTCGCGGGCGAAAAGGCGATCTCGATGATCGCCATCCATGCCCACGGCATTCCCCACATCTTCCCCCAGAACGTAATCGCCGACGCGGAGGACGCGAAGCCCGCGCCGATGGGCAACCGCGACGACTGGCGCGACATCCCCCTGATCACCATCGACCCGGCGGATGCCAAGGACCATGACGACGCTGTTTACGCCGAAGAGGACACATCGCCCGACAATGAGGGCGGCGTCATCGTCACCGTCGCGATCGCCGATGTGAGCTGGTATGTGCGCCCCGGCAGCCCGCTCGACCGCGAGGCGCTGAAGCGCGGCAACTCGACCTATTTCCCCGACCGGGTGGTCCCCATGCTGCCGGAGCGGATTTCCAACGATCTCTGCTCGCTGCGCGAGGGCGAGGACCGTCCGGCGCTGGCCGTGAAGATGCGGTTCAACCGGGAAGGCAAGAAGGTCGGTCACCGCTTCCACCGTGTGATGATCCGCTCGGCCGCCAAACTCTCCTACCAGCAGGCGCAGGCGGCCATCGACGGCCAGCCCGATGCCAAGGCCGAGATGTTTCTCGAACCTGTGCTCAAGCCTCTCTGGCATGCCTACGGGGTCGTCAAACGCGGTCGCGACAAGCGCCAGCCGCTGGAACTGGACATGCCCGAGCGCAAGATCGTGCTCGACGACAAGGGCCGCGTCGACAAGGTGATCGTCCCTGCCCGCCTCGATGCCCACAAGCTGATCGAGGAGTTCATGATCCAGGCCAACGTGGCCGCTGCCGAAACGCTGGAAGAGCGCAAGCAGGCGCTGATCTACCGCGTTCACGACACGCCGTCGCTGGCCAAGCAGGAAGTGCTGCGCGAATTCCTCGGCACGCTCGGCCTGTCGCTCTCGCGCGGCAATCTGCGTTCGAACTCCTTCAACGGCGTGCTTGAACGGGCCAAGGACCAGCCCTATGAGGTGATGGTCAACGAGATGGTGCTGCGCAGCCAGAGCCAGGCGGTCTACCAGACTGAAAACCTCGGCCATTTCGGCCTCAACCTGCGCCGCTACGCCCATTTCACCTCGCCGATCCGCCGGTATGCCGACCTCATCGTCCACCGGGCCCTCGTGGGCGCCCTGCGGCTTGGCGAAGGTGGCATAAGCCCCAAGGACGAGGCAGATCTCGACGACATTGCAGCTGAAATCTCCACCACCGAGCGCCGCTCCATGGTGGCCGAGCGCGAGACCGTCGACAGGCTGATCGCCCACCACCTGTCGGAAAAGATCGGCGAGCAGTTCGAGGCCCGCGTGGCCGGCGTCACCAAGTCGGGCCTCTTCGTCAAACTGGAGCGGCTCGGAGCCGATGGCTTCGTACCCATTTCAACGCTGGGGCGGGATTACTACATATATGACGAAGCACATCAGGCGCTGACCGGCGAGAAGACCGGTCTCGGCTACCGGCTCGGCGACGAAGTCGAGGTGCGACTTGTCGACGCGATTCCGCTTGCCGGCGCGCTTCGGTTTGAAATTCTCGGTGAAGGCCGCAAGATGCCGACTGCTACGCGCTCGTTCCACAAGTCGGGGCGCGCGCGGCGAAGTGCCGGCAAGCAGCCCGGCACCCGACCGCCACGTGGACGGCGCTGAGCGCCCAGGAGGTAGACGACCTTGGAACATTTCGGATCCCAGCCCGCGCATACGGCCGGCGAAGCGCCGCGCGATACAAAGACCGCCGTAAAACGTGGATTTCTCGGCCGCTGCCCGAACTGCGGCGAGGGAAAGCTCTTCAAGTCCTATCTCAAGCCGGTGGACGAATGCGCCCATTGCGGCGCCGAGATGAAGCATCACCGCGCCGACGATTTTCCTGCCTATCTGACGATCTTCATCGTCGGCCACATCATCGTGGCGGCCTACATGTCCGTCGACCAGGTGGTGGAACTGGAAATGTGGCAGCAGATGGCGCTGTGGATACCGCTGACGGGCATCTTGAGCCTGTTCCTGCTCCAGCCGCTCAAGGGCGGCGTGATCGGACTGCAATGGGCGCTTCGGATGCACGGTTTCGGCGGCATCGATGAAGATGCCATCGCCGCCGGCTCGCTTTCGGACGAACAGGCGAGATGACAGCGAAGGTAGCCGGTAGCGGCACCTCCCCCGATCCGGCGCTGGAGCACGGCGGGCATCCGACCATCCGTCCGCGCGATGCGGCCTCCCTCATCCTGATCGACCGGAGCGCAAGCGTGCCGCGCGTCCTGATGGGCCGGCGTGCCCGCGCCCACGCCTTCATGCCGGGCGTCTATGTCTTCCCCGGCGGGCGGCGCGATCCGGGCGATTCCCGCAAGTCGGTTTCCGCTCCGCTCTGCCCCGAAGTTCTCGACCGGCTGGCGATCCGGACACCGAAGCGCTTCACGCCGATGACGGCCAGGGGGCTCGCGATCGCTGCGGCCCGGGAGATGGAGGAGGAAGTCTCCCTCTCGCTCACCCCGAGAAGCGAGAAAGAGGCTTTCTGCCCCGATCTTTCGAAGTTGCGATACGTGGCGCGTGCGATAACGCCACCCGGACAGAACCGGCGCTTCGATACGCGGTTCTTTGCCTGTTTCACCGACGAGATCGAGGCCGACACGGCGCTTCACCAGGAGAGTTCCGAACTTCTGGATCTGACCTGGCTGCCGCTCGATGACTTTGGCGACCTGCCATTGGCATACATCACCCGCGTCATACTCGATGACGTGAATGCGGCGCTCGCGGCGGACACTTCCCTGCCCTTCGATGCCGCCATTCCCTTCTATCACTTCCGTAACGGCCGACAGATCAGGGATACGATCTGAACGTCGTCATGAAATCAGGCAGTTTGGCCGGTTATACAGCCTGTGCGGTGAAGCCAGTTGCGGCGTCCCGGCATTCTGAGTAATGAGTTTGCACTGAAAAATTCCCAATGGACAAAATGGTCGTATCCCCTCCCCAGCGCGAAGATATTCACTGGCCCGCGCTGATTGCCGCGATTGCCTCGATCACCGCCGTCGGCATCGCCATGGGGCTGGGCCTGCCGCTCCTGAGCATCATCCTGGAAAAGCGCGGCATCTCCTCGACGATGATCGGCGTGAATACCGCCATGGGCGGCGTGGCGGCGATGGCGGCCGCGCCGCTGACGACGATGATCGCCAAGCGCATCACCGTGGTCAACACGATGCTGCTCGCCATCGTGGCTGCCGCGGTCAGCGCGCTGGGTTTCTATTACGCCGAAGCCTTCTGGCTGTGGTTCCCGCTCAGGATCGTCTTCCACGGCGCCGTCACGATGCTGTTCATCCTGTCGGAATTCTGGATCAACACCGCGGCTCCGCCGTCGCGGCGCGGTTTTGTCCTGGGCATTTACGCGGCAGTGCTGTCACTGGGATTTGCGGCCGGGCCACTGATCTTTTCGATCCTGGGCTCCGACGGCATTGCGCCCTTCCTCGTCGGCGCCGTCATCATCCTGATGGCAGCCGTGCCAGTGGTCATCGCGCGCCACGAAAACCCGCCGATCGCGGAGCCGGCCAAGCATCCCTTCCTGCGCTATGTCTTCCTCGTGCCCACCGCCACCGCTGCTGTCTTCGTGTTCGGCGCGGTCGAATCGGGCGGCCTCTCGCTCTTTCCGCTCTATGCGAAGAGCACCGGATTCGGCGAATCGCAGGGCGCCATCCTTCTGTCGATGATCGGGCTCGGCAACGTCATCTTCCAGATTCCCATGGGCATGCTGGCCGACAGATCGTCCGACAGGCGGCGCCTGTTGTCGATCGTCGCCGTCATAGGGCTCATCGGATCGCTCGCCCTGCCCTGGATGATCGAGAACTGGCTCTATGCCAGCATCATCCTGCTTTTGTGGGGCGGATGCGTGGCCGGGCTCTACACGATCGGCCTTGCGCATCTGGGCGATACGCTGCACGGCTCGGATCTCGCCGCCGCCAATGCGGCCTTCGTTTTCTGCTACGCGCTCGGCACGCTCATCGGCCCGCAGCTCATCGGCGGGGCGATGGATCTGTTCGGCAGCCATGGTTTTGCCTGGTCGCTGGCCTTCTTCTTCGGCCTCTATGTCGCCCTCACTGTGATCCGAATCCTGTTACGTCCCAAGAGGGCTTGACTTTCCGCCGGCAATTTGTAGTTTCCGCGCAAGATTTGCCGTGGGTCCCGGGCTGGATAACCGCCGAGACCGCCACGGCTATTTTCACGATATTCGCACTCCCCTGTAGAGGCAGACCAAGATGGCCAAGGCAACCACGATCAAGATCAAGCTCCTGTCGACCGCAGACACCGGCTTTTTCTATGTGACCAAGAAGAACAGCCGTACCTTCACCGAGAAGATGGTGAAGACCAAGTACGACCCGATCGCCAAGAAGCATGTTGAATTCAAGGAAGCGAAGATCAAGTAATCCGCTTTCCGGACGCCATGAAAAAAGCCCGCTTCGGCAATCGAAGCGGGCTTTTTCGTGTGATCTGAACCCTTTGCGGGAACGGTACAAGATTGGCTGGCGACGGCGGTCCAAATTGGCGATTGGACTACCGTTCGCCAGCCAGAACCCCATGATGCAGGAGATGCGGCGAACCAGCTCATGAGGAACTCGAGATACTTTGATGTATCTATCTTTCCGTTACACAATTGATGGACGGAAAGCGCCACACGATCAAGTTGAAATTGCCCTGTCCCGCAAAATCTAGTAGCAGAACCGACGGGCCATCCTCATATTTGAGGGGGCTCCCATCAAGTTTGACCAGGCAGTTTTCAGGCAGCCTGGCTCACGACGCGGTTACGTCCGCCGTCCTTTGCCGCATAGAGCGCCTTGTCCGCACGGCGCAACATCCCCGCGGCATCCGAATCACCGGCTTCGAGCGTGGCGATGCCGATCGAGGCGGTCACGGTCACGTCCTGGCCGGTTGCCGCGATACGGAAAGCCTGGTTCGCCACTGATTCCCGCAGACGCTCGGCGACCTGGCCGGCAATGTCGTCGGGCGTGTCCGGCATGACGATGACGAATTCCTCGCCACCGAAGCGGCAAGCGAGGTCGGCTCCGCGCACGGCTCCCCTCACCCGCTGGGCAAAATCCCTCAGGATGTCGTCGCCGCCCTCATGCCCATAGGTATCGTTGACCGCCTTGAAGTGGTCGATATCGGCGATGATGACCGACAGCGGCCTGCCGCGGCGCTTGGAGCGATCGAACAGCGTCTGCAGGTGCGTATCGAGATAACGGCGGTTATTGAGCCCCGTCAGCGGATCCGTGACGGCCATTTCGACCGACATCGTGAGGCTCTCGCGCAATTGGTCGTTATAGCGCTTGCGGCGGAACTGGGTCACGCAGCGCGCCACCAGCTCATTGGGGTCGAGCGGACGCAGGAGATAGTCGTTCACGCCGAGTTCCAGCGCCCGCAATACGAGCTCGTCCTCACCCTGCTCGGCGAGGACAAGAACCGGAATGAAGCGCGTGCGCTCAAGCGAACGGATCTGCGAGCACAGGCGCAGCGGGTCGTAGTCTTCCTGCTGCGAGGAAATGATGACGAGTTCGTAGGGTTTTTCGGCGGCATCGAACAGGGCGGCCTGCGGATCGCTGATCGCCGTCACCTCGGCCGTCTGCGACAAGGCGCGGATGATGCGATCGCGTGCATTGGCGCGCGGTTCGACAAGCAAGACCAGACCCGGCTCGCCGAACCCGTTCCCGACGGGCGAAAGCAGGTCGCTGGCGCCGACCGAGCGGGCGGTCTCGGCGCGCAGTCGCAATTCGTCCGACAGCGTCTTGAAGCGCACCAGGCTACGCACCCGCGCCATCAGCTGCATGTCGTTGACCGGCTTGGTCAGGAAATCGTCGGCGCCGGCCTTCAGCCCGCGGACGCGGTCCGACGGCTGGTCGAGCGCAGTCACCATGACGACCGGGATGTGAGCCGTGCGCGGATTTGATTTGAGCCGTTCGCACACCTCGAAACCATCGATACCGGGCATCATGATGTCGAGCAGGATGAGATCCACGGAGGTCTGATCGCAGATCGACAGCGCGGTCATGCCGTCAGGGGCAGTCAGCACCTCGTAATATTCGGCTATCAGCCGCGCTTCGAGCAGCTTCACATTGGCCGGAATGTCATCGACGACGAGTATGCGCGCGGTCATTGTCTGGTCCTTCGCTCAACTATCGCCGAGATAGGTCTTGATGGTCTGGATGAAATTCGGCACCGAGATGGGCTTGGAGATATAAGCCTCGCAGCCCCCCTGCCGAATGCGTTCCTCATCACCCTTCATGGCGAATGCGGTGACCGCTATCACCGGGATCTGGTGCAGATCGTCGTCTTCCTTGAGCCACTTCGTGACCTCGAGGCCGGAGACCTCGGGAAGCTGAATGTCCATGAGAATGAGATCGGGCCGGTGGGCGCGGGCGAGATCCATCGCCTCCATGCCGTTGCGGGTCTGGATCGTCTGGTAGCCGGAGGCCTCGATGAGGTCCCGGAATAGCTTCATGTTGAGTTCGTTGTCCTCAACAATCATCACCTGCTTGGTCATATCCTGTCCCGTCCTACGGCGTCTGTCCGGCGTATGCCGGTCTCCCTGAACGCCTGGCCGATTTCCCGGCCCAACTCAAAACGGTTTCCCGATTCCAGCTCACTAGCGGCTATACTACTTTCGCGAGGTTGAAAAAATGGTAACCCCATCATTCGAATTCTCATCGATTCCTCAACCATGACAGAAATGACCCATAACGATCCGCAACAAATCGCCATCGAAGTGCTCGGATGGCTCGCTTCAGAGCCGGAACTGCTGTCCCGTTTTCTGGCACTTTCGGGCCTCGAAGCATCAAATCTGCGCGCTGCGGCCGGCCAGCCGGGGTTTCTTGTCGGGGTCCTGTCCTTCCTGATGACGCACGAGCCGACGCTGATTCGGTTTTCGGAAGCTTCCGGCAGGCCGCCCGAAGCCGTCGCCCGCGCATGGCGGGAGCTCGGCGGGGGAAGCGATATTTGACCGGGATCGCAAGCAGTGCCGAGGACATCAGCCTCGGCGACAGACCCCTGCTCATATGTGACATCGACGAGGTCGCACTCGAATTCGTCACCCCGTTCATGGCATTCCTCATTTCCCGGGGTCACGAATTGCGGCCGGTCTCCTTCAGGCTGACGGGCAACATCTTCCCGCTCGAAGGCGATCGCGCCGTCGAGCAGGCACAGGTCAGCGCGCTTCTGGAAGAGTTCTTCGCCGAACAGGACCGGTGGCAACACGCCGCGGAGGCCGCGGTCGAGACGCTCCACGATCTTTCCGCCATCGCCGACATCGTCTTCCTGACCGCCATGCCGCCCCGGCATCGGGCGATTCGCCGCCGGGTGCTCGATACTCTGGCCATGCCATACCCGATGATCGCCTCCGAACAGCCCAAGGGCCCGGCAGCCCTCGCCATTCACGGAGAGCGCGACCAGCCGGTTGCCTTTGTCGACGACATCTTTCGCAATCTCCACTCGGTGCGCGATCATCTGCCCCAGGCGCTCCTGGTCAATCTCATGGCCCATGAAGGGTTTCGCGCGCTCGCCCCCGATCCCGGAGACGGCGTCGTGACAGCTCAAGGCTGGCCCGAAGCGGGCAGGCTCATCCGTCGCCATTTCTCGTCAGCTGACGACTAGACCCAGCTTGTGACTTCGCTCCGTTTGGCCTAGTTTCGGTCTGTTCAATCTTTGTTCCGGCCATGAGCGAAACCACACATCTTCCCGGCTTCTGTCGTGACTGCCTGCGCCCCACCCGCGCGGCGGAAAAGCGCTGCCATGGCTGCGGCAGCCCGCGACTGGTGCGCCATGCGGAGATTGCAAAACTCTCGCTTGCCCATGTGGACTGCGACGCCTTCTACGCCACCGTCGAAAAGCGCGACAATCCCGAGCTCGTCGACAAGCCGGTGATCATCGGGGGCGGCAGGCGCGGCGTCGTTTCCACCTGTTGCTATATTGCCCGGATCAGCGGCGTGCGCTCGGCAATGCCGATGTTCAAGGCGCTCGAAGCCTGCCCCGACGCGATCGTCATCAAGCCGAATATGGAGAAATATGCGAGCGTCGGCCGCGATGTCCGCACGCTCATGCAGGAGCTCACGCCACTCGTCCAGCCGATCTCCATCGACGAGGCCTTCCTTGATCTCGCCGGCACCGAACTGCTGCACAAGGATAGCCCGGCGCGGACGCTGGCGCGGTTTGCCAGGCGTGTCGAAGACGAGATCGGCATCACCCTCTCGGTCGGCTTGAGCTACTGCAAGTTCCTCGCCAAGGTTGCCTCCGACCTCGAGAAGCCGCGCGGCTATTCCGTCATCGGCAAGGCCGAGGCGATGGACTTTCTGGCGCCGAGACCGGTTTCGACGATCTGGGGTGTCGGCAAGGCCTTCGAGGCACAGCTGGCAGGTGACGGCATCAAGACCGTGGGACAGCTTCAGAAGATGGAGATCGATACCCTGATGCGGCGCTACGGCGTGATGGGCAAGCGGCTCTATGAGCTTTCCCGCGGCGACGACAGCCGCACCGTCCATCCCAACGAGGCAGCCAAGAGCGTTTCGGCCGAGACCACATTCAACACCGACCTTTCGCGCAGCGAGGATCTGGTGCCCGTGCTGCGGGCGTTGTCCGAAAAGGTCTCCGCGCGACTGAAGAAGGCGGAGATCGCCGGCCAGACGATCGTGCTCAAGCTGAAGACCGCCGATTTCAAGTCGCGCACCCGCAACCACAAGCTCGACGCGCCCACGCAGCTCGCCGACCGGATTTTCCGAACCGGGCTGCACCTTCTCGAACGCGAGATCGACGGCACGCGTTTCCGCCTTCTCGGCATCGGCGTCACGGATCTGACAAGTCCCGAACAGGCGGATCCGGCCGATCTCGTCGATCCGCTGGCCGGCCGCCGCGCCGTCGCAGAAAGCGCGATCGACAAGGTTCGAGCCAAGTTCGGCAAAGCCGCGCTCGAAACCGGCTATACGTTCGGCAAAGGCCGCGAGACCACACCGCAGCGGGACCGGGACAAGTGAATCGCCCACTTGAGAAAGAGAATGAGAAAATCCTTTTATTCGCCTGAATAAATCTATTTATTTTGATTTACTAACAAGCGATCGATGGACTTCTTCCCTCGCCCTGCGCCGGCACGTGGCCGGACGAGGACACAGCGGCGACGAGAAAAGGCCCCGGCATGGCCGAAGCGAAACGAGAGAAGATCGTCATGCCGGAATGATCCCGCGCGATTACAGATCAGCGATACCAGCAACCGCCGAAGCGCGGTCGATCTGACCTCGATCAGACGAGTTCCACCTCGATGACCCCGGGCGCGGCCTTGAGTGCCGAAGCGATCTGCGGCGAGATCCGGTACTTGTCCGGCAGTTCCACCTCGATCTCGCGCTTGCCGTCGTCCTTGATGATAACGAAGGAAACCTGGCCGTCGCCCCTTCCCTTGAGGTTCGCCTGCACCGATTTGATCGGGCGGGCGTCACGCAGGAAGACGCGCAACGTCGACTGGCCGCGAATGGCGCGCTCCTCGAGCGATTCCGCGGTCTGGATGCGCAGCCCGATACCTTCCGGCCGCTCCTCGGCGAGCACCGTGATGACCAGCGACTGGCCGGCCTTCAGAAGCTCGCGATACAATAGAAGCGCTTCGGAGAACAGAACCGCCTCGTACTGGCCGGAGCCATCGGAGAAGGTAATGATGCCCATCTTGTTGCCCTTGCGGGTCTTGCGCTCCTGCACCCCTGTCACCGTGCCCGCAAGACGGCCCGCCGTGGCTCCCGCCTTCACCGCGACGGAGAAGTCCGCCCAGTTCTGCACCCGCATCTTGTCGAGGACTTCCTGATAGGAATCGAGCGGGTGGGCGGAGAGGTAGAAGCCCAGAGCCTGGTATTCCCGCTGCAGCTTGTCGGCCGCCGTCCAGGTTTCGACGATCGGCAGGTGGATGACTTCCGGGCCGGTCGCCGCCCCTGCCCCGAACATGTCGGACTGGCCGGAGACGCGCTCTTCCTGCGCGCGGGCGCAATAGCCCATGATGCGGTCGATGCCGGCTGCGAGCGACGCGCGGTCATGGCCGAAGCAATCGAGCGCGCCGGCGGCGATCAGGCTTTCCAGAACCCGGCGGCCGACCTGCCGGGGATCGATGCGCAGGCAGAAATCCTCGAGGTTGTCGAACGGCTTGTCGCCGCGGACCTCGACGATGTGATCGACGGCCGATTCGCCCACGCCCTTGATGGCCGCGAGCGCGTAGAAGATCTTGTTTTCGCCCGGTTCGAACTTGCGGTAGCTCGTCTGCACCGACGGCGGCACGATCTCGATGCCGAGACGGCGCGCATCCTGGCGGAAATCGACCAGCTTCTCGGTATTGGCCATATCGTAGGTCATCGACGCGGCGAGGAAATCGACCGGGTAATGCGCCTTCAGATAGGCCGTCTGGTAGGAAACGATCCCGTAGGCCGCGGCGTGGGACTTGTTGAAGCCGTAGTTCGCGAATTTGGCCAGCAGATCGAAGATCATGTCGGCCTGGCCCTTGGAGACGCCGTTCTTGACCGCACCGTCGACGAAACGGACGCGCTGCTTGTCCATCTCCTCCTTGATCTTCTTGCCCATCGCGCGGCGCAGAAGGTCTGCTTCGCCGAGGGAGTAACCCGAAAGCACCTGGGCGATCTGCATCACCTGCTCCTGGTAGACGATCACGCCCTGGGTTTCCTCGAGCAGATAGTCGATCATCGGGTGGACGGAGGCGAGCTCCTCCTCCCCGTGCTTGCGGGCGTTGTAGACCGGAATGTTTTCCATCGGCCCCGGCCGGTAGAGGGCGACCAGCGCGATGATGTCCTCGATACGGTCGGGCCGCATGCCGATGAGCGCCTTGCGCATGCCCGCCGATTCCACCTGGAACACGCCGACCGTCTCACCCCGCGACAGCATCTCGTAGGTGGGCTGATCGGCAAGGGGAACGGCGGAAAGATCGATCTCGACCCCGCGCCGGGCGATGAAGTCGACGGCCGTCTTGAGAACCGTCAGCGTCTTGAGGCCGAGAAAGTCGAACTTCACCAGGCCGGCCTGTTCGACCCACTTCATGTTGAACTGCGTGACCGGCATGTCCGAGCGCGGATCGCGGTACATCGGCACCAGTTCGGAGAGCGGGCGGTCGCCGATCACGATGCCGGCGGCGTGGGTGGAGGCGTGACGGTAGAGGCCTTCGATCTTCTGCGCGATGTCGAGAAGACCCGCAACCGCGGGCTCGTTCTGGATTTCCTCGTTGAAGCGCGGTTCCTCGGCGATGGCCTGATGAAGCGGCGTGGGGTTGGCAGGGTTGTTGGGCACCAGCTTGCAGATGCGGTCGACCATGCCGTAGGGCATCTGCAGCACGCGGCCGACGTCGCGTAGCGCGGCGCGCGCCTGGAGCGAACCGAAAGTGATGATCTGGGCAACCTGGTCGCGGCCGTATTTGCCCTGCACGTAGCGGATCACCTCTTCGCGGCGGTCCTGGCAGAAGTCGATGTCGAAGTCGGGCATCGACACGCGCTCTGGATTGAGGAAGCGCTCGAACAGAAGCGAGAACCGCAAGGGGTCGACGTCGGTAATGGTCAGCGCATAGGCGACCAGCGAGCCCGCACCCGAACCACGACCCGGACCGACCGGGATGTCATGTTCCTTGGCCCATTTGATGAAGTCCGCCACGATGAGGAAGTAGCCCGGAAACTTCATCCGCTCGATGATGGAGAGTTCCACCTCCAGCCGTTCGTCATAGGCCGCCCGATCGAAGCCGGGTGCCATGCCGAGCGTCCTGATCCGCATCTCGAGGCCTTCGACCGACTGCCGCCGCATTTCGGCGGCTTCGGCGGCCAGCGCGGCATCCTCGTCCTCGTCCTCCTCACCGGCGGTGAAGCGCGGCAGGATGGGCGCGCGGCGCTCGACGATGGCCGAGCAGCGTTTCGCGATCTCGATGGTGTTCTCGAGCGCTTCCGGCAGATCGGCGAACAGCGCCATCATTTCCGCGCGGGTCTTGAAACCGTGGTCGGGCGTGAGCCGCAGGCGGTCATCGACCGCAACCACGGTGTTCTGCGCAACCGCCATCAGCGCATCATGGGCCTCGTAGAAGTCCTTGCCGGGGAAGAAGGCCTCGTTGGTGGCCACCAGCGGCAACTCGTTCTCATAGGCAAGCTTGATGATCGCGGATTCCGTGCCCCTGTCATATCCCGACTGCCGCTGAAGCTCGACATAGAGCCTGTCCGGAAACAGGGCGGCCAGCGTCTTGAGACGCGCGGACGCCTTGCCGGCATTGCCGCTGGTCAGGGCCGATTCCACCGGACCCGATGCCCCGCCGGTCAATGCTATGATCCCGCCGGTTCCTTCTTCCTCGAGCCAGGACAATTTGAGAAGGGTCCGCTCGTTCTCCGCACCGCCGAGATACATGCGCGAGACGATCTTCACCAACCGCGCATAGCCGTCCTCGGACGCAGCGATCAGAACGATGGAGTCGTGGCGTTTCGTATGATCGGCCTTGCCGCGGCGCTCGCCCTCGTCGCCATCCTCCATGTCGATATCGGTCTGGCAGGCGATGATCGGCTGGATGCCCTCTTCCATCGCCTTGACGGAGAATTCCAGCGCGCCGAACAAATTGTTGGTATCGGCAATGGCGAGCGCGGGCTGGTTGTCCGCCAGCGCCTTCTTGAGCATGGTCTTGATGGGCAGCGCGCCCTCGAGCAGCGAATAGGCCGAATGCATGCGCAGATGGACAAAGCCGGGCCAGTTCTCGTCCCGGTCCTGACCGCCCGAAGCCGCACCTGACGAACCACCGGCAGGTGCCTGTTTGAGCGCCTCGAGAAGCTTGGCCTTCTTGTCGCGTGCCATGGGCTCTTGTCCGTCCGAATGCGATTCCTGAAACCGCGATTTTCGGACGAGCCGCCCGTCATGTCCAGCGCCCGACAGCCGAAAGGCGTGGACTTCCCTCACCTCTTCCAAACTATCGGGGGTGAGGGAAAATTAGCCGGCAGGCCCTGCCGGACCGGACAAGGGGCTGTCCGTAGCGTCCGGCGCGCGGGGCAGGCTCAGACCTGCCGGCTCGGGGATAGGTGAACGAGACGCCTAAAGCGCCAGCATGACGATGCCGAAACTGGCAACGAAGAGTGTCATTGAAACGAAGGCTGCGAGATCGCGGGCAAACCCGGCCGGTGCAAATTCCAACATGCTGAGCTCCTGTGTTCCGTTATGTTTCCAACATGTTCTATTTTTGTTCTCTCGTCAATACAAAAAATGGCGGAAGCGGCAATCTCGTGCTCGCTACCGCCGTTCAGCAGGCCCAAACGAAAAACCCCGGGCGCGAGCCCAAATGAAAAAACCCGGGCGCGAGCCCGGGCTTTTCCTGTCTTTCGACGGTCCGCGTGAACTTAGTTCACCGCGTCCTTCAGGCCCTTGCCTGCCGAGAACTTCGGCACGTTGCGTGCCGGGATCTGGACTTCGGCGCCGGTCGACGGGTTGCGGCCAGTAGTGGCTTCGCGGCGCGAAACCGAGAAATTGCCAAAGCCGACCAGACGGACGTCGCCGCTGTTCTTCAGTTCACCGGTGATGGTTTCGAAGACAGCTTCAACCGCCTTGCCTGCGTCACCCTTGCTGAGACCAGCCTTTTCGGCAACAGCAGCAACCAGCTCGTTCTTGTTCATCGTTTCTTCCCTTTCGGCATTTGACGACTCGTTAACATCGCAGGCGAATGTACGTATTCGCCGGGCGCTGACAAGCGGGTTTTGGTGGTTTTTACCCGAAAAATAGCGATCATTCCGCACACGAAATAAAAAGACGGGCCCAATGAGCCCGTCTTCCCGTCAAAATTGACTGTTCTGGAGCGAAATGGGACGAAAGCCCCAGTCCGTTAATCAGTGAGCAACCGAAGCACCGGTGTCCTTGGACTTGTCCGAAAGTGCCTCCGCGGCCATTTCGGGCGTCCAGGTGATCGGCTCGGGCCGGCGCACAAGCGCGTGTTCCAGCACCTCGCCCATGCGCGAGACCGGAATTATCTCCAGCCCGTTCTTGAGCTTGTCCGGAATCTCCGGCAGGTCCTTGGCGTTCTCCTCGGGGATGAGGACGGTCTTGATGCCGCCGCGCAGCGCGGCAAGCATCTTTTCCTTCAGACCGCCGATCGGAAGCACCCGCCCGCGCAGCGTGATCTCGCCCGTCATCGCCACATCCTTGCGGACGGGGATGCCGGTCATGACCGAGACGATAGCCGTAACCATGGCAACACCGGCCGACGGTCCGTCCTTCGGGGTAGCCCCCTCCGGCACGTGAACGTGGATATCGTTCTTGTCGAACATCGGCGGCTCGATGCCGAAATCGACGGCCCGCGAGCGCGCATAGGATGCGGCTGCGGAGATCGATTCCTTCATGACGTCGCGCAGGTTGCCGGTCACCGTCATCTTGCCCTTGCCGGGCATCATGACGCCTTCGATGGTGAGAAGCTCACCGCCGACTTCCGTCCAGGCGAGACCCGTGACGACACCAACCATGTCTTCGGCTTCGACTTCACCGAAGCGGAAACGCGGCACGCCGAGATAGTCCGCCAGGTTGTCGGCGGTCACGGCCACGGACTTGCTGTTGCCCTTGAGGATTTCGGTAACCGCCTTGCGGCCGAGCTTCATCAGCTCGCGCTCGAAGTTACGCACACCGGCCTCGCGGGTATAGGTGCGGATGACGGCGAGAAGCGCCTCGTCGGTGACCGAGAATTCGTCCGCCTTGAGGGCGTGCTCGCGAATGGCCTTCGGCAACAGGTGCCGCTTGGCGATTTCGAGCTTCTCGTCCTCGGTGTAACCGGCGATGCGGATGATCTCCATGCGGTCCATCAGCGGAGCCGGGATGTTGAGCGTGTTGGCCGTGGTGATGAACATCACGTTCGACAGGTCATATTCCACCTCGAGATAGTGGTCCATGAAGGTCGCGTTCTGTTCCGGATCCAGCACCTCGAGCATCGCCGACGACGGATCGCCGCGGAAATCCTGGCCCATCTTGTCGATCTCGTCGAGCAGGAAGAGCGGGTTGGACTTCTTCGCCTTCTTCATCGACTGGATGACCTTGCCGGGCATCGAGCCGATATAGGTGCGGCGGTGGCCGCGGATCTCGGCCTCGTCACGCACACCGCCGAGCGCCATGCGGACATATTCGCGGCCCGTCGCCTTGGCGATGGACTTGGCGAGCGAGGTCTTGCCGACGCCGGGAGGTCCGACGAGGCAGAGGATCGGACCCTTCACCTTCTTCGAACGCGCCTGGACGGCGAGATACTCGACGATGCGCTCCTTGACCTTGTCGAGACCGAAGTGATCGGAATCGAGCACCTTCTCGGCTTCGTTGAGATCGATCTTGACGCGCGAGCGCTTGCCCCAGGGCAGGCCCAGCAGCCAGTCGAGATAGTTGCGCACGACCGTCGCTTCAGCAGACATCGGGCTCATCTGCTTGAGCTTGCGCATCTCCGCGTCGGCCTTTTCACGGGCCTCCTTGGAGAGCTTGGTGGTCTTCACGCGCTCTTCGAGTTCGGCCATCTCATCGCGGCCGTCCTCTCCCTCGCCGAGCTCCTTCTGGATCGCCTTCATCTGCTCGTTGAGATAGTACTCGCGCTGCGTCTTCTCCATCTGGCGCTTGACGCGGCTGCGGATGCGCTTTTCGACCTGGAGGACGGAGATTTCGCCTTCCATGAAGCCGAGCGCACGCTCAAGCCGGCCCTTCACCGAAACGGTGGAGAGCATGTCCTGCTTTTCCGGGATCTTGATCGACAGGTGCGAGGCAACGGTGTCGGCGAGCTTGGAATAGTCGTCGATCTGGCTGGCAGCGCCCACCACTTCCGGCGAAATCTTCTTGTTCAGCTTGACGTAGTTCTCGAACTCGCTGACCACCGAGCGGGCAAGGGCCTCGATCTCGACGAGATCTTCCTCGGGCTCTTCGAGTTCGAAGGCACGGGCCTCGTAATAGTCCTCACGATCGTTGTAGCCGATAACTTCGGCGCGCGAACGGCCTTCGACCAGCACCTTCACGGTGCCATCGGGCAGCTTGAGAAGCTGCAGCACGTTGGCAACGGTACCGATATCGTAGATGCCGTCCGGACCGGGTTCGTCGTCGGAGGCATTGATCTGGGCGGCAAGCAGGATCTGCTTGTCGGAGCCCATGACTTCCTCGAGTGCGCGGATCGATTTCTCGCGACCAACGAAGAGCGGAACGATCATGTGCGGGAACACGACAATGTCGCGCAGCGGAAGAACAGGGAAGACACCCACATCCTCAGGAGCGATTTTGGTCTTGTCGGTCATGTCTTTTCCTTTTCCGGCCGTCTTTCAGGCCCTTCGGCAACGCAATGGCGGCCCCTCCACGAGGCAACCGCACCAGCGTCCGTCTGCGGGGTTCGAAAGCGTCGCTCTCTTTCCCGTTTCTCGAATGTATAAGTGGAAACAAACCCGTTACAATTCAAGCCACGAAATCCGGTACAGACGGAATCCCGGATTCGGACCTTAAAGCGCTTACCATAAGTTGGAAACTGTTACACGCCTGGCTTGGCCAAGGCTTGCGTGCGCTTTCAACCGAAAACACGCCGCTTCCGAAAGGACAACGCGTTCCCTCCGCAGAAGAGGCAAGGCATTGCGCATGCAATAAGGGCGGGACGCGGCATGACCGCCTTCCCGCCCCGCAAGATATCAGGCCGTAGCGTTGCCCTTCTCGTCGTCGCGCTCGGAATAGATGTAGAGCGGACGGGAGGCGCCACTGACGACTTCGTCGGAGATCACGACTTCGCGAACGCCTTCGAGTTCCGGCAGTTCGAACATGGTGTCGAGAAGGATCTTCTCCATGATCGAGCGCAGGCCGCGGGCACCCGTCTTGCGGACGATGCCGCGACGGGCGATCTCGCGCAGGGCGTCCTCGTGGAAGGTGAGTTCCACATCTTCCATCTCGAACAGGCGCTGGTACTGCTTGACCAGAGCGTTCTTCGGCTCGGTCAGGATCTGGATCAGCGCATCCTCGTCGAGGTCCTCGAGCGTCGCCAGAACCGGCAGACGGCCGATGAACTCGGGGATAAGGCCGAACTTGACCAGGTCCTCGGGCTCGAGACCCTTCAGGACCTCGCCGACGCGACGCTCGTCCTGCGCCTTGACCGAGGCGCCGAAACCGATCGAGGTCTTTTCGCCGCGCGCGGAGATGATCTTGTCGAGGCCCGCGAAGGCGCCGCCGCAGATGAACAGGATGTTGGTGGTGTCCACCTGCAGGAATTCCTGCTGCGGATGCTTGCGTCCGCCCTGCGGCGGGACCGAGGCCACCGTGCCTTCCATGATCTTCAGAAGCGCCTGCTGGACGCCCTCGCCCGACACGTCGCGCGTGATCGAGGGGTTGTCCGACTTGCGGCTGATCTTGTCGACCTCGTCGATATAGACGATGCCGCGCTGCGCCCGCTCGACGTTGTAGTCGGCCGACTGCAGCAGCTTGAGAATGATGTTTTCGACGTCCTCACCCACATAGCCGGCTTCCGTCAGTGTGGTGGCGTCGGCCATGGTGAACGGCACGTCGATGATGCGCGCCAGCGTCTGGGCGAGATAGGTCTTGCCGCAGCCGGTCGGGCCGACGAGCATGATGTTGGACTTCGCCAGCTCGATCTCGCCGTTCTTGGAGGCGTGGTTGAGGCGCTTGTAGTGGTTGTGCACGGCGACGGAGAGGATCTTCTTGGCGTCGTGCTGGCCAATGACATACTCGTCGAGCGTGGTGATGATTTCCTGCGGCGTGGGCACGCCGTCCCTCGACTTCACCATCGAGGTCTTGTTCTCCTCACGGATGATGTCCATGCAGAGTTCGACGCATTCATCGCAGATGAAGACGGTTGGTCCGGCGATCAGTTTGCGAACTTCGTGCTGGCTCTTTCCGCAAAAAGAGCAGTAAAGCGTGTTCTTGGAGTCGCCGCCGTTGCTACCGCTGACTTTGCTCATTTCAACTTCCTTCCAGTCCGCTCCGGCTTGCTGTCGCCGGAGCTGCCCGCTGCCGCGTGGTCGGTTCGGGAGGCTCCACCGCACGGCGTTTCGGGGTACATTCCAGCCCGAGACTAATCCTTGTTCCGGACCGAAGGCAACGAGTTCCCCGGCGATTTGGTCACGTTACGCACCACAGCTTCAACATAGGCTTAACGTGCATTATTAACGCGGGCCGCGCCATGCGCCAGTCCCTTATCCCCAATTTCCATCCGGAAATATTGGTAATCAGGCGCATATGGGCGCGTCCCGCGCATCGTCCTACTCGGCGGCTTCGCCTTCCATGTTGGCGCGCTTGTCGATGACCTTGTCGATGAGGCCGAAATCCATCGATTCCTGGGCTGTCATGAAGTGGTCGCGATCAAGCGTGCGCTCGATGGTTTCGTAATCCCGGCCGGTATGCTCGACATAGACCTCGTTGAGCCGGCGCTTCATCTTGATGATATCCTGCGCGTGACGCTCGATGTCGGAGGCCTGGCCCTGGAAGCCGCCCGAGGGCTGGTGGACCATGATGCGGGCATTCGGCGTGGCAAAGCGCATGCCCTTCTCGCCGGCGCAGAGCAGGAGCGAGCCCATGGAGGCGGCCTGGCCGATGCAGAGCGTCGAAACGGCCGGCTTGATGAACTGCATGGTATCGTAGATCGCCATGCCCGCGGTGACGACGCCACCGGGCGAGTTGATGTAGAGCGCGATTTCCTTCTTCGGGTTTTCCGCCTCGAGGAAGAGAAGCTGGGCGCAAACCAGCGTCGCCATCTGGTCCTCGACGGGACCGGTGATGAAAATGATGCGCTCCTTCAGAAGGCGGGAGAAGATGTCATAGGAACGTTCGCCCCTGTTCGTCTGCTCGACCACCATCGGCACGAGCGCCATTGCAGTATCGACTGTTCTAGTCATCCCATTCCCCTTAACGGTCCGGCCATGGTGCAGGCCGGGAATCAGTGTCTTTCGTCAGACCCTAGATAGAGACTGACCACCCACATCTTCAAGACGCAAGCCTTGGAAAGAAGGTGCAGTTCTTGTCGCGGCCGCATGGTTAACCGAATCCTTACGACGCATTGTCGCCTGCCATGCTCGCGCGCCTTGCTTTCGCGGAGCTTGACGCGACATTTGCACATTGGACATGGGCCCTGTTTGCGGTAACGGTGCGGCCATGTCCAGAGTTTCAGATACCCTCGCCTCAAGCCTGCCCGTTTTCGACGGCCCGCGCATGCGGCTCGACCCGCGCCACACCGGCTTCTTCGCCGATCCCTACCCCGCCTATGGAGCAATCCATGACCAGGGCGGCGCGGTCTTTTGGGAAGACTACGGCCACTGGTGTTTTGCCGGCTACGACATGGTCAGCAAGCTGTTGCGCGACAAGCGCTTCGGACGGCAGATCCTGCATGTGGCAAGCCGTGAGGAACTCGGCTGGCCGGAGCCTGCGGCGCACGTCGCGGATTTCGACGCGATCGAGGCCCATTCGCTGCTGGAACTCGAACCACCTGCCCACACCCGGCTCCGGACGCTCGTCAACCGCGCCTTCGTCTCCCGCCAGGTCGAACGCCTGCGCCCGGAGATCGAAAGCCTCACCAACGAGCTGATCGACCGGTTCCAGGCCGATGGCCGTACCGAGCTCATTTCCTCCTATGCCGAAATCATCCCGGTGACGGTGATCGCCGACATGCTCGGCATCCCCCGCGAGATGGGGCCCCAGCTGCTCGACTGGTCGCACCGCATGGTGCGGATGTACATGTTCGGGCGAAACCGGCAGACCGAGGACGCGGCAAACGACGCTTCGCGGGCCTTTTCCGACTATATCCGCTCGATCATCGCAGAGCGCCGCAAGGCGCCGGGCACAGACCTGATTTCGCACATGCTGACGGCTCGCGAAGGCGCGGACGCATTGATCGAGGCGGAAGTCATCTCCACCTCGATCCTTTTGCTCAATGCCGGACACGAGGCGACCGTCCACCACATCGGCAACGCGGTCTCCACGATACTCGGGCGCGGGCTCAACGGCGCGGCGATCTTTTCAGGCGACGACAAGGCGACCGAACGTGCCGTGGAGGAACTGATGCGGATCGATCCGCCGCTCCACATGTTCACCCGCTATGCGCTTGCCGATTGCGAGCCCGTTCCCGGCATTTCCGTGAAGAAGGGCGAGAGCATCGGGCTGATGATGGCAGCGGCCGGGCGCGATCCGAAGCAGTTTCCCGATCCCGACGCATTCGTCGCCGGGCGGGCCGATGGCACGCATCTGGCCTTCGGCGCGGGCATTCATTTCTGCATCGGCGCGCCGCTTGCGCGTCTCGAACTGCAGATTGCCCTTCCGATCCTGTTCAGGCGCCTGCCCGGCCTCAAGCTGGCCGAGCCGCCCAGATGGCGCGACGCCTTCCATTTCCGCGGCGTCGAAGGGCTGGACCTCATCTGGTAGGCGCTGGAGCAATTTCGATTTTGTCGGAATCGGCAGAATCGAAATGCGTAAACGAACTCAATCGTTTGTCTGACCCATCCGTTTACGCCTGAAGGCGAAACGGTCTAGAGCCTTATCACGTAGTCCTTGCGCGTCGTTTCGAGCACCTCCCAGGTTCCTCTGAATCCCGGTCGGAGGATGAAGCTGTCGCCGGCGCGCACGGTGACGGCCTCGCCGCCCTCCTCGGTGAGAACCGAAACGCCCGAGATGATGCGGCAATACTCCCATTCGTCGTAGGAGATGCGCCACTTGCCGGGCGTGGCTTCCCAGATACCGCAATAAAGCCCGTCGCGTTCCTCGACGTTCCAGGTGGAGAATTTCGGATCGCCGGCAAGCACCTTTTCAGGCGCCGGCGCATCATGTTCGGCGTCAGCCGCATCTGTGGTCAGGTTGAGAATGAGATCGGACATGGCGCGGCTCCTGCTGAAATCCTGGCTCAGAAAGGCGCCGCGCCGCACGGCAAGTCAAGCGCGCTTCGTCAATAGTCCCGCTCGAAGAAGATGCCGCCCTTGGTTTCGCCGTCGGAACTCGCCGAGCCGCGCAGCTTGATGCCGCGCCCGACATCGAGATCGATCGTCGCCTTGCCGGACCCCGCCGATGTGCCCTGTTCGAGACCGAAATAGGTGCGGTCGTTGAGGTATTTGCCCACGCCGACCGACGTTTCGCCCTCCTCGTTGGTCTGGACGTCCAGATTGTCGATGCCGGTCGCCTTGCGCAACTGGCCGACGATGCCGCCGCCGGAGGTCACGCCGGTGAGTTCGGCGGCGGCACTCGCAAGCTGGGCAATCTGCAGCGGCGAAAGATTGGAGACGGAGCGGCCGAAGATCAGCTGGGCCATGATCTCGTCGTCGGGCATGGAGGGCGACGAGGTGAAATCGAATTCCGGCCTGGTCGCAAGCCCGGAAACCAGGATCGTCGCGGTACCGCTTCCGGCGTTCGTGGAAGCTTCGAAATCGAGGCTCGGGATCATCGAGCCGGAAAAGCCGATACGGCCCGAATCGAAGTCGAGGCGCTTGCCCAGAATCTCCAGACGGCCGCGCACGAGGTCAAAGCCGCCGACGGCGACGGGGTTGGCCGTGGTGCCTTTCAGCGTCAGCGATCCGCCGAATTCCGCGTCGATGCCGCGGCCACGCACGAAGATGCGGCGCGGGGCGTTGACCTGCAGATCGAGGCCGATTCCGCCACCACCGCCCCCGGCACCGCTTGCGTCATCCTGCGCCAGTTCGGCATCCTGCCTGCGGATATCCGCATTGGCGTTGCGGTGATCGACCTGAAGCTGGGAGATCGACCCCGGCAGGGTGGACGGGACGGTGATTGTCGTCTCGCCGAGATCCAGCGTGCCGCCCAGAACCGGCTGCGTCGCAAGCGGACCGGTGACCGTCAACGCGGCGTTGAAACGCGTGGCGACCAGCCGTCCGTCGGCGTAGCGGCCATTGGCGACCTTGATCGACAGGTCGCCCGGATATCCGGCATTGCCGTCGAGGCCGATCGTACCCGAACCGCTGAGAGCGCCGCCGGATGACAGTTCTCCCGTCAGCGAGCGCAGATTGACGCTCTGGCGGTTGAGGGCGATCTCGGTGGAGAGCTTGTTGATCGCGATCCCGGAACCCGTATCGATGAAGCGGGCATTGGACGACCGGATGGTACCATTGTAATCCGGCGAGGATGCCGTGCCGCCGATGGTCATGTTCACGTCCGCCGTCCCGTCGAGGACGAGCCCCTGGGCAGCGAGCCGTGCGGCAACCAGGCTGAAGGGGGCCGTGCCATCGGCCTTGATCGACAACGATCTGGCACCCGTCAGGCCGACGGAGCCGTCGGCGTTCAGCCGAAGCCCCCCGCCGCCTGCCGTGGCGTTGAAAGTGACGGAATCGCCCTGATAGGCGCCCCTGGCGGTTACAGTGAGCGGCGGCGCGTCGATCGGAACCAGCGCATTGGCCGAGACGCCGTCGGCGGTCAGATCATAGCGGGCAACGGGCGCGGATGCCGCGCCCGTGACATCGACCGTGCCGGAAAGCGCGCCGCGCAGCCCGGTACCAGGAGCAACCGCGTCGATCGCCGTCAGGGGAACCGCATTCAGCCGCACATCCAGATCGAGGTCTTCACCGGCGCTGCCGGTCACCGAAACACTGCCGCCGCCGGGTGAGAGGACGAGCTTTTCAATCTGCGCGGTGCCGTCGCGGACCTTGACCCTTGCCGGCTCGGTCAGGCTCACTGCCAGTCCGCCATAGGCGATGCGAGCGGTCTCGAGCTCGACCTCCGTTGCACCGCCAGCCTGCCGCACGCGCCCCTTCAGATCGACCGGGCTGCCGTCCGCGGTCGCATCGCCGGTAAAATTGGTCCAGCCATCCGAGAGCGACACGTCGACGGTGATGTCGCGAATGGCGGTCTTGCCCGCGATCACCCGGCCGACGCGAGCGGTGCCGGCAACACCCGGTTGTGCCAGATAGTTGTCGATGGTGGCATTCACGGAGGCATCGGCCACCTGATAGCCGGTGCCGGACAATTCCGGCACGTCGAGATTGGCGGCCAGGACAGGGATGTCGTCCTCGATGGAGAAGACCAGCCGCCCTTCCCCGCGCCCAGCGATTTCCACGCCGCCAAGGGCCGCCAGAGCGCCGATATCGGCAAGGTCGAGATCGATGTTGCCCGCGGGCCTGAACGCGCCATCGAGCGTCAGCGAACCGGAAATCGTGTTGTCCTCCACCTGCAGCCGCAGTGGATCGATCACGCTCGCTCCCCCCTGCGAGGCAAGCGTGGCCGTGCCCACAATGGGCTTGCCGAGATAGCTGCCGGAAATCCGCACATCGGCGGTTGGGCTATTGGATTCGAGCTTGCCATCCGCCGTGATCTTCAGGTCCTCGACGTCCTTGCCATCGACGGCGATATCCGTCCCTTCCACGACCACGGAGAACTCGGGTGCGAAAACGGTTCCGGTGACATCGGCGCTGACCGCGAGCGAACCGGTGGCGAGCGGATTGAGAGCCGCGACATTCTCCAGACTTGCCGCCAGCTTTGCGGAAATCGCCTTGTCGGCGGCGAGATCTGCGGAGCCGGTGATGGTGAGATGGTCGGCGGCGATCCTGAGATCGGATACCGAGACCGCGTTGTCCCCGGGCAGCGTCAGGTCCGTGGAAACGGTGATCTGCGGGCCGACGGTGTCGGGCAGGTTGTCGGCCAGAACGGCGGAATTCATGCGGCCTTCGAGATGGCCAGAGCCGGTCAGCGCCGCGGTATCGATGTCACCTGCAAACTCCAGCGCCACCGTGCCGGTCTGCACCGTCGTCGAAGTCGTCGAGAAATCATTGCCTTCGATCGCGAAGTCGGTCGCCAGTGTGACCTCGCCCGCCAGAACCTTGGCAAGCGTTGCATCGGCAGCCCCCATCGAGGCGGCCTTCAGCGTCGCCGTTCCCGAACCCGACTGCGATGTCAGGTCGAACTCCGGCAGCTTTGCCTGCAGCGTGAGGCTTTCCGCGCTCAGCTGTGCATTATCGAAGGACGGAAGCGTGGCGTTCACCGTCACGTCCGCCGCATTCGCCTCGCCGGAGACAGTCAGGTCCAATTTGGAAAGCGCGAGTTCAACGCGCCCCTCATCCTGGCCGAATGCCAGTTGCACCGGACCGTTGGCACCGGTGACGGTGGCTGTGAAATCGGACCGGCCTTCCCTGGCGAGCCTGCCCTGCCCTTCGGCGTGCAAGCTCTGGCTGTCGAGAGAGAAGACCTCGATCTGGACACCCTGATTTTCAAGTTCGACGAGACCGGAGGCAAAGAGATCGGTGTTGCCCTCGAAAAGATCGGCGGCAAGCGGCGGCATGAAGCGGCCGAGCTGGCCGCGGGCGCTGGCTTCGAATTGCCGTCCGTCTTCCCGCTGTTGAATTCTCGCCTTGGCCGTCGCCACCTCGTTGCCGTCGATGCGGCCGGCGACGTCGAGTTGCCAATCGTCGAGGGTGCCCTTGGTATCGGCGGAAATATTGATGGCCTGATTGTCCGGAAGCCCCGCCAGCCGCGCGATCACGCCGCCCGCCGGTTCGGCCAGATCCGCATCGAGATCGAACTGCTTGTCCGGCAGGTTGACGTTGGCCTCGAGCTTCAGGGAGCCACCGGCGCCGTCGATGCGGTCGAGCGTGATATTGGTGTTGACGTCGGAGAGGTCGGAATTGACCTTGAGCCTGCCACCGGTCGAAAAACGCGCCTCGATGCCTGCCACCTTTTCACCGAGAATAATCTCAGGCAAATCAAAGTCTTCAATATCGACATTGATAGGAAGATTCAGCGCACCCGAGCTTTCGCTCGCTTCCTCGCCCGCGTCCGGCAGCCGCAAAACGTTGACCTTTTCAACATGCAGACGGTCGATCGCGAGACCGGACGAAAAGAGCGCAAAGGGCGACCAATCGATCTCGATGCCGTCCAGTCGCAGCCAGGGATTTCCCTCGCCATCGCCGATGACGAGATATTCGACGCGCGTATCGCCGCTGATCAGGCCGGTGACACCGGCGAGATCGACGGATTGAACCTCGTTCGATCCCAGGCGATTGACGATGAGCGCGATCATCCGGCCGCCGGGGACCGTGGCGACGAGGAAGATCACCGCCGCGATGAGCAGGACGACGATCGCCACCAGCCCCTGAAGGGACCAGATCGCCGCCTTTCTGCGGCGGCTGCGCTTCTTCCGGGGTTTATCTGCCATTTTCTAGAAGGCCTGGCCGATTCCGGCGTAAATTCCGTAATCCGGATCATTGGGTCCGGGGTTGAGCGGGATTGCAAAATCGATGCGAAGCGGACCGAACGGGGTCTTGTAGCGAAGACCGATGCCGGCTCCGGCCTGGAACTCTGCGCCTTCGAGCGCCGTACCGGTCGAAACCGCGCCCACATCGATAAACGGCACGATACCGATCTTGTCGGTCACGCCGATGCGGACTTCCGCATTGGCTTCCATATAGGACAGCCCACCGATCGGGTCACCATTCTCATCCTTGGGTCCGATTCCCTGATAGGCATAACCGCGCACTGAACCGCCGCCGCCGGAGTAGAAACGGCGGGTCGCGGGAATGTCCGTCAGGTCGGCCCCGACGATCGAACCGCCGGCCACACGACCGGCCACGACGAAGCGTTTGGCATCATCGAGCGCGCGATAGGCCGAAGCCTCGCCCCTTGCGATGACGAAGCTATTGCCCTGATTGAACTCGTAGGCGGGCTCGATGTGAGCCAGAAGACGGAAGCCGGAGGTCGGATCCAGTTCGTCGTCGCGGCCGTCATAGACCCATTCGAGCGGGACCGAAGCCGTCAGCGTCTCCTGGTCGGTCACCAGTGAATCGGTGATCCTGGCATATTCGAGTTCGACCCCACCGGACAGCGTCTGCTTTTCGGTCAGTTTGTATTTGAGCCCCACAGCACCCGTCACGGAGAAGCTGCGATAGGCGTCCGGATTCTCCTGGTCGACGGAAAGGCGCGACGTGAAGGTGGAGGCAGGCCCGATGACCCCCGGCTTCTCGAACAGGAGCGCACCGTGATAGGTCAGGTCATCATATTCGGAGGTGCTTCCAATCCCCGAAACGGAGCCTTCGATACGCAGTTTCTCCGCGCGCCCGAACAGGTTCCGGTGTCCCCAGTAGCCTTCCAGGCCACCACCGTCGGTGGATGAGTAGGTTGCGCCGAGGCCGATATAGCGGAACTTGCGCTCGCTGACATTGACCTCGACCGGCACGGCGCCGTTGGCGTCGAGATTGTCGGCGCCCCTCACCGTGACCGCATTGAAGACCTCGAGCGCCTTGAGGCGTTTCTCGGCAGCTTCGAGTTCCCTGGGATCGTAGGTTTCGCCCGGATCGATACCGGTCATGTAGGCCACGAAATCACGGTCGACATCCTCGGTGCCCTCGACAGCCGTCGGGCCGAAGGGCGCAACCGGTCCGGCGTTGACGACGATCGTCACATCCAGCGTATCGCTATCGTGGTCGGCGACGATATTGCGGTCCTCGACCCTGGCCAGCGGGCGGCCGAGTTCGCGCATGGCGGCGACCACCTTTTCCTCGGCATTGAGCACGTTTGTCGAATAGGCGACGGCGCCCGGCTCGAGACCGTAGGCCGCGGGATCGAGCTCCGAGCCGTCCTCGCGCCGCATGACGATCTCGCCGAACCGGAACTGCGGACCGGGCTCGACGGTGAACATCACCGGGACTGGTTCGTAAGGCTTGAGGTCGGTGTCCGGGGCCAAGGTCTCAAGCGGCCGGCCGGCGAGGCTCACCTTCACCAGGCCGCTGAAGCGGCCATCCTCGTAAAGCGCGCCGACAAGTTGTTCGAAGTCTGAACGTGCCCGCGATATCAGCCCCACTGATCCCGGAACGGGTTCTTCTTCGCTGCGCTTGAGCGCGGAAGCCGATTCGAGCTTTTCGCGAAGATCCGGATCTCCGTTGCCCTGGATGTCGAAGGTCACTGTGTAATCGAGCGGATTGACGACCGGCGTTTCGTCGCCGTCCTTCTCGAAAAACTTGAAGCCGAAGATCTCGATGGCCTGCGCGGGAGCGGTCACGGATGTAAATGAGAGGACCGTCACCGCCAGAAACGCGACCGTTTTCGAGCGCAGCCGCCCACGACCGCGCGCCGGTACTATATGTGACGGCACGTTCAACATCATTCCACTCTAGCAGACACCAGTGAACGGCATCTGAACAATTCTAAAGTGGTCCGTAATGATTTGGAAAGGGTTAGCGCCCGGCGATCGATCAATTATTCCAACTTTTTCGATACACCGGGGGCCGCGCGTCAGTTATTGCGAACAACCGGATCGCCCTGCTCGGCAAGGCGCGCCAGGTCTGCGGGCTTCAACTCCACCGATTCGCCGCAGCCGCAGGCGGACGTCTGGTTCGGATTGTTGAAAACGAAACCCGAGCGAAGTCGCGTGACCTCGAAATCCATCTGCGTGCCGAGAAGGTAGAGCGTCGCCTCGGGAGCGACATAGACGGTCGCACCGTCCCGCTCGACGCGATCATCCTTGTCCCCGGCCTCGTCGACGAGGTCGACGGTGTATTCCATGCCGGCGCAGCCACCCTTCTTGATGCCCACGCGGATGCCGGTTGCCGGCTCCTTGGCGGTGTTCACGATCTGGCGGACACGCTCAGCTGCAGCGTCCGTCAGGGTCATGATTTCGAATGCCATTCTCATTCTCCTTCCGCAGGCGGGTTCAAGGTCCGCCGCTTCGAGATTGTCCAACAGTGTGGACCACCAATGTAAGGCGAGACGTGGCTGGCAGCAAGTTCCCCTGCCCGACAGCCCTCAGTACCAGCCGATGGCGACCTGTGCCTCTTCCGACATGCGATCGGGCGTCCAGGGCGGATCGAAGGTCATTTCGACCTCGACGCCGGAAACGCCTTCCACGGTCCCGACCGCGTTTTCGACCCATCCCGGCATCTCGCCTGCCACCGGACAACCGGGGGCCGTCAGGGTCATGGCGATCTTCACCGAGCGGTCATCCTCGATGTCGACCTTGTAGATCAGGCCGAGCTCGTAGATATCGGCCGGTATTTCCGGGTCATAGACGGTCTTGAGCGCCATGATGATGTCGTCGGACAGCCGGGCCAGCTCTTCCTGCGGGATCGCGGAAGCGGTGGCGGGCGCGTTGTCCTTCGCATCGTCGGCCTTCACGTCATTGGCCGGGGCCGCGTTGTCAGTCTGATCTGTTGTCGTATCACTCATGTCACACTCCGGAGGGTGGCGGATTCCGCTCGCGGGTTCAGCCGAAGAAGGCTCTTGCATTGTCGAGCGCATCGACAAGCGCGTCGACCTCGGCTCGGGTATTATATAGGCCGAAGGAGGCCCGGCAGGTAGAGGTCGCGCCGAAACGCTTCAGGAGCGGCTGGGCGCAATGGGTGCCCGCGCGTACGGCAACGCCGGCGCGGTCGATCACCATCGAGATGTCGTGGGCGTGGATACCCTCGATCTCGAAGGAGAAGATGGCTCCCTTGCCCGGCGCATCGCCGATGATACGAAGCGCATTGACCGACTTGAGCCGTTCGCGGGCATAGGACGTGAGATCGGCCTCGTGCGCCGCGATGTTCTCGCGCCCGAGGTCTTCCATGTATTTCAGCGCTGCACCGAGGCCTATGGCCTGAACGATCGGCGGCGTGCCGGCCTCGAAACGGTGCGGCGGATCGTTGTAGGTCACCTTTTCCTCGGTGACTTCCTCGATCATCTCGCCACCGCCCATGAAGGGACGCATGGATTTCAACCGATCGGTCTTGCCGTAAAGCACGCCGATACCCGAGGGACCGTAGAGCTTGTGACCGGTCACCGCGTACCAGTCGCAATCGATATCCTGCACATCGACCGGCATGTGGACCGCGGCCTGGCTGCCGTCAACGAGCACGGGAATGCCCCGCTCATGGGCGATGCGGCAGATTTCCTTGACCGGAACCACGGTGCCGAGCACGTTCGACATGTGGGTGATGGCCACGAGCCTGGTGCGCTCGCTCAGGCACTTCGTGAAGGCATCCAGATCGAAAGACCCGTCATCGGCGACAGGCGCCCAGACGAGTTTTGCACCCTGGCGCTCGCGGATGAAGTGCCACGGCACGATGTTGGAGTGGTGCTCCATGATCGAGAGCACGATCTCGTCACCCTCGCCGATATGGGGCATGCCGAAACCGTAGGCGACCGTGTTGATCGCCTCGGTGGTCGAGCGGGTGAAGATGACGTTGTCGACCGACGGCGCATTGAGGAAACCGCGCACGGTCTCGCGCGCGGCCTCGTAGGCGTCGGTTGCCGCGTTCGACAGGAAATGCAGCCCGCGATGGACGTTGGCATATTCGTTCGAATAGGCGTGCGTGATCGCGTCGATGACGGCCTGCGGCTTCTGGGCCGAGGCGCCGTTATCGAGATAGACGAGCGGCTTGCCGTAGACTTCGCGCGACAGGATCGGGAAGTCGCGGCGAACCGCCTCGACGTCGTAGCCTTGGGCTGCGGCCTGGTCAGACATGGGCATCCAGCCAGTTTTCCACACGCTCCCTGAGCGCGTCGGACAGCGCCTCGTCGTCAAGCTCGTCAAGCAGTTCCTCGACAAACCCCTTGATCAGGAGCGCACGCGCGATCTTTTCCGGCACGCCGCGGGCGGCGAGATAGAACAGATGGACGGGATCGAGATCGTCGACGGTCGCACCATGGGCGCAGACCACGTCGTCGGCAAAGATCTCGAGTTCCGGCTTGGCGTCGAATTCGCCGTCATCGGAGAGAAGCAACGAGTTGCAGGACATCTGCGCATCGGTCTTCTGGGCTTCGCGGGCCACGCGGATCTGGCCCTGGAAGGCGCCCCGCGCGCGATCGAGCACGACATTGCGAACGATCTCTTCCGAAGTCGTGTTCGGCACGACGTGACCGAGGGTCAGCGTCAGGTCCGTATGGCTCTGTCCGGCGAGCAGGTTGATCGAGCGCAGGTCGAAATGGGCGCCCTCGCCCTCGACCATGACATCGACCTCCTGACGCACCAGCTTGCCACCCATGTTGATCACATAGACGGTGAGCTTGGCGTCGGCGGCGAGCTTGGCGCGCAGTTGCGCCAGGTGCGTGTCCTCGAGCCCGCGTTCCTGGACGATGATCCAGACGAGTTCGACGCCTTCGGCGAGATCGATCTCGCTGACCGACGAGGTGAGACCGCTGGCCTCGCCGCCCGCATGGCGTTCGAGGAACGTCGCGCGCGACCCCGCCTCGGCCTCGAGACGGAAGCGGCCATGGGCCTGCCCGCCGTTCTGCACCGACTGCAGCTCCATGATCTTTTCAGGCGCAGAACCGGCTGCCAGCGTCAATGTGTAGCCGTCCATCACGAACGCACCGTTGAGGCGGCCGATCACGTCGTCCTCGCGCAGCGGAGCAAGGCTTTCCGTCGCGGTACCTCCGGACAGAGCGTCGCGGAACGAAGCCACTTTCAGGCCCTCGATCTCGCGGGGCTCGACATAGCGGCCGCCAATCAGGGGCAGGACATGGGAACCGGCGAGAACCGGATCGATCTCGTCGGCTGTCTCGCCCGGCAGATGGTCGGGAACCGCGCGCAGCAGCGTGCGCAGGTCGGTATAGTGCCAGGCCTCGATACGGCGCGAGGGCAGCCCCTTGTCGCCGAAATCGGCCATCAGCCGATCGCGCCTGGCGGTGACAGCGCTGTCGCCGGGCAGTTCGGAGACGAGAGCGTCGAACGCATCCATCAGTCCCTGTTCCGCCGGCGTGCGCTGGATCTTTGCTTGCATGTTCATGTCAATCTTTCCGATCGTTGAGCCTCAGGCCGCCGCGTCGATGATGTCGGCGTAGCCGTTGGCTTCCAGTTCGGCGGCAAGTTCCTTGTCGCCCGAGCGGATGACCTGGCCCTTGTAGAGGACGTGAACGCTGTCGGGCACGATATGCTCGAGAAGGCGCTGGTAGTGGGTGATGACGATGATGGCGCGGTCGGGCGAACGCAGCGCGTTTACACCGTCGGACACGATCTTCAGCGCATCGATGTCGAGGCCGGAATCGGTTTCGTCGAGAACGCAGAGCTTCGGCTCGAGAAGCTTCATCTGCAGGATCTCGGCGCGCTTCTTCTCACCACCGGAGAAACCGACATTGAGCGGCCGCTTGAGCATGTCCGGATCGATCTTCAGCTCGCCCGCCTTTTCCTTGACCAGACGCATGAAGTCCGGGGTCTTCAGCTCTTCCTCGCCACGGGCCTTGCGCTGCTCGTTGATGGCGACCTTGAGGAACTGCATGGTTGCGACACCGGGAATTTCGACCGGGTACTGGAAAGCGAGGAAAACGCCCTTGGCGGCGCGTTCAGACGGGTCCAGTTCGAGGATGGATTCGCCGTTGTAGAGAATGTCGCCCTCGGTGACCTCATAGTCCTCGCGGCCGGCGAGGATGTAGGACAGCGTCGACTTGCCGGAGCCGTTGGGGCCCATGATGGCGGCGACTTCACCGGCTTTGACGGTGAGGTTCAGGCCGCGAATGATCTCGGTGCCGCTTTCGGCGATACGGGCGTGAAGGTTCCTGATTTCAAGCATGATCAACGATCCTGACAGTTTGGCGCCACGGGCGCGCATTTCTCTTCAATTCAAAAGCCGAGAAGCTGGTGGAGGAAGGGCAGAAGTGCCGCCGAAACGGCACCTGTTGCAATTCCGATACCGGCCTTTGCCGCCTTCGAGATCGGCGGTGCATAGGCGGCAAGTCCACCGCAAACCACGGCGTAGTAAACCAGATTGACCGGATCCATCTTCACCCTCCTGAACCATCCACGTTTCCGACAATATAGCCGATACGGAATGCGGGAGGGAGACGGTCCGGCAGGCCCGGCGAATACCGCCGGACCGAATGATCAGCCGACAGAGCCTTCCAGCGAGATCCCGATCAGCTTCTGGGCTTCGACGGCGAATTCCATCGGCAGCTGCTGGATGACGTCCTTGACGAAGCCGTTGACGATCAGTGCGATCGCCTCTTCCTCGGGAATGCCGCGGGCCAGGCAGTAGAACAGCTGGTCCTCGGAAATCTTCGAGGTGGTCGCCTCGTGCTCGAACTGCGCGGACGCGTTCTTCGCCTCGATATAGGGCACCGTATGGGCACCGCAGCGGTCACCGATCAGAAGCGAGTCGCACTGGGTGAAGTTGCGGGCATTGGCAGCCTTGCGATGGGCAGAAACCTGGCCGCGATAGGTGTTGTTCGAATTCCCGGCGGAAATGCCCTTCGAGATGATGCGGCTCGAGGTGTTCTTGCCGAGATGGATCATCTTGGTGCCGGAATCGATCTGCTGGTAACCGTTGGACACGGCGATCGAGTAGAACTCGCCCTGGCTCTCGTCGCCGCGCAGGATGCAGGATGGATATTTCCAGGTGATCGCCGAACCGGTCTCGACCTGGGTCCAGGAGATCTTGGAACGGTCGCCACGGCAATCGCCACGCTTGGTGACGAAATTGTAGATGCCGCCCTTGCCTTCCTTGTCGCCCGGGAACCAGTTCTGCACGGTCGAATACTTGATCTCGGCATCATCGAGCGCGACGAGTTCGACGACGGCCGCATGCAGCTGGTTCTCGTCGCGCTGCGGCGCGGTGCAGCCCTCGAGATAGGAGACGTACGCCCCCTCCTCCGCAATGATCAGCGTGCGCTCGAACTGGCCGGTGTTCTTTTCGTTGATGCGGAAATAGGTCGACAGTTCCATCGGGCAGCGGACGCCCTTGGGAACGAAGACGAAAGAGCCGTCGGTAAAGACCGCCGAATTGAGCGTGGCGTAATAATTGTCCGACTGCGGGACGACCGAGCCGAGATACTTCTTCACCAGTTCCGGATATTCGCGGATGGCTTCCGAGATCGACATGAAGATCACGCCGGCCGCCGCCAGTTCCTTCTTGAACGTGGTGACGACCGAAACGGAATCGAACACGGCATCGACGGCGATCTTGGACTGCTGGACGCCGGCCAGGATTTCCTGCTCGCGCAGCGGAATGCCGAGCTTCTCATAGGTCGCCAGAAGCTCCGGATCGACCTCGTCGATGGTCTTGGGACCGCTCGTGCCCTTGGGCGCCGCATAATAGTAGATGTCGTTGAAGTCGATCTTCGGATATTCGACGCGCGCCCAGTCCGGCTCTTCCATGGTCAGCCAGCGCTCATAGGCAGCCAGGCGCCATTCGAGCATCCATTCGGGCTCGTCCTTCTTGGCGGAAATGAAGCGGATGATGTCTTCCGACAGGCCCTTCGGCGCCTTGTCGGTTTCGATCATGGTCTCGAACCCGTACTTGTACTGGTCGACGTCGATGCTGCGGACCTGATCGATCGTTTCCTGCACTGCAGGCATTGGCGTACTCCAATCTCACCGGTTCAAGGCCGGGCGGCTTGCTCGCTCGTGGCGGACCTGGCGTCCGGGCCGTCACAGGCGTTACTTATGGTGCCTTCGGGCAGGTTGCCAGACATTCCGGCAGAAAAACTGGATATTTCCAGTCCTGTTTACCCTCAGGCGGCGTTTTGTCCCGCAAGCCGGGATAGCCGGCGGGCATTGAGCTTCTCGAACGCCTTCTGGAAGGCGATCACATCCTCTTGTTGCGTTCCCGGACCGAGGCTGATGCGCACGGCGCCGAGATCGGCGTCCGCGCCCATGGCCTTGAGCACATGGCTCACGCCCACCTTTCCGGACGAGCAGGCCGAGCCGGCGGAAACGGCGACGCCTTCCATGTCGAAGGCGATCTGGGCCGTCTCGGCCTTCAGACCCGGCAGCGAGACATAGCTGGTATTGGCCAGCCGCTCCACGCGCGCGCCGTGAAAGACGACGTCGGGAGCCGTCTGCCGCATCCAGGCCTCGAGCATGTCGCGGCGGGAAGCGAGATCGGGCATGGCCGGAAGCGCTTCGATCGCGGCCTCGGCAGCGGCCCCGAAGCCCGCAATGCCCGGCAGATTCTCGGTTCCGGCACGATGGCTCTTTTCCTGACCGCCGCCATGAATGAGCGGCGCGGGCATGAATGTCTCGCCGCGGCTGACCAGCGCACCGATCCCCTTGGGGCCGCCGATCTTGTGGGCGGAGACGAACAGGAAATCGGCGCCGAGCGCTTCGATGTCGATCGGCAGACGCCCGGCGGCCTGCACGGCATCGACAACCATCACGCCGCCGGCCGAATGAACGATGTCCGCCATCCGGCGCACCGGCTGGACAACACCGGTCTCGCTGTTGGCGAGCTGCAGGGCGAGCATGAACTGCCCTTCTCCGCGTCCGGCGATGGCCGTACGAGCAGCCTCGAGGTCGATCACGCCATCTGCATCGACCGCCAGCGTCCTGACGGCCTCGGCGGGAAAACGTCCACCGCGCAGCACACAGGGATGTTCGGTCGCGCCGATGAAAAGCGTCTCGATCCGCACCGACGCGCGGCCCATGCGGTAGTCGGGTGTCAGCACATGGCAGGCCGCTTCCGTGGCGCCGGACGTCAAGATGACATTGGCCGGCGCGGCACCGCAAAGACGGGCGACGGCCTCGCGGGCTCTGGCGACCACTTCACGTGCAGCACGGCCTTCTGCATGGACCGACGAGGGATTGCCCGGCATGTCGAGTGCCGCGACCATGGCCTCGCGCGCGGCCGGCAAAAGCGGCGCGGTGGCATTATAGTCGAGGTAAGCTCGCTGCCTGTCCATTGTCCTCTAGCGTTCCATGGGGTCCGGCGGGGCGGTTCCGGCCGGACAGATTCGCATTTTTCTTGAATTTTCCGACCCCGATGTCCTATGACACCAGCGATCCATCGAAACCACACAGTTTCGAACAATTCTAAACTAGGTTTAGGGAGCGCAAGCGTTCCCGTCAAGACCGCAGGGCCCCCCCGGCCCAACCGATCCCGCGGTCTTTTCCGCGCATCCAGGAGTACAGATGCCCGAAGTCATTTTCAACGGACCCGCCGGACGCCTTGAAGGCCGCTACCAGCCGGGCAAGGAAAAGAACGCCCCGATCGCCATCATCCTGCACCCGCATCCGCAGTTCGGCGGCACGATGAACAACCAGATCATCTACCAGCTGTTCTACATGTTCCAGGAGCGCGGTTTCACCACGCTGCGGTTCAACTTCCGCTCCATCGGCCGCAGCCAGGGCGAATTCGACCACGGCTCGGGTGAATTGTCGGACGCCGCGGCGGCTCTCGACTGGGTGCAGAGCCTGCATCCGGATTCGAAGAACTGCTGGGTCGCCGGCTATTCCTTCGGCGCCTGGATCGGCATGCAGCTTCTCATGCGCCGCCCGGAAATCGAAGGTTTCATCTCGGTTGCGCCGCAGCCCAACACCTACGACTTCTCGTTCCTCGCCCCCTGCCCCTCCTCCGGCCTGATCATTCACGGCTCGGCGGACCGCGTGGCGCCGGAAAAGGACGTCAACGGCCTGGTCGAGAAGCTCAAGCTGCAGAAGGGCATCCTGATCACCCAGAAGATGGTGCCGGACGCCAACCACTTCTTCACCAACAAGATCGACGAGCTCATCGGCGAGTGCGAGGACTATCTCGACCGCCGCCTCAACGGCGAACTGGTCCCGGACGCGGCACCCAAGAAGCTGAAATAGGGTTCTGCCGGACCCGATGCTGAAAAAGGCGGGCTCCGGCCCGCCTTTTTTTTTTCATGTCCGGGCGCTCTTTTGTGCCATCAGAAAGTTGCGGCCGCCCGTCGCCATGTCTCCGGGCACGAGATCGACGACCTCGATGGCCTCAGCCGTGGCTTTTCAGGTCGAACGCCACCACCTTGCCGTCCTGCAGCGTCACGCAGCGGTCCATCAGGCTCGCCAGCTCGTGATTGTGGGTGGCGATCATGGCGGACAGGCCCGACTGACGGACGAGCGCATCGAGCGCCTCGAAGACATAACCGGCCGTCTCGGGGTCGAGATTGCCGGTCGGCTCGTCGGCCAGAAGCAGGCTCGGGGCATTGGCGACCGCGCGCGCAATCGCCACGCGCTGCTGCTCACCGCCGGACAGTTCCGCCGGACGGTGCTCGCCGCGATGGCCGATGCGCATGTAATCGAGAAGCTGCGCGGCGCGCTCCTTCGCCTCTTGCGTCGACAGGCCGGCGATCATCTGCGGCATCATGATATTCTCGAGCGCCGAGAATTCCGGCAGCAGATGGTGAAACTGGTAGACGAAACCGATCTCGGAACGGCGAACGGCCGTGCGCTCCATGTCGCCCAGATGCTCGCAGGCGCGGCCCGAGACGATCACCTCGCCTTCATCGGGATGTTCGAGTAGGCCTGCAATCTGCAACAGCGTCGACTTGCCGGTACCCGACGGGGCAACGAGCGCCACGGTTTCTCCCGCCTTCAGCGTGAAATCGGCGCCATCGAGAATGACCAGATCACGCTCGCCCTGCAGGAAGTGACGACCGACTTTTTTCAGTTCGAGTACGTTCGAGGATGTCAAACGCCGCTCCTATTCGTATCTGAGAGCCTGCACCGGATCGAGCCGCGAGGCGCGCCAGGAGGGGATGAGGGTGGCGATGAAAGACAGTCCAAGCGCTACGAAAAGCACGGTCAGCGTCTCACCGGTTTCCATGTCCGCCGGTAACTGGCTGAGGAAATAGAGTTCCGGATCGAAGATCACGGTGCCCGACACCCAGGAGAAGAACTGCCGGATGCTTTCGATATTGAGGCAGACGATGACGCCGAGCAGGAAGCCCGCGAATGTGCCCGCCACGCCGATCGCAGCGCCCGTCATGAAGAAAATCCGCATGATGGACGATGACGTCGCCCCCATCGTCCGCAAGATCGCGATGTCGCGCCCCTTGTCCTTGACCAGCATGATGAGGCCGGAGACGATGTTGAGCGCGGCCACCAGGATGATCAGCGTCAGGATCAGGAACATCACATTGCGCTCGACCTGCAGCGCGTTGAAGAAGGTTCGGTTGCGCTGCCGCCAGTCGGTGATGAAGATCTGCCGTCCTGCCGCCGCCTCGATCCTGCCGCGCATCTCGTCCACATTGTCGGGATTGTCGATCATGATCTCGATCGACTGCACGGTGCCTTCGGAGTTGAAGTAGAGCTGGGCTTCCTCGAGCGGCATGTAGATGATCGTGGCGTCGTACTCGCTCATCCCCACCTCGAAGATGGCCGAGACCGGATAGCCTTTCACCCGTGGCGTGGTGCCGAAGGGCGTGACGTCCCCATCCGGCGCTATCAGCGTGATCGTGTCGCCGACGGAGAGTCCCAGGCTTTCGGCCATGCGCGAACCGAGTGCGACCCCCTCGCCGGTGGCGAAGCCCACGAGGTCGCCGGTCTGGATGTTGCCGGAGACCATCTTCAGCTGTTCGAGATCGTCGGCCCGGATGCCGCGCACATAGGCGCCGGTGCCCGCACCGCCCTGCCCGGAGGCAAGCGTCTGGCCTTCGACCAGCGGAATGGCTTCGACGACGCCGTCGACCGCCGAAAACTTCCTGGCGAGTTCCGCATAGTCGTTGAACGGCTGATCGATCGGCTGGACGATCATGTGGCCGTTGACGCCGAGGATACGATCGATCAGCTGGGTGCGGAAACCGTTCATCACCGCCATGACGATGATCAGGGTGGCCACGCCGAGCATGATGCCGACGAAGGAGAACCCGGCGATGACCGAGATGAAAGCCTCCTTGCGCCGGGCACGCAGATAGCGCCAGGCGACGAGACGTTCGAAAGCCGAGAACGGCCGCGCGGGTTCGGACAGCGGCCGGGCGCCGGTGTCGTCAGCTGAAGTGGTCGTATCGGTCATGCGGTCTCCTCGCCCGTCCCCCCGAAGCGGCTCAGGCGGCAAAACGGTTGATAGCGGCCTCGATGGTGAGTGTTTCGCGCTCACCGGTCTTGCGGTTCTTGATCTCGACATTGCCTTCGGCAACGGCGCGCGGACCGGCGATCACCTGCCACGGCAGGCCGATCAGGTCGGCGGTCGCAAACTTCACACCGGCGCGCTCGTCGCGGTCGTCGTGCAGGAAGTCGATGCCGGCATTGGAGAGCGCCGTTTCGATCTTCTCGCAGGCCGCATCGCAAGCCGCATCGCCGGGCTTCATGTTGATGAGGCCGACCTGGAAGGGGGCGACGCTTTCCGGCCAGATGATGCCGGCTTCATCATGCGAGGCCTCGATGATGGCGGCCAGCAGACGCGACGGACCAATACCGTAGGACCCCATCGAGACGAAATGCTGCTTGCCGTCGGGACCCTGAACCGCTGCGCCCATGGGCTCGGAATATTTGGTGCCGAAATGGAAGATGTGGCCGACTTCGATGCCACGGGCCGACACCTTGGTATCGTCGCCGAGCGCCTTCCAGGCGTCCTGGGCCCATTCTTCCTTTTCCATGATCTCGTCGGTGGCCGCGAAAGGCGTCGTCCACTTCTCGACGATCGACGCCATGACGGCATCGTCCTGATAATCGACATCGGCCGGAGGCACGTCGAAGCGCTCGAAATCGCGGTGACAGAAGACTTCCGATTCACCCGTTTCGGCGAGAATGATGAATTCGTGGCTGAGATTGCCGCCAATCGGGCCGGTATCGGCGCGCATCGGGATCGACTTCAGGCCGCAGCGGTCGAAGGTGCGGAGATAGGAGACGAACATGCGGTTATAGGCAGCCTTCGAGGCCTCGTAGTCGAGGTCGAAGGAATAGGCGTCCTTCATCAGGAACTCGCGGCCGCGCATCACGCCGAAACGCGGGCGGCGCTCGTCGCGGAACTTCCACTGGATATGGTAGAGGTTGAGCGGCAGGTCCTTGTAGGACTTCACATAGGACCGGAAGATATCGGTGACCATTTCCTCGTTGGTCGGGCCGAAGAGCATCTCGCGCTCCATCCGATCCTCGATGCGCAGCATCTCCTTGCCGTAGTCGTCATACCTGCCGCTCTCACGCCAGAGCTCGGCGGATTGGATGGTCGGCATCAGGATCTCGACAGCCCCTGCCCGGTTCTGCTCCTCGCGGACGATATCGCAGATCTTGTCGAGCGCGATCTTGCCGAGCGGCAGCCAGGAATAGATACCGGCTGACTGCTGCTTGATCATGCCCGCCCGCGTCATCAGGCGGTGCGAGACGATCTCGGCTTCACGGGGGCTCTCCTTCAGGATGGGGAGAAAGAATTTCGACAGGCGCATCGGGATACTCTTCGTTTGGCTAACGGCGTGCGGGCCGATTGGGGCAAAATGCGGGCCGCACCCGAAATCACCGGTCGCGAAAGTTCATCTTCCAGAGCAATTTCCAAACAAAGACGAAGACTTGCGCGAGTCGGCAGGGAAGCCGCATCGTTGCAGCGTTTCTAGCCGCTTCCCAAAGCAAAGGAAACCCGGCGATGATGCAGGACCGGACGCTCATCGCAATGTGACAGAAAATCGTCATCTCCAAGAAAATCCCCCCACAAAATGAGTGACAAGTCGCCGCAGATGCGTTAGCACTATGGCCATAAATGAGGCATCCCCACCAAGGAGGTGCCCAATTCGCGGTCATATGTCTTGGGAGGATAAGATCTTAGGCGCGCCGAAAGACGCAGCCCCCGCTTCAGGGAAAAAGATCACGCGATAACTTAAACAAGGCTTCAGGCCTTGTTTTTTTTTGCTTTCACGGAAATTGGCGGCCAGACGAGAAACCGGATGCGCTATGCGAAATCCGGGAAAAGCGCCATGACGTCGTGGATCGAATAGCCCATATACTCGGTCAGCGTCATGTAGACCGCGAACACGATGGCCGATACCACGGTCGTGCGCAGCACCACCTTCCACAGGCTGAAATTGGCGGGCGCACTGGAAACCGTCCCAAGCGTCACCTCGGCCTCGTCATCCTGCGAGCGATGTCCGAACGGCAGGACGACGAACAGCATCAGCCACCAGATGATGAAATAAATTGCAAAACCGGTTCCGAAACTCATTTCCGGGCTCCGTCAGTTGGCCTGCTCGAGTTCGACGAGCGTACCGTTGAAATCCTTCGGGTGCAGGAAAAGCACCGGCTTGCCATGCGCCCCGGTCTTCGGCTCGCCGTTGCCGAGCACGCGAGCCCCGGATTGCTTCAGCCGGTCCCGCGCCGCCAGGATGTCGTCGACCTCGTAACAGACGTGGTGAATGCCGCCCGAAGGGCTGCGTTCGAGGAAGGCGTTGATCGGCGAATCCGCGCCAAGCGGCTCCAGGAGTTCGATCTTCGTGTTGGGAAGCTCGACGAAGACCACCGTAACCCCGTGTTCGGGAAGTTGCTGCGGCGCCGATACCGTGGCCCCGAGCGGCCCGGCATACTGGGCCACAGCCGCCTTGAGATCGGGTACGGCGATGGCCACGTGATTGAGACGTCCGAGCATGGCGACACTCCTCGATTGGGCTCCTCCCCCGGAGCCCGGCTGAAGGCTAGACCCGGTTCACGAAAACCGTGACGACCGGCTTCTTGCCCCATACCTCGTTTGCGGCCGAACGCACAGAGCGGCGAATTGCCTCGCGCAGGCTGCCCAGATCCTTGCGGCGGCCGCGGGGAATGCTCTCCACCGCGCCGAGCACTGAATCGTAGAGGATGTCTTCCATGGCATCGACCTCGCCGTCATTTTCCGGCAGGCCGATGGCGACGACTTCCGGATCACGATCGATGTCGTTGCGGCTGTTGAGAAGCACGTTGACCGAGACATGACCGGCGAAGGAGAGCTTGCGGCGTTCGCCGATGCCCATCTCGTCGAACTCGCCCATCAGTTCGCCATCCTTGAAGATACGGCCATGGGGCGCCTCGCCGATTACTTCGGCCGGCCCCGGCGCCAGGCGCAGGATCGAACCGTTGCGCACACGCGGCACCTGGCTGATGCCGGCGGACCTGGCGAGCTCCGACTGTGCGGTCAGGTGCGCGGCCTCGCCGTGAACGGGCACGAGGATTTGCGGGCGCACCCATTCGTACATCTTCAGAAGCTCGTTGCGGCGCGGGTGGCCGGAGACGTGAACGAGTGCATCGCCATCATTGATGATCTTGATGCCGCGGTCGATCAGCGCGTTCTTGATGTCGAGGATCGCCTTCTCGTTGCCGGGAATGGTGCGCGAGGAAAACACGACCGTGTCGCCGTCGGTCAGCGCCACGTGACGCATTTCGTCGCGCGAGATCTTGGCCAGCGCCGCACGGTTCTCACCCTGCGAACCGGTGAGGATCACGACCATCTTGTCGCGCGGGATATAGCCGTATTCGTCTTCCTCGATGAAATTCGGCAGACCTTCCATCATGCCCAGATCGTCAGCGACGTTGACCACGCGCTTGAGAGACGAGCCGAGCAGCAGCACCTCGCGACCGGCGTCGCGGGCGGCTTCCATGATCGAGCGGATACGGCCGACATTGGAGGAGAAGGTGGTGATCGCCACCCGGCCCTCGGCCTGTTCGATCACTTCGCGCAGCCCCTGGGAGACATCCTTCTCCGACGGCGAAATGCCTTCGCGCATGGCGTTGGTGGAATCGCACATGAGCGCAAGCACGCCCTCGTCGCCGATGGCGCGGAAACGGGCTTCGTCGGTCACAGGGCCGAGCGATGGCGTGGCGTCGATCTTCCAGTCACCGGTATGGATCAGGTTGCCCAGAGGCGTCTTGATGCGAAGCGCGAAGGGCTCGGGGATCGAGTGGTTGACTTCCACCGGCTCGATCTCGAACGGACCGGCCCTGAATGTCTCGCCGGCCTTGAAGAGCGTCACCGGCACTTCGGCGCGGGTCTTTTCGTACTCGCGCTTGGCCTCGAGCATGCCCGCAGTAAAAGCGGACGCATAGACCGGCACCTTGAGGAGCGGCCAGAGCTGCGCGAGCGCGCCGTAATGGTCTTCGTGCGAATGGGTAATGACGATGGCCTTGACGGCATTGCCCAGGCTCTGGACATAGGAGATGTCCGGCAGCACCAGATCCGCGCCTGGCAGATCCGGGCCGGGAAACGTCACCCCCACATCCACGATGATGTATTCGCGCTTGGCCGGCGGACCATAGCCGTAGAGCGCGAAGTTCATACCGATCTCTCCAACCCCGCCGAGCGGGATGAAGACGAGGTCGTTTTCAGGTGTCATGCGTTATCCTGTATTTGGTTCGGTGCTGCGGAGACAGCTGGAAAAAACACGTCTCCCGCAGCAAATGTGCGATGTCCGCCGTCCGGCAAGGTCAGAAGCAGCCTTCCGTCACCGTCAATTCCGGCGAAAAGACCATGAATCTCGCTATCGGGCAAACGCACGGCGATCTGCCCGCCGATGCCGGTGGCCCGTTCGATCCACCGGTCGCGGATCGTGGCGATGCCGCGTCCGGCGTCCCAGATATCGAGCGTATGTTCCATCGCCATGAAAAGATGGGCGAAGAACTCGTCCGGCGAGATGCCGGCTCCGCATTCGTGAAGGCAGGTCGAGGCGTAGCCGCCGGCATTCGGATGATGGGCGATGTTGACACCACAGCCGATCACCACGGCCTGCCTGCTATCGGGCAGAAACTCGCTCTCGATGAGAATGCCGGAGGTTTTCGCGCCGTCGATCAGAACGTCGTTCGGCCACTTGATCGCCAGGCGCCTGCCCTCCCCGGGCAACACGGCTGCAATCGCATCATGAACGGCAATTGCGACGGCAAGCGGCAACGATCCCAGCAAATGCGGTTCGGCGGGATCGATCAGGAGAAGCGAGGAATAGAGGTTGCCCGGCTCGGAGGTCCAGGTCCGGCCCCGGCGACCGCGGCCCGAAAGCTGGCGGTCGGCGGTAATCCAGAGACCGGCTTCCTCGCCCTTGCGGGCGCGTTCGAGAAGCTCGGCATTGGTGGATCCGACATCCCCCAGAGGGAGATGCCGGAACGCGATTGTCTTGGCGGACGATCCGCTCACAAGCCTCAGAAGAAGGTCCTGGCGGCGACGTCGGCGGCAAGGCCGAGCGGGCTCGCGACAAAGACATAGCCGAGGATGAAGAGACCGGCGAGACCATAGACCAGCTTGAGTTCGCCAGCCACCGGAGCGAATTCCGGAGCAGGCTCATCAAACCACATGATCTTGATGATGCGCAGGTAGTAATAGGCGCCGACCACCGATGCGAGCACGCCGATCACGGCGAGCCAGTACAGCTCGGCCTGGATGGCTGCCGCGAAGACCACATACTTACCGAAGAAGCCTGCCAGCGGCGGAATACCCGCCAGCGAGAACATCAGGATGGTCAGCATCGTCGCCATGAACGGATTGGTGCTCGAAAGCCCAGCCAGTTCGTCGATGTTTTCGACATTGCCCTCTTCCTTGCGGCGCATCGCCAGGATGCAGGCAAAGGTTCCAAGCGTCATGACCATGTAGATCAGCATGTAGATGATCACGCCGCGCACACCGGCCTGCGTGCCGGCGGCAAGGCCGACAAGCGCGTAGCCCATGTGGCCGATCGAGGAATAGGCCATCAGGCGCTTGATGTTGCGCTGGCCGATCGCCGCGAAAGCGCCAAGCGCCATCGAGGCCACCGACAGGAACACCACGATCTGCTGCCAGTCGATCCGGATCGGTTCGAAGGCGGAGCTGACGAGCCGGATGAAGATGGCCATGGCGGCAATCTTCGGTGCCGCCGAGAAGAAGGCGGTGACCGGGGTCGGCGCGCCTTCGTACACGTCAGGCGTCCACATGTGGAACGGCACGGCCGAGATCTTGAAGGCGATACCGGTCAGGAGGAAGACCAGGCCGAAGACCAGGCCGAGCGGACGCTCGCCCTCGCCCAGCACGCGGGCGATCTCGTCGAAGCCGGTATAACCGGTATAGCCGTAAACGAGCGAGGCGCCGTAAAGCAGCATGCCGGAGGACAGGGCGCCGAGGACGAAATATTTCAGGCCTGCTTCGGTGGAGCGCACCGAGTCACGGTTGATCGCAGCAACCACGTAGAGCGCGAGCGACTGGAGCTCGAGGCCCAGATAGAGCGCGATCATGTCGTTGGCCGAGATCATCAGCATCATGCCGAGCGTGGCGATGACGAGCAGCACCGGATACTCGAACTTGTCGATCCGTTCGGCGCGGGCATGGCCCACAGACATGACCATGGCGGTGATCGAACCGATGAGTGCGAGCACCTTCATGAAGCGGGCGAAGGGATCGGAAAGGAACGCACCGCCATAGGCCGCGCCGTTCTCGGTGAACAGGACCAGCCAGAGCCCGGCCATGATCAGAAGCGCGACAGCCAGACCGCTGACGATGGTCACGGACCGTTCGCCCGAAAAGACGCCGATCATGAGCAGGACCATCGCCCCGACCGCGAGCATGAGCTCGGGTACGGAGAGCTGAAGGCTGGTGTTGAGAAGTTCTGCCGTCATTTGCGTCGTTCCCGTCGCTTACTGCATTCCCTGCGCCAGCTGCGCTGCAGCCTGGAGCGAGGAGGAATATTGATTGACCAGGGCGTCGACCGAGACTGCGGTCGCATCGAGCAGCGGAGCCGGATAGACACCGAAGAAGAGCACGAGCGCGATCAGCGGGTAGAGGATGACCTTTTCCCGAAGGGACAGGTCGAGCATGGCCTTGAGATTTTCCTTCTCGAGCGGACCGAAGATCACGCGGCGATAGAGCCACAGCGCGTAGGCCGCCGAAAGGATGACGCCGGTGGCGGCGAACAGAGCCACCCAGGTGTTGGCGCGGAAGGCGCCCATCAGCGTGAGGAATTCGCCGACGAAGCCCGAAGTGCCCGGCAGGCCGACATTGGCCATGGTGAAGATCATGAAGGCCACGGCGTATTTCGGCATGTTGTTGACCAGGCCGCCATAGGCCGCGATCTCGCGGGTATGCAAGCGGTCGTAGACGACGCCGACGCAGAGGAAGAGCGCGCCCGAGACGAGGCCGTGGGAGATCATCTGGAAGATGGCGCCCTGGATGCCCTGCTCGTTGGCGGCGAAGATGCCCATGGTCACGTAACCCATATGGGCGACCGACGAATAGGCGATCAGCTTCTTGATATCGTCCTGCATCATCGCCACCAGCGAGGTGTAGATGATGGCCACGACTGAGAGCGTGAAGACGAACGGCGCGAAGTCGGCCGAAGCCAGCGGGAACATCGGCAGCGAGAAGCGAAGGAAGCCGTAGCCGCCGAGCTTGAGAAGGATGCCCGCCAGGATGACCGAACCGGCCGTCGGCGCTTCGACGTGCGCGTCCGGCAACCAGGTGTGCACCGGCCACATCGGCATCTTCACCGCGAACGACGCGAAGAACGCCAGCCACAACCATGTCTGCATCGATGCAGGGAAATCGTGCTGCATCAGCTCGGCGATGTTCGTGGTGCCGGCGTCCCAGTACATCGCCATGATGGCGAGCAGCATGAGAACGGAGCCCAGAAGCGTATAGAGGAAGAACTTGAAGGACGCATAGACGCGCCGCTTGCCGCCCCACACGCCGATGATGATGAACATCGGGATCAGGCCGGCCTCGAAGAAGACGTAGAAGAGCACGATGTCGAGCGCGCAGAACACGCCGATCATCATCGTCTCGAGGATCAGGAAGGCGACCATGTAGTCGCGCACCCGGTGATCGACCGACTTCCAGCTTGCCAGGATGCAGAACGGCATCAGGAAGGTGGTGAGGATCACGAAGAGCACGGAAATGCCGTCGACACCCATGGCGTAGCTGAAGCCCGAGCCCGCCATCTCGACGTTCTCGACCATCTGGAAGCCGGCATCCGACGCGTCGAAGCCCGCCCAGATGAAGAGCGACAGGATGAAGGTGAATACCGTGCCGAGCAGCGTCACATTGCGAATGTTGCGACGCCCCGTTTCCGTGTCGTCACGGATCGGCAGGATAAAGAGAACCGTGACCAGCGGTATGAAGGTGACGACGGACAGAATAGGCCAATCGGTCATCAGAATGCACTCCCGAGCATCATCCAGGTGACAAGGGCTGCGACGCCGATCAGCATGACGAACGCATAATGGTAGAGATATCCGGTCTGCAGCTTGACCACGCGACCGGTGATGTCCTGCACGCGAGCGGCAACGGCATTCGGGCCGAGGCCGTCAATGGTCGCCTGGTCGCCCTTCTTCCAAAGGAACGAGCCGAGCCACTTGGACGAACGCACGAACATGACGTCGTAGAGTTCGTCGAAGTACCACTTGTTGAGCAGGAACTGGTAGAGACCGCGATGATCCTGAGCCAGGCGCTTCGGGGTTTCCGGCGAGCGGATGTAGAAGTACCAGGCGGTGACCAGGCCGAGCAGCATCGCCACGAAGGGCGAGAGCTTCACCCAGGCAGGCACGTGGTGATAGTGCTCGAGAATCTCGTTTTCCGGCAGAGTGAAGAGCGCCCCCTTCCAGAACTCGGCATATTCCTCACCGAAGAAGAAGCCGTGGAAGATCAGGCCGGCGAACAATGCGCCCGCGGCCAGGATGTAGAGCGGCACCAGCATGACCGGCGGCGATTCATGGACGTGATGCATGACGTCGGCGGAAGCACGCGGCTTGCCGTGGAACGTCATGAAGATCAGGCGCCAGGAATAGAAGCTCGTGAACAGCGCCGCCACCACCAGCATCACATAGGCGAAGCCTGCGACCGAGCTGTGCGCCACGAACGCGGATTCGATGATCGCATCCTTGGAGAAGAAGCCGGCGGTACCGATGACGGTGAAGGGAATGCCCACACCGGTCAGCGCGATCGTGCCGACGATCATCATCCAGTAGGTCATCGGGATGTGCTTGCGAAGACCGCCCATGCGACGCATGTCCTGCTCGTCGGAGACCGAGTGGATGACCGAACCGGCGCCAAGGAACAGGAGCGCCTTGAAGAAGGCGTGCGTGAAGAGGTGGAAGATCGCCGCGCCATAGGCACCGATGCCGAGGGCGACGAACATGTAGCCGAGCTGCGAGCAGGTCGAATAGGCGATGACGCGCTTGATGTCGTTCTGCACCAGGCCGACGGTCGCGGCGAAGAAGGCCGTGATCGCGCCGATGACGGTGACGACGGTCAGCGCATCATGCGACAGTTCGAAGACCGGCGACATGCGGGCCACGAGGAAGACACCGGCCGTCACCATGGTTGCGGCATGGATGAGCGCCGACACGGGGGTCGGGCCTTCCATGGCGTCCGGCAGCCAGGTGTGAAGCGGGATCTGGGCCGACTTGCCCATCGCGCCCATGAACAGGAGCAGACAGGTCCAGGTCAGCGCATCGGCCTTGTCGAGCGACATGCCGAAAAGCGTCAGAACGACGTCGCTGGCCTGCTCGCCATGCGGTGCAAAGTCGGCGGCGGCGGCAAAGATCGTCTGGAAGTTGATCGAGCCGAAGAGCATGTAGAGGCAGAAGATGCCGAGAATGAAGCCGAAGTCGCCGACACGGTTGACGATGAAGGCCTTCATGGCGGCAGCGGAGGCGGACGGTTTCTTGTACCAGAAGCCGATCAGCAGATAGGAGGCGAGACCCACGCCTTCCCAGCCGAAGAACATCTGCAGCAGGTTGTCCGATGTCACCAGCATCAGCATGGCGAAGGTGAACAGCGACAGATAGGCGAAGAAGCGCGGACGGTGCGGATCGTGGTGCATGTACCCGATCGAGTAGATGTGCACGAGCGCGGAGACCGTGTTGACCACGACCAGCATGACCGAGGTCAGCGTATCGATGCGGAAGGCCCACTGAACATCCAGGCTGCCGGACTTGACCCATTCGAGCACCGGAATGCGCAGGGTTTCGCTGTCGCCGAGCGCCACGGTGAAGAAGGCGACCCAGGACAGGACAGCCGCAACCACCAGGAAGAGCGAGGTGACGTATTCCGACGCCTTGGCGCCGATCGACCGGCCGAAGAGGCCGGCGACCAGTGCGCCCAGAAGGGGGAGGAAGACGATTGCGTGATACATGGTTGCCTCAACCCTTCATCATGTTGACGTCTTCCACGGCGATGGAGCCGCGGTTGCGGTAGAAGACGACGAGGATAGCAAGTCCGATGGCGGCTTCGGCCGCTGCCACCGTGAGGATGAACAGCGCGAAGACCTGACCGACGAGGTCATTCAGTTCCATCGAGAAGGCCACCATGTTGATGTTGACGGCCAGCAGGATGAGCTCGACCGACATCAGGATGATGATGACGTTCTTGCGGTTCAGGAAGATGCCGAACACGCCGAGCGTGAACAGGATCGCCGATACGGTGAGATAGTGGGAAAGTCCGATTTCCATGATTCCTGTCCCCTCAGATGCCCTGGCCGGGTTTGACCTTGACGACCTTGACGCCGGTTTCCGGCGTGCGGGCCACCTGCTTGGAAATATCCTGACGCTTGATGTCCGTACGGTGCTTGAGCGTGAGCACGATGGCGCCGATCATGGCCACCAGAAGCACCAGACCCGCGATCTGGAAGAAGTAGATGTAGTCCGTGTAGAGAATGTCGCCGAGCGCGGCGGTATTGGTCCGTTCGGCCAGCGGTGGAATCGGGCTTGCCCCGGAACCGGCCGCTTCCGGGGTGACCCAGTTGCCTGCCAAAACGAGGATGAGCTCGGCCACCAGGACGAGACCGACAAGCGCGCCCACCGGCGCGTAGTCGAGGACCCCTGCCCTCAATTCGGCGAAATCGACATCCAGCATCATCACAACGAAGAGGAAGAGAACCGCGACCGCGCCGACATAGACGACGAGAAGGATCATCGCCAGGAATTCGGCGCCGGTCAGCAGAAACAGGCCCGCAGCGTTGAAGAAGGTGAGGATGAGGAAAAGCACGGAGTGCACGGGGTTGCGTGCCGAAATCACCATGAATGCCGACGCGACCGCCACGAAGGCGAAGATATAGAAGAACAGAGCCTGAAGACCCATGACCGGTGCCTTTTCGTCTTTCCCCCGAAGAGCGGGCTGGATCGCCACTCTCCGTCGGCCAATGGCGGCCTGATGCCGCCCTGACCTGTCCAATCCGGGCAGGCCCGCCTCATGCGGCGAACCCGGCCCCGTTTTCAATCACGCCCGGAAAAGTCCGGGCAACTTATCAGCGGTAGGGAGCGTCGAGCGCGATGTTGCGCGCCAGTTCACGTTCCCAGCGGTCGCCGTTCGAAAGCAGCCGCTCCTTGTCGTAGTAGAGTTCCTCGCGGGTTTCGGTCGAGAACTCGAAGTTCGGGCCTTCCACGATCGCATCCACCGGGCAGGCTTCCTGGCAGAAGCCGCAATAGATGCACTTGACCATGTCGATGTCGTAGCGAACCGTGCGGCGGGTGCCGTCATTGCGCCGCGGGCCGGCCTCGATGGTGATCGCCTGCGCCGGGCAGATCGCCTCGCACAGCTTGCAGGCGATGCAGCGTTCCTCGCCGTTGGGATAACGGCGCAGCGCGTGCTCGCCACGGAAGCGCGGCGAAACAGGACCCTTTTCATAGGGGTAGTTCACCGTCGACTTCGGCGCGAAGAAATAGCGCATCGACATGAAGAAGGCGCCGACGAATTCCTTCAGGAACAGCGATTTGGCTGCTTGTGCCAGTGCCATTGTCAGGCTCCTTTCGACCGCAGGACGGTCATTCGGAAAGAGAGAGCGTTCAGGTTCACGGCGCCCACCCCGTAAGCTTCAGGAAGAAGGCGACGATGACCAGCATGCCGAGCGACAGCGGAAGGAAGACCTTCCAGCCCAGACGCATCAGCTGGTCGTAGCGGTAGCGCGGCACGAATGCCTTCACCATGGCGAACATGAAGAACACCATCGAAGCCTTGAGGACGAACCAGAAAATACCCGGGATCCAGTTGAGCACCGCGATATCGGCCGGTGGCAGCCAGCCACCGAGGAAGAGGATCGTCGTCAGCGCGCACATCAGGCAGATGGCGGCATACTCGCCGAGCATGAACATCATGTACGGGGTCGAGCCGTATTCCACCATGAAGCCGGCCACCAGTTCCGATTCCGCTTCCGGAAGGTCGAATGGCGGGCGGTTCGTCTCCGCGAGTGCCGAGATGAAGAAGATGATGAACAGCGGGAACAGCGACAGCCAGTGCCAGTCGAGGAAGGTGTTCGGCAGGCCGAGGCGGGTACCGATACCGTCCGACTGGGCCATCACGATGTCGGTCAGGTTGAGCGAGCCCACGCCGAGCAGCACGGCGACGATGACGAAGCCGATGGAGACTTCGTAGGACACCATCTGCGCGGCCGAACGCAGCGCACCCAGGAACGGGTATTTCGAGTTCGATGCCCACCCACCCATAATGATGCCGTACACTTCGAGCGAGGAGATCGCGAAGATGTAGAGGATGCCGACATTGATGTCGGCGATCACCCATCCGGCGCTCAGCGGCACGACGGCCCAGGTGGCCAGCGCCAGCGTCACGGAAACGAGCGGAGCGAGGAGGAACACCGCCTTGTCGGCGCCTGCCGGGATGACCGGCTCCTTGAAGACGAACTTCAGAAGGTCGGCAAACGACTGGAACAGACCCCACGGGCCGACGACGTTCGGGCCGCGGCGCATCTGTACGGCAGCCCAGACCTTGCGGTCGGCATACAGAATGTAGGCGATGAAGATGAGAAGCGCGACCAGAAGCAGGAGCGACTGCCCCACCATGATCAGCCCCGGCCAGACATAGTCTGTCAAAAAGCCTTCCATAATCCCTTCCCTGCCTTATTCCGCCGCGACCGGCGTGGCGTTCTTCGCCAGTTGCGAGCATTCCGCCATCACCGCGGACGCGCGGGCGATCGGATTGGTCAAATAGAAGTCTTTGACCGGAGACGCAAACGCCGCCTTGTTCATCTTGCCCGGCTTGGCGCCGAGTTTCGCAATCACCGAGCCGTCAGCTTGTTCGACCGTGTCGATGGCGGCGAAGTGCGGGAACTCTTCGTAGAGCGAAGCCCGGAGCGCCGGCAGCGAGTCGAACGGCAGCTTGTGGCCGAGAACCTCGGAGAGCGCACGCAGGATGGCCCAGTCGTCACGCGCTTCGCCGGGAGCGAAGCCAGCGCGGTTGGTCGCCTGCACGCGGCCTTCGGTGTTGACATAGGTGCCGAACTTCTCGGTGTAGGTCGCAGCCGGCAGAATGACGTCAGCGTGATGCGCCCCGTTGTCGCCGTGGCTGCCGATATAGACGGTGAAGCCCGCGGTCTTCCTGGTGAAGTCCAGTTCGTCGGCACCGAGCAGGAAGAGCACATCCGCATCGGTGAGCATCGCCTTGGCGTCCATTCCGCCCTTGCCCGGCACGAAGCCGAGATCGAGGCCGCCGACGCGCGAGGCTGCAGTGTGAAGGACGGCAAAACCGTTCCACTCCCCCGAGACCGCCTTGACGCTGTCGGCCAGAGCCGCCGCCTGAGCCAGGACCGCCGCACCATCGCCGCGCGCGAGTGCGCCCTGGCCGATGATGATGAGCGGCTTCTTGGCGCGCTTGAGCTTGGCGGCGAACTTGTCGGAACCGTCGATGACGGCGGACAGGCTTTCGGGACCGGCGCCGAGATATTCATACGGGTAACGCAGGTCCACCTGCTCGCCGATCACGCCGATCGGCAGATCGCCCATGCGCCAGCGCTTGCGGATGCGGGCATTGAGCACGCTCGCCTCGTAGCGCGGGTTGGCGCCAATGATGAGGATCGCGTCGGCTTCTTCGATACCCTCGATACCGGGATTGAAGATGTAGCTGGCGCGGCCCTTAGACGGGTCGAGGGCAGCACCATCCTGGCGGCAATCGACGCTCTGCGAGCCGAGCGAAGCCAGGAGCGTCTTGAGCGCGAACATTTCCTCGGCGGTCGCCAGATCGCCGGCGATCGCACCGATCTTCTCGGGCGTTGCGGCCTTCACGGCGTCAGCGATGGCTGCGAAAGCCTGCGGCCAGCTGGCCGGCTGCAGGCGTCCGTCGACCTTCACGTAAGGACGGTCGAGGCGCTGGGTGCGCAGTCCGTCCCAGACGAAGCGGGTCTTGTCGGAAATCCACTCTTCGTTGATCGCCTCGTTGACGCGCGGCATGATGCGCATGACTTCACGGCCACGGGTATCGACGCGGATGGCGGAACCGCATGCATCCATGACGTCGATCGATTCGGTCTTGCCGAGCTCCCAGGGACGGGCCTGGAAGGCATAGGGACGCGAGGTGAGCGCACCGACCGGGCAAAGGTCGATGACGTTGCCCTGCAGTTCCGACGTCATGGCGTGTTCGAGATAGGTGGTGATCTCGGCATCCTCGCCGCGGCCGATCAGGCCGAGTTCGGAAATGCCGGCAACCTCGGTGGTGAAGCGCACGCAACGGGTGCAGTGGATGCACCGGTTCATGATCGTCTTGACCAGCGGGCCGATATACTTGTCCTCGACGGCGCGCTTGTTCTCGTGGAAGCGCGAATTGTCCATGCCGAAGGCCATGGCCTGGTCCTGCAGGTCGCACTCGCCGCCCTGGTCGCAGATCGGGCAATCGAGCGGGTGGTTGATGAGCAGGAACTCCATCACCCCTTCGCGCGCCTTCTTGACCATCGGCGTGTTGGTAAAGACCTCGGGCGCCTCGCCGTTCGGACCGGGACGCAGGTCGCGCACGCCCATGGCGCAGGATGCCGCCGGCTTGGGCGGGCCGCCCTTCACCTCGACAAGGCACATGCGGCAATTGCCTGCGATCGACAGACGTTCGTGGAAACAGAAACGCGGCACCTCCGCACCCGCTTCCTCGCAAGCCTGGAGGAGCGTGTAGTGATCGGGAACCTCGATCTCTTTTCCGTCGACTTTGATATTGGCCATTACGAATACACTTCCTTTAGGGAGGCATGGCGGCCGCCTGCTCCCGGCGCCCTTTTAAGCACCAGAACCGTCAGCGGCAAGGACATGAGGGCAGCCGAAACATGATTGATGCCCAAAAAATTTCGCATTTGCGAGCAGATGGAGCCGGACGCTGCCGAACCCAGGCGCACGGAACCGGTGCCAGAGCGGTCATTGCCGCCCTGGCTGCCGGTTTTCACCCGTCTGGTTCCGGCTTTCAGCAAGCCCGAATACTCCCCTTACCCCGGCCGCGTCCCGCAATCCGCGAATCGCGACCCAATTTCGTGCCGTATCCCCTTTGCGGGGATGCGACCTATGTCTTCGCAGCGCTTCCCGCGAGTGCGGAAGCCTGCCTGATCCAGTCGTCGCGCTCGATGCGGCCCTTGAACTGGAGATAATCATCGACCCAGGCAATCTCCTCGGCCGTCCACTTCGATATCTGGTCGAATGTCCAGACACCGAGGCCGTTGAGCACCTGCTCGAGTTTCGGTCCGACACCCGAGATCAGCTTGAGATCGTCCGGCGTTTCGGGCCTTGCAATCTCGGCGGGCCGTCGGAAGTCCTCCGGCTCCAGCTGTGTCGTCGGCATGCTTGCGGCCTTGCCGGCCTCGGCTGCTGCCGTGTCGGTCACCTCGCGAGCCGCGGCTGCGGCTTCCGTGGCGTCCGACTTGATCTTGGCGACGGTCGCCAGGCCGGCATCCCCGGCCTTGTCCATCGCCTTGTCCATCGCCTTCTCGGCTGTCTTCTCGACTTTGCCGGCTGCCTCCATCGGAACGACATCCGCGCCGGTCTCGATGGCCTGCTTCGCCTTGGCCGCCGTCTTCCTGACGACCGTTTTCACTGTCGGTGCGGTCGGGGTCATTGCGCCCGCCGATCGCATCGATATTTCCATCATGCCCTGAAACACGCCAAACATCGCACCCGTCATGTAGCTCGCCGTGGCCATTCCGAGGCTCGCGGCCATGGCCGCAGCTCCGGCCGACTGAACCGCCAGGGGCGTCAGGCCGGCTGCATCGCCGTCCTTCATCCAGTCGGTCATGGCCTCGACATTCTTCATCATTGCGTCCGAACCGAGGTCGGTGGGAGTGGAAAAGATCGACATCGTTTTCTCCTTGTCGTCCGTCATATCCAATCCCCCGTGGCGTTTCCCTTCCGGTGCTACCGGTCCCTTATTCCGCCGCTTCCAGTGCCACGTTGCGGCTTTGAACGGCGTTTCTCGTATAGGCGTCGATGCGGGCCTCGATCTCCGGACGGAAATGCCGGATCAGACCCTGGATCGGCCACGCGGCCGCATCACCGAGCGCACAGATGGTGTGGCCCTCGATCTGCTTGGTGACGTCGAAGAGCATGTCGATTTCGCGCTTCTGGGCGTTGCCCTTCACCATGCGGTCCATGACGCGCATCATCCAGCCGGTACCTTCGCGGCACGGCGTGCACTGGCCGCAGCTCTCGTGCTTGTAGAATGCCGACAGGCGCCAGATGGCTTTGACGATGTCCGTCGACTTGTCCATGACGATGACCGCGGCTGTACCGAGACCGGATTTGAGGTCGCGCAGGCCGTCGAAATCCATCGGCGCATCGATGATCTGCTGGGCGGGTACGACCGGCACGGACGAACCGCCCGGAATGACGGCAAGCAGGTTGTCCCAGCCGCCGCGAATACCGCCGCAATGCTTGTCGATGAGTTCCTTGAAGGGAACCGACATGGCTTCCTCGAAGGTCGCCGGCGCATTGACGTGGCCCGAGACGCAGAAGAGCTTGGTGCCCTTGTTGTTCTCGCGGCCGAAGGAGGCGAACCAGCCGGCACCGCGACGCAGGATCGTCGGCGCGACGGCAATGGATTCGACATTGTTGACGGTGGTCGGGCAGCCATAGAGGCCCATATTGGCCGGGAATGGCGGCTTCAGGCGCGGCTGGCCCTTCTTGCCCTCGAGGCTTTCGAGGAGAGCGGTTTCCTCGCCGCAGATATAGGCGCCGGCGCCGTGGTGGACGAAGACGTCCATGTCCCAGCCGCACTTGTTGTTCTTGCCCAGAAGCCCGGCGTCATAGCACTCGTCGATGGCGCGCTGGAGGGCTTCACGCTCGCGCATGAACTCGCCGCGCACATAGATATAGGCCGTGTGGGCGCCCATCGCGAAGGCGGCAATGACGCAGCCTTCGACCAGCGTATGCGGATCGTGACGCAGGATCTCGCGGTCCTTGCAGGTGCCGGGTTCGGATTCGTCCGCATTGACCACGAGATAATGCGGGCGACCGTCGGATTCCTTCGGCATGAAGGACCACTTCAGTCCGGTCGGGAAGCCTGCGCCGCCGCGGCCACGCAGGCCGGACGCCTTCATCTCGTTGATGATCCAGTCGCGGCCCTTGGCGATGATTTCGCCGGTGCCGTCCCAGTGACCGCGCGACATCGCACCCTTGAGCGACATGTCATGCCGACCGTAGATGTTGGTGAAGATGCGGTCCTTGTCTTCGAGCATAGCAGTCATATCACCTTACCTCGGTTCTTTGCCGAACACGCGGACATATTCGTCACGGCCGCCCTTGGCGAGCGCCTTGGCCTGCCTGACCCAGTCGTCGCGATCGATGCGGCCCTTGAAACTCAGATAGCCGTCCACCCACTCGCGCTCGGCCTTCTTCCAGGAAGCGACCTGCTTGTAGGTGTAGATGCCCAGATCGTTGAGCTTGCGCTCGAGCGCGGGGCCGACGCCCGAGATCAGCTTGAGATCGTCCGGCGATGCCGGCTTCTCGACGGCTGCGGGACGGTTCTTGTCGTCAAGCAAAGGAGCCGCGCCGGTCTTGCTTGCGCCAGCGGCCGCCTTTGCGGGCCTGGAACCGGCGTCTGCCGGAACGGCAGCCGTGCCCTTTTCCCTGGCCGCAGCCTTGTCGTTCTTCGCATTGCCCGGGGCGACGGGACGCGAGGTGCCCAGCGCGCCCTCGGCACCACTCTTCGGGTGGCCGGGCTCGTCAGCTTCGGGGCCCTTCTTCGCGGCAGCGGCCTTGCCCTTGGCAGTCGCCTTGGAGTTCTTCTTCACCGACGGATCCTCGGTGAGCGTCACCTGGCCGCTGATCGGCGCAGAGAAGGTGCGGCCATTCTGCGGGCCGGTGGGAACGTCAGCGCCCTTCCCGGCTTCGAATTCGTCGATGATCTCGGCCAGACGCTCGGGCGTGAGATCCTCGTAGGCATCCTTGAAGATGATGACCATCGGAGCGTTCACGCAGGCGCCCTGGCATTCCACCTCTTCCCAGGACAGCGTGCCTTCCTCATTGGTCTTGAAGGGCTCGGGATTGATCTTCTTCCGGCACACGTCCATCAGCTCTTCCGAGCCGCGCAGCATGCACGGTGTCGTGCCGCAGACCTGGATATGAGCCCTGGTGCCGACGGGCTTGAGCTGGAACTGGGTATAGAAGGTCGCAACCTCGAGCGCCCGGATATAGGGCATCCGGAGCATGTCGGCGACGTGCTCGATGGCAGCCTTGGTCACCCAGCCTTCCTGCTCCTGCGCAAGCATGAGCAGCGGGATGACGGCGGACTGCTCGCGGCCCTTGGGGTACTTCTTCACCCAGGTCTTTGCCTGCGCCGTGAAATTGCGGTCGAAGGCGAAGCCCTGCGGCTGTACGCTGTCATCGGCAAGTCTGCGAACTGACATCTTAAATCTCTTCTGCTTTCAGACCTATCGGATTTCGCCGCACCGCGATGAACTCAGCGTGACGAATTCGCAGGCATAGGCCTTATTTTCTTTCTGCAAGAACACGACGTATTTGGCGCCGTTCGGAACGGCCGCCTTGATCTCATATCCGTCCGCGACGAGCTTTCCCAGCGTCTGGCCGGATGTGCTGTCGCCGAAGGATGCTCCGCCGCTCGCCTGAGCGTAGACGGCCCCGGTCGACAGCGCGAGCACGGCCATGGCCAGAACAGTCATTCTCACCGGTCGACCTCCCCGAAAACGATGTCGAGCGAGCCGAGCACCGCCGAGACGTCGGCGAGCTGGTGGCCGCGGCAGATGAAGTCCATTGCCTGGAGGTGGGCATAGCCCGGGGCGCGGATCTTGCAGCGGTACGGCTTGTTGGTGCCGTCGGAAACGAGATAGACGCCGAATTCGCCCTTCGGCGCTTCGACCGCGGCGTACACTTCGCCCTCGGGCACGTGATAGCCTTCGGTGTAGAGCTTGAAGTGGTGGATCAGGCCTTCCATGGACTTTTTCATCTCGCCGCGCTTGGGCGGGACGATCTTGCCGTCGGTGGCCGATACCGGGCCGACCTTTTCCTTGCCCATGAGCTGCTCGACGCACTGCTTCATGATCTTCACCGACTCGCGCATTTCCTGCATGCGGATCAGGTAACGGTCATAGCAGTCGCCGTTGAGGCCCACCGGGATTTCGAAATCCATTTCCGAATAGCATTCATAGGGCTGCGAACGGCGCAGGTCCCAGGCAGCGCCCGAACCGCGCACCATCACGCCCGAGAAGCCCCAGGCGAACGCATCCTCCAGCGTGACGACGCCGATGTCGACGTTACGCTGCTTGAAGATGCGGTTGCCGGTAAGAAGGCCTTCGATGTCGTCGCACACCTTCAGGAACGGATCGCACCACGCGCCGATATCGGCGACGAGCTGTTCCGGCAGGTCCTGGTGGACACCGCCCGGACGGACATAGGCCGAGTGCATGCGCGCGCCCGATGCGCGCTCGTAGAACACCATCAGCTTCTCGCGCTCCTCGAAGCCCCACAGCGGCGGGGTGAGAGCGCCGACGTCCATCGCCTGGGTGGTGACGTTCAGAAGGTGCGAGAGAATGCGGCCGATCTCGGAATAGAGAACGCGGATCAGCTGGCCGCGCTTGGGCACCACGGTGCCGGTCAGCTTCTCGACGGCCAGGGCGAAGGCATGTTCCTGGTTCATCGGCGCCACGTAGTCGAGGCGGTCGAAATAGGGCACGGCCTGCAGATAGGTCTTGGTCTCGATCAGCTTCTCGGTGCCGCGGTGCAGCAGGCCGATATGCGGATCGACGCGTTCGACGATCTCGCCGTCGAGCTCCAGCACCAGACGCAGCACGCCGTGCGCCGCCGGGTGCTGCGGGCCGAAGTTGATGTTGAAATTGCGGACGTTGTGTTCAGTCATTGGAAGCGCTCCGCGCTGTGAAGCGAATTGCGAGTAGCGAATAGCGAACAGGACAGGTTCGGTCTGTCATTGAGCGCGCCCCTGCAAGCTTCGTATCATTGATCTCATCATCTTCCCAATTTCGCTCGTCTTGCCGAGCAGTTCCTTAGCGTCTTCGGTCGCGAGATAACCAAGTCGGCCAGACAGCAACAGGTGGGTTTCAAGCTCTTTCAGCGACCCTTGCGCTATCCGGCAGAACTGGATGAACGCCCCTGTACTTTCCCGGCCGCGGCCTTCCGCGATATTGGCGGCGATCGATCCTGCCGCCCGCCTCACCTGGTTGACCAATCCATATCGCTCAGTTTCGGGAAAGCCGGCTGTCACCCTGTAACACTCGACCGCAGATCCATCGCGGCCTGCCAGACTTTCAGATCCTGATAGGATTTGATCTCCAATTCGGCTCCCTGTCCGCTACTCCCTACTCGCTGTTGCCTATTCGCTCAAACACTCTTCTTCTCGTCCCCCGGCAGCACATAGTCCGTTCCTTCCCAGGGAGAAAGGAACTCGAAATTGCGGAATTCCTGCCGCAGCTCGACCGGTTCGTAGACCACGCGCTTGGCTTCGTCGTCGTAACGCACTTCCACATAACCGGTGGTCGGGAAGTCCTTGCGCATCGGATGCCCCTCGAAACCGTAATCGGTGAGGATGCGGCGCAGATCGGGGTGGCCGGAGAACAGGATGCCGTACATGTCGTAGGCTTCGCGCTCGAACCAGTCGGCGCCCGGGAAGACCGGGCAGGCCGAGGGGATGGTCTCCCCTTCGGCGACAGCCGACTTGACGCGGATGCGCTGGTTCTGGCGCGGCGAGAGAAGATGATGCACCACGTCGAAACGCGAAGCGCGCCCCGGCCAGTCCACACCGCAGCCGTCGATATAGGAGACGAACTGGCACTGCGCGTCGTCACGCAGGAAGGTGAGAAGCTCAAGGAGCCTCGAGGGAGCGACGTGAACGGTCAGCTCGTCATAGGCAATCGCGGTGCCCTCGACGAGGTCACCCCTGGTTTCCGAGATATAGTCGGCGAGATCGGACAGCGCCTGGTTCATGTGCCTCTCCTTACCGCTCGATTGTGCCGGTGCGGCGGATCTTCTTCTGCAGAAGAAGCACGCCGTAAAGCAGCGCCTCGGCGGTCGGCGGGCAGCCCGGAACGTAGATGTCGACCGGAACGACGCGGTCACAGCCGCGCACCACCGAATAGGAATAGTGATAGTAGCCGCCGCCGTTCGCACAGGAGCCCATCGAGATGACGTAGCGCGGCTCGGGCATCTGGTCGTAGACCTTGCGCAGGGCCGGCGCCATCTTGTTGGTCAGCGTGCCGGCGACGATCATGACGTCGGACTGGCGCGGTGAGGCGCGGGGCGCAAAGCCGAAGCGCTCGCCGTCGTAACGCGGCATCGACATCTGCATCATCTCGACGGCACAGCAGGCCAGGCCGAAGGTCATCCACATCAGCGAGCCGGTGCGGGCCCAGTTGATCAGCTCGTCGGTCGAGGTGACCAGAAAGCCCTTGTCGGCGAGCTCGTTGTTGATTTCGCCGAAGAACGCGTCGTTCTCGCCGACCGGCTTGCCGGTATTGGGGTCGATGATGCCCTTGGGCTTGGGCGCCACGAGCGGAGTGTCCGTCATTCCCATTCGAGCGCTCCCTTCTTCCATTCGTAGATAAAGCCGATCGTCAGCACGCCGAGAAACGCCATCATCGACCAGAAACCGATCCAGCCCACATCGCTGAACGACACCGCCCAGGGGAACAGGAAGGCCACTTCGAGATCGAAGATGATGAAGAGGATCGACACCAGATAGAAGCGGATGTCGAATTTCATGCGCGCATCATCGAAGGCGTTGAAACCGCATTCATAGGCCGAAAGCTTTTCCGAATCGGGGGCTTTGTAGGCAACCGCGAAAGGCGCGATCAAAAGCGCGAGCCCGATGACCAGCGCGATGCCGATAAAGATCGCTATCGGCACGTAGTTGCCAAGAAGTTCTGTCATGGCGTCCGTTTCCGTCTTCCGGCTCACACATCCTGCGAGGCGGCTGCCCGACAGGCCGATGAGAGCACGGTTTCTTGCTGCATTGCGGCGTGGTTAGCGCAGGCGATCTGTCTGCGCAAGAGCATGCCTTGTTTTTGACCTGAAGAACCGGTCGGCGCAAGAATAGTTCGACACCTGTCGCTTGGCGATAGCGCGGAACGAGAAAAATCGCCGCGCCCTGCCCGCCCATTCACACTGCAGGATATTCGGGGCCCTGCAGGATATTCGGGGTACCGTGGCAGCGCGCCGGCTGAGGAAACAGTTGAAACGGCACGGAAACCCGATCCGCGAGAGCCGCGGCGGGCGTGCCATCTTCATCGACCATGTAAGGAGGAAAGTTGAAAATGGCGCGAGTGACGGGGCTCGAACCCGCGACCTCCGGCGTGACAGGCCGGCACTCTAACCAACTGAGCTACACCCGCGCATTTTCAAACGAAACAGCGTGTCGCCGTTCCGGTGTGAGCGGCTGATTAAGGGGTTCATTGCGGGGTGTCAAGCGAGGATTTGATCCCTTTTGCAACATTCTTCAGACAGCCCCGCCCGCGATCCCGGAAGACGCGGCTTTTCGCCTTGCACAGGGTCGGGAATTTTTCTTCGCCAGGCGTTCGTCCGGCCATCCACATCCACCGTCTGATCCGATCCCGCACGCAAATTTCAGGAGACCGGAGGCTCGATCGGCACCGATTCCGGAATCATCGCCGCACGGTCGCACGCAATTCATCCGCGAGCGCCTTCGTGATTGGCGCACAGGCAGACGCCCCGCTCCGCCCTTCTTGCAGGCGCATGCAAAATCTGATGGAGGAAATCGGTAAAGCTGCTTGCAAGCACGAAGCGAACCCACTAAAGACGACACCGCTGGAGCGGGCGATTAGCTCAGCTGGTAGAGCGCCTCGTTTACACCGAGGATGTCGGGAGTTCGAGTCTCTCATCGCCCACCATTCCTGCTCCGGCATTTCCTCCTCCCGGTTCCTTCTTCTTGCGCGTCCGGCATGGGCGTTTTCCCATGCGACATCACGAAGAGGTCAGCGGCTCGCGCCGAACAAACGGGCGGGGCCTCCTCGCCTCCTTTCGGCACGGGTCGGCTCGATCGGCGACAACCGGCTTGGGGGCTGGTATTCCGGCCGTGAACGGCCTTCGACGGGTAACGCATCTCCGTAGACGCCCCATGATGCCCCGGCTGCGCTTCCCCACAAATTTGCAATCGCCAAAACTACACAACTCAGGATAGATTTTACCGGCTTATGCGCTCACACGATTTGTGAGCAGGCTAGACGGAGATCATGAATGGAAATTTCTGCTTGGGTATTCTCATTGATTGGCGGCGTTTTCTTCGCAGTCGGATTCTTTTTCGTGATGCGCAACCTCGCAATAACGACCGGCCACGCGCTTATATTCGCGCTTGGTGCCGCATTGATAGCACTCCCTCACGTCAAAGATTTCGAATGGTCCGACGGAAAATTTAAATACACGGCCAAACAGACGACGCTCGATCTAAGCCAAGAGCTTAAGTCCGTCACCGAGCAACAAAAATCGCTGGCACAGCAAATTGCGACGCTTGCCACTGCGCTAGAGAGAAATTCGGACCAACTCAACGAGTTGCAGCTGTCTGTCAGCAAAGTGTCACCTTCTATTGCTCCCCCTGCGCCAGCATCCGGCACGTTCTCACGGACAATGTGGGAAAATCTCAAGGCTGCCAGCGAGGAGATTGAGGGCAAGGCGGGATTGTCGCTTCAACAACTCGAGAAAATCCAGGGAGATATAATCTCCGCCGAGTGATTCCTATCGCGAATTTATTGGCGGCGTTAGCGGACGAGGTACCGCAACCGCCCCCTCAGCGGGTAAACGCCAGCGGCACCGAGAACGTCCAGCTCGAACGGCCCGCAGCGGCGGGAATGGCGGGGAAACGGGCTGCCCGGTGGACCGCGTCGCGGGCGGCTTCGTCGAGCACCGCGTGGCCCGAACTTCTGGCGACGCGCACGCCGCTTACCGAACCGTTGGCCGAGACCGTGAACGAGACGATCGTGGTACCGCGCAGGCGGTCGCGCCGGGCTTCCGTCGGATAGCGCAGCGCGCGGCGCAGGCGGGAGGCGACCTTGCCGGGATAGTTCGAAACCTGGGCATTGCCCGGGTCACGGCGCGCTTCGGCCGTCTTCTCGCCACTCGCCGCCCTGGTCGCATTGGCGGCCTGCTTGCCGCCGGCCCCGGCCGCCTTTTGCGGCGCCGGCTTCGACTGAGCCTTCCTGACAGGCTCGGGCTTCTTCGTCTCGGTCTTCCTGGTGACCTTGGGGCGCTCGGGCGCGGGCGTCGGCACCGGCATGTCCGGCAAAGCCGACAACTCGCTGCTCGGAGCGATGGGCGCGGCTTCCACCGGCTCGGCGGGCGCAAGCTCGACGGGCTCCACTGCCTCGACGCTCTCGATCACCTCCTCGGGCTGCGGCTCGGTGACCGGCTCGACCGGAGCAAGTTCGGCGGTCTCGACGGGTTCGGCCTCGCTGGCTTCCGTTTCCTCGACCGGTGTCACGTCGTCGGCGGGTTCGCCCGCCTGCACCGCATCCTCGAAGGCGTCACCGAGAATCAGCATGTCGACGGCGGCCCCGCCCGCGACCTTCATCTCGGGCTCCTCGGGCGCGAAGTATCCGGCGACCGCCAGGTGAATGCCTGCGGAGAGGAGTATCGCCGCGGCCACATGGGAGGTTTTCAGTTTCATTCTGCTGCGTGCTCGGTCACGAGAACGATATTGGTGAGCCCCGCGCCACGGAGTGCGCCGACGATATCCACAAGTTCTGTGGCCGGAAGATCGCGGTCGGCGGCGACGCGGAAGGGCGTGCCCGCATGTTCCTCGGCCCAGGCCGCGAGGTTCGATTCGATCTCGACCGGTTCACCGCGCCAGCTGGCGCTGCCGTCGGCCGCGATGAAGAGCATGTCGGGCGGGGCGGCATTGTCTTCACGCAGGGTGGTGATGAAGCTGACTTCGGGATCGCGCGGCGGCGCGAGCGTGCCGGCGATGAGGAAAAAGATCAGCATCAGGAAGACCACGTTGATGAGCGCGATGGTGCTTTCCTGCTTGCGCGGCTGCCTGCGGGTGGGAATGCGGATCATCCGCCCCTCCTCGAAACGCTGACCTTGAGGCCGGATTGCGACGCGGCCTCGAGCACGGAAACAAAATCCTGCGAGGTGGCGCCCTGCTCGACGAGAATGACGAGGTTCTCGGCGCCGACCTCCCTGAGGCCGGCAAGGCGCACGGCTATGGCGCCCGTCTCGATGCCTTCGCCGTTCAGTCGGACGTCACCGGCGCGTACCGAAATCATCGCGTCGGGCCGTTTGCCGCCCGCGCCTCCGGCCGCGCCGCCTTCCACCGGCACCTGCGAGAAGCGCGAGAAGGTCGAGGACAGCATGAAGAACAGCAGCAGCAGGAAAATGACGTCGATGAGTGGCGTCAGTCCCAGCCTGCGGCGCACGAATCTGGGTGCATCAACCCGCAAGAGCCGCCTCCCCCGCCCCGGTCGCCGGGCTTTCGGGCCTGCTCGCGATACGCGCGCCCAGCACGTCGGCGGTCAGCGTTTCCACGGCCACGCGCTCGCTTTCGATCCGGGTTTCGAGCCAGGTCAGCACGAGCGACACCGGCATGGCGACCGCAAGACCGGCAGCGGTCGTCAGAAGCGCGACCCAGATGCCGCCGGCGAGAATGGACGGATCCACCGCATTGCCGGCCGTCTGGAGCTGGCGGAAGGCGTCGATCATGCCCAGAACGGTGCCGAAAAGGCCGAGCAGCGGTGCGATCTGCGCGACGGCGTCGAGAAAGCGGAAGCCCGACTGCAGCTCGTGGAAGCGCTCGGTGACGTCGCGCGCGATGCGCTCTTCGATCTCGGCCTTCTCCGCGCGGCGCTCGGTGCGGTAGTGGATGGCGAGCGCCACGGCGCGGGCGGCGGCCGAACGGCCGTCCCTGGCAAGCGCCAGCGCCTCACGGGGGCGGCCTTCCTCGAACAGGGCGACGGCCTTTTCGGCGCGCGCCCTGCGGCCCACGCCCATGCGGAAGAACTGCCAGATCTTCAGCAGGATGACCGCGAGGCTGATCGCGGAGATCACCATGATGATGGCGACCACCGGGCCGCCGAGTTCGGCAAGCGAGGCGACCGTTTCAAAGGCATTGGTCAAGGGAGTCATGGGAGGCGTCCTTGTTGCGGGCTCTTGTTCACGAGCCGAATTCTGCGTCGGTCAGGTTCTTGGTTTTCAGCGCCTTGGCGCAATCGGCGGCCTCGATACCCGCGCCCTTGCAGCGCGCGGCGCCGTTGACGAGGATGCGCGAGACGCTTTCGCAGCCGGTATCGGGCAGGTCGAAACGGCGCACGACCGTCTTGCCCGCGGGAAGCGCGCCGAAGTCGAAGACCGTCATCATCTTCACCAGGCCCTTCGCATCGAAGACGACCATTTCAAATCCGCTGCTTTCGAGATCGGCGGACAGACCGTTGCGGGTCACGAAAGTCATGCGGCAGGCTTCGCCGTTCTGTTCGAGCCTGTTGAGCTCGATATCCACCGAGGCTTCAGGGGCGGCATTGGCACTCATCACAGGCGCAGAGAGCATGACCGCGGCGGCGAGAGCGGAGGCGAGCCCCGATTTCCCTGCCATTGAACCACATTTGCTGCGCGAACCGCGCGACATCGCCAAACTCATGACTGCACTCCGTTATTAGCCTCGCCTGCTGCAATTAGAAGAGCCCAGGCGCGTTGGGAAGAGAAAACATGATTTTTCCACTCCACTATTGCATCCGATATAAAACATGATAATTCGTGTCAAGAAATAACACCTTATCCAACACCCCTCGCCCAGCCAGCCTTTTGCCAGCCCAGCGAGACGAGGGACTCATCCTGTCATGACGCCACATTCGAGCGCCCGAAACGCCCCTTCCGACACCCCCCCGGAGTCCGCCGGGATCACACTCCGCGACGCTGCAGAAAAAAGCGGGGTGAAAGTCGTCGAAAGCAGGGAGTTATTCGGTCGTCTCTCGGAGATCGGCATCATGCATGACGGCTCCCTCTATCGCCTGAAGATTACCCGTCAGGGCAAACTCATACTCAACAAGTGAAAGGCCGCTGGGAGATGACCACCACCCCATCACACGCAGACATCCGGGCTGCGGTGCGCGACAACCCGAAAATGCGGGCGCGCGATCTGGCGCAAAATCTCGGAATAACGGAAGGCGAACTCGTCGCCGCTCATTGCGGCGAGACCGCACGCCGCATCACCGTCGAATTCGAGAAGATCTTCCCGGCCCTCGAAGCCGTCGGCGAAGTCATGGCGCTCACCCGCAACGAGAATGCGGTGCACGAGAAGATCGGCGTCTACGACCGCTATATCGCCGGCAAGCACGCGGCCATGATGCTGGGCGAGCAGATCGACACACGCATGTTCCCGACGAAATGGGCGCATGGTTTCGCGGTCCGCTCGGGTGACGGCGACACGATCAAGCACAGCCTCCAGTTCTTCGACGCCCAGGGCAATGCCGTCCACAAGGTCCATGCCCGCCCGGCGACGGATCTCGACAAGTGGAACGCTCTCGTCGGACAGCTGGCGCTCGACGACCAGACGCCGGGCATGGTCACGGTCGCGGCTGAAGTGCCCGAGGAGACGGTGTCCGACGTGCCGCTCGAAGAATTGCGCGATCGCTGGATGCGCATGAAGGACACCCACCAGTTCGTCACCATCCTGCGCAAGCTCAATGTCGACCGGCTCGACGCGATCCAGGCAATCGGCGAGGATTTCGCCTGGCAGATCGACAAGTCCTCGGTGGAGGCGATGCTGAAGCTTTCGGCCAACGAGAAGCTGCCGATCATGTGCTTCGTCGGCAATCAGGGCTGCATCCAGATCCATTCCGGCCCGGTGGAGGCGATCAAGACCATGGGCCCGTGGCTCAACATCATGGACCCGACTTTCCACCTGCATCTCAGGACCGACCGGATCGCACAAGTCTGGGCCGTGCGCAAACCCACCGACAAGGGCCATGTCACCTCGCTCGAGGCCTATGACGCCGACGGGGAGATGATCATCCAGTTCTTCGGCAAGCGCGTCGAAGGCCAGGACGAACGCCCGGTCTGGCGCGAGATCATGGAAAGCCTGCCCCGCGTCGACGGTCGCAAGGCGGCATAGGATGACCACACTCCCCGTTTTCAGGGCTGCCGGCCGTTCGCTCGCGCTGGCGGCGGGTCTTGCCGCGTTCCTCTCCTCCGCTTCGGCGGAGGACAAGGCGAGCCGCATCGTTTCCATCGGAGGCTCGGTCACCGAGATCGTCTATGCGCTGGGCGAAGAAGCCCGGCTGACCGCGCGCGACCAGACGAGCATCTATCCGGAAGCGGCGAAGGCTCTTCCGGATGTCGGCTACATCCGTCAGCTCTCGCCGGAAGGTGTTCTGTCGGTGAACCCCGACCTCGTCATCGCGCTCGAAGGCTATGGCCCGCCGGAAGCGCGTCAGGTCATCGAAGCCGCCGGCGTGCCGATCGCCGTCATTCCGGAAGCCTATGACGGGGCGGGCGTCATCGCCAAGATCGAGGCCATCGCCAAGGCGCTCGGCGCGGAGGCACAAGGCCAAAAGCTTGCCCGCACGGTGCAGGACGATCTCGATGCCGCGGCAGATGCCGCCGCGCGGATCGAAAAACCGGCGAAAGTGCTCTTCGTGCTCGCCCTCAGGGACGGGCGCATCATGGCAGCCGGCGCGCAGTCCCATGCCCAGTCCATCATCGAAATGGCGGGGGCGGAAAATGCGCTCTCCGGTTTCGACGGCTACAAACCCGTGACCGACGAGGCAATACTGGCCGCCGCACCGGACGTCATCCTGCTGATGGATCGCGGCATCAACGAAAGCCACGACACCCAGGACGCTGCCCTTCTCGCCCTCCCCGCCGTATCCGCCACACCTGCGGGCCGCGACAAGGCACTGATCCGCATGGACGGGCAGTATCTGCTCGGCTTCGGCCCGCGCACCGCTCAGGCGGCACGCGAACTCGCCACCCGCATCGCGGATCTGACGACAGGCGGGAGCAACTGACGTGCTGCAGCGCCCGGCGTCCACCTGCATCGCTCCGGCCATCCTGATGGATGGCGACCGCAGCAGACGGGCGCGCCTCACGCTTGCCGGACTGGCCGTGCTGCTCGTCGGCGCTGCGCTCTTCGGCCTCGTGCTCGGCGCGGCCGACACGCCGGCCTGGCGCGTGATCCTCACCCGCCTCGGCCTCGACGACGGAGCCGGCCTCAAAGCCACCGACTACCTGATCATGGAATCGATCCGCCTGCCGCGCATCGTGCTCGGCATCCTTATCGGCGGCGGTCTGGCGGTCTCCGGCGCGCTGATGCAGGGTCTGTTCCGCAATCCGCTTGCCGATCCGGGCATCGTCGGCGTATCCGCCGGCGCCGGCCTCGGCGCGGTCTCCACAATCGTGCTCGGCGGCGGCATTCTCTCCTTCACCGGCATCTACGCGCTGCCCCTGTCGGCCTTCTCCGGCGGCCTGATCACCGCCTGGCTGCTCTACCGGATCGCCACCCGCAACGGCCGCACCTCGATCGCCACGCTGCTGCTCGCCGGCATCGCCATCGGCGCCTTTGCGGGCGCGGCGACCGGTGTCCTCATCTACGTCGCCGACGACGCGCAACTGCGCGATCTCACCTTCTGGGGACTGGGCTCGCTCGCAGGCGCCACCTGGACCAAGGTTGCCGCCACCGCTCCGATCATCTTTGTCGCGTTCGCCGCAAGCCCGTTCCTGGCGCGCGGGCTCAATGCGCTGGCGCTCGGCGAATCGGCAGCCCACCACATGGGAATTTCCGTCCAGCGGATGAAAAACATCACCATCGTGGTGGTGGCGGCCGCGACAGGCGCCTCCGTCGCCGCAGCCGGCGCCATCGGCTTCGTCGGCATCGTGGTCCCTCATCTCCTGCGGCTCGCCATCGGACCCGATCACAAATATCTGCTGCCCTGCTCGGCGCTTCTGGGCGGCGCGTTCCTGACGCTGGCCGACGGCGTGAGCCGCACGCTGGTCGCGCCCGCCGAACTGCCTATCGGCATCGTCACAGCCGCGATCGGCGCTCCCTTCTTCCTGTGGATCCTGCTGCGCCGGCGCGGCCTTCTCGACCTCTGAGAGTAATTTGCGATGACGATCGAAGCGCGCGGCCTCGAGGTCGCCTACGGCAGGAGGCGCATTCTTCACGGCGTCGATTTCTCCGCCCGCCCGGGCGAAGTGACGGTGATCATCGGCCCGAACGGCTCAGGCAAGACGACCCTCATGCGCGCGCTGACCGGCGAACTGACTGCCGCCGGAGCCATCACGATCAACGGCAGGGAACTCGGCGCCTATCCCGCGCACATGCTGGCCGCCACCCGCGCGGTGCTGCCGCAGGATACGGCGCTTGCCTTCCCCTTCACGGTGTCCGAAGTCGTCGGCCTGGGCGTTGCCGCCGGCCCGATGCTTGCCGGTAACGAGGCGCGCCGGCAGCGGATCGCCGACGCGCTCGAGGCGGTCGATCTCCCGGGCTTTGCCGGGCGCTACTATCAGGAACTTTCGGGCGGCGAGCGCCAGCGCGTGCAGCTTGCCCGCGTGCTCTGCCAGATATGGAACCCGGTCTCCCAGCATCACGGTCCGCGCTGGCTGTTTCTCGACGAACCCGTATCCAGCCTCGATATCCGCCACCAGCTGATGATCATGGAACTTGCCGCCAATTACGCGCGTCGCGGCGGCGGGGTGATCGCGGTGATGCACGACCTCAACCTGACGGCCATGTTCGGCGACCGGATCACCCTGATCTCCTCCGGCGAAGTGGCCGCCACCGGGACGCCGAAAGAGGTGCTGCAGGACGAAACGCTCGCCGAAGTCTTCGGCTGCGCGCTGAAAGTCGGTGAAGTGCCGCGCGACCATCTGTTCGTCCTTCCGCAGGCCATTTCCGCCGGCTGATTGCCTTTGCCGCGCGACACCCGCTATTGAATGCGCATGAGCGACAGATCATCACACTTCCTGTTCGACGGTCCGGCGGATGCCCGGACCACCATTCTCCTCGCCCATGGCGCGGGCGCACCGATGGACAGCGACTGGATGAACGCGGTCGCGGCGGCCCTGGCCCGGGAGAACCTTCGCGTCGCCCGTTTCGAGTTCGCCTACATGGCCGGACGACGCACCGGAGCGGGCAGGAAGCCGCCGCCCAGGGCAGAGACGGTGATGGCCGAATATCGCGAAGCCGTCGCCGCACTCGACGCCGGGACACCGCTGATCATCGGCGGCAAATCGATGGGCGGCCGCGTGGCGAGCATGGTGGCCGACGAGCTGGCGGCTGCAGGTCTGGCCCACGGGCTCCTGTGCCTTGGCTATCCCTTCCATCCCCCCGGAAAGCCGGAGAAGCTCCGCACCGCGCATCTGGCCACGATGACGACGCCGGCACTGATCTGCCAGGGCGCGCGCGATCCCTTCGGCAACGAGACTGAAGCCGGGAATTTCGCGCTGTCGCCGGCTATCGAGCTCAAATGGCTTGCCGACGGCGATCACGATCTCAAGCCCCGCAAGGCATCCGGCCTGACGCTCGATCGGCACATCGCCGAGATGGCGAAGTCGGCCAGAGCCCTCGCCGACAGGATTGTCGAGAGAAGCTAGAGCGACGGGCCGAGGTCGAGTTTCGAGCCGTCCGAGAAACGCGCGAGCCGGAAGCGGCGCAGGTCGTGGCCGATCTCGTTGCCCATCACCTTGTCGGCCAGCACGCGCCCGACGCCGGGACCGATGCCGAAACCGTGGCCGCACATCCCCGTGCCGATGGTGAGCCCCGGCAACTGGCCGGCACGGTCGATGATCGGCACGATGTCGGGCAGCGTGTCGATCATCCCGCCCCAGCTCGCCTTGATCTTCACCGGACCGAGCTGCGGAAACAGCCTTTCGAAACGGCCGATGAATGTCTTCAGCGTGTGCCGAGACGGTTTAGGATCGAGAACGCGCATCCGCTCGAAGGGGCTCATCTCGTCCTCGCCCCAATTGCGCGGGGTCCCCCAGGCATCGGGGTAACCCGCCGGGGCTAGAGGCCGCAATTTCGTACCCGCCATGTGCTTCTTCATGACCGGCAGGTATTTCGGCAGCGCGCGGAAAGCATCCGGACCGACGAAGAAGTCATGGGCCGAACCGTCGGCGAGCGTATATCCGCCATCCTGACGCAGGCGGAAGGCCACTTCGTCGTCGGTCGCGCCACCGGTATAGACCCGGGCCATCGGTTCGGTCGCGGCGACGCTCGAGAGCACGGAAAGCTGCGGAATACCGATTCCGTGGCGGCGCAGGAAGAGCGAGGACCACGCTCCGCCGGCAAGCACCACCTCGGAGGCGGCGATCCGGCCCTTTTCGGTGACCAGGCCGGCGACCCGTCCGCCTTCGACGTCGAGCGCGCGTGCGGCGCATTCCTCCACGATCGTCACCCCCTCGCGGGCGGCCAGGCGGGCAAGTGCCGGAACGGCGAGCCAGGGCTCGGCGCGCATGTCGGACGGGGTCGTCATCGCACCTGGATATGTGCGCGTCATGCCGGGGATCAGTTGGGCCGTCTGCGCCGCATCGAGCATCATCGTGTCGACACCCAGCTTGGCCGCGAATACCTGCCAGCGGGAAAAGCCGTCCAGTTCCGCATCCGTGCGGGCGAGATAGGTCACGCCGCCCTGGGTGAGCCCGAAATCCTCGCCGCTCTGCTCGGCCAGCTCGATCCAGAGGCGGCGCGCCTCGATCATGATGGGCAGTTCGGCCGTGTCGCGCCCCTGCTGACGGATCCAGCCCCAGTTGCGCGAGGATTGCTCGCCAGCCACGCGTCCCTTTTCGACGAGCACGACATTCGCGCCGCGCCGCCCGAGGTGGATCGCGGTCGAGACACCGACCACGCCGCCACCGATGACGACCACGTCCGCCCTTTCGGGCAGGGGCGCGGAATGTTCGACGGGGGCGTGGAGACCGAGGGGAAACTGGGACACGGGCACTTGCTCCTGACTGTTGCGCCAGGAGGTAAATGGGCCGAACCGCCAGGTCAATCCGCCCCACGGTCAGCTTGCGCTCAACTGACAGTTTTCGCCCAGGCCGCCAGAAGCACGGCCGTCGATTCGGCTCCAGGATCGATATGGCCGACCGAGCGGTCGCCGAGCTTCTTAGAGCGTCCGCGGCCGCTGCGCATGTCCTTCGTCGCATCGGCGCCGATCCGCGCGCCCGCGGCGGCGGCGGCCAGACACGCCATCTCGGATCCGCCCTGGCCGAGCTTCCGCCTTGCAGCTTCCGCGGCTGGCAGCCAGGCATCGACCATCGTCTTGTCGCCCGCCGACGCCCCGCCCCGGTCGACGATCCCGTCGGCCATACCCTCGACCCATGCGACGAGCGCCTCGGCATCGAGATTGAGCCGGTCGGCAACGGCACGTCCCGCCGACTGGAATGCCGACGCGTAGAGCGGGCCCGCGGACGCTCCGACGGATTCGAGGAATGCGGAGGCGATGTCGTCGCACATGATCGAGATCGTCGCGTCGTCTTCGACCTTGTCGAGAGCAGAGAGCACGGCCTTCCAGCCGATTTCCATCGTCAGTCCGTGATCGCCGTCGCCGATCTTGCCGTCGAGTTCGCTCAGGCGGTCGCGCTCGGCGAAGATGGCGCCGGCAGCGGCTCGCATCATTTCACGGAACGTCGCAGGTGTGATTGCCCCGTCGGTCTTGAGTGACGCGATATCCGTTCTGCGCGTTTCGCTCACGGCAGTCCGGCTTCTCGTCTTCCGGCGCGGGCTGACGGATTTGGGTGCCGATGCACCGACGCGCAGGGCCGGTGTGTCGCAGGGATGATCCAGCCAGGTGGTCAGGTCCTCGTCGAGCTTCATCACGGTGACCGATGCGCCTTCCATGTCGAGCGACGTGCAGTATTCGCCCACCCAGCTGTGATGGATCGCAACGCCCTTCCCCTCGAGCGTCCCGGCCGTGCGACGGTGGAGAAGATAGAGTTCCAGCAGCGTGGTGGATCCGAGACCGTTGACGAGAACGGCAACGCGATCGCCCTTCCCAAGTTCAAGTTCCTCGATGATCGGCGCAAGCAGACGGTCGGCCACCTCATCGGCGCTGCCGGCGGGGCCGCGCTCGACGCCGGGCTCGCCATGAATGCCCATGCCGATTTCCATCTCCCCGACCGGAAGCTCGAAATTGGCCTTGCCGGTCTGCGGCATGATGCAGGCCGAAAGTGCGACGCCCATGGTCCGGGTCGCATCGTTTGCACGCGCGGCAGCGGCCTCGACCTCATCGAGCGAGAGACCCAGATCGGCAGCGGCGCCGGCAATCTTGAAGACGAAGAAATCGCCGGCGATGCCGCGGCGTTCCTCCTTCCTGTCGAGCGGCGCGGAGGCGATGTCATCCGTGACGACGAATGAACGCGCGGTGATGCCGTGCCTGGCGAGATTTCCCTCGGCCATGCCGAAATTCATCACGTCGCCGGTGTAGTTGCCGTAGAGAAATAGAACCCCCTCGCCACCGTCGGCCGCAAAGCCCGCATCCATGATCTGGGACGGCGACGGCGAGGCGAAGATGTTTCCCAGAGGCGCGGCATCGGCCAGCCCCTGCCCCACATAGCCGGCAAAGGCCGGCTCGTGGCCGGAACCGCCGCCGACCACGATCCCCACCTTGCCCTCGCGCGGACCGTTCAGCGCGACGATTGCGCGGCCTGTTTCCCCTTCCACCGTGAGGTGGCGCGGATGGGCGGACACCATGCCGGCGATCAGATCCTCAATCAGGCGGTCGGGGTCGTTGATCAGTTTCCTGTGCGTGTCGGTCATGCGATCCTCCCAGATCTGTTTTCTCGTTTCCACGCTCAGAATCGAACGCCGTGCCTGCTTTCGAGTACTCTGAGCGTACGGGCGATTTCCGCCTCGGTCGTCTCATCATTCCAGTTCAGGGCATCCCCGACAATCCGGCCGATTCGCCCGAGCAGCGCTCTCGTGAGCTGACCGGTGATCGCCAGCGGCGTGCGGCGCAGGATCACATCCTCGAGGTGGATCACCTGCTCGTTGCGCGCGATCCAGTCGATCTCCGCGGGGCTGAAGCCCGGCGCGTCGCCGAAAAGATCCGGCTTTCCACCTTCGTGCACCGCAATGGCGCGGGCGGTGGACCCATAGCGGTCGAGCAATCGTTCGACGCGGGCTTTTTCCGCACCGCTTTCACGCGCCACTTCCGCGATCCAGCCGCTGCGGTCGGCCGCCGCCGGCAGCCCCTGCGCGCCTCCTATGGCCATTGCATCGGTCGTCGTCTTGCGGGTTGCGGCCAGACGGGCCAGCACCGTGTCGGCCACGTCGGCGGAGAAGGCGCGGAAGGTGGTCCACTTCCCGCCCACAAGCGAGATCACGGGGAACGGCCGGCCCTGCTCGGGCTCGTGAACGGGGGCCGAGTGATCGCGGCTGATGAGGCCGGGCTCGACGCCTTCCGAATTGGGCAGCGGACGGATGCCGGCATAGCTGTAGACGATCTGGGTCTCGTCGAACTCGAGGCCGGGCAGCAGCTCGCGCAGGCTCGACATGAAATAGGCCGTCTCGTCATCGGTGCAGTGGGCCTGGTCCGGCTCACGCGCGGGAATGTCGGTCGAGCCCACCAGCGCCTTGCCCAGATAGGGAAAGACCAGAAGGATGCGCCCGTCATTGGCCTCGAAATAGATCATCCGGCCATCAAGCTGTCTAACCAGTTCCGGATGATCGAGAAGGATGTGCGAGCCCTTGGTGCCGCCGATCAATTTGGTCTCGATACCGATTGCGGCATTGACCGCATCGATCCAAGGGCCTGCGGCGTTGACCACCAGTCTCGGGCGAACCCTTCCCACCGTGCCGTCGGGTTTGTCGAAAGACACCACGCCGCCGGCCTGCCCGCTGACCGATGTCCAGTTGCAGGCTTGCGAATGCTCCGACAGCCTCACGCCGTCATGAACCAGTTCCATCACCAGCCGCTCCGGCGCGGTCACGGCGGCATCGTAATAGGTGCCGACCGCGACGATACGCGGGGTGAGCGCCGGAATGGCCTCGAGCGCTTTCTTTTTTCCCAGCATGCCGTGCCTGGGCATGAACCGCGCGCGGGCGCCGAAATGGTCGTAGAGCGAGAGCCCTATCTTGATCAGCAGCGCGCCGCGGCTGCGCGGTGCGCTCTTGGCGCCGAAGAAGGTGCGGATGGCGGGCCATATCCCCCTGGTCCACGAATAGATCGGGATCACGGTGGGCAGCGGCTTGACCACATGGGCGGCGTTCTTGAGCAGGAGATTGCGCTCATAGGTCGATTCCGCCACCAGGCGGAACTCGCCGGTTTCGAGATATTTGAGCCCGCCATGGATCAGGCGTGACGGGGCCGCACTGGTTCCCGAGCCGAAATCGCCCTTGTCGATGATGACGCAGGCAAGCCCCTGCGCGCAGAGATCGCGGAAAAGTCCCGCGCCGTTGATCCCCGCCCCGATGATCAGGACATCTATATCCGTGACTGTACCGTCATTCATTGCGCGCCGCGCACCTTCTGATCGAGTTCGTTGAGCCGGTCCCAGCTGGCGCGCATCTCGCTCGCGATCTCACGGTAGACGGCATAGCGTTGGTGATAATGCGCCGCGCGGGCCGGATCGGGCCGATAGGTGGTGGAAACCGCCTCGAGATCGCGCGGATCGGCATCGAACCGCTCGAAGGCTCCGACCGCCGCCCCGGCACAGAGTGCAGCGCCCCAGGCGGCCGCCTCATCGGTCCCGGTGACCGTCACCGGCATGTCGAGAATGTCGGCAAAGAGTTTGGCGACCACCGGATTGCGTGACGCTCCGCCCGTCAACCGCGCGACATCGGCGCCGAAATTCCGTCTCAGGACATCCACATGGTCGCGGTGATTGAAGGCGATGCCTTCCAGCAGCGAGGCGAGCACGTCACCGCGCCCGTGCCAGCCGCGCAGGCCCATGAAGCTCGCGCTCGGCGCAGGCCCCATCGGCGAGCCGAAGAGGTAGGGATGGTAGACCACCGAGCTCGCGCGACGCAGGGCTTCCTCGAGTTCGGGCGCCAGCACCGCATGGATGCTGCGCCCTTCCGCCTCCGCCTTCTCGCGCTCGGCGACGCAGAACGTGTCGAGAAACCATTCGTAATTCGTGGTCGAGGCCGGCGAGATCGCCATGTTGTTCCATAGGCCCGGCTCGATCGCATTGCGGCAAAGCCAGTCCGGGCCGACGCGCGGCTGGGCCGAGACGCATTCGTTGATCGAATAGGTGCCGGCGACGATGCCGACCACGCCGGGCACATGCGCAGCGATGCCGAGCACCGAGGCTGTCACGTCGTGAACGCCGGCGGCCACCGGCGTGCCCTGCCTGAGGCCAGACGCCCTGGCGGCTTCGGCGTTCACCTCGCCGACGATTGCGGCCGGATGGCTCGACGGCGGCAGCGCCCCGGCGAGCGACGACAGGCCGAAGAGGGCCAGCGCATCCTCCGAATAGTCCTGCGTACGGACGTCGGTGAAGGACGTGCTCGCCTCCGTGCGATCGGTACCGATGACGCCGCAGAGGCAGTAGCGCAGCCAGTCCTTGCAGGCCATCATGTGGCCGATGCGGCTGAACCGGTCCGGTTCGTTGGCCTTGAACCAGGCAAGCAGCGACGAAGGAGCCGCCGCATGGGGCGCCTGCCCCGTCAGTTCGAGGCTCTTTTCGGCGGTACCGTCTTTCTGCCAGCCGGCGACGATACCGGCGGCACGGCTGTCGAGCGACAGGACGCCCGCGCCAAGCGGACGCGCGTGCTCGTCGAGAAGATAGATCCCGTCGCCATGGGCCGTCGTCGCCACCGCGAGGATGTCGCCGGCATCGATGCCTGAACCGGCGATCACCTCGCGGATGGCCGAAGCCGTCTGGCTCCAGAGATCGTCCATGTCGCGTTCGACATGGCGCGGGTGCGGCATCAACTGGCGGACATTCCTGCGCACGACGCCCAGCTGCCTGCCCGCGAGATCGAAGAGCACCGCCTTGGTGACAGTCAGCCCGCTGTCGATCGCCAGAATGCAGTCCATGGACCGGTCCCTCCTCCCCGAATACGCGTCAGGCGTCCTTCTGGTACTTCGCGCCGACCTCGTCGATGGCGTTGACGTTGCCTGCCGAGCGGCCCTCGGGATCGAAGGAAGCCGAGAGAAACGCCTCGGCGATATCCTTGGCAAGTTCGGCGCCGATCACGCGCGCGCCCATGGTGATGATGTGGGCATTGTTCGAGGTTGCGGCCTTGCCCGCGGAATAGGTGTCGTGGCACTGCGCGGCGCGGATGCCCGGCACCTTGTTGGCGGCCATCTGGACGCCGATACCGGTGCCGCAGATGAGGATCGCGCGGTCATATTCACCGGCGATCACCGCGGAAGCCACGCGGTCGGACAGGTTTGCGTAGAACTTGTCGGGACCGTCCTGGGTGCGGGAGACTTCGGACACCTCGTATTTGGCCTTGAGGTGCTCGGCGAGGATCTTGGCGAGGTCTTCGCCTGCGCTGTCGCCTGCTACTGCGATTTTCATGATGATATCCTTCCTTCAGATGATGTCGGCGCAGCTCTTGAGGATGCCGAGATAGCCCTCGACGTTCCATGCGGAGCGCCCGATGAAAAGCCCGTCGATATGCGGGCACTGGATGAGTTCCTGACAATTGCCGGGATTGACGGAGCCGCCGTAGAGGCACGGCACCTTGCGGCCGAGCACAGCGGCTGCGACTTCGATGATTTCGGCCTGACGGGCGTCGGCATAATCGGACGTGGCGGGAATGCCCTTCTCGCCGATGGCCCAGACCGGCTCGTAGGCGAGAAGGATTTCCGCCTGAAGCTGGTCGCCGGAAAGCTTGCCGAGGGCGCCGCGCACCTGCGCTTCGAGCACTTCACGCGCACGGCCCGCCTCGCGTTCGGCCAGCGTCTCGCCAATGCAGACGAGCGGGATCAGGCCGTGACGTACCGCGGCTTCCGTCTTCAGCCCCACCGTCTCGTCGGTCTCGCCGAAATGCTCGCGCCGTTCGGAATGGCCGAGTTCGACGATGTCGAGATTGCAGTCCTTCAGCATTACCGGGGAGACTTCCCCCGTCCAGGCGCCCTCGTCTGCCCAGTGCATGTTCTGCGCGCCGACCTTCACGGAGGTTTCGGCGAGCAGTTCCTTCACTTCGCGCACGGCGGTAAAGGGCGGGATCACGAAACGCTGGATACGCTGGTCGCGGTCGGACTTGGCCAGGGCTCCGGCGAACTCGCGGGCCTGCGCCAGCGTCTTGTTCATCTTCCAGCTGGTTCCAATCCAGAAATCGGGTGTTGTCATTCTGCGGCCTCGTCTTTTCCGGCAAGTGTGAGGGGAAGCCCGTTTTCGCGAAACAGTCTCATCGTTTCGGCGTCGGGGCGGTCGTCGGTGATGATGTGGTCGAATTCGGCCAGTGCGCCGAGCCGGTAGAGCGCGGCATGACCGAAACGCGAATGATTGACGACGAGGCAGCGCGCGCGCGCCCTGTCCATCATCTGGCGCTTGGTGCGCAGCACCTGTTCGTCCATGTGGAAGACCTCGAGACCGGCAACGGCCGGTGTCGAGATGAAGGCGATGTCGGCGCGAAGCCCGGAAAGCGATTCTTCGGTCACCTTTCCGAGAAAGGCATTGAATTTGGGCGAATAGATGCCGCCGAGTGCGATCAGCGTGATCCCCGCCTCGCTTTTGAGCGCATCGATCACCGCCGCATTGTTGGTGATCACGGTCAATGGACGCTTGGCTTTCAGCCGCTCGCCCAGGAGAGCCGCCATCGAGCCATCGTTGATCATCACCGTCATGCCGGGCTCGACGAGTTCGAGCGCTTCCCTCGCCATCGCCAGCTTCGCCGCGCCGCCCTGCCTTTCGCGGAAGCGGAAATCGCTTTCGAAGCGAATGCCCGACTCGATCGTCGCGCCGCCGCGCATCTTTCGCAGCAGGCCGGCATTCTCCAGTTCGTCGAAATCACGGTGAATGGTCATGCGGGAGACGGAGAAACGCTCGGCGAGGCTGTCGAGATCGACATTCCCCTCGGCCACCAGCAGATCCATGATCGCCTGTTGTCGGCTTTCGCGCTTCAAGACCGATCCTCCGTTGAGGCTCCATCCCATAACACGAACATCACGTCAATAATGTGATTTTGTGATTTCACACTGTTACAACAGGATTGTCATCCCTCGCGCTTCGCTCTAGATGTCGAAGCGCAAAGAGGAACCGTCCATGCCCCCGTCATCTGCCGCATCAAAACCCGTCGTCCTGAAGTCCGACAGCGCGATTTCCGCTCCATCGCTTTGTGACATCCTCACCCGGTGGGCCGCGGCCGACCCCGGCCGGCAGGCAATGAGCAACCTCATCATGCGCATCGCGGAGGCCAGCATTCCTCTTGCGGCCAGGCTGGCCCAGGGCAAGCTGCCGGGCGATCCGACGGCAATCGTCGGAACCAACGATTCCGGCGATGCCCAGAAGGCGCTCGACATGGCCGCCCACGACCATTTCATCGACGCCTTTCACGGTGTCTCGGTGGCCAGTGTGTTGTCGGAGGAAGTGGAGGACGTCACCGATGTGGATGCGGGCGGCGCATTCGACATCGCCATGGACCCGATCGACGGTTCGGGCAATATCGGCATCGGCGCGCAGCTCGGCGCATTCTTCGCGATTTTCCCCGCGGGCGAGAGCTTTCTGCGTTCGGGGCGCGACGTGATCGCCGCAGCCTACGTGTCTTTCGGCCACTCGATCGATCTGGGCTTCTCGGTCGGCCAAGGCGTGCACATCGCCACGCTGGACGCGACGACGGGGGCATTCCACGTTCACCGGGAGAACGCCACGGTGCCGCAGAGCCACAACACGATCGCGCTCAATGCATCCTATTACCGGCGCTGGTCGCAAGGTCTGCAGAACTATGTGGACGACCTGATGGCCGGCAAGGACGGACCGCTGGAACGCGACTTCAACTTCCGCTGGCCGGCGGCGGCGGTGGGCGACCTCAACCGGATTCTCAATCGCGGGGGACTGTTTCTCTATCCGGGCGATACGAGGCCGGGCTACGAGAAGGGCTATCTCAGGCTCGCCTATGAGGCCTTCCCGATCGCCTTCCTCATGGAACAGGCGGGCGGCATCGCAACCGATGGCGCGGCCCCGGTTCTCGATCTGGCGCCGTCGCGCCTGCATGACCGTGTTCCACTGATCTTCGGCAGCAAGCGCGAGGCTGAAATCCTGCACGGCTATTTCGCAGGCACCGCCGTTCCCGACGCCTAATCCGCCTCAAGCAGCGCCCTGGCGGTCCGCTCATCGGTGATCAGGCCGTAGAGCTTGCCACTTTTCAGGATCGCGCGGATCGTCTCCACCTTTCCCGGGCCGCCGGCAAGCGCGATGATGCGCTGCTCGCTGGCCCTTTCCATGGTCACGGCGAGCGTGCGCGAGGTCAGCTCGGTCTCCAGCACATTGCCGTCACGGTCGAAGAAGTGTCCCAACATTTCGCCCACGCCGCCGGCGCGCGCGATCTCCTCGATCTCCGACGCCTCGATCATGCCGGAATGAACGAGCTGGGTTTCGGCTTCCACGGTGCCGAGTCCGACGAATTTGAGCGGCGCTTTTTCAGCCAGTTCGAACACCTCGGCCACCCCGCGCTGGGAGAGCAGAACTTCCCGGTCCTCGGTTGTGTTGGCGAAGAACGGCACCGGCATCACATAAGCCTGGGCACCGGTCTTCTCGGCCAGAAGATGCATCACGTCATGGGGATTTGCGGCGAAGTTGCGCGTCAGTCCGCCGAGCAGGGAAACGAATTTCAGGCCGTGCGCGTCGAAACGAGGCATGGAGCGGACGGCTTCGGCAAGGGTACGACCGTGGCCGAGCCCGATCGTGCTCTCCTCGCCACCTTCCATCCAGCGGCGCAACAGCGAGGCACCCGCAAGCCCCAGCGTCCTGAGCGGGAGGCCGGGCTCCTCGAGATCGGGCGCGACCTCGCAGGTCTGCAGGCCGTAGCGGGCGCAGATGTTTTCGCCCATCTCGATACATTCGATGATGTCGCCTTCGATCGTGACACGGACCGCTCCCTCGGCAACCGCGCGGGCAATCAGGCGGTGCGCCTTGACCGATGGCACGCCGATGCGCTTTGCCACTTCAGCCTGACGCAGGCCGCCGACATAGTGCAGCCATGCGGCCCGGATTGCGAGCGACCGCTCCTCGTCTCCCGACAGGCGCCCCTTTGCCATGGTCTTCTCCCTCCGTCCCCGATGTGAACAAGAGCACCGGGACCCTGTCGTCTCAGCGTGAAAGGGACCTTGCCGAGACCCTTCGCCGCGCTTTCGGTCTCAAATCTTCAGGTCGGCGGCCCCACTGTCGATATGCGGCGCCCAGAAGGCCACGCTCTCGGCAATCTGGCTGATGACCTGACGGTCGTTGGGCTCGCGCTCCTTGAAGGACAGTTCGAGGCAGATCTCGTTGTCCTCGGCACCGCCCTCGGCAAATGCCTTCAGAAGCGGCTCGGGTTGGATCGCCCCCCTGGCATTGTATTCGGCTGTAAACGGCTTGTGGCCGGACTTGTCCATCATCGACTGCTTGATGTGAATGATTGGCGAGACCTTCGGCACCGCCCTCGCCCAGGCATAGGGATCGGTGTCATCGGGGTTCGGAGACGTCACGTCGCCATGATCGATATCGGCCATCATCCACATCGGGATCGCCATGCCGGCAGCCGTGAGGCGATCCTGGAGTTCCATCGTCGCCTTGATCGTCTCGCCGAATTCGCGCCCGACACTCATCGGCTCCCAGTAGACATAGGAGAGCCCGGCATCTTTCGCGTGCTCGGCGACTTCCGCCCAGCAGTCGATGGCAATGCTGATCAGTTCCTCGCGGCGGACCGGATCGTCGAAATCCTTGTAGGTGAAGATGGCAAACTGGGTGCCGACCGAGACACCGCCGAGATCGGCGATGATGTCGGCGAATGTCTTGAACCAGTCGACATAATAGCGGCGCACCCCGGCATCCGGGTGGCCGAAATGATTGAGCCGGCCATAGGGCCCGGTCATGCCCGACGTCACACGCGCGCCGGTGCGGTCGAGCGCGCGGTCCATCTGCCGGGTCAGCCGGCGCAGCACAGGCGCCTGCCAGCTCGGGTTGATGAATTCGTGGGTGAGCTGAATATCGCGGATTTTTATGTCGCGCGCGATCGCCTCGACCAGATCGTCGGGATCGGCGAAGCGGTTGACCAGCGGGTTTGTATTGAGCGACAGCGTCAACGGCATGGTCAGGCCGCCTTGACTCGGGTGCGATCGAACCAATCGGCAAAGGCCGCCTGCTCCGCATCGCTCAGATGCAGACGGTGCTTGGTGCGACGCCAGATGACGTCTTCCGCCGTCTGCGCCCATTCATGCTTCACGAGATATTCCACCTCGGCCTCGTAAAGACAGCCGCCGAAATGGCGCCCGAGACCCTCGACGCTCGTCGCCTCACCCACGATCTGCGCGATGCGGGTGCCGTAGCACCGCCCGTAATGGCGCCGCAGCTCGCGCGGCATCCAGGGGTAGTCGGTCTTCATGGTGTTGCGGAAGAGTTCATAGTCGGCGTTCTTCATGTCGCCGCCGGCAAGCTGTGCGTCCGCGGTCCAGTCGCCGCCCATCTGCGGGAAGAATTTCGCGATCTTGTGCAGCCCGCGTTCGGCGAGTTCGCGGAAGGTGGTGATCTTGCCGCCGAAGATGTTGAGAAGCGGCGCGCCGCCGGTCTCGTCGAGATCGAAGACATAGTCGCGGGTCACCGCCGACGGATTGCCCTGGCCGTCGTCGAAGAGCGGCCGGACGCCCGAGAAGGTGGTCAGCACGTCGTCGCGGGTCAACTGTTCCTTGAAGTAGCGGTTGACCGCATCGATCAGGTACTGGACCTCGCTTTCGTCCGCCTCGACGTCCTCGGCACGGCCTTCATAAGCGATATCGGTGGTGCCGATCAGCGCCTTGTCGCGCTCATAGGGGTTGATGAAGATTACCCGCTTGTCGTGGTTCTGCACCAGATAGGCGTTCTCGCCCTTCCAGAATTTCGGCACGATGATGTGGCTGCCTTTGACAAGGCGCACATTGCGCAACGAGTTCGACCCCGCCACACGGTTGACCACATCCGTTACCCACGGGCCGGCGGCATTGACGACAACCCTGGCCTCGAACTCGCGCATCTTGCCGGTCACGCTGTTCTTTGTCGTGACCTTCCAGACACCGTTCTCGCGCCGCGCGCTCACGCAGGGGCTGCGGGTGAGAACCTCGCAGCCGTGCTCGGCGGCATCGACAGCGTTCAACACGACCAGACGCGCGTCATCGACCCAGCAGTCCGAATATTCGAAACCCTTGGTGTACTGATCCTTGATCGGCGCCCCTTCCGGATCGCGACGGAGGTTGAGCGTGCGCGTTCCCGGCAGCTTCTTGCGGCCGCCGAGGTGATCGTAGAGGAACAGTCCCAGACGCACGAGCCAGGCGGGACGATCCTCGGGGCTGTGAGGCAGAACGAAACGCATCGGCCAGATGATGTGCGGGGCTGCGTTCATCAGCACCTCGCGCTCGATCAGCGCTTCCCGGACCAGACGGAACTCGTAGTATTCGAGGTAGCGCAGACCGCCATGGACCAGCTTGCCGGAGCGCGAGGACGTGCCTTCCGCCAGATCGTCCTTCTCGCACAGGACGACGCTCAGCCCCCTGCCCGCCGCATCGCGCGCGATGCCCGCGCCGTTTATGCCGCCGCCGATGACGAAGAGGTCGACCTTGGTTGTCTCGGTCATTGCTTTTCTCCTTGCGCCACGCGGGCTGCCGCCAGATCACCCCAGACAGGGGCCAGCGCCTCACGCGCGTTGCGATACGATGTGTAGAGCGTGTCATAGACCGGCACGAGCGCCGGGTCGGAGGCCTCGGCGGGGCCGAGAAGCGGTGTGACCCATTCGGCGATGCAGGCATCCATGTTGGAATAGGCACCGATGGCGACAGCCGCCATCATGGCGCAGCCGGCGGCCCCCGCCTCCTCCCGCGACGAGATGCGCACGGGGGTATCGAGAGCGGCCGCGAGGACACGGCGAAGGGCTGCGGAACGAGCCGCGCCACCGGTCAGCCGAAGTTCGCTCGGCATCTCGCCCATGGCCTGATAGCAATCGCGCGCCGCCATGCCGAGACCCTCGACGACGGCCCGGATCATGTCGGGGAAACGATGATTGGCGTTCAGCCCGACAAAGCTCGCCCGGGCGTCGGCATCGACGAAGGGACCGCGCTCGCCGGCCTCCGAGATGTAGGGATGATAGACCAGCGCCCCGGGCACGGATCTCTCCATCCAGCCGTCGATCCGACTGACCAGGTCCGCATGGGTCGGTCGTTGCCCCATCTCGCCCAGAAGGTCCTCGGCCACCGACAGCGCCCAGTCGATATTGAGCGTGGAAGCCATGTTGGTCTGGACCTGGGTGACGAGATCGTCGGCAGGCAGGCAGATCACATAGCCGGTGCCCTCGGCATTGAGATGCACATCGCCGGAACGCACCGCGCGCATGTGGACACCGGTCGACCCCACGGTGGAACAGGCCACGCCGCGCTCGCCGGTGTGGACGCCGCTGCCCAGCGCGGTCATCACCATGTCGACATAGCCGAGCGAAACCGGCGTGCCTTCGGCAAGCCCGGTCTGGCGGGCGGCATTTGCGGTCAGCGGGAAGGTCTGTTTCGATCCGTCGACGATCTCCGGCAGAAGATGGCGACGGCCTTCGAGCCCGAGGGCGGAAATCACGATGTCGGAATAGCGGCGATCGCGGAAATTGCCGAAGGTGAAGCTGGCTTCCGACGGATCGGTGGCACGCACCCCGGTCAGATTGAGAAAGAGCCAGTCCTTGCAGTGCAGCGCCACTTCCGAGCGGTCGAGCAGATCCGGACAGGTCGCATCCATGTGGGCCATCTGGGTGCCCTGCTGGCAGGTATTGAGCCCCGTTCCGGTCGCTTCGAAACGCTGGCGCTCATGGGGTCCTGCCGCGAGCTTCCCGACCGTCGGCGCGGCGCGCGCATCAAGCCAGATCCAGGCGTCTCCGGCGGGCCGATTGTCCTTGCCGACAAGCCAGGTCCCATCTCCCTGCCCGGTCAGCGCGATGGCCGCCGTGCGGTTTGCAAGATTGTCGACCGCTTCGCCCAGACCGCGAATGGCTGCAGCGCAATCCTCCCAGGTCCGGGCCAGTGACTGGGTGGCCGAACCGTCGCGCCCCATCTCGTAGCGATTGCGCACGGAGGCCGAGCCGATCTGCTCGCCGGACAGCGTGAATGCCACGGCCTTGATGACGGACGTCCCGGCATCCACACCGATGATGATGTCAGCGCCGCTCATGATCGCACTCGCGTCGAGGGGCGTAGCCGCAATGGAAAATCATCCTCGCTCCCTGATCTCTTTCGCCTCCCTGCGCGCCTCGTTGCGAGGCCCGCAGCAACGCCCGATGGAAACGGCTTCCTCCAGCCACCACCGGTGTCGCGTTTTAAAATCGTGTAGCACAGAAAAAATGGAAAATGTGTATTTCTTTGCAGACAACGTAATTTTTTTCAAATATGGTCATGCGCAACATCGGGGTCGCTCGCGACGCCGCAGGACAGTCCACAAGACGGGATTGAGGAGTTCCGGGACTGCCTTGAATGGGGAGGAGACGCGCCGTTCGAGCGCCGCCGACTTCCCGACACACTGAAACCGACCACCCATGACGGGTGGCTTCCCGCAGGCTCTCCACCGAGCCCACGAGAATGGATACAGGACGGACATGAGCGGTATCGCAAAAGCCAGCAAGGCCAGCACCAACAGGCGCAGAGCGATCATCGGCATAGCTGCCATTGCCCTTGTCGGCGCCATCGCGCTCGACACCAAGGTCGTCACGGTCGGCTCGGACGCGGATCTGCGCCAGCAGGCCTTCAACCCCGACAATTTCGGCCAAGAAGAATATCCGCGCGTCCGCGATTTCGTCGAAGGCCGCGCGCCCGACGCCGTCACGCTCGCCAATGAACTTGCCTCCGACAAGAAGGCGGCGATCGCAGCCTATGGCACGCAGGCCGGCGCCTTCCCCGTCATGCCGGTCAAGTTCAGCGGCACCGCGGGCGAAGGCAAGTCCGGCATCTTCGATGTGAATGTCGACGGCATGCCGTCCGGCTACAAGATCCGCGTCCAGACCGGTCCGGCCATCAACGGCACCGAGCTCAGGGACATTCCCGGCGACATCGAGTTCGGCGCCTTCAAGAACCAGATCGAGTATCAGAACGCAGGCGCGGGCATCAATCGCGCCATGTCCGAGGCGACGCTGAACGATCTCGATCGGGATACCCTCACCGGAAAGACCATTTCCGTGACCGGCGCGTTCACCATGATCAACCCGAAAAGCTGGCTGGTCACCCCGGTCGCTCTCGAGGTGCAATGATGGCGGCGCCGGTGACCGCGCAAACGCCGAATACGGGCTCCGGCACCGCCGAAGTCGTTCTTGCCGCGCGCAACGTCGCCAAGAATTTCGGCGCGGTGCAGGCACTCAAGGGCGTCAATTTCGACGTTCATCGCGGCAAGGTCACCACGCTTTTCGGCGAGAACGGCGCGGGCAAGTCCACGCTGATGAAGATCCTGTCCGGCGTGCAGCTCCCCTCCTCCGGCGAAATGCTGCTCGACGGCAAGCCGGTGTCGTTCACCTCGACCGTCGACGCACGCGAACACGGCATCTCGATCATCCACCAGGAACTCTCGCTGGCGCCTAACATGAACGTGCGCGACAACATCTTCATGGGCCGCGAGATCATGGGGCGCGCCGGCGTCGATTTCGCCGAAGAAGAGCGCCAGGCGCGCGCGCTGATGAAGGAACTCGAGGAAGACATCGATCCGCTGACCAGGGTCGAGGATCTGCGCCTCGGCCAGCAGCAGATCGTCGAGATCGCCCGCGCCTTGTCGGTCAAGTCCCGCATCCTGATCATGGACGAGCCCACTTCCGCGCTGTCGGCGTCGGAAGTCGAGGTGCTCTTCAAGGTCATCGGCGATCTCAAGGCGCGCGGCGTCTCCATAGTCTACATTTCGCATCATCTCGAGGAAGCCCTGACCATCACCGACCATGCGGTGGTGCTGCGCGACGGCGAGATGACGGCCTATGCGCCGCGCGCGGAAATCGACCTGGAATGGATCGTGCGCAACATGGTGGGCGAGAACTTCGACCTCGGCTCGCCGCCCACCGGACACGAATTCGGCGCGCCCGCGCTCACTCTCGAAAATCTTTCGGTTCCGGCCAATACCGGCATCGGCAACGCGGTGAACGGACTGAACCTGTCGGTCAAGGCGGGCGAGATCGTCTGCATCTACGGACTGATGGGCGCAGGCCGCACCGAGATGATGGAATGCGTGGCGGGCCGCACCAGGGCCAGCGACGGCCGCATCCTCCTTCACGGCGAGGATGTCTCCGAACTCACCATCGCCGAGCGCATCGAGGCCGGTCTCGTGCTGGTGCCGGAAGACCGCCAGCGCGACGGCCTTGTCCAGACCATGTCGGTCGGGCGCAATCTCTCGCTCGCCTCGATCGGCAACTTCACCCGTGCCTTCCTGACAAATCTCAGGGCCGAGGCCTCGATCATCGAACGCTCCATCCGCGAAGTGACCGTCAAGACCGACGGTCCCGATGCGCCGATCGGCTCGCTGTCGGGCGGCAACCAGCAGAAGGTGGTGATCGGCAAGATGCTGGCCACCTCACCGTCCGTCGTCCTTCTCGACGAGCCCAGCCGCGGCATCGACATCGGCGCCAAGGCGGAGGTCTTCCGTATCCTGGCCGACCACGCCCGCGACGGCATGGCGGTCATCTATTCGACATCCGAAGTCGGCGAATGCCTGGCCATCGCACATCGCATCATCGTCATGCGGCGCGGCCAGATTGCCGCCGAGTTCACCCACGACACGACCAAAGAAGCAATCATGGCCGCCTCCGGCGAGAGCCTGGTCGCATAGAAAAGTTTGCAGGGAGTTCCGCCCATGTCGGAAACGACAACCAACGCCGCAGAGACGGCACCGGCGAAGAAGAAGAGCTTCTCCATCGTGCATCTTCTGCTCGAGGGCCGCGCCTTCTTCGCACTGATCGCGATCATCATCACCTTCTCGATGCTGTCGCCGAACTATGCCACCGTCTCGAACTTCCTGATCATGTCGAACCACGTGGCGATCTTCGGCCTTCTCGCGATCGGCATGATGCTGGTCATCCTCAATGGCGGCATCGATCTCTCCGTGGGCTCTGTTCTGGGGCTCAGCGGCGTGTTCGCGGGCTTCCTCATGCAGGGCGTGGAATTCCAGTCGGCCGGCGTCATTCTCTACCCGCCGGTCTGGGCGGTTGTGGTCATGACCATCGGCCTCGGCGCTTTCGTCGGCCTCTGCAACGGCGTCCTGATCGCCTATTTCAGGGTGCCGGCCTTCGTCGCGACGCTCGGCTCGCTCTACGTGGCGCGCGGCGTGGCGCTCCTGATGACGAACGGTCTGACCTTCAACAACCTCGCCGGCAACCCCTCGCTCGGCAATACCGGGTTCAGCTGGCTCGGCTTCAACCGTCTCTTCGGGGTGCCGATCGGCGTGATCATCCTGGCTGTCGTCGCCATCGTCGCGGGCCTGGTTCTCTCGCGCACCGCCTTCGGCCGCTGGCTCTATTCGTCGGGCGGCAACGAGCGCGCGGCCGAATTGTCGGGCGTGCCGGTCAAGCGCGTGCAGGTGTCGGTCTATGTGCTGTCGGGCATGTGCGCAGCCATTGCGGGCCTGGTGCTGAGCTCGCAGCTCACCTCCGCGGGTCCGACGGCAGGCACCACCTATGAGCTGACCGCCATTGCGGCCGTCGTCGTCGGCGGCGCCTCGCTGATGGGCGGACGCGGCACCGTGCGCGGCACCCTGCTCGGCGCCTTCGTCATCGGCTTCCTGAGCGACGGCCTCGTCATCATCGGCGTCAGCTCCTACTGGCAGACGGTCTTTACCGGCGCAGTCATCGTGCTCGCCGTCATGCTCAACTCGATCCAATACGGAGGTCGCCGCAGCGGGCGCTGACCTTCACCACCTTCGCGAAAGCCCGGGAGGAGACCCGGACGCGAGACACAGCCGGGCAACCGGTGCAACAACCCCACAGGGAGGATAACCACATGTTGAAACTGACCAAACGCGCATTTCTCGCCGCTGCCGCAGCCCTTCCGCTGATGACCAGCGCCGCCTGGGCCGACGGCCTGATCTCGATCATCGTCACCGACCCGGCCAACCCCTACTGGTTCACCGAGGGTGAAGTCGCCAAGAAGACCGCCGAAGAGCTCGGCTACACGGCAACCGTGGCCGCCCACAAGGGCGACACCAATGTCGAATCCAACCTGATCGACGCGGCCATCACCAACTCGGCCAAGGCCATCATCCTCGACCCGGCCAATGCCGACGGCTCCGTCGGCGTGGTCCGCAAGGCCACCGAAGCCGGCATCCCGGTCTTCCTCGTCAACGCCGAGATCAACGAAGCCGGCATCGCCATCGCCCAGCTCGTCTCCAACAACGCCCAGGGTGCTGCCATCGGTGCCGTCCAGTGGCAGGAACTCGTCGGCGACAACGCCAAGTATGTCGAGTTCTTCGGCAATCCGTCGGACAATAACGCCGCCACCCGCTCGAACGGTTACAAGACCGTGCTGAGCCAGTATTCGGGCCTCGAGAAGGTCGCCGAGGAAGTGGCCAACTGGGACCGTACCCAGGGCTACAACAAGATGCAGTCGATCATCCAGGCCAACCCGGAAATCGACGCCGTCATCTCGGGTAACGACGAGATGGCTCTCGGTGCGATCGCAGCGCTCAAGGAAGCCGGCAAGCTCGAAGGCGTGACCGTCGGCGGCTTCGACGGTTCGCCCGATGCCGTGGAAGCCATCAAGGCCGGTGAAATGGCCTACACCGTTCTCCAGCCGGTCGCCGTCTTCTCGCGCGAAGCCGTCATCCAGGCCGACCACTACATCAAGAACGGCGAGCCGATGGTTGCCGAGGAAAAGCAGCTCTTCGATTGCCTGCTGATCACCCCGGACAACGTTGCCAACTATACCGCTCCGTTCACGCTGTCGGAATAATATCCTCCCAGGACGAGACAGCGAGAGGGCGCCCTTCGGGGCGCCCTTTTTCGTTGCGGGCCAGACAGTTGAAACAGTGCGTCAAGAAACTGATTCATTGACGCAACGGCCAGCGGCCGATATTCATGAAGCTTCTCAGGGCGGGGTGAAATTCCCCACCGGCGGTTACAGCCCGCGAGCGCCTTCCGGTTATCGGAAGGGTCAGCAGACACCGGTGAAATTCCGGGGCCGACGGTTAGAGTCCGGATGGAAGAGAACGAGACGAACCGGCTTCATGCCGGGGCGTGTCTGCAGCTCTGGGATCTTGTCATTTTGAAAGGATCAACGAGCGATGACAAAATCCCCAAAATTCGCATTCATCAAGGCCCGCTGGCATGCCGAGATCGTCGACAAGGCGCTCGAAGGCTTCCGCCAGCGCCTGACCGAACTCGGCGTCGATGCCGATGTCGTCACCTTCGACGTGCCGGGCGCTTTCGAAATGCCCCTTCTGGCCAAGAAACTCGGCGAAACCGGCAGCTATGACGGCATTGCCGCGGCCGCTCTCGTGGTCGATGGCGGCATCTATCGCCACGACTTCGTGGCAGCGGCCGTCGTCAACGGGCTGATGGAAGCGCAGATGGCCACCGGCACGCCGGTCTTCTCGGTTTCGCTGACGCCGCACCATTTCCAGCCGAAGCCGGAAATCGAGGCCTTCTATCTCGATCATTTCATCGGCAAGGGCCGCGAGGCAGCCGATGCAGCCGTCCAGACCTGGCGGCTTCACGCGAGCCTCGAGGCGCCCAAGGCCGTCGCGGCTTGATTGCCACACCCTGTTTCAGCCCGGCCCTCACGCATCTTCGCAGGGCCGGGTTTTGCTTGTCCCTTCCCCGCTCTTGGTGCTAAGGCCATCGCGCTCCGGGCGGATGCAATGCAAGACTTCGCGGACGCCCGGCACCAGCTACAGTTTCCGGGAAAGAACCGATGTCCACTTACAAGTCCGATTTCCTCAACGTGCTCAACGAGCGCGGCTTCATCCACCAGTGCTCCGACTTCGACGGTCTGGACGCGCTGCTGAAAAAGGAAACGGTCACCGCCTATGTGGGCTATGACGCGACGGCCACGAGCCTGCATATCGGCAACCTGATCTCGGTCACGATGCTCTACTGGCTGCAGGAAACCGGCCACCGTCCGGTCACCCTGATGGGCGGCGGAACCTCGATGGTCGGCGATCCGTCCTTCCGCGACGACCAGCGCAAGCTTCTCACGCCGGAGCAGATCGACCAGAACATCGAAGGCATCAAGAAGATCTTCGGCCGCATCATGCGCTACGGCGACGGCCCGACCGACGCGCTGATGGTCAACAATGCCGACTGGCTGATGAAGCTGAACTACATCGAGTTCCTGCGCGATGTCGGCCGGCATTTCTCGGTCAACCGCATGCTCTCCTTCGACAGCGTGAAACTGCGCCTCGACCGCGAGCAGTCGCTCTCGTTCCTCGAGTTCAACTACATGATCATGCAGGGTTACGACTATGTCGAACTCAACCGCAATTACGGCGTCCGCCTGCAGATGGGCGGCTCGGACCAGTGGGGCAACATCATCAACGGCGTCGATCTCGGCCACCGCATGGGCACCGACCAGCTCTACGCGCTCACCACGCCGCTTCTGACCACCAGCTCCGGCGCCAAGATGGGCAAGTCGGCCAATGGCGCGGTGTGGCTGAACGGCGATCTCTTCAGCCCCTATGACTACTGGCAGTACTGGCGCAACACCGAGGATGCCGACGTCGGCCGTTTCCTCAAGATCTTCACGCGCCTGCCGCTCGAGGAAATCGCCCGGCTCGAGGCCCTCGGCGGCTCGGAGATCAACGAGGCGAAGAAGGTGCTCGCAACGGAAGCCACGGCCATCGTGCATGGTCGCGAGGCCGCCGAAGCCGCGTCCGAAACCGCCCGCAAGACCTTCGAGGAAGGCCAGGCCGCCGATACGCTGCCGACGGTGGCGGTCGCCAGGGGCGATCTCGACAACGGCATCGGGCTCCTTTCCCTGATGGTCGAGGCGGGGCTCGCCGCCTCCAACGGTGAAGCCCGCCGTCACATCAAGGGCGGCGCGGTGAAGATCAACGATGCCGGCGTCAGCGACGAGAAGGCCATGGTCGACAGTGCGATGGTCGGCTCGAACGGCGCCATCAAGCTGTCGCTCGGCAAGAAGAAGCACATTCTGGTACGCCCCGAATAGGCAGCCCCCTCCTCCGGCTCTTCGAAACCGGAGGCCTTACCTGAATTCGAAGATGTTGCGGAACACGCCCGGCGCGATCAGCGACAGCGGGTTGATGACCACTTGCGGGCTGTCGGCATCGCCGACGAGGCGGAAGGTGATGCCGAGCAGGCCCTGGTCGCGTCCGTTGCCGAGAATGGCGCCGATCAGCGGCAATTCGCCGAACAGCCGGTTGATGCCGTAGGCGGGCATGAAGGTGCCGGCGAGATCCATGTTGCCGTTCTGGTCATACACAAGACCCCGGAACGCCGCGCCGATTTCGGTGCCGCGCAAGATGCCTTCATCGAGGTTGAGGTAGCCGCGCCCGCTTTCGATGCGCGCATTGGCGACCTCGAAGCTTGCTTCGGTGACGTCGATATTGCGCCTCACCGCATCATTGAGGCTGCGGCCCTGCGAATCCGCGGGGCTCGAAACGAGCGCCTTGAGCTTCTCCTCGCCGACAATCTTGAAGTTGCGGATGTCGACGACGCCGCGGCGCGGACCGTCGCCAGCGCGCTGCAGCCGGACATTGAGAAGCCCGCCCTGCATCTTGCCGTAGACGCCCGCAAAGCGCGCGAAGGCTCCCGCATCGCCCGACGTCATCTCCACCTTCTCCTGGCCGGACTGCGACTGGCCGTCGACGTCGATCACCACGGCCTGACCGGACGGCGATACCGCCTTGAAGGAGAGCTTCTCCGTCCTGCCGTTGCGGCCGGCATAGCTGAACCGGGCATCGGACAGCGAGGTCTCGTAAAAGCCCCGGACCTGACCGAGGCTGCCCGAGGCGGCAATCACGAAATTCTCGCCGCCGCCGCCATCCGTCGCGGCCACATTGCTCTTGGCCTCGGAGATCAGCTGCCTGAGATCGGCGGAAGCGCCAGAGACCTTGATGTCATAGGCCTTGTTCCGGTGGGTGATGTCGGCACGGTAATCGTCGCCGGGCGAAAGCCGGATGCTGTCGAGGCGAGCAGAGGAGAACGATCCGTCGGCAATGTCGATATTGCCGGTCACCTTGAAGCCATCGCCGGAAACCACGAGATGACGGAGCTTGTGGCTGTTGCCCTCACTCTCGATGTCGAAGCTCGCGGTTCCGGGAATGCCTGCGCCCTTCTTCCAGCCGATGCCGGGAACGGTCAGCGTGGCTCTGTCCAGCTTCAGCGTGATTGCATTCTTGCCCGCGCCCTTTTCCTCAAGCTTGAGGCCGACGGGGCCGCTCAGCAGCAGTCCCGTGCCCGGCGCGATCTTCTCGCGCTGAGTATCGTCGAGCGTGCCGGAGATCAGCCGCTTGCGCTCGACGCCGGAATTGGAAACGGGCTCGGTCAGGTCGAGCGTCAACGGAATGCCGTCGACCGTGGCATCGGCGGTCAGATGGGCGCGCGCAGGCGTGACGTTCAGCTTGCCCTCGATATCGCTGAAGGTCCGGCCCTCGACCTGCTTGCCGATATCGACGCCCGCAAGGTCCATGTTGACCTCCCACTCGGTGGGTGGCGGATCCTGTTCGCGCACCAGCCCGAAACGGGCCCGGACCTGGGAGGAAATCTCGCCCGACAGTTCCTCCGGCTTGAAACCGATGCGATCGAGAACGTCGATCGGGTGGTAGGTGATCAGTTCGGCCACCGCATCCGCCGCGCCGGACACCGAAAGCGAGAGATCCGCCATCAGCGGCTTTTCCTCGGTGTCGGGAATGGTGAGCGTTCCGTCGCTGACCTTGACGACGCGTCCGGTCGGGAAATATCCGCCGGCGGAGGAGACCGACACCTCCACCTTGGTCCCGCGCAGGCTGAGATGGCCATTCGCATCCCTGAGTGGCGGAATGTCACCGGCGACGTTCATGCGGGCCCGCTCGATATCGAACTCGATCTGGAACTGGTTTTCGGTGAATGGCGGCGCCCTTTTGCCCGGCGGGAAGTGCCCTGCCGGCGCGGACAGCTGAATGCGGCCGTTGGAGACGGTGCCCCCGTAGAGGTTCTCGAGAACCCACTGGCGCGCCCGCTTGCCCATCCAGTAGGGCCAGAGCTGCTTGACGGCAGTCGTGGGCAAGCGATCGGTCTGCGCGTAAAGCGTGATGGCCGGCGAGATGCCCTCGACGAACTGAAGCGACAGCGACGCGGCCATGTTGTAACGGCCCGTGACGAGCGCCAGCTGGTCGGCAACGATGCGATTGCGGTTGGGCATGATGCGGCCGAAGGCGCGCGCGTCGAACTTCACCGGCGAATCGGCGGAATCGCCCGGAGCGGCAAGCCCGTTGGCGATCACCAGATCAAAGGCCATCCCCGGATAGTCGCGGTTGATATCGGTGCGTTCGGGCACATTGTCGATATCGATCAGGCCGCCGTTGAAGGGCAGTTTGGTGTCACCGATCTGAAGCAGCGAGGGCATGATCTCGATCTTCTTCTGCTCGGCCTGATAACTCATCGCGGTCTTGAGCTCGCGCAGTTCGGCGCTCACCCCGCCCAGCATCATGGAGCCCGGCTCGCCGTCGATGGTCAGTTGCAGCTCGGGCACGCCTCCGGGTGTCGCACGCGTTGCACTCAGGCCGATGTCGACCAGCGTCTCAAGTCCGGTCGCGCGGCGCTCGAGCCCGTCGGACGTATAGTCCACGGGCAGACCGGTGACTGTGGCCTCGAGCTGGGAAAGATCGTCGCGATCTCCCTTCGTGGCGTGGACGGCAAAGCCGAAATCCCGGCTCTTGAAGGACAAGGTCGCGTCGATGTCGAACTCGTCTTCTTCCTGGCCCGTCAGTTCGGCACGCTTGACGGTGATACCGCGCAGATCGTCACCGAGCCGGATATTCTCGAGAACGATGGTCTCGGTCCCGCGATTGGCCAGGACCGAGCCGACACGGTCCACCGCTTCGAAAGCCTGCTCGATGCGCTCATCGAGACTGTCCACGCGGAAATGGGCCAGATCCGAAAAACCGATTCCGGGACCGCTGCCTGCGATCAGGTGAGCCCCCTCCACCTCGATGGAATTGACCTTGAGCGATCCGCCCATCATCGCCAGCGGATCGAGCAGCAGACGCAGCCGGTTGACCGCATATTCACCGCCCGTGCCGTCGGCGGGTCTGATCTTGACGTTGTTGGCGATCAGCGCGACCTGCCCGCGCGACGTCATCCGCACACCGGCGCCGCCGATCTCGGATGTATAGGTCTCGCCCAATGCGCCGGCGAGTGCCGAACGCGCCCGGTCTTCGATCACACCGTCGACGAGACCGCGATCGAGGGCGATCAGGATGGCGCCGAAGACGACGAGGAAGAGGATGACGAGAAAGGCCACCGCCTTGATGTGGGCCTTTACCCACCCGCCCGACCGGCCGCCGCGGTGAGCGTTGACGATGATCGGATCCTCGCACTGGGCAGACGGCAGGTCATGCAGCGCCGTGATGTCGCGCCGCGAGAAACTAACCTTCTGATGCGGCCCTTTCGCCATGCGCTGCAGTCTGCCCCGTCCAATTCGAAAAATATCCGGGCGCAACGCTCCCGACTGGTTTGCGCGCGTCCGTTCGGGCACTATACCGGGCGGGCCCGAAAGGCATATCCCGAGAACGCTTTATCACCAGGGAAGAACCCAATGAGCACAATCGAAGTCGGACAGAACGCCCCGCAATTCTCCCTGCCTCGCGATGGTGGCGGAACCGTGTCATTGGCGGACTATGCCGGCAAGAAGGTGGTGCTGTATTTCTACCCCAAGGACGACACCAGCGGCTGCACCGTGGAAGCCGTCGATTTTACCGCGCGTGCCGGCGAATTCGAAAAGGCCGGAGCAGTCGTCATCGGCATGTCGCCGGACCCGGTGAAGAAGCACGACAAGTTCGTCGACAAGCACGGGCTCAACGTCATCCTCGCCTCCGACGAGGAGAAGAAGGTTCTCGAAACCTACGGCGTCTGGGTCGAGAAGAGCATGTATGGCCGCAAATATATGGGCGTGGCGCGCACCACCCTTCTGATCGACGGTGACGGCGTGATCCGTCAGGTCTGGGAAAAGGTGAAGATCCCCGGCCATGCCGAAGCCGTGCTCGAGGCCACGCGCGCGCTGTGAGCGAAGCTGAAGCCCACGCATTCCGGACACGCTCGCTGAGGGACGCCGCGGCACGCGCGGTCGCGGCATCCGATCTCGACGAGAAGACGGCGCGCACCCGCGCCGCCTATGCGCGCTGGAAATCCCGCACCATCTCGCTCCGCGATCCCGGCGACTTCAAGCCGCCTGCCCGGCCCGGGCGTCCGGACAAGCCCGAGCTCGTGCCGCCGACGCAGGTCAAGCGCCGCACGCTCAACTCCGAGCGCGGGCGCATCATTCTCCTGCATGCCATCTGCCACATCGAACTCAACGCCATCGATCTGGCGCTCGATATCGTCGCACGTTTTGCCGACAGGCAGATGCCGCTGTCCTTTTTCGACGGCTGGATGCAGGTCGCCTTCGAGGAAGCCAAGCATTTCAACATGGTGCGCGACCGGTTGCGGCAACTGGGCACCGACTACGGCGACTATCCGGCCCATGACGGTCTGTGGCAGGCGGCACACGACACCCGCAACTCCCTGATGGCGAGACTGGCGGTCGTTCCGCTCATCCTCGAGGCGCGCGGGCTCGACGTGACCCCTTCCATGCGCGCGGCGATGCGGGCCGCCGGCGACGAGGACAGCGCCGCCGTTCTCGACGTGATCTACGAGGATGAAAAGAAGCACGTGGCAATCGGAGCGAAATGGTTCCGCTTTCTCTGCGCCCGCCACAAGCTCGATCCGTCCGCGGAGTTCCAGGCTCTGGTGCGCGCCAACTTCCGTGGCGGACTGAAACCGCCATTCAACGACCTGGCCCGGGCAGCGGCAGGACTGACGCCCTCCTTCTACCGCTCCCTGGCGGCGCAGAGCGCTTCGTGAAAGAACGGCTCCAAACAGCCGGAAATCGCCTGCCGGAAAGCGTTTATTAACCTTAACACGGTGTAATCGCCGCAATCAGTTTTCGGATTGCAGGGGACTATCCGTGTCGCAGGGGCAGCAAAGCCGCATTTTCGGCAAATGCAAGAAAAGTCATACGATCATCTTCGCCAGCGGAGAGAAGATCCGTCACGTGACCTTGCAGCCGTGGGTCGCGGGCGTTGCCGCATCCTTTGCGGGCGTCATGGTCATCTCCTATCTTGCCGCGACCTCCTACCTCGTCCTGCGCGACGACCTGATCGGCGCCGCCATGGCGCGTCAGGCGCGCATGCAGCACTCCTATGAAGACCGTATCGCCGCACTTCGTTCGCAGGTCGACCGTGTGACGAGCCGCCAGCTCCTCGACCAGCAGCTGATGGAAGACAAGGTCGCCGAACTTCTCGCGCGCCAGGACACGCTGACCTCGCGACAGGGCCGGCTCGGCCCGCTCCTGGAACGTGCGCGCGCCGCTGATGCCGCCGACACGGTCCCGGTTCCGCAGAAGAAGCCGGAGCAACAGGCGAGCAACCAGACTTTGGAAGTGCCCCGTTCCTCGCGTCTTGCGGCGCTTACGGCCGTCCGCACCCCGGTTGCCGAGCCGGCCCAGATCGGCATCAATCCGCTGGCCTATGCCGATCCCGTCGAAAGCGTCGGCCAGCGCGCGGACAGGATTTTCTCCAAGGTCACGCTGTCGCTCAAATCGATCGAGCGCGACCAGGTCGAGAAGATCCAGAACCTCGCCAACAACGCCTATGACACCGCAAGCCAGATTTCCGAGATCATGGAAGCTGCCGGCCTGCCCGCCCCGCAGGTGGAAGCCAGCGGCATCGGCGGTCCCTATATCCGCGCAAACGATCCGTCGGCCTTCGACGCCTCCATCGACGATCTGGATGCCGCCCTCACCCAACTCGACACGGTACGCGAAAGCGCCTTTTCGATGCCGGTTTCGGTCCCCGCACCGGGCGCGCAGATCACCAGCCGTTACGGCAAGCGCAAGGATCCCTTCCTGGGCCGCCTCGCCTTCCACTCCGGCATCGACTTCCGCACCCAGACCGGCACTCCGGTTCATGCGTCCGGATCCGGGACCGTTGTCCGCGCCGGCCGTGCAGGCGGCTACGGCAACATGGTCGAGATCGACCACGGCCACGGCCTGACCACGCGCTACGCGCATTTGTCGAAGATCCTCGTAAAGAAGGGCGACCGGGTCGATTCCGGCGCCACGATCGCGCAATCCGGCAATTCCGGCCGTTCGACAGGCCCGCATCTGCATTACGAAATCCGGCGCAACGGCAAGGCGATCAACCCGATCGGCATCGTCAAGGCAGCCTACGAATTGCGTCCGTTGCTGGCGTCGAACTGAACGATTATTGCCGGAATGGGCACTCAACCTTTTCATTAACGGCTTATTCTAACCATATTCCCCCATAAATCCCTTGTTTTCCTTGACTCTGGCGGATGTTGGCCCTAAGTCGGCTCGCAAGGTCGTTGGTCCAATGACACCCGGCCATTGACGCCGGATACGTCTTTTCCGGCCCGACGTGCTGACGAATAAGCAATCCCGATACACGCCGAAACGGAAACACATTCCCATTGACGACGTTCGCTGATCTTGGCCTGAGCCAGAAAGTTCAATCCGCCGTATCCGACGCAGGTTACACGGAACCGACCCCAATCCAGGCGGGAGCCATTCCGCCTGCGCTCGAACGCCGTGATGTGCTGGGAATTGCCCAAACGGGTACCGGCAAGACCGCTTCCTTCGTGTTGCCGATGCTCACCCTTCTCGAAAAGGGCCGTGCGCGGGCTCGCATGCCGCGCACCCTCATTCTCGAACCGACCCGCGAACTGGCGGCACAGGTGGCCGAGAACTTCGAGAAATACGGCAAGAACCACCGGCTCACCGTGGCGCTCCTGATCGGCGGCGTGTCCTTCGACGAGCAGGACAGGAAGCTCGAGCGCGGCGCTGACGTGCTGATCGCGACGCCCGGCCGTCTGCTGGACCATTTCGAGCGCGGCAAGCTGTTGATGAACGGCGTCGATCTCCTCGTCATCGACGAGGCCGACCGGATGCTCGACATGGGCTTCATCCCGGACATCGAGCGCATCGTCAAACTCATCCCGTTTACCCGGCAGACGCTTTTCTTCTCGGCCACCATGCCCTCGGAGATCCAGAAGCTCGCCGATGCCTTCCTTCAGAACCCGGTTCGCGTGGAAGTGGCGCCGCCCTCCTCCACCTCGGTGAATGTCAGCCAGGCGCTCGTGTCCTGCACCGGCAAGGATTACGAGAAACGTGCCACGCTGCGTGACCTGATCCGCGCCCAGGAAGGGCTGACCAACGCCATCATCTTCTGCAACCGCAAAAAGGATGTGGCCGATCTCAACCGCTCGCTCCAGCGCCACGGCTTCTCCGTCGGCGCGCTGCACGGCGACATGGACCAGCGCTCGCGCATGGCAACGTTGCAGCAGTTCAAGGACAACGAGATCACGCTTCTCGTGGCTTCCGATGTGGCAGCCCGCGGCCTCGACATTCCGGCCGTCAGCCACGTCTTCAATTTCGACGTACCTATCCACGCCGAAGACTATGTCCACCGCATCGGCCGTACCGGCCGTGCCGGTCGCTCGGGCGCAGCCTTCACGCTCGCCGGGCGCCGCGACGGAAAATATGTCGAAGCCATCGAAAAGCTGATCGACCGCAAGATCGAATGGCTCGACGGCGTCGAGACGTCAGCCTCCTCCTCGGACGAGGACGAGGAAGACGCCGGCCGTTCGCGCCGTGGTCGCGGCGGCAAGGGTCGCGGCAAGAAGGACGGCGACGACAAGGCGCCGAAGGCCAAGCGCGGCAAAGCCAGGGATCACGAGGACGTCACCTACGAGACGCCCGAGGAACTGTCTTCCGACGACAGCGCCAATCCCGCGCCGGAGGGCGAATGGGTGGAAGCGCCCAAGCCGCGCGGTCGCAAGAAGAAGGACGCTCCGGCCAAGGTTCGCGAGAACGAGGTGGTCAATTACGAGACCGCCGAGGAAATGTCCTCCGATCCCGAACAGACACCTGCTCCGGCGCCGCAGCGCGAGAGCCGCTCCAAGCCCAAGCCGGCAAACGACGACCGCCGCCGCAATCGCCGCAACAGGCGCGATGACGACGACGACATGCCCGTGGGTTTCGGCGACGACATTCCGGCCTTCATGATGATCAGCTCGAAGATCGGCTGACCGGAAGCGACCGACGAACAGAAAAGCCGCGCCAACCGCGCGGCTTTTTCTTGTTTTTCAGGACGATATCTTCGCGAGCATTCGCCTGACCGCGTCCTTCAACGCGGCCAGTTCGCCGTTTTGCCACGTGTTCCACAGGAGTTCGAAATCGACACGGTGATAAGCGTGCCGCAAGTGATTTCCTATGCCCCTGATCTGGGACCACGGGACCGCGGGTTCTTCGTTCTTGAGATTCTCTGGAATATGCTTGGAAGCTTCGCTCAATATTTCGAGAAATCTCTCGAATGCTGCGCGCCGGACATCGTCGCGATACAAATCCTCAAAGCGGTTGCCCTCCAGAAGGGCATCGATCTTGTCGATCGAATCCACGATATCTTGAAGTCTGAATACAGTCCGGTCTGCCATCAGAAGACTTCGATTCCCTCCCGATCGAGTTCGCTCCTGAACTCCTGGTCGAGCGAACGGCGCATGAATGCATTCGCGGGAATACCGATTGCCTCGGAAACGATCTGCTCGACACCGACAAGATTGATAATCGAAAAACGGCTTTCAGATTCGACGTCGATTGCGATGTCGATGTCACTGTCAGCTGTTTGCGATCCGCGCGCCTGCGACCCGAACAGAATCAGGTGCCGCACGCCCTCGTTCTCCAAGCGGGGCCTGAGGGTCTTTAGCTTCTGAACCAGATCAGTGGCTGTCATCAGACTTTACATCCTTCCCAGGCGATCGCTGGGAACCTGTACCTCAATGGCCGTCCTTGCAAGAGTTCATTCATGAACCCTCGATCCGTCCGCCCGCTGCCCTCACCGCTTCGGGCGTATCCACGTCGATACGCGCGGCCGGGCCGATATCGATATCGATGACCGGCAGGCCGCTTTGTTCGATCAGGGCGCGGGCGCCGACATCGCCCTCCAGCTTCATGATGTCCGGCACCAGACTGGCGGGCAGGATCACCGGGTTGCCGCGATGATCGCCGTCGGCCGCACGGATGATCGCCTTTGCATCATGCTCCCCGAAGGCTTCGAGCAGCAGGTCGATATGGGCCGTTTCCAGCTTTGGCATGTCACCGAGCAGGATCATGATGCCGGAAAGATCGGGGCCAAGAGCCTCCACGCCGGTCTTCAGCGACGAGGCCATGCCCGAGGCGTAACCGGTATTCTCCGCGATGGTCAGTTCGAGGCCTTCAAGGGCCCCCGCCACATCCTCGGCGCGGAAACCGGTGACCGCCGCCACCGCCTCGGCCCGGCTCGCAAGCGCGCGCTGCGCCATCAGACGCACCAGCGGTTCTCCGTCGAACTCGGCCAGCAGCTTGTGGCCGGCGCCCTCACCCATGCGGCTCGCACGTCCGGCCGCCATCAACACGATGCCGACACCCATGACCTGGGCTTTGTCGCGCGGCAGCCGGGGCTGGGGTCTTGTCGGGATTTCCATCAGCAGCCCGCCGACGCCCATTGCGGCCAGATCGTCATTGCCCGGGCTTTCGCCGGCCATGATCCGGGCCAGAACCCAGTCGAAGCCGTTCTCCCTGGGTGAACGGGCGCAGCCCGGCGCGCCAATGACAGGCTTGCCGCCGATCGAGCCGATGACAATGAGATTTCCCGGATCGACGGGCATGCCGACGCGTTCGACGTGTCCGCCAGCCTGCCGGATGGCTGCGGGGATCACATCGTTGGTGTCCGTTACCGCCGAAGCGCCGAAGATGATGATCATCTCGCAGTCCGCGGCGATGGCTTCGAGTTCCGAGGCCAAGGCGGCTGCCTCGTGCCCGACCTCGGCGGAAGCCACGATCGTCGCGCCGTACGCGGCCAGGCGGGAGGCCGTCAGTTCGCGCGTCTTCACCATGACCTTCGGCTTGAGCGTCGGCAAGGCCGTCGCCACATAGCCGACGCTGCGCAACGCGAAAGGCCGGACATGCGAAAACCCCTGCTCCGCAATCAGTGTCTCCGCACGCTCGACCGACGCCCCGGCAACGGCGAGTGGGATGATCTTGATGGTCGCCACCATGTCGCCCCCGGCGACCACGCTGCGGTCATTAAGGCAGGCATAGGTGATAGCCGGATCGATCGAGTTGAAGGCATCGACCCGCGCCTTGTCGGCGCGAAACAGGCCGGCCGAGCTGGCGTGGAGATTGACGCGACCGGTCGCCGGCGCCCTCGCCTCGACACCTGCTCCCAAGAAAGCGGCAGCAATTCGCCCCGCAGCCTTGTTCTCGTCGATATCGCCCGTGTCCAGACGGGCAACGATGACATGTTCAAGACCTGATTCAAGAAGCTGCGAAATTGAGTCCGCGTCGAGCTGCAAGCCCTTCTTTAATCTTGCTTTTCCGGCTTGCGTGGAATGGGCGAGAATAGCCCCTTCAGCGTCGTGCACCGGAACCGGGCCAAACTTCACGCCGCCGCCCCTTCGTCGGCATCACGGACCGGCAGGTCCCGCGTTCTGAGCGCTTCGATCACCTGCGCAAGAACCGAGACGGCGATCTCGGCGGGGCTCGCCGCCCCGATCGGCAATCCGATTGGTGCAGCAATGCGCCCGATCGTCTGCTCGCTCAGGCCGGCTTCCTTCAACCGTTCGACGCGGCGGCCATGGGTCTTTCGCGAACCGAGCGCGCCGACATAGAAGCACCCGGTCTTCAGCGCCGAGATCAACGGATAGTCGTCGATCTTCGGATCGTGGGTCACGGCGACCAGCGCCGTGAAATAGTCGAGAGGCCGATCCTTGAGCACATCCTCCGGCCAGTCGGCCACGAGATCGCTGTCCTCGAAGCGCTCCGGCGTCGCGAAAGCCGTGCGCGGATCGATCACGGTCACGTCGAAACCCGCCATCCGCGCCATCGGAGCGAGCGCCTGGCTGATGTGGACCGCGCCGATGATGACCATGCGGGCCGGCGGAACGTGGACATTCAGGAAGAACTCGCGGCCTTCCGCCTCGGCAATACCGGATTTTCCGGATTTGAGCGCCTTGCCGATCGCCTCGCCGAGCTCGCCGGCGACATGATCGCCGGCGCGCACCATGCGATCGCGGCCGTCATTGAGGTCGGTGACGATGACAGCGGCCTCACGAGCGCGCTTGGCGGCATTGAGGGATTTGAGAACATGGGGATCCATCAGCCGAGCCGCTCCAGATAGACGCGGATCTTGCCGCCGCAGGAGAGCCCGACGCGCCAGGCGGTCTCATCGGCAACGCCGAATTCGAGCATGCGCGGTTTGCCGCTCTCGATCACCTCGATCGCTTCGGCAATCACTGCTCCCTCGACGCATCCGCCGGAAACGGAGCCTTCGAAATTGCCCTCGGCATCGATGACGAGATGGCTGCCCGTCGGACGGGGGGCGGACCCCCAGGTTTCCACGACCGTGGCAATCGCCAGATCACGGCCTTCGTTCATCCAGCCCTCGGCGATCATCAGCGGATCTCGGATATCTGCTTGTTCGGACAGGGACATGCGCAGCCCTCCTTGTTCAGAAGTCTCTCCTCAATATGGTGCGCCGTTGCCCGGTTCCGCAAGTCCGGGAGAACCGAATGGTCCTCCCCTATGCCGCAGGCACGGCCAGCCGGCGCGGATCCCATTTGCCGTGACGGTCGTCGCCGAGCGCCGTGACCAGATCCGACATCGCCGCGATGTTGTGAACGGCGCGCACCTCGTCGACGTGGCGCAGTATGGTGCGCACGCCCCGCGCGCGGGCTTCGAAGCCATCGAAGCGCAGCAGCGGATTGAGCCAGACGAGCCGACGGCACGAGCGGTGGAGGCGATCCATCTCGCGGTCCAGTTCGTCGATCGAATCGCGCTCCAGCCCGTCGGTAATGAGAATGACAGTCGCCCCCTGGCCCAGCACCCGGCGCGACCAGTTCCTGTTGAATTCGTTGAGCGTTTCACCGATCCGGGTGCCGCCCGACCAGTCCTTGACCATGCCGACGCACTGGTCCACCGCCTCGTCGGGGTCGCGGTAGCGCATCTGGCGGGTGATGTTGGTCAGTCGGGTACCGAACAGAAAGGTGTGAACCCCGCGCCTGCGCTCGGTGATGACATGCATGAAATGCAGGAAGATGCGGGTGTACTGGCTCATCGAGCCGGAGATGTCTGCGATGATGACGAGCGGCGGGTGCACTTTCCGCTTCCTCCGGTAGCGCGGCAGGATCAGGTCGCCGCCGGTCTTCATCGCCGCGCGCATCGTGGCACGCGGATCCACCCGCATGGCACGGTTGGCCGCTTCGAACCGGCGGGTCTCGATCTCGTCGAAAGGCAGGGAGAGAGCGGCGATCGCCTTCTTCGCCTCGGCGAGTTCGGCAGCACTCATCTGCGCAAAATCCTGCGTGCGGTTGACCTCGCTGCCGGATGCGGTCTGACTGGCGTCGATCTCGATCTCCGGCTTCTCCTGGACCGGACGATGCTTGTCGTGACCTTCGAAGAGAGCCTCGTTGACCCGGGATTCGCCCGCCTTGGGTTTTTCCTTCGGACGGCTGTCGGGCACGACGGGCGAAAACATCGCAATCATCTTTTCGACCAGATCGCGCGAGCGCCAGAACAGCCTGAAGGCCTGATCGAAGACGACGTGATCCTCGCGGCGCTTGACGAAGACCGAGTGCAGCACCCAGTAGAACTCCTCCCGGCTGCCGATGCCTGCGACGGTAACCGCCTCGACCGCATCGCGCGAGCTGGCCGGACCGACCTTCATGCCGGCCTTCCTCAGTGTTCGCGCGAAAAAGGCGATATTGTCGGCGAGTTTGCCGGGATCGCCGGAGGGCATGACGATGGCGTTGCCGGCTCCGGTGCGCGATGTATCGCCCGCCTCAGCCATCAGCCTGCCCGCGCCAGATCCGCCTTCACCTCGTCGAGGATCTGGCGTCCCGCGGACCCTTCGATCCGGGCAATGTCGTCCTGATATTTGAGGAGCGTACCGAGCGTATCGGAAACGGTCTGCGGATCGAGCGCCAGCCGGTCCAGTTCGGTCAGCGCGGTCGCCCAGTCGATCGTTTCGGCCACACCGGGGTTCTTGAAGAGCTCCATCTGCCTGAGCTTCTGTACATAGGCGACAATCTCGGCAGTCAGCGCCTCGGCAGCCCCCGGCACCTTGCGGCGGATGATCTCGAGCTCGGCATCAGCCTCCGGATAATCCACCCAGTGATAGAGGCAGCGACGCTTAAGCGCGTCGTGGATCTCGCGCGTCCGGTTGGTGGTGATGATGACAATCGGCGGCTCGGCGGCCTTGATGGTGCCGAGTTCGGGGATCGTGACCTGAAAGTCGGAGAGGATTTCGAGCAGGAAGGCCTCGAAAGCCTCGTCGGTGCGGTCGAGTTCGTCGATGAGAAACACCGGCGCGCGCCCGGGCTCGCCCTGCAGCGCCTGAAGCACCGGACGGCGGATCAGGTGGCGTTCGTCGAAAATATTGGTCTCGATACGATCACGGTCCGCCTCGCCGGTGGCTTCGGCCAGCCTGATTTCCAGCATCTGCGCGGGGTAGTTCCATTCATAGACGGCCGACGAGACGTCGAGACCTTCATAGCATTGCAGCCTGATCAACGGGCGATCGAGCGCGTGGGCAAGCACCTTGGCGATCTCGGTCTTGCCGACACCCGCCTCCCCCTCGAGGAACAGCGGCCGGCCCATGCGCAGGCTGAGAAACAGGACCGTCGCCAGCGCGCGGCCGGCCACATAGTCATGCTCTTCCAGCATCTTCAGCGTTGCCTCGATGCTCTCAGGCACGTTTCGACTGGCTGCGGTCATGTCACCTCCCCTGAAACTCGCAATCACACTGTATGATAGGAGCGGTTTAAGTAAATGAGGGCCGGGGCGCTTTCTCCCAGGCGGATGGCCTGGACCTCGCCGAACAGCACCATGTGGGTGGCCACATCCTTGGCCTCGACCAGCTTGCAGTCATAAACCACCGCCGCATCGGCAAGCGTCGGCGCGCCGGTTTCCATCTTATCCCAGACACCCTGTTCGAAACGCTTGTCCGGATCCATCGGGACGAGACCGGAAAAGACGTCCGCGAGCGGCTGATGACGGGCGGCCAGCGTGTTGAGCGCGAAGGCACCGGCTTCGACGAAGGTACGGTTGGCCGCATTACCCTTCGCCACGCAGACGAGAACGGTCGCGGGATTGTCCGAGACCGAACAGGCAGCGGTCACCGTGACGCCGCGCTTGATGCCGTCATGATCGGCGGTGGCGATCTGCACATGTCCCGCGTAACGCGCCATGGCATCGCGATAGAGTTCGGGTGAAATTTTCGAATAGCTCAAAATGACTTGCCTTTATTCGACTATGTCGTTTCCGGTCGCGCGGAGGCATGTGTAGCCATAACGGCTCCCCTTGTCTCGCCTAGATAGGCAGCCATAGCCCGATTGAAACCCGGCGAGAGGGGAAAAACCCCGTATCCATAGGGGAATAGCGGAAACTACGACTTTGCCCGCGCTTCCAAATGGAGCTGATCCGCACTAGGGTTTGCTCATCATGATGCATATCACGACTGCCCTTGTTTTCACCCTCGCAAGCCTCGCCGCCGGCCCCGCTGCCGCCGCAGACCTGCGCGTGGGCCTCGCCATTCCCGAAACGGGCCCCTTCGCGCCGCTCGGACAGCAGGTGATCGACGGCTTCCGTGTCTGGGAACAGGATACGGCCAGGAGCTTCACCGATCTCGTTGAAGGCGAGGATCGCTGCGACGCCAGGAGCGGGGTCGAATCGGCGCAATCCTTCGCCGAGGCGGGCGTCGATGTCGTCGTCGGCTATCTGTGCGCGGAAAGCCTCGCGGCTGCCCTGCCCCTTCTCTCTGCCGAGGGCATTCCGGTGCTCACGCTCACCGTGCGCGCCGACATCCTTGCCGAGGAGGCCAGCCGCAACGACTGGTCCTTCTACCGCCTTGCACCTCGCGACAGCCAGGAGGCCGAGGTCGCCGCCGAATCAATCATCTCGCTCTGGGCCGACCGTCCCTTTGCGCTGATCGAGGACGGCACGATACAGGGGCGCGAACTTGTGGAAGCCATCCGGGTCGATCTGGAAGACCGGGGACTGAAGCCGAACTTCATCGACAATTACCGCCCGGGACAGGAGCGCCAGCCGAGCCTGGTTCGTCGGCTCGATGCCGCAGGCGTGGCGCGTGTCTTCGTCGGCGGAGACCGATCGGACCTGGCGATCATCGCCCGCGACACGGCATCGGCCGGGCTTGATCTGACATTCATGGGGGGTGACGCGCTCAACGCGCCGCGGGGCGAGGCACCGATCCCGAACGGCACGCTGGCCGTCATTGCAACAGACGCGTTGCCGGACGCAGCCTCCTCGTCAGCGGCGAGCGCCTTTGCCGCTGCCGGTCTTCCCATCGAGGGCCTGCGGCTCCCGGCCTATGTCGCGGCCCAGGTCCTCGGCTCGCTCGCTCCCATGTATGAACGCGGCAATCTGGGCGAGTTGCTCGAACGCGGCAAGTTCGGGACGGCACTCGGCGTCGTCAGCTTCGGCTCCGACGGCGAGCGCCAGCAGTCCGGCTTTTCGCTCGCAGAATGGCGCGACGGGCGTTTCGAGCGCGTCACCTCCGCCGCCCCGCAAAACTGAGGCAATCGCCGTGAAAACGAGAAATCTCATTACCGATGTGGCCGGCCTGACCGTCGGCAATGCCCATGACGAAAAGGTCAGGTCGGGCGTTACCGCCATCCTCTGCGACAAGCCCACCGCGGCAGCCGTCCAGGTGCTCGGCGGCGCGCCCGGCACCCGCGAAACCGATCTTCTCGAACCCCACAACATGATCGACGGCGTCGATGCGATCACGCTTTCGGGCGGATCGGCCTTCGGGCTCGATGCGGCGTCCGGGGTTCAGGCCTGGTTGCGCGAGCACGACCGCGGGTTCCTGCTCGGCCCCCACCGCATCCCGATCGTCCCCTCGGCAATCCTCTTCGACCTCGTCAACAATGGCGACAAGGACTGGGGCCGCTTTTCGCCTTATCGCGAACTGGGATTCGCGGCCGCCGACACCGCCGGCGAAACCTTCGAGCTCGGCACCGCCGGAGCCGGCTACGGCGCTTTGACCGCGGGGTTGAAGGGCGGTCTCGGCTCGGCTTCGGACAGGACGGACAGCGGCTTCACCCTGGGTGCTCTGGTCGGTGTCAATGCCGTTGGCTCCGTCACGGTCGGCGACACCCGCAACTTCTGGGCCGCCCCGTTCGAGAAGGACGGCGAGTTCGGCGGTCTCGGCCTCCCCCACCCGATGCCCGACAATGCCGGCACGCCGAAAGTGAAATTCCGCGAGATGACGAAACAGGCGGGCGCCAATACCACGATCGCGGTCATCGCCACGGACGCGGTTCTGGACAAGGCCGCGGCCAAGCGTCTGGCGATTGCCGCCCATGACGGCTTTGCCCGCGCCATCTGGCCCGCGCATACCCCGTTCGACGGCGATCTGGTCTTCGCGCTCGCCACCGGCAGGAGCGGCAAGAAGCCCGATCTGCACGACTTTCTCGACCTCTGCGCGATGGCGGCCTCGACCATGGCCCGCGCCATCGCGCGCGGCGTTTACGAAGCCACACCGCAGGACAACGACATGTTCCCGGCCTGGAAGTCGGTGGACCGTTAGGCGGCATTCGCCCCGCGCTTGCATCTCCCTCACCCCGCAGCGCATAATCGGCGCGGGGCGAGAGGAGAGTTTTATGTTCAGAACCTGTCTGGCTGCAGCCACCATCGCCCTCGTCCCCGCATCAGCGCTCGCCGGCGATTTTTCGGAATTCCGCCCCATCGGCTTTTCGAGCCATGGCGGCGTCTTCGCCTTCGAGGAATTCGGCGTTCAGGACGGCTCGGGCTTTGCCTATGCCAACCGCTACTACATCGACACCACAACGGACCGGTATCTGCCGGGCACGCCTGTCCGCGTGAGGCTCGAGGATGAGACGAGGACGGTCAATGACGCGCGCGCCGAAGCGAGGGCCCAGGCTCTCGAGACCGAGACGACGAGCGGGGCGGCCGACGACCCAGGCATCTTCGCAGCCTTCCAGCCGGCCACCGAACCGCAATCGGACGGCACATTCCTGCTTTACCAGCCATTTGCCATCGAGCCCTATCCCGGCGACACGTGGGGCGTATCCCTCACGGAGAAGACGCTTACGCCATCGTCGAACTGCACGTCGTTCGATCAGGCGAACAAGGGGTTCCGGCTCGAGATGAAGAAGGCCGCCGGCAATGCGGACGCCATCCTGCTTCATGACGACACCTCGATCCCGAATTCGCGCGGCTGCCCGCTGTCCTACAAGATCGCCGGAGCGATGACGCATCGCAATCCGGACGGTTCGACAACCCATGCGATTCTGGTATTGATCAGGAATATCGGTTTCGAGGGCCCCGACGGGCGCTACATTGCGGTGACGAAAAGGATCGACTGAGGCTTGCCCGACATTTCAGCAACTCCGGACCGGAAGACGTCTTCCGGTCTTGTGGCGCGTTTGCGCTTCGCCCTGCCCTCTGCCCGCTCCGCAAGCGTCGGCGCCGTCCTGTGGGGCCTCGCCATGACACTGTCGGCGCAGCTTGCCCTGTGGATCGCCATCCGGCTCGATACCTGGCATCTGCAGGCACTGTCGATGCTGTTCTTCGCCGGAGGCGCCATCGCCTGGCCGCTGGCGCTTTGCGCGATCCGCTTCTGCTCCTATCGCCGTGCGCCCGAAACCTGGTTTGCAGCCTCGGTGCTGTTTCTCTCCTGCGGCACCGTGATCGTCACTGCAGGCCTCTTCGCGCTCCAGTACCGGATCTACTATGCGCAGTGGCACAGCGAATTCCTTTCCAAGATCTGGATCTTCCAGTTCGTCTTCACGACAGCGGCGGCCGTCTACCAGTTCGCCGTGATGGGCTTGCGGCTCTATTTGCCGCTCGGCGCGGTGGTTCTGTTCCTCACCGCACTGATTATTGCGCGAAATGCAGGAAAGGCCGGGCGTTCCGGCACAATTTTCCCTTTCTGAGCGCCGCGGGCCGTTTCCTTTCGCACAGGTTTTGGGATAGACCGCTCCCGACCACCCTCATCGCCGACCGAAATACGGATACGCCCATGATCCCCCGTTATGCCCGTCCCGAGATGACCGCCATCTGGGAGCCCGCCACCAAGTTCAAGATCTGGTACGAGATCGAAGCCCATGCCTGCGACGCGCAGGCCGCGCTCGGCGTCATCCCGAAGGAGAACGCGGAAGCGGTCTGGAGGGCCAGGGACGTGGATTTCGACGTCGCCCGCATCGACGAGATCGAAGCCGTCACCAAGCACGACGTCATCGCCTTCCTCACCCATCTGGCCGAGCATGTCGGCTCCGAGGAAGCCCGTTTCGTTCACCAGGGCATGACCTCGTCGGACGTGCTCGACACCTGCCTCAACGTTCAGCTCGTTCGCGCCGCAGACATCCTGCTTGCCGACATGGACAAGCTTCTCGCCGCGCTGAAGACCCGCGCCTTCGAACACAAGAACACCGTCCGCGTCGGCCGCTCGCACGGCATTCACGCCGAGCCCACCACGATGGGGCTGACCTTTGCCCGCTTCTATGCCGAGATGGACCGCAACAAGGCCCGCCTTCAGGCCGCCCGCGAGGAAATCGCCACGGGCGCGATCTCCGGTGCCGTCGGCACCTTCGCCAATATCGATCCGGCGGTCGAGGAACATGTCTGCGAGAAGCTCGGCCTCAGGCCCGAGCCGATCTCAACCCAGGTGATCCCGCGCGACCGTCACGCAATGTTCTTCGCCGTCCTCGGGGTCATTGCCTCGTCGATCGAGAACGTGGCGATCGAGATCCGCCACATGCAGCGCACGGAAGTACTGGAAGGCGCGGAATTCTTCTCGATGGGCCAGAAGGGCTCCTCGGCCATGCCGCACAAGAAAAACCCCGTCCTGACCGAAAACCTGACAGGCCTTGCCCGCCTGGTGCGCATGACCGTGATCCCGGCCATGGAGAACGTCGCTCTCTGGCACGAGCGCGACATCTCCCACTCCTCGGTCGAGCGCGGCATTGCGCCTGACGCGACGATCACGCTCGACTTCGCGCTCAACCGTCTCGCAGGCGTCGTCGAGAAGATGCTCATCTTCCCGCAGAACATGCTCGACAACATGAACAAGTTCCCGGGTCTGGTGATGAGCCAGCGCGTTCTTCTGGCCCTCACCCAGGCCGGCGTGAGCCGCGAGGACGCCTATTCCATGGTGCAGCGCAATGCGCTCAAGGTCTGGGAAGAGCGCCTGGATTTCCGCGAGCTTCTGCTCGCCGACGCGGACGTCGTCAAGGCGCTCGGCGTGGACGGCATCAACGCGAAATTCGACATGGACTACCACACCAAGCACGTCGACACGATCTTCCGCCGGGTCTTCGGCGAAGCCTGATCGAACCGTCCCATATTGCTATGCAGCAAAACTCGCCATGAGTTTGCTGCATAGCAGCATTGGCGAAAAGGCGTTTGTTTCTCTTCCCCCACGCGTGCATCCTGCGACTGGGAGAACTCGAACTAAGGGGAAACGAACATGTTTTCGAACCTGCAGAAATTCGCCGCCAAGTTCCGCGTTCCGTCGCAGCACGAGCTTGAAATGCGCTACCTCAACGAATCGCGCGACATCTACGATCTGGAATATCGCAGCCGCCAGATCGACAATGGCCACTTCCGCGGCCGTCGCTGAGCGGCATCAGGCAGCGCATGAAGTTTCAGGGCCGGCCTCACGCGAGCGCCGGCCTTTTTCATGCCTGCACACCTCTTTCATGCCTGCACATATGACGGCTCACTCGATGCCGCAAAAACCCTTGTCCTGGAAGCGCGGCCAGTCCTCGACCGTCAGCGGACCGAGCGAGAGCGTGAACTGCTCCTCGTCCTCGTCCACCTCGCGCTCTCCCCTGCCCGTCAGCAGGTTCACATCGCACTTCCTGGCATCGCCGCCCTTCACCAGGGTGTCGTAGCTGGAATAGGTATAGCCGGCGAGCATCATCTTCCCGTCACGCCATGCCAGTGTGAGCGTCTGGCTCCAGCGATGCCGGCCCACGGAGTCATTGTGGGAGAGCAGCCTGATCGAGCTGTTCGCCGCGATCGTGACCGAGGGACGGTTGCCGACCATGCCGCCTGGCAGGCCACCCCAGACGAGGTCGGGATAATAGGCTTTCGGCCTGATCCGGTCCTTGTCCTTTCCCGCGCCCTTCATCAGCAACAATCCGTGGTCCCTTTCGCCGGCGTCTTCGTCGGGCGTCAGAAGCAGCACGAGGTCGACCTTGCCGTCACCATCGACATCGCCCGAGGCCGCGGAGACGATGCGGTTCGCGAAGTCCGGAATTTCAGCTGCCTGAGCGCTCCCCGCACCGGCCGCGGCAGGTCCCAGAACTGCGGCCAGCGCGGCTGCAATCACTGCCGTCCTGCGGCGAATTGTGTTCGTACTCTTCATTCAGGGCCTCCTGTCGGCGGATACTTATCCTGTCGCTTCACGGCTGGAAAGCAATTCCGCTCGCTGTGACATTCGTACATCTTATGTGAGCGATTGCGCCGGATTTCGGCCCCAATCACGCATCACATTTCCTCCTCAAAAGAACCCCGGCGCCGCGACGCTTCACGCCGACGACCGGGGCAACCCGCAGGAGGTTGAGTAAATTGACTGACATACAGCAGGACCACGGCCCGGCGCAGACGCGTCGCTTTGGCCGAACCAAGACGGAAATCGAGATCGAAGACGCCGCGACGGTCACATGGCTCATCGGTGTCGCAGCGGCAATCGTGGCGGGCGGCTATCTTTTCCTCTCCACATTTTCCGGCGTCGATCAGGCGACCCTGGATGCAGCGGTCGGCGCACGCTCGGCCAACGCGGCCCACAGCGGCACGGCCACGGTAGACGGCTCTCACCTATCCGAAGGAATGCAGGCCACGCCAGTCGCCGCCACCTCGACGCTCGCCACGCCTCCGATCGCCACCACTCCCATCGCCACCACACCCATCGACTGACATTCAGGTCGTTTCCCCGTCCGGTGTTCCCATGCCTCCGGGGCAACGACGTGGGTTCACCGACAGCCGCCGCGGTTCTCCCGAGCCGCGGCGGCATCTTTTTAGGGCTGTCGCGCCATATCAAGAAAACTTGAAATATCGCCGAATATTGACATTTTGAGGCCAAAAGACCACATCCCCGCCCATGAAAGTCGCAGAAACCGATATTCTCATCGTTCCTGGATTCAAGAATTCCGGTCCTGATCACTGGCAGACACGCTGGGAGAAAAAGCTCTCCTCGGCGCGTCGGGTCGAGCAGGCGGAATGGACGAAGCCGCTTGTCGAGGACTGGACGGCGACGCTCGCCGAGGCCGTCAACGGCGCCGAGCGGCCCGTCGTGATCATCGCCCATTCGCTGGGGGTCGCGACATTCGTTCAGGCCGTGCCGCAATTCGAAAAGAAGATCGCCGGCGCCTTCCTGGTCGCCCCGCCGGAAGTTGCCAATCCGGGCATAAGGCCAAAGCACCTGATGACTTTCGGCCCCTATCCGGAAGAACCGCTCCCCTGCCCGTCCATCGTCATTGCCAGCCGCGATGATTCCTTCGGCAGTTTCGAACATGCCGGCGACATGGCGAATGCCTGGGGCTCGCTCTTCATCGATGCCGGCCATTCCGGCCATATCGATGCAGCCTCCGGCCATGGTCCCTGGCCGGAAGGCTCGATGGTGTTCGCGAAATTCCTCTCGCGGCTGACGGCTGAGGCCTGATCCCGGTCAGCCGCGCACTGCACCGAGAATCGCGTCCGCCCCGGTCTGGATCAGCACATCGTCGTTGGTCGCGGTGATCATACGGTATCCCATCCTTGCGGCCGCGATGGCCGATTCGGCGGAATTGGCATAGATCGCCGAAAGCTTGCCGGCCTCCGTGCAGCTTCTGGCGATACCGGCGATAAAATCCTGCATCTCCGGCAAGAAGGGGTTCATCTCCTTGCCGCCCGACCAGGAAATCGACAGATCGGATGGGCCGACGAAAAGGCCGTCGATGCCCTCGATCGCCAGAATCTCCTCGTAGATCTCCACGGCGGCCATCGTCTCGATCATCGCAATTGCCAGGGTCTGGGCGTTCGCAGACTTGAAATAGGTGCCGGCCGTGTGCTCGCGGTGAAGGTTGAGAGCCTGCAACGGTCCCCAGGAGCGCTCGCCCAGCGGCGGGTATTTCATCGCCGCAACGAAGGCCCTGGCGTCTTCGAGCGTGTTGATCATCGGCGCGATGACGGCCTCGAAGCCGGCATCGAGTCCGCGCGAGGCGAGATCGAATCGTCCGACCGGAATGCGGAGGATCGGCGGCTTGCCCGCGGCCATGATCTCCAAAGGCTCCCGGAGCGCGGATGTTTCGGTGTGCATGCCGTGCTGCATGTCGATCACCACCGCATCGAAACCCGCATGCGCCATGCGAGCCGGCATGCCGGCCGCCGGGTAGGATGACCATGCCACGAACAGGGGTTCGGGTTGTGCCAGACGTGGGTTCAAAAGCATGCGGGCTCCTCCATTTTTTCCAGTATAGACCAATCCAACAAAAAACCGCTCCCGGGAAGCCGGAAGCGGTTGGGACAGGCTCGAATATTGCTGCCGCCTATTCGGCCTGGATCTGTTCGATGGCAATATGTGCCAGTTCGAGCATCTTGGCGCGGATCTCCTCGTCGGACACCGCGATGTTCTTCGCGTCGAAGTCGCCGCGCACCTTGCGGAAGACGTCTTCGTGACCGGCTTCCTCGAAATCGGCAATCACGACGGTCTTGGCATAGGCATCGGCGTCGTCGCCGGAGATGCCCATCTTCTCGGCAGCCCAGAGACCGAGCAGCTTGTTGGCGCGGGCTTCCGCCTTGAACTTCATTTCCTGGTCGTGAGCAAACTTGTTTTCGAACGCTTTTTCGCGATCATTTAAGCTGGTCATGGCCTTCTCCGGCTAAGTGTTATCGTTTCCTCCCCCGCAGGGGATTGCCCGCCATAAACCAAAAGGTGGGCAAAAGTGCAATGAGATGAAACCGAACCCTGACTGAATTATCGGTGACTTCGGGACCCAACGGCGTTGTCGAAGCCGCCGCGATGCGATAATACCCCAGAAAATGGCCAATCACGACCGGATGGCTCCCAAACGTCCGGCCAAAACACAGAGATTTTCCAATGAACCGTCGTCGCCGCATTTACGAAGGCAAGGGCAAGATTCTTTATGAAGGCCCGGAGCCCGGTACGCTTATCCAGTTCTTCAAGGACGACGCGACCGCCTTCAACAAGAAGAAGCATGATGTCGTTGACGGCAAGGGCGTCCTGAACAACCGGATTTCCGAGTTCATATTCAGCCATCTCAACAAGATCGGCATCCCCACCCACTTCATCCGCCGCGTCAACATGCGCGAGCAGCTGATCAAGGAAGTGGAGATCATTCCGCTCGAGGTGGTGGTACGCAATGTCGCAGCCGGCTCGCTGTCCAAACGCCTCGGCATCGAGGAAGGCACCGTGCTGCCGCGCTCGATCATCGAATTCTACTACAAGGCCGATGCGCTCGACGATCCGATGGTCTCGGAAGAACATGTCACCGCCTTCGGCTGGGCAAGCCCGCAGGAAATCGACGACATCATGGCGCTCGCCATCCGCGTCAACGACTTCCTCAACGGCCTCTTCCTCGGCGTCGGCATCCAGCTCGTCGACTTCAAGATCGAGTGCGGCCGCCTCTATGAAGGCGACATGATGCGCATCGTCGTTGCCGACGAAATCTCGCCCGACTCCTGCCGCCTGTGGGATGTGACGACCAACCAGAAGCTCGACAAGGACGTCTTCCGCCGGGACCTCGGCAGCCTTGTCGAAGCCTATCAGGAAGTCGCCCGCCGTCTGGGCATCATGAACGAGAACGAACCGCCGCGCCCTTCCGGCCCGGTTCTGGTAAAGTAAGCAGGGACTGTCCGGACCAATGATCAAGGCACGCGTAACGGTAACGCTCAAGAACGGCGTTCTCGACCCCCAGGGCAAGGCCATCGGCCATGCCCTCTCCGGCCTCGGCTTCGACGGTGTCGGCTCGGTGCGCCAGGGCAAGGTGTTCGACATCGAGATCGAAGGCGACGACCGCGCAGCGGCCGAAGCCGATCTCAAGGCCATGTGCGACAAGCTTCTGGCCAACACCGTGATTGAGGACTATTCTGTAACCCTTATCTGAGGTTGCAGGAGGCCTTGATGGCCGATGTCACGCAGGAATTCATGTACGAGCTGATGAAGCGGATTCACGCCGATATCGGCGAATTGAAGCTGGCTCAGCAGGAAACGAAGGCAGAGCTCGTAAACATGCGCGGCACTATGGTCGCCATGCAATCCGATATCCATAACATGTATGGCATGCTGTATCGGCTTGACGACCGTGTTGCGCGCATCGAAAAGCGGCTGGACTTGCGCGAATTCACCGAAGGCCACAGTCCCTACAATCCGGATGCCTGAGTTTTTCGCGGTCAGCGCATAAAACCCTCGAAAATTGCTGGGAAGCCCCACCCTTCGCACTCGCAATCGCCGGCGGAGTGCGGTAAACGGGGCCAATTCCATTCTTCTTGAAGCGGACTGCCCATGAAAACCGCCGTCGTCCTCCTCCCCGGCCTCAATCGCGATCGCGACATGATCGCGGCGCTCACCAAGATTTCCGGCACGCCGCCGGTCACCATCTGGCAGACGGAGACCGAGATCGCAGACGATATCGACCTCGTCGTCGTGCCCGGCGGCTTCTCCTATGGCGACTATCTGCGCTGCGGCGCAATTGCCGCCCGGATGCCGGTTCTCCGGGCGCTCAAGGAAAAGGCCGAACGCGGCACCCGCGTGATCGGCGTGTGCAACGGCTTCCAGATTCTCGTCGAAGCCGGCCTGCTGCCGGGCGCGCTGATGCGCAATGCTTCGCTCAAATTCGTCTGCCGCGAAGTCAAGCTCGAAGTCGCCAATGCTTCGACCTCCTTCACCTCGGGCTACACACAGGGCCAGATCATCCGCTGCCCGGTCGCCCATCACGATGGCAATTACGTCGCCGACGAAACCACGCTGAAATCGATCGAGGACAAGGGCCAGGTGGTCTTCCGCTACGCCGAAGGCACCAACCCGAACGGTTCGATGAACGACATTGCGGGCATCGTCAACGAAGCCGGCAACGTGCTCGGCATGATGCCGCATCCGGAAAATCTCATCGAGGCCGCCCATGGCGGCGACGACGGCAGGGCGCTCTTCGCAGCGGCTCTGGAAGTCGCCGCATGATCACCGCGCGCCGCCTGACCGCCCTTTCCCTCGCGGCTGTCGCGGCCGCCGCCCTGGCCGGCTGCAACGAGCAGCCGAAGCCTTCGTCGGGCTCGGCGCACGCCCAGGCGGTTACGACACTGCAGAAGGTCAACACGCAGGCGCACCAGTGCTGGCTCAAGGACGATGCCTTCAAGGCCTATGGCATCGTGCCGGAGCTCGACACCTCGGGCACCCCGCGCCTTCTCGTCATTCCGCGCGGCAAGCCGCAATCCCTCCCCCAGCTGGTCATCGCCGCCATGGGGCCGGATGTGAGCCTTTACGGGCCGCTGACCGATTCCGCCCTTTCGCCCCGGATCAAGGCCGATGTCGGTCGCTGGTCGAAGGGCGCATCCGGCTGTGCATGAAAAACAGGCCTTCTTCGGGGGATAGCGCAGTCAAAACGGGTGCCATCAGCACACCGCCTGCGTTATAGGAAGGCCAGACAACGCCCCCGAGAAATCCGCGTTTCCGAAAGACAGTTGCCCATGTCCATTCCCAATACCGTCGCCATCACCGAAGAGCTGATTGCCGCCCACGGCCTCAAGCCCGACGAATACGAGCGTATTCTCGAGCTGATCGGCCGCGAACCGAGCTTCACCGAACTCGGCATCTTCTCGGCGATGTGGAACGAGCACTGCTCCTACAAGTCGTCCAAGAAGTGGCTGCGCACGCTGCCGACCACCGGACCATACGTGATCCACGGCCCCGGCGAGAACGCCGGCGTGGTCGATATCGGCGACGGCGACTGCGTGATCTTCAAGATGGAGAGCCACAACCACCCCTCCTATATCGAGCCCTATCAGGGGGCCGCGACCGGTGTCGGGGGCATCCTGCGCGACGTCTTCACCATGGGCGCCCGCCCGATCGCGGCGATGAACGCACTCCGTTTCGGCGCCCCGGACCATGCCAAGACCCGCCATCTGGTGGCCGGTGTCGTCGCCGGCGTGGGCGGTTACGGCAACTCCTTCGGCGTGCCGACAGTCGGCGGCGAGGTGGAATTCGACGCCCGCTACAACGGCAATTGCCTCGTCAACGCCTTTGCCGCGGGTCTTGCCAAGACCGACGCGATCTTCCTGTCCGAAGCCAAGGGCGTGGGGTTGCCCGTCGTCTATCTCGGCGCCAAGACCGGCCGTGACGGTGTCGGCGGCGCGACCATGGCATCTGCCGAGTTCGACGACACGATCGAGGAAAAGCGTCCCACCGTTCAGGTCGGCGACCCGTTCACCGAAAAATGCCTGCTCGAAGCCTGCCTCGAGCTCATGCAGACCGGCGCCGTCATCGCCATCCAGGACATGGGCGCTGCCGGGCTCACCTGCTCGGCCGTTGAAATGGGCGCCAAGGGCGATCTCGGCATCGAACTCGATCTCGACAAGGTCCCGGTACGCGAAGAGAACATGAGCGCCTACGAGATGATGCTGTCGGAAAGCCAGGAGCGCATGCTCATGGTTCTCGAGCCCGCCAGGAAGGACGAGGCGGAAGCCATCTTCGTCAAATGGGGTCTCGACTTCGCCATCGTCGGCAAGACCACGGACGACCTGCGCTTCCGGGTCCTGCACCAGGGCGAGGAAGTCGCCAATCTCCCGATCAAGGAACTGGGCGACCAGGCGCCCGAATATGACCGCCCCTGGCGCGAGCCGGGCCGCTTCTCGCCGCTGCCTGCGACAGATGTCGCCGAACCGGAAGACTACGGCCGGGCGCTCCTGGCGCTATTGGGATCGCCCAACAATTCCTCGCGTCGCTGGGTGTGGGAGCAATACGACACCCTGATCCAGGGCAACTCGCTGCAGATCCCCGGCGGTGACGCCGGCGTGGTACGCGTCGAGGGGCATCCGACCAAGGCGCTGGCCTTCTCCTCGGACGTCACGCCGCGCTATGTCGAGGCCGATCCGTTCGAGGGCGGCAAGCAGGCGGTTGCGGAATGCTGGCGCAACCTGACGGCCGTCGGCGCCGAACCGCTCGCCTCCACCGACAACCTCAATTTCGGCAATCCCGAACGCCCCGAGATCATGGGCCAGTTCGTCAAGGCCATCGAGGGTATCGGCGAAGCCTGCCGCGCCCTCGGCTTCCCGATCGTGTCGGGCAACGTGTCGCTCTACAACGAGACCAATGGCGAAGGCATTCTGCCCACCCCGACCATCGGAGGCGTCGGCCTCATCCCGGACTGGGCGCAGATGGCCAAGATCGGCACGATGCAGGACGGCGATGTCGTGCTGCTCTTCGGCGGCGACGGCACCCATCTGGGCCAGTCGGTCTATATGCGCGACGTTCTGGGCCTTGCGGAAGGTCCCGCACCGGAGGTCCATCTCGGCGACGAAAAGCGCAACGGCGACTTCATCCGCTCGCTGATCCGCAACGGCCAGGCCACCGCCTGCCACGACATCTCCGCGGGCGGTCTGGCGCTCGCGCTCGCCGAAATGTCGATCGCCTCCGGTCTGGGCATGTCGATCGACATTTCCGAAGCCGCCGGCCCGGCGCACGCGGTTCTCTTCGGCGAGGATCAGGCGCGCTACGTCGTCACCGTTCCCGCCGACATGGGCAATTTCCTCATGGTCAATGCCGAGGGCGCTGGCGTGCCGTTCCGCAGGCTCGGCACCGTGGGCGGCGACACGTTCTCGGTCGAGGGGATCCTGAGCCTCGATGTCGGCCAATTGCGCAACGCGCATGAATCGTGGTTTCCTGACTATATGGAAGCGACCGCCGCGGAAGCGGCGGAATAGGATCAGGCAGCACCAGCTGCACAGGACGGAAACGAGGAGTACCCGGAATGCCCATGAAGGCTGGCGACATCGAGACGATGATCAAGCAAGGCATCCCCGACGCAACGGTGAAGATCCGCGATCTTGCCGGCGACGGCGATCACTTTGCCGCCGAGGTCGTGGCCGAGAGTTTTCGGGGCAAGTCGCGCGTCCAGCAGCACCAGATGGTGTACGAGGCGCTCAAGGGAAACATGGGCGGCGTGCTTCACGCACTCGCCCTTCAGACCTCCGTGCCTGAGTAGACTTCAGCCATGGCCGGCTTCTTCGACGAGTTCATTGCCGATGTCGTTGACGCTGCCGGCAAGGAACTGACCAAGCCAAGACGCCGGCGGCGGAAGTCCACCACGCTCCGCCGCAAGGTCACCTCGACGCTTGAAAAGGCGCTTATCGAGGCCGTTCTCGGCGAAAAGACCACCACCCGCAAAACGAAGACGAAACGTCTCGCCAGACGCGCCAGCACGCGGACACGTACCAAGCGACGGACCACCACGCGCAAGACGGCTGCGCGCCGGGCATCCTGAGTTCGCGGTTTCCGGGCCAACTCCACTGTCTTCGTCATGCCCGGACTTGATCCGGGCATCCAGTCCGTGATCCGACCCCATTGCAGGAACCAGCGCTCGGGCGTCTCCGTCTTGGAGACCGAGGCAACCATTGCGTGAAGCCTTCGACGGTTCAGGTTCAGGATGACACGTCAGGGTATGGATTCTCGGGTCAAGCCCGAGAATGACGAGTGGAGAGACTGTGCACCCCGCCCGAGAATGACGAGTGGAGAGACTGCGTACCCCGCCCGAGAATGACGAGTAGAGAGACTGCGTACCCCGCTATCCGCAGAGCATGATGCCGCCACACGCCACTCTCCCCCTTGCGGGGAGATGTCTGCGCCAGCAGACAGAGGGAGAGCACGATACCACCACACGCCACTCTCCCCCCTTGCGGGGGAGATGTCTGCGCCAGCAGACAGAGGGGGGTGCCCCTCCGCGATTTCGGTGTCTGCGCCAGCAGACAGAGGGGATGCCCCTCCGCGATTTCGGTGTCTGAGGCATTCCCCGCTGTCATCTTCGGTGACATCTCCCCCGCAAGGGCCGAGAGAGGAAGAGGCGCTCGCCTTCGCGCCTATTCCATCACCGCGATCACCGTTCCTGCCGGTTCGCGCTTCTCCGCATAGACGGTGCCGTCGGCATAAAGCGCCGAAACCGAGCCGTCGAAAAACAGCGCGTTGGGGCAGTCAAAGGCGTTCTTGAAGGCCATCGCGAAGCCGTAGAAGTTCACCGGGTCGAGCGACAGCGCCATGACGACCTTCCCCTCCGGCGTCACACCGATACCGTTGCGGGTGTAGGTGGAGGTGCCGGCGACGAGGAACCGTGGGTGCAGCTGCCCGTCGATGACCATCATCGGGCCCGACTGCGAAGCGATGCGCGGCCTGATCCCGGCCGTCACATAGGCCTCCGTCTCCATCACGCCGGGCTTGCCGGTCTCGTCGACATAGAAGATGCCGTTCGGTTTGAGAAAGAAATTGCCGAAGCCGCCCGAGGTGTTGACCGGGGCGATCTGCTCCCCGCCCTCGACAAGAAGGCCGACAGGGCTCAGGTCGGAATGGTACATGCCGGCATTCATGGCGATCAGCGGCGCACGGCCCTCCGCCTTGCTCGCTGCGACGAAACCTTCCACATCGCCCCAGGGCTTGCCGTCCGGACCGGCGTGGAAGAGCTCGAGATCGGCGGTCGCCGGGTCGATCTCGCAGACCACATAGCGGATGCCGTCCACCTGCGTCTTCCTGCAGCCATGCGTCAGTGCTTCCACCTCGTTGCCCTCCACGCCTTGCGCGGGTTCGACCGTCGTCCGCGACGTCAAAGCCCACCACAGGATGGCAGCCACGACAAGGGTGGCAAGCACCGAGATCAGAAGCAGAAGGTAGCGGTTCATGGAAAAATTCCCGGTCGGACGAGGATGGGCATCGGCTTGTATTGTCGCAGCCGAAGGGCTATTTCAGGGCAAGAACCCCGTCGGGCCTTGAACCCGGATGCGAAAGGACAGTTTTATGACCGCCATCAATGAATTCATCGACAATGAAGTCAAATCCAACGACGTCGTCCTGTTCATGAAGGGCACGCCGCAGTTCCCGCAATGCGGTTTCTCCGGCCAGGTCGTGCAGATCCTCGATTATCTCGGCGTTCCCTACAAGGGCATCAACGTTCTCGCCGATGACGACCTGCGTCAGGGCATCAAGGATTACTCCAGCTGGCCGACCATCCCGCAGCTCTACGTCAAGGGCGAATTCGTCGGCGGTTGCGACATCATCCGCGAGATGTTCCAGGCCAGCGAACTCCAGCAGCACCTTCAGGAGAAGGGCGTGCCGGTGAAGGCTGCCTGATTGGCACGGCACTTTAAGAAACGCGCAAAAGAGGCGGATTTTCCGCCTCTTTTCGTTTTTGCGATCAAGCCAAAACCGATGATCGCTGAGCTTTGAGTTACCGACTGTCGAGGTTTCGCACATGACATGGACCGTCTATCTTTCCGGGGAGATCCACACCGACTGGCGTGAGCAGATCGAAGCCGGTGCGAAGGCTGCGGGCCTTGAGGTTTCCTTCTCCGCGCCCGTCACCCATCATGAAGCCTCCGATGATGTCGGCGTCGCGCTGCTGGGCAAGGAGCCGGACAAGTTCTGGCACGATCACAAGGGCGCGCAGATCAACGCCATCCGCACGCGGACGCTGATCGGCAAGGCCGATATCGTGGTCGTCCGCTTCGGAGAAAAGTACAAGCAATGGAATGCCGCCTTCGATGCCGGCTATGCGGCGGCTCTCGGCAAGCCGCTGATTATCATGCATCAGGACGAGCATGCCCATGCGCTCAAGGAAGTGGACGCGGCTGCCCTTGCCGTGGCGAGAACGCCGGAGGAAGTGGTGTTGATCCTTCAATATGTGATCGACGGCACCCTGGCCGGCTACACGGACAAGGAGGCCGGTCGATGACGGGGAGCGCCTATTCCGGATTCGGCCCTCAGACCCTGCCCTTCCTGAAGGCACTCGGCTTTCATCAGAACCGGGAATGGTTCGAGGACAACCGCGAGATCTACGAAACGGAATTGCGGGAGCCGCTCGCGGCGCTGATGGACGATATCGCCGCGCGGTTCGCGGACGAGGACATTCCGCTGACCTGTTCGGCGAAACAGAGCATCTTCCGCATCAATCGCGATGTCCGGTTCTCCAGGAACAAGGAACCCTACAAGACCAATCTCGGTGCGATCGTCACGCGCTCGGGCGCGAAGAAGGATCCGGGGCTTCTCTACATCAACATCGCGCCGGACAATTGCTTCGTCGGCGCCGGCTTCTATCGCCTCGAGGGCGAGGAGTTGCGCGCGTTCCGTGAGGCGATCATCGAAAAGCCGGGGCAGTTTCGGGCCGCAGTCGCGCCGCTCACCCAGCGCGGACACAGCTTTATCGAACGGGACATGCTCAAACGGCCGCCGCGCGGATTCGAGGGCATCGAGGATCCGGAAACGCTCGAACTCCTCAAGCTCAAGCACATCGCGCTGTCGCGCCCCTTCGAGCCGGACATGCTCAATGGCCGGGCGCTGATCGACGAGATGGTCGACGTGGCACGGGCAGCTCTCCCTCTTCTCGAATTCGGCTGGCGAATCGTCGATCCCTTCCGCGCCGCAGCCGGCGAGGTTCCGGCTGGACGAAGATAGGTCTCGCAACCGCCATGACAAAGGTCAAACGGACTGACATATTTGGTATTGCCCGCAGCTCCAGGTAAAGCTACCTAGAGAAAGGCCACGGAATCCTGACGATCCCGGCCCGCCGCGAAGCGCCCCCGGACATTTCCGCCCGGCCGCGCGACCATCACTTCTAAGCGAATACGCACGACGCGCGCCATGTCCGGCGCCTTGCGGATGGAGTTCTCATGCTCGACAAGCGTTCCGACCAGCAAACCGCTGCCCCGTCCCCGAGCTACCGGCTGCCCGGCGCAATCGGCTTCAACGAGTTCATCGTGCTGATGGCCGCACTGACCTCGATCGTCGCCTTCTCCATCGACATCTTCCTGCCGGCGCTGGCCGATATCGGCAACGACTACCAGCTCACGGATGACAACGACCGGCAGCTCGTCATCGTCGCCTTCACGGTCAGCTTCGGCATTACCCAGCTCTTCTTCGGCCCGCTCGCCGATCGCTTCGGCCGCAAGTCACTGATGATCGGCAGCCTGATCTTCTATGCGATCGCCTCGTTTGCGGCGAGCTTCGCGCCGAGTTTCGAGTTTCTGCTGGTCACCCGCATTTGCCAGGCCATCGGCGCTTCGGGCGTCCGCATCACCACCTCGGCCGTCATCCGCGACTGTTTCGAGGGCCGCGACATGGCCCGCGTGATGAGCTACATCTTCACCACTTTCATGGTCGTGCCGATCTTCGCGCCAGCCCTCGGCCAGGGCATCATTTCGGTGGCCGAATGGCACTGGATCTTCACTTTCCTCGGCACGGGCTCGCTGCTGCTCGCGATCTGGTGCTTCATCAAGATCGAGGAAACCCTGGCGCCCGAAAACCGGCGCAGCCTGGCGGTTCGCTCGATTGCCCAGGCAGCCGTCGAAATCTCCACCAACCGCGTTGCCGCCGGGTATTCGCTGGCCTCGACGCTGTTCTTCGGCGCGCTGTTTTCGATGGTCGTGTCGGTGCAGCAGATCTTCGACGACATTTACGGGCTGGGGCAATGGTTCGCCCTCGCCTTCGCCGGCAATGCCGTCGGCATGGCGATCGCGAGCTTCATGAACGCACGTCTGGTGCGCAAGCTCGGCATGCGCCGCATGTCGCACGCAGCCATGGTCAGCTTCGTCAGCGTGTCCTTCGTCATGTTCGTGCTGGCCCTCATCGGCACGCCGCCTTTCGCGGTGATGTTCACCCTGCTGGCAATCGCGATGATGAGCTTCGGCCTGGTGGCCGGCAATTTCAACTCGATCGCCATGCAGCCGCTCGGTCATATCGCCGGCACGGCGACCTCGCTCATCGGAACGCTGACATTTACCGGCGGCGCGGTTCTCGGCGGCCTCGTCGGGCAAGCCTTCGACGGGACCGTGCTGCCGATCTCCACGGCCTTCTTCAGCTTCGGATTCGGTGCACTTCTCATCGTGCTCGCGACCGAGCGCGGCAAGCTGTTCACCGTCGAAAACGGCTAGGGTCAGGACCTGTTAATCTGGCTGGAATGGTCGGAGCGAATTTGTGCGGATGCGCGAAGCGAGGCCGCAGGAAGGCTGAAGCCTTTCAAGGCCTAGCGACAAAGCAGCCCGTGCAAATTCGTACGATCCGAAGGACGCCTGATCTGGCTGCGGTCTGCCGCGTCAAAGTCCTCGACCGGGGCGATGGCCCCGCTCTTCGGACTTTTCCTCGCATATCTTGCCATCTCAAGCGCCATTCCAGTCACATTGACAGGTCCTGACCCTAGATGATCAGGTTGGCGAGGATCTCGTTTTCGGTGATGTCCTCGTAACCGAGACCGGCCTCATCGAAGGAGCGCATCAGGCGCGGAAAGTTCTCCGGCGACCTGGTCTCGATGCCGATGAGGATCGAGCCGAAATTGCGCGCGGTCTTCTTCAGGTATTCGAAACGGGAGATATCGTCCTCCGGCCCCAGCAGCTCGAGAAAATCGCGAAGCGCGCCGGGACGCTGCGGCAGCCGGAGAATGAAGTATTTCTTCAGCCCCGCATAGCGCATGGCGCGTTCCTTGACGTCGGGCAGCCGTTCGAAATCGAAATTGCCGCCCGAGACCATGACGATGACGGACTTGCCCTCGATATCTGCTTTCGGAAGCGTGTCGAGCACGGTCAGCGCCAGCGCGCCCGCCGGCTCCAGCACGATGCCTTCGGTGTTCAGGATCTCGCTGATGGTCACGCAGATTGCATTTTCGGGCGGCGTGATCACCTGGCTTGCCGGGAAATGCCTGAGAAGATCGAAATTGATCGCGCCGATCTCGGCCACCGAGGCTCCATCGACGAAATTGTCGACCTTGGCCAGCTTCACCCGCTTGCCGGCCCTGAGGCTCTCGGCAAGGCTCGCCGCCCCGGCGGGTTCGGCGAAGAGGAATGCGCTGTCGTCGAGATCGTCCTCGAAATAGCGCGTGATCCCCGCGGCCAGCCCGCCCCCGCCGACCGGCAGGATGACGAGATCCGGCGTCTCGCCCTTAGGCAGTTGCGCGGCGATTTCGGCTGCGACGGTCGCCTGGCCCTGGATGATGTCGAGATGATCGAAGGGTGGCGCCATCAGCGCCTCGTTGTCGCGCGCATAGGCGAGCGCGGCGCCGTAGGCTGCGTCGAACGTATCGCCGATCAGGCGGATTTCGATGAACTCGCCCCCGAAGGTGCGGGTCTTGTCGATCTTCTGCTGCGGCGTGGTGACCGGCATGAAGACCACCCCCTTGCGGCCGAAATGGCGGCACACATAGGCAAAACCCTGCGCGTGATTGCCGGCGGAGGCGCAGACGAATGTCTCGGGACCGCCATCGGCCTCGATCGCCTTGCGAATGAAATTGAACGCGCCGCGGATCTTGTAGGAGCGCACCGGCGAGAGATCCTCGCGCTTGAGCCAGACACGGGCGCCGTAGCGGTTCGACAAATGATCGTTGAGCTGCAGCGGCGTTGCGGCAAACAAATCACGCATTGTCGCGAGTGCCGCGTCCACCTGTGTGTGAAAACCATCGGGCGATTGAGTTTTGTCCATGGGCGGTCTATTGCATGGGGATTGCCGAAAGCCAACCGGAAACGGGGGGCGCGGCGGGATGACGAGGCATGGCGTGAACGGCCAGACATTTCGATCCGCGATCTTCATCGCCGCCATCTTCGGGCTCTATCTCGCCACCGCCATGCTGGTGCCGGCGATGGTGGATCTCTATTATTCCAATGACGACTGGAAGGTCTTCGCGCTGTCGGCCTTCTTCATCGGTGCGGGAAGCCTGGCAGCCGCAATGTCGACACGCGGTAATCCGGCCCCCTTCTCCAAGCGGCTCGGCTTCCTGGTGGTCAACTTCCTCTGGATGACACTGTCCATTTGCGGCGCCATCCCGCTCTATCTCTCCTCGCTCGGCATCGGCTTCGTGGACGCGCTCTTCGAGAGCGTGTCGGCGGTCACCACCACCGGCTCCACCGTCATCAGCGGGCTCGATCATCTCGCGCCCGGCATTCTGATCTGGCGTTCGCTGCTGCAGTGGATCGGCGGCATCGGTATCGTGGCGCTGGGACTTCTCGTCCTGCCGTTCCTGCGGGTCGGCGGATTTTCCTATTTCCGGATGGAATCCTCTGACACCAACGAAAAGCCGTTTGCGCGTTTCGCGGTCTTCGTGCGCGCCTTCTTCGCCATCTATTTCGGGCTGACGGCCACCTGCGCGGTCCTGTACGGCACTTTCGGCATGGGCCTGTTCGATGCGGTCAACCATGCCATGACCACGATGGCGACCGGCGGGTTCTCGACCCGCGACGCATCCTTCGGCGCCTTCGCGCAGTCCCTGCCGCTGCTCTGGACGTCGACGATCTTCATGACGATCGCCGGCATGCCGTTTTCGGTGCTCATTCTCTTCATGGCGCGCGGCCGGCTCGACGCGCTGAGGGACCCGCAGATCATCGCCTATCTGGTGATCATCGCCTGCGCCACGCTTATGATCACCATCTATCTCCGCCTCGGCAACGAAGAGAGCTTCGGCTACGCGATCTCTCACGCGGCCTTCAACATCGTCTCGATCATCACCACCACGGGCTATGCGTCCGCCGACTACACCCAGTGGGGACCGTTCATGGTGGCGATCGCCTTCTTCCTGACATTCCTGGGCGGCTGTTCGGGATCGACGTCAGGCGGCATCAAGACCTATCGCATCGTCATCATCTCGAGCGCCGTACGCGCAGGCGTGCGTCGCCTCATCTATCCGCACGGCATCCACAATATCCGCTACGGCACGGTGACGGTGGATCCCGAGATGGTGCGCTCCGTTTTCCTGTTCATCTGCTCCTATCTCTTCCTCTGGGTGGTCGGCGGCGTGGCGCTGGCGGCCACCGGGCTCGACCTCGAGACGTCGATTTCCGGATCGATCACGGCACTTGCGAATGTCGGCCCCGGCATCGGCGACATCATCGGCCCGGCGGGCAACTTCGCGATCCTGAGCGACCCGGCCAAGGTGATCCTCTCGATCCTCATGCTGATGGGACGTCTGGAAATTCTGGTGATGCTCGTCCTCTTCTCGCCGCTGTTCTGGCGCGACTGAGGCGCGGCAGCCCCGGCTGCACGCCAGGATTTCATCCTGCCCATACGCACAATTATCACTCCGTTAACCATCCCAATTCTACCCTGAGGAGAATTGGGAGTGAGACATGCATGCGTTGAATCGTGCCGTAAAGGCTGACGAGACGGGTTCTCCCGCCTCCTTCGAGACCAATGAAGAGTTGCATCCCGACATTGCCGATGCCCCGGACGAGGATATCGGCAAGCTGAAGCATGCTATGAACCAGATCGGTTCGAGCATCGGCGAACTGTCCGTCAATATCGCCGACACGTCCGGTGTCGTGGGCGATGTTTCGCAGGCTCTCGACAAACATGCGGCCGCCTTCCACGCGCTCACCGGCGACATCGACCAGATCGCCACCTCCAACACGACGGTCGCGGAAGCCTCCCGCGGCGCCATCGACGCGGCACAGGCCACGCGCGCCGGACTGGCCGAAACCACCGAGAGCATGTCGTCGATCCTCGGCAACGCCGTTGCGGACATGAAGTCGATGGCGAGCAGCGCCGGCGAGGTCACCCGGGTTCTCGACGAGGTATCCGCCCAGATTCGCGAAATCCACGGCTTCTCCGAATCCATTCGCGGCATCGCCACGCAGACCCAGCTGCTTGCGGTCAATGCCGGCATCATGGCAGCCCATGCGGGGGACGCAGGCCGCGGCTTCGCGGTCGTCGCCGATGCGGTCAAGCAGCTCGCCGACAAGACCGGCAACGTCTCGCGCGACATGGTGGCCAGGCTCGAAGCCCTGCGCGGTGTCGTCACCGACCTGCAGTCGCGCAACGCCGAAAACGAAGCCGTCGCGAACACCGCCTATCAGCGCTCGACCGAGATCGACGGCGAGCTTCACAAGTTCACCGGCTTCGGCAAGACCGTCGAGGGCATGATCGGCGATATCGAGCGGATCACCGATCCGGTCGAGCACACGACACAGATCTGCGCCAGGGTGCTCTCGAAGGTCTCCGAACTCGACCGCGACGTCAGTCAGTCGAGCGCGCAACTGACAAGCGCCTCGCAACGCATCGACAAGCTGGTCGGCTTTTCGGAAGACGTCATCGGCCTTGTCGCGGCGAGCGGCATCGAGACCGAGGACACGCCGCTCATTCGCCGCTGCATCGAGGCGGCCGGGGAAACAGGCGCCTTGTTCGAAAACGCCATCGACAGCGGCCTGTGCCGTCTCGACGACCTCTTCGACGAAAACTACGTTCCGATCGCGGGCACCAATCCGCAACAGGTGACGACGCGCTTCTCGCGGCTGACAGACAGGCTGATGCCCCCGATCCAGGAAGGCATGCTCGATTTCGACCCGCGCGTGACCTTCTGCGCGGCCGTCGACCGCAACGGCTATCTGCCGACCCACAACAGGATCTATTCGCACCCGCAGAGCGACGACCCGGTCTGGAACGCCGCCAACTGCCGCCATCGGCGCATCTTCAACGACCGCACCGGACTGGCTGCGGGCCGCAGCACCCGCCCCTTCCTGCTCCAGACCTACCGGCGCGACATGGGTGGCGGCAATTTCGCCCTGATGAAGGACCTCTCGGCCCCCATCCACGTGAAGGGCCGCCACTGGGGCGGCCTCAGGATCGGGTTCAAGATCGCCCTGTAAGGCGCCCTATACCGCTGCGCCGTCACCCGAGGGCAATAGCCTGGCAATGTGATCGCCGAAAGCGCGGGCGGCGGGGGAACGCCCCGTCTCCGCATAGGCGACCCTGATCCCGAGCCGCGGCAGAACCGGCAGCGGAGCGCCCAGGACATGGAGATCGGGCGGCACGGAATTCTCCGTCATCACACTGACCGCGAGGCCCGAGCGGGTGACCGCCACCAGACCCGCATGGCTGTTGCTGGCATAGGCGATCCGGTAACGCAGGCCGGCGCGTTCCATCGCATCGCAGGCCGCGCGGTGATCGAGCGTGTTGGACGCAGTCAGCGCCAGCGGCAGCGGTTCGGCGAAACGGCCGGCTTCCAGGGACCGCTGCGACCCCACCCAGACCAGAGCTTCGGAGGACACGATGTCGTCGGCATCGGTCAGGTCACGGGTGGAAACCAGCGCCAGATCCACCTGTTTGGACTGCAGCAGCCGTCTCAACTGGTCCGTCGATGCGGCCACCACGCGGATCTCCACTTCCGGATGTGCCTTGCCGAAGCCTTCCAGAAGCGGCGGAAAATGCGAGACGAGATAATCTTCCGGGCAGCCGAAGACGATCGACCCCGAAAGCGTCGTGCCGCTGAAGGCCGAAACCGCCTCCTCCGACAGGGTGAGGATGCGCTCGGCGTAAGCCAGGAAACGTTCGCCGCTTCCCGTCAGCCGCACGCCGCTGCCCGCGCGATGCAGGAGGTCCTGCCCCACCAGCTGTTCGAGCCGCCGCATCTGCATCGTCACCGCCGACTGGGTGCGCCCGACCTGAACGGCGGCGGCGCTGAGGGAGCCGAGCCGCGCGGCCTGCACGAATGTGGCGAGAAGTCTGGGATCGAGCTGCGGTTTCATATCAATTTTCCTGATATCTGAAACAGAGAACTATCAATTTTTCACGCAAAGCTCCAGCGGCTATTCTCCATCCAGCAACCACTCGCTTCTTTTCAAAGGAGACCGTTCGATGTCGAAGAACAATGACGCTGCATTCTGGGCTTCCGCCGACAGGCATCTGATCCGCTATGCGGGCGGCGGCGCCTTCGAGCCCGCCATCATCGAGCGGGCCAAGGGCTCCTATGTCTACGACGCAGACCACCGGCCCATCCTCGACTTCACCTCGGGCCAGATGAGCGCCCTCGTCGGCCATTCGCATCCCAGGATCGTCGAAACCGTCCAGCGGCAGATGGAAAAGGCGGCGCATCTTTTCTCGGGCATGCTCTCGCGCCCGGTGGTCGAACTGGCCGAGCGCCTTGCCGCCCTCGCGCCGGGGCTCGAAAAAGTGCTGCTCCTGTCAACCGGGGGCGAATCCAACGAGGCGGCCATCCGCATGGCCAAGCTGATCACCGGCAAGCACGAGGTCGTCGCCTTTTCGCGGTCCTGGCACGGCATGACGGGGGCCGCGGCATCCGCCACCTATTCGGCAGGGCGCAAGGGCTACGGCCCGGCCACGGTCGGCTCGCTCGCCATCCCGACGCCGAACGCCTTCCGTCCGCGCTTCAAGAACGCGGACGGCTCGCTCGACTGGCGCACCGAGATCGACGACGCCTTCGCGCTGATCGACAGCCAGTCGACGGGCAGCCTGGCCGCCTTCATAGCCGAGCCGATCCTGTCGAGCGGCGGCATGCTGGAACTGCCGCACGGCTATCTCGCGGCGCTGAAGCAGAAATGCCGCGAGCGCGGCATGCTCCTCATCCTCGACGAGGCGCAGACCGGCATCGGCCGCACCGGAAAGATGTTTGCGCATGAGCGCGAGGGCGTGCAGCCCGACATCCTCACACTGTCGAAGACCATCGGCGCCGGCCTGCCGCTCTCCGCCGTCATGACCACGCCGGAAATCGAGGCGGAAGCGCATGCCCGGGGCTATCTCTTCCTGACCACGCACGCATCCGACCCCCTGCCCGCCGCCGTCGGAACCGCAGTTCTCGATATCGTCGAGGAAGAAGGCCTCGTCGAACGCTCGGCCCTGATGGGCAAGCGGCTGTTCGACGGATTGTCGGCGCTCAAGGCGGAGCACGAATGCGTCGGCGACGTGCGCGGACGCGGGCTGTTTCTCGGCGTGGAGATCATCCGCGACGCCGAAAGCCGCCAGCCCGATCACGAATTGGGCTCGAAGATCTCCGAGGAAGCGTTCCGCCGCGGGCTGAACATGAACATCGTCAAGCTGCCCGGCATGGGCGGCGTCTTCCGCATCGCTCCGCCGCTGACCATCTCGGAAGAAGAGATCGATCAGGGCGTAAACATTCTGGCCGACTCGATCGCGGCGGTGACGGGAAAGGGACGGAGACAGGCTGCGAATGTGGCGTGAGGGATGCGCTCTGGTGCGGACGACGGGAATCGAACCCGTATGACCAAAGGCCGAGGGATTTTAAGTCCGATCAGAATTTAGCGTTTGTGGGGTTTTAAGTGTGATCTAGTGACAGCGCCGACACAGTTTGGCACAGCTTTGGCACAGTCATCTCTCCCCAATTATGTGTGAAATTTGGGTCTAGGTTTGCAAAGCGGGCGAGAGTCAGTAAACCAGTATGCCGCGCGGGCGTGATGGAATTGGTAGACATACCGGACTTAAAATTCGGAAGCTTTGGCTGTGCGGGTTCGAGTCCCGCCGCCCGCACCATTTGAGGGGAAGCCGGTTTGAAGTTTCAACTGCTCCTAAGTGGCCGCATTCCCTCGGGCAACAAATCCGTTAATCCGGATTTTGCCAAACGTATCAGACTTCAGATCCACGACCAATTGCAAAGCCTTTGGCAATCCCTTCCGCTGTCCGAATATTCGAAGTGGAAAGATTACGATGAATATAGCGATGTTAGTTGGGAGGGGTGTTGCGTCTTTCCCATCCTCGACGTTCGACACATTGCACTAATAAACTCTCGTAATTTTGCTGCGGCGCGGCTCGATATTCACTTTTATGACCCTGAAGGCGGCCTCAACCTCAAGAGCGAAGTTGTTGACGTCGACAATAGATTAAAAGTCTTATTTGACGCACTTCAAATACCCCAAAACAATCGGCACATACCTGACGGTATCGAGAGACTTCATACTCTACTGGAAAATGATCGATTTATCTGGGATGTTTCAGTGCAGCGCCACCGCCTGCTCCGAAAAATTGAAGACAGTGATTTTTTCACGCAAATAATAGTAGAATTTATACCTCAAAGAGTCGTAATCGGCAATTTGTCTCTATTTGGAGTTGAGGCACACTAGCCCCACCACCTAATTGTCGGCATCTCCGTTACCAGATTCACTTCTGGCAACGGAACTGATTTTTATCCCATTGAAAAAACTGGCTTTTCCAGAACACATCGTCACATCCGGCAAGATTTTCCGGATTTGTCGTAGAGATCGCGAACGAGTTTTCGTCAGATGCCAAAAGGATTGAGTGCCAAAAACGCAGATAACGTTGCTTTAGCTGACTTAAAATACAGGTAAGCCATTGTTTTTATTATGGCTAGACGACTCTGGTGGATACAGAATGTTTTAAGTCCCTTGCGTCTACCAATTCCGCCACGTCCGCACGGAGACGACCGGTAGCCGAGCGGCGCGCCGGGATCAAGCCTTGCCAGACCGAACTTCCCCGCGCCCGATCAGATATGCAGGCTCGAGAGCACGATATAGGCGAGGCCGAGACCGATCGCGGCGACGACCAGAAAGAGGATCCAGGCCATCGGTTCCGCTGTAATGTGTCTGAAGAATCTCATTGGACATCGTCCTTCATGATGAAATTCGTCCGGCCGCTCCGTCGGCAGCCTTCATGACCGCATGTTCCGGGCTGTGGGCTGCCGCAAAAAGCAAAAAGGCCGGGCTGTTGCCCCGGCCTTTCCAAACGCCTCGAAGATACCGTGCCAGTACATCCGTGGTCACGGATCAGAAGCGCCATATCGTTACGCTGCCCGCAGGTTCTCTGCAGAACTGCGACCGCTGCGCTGGTCTTCAACGATCTCGAAGCTGACCTTCTGGCCTTCCACAAGAGTGTTCAGGTCGGAGCGCTCGATAGCGCTTGCATGGACGAATACGTCGGACCCGCCACCTTCCTGCTCGATGAATCCAAAACCCTTGGCGGTGTTGAAGAACTTTACTGTTCCAGTAGTCATGTCGATTTCCTTTCAATCGTCCATAGAAAATCCGTTGCTGCGTAACGCACGCAACAATCGGGTCAATCGATTTGAGAGAGGAAGATCGCAGTTGGCGCCAGTGGAGCCAGAGACAAAGTTCGAAAAACAAATTCGATGGACTTTACATATGTCATACCAGCATCGCGCACAAGGGCAGAAAAACTTTTAAATTATTTTGCAGATTTCAGGGCGACAAAGAAAAAGCGGTCCGCGATATATCTCACGGACCGCTTCGTTCAGGTGTCGTCGCCGGAACTGGAGAGACCGACGACTACGCCCGTCAGGAGTGCCCGATCGGGGCCCTTGTGACGACGAGAGTGGTCTGGCGCCCTCGCCGCTCGCATCACCCGGTCATATCGGACTGCCTGGAACGACCGGCTCGTGCAGTTGTCCGGAGCTTTCAGGCCGGAGCCGTCAGCCGTGCAGCTTGATGGCGATCTCGGCGGTGCGCTTACCCTGGAACTTCGCGCCTTCCAGCTCCTGCTCAGAGGGCATGCGCGAACCGTCACCGTCGGACATGGTCGTCATGCCGTAGGGCGCGCCGCCGCGCACCTTGTCGACGCCCATCTGGCCCTGATAGGCGTAGGAGAGCGGAACGATGATCATGCCGTGGTGCTGAAGCAGGGACTGTGTGGATACCAGCGCCAGTTCCTGGCCGCCGTGCTGGGTGGCGGTCGAGGCCATGACCGAGGCAACCTTGTCAATAAGCTTGCCCTGCGCCCACAGACCGCCGGTCTGGTCGAAGAAATTCTTCATCTGCGAGGCCATCATGCCGTAGCGCGTCGAAGCGACGATGATGAAGGCGTCATAGTCGGCAAGTTCGGCCGGGGTGGCGACTTCGCCGACCTTGTCCATCTTGTAGCCGGCGGCCTTCTGCTGCTCTTCGGTCAGGAGTTCGGGGATCTGCTTGATGGTCACGTCGGCCCCGGCTTCCTTGGCGCCTTCGGCGGCGGCTTTCGCCATGGCTTCCATGTGGCCGTAGCTGGAATAGTAGAGAACGAGCAGCTTGGTCATTTCAAATCTCCAGTGTGTCATTTCGTGTCTCCGGCGCCCGCGGGCAACCGGCCTGTGACGGGAAGATATGCCACCACCGACCGATTGACAGCGACGGAATGCTTGACTGACTGTTCACAGCGGCCTCGACGGCAGGCGCGCACATATCCGCGGCTAGGCGTTGACATTTTCACGGCCGGGCTTGCCAATGCGGCGCCCGACCTCCATGTCTGAGGTCTCGAAAGGACCTGCCGATGGACAAACCAGCCCCAGTCACTGCCGCCATGCTCGCGATCGGCGACGAATTGTTGTCCGGGCGCACGAAGGACAAGAATATCGGGCATCTGGCGGAGCTGCTGACGGCAGCCGGGATCGAGCTCAGGGAAGTCCGCATCGTCGGCGACGAGGAGGATCACATCGTCTCCGCGCTCAATGCGCTGAGGCAAGGCTACGACTACGTCTTCACCTCGGGCGGAATCGGTCCAACCCATGACGACATCACGGCGGACGCGGTTTCGCGCGCATTCGGCGTACCCTGCCTTTACGACGACAAGGCCATGGCACTGATGGCAGCGCATTATCAGAAGCGCGGCGTCGAGTTCACCGAGGCGCGCAAGCGCATGGCGCGGATGCCGCAGGGGGCCGAGCACATCGACAATCCGGTCTCCGTGGCGCCGGGCTTCGTGATCGGCAATGTTCATGTGATGGCCGGCGTGCCCTCGGTTTTCCAGGCAATGCTGGACAATGTGATGCCGACGCTGCGCAAGGGCCGGCAGGTTCTTTCGCGCTCCATCGGCTGCCCGCTTCCCGAAGGCGATATCGGCGAACCCCTGCGCGCGGTGGCGCAGGCCAACACCGCTGTGTCCATCGGCTCCTATCCCCGGTTCACCGATACGGGCTTTGCCAACGAGATCGTGGTGCGCGGAACCGAGCAGAGCGACGTCGATGCAGCCATCGAGGCGGTTCAGGCGATGATCGACGATCTGGTGGCCAGACGCGCCGGCTGATCCGCGGCGATCACAACTTCGCTCCGATTGACCCTGATCAAGGCTTTCGGTCGCCGAAAGGTTTCCTATCGGGCCAGTTCCTCTCGCCCCGTGAATGGAGACCTTCCATGACCTACAAGACCGTTCTTGCCGTTCTCTCCTGCCCCGCCGATGTCGATCCGGTGCTCAAGGCCGCGCTCAACCTGCCTGCCGGACGTGACATTCACCTCGTCGGCTGCCATGGCGAACCGTCGCAGTTCGTGATGATGGCAGCGCCCATCGACATGCCGGACGCTGCCACGCTGAACGCGCTCTACGAGGAAGCCGACAGGCGCATGTCGGCGGTTGCCGATGCCTTCACGAAGGCCTGCGAGCGCGAGGGCATCTCGTTCGAATGGCGCAGCCTGCGCACGCCCGGCGGCGACAGCGCGGCCTCGGCGCTGTCTTCAGCGCGCACGGCCGACATCGTGATCGCGCGTCAGGCCGACCCTGCCAGGGACAATGCGCCGGCCACGGATTTCGAGACGATGCTGTTCGAGGGAGGACGCCCGGTCCTGATGATCGGCAGCGAGACTGAGGTGACTACGCCCGCCAAGCGCGTGCTGATCGCCTGGGACGGTTCGCGCGAGGCCGCGCGCGCGGTCCAGGATGCCCTGCCCCTGCTGAAGGCTGCCGAAGAGGTACAGGTGGTGGTGGTCGATCCCGACAAGCTTGCCGATATCGACAGTGCGCTTCCGGGCGCGCAGATCGCCACCAGCCTCGACCGCCACGGCATCCGCGTGAACGTGGAGACGGTCGGCAGCGGCATCCGCTCGACAGCGCAGGTCATCGAGGCGCATGTGAAGGCGACCAACGCCGATCTACTGGTCATGGGCGCCTATGGTCACCCGCGGCTGCGCGAATGGCTCTTCGGCGGGGTGACCCGATCGATAATGGGCAAGGTGCCTGTGCCGACCCTGCTGTCGCGCTAAGACTTTCAGGGATGACGAAAAGGGGCCGTTCGCGGCCCCCTTTGCCTCGCACGCCTTTTTATCCCCAGAACACAATGCTCCCCGGCTTGCCCTTGAGGGCCTTGCGCGGATAATCGACAGCGCATAACGGGTGCCGCTCGATATTGCGCAGCCTTGCGCACCTGCAAACGCCCGACACTTGCGAGGAGCCCATCATGTCGATGCCGGAAAAAGCCTTTCCCGTTTCCTGGGACCAGTTTCACCGCGACGCCCGTGCGCTGTCCTGGCGCCTGAGCGGCACCGGCGAAACCTGGAACGCGATCGTCTGCATCACCCGCGGCGGCCTCGTTCCCGCAGCCATCCTGGCGCGTGAGCTCAATATCAAGCGCATCGACACGGTGTGTGTGGCCTCCTATCACGACTACACCACGCAAGGTGAGATGCAGATCCTCAAGGATGTCCACCCCGACATCCTCGAAACCGAGGGCGAAGGCGTGCTGATCGTCGACGATCTGACCGATACCGGCAAGACCGCAGGCATCGTGCGCGCCATGCTGCCCAAGGGCCATTTCGCGACCGTCTATGCGAAACCGAAGGGGCGGCCGCTGGTGGATACCTTCGTCACCGAAGTCAGCCAGGACACGTGGATCTATTTTCCCTGGGACATGGGCTTTACCTACCAGGAGCCGATCTCGAACGGCCACAAGGGCTGAGCGCCGGGCCGCCAGGCCCCCTGCCCGTTGCGATTGACGCAAGCTTGATTGTGACATGGTATGGTCCGACCATGAAACATGGACAATCAGCGAGTCGTGCCATGAACGCCTTCGACCGCATCTTTTCGATTCTCGATCATTTCCGCCCCATCGGCGCGGGAAAGGTGCGCCCGCATGTCGAGATCGAGGAACGCGAGCCGGGCGCCCGTCAGGCGGCGGCCCTCGTGATGCGCGAACGCAAGGGGCGTCGCGAGATTCTCCTGATCACCAGCCGGGATACCGGTCGCTGGATCGTGCCCAAGGGCTGGATCGAGGACGACGAGGACGGCGCCACCGCCGCGGAACGCGAGGCCTGGGAAGAAGCCGGCGTCATCAGCACCGCCATCGGCAAGTCGCTCGGCAGCTATGAATATCTCAAGCTCCGCCCGAAGAACGGCGATATCGTGTGCAATGTCGATGTCCATCTGATGCAGCTCGAGGAAGAACGCGGCCGCTGGCCCGAACGCAAGCAGCGCAAGCGCAAGTGGGTGCATCTGTCCGAGGCCCTCACGTCGATCGAGGAGCCCGGCCTCGTCGATCTTTTGCGCACGACCCGGCTTTTTTCCGCAGCCGCCTGACCCCTCCGCTCGAAGCCTCGTCCTGGCACAAGAGCTTGTGGGCGGGCCGCGCCCTGGCACGCCTGACGCGCCGGAGCTGTCAATCATGAATTTCGTCGGCAAAAATATCCACCGCGAAAAGGTTAACGCGTAAACGCCTGACAGGGCTTGAATTTCCGCTCCTCCCCGGCGCGCAGGGCTTCCCGAAAAAGGGAAAAAATCTTCACGGCGTCCCCATTTTCCACACCCTCCCCGCACAATATGTTGTATTCAAAAATCCGTCACAAACTACCCCTTGACGCTTGGCGCCGAGTCGATGCTTATAGGGTCAAGGTCGCTGAGCGGCGAGGTCGGGACGGCAAGAGTTGAGTTCCGGATCCGGCCAAATCCTTAAATTCGAGGGCATGAAGCACTGGTTTCGCCGCAGAACGCGGCTCGCCGGTTTGTGGGGTGTCTTGGCCTCGGATCAGGCGGCCTTGTGGGGAAAAAGCGCTGGAAGAAACTTTTTGTTAACACTATATTTAGTGTTTCCGGCGATCATAGACACTAGATAAGGGGCTTCGGGGGACCGAAATAACCTTCACGAGTTGAGTTGAGCTGGCCGGGAAATGACTTTCGGCTTGTGGGGACAATTGCGCCGTCTGAAAGACAGGTCGGCGATACTGCGACATAGAGGTAGAGATGCACATCGACAGGCAATTCACGACCGAGGGCCAATCCGCCTATGCGTCGATCCCGTTCCGCAAGGCGACGAGCGAGATCCGCAATCCGGACGGTTCGATTGTGTTCAAGCTCGAAAATATCGATGTCCCGCAGCAGTTCAGCCAGGTGGCGGCCGACATTCTGGCGCAGAAATATTTCCGCAAGGCAGGCGTGCCCGCGGCCCTGAAGAAGGTCGAGGAAAACGACGTTCCGTCATGGCTGTGGCGTTCGGTTCCCGATGACAAGGCCCTTGCCAAGCTGCCCGAAGATCAGCGTTTCGGCCCCGAGACCGATGCCCGCCAGGTCTTCGACCGTCTTGCCGGCACCTGGACCTATTGGGGCTGGAAGGGCGGCTATTTCGACGGCGAGGAAGATGCCCGCGCCTTCATGGACGAGCTTGCCTACATGCTCGCCACCCAGCGCGTCGCGCCGAATTCCCCGCAATGGTTCAACACCGGCCTGCACTGGGCCTATGGCATCGACGGCCCGGGCCAGGGCCACTTCTATGTCGACCCCTTCTCCGGCAAGCTCAAAAAGTCCGATTCCGCATACGAACACCCCCAGCCGCATGCCTGCTTCATCCAGTCCGTGGGTGACGATCTCGTCAACGAGGGCGGCATCATGGACCTCTGGGTGCGCGAAGCGCGCCTGTTCAAATACGGCTCGGGCACCGGCTCGAACTTCTCCTATCTGCGCGGCGAAGGCGAAAAGCTTTCGGGCGGCGGCAAGTCGTCGGGCCTGATGAGCTTCCTCAAGATCGGCGACCGCGCCGCCGGCGCCATCAAGTCGGGCGGCACCACCCGCCGCGCGGCCAAGATGGTGGTGGTCGACATCGACCACCCGGATATCGAGGAATACATCAACTGGAAGGTCAAGGAAGAGCAGAAGGTGGCGGCCCTCGTCACCGGCTCGAAGGTTGTCGCCAAACACCTCAAGGCCATCATGAAGGCCTGCATCAATTGCGAGGCCGACAACGACGCCTGCTTCGACCCCAAGCAGAACCCTGCCCTCAAGCGCGAAGTCCGCGCCGCCAAGAAGGCGCAGGTTCCGGAAAACTACATCAAGCGCGTTATCCAGTTCGCTCACCAGGGCTACAAGGATATCGAGTTCAAGACCTATGACACCGACTGGGATTCGGAAGCCTATCTGACGGTTTCGGGCCAGAACTCCAACAACTCGGTCTCCATCAAGGACGACTTCCTGCGCGCCGTGGAAGCCGACGCCGACTGGTACCTGACCGCCCGCAAGGACGGCAAGGTGATGAAGACCCTGAAGGCCCGCGACCTGTGGGAAAGCATCTCCTATGCCGCCTGGGCCTCGGCCGATCCGGGCCTGCACTTCAACACCACGATGAACGACTGGCACACCTGCCCGGCGGCCGGCCCGATCCGCGCCTCCAATCCGTGCTCGGAATACATGTTCCTCGACGACACCGCCTGCAACCTGGCTTCGCTGAACCTTCTGCGCTTCAAGGATGCCGAGACCAAGCGGATCGACATCGCGGCCTACGAACATGCCGTGCGTCTGTGGACCATCGTTCTCGAAGTCTCGGTGATGATGGCGCAGTTCCCGTCCCGTGAAATTGCGGAACTGTCCTACAAGTACCGCACGCTGGGCCTCGGCTACGCCAATATCGGCGGCCTGCTGATGACCTCGGGCATTCCGTACGACTCCGCCGAAGGCCGCGCCATCTGCGGCGCGCTGACCGCCATCATGACCGGCGTCTCCTACGCCACCAGCGCCGAAATGGCCGGTGAGCTCGGCCCCTTCCCGGGCTACAAGGAAAACGCCAAGAACATGCTGCGCGTGATCCGCAACCACCGCCTGGCCGCCCATGGCGAGGCGACCGGTTACGAAGGCCTGTCGGTCAACCCGGTGCCGCTCGTCCATGGCGAATGCCCGGACCAGGACCTCATCACCCACGCCAAGGCGGCATGGGACAAGGCGCTCAAGCTCGGTGAGAAGAACGGCTACCGCAACGCCCAGTCGACCGTCATCGCGCCCACCGGCACGATCGGCCTCGTCATGGATTGCGACACGACCGGCATCGAGCCCGACTTCGCGCTGGTGAAGTTCAAGAAGCTCGCCGGCGGCGGCTACTTCAAGATCATCAACCAGGCGGTGCCGGAAGCACTCCGCACGCTCGGTTACTCGGAAAGCCAGATCGCCGAGATCGAAGCCTATGCGGTCGGTCACGGCAACCTCAACCAGGCGCCCGCGATCAACCCGGGTTCGCTCAAGGCCAAGGGGCTGACCGACGAGAAGATCGAGGCGCTCAACGGCGCGCTCAAGAGCGCCTTCGACATCAAGTTCGCCTTCAACAAGTGGACGCTGGGCGAAGAGTTCTGCAGGGACGTCCTCGGCTTCACCGACGAGCAGCTCAACGACTTCACCTTCGAGATGCTGCCGGCACTGGGCTTCTCCAAGAAGGATATCGAGGCTGCCAACATCCACATCTGCGGTGCGATGACGCTCGAAGGCGCGCCCCACCTGAAGACCGAGCACTACCCGGTCTTCGACTGCGCCAATCCGTGCGGCAAGATCGGCAAGCGCTACCTGTCGGTCGACAGCCACATCCGCATGATGGCGGCCGCCCAGCCCTTCATCTCGGGCGCGATCTCGAAGACCATCAACATGGCCAACGAGGCGACCGTCGAAGACTGCAAGAACGCCTACATGCTGTCCTGGAAGCTGGGTCTGAAGGCCAACGCGCTCTATCGCGACGGCTCGAAGCTCTCCCAACCGCTCAACGCCTCGCTGATCGAGGACGAGGAGGACGAGGACGACGCACTGGAAGCCCTGCTCGAGCAGCCGATGGCCGCCCGTGCGGTGGAAGTCACCGAGCGCATCGTCGAGCGGGTGGTCGAAAAGGTGATCCGCGAGCAGGAAAAACTGCCCGCCCGCCGCAAGGGTTACACCCAGAAGGCCAAGATCGGCGGTCACACCATCTTCCTCAGGACCGGCGAGTATGATGACGGCCGCCTGGGCGAAATCTTCCTCGACATGAACAAGGAGGGCTCCGCCCTTCGCGCCTTCATCAACAACTTCGCGATCTCGGTGTCGCTGGGTCTGCAGTACGGCGTTCCGCTCGAGGAATATGTCGACGCCTTCACCTTCACCAAGTTCGAGCCGGCCGGCATGGTTCTCGGCAACGACGCGATCAAGAACGCCACGTCGATCCTCGACTACGTGTTCCGCGAACTGGCGATCTCCTATCTGGGCCGCCACGACCTCGCGCATGTCGACCAGTCCGATTTCGGCGCCACCGCACTCGGCAAGGGCATGAAGGAAGGCAAGGCCGACCTCTTCTCCAAGGGTCTGACCCGTGGCTACAAGCCGACGCTGGTTTCCAGCCAGGCAGGCAGCGGCGAGCCCAAGGGATCGGCGGCCAACCAGCCGATCAAGGGCGGCAAGCTCACCAACGTGACCGCGCTCGCAACCGCAACGGCCCGCAAGATCGAGGCGATCGCCGAGGTGGACGAGGACGAGGCCCGCGCCTTCAAGCGCGACTATGAAGAGCGTGCCGCCGAACTCGCCGAGGAAGTGGCTGCCGAGGAACTGCGCGAAACCAACGCGCTGTTCACCGAGCAGGCCGCCAACGACGCGGCCCAGGCCAAGTCCGAGACGAAGACGGACGCCAAGAAGATCGAGGCCGAGCGCCGCCTCCAGTCGATCGCCCAGGGCTATACCGGCAACATGTGCTCGGAGTGCCAGAACTTCACGATGGTGCGCAACGGCACCTGCGAGAAGTGCGACACGTGTGGCTCGACGAGCGGCTGCAGCTGATCGGCTGAAAGCCTGATGAAATACAGAAGGCCGCCTCTCGGGGCGGCCTTCTTGTTTGCGCTTCGTATCTCGAGTGTACGGGTACGCAACATCACGGTATGGATGCCCGGATCAAATCCGGGCATGACGAAGGTGAAGGGATCGCACGACAGCCGAGGTCGTTGTTGCTGAGCGTCAAAGTTGATCGTTTCCGGTCACTCTCCGGGCAAGAGACGTGCGCTGCGAAGAAGAGCGTCGTTGAAACGCCACTCGCAGGACTAACAGGACGAAGGCCTTCAGTCGGCATTCACCGTCGGAGCAGTTGCAGCAACCACGACTTGAAGAGGCAGCCAAGATCCCTCCTCATCGTCATGCCCGGACTTGATCCGGGCATCCACACCGTGATCCCGCCTCACGGGGTGCGCCCTCGCCCGAGCTCACAGATCGGCACTAAGAGACCGAGCAAATGCCCCTCTTTCGTCATGCCCGGACTTGATCCGGGCATCCATACCGCGATCTCCCGTCATGGCACGCAGCCGCGAGCGGGATACCACCCGATCCCGCGCATCAGATCGAACCAGTCTGGGTTCTCCCGCTCGATCAGTTCCACCTTCCACTGCCGGGGCCAACCCTTGATGGTCCGTTCCAGCTGGATGGCGTCGCGGATATCGAAGTGTTCCTCATGCCAGACGAGCCGCTGGACCGCGTATTTGCCAGTGAAAACCGAGCCATCGCCTGACTGGTGTTCGTCCACCCGGCGCGGAAGATCGTTGGTGACGCCGGTATGGATCGTCCCGCCCCTGCGCGACGCAATCATGTAGACGAAGCGGACCATGACGGGAGGCCCTCGATGGTTCGCAATCAGAAAGATTGATCACGGTATGGATGCCCGGATCAAGTCCGGGCATGACGAAGGTGAAGGGATCGCACGGCAGCCGAGGTCGTTGTTGCTGAGCGTCAAAGTTGATCGTTTCCGGTCACTCTCCGGGCAAGAGACGTGCGCTGCGAAGAAGAGCGTCGTTGAAACGCCACTCGCAGGACTAACAGGACGAAGGCCTTCAGTCGGCATTCACCGTCGGAGCAGTTGCAGCAACCACGACTTGAAGAGGCAGCCAAGATCCCTCCTCATCGTCATGCCCGGACTTGATCCGGGCATCCACACCGTGATCCCGCCTCACGGGGTGCGCCCTCGCCCGAGCTCACAGATCGGCACTAAGAGACCGAGCAAATGCCCCTCTTTCGTCATGCCCGGATCAAGTCCGGGCATGACGAAGGTGAAGGGATCGCACGGCCGCCGGTAGCCCTCCGCACGAGAAGCCCTCCCGGGTTTTGCGATCCGACGAATTCCATTTTAGATTGTCCAGGGACCATCGTTATCGCAACTACTGGATTCCAGTATATGACTATGCTAGAATTCGAATGGGATGACGACAAGGCGGTCGGCAACCTCATCAAGCACGGTATCAGTTTTGTCGACGCCCGGGATGTGTTCAACGATCCCTCGGCGATCGAAAGCGAAGACCGATCGATGCGATACAGCGAGATGCGATGGCGCATCATAGGAATGGGCGAGGGTCGCATCATCACCGTGGTCTATACCGAACGCGGAGACAGATCCGCCTCATCTCGGCCTGCAAATCAACGAAAGCAGAGCGACAGGCCTATGAACAAGCCAGCGCATGAGACGGACAGATCGGATTGGGTACGGGTTGACGCCATGACGGACATGCAAGCGGAGGCCAATGCACGCGCCGATCCCGACAATCCGCCGCTCGACACGGCGGCGCTTTCCGCCATGAGGCGGGTCCCCAGGGTCAAGGTCATCCGCCGGGCGCTGGGCCTGACGCAGCAGGCGTTCGCCGAGCGTTTCGCCATTCCGCTCGGAACATTGCGTGACTGGGAACAGGGGCGCTCCTCACCCGATGCCCCGGCGCGGGCCTATCTCAATGTCATAGCTGTCAATCCCGAAGCTGCAGCGGAAGCCATCCGCAAAGGCGCGACATAAACCTGCTCTGCCCCTTTTGGGGAAATTTCACCACGGGCGACAAAGGGGATAGCCCTCCGCAGATAGCGGCACCTGCCGCGTCTCCCTCCGTCCGGCAAGTCGGACATCTCACCGGCGGGGGAGAGAGGGAGTGCAGTTCTCACACATCGCATTTCAGCGGACCCTCTGGAACTTGTCCCCTGCGACACCTCCGCCGACTTGTCGCGCGGATCTTTTGGCGCGCCTCCCATCCTATGCATTAAGCATGCCGCATATTAGTCGTTGATCAGAAACGGCACGAATGCTGTGAAGGGGGGATGAAACAGGGAATCGGGCAAGGCGGGCACTGGAACATGATGGCGGCAGACAGCAATACGCTCCGTGCGGCAGGCGCGGGGCTTCTCTTTCTCGGCTGCGTCATCGCGCTTCTCTGCCTTCTGGCTTTGCCGTTTACGGCTGCCATCGGTCCGTTCTACTGGGACACGCTCATCTACTATGACGCAACGGCGCGCATCGCGTCCGGCCAGATCCCGACCATCGACTTTCTCGCGCCCGTCGGCCCCTTGAGCTACTGGCTGTTTTACGCGCTGCACGAGCTCTTTCCGGATGGCCAGGGCGTCTATCTTGCGACCTGGTCCATCCTCCTGGTCTCGGCCCCCGCCATGGCGCCGGTCATCTGCGACGCGGCACGCAAGAGCGGGCTGGTGGCAATGGCGCTGGCGGTGCCGTTCCTCGTCTTTTCCGCCCTGCCCTTCAATGTCGAACAGTTCTACCCCTATCCCGGCGTCGATGGTTATGGAATCTATAACCGCCATATAAGCCAGCTTCTCTATGTCGTGGTGGCAGCCCTGATGTTCGCCGGCAGCGCTGTGGCGCGGGTGATCTCGCTGACCATCGCGCTGGCGGCACTCTTTCTGACCAAGATCACCGGCTTTGTCATTGCGCTGCCGCTTGTGCTCCTCGCCCTGTTCGCCCGGCGGCTTCGGTTACGCGAATTATGCACCGTTGCCGCGCTCCTTGCGGCCGTGCTGGCCGGGCTCGAACTGTGGTGCGGCTTGACCAGCGCCTATGTCGCAAGCGTTGCCGAGCTCGTGGCGATGAACGAAGGCGAACTGCTCATCAACATCGCTCATGCGGGCGCCACCCATATCGCCATCCTCACGGCGCTGGGCCTTCTCCTCCTCATGCTGTTCTGGTTCGATCGCGACGACCTTGCCGAGGCATGGGACGATTTCATCGCCGGGCGCTGGGCCGCCGCTATCGGCACTGTCGCCCGGTCCACATGGATGTGGCTGCTGGCCGTGACCATTGGCGGCATGATGCTCGAAAGCCAGAACTGGGGCGGACAGGCGTTTCTGTTCATCTGGCCGGTGCTCCTGAAGGCCGCCCTCCTCGACCGTTCCGCATGGCCGGCGCGCGGTGGCGCCTTCGTCACCGTGCTCATTGCCGCGGCAACGCTTCCGACACTGGCCAATATCGGCGGCCGGGCCATCCGCACCTATGCGGCCCAAATGCAGTATGACGTGGTCCAAATCGAGGAACTCGGTCCGCTCTCGGCAATCTCCAAGCGCGACAAGATCGACCGGCGGGTCGCCCTCATCCGTGAGCAGTCGATCAGCAATCCCGACTATTTCCTGTCCTACGCCGCTGCCGGCGAACTGCCCCGGTTCACCTATTATGCAGACCCTGAATTCCAGCTCGCCTGGCTCGCCGCGATCGGCGAAGGCGTGGCGGCCATCAGGACCTATGAAGCCCGCAACGACGTGCGGTTCGAGACGATCCTGAGCCTGAACTTCGTCAACCCGTTTCCCTATCTGCTGGGCCGCGACGCAGTCCGTCACGTGACCATCGGCAAGGATCCGGCCAGAACACTTCCGCCGATCGATGCGCAGGCCAACGCTGAAATTGCCGATACCGATCTCGTGCTGTGGCCGAAATGCCCGGTCACCGTCGCAAACGCGAAAATCCGCGAGGCCTATGGCGCGCATCTGGACGACCGGGACACGGTCTCGCTTTCCCCTTGCTGGGACGGGCTGATACGGCCAGAACTGGCGCCCGACGCATCAGGATCGGAAACCGCGACGGCAAACGGTGAGTGAGCCGATTTTCGCCGCACGTCGTGTTTCCCTTCGCCCGCCCGCGCGCTACACGCGGCCCAGGACAATGAAGGAATCATCCCATGAGTGACGAAACGCGCGATTCGAACGGCGCCATCCTCAATGACGGCGACAATGTCACCGTCATCAAGGACCTCAAGGTCAAGGGCACCTCGACCACCATCAAGCGCGGCACGCTGGTCAAGGGCATCCGGCTCACCGGCGATCCCGATCTCATCGAATGCCGGGTGGAAAAGGTGAAGGGACTGGTGCTGCGCACCGAGTTTCTCAAGAAGGCCTGACCTGCCCCGGGGCCAGGGCCGGCTCGGGGCCTGACCGGCGCGGTGCGCAAACAGTTGCCGGACGCCCTTTCCTTTCGGCCAAAATGCCACATCTACAGGGTGCAAGGTGTTGCAGAACATTGATCTCGTTGTGTTTCACCGGCCGACGCGATATCGGTAGCTCTTGGCCACATCTCCGGTTGGATTTGCATTGTGACAGAGACTGATTTCCGCCCTGAACCGGCGGTTCGTTCCATCCGGAAGCTCGCATTGTTCGGGTTGTTGCTGGTCGTCATCATGGCGGTCACGATGGTGGTCATGGAATATCGCGCAGAACAGGCCAAGGCCGAGCTTCGCGCCCATACCTCGGCCCATGTCGTGGCCACCCAGTTCGAATGGCTGCTGGAAGCCAGCGCGCAGGCGCTTCGCCGCATCGAGCGCGCCGTCAACGAACGCGCGGAAAACCGCGACAGCGATGCGATCACCAACCTCAACGCGGCGGTGGAAAACCTGCCCTCCAGTTTCCAGTTCTCGGTCTATGACCGGACGGGAAAGCTGACCTACTCTTCCATCGACAACGTCCCCGGAATCAATGTCTCCGATCGCGACTATTTCGGCGAGCTTCAGCGCGGGGCGGAACTTGTCATTTCGCCGGCGCTCGTGTCGCGCCAGGACGGACGGGCGATCTTCATCATCGCGCGGCGGATCATGCGCGACGGTCGGTTTGCCGGCGTTGCCACGATCGCGGTGCCGAGCGCGGTGCTGACGAACCTGTCGGAATCCCTCAGCCTCAGCGGCGCGTCCACCGTCAGCCTGATCCGCTCGGACGGCTGGCTCATCGCCCGTTCGCCGGCGATAGCGGCGGTGGATCTGTCCAAGAGCGAGGTCTTCACCCGGCTCAAGGAAAAGTCCGACGGCTATTATCATGCCACCTCGCCCGCCGACGGGGTGTCGCGCATCGTGGGCTACTGGCGCGTCAACAACTGGCCGGTGGTCGCCCTGGCCGGCCTCGACCAGCGTGCCGTGCGCAGCGAGTTCTGGCGCGTGCTGCAGTTCTGGCTGGTGCTCGCAGCACCGGTGCTGCTGGTGCTCGGCTTCGTCGTCAACCGGCTTTTCAAGACGCTGCGCCGCGACGAGCAGAAGGCCATCGCGCTGCAGCTTGCCAATGAGCGCAACGCCTTCCTGCTGCGCGAAATCCACCACCGTGTGAAAAACAACCTGCAGACTGTCATGTCGCTGATCCGGCTGCAGAAAATGCCGCAGGACGACAAGGACTCGCTGCTCGGGCGCATCGCCTCGATGGTTGCGGTCCATCAGGAGATGTATTCGACCGACCGGTTCGAGAATGTCGAGGTCGCGGCCTATCTCAGAAAGCTCGTCGAAGAGATATCCCAGGCCTATGGACGCGAGGTGGATGTCGCCTTCTCCGCAGATCCGGTGCATTTGTCCGGAGACCGCGCGATGCAGCTCGGGCTTCTCTATAATGAACTCATTTCCAATGCCTTCAAGCATGCCTGGAGCGAAGGCTCCCAGGCCCATCTCGACATCTCGCTGACCGAGGACGAGAACGGGATGGCCGAGCTGATTGTCGCCGACAACGGCCGCGGCTTCGTCGAGACCGGGCAGAAGAAGAACATGGGCTCGCGGCTCATCGTCGCCTTCGTCTCGCAGCTCGGCGGCGAGATGGAGACGGTCAACGACAACGGCACGAAGGTCATCGTCCGCTTCCCGGTCGAACAGCCGGGCCCCGAACCGGTCGAATAAACCTACTCGACGGGCGTGCCGAGGATCGCCATGGCGATGCCGAGGACGGCGAGACCGGCGAAGGCCGCGATGCGCATCGTTCCCCCTTCCCTGCGCCGTGCGGTGAAGGCCGCAAGTGCGGCCTGCACACCGTAATAGGCCGCGAAGGCGCGCGAGGCATAGGCGATGATCTCGAAAATGTCGGCGAGCCATGTCAGCCCCAGGCCGACGGCGACGAGAACGAGATAGGCGTGACGCGGCTCGAGCCTCCTGCCGCTCAATTCGGAGATCAGACCGCCAGAACCGCCCGTATCGGCGATTGCCGCCGAAAACTGAGCGCTCAATGCGGCCACCACGAGAAGGATCGGCAGCGACACGGCGACGATGCGCATCATGTCGATGATCTCGGTCTCCTCGAGCTTTCCGGCCACGGGCGGAAAGGCGTAGGTCAGAAGCACGATGTAGAGGAGATAGATCGCGGTCGAGAGCCATTGCGCCACCCGCATCGAACGGATGCGGGTTTGTGCGTCATAGATATTGCCGAGATAGCGCGATGTCTCGAAGCCCTGGACGGTCACGATGAGGCCGAACCCCAGGGTGATCGCCTGCCAGCCGGTAACCGTGGCGGGCGCCAGCACGATATCGCCGCTCGACACCTGACCGGCGCCATACCAGGCAAGCCCCGCCAGGAGGCCGGCGATGATGGCCAGCTTGAGACCGACGGAAACGCGTTCCAGGCCTTCAAGCGCCTTGAACCCCCTGAACCAGCCGACCGCCAGGACAAGCAGGAAGACCGAAGACGTTACCAGCCGCGCGGCAAGGTCGCCGGCAAAGGGCGTGAGATCGACGGCAAAGGCGCCGAAGAGATTGAGATAGTAGGCCACCGAAATGAAATAGGCGAAAGCCAGCACCCAGGATGCCAGATCGTCCATCCGCTCCTCGAGCATCGGGCGGCTACCGGTCTGGCGTTCGATCGACGCGATATTATAGCGGACCGCCCAGCCGAAGGCGTAGGCGACGGCGCACAGCCCGGCCATCGCAAGCGGGGCGTAGCGACCGAACGAGACATCGAGGATCGGCCCCAGAACCAGAAAGCCGCTGCCGATGATGGACGCCAGCGGTGTTGTCGTCGCCTGCCAGAGCCTGGCGCCGGACAATCGCGGCCAAACGAGTATGGCTCCCACGATCAGCGTGGCGGCAAGGACGAAGATGTCGATGGATGTCATGGAATTCCGGCCGGTTGGCGAAGGCAGAAGGATGTGGACCAAGCCTATATATGGCCGTCAGCGAAAGCCAACCCCAAGCCGAACATCCGTTTGCGCCTCCATGACATTGCGACACGATGCGCGACGCAGACGCGAACAATGTCTATCGCGGCCAGACCCATAGTGTTTCTGGGAACTGAATTGGCCTCCCCCCAGCAGACAGATACAGGCCCCGGATGCATCTCACTGCGATCCACAACATGATCAACCAAGTTATATTTGTAAGCGGGATGAACCACATATCTAGCTGCCTGTGCTGGATGGGCGTATCTGCCGGCACCAATGAAATCAAAGCAACAGCTACGAGAGCTAAAGCGAACAAGCCGATCAGGGCAAGCGAAGTCGTCCTGTACTGAAACACATAATGGCTCTGCTCCGGTCCCGCAGGCTTACCGAGTCTTTTCCGTGCAATAAAGTGTGCGAAGACGATGAATGGCAGGACGATGCCGCCGATGAGAATGAAGGCGTAGTTTCGCGCTACCGCAGATCTCGTTGCGGCTGTTTCTATAGAGGTTTCCATTTCACCGCCGCCGTTCTTTCTAGCCTGCACTCATGCAACCATTGAAAAGTAACAAAATCAATATCGCTACCAGAGAGAGTACAATATTCCCGGCCATTTGGCGTGGCCATTGTCAGCCTCGGTTGCCTCAGAACTGCAAAGGCAAGCGGCAAGCTGGCATAAGGAAATGCCCGGGCGCGAACCCGGGCATCGTCATTCGTCCGCCTGTGCAGATCAGGCCTTGTCGAGCGCCTGCTGGAGATCGGCGATGATGTCTTCGATGTCCTCGATGCCGACGGAAAGCCGCACCACATCGGGGCCGGCGCCGGCCGCTTTCTGCTGCTCGGGCGACAGCTGGCGGTGCGTTGTCGAGGCCGGATGAATGACCAGCGAACGCGTGTCGCCGATATTGGCCAGATGCGAGAACATCTCGAGGCCCTCGACGAATTTCACGCCGGCTTCATAGCCGTCCTTGAGGCCGAAGGTGAAGACGGCACCGGCGCCCTTGGGCGAGTAGCGGGTCTGCATCTCGTGGTTCGGGTCGTCTTCGAGCCCCGCATAGGAGACCCAGGCGACCTTCGGGTGCTTCTTGAGCCATTTGGCGACTTCGAGCGCATTGTCGCAGTGCCGCTGCATGCGAAGGGCCAGCGTTTCCGCACCCGTCAGGATCATGAACGCGTTGAACGGCGAGATCGCCGGGCCGAAATCGCGCAGGCCGAGAACGCGGCAGGCGATGGCGAAGGCGAAGTTGCCGAAGGTTTCGTGCAGTACCATGCCGCCGTAATCGGGCCGCGGCTCGGAGAGGCTCGGATACTTGCCGGATTTCGACCAGTCGAAGGTGCCGCCATCGACGATGACGCCGCCGATCGAATTGCCGTGTCCGCCGATGAACTTGGTCAGCGAATGGACAACGATATCGGCACCGTGGTCGATCGGACGGACGAGATAGGGCGAGGCCATGGTGTTGTCGACGATCAGCGGCAGGCCGTTGTCATGGGCGATCCTGGCGATCGCCTCGATATCGACGAAGGTGCCGCCGGGATTGGCGAGGCTTTCGATGAAGATCGCCTTGGTCTTCTCGTCGATCTGGCTTTCGAAGGTCGACAGGTCCGACGGATCGGCCCAGCGGACCTGCCAGTCGAACGACTTGAAGGCATGGCCGAACTGGTTGATCGAACCGCCATAGAGGCGCCTGGCGGCGATGAAATTGTCGCCCGGGCTCATCAGCGCCTGGAAGGTGATGAACTGCGCGGCGTGACCGGAAGCAACCGCGAGCGCGGCAGTGCCGCCCTCGAGGGCGGCCATGCGTTCCTCGAGCACGGCCTGGGTCGGGTTCATGATGCGGGTGTAGATGTTGCCGAAGGCCTTCAGCCCGAAGAGCGAGGCGGCATGGTCGGCATCATCGAAAACATAGCTGGTGGTCTGGTAGATCGGCGTGGCGCGCGCGCCGGTCGCCGGATCCGGCTGCGCACCGGCATGAATGGCTAGCGTGTTGAAACCCGGTTCCTTGGACATCGTCCTCTCCCTTGAAAATGCGCTCTGGTCTTGTGGGTAAGGGGTTATCTCGCAAGCGGAGGCGAGCGTCAAAGACGATTTTTCGAGGCTTCGGCCGGGAAAGGGAAAAAGCCACCCGTTTCCGGATGCAAAGTGCCGACAGCTTGGTCCGGACTGTCAGAAGAGCCAAACCGCAGGGAGGCCAGAACGCAGGAAGGGACGGAACGCAGGAAGGGACGGAGCGCGGGGGCGGTCCATCCCTTCCGTTCGAGGTGGCGGCGCTATCAGAGGTGCTTGTTCGCCGCGTCCTTGACGGCGGCCTTCGCCTTGCCAAGAGCCTGCTGGCCTTCGCCCTTGAGCTCCTGGGCCTTGCCCTTTGCCTGCATCTCCTTGTTGCCCACGGCCTTGCCGGCAGCCTGTCTTGCCTTGCCGGCGGCTTCGTTGGCCATTCCGGCGACCTTGTCCTTGGTGCTACCCATTGTCGTTATCCTTGTTGATGACCGCTCCGATCAGCGGACGGTGCATCAGTAAACGCGGCCAGGGTCCGGCAGTTCCCGACCGAAACCCGGACGGGACCTGATTTTCGATCACCGCGGCTTCGTCGGATCGCCGCGCAGGCCGAAGCTCTGGAAGCCCTGCCGCATGACCTTCTTGCGTGACGAAATCACGCGGCTGTTCACACCGTTCCAGCCGATCTCGCCCGACAGGCGGGCATATTCGATCTTCGGGCAGCGGTTCATGACGACCTTGATGCCCTTCTCCTCGAGCCGCGCGGCCTGTTCGTCATTTCGCACGGTGAGCTGCATCCAGACCACCTTCGGCAGCGGATCGAGCGCCAGCACCTCGTCGACGACACCGGACACCGCGTCGGACGCGCGGAACACATCGACCATGTCGATCGGCCGGTCGATATCGGCAAGCCTGGCATAGACCTTCTCGCCCAGAATATCCTTGCCGGCCCGGCCCGGATTGACGGGGATGACGTCGAAGCCCTTGTCGAGCATGTATTTGACGACAAAATAGCTCGGCCGCACCTCATTGGCCGACGCGCCGACCACGGCGATCGTCTTCACCTCGTGGAGGATTCCGGAAATATAGGGGTCGTCATAGCTGTCGTGGTTCATGCTGGGGTCCGATCAGGCGCATCGTCAATTCGGCGCGCGGCCCTCGCCACGCCCTCAATAGACCCTATTTGGCAGTGATGATGCCACAAGACAAGAAACAGACTGACAGGAGGACGCCGCCCATGGGTCGCAGACTTTCCCGCGCTCTACTCGCAATCACCGCTTCGGCGATGCTGGCCACGCCTGCACTCGCCATTTCGCGGGTGAACACCGCGAATGCGAGCTGCGCCGCCGTGAAGGGCGTTCTCCAGAGAGAGGGTGCGGCCATCCTGCGCTATCCCTCGTCGCGCTCGAACAAGTTGCTCTATGACCGTTATGTCAGCAACCGGCACTCCTGCATTCTGGGCGAGATCACCAAGCGCGCGACCGTGCCGACCGCCGACACGGCGCATTGTCCGGTGCTCAAATGCTACCGGCCGGACCGGGACAGGCGCTCGAAATTCCTGCGCCGCTTCTGACCGCTCAGCCCGGCTGGCGATAGTAGCAATAGCCGTAAAGATCCTCGGCAAAGCCGAGCCGACCGTAAAGCGAGAGAGCGGGCTCATTGCCGGCCACGACCTGGAGCGCCGCATCGCGCGCGCCCTGCGCGCGAGCCCGCGACATCAGCGCGGCAAGCATTGCGCGCGCATGGCCCCTGCCCCGGAACCGAGGATCGGTGGCGACGGCTTCCAGCACCAGACAGCCGTCGAGAACGACACCATAGGCAATGGAGACAACCTCCCCCTTGTCCCGTGACAGCGAGAAACATGCCGGCGCGGTTATGAGCTTCAACGTGGCGGCAAGGCTTTGCGCCGAACCGCCCGCCATCCTCGTCCGCGCGGACAGCCAGTCGTCCGTCATCCTGTCGGTGAGTTCGATATCGGCCGAGGCAGTCTCGGCGTCGATGAGCGGGGTGTAGAGCGTGCGCGTCGGCCCCTCCCTTCCGTAGCCACGCGCCAGCATCGCTCGATCGTCCAGACCCAGAAAATCCGGCAGCCGGACAAAGGCGGGATAGCCGCGCTCGGCATAGTAGGCTTCCGCCTCGGCCAGAAGCGCAGCGTCCGGTGCCTCAGCGCCCGGCAACGGGTTCAGCGATCCTGTGCGCCGCGTCGCGTCGTCGGTGAAACGGAATTGCCAGCCGCCGCTTTCGTATTCTTCCGCTGCCGGCCAGGCCGCACGGCACGCCATTTCGACGCGCCAGAGGAGATCATCGTTACGGGACATCGGCGAGCGGCTTACTCGCCCGTCCATTCCGGTTTGCGCTTGCCGATAAAGGCGGCGATGCCTTCCTCGGCGTCGCGGGCCAGCATGTTTTCGACCATCACCTGCACCGTGTAATCATAGGCGTCCGACAGCGACATTTCGGACTGCCGATAGAAGGCTTCCTTGCCGATCTTCAGCGTCAAAGACGATTTGGAAAGAATGCTTTGAGCGTAAAGGTTCACAGCTTGAGTCAGATATTGTTTCGGCACGATGCGGTTGACGAGACCGTAGTCGCGGGCGTCCGACGCGCCGATCGTCTCGCCCGTCAGCAGCATTTCCATGGCCTGCTTGCGGTGGACGTTTCGCGACAGCGCCACCATCGGCGTCGAGCAGAAAAGGCCGATATTCACGCCCGGCGTGCAGAAGGTCGAGGTATCGGTACAGATGGCGAGATCGCAGGAGGCGACGAGCTGGCAGCCGGCCGCCGTCGCCAGTCCGTCGATCTCGGCGATCACCGGCTGCGGCAGGTGCACGATCGTCTGCATCAGCTCCGAACAGAGCTTCATGGTCTTCTCGAAGAACGACCGGCCGCGATCCTCGTCGGCGCGATGGAGCGTGAGCTCCTTGAGGTCGTGGCCGGCGGAAAAGAGCTTTCCGGCGGCAGCCAGGATCACCACACGCACGTCCCTGTCCTGTCCGGCCGCATCTAAATGACCCTTGAGCTCTTCCATCAGGGCGATCGAGAGCGCGTTTGCGGGCGCGTTGTTGAGCGTCAGCCGCAGGACACCACCGTCGAACTCCCTCAGGACGAGCGGTCCGGTATACGCAGTTTCGGCGTTCGATGCTTCCGACATGATCAACTCCTGAATTTCGAAGCGCGGAATTTGCATGACTTGACGCGCGAATGCCACCCCCGTCATGTGGACGCAGCGGGAGGAGAAGCAGATGGACAACAGGCCGGTGATGACGGTGGCGGAACTGAGCGCGTTCCTGGACGCGGAGTTTCCGCAGATCAATGCCCGCGGCCGGCACTATACGGTCGCGGAGATATCGCCCGGCGAAGCCGTGCTGCGGCTCGATCCCGACCAGTCGCATGTCCGTCCCGGCGGAACGATATCCGGCCCGACCCTCTTCTCGCTGGCGGATCTCGCCGCCTATGCCGTGATCCTCGCCCATATCGGGCCGGTCGCCCTTGCCGTCACCACCAGTCTCAACATCAACTTCCTGCGCAAGCCGGATGTCGAACCGCTTGCGGGAAAGGCCCGGATTCTCAAGCTCGGCAAGCGGCTGGCAGTGGTGGAGATCGCAATCGAAGCCGCGTCAGGCGGCGATGTTCTCGCCCATGCCACGGCGACATACTCCATTCCGCCACGCTGATTTTATGTGGTAATTAGATACCTATTTTTTAAGCTATTGTTTTTGCTTTACTATTCTGCGCAGAGACTGCGAAACCCGTATTGACGGTCGTTCCGACCTCCCCTATAAGCCTCACATTCGCGGTCCTTCACGGGGCCGCGTTTGGTTGTGCGGGGTTTCCCGCCCAACACAAGCAACAAGAAAAGTCCGTTCGAGCTTCGGCTGATCCGGATCGAAACCAAGAGAGAAAACCATGAAAACCTTCTCGCAGAAGCCTGCTGAGGTGGAGAAGAAGTGGATCATCATCGATGCCGAAGGCATCGTTGTCGGCCGCCTCGCCACCCTCGTCGCCAACCGCCTGCGCGGCAAGCACAAGGCCACCTACACCCCGCATGTCGATGATGGCGACAACGTCATCATCATCAATGCCGACAAGGTCGTCTTCACCGGCAAGAAGTACACCGACAAGAAGTATTACTGGCACACCGGTTATCCCGGCGGGATCAAGGAGCGCACCGCGCGCCAGATCATCGAGGGCCGTTTCCCCGAGCGTGTCGTCGAAAAGGCCGTCGAGCGGATGATCCCGCGTGGCCCGCTCGGTCGTCGCCAGATGAAGAACCTGCGCGTCTATGCAGGCACCGATCATCCCCATGAAGCGCAGCAGCCGACCGTTCTCGATGTCGCCGCGCTCAACCGCAAGAACAAGAGGGTTGCATAATGGCTGAGCTGAACTCGCTCGAAGAACTGGGCGCTGCCACCGGCACCGAAGCACCCGCCGCTGAATCCGCACCGGTTCACGTCCGCAAGGTCGACGAACAGGGCCGTTCCTACGCGACCGGCAAGCGCAAGGACGCCGTCGCACGCGTCTGGATCAAGCCGGGCTCCGGCAAGATCTCCATCAACGGCCGCGAATTCCCGGTCTATTTCGCCCGTCCGGTCCTGCAGATGGTTGTCCAGCAGCCGCTCGTCGCGACTTCGCGCGAAGGCCAGTTCGACATCATCGCAACGGTCACCGGCGGCGGTCTCTCCGGCCAGGCCGGTGCCGTCCGTCACGGCATCTCCAAGGCCCTTACCTACTTCGAGCCTGAGCTTCGCTCGGTGCTCAAGAAGGGTGGCTTCCTGACCCGCGACAGCCGCGTCGTCGAGCGTAAGAAGTACGGTCGCGCCAAGGCTCGCCGGAGCTTCCAGTTCTCCAAGCGTTGATCTTTCGATCCGCTTGTCGGAACTTCGAAGGCCGGGCACATCGCCCGGCCTTTTTCGTTGCAGGCTCACAGTAACTGGAAAGCTTTGCCATGTATCTGCCCGAGCATTTCGCCGAGAACCGGCCCGAGGAAATCGACCGGCTGATCGACGCCTATCCGCTGGCCACGATCGTCGCGCAGACCGAAGCCGGGCTGGCAGCCAGCCACATCCCGTTGCTGCGCGAGGGGACCGACAGGCTGATCGGCCACGTGGCGCTGGCCAACGACATGCACCGCGACATCGGCGAGGATACACAGGTGCTGGCGATCTTCCGGGCCGAGCACGCCTATATCAGTCCGAACTGGTATCCCTCGAAACTCGAAAACCACAAGAGCGTGCCGACCTGGAACTACCAGGCCGTTCATGTGAAAGGCCGGATCCGTTTCGACCACTCGGAGAAATTCAAGCGGATGATCGTCGGCCGCATGACCAAGCATTTCGAGGCTGTCACTTCGGGCGACAAGGCCTGGCGCATGGCGGACGCGCCGCGCGACTATATGGAGATGATGCTGGGCAATATCGTCGGCCTGGACATGACGATCGAGCGGGTGATCGCCAAGTCGAAACTCAGCCAGAACCGCACGCAGGGCGATCACGACAGCGTGGTCCGACAGCTTGATGAACGCGGCGACGGCGCACTGGCGAATGCGATGCGCAACGTCGAGCGCTAGGGCTGCTCAGGCTTTGGCCGTCATTCGGGGCTGCAGGACGGGCCCGGCCCCGCGCGCGGCGAACCGCCTCACGACCAGGCGATTGAGCGGCACCTCGATGAAGCGGTGAAATGTCCAGGCCACGGTGAGCGCGATCGCCGTCATCGCCGAATAGTGCCAGAGCCACATCAACCCCAGATCCGGCATGTGCGGCATGACGATGCGGATATACCCGGCGATTACGAACAGATGGGTGAGATAGAAGGCGTAGGACCAGTCTCCGAGCGCCGCCATGGCAGGGCTGGAAAACCGCATCATCCGCAATCCCCCCAACAATATCATCGCGCCCGGGATGCCCCAGTAAAGCGTGCGGTAATTGCCCGGATCGGTCTCGTGCTGAAGGGCAAGAAAGAGCGTACCGGCGAAAAAGCTCACGAAATAGACGACGTCCCTCCCCTCGTCCGACAGATATCGATGCAGGTGCCAGACGAGGATGCCGAATGCGAATTCGAGCAGGATGGCATCGGTATAGAAAGCCAGTGTCCCGTTCTCGGGTTCGGCGACCCAGCCGACGAAGGCCAGAGCCGAAACGACCGCGACCAGACCATAGAGTTTCCGATCGCCGAAAAGTCCCGCCATCAGCAGCACGAGGGCATAGAAGAACATCTCGTAGTTGAGGGTCCAGCCGACGAGCAGAAGCGGCGCCATGGCTCCCTCCCCGTCGGGCCAGGGCACGAAGGCAAGCGAGGCCGCAAGGCGAGCGACGTCCGCCGTGGTCGAACCCAGTATCGAGGGCACGGCGATTGCCAGCAGAAAGACCGCAAGGGTGGCGATGTAATAGCCGGGCACGACGCGGGCCAGCCTGCGAAAGATGAAATCGCCCGGTCGAAAGGCGCCGGGGCGCGACACGATCATCACCATGACGAAGCCGGAAATGACGAAGAAGAGATCGACACCTGCCGCGCCGACATGGTCGATGCCTGCCGCATTGGGTCCCCAGGTTGCCACCGTCAGGCTGGAGACGTGAAACAGGAAGACCGCCAAGGCAGCGAAGCCGCGCAGATACTGCACGGCCGGGATGAGATTTCCCTGTATCACTCCATTTTCACGCCTGCGGCCGGGCATGCTGCTGCTCCTGTTTCAAATCCGACATATCATGATAATTCGATGATTTGCCGCGAAACCTTCCGTCAACCTTAACGGCGCGCCGCGTGCTTGATTGCCGCAACCCGCTCCCCGCGCGGCAGCGCGGCCGCTTCCAGTCGCGCATTCGGCTTGGCCGAAAGGCTTTTCGACCTGATCGAGCGCTCTGCACTGGCAATTCCGATTGCGACCGCTCATATTCCGGACACCAAGAATTTTCCGGAGGCCCGCCTTTTCATGCCGTCGAAATCGATCGATCACGCTTTCACCGCCTCGCGCCTCACGGGTGCGGCGACCGACCCGACACATGCGGGCGCGCTATCCTTCATGCGGCGGAAATATACCAAGTCGCTCGAGGGCGTGAATGTGGCGGTATGGGGCATTCCGTTCGATGCCGCCGTCTCCAACCGGCCGGGCGCGCGCTTCGGCCCGCAGGCGATCCGCCGCGCCTCGGCGATCTTCGACAACGACCCGCAATATCCTTTCGGGCGCGACCTGTTCGACGAGATGGCAGTCATCGACTATGGCGACTGCCTGCTCGACTACGGCAACCACCAGGAGACGCCGGGCAAGATCGAGGCCGAAGCCGCCAAAATCATCAACGCCGGCGCGTTCCTGCTCACCCTCGGCGGCGACCATTACGTCACCTGGCCGCTCCTCAAGGCGCATGTCGACAGGCACGGTCCGCTGGCTCTCGTGCAGTTCGACGCCCACCAGGACACCTGGGACGATGACGGCGAGCGCATCGACCACGGGTCCTTCGTCGGCCGGGCGGCCAGGCAGGGTCTGATCGACACATCGAAATCGATCCAGATCGGCATCCGTACCCATGCGCCCGAAGACTGCGGCATCCGCATGATCTACGGCCACGAGGTCGAAGACATGAGCGCGCAGGAGATCGCCGATATCATCGTCGAACATACCGGCGGCGCACCTGTCTATCTCACCTTCGATATCGATTGCCTGGATCCGGCGTTTGCGCCCGGCACCGGCACGCCGGTCGCAGGCGGGCCCTCCTCGGCCAAGGCGCTTTCAATTCTCCGCAAGCTCGGCGCTCTCGATATCCGCGGCGCAGACGTGGTCGAAGTCGCACCCGCCTATGACCACGCTGACGTGACCGCGATTGCAGGGGCGACGATTGCCATGTACATGCTCGGTCTGCTGGCCGAAAAGCGATGAGGCTTCTTCTGCCAAACTGATTCAACGGCTTGCCGGATCGATTCCGGTTTTCGAGCCAACCGACTGACAGACAAGAATTTTCCAGGAAAGCCCATGGCTCCCAAAATCTTCATCGACGGCGAACACGGCACCACGGGCTTGCAGATCGTCAGCCGGCTCGGCGGCCGGAGCGACATCGAAGTGATCTCGATCCCGGGCGACAAGCGCAAGGATCCCGAAGCGCGCGCGGAGTATCTGCGCAAGGCCGACATCGCCATTCTCTGCCTGCCGGACGATGCCGCGCGTGAAGCTGTGGCGCTGGCCGGCGATGCCGGAACGCGCTTCGTGGACGCCTCCACCGCGCACCGGACCGCCGATGGCTGGGTCTACGGTTTTGCCGAAATAGACAAGGACCAGGGCAGCAAGATTGCTCGGGCGCAGTTTGTCGCCAACCCCGGCTGCTGGCCGCAGGGACCGATCGCAGGACTTCGTCCGCTGCTGACCGCCGGATTGATCCCGGCCGATTATCCGGTGACGATCAGCGGGATCACCGGCTATTCGGGCGGGGGCAAGCAGATGATCGCCGACTACGAGGCGAAGGGCGACGAAGCATCCGAGTTCATGCCCTACGGCCTGACGCTCAATCACAAGCACGTGCCCGAAATCAGGACCTATGCCAAGCTCGCATCCATGCCGCTGATGCAGCCGGCGGTCGGGGATTTCGCGCAGGGCATGCTGACGCTGGTGCCGCTGCAACTGGGTGCCCTGCCCTCTATCCCCAAGGGCAAGGATCTGCATGCAGCAATCGCCGACCATTTCGCATCGATCCCGGATTCGCTCGTCGATGTCGCGCCGTTCGAAGCGACGGAGCGCAATGCCGCGATCAACCCGCAGCGCCACAACGACACCGACCGGATGACGCTCCACGTCTGCGCCAATGACGACCGCGCACAGGCTGTGCTCATTGCCGTCTACGACAATCTCGGCAAGGGCGCGAGCGGTGCCGCGGTGCAGAATCTCGACCTCATGCTGCGCGGCTGAGCCGAAACCGAAACCGGGGCGTCATTTGCCCCGTTTTTCCAGCATGTCGTCGTAGTCGCCTTCGGAAAAATAGTAGATCTCGCGATAGATGCGGATGGTGGGCTTGAGCGCGAAGCAGATCGAGCCGATCAGAAAGCACCATGTCCCCGGCGTTTGCCAACTGTCGGAGAAGAACATCACCGAGCCGATGATGAAGAGCAGCGCGGCGGCCACGTCGACCGCTGTGTAGACCAGTTCGAAGATGGCATAGGCCTTCTCGTCGTTCTGGTATTTCCGTTTGTGCGATGGCTTGAAAAGCGGCATGACGGGTCTCCTCGGGCCTTGCCTCCGGCTCGCCCGCACCTTCCGCCGCACGGGCTTTGTGACGATGTCGCCTCAGCTTCCCACGGCGATTTCGGTCTCGCGCGGATATTCGCCATAGAAGCCGCGATAATGGGCGACCGCGAAGCCCAGCACCACGACCGCCCCGCCCTGGTGGGTGAGAGCGGCGTCGAACGGCACCTGCAGAAGCAGCGTCACGATACCGACGATCGCCTGGATCGTCACCAGCGCGAAAAGGACGACGGATCGCCGCGCATGGGTCGTTCCGGGCATGCGCGCAAGCGACGTCACCATATGAGCGAGCGCCGCCAGCCAGACGAGATAGCCGAACAGGCGGTGGTCGAGCTGAACGAGCTTGGGGTTTTCGAAAAAATTGCGCCAGACGGGTTCGATGGCAAAAACATCACCGGGAATGAAGGCGCCGTCCATCAAGGGCCAGGTGTTGTAGCTCAACCCCGCATCGAGGCCGGCAACCAGTCCCCCCAGATAGATCTGCACGAGCACCATGAGCACCAGAATGCCGGCAAAGAAGCGCAATCCCTGCGGCGGCTCCTGGCGGTGCGAATGCGGCGCCAGCCCCCGCTGCACCCACATGATCGCGGCGAAGATGATGCAGGCCAGCGTCAGATGCGTCGCCAGGCGGTACTGGCTGACATCGACACGTTCGACGAGGCCGGATGCGACCATCCACCAGCCGACCGCCCCCTGCAGTCCGCCGAGGAAGAACAGGCCGGCGAGCGGCCATCTCAACCGGCTTTCGACGCGGCCGGTGAGCAGAAAGAAGACGAAGGGCACGGCAAACAGCACGCCGACGGAGCGGGCCAGAAAGCGGTGCGCCCATTCCCACCAGTAGATGCGCTTGAACTCGTCGAGCGACATGCCCTTGTTGATCTGCTGGTATTCCGGGATCTGGCGATAGAGTTCGAGCTCTTCCTGCCACTCCTCGACCGACAGCGGCGGAATGACGCCGTGGATCGGTTTCCATTGGGTGATAGAGAGGCCCGAATCGGTGAGCCGCGTGGCACCGCCCACGAGCACCAGCGCAAAGATCGCCACAAGCACCACACCCAACCAGACGCGCATGTGGAACCGGTTGCGGTCGGTGCGCTCGCGCTTGGCAAGCAGGGAACTGGCGGAAGAATGAGTGGTCATGGCGGCTCGCTCGGGCGAATTGGGGGATCCGGGCTTCATGTGCACCACACGAGATTGCAAGGCAAGCCTGCGGCAATTGCGGCATGGGGTCGCGCAAATTCCGACAATTCGGACTTTTGTCTTTCCGGCTAAGCAGCTATCTCATGTCAACGGATACAGACACGGAGGGCTTCAGCCCCAATGCCAGTCAGACTGAAGAAGTTGATCGGGATGATCCTCATCGTCCTTCTTGTCATCGTCTACGCGCTTCTCGCCACGACGATCGCAACATACCGGCTGGCCGAATCTCCCTGGTATGTCCACTTCCTGTATTTCCTGCTCTCGGGCATCCTCTGGATCGTGCCGGCCATGTTCATCATCCGCTGGATGGCCGGGCCGAAGTCCAGCGACAAGCAGGTCTGAAGCGCCTTCCGTTAGGCCAGCGTTAACCCTGAATTCTCATTTGCGGGATCTGACCGGGCCAAGGTCACCAAAAATTCGCAGTCTCGCGTCCATCATCGGACGAAATGCGGAATTCTGGCAGGAACGCGATCCCGGAATGGTACATGTAGACGATATAAACGGACGCCGCGTGATTACCGCGCAGAACAGCCCCAAGGGCGCGTGTTCGGTGGGGCATGTCCGCCTGTCGGCCATGATCATCAAGCGTATCGAGAAAGCCGAGAACGTCTGGCGGGCGATGGAAACCGCACCGCACGTCACCCTGCACCAGACCTATGACTGGGCTCGCGCCTGGGCCACCCTGCCCGGGCTTTCAACGCTCGTGGTGCTCGTCTCGCTCGATGGCCACCCGGCCGTGTTGTTGCCGCTCGAGATCGTGCGGAAATTCGGCGTGCGCGTGGCCAGGCTGATCGGCTCGCCGCACTCCAACCACAACGCGCCGCTCTATTCCGAGCGCTTTCTCGCCGAAGCCGATGCGGCAATGATGGACGAGCTTCTGGACACCTTGTCGGCGCTCAACATTCCCGCCGACGTACTCGCGCTCGACAAGCTCCGTCCCATGGCCGGCCAGCGTGAGGAGCCCCTTCTCGCGTTCAGGCACGTCACGAGCCAGAATGCGAGTTTTCAGCTCCCGCTGAAACCCGACTTCGCCGAGACGCTCAGTCAGATCAATGCCAAGCGGCGGCGGAAGAAATTCCGCACTTCAGAGCGCCGGCTGGAGCCCGTGGGCGGCTATCGGCATATTACCGCCGATGACGATGCGAGTGCCCGGCGCCTGCTGGGCGAGTTCTTCCGCCAGAAATCGCTGCGCCTTACGGAGCAGGGTTTGCCCGACGTCTTCGCCGAACCCGGCATTCACGATATCTTCGGACGCCTGGCGAGCTTCTCGGCCAATGACGGCGCGCCCGTCCTTGCCCTTCACGCAGTCGAGATCGAGGATGACGGGGTCGCCAAGCTGATCGCCATCGCCGGCCTGACCCGTAAGGGTGCCCACATCACCTGTCAGTTCGGTTCCGTCGACGACAGGACCGTGCCGGACGCAAGCGCTGGCGAATTGCTGTTCTACCTGATGATCGAGCAGGCCTGCGCGACTGGCGCCGAGTGCTTCGATTTCGGGGTCGGAGACCAGCGCTACAAGCGGTCCTGGTGCCCGGTCGAAACCCCGCATTTCGACGTCTTCCTGCCGCTCAACAATCGTGGAGCAATGGCCGGGCGTGCCATGGCAGCCATTGTCGGCGCCAAGCGCTTCGTCAAGACGTCGCCGCGCATGCGCGCCATCGCCAGCCGGATTCGGGCGCTGACGCTCAACGAAAAGCCGGCCTCCGAAGACGCCGGCTGATCGAGATTTCCGAAGGTTCAGGCCGTTCAGGCCACCGCGCGGCGGTGACCCGGCCTGTCGGGATACTGGCTCGGCGTCATCAGCAACACATCCTCGAAACCATTGTCGAAGAAATCGCTCAATGCCGCATCGAGCTCTTCCTTGCTCGGATCGACGACCGAGAGCACGATTTCCGTACCGTCGCGGCTGGCGATCCGGCCGACGCTTGCAGCATTGGTCATGCCGCATTCGACGATGACGAGATCATAGGCCTCGGCAAAGCTGTCGAGCAGCATCGGCAGGCGGTCGATTGCGCGCATGGCGCGGCGTGCATTGGCGTTGCCGTGCGGCACGATCTGCGCATCGGACAGGCGATCCGCATGGATGACATCGGCGATCGCCACCTCTCCGCAAAGGAGATCGGTCAGGCCCGGGAGCCTGCGCGATTCGGCCATCAGCTCGGTCGGGCAGCCCGACCCCGTCAGATCGACGAGCAGCACCTTGGCGCCTTCGGCAGCCACGGTGCGCGCCAGCATGACGGCTGACAGCGAACCGCGATCGCCTTCGGGCGAGACGGAGATCGCCATCAGGGTCTGGTCGGCGAGAAGCTGGTCGGCGACGGCCTCGACGGAGAAATCAAAACTGCCTTCGACCACAGGTGCGGCTTCAGGCTTCGGTTCGACAGGCGCGGACAGTACCGACACCTGCTCCCGCCTGCGCTCGGACTGCACGGGCGCACCTGTAACAGCAGCGATGCGGGCAGCGGGGACTTCGGGGGCCGCGGGCGCGGCAGGTTCTGCGGGCGCGGCAGGTTCTGCGCGCGGAGCCCTGCGAGCGACTGCCGGATGGCTGGCGGGGACGTCCACGCGGGCGGTAGCCGCGTCCGCTTCATATGCCCCCTCCGCCGGGCGCAGCGCACGTCCGGAGAGAAGCTCGGTCAGCATGGTCCAGATCGCTGTCAGCAGGAAGGCTGCCAGGGCCGCAACGATGATGATCGGCACTGTCTTGGGGAAATAGGGTTCTGCGGGCGGAACTGCACGCGAAATCACGCGGGCGTCGGCGGGCGCGGAGGCAGGAGCCGAACGCGAGGCCGATTCCCGGAAACGGGCGAGATAGGTCTCCAGCAGATCGCGCTGGGATGCCGCTTCGCGCTCGAGTTCGCGCAGCTCCACGGATTCCTCGCCTTCGCGGGCCGAGCCGGTCTTCAGGGCATTGACCTGGGAGACCAGTTCCTCTTCACGCGCAGCCGCCAGACGAGCATTGCTTTCGAGGCTCGAAAGCACCTTGCGGGTCTCGTTGCGCACCTGGCCTTCGACATCGGCGAGCTGCGAGCGCAGCGCCTTCATGCGCGGGTGACCCTCGAGCAGAGTGGTGGACAGGTCGGCGATCTGGGCGCGGATGTTGCTTTCGCGCTCCTTGAGCCGCTGGACATTGCTGGATGCAAGGACGTCGCCGATCGAATCCGACTGGCCGCTTTCAAGCGCCGCACGGACGTTACGTACGCGGGCCTCCGCATCGGCCTTTTCACCGCGCACACGGCTGAGCTCGGCGGAAATGTCGGACAGCTGCTTGGCGGCGATGGTTTCCGTATCGCTGACCTGCAACAGCCCCTTTTCGGCGCGATAGCGGGCAATCCTCTCCTCGCTCTCGCGCACCTTCTGGCGCAGATTGTCGATCTCCGGGCCGAGCCAGGCGCTGGCATTAGAGTTGTTCTCGATCTTCAGCCCGGCGTTGAACGTCAGATATTCGTCCGCCATCGCATTGGCGACTTCGGCAGCGAGCGCCGGATCTTCCGAAGTGAACTCGATGGCCACAATGCGCGAGGACGGGACGACATAGACGTCGAGCTTCTCGTTGAAGTGCTTGAGCACGCGCTCGCCCGCGCTGCTATTGACCGGGCTCTTCAGGCCGAAGCCGACGAGAATTTCGGAAATCGCCGACGTGTCGGCAGAGGCATCGAACTCCGGACGGGATGCGAGATCGAGCTTCTCGGCAACCTGCGTGATGAGGTCGGAGGATTTGAGAATCTCGACCTGGCTCATGATCGACAACTCGTCGAAGTTGGGCTCCGCCGGCTGCCTTTGACCGCTCTCGCCGGTATAAACGGGTTCACGGGCGGTGATGAGAAGCCGCGCCTCCCCCTTGTAACGGGGGGCGATCGTCGTTGTTACGAGGAAAGCCGCGACCGCAGCTATAATCGTAACAAGTGCGACCGTAATTCGCCGCTCCCAAACTGCGGCGACGAGCCGCCCGAGATCGATATCCACATCTGACTGATTTGCCGCCACGCTCATTGAGCCACTCCATACTTGCAATCGCCGGGCATGGTAAATGAACATGGTAACACAAGTCTTAAAGCCTTGTTTAGCAAGCGTTTACCTTTCAAGGACGCAGCCCAAGCGGGCATAGGCGCCAATTTTCTCCAGCTTCGCCTCGCGCGCGCGTACCGGATTATAACTCCCCTCCCACCGCGATCTCGTCGCCGAAAAATAAGCAGATGCTTTACCCACCGTTAACCCTAACGGGATGATAACTGCCTCACACAAACGGTAGATTGCGGAGCGGCAACGTGGCCTCGGGTCGATTTTCAGTAGCGCGAATTTTTGCGGCAGCGATGACTTCGGTCGTTCTGGCGGGTTGCTCGGGTTACCACCCTGCCCCGAAGGCATTTCATGAGGCCGTCATCCAGCCCTACAGGCTTGATTCCGGTGACCGCCTGCGCGTCACGGTCTTCGAGCAGCAGGGTCTGACCGGCAATTATACCGTGGATCAGGCGGGCTACATCGCCTTCCCGCTCGTCGGCTCCATTCCGGCACGCGGCCACACGATCAAGCAAATCGAGAGCCAGCTCGCAACGAAGCTGCGCGAAGGCTACCTGCGCGATCCGGACGTCTCGGTGGAGGTCGATCGCTACCGCTCGTTCTTCATCATGGGCGAAGTCGGCCAGGGCGGACAGTATTCCTATGTGGCGGGCATGACCGTCCAGAACGCCATTGCGATCGCCGGAGGGTATTCCCCGCGCGCCAACCAGCGCAGCGTCGACATCACCCGAACGATAAATGGTGAAGTCATGACCGGTCGCGTCTCCATTTCCGACCCGATCATGGCCGGCGACACGATTTACGTCCGCGAGCGTCTTTTCTAGGCAATGAGCGAGACAAGGCCCTTGCGCATCCTCCACTGCTTTCGCTCGCCTGTCGGCGGCATCTTCCGCCATGTGCGTGACCTCGCCGAGGAACATGCCCGGGCCGGGCACGAGGTGGGCATCCTTTGCGATTCCATCACCGGAGGATCGTTCGAGGACGCGCTTTTCGACGGCATTCGTCCGCATCTCTCGCTCGGCGTGAGGCGGCTGGCGATTCGCCGATCGATCGGGCCATCGGACATCTCGTCATTCCTGGAGACATACTCCGAGGTCAAGGAATTGAAACCGGACGTCCTGCACGGACACGGCGCCAAGGGTGGCGCGTTCGCGCGGATGGTCGGTTCACGTCTACGGGTATCAGGTAGTTGCGTTGCCCGTTTATACTCTCCCCATGGCGGCAGCCTGCATTACGACCGGCGCAGCGCCAGGGGTCAGCTCTTCTTCGGCATCGAGCGCATGTTCGAACGGTGGACGGACAGCCTTGTCTTCGTCTCCGACTACGAGCGGCGCACCTATGCCGAGAAGATCGGGAAACCGAAGGCCGACTGGGAGCTGATACATAACGGGCTGCGGCCGGGCGAATTCGAGCCCGTGACCGCTCTGCCGGACGCACCGGAATTTCTCTACATAGGCATGATGCGCGACCTGAAGGGTCCCGATGTCTTCATCAACAGCCTGCGCCGCGCCGAACAGATCGTCGGACGCCCGCTTCGCGCCGTGATGGTGGGCGACGGGGACGACAAGCCACGCTATCAGGCGATGATAGACCGGATGGGCATGGGCGCGCGGATATCGATGCACGACGCGATGCCGGCACGCCAGGCTTTCGCGCTCGCGCGGCACGTGGTGGTCCCCTCGCGCGCGGAATCCATGCCGTATATCGTCCTCGAAGCGATCGCTGCGGGCAAGTCCATGCTTGCCACACGCGTCGGCGGCATTCCCGAAATCCTCGGCACGCAATCGGAAGCGCTTGTCGAGCCTGACAATGTGGAAGCAATGAGCCAGGCGATGGCGCATGCCGTCATGGAAGAGAACTGGCTTGCAAACGCCATGCCGGAACGCGACGCGTTCCGTGAACGCTTCTCGGCCTCCCGCATGGCCGCCGACATGCTGGCGCTGTACGAAAAACTGACAAGCGCCTCGCAGCAGGCCAAAGCCACGGCGGCGGAATAAAGCTTTTCTTAGGGGCGATCTGCTATTCCGAACGGCAAGGTTTGGAGTGGGGCTCGTGAACAAGATCGAAAAATCCTCGCAATTTGACAGCGAATCGCTTCGGGAAGCGCTGCAGAAGGCACCGGCTGATCGCGACAGGGTGCCGGAACCGGAAGAACTCAACCGGATTGCCAAACAGACAGCCAAGCGTCTGGCCCAGGAAAGCTATACGCCCACGATGATCACCGGCCTGTTGCGGCTCGCCGAGTTCTCGGCGCTGTTTCTCGTCGGCCTTGCCATCCATCTCATCTATGACGGTCCGGCGCTGGGCCTGACCGGCGTCTATTACCTGCCTGCCCTGCTGTTCGGCTCGCTGATGGCGATCGTCGTGATGCAGCTGTCGGACTGCTACCTGGTTCCGGCGCTGCGGACGGCCATTCATACCTATCCGCGGGTGTTCGCCTCCTGGACCGGCACGCTCGCGGTCCTGGCCGTCATCGGCTTCTTCCTGCAGTTCAGCCTGGTCTATTCGCGCATCTGGTTTCTTGCCTGGTTCATCGCCGGCGCCGCGGTCCTGTTCCTGTCGCGCACGCTGCTGGCCTTCTCCATTCGCCGCTGGGCGCGCAACGGCGTGATGGAACGCCGCGCGGTAATCGTCGGCGGCGGCGACATGGCCGAGGCGCTCATCCGCTCGATCGAGCAGGAGCCCAACAACGACATCCGCATCTGCGGCATCTTCGACGATCGCAGCACCCGCCGCTCGCCCGAGGTGGTGGCCGGCTATCCGAAGCTCGGCACGGCCAGCGAACTGGTGACATTCGCGCGGCTTGCCCGCATCGACATGCTGATCATCGCGCTGCCGCTCTCGGCCGAACTCCGCGTTCTCCAGCTTCTCAAGAAGCTCTGGGTGCTGCCGCTCGACATCCGCCTGGCCGCCCACGCCAACCGGCTGCGCTTCCGCCCACGTTCCTATTCCTATGTCGGCGCCGCACCGCTTCTCGATATCTTCGACCGCCCGATCACCGACTGGGATTCGGTGGCCAAGCGCGGCTTCGACATCTTCTTCAGCCTGGCGGCCATTGCCGCCCTCTGGCCGGTAATGCTGGGCACGGCGATTGCCATCAAGCTCGATTCCAAGGGGCCGGTGATCTTCCGGCAGAAGCGGCACGGCTTCAACAACGAGGTCATCGACGTCTTCAAGTTCCGCTCGATGTATACCGAGATGTGCGATCCGGAAGCCAAGGTGCTCGTATCCAAGGGCGATCCGCGGGTGACCAAGATCGGACGCTTCATCCGCAAGACCTCGATCGACGAACTGCCGCAGTTCTTCAACGTGCTCAAGGGCGACCTCTCCCTCGTCGGCCCCCGCCCCCACGCGGTTGCCGCCGGCACCAAGGACCTCCAGTTCACCGAGGTGGTCGACGGCTACTTCGCCCGCCACCGGGTCAAGCCCGGCGTGACCGGCTGGGCGCAGATTTCCGGCTGGCGCGGCGAGATCGACAATGACGACAAGATCCGCCAGCGCGTCGCCTGCGACCTCTATTACATCGAGAACTGGTCGCTGCTGCTCGACCTCAAGATCCTGTTCCTCACGCCGATCAGGCTTCTCAATACGGAAAACGCATATTGAGCGTGACTGCCACCCATAGCCACGCCGCGCATTATCGCGGCGTCCATCCCGGAATCACGATGCCGCACCGGGCCGGCATCAGCGTGCTCGCCTCGCTGGCGATCGCCTTCGGCGTTTTCCTCTCCGGTTTCGTGATCCGCGAGCCCGCACCCTATGAGCTCTACATGGCCGCGCTCATCGGCCTGTGGGCGATCATGGGACTGCGGCTGTCGCGACATATCGCGCCGCTCATCGCGCTCTACATCACCTTCAACATCGGCGGCATGTTCTCGATCCTGACGATGCCGAACGTGAAGGGCACGCCGATGTACATCGCCGTGTCGCTGTTCCTCGCCATCTCCGCGATGTTCTTCGCGGCCGTGATCGAGGCCGACTGGCGGCGGCTCAACCTGATCTTCAAGGCCTATGTGGTGGCGGCAATCATCACCGCGCTTCTGGGCATCCTGGGCTATTTCGGCCTCATTCCGGGTGCTGCCGCCTTTACCCGCTACGACCGCGCCATGGGCGCCTTCCAGGACCCGAACGTCTTCGGTCCCTATCTCGTTCTGCCTTCGATCTACCTGATGTACGGACTTCTGGACGGCAAGCTGTCGACCGCCCCCATCAAGGCGCTGGGCCTGGTGGTCCTGACGATCGGCGTTTTCCTGTCCTTCTCGCGCGCGGCATGGGGTCTGTTTGCGTTTTCAATGCTCGCCCTGATCTTCTGCATGCTCATCAAGCGGCGGACCGGATCCTTCCGGCTGAAGATCGTGATCATGTCGATGATCGGCGTGGTGGCGCTGGTGGCCGCCGTCGTGGTGGCACTGCAGATTCCCCAGGTCTCGAGCCTTTTCGAAACCCGCGCCAAGCTCGTCCAATCCTATGACGGTGCGCATCTGGGCCGTTTTGCCCGCCACGCCATCGGTTTCGGCTGGGCTCTCGATCATCCGCTCGGCATCGGCCCGCTGGAATTCGGCCTCGCGCTCGGCGAGGACACGCACAATATCTGGCTCAAGGCGCTGATGGATTACGGCTGGATGGGCTTCATCAGTTATGTGACGCTGATCATCTGGACGCTGACGCTGGGCGTGAAATACATGTTCCGCGACCGGCCCTGGCAGCCCTTTCTGATGATGGCGATGGTCCTCATCATCGGCCACACGATGATCGGCAACGTCATCGATACGGACCATTGGCGCCATTTCTACCTTCTGATGGGCATAGCATGGGGCTGCATCGCGCTCGAAAAGCGCTGGCAGACCCGCCTGCGGGCCGAACGCTCCGCGGCCTGACGCCCTTCCCCCGATCAGCATGCCGGACAAGACAAAAACCCGCCGCGCCTTTAAAAGGCGGGCGGGTTTGTTCATTCGCGCGTGCGGCGGCGCCTGGAATTCAGCCCGACCTGGCCGGGCCGGCCGAGCCGATTTGCCTCAGCTTTCTTCCTTCATCGCGGCGTCGTGATACCAGCCGTCGGTCGAGAGTACCGGCACGAGGGCCTGGGCGGACGACATGCCGCGAAACTTTGCATCCTCGGTTGCGCCTGGACGACGGAACTTGCGGGGAAATTCAATGATCTGGGCAGTTCTGCCCTGAGTGTTCATTTCCATCTGCGTTTCCTCCCCCGTTTCCGGGTTGTTCGGGTAAGGCGGCCTCCTACCGCCGTAAGACCTTCAATATAACATCTCCAGAATAGGTTTACAGCAGAAAGACACAAAAAATAGTCATTTGCCTATTATTTAGGCGCTAAATTATTGTGCATTCGCAGAGCCCCGATTTTCGCACCTTGGTGCGAGGAATGCAGGCCGAAGCTGCGTCAGGATGACACCCCCTCACCCGAGCAACAGAGAATCAAGACCTTAGACCCCGGCGCTGCGGCAAGACCGGCGAATATCGGCGAAACCGGCCATGAAGCGCATCATCTCTCCGCGCCACAAGCCAACTGGCATGAAACGTGCATTCTTCCCTGTCGGGATCGGCACACCCGATGGGCGGCGCCGACACACCAGAAAAATCAACGGCCAAGTCCCGGCAGGTCAGGAGACTTTACTACATGACCAAATACAAGCTCGAATACATCTGGCTCGACGGCTACAAGCCCGTCGCCAACCTTCGTGGCAAGACGCAGATCAAGGAATTCGATTCCTTCCCGTCGCTCGAAGAACTCCCGCTGTGGGGCTTCGACGGCTCCTCGACCGAACAGGCTGAAGGCTCCAGCTCCGACTGCGTCCTCAAGCCCGTCGCCGTCTATCCGGACCCGGCCCGCAAGAACGGCGTCCTCGTCATGTGCGAAGTCATGATGCCGGATGGCGTCACCCCGCACCCGTCCAACACCCGCGCAGAGATCATGGACGACGAAGGCGCCTGGTTCGGCTTCGAGCAGGAATATTTCTTCTACGAGGACGGCCGGCCGCTCGGCTTCCCGGAACAGGGCTATCCCGCTCCGCAGGGCCCCTACTACACCGGCGTCGGCTACAAGAATGTCGGCTCCATCGCTCGCGAGATCGTCGAAGAGCACCTCGACCAGTGCCTCGAGGCCGGCATCAACCACGAAGGCATCAACGCCGAAGTGGCCAAGGGCCAGTGGGAATTCCAGATTTTCGGCAAGGGCTCCAAGAAGGCCGCCGACCAGATCTGGATCGCCCGCTACCTGCTGCTCCGCATCTGCGAAAAATACGGCATCGACATCGAATGGCACTGCAAGCCACTCGGCGACACCGACTGGAACGGCTCGGGCATGCACTGCAACTTCTCGACCAAGTACATGCGCGAAGTCGGCGGCAAGGCCTATTTCGAGAAGCTCATGGCTCAGTTCGAAAAGAACCTGCAGGACCATATCGACGTCTACGGTCCGGACAACCACATGCGCCTGACCGGCAAGCACGAAACCGCTCCGTGGAACAAGTTCTCCTACGGCGTGGCTGACCGCGGCGCCTCGATCCGCGTCCCGCACTCCTTCGTCAACAACGGCTACAAGGGCTACCTTGAAGACCGTCGTCCGAACTCGCAGGGCGACCCCTACGCAATCGCTTCGCAGGTTCTCAAGACCGTCTCCGAAGTCGAAAACGAAATGTCGGCCGCAGCCTGACCGACCCACTGGACGCACCAGCGTCCGGACGCAATCACACCCCGGATGGCAACATCCGGGGTGTTTTTCATTGGAGACGACACGACTGCCCGCGCCGCCGACCGCACAGCGGCAAGAGGCGCGCTTGACACCTGAGAAGCCGCGAGGGCGGCGGGACTGAAAGGGAAAAATCGGGGGAAGGAAATGGTCGGAGCGGCGGGATTCGAACCCACGACCCCTTGACCCCCAGTCAAGTGCGCTACCTGGCTGCGCTACGCTCCGAACCGGGATTGGCTGTAAATGATGGAGCCTGAGGGCGCAAGGCCCACCAGCACGAAAATACGTAGAGGCCGGCGATTTCAGTGATCCGCACCGCCCGGCGAGATCCACCGCGGCAGATGATACGTAAACAGACGGCGACCGATGCGCACGGTCGCGCACTGCATGAGAACCGGACGGGCGCGTTCCGTGCAATCGGAGGCGTCAACCCTGCGCCCGCCCGGCCAACCGCAGAGAATCAGACCTCCCCGGCGGTTTTCGAATTCAGAACCACGACGTTCTCGTCGGTCTGCGAATAAGCGAGTTTCATCTTGAGTCTCAGCAGACTTTCCAGATGATCGTTCTTCCCGGACGGCGCCGGGTCGATTCCCTCCCAATCCAGCGCAGTCTGAAAGATCGCGAGATTGATCAACTGCGAAAGATCTTCGAGTCCCATCTTTTCAGCTTCCCGACGACACGACACCAGCGTGCGTATCATCCAGGCAAAGACATCGGCATTGGTCGTCTGCGTAGTCATATCATATTACCAATCCAGCTAGAACTACCTATCCTTCATGCCGCTCCACGATCTGCCGACCGCTCGAGCGGTCCGGGCACGTGCCAGGCCCCCTCGGGGCGGATGATCCGATAGGGTCCGTCGGATATCCTGACAGCTTTCGCCGAAGGCTCGACCTCCTCGACCATCTCGACGAAGGAATGATCGGAGAAGGTGAAGGGCGCGCCGTTCTCCTTCACCTTGAAGCCGAAATGCTGCCAGAAGCGCAGATAGTCCTCCCGCGCATGGCCATAGAGCCGGCGATAGCCCTTGTCCCGGCACAGTTCGACGCTCGCGCGCACCAGGTCGAAGGCCGTTCGCGTATTCCGGAACTCCTTGCGCACGGCCAGACGCTCCATCTTCGCGAACTCTCCGAAGAAGCGGATGCGCATGCAGCCTGCGGGTTCGTTGTCGACGAAAGCGAGAAGGTGGGTGGCAGCGAGATCGTTGCCGTCGAATTCCTCGTCGAAGGGACAGGACTGCTCGCCGATGAAGACCGCCGAGCGGATCGCCGCCACACGCATCATGTCGTCGAAACCGTTGACGACGCGAATGCCGGTGGGATGCAGTGACTTGTCGTGATTGGCGTAGCGAGGCTCCGAAGCCGCCAGCGACTGCGGTGAACGCTTGAGGATGTAGAATTGTTCGAGCCGCTTGCCGTCGAATTCCACCCCTTTTTCGAAGCCGCGATTGATCATTGCCCTGTGGCCGCGCAGCGTGAACGAGGTCGAGACAATGTCGGCCCGGGCATAATGCGGGCTGTCGAATCGGTCGAAGACGCGCGGGATACCAGCGGCCATCAGGCCGGGCGTATAACTCGCCCATACATAGATGACGGCGGGGCTTTCATGCTGAGCCGCGAGGTATTCGGCCTGCGGATCGAGGAGATCGAGTGAGCCGTCGAAAAGCGCGACGCGGCCAGCCTCGTTGAGCAGGAGGGTTGCGACAAATCCCTCGGCGCGATCCCTGCCCTTGCGTGAAAAGATCCACACGGCATCCGGATTCGTATCAGCAATGCGAATGACGGTCTGGACAGAGGCCAGTTGCCCGATGACGGCGCCAGCGGCATCCAGCAATCGCGGCACGTCCTCGTGTCGCATCCGGTTGGAGACGGAGACGAGCGCGGCCGCCCGTGCGAGCTTGTCACCGCTGTTGGTACTGCTACTGATTGCATTTCGCAAACTTGCAATAGGATGAGAAAAACTATCTTCTTGTAAGACCTGCATATTAGCACCCCCTAAGGTTGTTGGGGTGTAAACTAGCGCTACAAAGCCGGCATGGCTTTGGTCAAGTTTGAGACGGAGCGTTCCACCGATGGAACACCTTTTGCGTAACGTCGACTGGAACAGCATCCGCACGCTGTTGGTGGTGGCGCAGACTGCAAGTTTCAGAAAGACGGCGGAGGAGACCGGACAAGCGGTCAACACCATTCGCCGCATCATCTCACGGCTCGAAGACATTCTTGGCTATCCGTTGCTTTATCGCGAGGCGGACGGCGTACGCCTGACGCCGGAGGGGCGCCGCGTCATGCAGGCGGCCCGCGACGTCGAGAACTCGATGGCGGACATGCTGAAAGTGGCGCAGGCAGCGAAGGAGAATGCCAGGGGACCGGTGCGGGTGGCCATCACCGAAGGACTGGGAACCTTCTGGCTGACGCCGAAGATCGTCGACTATATGGAGACGACGCAGAACCAGAGCCGCGTCGAGCTTCAATGCGCCATGCGCTCGGTGGACGTGATGCGGCTCGAGGCGGACATCTCCATCCAGCTCGTCAAGCCGGAGCGCCCGGAACTCGATGTCGTGAGACTGGGCTACCTGCATCTCGTTCCCTTTGCCTCGCAGAGCTACATCGACCGGCACGGCGCGCCCACCTCGTTGAGCGAACTCGCCTCACACCGGGTCGTCGAGCAGGAAACGGAACAGCTGCAGGGCTACAATCTCGACAGGATCTTCAATCCCGAGATCGCCAGCCGGATGGTCCGGCTGAAGACGAATTTCTCCTCGGCCCATTACTGGGCGATCACCAAGGGTGCCGGCATCGGGATGATGCCGAATTATGCCCGGGCGATCGGAGGCGATGTGGTCGCGCTCGACTTCGGCATCAACTTCCGCACCGAAATCTGGCTTGCGACGCACCCTGAAACCAAGAAGTCGGTGCGCCATCAGCAATTCATCGACTTCCTCAAGACCAGTTTCGATGAACGGAAATATCCGTGGTTCGGCAAGGAACTGATGTCACCGGCGACGATAGAAAGGGAATTCGACCGCGAAGACCTGCGTGACTATTTCGAAGGGTTCACGGCGAAGCGATGAAGAAGTCACAGCCTGTCCATCCTATCGTGGGAACCGTCAGCCATGCGACGCAGACCGAGTTGCAGCGCCTTGCGATGATGATGATGCAGCTCGACATGGCCGTTGCCATGGCGCGTGAAAAGGGACTTCTCGAGGCTCAGGGAACACTTGAACTGGCGCTTGCCGAAGCCAGGCGCGCCCGCGACAGACTGCTTCAGTAAGCGCACGCCTCGACGGGCATTGCCGTCAGCGAACCTGGTCGAGAAGCCGCTTGCATTCCAAGAGGTCGTAGAGCGCCTCCTGCAGCAGCGCCCGGTCCTCGCTGGAGACCGGCGCACCGGTTCCCCGCCCCTCGCCCGCGGCCACCGTCTTCTCGTCGCCACCGCGGCTGAAAAAGCGGCGCGATACCGGGGCCTTGGCCTTGCCGAGAATCTGATCGTCCTCCGCAACGGCAGGCGCCACCCTTTCAGGTTCGTCCGGCATGCCCTTGGCCAGCGCCTCGAAGGCGCTCGCATCGCCCGAGCCGATGGCGACGACGAACTTGTTTCCGTTTTGCTTGAGAAGCTTCTGGACGCCCTTGATCGTGTAACCCTGATCGTAGAGCAGGTGCCGGATGCCCTTGAGCAGTTCGACATCCTCCGGCCGATAATAGCGACGGCCGCCGCCGCGCTTCATCGGCTTGATCTGGCTGAAACGCGTCTCCCAGAAGCGAAGAACATGCTGCGGAAGATCCAGGTCCTCGGCTACTTCCGAAATCGTACGAAACGCGTCCGCGCTCTTGTCCATCTCATCCCCTAGAGCGATTTTGATTTTGACGTAATCGGCAAAATCGAAATGCGTAAATGAATTCGGTCGCTTGCCGATCCGATCCGTTTGCACCTCAAGGTGAAACGGTCAGGCGAACGAATCACTCAGCTTGGCAAAGAATGCGCCATTGCAACGATTTGCGGGCTAAATATCAAGTGCCCCGGGACGCAAAGTCCCGGGTTTCCGGCCCGCTTGCGAGCGCGACACGGCCGGCGGGCGGCCCCAAAGGGCGTTCAGCCCTTCGGCTTGCTCTTCTGATGTCCCTTGAGGACCCGGTTCTTGAGAACGTTCGAAGCCTTGAAGGTCATGACGCGACGAGGAGAAATCGGCACTTCCTCACCGGTCTTGGGGTTTCGGCCGATGCGTTCCTTCTTGTCGCGCACCTGAAACGTCGCGAAGGAGGAAAGCTTGACGCTGTCGCCCCGCACAATGGCGTTGCAGACTTCGTCGATGACCATCTCGACCAATTCCGCAGACTCGGTCCGCGAAAGCCCGACCTTCCGAAATACGGCTTCGGCGAGATCAGCGCGTGTTACGGTTTTACCAGTCATGAATCCCTGCCACCGTGCTGCTCCCCATCGAAACAGCCGGATTCAACTTTAGGAGCCATGTCTGCCGAGGTCAAGTAACCCACTGACACCATTGGGCCAGTGGCGGAAAAAAGCGCGGCCGCCAGTGTCAACGCAAAATGAAAATCGCGCCGATCACATCCCGTTTCGGGTCACAGAGGCGGATGAACGGCGCGCCGTTACCAGCGGACGAGCACCGAACCCCAGGTAAAGCCGCCGCCCATGGCTTCGAGCAGAACGAGATCGCCTTCCTTGATCTTGCCTGCGGATGCAGCCTCGTTGAGGGCCAGCGGGATCGAAGCGGCAGAGGTGTTGCCGTGCTTGTCGACCGTCAGGACCACCTTCTCATCGGCAATTCCGAGCTTCTTCGCGGAGGCCTCGATGATGCGGCGATTGGCCTGGTGGGGCACGAACCAGTCGATATCCTCCGACGACAGGCCGGTGGCATCATAGGCGGCTTCGATGACATCCGTGATCATGCCGACCGCGTGCTTGAAGACTTCCCTGCCCTGCATGCGCAACTGGCCCACGGTTCCGGTGGAGGACGGACCGCCATCGACGTAAAGCTTGTCCTTGTGGGCGCCGTCCGAGCGCAGATGGGCGGTCAGGATGCCGCGATCCGAGGTGACGCCCTCGCCTTCGCGCGCCTCGATGATCACCGCGCCGGCACCGTCGCCGAAGAGCACGCAGGTGGTGCGGTCGGTCCAGTCGAGAATGCGGGAGAAGGTTTCCGCACCAATGACCAGCACGCGCCGGGCCATTCCGCTCAGGACATAGTTGTTGGCGGTCGTCAGCGCGAAGATGAAGCCCGAGCAGACAGCCTGCACATCGAAGGCCGCACCGTGATGCATGCCGAGGCGGTTCTGGATATTCACCGCGGTCGCCGGGAAGGTGTTGTCGGGCGTCGAGGTCGCGACGATGATCAGATCGATGTCGTCGGCGGTCAGGCCGGCGCGATCGAGCGCCTGGCGGGCCGCAGCCTCGCCGAGCGATGCCGTGGTCTCGGTTTCGTCGGCAATGTAACGCTGGCGGATGCCGGTTCTCTGGGCAATCCATTCGTCGCTGGTTTCGACGATGCCCTCGATCTCGGAGTTCGCCATCGCCTTTTTCGGCAGGGCAGCCCCGTACCCGCAAATTACTGACCTGATCATTACGCCTTGTCCTGCTCGCCACTCTTCGTATCGGCATCGGAAGCGCCGACGCGCCGGGAGTGGTAGAAATTGAGATCGTGCTCGATGCGGGCTTTCAGCCCTTCGCGCGCCATGTCGAAACCGACATCGACGGCGTTGGCGAAGCCGTCGGCATCCGCACCGCCATGCGACTTGATCACGACACCATTAAGGCCGAGAAACACCCCGCCATTGACTTTTCCCGGGTCCATCTTTTCGCGCAGGCGGTCGAAGGCGCCCTTGGCCAGCAGATAGCCCAGCTTGGCCGTCCAGGTGCGCGACATCGCCGAGCGCAGATATTGAGCGATCTGGCGCGCCGTGCCCTCGGCGGTCTTGAGCGCGATATTGCCGACGAAGCCTTCGGTCACGACCACGTCCACCGTGCCCTTGCCCAGGTCGTCGCCCTCGACGAATCCATGATAGGCCAGATTGGGCATGTTGGCCTCGCGAATGAGACGGCCGGCCTCCTTGACCTCCTCATTGCCCTTGATCTCCTCGACGCCGACATTGAGCAGACCGATGCTCGGGCGCTCGATGGCGAAGAGCGCGCGCGACATGGCGGCTCCCATCATCGCGAAATCGATGAGCTGCTGGGCATCGGCGCCCACCGTGGCACCGACGTCCAGAACAATGGATTCGCCGCGCATCGTCGGCCAGATCGCGGCGATCGCCGGGCGCTCGATATTGGCCATCGTGCGCAGGCAGAATTTCGACATCGCCATCAGCGCACCGGTGTTTCCGGCGGAAATGCAGACATCGGCATCGCCGTTCTTCACGCTCTCGATGGCGCGCCACATGGAGGAACGGTAGCGGCCCTGACGCAGCGCCTGGCTCGGTTTTTCATCCATCGCCACGGCCATTTCGGCGGGCACGAAGGTGGAGGCCTGCTTGAGCGGCTGGTACTTTTCAAGAATGGGTTCGCACTCGGCGGCAAGACCATGAAGGACGAAACGGATATCGGGATGGCGCTCGAGCGCCAGGGCCGCACCGGGAATCGTGACCGACGGTCCGTGGTCACCTCCCATCAAATCCACTGAAATGCGTACCACGCGCCCTACTTCTCCCCTGCATTAAAGCAGATGTTAATTCTCGAATGTCCGTTTTCCAAGCCCGGCCGGTGAGCGGCGTGCAAAACGGCGTCCCTCTTGCCGACGTGTCCCGGCCGTTTCGCGCCAGGGTGGCGCGCACTTTGAACGAGCGCGCAGAAAATACCCGTTTTCATCTGCCGCACAACCGCTTTGTGGAAAGCGGCCGCAACGCCCGGATCACTCGCCTTCATTCCCGGGCTTGGCGAATTTGAGGACCGCAAAGGGCGATTCCTTCTTGTCCTCGGCGGGATCGGATTCGATGAATCCCTCGAATTCGACGCCTTCCTTGCGCGGATAGGGATCAATGGCAAGCGCCGCGAATTCGGCCGCGACGGCTCCCAGATCGATCGAATCGCCGGTGAAGGTCTCGGGGATATCGGCTCCCTCGGGATCGACCACGAGCTCTCCGTCGGTCGTATCCTGACGGGCAAGCCGGGAATTTTCCGGCACGAAAAGCGCCTCGAAACGTTCCGCGATGTCCTGTTCCACCGGTTCGAGCGTCACCACGCATTCCTGCACGATACGGACCTTGACCTCGCCCTTGACGCGCACGCCGTCACGCTTCCAGCGGGCAACGGAGGCCTCGCCGGAGAAGGATTCGACCGCAGGCACATCCCATATCCTGGCGATCTCCCTGCGTTCGGCCTCATCGGCCTCGAAGGTCACGGTGATCGGATTGGCAGCGACATGGCCGACTCGGACCTTGTAACTGTATGCTTGTTTCTCGGTCGTCATATCTCTCAAGCCTTCCGGCTGTTTTCCGCGTTATGGGTATCCGGGCCCGTGTCGGGGCCGGCATCGGGAAACGTCACACGTCCAGCCTCGAATTCGGCTGCGGATACCTCGGCGAGTATTCCGTTCGTCTCCACCATGTAACGCGCGAGCGCCGTCATGGCAGGCCTTGCGTCACCTGCCTCCGGGTGAATGTTGCGTCCCAAGGCTGCCGCCAGCGCATCGGCATCGCCTGCCGCGATCGCTTCCTCGTAGCTCTTGGCGCGACCATAGAACATATGGCTGAACTTCTTCATCCGCTTGGGAACCGAGGTGTCGCCGATTCCCAGTTCGCGGATCGAATGGTCCACATCCTCGAAGAAGGCATCCACGATTTCCTGGGCGATCCGGGCAGCGGTCTCGCCGGCCTTGTTGGATGCCCTGAGATAGAGGATCAGGTGGACCGAGATCATCTCGAAGCGCCCCATTACCGTATCGGGCACATCCATCGACGCATAAAATACCGGCCGACGGGCGGCGTTGGTGATCAGCTCGTACTGGCGTTCGATCACCTGACGGTTGGATTTTTTTCGTTGAAATAGCGAGAAGATCATCAAATTGCCTTTTATGGCAGTTGGGTAGCGCTGTCCGGCCACAGTTGCATCGGGACGGAAGCTGGTTTACCGAATGGGGCGCAAAAGGCAATGGCCGTTCCCGTGCCCCTCGGAATCGGGATTTTGATAGCGCTGCGTACGCCCCAGGGGAGATGTCGTTGACGAATAGATTTTTCAAGGCAGCAGACAGGAACATGGTCCTGGGCGCGGCAATGGTCGCGATCTCGGCCGTTGCGGTTTCCGGCTGCACGACCAAGGAAGTTTTCAATCAGGGTTATGTGATCGACCAGAATGCGCTCGAACTGACACCGGTCGGTTCCAGCCGCGAGCAGGTTCTGCTGTCTCTCGGCACGCCCTCGACCACTGCGACCTTCGACAACGAGGTGTTCTACTACATATCGCAGAAGCGCGTTCGCGGTGCCGCCTTCATGAAGAGCAAGCTCGTCGACCAGAACGTGCTGGCGGTCTATTTCGACGAGGAAGGCACCGTCAGCAACATTGCCAATTACACGCTCAAGGACGGCAGGGCGTTCGACATGATCTCGCGCACGACGCCGACTGCGAGCAAGGACGAGACCTTCATTCTGCAGATCCTGCAGGGTGCCGGTGGTGCGGGTACCGCAAACTCGGTGGCAAAGTCGATATTCGGCACCGGCGGCTGACGCGACCGCCGGACGCAAGCCGACATAAAAAACCCCCGCCGGATCTCTCCCGCGGGGGTTTTCTTTTCAGCTCCCCGTATCAGCCCGAGTGGGCCAGCACGGCGAGAAGCAGAAGGGCCACGATATTGGTGATCTTGATCGCCGGGTTGACGGCCGGACCGGCGGTATCCTTGTAGGGATCGCCCACCGTGTCGCCGGTCACCGAAGCCTTGTGCGCTTCCGAGCCCTTCTCGTGCCTGGTGCCGTCCTTGTCGACAAAACCATCCTCGAAGGATTTCTTGGCATTGTCCCAGGCGCCCCCGCCCGACGTCATCGAAATGGCGACGAACAGGCCGTTGACGATCACGCCGAGCAGCGAGGCGCCGAGTGCGGCAAAAGCCGAGGCGCGGGAACCCGATATCAGCAGCACGCCGAAATAGACGACGAGCGGCGCCAGTACCGGCAGAAGCGAGGGAATGATCATCTCCTTGATCGCAGCCTTGGTCAGCATGTCGACCGCACGACCGTAGTCGGGCTTCTCCCTGCCTTCCATGATGCCCGGCTTTTCGCGGAACTGCCTACGCACCTCCTCGACCACCGCGCCCCCTGCCCGGCCGACCGCCGTCATCGCGATGCCGCCGAACAGATAGGGGATCAGGCCGCCGAAGATCAGGCCCGCGACCACATAGGGGTTGGAGAGCGAGAAAGAGATGTCTCCCATATCCGCGAAATACGGATAGGTGTCCGCATTGGCCGCGAAGAACTGGAGGTCGTTCGAATAGGCGGCGAAGAGCACCAGCGCGCCGAGACCGGCCGAACCGATCGCGTAGCCCTTGGTGACAGCCTTCGTCGTATTGCCCACGGCATCCAGCGCATCCGTCGACTTGCGGACTTCGGACGGCAGACCGGACATTTCGGCAATGCCGCCGGCATTGTCGGTGACCGGACCGAAGGCGTCGAGCGCGACGATCATGCCGGCGATGCCGAGCATGGCGGTGACCGCAATGCCGGTTCCGAACAGACCGCCCAGCTGGAAGGTCGCGATGATCCCCGCCACGATGACGATCGCCGGCATGGCGGTCGATTCGAGCGAGACCGCGAGGCCCTGGATGACGTTCGTCCCGTGGCCGGTGACCGATGCCTGGCTGATCGAGTTGACCGGACGCTTGTTGGTGCCGGTGTAGTATTCGGTGATCACCACGATCAACGCGGTGACGATCAGCCCGACGATACCGCACCAGAACAGGTTCATGCCGTTGACCACGGTGCCGTTCGTCATCGTCATGTCGCCGAAGCCGACGGTGGCCCAGGTGGCAAGCCCGAGACCGACGATCGAAAGCGCACCGGTGACGACGAGCCCCTTGTAGAGGGCGCCCATGATCGAGCCGTTGGCGCCGAGCTTGACGAAGAAGGTGCCGATGATCGAGGTGATGATCGAAGCCCCGCAGATCGCCAGCGGATAGAGCATCGTGGCGCCAAGCACCGCCGAACCGCCGAAGAAGATGGCGGCCAGCACCATGGTTGCGACCACGGTCACGGCATAGGTTTCGAACAGGTCTGCGGCCATGCCGGCGCAATCGCCGACATTGTCGCCGACGTTATCGGCAATGGTGGCCGGATTGCGCGGATCGTCCTCGGGGATACCGGCCTCGACCTTGCCGACGAGGTCGCCGCCGACATCGGCACCCTTGGTGAAGATACCGCCGCCCAGACGGGCGAAGATGGAAATGAGCGATGCGCCGAAGCCGAGGGCGACCAGCGCGTCGATGACCGAACGGCTGTCGGGCGAAAGCCCCATCATGCCCGTCAGATAGCCGTAATAGACGGAGACGCCCAGAAGCGCGAGGCCGGCCACCAGCATGCCGGTGATGGCGCCCGACTTGAAGGCGACGTCGAGGCCGGCGGCAAGACTGCCGGCTGCGGCCTGGGCGGTGCGCACATTGGCGCGGACCGAGACGTGCATGCCGATGAAACCCGCCACGCCGGACAGGATGGCGCCGATCAGGAAGCCGACCGCGGCGAGCGCCCCGAGAAGGATCCAGGTCAGCACGAAAACGACGGCGCCGACGATGGCAATGGTGGTGTATTGGCGCGAGAGATAGGCCTGAGCCCCCTCCCGGATGTAACCAGCGATCTCCTGCATGCGTTCATTGCCCTGGTCGGCTGCGAGAACCGAGCGGACAGCCCAGATCGCGTAAACGATGGACAACAGGCCACATGCAATGACGGCCATGAGTATGGTCATGCGTTCATTCCTCCAGAAGACGGCCGGTCTCTCTAGTCCCCCCGGCCGAGAAACACATTTGGCGAAATTGGGAAGAGCCCCAACTCCCAGGTGTCGGGGCGGATGTTGCGGCAGGGCTTATACATCGTCAAGGGCGCACCCTCGCGCGCCCGAGATGCCAGTGCAATTTTGCGGGAAAAGGGACTGGAATGAAGATCAGTCGAAGGTCAGAGGGCGGCGGCGCGGCGGTCGGAGAGCATCTGCAGGCCCAGAACGGACAGACAGAAGAGCGCCACCGGCCAGAACGTCATGCTCAACGTTTCCCAGCCCCAGGCGTTGAGAACCTTGCCGGACATCAGCGATGAAAGCGCCACGCAGCCGAACAGGGTGACATCGTGGAAGCCCTGTACGGCGTTCCTTTCAGAGGCGTGATAGGTGCTTGTGACCATCGCGGTCGCGCCGATGAAGCCGAAATTCCAGCCAACACCGAGAAGAATGAGCGCGAGCCAGAAGTTCCACAACTCGATACCCGCATGGGCAACGATCGCGCAGCCGAGCAGAATCAGGAGGCCGACCCCCGTGATCACGTCGCGACCGAAACGGCGGATCAGCCGGCCGGTGATGAAGCTCGGCGCAAACATCGCCATGACGTGCCACTGGATGCCGAGTGTGGCGAGGTTCGGTGAGAAGCCGCAGCCGACCATGGCGAGCGGCGCGCCGGTCATCATGAACGACATCAGCGCATAGGTGCCGATGCCGCAGATCATCGCAGTGATGAAGCGGCGCTGGGTGATGACCGCGAGCAGCGGGCGCGCCGGCCTGTCGTCGTGATCCTCGTCACCGGCCACCGTATCCTGCGGGATCTTGAGGAACGTCAGGATCAGGATCGACAGCGCTGCCAGCGGCAGGATGGCGAGGAACGAACCGGCAAAGCTCACCGGCGCGAAGAATTCGCGCGTGTAGATGACAGTCTGCGGGCCGATGATGGCTGCGAAAACGCCGCCCGCGAGAACCCACGAGATGGCCGAAGCCTTGAACGAGGTCGGCGCGCCGTCGGCGGCGGCAAAGCGATATTGCTGCGTGAAGGCCGCGCCCATGCCGATGATGACGAGGCCGACGATGAAGAGGATGAAATCGGAGCGGAACAGCGCGATCGCCGCAACAAGCCCGCCCAGCGCCAGCGAGGCTGCCCCCGTCATGAAACCGTAGCGTCGGCCGATCTGGCGCATGAGCCAAGCTGCCGGCAATGCTCCGAAAGCCACGCCGATATTGAAGCCGGTGACCGGTGCGGTTGCCAGCGACTTGTCGGCGCCCAGCAGATAGAAGCCGGCAAGACCGCCGAGCGAAATCGAGATGGGGCTTGCGGAACCGGCGACAGCCTGGGTCGCGGCAAGGAGAAGTGCATTGCGTCGCGCCAACGCCATTCTGGCATGAAGCCGTCCAGGTCCGTCGGCGCTATCGGCAACACTCATTGACCGGTTCCCTATTCCGCCTTCTTGTCCGCCGGCTTCTGTCGCTTGCGGCGGGCGAGACGGTCGAGGACCGCATTGACGATCTTGGGCTCCTCGTCCTCGTAGAAGGCGCGGGCGATATCGACATATTCGTTGACGATGACCGCCGTGGGCACATCCTGCTTGAACTCGATCTCCCAGGCGCCGGCGCGCAGGATCGCGCGCAGCGTGGCATCGAGGCGCGAGAGCGGCCAGTCCTCGGTCAGCGAGGCGCGGATCTCGGGATCGAGATCGCGCTGGGTCTCGACCACGCCCGCGACGATGGCGCGGAACCAGGCCGGGTCGGCCTTGAGATATTGTTCGCCGTCGATCTCCTGACCGAGACGATGGTTCTCGTACTCGCTCACGATCTCCATCAGACCATTGCCGGCGACGTCCATCTGGTAGAGCGCCTGGACGGCGGCCAGACGGGCGGCACCGCGCTGATTGGCGTGTTTCATCACCGGGGCCTTCGGGTCCTTCGCCATGTCCTCAGTTCCCCAGCTTTTCACGCAGCGCGATCATCGAAAGCGCCGCACGGGCGGCAAAACCGCCCTTGTCGAGATTGTCGGGGGACACGCGCGCCCAGGCCTGGGCCTCGTTCTCGACGGTCATGATGCCGTTGCCGAGCGCAAGCGATTCCGAAACCGCGAGGTTCATCAGACCACGTGAACTCTCGTTGGACACGATATCGAAGTGATAGGTTTCTCCGCGGATGACGACACCGAGCGCGATGAAGCCGTCATAGACCGTGCCGCCATCCTCGGTGGCGTCGAGAGCCATGGCGATCGCCGGCGGAATTTCCAGGCAACCGGGAACGGTGATGGCTTCCCAGGTCGCACCCGCGGCTTCAAGAGCTGCGGTTGCGCCGGCCAGGAGCGCGTCCGACATGTCGTCGTAAAAACGGGCCTCGACGATGAGAATGTGCGGCGCGGATTGGGATGACATGACGAACCTCGGAGAATTCCCTTGAGCGGCAGGCGGCACGGAACGTGCCCGCCCCCTGAAACAGAATGGCGGTAAAATCACTTTGTCCGCCGCTTGGCAAGTCAATTCAGGTATTCGCGCCGCTCATGGCAGCCGGGTCGCCTGCCCGATGCAGCGCGCGGCGCGGGAGGCGCTACTGATCCGCGGTATAAGGCTTGAGCGGCATGTCGTCTGTCAACGGCACGGTCTGGCGTTCGATCATCCGGTGAACGCGGATGGGGCCCTGCCCCTTGTGAAGCTCGCGCAGCTTCTCCGTGACCTCGGCGTCGCCCTTGGTGCGGCGCTCGTTGTGGCGGACATATTCGATCCAGGTGGCGACGTGATAGGTCTCCGTCCAGATGTCCGGATTTTCGAGATCGCGCAGCAGCGCCCATTGCCGCGCGCCGTCACGAATGCGGATGCGGCGGCGATCGGCCATCAGCGCAAGAAAGCGCGGCACGTCTCTCTGATCGATCTCGTAATCCACCATCACCATGATCGGACCGCTTCGGGTCTTCAGGTCAAGCCGCAGTTCGGGTTCGCGGAAGCGGCCCAGCGGATCGAGCTCGTCGCCACCCGCATCCGGCAGGGAAAAGAAGTACCCGATGACGGCACCCGCCACGAGCAGCGCGCCGGCAATGGCAAGCGACGCCGAAGAGCCGTGGGCGCCGGCAAATCCGCCCCAGAGCCAGCTTCCCAGCGCCATGCCGCCGAAGACGCAGGACTGGTAGATGGCGAGCGCGCGCCCCACCACCCAGCGCGGGGTGGAAAGCTGCACCGTCACGTTGAACAGCGACAGCGCGAGAAGCCAGCTGGCACCCGCGACGGTCAGGACGAGACAGTCGACGATCAGGTTGGTCGATTGCGACAATGCGAACAGGGACAGGGCCATCGCGACGAAACATCCGCGCACGATGTGCTCATTGTCGAAGCTCGCGCGCAGTTTCAGGCTCGAAAGTGCGCCGGCGATCGCGCCGACACCGTAAAATCCCAGAAGCAGGCCATAGGTCACGGCCGTTCCGGCCAGGATGTCCCGGGCAATCAGCGGCAGCAGGGCCAGAACCGCCACCGCGCCGAGACCGAAGACGAAACCGCGCGAGAGAACCCGCAGAAGCTTCGGCGACATGCCGACATAACGGACACCGGCGCTGACGGCGAGCATGAAGGGTTCGCGAGGCAGGCCCCTTTCCGGAACCGGCCGACGCCAGAAGAACAGCGCGGCCAGGAGGAAGACATAGCTGCCCGCATTGACCGCGAAGGCGAGCGCCGCGCCCGCAACGGAAACCAGGAAGCCTCCGAATGCCGGACCCACCGAGCGCATCAGGTTGAAGCCCATGGAGTTCAGGAGCACCGCCGAAGGCACATTCTCGCGCGGGACGATGTCGCGCACCGAGGATTGCCAGGCGGGGTTGTTGAGCGCAGTCCCGCAGCCGATGAGAAAGGTGAAGGCCAGAAGCGACCATGGGGTGAGAAGATCGAACCAGGCGGCCAGCGTCAGCCCTATCGAGACCACAAACATGAAGCCCTGAGCGAAAATCATCAGCTTCCGGCGATCAAAGGAGTCGGCCAATGCCCCTGCAGGCAGGGCGAACAGCATGATCGGCAGCGTATTGGAGGCCGCCACCAGCGCGACCTGCACCGGCGAGGTGGAAATCGAGGTCATCATCCAGCCGGCGCCGACGGTTTGAACCAGCGTTCCGAGATTGGAGACGAGTGTCGCCGACCAGAGCATGCGGTAGGTGCCGTTTTCGAGGAGGTCGAGCGGGGATCCGGTTTTCAATGGCCTGGTACTTTCTGATCTGAACTGGCGGTCCCTTCAAGATCACCAGATCGCATGCGGTGCTTCAAAAATTCACACACCCCTCCGCGCAGTCAATCTGCAGTAAAAATCATAAATTTCAAGGGGATGGACGCGCGAATATCCTCCATTCCGTAATTTTACCGACCCCTCATTATATAGGGTATTTTTAATACCTGCTCTTCATACCCTATCAATGCGCCCCCGTTAGTTCTCATGCCGAACATCACGTTATTGGCGCCTGAATCATGAGAACGATCGCCGGAGAGTGACGAGCAAAGAAGGAGATAGTGGGATGAGAATAGGCTTCCTTTCTTCCGGGCACCAGACCAAGGGAATTTTCGACGCCGTCGACAAGTCCATGGCCATGATCGAATTCGATCTGTCCGGTAATATCCTCCATGCCAACAAGAATTTCCTGGATGCCGTCGGCTATGAACTCAAGGACATAGTCGGCAAGCACCACAGGATCTTTGTCGACCCCAGGATCGCCGACACCAGCGAATATCGCGCGTTCTGGGCCAAGCTGGCTGCGGGCGAGCATGACAGCGGCCGCTACAAGCGCTTCGGCAAGGGGGGCCGGGAGATCTGGCTCGAGGCGTCCTACAATCCGATCCTGCGCAACGGCAAACCGGTCAAGATCGTCAAGTTTGCGACGAACATCACCGAAAACATCCGCCGGTCCACGGAATCGAGAGGCATGATCGCCGCGCTTTCCCGCTCACAGGCGGTCATCGAGTTCGAGATCGACGGCACGATCATCACCGCCAACGAGAATTTCCTGGCGACAATGGGCTACAGACTGGACGAGATTGCCGGCAGGCACCACTCGATGTTCTGCGAGAAGGACTACGCAGCGAGCGCTGAGTATCGCGAATTCTGGGCGACCCTCGCCAAGGGCGAGTTCAAATCCGACGAGTTCCTCCGGATTGGCAAGAACAGCAAGCGGATCCATATCCAGGCCACATACAATCCGATCATCGACGATGAAGGGCGCGTCCTGAAGGTCGTGAAATTCGCTTCCGACGTGACCGAGCGCGTCGCCAATGTCGAGACACTGGGCAAGGCGCTCACGGCGATGTCGGAAGGCGACCTTTCGTTGCACATCCATACACCATTCATCCCGGCGCTCGACAAAGTCAGGACCGACTTCAATCGCTCGGTTGAACATCTGTCCGAAGCCATGAGCCAGGTGACGACGAACGCGTCGTCCATCGATGCCGCCGCGAACGAGGTTCGCAACGCGTCCGGTTCCCTCGCGCAACGCTCGGAACGCCAGGCCGCGTCCGTTGAAGAAACCGCCGCCGCGCTCGAGGAAATCACCACCACCGTGGTGGATGCCGCGCAGCGCGCCAAGGAGGCGGGCGCACTTGCAAACGAAACCCGGGAAAGTGCCGAAAGGGCCGGAAAGATCGTATCCGACGCCGTCGAGGCGATGGGGCTGATCGAGAATTCGTCGAGCGAGATCAGCAAGATCATCAGCGTCATCGATACAATTGCCTTCCAGACCAATCTTCTGGCGCTCAATGCCGGCGTCGAGGCCGCGCGCGCAGGTGAAGCCGGCAAGGGGTTTGCCGTCGTCGCCCAGGAAGTGCGTGAACTCGCCCAGCGCTCGGCCACCGCGGCAAAGGAGATCAACGAACTGATCTCGGCCTCGACCGGCCATGTCGGAAAGGGTGTGCGACTGGTCGGGGCGACCGGCGAAACCCTGGCCAATATCGTCGAGCAGATCAGCAACGTGGCCGCGAACGTGGACAGGATCGTGACCGCGTCGCAGGAGCAGTCAGTCGGGCTTCGCGAGATCAACCAGGCCGTCAACACGATCGACGAGGGGACGCAGCAGAACGCCGCCATGGTGGAAGAGTCCGCCGCTGCGGCGCATAGCCTTTCAACCGAAGCGGCGTCCCTGTTCGAACTGGTGGCCAGGTTCAAGCTGAGGAACGATCAGGACGGTTCGAAGGCCGTCAGGTCCGTGTCTTCGCGCGCTGCCTGACGATACCATCCCTGCTGAAGGACAGCCCCGGAGCCCCCGCTCCGGGGCAATTTTCGTCTTCGAGCATGGCACTGTCCTCCCCTCCGCCCCGGCACGGCCATGGTGGCAGAGTTTGCGCGACAGTCCCTCCGTGCAGCACCTCCCCGCCCGCGCCCCACAGCGGAAAATTTCGGCACACGATGTCACGCCGCCCGAGAACTCAATCTCCACGTGCCCCGGCTCTCATCGACCCGACAAGGTAGATAGGTCAAAAATTGCGGTGCCAATTCACCCCGCATAAATATCTGGGCCGCAGATTTACAACCATGCAGGGAGGGTTGCGACCCCGGCAGCCATGACGGCAACGCCATGTGAGTTTCCTCTGCCATGTTGAAAAACCGGCGTTATCGACGCCGCGCGGTTATTCTTTCCGCGTTGTTTTGGGGGAAACATTGTGATTTTCAGTAGAAACCCGGTGGTGCAATCCAGCAAGGCCGATGAAACGCTGGCCGCAATCAGCAAGTCGATGGCCATTATTGAATTCGAGCTGGACGGCACGATTATCACCGCCAACGAGAATTTCTGCGCCGCACTCGGCTACACGCTCGACGAGATCAAGGGCAAGCATCATTCCATCTTCGTCGAGCCGGAAGTGGTCGGATCGGATTCCTACCGCGGCTTCTGGCACAAGCTGGGAACGGGCGCCTTCGACAGTGGTCGCTACAAGCGCATCTGCAAGGATGGCAAGGAAATCTGGATCGAAGCCTCCTACAACCCGGTCTTTCACGATGGCACGCCCTACAAGGTGGTGAAATTCGCAACAGACATCACCGCGAGCGTCAAGAAAGCGGCCGAAACGGAGGGCAAGATGACCGCCCTCTCCCGCTCCCAGGCGATCATCGAATTCGAGATCGACGGCACCATCATCACCGCCAACGAGAATTTCCTCGCGACCCTGGGCTACCGGCTCGAAGAGATCGAAGGCAAGCATCACTCGATCTTCTGCGAACCGTCCTATGTGGCGAGCGGGGAGTATCGCGATTTCTGGCCGAACCTTGCTTCGGGCCACTTCAGTTCCGGCGAATTCAAGCGCTACGGAAGAGGCGGAACGGAAATCTGGATCCAGGCGACCTACAATCCGATCTTCGACGCCGACGGCAGGGTCTTCAAGGTCGTCAAGTTCGCCAGCGACATCACCGAGCGCGTGAAGACCAACCAGTTCATCGCCGATGCGATGGTACAGGTCAGCGAGAACGCCCGCTCCATCGACGCGGCTGCCGGGGAAGTCCGCCAGGCGTCCGACGAACTGGCGCACCGTTCCGAGCGCCAGGCGGCCTCGGTCGAGCAGACCGCCGCGGCGCTGGAACAGCTGACCACGACGATCAGCGATTCCGCGATGCGCGCCAAGGAAGCCGGCCAATTGGCCAACCGCACCCGCGATACCGCCGAAAAAGCCGGATCGATCGTCAATGACGCGGTGGAAGCCATGGGCCGGATCGAGAACTCCGCAGCCGAGATCAGCAAGATCATCGGCGTCATCGACCAGATCGCCTTCCAGACCAATCTGCTTGCGCTCAATGCGGGCGTCGAGGCGGCACGCGCCGGTGAGGCCGGCAAGGGCTTTGCGGTCGTCGCACAGGAAGTGCGCGAGCTCTCCCAGCGGTCGGCCACGGCGGCCAAGGAGATCAAGGAACTGATCGCCAACTCCGATCGCCATGTGGAAACCGGTGTCGGCCTCGTCGGCAAGACCGGCGAAACCCTCACCTCGATCGTCCAGCAGATCATGGAAGTGGCAACGAATGTCGACGCCATCGTCCGCGCGTCGCAGGAACAGTCGTCCGGCCTCAGCGAGATCAACGAGGCGGTCAACGTGATCGACCAGGGTACGCAGCAAAGTGCGGCCATGTGCGAGGAATCCACTGCCGCCGCCCACACGCTCGCCCGCGAGGCAGCCGATCTCTTCGGCCTCATCGAACAGTTCGAGAAGACGCAGGCAGCGAAGAAGAACGCGTCCGACGCCGTCCAGAAGGCCGCCTGACCTCTAACGACAGGCGCAATGGTGTCGGGCGGCGAGCGCCCGGCATTTCCGTTGTGTCGCTGCAGGCAGGCGCTTGAAATCGCGGCGCAACGCCGTAGGTTCGGGCCATGACCACGACGCCCGATCCCTTTCCTCTCGCCAGCCGAGGCGGACTTCCAGACGACCTCACCCTGCTGGTCTCGCAATATCCGCGCGAGATCTGGCAATCGCATGAAAATCTCGGCGACATGGCGACATTCTGGCTGCAACGCCACGACATGTTCCGCGAGATGGGCGCCATGCTGACGGGCGCAATCGGTGACTGGCGCGAGGGCAGGCTCGAGGACAAGGCGTTCGCCGGTTTCTTCGTACCGCGCCTCAATTGGTATCTCGGCAATCTCGACGGCCACCACAATATCGAGGACCACCACTATTTCCCCGTCTTCCGCAAGGCGGAACCGCGGCTGGTGCGCGGGTTCGACATTCTCGACCGCGATCACCATGTCATCCACGATGCGCTGGAGATGAACGCGGAGGCGGCGCGCGGCTTCCTTGAGGGTCTCGAACAGGGCGGCGATGCGCTCAAGCGCGCAGGCGAGGCCTATGCCACCGAGAACGAGCGGCTGATGGGGTTTCTGACCCGGCATCTCGAAGACGAGGAAGATCTCATCATTCCGGTCATTCTCGATCAGGGCGAGCGCAAACTCGGCGTGACCTGACCGCGGAGAGATCGGATCAATCGACCTGACGAACGCCCCATTTGCGGCGTGTGCTGTCGTTGAGCTCGATCAGGAAATCCTCGAAAACCCTGAGCTTGCGCGGCTTGAACCGGTGTCGCGGCTGGACGATGCGCATTGTCGCGGAGGACGGCCGGAAGGTTTCGAGAACCGGCGTCAGCTGGCCGTCCCGGATCGGGTGGTAAACCAGATAGCTCGCCAGTTGCATGATGCCGAGCCCCTTGATCGCGGCGGCCACCGCCATCTCGTTGGATTCGAAGCAGACCCTGCCCTCGACATGGACGGTCATCTCTCCCTCGGGCACACGGAAGCGCCAGGGCAGCTTCTCGTAGGTCAAGCTCGATATGAAGGGCAGGCACTGGTGCGAACCGAGATCGGCGGGGGTGGCGGGTATGCCTGCCCGCGCGAGGTAGGCGGGCGCGGCGACAGTCGTGAAAGGAATGTTTCCGATCACCCGGCAGGAAATATCGAGATCCGGCAACTCGCCGAGGACAATGGCGGCATCGATCCCGTCGCCAACGAAGTCGGGCACCCCGTTGCGCGACAGCATCTCCAGTTCGACATCCGGATAGGCTTCGAGGAACCGGGGCAGCGCCGGCGCGACCACCAGACGGGCAAGGCCGGCGGGGATCTGCACCCTGAGACGGCCGCGCGGACGCCGCTCGGCGGAGCCGACGTCATCCTCCAGCGCATGGAGTTCGTCGAGGAGGTGAATTGCCCGGTCAAGATAGGCGCGACCGTCGTCGGTCAAACGCAGATTCCGGGTCGTGCGCTCGATCAGCCGCACGCCCAGGCGACGCTCGAGCTGCGCGACGACGGCGCTTGCGGCCCCGCGCGCCAGACCGAGATCAGCGCTGGCGGCCGAGAAACTGCCGCGTTCGGCCACACGCCGGAAGATGGACATTGCACGAAACTGATCCATGGCCCGCTCCCGCACCTGTCGGCCCATTGTCGCATTATTTCGGACAGTGTTTCAGTTCTGGCATGGTTTTTCCCGTTTGGAAAGCTGTCTAGAAGCCCGCCCCATAGCGCCGCCGGAGAGAGCGGTCATGGAGAGAGATCATGAAACACGAGACTGCCGTGCCGGCTCATGTCGAGCCGAAGGATGACCTTTATTATGCCATTCACAAGGCGCTGCGCCTTGGCAATGCCCGGATGCTGATCGCCCTGGGGCAGACCGATCCCGAGAGCCCCTCCTCAGTCGCCGGAACGCTCACCATGCTGAGGGAGCATCTGAAGGCCTGCGAAAAGCACCTCGAGCACGAGAACGACTTCGTGCATTCCGCGCTGGAAAGCCGCCTGCCCGGCGGCTCGTCTCACGCCGACGAGGACCACGAGGCCCATGAACGCAGCTTCGCCGAGATCCGCGAGATGATCGGCGCGATCGAGGCGGCAACGAGCGGGCGGTCGCTGCTGTGGCGCAAGCTGTATCAGCGCTTCGCGCTGTTCTTCGCCGAAGACCTCGAGCACATGCACGAGGAGGAAACCCAGGTCATGCCGCTGATCGCGGCGCATTTCTCGCCCGAGGAAACGAAGGCGATCGAGGGGCGCATCATCGCCTCCATTCCGCCGGCAGACATGGTGGAAGGAATGCGCCTGATGATGCAGGCGGCCTCGCAACCGGAGCGACAGGACATGGTGCGCGGCCTGCAGGCCGGCATGCCCGGAGAGGTTTTCGACGGCTTCATGTCCGCCATCACCCGCGGAACCTGGCGGCTGGGCGATTTCGACAGTCTGGAGCGCGGATTATGCTGAAAGGCGTGATGCTAACCCTTGAACGCTGCGCGGTGGCAACGGGCTGGACACGCCCCGGACGCCCGCGCCCCTGCGGCCGCTCCAGCTGCGCCGATTGCCCGATGCGAAAGCACAGCCTCCGTCCGGACTGAGGCCCCGTCACACCGCTCCGGCCCGTCCGGAGCGGCAGGCCGGTGGTGATTGAAACGCCCCTCCATCACACCGGCCACATATCACAGGCTTGCGCGCGCCCCATCGGGCCCGTGCACTCGCCACAATAGCCGGATCGCCCGGATCATCCGCGGCGGTCCGGCTGCGACCTGTAAAAACCCTCATCTTCAATCCGCGAGCCTTTGGCGTATGATCGCCGAGGGACAACATACCGGAGTACGACCATGCGAGGCATATCCTACTGGTTTTATCTCGTGGCGGCCCTGTCCGTCACTTTCGGCATGATCTGGGGGATCGTCATGGCGATCAGCCAGGACCACACCCTCTCGCCCGCCCATGCCCACCTCAACCTGGTGGGTTGGGTGACGATGGGCCTCTTCGGCATCTACTATCACCTAGTTCCGGAATCGGGCGCCACACGTCTCGCGAAGATCCACTTCGTGGTGGCGACGGCGGGTCTGGTTCTGCTGGCGCCCGGCATCGCAATCGCCCTTCTCTATGATTTCGAAGGACTGGCGGCGATCGGATCGCTCGTCACGCTCGCCTCGATGCTGATCTTTCTCTGGACCGTCATTCGCGACGGGCGGGGACGCAAGCTGGCCTTCTGAGACGCCTCAGCGCGGAAATTCGGCGAGCCGGGCCGCATATCGGGCCATCGTGTCGATCTCGAGATTGACGCGGTCGCCCGTCTTGCGCTCGCCCCATGTCGTCACCTCGAGCGAGTGGCGGATCAAGAGAACGTCGAAGCGGTTGCCGTCGACCGTGTTGACGGTAAGCGAGGTGCCGTCGAGCGCCACAGAACCTTTCGGCGCGATAAAGCGGGCGAATTCCGCGGGCGCCTCCAGCGTGAAGCGCCGGGCCTCGCCCTCATCCTCGATCTTCACGATCTCCGCCGTGCCGTCGACATGGCCGGACACCAGATGTCCGCCGAGTTCGTCGCCCATCTTCAGGGCGCGTTCGAGATTGATCGGCATGCCTTCCGACCAGCTGCCGGCGGTCGTCAGGCGCAGCGCCTCTTCCCAGGCCTCGACCTCGAACCACTTGCCGTTGTCCCCCTCGCCCGGCAGTGCCGTCACCGTCAGGCAGACACCGGAACAGGCGATGGACGCGCCGATATCTATGCCCGCCGGTTCGTAGACCGTATCGATGCGCAGACGCACGCCCTGATCGAGTTTCGTGGCGGAGGCGATGCGCCCCACATCCGAGACAATTCCGGTGAACATGTTCAGCCAAGCCTTTCGAATTCGTCGAAGCGATCCTCGCCGAAAAAGTCGGTACGCCGGCGGACGAAGCCGGCCGGGACCGTTTCGGCGGTGACGGGAGCTGCGACACCCTCGCCCGCGACAGTTTTCGTGGATGTATAGATTTGCAGGCGGTCGACAAGCCCTTCTGCGAGGAAGGCGCCGGCAACGGCGGCGCCGCCTTCCACCATCACCGTCGAAAGCCCGCGCTGGGCCACATCCTCGAGAAGCTCGGGAAGCGCGATGCGGTTGTTGATCACGTCGGCCGCGATGAATTCGGCGCCGGCTTCGGCGAGCGCCATACGCGCCGGATCGTCGGGCGGAGCGGATGTGGCGATCCAGAGGGGAGCCTGGCCGATGTTCCGCACGAGCTTCGACGCGACCGGCAGCCTGAGGTTTTCATCGAGGACGAGGCGGATCGGCGAGCGCTCCTCGAGCCCGGCGAGGCGCACCGTCAATTCGGGATCGTCGGCAACTGCCGTGGCGGAACCGACGAGGATGACGTCCGAGCGCGCGCGGGTGACATGTACCTGGCGGCGGGCCAGCGGACCGGTGAGCGCGACCTGCCCTTTCCCCTTGAGGCCGATCATGCCGTTCGCCGAAACCGCAAGTTTGAGAGTCACATGCGCGCGGTTGCTGATGCGTCGAGTCAGGTAGCCGGCAAGGCCCGCGGCGGCCTCGTCGGCGAGCACATGCTCCTCGACCTCGATTCCGGCGGAACGCAATATCGCGTACCCTTTGCCCGACACCCGCGGATCCGGATCCGCCGCGGCGCCGACGACGCGGGCGATACCGGCGGTGACCAGCGTGTCGGCACAGGGCGGGGTGCGGCCGTGATGGGCGCAGGGTTCGAGGGTGACATAGGCAGTGGCGCCGCGCGCAAGCTCTCCGGCCTGGGCCAGCGCCTGCGGCTCGGCATGGGGCCTGCCGCCGACCGCGGTGACGCCCGAGCCGACGATCACCGGACCGTCTGCGGTTTCGCGCACGATGAGTGTCGCGACGGAAGGATTGGAACCGGTGCGCCCCTCATGCAGCCGGGCAAGCCGGATGGCGGCAGCCATGAAGCGACGGTCGCGCGCAGTGTCGGTCATCTCTCATTCCCCGATCGGTACCGGAGATCGGGGATGAAAACCACGAACCCGGGCATGTGCGCGCTTCCTAACAGATCGTCACAGGGCTTGACCAGAGCACGCGCGCGCCCCGATTGACAGGCGCTTTAAACGCGTGCAAGCGTCCGCCAAACGCAACGGATATTTCCCCATGCTCAAAAGACTGTTTCTCGCCGCAACCCTTGGCGCCCTCGCCGCGCCGGTTCTCGTTTCCCCCGCCGCAGCCGATACCAGCTGCCGCCAGGCGCTCGGGGAATACAAGAGCAAGTACGAGCCGTTCCTGAGCGAATTCTACAACATGAACGACAAGGCGGCGCAGTGCGCGCTGGTCGATCAGCGCCGGCGCGAGATCAGGAATTTCGGCACCAAGCTGAAAAGCGCCTGCACCGGCACGTCGACCGACCAGGTGCAGAGTGCGCGTGACGATATCGAGACATTCGCGCTGACCGCGCTGAACATCTGCGGCCCGCAATAGGAGCGGATTTCGGTCGTCGGAAGAGCCCAGCCCTCCCCGCTCAGTCCTCGCTGAGCGGGACGATGGTGTCGCCGGCAATCTGCGCCTGGAGTTCGGCGATGGTGCGCTCGAAATCCTCGGGTCCGGAAAAGTCCCGATAGACCGAGGCGTAGCGCACGAAGCCGACATCATCGAGCGCCTTCAGGGCCTCGAGCACCAGAAGGCCGATCGCATCGGTCGCCACTTCCGTTTCACCCGAGCTTTCCAGACGCCGGACGATGCCCGAGACCGCGCGGTCGATGCGGTCGCGATCGACGGGACGCTTCCGCAAGGCGATCTCGAAGGAGCGCTGCAGCTTCTCGCGGTCGAAGGGCACGCGGCGTCCGGTCTTCTTCAATACGACCAGATCGCGCAACTGCACCCGCTCGAAGGTGGTGAAGCGGCCGCCGCAGCTCGGACAGACACGGCGGCGGCGGATCGCGGCGCCGTCTTCCGCGGGCCGCGAATCCTTCACCTGGCTATCTTCCGAACTGCAATAGGGACAGCGCATCAATCAGCCCATATACGGGTAGAGCGGGAAGCGGTCGGTGAGCGAGATCACCTTGGCCTTGACGGCCGCTTCCACGGCCTGGTTGCCCTCGTCGGAATTGGCGGCCTTGAGGCCGTCGAGCACTTCCGAGATCAGGTTGCCGATTTCGCGGAATTCCGCCTCGCCGAAGCCACGCGTGGTGCCGGCAGGCGTGCCGAGACGCACGCCCGAGGTCACGAAGGGCTTTTCCGGGTCGAAGGGAATGCCGTTCTTGTTGCAGGTGATGTTGGCGCGGCCGAGAGCGGCCTCGGCGCGCTTGCCGGTGGCGTTCTTGGGGCGCAGGTCGACGAGCATCAAATGGTTGTCGGTGCCGCCCGAGACGATGTCGAGGCCGGTGTCCTTGAGCGCCTGAGCCAGAGCCTTGGCATTGGCCACGACATTGGCCGCATAGGTCTTGAATTCGGGCTCGAGCGCTTCCTTGAAGGCCACCGCCTTGGCGGCGATGACGTGCATGAGCGGGCCGCCCTGCAGGCCGGGGAAGACGGCCGAGTTGATCTTCTTGGCGATCGCCTCGTCATTGGTCAGGATCATGCCGCCGCGCGGCCCGCGCAGCGACTTGTGGGTGGTGGTGGTGCAGACATGGGCGTGCGGCACCGGCGAGGGATGGACGCCACCGGCCACGAGACCGGCGATATGGGCCATGTCGACCATCAGATAGGCGCCGATGGAATCGGCGATCTCGCGGAAGCGCTTCCAGTCCCACACGCGCGAATAGGCGGTACCGCCGGCGATGATGAGCTTGGGCTTGTGCTCCTCGGCTTGTCTCTGGATCTCGTCCATGTCGAGACGGTGATCGTCCTCGCGCACGCCGTAGGAGACGACGTTGAACCACTTGCCCGACATGTTGACGGGCGAACCGTGGGTCAGGTGGCCGCCGGAATTGAGATCGAGACCCATGAAGGTGTCGCCGGGCTGCAGCAGCGCCAGGAACACCGCCTGGTTCATCTGCGAACCAGAATTCGGCTGGACATTGGCGAAGTCGCAGCCGAACAGCTTCTTGGCGCGTTCGATGGCGAGCGTCTCGGCCACGTCGACGAATTCGCAGCCGCCATAATAGCGCTTGCCCGGATAGCCTTCCGCATACTTGTTGGTCATGATCGAGCCCTGCGCTTCCAGAACGGCGCGGGAGACGATGTTTTCCGACGCGATCAGCTCGATCTCGTGGCGCTGGCGGCCGAGTTCGTCGGTGATGGCGCCGAAGATCTCGGGATCGGATTCGGCAAGCGGGCGGGTGAAGAAGGCTTCAGTCATCGGGCCTCTACCTCGTGCGTGAGTGGGTGAAGCAAACGCCAGCGGACCGAGTTCAGCCCGCCGGCTGGAATGCGTGGCTGTTTAAACCCCTCGCATGGCGAGAGCAAGACGGACGCGCCTGAATGCGGCGGATGTCAACGGTTTTAGGACGCTTTCGCCGCCTGCCGCGCCGCGCTTTCGCCGCTTGGAACGCAACCATGTCGTCGCGCGACCATTCCCCTTTCGGACAAACCGCGAGAGGAGCATCAAATGACAGTCGTGCTGGCCACCGTGTGCAGGGATGGAGTGGTGCTGGGATCGGACTCCCAGATCACCGACAAGGGACGCGGCATGACCTACCCGGCCGAAAAGCTCCATCCGCTCGGCGACAGGGCCGCATGGGGCGGCAGCGGCGCGCGCTCGGTGCTCTACGACGTCGAGCGGCTGTTCAACGACAACAGCGCCACGATCCTCGATGCGCCCGATATCGGCCGGGCGATCCAGGAACAGGTGCTGCCGATCATGCGCCACCACTACGACACCTTCATCCCCGACGTGCCGGGCGAGGAAGGCGGCGGCACGCCGTCGGCCTATGTGATGGCGGCGGGCTGGCGGAACGACGCCCCGTGGATCATCGAGATCACGCCTTCCGGCATGATCGGCCATTACGGCGATCTCGGCTTCCACGCCATCGGCAGCGGCGCGCCGATGGCGCAGCAGGCGGGCTCGCTGCTTTCGCATTTCCACCTCACCGAACGCTCCACCCGCTTCGGCTGCGCCGCGGTGCTGCGCGTGCTCAAGGCCCTCGACCTCACCTCGCCCACCGTCGGCGAACCCTTCAGCCTGTGCCGGATCGACAAGGATGGCGCGCATCACCTGAGCGAGAAGGAAATCGAGACGGTGAACAAGGACGTGAAGAAATGGCAGGACGCCGAGCAGCGGGTGATCGGGGAAGTCTTTGATTAGGGGGGGGGGGAATCCCGTCCGCAAGCGTGATGTCATCTGAATTGCAGAACGGATGATCATGCGGAGCGTATCGGTCGCAAATTGGCGCGAGTTGGGAAGTGTCGATTTGGGTATACCCCTACGGACAACATCCCATACCCCCGCCTTATGACTGCCCTTCTCACAAGTCACTGGATGTGGAAGATCACACACTCTGCTGATTAAGACGCGACACCCTCGACCGGCTCCACCCCACGGGGGAAACGGCTGCACAACGCAGATTAAATGCCCCCTCGTAAAAATCCGCTGGATTTCTCGTTCCTGAAGTGTTCTGCAATTGCAATCCGTCCTACGTCTTCCTAAGTTCATGCAACTAAATCGAGGGGCACCATGGGCGTTGCTGAGGAATTCATTCAATTCAAGAATGGCTACAATATCGATAAAGAGCTTATCTCCTCTATTTCCTATCGGTATCAGCGCATAACGGGGCAGTTGAACAAGGATTTTCGATCATCTGACAGCAAGACTTCAAACAGCCTTTATGTCGGATCATACGGGCGAGACACATCGGCACGCGGTATCAGCGATTTGGATATGGCCTACCTTCTTCCGGCTAGCGTCTATTGGCAATACAATGCTTACAGCACCAACGGACAGTCAGCACTGCTTCAGGCGGTTAAGAAGTCCATTCAAAATACCTACAAGACATCAGACAGTTTTGGCGATGGACAGGTTGTGGTTGTAAATTTCACCGATGGCGTGACCTTTGAAGTCCTGCCGGTGTTCGATAACACGCAAGGCACATGGACCTACCCAAATGCCAATAACGGAGGGAGCTGGCTGACCTGCAATCCACGTGCAGAGATTGAGGCGCTGCACACACGTAACCTAGCCAGCAATCGCAATTTGAAGCACCTCTGCCGAATGATGCGGGTCTGGCGCGATCACAACAAGGTTCCCATATCCGGCGCTCTGATAGACACCCTCGCATATCAATTCATCGAAAATTGGGAGCACCGGGACAAGTCTTTCCTGTATCATGATTACATGGCGAGAGACTTTCTTGGATACCTCGCGGCACAAGACACAAACAAAACCTATTGGCGCATGCCGGGAAGCGGTTCTTATGTTTGGAAGAAGGGAAATTTCCAAGCCAAGGCCAGAGTTGATTGCACAATTGCGTTCGCAGCTTGCACCCTTCTGAAGGAATACGAGGGTGCGCAGCGTCGTGCTAAATGGAGGTCGGTATTTGGCGCAACATTCCCAAATTGAACCGGAACGTTACGCTCTCGAAAGTCAAATTCGGGAATGCTACGGTCGCTGTGCCTATACACATAAGACACATGAAAAAATGGCGGAACGGCTTCACTCTCGGCATAAGGCGGGGAAGTGGGCCAACATAATTCTTTCGTCTTTAATCACAGGCGGGGCAGTCAGCGCGATTTTTGACAAAGGCTCGACATGGGAGGGGTATGCCATCTACGCCACCGTTGTTCTATCCGTTCTTAGCCTGATCTTTAATGCCTACCTAAAGGACCTCGACCCTGGAGCCCTTGCCCAGCGACACCGTGAAGCGGGCTCGGATATATGGAATGTACGAGAAGCGTACCTAAGCCTGATTGCGGACATCACAGCGCAGAATTCTGACCTGCAAGCGTTGCGCCAACGCAGAGACAATTTACAGGCTGCTTTACATAAGATTTATCATGCCGCTCCGCATACAGACGGCAAAGCTTATGGCAAGGCGCAAGATGCGTTGAAGAACAATGAGGACCTAACCTTTTCTGAACATGAGATCGACGCGATGCTTCCAAACAGCCTTCGTCGTACACCTCAATCCATTGACCGACCGTGACGGGCTGCTAGGGATTAGCGGAGGGCACAACGCGAGTAATCAGGAGGCGTTTTAATCGTCCTGTGCTGCTTTCAAAACGGAAAGCTACAAAACGTACTTCGCCGTCTGCACCAAACCTATCGCGAGCATTTCTCTGCAAGCTTTGGGTAACCGCCTGCACACTTTGGAAATCACGGCAGCCTTCGGCGAGATCGAAAGGAATAGGGCGATGTTCGTTCGAAACGAATATGCGCCCTTTAAATGTATTTATGTTATAGCTGCTAACTCGACCCGTATTTTCAATTGGTCTCTCAACCTGCATTGTTAAATTCACGTAATCAAATGTATCCAAATCAATTTCAGCTATATTGGTAACTGCTCGTTTGTAGGTAGACTTTATAACGGCATTCTCAGCCGTCTTTGATGCGTAGATAGGTCTGTGCATTTCCTTGACAGAACTCTCGCATTTCTCAATAAGAGCGTCCATTTGAGACTGGGTAATCGTAGGTGCTATCGGCTTGCGCTGCCTTTGAACCTCTTCATACTGTTCGCCCAGAGTTTTGTCGAAGTCGACATGAAAACCCAGCGTCTCGTTGACCACATAATCATAGGCCGATGTTACGAGATTGCCCAAAACAGTATCTCTAGGAGCAGTGCCGAGCTGGTGAGCTCCCGCCATAATCATTCCAACAGTAGTGACGACCTTCCAGCTTCCTTGTTCGGGAGATTTTATCAGTATTCTTGCGCCCTTAAGGGAGGGCGCTTGTGTGATTATCTCGCCATTCAATACAAGATGCGTCGTTAATGCCAATGATCGCTGGAAGCCGGTCAAGGCATCAGCCGCATCGTAGAAATCCAACTGATTGTTGTCAGCCTCATTGCCTTCAAACGCTAGCGAAAATTTGACGTTTATCATCCGACCCCTTGCACCCTGTTCGGCATACACCCCTAGATTGATTTCGCATCCTATCGCTGAGACGTTATCTGGACAAGCGACATACCCATAAGTCGCGTTCATGTTGCAAGCGCGCGCCGCATGTGCGACGCAGAGACAAACAAGGGGGACATAGTGTCCCCCTATCCATCCCTGAAAGCCCAGTTTCTAAGGCTTTAAACGAACGGTGGCCTCTCCCTCCAGACCCACCACGACCAGAAGCTGGCCGTGTTCGTTTGCGTTCCGACATGCCGGGCGCAGCCGGTCTGCGCCCCAGCCCTATGCCCCCCCCCAATCGCCCTTCCCCCCCCTTCCAGGCAACAAAAAAGGCGCCCGAAGGCGCCTTTTCCGGAAGTGTTGAACCTGAAACGGATCAGAACTTGACGCCGAGACCGGCCTTGATCGTGTGCTGGGACAGTTCGGTGTCGATGTCGACGTCGCCGAAGGTCAGGATCTCGCTGTCGAACTCGTTGTAACGATAGTCCACGCGGGCGAAGATCCTGTCGTTGATCGCATAGTCGACGCCTGCACCGATGGTGTAGCCGTTGAAGACGGCGTCGTCACGGAACACGTCGCCGCCATCGGCGATTTCGGCCTCGGCCTGAGCGGCCGTCCAGCCTGCTGCGACATAGAACAGCGTGCGGTCGAAGGCATAACCGAGGCGGCCGCGGACGGCGCCCTGCAGGTTCATCTCGGCCGTGGCATCGCCCAGTTCCGTCTCGAAGTCGTCTTCGTTCCAGTGGTATTCGATGTCGCCCTCGACGCCGATCACGACATTGTTGTCGAACTGGTAATTGTAACCGGCAAACGCACCGAACACGGCGCCTTCGAAGTCGTTGCTCTCGACATCACCGTTGTCGACATCGGTAAAATCGCCGCTGGTAAATCCAAAACCGCCCTGGACACCGAGATATCCGCCCGCCCAGGAAAATGCGACGGGGGTTTCGACTGCCACGGGTGCCTCGGGGATATCGAGGATGGCGTCGGCGGCGAAGCTCGGGCCGGCGAGAAGCAGGGCGGTGGTTGCGAGGAGAATGCTCTTCATGGTCGGTTCCTGATTTGGAGGCGTTGTCGTTGCGGAACATTTCAGAGAATGCTCCTTAACCGACTGCTTATTAATGTGCTCCTCAAAGATCAACGTGCAACCGCGAATTCGGCGTCAGGCCTGCCACACGTCATGGCCGCAGTGTGACTATCCGGCAACATGAGCGGCAGCCACAGGAGGGCCCGGCCATGCGACGGCGGCTTTCCTGCCGGGCGCGGGAAGCGCGCCGCGACCGGTTTCGGCGACATGCTCCGCGCCCTCCCCGTCCACACGAAAAGGCCCCGGGTCCGAACCGTCTCCCGGGGCCTTCTCCGATCCGGAATTCGCTTCTTGCACCCTATTCGGCGGCGGCCTTCCCGATGCTCTCGGCGGATGCCATGCCGGGCGCGCCGGAGGTGCCGCCGAGTTTTTCGCGGACGCCCTTTTCCACGTTCCTGCCGGTTTCCTCGTCGATATTGCGCCAGTATTCGAAGGCGCGGAGGAGAATCCTCTCGCTGACACCGTCTGCGAGGTGGCCGACGATATTGTCGACGAGGCGCTTGCGGGCGGCTTCGTCCATCACCTCGCGAATCAGCGCGCGGGCCTGGCTGAAATCGTCGTCGTCCTTACGCGGCGTATAGGCCTGGCGCACCATGTCGCCGTCGGCATGCCAGAGCCCTGCCTCATGGGGATCGGGCCGGGCAGCGGGGCCGCCATAGCTGTTGGGCGCATAGACCGGATCGGAGACATTCTCGACCCGCATCGCGCCGTCCTTGGAGTAGCTGTTGACCGGGCTCTGCGGCTTGTTGACCGGGATCTGCTTGTAGTTGACGCCGAGCCGGGCACGGTGCGCATCCGCATAGGAAAAGCCGCGCGCCAGAAGCATCTTGTCGGGGCTCAGTCCGACGCCCGGCACCATATTGTTGGGCTCGAAGGCCGCCTGCTCGATCTGGGTGTGGAAATCGGTCGGGTTGCGGTCGAGCACCAGCCTGCCCACCTCGATCAGCGGATAATCGGCATGCGGCCAGACCTTGGTGAGGTCAAAGGGGTTGATGCGGTAGGTCTTCGCATCCTCATAGGGCATGATCTGCCATTTGAGCGTCCAGCTCGGATGGTCGCCCCCGGCAATCGCATCGAACAGGTCGCGGCGGTGATAGTCGCCGTCCGAGCCAGCCAGCCTGTCGGCCTCGTCCTGGCTCAGATAGGCGTTGCCGTCGCCCTGGTCGGTGTGGAAGTGGAACTTCACCCAGAATTTCTCGCCATCCGCGTTGACGAGCGAATAGGTGTGGCTCGAATAGCCGTTCATCTCGCGCCAGCTCCTGGGGATGCCGCGGTCGCCCATCAGATAGGTCACCTGGTGGGCGCTTTCGGGCGAGAGCGTCCAGAAATCCCACTGCATGTCGTGGTCGCGCAGGTCGTTGTCGGCGCGGCGCTTCTGCGAGCGGATGAACTGCTGGAACTTGATCGGATCGCGGATGAAGAAGATCGGCGTGTTGTTGCCGACCATGTCGAAATTGCCCTCCTCGGTGTACATCTTGACCGAGAAGCCGCGCGGGTCGCGCCAGGTGTCGGGGCTGCCGCGCTCGCCGGCCACCGTCGAGAACCGCACCAGCGCATCGACCTTCGCGCCCGGCTGGAACACGCTCGCCCTGGTGTAGCGGCTCACATCCGCCGTCACCTCGAAATGGCCGAAGGCGCCGCCGCCCTTGGCGTGCGGCTGGCGCTCGGGAATGCGCTCGCGGTTGAAATTCGCCATCTGCTCGAGAAGGTAGTGGTCGTTCAGAACGATCGGCCCGTCGGGACCGACCGTGAGCGAATGTTCCTCGCTCTGCACGCGGATGCCCGCATCATTGGTGGTGTGTGGAACCCGTTTGTCGTCGCTCATCTCTTCGCCCTCTTGCGCGTTTGAAACCTCTCACTCAACGGCCCCGGAAGACGAAGGTTCCTTGCCGTTCCGGGCGAAGTTCCGCGGGCCGGCAGCTCCTCGCGCCATGCACCCCTCACCCGCCATATTGACAGCAAATACAATTCAAGAGAGAATTTCGCCGCGGCGCGCAACCCACCCATTTCCGCGCTGCAAGCAGCAGTATCCGACCGGCGATTTCGATATCGGCCGGCGCATCAATGCCGGAACCCGGTCAGGCTCTGTGGAGGGCCCGCCCGGAGCGGTTCAGTGCACCCTCGAAAGGAGCTGTCATGCCGATCCAGACCGATTTCAAGTTCGAGCAGAAGCATTCCCGATCCGCCAGACTGCCCAGGACGGCGCGGCAGGCAGCACCCGGCGAGAGCCAGGATTTCCTTGGCCTCCTGCGCGATCTCTGCGGCGAAGCGCCGGCCGGAAATGCCCAACGCACATGGAAGGGCAAGGGCTTCAACATGATCTGGCGGCCCAACAATCCGGTCGTCACGCCCGATTTCGGCGATCAGCGGCACTTCCTGCAATTGAACATGACCGACGAAACACTGGCCTTCACCGATATCAGCGGTCCCACGGGGATCGCCAACCGGGCCCTGCTGCAGGAGGACATCTTTCTCGGCGGCGTGGCCTATCTGCAGACCATCAACGACAGTTTCGACAATTCCGGCCAGCATTTCGAACCCGGCGTCTTCAACAACGTGCCCGCCACCAGCGACCCGGAGGTGCCGGCCTCGATCGTGCGCATGGGCTCGATCCCCCACGGCACGACGATCAACATGCAGGGCCGATCGTTCACCACCGAACAACCGCGCATCGACCCCACGTCGATCGTCCCCTTCCCCATCGGCGGGGTCGATGACGGCGCGACCGGTCTGATCAACTTCCCCGAGCAGGATCTGTCTGTCGAGATGAACTCGCGAACCGATCTGGCGCGGGTCGCCGAACTCGACCAGGCGCATCTGAACGATCCGAACCAGTTCCTCCGCGATGCGCTGCAAGGACAGACGATCACCGAGACCATCGTCCTGACATTCTCGACGGATTCGACGCTGCCCGATGCGGTGCCCGATATCGGCGGCGGCGCGTCCAATATCGCCTTCCTGGTCGGCAGGAGCGAGCCGAACTCCGACATGCCGCGCGCGACGAGCATCTTCTGGATCGAAAAGGGGACGGACCGGGACGGCAAGCCGCTGTTGCAGCTTCAATACACCCAGCGCGTGCTGCTCGATTTCGGCGGGCTGAGCTGGCCGCATGTGACGGTCGCCACACTCCGTATGGTCGAGACACCGTCAGACTACTAGGGCGCAAATGGGGCAACGGTCGCTCCTGTCCGGGGCGATCGCGTTGAAAGGGGGACGTGGAAGACGGCATGAGCGAGACACTCAAGATCATGTGCGTGCACGGGCTGGGCGACCAGCGCCGCAGCGGCTGGGAAGCCAAATGGAAGGATGCGATCGAGACGGTCATCGGCGCCGATGCCGGCGTCACCCCGGAGTTCCGCTTCGTCAATTATGACGATATATTCGCCGATACCGACATCAGCTTCTTCGAAACGATGGAGGCGTTCTGGAAACTGGCGGGTTCGGGGCTCGGGGCCCGCCGCCGACGCGGGCTGATTTCCAAGATCAGCGACCGGCTGCGCTGGACGGCCGGCTATGTCGTCGCCTGGGTCGCCGATGACGGCTTCCAGGAGGAGACCCGCAAGCTCATCCTCGACGAGATTCGGGACTTCGCGCCCGACGTCGTCCTCGCCCATTCCCTCGGCTCGCTGATCACCTACAACGCCTTTTCGCACAAGGACGCCGGGGAGAAGAAAGCGGCAAGCGCCCTCAAGAACGCGCATTATGTCACCTTCGGCTCGCAGATCGGCAATCCCTTCGTCCTCGGCAATCTCACGCATGGCCGCGTCGCGAAACTCGACGTCCGGCACTGGCACCATCTCTTCAACGAACATGACGACATCTTCACCGCGCCGCTCGTGGTGCCGGGCGCGGTGAACTTCAGCCAGCACCTGACGTCTTTCGATCTCGCCGGCTTCGGCGACCATGACGCCGTGTCCTATATCGGCCACAACGTGACACGGAGCTCCTTCTGGGCGCCGCTTATCGACGGCATCGCACAAGCTGCGCAGTCGGGCCGGTCACGCGGGCGGGCGCGCGGCATCGCCGATCCGTGGAGCCGGGCGGTCAACGCCAAGGACCGGCCGGAGAGAAAACGCGCCCTTCTCATCGGCATCGACGACTACCCCAACGATTCCCAGAAGCTCGAGGGGTGCGTCAACGACGTCTATTCCATGAGCGCCACGCTGCAGGATTGCGGCTTCGAGCCGGAGGAGATCCGTATCTGCCTCAATGATCGCGCCACGACCGAGGGGATCCTGTCGCGCTTCGAATGGCTGGTGGAGGATGCACGGGGCGGCGACAAGCTGGTGTTCTATTATTCCGGGCACGGGGCACGGGTGCCGGAATACGGGGCACGCGAGGAACCCGATCACATGACGGAAATCCTCGTTCCCCACGATTGCGATTTCTCGCCGGAACGCTCGATCTCGGACGAGCAGATCTTCGAACTCTACTCGCAGCTTCCCTACGACACGCAAATGCTGATGTTTTTCGACTGCTGTCATTCCGGCAGCATGCATCGGCAGGGGGTCAACAAGGCGCGCGGCGCGGCACCGCCCGACGACATTCGCCACCGCGCGCTCAAATGGAACAGCAAAGTGCAGATGTGGGAGGAGCGCAGTTTCACCGAACTCAATCGCAGCTTTTCCAGCAGGAAGACAGACCGCGCGAAGTTCTTCGGCGACAACCGGTCGACGGTGCGGATCGGCCGCGCGCCGATGCTGCGACAGGCGAAAGAGACCGATTACAAGAAGGCCAAGGCCGAGAGCGACGGCCCGGTCGGCCCCTATCTGCCGCTCATCATCGAGGCTTGTGACGAACAGGAATTCAGCTGGGAGTATCGCCACGGCGCCACGAGCTATGGCGCCTTCACCTTCTGCCTGACCTCGATCCTGAGGGAAGAAAAGAACATCACCTACGAGGAACTGGTGTCGCTGGCCGCCAGGCGGCTTAAGGAACTGGGCTATGAACAGACGCCCAAGATATTGGGGCCGAGCACTCATCTCACCGCGAAGATTCCCTTCAAGACAGGCCAGGCGTCCCGCCGGCGCGTGACGGATCTTCCCGGCTCTTCGACGCCGCGGACTTCGGGATGACCGGGGAATGAAGGAGCCTTTCTTGAACAATCAGCAGCCTCAATTGGCCGATCCGGCCGGAAGACAAGCTTCACCTCCGCAGAAAGACATCCCGCATCCACCCGAAAGCGGCAAGGGGACGGGCCTGAGCCGCCGCCGGAAGCTTGGTGTCGCCATCATCGCCCTCGTCTTCCTGATGATTGCGACCGTCTTCGCGATGAGCCTGGCGGGGCTCGTGTTCACGGACAGCTATGTGTCCGACCCGAATGAGGCCGATCCTGAACTTCTCCTGCCCTGGCGCATCACGACCACCCTTGTCGAACTGGGGGCTCGGACCAATGTCATTTTCGCGGGCTTCATCGCGATCATCGTCACCGGAACGGCCTGGGTGACGGAGGTCTTCCGCAAACCATGGCAATTCTGGCTGATAGTCTTGTCTTGCCTGCTTGGTCTCACGAGCGCCTTTTACCTGATGGTCGAACTCGGCCCCAGGGAGATTGCCCAGCTGAAATTCTATGGCGACCTGTTTGACGGCACGGGAGGCGATCGGGAGCGGCTTCAGCAGACAACGGATGCCTTCAGCGCCTTCGAAATCGGCCTGATCTTGCTTTTCTCGTCCTTTCTGACCTCCAGCCTCGGCATTCGCGCGGCGCCGGACGACGGCAAATTACGGGAACTGTTGAAGAAATATCTTGGAGAGGGAGGCGCTCAATGAAGTGGCATGCCATGGCATTCTTTCTGGCGGGAGCAATTCTATGCAGGGATCCGGCGGTCGCGCAGAGCGTGACCAACAATGTTCCCATCGTCATCGACTGGGCTGACGCGATTGCACCTACGAGCATCTCATTCGATCTGCCGGACGGCGAACAACCCTTCGTTTCAGGCGACAAGCTGTATCGCGGGCAAAGAAGCGGCAGCGGTCCCTGGCTCCAGCACTTCATCTCGCTGCATTATCCAGGCTTTTCCCTGCCGCTTGAACTGCGAACATGGCATGAATCGACCGCGTTGAGATTGAGCGGCCAATTGTGGCAGGTCGGCTGCGACAAGGACGATTTTCGGCGCATCCAGCGTGTCGGAATGAGTTCGAGCTATCGTGAGATCGTCGGGGCCATCATCGCGGCCCGTTACATCTTCAGGATGTCCGACAGTGCCTGTCCTGCGGATGAAACGAGAAAGATGGGCCAGGTCTACTTCAATCTGAGCTGCAACTTCGCGAAGAAGGTGGATTTCTTCGTTCTCTCCGACGATGCCAAGGACGCATATCGCAAGAGCCGCCCGGACGGCGGCAACGAGGCCGAGGCATGCGCGGTTCAGTCGCAAGGCGTGGCGCTCAGGGAATTGAACGAGGCCCACAAGGCCGCGACAGAAAATCACGACTGGGCGCTTGCCGACAAATACACGAATGAACTTCGCGGCCTGCTCGAGGACGAGCAATGGTCTCAAGCCTTCGCAGTGGTCGGCGTGGATCGCACGTCGATCGATGCGCTTGCATTCAAGCGGACCTATGGGCGAACGCTGGAGGCGAGCCAGACGGGCGATTATGCAAAGGCCCTCTCGCTCAACCGGAAACTGCAAGCGGCCTTCGCCATCGAAGACAATCAAGCGGCGTTCAGGGCAGTGAAAATCGACGGCACGCTGCTTGAGACCGATGCGAGATTTTTCGAGGCTCGAATTGCGGCTGACACTTCCTGGAATTAGGCTACCGGGCTATCGAAACTCAGCCCAACAAAAAGCCCCGGTCTCCCGGGGCTTTGCATTTCTCAATCCGCATTGAAGCCGATTTACTGCACACCTTCCTCGGTGGCGTAGTTGGTCTGCATGGCGAGTTCGTCGACACCGTCGCGTTCGTAGATATCGTCGCGGAACTGGACGACACCGTCTTCGGACGCCCAGGCGGTGATATAGACGAAATAGACCGGCACCGGATCGACGAGCGAGATCGGTGTGTTGTTTCCGGTCTGAATGGTCTGCTCGATCTGCTGGCGGCTCCAGCCCGGCGTGTCGCGAAGCAGCCAGGTGGAAAGGTCGCGCACGTTCTGCACGCGCACGCAGCCCGAGGATTCGAAGCGCATCAGCTGCCCGAAGAGCGACTGCTGCGGCGTGTCGTGCATGTAGACCGCATGGGGGTTCGGGAAGTTGATCTTGGTCGACGCCATGGCGTTGATCTTGCCGGGATCCTGACGGAACATCAGGTTCGGCGCCTTCTCGGCGTTCCAGTCGACGGTATCGGGCGAGACTTCATTGCCCTCCCCGTCGAACAGGCGGATCGAGTTGCGCTCCAGATAGGTCGGATCCTTGCGCATCAGCGGCATGATATCCTTCTGGATGATCGAGCGCGGCGAGGTCCAGTACGGATTCAGGATCACTTCGTTGATCTTGGAATTCAGGATCGGGGTCTGGCGGTCGATCTTGCCGACGATCGCGGTATGGCGCTGAGCTACGCGGCCATTCTCCACAGCCTCGATCTGTGCTGCCGGGATGTTGACCATCACGTAGCGGTCACCCAGGAAACCCGACATCGCGTTGAGCCGCACGAGGTTCGTCTGGAGCTGGCCGAGACGGATATTGGCCGAAACGTTGAGCGCCTTGTAGCTATAGGTCCCCAGAACGCCGTCGGCGGGCAGGCCGTGGCGGGCCTGGAAGCGCTTGACGGCGCCATCGACGTAGGAATCGAAGGAATCCGACACGCCGGCCGTGCTGTCGAGGTCACCCGAAATCATCAGCCTCTGGCGCAGGACGCGCACGTTCGGCGAAACGTTGCCGAGCTGCAGTTTCTCGTTCGCCGGCACATTCGGCCAGCCGCCGCGCGAGACGATTTCCTGATACTGGTAGATGGACCGTTCGACGTAACCGACGGTTTCCTGCGAGGTGATCGGCACCTTGGTCGCCACCTGCTTGACGGCGCGCGAGGATTTCGCGTCGAACTGGTCGTCCCAGTTGCCGCGTCGCGGCGCCTTGATGATATCCATGATGGAGGCCTGCGCCATCGCCGTGCCGCTCGCTGCCGCAAGCGCTGCCAGGCTCGTCGCGCCGCCCAGGAACATGCGACGGGGAAGTGAGCGGGGTGCGTTTGGCTTGGTCATCTGGCTATCACTACCTTTGATCTGGCTGAGGCCTTGAAGCTCTCACATGGCTTGGCGGGGTCTGGCCCGCTTTCCGCCGAGAACGGCATTCCGCGAGGAAATACCATGTTAGCGTTAACAAATATATCCGGAGCGCACGGTTTCCAGTGACGCATCGCACAATCGGCGATGCCGGACACGTCGAACCTCAAAGCCGGACGCCCCGATCCAGCTTGCTGTACCTGCGTTTCCACGGATTTGTGGCCAATTGATGGTCCCCTGCCCTGGTTGCGTCCCCATGTCGCGATTAATCGACATGATCCGCCCGGGACGCTGCTCGTGCCTCATAACGCGAAAAGGCGGGCCTGGGCCCGCCTCTATCGATTCGTCCGGTTGGGCTATCGCTCAGAGACGATAGGCGATGGTGTCGTTCCAGAAGCGGTCGAGACGCTGCATGAGCTTGTTGAGAACCTCGAACTCGTTCTCGCCGATGCCGCCGACCTTGGAGATCGAACCGACGTGACGGTCGTAGAGTGCCGAGACGGTCGCGGCGACATCCGTACCCTCATCGGTGAGCGAAATGCGGACCGAGCGGCGGTCGACACGCGAACGCTGGTGGTTGATGTAGCCCAGATCGACCAGTTTCTTGAGATTGTAGGACACGTTGGAGCCGAGATAGAAGCCGCGCGAGCGCAGTTCACCGGCGGTCAGTTCCGAATTGCCGATGTTGAAGAGCAGCAGTGCCTGTACGGCGTTGATGTCGGAACGGCCCTTGCGATCGAACTCGTCCTTGATGACATCCAGTAGGCGACGGTGCAGACGCTCGACCAGTTGGAGGGATTCGAGGTAGAGATCGCGCAGGTCGTTTTCGTCGTGCGCTGCGATTTCGCGGGGGGCCTTTGCGGCTGCCTGGTGCATGATTGCCATTGGTATTGCCTCACTGTCCTGTTTGTGGCGGCTTTTGTGCCGTCCTTGAGGCGAACCTAGCGAATGCGCATAAAATTCTACTTAAAATGCAGGCTTAACAGCTACTTACCAAAGCCGAACCGGCAATCAGGGTGAATCATTTCCTACCCTGCCTTCGATCCTGCCAGTTGCGCAGTGCCATTGCGAGACGCAGCGCGACGAAGAGCCCGACGACCAGCACGGACAGAAGAACGACGAATGGACGGGTGCCGAACAGGTTCGTCATGAAGTGGTACATCACCACCTCGCCGCCTGCCGCCAGACACCAGATGACCACGCCCCAGGCTGCGCCCAGCCACAGGCCGAGCGCGGCAATCGGGAAGAGAACCGAGAGGCAGGCGATGGCAAGCTGCCAGTGCGCCGGCAGAACGTCGAAGCGGAAACCGCCGCCCATGGTGTAGCCGGTCAGCCGCCCCCAGTAATAGAGAGCGCTCATGAGGCAGCTCAGCGCCACCACACGCATGAAGATCATATACAGCGTGTCGAGCAGACCCGACTCGATTGCCGGGCCGGTTTCGATGTCCGAGTCCACCATCACTTTTTCGGTCCCCTTGCCGGGCCAATCAACGCGATTCCAATCGGCGGCGCAAGCTGCGCGGCGGCGCCAGCCTATCATTCGTCCGGCCAGACGATGGCAGCGGCCCGCCCGGCAAGCCTTCGCTACTGTCTTTTCCTGTCAGCAGATCGATGTACACTGACAGTTCCTGTCACCATCAAGTCCTCGGTCTTTCCATGTCCCGCGCCCGCCGTCTGCTCGATCTCGTCCAGGAGCTTCGCTCCCATCGCAATCCGGTCACCGGCGCCAGGCTGGCCGAGGCTACCGGCGTCTCGCTCAGGACGCTCTATCGCGACATAGATGCCCTGAAGGCTCAGGGCGCGCCGATCGAGGGCGAGCCGGGGCTCGGTTACGTCTTGATGCCGGGCTTCATGCTGCCGCCGCTGATGTTCACCGAGGACGAGATCGAGGCGATCGTGCTCGGTTCCAAATGGGTGGCGATGCGGGCCGACGAGAACCTCGGCGACGCGGCGCGCTCCGCCCTTGTGAAGATCGCCAGCGTCCTGCCGCCGGATCTCAAGGCCAGTGTCGAGGATTCGAGCCTTCATGTGGGGCCGGGCGCGCCGGTACCTGAAGGGGTGACGCGATTGAGCGACATTCGCGATGCGATCCGGCGCGAGCGCAAGGTGGTGGTCCGCTACGAGGATCTCGCGGGGGCGGTCACCGAACGGACGATATGGCCGTTTGCGCTCACCTTCTTCGAAAAGGCACGGCTGGTGATCGGCTGGTGCGAGCTGCGTGAAGATTTTCGCAGTTTCCGCGCCGACCGCATTCTCTCCTTCACCGTCTGCGAGCGCCGTTACCTGCGCCGCCGCCAGGTCCTGATGAAGGAATGGCAGGCGCGACAGCAGGCGCGCGAGGCGGACGCCCGGTCCTGCGGGGCGATCGAGCGACGCAGGGCCGGCTGACCCCGCCGACTTACTTGACGACCGGAGCCTGCAGGTTCAAACAAACGGAAATTTTCGCAAGACTACCCCGAAAGGCCGCCGTCATGGACAAGAAGCTGATCAACGAACGGGCGCAGGCTGCCCCCGATGTCGACGGGATCACCGGCCATCGCCGCATGCGCCGCAACCGGAAAGCCGAATGGACCCGCCGGCTGGTGCGCGAGAACCACCTCTCGGTCGATGACCTGATCTGGACGATATTCCTGGCGCCCGGCAGCAATGTGCAGGAGCCGATCGATGCCATGCCCGGCGTCTACCGTCTCTCGGTCGACAAGGCGGTGGAAGCCGCAAGGCGCGCCGCCGATCTCGGCATCCCGGCGCTCGCCACCTTCGGCAATATCGAGCAGGATCTGCGCGACGAGACCGGCTCCAACATCCTGCTGGCGGGCAACCTGATCAACCAGGCCACGGCCGCGATCAAGGCAGCCGTTCCGGAGATCGGCGTCATCACCGATGTCGCCCTCGATCCGTTCACCAGCCACGGCCATGACGGCATCCTGCGGGACGGCGAGATCGTCAACGACGAGACGGTGGCGCAGATTTCGCGGGCGGCGGTCATCCAGGCCGATGCCGGTTCTGACATCATCGCGCCCTCGGACATGATGGACGGCCGGATCGGAGCGATCCGCCGTGCGCTCGACGAGGCCGGTCACCACAATGTCGGGATCATGTCCTACGCGACCAAGTTCGCTTCCGCCTATTACGGTCCCTATCGCGAGGCCATCGGCACCGCCGGGCTTCTCAAGGGCGACAAGCGCACCTATTACATCGACCCGGCCAATGCCGCGGAAGCCGTCCGCGACGCCGCGCTCGACGTCGAGGAAGGTGCCGACATGCTGATGGTCAAGCCCGGCCTGCCCTATCTCGATATCTGCCGTGCACTGAAGGATGCGTTCGGCATGCCGACCTTCGCCTATCAGGTCTCTGGCGAGTACGCGATGATCAAGGCCGCCGCCGCCAATGGCTGGATCGACGGCGAGCGGGTGATGATGGAATCGCTGCTTGCGTTCAAGCGGGCGGGCTGCGACGGCATCCTCACCTATTTCGCGCTGGAAGCCGCCGAAATTCTCAACCGCCGTGGCTGATGCGGCGATTTGAAAGGGACCGGAGCAATCACCATATCTTCTGCAGAGGGTGCGTCCCAGCACCTTGAAAAAGGAGAATGATGGCGATGAGCCAGGCAGAGACCACCTACGCCGTGACCGACATGTACGAAAATCCCGCCCTCTATGACGGGGTCAGGACACGGCGCGTGCTGGCCTTTTTCATCGACTACTCGCTCATCCTGCTTCTGTGCATCCCCGCGGCGATCGTCGTGTTCGTTCTGGGCCTGCTGACACTTGGACTGGGCTTCTTCCTCTACGGCGCCCTCTTCTTCCTGGTGGCCATCCCCTATATCGGCCTGTCGCTCGGCGGTCGCGGCCAGGCCACGCCCGGCATGCGGATGACGGGAATTCGGCTCGAGCGCCTCGACGGCGGGCGGATCGACTTCCTGTTCGCGCTGGTCCACAGCGTCCTGTTCTGGGCAGCCAACGCCATCCTCACGCCGCTCATCCTGCTGGCAACGCTGTTCCTGGACCGAAAGCAGACCGTCCATGACCGCCTGCTGGGCACGGTCGTGGTTCGCACCGACATTTCCTGATCCCGGACTGACCCCGCGCCGGGTGAGAAACGCATGATTTAGCGGAACAATATTCTCCTGACGGGCCATCATTCGCTTCTTCACTTGCCGGAGAGAGGCAAAGCGTGAGAGTTTGAACCTGTGGAGAGGGACTTCGAGGCTGTAATGTCCCCTCGCCTCCGATTTCACGACGAAGCGAGTCCATGGACTTTCATCTTTACGCCACTTTCGCCATCATCGCCGTCACCATCGTCGCCTTCGCCATCGAGCGCTGGCCGCTGGAGGGCGTATCGCTTGGCGCGCTGACCGTGCTCATCCTGCTTTTCGGGCTGTTTCCCTACACGCCGACCGGCGCGGAGGAAGCCCTCGGGATGGACGATCTGCTGGCCGGTTTTGCCGATCCTGCGCTCGCCACGGTGCTTGCGCTGCTGATCGTCGGCCAGGGACTGTTCGCGACAGACGCCGTGGACACGCTGGCACGCGTGATCGGCAAGTTCAGCGGATCGGGAGCGTGGCGGCCGATCATCATGATACTGGTGGCGTCCGGCGTGCTGTCGGCCTTTCTCAACAACACCCCGGTGGTGGTGATCTTCATTCCGATCATGGTGGTGATCGCCGCCCAACGCGCCATCAAGGCAAGCAGGGTGTTCATTCCTCTGTCATACATCACGATCCTCGGCGGCATGACCACGCTCATGGGGTCCTCCACCAACCTGATCGTGGCGGGCGTCGCCCGTGACTACGGGTTCGATCTGGGCTTTTTCGACATCACCGCGCTCGGTGTTCCCCTGGCGCTGATCGGGGGCGTCTATGTGCTCGGCCTCCTGCCCCGCATTCTGCCAGAGCACGATTCAAGTGCCGGGCCGAAGGCGAAATCCGGCGCCCAGTTCATCGGCGAGATCACGCTTGGAAGCCATCATCCCTTTGTCGGGCTGCAATCGAAGGGCGGCATGTTTCCCGGGCTTGGCGACCTGACCCTTCGCATGCTGGAGCGTCGGGAAGAACCTTTTCTGCCGCCGTTCGACGAACTGGAACTCGAGCCCGGCGACACGCTGGTGGTGACCGGCACGCGCCGGGCCTTCTCCCGCGCGCTCGCCCATGGCCGCACGTCCAACGAGCCCGTGGAGGAGACCGAAGAAGTCGAGGGGCCGCCCGGACCGGATTACCATCTCGCCGAAGCCGTGATCGCGCCGGGTTCACGCTATTCGGGCCGCACCATTCAGCTGTCGGGCCTTTCCGTGCGTCTCGGCGTCTCGGTTCTCGGCCTGCAACGCAAAAGCCGCATGGCGCGGACGGCCCTTTCCGAAATCCGGCTCGAACCTGGCGACACGCTGCTGATCGGCGGCCCGATCGAGAACATCCGCGCGCTGCGCGGCAACCACGACCTCCTGCTTCTCGAACATTCCGCCGAAGCCGTGCCGCAGTCGCGCAAGGCGCCCATCGCCGGGCTCATCTTCCTGGCCATCGTCATCTGCGCGGCCTTCTCCATCCTGCCGATCGTGACGGCAGCGATAGCCGGCGTGGCCGCCATGCTCGCGACCGGCTGCCTGACGCTCTACCAGGCCGGCCGCGCCTTCGACCGGCAGATCTATCTCCTCGTCGGGGTATCGATCGCACTGGCGACCGCCATGGAACGGACCGGAGGCGCGGAGCTGATAGCCCATGGCGCGGTGAGCCTGCTCTCCGATGCGCCGCTGGCGGTCACGCTTTCCGGCTTCTTCCTGGTCATTGCCCTCATGACCAACATCCTGTCGAACAATGCCACTGCGGTATTGTTCACGCCCATCGCGATCGGCCTCGCACAGGGATTCAACGTTCCACCGGAAGCCTTTGTCGCGGCAGTGATCTTCGGCGCCAACGCCTCCTTCGCAACGCCGGTGGGCTACCAGACAAACCTGCTGGTGATGGGGCCGGGACATTATCGCTTCTCCGACTTCATCAAGGCCGGAACGCCACTCGTGCTTCTGATGTGGATCGCGTTCTCGATAATGGCGCCCTTGTATTACGGTCTCTGAGCGGTTCGACTACCCCGCCCCGAACCGGGCATGCCCGCCCCGGTTGACCCTTGGCGCGGCTACGCCATGGTAAAACCGGAATCGACCGAGTATGGTGGTCTCATAAAGAAGCCCGGGAATCATAAGCGGACATGACAACTCATTCCGTCAACTCACCGCAGTTCTTTCTCACCGCGCCCTCGGCCTGCCCCTACCTCGAGAGCGAGATGGAGCGGAAAGTCTTCACCCATCTCGTCGGCCCCAAGGCAAGCGAACTCAACGATCTTCTGACCCAGGGCGGGTTTCGCCGGTCCCAGAACATTGCATATCGCCCGGCCTGCGAGACCTGCCGGGCCTGCATCTCCGTCCGGATCCTGGCCGACGAATTCAAGCCCGGAAAGACGCTGCGGCGGGTGACCGGCGCAAACACCGATCTGATTTCCACCGATTACGCCGCCGAGCCGTCCACGGAGCAATACACGTTGTTCCGGAAATATCTGGGGAGCCGCCACCAGTCGGGCGGCATGGCGGAGATGACGATCGGCGACTACGCCATGATGGTCGAGGACACGCATGTGAATTCGCGCGTCATCGAGTACAGGCTGCGCGAGCCCGGAGACGGCATTGCGGAGAATCCCGCCGGCCGCCTCGTCGCGGTCGCCCTTACCGACGTGATGGGGGACGGACTTTCCATGGTCTATTCCTTCTTCGATCCGGAAGAGACGAAACGCTCTCTCGGGACCTACATGATCCTCGATCATATCCGCATGGCGCAGGCCCGCGGACTGCCGCATGTCTATCTGGGCTACTGGGTGAAGAACTCGCCGAAGATGGGCTACAAGACACGCTTCCAGCCGCAGGAACACCTGATGCCGCAGGGCTGGCGGCGCCATGAGGGCTAGATCCGCCCTCTCCTGATCGCGCACCGTTTGCACGGCTGGCGGCCCAATGTTATAACTTCGTTATTACAGGAGATCGTCATGAACACCACCATCCGCAAGATCGGCAATTCCGAAGGCATCATCATTCCGAAGGAAATCCTCCAGCGCCTCGGCCTGAAGGCGGGAGACGAGGTGGAGTTGCGAGAAGGAAGCCGCGGGATCGAGCTCGTGGTCCGGCCCGCCGACCTGTCCGAGCAGCTTCAGGCCGCGCGCAAGGGGATGCAGAAATACCGCAATGCCCTTCGCGAGCTGGCTAAATGATCACGATCAAGTGGTTGTCGCGCAAAGCAGTTGATCTCATCCATGAGGAGCAGATTGCCGAGCACGGCGGCCTGCCGGGTCTGAAAGACGACAACGCGCTTGAAGCCGCCCTCGCACGTCCGCTCAACAAGTCGGCCTATGGGGAGACGGACATACATCGGCTAGCCGCCGCCTATCTCTATGGTATCGTGCGAAACCATCCATTTTCAGATGGCAACAAGCGAACGGGCTTTCTGGCCGCCTATACGTTCCTTGCTATCAACGGCCAGGAATTGATAGCGGAAGAGGCGCAAGTGATAGCTTTCGTTCTTGCCGTTGCCGCCGGCGAGATCGACGAGGACGGCGCTACGCGGTTCTTCGCCGATTTCACCGAGCCGATGGCGTGAGGAACCGGGTGGGCCGTATTTTCGCCACAGCGGCGGACTTCGCTTCCAGGCAATGAAAGCTCTCAAATATTTCGCAGCCTTCCTGCTTGTCTGCTTCCTTCTTCCAGCCGGCGCTTCCGTGGCGCTCTATCTGTCGGGCGAACATCCTGCATCATGGCGCAATGCCGACTGGTCGGCGACCGGCATCCTGCCAGCGCCGCGACCGGACGACGAAGCGGCGATCTATATCATGTCGGCACGCACCGGCGGCCTGAAGGGCGCGCTCGCCTCGCACAGCTGGATCCTGCTCAAACCTGCAAACGGCGCGCCTTACGTGCGGTACGACAAGGTGGGCTGGGGCTCGCCCATAAGGCGCAACGGCTATCCACCCGATGGGCGATGGTATTCGAACATCCCGGAAGTCGTGGGCGCGCTCAGGGGGGAAGAAGCCGCAGGGCTGATCCCCGAGGTCGAGGCAGCGATCGCTGCCTATCCCTACGCGGATCGCGGGGGCTACAGGATCTGGCCCGGGCCGAACTCCAACACCTTCGTCGCGACCGTCCTGCGCGACGTTCCGGCCCTCGGCATCCGGCTTCCACCGGAAGCGGTCGGCCGCGATTATCTCCCCCTCGCCTCGCCGGTCTCGATCACCCCCGGCTGGCGGGATATCGACCTTTCCTTCGGCGGATATGCCGGCTTGGGACTGGGGCTCGATACGGGTATCGAAGTGCGCATCGCAGGCCTTGTGTTCGGGATTGACCTGCTTCGTCCCGCGCTGAAACTTCCCGGCTTCGGGCGGCTCGGACTGCCGCTCGCCGACAGGGTTTCCGCTCCCTCGACCTAACGGCTTTCAGGGGGTCGCCGGACTCTCTTTGTTAACGATGATCGTTTCATAGTGCACCGCATCGGGGAGACCACGTATCCGGCGGTCCGAACCGGATACGCACACCATACCGGCTTGATGCCCCGGACCGGAAACGAGGTCTCGTTCAACGGTCGTGGCGGCGCTTCGACCAGGGGATGAACTCGTGAAGATCAGTACCAAAATCAAGTTGATCGGCATCGCTTCGGCGGTCGGCTTTGCAAGTCTCGTGGCCATTGGATGGACGGCAGGAAACCGCACGTCGAGCACGCTTCAGACCGTCAAGGACGCATCCGCCAATCTCAGCGTCGTCGAGCAGATGAAGATCGCCCAGCTCAACCTGATCCTGGCCGCGATGGACGCCATCGTCGACCGCGAGGAAGGCGCCATCGCACCCGAACGGCTGCAGATCATCCAGTCCTCCATCGACGACATCCGCGAAGGTCAACCCGAAGCCCTCGAAGTGGCGCAGATGCTCGACCGACCGGAACTGATGGACGGTTTCGACGCGAGCCTGAATGTCGTCGCTGAAGCAATCCAGGTCGAACTCCCCCGCCTGATCGAAGCACGTGCGGGCGCCGACGCCTTCGGGGCGATCGACGATGCGATCGACGCGGGCGGCGAACGCATCGGCGAAACACTGGAAACACTCGCCGTCGACGGCCAGGCCTACATCAAGGCCGCGCTGAACTCCACAGAGGAAATGGCCGACGCTTCCACCCTTTTCCAGTCGATCTCGGCGGCGGTCTTCCTCATCGGTATCGGCGCCTTCATCTGGTATATCGGCCGCAGCGTCACCGGCTCGATCGCCGAATTTTCCAGCGACATGAATGCCATTTCAGCCGGCGATCTCGACCATGAAGTCCAGAGTACCAACCGCAAGGATGAAGTCGGCGCCATGGCCGAAATCCTCGTCGGCTTCCGCCAGGCTGCTCTCGACAAGCTTGGCCTGGAGAAAAATTCGGCCGATGCCCGCGACCGCGAAGAACGTGAGCGGAACGCACGGGAAGACGAGCGCACCCGGGACGCAGCGGCACTCAACCAGGCCATAGACCAGTTGGCTGCCGGCCTTGAAAAACTCTCCTCCGGAGACTTGACGGCGCATATCGACACCAGCTTCGAGGGCGATCTCGAGCGGTTGCGGCGCGATTTCAACGAATCCGTCCAGAAGCTTGCGGAGACGCTCGGCGATATTTCCCACGCTACCGGCTCCGTCCGTGGCTCGATCTCGGAAATCACCGCCGCCAGCGACAACCTTTCGCGTCGTACCGAGCAGCAGGCAGCCTCGCTCGAGGAAACGGCCGCCGCTCTCGACCAGATCTCCTCCACGGTGCGCTCTTCGGCTGAGCGGGCAGACGAAGCCTCGTCCATGGTCAGCACGACGAAGAAGAATGCCGAGAATTCCGGCATGATCATGCGCGAGACCATCACCGCGATGGAGAAGATCTCGGAAACCTCCGGACAGATCACCCAGATCATCACCGTGATCGACGAGATCGCCTTCCAGACCAACCTGCTGGCGCTCAACGCAGGCGTGGAAGCTGCGCGCGCTGGCGAAGCCGGCAAGGGCTTTGCCGTCGTTGCACAGGAAGTGCGCGAACTCGCCCAGCGCTCGGCGGGTGCAGCCAAGGAAATCAAGGAACTGATCTCCAGCTCCTCCGACCAGGTGGAAGCGGGTGTATCGCTCGTCAACCGCACCGGCTCGGCGCTCAGCGAAATCGAAACCGAGGTGAGCCGTATCAACGATCACATCAACTCGATCGTGACCTCCAGCCGCGAGCAGAGCACCGCACTCAGCGAAGTCAATTCGGCCGTCAACCAGATGGATCAGATGACCCAGCAGAACGCAGCCATGGTCGAACAGACCAATGCCGCCACCCAAGGGCTCGGCGAAGAAGCGGGTCGCCTCGAAAAACTCGTCGCACGCTTCCGGATACCCGGAACGGGTGCGGCCCGTCCGGCCTTTGCGACGGCCAGCACCGCGTCACGCGCTCCGGCCGCACCGGCCGGCACGACACGGCCGACCGCCCCCCGCGTGCAGACGACCTCCTCCCCGGCCGCCAGACCCAGTGCCGGTCCGCGTATCGTCGAAGCGGGCAAGGCATCCTCTGCCCCTTCCCCTGCCCGCGCGCTGAACCAGAAGCTGGCCTCGGCCTTCACCGGCGGGGCAGCCGCGCCCGCATCGAACCCAAGCACGGATGGCTGGGAAGAGTTCTGAGTACCCGATCATCCGCGCAAACGGAAAACGCCGCCGGTCTGACCGGCGGCGTTTTTCGTTGTGTCTTTCGCAGTGACGGGACGGACAGACCTAGCTGAACTTGCCCGAACGCGGGAACCCCTTCGGCACCGTGCGGCCGGCCTGGGCGCGGTCGCCCATCCATTCGCGCAGCTCTTCGGCGCTGCGGGTGTGAACACGGCCTGCGCTGTCTTCCCAGCTCAATCCCTCCGCGAGGGTGAAACAGCGGATGTCGGAGATGCCGCCATCCTTGTAGCGCTGCAGCCGGACGCCCTTGCCACGCGACATCTCGGGCAACTGGGTCAGCGGGAAGATCAGCATCTTGCGGTTCTGGCCGATGACGGCGACATGATCGCCGCTCACGGGCACGCAGATCTTGGTTTCGGCGGGCAAGCTGACATTCATGATCTGCTTGCCCTTTCGGGTATTGGCCACCATGTCGCTTTCGGAAACGACAAAGCCGTTGCCGATATTGGAGGCGATCAGCAGCTTGCGGTCGGGTTCGTGGTTGAACGCCGTCAACACCGCCTGGTCGTTGTCCATGTCCACCATCAGGCGCAAGGGCTCGCCGTGCCCCCGCCCGCCCGGCAGCTTGTCGGCGCCGATCGTGTAGGCCTTGCCGCCAGTCGTCACGATGACGAGCTTGTCGGTGGTGTGCCCGGGGAAAGCGATCTTGAGCTTGTCGCCATCCTTGAAGGTCAGGCTCGAATAGTCCGAGATGTGGCCCTTCATGCCGCGGATCCACGCCTTGTCGGAGATGACGATGGTGATCGGTTCCTTCTCGATCATCGCCTGGTGGATCGCCTCGAGATCAGCCACCGGCGCATCCGCGAAGGTGGTGCGGCGGCGGCCGAGATCCGTCTCCTTGGAGAAGTTCTTGCGCACGTCGCCGATTTCCCAGGCGACGGCCGCCCACTGCTTGCTTTCCGAAGCGAGCAGTTCCTCAATCTCCGCCTTTTCACTGGAGAGACTGTCGAACTCCTTCCTGATCTCGAGTTCCTCGAGCTTGCGCAAGGACCGCAGGCGCATGTTGAGGATGGCTTCGGCCTGGATATCCGAAAGCTCGAAAGCCTTCATGAGTTCCTGCTTGGGCTCGTCCTCCTCGCGGATGATGCGGATCACCTCATCCAGATTGAGATAGGCGATCAGGAAGCCCGAGAGCAGCTCCAGCCGGCGCTCGATGGCAGCCAGACGGTGGCGCGACCGGCGTTCGAGAACCTCGCGACGGTGGGCGAGCCACTCGCTGAGCACCTCGTTGAGCGCCATGACGCGGGGCACACGGCCCATCGACAGGACGTTGAGGTTGAGCGGGACGCGGCTTTCCAGATCGGTGAGCTTGAACAGGCTTTCCATCAGCAGCGTCGGATCGACGGTGCGGTTCTTGGGCACCAGCACGAGGCGGATGTCCTCGGCGCTCTCGTCGCGGATGTCGTCGAGCAACGGCAGCCTGCGGGCGATCAGGAGCTCGGCGACTTTCTCGATCAGCCGCGACTTCTGCACCTGATAGGGAATCTCGGTGACGATGATCTGATAGCCGCCGCGACCGAGATCCTCGGTCTCCCAGCGGGCGCGGACACGGAAACCGCCGCGGCCGGTCTTGTAGGCCTCCAGCATGGTCGCCTTGTCGTCGACCACGATGCCGCCGGTCGGGAAGTCCGGACCTTCGACATATTCCATCAGATCCTCGACACTGGCGCCGGGCTTGCGGATCAGATGGAGCGCTGCCTCGCAAAGTTCGGCGGCATTGTGCGGCGGGATCGAGGTCGCCATGCCCACGGCGATGCCGGTCGCCCCGTTGGCGAGCAGGTTCGGGAAGGCGCCCGGAAGCACGGTCGGCTCGCGGCCTTCCTCGTCATAGGTGGTCCGGAAATCGACCGAATCCTCGTCGATGCCTTCGAGCAGGAGTTCCGCTACCGCGGTCATCTTGGATTCGGTGTAACGCATGGCGGCGGCGTTATCGCCGTCGATATTGCCGAAATTGCCCTGCCCGTCCACGAGCGGATAGCGGACGGCGAAATCCTGCGCCAGACGCACCAGCGCATCATAGATCGCCTGGTCGCCGTGGGGGTGGAAGTTACCCATCACCTCACCGACGATCTTGGCGGACTTCTTGTGCGAGGAATTGGGCCGCAGCCCCATCTCGCGCATGGCATAGACGATGCGGCGGTGAACGGGCTTCAACCCGTCCCGCACATCCGGCAATGCCCGGTGCATGATGGTCGACAAGGCGTAGGCAAGGTAGCGCTCTTCGAGCGCCTTCTTCAGGTCGACCGGTTCGATATCGTCACCACCGCCACCAGGCGGCAAAATGCTTTGTCCCATAGGGATTTTCCTACTGGACCGGGTGATTCGGGGCAAGGCCGCGACGGGCTTAGACCACAGGCAATGTCAAGATGTGCGTCTTCTCACAGACCGTCATGTTTCAGCCAGCATATGGAAATAGCGTCCTGCCCGACACGGACGCTGCATCGCCACGCCGAAATGCGTTACGGTACTGGTTGCCGCAGGCGTCCGCTATCCGATCAATCCGTGCTCACCCGGGTACGTGAGACTGCCGGCGCGTCGCGCCATTCGTTTGGAGGTTTTTAGATGAATTTGTTCCTTGCATTCTTCCGCCGCGCACATCTGCCGATTGCGGCAGCGCTGCTTGCCGGCACGGCGATTCCGGCGCTGGCGCTCGACGGCGATGCGTTTGCGACCAAGCTCAACGACTCCTATTCGATGAAGGGAGCGAACCTGTCCTATGACAGTGCCGACGTCAGCGGCTCCACCGTCACGCTGAGGAACGCGAAGCTCAACAGCCCGGGTGCGCCTGAGATGAATGCCGGCGATCTGGTTTTCGAAGGTGTCGAGGAAAGTGACGATGGCGGCTACACCGTCGACAGGGCAAGGCTCGACGACATCGATTATGCCGCCGAAAATACCCGTGTCACAATGAAGGACATCGAGGTGGCCGGCCTTGTCATTCCCGGCACGCCAGGCACCGACACGATCGACCAGATCCTCTTCTACGACAGCTTCTCCACCGGCGCGATTGCCGTGAGCGTGGACGGCAAGGACGTCTTCTCACTGGCTTCCGCAGACGGCAGACTGACCCGCCTTGCCGATGATGACGGGTTCGAGATGTCGGCGTCGGCCGGCGGCATCACGATCAACACCGACGGAATCGAGGAGGCCAAGGCAAAGAAGACGCTGTCCGATCTCGGTTATGACAAGCTGACCGGGTCCGCCGAGATGACCATGACCTACGAGCTCGACACCGGCAGGGTCAATGTCGAGGACTACTCCCTCATCGCCGACGATGTCGGCCGCCTGAACATCTCCTTCGACATTTCCGGCTACACGATGGAACTGATGAAGGCGATGCAGACGGCGGGCGCGAAAGCCGCGGAAAATCCCGACGACAAGGCCGCTCAGCAGGCGCAGGGCCTGATGATGCTCGGCCTGATGCAGCAACTGACCTTCACGGGCGCAGAAATCTCCTTCGAGGATGCATCGCTCACCAGCCGCCTGCTCGATTACACCGGCAAGCAGCAGGGCATTTCCGGCGACCAGATGGCGCAAGCCCTCAAGGGCATGCTGCCGCTGATGCTCGGCCAGCTTCAGATCCCTGCCCTGCAGCAGCAGATCACAGCCGCGGCCAATGTCTATCTGGACGACCCCGGGTCGCTGACCATCACCGCAAGCCCCTCGCAGGCCGTGCCCTTCGCCCAGATCATGGGTATCGGCGCAACCGATCCGAGCCAGCTCGTCGATCTCCTCGACGTGAAGGTGACGGCGAACGACTGACGTTCGCACCCCCTCCGACAGCAGGAAGCCCCGTCTTGCGGGGCTTCTTCATTTCAGCGAAAACTTATCGTGGCGAACGCTTCAACGCCGGAGTTCACGATCCCTTCGCGCCGGTGACGACCGTTTCGCCATCTTCCTTGGTGAAGGTGCCGGGACCGGTGGGATCGAGTATCTCGTAAACCTTTTCCGACGGGCGGCAGAGCCGGATTCCCTTGGGACTGACCACGATCGGACGGTTGACCAGAACCGGATGCTCGACCATCGCGTCCAGAAGTTCGTCATCGGTCACGTCCGGGTTCGTAAGTCCCAGTTCCTCGGCCGGCGTCTTGCTCGTTCTCAGCGCGTCGCGCGGCGTCAGCCCCGCGCCGGCAAACAGCGTCTGCAACTGCGCACGGGTCCACCCCGTCTTGAGATATTCGATGACGACCGGCTCGATACCGGTCGAGCGGATCATTTCAAGCGTATTGCGCGAGGTGCCGCACTGGGGATTGTGATGGATGACGACGATCATTCGGAAAACGTCTCCTGCCGGAGTTGCCAGTTGCAATAGACCCAGGCAAGTGCCGCTGCCAGGCACTGGGCGATGATGAAGGGAAGAACGTCTGCGGGGCGGATGCCGGCAAATGTATCGGAAAAGCCGCGCGCGATGGTGACCGCCGGGTTGGCGAAGGAGGTCGAGGCGGTAAACCAGTAGGCCGCGGTGATGTAGAGCCCGACGGCCATCGGCACGGCGGCTTCACGCACCTTCAGGGTGATCAGGATGACGGCGACCAGCCCGAAGGTCGCAACCCCCTCGGCGAACCATTGCGCCCCGCCGCTGCGCACCTTGAGCGAGAACTGCAAGAGCGCCTCGCCAAACATCAGGTGAGCCACCCAGACGCCAATGAGGCCACCGGCGACCTGAGCCAGGACGTAAAGGCCGGCCTCGCGATTTGACAGTTCCTTGCGCAGGCGAAAGACGAGGCTTACGGCAGGATTGAAGTGGGCGCCTGAGATGGGGCCAAACATCGTTATGAGAACGACCAGAATGGCGCCGGTGGGGATGGTATTGCCCAGAAGTGCGATGGCGACGTTTCCGTCAGCCAGCCGTTCGGCCATGATCCCCGACCCGACGACGGTGGCCAGCAGGAGGGCCGTTCCCATGAATTCCGCCGCAAGTCTGCGGGGCAGATCTGGTGAAGTCCTCATACCGGCCACCTCGCCGGAGGTGGCATGTCCGGGGGTACCGGATTCGATCACTGAATATCCCTACCCCCGGCTCATTCTGTTCAGCAGGCTTCGTGGAGGGCCTGATCGAGGACGGGTTCGCGGATGACCTCGTCGAACACCGGCTCGCACAGTTCCGGGCTACCGCCGCAGCAATCTTCCATCAGGAAGCCAACCACGTGGCGAATGCCGGAATAATCCGCAAAATATCTGATCTCTCTGCCGCTCCGCTCGCTGCGGATAAGACCGGCCCGGCTGAGAATGCCGAGATTGGTCGACATCGTGTTCTGCTTCACGTTGAGATGATCACTCACCTCACCAGCGAGCATTCCACGCTCTCCACGCTGAACGAGGAGGCGCAAAACATCGACTCGGGTCTTTTGGCTGAGTGCCGCGAATGCTGTAATGGTCTTGTCCATTCTCATATATCCAGATTGGTAGATTTATACGACGGTTTGATGACGCTGTCACGTTCCATGCGTAAAATCTGATACTAAGTCGGAAAATATTCAACGCGCTTCATTTCTCTCTCTGCGCATATTTCTTGACCATTTGTGCAGACGAGGTCCTCAAGCGTGCACTTGCGTCAAAACATCGGGAAACCTGGCATTCGCCGCGTGGCCGAAATGGATCGGCAGGACGCGAGCCCGTAAAAATTGAAGAGCTCAAGAGATAAAATACAGGGTTGCAGAAACAACTACAGGCATCGTCCTGCCCTGACAAGAGCAAGTGACTTATCGCAATGTGAGCAGATGGGACCGGGTTCTGCCCAATGTCGGGCGCCACCGGGTCGTCGACCGGAAGGAGGGCCGCGCGGATGTCGCAGCCCTACTGCAAGACCCGCCCCGGCTTCGAGTTGGCGGTATCGGCGCGTCGGTCGAACTGACCGGCGCGTCCGGGCAATGAGCTAAGCCAGTTGTCCGGACGCGCCGACGTTTCGTTGCCCGGACTTCATTCCTTGGGCGGAATGACCCGGATGCCGAGATCGCGAAGCTGCGCGGGCGAAGCCGTGCTCGGCGCGCTCATCAGGAGGTCGGCGGCCTGCTGGTTCATCGGGAACAGCGTGACTTCGCGCAGGTTCTTGGCACCGACGAGAAGCATGACGATGCGATCGACGCCGGCCGCCATGCCACCGTGGGGCGGCGCGCCGTACTGGAAGGCGCGATAGAGCCCGCCGAAGCGCTCTTCCACCACGTCCGCCCCCAGACCCACGGCACCGAAGGCCTTGACCATGAGTTCGGGCATGTGGTTGCGGATACCGCCCGAGGCGATCTCGAAACCGTTGCAGACCATGTCGTACTGGTAAGCCTTGATCGACAGCGGATCCTGGTTTTCAAGCGCATCCATCCCGCCCTGGGGCATCGAGAACGGGTTGTGCGCGAAGTCGATCTTCTTTTCGTCCTCGTTGTATTCGAAGAACGGGAAATCGACGATCCAGCACAGTTCGAACCGATCGCGATCGACGAGGTCGAGCTCTTCGCCTACCCGGGTGCGGGCGTCACCGGCGAATTTGTGGAACTTCTCGGGCAGACCGGCGACGAAGAAGCAGGCATCGCCCTCACCCAGACCAAGCTGCTCGCGGATGGCTTCGGTGCGCTCGGGGCCGATGTTCTTGGCAAGCGGACCGGCGCCCTCGAGGCTCTCGCCTTCCTTGCGCCAGAAGATGTAACCGAGGCCGGGCTGGCCCTGGCCCTGCGCCCAGGAATTCATCCGGTCGCAGAATGCGCGAGACCCACCGGTCTTGGCCGGAATACCCCAGACTTCGACCTTCTCGTCATTGGCGATCATGTTGGCAAAGACCTTGAAGCCAGAACCGGCGAAATGGCCGGTGACGGCTTCCATGACGATCGGGTTGCGCAGGTCGGGCTTGTCGGAGCCGTATTTGCGGATCGCCTCGTCATAGGCGATGCGCGGGAAGGTCTCGGTGACCGGCTTCCCATCGGCGAATTCCCTGAAGACGTCGCGGATGACCGGCTCCATGGTCGACAGGATGTCTTCCTGCTCGACAAAGCTCATCTCGAGGTCGAGCTGGTAGAATTCGCCCGGCAGGCGGTCGGCGCGCGGGTCTTCGTCGCGGAAGCAAGGTGCAATCTGGAAATAGCGGTCGAAGCCCGAGGCCATCAGAAGCTGCTTGTACTGCTGCGGCGCCTGCGGCAGCGCATAGAACTTGCCCTGGTGAATACGGCTCGGCACGAGGAAGTCGCGCGCGCCCTCCGGAGACGAAGCCGTCAGGATGGGCGTGGAGAACTCGGTAAAGCCGGCGCCTTCCATGCGCTTGCGCATGTCGGAGATAATTCTGGTGCGCTTGACGATGTTGGAATGCAGCGTATCGCGACGCAGATCGAGGAAGCGGTATTTGAGGCGGACGTCTTCGGGATAATCGGGCTCGCCAAAGACCGGCAGCGGCAGTTCCTTGGCCTTGCTCAGGACTTCGATATCCTGGGCGAAGACTTCGATCGAGCCGGTCGGCAGATTGGCGTTGACGGTATCCTCGGTCCTTTCCTTGACCAGACCATCGACGCGGATGACCCACTCGCCGCGAACCGCCTCTGCCGTATTGAAGGCCGGAGAATCGGGATCGGCAACCACCTGGGTGACGCCGTAATGATCGCGCAGGTCGATAAACAGAAGTCCGCCATGATCTCGTACCCGGTGCACCCAGCCAGACAGGCGGACGGTGGACCCGGCGTCGCTCTTTCTCAGAGCCGCGCAGGTGTGGGAACGGTAACGGTGCATGTTCATCCTCGTGGGGCTTGTAGCTCTCGGGTTTCGGCCGGCTGGCGATCGGCGCTTCGGCGCGCGCGCAAACCGGGAAAAATCGCGCGGAAAAGCGCATGACGCGCCCCATTTGTCAAGGTGAAAGGGGGCGGACGCAACCGCGCGCGCCGCTTGTTTCCATATGCCGGGCAGACGGGAAGCGCATGCCAGCTATTCACATCTTAACAAACGGGGATAGAGACAAAGCCGATCAAACGCGCTAATCGGATGCACCATGGACATGATTACTTCGACCGAGGCGCTTGCTGCCGCCTGCACCAGACTCGCCCGACACCCGTTCATAACCGTGGATACGGAGTTTCTCCGCGAAACGACCTTCTGGCCGAAACTGTGCCTGATCCAGGTCGCCAGCGAAGACGAGGCGCTCATCATCGATCCGCTGGCCGGCAATATCGATCTCGCTCCCTTCTTCGACCTGATGGGCAATCCCGACCTCATCAAGGTGTTTCACGCCGCGCGCCAGGATATCGAGATCATCGTTCACCTGGGCAATCTGGTTCCGCACCCGATCTTCGACACCCAGGTCGCAGCCATGGTGTGCGGCTTCGGCGAGTCGGTCTCCTACGATCAGCTCGTCCAGCGCATCGCCGGCGAACAGATCGACAAGTCGTCGCGCTTCACCGACTGGTCGCGCCGTCCGCTCTCCGACAAGCAGCTCGCCTACGCGCTTGCCGACGTGACCCATCTCCGCGAGGTCTACAAGGAGCTCAAGGCCGAGCTCGAACGCGAAGACCGCACCGAATGGCTGACCGACGAGATGGCCATCCTGGAATCGCGAGGCACCTACGAAACCGATCCGGAAGACGCCTGGAAGCGTCTGAAGATGCGGGTCAAGAAGCCGCAGGAACTGTGCGTGCTCCAGCATCTTGCCGCATGGCGCGAACGCGAGGCGCAGACCCGTGACATGCCGCGCGGGCGCATTCTCAAGGACGATGCGCTTTATGAGCTGGCCCAGCAGCAGCCGACCAGCACCGAGGCGCTCGGCCGTCTTCGCACGATCCCGAAGGGCTGGGAACGATCGAGCCAGGGCCGCGACATCGTGGAAGTGGTCAAGACCGCGCTCGAAACGCCGAAGGAAGACATGCCGAAAGTTCCGCGCCGCCGTCAGCCTCCGGAAGGCGCGCAAGCCGCAAGCGAGCTTTTGCGCGTGCTCCTGAAGATGGTCGTCGAGAAGCAGAACGTCGCCGCCAAGGTCATCGCCAATTCGGACGATCTCGAACGGATTGCCGCGGAAGGCGAGGATGCCGACGTCGCCGCCTTTTCCGGATGGCGCAAGGAGATTTTCGGCGATCTGGCGCTCAAGCTGCTGCGCGGCGAAGTGGCCCTGCGCTATGTCGACGGCGCCGTGACGCTGATCGAACTGCCGACGGGCGCCTGATACTCAGGTACCCGCCGGCTCCGGCGCCCGATCAGACTTCTCGGTAGAGATCGTCGCGCGTCTGCGGCATGACAGAGGGCCCTTGCCTTCGCGGCGTGGCCACCGTCTGGTAAATCCGCGCGCTGCTGCGCTCGAATGCGATCGAGCACGCCGCCAGATAGACAAGCCAGAGGCGGGTGGTGATCTCCCCGCCCTCCTTCACGGCCTTGTCGTAATTTGCATTCAGCCGGTCGTGCCACAGCCGGCAGGTGCGCCCGTAATGCTCGCGCCAGTTCTCGACGTCGTGCACCTCGAACCCGAACTGCTCCATCTGCTGCACCGTGCCGCCGATATTGTCGAGCGCGCCGCCGGGAAAGATGTAGCGGGTAAGCAGCTGCTGGTCGCGGCTCTGCACCCTGTTGTCACGCGGATCGCGCTTGGCCGGACGCGTGATGGCGTGATGCAGAAAGATCCCGGACGGCTTGAGCACACGTTTCACCGTCTTGTAATAGGTGGGGAAATTGTCGAAGCCGACATGCTCGAAGAAGCCCACCGACACGACCTTGTCGAACTCTCCTTCGACGGTCGAATAATCCTTGAGCTCGAAAGTGCAGCGATCCGAAAGCCCCATTTTCTCGGCTTTCTCGCGGGCATAGGCAATCTGGTTTTCCGACAGCGTCACGCCGACCGTGGTCACGCCGTAGTGCTCGGCCGCATAGAGGCAAAGCCCGCCCCAGCCGCTGCCGATATCGAGAAGCCTCTCACCGGGTTTCAGTCGCAGCTTGCGGCAGATCATCTCCAGCTTGTCGCGCTGCATGCGGTCGAGATCGCTTTCCCACGTCCGCGCATAGCCGCATGTATAGACCATCTCACGGTCGAGAAAGAGCTCGTAGAAGGCGTTGGAGACATCGTAGTGGAAGGCGATATTGCGCTTGTTTTCGGCCTCGCTCCCGTCGGTCGGACGGTTGGGCGCGACGTCGTCGAGCGGCCAGGGGCCGCCGCGCGAAACGAGGAGAAACCGTGACAGGGTCGTGAACAATTGCCGCTTGCCGACACGCTTGCGCATTTCGCGGCTGCGCATCTGAGGGCGCCGTTCAAGCAGGTCGAACAGGGTTCCGTTTTCGAAATCGATTCGCCTGGTCACCCAGATATTGGCAAGCGTTTCGGGCTTCGGGCTGCGCAACAGGGCTGCAACCACGCCCTCGTCGGCTATGCGGATGGTGAAGGCGTCCTCCGGCCAGTCCTCGGGCACCAGCGAACCGTCCCAGAGGCGAAAGCCCATATCCAGACTGAGTTCGTCTCGCAGGCGAACGAGGAGCTTGCGAAACGAAATGATGCGGGCAGTCGCACTCATGGGCGATCCTCTTCTGAAATGACTGTCTTGCGCGACCTGTGAAAGCCCCGCTGCAAAGCCGGATTGATATCTCCGGCACGGCGAATATTAGCCGATTATGACGTAATTCGAATGGGCATGCCAGCATTGCCCTGTGTGTGAAGGCGCACAGACCCGCGCCGCGAGAACAGGCATCCGGGTTGGCCATGCGGCAAGGGCCGCGCCGCGGAATTTCGAGACGCCCCGATGAAAACCGTCATATCCTTCGCCTGCCTGATCATGCTGCTGGCCGGCACCTGCATGCATCTGTCCGCCAGTGATTTCCGCGTCCGTTCCGGCCGGACGATCGACCCTGCGACAGCCTCTGTGAACACAGGGATATCCGCTTATCCAGAAATTCGGAATATCAAATTGTTTCCGTTTGACTGGCGGGAGATTGCTTCTATAACGCCGCCCATACACAGCCATTAGAATTAACGACGAGCGACGGTGCCACATCCAGCGATCACTGGTGTGCCCAGGCTCGCGAACTTGAAGCAGCTGCCGCTTTGAAAAACGCTATCTACATGATCACCGATCTTCGTTTCGTGAAGATCACCGGCGCGCTCGGCTCAAGGCTGTCGAAGCAGTGGGGCTGCGACGTTCACGTATTCGTCGAAGGCCGCGGAGCGGAAACCGTTGACGTTCCCGGTGCTGCCAACATCCATATTCATCGCAACAGGATCAAGTTCGATCTCCCGGACGATATTCCGGTATCGGAAAAGTGGCCGAGGGTGGTGTTTCTGCGCAATTACGCGCCGTCCCTGCTCCGCGATTATGACCGCATTCTCTACCTCGACGTCGACATGCTGTGCGAAAAGGTCGACCATTCGATCTGGGACATCGACCTGCCCTACGGCTTCGGCGCGGTCAGCGATACCGCCACGATCGACAAGTCGCCGCGCGGAACCGGGCTTTCCCGCGAGGAGTGGCTGGATCGCATAGGGGTTGAAAGCGGCCGGTATTTCAATTCCGGCATGATGCTGATCGAACCCGCCCGCTGGGACATCGGGCTGCTCGGGCAGCGCCTGGCCAATTATTACAAGAACCGTGACGTTCACGGCATCAAGTCACAGGACTTCCTCAATCACGCGCTGGATGGCCGCTGGACCGAGCTCAGCCCGCGCTGGAACTACCAGCCCCCCTTCTTCGAGCTGGGGGTCGACGATTGGGTCGATCCGGTGTTCCTGCATTTCTGCACGCCCATCAAGCCATGGTTTCTGCCCGATCATCCCGGCGCCTCGAACAGGCGGATCGCCCACGAAGAGGCATTTTTCCGCATTCTCGATGAAGCCGGCGTCGATCCCAGGGACGTCGCCATTCCGGGGCATTACAAGCGGATAAGAGCGCTGCGCAGAAGCTTCAGGCGCATCCTGTCGGAAAAGGGCATCAGAACGCCCAAGGAACGCCGCGAGCGCGCCCTCTGGTCGGAGAGGCGGGAAAAAATGGTGCGCTACCTGCGAAACGCGCAGAAGGACCACCTTTTCGCCGATCCGCTGGCTCTGGAGGCAGAACCCGAACTGTCCGGGCGCCTTCATTTCGACGGACGCAATCTCTGGCTTGATCGCCAACAGGGAGACAAGGCTTGACCTCAACGGGCACGGCAGTGGACGACCCGAGAGCTCCGGTGCTCATCCTGACGATGAAGTGGGGCGATTTCTACGGCCCCCACTTCGTCAACAGGCTGAGGCGCGGCGTCAAGCGTCACCTGTCGCGCCCGCACCGATTTATCTGCTTCACCGACGACACGCGCGGTCTTGACCAAGAGGTAGAAGCGCTTCCCCTGCCCGAGATCGAGCTGGCCGAGGGCATGGACGACACACGCTGGCAGAAGATGGCCTTGTTCAAAAAGGATCTCGCCGGACTTTCGGGCACCGCGCTCTATCTCGACCTCGATCAGGTGATCGTGGGAGATCTCGAGCCCTTTTTCACTTTTCCGGGCAAATTCCGGATCCTGCGCGATGCCGAACTGTTTCGGGCAAAGCCCCTGAGGTGGGTCAACCCGGCGCGCCGCGCGCTTTTGAACTCGGTCGGCAACAGCTCGGTCTTCCGCTACGAAATCGGCGCGCACAGCCATATTCTAGACGCCTACCTCGCCGATCCCGACGGAGCGGTCAGGGATTATGGAATCTCGCAACGATTCCAATCGGCCCAGCTCGCCCGAAGCGACGATCTGCACTACTGGCCGAAAGGATGGTGCGTGAGCTTCAAGAACCAATGCGTCCCCCGGCATCTGTTGAGCTTTTTCAAGGACCCTGCCCTGCCCGAAGGCGCACGCATCGTCTGCTTTGCCGGCCAACCCAAGATGGAAGATGTGTTCAGCGGAAACGGGGGGCGATGGTATCGACGGATCGGCGACGTTGAGTGGTTGCGACGGGCCTGGCAGATGCCGGAGAACGACAGCCATGACTGATCCGAAATGGTTTACCGACCTCAAGCGCCGCGTCCGAAGCGCGCGAATGGCGCATGAGGTGCTGCGGCGCGATCCGGCCAGCCACCCGCACGGGCTTTCCGCGCCGCTGATCGTTTCGCTGACCAGCTATCCGGAACGTTATGCGACGCTTCACCTGACGCTTCGGGCCGTCATCAGACAGACGGTCAAAGCCGACCGGATCATACTGACGCTCACCGAAGGCGACGAGTCGAAGCTTCCGAATGAGATCCTGGGGATGCAGAAGGATGGTCTCGTCATCCGGACCTACAGGAACAATATCAAGTCCTACACCAAACTGGTTCCCGTGTTGCGCGAGCATCCGGAGGCCTTCGTCGCCACCTGCGACGATGATGTCTATTATCAGAAGGACTGGCTTCGGTCGCTGGTCGATTGCGCCAGGCAGCATCCGGGCCGGATCATCTCACACAGATCGCACCGCGTTCTCCACGGCGAGGACGGCCGCCTGCTCTCCTACGAAGCGTGGGATAAAAACATCGGCGAGGCGGCCGAAGGGCCGGACATTTTCGCAACCGGCGTGAGCGGTGTGCTGTACCCTCCGAACGCGCTCGACCCCATGGTTTTCGACGAGGAACGGTTCATGCGTCTGTGCCCGACCGCCGACGATCTCTGGTTTTACTGGATGGCACGGCGTCACGGCACGACGGTTCGGCATATCGGCCCGAAGACGCGTATCGTCGAGTGGCCTGGCTGCGACCTGTCCGGACTTGCCCTGACCAATCGCGGCGTCCCGCATGACAACGACAATGACCGCGCGATCCGGGCGCTGACGTCGGAACTGGGCCTGCCGTTCCTGCCTGCCGACGCCTGACGCCTCGCCACGCGGCGCGAAACCGTCAAGCTTTGTCGCGACCGTCGCGTTTCATCGCCTCGAATAGCCTGAGAAGTGGGATCTCAGACGTATCTTTATCGGCTTCCATATTTTCTGTTCAGGCAGCTTTGCCAAGGCCTTCCACTCGAGGAGCCGGCGTTCCCACGGAGGAAGGGTGATCCTCTGGACGGGATGCGGCGGCTTCTTGAACTTCAGGCTACGCGCCATCGCCTGCATGCACTCGTTAGGAGACGGCGCGTCCGATCCCGCAAAGCGTCAGACCGTGACGGGCAAGAGATGACGGATCATAAATATTTCTCCCGTCGAACACCAGTCGCTCACGCAAGCTATCGCCCAGCAGCTTCAAGTCGGGTGACTGGAACTCCTTCCACTCGGTCATCACCACGAGTGCATCCGCTCCTGTCAGGGCCTGTTCCTGAGACGCGCAGAACACGAGCCCTTCCCGCCCGCGATAGATGCGCCCGCATTCCTCCATCGCCTTGGGATCATAAGCACGCACAGTTGCGCCCGCCGCGAGAAGAGAGTCGATCACCACCCGTGACGGTGCCTCGCGCATGTCGTCGGTGTTCGGTTTGAAGGCGAGTCCCCAGAGCGCGAAAGTCCTTCCGCGAAGATCGGCGCCCAACCGGCTCACGATCTTTTCGAATATCACCTGTTTCTGAAGCTGATTGCGCCGCTCCACGGCCTCCGTGATCAGCGGCTCGAAGTTGACGCCACGCCCCATTGAAATGAGCGCTCGTACGTCCTTGGGGAAGCATGATCCACCATACCCTGCGCCAGGATAAATGAACTGGTTTCCGATACGCGGATCCGACCCGATACCCAGCCGGACGCTTTCGACATCGGCGCCGAGGCGATCGGCGAGGTTGGCGATCTCGTTCATGAAACTGATCTTGGTCGCCAGCAAGCAGTTCGCAGCATATTTCGTCAGTTCGGCGCTTCGCACGTCCATCACGATTATCTTTTCGTGATTGCGATTGAACGGGGCATATAGTTCGCGCAGCGTCCGCTCGGTCGCCGACCCGCCGGCTCGGATGCCGAGAACGATCCGATCGGGCTTCTGGCAGTCCGCAACTGCCGCGCCCTCCTTCAGGAACTCCGGGTTTGAAACGACATCCAGCGAGAGATCGTCGCGCCCCCGGCTGGCGAGCTCCCGCTTGATGGCAGCCTCCACCTGATCGGCGGTTCCAACGGGGACGGTCGACTTGGTGACGACGATCCTGTCATTTTCCATCACCCTGCCGATCGTCGAGGCGACCGCCAGGACATATTTGAGATCGGCCGACCCGTCCTCGTCGGTGGGCGTCCCCACCGCTATGAAGATGATCTCGCCAAACTCCACCGCTTCACGCGGATCGGTCGAGAAGGTGAGACGACCGGCATCCCTGTTGCGTATAATCAGCGCCTCGAGGCCCGGCTCGTATATCGGCACGATTCCGAGCTTGAGGTTCTCGATTTTCGCCGCGTCGACATCGACGCAGGTGACCTTGTTACCTGCGTCGGCCAGTACGGCCGCGAGCACAAGCCCGACATAGCCAGTGCCGAATATGGTCAGCTGCATGAATGCAATCCCATCTGTTCACTGAGTAGACGCCCCACAACCTGTTCGACGCGGGGTGGCCTCTGCCAATGGAAAAGTCAAGGTCGTAACGACCGGCGATTGCAGGGCTGTAAATACGCAGTGGCCATCGCGCGGATCGCTCCGTCCTTGTCGAGAGCCGTTGCATACTGTCCGACAGGCAGCGCACCTTCTTGAGGAGACATGATTTCAATACGTTACACGAATTCAGCAAATACCCATTGCCAAACATACCGACCGGTTGGTATGTAATTTGTCAGAAAGCGAGGAGAATGTGGCTCGAAGACATATCCAGGCCCGGGAGAGATTGCTGGAAGCGGCGCGGGACGTCGTGCGCGCCAAGGGGTTTTCCGCGACCAGCATCGATGATCTCTGCCGCAGCGCCGGTGTGACCAAGGGCGCCTTCTTCCACCATTTCCGCAGCAAGGAGGATCTGGGTGTGGAGGCAGCCCGCTTCTGGGCCGAGACGACCTCCGAGCTCTTTGCAAACGCCCCCTATCACCAGCCCGCCGATCCGTTCGACCGGCTGATCGCTTATCTCGAGTTTCGCAAGCTGCTGCTGGCCGGCGAGGTTCCCGAATTCACCTGCCTCGTCGGCACGATGGTGCAGGAAACCTATGACAGCGCCCCCGCCATCCGCCAGGCGTGCGATGCCACGATCACCGGCCACGCGATGACGCTGGTCCCCGACATTCAGGCCGCCATGGCAGCCTGCGGCGTGACCGGCACAACCGCCGAGAGCCTGGCGCTGCACACCCAGGCGGTGCTGCAGGGCGCGTTCATCATGGCAAAAGCCCGAGGTTCGGCGGAGATTGCCGCCGATACGATCGATCATCTGATCCGCTACATCCGCCTGTTGTTCAACACACCAACTCCGGAGGAGATCCGCCAATGAACCATGAATTCCCCGCCAGCCGCGAACTCGTCCTCGACCGCGTGATCTACGCACCCCGCGCCGCCGTCTGGCGCTGCTGGACCGAGCCGGATCTGATCGTCAAATGGTTCACCCCTGCCCCATGGTCGACGCAAAGCTCGGATGTGGATGTGCGGGCGGGTGGCCGTTTCAATACCGTCATGCAGGATCCGGATGGCAACCCCCACCCGAACACGGGCATCTATCTCGAGGTCGTCCCGGGCGAGAGGCTCGTCTTTACTGACGCGATGACTGAAGGGTTCAAGCCTTCGGACAATCCCTTCATTGTCGCGACATTGACATTCAGCGACGAGGGCGGCGCCACGCGCTACCGCGCCGTCGTCCGGCATTTTTCGGAAGACGCCAAGAAGCGACATGAGGAGATGGGGTTTCATGACGGCTGGAATGCCGCGGCCGACCAGCTGGAGGCGCTTGCGAAGACGCTCGATTACTGAACCAGAAGCACTATGACCCGGTACTGAGGAGAACCGACATGCCGACCCCCGCCAGCAGCTACAAACCCGACAACATGCAACCCGTCTCGCCGCATCTGATCTGCCGTGGCGCGGCCGAAGCCATCGATTTCTACGTCAGGGCATTCGGCGCCGTGGAAAGGGGCCGATTTGCAGGTCCCAACGGCAAGATCATGAACGCCATGATCGAGATCGAGGGATCGTCGATCATGCTGGTCGACGAAAACCTTGCCTATGGCATGAAAGGGCCGCTCGAATATGGCGGCAGCCCGGTTTCGATGCATGTCTATGTCAGGAACGTGGACGATTTCGTCGCCAGGGCGCAAGACGCCGGAGGTACGGTGACGATGCCGGCGGCCAACCAGTTCTGGGGCGATCGCTTTGCCATGATGCGCGATCCCTTCGGTCACGTCTGGTCGTTCGCGACCCATATCTTCGACCCGACGCCCGACGAAATGCAGGCGGGAGCGATGGCGGAGGCGGACGAAGGCTGCGGCGACATGCCCGCAAGGGAGGCCTGAGATGGAAGCCCAGAAAATCGCACCGTTCTTCTGGTTCGACGGACAGGCGGAACAGGTCGCGCGGTTCCATACGGAACTGTTCGGCGGGACGATCACCAATATCTCGCGCTACAGCGAGGCGGGTTGCGACGTCCATGGCCAGCCGGCCGGCCAGGTGATGGTGGCAAGCTACGAAATTCTCGGCTACCGGCTCCATGCCATCAATGCCGGGCCGATCTTCAAGCCATCCCCGGCACTCTCGCTCTTCGTGCAGATGGACAACCGCAGCGACGTCGAGCGCATCTGGAAAGGCCTTTCCGAGGGCGGCGAGGTGCTGATGCCGCTCGACAGCTACGAGTGGAGCGAACTCTTCGGATGGTGCAACGACCGTTTCGGCGTCTCGTGGGAGATCTCGCTCCCGATGGGCGGCGAGGACGTCCGGCCGGTCACCCCGATGCTGATGTTTACCGGAAAGGTCGCGGGCCGCGCGCGGGAAGCCCTCAATTTCTACGCGGACGTCTTTCCGGATTCGCAGGTCGAGCTGACCAATGACTATCCGGAAGCGTCCGGCGAGCCGGCAGGCTCGATCAATCACGGACGCGCCAGGATTGCAGGCACCGGCCTGATGGCGATGGACAGCGCGATGGATCACAAGTTCGGTTTCGATGAAGGCGGATCGCTGACGATCGGCTGTCACAGCCAGGACGAGATCGACCATTATTGGGAAAGGCTGGTGGAAGGCGGCGGCGAGCATGGCCCCTGCGGCTGGCTCAAGGACCGTTTCGGCTTCTCGTGGCAGGTCGTCTCCACCGAAGTGATCGCCCTCTTCTCGCAGCCGGACAAGGAGGCGGCTTCGCGGGCCATGGAGGCGATGATGAAAATGAGCAGGATCGACATCGCGGCAGCCAAAGCCGCAGCAAAGGGAGAGTAGAATGGCTTACGTCCAGGGATTTCTGTTGCCGGTACCGAATGCCAACAAGGCGAAATATACCGAGATGGCCGAAATGGGGTCGCGCATCTTCAAGAAGCACGGCGCGCTCAGTGTCTTCGAATGCTGGGGCGACGACGTGCCCGACGGCAAGGTGACCTCGTTCCCGCTGGCGGTAAAACTCGAAGAGGACGAAACCGTGGTCTTCTCCTGGATCGTCTGGCCGGACAAGGCGACATCCCAGAGCGGCATGGACGCCTCGATGAAGGACTTCGAGACCGAACTGGGCTCCGATCCTTCGAACATGCCTTTCGACGGCAAGCGGATGATGTGGGGCTTCTTCGAGCCTATCGTGGAGGATTGAGGAGCGAGAAACCCGGGACTCGCCCTCACCCCAGCCTGATGGCGAGTTTCTTTCCGGTCAGTTTCGAGAGCTGGTTGAGCCGCCCCTCGACGCGCTCACCGAGGAAATTGGCCATGTCCCGGGGCAAGGTGAAGTAGATTTCCGCATTCTCGTCGCCCGGTTCGGCGCGCTCGAACTTCAGGCGGGGCACCACACCGTCCATCGAGGCCGAGCAGAGATAGATCACGCGCAGCATCCCGCCCAGCAGCTTGGCGAATTCGACATAGCGCGGGGTGGCGATGGTTGCGAGCGAGCGGGACGAGCCGTCGTCGTTGAGCCCCTCGAAGCGGTAGTAATTGGCGAGCGCGATATAGGCGCGGCCGGCGTGGCTGATGCCGGAGAGGGTCGAGTGGGCGATGATGTTGAGCGCCTGCAGGCCGCGATAATCCGGATGGGCGCGCCAGGATATGTCGGCCAGCAGGCAGGCCGCCTGACGATAGCGCGCGTCGTCCTCGGTCTCCTCTATGCCGAAGACCTCGAACATCTTCCCCGTCCATTCGGCAAGTTCCCGGGCATGGCGGGGCGAGCGGGCACGCAGGTTGGCCAGCACGTTCGAGGCCGCAAGCAGCGAGTCCTGAACCGCGTCCTCCTCCGGCAGAAGCGAGTAGAGATAGCCCTCGCGCACACCAAGGGCGGAGAACGACAGCTTCTGGGGTTTCATGATCTCCATGAGCTCCTGCAGCGCTACCGCGCCGAAAGGCAGGAGCGCGCGGCGGTTGCGAGAGATCTTCTTGAGTTCCTCGTCGCGGTTCGGCTTCATCCGCGCGACCTTCGCGAGAAACTCGAGCGCCTCATCGAGCGGGATCTCGTAGGCCTGCATCATGTGCAGCGGGTAGCCGCTCATCTCCATATGAAGCTTGGCGATGTTTCGCCAGGTGCCGCCGACCGAATAGAAGGTTCGCCCCACCCCGCCCTTGAGCAGTTCCGCCTTTCTAAGATGCGTGCGCGCGATTGTCCGTGCCTTGGTGATCGAACCGCCGGAGAGTTCCGACAGCCGCAGACCGCCGAGCGGCAGGGTGATGCCGCCCGAATAATCACGCCCGCGCACATCGACCAGTTCCAGCGATCCGCCGCCGAGATCGCCGGCGATACCGTCGGGATTGTGAAAGCCGCTGATGATGCCGAGCGCGGAGAAACGAGCCTCCTCGACGCCTGTCAGCACGCGGATCTCGCAGCCTATCGCCTCCTCGGCGGCCTCGATGAATGAGGCGCCGTTTTCCGCTTCGCGCGCCGCAGCCGTCGCGAGAACATGGATTTCCATCGCACGCGCCTGATCGGAGAGCGCCCGGAACCGGCGGAGAGCATCGATCGCGCGGCTGATTGCCTCCTCGTCCATCCGGTTGCCGGAGGCGAGGCCCTTGCCCAGACCGCACAGCACCTTCTCGTTGAAGAGGACGGAGGGAGAACGGTTGAGCGCCTCGTAGATGACGAGACGCACGGAGTTCGATCCAATGTCGACGACGGAGACGGGATAGGTTCCCGGCGCTCGCCCATGGGCTTCAGTTTCTATCATGCAGGAAGACTAGTTCGTTTCAGGTGCAACTTGAACTGGGCAAAATGCCGGCTCTAGCGTTCGGGATGAGACACGCGCCGCGCAATCAGCCTCGGAGCATTGGATTTAAGGGCTTCCCCGCGGCCGGAAAGGCTCGGGTTGGTCATGAAATAATGCTGTGCATTGAAAGGTTCCTCGCCTTCTTCGGCGACGATGCGACGCGAGGTGCCATCGGGCAGGATTTCGTAGCTCTGCTGATTGTCGATGACGTTGCCGAGCATGATCTGGGAGAGGATCTGCTCGTGAACAGTCTGGTTGGTGATCGGCACGAGTGTTTCGACACGCCGGTCGAGATTGCGCGGCATCAGGTCCGCCGACCCGATATAGACCAGCGCCTGTTTCGACGGCAGGCCGTGGCCGTTACCGAAGCAATAGATGCGGGAGTGCTCGAGGAAACGGCCGATGATCGACTTGACGTGGATCGTTTCGGACAGGCCGGGAACCTGCGGGCGCAGGCAGCAGATGCCGCGCACCACGAGTTCGACCTCGACACCGGCGATCGATGCCCGGTAGAGCGCGTCGATGATCTGCGGGTCGACCAGCGAGTTCATCTTCATCCAGATGGCAGCCGGACGCCCCGATTTCGCATGGCGGATTTCGGCCTCGATATTGTCGAGGATGCGCGGGCGCAGATTGATCGGCGACACAGCAAGCTTCTCGAGCCCTTCCGGTTCGCCGTAACCGGTGATGAAGTTGAACACACGCGAGACGTCGCGGGCAATCACCGGGTCGCAGGTGAAGTAGCTCAGGTCGGTGTAGATCTTGGCCGTGACAGGGTGGTAGTTGCCGGTGCCCAGGTGGCAGTAGGAGACGAGCTTGCCCTCCTCCCGGCGCACGATCAGCGACATCTTGGCGTGGGTCTTGAGCTCCACGAAGCCGAAGACCACCTGCACCCCGGCGCGCTCGAGATCGCGTGCCCAGCGGATGTTGGCTTCCTCGTCAAAGCGCGCCTTGAGCTCGACCAGAGCCGTCACCGATTTGCCGGCTTCGGCCGCGTCGATCAGCGCCCGGACGATGGGGCTGTCGTTCGAGGTCCGGTAGAGCGTCTGCTTGATGGCGAGGACTTCGGGATCGCGCGCGGCCTGAAAAAGGAACTGCACCACCGCATCGAAGGATTCGTAGGGATGATGGATGACCAGATCCTTCTCCCGGATCGCGGCCAGCGTGTCGCCGGCATGTTCGCGGATGCGCTCGGGGAAGCGGGCATTGTAGGATTCGAATTTCAGGTCGTCGCGCGGCGCCTTGCAGATCTCCGACAAGGTGTCGAGCGCCAGTAGCCCCGGCAGCACGGCCACCCGATTCTCCGGGACATTGAGCTCATGGACGACGAATTCACGCAACGACTGCGGGATCTCGGAATCGAACTCGATGCGGATCACCGAGCCACGCCGGCGGCGCTTGAGCGCGGTCTCGAAGTACCGCACCAGGTCCTCGGCCTCTTCCTCGAGTTCGATATCGCTGTCGCGGATGATGCGGAAGGTACCGGACCCCTTGACCTCATAACCGGGATAGAGCCGTTCGATGAACATCGAAACGACGTCTTCGAGCGTGATGAAGCGGATCACGCCGGTATCGGTGTCGGGCAGGCGCAGAAAGCGATCGAGGGCGACCGGAAGACGCACGAGGGCCGTCATCGGCTCGCGTCCCTTGCGCCGTTCCAGCTGCAGGCAGATCGAGAAGCCCAGATTGGGAATGAAGGGGAACGGATGCGCCGGGTCGATGGACAGCGGCGTCAGCACCGGGAAGATCGACTGGAGGAAGGTTTCTTCCACCAACGCCTTGTCCTCGTCCTCCAGCTGCGCCGGGCGGACGAAATGAATGTTCTCCGACGACAGATATTGCTGGAGGACCGCAAGCGAAGCCTGCTGCTCGAGCTGAAGCCCGTCGACCTCGCCCAGGATACGGTCGAGCTGTTCGGCGGGATTGAGGCCGTCGGCGGACCGGGTTGCGATGCTCTGGCGCACCTGCCCCTCGAGACCGGCAACGCGGACCATGAAGAATTCGTCCAGGTTGGTGGCCGAAATCGAGAGAAAACGGACGCGTTCGAGCAGCGGATGGTTCTCGTTGAGCGTCTCCTCGAGAACACGCCGGTTGAACTGCAGCCAGGAGAATTCGCGATTGACGAAACGGTCCGGGCTGTCGAGCAGGTCGTTGTCCGGGGTTTCCGGCGTCGGCTTGATCAGCGACTTCGTCTCCGGGACCCTGATCTCGGGGGTCTCGGGCGCCTTGGTATCGACGGTCGGGTTTTGCGGGGTTTCGCTCATCTCGTTCATTGCCGTAGCATTCCTTTAATGGGCCGTCCTGTCCAGCGGCAGCCCGGGATCGATTCGCAGAGATAGATCAGAAAACTATGACAATGAGGCGTCGGAAATCCCGCCTTCGAATTCGGCGAGGACTTCCGAAGCCAGCTGGCGGGAGATCTTCGATTGCCGGGAAAGGGCCAGATCGTCGAGGCGGGCAACGATGCGACAGGCCGCATCGAGCGAGCGTTCCATGCGTGAGACGAGGTAGGATACAACCCGCTCGTCCGGCACGATCTGGCGGTCGGCGAAAAGCTTGACCAGCACCTGCGCCAGCAGTTCGTCGTCAGGCTCGCCGATTTCCACCGTGGTCGCGGCCTTCAGGCGCGAGGCAAGGTCGGGGAGCCTGACGTTCCAGGCCGCGGGCCAGAGCCGGCTCGTCATCATCAGCGTGGTGCCGTTCTGGCGCACCGCGTTGATGAGATGGAAAAGCGCGGTATCGTCGAAGCCGATGCGATCGACATCCTCGACCAGCACCGGACCGGCGGCGGCGAGTTCCAGCGTCACCGCATCGGGCCTGTCAACGAGAACGGGAACCGCACCCGATTGCTCCGCCCAGACCGATGCCAGATGCGACTTTCCCGACCCGGTCGGGCCGGCCACGATGACGACCGGCGACGGCCAGTCCGGCCAGCGATCGATCAGGCTTATGACCGCGTCCAGCCGGTCCGACACGATGAGATCCTCACGGCCAGCCGAGGGCTGGTGACCGAAATTGAGCGGGATCTGTCCCTGTTTCGAACTGTGCGGCATGGGGCGCGGCGCTTTCCTCGTCAGATCGCGTCGTCACGCTTGGTCTCGGTGACCAGAAGCTGACGCGACTGGCCGTGATAAAGATCACTGTCGAGATATTTTTCAAGGGCGAAACGGACCAATACACCGAGGGCTGCTGCCGCTGGAACGGCCACCAGCATGCCGACGAAGCCGAACAGCGCACCGAAGGCGAAGAGCGCAAACATCAACCAGACCGGATGAAGCCCCACCGAGGAGCCGACCAGACGCGGCTGGAGGATATTGCCTTCGAGGAACTGGCCGATGAAGAAAATCCCGAGAACCACGCCGATCATGATGTAGTCGGGCCAGAACTGGACCAGCGCCACGCCGAAGGCGAGCACGAGGCCGATCGTCGAGCCGACATAGGGAATGAAGCTGATCAGACCGGCGAACAGGCCGATCAGCAGGCCGAAATTGAGCCCGGCGATCGACAGCGCGATGCCGTAGAACAGCCCCAGCACCATGCAGACAGTGCCCTGCCCGCGAATGAAGCCGGCCACCGTGCGGTCGATGCGCCTGGCGAGTTCACGCACCGTGTCGACGTGATCGCGCGGGATCCAGGCGTCGATCTTGGCCACCATGTCGTCCCAGTCGAGAAGCAGGTAGAAGGCAACGACGGGGGTGACCACCAGAAGGGCGACGACGTCGACAATGGACTTGCCGGAATTCCAGATCTGCTGGAGGACGGAGCCGAGGAACCCGGCGCCTTCCTTGATCAATCCGGAGAAGGAATTCTTCATGCCCTCGATCTGGCCGGCAAGCCAGTCGGGCATGTAGTCGTGCGCCGAGGTCGTGACCAGGTGCTGGAGGTTCTCGAAATAGCCCGGCACCTTCGAAGCGAAATCGGCGGCCTGGGTGACGAGCAGCGGGATGATGATGATGAAGCTCGCGATGAACATCACGACGAAGACAAGCAGGATGAGCGCCGTGGCGGCGAGCCGGCTCATGCCAAGCTTCTGCAGGCGGTCGGCCACCGGATCGAGAAAATACCCCAGCGCCATGCCGGCCACGAAGGGCAGCAGGATCGACGAGAAGACGTAGAGAAAGAAGGCGAACATCGCCAAGGCGATCAGCCAGAAAAATATCTGCCTGCGCAGCGCCGCGCGATCTACGTGGGTCGTCATGCATCGCACTCCTGTTTCGGCGGCGCTGACATGACAGATGACGTGGATGACACCGTCTGTCTAGCTCGTCTCTGCCATATGCCGCATCCAGGTGCGGAGATAGGCTGCCGCGGAAGCTGTGGTCAAGGCCGCCGTTCCCAGACCGAGCCAGAAAAGGATCGCCGACAATTCCGATAGCCCGGCCTGATCGGCAAGGGCCACCGCTACCAGGACGATCTGGATGGTGGTGGTCATCTTGGAGACGAAGATCGGACGGACCTCCACCGGCTGCGACATCAGGTGCGAGATCAGCACCGCACCGACGATCAGCACGTCACGCGACACCACCAGCACCACCAGCCAGCTCGGGATTTCACCGAGATAGCCGAGCGTGATGAAGCCGCTGACCAGCAGAAGCTTGTCGGCGATCGGGTCGAGATAGGTGCCGAGCTGACTGACCTGCCGGAATTTGCGGGCGAGATAGCCGTCGACCGCATCGGAGATGCCGGCAATCAGGAATACCAAAAACGCCCATTCCGTCTCGCCGTCGAGCATTGCGAGAATGAACACCGGAACGAGAACAAGGCGACCCATGGTGATGAAATTCGGCCAGGTCATCGCCGCTAGCACTGCCTCCGTTATCGCAATTCTCCCTCGCTCATAGCAGACTCTAGTTCGTCGAGCCCCGTCCGATTTGCAAGCCGGTGGCGGTTTTACGTGCATGTGCGGGTGTGGATACCCGATGACCGAGGGAATAGCGGCTTGCGCATATGCCGCCAAAATGCGATTTCGCGGGCAGATACCCGCTGCGGGCCGGACCGCCCGCCGGGCAAGGACAAATTGCGAAAGAGGGTGCCGGCGGATGAGCAGCAAGGGCAATGGCCTGACCTACAGCGATGCAGGGGTCGATATCGACGCGGGCAACGAACTGGTCAATCGCATCAAGCCGCTGGTCAAATCGACCCGCCGCCCGGGCGCCGACGGAGAAATCGGCGGTTTCGGCGGCCTGTTCGATCTCAAGGCTGCCGGTTTCACCGATCCCGTTCTCGTCGCCGCCAATGACGGCGTCGGCACCAAGCTGAAAGTCGCCATCGAAGCGGACAAGCACGACACGGTGGGCATCGATCTCGTCGCCATGTGCGTCAACGATCTCGTTGTCCAGGGCGCCGAACCGCTGTTCTTCCTCGACTATTTTGCCACCGGCAAGCTCGATCCCGCACAGGGCGCCGATATCGTGGGCGGCATTGCCGAGGGCTGCAAACAGGCCGGCTGCGCTCTGATCGGCGGCGAAACGGCGGAAATGCCGGGCATGTATTCCGCTGGCGACTACGACCTCGCAGGCTTCGCGGTAGGCGCAGCCGAGCGTGGCCAGCTGCTGCCCGCCGGTGATCTGGCTGCGGGCGACGTCATCCTGGGCCTCGCCTCCTCCGGGGTTCACTCCAACGGCTATTCGCTGGTGCGCAAGATCGTCGGCCTCTCCGGTCTCGCCTATGCCGACAAGGCCCCGTTCGATCCGGAGATCACGCTCGCCGAAGCGCTGCTGGCGCCGACGAAAATCTATGTGAAGCCGCTCCTCAAGGCGATCCGCCAAACAGGTGCCATCAAGGCGCTCGCCCACATAACCGGCGGCGGCTTTCCCGAAAACATCCCGCGGGTGCTTCCCGAAGGACTTTCCGCCGAGATCGATCTCGATGCCGTCAAGGCACCGGCCGTCTTCGGCTGGCTGGCCCGGACCGGCGGCGTGGAGCCCAAGGAAATGCTGCGCACCTTCAATTGCGGCGTGGGCATGATCGTCGTCGTCTCCGAGGAGAACGCGCGCAAGGTCGCCGACATTCTGACCGGCGAGGGCGAAAGCGTCGTCCGTCTCGGCGTGATCGGCACCCGCGCAGCCGGTGCGCCCGGCGTGGCCTACAAGGGAACACTGAGCCTGTGAGCGAGAGCGAAGCCCCTGCCCCGTCCCGCAAGCCGCGCCGCAAGGTCGCCGTGCTCATCTCCGGTCGCGGGTCCAATCTCGGCGCGCTGATCGCTGCCGCCATGAAGCCCGACTACCCGGCGCAGATCGTGGCCGTCATCTCGGACAAGGCGGATGCCGCCGGGCTCGAACGGGCAAAGGGTTTCGACATTCCTGCCAGGGCGGTCGCACGCAAGGATTACGACAGTCGCGAGGCCCATGAGGCCGCGGTGCTGGAAGCGATCGAGGAGACGGGCGCGGAAATCGTCTGCCTGGCCGGCTACATGCGCATCCTCTCCGAGGATTTCGTGCGCCGCTGGAAGGGGCGGATGATCAATATCCATCCGTCGCTGCTGCCGTCATTTCCGGGACTTGATACGCATCACCGGGCCCTGGCAGCCGGCTGCCGGGTGCATGGCGCAAGCGTGCATTTCGTCACCGAAGTCATGGATGACGGTCCGATCATCGCCCAGGCCGCGGTTCCCGTCCTGAACAAGGATACCGCCGAAGCACTGGCCGAGCGGGTATTGAAGGCCGAGCACAAACTCTATCCGGCGGCTCTGGCGCTTCTGGCGCGCGGCGATGTGCGGATGAGCGGAGACGGAATGTCGTCAGCCTCGGGTGCCGGCACGTTCTCCACCGAAGACGAGATGCTGATCGTCACCGGCTGACCCGCATCGACGAAAAAAGTGTCTGCCGGCACGGGGGATTGCCGACAGACACTGCCGCATTTTTCCTGGGAAGGAATGCGGGGGACGTCCAGATGACGTTTACTTGGCTGTGATGACAGTCATGACGAGCTTGCCGTCGACCTTGATCGGGCCGTCTTCCTTGGCGCCGAGGGTATATTCGAATTCACCCTCCTTCATGCCGCCTTCCTCGCCGTGAACCATCAGCATCAGCATGTCGCCGGATGCCACGTCCTCGTCGAGATCGGCAGTGACGTCCTTGTTGTCACCCTTCTTGATCCAGGCATGGCCAACGACCGGACCTGGCTTCATGTCGGCATCGGTGCGGTGAACGACGAGCCAGCCGTCCTGAGCGGTCATGATGTCGGAGGCGGTGACGGTGCCGCCGGAAACGTCCTGGTCGGAACCGGAAATCGAGTATTCGTCCATGGCGCCGGCCATGGCGACCGATGCAGCGAGAGCGGTGGCGGTCAGGATCGAAGTGCGGAAAAATGTCATGTCTGTCTCCTCGTTGTAATTTTGATTGCGTCCGGGGAGACGAGGCCGCACACGGAAAAGTTTCACCTCATCAAGAAATATCGAAAAAAAAATTCGGCCCGGGCGGGAAATTCCCGTCCAGGCCGTTTCTGAACACCTTTGGCCGGCGGGATCAGGCCAGTTCAGGCGTGATCGACAGCGTGCCGGACGTGGCGTGCGAGTAGGGGCAGACCTTGTGGCCGCCGGCGATGAGGTCTTCGGCGACATCCTTCTCTACGCCCGGAAGATCGACCTTGATCTTCACATCGAGACCGAAGCCGGTGTCCTCACGCGGGCCGATGCCGACGGAGACGGTGACTTTCGCGTCGTCGGGCACCTTCACCTTCTTCTGGCCGGCATAAAAGCGCATCGCGCCCATGAAGCAGGCCGCGTAACCCGCGGCGAAGAGCTGTTCGGGGTTTGCACCATTGCCGCTGCCGCCCATCTCCTTCGGAACGGCGAGGTCGAGATCGATCGTGCCGTCCTCGGTGCGGGTGTGACCGTCGCGGCCTCCCCCGGTGGCGGTTGCAGTGGCGGTGTATGCGATCTTGGTCGGCATGACATTCTCCCTGTCAAATTTAATTGCTTACGATTATATCGTGCACGATATATATGGGCGACACGCAAGGCCGTCAAGTCTTGCAGCCCAATCGCGCACGACATAGTTTCGGTACAGGAGTCAAACGCCATGACCGACGAAAAGTTGCCTGAGACCTACCGCCCGGCCCCGGAATCGATGCTGTGCTTCGATCTCTATGCGACCCATCATGCCGTCGGGCAGGTCTATCAGCCTTTGCTCGCGGAACTGGGCCTCACCTATCCGCAATATCTCGTACTGGTCACGCTCTGGACCGGTGACGGGCTGACGGTCGGCGAACTCGGTCAGCGGCTCGGGCTTGAATCCTCCACATTGACCCCCCTCATCAAACGGCTGGAAAACAACGGGGTTCTCTTACGCGCGCGCGACAAGTCCGACGAGCGGAAGGTGCGTATTCACCTCACCGAGGCGGGAAAGCAGATGGAGGGACGCGCCCGCCACATTCCCGGCTGCATCGCGGAAGCCTTCGGACTGCCGCTCGCCGACCTCCACCGTCTGCACGAGACGCTGACCCGTATGCGGGCTTCGCTGAAGGCGAGCATGGAGCAGAGCTAGCAACGCCCTGACACGAAACAGGCCATGAGGGAGAGCGCGACCGGTCAGTCCGCCTTCTTCATCCAGACATGGGTATCGTGGAAAGCGGCACCGCCGAAGGGCGCGATGGCATCCGCGCCGGTCAGCACGTTGATCCCCTCGCCGCGCTCATGCGCCTTGTTGGGCCAGATGCCCTCGGCGATCAGGGTGCCGCGCTTGGCCTCGACCGTCACTTTGGCGTGGAGCACCACTTCACCGCGTCCATTGCCGATCTCGACCCGGTCGCCGGTCGCCAGGCCCGACATTTCGGCGTCATCGGGATGGACCATGAGCTGCGGCCGCCCTTCGCGCTTCACCGAACCCGGCGTCTCGGTGAAGGTGGAGTTGAGGAACTGCCGCGCCGGCGAGGTTGCCAGGCGGTAAGGATGTCCCGCGTCGGCGGTCTCGATGAGTTCGACGTGGTCGGGAAATTCCGGCAGGTCGTCGACAGGCCCCTGCAGGCCCATGGTTTCAGGCGGACGCGTGGCCGTCTGCTGGCCGCGCCAATCGGGCCTGAAACGGTACTTGCCGTCCGGGTGACCGAAGCCGTTGAGGAAATGGGAGGTCTCGAAATCCGGCTGCACATCGGCCCAGCGCTCTTCGGCGAATGTCTCGAAGTTGCCCAGCCCCCGCGCTTCGAGCATGCGATCGACATGCTCGCGCGCGGTCAGCCCGAAACCTTCGCGGTCGGCGACACCGAGGCGTTTGGCGAGTTCCTCGATCACGTAGAGGTTTTCGCGCGGACCTTCCGGCGCCTCGATCAGTTTTGGCCCGAGCAGAATGTGCTGGTTGCCGCCGCCACGATAGATATCGTCATGTTCGAGAAACATGGTGGCGGGCAGGACGACATCGGCCAGTTCCGCCGTCTCGGTCATGAACTGTTCGTGCACGCAGGTGAAGAGATCCTCGCGCAGGAACCCTTGCTTGACCAGCCGCTGCTCCGGCGCGACGTTCACCGGGTTGGTGTTCTGGATCAGCATCGCGGTGACCGGCGGCCCGCCATAGAGTTCGGCCGGATCGTTGGTCAGCACGCGTCCGATCTTGGACTGATCGAGACTGCGGATCGACTTGTCCTCGTAGGACGTGCCCTCGACCAGCGACTTCTCGATATTGAAGATGCCGCCATTGGTATGGAAGGCGCCGCCACCCTCGTATTGCCAGGCGCCGGTGACGCTGGCCACCGAAAGCGCCGCATGCATGTTTGCGGTACCGTTGCGGGAACGCGAAAACCCATAGCCCAGACGGAAATAGGTCCGTCTCGTCTCGCCGACGAGCGCGGCGAAAGCTTCGATTTCCTCCACGGAGAGGCCCGTGATCTCCGCTGCCCATTGCGGCGTGCGGCTCTTGAGGTGCCTTTCGAGCCCGTGCGGGTCGTCCGTGAACTTTTCGAGATAGGGCCAGTCGGCATGGCCGTCGCGGAACGCGACATGCATGACGGCGCAGGCGAGCGCGCCATCGGTGCCGGGTTTCAGCACCAGCGCCATGTCGGCCTGTTTCATGGTCGGCGTATCGTAGACGTCGATGACGACGATCTTCGCGCCGCGTTCCTTGCGCGCCTTGACCGCGTGGGTCATCACATTGACCTGGGTGGTCACCGGATTGGTGCCCCAGATCACCACGCAATCGGACTTGGCCATCTCGCGCGGATCGGGACCACGCAACGCCCCCGTTCCCATGGCGACGCCGGTCCATGCGGCATTGACGCAGATCGTGCCGAAGAAGCCCGAATACCGCTTGGCATGACGCAGGCGGTGGATCGAATCGCGCTGAACAAGCCCCATCGTGCCGGCATACTGATACGGCCAGACGGTCTCGGAGCCGTATTTCTCTTCCGCCGCCAGAAATTTCTCCGCCACCAGATCGAGGGCAGCTTCCCAGCTTGCCTCCTGCCACCTGCCTTCGCCCCGCGCACCGGCACGGACGAGCGGCTTCATCAGCCGGTCGGGATGGTGGACGCGTTCGGAATAGCGGGCGACCTTGGCGCAGATGACACCGGCGGTATAGCTGTTGTCGGGCGCACCGCGAACGCGGCCGATCTTGCCGGGTCCGAGAATTTCGACGTCCAGCGCACAGGTCGAGGGGCAGTCATGGGGACAGGCAGAGTGGCCGATCCGGACCTCGGACGCCTGACCCTTGCTGCGGATGGGGCTCGCTTCGTTCATCGTTTCCCTATATGGGAAAGGCGCGACGACCGCCAGTTGTGCGGGTGAGCTGATTTTCCTCTTTTTGCCCTTTGTGGCAGGCAAATTTTCCCATGAACTACCGCCATATCTATCACGCCGGAAACTTCGCCGATGTCCTCAAGCACGCCATTGTCGCGGCGATCATCACCTATCTGCAGAAAAAGGACGGCGCCTTCCGGGTGATCGACACGCATGCCGGGCTGGGAGCCTACGATCTGGGATCGGAAGAAGCGCAGAAGACCGGTGAATGGCAGACTGGCATCGGCCGTATCGCGCAGGCCGATCTTTCGGCCGAGCTGAAAACCTTTCTCGCGCCCTGGCTCGCGGCGGTCGCCGAGATCAACGGCGGATCGCTCGTGCCGCTGAAACGCTATCCCGGCTCGCCCCTCCTCGCCAGAACGCTGTTTCGCAAGCAGGACCGGCTTTCGGCGATCGAACTGCACCCGGCGGACGCGGCGAAGCTTGCCAGGCTCTTCGAGGGCGACCACCAGGTTCGTGTCACGGAACTCGACGGCTGGCTGTCACTCGGCGCGCATTTGCCGCCCAAGGAAAAACGCGGGCTGGTGCTCGTCGATCCGCCTTTCGAGAAGGAAGGCGAGTTCGCCCGCCTCGTCGATGGCCTCGACCGGGCGACAAAACGCTTTCCCGGCGGGACTTACGGGCTATGGTACCCGCTGAAATCGGATGCCGACACGGCAGGCTTTCATGACAGTCTGAAGGCTCTGGGCCGCCCGCGAACTCTCGTTGCCGAGCTCTGGGTAAGGGATCTGAAGACCGAGAAGGGGCTCAACGGGTCCGGCATGATCGTGGTCAATCCACCCTTCACGCTGGCCGGAGAACTGAAGACAGTCCTGCCGGAACTGACCGCGCTTCTGGCGCAGGACAAGGGCGCTGGCTTCCGCGTCGACATGCTGGTCGGAGAATGAGAGGGACGGCGGATACGGCGAATGGACAGGTAAAAATCTTGTTCAATAAAGTTTAAACCTTTTAACGAGCCGATTTCGTTCCTATCTACAGTTTCGTGTAACCTATCCGGCGCACGCGCCGACATGCCTCGGGGGACCCGGGGAGCAGACAGACATTGGATCGACGATGAGCCAGTCCGACATTGGGTGGGAGCTGTGGCGCAGCTTTCTTGCCGTCATGAGCGAACGCTCCCTTTCCGGCGCCGCCCGCAGCCTCGGGGTGTCCCAGCCCACCATCGGCAGGCACATCGACCAGCTGGAGACCGCCCTCGGGGTGGGACTGTTCACACGCGCGCAGAACGGGCTGACACCCACGGACCTCGCAACGGCTCTCGAACCGCAGGCCCAGGGCATGGCGGCATCGGCCGCCGCTCTGTCGCGCACGGCGTCGGCGGGCGCGAATTCCGAAGACGGCATGGTCCGCGTATCGGCCACGGAAATCATGTCGAGCGAAATGCTTCCGCTCATTTTCGAACCGCTGCTGCGCGAACATCCCGGCCTGCAGCTCGAGATCGACGCCTCGAACCGGACCGTCGACCTGCTGCGCCGCGATGCGGACATCGCCGTCAGGATGCAGCGGCCTGAACAGGGTGCGCTGCTGGCGCGCAAACTCGGCGTATTGCGGCTCGGCCTGTTCGCGACGCGTCAATATCTGGGCAACCGGCCATTGCCCGACAAGCCCTCCGACCTGGCCGAGCACCGGATCATCGGCCCGGACCGCGACCCCATCTACCGCAGTCGCTTCTCGTCGACGGTGCCGGAGATTTCGCCGGAGATCTTCACCTACCGCAGTGACAGCCACACAACCCAGCTCGCTGCACTGCGCGCCGGTATCGGTATCGGCATTTGCCAGGTGTGGATCGCGGAAAACCAGCCCGATCTCGTGCCCGTCCTGCCCGAATCCGTACACTTCGAACTCGAAGTCTGGCTGACGATGCACGAGGATCTGCGCCACAGCCGGCGGATCAAGATGGTCTACGACCACATCGCGGCATGCCTGCCGGCCTATCTCACCTGAGCGATGACGCGCAACTCGGCCTTAAAATCCTTGACCTTTAGGCCGGCCCTGCGCATCTTTCCGCAACTGCTGAATCATATCTGCCATGAAGCGCTCGAGGGCTGAGAGAATGTTGAAATCGTTGCAAGCATTTGTCGCGGCCGCGACCCTGACGACCGCATTTGCAGGCGTCGGAGCCCCGACCCCGGCCAACGCGTTCACCGGCGGCAGCTTTCCCGCCTGTACCGAACAAGGCGTGCTCTCCTACATGGCGCACCGCTTCGTGTGGACGGACGACCACGTCATCCAGCGTGGACTGAGAGTGGACGACATCACCCACGCCCGCGAGAACAAGTACGAGCCGGCAACCGAGATCCATCAGGTCGGCCGCCGCTATTGCCAGGCGACCGCCTGGATGAACGACGGCACCAAGCGCGAGATGTGGTACCTGATCGAGGAAGGCATGGGCTTTGCCGGTCTCGGCGACAATGTGGAATTCTGCATTTCCGGCCTCGATCCCTGGCACGTCTACGGAGCCTGGTGCCGCTCGGTCCGCTGACCCTTGCCTGCGACCAGGCGGATAGCGGGATTTTTGCCGCTCCTCGCCGCCGCGCTTCTTCTGGGTGCCTGTTCGGAAGCAGAAACGCCGGACCAGCCTGCCCCCGAGATCAAGTCGACCTCGGCAAGGCCCGTCGCCGCCGACTTGCCGCAAGGTTCCGGCTTCGATTTCTACGTTCTCGCCTTGTCCTGGTCGCCGACCTATTGCCTTCATGAAGGGCGCGAGCGGCAGGATCGCACGCAATGCGGCGACGGCAGGAGCCATGGCTTCATCGTCCACGGGCTGTGGCCGCAGTTCGAGCAGCGCCATCCGGAATATTGCCCGACACGCCTGAGCGACCGCGTTCCCGACAAGCTCATCCGCTCCCTGATGGATCTGACACCCAGCTACGGGCTGATCGGCCATATGTGGCGCAAGCACGGCACCTGCTCGGGGCTTTCGCAAGACGACTATTTCACCGTGGTGCGGTCCGCGCGGGAGCGGCTCGTGATGCCGGCGGCCTTCGACGCGGCGAAATCGAAGCAGACCATTTCACCGCAACAGGTCGAGACGCTGTTCAGCGAGGCCAATCCCGGCCTGACGGCCGATCGAATGGCGGTTACCTGCACCGGCGGAGAGTTGCGGGAGGTCCGTATCTGCCTTACCACCGAACTGGAGTTTCGCTCCTGTCCCGAGGTCGACCGGTCCGGTTGCCGCGCGACAGCACTCTTCGTTCCGCCGCCCGGCTGACCGCATTTTCCAGCAACTGCCCGACAGAGGTCATGTCATGAAACTGCTTTTCTCTTCCGCCTCCCCCTACTCGGCTAAGGTCCGCATGGCTGCCGAGGTGGCAGGCCTATCGATCCAGTCCGTCCCCATCGCGACGGCTGACGAACCCGCCGAACTGATCGACAACAATCCGCTCGGCAAGATCCCGACACTGATCACGGATGGCGGGATCACCGTGTACGACAGCCGCGCGATCATGGGCTATCTCGACCGCACGGGCGCCCAGCGCATCTATCCGCGCAACGCCGAAAAGCGGACCGAAGTGGATGTGCTCGAAGCCCTGTGCGACGGCATTTGCGACGCGCTTCTGCTGTGCGTCTACGAAAAGCGCTTCCGTCCGGAAGACAAGTATCATCAGCCGTGGGTGGATACCCAGTGGCGCAAGGCCATGCGCGGCCTCGATGCCCTCGAAACGCGCATTCCGCGCATGGGCAAGACGCCGACCGCCGCCCATATCGCGATAGCTGCGGTGACCGGGTACCTGGCGCTGAGATTTGACGGCCAGTGGGAACGCGGCCGCCCCAAGCTCAAGGCCTACGGGAAGAAGTTCGCGGCGAACTATCCGGCACTCGCTCCGCTGATGCCTTCGGCCTGATCTCGTCCGCGCTCACCCTAGCGCGCCAGGCAAAAGAAAAGGCCCGGGACGAACCCGGGCCTTCGAAACGTCCAGCCCGATCGAAACCGGGGCGGAAGTGACGTCGAACGTCAGAACTTGAGGCCGATACCGGCGCGAACGGAATGGGTATCGAAGCCGGTCGACACGTTGGTGCCAGCCAGATTGAAATCCTCCGAACCGTAATCGGTGTAACGGTACTCGAGACGTGCGGTGATGTTTTCGGTGATGAAGGTTTCAGCACCGGCACCGACGGTCCAGCCGATCATCGTGTTGTCGTCAGACGCACCACCACCCGGAGCGGTCACTTCGAGGTTGGTCGCAGCGACACCGGCCGTACCGTAGATGAGGACCGGGTTCAGGTCGTAACCGAACCGGGCACGGATCGAACCTTCGACGCCCTGTTCCGCAGTGGTGCCGACAGAAGAGACGCCATCGGCGCCCGAGTAACCGACATCACCTTCGATACCGTAGACGAAATTGTCGGCCTGCCAGTTGTAACCACCGTAGACACCACCGTTCCAGCCGTCCGTGTCGGAGGCCACGCCGTCGGTGTCACCCCAGTTGTAACCACCGAACACACCGGCATAACCGCCGGCCCAGAGGTATGCGGGAGCGGTTTCGATGGCAACCGGAGGCGCGGGCGGAGCCTCGACGATGGCATCAGCGGCACGCGCCTGCAGCGTAAGCGGCAGCGCCATTGCGGTCGTGGCGAGAGCCAGCGTGAACTTGCGCATGTATGAACTCCTTTTTTGCACACCCGACATAACGGGTGGCAGGACATGTTGTTCCCTGCAGCGGAGAGAATATTTCCAAACTCTGATGCAGCAGGCATTCGGGATATCGCGTTCGAGGGCCCGGAAAACTCTCCGACCCCTTTACTTTCAGGCTGCTGGCCGAATCCTTTCACGAATTCGGCCAAGCGCTGAGGTGGACCGAAATCAGAATTTCAGGCCGATACCGGCGCGGATCGAGTGATCGTCGTAACCCGATGACACGGTACCGCTATCGAGGTTGAAATCATCCGAGCCGTAGTCGCTGTAGCGGTATTCCACCCGCGCAGTCACCTTCTCGGTCAGGAAGGTTTCGACACCTGCGCCGACCGTGTAGCCGACCATGGTGTTGTCGTCGGACGAAGCGCCGTCGGACATTTCCAGATTGGTGGCTGCGACACCTGCCGTACCGTAAACGAGGAACGGGTTCATGTCGTAACCGATACGGGCACGGAGCGAACCTTCAGCGCCGGATTCGGTGCTGAAACCGGTCGCCGCGGATGCACCGTCGGCACCCGAGTAGCCAACATCGCCTTCGACACCGTAGACGAAGTTGTTGGCCTGCCAGTTGTAGCCGCCGTACACGCCACCGTTCCAACCGTCATTGTTGGAAGTGACATCGGTTTCACCCCACTTGTAACCGCCGTAGACACCGGCATATCCACCGGCCCAGAGATAGGCGGGAGCGGTTTCGATTTCGGCGACCGGCGGTGCGGGCGGTGCTTCGGAAATTGCATCGGCAGCACGCGCCTGAATTGTCAGCGGCAGCGCCATGGCGGTGGCGGCGAGAGCCAGCGTAATCTTGCGCATGTAATAACTCCTTATTTGCACACTCGTCTCATTGGACGGACAGACGGATTGCGTTCCGTCTTGGCAATGATATCTGGACCTCGAATGCGGCATCGGAGGAGCCACATTGTGACGACACGGCGGCAGGAAGAAGACTCAATGTGACGTTGCCGAAAAACCACACCGCCTGCATGGGCCCGTATTGCAGGGAGTTGCGCTCTCTCGATTGCATCTGAAGCCCGTCGGCCTATATGAGGGGCAAACCTTTTCGCCATTCAGCCTGCCCGCGAGACACATTCCTTCATGATCAGTTTTTCCATGCTTGTCGCCGGGATGGCGCTGTTGATGTTCGCGGGCGACTATCTCGTCAGGGGCGCGGTCGGCCTGGCGGCCCGTTTCGAGATCAATCCGCTCATCATCGGCCTGACGGTGGTCGCCTTCGGCACCTCCGCTCCGGAACTCTTCGTCTCGCTGCAGGCGGCGTGGGACGGCGTGTCCGGCATCGCCATCGGCAATGTGGTGGGATCCAACATCGCCAACGTGCTGCTGGTCCTCGGCGCACCGGCCTTGATTGCGGCCCTGCACTGCTCGGAGCGCGGAATCGGCGCCTCCCTCGCGGTCATGATGCTGCTGACCGTTCTGCTGATGGCTTTCATGGCCACCGGAACGCTATCGCGGGTCGAAGGCGTCGTCCTTCTCCTGGTGATGGCCGGCTATCTCGCCTGGCAGATCCGTCGCGCCGTGAAGGATCCCGCGCACGCCGCGATCGGTCATGAAGACGACGAAGAGATCGTGCCGCCCGATTCGTCCACGAAGATTGCTCTTTTCATCCTTCTCGGTCTTGTCGGCCTGCCGATCGGTGCCTGGCTCACCGTCGCGGGGGCCTCGGAAATCGCCCGCATGTTCGGCGCGTCCGAAACCGCGATCGGGCTTACCGTGGTGGCCATCGGGACATCCCTGCCGGAACTGGTCACCTCGGTGATGGCCGCCTGGCGGAAATCGGGCGCGGTCGCCATCGGCAACGTCGTCGGCTCCAACATCTTCAATATCGGCTTCATTCTGGGCATCACCAGCCTGGTGCTGCCACTTCATGTCGATGAGCGTGTTATCCATGTCGACATGTGGGTGATGCTCGGCACGTCCGCCCTCATCGTCGCGCTGTCGCACTGGAACCGCCCGATCGGCAAGATCGGCGGCATTGCCATGCTGGCGGCGTTCGCACTTTATATCGTGACGGTATTCTGAGCCGTCGAATCGGCTGAAACGGAGCAACCGTGGTCACGGAAGACACATCGACGATCGCCCTGGTCACCGGCGCCGGCAAACGCATCGGTCGCGCCATCGCGCTCGACCTCGCCGTTCACGGCTTCAAAGTCGCCGTCCACGCCAACACGTCGAAGCACGACGCCGAGGAAACCGCCTCGATGATCCGCGATGCGGGCGGCAAGGCGGAGGTGTTTCTGGGTGACCTGACGAAGGCCGACGTTCCGGCGAAACTGATGGCCGCCGTGACCGAGAGCCTCGGCGCTCCGCGTCTGGTGATCAACAATGCCTCCATCTTCGAGGCGGATTTCGCCGACGAATTCGATGGCGAACTGTTCGACCGTCACATGGCGGTGCACGTGAAGGCCCCCGCCCTTCTGGCCGCCTCCATGGCCAAGGCATTGGCGAAAGATGTCGACGGCCTCGTCGTCAACATGATCGACCAGCGGGTGAAGCGGCTGACGCCCAACTTCTTCTCCTACACGCTGTCGAAATCGGCGCTATGGACCGCCACGCGCACCATGGCGATGGCCTATGCGCCGAAAATCCGCGTCAATGCCATCGGCCCGGGTCCGACGCTCAAGAGCTCGCGCCAGAGTGACGCGGAATTTGCCAGGCAGGTCGAAAAGGTCCCCCTCGAACGCTCGCCGGAACTCGGCGAGTTCGGCGCCACCATCCGCTATTTCTGGGCGAACAAGTCGATCACAGGGCAGATGATCGCGCTTGACGGCGGCCAGCATCTGGCCTGGGAAACGCCCGACGTCCTGGACATAGAGGAATGAGCACCCCCTCCTCACCACGTCGCGAGAAGCGTGGCTCGTCGTCCGATTCGGGCGGCGTGATCTATGACGGGACGGAAACCGACGAGGACGATCAGGATGAGGCTGCTCTCCCCGCCGACACGCCGGCCAACGCCGTCCTGTCATCCATCGAGTGGAACGAGAGCCCGGTCGTCAATCCGGGCCTGAAGGGCGCGGAAGTCATCCAGGCCTTCGTCAAGCACCTGCCCAACCAGCCCGGCGTCTACCGCATGATGAACGGCGACGGCGACGTGCTTTATGTCGGCAAGGCCCGCTCGCTGAAGAAGCGGGTGACCAATTACGCCCAGGGTCGCGGCCATTCCAACCGCATCACCCGGATGATCCGCGAAACGGCGAACATGGAGTTCGTCACCACCCGCACCGAGACCGAAGCGCTTCTTCTGGAAGCCAACCTGATCAAGCGGCTGAAGCCGCGCTTCAACGTCCTGATGCGCGACGACAAGTCGTTTCCCTATATCCTGATCACCGGCAACCACGAGGCCCCCGCGATCTACAAGCACCGTGGCGCACGCGCCAGGAAAGGCGACTATTTCGGCCCCTTCGCCTCCGCCGGTGCGGTCGGTCGCACGATCAATTCGCTGCAGCGCGCCTTCCTTCTGCGCACCTGCACGGATTCGGTCTATGACAGCCGGACGCGCCCCTGCCTTCTCTACCAGATCAAACGGTGTTCGGGTCCCTGCACCGGCGAGATCTCGCCCGAGGATTATGCCGGGCTCGTCGACGAGGCGAAGGGCTTCCTGTCGGGCCGCAGCCAGACGGTGAAGAACCATCTCGCCGAAGCGATGCAATCGGCCTCCGAGGACCTCGATTTCGAGCGCGCCGCGGTCTATCGCGACCGTCTCTCGGCCCTCTCCCATGTGCAGAGCCATCAGGGCATCAATCCGCGCACGGTCGAGGAAGCCGATATTTTCGCAATCCATGTGGATGGCGGGCTCGCCTGCATCCAGGTCTTCTTTTTCCGTACCGGGCAGAACTGGGGCAATCGCGCCTATTTCCCCCGCGCCGACGCCTCGATGGAGCCGGGCGAGATCCTCGGCGCCTTCATCGGCCAGTTCTACGACGACAAGCCGGTGCCGCGTCAGATCCTGATCTCCGCCGAATTCGAGGACCGGGAACTGCTGGCCGAAGCACTCTCCACCCGTGCGGAGCGGAAGGTGACGGTGAGCCTGCCGCAGCGCGGAGAGAAACGCGAACTCGTCGACGACGTGCTGAACAATGCCCGCGAGGCCCATGGCCGCCATCTCGCCGAGACGGCCTCACAGGCGCGGTTGCTCAAGGGCCTGGCAGAAACCTTCGGGCTCAAGTCGGTGCCCCGCCGTATCGAGGTTTACGACAACTCCCACATCATGGGCACCAATGCGGTGGGCGGGATGATCGTCGCCGGCCCCGAAGGTTTCGTGAAGAACCAGTACCGCAAGTTCAACATCCGCTCCGAGGACATCACGCCGGGCGACGATTTCGGCATGATGCGCGAGGTGATGCAGCGGCGCTTCTCACGCCTCTTGAAGGACCACGCCGAAGACATGCCGAAGGCGGCGAGCGACATAACGGAAGCCGGCGAGGACGACGACACCGCGGACAGCCCCTTCCCGGCCTGGCCGGATCTCGTCCTCATCGACGGCGGTCAGGGGCAGATGACGGCGGTGCGGGCCATTCTCGACGAACTCGGCATCCGCGAGAACGTCACCGCGATCGGCGTTGCCAAGGGCATGGACCGCGAAGCGGGGCGCGAGCGCTTCTTCATGGACGGAAGGCAACCCTTTACCCTGCCGCCACGCGACCCGGTCCTCTACTTCGTCCAGCGGCTGCGGGACGAGGCCCACCGCTGGGCCATCGGCAGCCACCGGGCGCGGCGCAAGAAGGAGATGGTCAAGAACCCGCTCGACGAGGTTGCGGGCATCGGCCCCACCCGGAAGCGGGCGCTGCTCCTTCATTTCGGTACCGCCAAGGCCGTCAGCCGGGCGGGCATCGAAGACCTGCGCGAGGTCGAAGGCATTTCGGCGGCCATGGCGGAACTGATCTATAACCATTTTCATGAGGACAAGCGCTAGACTTGCCCGACTAAGGGCCACAGCGGCAGTGCCACCCTTGACGCCGGGCGGGTGGCGGGTTCATTTGGCGTCAAATGACTGATGCGGTAATATTTCCATGGCCTCGCGCGCACTGAATATCCCCAATCTCCTGACCTACGCACGGATCGTCGCTGTTCCGCTGATCGTCCTTTGCTTCTTTATCGAAGGCCGGCTGCACGGCTCGGACTTTGCACGCTGGTCGGCACTCGCGCTGTTCTCGCTCGCCTCCATCACCGACTTCTTCGACGGCTATCTTGCCCGCATGTGGGACCAGACATCGAATATCGGCCGCATGCTCGACCCCATCGCCGACAAGCTGCTGGTGGCCTCCGTGCTGCTGCTGGTGGCCGCCGACGGCACAATCGCCGGCTGGTCGATCTGGGCGGCGATCATCATCCTCTGCCGCGAGATTCTCGTCTCCGGTCTGCGCGAATATCTGGCGGCACTGAAGGTTTCGGTTCCGGTCACGAAGATCGCCAAGTGGAAGACCACGGTGCAGATGTTTGCCATCGCCTTCCTGCTTGCCGGCCCGGCGGGCGACAAGGTGCTGCCCTACACGACGGAGATCGGCATCGGGCTTCTTTGGATCGCGGCGATCGTGACCATATACACAGGGTATGATTATTTCCGCGCCGGTCTCCGGCACGTGATCGACGAATAGGATACCCCACGATGAAACTCATCTATTTCGCCTGGGTGCGCGAAAGGATCGGCAAGGCCGACGAGGAAATCGACCTGCCGGAGGGCGTCGTCACCATCAGCGACCTCATCGAGCACCTGAAGACGCGGGGCGAGGAATACGAGGCTGCCTTCGCATTTCCCGAAGTCATCCGCGCAGCCATCGACCATGAGCATGTCGAGCATTCCGAAAAGATCGGCAGCGCCAAGGAAGTCGCCCTCTTTCCGCCCATGACCGGAGGCTGACCATGGCGAGCGCGCCGCGCGTCGAGGTTCGGGTTCAGGCTGAAGATTTCGATCTCGGCGCGGAAATGGCCGCGCTCACCGGAGGGCGCGCCGATATCGGCGGCGTGGCAAGCTTCATCGGCCTCTGCCGCGACGAAGGCGGCACGCTCGCCGCACTCGAACTCGAACACTATCCCGGCATGGCCGAAAGCGCGATCCGCGCTATTGCGGAACAGGCGGCGGAGCGTTTCTCGCTGTCCGCCATTCTGGCCATCCACCGCTACGGCAAGATCGCGCCCGGAGGCCAGATCGTGCTGGTTGCGGCAGCGGCCCCCCATCGCCATGCCGCCTTCCAGGGTGCGGAATTCCTGATGGACTACCTCAAGACCGAAGCCCCCTTCTGGAAGAAGGAACATCTCGCCGACGGATCGAGCGGAGACTGGGTCTCCGCCAAGGACGCTGACGACAGCGCCCGCGACCGCTGGAAGGCGGGATCGTGAGCGAGGTTCAACTCGAGGCAAGCTGGAAGACCGCTCTCGCGCCCGAATTCGACAGCGCCTATATGGCGGACCTCAAGCGTTTCCTGAAAGACGAGCACGCCGCTGGCAAGGCGATCTTCCCGAAGGGACCGGAATATTTCCGCGCGCTCGACCTCACGCCGCTGGACAGCGTCAAGGTCGTCATTCTCGGCCAGGATCCCTATCACGGCGACGGCCAGGCCCATGGCCTGTGTTTCTCGGTCCAGCCAGGCGTGAAGGTGCCGCCCTCGCTCGTCAACATCTACAAGGAGATCGAGGCCGATCTCGGCATCGCGCGCCCGCGCCACGGCTTCCTCGAGCACTGGGCCAGGCAGGGCGTGCTGCTTCTCAACAGCGTGCTCACCGTCGAGCGCGGGCTTGCGGCGTCGCATCAGGGACGCGGCTGGGAAAAATTCACCGACAAGGTGATCGAGAAGGTCAACGCGCTCGATCAGCCGGTGGTGTTCATGCTGTGGGGATCCTACGCCCAGAAGAAGGCAAGCTTCGTCGACACGTCGAAGCATCTGGTGCTGACGGCACCGCACCCCTCCCCGCTCTCCGCCCATCGCGGCTTTCTCGGATGCGGGCATTTTTCGAAGGCCAACGCCTTTCTGGAGAAGAACGGGCGCGCACCGATCGACTGGAGCCTTCCGGAAACCGTCTCCTGACGCCTGGCGTCAACAGGCGGGCCTTCTACAACTCTGCCGAGGTTTCCGCCGCTTCGTTTTAGCGATATGTGAACGGCGACGACGCGCGGCGGAGACTGACCTGTGACACCCAAGAATGCCGATTTCGGCTCGGCGGCGACCAACCGCAAGGCCATCCTTTTGATGTGCCTGGGCGCATTGCTGCTGGTGATGAACGATACCTCCGCCAAATGGCTGGTCGATCGCTACGATCCGTTCCAGATCACTTTCGTGCGCAGCGTAATCACCGTGCCGATGATCGTGACCCTCATCCTGATGAAGGACGGCTTTCAGGGACTGAGCACGAAACGGTTCGCGCCGCACGCGTTTCGCGGTCTGCTGGTGCTGGCCGCCACCTTCTGCTTCTTCAACGCGCTGAAGGTTCTTTCCCTCGCCGACGCCACGGCGCTTTTCTTCGCAGCCCCCATCTTCATCACCGCTCTTTCGGTGCCGCTTCTCGGCGACAAGGTGGGCGCTCGCCGCTGGAGCGCCGTCCTCGTCGGCTTCGTCGGCGTCATGATAATCGTGCGGCCGAGTGCGGAGACATTCCAGCCGGCTTCACTATTCGCGGTTGCGACGGCATTCGTCTACGCGTTCATCATGATCAGTTCGCGCTGGCTTCACTCCGCCGACACGATGCGAACGGTTGTGTTCTACCTGAGCGCCGTCCCGGCCGTTTACTCGAGCTTCGTGCTGTTCGGCGAGTGGCCGGAAATCACGGGGACGGATTTCGCCGTCTTCGTGGCCATGGCGATCTTCTGGTCGTTCGGCGTGGCCGTCGTCAGCGAAGCCTTCCGGACTGCCCCGGCGGCAGTGGTGGCGCCGTTCGACTATACCGCGCTGATCTGGGCGAGCATCGTCGGCTGGCTGGTCTGGGGCACGATCCCGGACATGACCACCTATCTCGGAGCGGTGATCATCGCTGCTTCGGGCATCTACATCCTGTTGCGGCAGGAAAAGCTCAAATCCTGACCGGGCAACAAAAAACCGGGCCCTTGCGAGCCCGGTTTGATGAGTCATTCCAGCGACTTCGCAGCGGAAGCCGGGAAAGTGATTCAGCCGACGATTTCGGTGCCGGAGAACCAGTAGGCGATTTCCTCGGCAGCGGTTTCCGGAGCATCCGAACCGTGGACCGAGTTCTCGCCGATCGACAGGGCATGGAGCTTGCGGATGGTGCCTTCGGCAGCATCGGCCGGGTTGGTGGCGCCCATGACTTCGCGGTTCTTGGCGATGGCGTTTTCACCTTCGAGAACCTGAACGATGGTCGGGCCCGAGGACATGAATTCGGTCAGTTCGCCAAAGAAGGGGCGTTCCTTGTGGACGGCGTAAAAGCCTTCGGCTTCACGCAGGCTCATCCAGACGCGCTTGGAGGCAACGACGCGCAGGCCGGCATCTTCGAGCATCTTGGTGATCGCGCCGGTGAGGTTGCGCTTGGTGGCATCGGGCTTGATCATCGAGAAGGTACGTTCGATCGCCATGGTTCTCTTTCCGTGGTTGAGCGCGGCCGGAGCGACCGCCGATTGGTGATTGCGAGACCGGGCAGCCATTGGCCGCCCGGAGTTGGCGCTTCAATAGCGGTCAACGCGCCACGAAACAAGGGGCAAGGACCCCATCAGGCGGCGGCAGGCACCTTGCGTCCGGCCCCGTCGAAGAGGTCGAGACAACGCTCGAACCAGGCACTGACCGGATCGTCCTGCGCCAACAGCGTCACGCCGGAGGCGACGCGCGCCCATTGCAGGCCGCCGAAGACGATGTAATCGGAAAACAGCGGTGTCTCGCCGCCGAGGAAGGGCTGGAAGGACAGCGTCTGGCGGAGCGGTTCCAGCCTGGCGGGATAGGCCGCGAGTGCGGCGTCGCCACCGGCTGCCACGTCTTCGAGGGTCTTGCCGAGACGGGCCTCGCGGCTTTCGCGGAAATAGGCCTGATCCTCAGCCGCCAGCTTGTCGTAGATGTCGAGAATGATGACAGGCATCATCGGCGCCTGGACGTTGGCGAGGCTCCAGCGCTCGATGAAACGGGCAGCGGCCTTGCCGCCGGGTCCACCGAAGAGCGAGGGCGCATCCGGATAGGCCTCCTCCAGATATTCGGCAATCGCAAAACTGTCGCCGACGGTCCTGTCGCCATCGACGAGAAGCGGGACCGTTCTGGAGGCGCCGTTCTCGATCTGCGGGATCTTCGTGAAGGATGTCGGGACCGCGTCGAACGCGAGCCCCTTGTGGCGGAGCGCCATTTCCGCCTTCCAGGCATGGGGGGAAAAATGGCGGTCAGTGTCGGCACCACAGAGGGTGTAGAGCTTGCGGGTCATGTGTTGCTCCTGATGGGAAACCTGGCTGGATGTGCTCCGGTATCGGACCGCACTGCGGCGCGCGCAAATCAAAAAGTTTGAACGTCGCCGTGATCGCCGCCCCGCCCCGAAGCGCGCCGCCTCAGTTGGTCGCGCCGCACATTCGCTGCAAGCCGGCCAGTTCCAGACGTTTCGAGCAGAGCGCCCCGCCCCACTGATAGCCCACGCGACCATCCGACAGGGCCACGCGGAACCACTCGAAGTCGTCATGGACGACATGGGAATTCGAAATGATGATCAGCGGCATGCCGTCCGGCAAGGTCGCGATTTCCGGGAATTCGGTGCCGGGTCCTTCGCGCAGCTTGCCGCCGAGCGAATGACCGGGTGCATTGATGTCGGTTTCGCCCATCGGCCGCTCGCCCTCGGCCGGCGGCGCCATGCCCGAAAGATCCGACGGAGCGGCGGCCGCGTCCTCGCACGGAAACTCCGCGCCGCCGAGCACCACCATGGGAGGCATCCTCTCCGGAATGAACTGCACGCCGGATTCCCTGTTCACCCAGGCTCCCTGCCCGTCCGGTGTCAGCAGACCCCCGCGCCCCATTCCGTCAAATCCGCCCACGCCGTTTTCCGGTGCGATATCGATCGTGATGGAGAGGCCGCGTGCCGGATCGCCGCAACGGTAGGATTGAGCGGCAAGGGCAGCGGAAGAGAAGGAGGCGAAGGCCAGGGCCGACGCCAGCAGAAGCGTTTTCATCGGTTACTCCAAGAGAAGGATCGGACGTCAGTACCGGTATCGCGGCGGGATGACCATATCCGGATTTGCGGCGAAAATTTCGCCGTCCCGTTCAATGGTGCGCAGATCGAGTTCCTCGCTGATCATTTCCAGCCTCAGGCGCCGTCTCTCGCGATTGAGCCGGCGAAGCTCAGGTTCCGCTTCGGCCTGCTTGAGCGTGCCGTCGGCGATTTTCTTCCGGAGTTCGGCGATGCTGAACTCCAGCTGGCTTATCCGGCTGTCAAGACTTTCGACGCGGTGGCGCTGGTCATACTCGGTCTTACCGAGGTGATAGCCGCGCAGGAAGCCTTCCGAAGAGTTCACCGGGCAGACATTGTGATAGATCTTGCCCGTCCTGCCCTGCTCGAGGCCATTGAGCGGAGTGCAGTAGCGGACGACGCCCTTCTCGAAGCCCTCATACCAGGCCGTCTGGTCAGGGACGACGCCGGCTTTTTGACAGCTCTTTGCATGCGCGGCGAAACGCGTCTGCGGATCGTAGCCCGCAGCCCCGTCGGTTTCGCCGACCAAGCCCCAGTCGGCGGCCACACATTCATCCCTCGACATCGTCGCACAGGAGCCGAGCATGAGGGGAAGTGCCAGAACCGCTCCACCCAGTGCCAATCGCGAAAACTTCATGGACCATTCCCCTGCGGCCGACCGCGCACCGGGCTGCCGGTGCCTCACGACCTGGCGGAATCTTTAGGAAAGCCCGTGGTGGGTGTCAATTTTCAATCCAAGCCAGCCATATCTCAGTATAGCACATTGCGGCGCAGGACAGGTTCGCGCTCATCACCCGGCAAAAGCGCAATTCAGCATTTGGAATCAGAACTTTCAAAGAATACACATCCATCATATAAAGAATTATATATGTATTTCGTATAGATTATCCTCACCACGCCGGCAGTCGAAGCGGAACCAACCGGCACCACCTCGCATTGTTCTTACAGCCCAGGACAACCCCGGGCAGAAAAGAAAAAACGAGGAACAGCATCATGAGGACCTTCACACAGCGACTTGCTATCGGTCTTGCGGCCGGTTCACTTGTCCTTGCACTCCCGTCGCTTGCCAACGCGCAATCCATCGGCGGCAACAATAATGGCGGCATCGGCGTCAGCGTCGGCGGCGTCTCGGCCGGGATCGGCGGCAATGGAAGCGGCGGCATCGGTGCCGGCGCAAGTGTCGGCGGCGCCGCCAGCGCCTCCGCGAGCGTCGGTGGCAGCGACAGCGTTGCCGATGTCGATGCCAATGTCGGTGGCGCCGGCGGCGTCAACGCCGATGCAACGGTCGACGCCAATAACGGCGTCAATGCCGATGTCGATGTCGGGGTCGGCAATCTGAACGCAGAGGCGGATGCGAGTGTCGGCCAGAACACGGGTATCGCCGCCGCACTCGGCTTCACGAGCAATGACAATGACGACACCACCCCGCCCTCCGGCATCGATCCGGATGCAACTGCGGCGATCGGGAAGCTGAGCGACGCCCAGCTGGCTGACTACAAGAGAAAATGCATCGACGTCCTTCGCTCGCCGCAGCGCTTCGAGCGCGACCTCGTCGACCTGTGCAAGCTGGTGCGCGTAGCGGCCTCGCGCTGACGCGGGGGTTGCTCCCCTGGCACGGACAGGCGGCCCTCTCGGGGGCCGTCCTTTTTGCCGCTCAATACCCTCCCTCGGCGGGTTCTTTTGTCACAATGGCCGGATTTCACGTTCCATGGCTTGCAACGGAACGCCGCCTCCGCCAAAAGCGCGGGCATGATCACGCTCAACGACATTTCCGCCCGCATCGCAGGCCGCCTGCTCATCGAAAACGCCACCGTATCCTTTCCGGATGGCGCCAAGGTCGGTTTCGTCGGCCGCAACGGAGCGGGAAAATCGACGCTCTTCCGGGTGATCACCGGCGAGCTGGCATCGGAGACCGGTTCGGTATCGATCCCGAAGAATACCCGCATCGGCCAGGTGGCGCAGGAAGCACCCTCGGAGGAAACACCGCTCATCGATATCGTGCTCAGAGCCGATACCGAGCGCGCCTCGCTGATGGAAGAGGCGGAAACGGCGACTGATCCGCACCGTATCGCGGAGATCCAGACGCGGCTCGTGGATATCGACGCCCATTCGGCGGAAGCCCGTGCCGCCTCCATTCTCGCGGGTCTCGGTTTCGACGAGGCGGCGCAGCAGCGGCCCGCTTCGAGCTTCTCCGGTGGCTGGCGGATGCGCGTAGCCCTTGCCTCGGTCCTCTTCTCGGCGCCCGACCTGCTGCTTCTCGACGAGCCGACCAACTATCTCGACCTCGAAGGCACGCTCTGGCTCGAGGAATATATCCGCCGCTACCCCTATACCGTCATCATCATCAGCCACGACCGCGACCTCCTGAACACCGCGGCGAACATGATCGTGCATCTCGACCAGCGGAAACTGACGCTCTATCGCGGCAATTTCGACCAGTTCGAGCGCCAGAAGGCCGAGCGCGACATGCTGCAGATGAAGGCGCGCGAGAAGAACCTCGCCAAGCGCAAGCACATGGAATCCTTCGTCGAGCGCTTCCGCGCCAAGGCGTCCAAGGCGCGTCAGGCGCAGTCCCGCCTGAAAGCTCTCGAAAGGATGGGCACGGTCGACGCGGTCATCGAGGACCACGTCAGCGGTTTCACCTTCGCAGCGCCCGAGAAGATCCCCTCCTCCCCGATCATCGCGATCCGCGAAGGCTCCGTCGGCTACGAGCCGGGCAAGCCCGTGCTCAACCGCCTGGATCTGCGGATCGATGCGGATGACCGCATCGCGCTTCTGGGTTCGAACGGCAACGGCAAGTCGACATTCGCCAAGTTGATTGCCGGACGGCTGGAAACCGGGAGCGGCGACATCAAGCTGGCTCCGCAGCTCAAGGTCGGTTTCTTCGCGCAACACCAGCTCGACGATCTGCGCCCCGGCGAAAGCGCCGTCGCCCATGTGCGGGCGCTGATGCCGGAAGCCGCCGAGGCGAAGGTGCGCTCCCGCGTGGCCCGCATGGGGCTGACGACCGAGAAAATGAATACGCCCGCCAAGGATCTCTCGGGCGGTGAGAAAGCACGGCTCCTGATGGGGCTGTCGACGTTCGACAACCCCAATCTCATCATCCTCGACGAGCCGACGAACCACCTCGATATCGATAGCCGCGCGGCCCTGATCACCGCCCTCAATGAATTTCCGGGCGCAGTGATCCTGATTTCGCACGATCGCCACCTGATCGAAGCCACCGTCGATCGTTTGTGGGTGGTTCGTGACGGTACGGTCAGCAATTTCGACGGCGATCTCGAAGACTATCGTCAGGATATCGTGTCGGGTGGAAAGAGCCGCTCGAAGCAGGAAAACGGCGACGGATCGTCGAAGGCGGAGAAACGCCGCGAGGCCGCCGACAAGCGCTCCGCAAATGCGACGCTGAAGAAAAAGATCAATGATCTCGAATCCTTGACCGAGAAACTTGGCAAACAGATTCAGTCTCTTGATGAAGAGCTTGCAGATCCGGAAACGATTGAGAATGCGTCCTGGAAGATCGCCCAGCTTTCCAAGAAGCGCGCAGACAAGGCCAGCGAACTCGAGCGCACCGAAGAGGAATGGCTCGCGCTTCAGGCTGAATACGAACAGGCTGTCGGCGAAGACTGACGGGCTGTGACTGCAGCTATTCTACAACAGGTACCGACAAACCTGCCCAGGCCCCGCGGTCCCGGTTTCAATTTCAGGCAAGTTTCGTAGCCTACCCTTTCCTTTGGAGGAGAAACCAAGGGAACAAGAATGGGGACAGCTGATGAATACTCGAAAGATCGGCGCCACGGCTTCGGCTCTGGCGGTCGCGGCTTCGTGCCTTGCGTGGTGGGGACCCGCAAACGCTGAAGTCACACAGATCGTCAATCACTACGATGTCGGCGGATCCGACATTCAGGGGTTGAAGAACAGCATCCGGCTGGGCGGGCCGCTCGGCGGCAAGGCCTTCGGGCTTACCAATGTGGTGATCGAGCCGCAATTCGCCTACATGTCGGACGGCGTGACCTGCAAGACCGCCAAGGTCCGCGTCAACATGAACATCGACATGACGCTGCCGCAATGGGACGAAGCCACCCCCATCCCGGCCTCGATGTCGGGGCAGTGGAAGACGCTCGAGGACACCGTGCGCGAGCACGAGCAGATGCATGTGACGATCGCAGAAGAATTCGCAGCGCGCATCGAGCACGTCATCTCGAACGCGAGCAGCACGGAAGGTTGCGAGACACTCGAGGCCGGCCTGACCAAGAAAGTCCGTGGCCTGCAGATGGCTCACCGCTTTGCCCAGAAGGCGTTCGACATGGAGGAACGCACGCGGCTGAGGGCGCTTCTGCCCTGAACATCTCTCCCTGGGAGAGATCAGTCGTCGGCCACGGGGCCTTTGCCGTTAGCGGCTTCAGCGCGTTCTTCAACGCGGTCCGCGCCTTTGCGCTTGTCGCGCCCGACCTTCTCCTCGAAGGCCCGTTCGCGCTTGAGCGCTTCCTTTTCGAGCCCCTCGCCGGCCTTCGCGGCGTGGCAGACCTTCATCGTTTGCGAGACTTCCCTGGGTTCGTCCATGACTTCCTCCATACGGTTTCCCTCAATGAATTACGTGCCGGATACGGATTGGTTCCCGTAAGGATGCAGCAAGCGGGAGCCCCGAACCGGTCTCAGGCCCGGCCGCCGCCACCATGCCCCGCGCATGACGGACGCGGATCGACATGCGACGGGGCGCGGCGCGCAGGTTTGCGGGTCACCCCCACCCGGAAAGGAACGGGCGAACGGCCTTCGCGCAAGCCATTGATTTACCTGAATGAAGCCGAGCCAGCCATCAAGCGGCCCGCTTTGGCGATTTATCATACAAAATGGATATTTGATTAACTTTCGCAACGTAGCCTGCGCAAACGAGCGTCGTACAAAGTTCCGGGCGAACCTTTCAACATGATCCTGCCACCCATAGCGCAGCAGCTTCATCGACCGTTTCAGTGCGGAACGGGAATGGTTTTTGGCCGTTCGGGTTCGGAGCGCGGGGTGACGACACATGGCGGCTGAGATGATTGCGGCTACGCGGGACGTTGCCGACGCCGAGCTTGCAGAAGCCTGGAACGGCCTGTTTGCAAGCGCGGCCGTCGGTCTTTTCGTGGTCGATGCCGCCGGTCGCATTCTTCACATCAGCAAGCGCCTCTGCGAATATTCCGGGCTTACCGCCGAACAGTTCATCGGCACCGACGGCATGCATCTGCTGCATCCGGATGAGCGCCTTTCCTACCGCGCGGCCTTCATCGCGCTGACCGAAGGAACGAAGGACAGCTGGACCGCCGAACGCAGAATTCTCAACAAGGACGGCGAATTCCAGTGGGTGCTCTTCTCGACAGCGAAGATGCCCGGCATGAGGGCGAATGGCGGGCCGGCCTTCGTCACTCAGGTTACCTCCATTGGCAAGCAGAAAAGGGCTGAAAAGGCCGCAGCGGATGTGTTGCAGCGGTGGACCTTCGCGCTTGAAAACGCCGGACAGGGCATGTGGGATTACGACGTCGAGAACGACGTCTGGGAGTTCTCCGCCGCCTGGAAGAGAATGCGCGCCTTCGACGAAGACGCGACGGTCGAGTTCATTACCAGTCACGGCTTCGGCTTCATTCATCCCGACGACCGCGACATGGCCACCGACCTTTTCGCCAAACAGAAGTCCGGCGAAGTCGACGAGATTGCCTATGAGTACCGCTATCGGCGTCAGGACGGCAACTGGATCTGGATCATGGTCCGCGGCTGCTGCCTGGAGCGCCGGGAAGACGGCACCCCGCTCCACATCATGGGCACCGACACCGACATCACCGAGCTCAAGAAGAGCCAGGAAACCTATCATGAGTTGAGCGAGCGCCTGCAATTGGCCCTGGACACCTCCCGCATCGGCATCTGGGAAACCGACCCCGCGACGCTGGAGACCATCTGGGACGAGCGGACATGCGAGATCTTCGGATGTTCGCCAGCTGATTTCGAGCATTCGTCGCTGGCCTGGCCGAGCATGCTTCATCCGGATGACCGAGAACACGCGATGGCGATCGCCGGAGCCGGCGTGACGACGCGGAGCAACTACAACTGCCAATACCGCATCATCCGTCCCGATGGCGAAATCCGGCACCTGCGCTCCTATGCCACCTTCTCCCAGCTTGCCGGTGGCGGCTGGAAAATGCTCGGCGCGAACTGGGACATCACGACGGATGTCGAGCGCGCCGAGGCCCTCGACCGCGCCAAAATCCTGGCCGAGCAGCGCAACGTCGAGATCGAGACCGCACGCGCGGCGATGGAACATGCGTCGCTTCACGATGCGCTGACAGGGCTCGCCAACCGGCGCTACCTCGACAGGCTGCTCGATTCCCTCTCCAACGAGCGCGGTTGCGACAACGTCACCATCCTTCACGTCGATCTGGATCGCTTCAAGCAGATCAACGACACGCGCGGCCATGCGGCGGGCGACGCCCTTCTCGTGCACATGGCAGGCATGCTGAGCGCCATAGTCGGCCCGCGCAACACCGTCGCGCGTATCGGCGGCGACGAGTTCGTGGTCATCCTGTCGCCCTCCCCCGGTCCGGAACGGCTGCACGGCATGATCAACGAGATCATCCAGCGCAGCAACGTGCCCATCTACTGGCGCGGCCAGGAATGCAGGACCTCCACGAGTATCGGCGTCGCCATCGCCGACGGCCGGACATCAGCGCGGCAGCTTCTCATCAATGCCGACCTGGCGCTCTACCGGGCCAAGAATCTCGGCCGCAACCAGGCCACCCATTTCGATGCACGGATGCATTCCGAGATCGTTGCCCAGAAGCAGTGCGGCGACGACATCATCAAGGGGCTGGCGCAGGGCGACTTCTTCGCCTTCTACCAGCCGCAGTTCTGCAGCCGCACACTCGACATCATCGGCGTCGAGGCACTGGCGCGCTGGCGGCACCCGGTCGAAGGCATTCTCACGCCCGACCGCTTCCTCAGCGTGGCGCAAGATCTCAACGCCATGCATGAGATCGACCGCGCGATCCTCGAAAAGGTTCTCAAGGACCTCAAACGCTGGGACGAGGCGGGCATCGCGGTGCCGGAAGTGTCGGTCAACGTGTCGGCCAACCGGCTTGCCGACGAAGGCCTGATCGACACGCTCGCCCGAAACGACTGGGCACGCAACCGCATCTCCATCGAGTTGCTGGAATCGATCTTCCTCGACGACAGCGATCCGGTCTACGACAAGCACATCGGCAAGCTGCGCGAACTCGGGGTGGATATCGCCATCGACGATTTCGGCACCGGGCACGCCTCGATCATCGGACTGCTGAAACTGAGCCCGTACCGGCTGAAGATCGACCGGCGACTCATCGCCCCCATCGCGGACAGTCCCTCGCAACGCGGACTGATCAAGTCCATCATCGACATCGGAAAATCGCAGGGGATCCAGGTCTGCGCCGAGGGCGTCGAGACGCGCCAGCATCTCGAGATCCTGCGCGAGCTCGAGTGCGAGTGCCTGCAGGGCTTCTATTTCGGCCAGCCCATGGCTGCCGGCGACCTGCCTCGCTATGTCGCCCGGGAGGACTGGCGCCGCGACAGCTAGCGGCCCCATCTGTGCGAGCGAGGCGGGCGCGGATCGCTGCCCGGCTTCCTGCGCCGCCCCATCAGCGTGAATGCCACGCCACCGATCACGAGAAGCAGGAACCCCGCAGGCGCGATGCGCTCGTCCGGAACCACTGCCTTGCGCCTGACCGAGAGGACGACGCTGGCGAGCTTCACGCCGTTTCCTCTGCGCGCGACGGATATCCGATAGGGCCCGCCATCCATGGGATCGACCAGCAGTGCAAGCTGTGTCTGGCGTGGCCGGCTCGGCTTGAGCGCCCTGTCGTTCGCCGGATAGGTGAACCGAAAGCTGACGTCCCTACGCTCGACCACCTCGGCCCCGCTCGTGACGGTCAGCGCATACACGGCCGTGGAAGGCCCCTCGGCGGGCCTTTCGGCGATATTGGGGACGGCGGCGGTGAGATAGATGCCGACGGGCGCATCGGCCGCCGAAAGTGTCAGCGTCGGACCGCTGGGTGCGGCGGGTATCGTGGCGACGGAATAGCGACCGATCTCCGCGCCGGAGCCCAAGTCGATCCAGGCGGTGTAACCAAAGGCCATCAATGCGCCGGCTATCGCGACGAGAAGAGCGATCAGACGCATGAAACCTTCCGTGCCGCCTCCATCATCTTCACGCCTTGCGCTCCCAGCGCCGGTCGGGTGTCTGCTGCCAGTAGGTCAGCGTGTGATCGCCGGCCTTGAGGTCCTTCCACTGCGCCCGTGCCCGGTCGACCTGCGACTGGTCGTGCCCGTCGAACATCAGGACAAGACGCTCGCAGCCCTCGAGCGAGGGCACATCCGATCCGTCGACGGCAAAACGCACACTGGCCTTGTTGGCCGGTTCGTTCGACAGCGTCAGAAGCACGGGCTGGCGCTCCGCCATACCGTCATCGGCCGCGAAGTCGATGCCGTGCGGAAGGAAACTCTCGTCGCGGAATGTCCAGAGATGGGCATCGAGCGCATCGCGGCGCTCTTCGCTGCCCATGTGGACGGACACCTTCCAGCCGCGTTCCAGACTTTTCTCCAGAAGCGGCGGGAGGGCATCCTCAAGGCGGGTTTCCGTCAGATGATAGAACAGCGCCTCGGCCATTTCGGCACTCAGTTCTCGTGGGTGTCGCGGACGTAGCGGTCGAGCAGGCGAACGCCGAAACCCGATCCCCAGGAGCGGTTCACATCGTTGGACGGCGACCCCATTGCGGTGCCGGCCACGTCGAGATGCGCCCAGGGCGTGTCCTTGACGAAGCGCTTGAGGAACTGCGCGGCCGTGATCGAGCCGGCCGAACGGCCACCGGTGTTCTTCATGTCGGCGAACTTGGAATCGATGAGCTTGTCGTATTCCGGGCCGAGCGGAAGCCGCCAGACCTTTTCCTCGGAGCGCAGTCCGGCGCTGGTGAGCGCGGCGGCGAGATCGTCGTCATTGGAGAACATGCCGGCATGGTGATGACCCAGGGCAATAATGACCGCACCTGTCAGCGTGGCGAGGTTGATCATCACTTTCGGATCGAATCGCTCACGGCAATACCAGAGCGCATCGCAGAGGACGAGGCGCCCCTCGGCGTCGGTGTTGATGATCTCGATTGTCTGGCCGGACATGGAGCGCACGATGTCGCCCGGACGCTGCGCAGCACCGTCGGGCATGTTCTCGACGAGACCGAGTATGCCGACCGCGTTGACCTTGGCCTTGCGGGCCGCCAGCGTGTGCATGAGGCCGATCACGGCAGCCGCGCCGCCCATGTCGCCCTTCATGTCCTCCATGCCGCCGGCCGGCTTGATGGAAATGCCGCCGGTATCGAAGACAACGCCCTTGCCGACGAAGGCGAGCGGCTTGTCCTTCGACTTGCCGCCCTTCCATTGCATCACGGCGAGGCGCGGCGGGCGGGCGGAGCCGATGGCGACGCCGAGCAGCGCCTCCATCTTGAGGTCCTTGAGTTCCTTCTCGGTGAGGATCGTCACCTCGACGCCGAGCTTTTCGAGTTCCGTGGCCTTGGCGGCGAACTCGACCGGGCCGAGTATGTTGGCCGGTTCATTGACAAGATCGCGGGCGAGCTTGACGCCGCCTGCCACTGCCTCGCGGTCGGCGAACGCCTTCTTGCAGGCGCTTGTATCGGAATGAACGATCGTCACCTTGACGGTGCCGGAGGCGTCTTCGTCGTCTTCCTTCGGTGTCTTGTAGGTGTCGAAATCATAGGCGCGCATGATCAGGCCAAGCGCGAGATCGGCGGCAGCCTCCGCATCGGGCTCATCGGCTTCGCCGAGAGCGATCGTGACCGTTTTGGCCGAGCGGATCAGCGTGAAGATCTTGCCGCCGATACGCATCCAGTCATATTCGCTGCGCTCTTCCGGCTTGCCTGCCCCGACAATGGCGATGCGGTCGGCCGGAGAATCCTTCGGCGCCAGAACGTCGACCGTCGCATAGGCTTTGCCCTTGAAGCCGGCGACCGAGACGGCCTTGTCGAGAATATCGGCGGGATCGAAGCCGCGCGCCGCCGCCGAGACCGGCTCTGCCTCCGTACCGATGGCGACTGCGAGGCCGCCGGAAACCTTGGCGGATTTTGCGAAGGAAATATCGATTTCGACAGACATGGGTTCTCCAGAAATGCGTTTGTTCAATTGGGGGCCGGGCTCCGGCCGGCGATCTTCACCCTTTTGGCCCCAAAGGCAAGGTTCGGGTCGCGTGGTTCCGGCGCCGATGGCCGGTCCCCAGCAGGATTGTTATGGTAGTGTATGCCCCTGCCCTTTCAAGCCTGCCCGCCCTTTGGCGCGGTTCGCGCGAAAAGTCCACGGGGCGAATTCCCGTAACAGGAAAAGTGGGATTTGGTTAACCCTGTTTGTTACCTCACAATTAGCCAAATTCATTTGTAATGGGGAGACCGGATCGATTGACACTGTCAGGCGGGGGCGTTACCCGCCCGTGCGCCGTTCCAGAACGTCCTCCGGCGTGTGACTGACGAAACAAGGGTCTATGAGAGAGTTCGAAGGCTATCTTTTCCGGCGCATGGCGGTTCTGACCTTCTGGTCGCTGGTTTCGGCGACCCTTCTGGTGCTGACCACTCAGGTCCTGTTGCGGCTCAACATCCTGACATCGAGCGAACAGGCGCTGCTCGCCTTCGGCAAGATCACCATTTTCCTCATTCCCAGCGTGCTTTCGATCGTCGCCCCGTTCGCGCTTCTCATCGGGATCACCCAGGTGCTCAACGGCATGAACTCGGATTCCGAGTTGGTGGTGATGGAGTCCGCCGGTGCCGGCCAGTGGGTCGTCCTGCGTCCCATTCTCGCGCTGTCGGTTCTCATTTCAGCTTTGACCTTTGCCAGCGCCAACGTGCTGGAGCCGAGGGCGAACCGGGCGTTCGGCGATACGCTTGCCGCAGCCTCCGCCGACCTGTTGTCGCTCGCGGTGCGAAAGGGCAGCTTCCAGCGCCTGAGCGACGGCCTGTATGTCCATATCGACGAGATGTTTCCCGGCGGGGAGTTTGGCGGCATCTTCCTGTCCGACCGGCGCAGCGAGAACACCGACCTGGTGTATTTCGCCAATCGCGGCCGCGTGGTTCAGGTGGCCGACGAGCGCTTTCTGGTACTTGCCGAGGGGCAGGCCCAGCAGCGCGACACGAAGTCCGGCAACATCTCGATCGTCACCTTCGATTCCTATGCGCTGGACCTGTCGTCCTTCCTGCCGAGCACCGGCGACCGCAAGATCTTCCGGCCGCGTGAACAATCGACGCCCTATCTGCTGAACCCGCCGGAAGACGATTTCTTCCGGAAACGGTATCCCGGCGAAATCTCCAAGGAAGTCGTCGAACGGATGACCGGCTGGCTCTATCCGCTCGCCTTCGGCTTCCTCGCCTTCATCTATATGGGCAAGGCCGTGACCAACCGGCAGGAGAAGGTGCAGAGCATCGTCGGCGTCGTCGGCGGCGTGGTGCTGCTGCGTGCCTTCGGCTTCTACTCCGCCGAGGAGGCCGGCCAGTCCACCGCCATGTATCTTGCCGCCTTTGCCGTACCGGTAGCCGCCACGGCCATATCGTTCCTGTTGGCCGCCACCGGCGCAACGCCGCGCATGCCGTCCGCCATTTCACGCCGCATCGCCATCGTCACGCATCGGGTCACGAAGCTCTACGAACAGCTGGAAGCCCGTTATCGCCGGAAGTTGCGGCGGGAAGCGAAGGTGAGATGAGCATCGTGCCCGGAACCCTCTGGCGGTATTTCTTCCGCCATTATCTCAAGACCTTCACCGGCTATTTCTTCGCCGTCGTGCTCATCATCCTTCTCGTCGATTTCAACGAGACGGCCGGGCGGCTTTCGAGTTCTCCGGGCTACACGATCGGTCTCGGGCTCTACATCTCGCTGCTGCGGGTACCTCTCGTGGTGCAGACCGCCATTCCCTTCATCGCGCTTCTTGCGTCCATCGCCACCCTGATGCAGCTCAACCGGAAATACGAGCTGGTGGTCGCACGGGCCTCCGGGGTGTCCGCCTGGCAGTTTCTCGCGCCCTTGCTCGTCGCCAACCTTATCCTGGGCCTGGCAACGATCTTCCTGCTCAATCCGCTGGCCACGAATTCGAACTCGATCGAAGACAATGTGATGCTCGATACCGGCATGCGCTCGGCACAGCCGGCAGAAGACACGGGGCCGCCCTTCTTCAGGCAGCACACCGAAGAGGGTGACACGATCATTTCCGCGGAAGTCAGCGCCGATGGCGGCACGCGGCTCGGAGATGCGACCTTCATCCGCTTCGATGCCGAAGGAGAGCCGCTCGACCGGCTGGAAGCCAAGCAGGCCGAACTCGGCGACGGGGCATGGCTGCTGACCGACGTCACCCGTTTTCGGGCAGGTGCGCCGCGCGAAGCACTCGAGGCCATCGAGGTGCCGACCAACCTTTCATCGGAGTTTCTCGACGAATCACTCGTGCCGCCCGATTCCATATCGATCTACGAGCTGCCCGGGAAAATCGCCGCCGCCCGCTCCTATGGCGTGTCGGCCGACGGATACGCCATGCAATTTCACCGACTTGTTGCACTTCCGGCACTATTCTCGGCAATGACGCTGATTGCGGCCATGGTCTCGCTGAGATTCGTAAGGTTCGGTCAATCAATGGCTGTGATTCTGGGTGGCATCCTCGCCGGCTTCGTGCTTTATGTCGTTTCCGAAGTCATACAGGCCTTCGGCGAGGCTGGAACCCTGCCTCCCGTTGTTGCTGCCTGGCTGCCCGTAGTGGTAGCGGCTTCATTGGGGACGACGGTGCTTCTCCACAAGGAGGACGGATAGTGAGTGCATTGAGCCGATTTGATAAATCAGCTCTGAATGGGGTATTGCGCGCCAGTGCGGCTGCGTGCGCGATTTTTGCCGGGGTGGGTGCAATGGCGCCCTCGCCCGTCTTTGCGCAATCCGTCCCGAGTATCGATGCCCCCGCCGATGCGCGCATGATGCTCACCGCAAACGAACTCATCTACAACAACGACACCGAGAAGGTAATCGCCACCGGTGGTGTGCAGATCGACTATTCGGGCTACAATCTCGTGGCTGATCGCGTCGAATACGACCAGCAGACCGGCCGGATGCGCGCCTATGGCCGCGTGCAGATCCTCGAGCCGGACGGCAACAAGATTTCCGCCGACGAGATCGACATTACCGATGACTTCGCCGATGGCTTCGTCAACGCTTTGCAGATCGTCACGCCGGATGACACGCGTATCGCCGCCGAGAGCGCCGAACGCCGCGGCGGTGTGGAGACGACCTTCAACAATGGCGTCTACACGGCCTGCGAGCCGTGCAAGGAGCACCCCGAAAAGGCCCCCATCTGGCAGGTGAAAGCCGAAAAGGTGGTGCAGGACGAGCGCACGCGCACGGTGAAGCTGCGCAATGCGCGATTCGAGCTGTTCGGCATGCCGATCGCCTACCTGCCCTATCTGGAAGTGCCGGATTTCGACCGCAAGCGCAAAAGCGGTTTCCTGACCCCGTCCTTCGGCAGCGATGACGCTCTCGGCACATGGGCACGCGTTCCCTACTTCCTGACGCTCGGACAGAGCGCGGACGTGACGATCGAGGCATCGGGCTATACCAATCAGGGCTTCCTGCTGGATACCGAATTCCGCAAACGTTTCGAGAACGGCATCGTGACGCTGCGTGCGGCGGGCATTTCCCAGACCGGCCAGGACGAGTTCGATCCGGTCACGGCCGCCGTCGACCGCGCCGCAGAGGAACGCGGACTGATCGGTACGACCGGCGATTTCAAGATCAACCCACGCTGGGCCTTCGGCTGGAAGGTGATGTGGGAATCGGACCCGGCCTTCGCCCAGACCTACGCCATCGACGGATTTGACGACGACCGGCAGAAATCCGAGATCTACCTGACCGGCCTCGGCAAGCGTAATTACTTCGATGCGCGGGCGTTCTGGGTCGATATTCGCGATGGGCGCATCTACGACGGCAGCGTGACGTCATACGGCACGGACAACAGCTATCTCGGCCGTGACATGGCCGATTTCCGTGAGGATCGCGAAGCCCGCGTTCATCCGGTCATCGACTACAACAAGATCTTCTCGCAGCCGGTCGCCGGCGGCGAACTCTCTCTCGACGTCAACGGCCAGTCGATCAGCCGCAAGCGTGAATATGTCGTCGACGACATCTACCGCGGCATCGAGGGTTCCAACGAGCGCGCCACCGCCGAACTGGAGTGGAAGCGGACGCTGACCACCGAGGGCGGGCTGCGCCTGACGCCGATCCTGGCGGCGCGCGGCGACCTCAATCACTTCGACACCACCTCGACGGCTGATACGCTATCCGACAGCAACAGCGCCGCACGCGCCATGCTGACTGCCGGCCTCGAAGCCAGCTATCCCCTTCTCGTCACGGCACACTCGTCGAGCCACGTGATAGAGCCGATCGCGCAGGTCTTCGTGCGCAACGACGAAAGGCTCGCCGGCGGCCTTCCCAACGAGGATGCGCAGAGCTTCGTTTTCGATGCCACCAGCCTGTTCGAGCGCGACAAGTTCTCGGGCTATGACCGGATCGAGGGCGGCACCCGCGCCAATCTCGGTTTCCGCTACACCGGTACCTTCGACAACGGCGTCACGACACATGGGCTGTTCGGCCAATCCTACCAGCTGGCGGGGCTGAACTCCTTCGCCGTGGACAGCCTGACCTATGCCGGCAACAACTCGGGCCTCGAAGAGGACGCTTCCGATTTCGTCGGCTATGCAGGCATCGAGCTACCGGTCGGCGTCGGCTTCTCGGCGAGTGCCCGATTCGACAAGGACGACTTCAATGTCGAGCGCGCCGACCTGACCGCCATGTTCACCCATGAGAAGCTGAGCGGCGCGATCACCTATTCCGACATCAATGCCCAGCGTCCTGCCGGGTCACCCGGCTACGGCTCGGAAGTCGACCGCTCCGGTATCAACGGCTCGCTCAGCCTGAGGTTTGCGGAAAACTGGCGCGTCTTCGGCGCGTCCGGCTACGATCTCGTCGACAACCGCTTCTCCACCTCCTCCGTCGGCGTGGCCTATGAGGACGAGTGCGTTGCCCTGACCATCGTCTACAAGCGCAAGCCGAGCTATGTGAGCGATCCCAAGAAGTGGAGCATCGGCGCTCGTCTCAGCCTCCGCACCCTCGGAGACCTTGACTACGGCGACGCGACCGGGAAAACATTCTGACACGACAGTTAACGCGTCCGCCTGGGCGGCGAAGACCGATGGCAGCCTCCGGCGCCGTCATCCTTTCGCCGCAAGTAGGGGCGAATGAGGCGGGCAATCAGAGCTGACACCTTCCCTGCGAACGGTGTCAGATGAGAGACCGGCGGAGGAGCCGGACAGAAAAGGATACTCGAGATGATTTCAGCGCCCGTCAGTCGCGTTGCCCGCTGCCTTTTCGCGGCGATGGTAACCGCATCCCTTGCAGGTCCGGCCGTCGTCGCCCCTGCGCAGGCAGCCAGCGAAATCAAGATCGTGGTCAACAAGCAGGCCATTACCAGCGTCGACCTGTCACGGCGCGTGGCGTTTCTCCGGTTGCAGCGCCAGAGCGGCAACCTTCAGGAAAAGGCACGCAAGCAGCTGACGGAAGAAGCGCTGAAGATGCAGGAAGCCAACCGGGTGGGTGCCGCCATCCCCGATGCTCAGGTCGAGGCGTCCTTCCAGCGTTTCGCCGCCAACAACAAGATGTCGACGGCGCAGCTTACCCAGGTCCTGTCGCAGGCCGGCGTCACCGCCGAGCACTTCAAGAACTTCATCCGCGTGCAGATGACCTGGCCGCGCATGGTCAAGGCCCGTTACGGTTCCGAAAGCTCGTCGACGCAGGATCTGGTGTCCAAGATGCTCGAACAGGGCGGATCGAAGCCTTCGACGACCGAATACATTCTCCAGCAGGTCATCTTCGTGGTGCCGCAGAACAAGCGGTCGAGTTCCTATCTGGGCGCACGCCAGGGCGAAGCCGAGCGGATGCGCGGCCAGTTCTCCAATTGCAGCGCCACCCACGACATGGTCCGCAGCCTCAAGGATGTGACGGTGCGAGACCTGGGGCGCGTTCTGCAGCCGCAGCTGCCGGGTGACTGGAAGCAGGCGATCGAAAGCACGAAGTCCGGCGGCACCACGCGGACCCGCCAGACGGATCGCGGCATCGAGTTCATTGCGATCTGCTCGTCGAAGACCGTCTCTGACGACGTGGCCGCCGCCATGGTCTTCCAGGCGGAGAACGATGATGGCGCCGGTGACAGCGCCGATGCCGAAAAGTATCTCGACGAACTGCGCAAGCGCGCGGTGATCTCGAACCGCTAGGACAGGCTGCTATGAAACCCGAAGACGGATCGGGCACTCTTGCGCTGAGCTTGGGCGACCCGGCCGGAATCGGCCCCGATATCGCGCTCATGGCCTGGGCACGCAGGGAACCGGCCCGCCTCCCGGCATTCATCGTCGTCGGCGATCCTGCGGTTCTGAAGAGCCGGGCACATGCGCTCGGCCTCGATGTTCCGCTGGTCGAGGCTTCGCCGGAGGAGGCGGCATCCCATTTCGCCGCAGCCCTTCCGGTGGCACCCGTGCACTACCCGGAAGCCGTTTCCGCAGGCAATCCGACCCCGGCCAACGGTCGAGCCGTCATCGAGACGATAAGCCTCTCGGTCGAATATGCCTGCGAGGGGCGGGTCGATGGCGTCGTCACGGCGCCGATCGCCAAGTCCGTTCTCTATGACGCCGGCTTCAAGTTTCCGGGCCACACCGAATATCTGGGTGCTCTCGCGTCAGAGCGGGCCGGGGTCGAACTCCTGCCCGTGATGCTTCTGGCCAACCAGTATCTCCGCGTTGCCCCAGTGACCATCCACATCCCGCTCAACAGGGTTCCCAAGGCGCTCAGGACCGAGGACATCGTGGCGACCGGCCGGGTTCTCGCCGACGGGCTGGAGCGTCGTTTCGGCATTCGCGCCCCCCGCCTTGCCGTTTCCGGTCTCAATCCGCATGCCGGGGAGAACGGAGCGCTGGGCATGGAAGACGAGGAGGTCATCCGTCCCGCGGTCTCGCAGCTGCAGGCGGAAGGCATCCTGTGCTACGGCCCCCTGCCCGCGGATACCATGTTCCACGAGGAGGCACGCGCGACCTACGATGCGGCGATCTGCATGTATCACGACCAGGCACTCATCCCGGTCAAGACGCTCGGCTTCCACGACGGCGTCAACGTGACGCTCGGCCTGCCCTTCATCCGGACCTCGCCCGACCACGGGACCGCCTTCGACATCGCCGGAACCGGCAAGGCGCGCCCCGACAGCCTGATTGCGGCAATCCTGATGGCCGCGGGCATGGCGGCCAGCGAAGCCGCAGCGCGCCAGGACTAGGCCGTGGACCTTCCCGTGAGCAATACCCCATGAGCCTTGCATTCGACGGTCTGCCACCGCTGCGCGATGTCGTCGCCCGGCACGGGCTCGATGCGCTCAAGGCGCTCGGCCAGAACTTTCTCTTCGACCTCAACCTGACCCAGAAGATCGCGCGTTCGGCGGGATCGCTCGACAATCACGTGACCATCGAGATCGGCCCCGGCCCCGGCGGTCTGACGCGCGCCCTTCTCGCCTCCGGCGCCAGGAAGGTCATCGCCATCGAGCGCGATACACGTTGCCTGCCTGCGCTTGCCGAGATCGGCGATCACTATCCTGGAAAGCTGGAGGTCATCGAGGGCGATGCGCTGAAGGTGGATCTGGCGGAGCTTGCAGCGGGCGAGAAGGTGCGGATCGTCGCCAACCTTCCCTATAATGTCGGCACGCAGCTTCTGATCAACTGGCTCACGCGCGATGTCGAAAAGCCGTTCTGGGCCTCCATGACGCTGATGTTCCAGAAGGAAGTCGGCCAGCGCATCGTCGCCAGGCCGGGATCCAACCATTACGGGCGGCTGGGCGTGCTGGCCGGCTGGATCGCCGACACCGAGATCCTGTTCGACATTCCGCCGCAAGCCTTCAACCCGCCGCCGAAGGTCACCTCCTCCGTCGTTCACCTGACACCGAAAGCGACCCGCCTGCCCTGCGCGCTTGCAGACCTGGAACGGATCACGCAGGCAGCGTTCGGCCAGCGCCGCAAGATGCTGCGCCAGAGCCTGAAGCCGGTAGGAGGGGAAGCGCTGCTCGAAGCCGCGGGAATCGATCCCACACGGCGGGCGGAAACGCTTTCACTGGAAGAGTTCTGCCTGCTGGCGCGCCCCCAGAACCAGCGGCGCGGCTGAGGCCTGCGCTGCCGTCAGTTGCGGTCGGTTTCCTTGAGCAGATCGGAGACGAATTCGAACAGGCCCGGTCGACGATCGCGGCGCAGACGTTCCGATTGCACGATGGCCTTCACCGCATCATAGGCGCGCTCGAGATCGTCGTTGACCACGCAATAGTCATATTCGCGCCAGTGCTCGATTTCGGCGCGCGCATTGGCGAGCCGGCGCTCGATGACTTCCGCGGTATCCTCCGCCCGGCGGTTGAGGCGAAGGCGCAGTTCTGCCATCGAGGGCGGCAGCACGAAGATGGAGACGACGTCGGCGGACATGCGTTCCTGGAGCTGTTGCGCGCCCTGCCAGTCGATGTCGAAGAGCATGTCGCGGCCTTCCGACATGGCACGCTCGGCGGCCTCGCGCGGCGTGCCGTAGAAATTGCCGTGGACCTCGGCCCATTCCAGCAATTCGTCGTTGTCGCGCATGCGGGTGAATTCGCGCTCGGTGAGGAAGTGGTAATGCACGCCATCGATCTCGCTGCCGCGACGCGGGCGGGTGGTGACGCTGACGGACAGGCTGAGCTGCCGGTCCGTATCGAGCAGGTTGCGCGCAATGGTGGACTTGCCTGCGCCCGAGGGCGAGGACAGGACCAGCATGAGGCCCCGCCGCTTGATGCGGTTTGAAGGCAGTTCGTCGGGGCTGATGCCGGACATGGTCACTCCAGATTTTGGATTTGTTCGCGAAACTGATCGATGAGCACCTTCAGATCAAGGCCGATGGCAGTCACCTGAGCGGCATTCGACTTGGAGCAAATCGTATTGGTTTCGCGGTTGAATTCCTGCGCCAGGAAATCGAGCCGCCGACCGACGGGACCGCCCTCGGCGAGCAGTTCGCGCACCGCGCCGACATGGGCCTTGAGCCTGTCGATCTCCTCGCGCAGATCGGCCTTCGTCGCCAGGATCGCCGCTTCCATGTGAATACGGTCCATGTCGAGGCTCTGGTGGGCGTCGAGAAGATTGGCAACCTGCTCGGCCAGGCGCGCCCTGATAGCCTCCTGGGAGCGCGCCGGGCTGTTTTCGACGGCATCCGCAAGTTCTGCGATACGGTCGACCTGGCCGGACAGAACGCGGACCATCTCGGCGCCCTCGCGCTCGCGCATGGCGACCAGCGCCTTGATCGCCTCGTCGAGCCCGTTGAGGATCGCCTTGTCGCGGTCGGCCCGCTGACCGGCCTCGAGCTCGGGTTCCCGGAGTTCGAGAATGCCGCGGATATTGAGAATCCCGTCGAGCGTCGGCTTCCGGGCATCGATGCGGTCACCGAGCTTTTCGACGAGACCGATGACGGCTTCGAGCGCCTCTTCGTTGACCACCGCCTCGATCGCCTGCGCGCCCTCGCCCGCCTGGAGCGTGACCTGCATATTGCCGCGGGCAAACGCATCCGAGACAGCCTTTCGGGCGGCAACTTCCAGCGCCTCGAAGCCCTGCGGCAGGCGCATGCGGACATCGAGACCCTTGCCGTTGACCGAGCGGATCTCCCAGACGAACCGGGCGCCGTTCCAGCGGGTTTCAGACCGGGCGAACCCGGTCATGGATTGTACCGACATGCTCCCTCCATCCAGGGCGGCATCGACGGCGCGGCAAGCCGCGCGCGCTCGACCGCCTACTGGCTCCCCTCGGCCTGACCGGCCGCATCGGCTTTCGCCTTGGCTTCCTGCTCGCGCATCAGCTTGCGCCAGCGCGCCACGTTGGCGTTGTGCTCGTCGAGCGTCTTGGCGAATGTGTGCCCGCCATAGCCGTCCGCGACGAAATAGAGATCCTCGGTGCGCGACGGGTTGGCCACGGCCTCCATCGATTCACGCCCCGGATTGGCGATCGGAGCCGGCGGCAAGCCGCTTATCGTGTAGGTGTTGTAGGGCGTGTCCTTTTCGAGATCGGACTTGTAGATCGGCCGGTCGGAGGGTTTCCCCTCACCGCCGAAAATGCCGTAGATCACGGTCGGGTCGGACTGCAGCCGCATGCCCTTGGCAAGCCTGTTGTAGAAGACGCTGGCCACACGGGGCCGCTCGTCGGCCCGCGCGGTCTCCTTCTCAACGATCGAGGCAAGGATGACGAGTTCTTCCTTGCTCTCGAGAGGCAGGTCCGGATCGCGGCGGTCCCAGATCTGGTCGAGAGCGCGGGTCTGCGCCCGTTCCATCTGGGCCAGAATGTCGGCGCGTTCGGCGCCACGCGAGAACTTGTAGGTTTCGGGCAGCAGGTCGCCCTCCTCGGGAAGGTCCTGAGGGAGATCGCCCGTCAGGAGCGGTTCTTCCCGCAGCTTTTCGATGATATGATAGGTGGTATAGCCTTCCGGGATCGTGAAGGAGTGCAGGATCGACCGGCCGTCGCGCATCAGGTCGAGGATCTGGCGCATGGAGGCATGGGCCTTGATCTCGTATTCGCCGGCCTTGATCGTGTCGTCGCCCATGACGGTGCGGCCCGCGACGCGGAACACGCGCTGATCCGAAATGATGCCGCGCTGCTCGAGCGAGGATGCGATCTGGTTGAAGCCGGCGCCTTCGGGGACCATGAAGGCGGTCGTCTGCTCGAGCGGGCCTTCGCCCTCGAATTCGGTCTTGCCGTACCAGAACAGGCCGACGCCCGCGACCGCGACCAAGATCATCATCGTCATGATGAAGTTGAGGAATATCACGACCTGGCTGCGCGCCCGGCGCGAGCGCTTCGGCGGCGGCGGCACTTTTTCCGGCTTGAGGGCCTGGGAGGGAGAAACGGGGACGATGGGACCCTTGGCCTGGCCCGAAGCGCCCTCGTCCTGGCTCTTGTCGGCGCTGGCCCGTCCGAAAGTTACCTTGTTGGCGTGGTTGGATTCAGTCACGTCGCATCCTCATTTCGAATCCCCGAAATTTCAGGGATCAATGTGGCAAAAAGCCGGTTTGCCGCGCAATGGGCATACGCGTGGATTCGGTCTGAAAGATAGGGATAACGCACCGCAAATCGACGTTTGCGGATCAATCCTGATAGCGACGCAGAACCAGCGAAGCGTTGGTGCCGCCAAAGCCGAAGGAATTGGACAGCGCAACATCCACCTGACGCTTGCGGGCGACCTTCGGAACCAGGTCGATCTTCGTCTCCACCTCGGGATTTTCGAGGTTGAGGGTTGGCGGAACGATGTTGTCGCGAATGGCGAGCGCCGAGAAGATCGCCTCGATGGCACCCGCGGCCCCCAGAAGGTGACCGGTCGCCGACTTGGTCGACGACATGGAGACCTTGGAAGCCGAACCGCCGAGCAGACGCTCGGCTGCGCCGAGTTCGATCGTGTCGGCCATGGTCGAGGTGCCATGGGCGTTGATGTAGTCGATGTCCGCGGCCGTGAGACCGGCGCGCTTGAGCGCCATCGTCATGCAGCGATAGGCGCCGTCGCCGTCCTCGGCAGGTGCCGTGATGTGGTAGGCGTCGCCTGAAAGGCCGTAACCGACCACTTCGGCGATGATGTTGGCGCCGCGGGCCTTGGCATGTTCGAGTTCTTCGAGAACGACGATGCCCGCGCCCTCGCCCATGACGAAACCGTCACGGTCGCGATCATAGGGGCGCGATGCCTCGGTAGGCCGGTCGTTGAAGTCGGTTGCCAGGGCCTTGCAGGCGGCGAAGCCTGCGAGCGCGATGCGGCAGACGGGCGATTCAGCACCGCCGGCGACCATCACGTCGGCGTCGCCGAGCATGATCAGACGGGCGGCATCGCCAATGGCGTGCGCACCGGTCGAACAGGCCGTGACGACGGAATGATTCGGACCGCGCAGCTTGTGGCGGATCGAAACCTGACCGGAGACCAGGTTGATCAGGCGGCCGGGAATGAAGAAGGGGGAAATACGCCGTGCGCCCTTGTCGCGCAGCGTGTAGCCGGCCTCGACGATACCTTCGAGACCACCGATACCCGATCCGATCAGCACGCCGGTGGCGATCTGATCTTCGTCGGTTTCGGGTTTCCAGCCTGCATCCTTCAGCGCCAGCTCGGCGGCTGCCATGCCGTAAACGATAAAGGGATCGACCTTGCGCTGCTCCTTCGGCTCCATCCAGTCGTCGGGATTGTAATATCCCTCGTCCGCAGGATCCGTTGGAATCTGCCCGGCAATCTGTGCGGCCAGATCGTCCACCTCGAAGGAGGTGATGCGGCCGATGCCGCTCTGGCTGTCCAGAAGTCGTTTCCAGGTGATCTCGGTTCCGCATCCAAGCGGTGTGACCAGCCCAGTGCCGGTTATGACAACGCGTCTCATCTATTCAGGTCCGGATTAATCTGATGCTGCGGTGTTTAAACTATTCCCTCACGGGAAAGTTGCCACCGGAATCCAAAACCGCCGGAGGATACGCATATCCGTCCGGCGGTCGGGATGGATCAGGCCTGGGCCTTCTCGATGAATTTGACAGCGTCGCCGACGGTCAGAATGGTGTCGGCCGCATCGTCCGGAATTTCGATACCGAACTCTTCTTCGAAGGCCATGACGAGCTCGACAGTGTCAAGCGAGTCCGCGCCGAGATCGTCGATGAAGCTTGCGCTTTCGGTGACTTTTTCTTCCTCAACGCCCAGATGTTCGACAACGATTTTCTTAACGCGGTCTGCGATATCGCTCATAACGGTTTCCTCAACCTGTCCAAGTTACTCCAACGCCCTTTAAAGGCGTCGGCACTACCAATCAAGTTCGGCGGGACTTTTAGTTTGCCGGGTCGCTGCCCGCAAGGGCAGGACTGTGGATTAAGCATCCATGTTCCCCGGTTGCCGCCGGTTCCGCGCCATGGTCGGCGGGACGTAACACGGTTCTTTTGCCGGGAAAAGCCGAAAATTAACCCTGTAATACACGTTCCCCGCCAGTATTGCGAAGGGACCGGCCCAAGCCGCCCCCTCGCGCATATCAGATCATCGCCATGCCGCCATTGACGTGAATCGTCTGGCCGGTCACGTAGCTCGCCTCGTTCGACGACAGATAGGATACCGCCGAGGCCACTTCAGCCCCGGTTCCCATGCGCGACATCGGGATCGCGCCCATGATCGCGCCACGCTGCTTTTCGTTGAGCTTGTCCGTCATCGCCGATTCGATGAAGCCGGGCGCCACGCAGTTGACCGTGACGTTGCGGCTGGCAATTTCCTGCGCGAGGCTCTTGGACATGCCGATCATGCCGGCCTTGGAGGCACAGTAGTTGGCCTGGCCGGGGTTGCCGGTCACGCCGACCACCGAGGTGATGTTGACGATCCGGCCGTGGCGGCGGCGCATCATCGGGTGAGCCAGTTCGCGGGTGAGGCGAAAGACCGAACCGAGATTGACCTCGATGACGTCGTCCCACTGCTCGTCCGTCATCCGCACGAACAGGCCGTCGCGGGTGATGCCGGCATTGTTGACGAGAATGTCCACGCCTTCGAGCGTTTCCTCGGCGCGCTTGCCGAGGGCAGCCACTTCGGCGCGGTCCGACAGGTTGGCGGCAAGGACATGGCAGTTGGAGCCGAGATCGGCGGCCAGCGCCTCGAGCTTCTCGACGCGGGTCCCGTGGAGGCCGACGATCGCGCCCTGCGCGTGGAGCGCGCGGGCCACCGCTTCGCCAATACCGCCGGAAGCGCCGGTGATGAGGGCCTTGCGGCCGGTCAGATCGAACATGGGATCATCCCTTTCAGGGTCGGTTCTTACGTAAAACTATCAGCTTTCGAGGCTTGCAAGGAAGGCGTCGATGTCCGACGGCGTTCCGAGAGCCACTGAATTCAGGTTGCGGTCGATGCGGCGGGCAAGACCCGAGAGCACCTTGCCGGCACCGACCTCGGCCAGCGTGTCGACGCCGTTTGCCGCGAACCAGGCAACGGTCTCGGCCCAGCGAACCTGGCCGGTCACCTGCTCGACGAGCAGTTCGGCGATTTCTTCGGGATCGGTGACGGGGGCGGCACGGACGTTGGCAATGACCGGGACGACGGGCGCCTTCTTCGACACGTCGGCCAGCGCCTGCCGCATCGCGTCGGCAGCGGGCTGCATCAGGGCCGAATGGAACGGCGCGGACACGGGCAGCATGACGGCGCGCTTGGCGCCCTTATCGGTGCAGATGCGGGCGGCATGCTCGACGGCGGGCTTCATTCCGGAGATGACGAGCTGTCCGCCGCCATTGTCGTTGGCGATCTGGCAGACCGCATCGCCTGCGGCAGCTTCCTCGCAGGCGGCCTGAACGTCTGCAGCCTCGAGCCCGATGATGGCAGCCATGGCGCCCTCGCCGGGAGCGACGGCAGACTGCATGGCGTTGCCGCGAATGCGCAGCAGACGGGCGGTATCGGCGAGCGAGAAGGTGCCGGCGGCGCAGAGAGCCGAATATTCGCCAAGGGAGTGGCCGGCGACATGGGAGGCGAGGTCCTCGAGCCTGTGGCCGCGCGCCTCGATCACGCGCATGACGGCCATCGATACCGCCATCAAGGCCGGCTGGGCGTTGGCGGTGAGCGTCAGCGTCTCCTCGGGCCCCTCGAACATGACGGTCGAGAGCTTTTCGCCCAGGGCCTCGTCGACTTCATCGAAGACCGCCCTCGCCTCTGCGAAAGTCTCGGCAAGTTCCTTGCCCATGCCGACGGTCTGGCTTCCCTGACCGGGAAAAGTGAATGCGCGCGCCATGACGTCTCCCTTATCGGTTTTGTCTGATTGCCGGAAATCCCTGCGGGTCTGCCGGCAAACGCTTGTTCGTTTGGGCGCGTTCCATCGACATTCCCGAAGGTAATGTCAAGGCGATGGAGCCGCCATGCAAGTTTTCAAACCGTTTCCCACCACCCAACCACGACTATTTTGTGCTCCCGCAGAGACCCCACTTGAAAGCGCCGCAATGCGCGCTCATCTATTCGCACGCAGCGCTCGATTTCAGCAGCGCCATATTCGGATTGTCGCCATGCCGCATCCCGCCTCCGCCGGTCAGAGCCCGGATACCGCCTCCTCCAGCATCAAGGTGATGGAAAAAGCCCCGCCGGTTCGCCGCAGCCTGATTGCGGCACTTGCGCTGGCCTCCGGCGCGATCGTGCTGATCGGTTCGGAAATCTGGCTCGTCGCCATGCTGCTCTACTGGGCGACCGTCGATTTCATCGGCCACGGCATGGTCATCCAGGTCGTCTTCGGCGCCCTGATCCTCGTGCCCGCCCTCTGGGCCACCTGGAAGCTGGTCGAGATGGCGATCGCGGCGGAACGCTATCCCGATCCCAAGCCCGAAGCCGACGCGCTGGACGCCTGACGCCAGATGTCCACAGCCCTCATCTCGACGCTGCCGGGTCTTCTCGGCGGCCTTGTCCTGCTGTCATTGGGCGCCGAGGCGCTCGTTTCGGGCGCGGTGACGACCGCCCGCCGCTTTTCAATGCCGCCACTCCTGATCGGAGTAACCATCGTCGGCTTCGGCACGTCTTTGCCGGAACTCGTCGTTTCGGTGAAAGCGGCGCTCGATGGAGCGCCGGACATCGCCATCGGCAACGTGGTGGGATCAAATATCGCCAATATCCTGCTGATCGTCGGGGTGGCCGCCCTGATTGCCCCGATCGCCGCGAAGTTCATCGCCTATCGGCGCGATCTCCTGGCGATGCTCGCAGCCAGCCTGCTGATGGTCGCACTCGGCATCTGGGGCGGCGTCGAACGGATTGCCGGCGGCGCCATGCTGCTGATGCTCATCGGCTATCTCACCTATGCGGCGCGCAGCGGCATGGGTGAAGCGGGCGACGAGCAGCCCGATACGCTTCCCGCCTGGCGGCGGTCCATGCCGATTGCGGCGGCTTCGATGCTTGCAGGGCTCGTCGCGCTGTTTCTCGGCGCCAACTGGCTGGTGGGTTCGGCAATCGAGATCTCCCGCGCATTCGGGCTGTCTGAGGCGACCATCGGGCTGACCGTGGTTGCCGTCGGGACCTCGCTGCCGGAACTCGCAACGTCGGTTGCCGCCGCCATCCGGCGGCACGGCGACGTCGCCCTCGGCAATGTCATCGGCTCGAACGTCTTCAACATTCTCGGCATTCTGGGGATCACGGCGCTGATTTCACCGGTCGGCATTTCAGCGGGAATGGCATCCATCGACATTCCCGTGATGGTTCTCACGGCCGTCGCGCTGGCCGGACTGATCGCCGCGGGCCGCGGAATCGGTCGATTGGCGGGGATCGCGCTCCTCGTTCTTTATTGTGGCTATACCGGCTGGCTGCTGCTCGCATGAGCCTGGCCTGAGCTGAGCGGTCGGCAGGGTTGATCTCGACCGCTCAGCCCTTATCTTGCTGCACACCACTCCCGACCAACCGGAAAATTCCTGACATGAAAATGAACCCGCTCGGCCGCACCGGCATGACCGTGAGCGAAATCTGCCTCGGCACGATGACCTTCGACGAACAGAATACCGAGGCCGAAGGCCACGCCCAGATGGACCGCGCGCTCGACGCCGGCGTGAACTTCTTCGATACCGCCGAACTCTACCCCACCTGCCCCCTGCGGGCCGACACCCAGGGCAAGACCGAGGAAATTCTCGGCAGCTGGTTCAGGAAGTCCGGAAAGCGCGACGAGATCATTCTTGCCAGCAAGATCACCGGTAACGGCAATGAGTGGATTCGCGGCGGCGAGGATATTTCGCGCGATTCCATCACCCGCGCGCTCGACATGAGCCTCGAGCGTCTCGGGGTCGATCACATCGATCTCTACCAGCTGCACTGGCCCAATCGCGGCTCATACCATTTCCGCAAGAACTGGAATTTCGACGCTTCGCGTCAGCCCAAGGGCCGCAAGATGCTCGAGGATCTCCTCGACACGCTGCGCGGTCTCGACGATGCCGTGAAGGCCGGCAAGATCCGCGCCTACGGCGTTTCCAACGACAGCGCCTGGGGCATCATGCAGCTCATCCGGCTCGCCGAGGACAACGGCCTGCCGCGCGTCGCCTCGGTACAGAACGAATACAACCTGCTCTGCCGGCATTTCGACCTGGATCTCGCCGAGGTCGCCCATCACGAGGACGTCGGGCTTCTGACCTATTCGCCGCTTGCCGCCGGAATCCTGACCGGCAAATACCAGGACGGCTCGGTTCCGGAAAATTCTCGCCGCTCGCGCGTGGAAAATCTCGGCGGACGCTGGACCCCCGACGTCAAGGCCGCGACCGACGCCTATCTGGCGGTCGCCGGGAAGCACGGCCTCGATCCCGCGCAGATGGCGCTCGCCTTCTGCATGGGCCGTCCCTTCATGACCTCGACCATCATCGGCGCCACGACGATGGATCAGCTCGACAATTGTCTCGGTGCGGTGGACGTGAAGCTGTCGGACGAAGTGCTGGCCGACATCGAAGCCGCACGCCGCGCGCATCCGATGCCGATGTAAACCGGGTGACACCAGTACAGGACGGGACGATCCCGCCCTTCGATCAGGAGGCGACCGGCTCTCTTTCAGGGCCGGCGCTCTCCCGGCGGCTGGCGACGAAGCGGTTGAGAATTGCAGCGCCCAGTTCGTCGGCCGCCCTTCGCATATCCGGGCATTGGAGCGATTGCCCTTGCCATCCAGCGACATTGCGCGTATAGGCCAGCCCGTTCGAACACCCGGTCAATCGGCTGGTGGCTGAACGGAGGGCTGGCAGTCAGCCTGCAGGGGCAGAAGTGCCCCGGCCTCCCGTGTCTCCGCTCACGACCGTCTCGAAACGTCTTTCTTGCGCGGTGCAAACCGACAGGCAAGTCGCTGGGGCTTAGCGCCGATCCGGGTGAAACAAACGCAAGAAAGGCAAAGAAATCATGGCGCTTTACGAGCACGTATTCCTTGCCCGGCAGGATGTATCCGCCCAGCAGCTCGATGAACTTGTGAACACCTACAAGGGCATCATCGAGGAAAATGGCGGCAAGGTCGGGCGTATCGAAAACTGGGGCCTCAAGTCCCTTACCTACCGGATCAAGAAGAACCGCAAGGCCCATTACGCGCTGATGGACATCGACGCACCGGCCAAGGCTGTCCAGGAAATGGAACGCCAGATGCGCTTCAACGAAGACATCCTGCGCTTCATGACCGTGTCGGTCGAAGCTCACGAGGAAGGCCCGTCGGCCATGCTGCAGAAGCGCGATCGTGATGATCGTGGCGATCGAGGCCCCCGTGGCGACCGCGGTGACCGTGGCGATCGTGGTGATCGTGGCCCGCGCCGTCCGCGCGACTAAGGAGAGACAATCATGGTCGATATCAACCAGATCCCGACGCGCCGCCCGTTCCACCGCCGGCGCAAGACCTGCCCGTTCTCCGGTGCCAACGCTCCGAAGATCGACTACAAGGACATCCGTCTTCTGCAGCGCTACGTTTCCGAGCGCGGCAAGATCGTCCCGTCCCGCATCACGGCCGTGAGCCAGAAGAAGCAGCGCGAACTCGCCAAGGCGATCAAGCGCGCCCGTTTCCTCGGCCTGCTGCCCTACGTCATCAGCTAAGCTGATCTGCCGGCGATCCACGGATCGCCGGTCATGCCTCTTTCGGGCGGACTTCGGACCACCCGAACTTCCTTTTCGCGGGAGGCCGCGAAACAGGAGCAAAGCTAAAACCAAGTTGGGGCCCTGAGGCTGACGCCCGCCCCTAACTGCGCACCGCAGGACAGCGACATGCAAGACACCAAAGCCATATCGGCCCAAGTCGGCCTGATTGCCGGGATCGCATCCGCGCTCCTGCTGGCGGGTGCCGTCGCGCCGTCATACATGGCCATGCTTCTGATCGCATCCGCCTCGCTGCCCGTTCTGATCGCCGGGCTCGGCTGGTCGAACCTGGCTTCGATCATCGCGGTCGTCAGCGGTACCGCCGTCATCGCCACCATGTCCGGGCCCCTTGCCGCATTGTCCGCAGCCCTGACCTCGCTCGGCCCCGCTGCGTGGATCGCCCACCTGAGCAATCTGGCGCGCCCCGCCGAGGAGATCGGCGGACCGGAAGGTAAGCTGGCCTGGTACCCGCTCTCCGATATCGTTACGCAGATCTGCATGATCGTCGCCGTCGTGCTCGTCATTCTCGGCGCGGTCATGGGCTATGGCCCCGAGCTTGCCGGAGAGCTGGTCGATTCCTTCGTCCAGATCCTCAACGAAGGCAATCAGGGCCTGACGCTCGACGCGGCGAGCATCGAGGACATGAAGGCGCTGATGCGGGTCATGCTGCCGCTGGTGCAGGGCGCCACCTGGGTCGGCATCCTGTTCGGCATGTATTACATCGCCCGCGGCATCGTCTCGATGTCGGGCCGGGCCAAGCGTCCGCGCGAGGACGTGCCGGCACAGCTGCGCATGCCGCGCACCTCGCTCTACACCTTCGGCATCGGCATCGTGATCACGCTGCTTGCACCCGCGCCCTACGATCTCGTGGGCTGGGTGATCATGGGGTCGTTCGGCGCAGGCTTCGTTCTCTCGGGCTTTGCGCTGATGCACTTCATGACACGCGGCAAGCCCTGGCGGCCGATCGCGATCTGGCTCGCCTACATGGCGGTGATCCTCTTCACCCTGCCGCTCATCCTCTTCCTGGTCTTCGGACTGACTGCCACAGGCCGTCTGGCGACCATGACACCCAACCAACCGAAATCCTGAACTCAAAGAATCACCACGAAAGGACTCTGAAAATGGAAGTCATTCTCCTCGAACGCGTCGCCAAGCTCGGCCAGATGGGCGAGACCGTAAAGGTCCGCGACGGCTACGCCCGCAACTTCCTTCTGCCGCACGGCATGGCGCTGCGCGCAAACGAAGCCAACAAGAAGCGCTTCGAAGCGCAGCGTGCGGATCTCGAAGCCCGCAACCTCGAGCGCAAGTCGGAAGCCGAAACGGTTGCCGAGAAGCTTGCCGGCAAGTCGTTCATCGTCGTCCGTTCGGCCGGCGAAACCGGTCAGCTTTACGGTTCGGTCGCCGCCCGTGACGTCGTCGCCATCCTCAGCGAGCAGGGCTTCACCATCGGCCGCAGCCAGGTCGACCTGAACAACCCGATCAAGACCATCGGCATCCATGCCGTCAATCTTGCCCTGCACCCCGACGTCGTCGTCACCATCGAGTTCAACGTCGCCCGTTCGGCCGATGAAGCAGAGCGCCAGTCCAAGGGTGAAGACCTCACCTCGGCTGATGCCATCTACGGCGTTGACGAAGACGAAGCCGCTGCGGCCGCGGAAGCTGCCGCCAACGACCCGGACTTCGAAGACGACGACGCAGAAAACGCCGAAGGCGAAGAGCAGGCCTGATCGGCTCACTCGCATGTCTTCCAGAACGCCCGGGTCTTCAGGCCCGGGCGTTTTCTTTTGCGGTCTGCCCCGCAGCTCTCCCCTTCCCCCGCGCCGCCCATCGTCGTAGAAGGGGAACATGACCGTTTCCACCGAGCCGACAGATGCAGGTGCGCTTGAGGCGCTGATGATGTTCTATGCCGATGCCGGCGTGGACACGCCGCTCGAGGACTTGCCGGTCGACCGCTTTGCCGAAAGCCAGGAAGAGGCGCGAAAGCGGCAGGCCGCGCGTGCGACCGCACGTCCGGCCGGCAGCGGCGCCCAGGCCACCCAGCAGGATCGGGGTCGCCAGTCGCCGGGCCAGAACGGGGCGGCCAGACAACCCACCCCCAAGCCGCCCGGCGCGCCGCAGCAGCTCACCGTTCCGGATGCCGCAGCCTTCGAGGATGCACGGGCCACGGCAAAAGCCGCGAACACGGTCGCCGAACTCCAGGCCGCGCTCGAGAACTACAATGGCTGCAACCTCAAGCATTCGGCGCGCAACACGGTCTTCATGGACGGCAACCCCGAAGCCAGGCTGATGATTGTGGGCGAAGCGCCGGGCCGGGACGAGGATCTTCAGGGCCTTCCCTTCGTCGGCCGCGCCGGCCAGCTTCTCGACCGGATGCTCGCGGCCATCGGCCAGGACCGGACGAGCGTGTGCATCACCAATGTCATTTACTGGCGCCCGCCAGGCAACCGAACGCCCACGGCGCACGAGGTCGAACTCTGCCGGCCATTCGCAGAACGCCATATCGAACTGATCAAGCCCGACGTGCTTCTCTTCCTCGGCAATGTGCCGACCAAGGCGCTCCTGAAGACGGACAAGGGCATTCTCTCGATCCGCGGCAGGTTTCAGACCTATGAGCGCGACGAACTGGCCATTCCTGCACTGCCGAGCCTGCACCCGGCCTATCTGCTGAGAAGTCCGGCGCAGAAGAAACTCGCCTGGGCCGACCTTCTCGCCCTGTCCGACAAGCTCGGCGCCACCCGCTAGAAGACCGCCTCGCCCCGCCAACTCGATCAAGACGAGAATCGCCTCGCCCGTTGCCACCGCACCATGTCGGGATTTTCCCCGAGAGTGTCGTGGGCGCGCACTTTTTACTTGCGGCGCAATGGCAAAATCCTCATGGGAGAACTTGAAAACGCAACACGCATCTAACCGGGATATCCGCCTTATGATGAGCACCATCGCCCCGGTCGGCGCACTGCTACTTTCCACTTTCTTCGTGCTTGTTGCAGCGGGTCTTTCCGGCTACGTCATTCCGCTCCGCGCGGTCGCCGAAGGCTGGCCGACACTCGTCATCTCGCTGATGGCGACCAGCTATGCGGTGGCCTTCACCGCCTCCTGCGTGATCTCGCCGCGTCTGGTGCGACGCGTGGGCCATGTGCGCGTCTTCGGCGTCATGGTGACCATGCTCTCGGTCTCACAGCTTCTCAACGTGCTGGTGGTGGATCCGACGATCTGGATCATCTCGCGCGGGATGACCGGCTTCGCGCTTGCCGGGAGCTACATGATCATCGAGAGCTGGCTCAACGAGAAGGTGACCAACGAGAACCGCGGGGCGCTGTTCTCGGTCTACATGGTCGTCACGATGGGTGGCCTGACCGTCGGCCAGTACATGGTCCCCTTCGGCGATCCGCTGCTGCCGACGCTCTTCATCATTTCAGCCGTCATCTACTCCTTCGCGATCATGCCGACCTCGCTGTCGAGCGCCCAGTCGCCGCAGCCCCTGCACCAGGTCCGGATGAACATTCCGCGCCTGTTCCGCAATTCTCCGGCGGCTGTTGTCGGCATGGTGATGACCGGCCTGATCGGCGGCATCTGGAACGGTCTGGCGCCGGTTTTCGCCTCGCTGGCCGGCCTGTCGACGGCGGAAGGCGCCACCATGCTCGCGACCGCCATGATCGGCGGCACGGTTTTCCAGTATCCGCTGGGCCGCGCATCGGACCGGATGGACCGTCGCCGCGTCATGGTCGTTGCCGGTGGCATCGGCTCGGTCGCCTGCCTCATCGCAGCGCTCTTCGGCGCGGAATCGCGCTGGGTCTTCTTCGGCGGCATGTTCCTGCTCGGCACCGTGCTGTATCCGATCTACGCGCTCAATGTCGCCCATGCCAACGACCGCGCCGAGCCCGACGAATTCGTCGACATCTCGTCCGGACTGATGATCATTTACGGGGTCGGCGCCATGTTCGGGCCGCTGATTGCGGGTGCGGCGATGGATTCGTCCGGTCCTGCCGGCTTCTTCATTTCGCTGCTGGTCTTCTTTATTGCCTATGGCAGCTATGCCGCCTGGCGCATCACCCGCCGCGAGGAAATGCCGGAAGAAGAGCGCGGCGAATTCCAGGCCACCCTGCCCGGCCAGGAAACGACGCCGCAGACGACCGAACTCGATCCGCGCTCGGATCCGGAGTGGGGCCAGAGCGAGGACGAGGAAGCCGACGAGGCAACGGCCTAGGCGAAGAGCTCAACCAAGGGGCTCAGCCCTGCGATGTGACCAGTCTGCGCTGGGCCTTGCGCTCCAGCCCGAGGCGGTGTTCGCGGAAGATGATCGCGATGCCGGCGGAGACCACGATCGCGGTCCCGATCAGCATGGACAGCGTTGGGGCTTCCCCGAACAGGAAATAGCCGATCGCCAGACCGAAGATGATCGAGCCGTATTCGAACGGCGCGATCGTCGAAACATCGGCATAACGATAGCTCTGGGTGAGAAGGATCTGCGCTCCGCCCCCGCAGATGCCCGCAATGATCAGGAGAACCAGCGTCAGCGGATCGGGCATGACCCAGCCGAGCGGAAAGGTCAGAAGCGACAGGACTGTCGCGCTGAGCGAGAAATAGAGCACGATCGTGTAGGTCTGCTCGGTGAGGACCAGCCGGCGCACCTGAATCGCGGCGGCAGCCGCCAGCACGGTAAAGCCGAGCATGGCGATGAGCCCGAGAGCCTCTCCCGAGCCAAGTCCGCTCTCGATGAGAGTGACCTTCGGCAATGAAATGATCAGGACCCCGAAAATGCCAACGGCCACCGCCGTCCAGCGGAAGAGCCGCACCTTCTCGCCAAGAAACACCGCCGCGAAAATCACCGTCATCAGCGGCATGGCATAGCCGATGGCGATCGCGTCGGGGAGCGGCAGCAACATGACCCCGAGAAAATTGCAGGCCATCGCAGCCGAGCCGACAAGACCACGCCAGGCGTGACCGAGCGGATGCTGCGTCTTCCATGCCTGCACGAAAACCCCGCGCGCGATCATGTAGGCGAAAACCGGCAGCGTGGCGAAGGCGGAGCGGAAGAACACGATCTCGCCCAGCGGGATCTCTTCCTGCCCCGCCAGCTTGATGATCGTGATCATCGCCATGAAGGAGACGAGCGACATCAGCTTGAGCGCGATGCCGAAGAGCGGCGAACTGCCTCCCGGCTCGGGTGTCTTCAGCGCCGGCGCCTGATGGGCGCCCGTCGGCGCGCCGGCGCCGGCCGGAACCTGTTCGGATTTCATTGCCATTCCCGTGGTCAGCCGTTGAGGAGCTGCCACACCTTGAGCGGGGTCACCGGCATTTCCACATGGCGGATGCCTTTTGCGTGTCCGAGCGCGTCAACGACGGCGTTCATGACCGCTGGGCACGCGCCGATCGTTCCGGCTTCACCGGCGCCCTTCATACCGAGCTTGTTGGTCGTCGACGGCACGTTGCGGGTCTCGAACTCGAAGAACGGAACGCCGTCGGCGCGCGGCATGGCGTAATCCATGAAACTCGCCGTCGTCAGCTGCCCCTCGGGTTCGTAGACCACTTCCTCGGCGAGCGCCTGCGCCATGCCCTGAACGATGCCGCCATGGACCTGGCCGAGCAGAAGCGTCGGGTTCACCGTCATGCCGAAATCGTCGACCACGGAATAGTTGACCACCTCGATCAAGCCGGTTTCCCGGTCAATCTCGATCTCGCAGACATGGGTTCCGTTCGGATAGGTGTTCTCGTCCTGCGCGATATCGGCGTCGGCCTTGCGGTCAGCCTCATCCCTAGCAGCCCTGGCGAGCGCGGAGTAATCCATCGACCTGTCTGTGCCGACGATGCGGGCAACGCCGTCCACGAGTTCGATATCGGCAGGCGCTGCCTCGAGTTCGTCGGCAGCAATCTTCTTCATCTTCTCGGCAAGCTTCTCGCTCGCCGCATCGACCGAAACACCGCCCAGGGGAATGGAGCGCGACCCTCCGGTGCCCCCGCCATTGGGAAGGTGGATGGTGTCGCCCTGGCGCACGATGATCTTGTCGAAATCGATGCCGATCCGGTCGTAGATGAACTGTGCATAGGCCGTCTCGTGGCCCTGACCGTTGGTCTGCGTGCCGATGTCGAGAATGATCTCGCCGTCTTCGGTCAGTTCAAGCCGGGCCTCTTCCGATCCGGCGAAGGCACAGGCTTCGATATAGGTGGCGAAACCATAGCCGCGCAGCTTGCCGTTCTTCTCGCTTTCGGCGCGACGGGCTGCAAAGCCGGCATAATCGGTCTTTTCGAGCGCGCGGGTCATGTGACCGTCGAACTCGCCGACATCGTACATGCGTCCGCCCGGCGTGTGATAGGGAAACTGTTCCGGTCTGATGAAGTTGCGGCGGCGGATCTCGGCCCTGTCGATACCGGTCTCATGGGCACACTCGTCGACCAGTCGCTCGATCAGGTAGGCCGCTTCCGGGCGCCCCGCCCCGCGATAGGCATCCACCGACATCGTATTGGTGAAGACGGCATCGACGGTGACGTCCATCGAGGGGATGTCGTAGACACCGGTGGACATGGTGATGCCGCCGGTCGGGATATTGGGGCCGTACTGGCCCATATAGGCGCCCATCGCGGCGGTGAGCCGGGCTTTGAAAGCCAGGAACCGGCCATCCTTGTCGAGCGCCATCGCGGCTTCCACGACATTGTCGCGGCCATGGCTGTCGGCCATGAAATGCTCGGTACGATCGGAGACCCACTTGACCGGTCGGCCGAGCTTTTTCGCGGCGACCATGGTCAGCGGGTATTCGCGGAACATGAACATCTTGGTGCCGAAGCCGCCGCCGACATCCGAGGTGACGACGCGGATCTTGTCGCCGTCCATCCTGAATATCTTCTTCGCCAGCGCGTCGCGCATCTGGTGGACGCCCTGAGAACCGGTGTGGAGCGTGAAGGAGCCCTCGGCCTCGTTCCATTCGGCGAGGCAGGCGCGCGGTTCGATGTAGTTGGAGGCCAGCCGGGTGTTCAGGAAGGAGATCGAGACGACCTTGTCGGCCTTGTCGAAGGCCGCGGCAGTCGCCTCCCGGTCTCCCATCTGGTAGAGGTAGGCGCGGTTGTCCGCGGCATCGTCCCAGACGAGTGGCGCGTCCTCATCGAGAGCCCTGGCCGTAATGGCATTGGCGTCCTTTTCCTGCCAGTCGATCATGATCATCTCGGCGGCGTCCTGCGCCTGCGCGAGCGTTTCGGCCACCACATATGCCACGGCGTCGCCGACATATTTCACTTCGCCGTCACACAGGACCGGAGCCGGACGAAGTGTCGGCCTTGTGCCATCGGGCTGCTTGATGCCGGTGAAAACCGGAACGGCCCCCAGGTCGGCGACATCTTCCGCCGTCAGGATCGCGACCACCCCATCGGCCTCGCGGGCCATATCGAGATCCTCGAAGGTGAAACTCGCGGCCGGATAGGGCGAGCGGACGACATAGCCGTACAGCTGGCCATCGAGGTTCTTGTCTGCCGTATAGGTGCCGTGCCCCTGGATGAATCGCTTGTCTTCCTTGCGCAACGCGGAAGCGCCGACGCCGAACTTCGGTATAGCCGTCATGAATGAGTCCTGAAATCTTCTGAGCAGGTCAATGGCGAATGGCTCGAGGATGCCGTATCGGTGGAATGTATAACTTCACCGGCTTTTGTCGAGGGCCAAGGTAAACGGCCCGCCCCTCAAGGATTGCGACATATGTAGATATTACGTTAGGACATCAAGGTTACTGAGAATGAAAATCGAGTGATTCTGGGGATCTCATGCGGACGGAAACGGGACAGGTATTCCATCTCAAGGACTATACACCGACAGCTTTCGAGGTTGAGCGCATAGACCTCACCTTCGAACTCCACCCGACGGAGACGAAAGTTGCCGCCCGATCCATCCTGAAGCGCCGCAAGGGCGCGGCGGCCGATGCCCCGCTGGAGTTCGACGGCGACGAACTGACGCTCGATGCCTTGCGCATCGACAGCATCGATGTTCCAGACAGCGATTACGATGTCGGCCCGGACAAGCTGACGGTGCGCAACCTGCCCGCATCCGACCCTTTCGAGATCACCATCGAAACCACGCTTTCGCCGGAAACCAATACCCAGCTGATGGGGCTCTACCGCTCGAGCGGCAATTACTGCACCCAGTGCGAGGCCGAAGGCTTCCGGCGCATCACCTATTTCTACGACCGTCCCGACGTGCTGACAGTCTATACCGTCACGATCATCGCGCCGAAGGACGTGCCGATCCTCCTGTCGAACGGCAATTCGCTCGGCACCGGCAATTACGACGCCGGCCGGCACTTCGCTGCCTGGTACGATCCGCATCCCAAGCCGTCCTACCTGTTCGCGCTCGTCGCCGGTGATCTCGGCGTCATCACCGATACGTTCATCACCATGAGCGGCCGCGAGGTCGAGCTGAGGATCTATGTCGAGCACGGCAAGGAAGAGCGCGCGACCTACGCCATGGATGCGCTCAAACGCTCGATGAAGTGGGACGAAGACGCCTATGGACGCGAATACGATCTCGACATCTTCATGGTCGTGGCGGTGTCCGACTTCAATATGGGAGCGATGGAGAACAAGGGCCTGAACGTCTTCAACGACAAGTATGTGCTCGCCGATCCGGAAACCGCGACAGACCAGGACTACGCGAATATCGAGGCGATCATCGCCCACGAATATTTCCACAACTGGACAGGTAACCGCATCACCTGCCGCGACTGGTTTCAGCTGTGCCTGAAGGAAGGCCTGACGGTCTATCGCGATCACACGTTCTCGCAGGACCAGCGATCGGCCCCAGTCAAGCGCATCGCCGAGATCAAGACCCTGAAAGCGCACCAGTTCCCCGAGGATTCGGGTCCGCTCGCGCATCCGGTACGGCCCGCGACCTACAAGGAAATCAACAACTTCTACACGGCCACCGTCTACGAGAAGGGGTCCGAGGTCGTCGGCATGATCCGCACCATCATCGGTCCCGCGAAGTTCCGGGAAGGCATGGACCTCTATTTCGGGCGCCATGACGGGCAGGCTGTCACGATCGAGGATTACATCGCCTGTTTCGCCGACGTCTCGGGCGTGGCGCTCGACCAGTTCATGCTGTGGTACAATCAGGCCGGCACACCGCTGGTCTCGGCCTCCACGACGTATGATGCCGCCGCGAAGACGCTCTCCGTCTCGCTTGAACAGACCGTGCAGCCGACGCCGGGGCAGGCCAACAAGTCGCCGATGCACATCCCGCTGGCCTTCGCGCTCATTGCGCCTGACGGCACCGTGACAACGCCCTCGCCGGACGAGACCGGCCATGAGGGCGGGGTACTGGAGCTTACCAAGCGCTCACAGACCTTCACCTTCTCCGGGATCGAGGAACGCCCGGTGCTTTCGCTCAACCGCGGATTTTCGGCCCCGGTGAACCTCCAGATCGAACAGTCGGCCGGCGATCTCGCTCACATCGCGCGGCACGAGACCGACGGCGTGGCGCGCTGGCAGGCGATCAATGCCTCGGCCACCGATCTTCTGATCAAGGCCTCGAAAGTTGCCCGTGACGGCGGCGACCTCCCCTCCGCCGACGATCTGGCCGACATCCTGATCGCGGCCACACAGGACGACAGTCTGGAGCCGGCCTTCCGCGCACAGGTGTTGCAGCTTCCCTCGGAGGCGGACATCGCCCGTGAAATCGGCAGCAATATCGATCCCGACGCCATCCACACCGCGCGGCGCTTCGCCTTCGACGCGATTGCCAGAAAGGGCGAAGCGCTCTTCGCCAGGCTCTCGGAGGATCTTCCGGACGGCGCCTACTCGCCCGCGGCCGAGGATGCCGGCAAACGCGCGCTGGCGGCCATGGCGCTGTCCTATGTCTCGGCAGCCGTGGACACCCCTTCGCGGGCCAAGGCGGCCTACGATGCCGCCGACAACATGACCATGCTGGCGGCGGCGCTCCAGATCCTCGTTCACCAGTTCCCCGACGCTGAGGAAACGAAGGAGGCCCTCGCCGACTTCGAAAACCGTTTCGGCGACAATCCGCTGGTGATGGACAAGTGGATGTCGATCCAGGCCATGGCGCCGGGTGCCGCAACGAGCGAGCGGGTGATCGAGTTGATGGACAGCCCCCACTACAATGCCGGCAATCCGAACCGCGTTCGGGCGCTCATCGGGGCCTTTTCGGCGGGCAATCCCACGGGCTTCAACCGGGCGGACGGCCAGGGTTACCGCCTGCTGGCCAAGGTCGTCACGGAAACCGATCCGAAGAACCCGCAGCTCGCCGCCCGTCTGCTGACTGCCATGCGCTCCTGGCGCTCGCTCGAAAGCGGACGGCAGGAAGAGGCAAGGCGGGCGCTGGTCGCGATCCAGTCGACCGAAAAACTCTCGACGGATGTCAGCGACATCGTCGAGCGGACGCTGAACTGAGGACATAGCCTCGGCATTCCTGTGCAGACCTTCGGGGGTTCCCCCGGAGAATGCGCAACCGCGTCATCGTCCGGCAACAATAAGTGATTTGCCCCAAATACATGATTTGCATCGCGAATCAGAGTGATTCGCGCTCCCGAACGCGACTCGAATCCGTAAGAAAACGATCAAAAACAAATGGTTAAAAAAGTTTTTACGGAAGCACTGGACAAGCCGAATCGGCAATGATTCATTATGGCAGATTCGGCGATGCGGAAGCCGGATCCCAACGGGGACATAGTGAACATCATGGCGGATGCGCAGCATATCACTGCGGCCGGACGGTCGAGTAATGCCCAATCGGGCGCGCGGGCAAGAGGCTTTTCCGGCCACGCACGCTTCTTCGCCCAACCGGCCTACGAGCGGCTCATCAGCGCAGAGCCTTTTCTGAAGAAATCCATTCCCGTTCTCATCATCGCGTTTCTCGCGGTTGTCGCAATCGCCCGCTTCACGAACATGGTGGACGATTACCAGGCCAAGGAAACGTCGCTCAGGCAGGTGACCGGCCTGACGCTTTCGGCCACCCTCGCCTCACTGGCGGCGGACCCGGTGCCCGTCGGCGAGCGCCAGCGCTGGGAAATCGAGGCGCGCATCAACCGCGCATTCGCAGGCATGCCCGACAACCACACCAACTTCGCCGTTCTGGTGACCAATGCCGACGGCAATATCGTCGCGGCCAATTCGACCGGGGCGGCCTATGTCGGCCAGCCGATCGAGACTTTCGTGCCGGACTGGTCGCCGCTTGCCCTCTTCGGCGCACGTGCGGGCATTCAGGAAATCGAGTTCGACGGCGTTCTGGTTCTGGCGGCAATGGGCAAATTGCCGGAAAAGGGCGGCCAGGTTCTCGTCGCCGCCCCGGCCGGCCATCTGCGGACCGTCTGGCGCCGCTCGGTCTCGGTCAACGCCACACTCTTCATCGCCACCTCGGCGATCCTGCTGGTCATCCTCTACGCCTATTTCTCGCAGGCCGGGCGGGCGCAGGAAGCCGACGAGATCTATCTCGAATCCCATCGACGCGTCGACATGGCGCTGTCACGCGGCCGCTGCGGCCTGTGGGACTGGGACATGGCGCGGGGCCGGCTCTACTGGTCGCGCTCGATGTACGACATTCTCGGACTGGAGAGCCGCGACAGCGTGATTTCCTTCGGGGAAGCCTCGGAACTCATCCATCCCGAAGACGGTAACCTCTACGAGATCGCCCGACAGGTGGCTGCCGGCGAAATCAGCCAGGTCGACCACCTCTTCCGAATGCGCCACGCCAAGGGACACTGGGTCTGGATGCGCGCCCGCGCCCAGGTCGTCGATCCGTCAGCGGCCCAGACGCATCTGATCGGCATCGCAATGGACGTGACCGAACAGCACCGGCTGCAGCAGCGCTCCGCCGAAGCGGACCAGCGTCTCTTCGACGCGATCGAGAGCACATCGGAAGCCTTCGTGCTGTGGGATCACGACGATCGCCTGGTTCTCTGGAACAAGCACTTCCAGGCCGTCCACGGCCTGCCGGACGACTGCCTGGTGCCCGGCGCGACCCGGGCAGCGGTCGAACACGCCGCAACCCGCCCGGTGATCGAACGCCGTCTTGCCACCCCCTTCGCCGCAGGTCAGGCGCGAACCTACGAGGTCCAGCTTGCCGACGGCCGCTGGCTGCAGATCAACGAGCGCAAGACCCGCGACGGCGGCGAGGTTTCCGTCGGCACCGACATCACCCAGCTCAAGCGCAACCAGGAACGGCTGCGCGATTCCGAAAAGCGGCTGATGGCCACCATCGACGACCTCTCGGTCAGCCAGGCGGAACTCAAGCGCAAGGCCATGGAGCTTTCGGCGCTCAACCAGGATTTCCAGATCGAGAAGGAGCGTGCGGAAGCCGCCAACCTCGCCAAGTCCCAGTTCCTGGCCAATATGAGCCACGAGCTGCGCACGCCGCTCAACGCCATCATCGGCTTCTCCGAAATCCTGCAGGCACGCATGTTCGGCCCGCTCGGCTCGGAGAAATACGAGGAATATACCTGCGACATCCACAATTCGGGCATTCATCTGCTCAGGCTCATCAACGACATTCTCGACATGTCGAAGATCGAAGCCGGCCAGATGCAGCTGAATTGCGAGGAAGTCGACATCGCGCCGCTCGTCGACGAGACGATCAGGCTGGTCTCGGTCAATGCCGAGAAGAAGAACATCACCGTCGAGCAGGAAATCGACAAGGAACTCCGGGTGGAAGCCGACCAGCGCGCCATCAAGCAGATCCTGCTCAACCTCTTGTCGAACGCCACGAAGTTCACCGACGACGGTGGCAGGATCTCGGTCCGGGCGCGCAAGACATCGAGCGCGGTCACCCTGACGATCGCCGACAGCGGCATCGGCATCCCGGCGGCCAACCTGCCGAAAATCGGACAGCCCTTCGAGCAGGTGCAGAACCAGTTCTCCAAGAGCCAGGGCGGCTCGGGCCTGGGTCTGGCAATCTCGCGAAGCCTGGCGCTGCTTCACGGCGGCTCGATGCGCATCTTCTCCACCGAAGGCATCGGTACGATCATCAGCGTGCGCATTCCGCTTGAATGCATATGCGACGATGACGACGGCGACCTGCCCCTCGACGAGGATGACGGAGAATTCGCGATGGCTGCCCTGCATGAGAGCGAAGGCCGGCAGGAGATCGCCGCCACCAGCTGACAACAACACGGCCGCCCCTCGCGCGAGGAGCGGCCGTTTTCTTCAGGCCGGAGTTTCGGCGGGAGGGATCAGTCGTCCCAGCCCTTGTGCCATTCGCCGCGACGGTGATCGCGGTCACCCTTGCGACCGTCCTTGCCCCAGCCCAACTCGCGGTATCCCTTGCGGAACTCCTGTTTCGAGATCACGCCGTCATTATTGGCGTCGAGAAGGGCAAAGCGCTTCTCCTGGCGGTCCTTGAGCTCGGAAACGCTGACCTTGCCGTCGCCGTCGACATCGAAGCGGCGCAGGAAGCGCTTCTTCATCCGCTCTTCGCGTCTGGCTTCCCATGCGGCCTTCATTTCATCGAAGGTGATCTCGCCGTCGGCATCTGCATCGGCGCCCTCGATCATGCCCGGACCCATTTCCATGAATTCTTCCATGGAAATCGCTCCGTCGTCATCGGCGTCGAAACGGCCCATCATGCGGCCGCCATGCTCCATCTTGCGGTGCTTCATCGCACCGTCTTCCGGGCCCGTATCCTGGGCGTAGGCCGGCATTGCGATCAGAAGTGCGGCCAGGCCGGCGAATGTCGTCAGGGTCTTGGTCATCATGCATATCCTTTGCATCGTTGTGTCACCCCCGATGCGGGTTCTGGTCCTCTCCCGACGCTCCCATGCGCCGGGGACAACCGGTTGCGGAGCATCAGGCTCCCTTCCCCGCCGCCGCTTCCGGCGACCGGGAATTCCGTGTGATCTCGTCAAACAGCGCGCGGATGTCGCGCGAGGTCATCGTCATGTCCGCCTCGAGCGCCCGCATGTCCGGCGCATTCGCGGCGCGAAGCAGGATGTCCGTCAATCCGGCGGGCGCGTCGTCGGGGTCGAAGACGCCTTCCACGCAGAGCCGCAGGATCTGCGTCTGCGCCATCCAGAGATGATGGGCGGCTACGAGTTTCTCGACGGCCTCCAGTCCGATCCTGTCCGGTCCCAAGGTCTCGAGCACCTCGATCGTTCCCGTCAGCGCCTCACCGGGCGCGAGGCCGTCGGCACGTGCCGTGAGCGAGAGATACTGCGCGATGAATTCGATATCTATAAGGCCGCCAGGGACGAGCTTGACGTCCCACTTGTCTTTCGGCGGCTTCTCGGTCTCGATCAGGCCGCGCATCTCGCGCAGGTCCTTGAGCAGAACCTTCGCGTCGCGTTCCCTGCCCAGAACCCCGTCGATCGTTTCGCGGACATCGGTTGCAAGCCGATCATCGCCGGCAACCACACGGGCGCGGGTCAACGCCATGTGTTCCCAGGTCCAGGCCTCCTCGACCTGGTATTTCGAAAAGGCCCGGATGGAGGTTGCGACGGGCCCCTTGTTACCGGACGGACGCAGCCTGAGATCGACCTCGTAGAGCACGCCCTCGGCCATCGGCGAGGACAACGCCGCCACCAGGCGCTGGGTGAAGCGGGTGTAATAGCGCACCGGATCGAGCGGCTTGTCGCCATCGGAATCAGGCAGGTCCGGATCGCAGTCATAGAGCAGGATGATGTCGACGTCGGAACCCGCAGTCAGTTCGCGGCTGCCGAGCTTGCCCATGCCGAGAACCACGGCGCGCCCGCCCGGCACCGTGCCATGCGCCTCCTCCATCTCCGCCTGCACCGCATCGAGCGCTGCGGCGATGATGAGATCGGCGAGATCGGTGAAAGCCTCGCCGGCACGCGCGGCAGTGATCGAGCCGGTCAGCAGCCGCACACCGATCAGGAACTTCTGTTCCTGGGCGACGATGCGCAGCCGGTCGAGGGTCTCCTCGTAGGACAGTGTCCCGGCAAGCGTGGCGGAGAGCCTTTCTTCCAGATAAGCGCGTGTGGGAAGTTCCGCCATCAGCGTCGGGTCGAGCATGCCGTCGAAGACATGCGGACGGCGGGCGATGAGATCGGCAAGCTTCGGCGCCGCCGTCATGACGGTGACGAGGAACGACAGAAGTCCCTTGTTGTTGCCGATCAGGGAAAAGAACTGGATGCCTGCCGGAAGCCCCTTCAGGAACTCGTCGAAGCGGATGATCGCCTCGTCGGCGCGGCGGGTGGCACCGAACACTTCGAGGAGGCGCGGTGTGAGTTCGGTCAGTTGCTCGCGGGCTTCCGCCGAGCGGGTGGCACGGTAGCGGCCATAATGCCAGGTACGGATGATGCGCGAGACATCGGCGGGTCGCTCGAAGCCGAGCCGCGCGAGCGTTTCCAGCGTGCCGGGATCATCATCCTCGCCGGTGAAGACAAGATTGCCGGCTTCCCCGGAGAGCCGTTCTTCCTTCTCGAAGAGACCGGCATAGATCGTCTCGACTGTCTTCAGCCGTTCGGTGAGCGCCCCGCCGAAGGCCCCGATATCTTTGGCACCGGCCATGAGCGCGACGCGGCGGAGTTCGTCCTCGTCCTCGGGCAGGGTGTGGGACTGCTCGTCGCGCATCATCTGGATACGGTGTTCGATATCGCGCAGGTACCAGTAGCAGGCAGTGAGTTTCTCGGCCGATTCCGGGTCGATCCAGTGAGCCTCGGCCAGCTGGGCCAGCATCTCGTCGGTACGGCGGCCTCGCAAGGCGGGCGTCCTGCCGCCGGCGATGAGTTGCTGGGTCTGGACGAAGAACTCGATCTCGCGAATGCCACCGCGCCCGAGCTTGACGTTATGGCCCCTGACCGCGATCTCGCCGAAACCGCGATGACTGTGGATCTGCCGCTTGATCGAGTGGATGTCGGCGATGGCGGCGTAATCGAGATATTTGCGGAATACGAAGGGCGCCATCTCGGCGATGAAGCGCGCACCGGCTTCCACATCCGCCGCGACGGGACGCGCCTTGATATAGGCGGCGCGCTCCCAGTTCTGGCCGCGGCTTTCGTAATAGTTCATCGCCGCATCCACGGGGAAGGCCAGCGGCGTGGAACCCGGATCGGGTCGCAGCCTGAGGTCGGTGCGGAAGACGTAACCGTCGGCGGTGCGCTCCTGCATGATGCGCACGAGCCGGCGCACGAGCCGGGCGAACGTGTCGGTCGCCTCTTCCGCATCGACGACAATCCCGGCCTCCGGCTCGAAGAAGACCACGATATCGATATCGGAGGAGAAGTTGAGTTCCCCTGCCCCGTGCTTGCCCATGCCGAGGACCACGAGGCCGGAATTCCGCGACGGGTTTTCGGGGTCCGGCAGCCTGAGCTTGCCGCTGTCGTGGGCGGAGCGCAACAGGAAGTCGAAGGCGCCCGCGAGCCCGGCATCGGCCAGCCGCGTCAGACCGGACGTCGTGTCCTTCGCACCCGTCAGCCGGGCGAGATCATGGAGCGCCAGGGCGACGGCCGCGCGCCGCTTGCAACGCCTCAGCACGGTCATCAGGGTCGCTTCGGATACCACCCCGTCCTCGTCGCGCCAGGCATCGCGCATATGCGTTTCGGCATCCGCGAGAAGATCGCCGAGCGGAGTGAAGAGCGCGTCGGCCAGGGCATCCGGATCGACGCGGGCACTGTCCGACAACCAGGGCGAAAGCGAGAGCGCCGCGCACAGGAAATCCCGGGCCACACTCTTCCGGCCGGCAAACCCGGCGAGCCGCGGCTGCTCCTCGCCGAGTTCGACCAGCAGTTCGAGCGCCTCTTGCGCATCGTCCTTCGAGAACGGCTTGATCGGCGAACTGGCGAGATCGACGAGACGGTTTGTCATGACGTCACCCTTGCAGGCAGAATAATCGTGGCGCTGAGGCCGGGGCGCTCCGTATTGCCGGAGTCGGTGGCCGCGAGTTCCAGCGCGCCGCCATGCAGGCCCGCCACCGCGTGGACCAGGCTCAGGCCAAGACCAGTCCCGGGCTTCGTGCGGCTTTCATCGAGACGCACGAAACGCTTGATCACATCCTCACGCCTGTCTTCCGGAATGCCCGGCCCGTTGTCGCTGACGCAGAGCCGGACATTCTGCCGGTCGCCCGCAAGCGTGACCGTGATGCGACTGTCCTGGCCGTCGCCCGCATATTTGACCGCATTGTCGATCATGTTGGCAAGCGCCTGGGCGAGAAGTTCGCGGTTGCCCTTGACCGTGACGCCTTGTGCGATGTTCTGGGTGAGCGTCACGCCCTCTTCCTCGGCCACCGGCTCGTAAAGCTCCGCGGCATCCGCAGCCAGTCCGGACAGATCGACTTCACCCATTTCGGCGACGGAGGAGCCGGCTTCCACGCGGCTGATCATCAGCAGCGCATTGAAGGTGCGGATCAGCTGGTCGCTTTCCGCAATCGTCTCTTCGAGCGCCTGGCGGTAGCCTTCCTTGTCGTCGGTCGAAACAAGTGCGGCCTCGGCCCTGTTTCTCAGCCGCGTCAGCGGTGTCTTGAGATCGTGGGCGATATTGTCGGAGACCTGACGCAGGCCCTCGTTGAGACGTTCGATGCGGCCCAGCAGCGTGTTGAGCGAACGGCTGAGACGGTCGAACTCGTCGCCGGAGCCGTCCTCGGGCAGCCGCTGACTGAGGTCGCCGGCCAGGATCTTGCGGCTGGCGTCCGACATGTGGTCGATGCGCTTGAGCGCGCGTCGCCCGACGAAGAACCAGATGGCGAGCGCGCCGACAAACATGATGGCAAGGGCGCGGGCAAGCGCATGGCGCACGAGGCCGCGGAACTTTTCCGGCTCACCGACATCGCGGCCGACCAGAAGCCGCATACCGTTGGGAAGCGCAACGATCCGCGCCATGGCCCGGTGGGTCTCCTCGCCCTCCTCGGCATCACCGTAGCGTTCATAGGTGAAGGGGGTATCGATCCACCCTTCCCGGTCGAGAACGCCCGGCTGCAGCGAGGCGACGTTGCCGGCAATGATCTGCCCCTGCGGCGCGGCGATGATGTAGAGATTGGCGCCGGGCTGGCGGGAGCGGCGCTCGATGGCGCGGACCATGCCGGCCATGCCGCGCACCTGATAGATGCGGGAGATATCGCGCAGTTCGGCGTGGATCGCGGTTTCGGTCTGCCCCCGCAGCAAGCCTTCCGACAGGGAAGTCACGTAGAAGACGAGCACCACGGCACAGATAGCAAACAGCGCGAGATAGAGGGCGGAGAGCCTGACGGCGGTCGTGCCCAGCATGGCGCGGAAACGGCCCCACATGCCGGGTTCAGTCCCCCGCCTTCATCATGTAGCCGGCACCGCGAACGGTGCGCAGGAGCGGCGCGTCGAAATCCTTCTCGATCTTCGACCGCAGCCTCGAGATATGAACGTCGATGACGTTGGTCTGCGGGTCGAAGTGATAGTCCCAGACATGCTCGAGCAGCATGGTGCGGGTGACCACCTGCCCGGCATTCTTCATCAGATATTCGAGAAGACGATATTCGCGCGGCTGCAGCGGGATGATCTTGCCGGCGCGCTTGACCTCATGGCTCAGCCGGTCGAGTTCGAGATCGCCGACCCTGTACTGGGTATCGGCCTCGCGCACGCTCTTGCGGCGACCGAGGATTTCCACACGCGCCAGCAGCTCCGAAAAGGCGTAGGGCTTGGAGAGATAATCGTCGCCTCCGGCGCGCAGCCCGGTTACCCGGTCATCGACCTGCCCGAGCGCGGAGAGAATGAGCGCGGGGGTATCGTCGCCGGAGGCGCGAAGCCCGGAGATGATCGACAGGCCATCCCGCCTGGGAAGCATGCGATCGACGACGAGAACGTCGTAGTCATTCTCCGAGGCAAGAAAGAAACCGCTGTCGCCGTCGCTGGCGTGGTCAACGGTCATGCCGGCCTCGCGAAAGGCCTTGAGGAGATAGGACGCTGTCTCGAGGTCATCCTCGATGATGAGAATCTTCATGGCGTCCGTCTTAGCGGTATTGCCGCTTTCCCCACAAGCCTCGGCCATGCAAGCCGGCTGTTGCGAGCCGTCGGTCTGGAAAGATACATGGTCGGTCATCACGAGGTCTCCCGGGTCATGGGTTCATGGCCCTTTGGCGACAGCGGGCCGATGGGGCAGCCCGCTGTCTTTGCTTGCATCGCACCGGCCGGGGGGCGACTGGTCGATCGGCCGGTTCCTGCAGGCAGTTCGGCCGGGGCTACTCAGCCCTGGTCGATGGGCAATGCGACGAAGCGCGAGCGGTTCTCGTTCTCGACCTGGAAGAGCGCTGCCTTGCGCCCGTCCTTGGCCGCCTTGTCGATGACCTGGGTCATCTGCTTGGCGTCGGTCACCTGCTGGTTGTTGACCGAGAGAATGACGTCGCCGGCACGAAGACCGCGCTCGGAGGCCGCGCTGTCGGGATCGACATCGGTGATGACCAGGCCCTTGCCGTCATCCGCCGGGACCACGGTGAGACCGAAATCATCGAGCGTCGTCATCTCCGACGGTGCCTGGTCTTCCGGCTGCTCCTGGTCCGTCTGCGCGGAAGCCATGTTCATCGGAAGGGTGCCGAGGGTGACGGTCTTCTCCTGGCTTTTTCCGTCACGCCAGATGGTCAGGTCGACCTCCTGACCGGGCTCGATATTGCCGATCTTGCGGGCCAGCTCACGCGGCCCCTTGACGGTTTCGCCGTTGACCGCAGTCACGACGTCGCCGGATTCGATGCCGGCCTTGGCAGCCGGGGTATCTTCCTGCGGCTCGGCGACGAGCGCGCCTTCCGCTTCGGCGAGGCCGAGCGATTCGGCAATGTCCTTGGTCACAGGCTGGATCTGCACGCCGAGCCAGCCACGCTGGACGGAACCGTCGCGGATAAGATCCTGGACGACGTCCTTGGCGGTCGAGGCGGGAATTGCGAAGGCGATGCCGACATTGCCGCCCGAGGGCGAGAAGATGGCGGTGTTGATGCCGATCACTTCGCCGCTGAGGTTGAAGGTCGGACCACCGGAGTTACCCTTGTTGACAGCCGCGTCGACCTGAATGAAGTCGTCGTAGGGGCCGGCACCGATGTCGCGGCCACGGGCCGAGACGATGCCCGCGGTCACCGAACCGCCAAGGCCGAACGGGTTACCGACGGCAACCACCCAGTCACCGACACGTACCTTGCTGTCGTCCGCGAAATCGACATAGGTGAACTTGCGCGCTTCCTCGACCTTGAGAACGGCGAGATCGGTGCGCGGATCCTTGCCGATCAGCTTGGCATCGAGCTCGGTGCCGTCGTCCATGATCACGGTGAAGGCGGTGCCGTCATCGACGACGTGATTGTTGGTGACCAGATAGCCGTCTTCGGAGATGAAGAAGCCCGAGCCCTGGCTGACGGGACGCGCACGGCCGTGATGCTTGGGACCGGGACGCTCGGCGCGGGGCCCGCGATCATTGTCGCGGCCGCCGAACTGGCGGTCGAACTGATCGAAGAAGCGGCGCAGAGGACTGTCTTCGGGAAGCTGGTCGAGGCCGCGTCCGTTGAAGTCGAAGCTGAAACCGTCATTGGAAACGGGCTCGACATCGGAAGCCACGCGCACCGACACCACGGCCGGGGAAACGGCTTCAACCACATCGGCGAAGCTCGGGGCCTGCGGCGCCTGAACCTTCACGGCGTCCGCAAGTGCCGGATTGGTGTGCATCGGCACGCCGACGGCGAGCATCGCGGCGGCGATGCCGGCGATTGCGGTGGTTGCGAGCAGGCGGTTGGTTTTCCTGGGGGACTTGCTGGACATCTGGGTCTCTTCCTCTTCTCGAAAGAAATTTCGAATTTCGGGCGCCGGGAACTCCCTGATCGGGGACAGGGAGAGACTGGAGGTCCGGCGTTGGAAGAGAGATGTAGAGGAGTGTGGTTTACGGCAACCTTTCCGGAACATTAAAGCTTCGTAAGGTTGGCGGAGCAAAGTACCGCGCGCGGCTATTCCCCGCGCTTCATCAGGCGGTCGATTTCCGCCTGTTCTTCGGCGCTGAGCGCCGGCGTTGCACGCCTTGCAGCGCGGTTGCGCGCACCCATGAGGATGGCCGCGATGCCGATCAGCAGAATGAGAACGGGCGTGCCCCAGAGAAGAATTGTGCGCACCGAGAAACGCGGCTTGAGAAGCACGAACTCGCCATAGCGCGAGACCACGTAATCGAGGACCTGCTCGTCGGTGTCGCCTTCCTTCAGGCGCTCGCGGACGAGAACCCTCAGATCATGAGCGAGATCGGCGTTGGAATCGTCGATCGACTGGTTCTGGCAGACAAGGCAGCGCAGTTCGAGCGAGATCTCGCGGGCGCGGGATTCGAGCGCAGGGTCAGCCAGAACCTCGTCCGGGTTGACGGCAAAACCGGGACGGACGAGGGAAAGCCCCGCCAGGAGCGAAAGCGCGAGAACGAGACAGAAACGCTTCACGCCACCGCCTCCGCGGTCCTGGCCGGACGGGCAGCCTTGCGCGGCGCGCCGATGCGCAGGCGACGGTCGGAGAGCGACAGCGCACCGCCGATCATCATCAGGACCGTGCCGTACCAGATGAAGGTCACCCAGGACTTCCACCAGACGCGGACGACGAGCTTGCCGTTCGATTCCATGTCGCCTAAGGCAACGTAGAGCTGGCTTGCGCCGAAGGTCCGGATCCCCGCTTCGGTGGTTGGCATCTGACGCGCCGGATAGAAGCGTTTCGCGCTTGTCACCCGCGCCACTTCCGCCCCGCCCCGGGAAATGACGAACAGACCGGATTTGGCGGTATAGTTCGGTCCCTGCACATCCCTGAGACCTTCGAACCGGACCGTGTAGCCGCCCGCTTCGACGGTGTCGCCGGCGTTCATCGCGCTGACATGCTCGGTCGAATAGACGCTGGCCGCCACGACACCGATCATGGTGATGCCGAGACCGGCATGGGCGAATGCCGTCCCGAATGCCGATCGCGGCAGGCCCTTGAAGCGGGCCCAGGCCGTTGCGGCGGGAAGCCTGCCGGCGCCGGACCGGTTCACCAGATCCGTCAGCGCGCCAAGGATGACGAAGGCACCGATCGCCATGCCGGCAGCCGCGAGCACCGGTTCGTCAGTGGTGAACGCCATGACGACGAGACCGACGAGGATGGAAATGCCGATTGCCGCGTAGAGCCGTTGTGTCGCGCCCATCAGGTCGCCGCGCTTCCAGGCCAGAAGCGGGCCGAAGGGCACAGCGATCATCAGCGGGATCATCAGCGGGCCGAAGGTCAGGTTGAAGAAAGGGGCTCCGACGGAAATCTTGGTGCCGGTGGTGGCTTCGAGAAGCAGCGGATAGAGCGTGCCGACCAGCACGGTTGCGGTCGCCGTCGTCAGGAACAGGTTGTTGAGCACCAGCGCCCCTTCCCGGCTGATCGGCGCAAAGAGGCCGCCGGTTCTGAGCGCCGTCGCCCGCAGGCCGAACAGCGCGAAGGCGCCGCCAATGAAGACAGCCAGAATGCCGAGGATGAACACGCCGCGCGCAGGGTCTGTCGCGAAAGCATGGACGGAGGTCAGCACGCCCGAGCGCACCAGAAATGTGCCGAGCAGGGAGAACGAGAAGGTGAGGATTGACAGAAGAACGGTCCAGACCTTCAAGGCTTCCCGCTTTTCCATCACCAGCGCCGAATGCAGAAGCGCGGTGCCGGCAAGCCAGGGCATGAAGGAGGCGTTCTCGACCGGATCCCAGAACCACCAGCCGCCCCAGCCGAGCTCGTAATAGGCCCAGTAGGAGCCCATGGAGATGCCTGCGGTCAGGAAGGTCCAGGCGACCAGGGTCCAGGGCCGGACCCAGCGCGCCCAGGCAGCGTCGAGCCGGCCTTCGATGAGCGCCGCGATGGCGAAAGAGAAGGAGATCGAGAACCCCACATAGCCGAGATAGAGGAGCGGCGGATGGATGGCGAGACCCAGATCCTGCAGGATCGGATTGAGATCGTTGCCTTCGGCCGGCGGGTTTGCCAGCCGCATGAAGGGATTGGACGTCAACAGAATGAACAGCAGGAAAGCGACGGTGATCCAGGCCTGCGCCGACAGGACATTGGCGCGCAGCTTGTCGGGAAGGTTTCTGCCAAAATTCGCCACCAGCGCGGAGAACAGCACAAGGATCAGAACCCAGAGCAGCATCGAGCCCTCATGGTTCCCCCAGACGCCGGTGATCTTGTAGAGCATCGGCTTCATGGAGTGGGAATTCTCCACCACGTTCAAAACCGAGAAGTCCGAGATCACATAGGCATAGGTGAGCGTGAGGAAGGAAAACGCGACCAGCACGAAGGAGAGGTTCGCAGCCATCGGGCCGACCGCCATCATGCCTGCATCATTGCGCTGTGCGCCGATGAGGGGCACCAGCGACTGAACCAGCGCGGTGGCGAGCGCAAGTATCAGAGCGTAATGGCCGAGTTCGGTAATCATGGCCTCATCCCTTCGTTCCAGTCCCCGGCCCCGGGCCGCAGGCAGTCTCTCGCAGTCAGTTGTTTGCGGACGCCGGTTTGGGTCCGCCTTCGCCTTCCTGCCACACGCCCTGCGCCTTGAGGGCATCCGCCACTTCCTTGGGCATGTAATTCTCGTCGTGCTTGGCAAGGATCGTGTCGGCAGTGAAAACGCGCGACGCCGGATCGTAGATGCCTTCGGCCACGACACCCTGTCCCTCGCGGAAGAGATCCGGCAGGATGCCGTTATAGGTCACCTCGACGGAATCGTTGGTGTCGGTGACCTTGAAGGTAACTTTGGCGCCCTCGCCGCGGATGACCGTCCCCTCTTCCACCAGACCGCCGAGACGGATCCGTGTGTCGGGGGAAACCGGTCTGGAGTGGATATCCGTGGGCGAGGAGAAGAACACGATCTGGTCGTTCAGTGCCGACATCACGAGCGCCGCGGCAGCTGCGAGAAAGATCGCGCCACCGGCAATGATCGACAGTCGTTTCTGCTTCCTGTTCATCGTTTCAGTTCCGTTCTCCGATGGCCAGATCATTGGCCAGTGCGTCGATTGCGCCGATTTGCTCGGTCTGGCCGCTGAAGGCCGATTTTGCGCGCGCGACGGCATTTCGGGCCTCGTCGCCCTCGCCGAGCACGACATAGGAACGGATCAGACGCAGCCAGCCTTCGATATTGTCGGGTTCGGCAGTCAGCTTCTCGTCGAGCGAGGCAACCATGGAGCGGATCATCGCCTGACGATCGTCGGCCGACATTTTTTCGGCATCGGCAATGGCTTCGGCTGATGGATTGCCGAGTGCGGGGGAATCCGTTTCGGTCTCGCGGGCTTCGCCATTCGGCACGATGAAGGGCTCGCTCGCCGCGCTGCCGTTGCCAGCAGCGGGCGCGGCAACCGGATTGTTGGTCGTCGCCATCGGCACGCCACCCAGTTCGGCCTTCGCATTGAGACCAAGTTCGTTGCCGAGCGCGACGAGCGCCGGCCCCTGGGGAGCTTCAGGGAAGACGACGAGCGCGCGATTGAGCGAACGCTGCGCGCTTGCCTGGTCTCCGACGACAATCTGGGAGCGGATGAGCATCTTCCAGCCGTCGAAATTGTTCGGGTCCCGCGCCAGCCGCGATTCCAGTGTCGACACCATCGAGCGCACCATCTCGTCGCGCTCCTCCGGCGACTTGCCGGCGGCCGCGGCCGCAATTTCCGCAGGCGTAGGACTGTTTGAACCCTCGTTGCTCTCGGCTTGATCGAGCGAGGCGAGCTGCTGCTCGATTGCCGGGATCCAGGGCGCATCCGGCGTGGAACGGTCGATCAGCGCCTGGAACTGGCGGCGTGCCTCGTCGGTCTTGCCTTCCTGGGCCTTGGCCATGGCGAGGAAGAAGGCCGGGCGCGGATCTTCGGGATCCAGTTCACGGGCACTCTGGAAGATGAGGCGGGCTTCCTCGGTGACGATACCGTCGGACTCGCTGACGAGCGTTTCCCCGAGCCCCACCTGACGACTGGCGGAGGGGCCGAGCAGAGCAATCGCCTTGCGGAACGCATTCTCGGCGTCATCGATGCGCCCGATGCGCAGATAGATCGGCGCGAGCACGTCCCAGCCGCGTCCATCGTCCGGGTTGGCGGTCAGATGGCTTTCTGCATCGGCAATGAGAACGGAGATATCGGACTTTTGCGCGTCCTGTGACAGGCGCGCGGAGAGCGGCTGCTGCTCTGCGCCTGGCGCGCCGAGTTCAAGATAGGCGGGAACGGCTGCGAGGGGGACCAGGATCAGAATGGCGGCGGCGACATAGCGTCGACCGGTGCGGCGCGGCTTCCGCGCAGCTTCGCCGGCCTCGACCTTGCGGGCAGCACCCAGAAGACGGCGGCCGATCTCCGCGCGGGCGATCTCGGCCTCCTGCGCATCGATAAGTCCCTCGGCATGGTCGCGCTCGATCTCGGCGATCTGGTCGCGATAGACCTCGACGTCATGGGCTTCGGACGCGCTCGCCGCACCGGCATCGCTGCGCCGCAGAAGAGGCAGCAGCAACGCCATGCAGGCGGCGAAGGTCATAAAGGCGGCTATGATCCAGAAAAACATCGGCTTTCATTATCCGAGAGACCGATTATTGCCAACAGCATTCGGCCCGTCACACAGCCATTAGGGCAATTGGTCGCGATCAACTTTGTGCTAGTTCAAACCGGCAGCGCTTTTTTGACCTGCTCGTTCACAGAAAGCCCGACAACTGCCGGTCAGCACTGCTCAGGTCAAGGGCGTCCAGCTGCCGTCGGGATTGCGGCAAGCCGCCCCCTGCCCCGTGACCGTCTGGCCGCCGATCGTGGCCGAGTGGGTGTACTGGCGGCAATTCTGCTGGCCGACCTGATAGGGTGTCGCCGCGATCACCTGGCCATTGGCACGCCCGTCAAAACTCTTCCAGGCGACCGGCAGTCCGCCCGGCGCGGATTCGAGCGCCTTGTACTCGGCTTCAAGAACCCGCAACCGATCGGATTTCGACAGGTCCGTCATCGATCCTGCCGGCAGAACGCCGCCATTAAGGGCCGAGAGAAGCTGGTTCGAGCCGAGCTCCGATGATTTCCCCGCGCTTGCGAAGGACAATGGTGAAACGCCGGAATTCGAGGTCGCGCAACCGGCGACTGCGAGAGCCAAGGTCAACGATGCCGCCGTGAAAACCGATTTAAGGTTATCAGTCGTTGTGCCGCACGCGATCATCCTGGTCCGTCTCCTCAAAAAATCGTTCGCCGAAAAACAACACGGGGAGAGAGGCCGATCGGACCACTCCACTCGTTCCCCGCCTTGGTGCGGCATTGCTGTGGCGGCAATATGGCGCAGTTCGCCGACAAATCGAGGGTCAAGCGACGCATTGTCGTCAGGCCTCGGCCTGCAAGCCCGGCAGAACCATCCGGGCGGCAAGTCCTCCGGCTTGGGATGTCTCCAGCGAGAAGCTGCCGCCATACTCGGAACAGATCTCGGCCACGATGGACAGGCCGAGCCCGGTGCCGGGCCGTGATTCATCGAGCCTGCGCCCGCGCTTGAGCGCTTCCTTGCGCTCCTCTTCCGTCAATCCCGGCCCGTCATCCTCGACGGAGACCGCAAGCCAGCCTGTCGCTATCGCAGCACCATCCGGGGGATGTGCCGGCGCGACCCGGACCACGACGCTTTTCCTGGCGAAGCGCGCCGCGTTCTCCATCAGATTGCCGAGTGCCTCCTCGAAATCCTGCTGTTCGACGGCAAGCCTGGGCTGGGCGGTTTCGATGGCTTGGGAAAATTCGACCTCGCGGTTCAATTTGCCCATTACCCGTATCATCCGTTCGATGGCACTGCGCGCATCCGCGCGAGCCAGAACGCTGCCGCGCTGGGCAGCGATGCGGGCGCGGTCCAGATAGGTCTGCACCTGCGCCTGCATGGAGTCCACCTGGGCGCGAACCAGGCGGCCCTTCTCGGGCTCGAATTCGCGGCTCTCGTTGAGCAGCACGGCGATCGGCGTCTTGAGGGAATGGGCGAGATTGCCGACCTGCTTCCGGGCACGCTCGACCACGCGGGTGTTCATTTCTATGAGCTGGTTGATCTCGCTGGCCAGCGGCGCGATCTCGCTGGGAAAATCGCCGGTCAGCCTGTCTGCCTGCCCGGCACGAATGCGCTCGAGCGCCCGGCGGGCGTGGTCGAGCGGCTTGAGCCCGACGAGAATGGCGATTCCGTTGATGATCAGGCTGCCTATGCCGAAAAGTCCAAGTGCAAGGAACAGGCGATAATTGAAGCGGGAGATGTCGTTTTCGATCACGGCAAGATTTCCGGCAACGCGGATGCGCGCGGCGCCGGGCCCGAGATCGACCTCGGTTTCGGCGACCACGAGCTCGTTGCCCGCCTGATCGGTTGCCGGGTAGGTCCGGACATAGCTTTCGGAGAAGGGATATTCCTCGACGGAAGGAATTGCGGGACCTTCCCCTCCGAGCGATGCCGATACAAGGCGGCTGCCGCCGGCAGGCGGGATCGGATCGACGATCCAGTACCAGCCGCTGTCCGGCCGCGAATAGGCGAGAGAGCCGAGTTGCGGACTGCCGCTGAGCTCGCCGGTCTCATCCATCGAGACAGCATTGATGATGCCGTTGAGATTGGCACGCAGCAGGAAACGGAAGCCACGCTCGGAGGCATTGCGATAGAGGCCGGAGATGACGAGGGCGATGGCGACGATGCCGATCGCCGCCCATATGGAGCCGAAGAAGAGAACGCGGACGGTAAGGGAATTGAACCGCAGCATCATCCCGCTTCTTGGTCACCGGGCGCACGCATGCGATAGCCGAGGCCGCGTACGGTTTCGATCAGGTCGACACCCATCTTGCGGCGCAAACGACCGACGAAGACTTCGATAGTGTTGGAATCGCGGTCGAAATCCTGATCGTACATATGCTCGACCAGTTCGGTACGCGACACCACCTCGCCAATATGGTGGATGAGGTAGGAGAGAAGCCGAAATTCGTGGGAGGTCAGTTTGAGCGCCACACCGCCGACTGTCGCCTTGGAGGACTTGGTGTCCACCTTGAGTGGACCGCAGGTGAGTTCGGACGAGGCGTGGCCGGCCGAGCGCCGGATGAGCGCACGGATACGCGCCATGACCTCCTCGAGATGAAAGGGTTTGGCCACATAGTCATCGGCACCGGCATCGATACCGGCGACCTTGTCCGACCAGCGATCGCGCGCGGTCAGGATCAGAACGGGCATGGCACGACTTTCTGCGCGCCACTTCTCGAGCACCGTGATCCCGTCCATCTCCGGCAGGCCGATATCGAGAATGACGGCATCATAGGGCTCGGTATCGCCGAGGAAATGCCCCTCCTCGCCGTCGAAGGCACGATCGACCACATAGCCCTGCTCGGTCAGCGCCTCGCAAAGCTGCCTGTTGAGATCGTGATCGTCTTCCACCACCAGAATGCGCACTAAATCCACTCCTCCGCGCTCTTATGATTCATCGTCCGGCTATATATAAGCAAGAGACGTTAGCGCAATCAGGAGCGAACAGTAAGCGTGAGCTTCTTGGGTCGCTCATCGCCGTGGCCCGGAACGAGGACGGTAACGACGCAGACGTTCCGTCCGCCCCTGTTCTGCGGCGTTGCCGACAGAAGCTCTCCGCCAGTCTCCGAGACCACACGGGCAACGGCCCGCGAGCAGTCTGTGGCCGAGCTGGGCGCAGTCAGCGACAGCAGAGCCGCGAGCGCAAGAGTGGTTTTCGTCAAAAGATCAAGTTGCATATCAAGCCCCGTTATCCGCCTGGTTAGCAGGATTTGGCGTTTTGTTGCATCCCTTCTAGGTGAAGCTGGCTGAACGGGGAATGAATGACAAGAGGTATTGCGGGGGCCACTCGTCCCCTGACAGGCAAATGGCCCGCCCTGAGATGCAAATGGCCCGCGCGGCGTCGAAGTTCTCTCTCAGCCGATCCGCTCCTTGGCCACGAGGCGGCCGACGAGCGAAACAAGCGCGCCGACGGACCCGGCCGCGGTCGTCGTCAGCGTGATAAGCGCCTGCTGATCGGCAGGGGTGACGGGCGTGCCGACGATTGCAGCCACCATCGAACCGATCGTGATGATCGAACCCCAGACGGATTTCGACTGGTACCAGGCTTTGGTCTCGTTCATTGCATTCTCCTCTTCTCGCGTTGCTGTGTCGGTATGTTCAGATGACGGGGACATGGGCATTGCGCGGCACGCCCCAGGGAACCGTCCGGCCGCCCTGCTCGATGCGGATGTCGAAGGCGGTCCGTGCGCTGCCGAAATCGGCGATTTCGGCACTTTCCGCGTATGTCCAGGCCGTTTGCGTGGTTTGGGCCACACGGATCTCGGCTTCACCGTCGAGAATCGTGATGCGGTAGCGCTCGCCGGCTTCGACGAAAGGCACCTCCACGGCCGCCCAGTCGTCGGCTTCGGGCGCACGACTGCGCCGGATCCAGCTGAAGCGGACGCCTTCCTCGGTGCGGACGGCTTTGGGATGAACGGGAGATAAGGGCTTGCGCGCCCTCAACCCGCCGGAAAAGGCGCTCGGCGAGGTCCGGCCTCCGTCGCCACCTCCCGCGAGCTCGGCCACATAGTTGCGTGATCGCCCCGCCTCACCCGGTGTCAGGCCCAGCATATTGACAGCGCGGTCGAGCATGAAGACGCGCGCGCCCTCCTCCGCGATCTCCCGCATCATGTCGTCGGTGCCGGCCTGACCGCGCAGGAGCGATCCCAATCGCCACAAACGGGCCTCGATTTCCTCGGCGGTCTCGAACTGCAGGATCTCCCAACCGGAGGCGTGTTCGAGCGCCAGGATATTGCCGCCATCGAGCACGGCCTCTCGGGTCAGGTTCTCAAACCCGCCGAACGGCAGCTGGACGAGAATGTCGTCCGAAGCGTCGAAGCGCCCCTCCACGGCCCCCGGGGCAAGGGCGTCGGCAAGGCGTCCAACGCGAGCCGGCAGGTCGAGACGCGTACGCTGCCGGTACCCCATCGAGCCGGAGGAAGCGGAAATGACGAGTGGTCGCCACGGCTTCATGTGGGCAGCCGCGACCGCCCAGGCGCTTTCGTCGATGCCGGACATCATCGGCAGATCCGCGAGGACCAGATCAGGCGCAAATCCGGCGCTTGCATCGCCGGTCGCAAGCATCCGCAGCGGCGCCGCCGGTTCGAGAGGCAGCGGAAAGGAATGGGCGCGCGCCTGGATGCGGCGAAAGGCGCCATCCTCGATCCGCTCGACGCGAAAGATCCCGTCCGGCGCACCCTCGAATGTACAGCGGAACAGGTCACCCGGCTCGATGGCGACCTTTGCCGGTGACACCGCAAGCCGCAGCGAACGGCGACCGCTCCAGCGATCCTTGAGCCAGAGATCGGCAGTGCCACTCGCGCTTGCCACATCGAGCGCGAGATCGAGAGACAGCGTGGTCTGGTTGATCGATCCGTCGATCAGACGCCGCGAGCGTGCGCTGGCCGTCTTGTAATCTTCAAGCGGATCGAAAAACCGTAACAGGCATTCACCGGGAAGCTCGGTTTCCTGCTCGCGGGCTTCCTCGAAGCGCGGTTCGTCTTCGGGATCGGCCACGACATCGATCCGATGCGGAATGCCCGAAACGGAGAGACGCGAGAAGAACTCCAGGCCGCCGGCTCCTTCCCGCATGTCGATCGCGAATGCTTCCATCAGCGGTTCGAGGATCTGCCGGACCGACCCGGTGCCGTTGACCGCGTGCCCGCCGACGGCGCCGGTGATGCCGGAGACGTCGAACCGGGTGAAGCCGGCCCGCATCAGCACGTCGGCGAAGATGTCCGACAGCACGGCGCCACCCATCCGGCCGTTGAGCCAATGGCCCGTGCGCCAGTTGCCGTGATCCGACCACAGGTCCGCAAGTGCCGGAAATGCGGGATAGGGCCGCGCGTCCCATGTCCAGGCGAAGACCTTTGCCGGATCGACCATGCCATCCGCATTGGCCGGGCCGGTCCAGTGGTCGATATGGGCCGAGAGAAAGGCGCGCTGCACGGTATCGTCGCGGGCTCCGGTGGAAAAATGCGGCAGCCCACCCTCCGCCGAGCGCAGGTCGGGAAAACGGTTGGGTTCGTTTGCGCCCTTGTCCACCGCCGGACAGCCGATCTCAGTCAGCCAGACGGGCTTGGACGCCGGCACCCAGGCGGTAGGTTCGACGGCCTCCACCCCACCTTGGCGGTCGTAATGGGGGTTTTCCCACCAACCCCGGATATCCTTGACGCGGTAGACCCAGTTCTTTCCCGCCAGTCCATCGGCGATCGGGGTGCGGATACGCGCCTTCCGGTCGCCTTGCGAGGCATAATACCAGTCAAACCCCTCACCCGCCGTGATCGCACGGGCGAACCCGTCGCGGTCGGCACCGTGGCGGTCCCCGTCCGGGTTGCCGGTCTCCCGGTCGCCGTCGCGCCAGTCGGAGAGCGGCATGTAATTGTCGATGGCCACTGCTCCGACCGCCGGATCGGCCCATAATTTGTCGAGATGGAAGAGCACGTCGCCGGACCCGTCGTCGGGGCGATGCCCCCAATATTCGCTCCAGTCGGCGGCATAGGTTACCACCGTGTCCGGACCGAGCATGGCTTTGACGTCCTCAGCCAGTTCGCACAGCGCATCGACGAACGGAAAGGCGCCTGTCTCGTCCCTCAGCGGCGTCAGGCCCCGCATTTCCGAGCCGATCAGAATGCCATCGACACCGCCCGCGGCCTTGGCGAGGGCGGCATGGTGCAGGATCATGCGGCGATACCCGTTATCGCCGCCGCTCCAGGTCACGGTACGCCCGGAAACATGAACCTGTCCTGCCGTCATGGAACCGCAGAAGGAAGCCACGTCGGAACGTATCTGCGCGCTTCCATCGGGCGAGCCCGCCTCGCCTGGCGCCGGGTGACAGGTGATCCGGCCACGCCATGGGAGAGCAGCCTGTTCCGGACCGCCATAGGGATCGGGCTGCCCGTTGCCGGCCGGGATGTCCATCATGACGAAGGGATAGAGCAGCACCTCTAGCCCGCGCGCCTTGAGATCGCGTATCGCCTCGATGACCGAGGCGTCGGACGGTGTTCCTCCATAGGCCGGATGGCCATCGGTGCTGCTGACGAGGCGGGCCGAAAAGCGGTTGAAATTGCCGACGCGCCAGGCCGGTCTTTCGAAGGACCGCAACCTCACCTCGACACCGGGTAGAAATTCGCATTCGCTCATCCGCAGGTCGCTGCCCATCCAGGCGGTGACCAGCGCGACGGTCTTCAGCTTGGGACAGAGGGCCGTCAGTTCGTCGATCGAAACGGTCCAGTCACTCCCCCCGCGGAGGGTGTTGCGATTGATCAGCTTTTCTTCGCCGAACCACGGCGTTTGGCTCACCTTGGTCAGGGCATAGCCGTGCTCGGTACTTGCCGGAATACAGGTGACGGCCTCGATGCGGGCTTCCAGATCGCCGATCGGTCGCACCACTTCGAAGTTGAAGACCGGAATGCGGTTGGCGAAATCGCCCAGCGGCAAACGCTCGAAAACGACATAGCTCAATCCGCGCCAGGCCGGCGTCTGGCCCACGCCCTGTTTCGCCTCGATCAACGGATCGGGCAGCTGGTCGTCCGTACCGCGATGAAGCCGCATCTCGATGGTCGAAAGATCGAGCTCGCGCCCGTCGGCCCACACCCGGCGGACGAGTGCGACCGGGCCTTCGCAAAGACCAAAGGCGAAATTGCCGAAATAGACATGCTGCTCGATTTCCACTTGACCGCCGCCACCCTTGCCGCCGGTGCGTTCGGTGCGTATCCGCTCCTCGAAACGGGTGGCCCAGATCAGCGTGCCGCTGATACGCGCGGCCCCCTGGACACGGGCAATCGGACTGCCCTCGTCGGCGGCGGGTATGCGCACGGAAGACAGCCCCTGGCCGCGGATCGTCCGGCTGCTGCCGAACAGGGCGGAATCGATCATGCTGCCGGCGATCGCGCCCGCGGCGGTCCCGACAATCGCGCCGACCGTGCCGAAGACGCCGCCAAGCGCCGCGCCTGCTGCCTGCAGGATGATGACAGCCATGGCGGTTCACTCCCCGGGGAAACGGAAGACACCGACGACCCGGCGCGCCCAGCCCGGTGTCAGCGGCGATTCGATCACGCCTGCCTGCTCGTAGGCGTGGATGAAACGGCGGGGCGCAGAGAGGATGCCGGCATGTTTCGCGGCGGAATGATCGCGCCAGCGAAAAACCAGGATGTCGCCGGGGCGCGCCTGCGTGAAATCGAGCGGTTCGCCGCAATGGGCGCGCGCGGCGTCGAGCAGTCGCTCCTCGCCCGAATATTCGGCCCAGTCGGCGGCATAGGGGGCGGGATGTTCCGGCACCCTGCCGGTGACGTCCTCGAAGACCCCGCGCACCAGCCCCAGACAATCCGCCCCCACGCGGATACGGCTCGCCTGATGACGATAGGGCGTGCCGATCCATCTGCGCGCTGCCGCGACGATCAGATCGCCGCGCGCGTCCTCGGTAATCTTGCTCATGAAACGTCCTCAGGTAATCAGTGGACGGGCGTCATGCTCGGTCTCGCCATCGGCATAGCCGTAGGCGAAATCGCTGCCCGGCATGAAGGGAAAGCCCTGAAAGTTCAGAATATTGGCGAAACGGTCTCGACAGGTCTCGCGCCGCTTGTCGCAGCCCGCCACGATGGTGAACCCGTCGCCGGGTTCGGGCCGCGCGGAGGGCGGCGACCAGAGCGTGATCCGCGCCCCGCCATCCACATCGTCATGTTCTGCGACGAGGAAGGAAATGCCTTCGAGAGGGCCGGAGGAAAACCGGATCTTTCCCTGCCTGAACCAGCCGTCCTCGTATCCCTCCAGTCCCGAGACACCGAACACGTCGTCGGCGAAGACGTCGCTGACGGCGCCCGAGGCGGTATAGGCAAGGCTGTCGAGATCGACGCGGCATCGCCCGTCGCCGAGTTCGGCATCGCAGCTTCGGGAATAGACCCGCCCACCGGGCCGGTCGAGCCGGGCGGCGAGACTTCTCAGTTCGGCGTGAAAGGCGTCCGGCCCGCTTCGCACCTCGCCGAGTTCGCGTGTCGAACGCAGCACATGTTCGTCCGGAGACTGCCAGTTGACCAGGAACGTCTCCACCAGCGCCCCGTCGTAGCGACCTGCGGTCAGGTCGGCGCGGGTGATGACATCCGCGCAGAAGGCACCGATCACTTCGGCTGCATCGGCGCCCAGACCGAGGCCGCTTTCCACCTCGCTGCCATCGGCGAAACCTGTCATGGCCGCGAAGATCGTTCCGTCGAACAGGAGATCGCGATCATGATCGGTGAAGCCCATCACCATCCCGTCCGGGCGGGTCAGCCGCCAGGCGTGGCAGGTCGTGGTCGCATCCCCTTCAAGGTGAGCGGCGAGCATGTCCGGGATCTGTCTCATGGCCGGATCTCCACCAGCGGCACCGTGGGGGCCGAGCCGGCGCGAAAGGCCGCCAGATTGACCTCGATCCTGTCGGCGTCGAACCGCACCGGGATATCGAACGCGTAGCCGGCGGAAACGATCGCACCTGCGGCCGGAATTGCTCCCGCTTCGAAGATGATCTCGCCGGACGTCTCGTCGGCGATGACATCTGCCGCATCGATTGCCACACCGTCGACGGCCACCAGAACGCTTCCCGCGACAGGCTTGCCGATGATCCGCTTCGTTTCACCATAGTGCTTGATGAGCTGAAAGACTGACGTCTCACCGTCGCCGATGCCGATCTCCTGATCGGTCGCGGCAATCGGAGCGCCCGGCGCCGCGCTCGCGTGGTCAACCGGATCGCGGAAGCGGAAGCCGTAGAGTTGCCCGCGCCTGGCCTCGAAGAAGGCCGTGAGCGCATAAAGGTCCTCGATCGACCGGATGCCCGTCCCCACATCGTAGCGGCGGCGGGAATCGGCCCAGCGGGCATTGCGCGTCTCGCCTCCATTCGACAGCGCCACGATATCGGTGCGCCGCGCCGGGCCGCCGCTCGCTCCCAGCGCCAGCCGCAATGGCAGTGAAACCTCGTGAAAACCTTGGGTCATTCTCCCCCTCCTCACAGCCCGCGGCGACCGCGCCCCACCGCACGCACCAGCATGGCGGTGACCTGTGCCTCGGATTTCTTGAAGCTCGCGGCATCGGGCGTCGTGACGTTGAAAGTCACCTGCACGGATGCTGCCGTGCCGCCGCCTGCCACGCCCAGCCGTCCGTCGGGGCCACGCGCAAGCGGCAGGATCGCTTCCGTTCCCGCCTCTCCCATCAGACCGACATCGCCTCCCGGCATCGGGAAAAGCGTCGGCCCGCCTACCAGACCGCCATCCGCGAAGGGGATCGTCCGCCCCGGCACCCCACCGTGCTCGAAGGGCAGAAGATTGCCGATCCCCGCTGTCAGGCTGGAGGTGAGATTTCCGGCGAGTCCCGAAAGCAGGTTCTCGAGCGGAGCCAGCCCGGCGTCGAGTGCGATCGCCGACATGCGTGCAGCCAGACCGCGCAGCACATCATCGAGGCTGCGCCCGTCGATGACCGCCTGCTGCAGGGCACGGGTGATCGCCGAACCGAACGAATTGGCCCGCCGTTCGAGTTCGGCAAGTCCGCGAGCCGTCTCCTCGATATCGTAGTCGGGCAGGTTCAGGTCATCCTCGGCCATGTCTCTCTCCATCGGGGTAGCGCTGCGCCAGCGCTTCCAGTTCGGCGCGTCCCGGCATCGCCAATCGCAAGGGTGCCGGCGGGGTGGCCATCACCCTCACTTCGGCCAGGCTGAGTGCCCAGAATGTCTCGGGGGAAAGCCGCATCCGCGTGAGCCCGAACGCCATCAGCGCCGACCAGGGGATCGGCGCGTTCGAGTGAGGCTTCGTCATCACGGATGCGGCTTCGGAGGGTTTGGAGCGTCTCCCGTCCCGAAGGCCGAGACGAGCAGTTCGGCGGCGATGCGCGCCATTTCCGGCACCCCGCCGACGAAGCTCATGGCCGCGACGTCCTCGTCGCTCGCCACATTGCCGCCGCCCCGCAGTCCGGCCGCAAGAATGCGGATCAGATCGGTCGAGGAAAAGCTGCCGGCGGCCAATCTGGCGCAAAGTCCCGCCAGTCCGTCTGCCTCATAGGCCCCTTCGAGTTCGGCGAGCGCGCCGAGGGTGAGGCAAAGGATCCGGCTTTCGCCGTCGATTCTCGCCGACACCTCGCCGCGCAACCGGTTGGGTGGTCGTCCGAAACTCGCCATCAGGCCGCTCCGAACACAAGTTCACCGGCGGATTCAAGCGCCATCTCGAATGTCACCTCGCCATCATGTCGACCGGCATATTCGAGAGCCACGATCTGAAACGGTCCGGTGACGGTTCCAAAGTCGGGGATCATCACCTGCCAGGAACGTATCTCGCCGGAAAAGAAGACCTGGCGGACGAGCGCGTCACTGGTCGCGTCCTTGAACAACCCGCCGCCGGATAGCGAAGCGCGCTGAACGCCCGCTCCGGCCAGCAATTCACGCCAGCGCCCGGCGGACTCGGCGTCGGTCACATCGACAGCCGCGGCATTGAAGGCGAGCCGCCGCGCTCTCAGTCCGGCCACCGTCACATATGCGCTGCCATCATCGATCTTGAGCAGCAGGTCCTTGCCCTTTTGTGCGGACATATCGCGTCTCCCTTCGAGGGTTGAACTCAGAATGCGGCGGGTTCGAGAACCGCGCGGAACGCGATCCGCGCCCGGATGTGCCGCGATTTCGGCTCGCGCCCGCTCCGGGTTCGCGTGTGCCGCAGATTGACCAGGTGAAAGCCCGGCAAACCAAGCGTCGCATCGTGAAGTGCGGCGCGAACCGCTTCGGCAAGGCTTGCCGCCTGCTTGCGGCCCCGCGCATCGGACCAGATCTCGATCTCGAAACGGTGCTCCGCGCCCTCTTCCGATCCAGTCGACCAGTCGTCGATCCGCCAGTCGCCGAAAACGAGGTAGGGCGGCTGCATCCGTTCCGGACGGCCGTCGAAAACCTTGCCCGGGCCTGCCAGCGCGGTGACATCGGCGTCAGCGGTCAGCCGCTCGAAGACTGCCCGCTGCAGCGCGTTCGCACTCATGGAGCCATCTCCCGGCACATGCAGTCGAGATAGGCACCGCTCTCGTCGGGGTCGCTGACGGCTTCAATGGCCAGTACCCGCCCCCGCCAGGAAAAGCGCATGCCGCGCAACACGTCGTCGCGCGCCCGGATGGTCACCCGATGCGTAAGCGTGGCGTTAGCCACGGCCGCTTCCTCGCCCGGACGGACCGAAACCGGATGGACGGCGCCCCAAAGGCCTGCCACGCTCACCCAGTCACGTGTTGCGCCCCCCTGCCCGTCCGCCGCTTCGGATGGCACCTCCAGTGTCAGCCGCGCGTCGAGCCAGCCCGGATCATTGAAGCTCCGGCGCATCAGATCGCCCTCCGCACCCACGGACCGATCAGCGAGCGGTAGCCGTGCGGAATGGCGGCGGGCTGCATGTCGGGACTTACCGCGCCGCGGAATTCATACATCAGCGCCACATGCAGAAGCATGGCGCGCTTGAGTTCTGGCGGTATGTCGGCGGCGGTGCCGAAGCCTGCGGTGAAATCGATCTCGATCCCGTTGATCCCCCGCGCGGCCGGCGGTCGGCCAGCAGTGAGAAGCCGCGCGGGGCGTGCCCGCCCGTCGAGCGTCATGGCGGTGAGATCGAGTTCGAGCGACTCGCCGCCGGAATCGAAAACAGTCACCGAATCAATGGTCTCGACCGGAGATTTGGGGATTTGAATCACCGGCGTGTCAGGCCAGTCGTCGAGGAACAGCCGGAAGCTCTGGGTCATCAGCGCCAGTCCCGTTTCCGCCTCGCAATGGGCGCGCGCAGCCGCAATCAGGCTGCCGACGAGATCGTCATCGGCGCTCGTGTCGAGACGCAAGTGGCCCTTCGTTTCGGCGAGCGTCAGCGGCTCGCCGAGCGCAGGCCCGGTAAGGATCAGGGTCATTGAATATCTCCGATGAAAGGGAGAATGCCGCCCCGGCTTGCGGGAGGTCGGACAATTCGGAACGGCATCCCGATCTCCCCGCGCCGTACGGCGCAAGGAGATGTCGCTGTCGTGCCGGCCTACGCCTCGGCGAATTTCAGCATCTTGATGGCTTCGAAATTCTGTACCCCGCCGCCCACGCGCTTGGTGGTGTAGAAGAGCACGTAGGGTTTGACGGAGTACGGATCGCGCAGCACCCGCACGCCGACCCGGTCGACCACCAGATAGCCGCGGCGGAAGTCCCCGAAGGACAGCGCCAGCGCATCGGAAGCGATATCCGGCATCGCCTCGGCTTCGGTGACCGGGAAGCCCATCAGCGAAGCCTCGCCACCTGCGGCTGCCGGCGGCATCCACAGATAGGCCCCGTCGGCATCCTTGAACTTGCGGATCTCGGCCTGGGTGGAGCGGTTCATCATGAAGCGCCCGTTCTGGCGATAGCCGGATTTGAGCGCGTAGATGAGGTCGATCAGCTTGTCGGACGGATTGGCGCCGAAGCCGCCATCCACGCCTGTCGCCACATGGCCGAGCTTGCCCCATGTCCAGGAACCGTCGGCAATCGTGTCGTAGTCGATGAGCCCGCGCGGCTTCTTCACTCCGTCGCCGGCGATGAAGGCCTCGGCTTCCTGCTCGGCGAAAGCTGCTTCGACTTCCGAGGCGATCCAGGCTTCCACGTCGATTGCCGCGTCGTCGAGCAGCGAGGCGGTCGCCGCCGGCATGGCGTAGAGTTCCATGGTGGGAAACTGCAGTTCGGCAAGCTGGGCATTCGCCGTCTGCGGCCGGGCGTCCTCCTCGCCCACCCAGCCGGTCGCCATGCCGGAGATCGCAAACGGCTTCTTCAGCACCGCGCCCGATACCTGCCTTACGGTGGCGACAGACCGCACCGGCGACAGCATCGTCAGACGGCGACCGATCTCGGTATCGAGTTCATCGGGCACCAGATAGCCGCCATTCGGATCGCTGCCGACCGACATCGCCTTTTCCTCCACCTGGCGTAGCTCATGCTCGTCGCCACGGCGGATATAGGCGGAGAACGCCTCCTTGTGCTCGCTCGCGCCCGCATCCTGGCGGGCTCTGCCGAGCGGCGGACGGGCTCGCTTGAGAACCAGATCGTCAAGCATGCGCTTGTGCTCGTCGATGGCACGGTTGATCCGGTCCACCTTCTCGACCGAAATGACGTCCGGGGCAGACCGGCGCTCGATCTCGTCGAGACGCCGGTCGTTGGCCTCGCGAAAGTCCTGGAAGGTTTCCATGAACTCGTCGAAGGCCGCGGCGACATCGCTGTCGGCGACCTTTGTCTCGAGCCCGCCCGCCGGCTCCTTCCGCCCCTTGGTCTCGAGCTCGTTCTCGTCCGGGCGCGCGCCCGTCTCACGCATCATCTCCATGTCCTTGGTCCTTTCGGTTGAAAAAGTCAGTGGCGTCCGCCGATCTGTCGTGTCGCACGGCGGATTGCGGCGACGAGGCCTGATCGCTCGCCTGCCTGCCCGGTCAGGTGCTTGACGCTGGTCACCCGCGCGCCCGGCTGCATCGGGAAAGTGACGACCGAGATCTCCCAGAGGTCGGCCGCGAGAATGCGGCGGATGCCGTCCCCGCCCTTGCGCGCGGCGCGCACCGTTCGAAAACCGATCGACAGGCCGTCGACGGCGCCCGATTTCATCAGCTCGTGCACCTCCCGGCCGCGCGCGGTCGCAAGGGTGAGCTTGCCCTCGACGAAAAGCCCGCGCCCGTCCTCGCGGATCTTTGTCCAGCGCCCGATCGGCTGGTCCGGGTCGTGCTGGAACAGCATCCGGATCTCGCCCGGACGGCGTTTTCCCAGGCACGCGGCGAAGGCGCCCGGTTCGATCACGTCGCGGCCGAGATCGACCGCGCCGAAAATGCTCGCATAGCCGGAAAACCGGCCGTCGCCCGCCACCGTGTCGAGTTCGAGCTCGACACGCTTGTTCTGCCAGCCGCCCGGTCGCGCGCCTGTCACCATGATCCGTCCTTTCGAAATTGATCCCTGAACTGTCGCGGCTCTTACCGCCTCAATCCCGGCCGCTCTTGCCGTCATTGCGGCCTGCCCTGTCGGCGATGCGCACCAGCGCGCCAAGCACCCACCAGACGCTCATGCTGGCTGCGGCCGAACCCATCAGCAGGATTTCCGGCGGCCCGACCTGCGCGGTGATCGCAAACCTTTCCGCCAGCGCAGCGCCCACCGGGGCACCGAAGACGAGCCCCGAAGCGACGCCCGCAAGCGCCCGCGCGGCCGCTTCCCGCGTACTCTTCGGCATGAGATAGACAAGCGACACCAGCGCGCCCGCCACCGATCCGCAAAGCCGTGCGGCCAGCATCGCGGGATCGGGATCGATCGAACTCATCGCCCTCTCCTTTCGCCTCGCCGCTTCTTTGAAAGATTGATTCAACTGTCTTGCGAACTGAGTCCGGTTTTCTCGCCAAGCCTCTGATATCCAACGGCTTCGCGCTTCTCGTCGGCGGTCAGGAAATCCGCTTCTCCGAGCCGTTTCCACAATTGCTCGCGCTCTGAGGCCAAGCCGGGCAGCTGGTCGGCATCGAAGGTCAAACGCAGTTTTCCGCCGTAGACCGGGGCCAGCCAGCCGGTCATCGCCTCGGCCGTGCGGGCCACCAGCGGCAGTACCGTGTGGCGGCAGAAGGCGCGGTTGGCTTCCTGATAGTTCGCATAGGTCAGGTCGCCGGGAATGCCGATCAGCATCGGCGGCACGCCGAGCGCCAATGCGATATCGCGCGCCGCCCCGTTGCGGGCTTCGGAGAAATCCATGTCCTTCGGCGTCAGCCCCATCGCCTTCCAGTCCAGCCCGCCCTCGAGCAGCATCGGCCGGCCGGCGCGGCTCGCACCCTGATAGCCCTCCTCGAGCTGCGCCTTCAGCCGGTCGAACTGTTCCTCGGTCAGGTTGCCGCCATCCTTGGGCTGATAGACGAGCGCGCCGGATGGCCTTGCGGAATTGTCGAGCAACGCCTTGTTCCAGGTCATCGCCTGGTTGTGCATGTCGAGCGCCATCTGCGCCGCTCCCAGCGGCGCGAAGCCCGCATGGTCGTCGAGCGGATGGAACAGCCGCAGATGCAGAAGCCCCCGCCCTGCGATCGGCTCCACCGGATAGCGGCGCCGCGCCTCACCGACTGCATATTCGTGCGCCACCGGCCAGCCGTCGGCGCCTTCGATCACCCGCACCCGGTCGGGCCGCAAAAGATTGAGCCCGATCGGCCCGTCGGACCCCTCCACCGCCTCGATCCAGGCGTTGCCCGCAATCAGCAGATGGCCGTAGAGCGTTTCCAGAAACTCGGTGCCGGAGCACTGCGCATTGGGGCGGGAGAGAAGTTCGAGCAGCGGATGGTCGTCGAGTTCGTTCGCGCCGTCGAAAAGCAGCCAGGGCGCAGCGGCCGCGGTTTCCGAAATCATCCGGACCGCCCGATGGGCCACCGGGTTTTTCATGAAGCCCTCGCGGGCCAGCGCCGCATAGCCGCGCCCCGACCATGCCGCGCCCGTTGCGCCCGCGAGCGCCGCCAGCACCGCCGGGTTTGCGGCTGCCGCCTTGCCGTCCGGCGGCCGAAGCCTTGTCTGTGAGCGATCGGCACGCGAAGAGACGCGCGCGCCACCGAATGGCAGCCGCGGGAACCAGGCCATGAACTGTCCTCCAACAAAAAAACCCGCCGGAGCGGCGGGCTTGCTATCTCTCTATCTCGTCATGCCCGGACGTGATCCAAGGATCCATACCGTGATGTCACCGCCTGCAGTTCGCCATGCTGATGCGGCGCATTCCCATTCGAGCATGAGTTCGAACCCGTTGCGAGGCTTGAGGTATGGATGCCCGGATCAAGTCCGGGCATGACGAAGATCGTTGGTTCCGCGCGCCAGATGTGTGCAGAAGATACCGTTTTGCCGTCGCAGCTTCCCACATCCAATCCCGTCGTCCCCGGGCGCCCTCTCTCCCGTCGTCCCCGGAGCGCCCCTCTCTCTTCTCGTCATCCTCGGACTTGATCCGAGGATCCATACCGTGATGTCACCGCCTGCAGTTCGCCATCCTGATGCGGCGCATTCTCATTCGAGCGTAAGTTCGAACCCGTTGCGAGGCTTGAGGTATGGATGCCCGGATCAAGTCCGGGCATGACGAAGATCGTTGGTTCCGCGCGCCAGGTGTTTGCAGAAGATACCGTTTTACCGTCGCAACTTCCCACATCCAATCCCATCCTCCCCGGGCGCCCCTCTCTCCCGCCGTCCCCGGCGCTCCCTCTCTCCCGTCATCCTCGGAGCGCGCCCTCTCTCCCGTCATCCTCGGAGCGCCTCCTCTCCCTTCGTCATCCTCGGGCGAGCGAAGCGAGACCCGGGGATCCAGCAGCGCGCAAGTCCTTGCGCGCGGGCATCCATTCCGTGATCTCGCAGCGTTGCGAAAGCGTTTCATCTTGCTCCCCTCTCCCCCCTTGCGGGGGAGATGTCACCAAAGGTGACAGAGGGGGGGTGGTGCGGCGAACTCCATCTCTCTTCTCGTCATGCCCGGATCAAGTCCGGGCATGACGACCATTATTGGCTCCGCGCCCAGACTATCTCGTCAATCTCGCCGGCATGGGACTTTGCTCCGCCGCTACTCCGCTTCCGGCACCACGTAATCCGCGGCGACACGCATCTCTCTGAGCGGTCGAACGAGGTCGATCGATTCCTGGTAGACCGGATGCGCCTTGTAGGCGGCCAGCTGCTCCTCGTCGTCGAATTCGCCATAGACCACGAAATCAACCGTTTGCGAGATCGCGTCGAGCTTCTTGTCCACGCAGCCCACTTCCAGGTGGCGCTTGTGCGGATTGGTCTTCAAGAGTTCGAGGCCCTTTTGGACCTTCTCGCGGTTTTCCTCGGCGGCAACGCTGAAGAAGACGATATGGCGCAGCATGTCATGTTCCTGAATGTCATCGGGTGCGATCCGCCTAGCCCATGCGGCGTCCGCGGTAAAGCCTTGCACGTCCTTTACAATTGCCGCACCCCCGGTTCCCCGCGACGATTGAGCACCAGTTCGGTCAGCGCCCAGACCAGCGCGTCGAGCCGGTCCGGCGAGTGGCCGGAACTCAGGCCGTCGGGACCGAAATCGCACATCTGGTCTTCCAGCGCGGGAAAATGGCCCGCATGGACCACCCGCCCCTGCTCGTAGAGAGCCGCCACCGGTTCGGCGCGCAGCCACTTGCCGCGTGTCGCCCGCACTTTCCGGATTGGCAGCCTGGCGTCGACGGTCCTGAGCACCGCCTCCACCATGTCGCCGCCCTGGTTGATCTCGGCGACGATGCAGTCCGCGTCATAGCGCCGGTAGAGCGCCGTCGCCTTCTGCGCCCATTCCTGCGGCCGCGCGTTCTCGACAGATCCGTCATGCAGGACCAGGGCCTGCCCGTCTCCGTCCAGACCGGCGACCACGATCCCGCAACAGCTGCCGCGCGCCGCACTGCTCGCCGGCGGATCGACCGCCACGACGATGCGCCTGAGCGGCCCGTGCTTGCGCACCACCAGCGCATCGAGCTGGCCCCGCCGCCAGAGCCCGTCCTCGCGATCCTCGATCAGCTCGCCATCGAGTTCCTGCCGTCCGAGCCGCGTGCCGCCATAGCGCTCGGTCAGCGCGCCGATAAAGCCGCGCGCCAGGTTCTGCGCATTGGCCGCCGTCGAAATCCGCGTGAGCCGCGTGCCGGGATCGGCGACCAGCGCCTTCATCAGGGGCGTCGGTCGCGGCGTCGTCGTGACCAGCTGCCGCGGGTCGCGCCCGAGCCGCAGCCCGAATTGCAGCATGTCCCAGGTCTCGCGCTGGTGACGCCATTTACCGAGTTCGTCGCACCAGGCCACATGAAACTGCGGACCGCGTAACCCCTCGGGATCTTCCGAGGAAAACAGCTGCGCCACGGCGCCCGACGGCCAGACCAGCCGCCGCCGCGTCGCCTCGAAATGCGGCCGGTCATGCCGCGCGATCGCGCAGATCCCCGACACGCCGTCGATCATCACCTCGCGCGCATCGGCGAATGTTTCGCCCACCAGCGCAATGCGGCCGTCGCCGCCGAGCCCTGCGAACTGCCCGGTCGCCAGTCCATGCACCCATTCCGCCCCGGCGCGCGTCTTTCCCGAGCCGCGCCCGCCCATCAACAGCCAGTTGCGCCATTCACCGGAGGGCGGCATCTGCTCCGGCCGCCCCACCAGCTGCCAGTCGCCCGCCAAGGCCCCTGCTTCCCGGTCGTCGAACACCTCCAGCTGCGCGAGAAGCCAGGCGCGGTCGAGGTCTGGGGCGGTCGGCATGCGTTACGTCACCTCGTCAGATCGATTGCCCCGATGGTCTTCAGGCGTGGATCCCCGGGTCAAGCCCGAGGATGACGCGTGGAGGGTTCGGCTCCCGCCACTCTCCCCCCTTCGCGGCGGAGATGTCGGCGCCAGCCGACAGAGGGGGGATGCCGCACACTCATATCTCGCGGGGCTCACCCCCTCTGTCACCTCCGGTGACATCTCCCCCGCAAGGGGGGAGAGTGGACCGGCCTACTTCCCGTCATCCTCCCGCCGCCCCGTCCCCGTCTTCGGTGCCCTTCTCTCCATCCTCGGCGCCCCTCCTTCTCCACCCTCCGGCGCCCGTCTCCGTCCTCGGGCGCCCCTCTCTTCTTCGTCATCCTCTCCATCCTCCGGCGCCCCCTCTCCATCCTCGGGCCCCTCTCTCCTTCGTCATCCTCGGGCGAGCGGAGCGAGACCCGGGGACCCAGCGGCGATCATGTCCATGATCGCGAAAGACCATTCCGCCGCAGGCCCTGGATCCCCGGGTCAAGCCCGAGGATGACGAATGGATGGTTCGGCAACCGCCACTCTCCCCCCTTCGCGGGGGAGATGCCGGCGCCAGCCGACAGAGGGGGGATGCCGCACATTCATATCTCGCGAGGCTCACCCCCTCTGTCACCTCCGGTGACATCTCCCCCACAGGGGGGGAGAATGGACCGGTCTACTTCTCTCCATCCTCGGGCGCTCCTCCCCCATCCTCGGGCCCCTCTCTCCTTCGTCATCCTCGGGCGAGCGGAGCGAGACCCGGGGACCCAGCAGCGGTCATGTCCATGATCGCGAAAGACCATTCCGCCGCAGGCCCTGGATCCCCGGGTCAAGCCCGGGGATAACGAGTGGAGGGTTCGGCAACCGCCACTCTCCCCCCTTCGCGGGGGAGATGTCGGCGCCAGCCGACAGAGGGGGATGCCGCACACTCATATCTCGCGAGGCTCACCCCCCTCTGTCACCTTTGGTGACATCTACCCCGCAAGGGGGGAGAGAGGCATGTCCATCGCCCTCGTCCCGCATCCGCGCAACCTTCCGTTCCGCCAGCGTGTCGATCAGATCGGCCACCGTCTGGCGCAGGGCCAAACGGTCGCCGGGCGTCATCTGCTGGCGCTCGGCATCCACCTCGGCCATCTGACGCTCCAGCTGGTCGACCTTTTCGAGCGTACGGGCAATCAGCGAGACCAGATCCACCGCCGCCTTGCCGTCGACGCCAACGCCGTCGGGACCGCTCGCGGCATATGCGAACCTGTCGAGTTCGCGCGACAGCACGCCGCGCATCTGGGCCAGCATCTTCGCCGTCCCGGACGGATCGGCCCGTCCCGCCCCCGCCTCGACGCGGCTGTCGAGCGCCTGCTTGATCTCGAGAATGCGCGCGACCGGTGCCATCTTGTCCTCGGGGCGTATCCCGGGCCCGCCGCGGAAATCATCCGCCTCACGCATCGGCTCACCCATCCCGCGCCTCCTTCACCAGCCCAAAACAAAAACGCCCGCGAAACCCGCGAGCGTCCACCCAACCCAAATTGTCCGTAAAATAGACCGGTTGCCCGGCGTGAAATCTTGTCTGTCAGAGAGGTTCTTCAGCCGCCCCGATCACCCGATCCGGACGCAATTTCCTGACGATGACACAACCCTACCAAACCACCGTTGCGCTGTCAAGGAATTTTTTCCTATTGCGTGACACGCTCAAGCGGATACTGAGGACGCCCCGAAATCTCACGCTAGCAAATCAGCGCCATAGAAAAAGAGCGATCAACCCTCCAGCAAGTAATCGTAAACCGTAACTTAGTGTGTTTTACTCCGCAAAGTTCAGTTGCGGAGGAGGCTCATGATTTGGAGAGTTGCAGCAGTAGCTGCGTTGGCTGTTTTAGCGTCTAATTCCATAGCGGACGACGGAGATGCGGCAACGCTCGTTTATCAAGACGGGCCGAAGGTATCATACACGACTGGAGCGATGGCCGACGTTTTGCTGGAGCAAGACGGTAAGGCGCTTGCGGACTGCCCTTCTGGGACGTTTTGGTTTTCGATAGATGGTCAACTCATAGACTGCTCAAATGGCGAGGCTTACGCGGTCGTTCCAACTGGGAACGGCAATAGTATTTTCCCCGCCCGGATCGAACGCATTGGTGACCCCAGCGATAAAACAGATGAACCGGGGCCGAGCGCAAAATAGGGGTAATCGATGGGCGACGAAGATTTGAAAGCGCGCCGCGAAAAAGTAATACAAACCAAGGCGGACATCACCGGAAACATTAGCTCGACCTGCCGGTTCGTAGGATTTGGGCTTCTTGCAATTTTCTACACAATACAAACAGGCGATAGCGGCTATGCCCAAGCCGTACGTCTATCCCTTGGCTGGTGGCTTTGGATTGTTGGAGTCTCTGGAGCAATCACCATCCTGCTTGACTACCTTCAATACGTATTTGCGTGGCGTTCAGTGGCATCCGCGTTGGCGGACCCCGAGTATTTGTATGATACGAAGTCCCTATCGTATTGCAGCTGGACTACCCTCTTTATCCTGAAACAATGTGCATCTGTGTTTGGTGTTGCAGCACTTTGCGCGGTCGTCATTTTTTCAGACTTCTGTGTTTAACAAGAAGCCTTCGCGCCTTCTGCTTAAGCGTATGCGGCTTCACCAATCCGCCGATAGTTTAGGCGCTTTCCGCCGATGCGTGAAAGCAGATCGTCATGGCGCTTTAGGCATCACAACCTACCCCATCCCTTCGATCACCTCCTTCGCCCGTTTCCTCAGCGCCTTTTGCGTCTCCTCGTCCATCCGCTCCCAGTTGGAATAGATCCGCCCCATGCGCGGATTGCCCTTCAGCGTCTTTTCGTGGCGGGCGACGAAATCCCAGTAGAGCGAGTTGAACGGGCAGGCGTCGTCCTCGGTGCGCTTCTTCACGTCATAGGCGCAGTTGTCGCAATAGTTCGACATGCGGTCGATATAGGCGCCCGAGGCCGCATAGGGTTTGGAGCCCAGAATGCCGCCGTCGCCGAACTGGCTCATGCCGAGCGTGTTGGGCAGCTCCACCCATTCGAAGGCGTCGATATAGACGGCGAGATACCATTCGTGCACCTGGCGCGGCTCGACGCCGTAGATGAGCGCGAAGGTGCCGGTGATCATCAGCCGCTGGATATGGTGGGCATAGGCATGGTCCCGCGTCTGGCCGATCGCAGCCTTCAGGCATGCCATGTCGGTCTCGCCCGACCAGTAGAACCAGGGCAGGTCGCGCTGCGCCCGCATGGCGTTGCGCTCGCGATAGTCCGGCATTTCCCGCCAGTAGATGCCGCGCACATATTCGCGCCAGCCGAGGATCTGGCGGATAAATCCTTCCGCCGAGTTGAGCGGGATCTTCCCGTCCTCATAGGCCTCAGCCACCTGCCTGCAGACATCGAGAGGGTCGAGAAGGCCGACATTGAGATAGGGCGAGATCAGCGAATGCCAGAGGAAGGGCTGCCCCTCCAGCATCGCGTCCTGATAGGTGCCGAAATCCCCAGCCGCCGCGCCGAGGAAATGTTCGAACGCCTTTTCGGCGTCCTGTCGCGTCACCGCCCAGCCGAACTCTTCGAGAGTGCCGAAATTGTTGGCGAACTTTTCGCCCACCATCTCGATCACCTCCGCGGTGATCCTGTCCGGCTCGAAGCGCTGGCGCTTGGGGAGAAACAGGTCGTCACCGGCAGGCTTGCGGTTCTCCTTGTCGTAATTCCACTCGCCGCCGGCGGGCTTGTCGGCCTGGGTCATCAACAGCCCGGTCTTCTTGCGCATTTCGCGGTAGAAATACTCCATCCTGAGGCTCTTGCGGCCCTCGGCCCAGTCCTCGAATTCGGATTTCGAGCAGATGAAGCGCTTGTCGGGCAGGCAGTCGACGTCGATCTCGAATGTCTGCGACCAGCCGTCGACCATCTCCTGCACGCGGTATTCGCCGGCATCGGTGATCACGATGCGGTCGGGCTCGTGCCGCTTGATCGCCCGCTCCACCTCGCCGGTGAAACTGCCGCTGTTGGCCTTGTCATCCAGACGGATGTAGTCGACCGTCCAGCCGGCCTCCTCCAGTTCGCCGGCGAAATGGCGCATGGCCGAGAGGATGAAGGCGATCTTCTGCTTGTGGTGGCCGACATAGCTCGTCTCCTCCTCCACCTCGCACATCAGCACCACGTCGCGATGCTTGTCGGCGGAGGAAAGACTGGTCATGCCGGGTGACAGCTGGTCGCCGAGAATGACGACGAGAGACGGGCGATCTTCGGGCATGGGCGGCTGCTCCTCCTGGCAATGCTTCCTTGCTAGATGGAAGCGTCAGGGAAAACGGCCAGCCTCGAAATCAAGCCGTCAGGCGATTTCGCGGGCTACTTCGCGCCCTCGGGGATCTCGTCGGGCCAGGAGACGAGATAATCCTCGTAATCCTCCACATCGAGGCCTTCCTCGCTTACCGTCCTGCCGCGCACGGAGACGCCCGCCTCGTGCACGGTGTCGCGATCGCCGGATACGAGATAATGCCACCAGTAGAGGTCCGCGCCCTCGTCGACCAGCCGGTAGGCGCAGGTGGGCGGCAGCCAGGTGATCTTGCGCACCATCTCGGGCGTCAGGCCGATACAGTCGGGCACGATCTTCTGCCGGTTCTCGTAGTCGGAACAGCGGCAGCTCTCGCCGTCGAGAAGCTGGCAGCCGATATTCGTCCAGACGATTTCGCCGGTATCCCAGTCCTCGAGCTTGTTCAGGCAGCAGCGGCCGCAGCCGTCGCAAAGGCTTTCCCACTCGGCGCGCGTCATCTCGTCGAGCGTTTTTTGTTGCCAGAATGGCACTGTGTTCATCAAAATCTCCGGATATGGCGCAAGCCACGTCCCAGTCATGCAAGTTACTTGTCCTTGCGCGGAAAATACGCCAAAAGCGGGATTATGCCAGACCGCAAGGGGCAGCAAATGCGCGCTGGTCGGCCGGCCCTTTGGGCCGATACGGGAGCTTGAGCCGTTGCAAGATCCTTTTGACGGGAAAAATCGCCCGCGCAAGCGGTCAAACATTCTGTTGCGGATCGATTCATGGATCGACTCGACGATGTGGAATGCCGGTTTCTCGGCCTCGCAGCGTTGGGAAGACATCACGATCTTCTTCCGCCGGTTCCGCACCCGCGGGCCGATGAAGGTTCTCTTCGAGATCGCCGGCGAAGGCATGAATCTCGGCGCCGCAGGTGCCGTGCTCATGCTCGCCCTCGCCCTCCCCGCCTTCGAGGAAACCGCCGGCAACTGGCGCGCCCGCGACGATTTTGCCGTCACCTTCCTTGATCGCTACGGCAACGAGATCGGTCACCGGGGCATCATCCACGAAGATTCGGCACCCGTCGACCAGCTGCCCGATCATCTGGTCAAGGCCGTGCTCGCCACCGAGGACCGCCGCTTCTTCGAGCATTTCGGCATCGACGTCCTGGGCCTTGTCCGCGCCATGACCGAGAATGCCCGCGCCGGCGGCGTCGTCCAGGGCGGTTCGACGCTCACCCAGCAGCTCGCCAAGAACCTCTTCCTCACCAACGAGCGCACCATCGAGCGCAAGATCAAGGAAGCCTTCCTCGCCCTGTGGCTCGAAGCCAACCTGTCGAAGAAGGAAATCCTCTCGCTCTATCTCGACCGCGCCTATATGGGCGGCGGCACGTTCGGGGTGGCGGGTGCGTCACAGTTCTATTTCGGCAAGTCCGTCACGGAAGTCTCGCTGGCGGAATCCGCCATGCTCGCGGGCCTCTTCAAGGCGCCTGCCCGCTACGCGCCGCACATCAACCTGCCGGCCGCGCGCGGTCGCGCCAACGAGGTCCTGACCAATCTCGTCCAGGGCGGCCTGATGACCGAAGGCCAGGTCATCGGCGCGCGTCGCAACCCAGCTACCGTCATCGACCGCGGCACGATCGAGGCGCCGGACTATTTCCTCGACTGGGCCTTCGACGAGGTCAAACGCCTCGCGCTCCGGTTTGACGAACACTCGCTGATCGTGCGCACGACCATCGACATGGGCCTGCAGAAGGCCACGGAAAGCGCCGTTGAAAGCGGCCTGCGCCAATACGGCAAATCCATGCATGCCGGCCAGGGCGCCGCCGTGGTGATGGAAAACGGCGGAGCCATCCGCGCGATGGTCGGCGGGCGCGATTACGGCGAGAGCCAGTTCAACCGGGCCAGCCGCGCGCTGCGGCAGCCGGGATCGTCCTTCAAGGTCTATGTCTATGCGACCGCGATGGAGAACGGATACACGCCGGAATCCACCATTTCCGACGCTCCGATCACCTGGCGTGGCTGGTCGCCGCGCAATTACGGGCGTTCCTATGCCGGCCGGGTCAATCTCACCACCGCGCTTGCCAAGTCGATCAACACCGTTCCGGTGCGGCTGTCGCGCGAACTCGGCACCGAAGCCGTGGCCGCCAAGGCCCGGGCGATGGGCGTCGAAACGCCCATCCGCACCGACAAGACAATGGCGCTCGGCACCTCCGAGGTCACGGTTCTCGACCAGGCAACCGCCTACGGCGTCTTCATGTCCGACGGCATGCAGACACGCCGCCACGGCATTACCCAGATCCTCGACTACAAGGGCGACCTTCTCTACGACTTCTGGCGCGATGAGGCGCCGGCGGAGCGCGTCCTGACCAAGCAGGCTTCCGATTCGATGAACCAGATACTAAGTCAGGTTCCGGAGTGGGGCACGGGGCGGCGCGCGAAACTCGACGGCATCAGGACTGCGGGCAAGACCGGCACCACCCAGGCCTACCGCGATGCCTGGTTCTGCGGCTACACCGGCAACTTCTCCACGGCGGTCTGGTTCGGCAATGACGACTACACCTCCACCAACCGGATGACCGGCGGCTCGCTGCCGGCAATGACCTTCAAGCGCATCATGGAATACGCCCATCAGGGCATCGAGCTGAAGCCGATCCCGGGCATCGAGGATCCCCTGCCCGATCCGGAAGCCGCTGCGGAGGCCACCATCGCAGCCAATGCCGCCAATGCGGAAGATGGTTATGTGCCTGCGGTCCGCCCGCGCACCCTCGGCGCGCAGACGACTGCCTTGTTGCGAGATCTCATCGGTGTCTTCCGCTCGACCGAGCCGCTCAAGGCCAGCAGCGAGAAGATCGCGGCGGCGCAAACTCAGGTTCCCCAAACGACCAAACAGTGATAATCGAATTGCGGTGTTTCGGAAGGCGGCGCCGGAGCGCGTTTTCCTCTTTCGACCGCCGAGATTGTCAGTCATCAGACGTCCCGTGGTGCCAATCGTGGCGGGACGGCACCAGAGCCCGAGAAGCCGTCCCCAACCGTGTTCCGTCTTCCGATTTACGTCCTGCTCTCTCTTTCCATCGCATTTGGTGGCGGCACCTGGGCGAGCATTCGCATCCTCAAGGCGACATCCGGCTTCGGCGCGATCACCGTCGGCCCCTGGCAGGCATTTCCGGAACTCCAGACAGCCGATGCCGATCCCTATGCGCGCGCGCACCGGGCCGATGACGGCCGGCTGCTCTTCGGACGCGCCGAAGGGCTCGTCTTCACGGCCGCGCGGGATTCCGACGGCCGAGCGCTGTCGGCCTTGTGCTCCTATCGCCTCGACGGGCAGACCCCGCCGGCGCGTTTCTGGACCCTGCGTGTCACCAACCGCGCCGGAACGCCTGTCGCGCCGCAGCCAACCACGCCCCGCAGCCTGCAATCATGGCGTCTTCTGCAAGACAATGACGGCACTTTCCACGCCACCATCGGCGGCAGGCCGCATCCAGGCAACTGGATCTCGATGACGGGCGGCGGAGACGTGAAATTCGTCCTCACCCTCCTCGACACGCCGACGGCGGCCTCGGTCTCGCTCGGTGAGGTTCATCTGCCCGATATCACGCGGGAGGCATGCGATGACGCGTAATCTCATCCTCTCCGTGCTGACCGGTCTCGTGGGGGCAGCACTGCTGCACATCATCATCGTGCTCGCATTGCCGGGCTGGGCCGGTCGCGATGCCTTCAGCCGCGTGGTCGGCCTGGGTGAGACGGGGCAGTTCTATTCGCTTGCCAACGAGGAAAATCCCACCGGGCTTGCCAATGAAGATCCGCATATCCGTTCAGCGGTCTGCCGGTTCGATCTGTCGGCGAACCCAGTGCGGATCACCGCCCGGACGCCGGTGCCGCTCTGGACACTCGCGATTTTCGACGATGCATCCGACGAGGTCTATTCGATGTCGGACCGCTCGGCCATCGGCAACGGCGTCGACATCACGCTCGTCACCCCGGCGCAGATGCTGCAGCTGCGGCGCAACATGCCGCCGGCGCTTGCCCAGTCGGTGCTCGTGGAATTGTCGGATGTCGAAGGGTTTGTCGTCCTGAGGGCGATCGCCCCGGAGACCAGCGGCGAACGCGCCGCGCGTAGTTTCTTGTCGGAAGCCAACTGCCTTCCGCTCGTCTTCGGCTGATTTTCTTCGGATTGCCCGCAGTCCGCCTCCCCGTCTTCGGAAAAGGGCACGTCCGGCCGGCTCGGTTTCGATCTCGACGGCTCCGGCAAAACCGGAAGGCCTGAACGATCTCGGCAACGTGCCGAGGCTATCCGTTTACGCGTGAAAGCCTGACGGACGAATGCGGCCGGTCACTTGCAGGTTTCGCCGATCATCTGACGCTTGCCGAGCTTGTGGCTGATCGAGGGACGCTGTCTCACATTGCGCGGGCCGTCGGCCGCGACGAAGACGGCCTCCTCACGGCGCTCGTAACGAACACCCGTGAAGAACAGTACTTTCGCGGGGCCTTTGCACGCGCCGCCGCGTGGCGCAACTCGTCGCGGTTCGGGATCGAAGGTAATAATCTCCGCCATCATCGGTCTCCATCGTCCCTGCGGGCGGACCGTGGTCACGCCCAGGTGAATGTGCCGAGAATCGGATGCTCAGGGACGTCTACATCCATCTACGGCCGGGAATGACGCGCAACATGATGTTCCCTTGTATTGCTGTATCAAGCCATCACATAGTTAACAGCTTGCTAACGATTACGAGGTAATTTTATCGATAGTGTGTATTGCGTCTATAGGTGTACCAGTGTCGAACAGGTTCCGTGACCTCGAAGATCCGTCCGCAGGCAACAAAAAGGACATTGTCCTCATGGCCGCGGTCAGCGGGTTCGAAAGCCTGACCCGCCCGACCCGCGAAGACAACGTCCGTTTCTCCGCGCTCTTTCCCAACCTCTTCGAGAATGCCAGCGAGGAAACGCGCCGCACGGCCGCTGCCGCCCTCTCCCGGCTCAAGCATGTCCCCGACGACATCGTGGAATTGATCGTCAATCAGCCGGTCGATATCGCAGCCCCCTTCATCAACCACTACGAAAATCTCTCGGAAGCGACGCTTGCCCGCGCGATCGGTCGTCACGGTGCCGGCCATGCGCGCGCTGCCGCCCGCCGCACCGATCTCTCCCATGTCGGACTTCACGTTCTCTGGGCGCTCAAGGACAAGGGCGTCGACCAGGCACTCAAACTGCGCGGCCTGACCGTCGACAGCCTCTTCGGGACCGAGCTCGACAACCCGACGTTCGATGCGCTCGATGCGCTTGAGAACATGGCGAATGTTCCGCCGCTCGCCCGCATGGATGAACTCAACGGCACCGACGCCGCCTCCGAAGGCCTCAGAGACGTGTTGCGCCAGATGGCGACGGCGGAAGTTCGCAAGACTGCGAGCGCTGTCCGTCCGGCCGCCCACCACATGTCCGATCTGAAGGACGCCTATTGGAATTACGGCCCCGACGTCGTGCGCGAGGGTCTCGGCGTCGCCGCGCATCTCGAGCGCATGGCGCGCTTTGCCGCCAACGGCAATGCCGAGTGGTTTGCCACGGCGCTGGCCGACGCGATGGGCACCGGCTTCGCGCTTGCCGAGCGCATCATGCTGGATCTTTCCGGCCGCCAGCTCGCCACCGCCATGCTGGCGCTCGGTGCGCATCGCGACGTCATCGTGACCGCGCTCGAAACCTATTTCCCGCATCTCAAGACGGCCACCGACGGGCGGTCGAAGGCCGAGCACGAGATCGATGCCCTGCACAAGCACGAGTGCCTGGCCCGCCTTGGCGCCTGGCAGCGCGCCGACGCCTATACCCGCCATCTCGAGGGCGCCGACAGCGAGCCGACGCCGAACCCTGCCGATCAGTGGGACGACTTCGATATTCCGGACGCGTCCAACGACGACCGGCACGAGCCCGCGCCACTCGATCATCGCCGAAGGGCCTGAGGCGCTCAGCCCTCAGCGGTTCGCGTTGTCGATGTCCAGATAATCCTCCGGCCGCTCGGTCTCGATCTCCACGATCCAGATATCGGGATCGAATTCCCGTTCGCGTGCCAGCGCCTCGCCCACGTCCCATTCGGGCACGCGGGCTTTGCGGATCTCGAAGAGCCTTTCTTCGGGCCTGCCTGTCTCGAAAAAGGACTGCGGCGCCGGCGACAGCCACGTCTCGGTACCGTCGCGGTGACGGACACGCACGTGGATCGCGCCGGCTTCGGGCGCGCCGCGCCGTTCGATTGCGCCCGTGCCACCTTCGGCGAACATCCGCCTCAGGAGCGCTGCGACAAAAATATCTGACTTGAGCCGGCTCATGGGCCGTTCTTAGGCTGCTTCGGCGCCGCTGGCAAAGGTGTTGAGAGGAAGCGCCTCAGAGGGCGCCTATTTCCTTGAGCTTGTTCAACACCGCATCATTGGGCTCTCCGGTCACCGGCAGGCGATAGTGCTTTTCGAAAGCGCGGATCGCGTTCTTCGTCTGCTCTCCCGCATAGCCGTCCACCGCGATATCGGCATAGGCGATATTGCCGAGCCCCGCCTGGATCTTGCGGACCATCTCGTCGCCACCGGTAACGGCAGGGATAGCGGCCGCGCTCCTGTTGGCGCTGGCATTGATCAGATCGCGCAGTGTCGGCTCGCTGCCGGCATCGGACCGGCTCGCGATCTCTGCCGCAGGCTTCGGCCGCACCTGGGCGCTACGCTCCGCCTTCGGCTTGCTGGCCGGTGCAGGCGCGGCTGCGGGGACGGCGACGGGGGGCTCCACGCGCTTGACGATGGAATCCGGACGACCGCCGATCTTGAGACTTTCGAGAACCAGTGCGGACGGCTTGCCGTCGATATCCATCCCCGCCTTGCGCTGCCAGTTGGTGATGGCCGCGGCACTCATCGGCCCCATCAGTCCGTCGACATCGCCGCCGTAGAAACCCTTGCGCTTGAGCTCCTTCTGGATCGCGCTCAGCACCGGATCGGGTTCGGGCATGGAGGGCGCGGCCTGCCTGTTGCCGGCAATCGAGGCGGGTTGGCTGGTCACCTGCAGCCCGGTTTCAGGGCGATGGCTGGGAACCGGAATGCTCGCGGTCTGCGGGTTGTCCTCGGCGCGCTCGATCTTGAAGGCGCTGACTTCGCGTTCGGGGGAAGCCTCGATGGCCTGGCGCATCGCGGCGTCGTCCGGGGCCACGGCGATTTGCTGGCTTTCGACTGCAGCGCCGCGCGTCGGCAGGATCGGCGCGGGATGACGGCCGCTCTGGTAGAACAGCGCGTTGATCGAGACGAAGCCGAATATGACCGCAAAGGCTGCACTGCCCCCGGCAATCGACGGATAGGCCGCGATCAGTTCGCCAACGCCGGCGAGAAAGCCGCCCTGGAATTCCTCGTCGTCGAGATAAGGATCAGGCAATGCGCGCTGTCGCGTCATTATCGCTCTCCTGTTCGTTTCCGTCTTTTCCGGGCTCGGCTGAAAGGCGCGGCGGGAAGGCCAGCATCTGGTCGTGCACCACGTCTCCGCTGGACATGCCTTCTCCGTTCGCCGGAAGCTCGATGGAGATGCTTGTTCCCTCGCCTTCGCGGCTTTCGATAAGGAAGCTGCCGCCATGGAGCGATACCAGCCCCTTGACCAGCGACAGGCCGAGACCCGTGCCTTCGTAATTGCGCGAGAGTGAATTCTGTCCCTGCACGAAAGGTTCTCCGATACGGGCAAGCTGATCTTTCGGAATGCCGACGCCGGTATCCGAGACGACGATGCGCAGGGCATCGCCGGCGCGCTCTATGTCGGTGCTGACCACGCCGCCGGGCTCCGTGAACTTGATGGCGTTGCCGACGAGATTGATGAGGATCTGCTGGATCGCCCGGCGATCGGCGACGATCTCGCCGGCATCGCGCGCCAGGCGCTTGGTCAGCGTCACGCCCTTTTCCTCGGCCTGCAGCCCCAGCATGGCCACGCAGTTCTCCACCGATTCGGAAAGCGGGAAGGTTTCGGCAACCAGCTCGTAGCGCCCGGCCTCGATCTTCGACATGTCGAGCATGGTGTTGACCAGCGACAGGAGATGATGGCCGGAGCGATGGATCAGGCCGACATATTCGCGCTGGCGATCATTGGCGAGCGTGCCGAAATACTCCCGCGCCAGAATGTCGGAGAAACCGATGATGGCGTTGAGCGGCGTGCGCAGCTCGTGGCTTACGGCGGCGAGAAAGCGGCTCTTGGCATCATTGGCGTTCTCCGCCTGAGCGACCGCGCCCGCCAGCTGCGTGCGGTTTTCGACGAGCTCGGACACGTCACGGCTCTGCACCACGGCACCGAGGAAAGCCCCCTCCTCCGTGCACTCGGCCATCAAGTCGACGGCCAGATGCGAAAACTGAGGTTCACCCGATCCTAGGCGCTCCATGCGCAGTTCGACGCGACGGCGGCTTTCGCCACGACGCAGCGCATCGAAGGCATCGAGAAATGCGATCCGGTCGCTGATGTGGATGCGCGCCAGGAAGTGATTGCCGACCGGGTCGCCCATCCAGTCGATGAACGCCTTTCTGTCGGCGCCGGCGGCACGGATGACCTGACCGTTGCGATCGTGAAGCGTCACCAGTCCCGGAAGGCGATCGAAAATGTCTGACGGATCGAAGGCGGCCGCTTCCGGCTCTTCATCCTCGACCGGCTCTTCCTCGACGACGCGCGGTGCCGCCGAGAGGCTTAAGGCGCGCGCGCTGCAATAGACGACGAGGAAGACCAGCGTTGCAGCCGTCGCGTTCGCAGGAACCGCAGAGACGACGCCCGAAAACGAGGCGATGGCGGCAGCGCTCACGACCGCGGCACTTGCCACGAGCCCGGCCACCACGCAGCGCAAGCCGCGACGGGCGAAAGCCGATTCGAAGGGCAGGAGAGCCGCGAGCAGAAGGAAGGGAGAGCCGAGGCCGCCGGTTGAAACGGCGAGTGCCGCCATCCCCAGACCGCAGGCTGCGAGTGCCGTCAGGCGACCTGCGGTGAGCGAACCGGTACCGGCGAGCAGCCCGCAAGCCGCGAGCGGAACGGATGCAGCATAAAACCCGCCGGCAATCGCCAGCGGCAGGTTGAGGCTGATCGCGAGGACCGGCACGGCGATCGCAAGAAGCACGATGCCAGCGCCGAGCCAGTCGACGATCTGGTCCAGCGCCTCATCGCGTTCCGGACCGGACAGCGCACCACCGGCGAGCCAGCCATCAGCCGCCTCGACCAGCAGGTCCTCCAGTTTTCCGGTAAAATTCGCCTTCCGCATTCCTGCCGATTCCATACACGCCGCAGTTTCTTGTTAGCTGGGCCAACACTGCCAAAGGCGACTTAAGGAATGGATAAGGCTGCGCTTGGAAATCACCCGGAAGAAATAGTGAACGCACGGTTTTTCGCTCAAATCGGAAGGACTTCGTGCAACGTGGTTAACAGCGGGTTCAGGCAGACGGGCCGCACGGCCGGTTTTCCCGGTTTTACAGATGTTCGGGGCGGATTTTGCCCATCTGCCCGCATCGAAACGGAACAGGTTTGGCCCCGAAAAGACCTGCTTCTGTGAATTGTGTAAAATTTGAATCAAATCCTGCCGCGCAACACAAACCCGTTTTGGGACATTTCCCTGATGATCGCCCTGTCTTCGGAAAAATGCTTTCCGGCCCGACGGACGAAGGGCCACCGGCAAGCAGGCACGCCGAGGGCGGGGACAAGGACAGAAAGACACGGGACCATGTGGTTTTTGATCAAGACGACGTTTTGGGGAATGCTGGTGCTGGCCGCGCTGCCTTTCTTCGTGAAGGCCGATGTGGAACCCACCAGCCAGCCGCAGGAAGAACAGGCGCAGATCGGCGTGACCGAAAGCATCGGAGCGGCCATTTCCGCGCTGAACGACATTCGCCAAATCTGCGGCCGCCAGCCCGAAGTCTGCGAAAAGGGCGGTGAAGCGCTGCACGCACTGGGCTTGCGCGCCCGTGACGGCGCACTGATCGCCTATCAGCTGATCGATGCGAAGCTCTCGGACGAGGACAAGGCCGCCCTCGCCCCGATTGCCGCGGACCTGGCGGAAGCCGGCATCGACGAGAACGATGTCGCCCAGATCATCACCGGCTCGCTGCCGGCGTCCCAGGAATATCCCGGTGAGCCCGAACCCGCCAACGTGCCGGTTCCGACCTTCTACCGGTAACGCCTGCAACCGGCATTGTCTTGAAACCGGCCTTCTACGGCCGGTTTTTCATTGCCTTCACTCGGCTACGGGTGGCAATTCGTCCGCGTTTTAGTATATCGGCTCACATAAACGGAGCCGCAGATGACCGATATCCAGACGATCAAGGACGATTTCGCCTTTCTCGACGATTGGGAAGACCGCTATCGCTATGTCATCGAACTCGGCAAGGCGATGCCGGATCTGCCGGAAGCAGACAAGACCGACGAGAACAAGGTGCGCGGCTGCGCCAGCCAGGTCTGGCTGGTCACCGAAACCTCGGGCAGCGGCTCCGATCCGGTCATGACCTTTCGCGGCGATTCCGATGCCCATATCGTGCGCGGCCTGGTCGCCATCCTTCTGGCCGCCGCCACCGGCCGCAAGGCCTCCGATCTTGCGACACTTAATGCCGGCCTGCTGCTCGATGAACTGGGCCTGGGGGACCACCTGACGGCCCAGCGCGCCAACGGGCTGCGGTCCATGGTCGAACGGATCAAGGCGGAAGCCGCGCGCGCCGGCGCCTGATCGCTCATCCTCTCAGATCGGCTTCGATATCCGGACGAAATCCCTCCGCACCCCAATTGCGGATCGGTCGCGACGTCGCCCCTCCCGGTTCGTAATGCCGCGCCAACATGTTGAGTGCGGCAAGCAGCATGAGTTTCGCGGAACGCTGCGGCCATTGTCTCTCGCGCTCGACCAGTTCCAGCCCCTTGAGGTGACAGCAGACATCGACGAGCAGGCCCGACAGTTCCGGGCCGACGGCCTTCATTGCCTTCTCCACCCGCATCCGGGCCGCAAGTGCTGCTTCCGTCATTTCGGCAACCCCGCCACCGCGCGCGGCATTGCCGCGACTTGTCACCGGTTCGAGGCGCGCGCCCATCGCCTGCATGTATTGTCCCCGGGTGAAGTCGGCGCGCAATCGGTCGCCGGCTGCAATGAGTGCCGGGGCGAACCAGCACTCGCCGTCCTTCCTCTTGAGCCGGGAGAGCGAGGCCAGCGGGGATTCGGTCAGGTTGACGGCCACCTGACCTCCGTCCTCAACCGGCCGAAAGGCGATGTCCCGGTGCTGGGCCGCGAACCGGTCGCTGCCCGCGTCGATCCGGCGCAAGGCCGCCTGTCCTGCGGCGGTAAGCAGCAGTCTCTTTCGCCGGCGCAACGCGATTCCGCGACGCTCGAGATCAAGCAGGATCGCGGTGGAAATGCGCGCGCGGCTTCCATCCTGCTTTGTGAGGACGGCCAGACCGGCTTCGCCATCTGTAATGCCGCAGCCTTCGCCCCCGGCGGATGCGAGCAGCCTGATCAGGGAGATCACCGACCTCTCAGCTGCGCGCGACATCACAGTCCTCGTCCGCCTGCCCGAAAACCACGCGCACGCATTGCTCGCAGCGATCCATGAAAGCGTCGTAGTCCGGCGCGTCCCGCCGGTCCTCGATCGCCGCACATCCGTGAATGACTGTGGAACGGTCGCGGCCGACAGCTTCGGCGATGTGCTGGTAGGGCATCGAAAGGACCACCCTGCAAAGATACATGGTAATCTGGCGCATGTGGCAGCCAGGACGCCTGGCGGCCGTTCCGGCGCCGAGCGCCCCCTGACATCCGAGATCGAACAGCTGGGCCACGAGCTTCTGGATAATGGCAACCTGCGTCTGGCGGGAGGCACGGCGCTCCCGCCCCCCGGACATTCCGGCTGTCGCCGATGCATGGTCGCTTTCGGACCGGGGAGAAGTTATGTTCGTTGCGGGCGGCATATCGGCCCTTTGCCGACATTGTCCCGTGCATGCTTCCTGTCTCATGGTTCGCCTCCGTGATAGGAATATATTCTTATCACTTAAGCAGAAAGAGGGGACTTGCAGCCAGAACCAGCGCACAACCGAGCGTTGTTTTTTCTGGGATATTTGCTGTTCAGCCGGGAAATTCGAAGATTTTTTCTCCTCTCCGTTTCCCTGGACACCTCACGGCAGGGCAACTCAGTCCGGACCGCGCCCGATCAGAGCCGCCAACGAAAAAGGCCCCGGAGAATTCCGAGGCCTTGATCCGGATAAGACAACTGACGTCAGGCAGCCTTGGACTTGCCACGGCGGCGCTTCTGACCCAGGCCCATCTCCTTCGCAAGGCGCGAACGGGCTTCGGCATAGGCCGGGGCAACCATCGGATAGTCCGCCGGCAGATCCCACTTTTCGCGGTACTGTTCCGGGGTCAGACCGTAATGGGTCATGAGGTGACGCTTCAGCGACTTGAATTTCTGGCCATCCTCCAGGCAGATAATGAAGTCGTTCTGCACCGAGCGCCGGACCGGAACTGCGGGCTTCGGCTTTTCGGCTTCCTCGGCCTTGTCGCCGAGAGCAACGCCGCCGAGGGCGTTATGGACGTTGTTGATCAGCGTCGGCAGATCGGTGGCAACAACAGCATTATTGCTCACATATGCGGCGACGATGTCTGCAGTGAGTTCGATGAGGAGAGTTTTGTTGTCCTCGTGGGAATGTTCGCTCATTTCTTGATCCTTATTACGTCATGCATGCGGCGCAATTTATCGGAAGATTTCATTTCTTCCCGAAATTACGATGATCACTTCCAAACCCCCACCCAAGTCTGGAACCGATTCAATTTGTGAATACTCTCTATTCTTGAAAAGACAAGAGAAATACAATTCGTGTATCCATTTTGAATACACCCTCCACAAAAATCGGGCAAAAAAAAGGAGGAACTCGCTTAGAATCCGTTAAAACTAAACCTATGCTTGCATAAATGGCGCTCGACACTCTACTGACGCCCCCATAACTATGAATTCTAACCTGCAATAAATACTTGGAACTTGTTGCGTAACGCCAGAATACATCTGGAAAGCAAGAATTTAGCAACTACGGAAATACTAAAAGCTGAAAATTGTAACGTTTAGTCACGCTCGGCGGGCGTGTGGTCGGCCATCTCATCGCGTACGGCATTAGGCCCCAGACGGTAGCCGACCGAATAAGCAGCCTTGGCAAGAAGATGGGCTGAAATCGGCGCCGTCAGCAGGAAAAACACCACACCGGCGAGTGCACGGGCAAAAACACCGGCATCAGCTGCATGGACGGCCAGCGCTATCAGCAGCAGCCCTGACCCCATCGTGCCGGCCTTGGAAGCGGCATGCATCCGGCTGTAGAGGTCCGGCAGCCGTAACAGGCCGATGGACGCCACAAGCGCGAAGAACGAGCCGATCAGCACGAAAGCTGCGGTTAGAAGCATGATGACGTCGCTGATCATCGGTTCAGCCTTTCTTCCTGCCTGCGCGCCTTCTCGATGCGCTTTCTCTCCTCATTCGCCTTCTTGCGTGCGTCCTCCGCAGCAGTGCGGACCTCACGCAGGATGTCATCCTCGGTCTTGCCGCGAGACAAAACGAAACGGGCAAAGGCAACGGTCGCCAGGAAGCCGACGAGACCGAGCGCGATGGCGATATCGATATACAGAATGAAGCCGGTCTTGATGCCGATCGCGGCGATGAAGCCGATGGCGGCGGCCACCAGCATGTCCAGACCGAGGATCCTGTCCGGCAAGGTCGGACCGCGCACAATGCGGATAATCGTCAACAGGAAAGAAATGCTGAGAATGACGAGGGCAATATTGACCGAATAATCGAGAACGGTTTCCGCAAAGTTCATCGGAAGGCCTCCATGATCTTGCGTTCGAAGCCCTCGGCAATGTCGCGGCGCGCCTGTTCCGGATCCGAGGCGTCTATCGCATGAACGTAAAGCGTGCGGCGATCATCGGACACGTCCACCGACAGCGTACCCGGCGTCAGCGTGATGAGGTTTGCCAGCAGGGTGATCTCGAAATCGCGATCGACCTTGAGCGGATAGGCGAAAATGCCGGGCTTGAGGTTCATCTTCGGCGACAAGACGAGTATCGCCACCCGCATCGCAGACAGGATCAACTCATAGATGAACAGAAGGAACAGGGAGATGATCCGGCGGGCGCGCGAGAAGTAGCCGACCGAGCCCACCTGCTCGCGGATCAGCGACAGCGTTGCCATTGCCAGCACGAAGCCGAAGGCGAGGTTGAGGAAGGTGAACGACCCCGTCACCGCCGCCCATGCAAGGGCGAGAAGGACATTGACCAGGAACAGGCTCATTGCGGCACCTCCCCGGGAAAGACCGACAGGACGAAGGACGAGGTATCGATCAGACCCCGCGCCGCATCCTGGGATATGGCGATCAGCGGCTCGGGCCAGAGGCCGAACACGACGGTAAGGACCGTCAGCATACCCAGGCCGATCACCGACGTCATCGGCACCTTCTGGCTTGCCGGATCGAGCGGCTCGGCGTCCGCGGCCCTCGGTTTCCAGTAGGCGAGCGCCCAGATGCGGCCGACGGTAATGGTGGTCAGGAAACCGGTGACCAGGATCGCGCCGGCCAGCCACCATTCACCGACATCGAGCGCTGCCTTGACCAGCATGACCTTCGGCCAGAGGCCCGAGAAAGGCGGAAGTCCGGCCATGGAGAGGAACAAGGCGAGCGTCGCAAAGGCCAGAACCAGATGCGAGGGATAGATGCCGCCGGAACGCGACAGAAGGAAACTCCCCGACACGCGGCCGCCTATGCCCGCGGCAAAGTAGATCGCCGTCATCACCACCATGGAATGGGCGGCATAGAGAATGGCGCCCGCCAGCCCGCTGGGGCTTCCGAGCGCGATGCCCGCGAGCATCATGCCGATACCGGAAATCACCAGGAAGCCGACCGCGCGGCGGGTATCGTTCTGCGCCAGCGCACCCAGCACACCAAGCAGCATGGTGCCGGCAGCGAGCACGGCGATCACCCAGCCGAGTTCGGCCCGCTCGATCGGGAACAGCATCACCAGAACGCGCAGCAGCGCATAGATGCCGATCTTGGTCAGCAGGCCGCCGAACAGGCCGGAGACCACCAGCTTCGGGGTATGATAGGACGCCGGCAGCCAGAAATTCACCGGGAAAGCCGCCGCCTTCATCGCGAAGGCGAGCAGATAGAGACATACCAGCGTCATCAGCGGCGCGGTCTGGCGCAGTTCCGGCGCCTTGATCAGGATGTCGGCCATGTTGAGCGTGCCGAACAGACCGTAGAGATACCCGGTCGCCACGAGGAACAGCGTCGTGCCGACGAGGTTGAGGAAGGCGTATTTGGTCGCGCCGTCGATCTGCTCCCGCTCCGAGCCCAGCACCAGAAGGCCGAAGGACGAGATCAGGAGAACCTCGAACCAGACATAGAGGTTGAACACGTCGCCGGTCAGGAAGGCACCGGAAACACCGGCCATCAGCAGAAGCAGGAAGGGATAGAAGCCGTAGCGGCGACCCGTGCTGTCCACGTCATCGCGACCGAAGATGCCGGCGGCCAATGCCACGAGACCCGACGTCATCGTGAAAAAGGCGCCCAGCAGATCCACCGTAAAGGCGATGCCGAAAGGCGGCAGCCAGCGGCCCATCACCATGGTGAAGGGCCCCTCCTCCAGAACGCGCCACAGCAGCGCGGCATCGAGAAGGCACAGACCGACGAGGGCCACGATACCGATCGACGCCTGCAATTCGGTGCGCTTGCGCAGCATCAGGAGAATGGCGCCCGCCAGCAGGCACCAGACCACCGGCATGACCACCAGCCAGTCGGCAAGCGGCGTCGGGTCCACATTCATGGCCTGGGAAAGATCGACACTGTGAGATGATGTAGCGGCCATCTGGTCGCGGGTCTCCTGGTGTTAATAGCCCAGCGGCGGGGCTTCTTCGTCAGCCGGCTCGGCGACACGCATTTCGTCGGTGTCGTCGGTCTCCAGTTCCTGGAAGGCGCGATAGCCGAGAACGAGAAGGAAGGCGAAGAACGAGAAGGAAATAACGATCGCCGTCAGGATGAGCGCCTGAGGCAGCGGATTGGCGGCAGCCTGCTGCAATGTGTATTCGTCGGCCGCGATGACCGGCGGCACCTCGCGCAGAAGGCGGCCATTGGTGAAGATCAGAAGGTTCACGGCATTGCCGAGGATCGCCACGCCCATCAGCACACGGATGATGTGCTTGGAGAGGAACAGGTAGATCGATACGGCGAACAGCGCGCCGACGAGAACGGAGAAGAGCGCTTCCATCAGTCGCGGTCCCTTTCCTCGAGTGCCAGCGCGATCGACGTGATCGCTCCGACGACGACGAAATAGACGCCGATGTCGAAGATCAGAACGCTCGACAGGTCGATATCGACGCCGAAGAACGAGAGCTGCATCCAGTTGCCGGTCATGAAGGGAACGGACAGCGGCAGCGAAATCATGCCGGCGATCGACGACATGAACAGGCCGAAAGCAGAGATCGCCATGGGATGGAAATAGATGGCCCTGCGCACCGGTGCGACGCCGCAGGCGATACCGTAGATCGCAAAGGCGGAGGCCGCAATCAGCCCGCCGATGAAGCCTCCACCCGGTTCGTTATGGCCGCGCAACAGCACGAAGATGGAGAAGAGCACCATCAGGCTGGTGAGATAGGGGGCGACCGTGCGGAAAATGACCGTGCGCATCACTTCTTCTCCTCAGTCGGAGCGTCGGGATCGTTCTCCGCCAGCATGCCCGGTTTCCAGCCCGGCCGCACGCGGATGAGCGACAGGATCGCCAGGCCTGTGACCATCACGACTGCGATCTCGCCAAGCGTATCCGTCCCGCGGAAGTCGACGATGATGACGTTGACCACATTGGCGCCGTGGGCGATCACCTTCGAATAGGCGATGAAGAAGTCGCTGAGATAGCTGCGGAACGGCACTTCCGTGACCGCCAGCAGGTAGAGCATGAAACCCGCACCGCAAGCGATGGCGACCGTAGCATCCCCGATCTTCTGGCCGGTGGGCCGATGGTCGGATAGCGTCAGGCGCAGGCGGGTCATGACGAGCGCGAGGATGACCACCGACAGCGTTTCGACCATGAACTGGGTGAACGACAGGTCAGGCGCACCGAAGAGCATGAAGATCAGCGCCACGGCAAAGCCCTGGATACCGAGCGATACGATCGCCGTCAGCCGGTCCTTCGCCGCGATCACCGCACCCAGGCCGATAAAGGCGATCAGGATGACGGCGAGTTCGTGAATCTCGGCGTCGGCCGGCCATGCGGGCATCGCCGGCAATTCGTCGAAGATGATCATCGGGGCAAGGAGCGTCACCGCCACGGCGGCGAAGGTCACCGTCATATAGATGTCGAGCTGGCCCGGCTGGGCGATTTTCGTCACCCGCCGCGACAGCCGGACCATGCCGGAAACGAACTGGTCGAAGCCCTTGTCCGGCCCCCAGCCAATCGCCGTCAGCGTGGCTGCGATAGCCGAACGTGCGCTGTCGACCTTGAGGTAGACGAGGACCGCGAAGACGATGGTGACGAGCGACAACAGAAGCGGCATGCCGATATGCGGCACCAGCGATATGGTGACCTCCTCGGCCTCGCCCGACACCGCCGAAACCATCGGCGAGGACACATACTGGTGGAAGATCGGCGAGAACACCGCAGCAAGAAGACCGCCCGTCGCCAGCGTCGCCGGCCCGATCCACATCAGGAGCGGGGCTTCGTGCGCGTGTTTGGGTGTCTTCACCTCCCGGCCGAGGAAAGGCTTGATGGCGATGGCGAAGCCGACCACGAACATCAGCCCGTTGCCGACGATGGCGACCACCGTCATGAAGATCGACCAGGGATCGGCATGCCAGAGGCCGTAATAGATTTCCTCCTTCGACAGGAAGCCGAAGAAGGGCGGCAGGCCGCCCATCGAGAAGGCCGCGGCCATGGCGGCGAGGAAGCTGATCGGCATCAGCTTGCGCAAACCGCCGAGCTTGGTGATGTCGCGGGTTCCGGCCTCGTGATCGATATTGCCGGCGAGCATGAAGAACGCGCCCTTGAACATCGAGTGAGCGATCAGATAGAGCACGCCCGCTGCCGCCGCATGTTCCGAGCCGAACCCCGTCATCATGACCATCAGGCCGAGCGACGACACCGTCGTATAGGCGAGCATCAGCTTGAGGTCGGTCTGGCGGATCGCCAGGAGAGAACCGACGATCAGCGTCGTTCCGCCGAAGACCGGCAGGATGGTTTCCCAGGCCACCGTGTCACCGAAGGCAGGATTCATGCGCATGACGAGATAGACGCCGGCCTTCACCATGGTGGCCGAGTGCAGATAGGCCGAAACGGGCGTCGGCGCTTCCATGGCGTTGGGCAGCCAGAAATGGAAGGGAAACTGGGCAGACTTGGTGAAGGCACCGCCGAGCAACAGGATCAGCGCCATCAGGTAGAACGGGCTCGCGCGCACCTCGTCGCCGAGATTGACCAGAAGCGAGAGCTGCGTCACGCCGGTGATGTTCCAGACGACAAGAAGTCCCGCCATCAGCGAGAGGCCGCCGAGCCCGGTGACGACAAGCGCCTGCAGCGCCGAGCGGCGCGAGGCCTCGCGACCATGGTCGAAGCCGATCAGCAGGAACGAGGTGATCGAGGTCAGTTCCCAGTAGACGAAGAGCATCAGGAAGCTGTCGGAGATCACCAGCCCCAGCATCGCGCCCATGAACAGGAATATGAAGGAATAGAAGCGGCCGAGCTGCGCGTGTCCCTTCAGATAGCCGCCCGTATAGAACACGATCAGTGTGCCGATACCGGAGATCAGCAGGGCGAATATCAGCGAAAGTCCGTCGATGAACCACGAAAAGCTGACATTGTAGGACGGCACCCACTGGAAGCCGCCGGTGATGGCGCTTCCGGCCGAAACCTCGGGCAGGAATTCGAGAAAGCGGACGAATACGAAAAACGGAAACAGCGCGAGCACCCAGGCCGCATTGTGGCCGAGACGGCGAACAAGGGCGGGAGCAACGAGTGCTGCGATAAAAGGCAGGCCGAGAGCAATGATCGTCATGCCATCCAGGGCAGCCATCAGTTCTCCATGGGTTTCGGGCCGCAAAAGCGGCATTGGCGGTTGAATTGACACTTAAATTCTGTAGGTCCGCATCGCAAGCCGAACTGGTGGCCATCCCGTGGAAATTCGCCGTTTCCCGGATGCGATCCAGTTGCGGGACACCTTTTTTCTTACACCCTGGCGGCCCGCAACCCCCTGCCCTGTCTCATTTGTTCAACTTCGCGTCACCGGCCTTGTGAGAACAGTCACGCGACACTATGTCCCGGTATGTCAATCCGGCTTCAAACCATCAGCGAGTTCAAGAATCCCATGCCGCATAAATCGAAAGAAGAACTGCGCAGAAAACTCACCCCTGAGCAGTATAAAGTCACCCAGGAACACGGCACCGAACGCGCCTTTACCGGCCCTTACCTCGACAACAAGGATGACGGCCTGTACCGCTGTGTCTGTTGTGGCAAGCCGTTGTTCCGTTCGGAAACGAAATACGAATCCGGCAGCGGCTGGCCGAGCTTCTACGCGCCGGTCGACGAGGAGGCCATCGCCGTGTTCCGCGACCAGTCGCACGGCATGATCCGCAACGAAATCCGCTGCGCGGAGTGCGACGCCCATCTGGGACATGTTTTCGAGGACGGTCCGCAACCGACCGGCCTGCGTTTCTGCACCAACGGTCATGCGCTCGATTTCGACAAGGACGAGAACGCCTGATCCTCAGCCGACGAGGGTTTTCAGCCGGCTCCACGCCGTCGCCCGGCCAGGCGGCGGCGTTTTTCGTGTGTAGCCGCCGGTTCGGGCTTCCCGCTGGCCGGTGCCGACTTGATCGGCCGGATGGCAGGACTTAAATCGGGGCACCGAAATCGCATACCGGAGTCCTCATTTGTCCGCCTTCAAGAACCTTCCTGCCGCCCCGCGCGCCGAGAGCCGTCCGGCCAGCGATACCCGCCACGGCATTACCCGAACCGACAATTACGCCTGGCTGAGAGCCGACAACTGGCAGGCGGTCTTCAAGGATACCGATCTCCTCGATCCCGCCATCCGCTCGCATCTGGAAGCCGAGAACGAGTACCAGAAGGCAGCGATGGCCGACACCGCGGAGCTGCAGAAGACGCTGCTTGCGGAAATGCGCGGCCGCATCAAGGAAGACGACAGCTCGGTGCCCTCGCCCGATGGCCCTTGGCGGTACGGCGTGCGCTATGTCACCGGCGGCGAGCAGCCGATCTACTTCCGCCTGCCACGCGAGGGTGGCGAAGAGGCCGTTCTGCTGAACGGCGACGACGAAGCCAGGGGCAAGGCCTATTTCCGTCTCGCCGGCACTTCGCACTCGCCCGATCATGCGCGTCTGGGCTGGGCGGCCGACGACAAGGGCTCCGAGTTCTTCACGCTGCATGTGCGCGACACGGCGACCGGAAAAGATCTGCCGGACACGATCGAGAACACCGGCGGCGGCGCTGCCTGGGGCGCCGACAGCCAGGGCTTCTTCTATACGGCCGTCGACGACAATCATCGCCCCACCCATATCTATTACCACCGGCTGGGCACCGAACAGTCGCAGGATATCGTCGTGCGGGAGGAGACCGATTCCGGCTTCTTCATGAGCGTCGGCACAAGCCGCCTCAACGATTTCATCTTCATCGAGGTCAACGATCACGAGACCAGCGAGTGCTGGATCCTGCCGGCAGACCAGCCGAATGCCGCACCGCGTCTCGTCGCCGAGCGGCGCACCGGCGTCGAATATTCGCTCGAGGAAGGCGGCGACGTCTTCTTCATCCTCACCAATGCCGATGGCGCGAAAGACTTCAAGATCGTCGAGGCGCCGGTTTCGGCACCCGAACCCGAGAACTGGAAGGAAGTCGTGCCGCACGAGCCGGGCCGGCTGATCCTGGCCGTCTCCGCCTATGCCGGACACGTCGTCTGGCTCGAGCGCAAGGACGGGCTGCCGCGGCTCATCGTACGCGATCGTGCCACCGGTGAGGACCATGCCATCGCCTTCGACGAGGAAGCCTATTCGCTCGGCTTCCAGGGTTCCATGGAATACGACACCGAGACGGTGCGGTTCAGCTATTCCTCCATGACCACGCCGGGTCAGCTGTTCGAATACAATATGCGGACCCGCGAGCGGACGCTTCTCAAGCAGGATGAAGTTCCCTCCGGCCACGATCCGGACGACTACGTCACGCGCCGCATCATGGCGCCCGCCCATGACGGAGAAGAGGTTCCGGTCACCCTGCTCTACCGCAAGGACACGCCGCTCGACGGTTCCGCTCCCTGCCTTCTCTATGGCTATGGTTCCTACGGCATCTCGATCCCGGCCGGCTTCAACACCAATTGCCTGTCGCTCGTCGACCGCGGCTTCGTCTACGCCATTGCGCATATTCGTGGCGGCAAGGACAAGGGTTTTGCCTGGTACGAGAACGGCAAGCGCGAGAAGAAGGCCAATACGTTCCGCGATTTCATCGCCGCAGCCCGCAACCTCGTGGAGAAAGGGTTCACCAGCCACGACAGGATCGTGGCGCAAGGCGGCTCGGCCGGCGGCATGCTGATGGGTGCCGTCGTCAACATGGCTCCCTCCGCTTTCGGAGGCATCATTGCAGCCGTGCCCTTCGTCGACGTCCTGAATACCATGCTCGACGACACGCTGCCTCTCACCCCGCCCGAATGGCCCGAATGGGGCAATCCGGCGGCGTCCGAGCGCGACTACCGGACGATTGCCGCCTATTCGCCCTATGACAACGTCTCACGGCAAGCCTATCCGCCGATACTGGCGCTTGCTGGCCTCACGGACCCGCGCGTGACCTACTGGGAACCTGCAAAATGGGTTGCCCGCGTGCGGGAGTTCTCGACCAGTGGGGAACCGGTATTGTTGCGCACCAACATGTCGGCCGGGCATGGCGGAGCCGCGGGACGTTTTCAGCGTCTCGAGGAAATTGCGTTCGAATACGCCTTTGCGCTCAAGGTTACCGGCAGGGACTGAGCAAGCCCCGCTCCAGGCGCCACGTGACCGCGCGTGGCACGGCGGAACGCGATATTTTCGACTGCTTCCAGCTTCGAGCTTCCGGCGCACCGCGCCGGGAGCTTTTTTATGTGCATGAGATCGACCCGAACAGGGCAAGCCCACCCGTTTCCCGGCAAGGGGAGGCAGACGTTAATAGATGTCTCTAATATACGAAGAGGTGATCGCCTCATATCCGGGGCTCGGAGGACCGCAGCGGACGCGGCGAAAAACGCGCGTTCATTCAAATTTTACATACAATCTTAGGATGATCATTACCGGCGATTGCTAATTTTCGCCTACGAGGTGTCTTACCAGAAGGGTTGACAGATGTTTTTGCGACGGCTTGCGCATACCGTTCGCTCCTTCGTTGCGAAGGAGGACGGCAATTTTGCAATTGTTGCGTCTCTCGCGATTCCGATGACATTTGCAGCAGGTAGTCTCGCGGTTGATTTCGCGAGCATGACATCGATGAAAACGCGCCTGCAGAACGCGGTGGACGGAGCGGCTCTTGCGACAGCGAACCAGCTGGCGAAGAAAACAATCACCCAGGACAATGCGCAGCAATATGCGCTGAATTTCTTCAACGGAATGATTGCGGGCGATTCTCAGGCCTATAACGGCTTCACGGCCTCTCCCACCGCGACCGTCACGCCGATCGCGAACGGGCCATCGACGATCTGGAAGGTCGAGGTCAAATCCACCGGCACGCAACAGTTGACGCCGATGGCTCATGTCGTCGGCCATGACAGCATCACCATCAAGGTCTCCGGCACGTCCGAAGCCACGGTCGACGCCACGACGCCGCTGTCGATGTTTCTCGTTCTCGATCGCTCCGGATCGATGGGACAGAGCTCGGGTCAGCAGGTAAATCCGAACGAAACCTGCAAGAAATTTCTGAACTTCTACACCTGCAAGACGTACACCAAGCTCGACATCCTGAAGGCAGCGGTCAGTGATCTCGTTGACCACATCAAGTCTTCGGACCCGGAAAACAAGTACTCCCGGATGGGTGCGATCGCCTATAATACCAAATCGCTGGCTGCCGACATGCTCGTGGCTGACTGGAACAAGGACCGGATAACGACTTTCACCAATCAGCTTGTGGCAGATGACGGGACCAATTCTTCGGCAGCGATGAAATGGGCACGACAGCAGATGGTCAACGACAAGAACACCGAAGAGAACGCCCACCTTGCGATGAACGGCTCGAACAAGCCGGAGAAATTCATCGTCTTCATGACCGACGGGCAGAATGAAACCGGTTCGGACTGGGGTGACGATGACGTTGACCGTCGGACGAAGCAATACTGCAACGAAGCCAAGGCTGCCGGCGTGACGATCTTTTCCGTCGCGTTCCAGGCGCCCCTGCGCGGCGAGCAGCTGCTGGAAGCGTGCGCAAGCGGCATGGAATATTATTATGATGCCGACAGCGCCGACGCGCTTATCCAGGCCTTCAAGGAAATCGGGGCGAAAGCAACGAAGATGTCCACACGCCTCGTCATGTGAGACGACATACATCATCTGAATCAGCACATGCGGGCTGAGCACGCAACGCCGGGCTTCTCCAGGAGGCCCGGCGTTGCGCTATTTTCTGGTTTGGCTGCTCAATACCCGTTGGGATGTGACGGCACGGCCTTGAGGTAGGCTGCGATAGCCTCCCGGTCCGCGGCTTCGAGCTCGGCCATGTTTTTCTGCACATCGACCATTGATCCGCCGACGGAATCGAAATCAGGCGTGAAGCCGCTTTCCAGGTAATAGGCGATGTCGGAGGCACTCCAAGCAGAGATGTCCGGGCCACCGGGCGTGATGTTCGGCACGATACCCTCGCCTTCCGGGTTTGGCGCACCCGCCAGCCACTCGGCGGCCTTCAGACCGCCCAGCAGATTGCGCGGTGTATGGCATTCGCCGCAATGGCCGGGACCCTCGACGAGATACTGGCCACGCGACAGCTGATCGTCGGCGTTCGCGAGCTCCACACGCGGATCGTTGTTGAGGAACAGAAACTTCCAGCCCCCCACCAGACGCCGGATCGAAAACGGGAAATTCAGCTCGTGAGGCGCGTTGATCTCGTCGCTGGCAGGCAGCGTCTGCATGAATGCATACAGGTCCGCCACGTCCTGATCGCTCATCCTTATGTAGGAACCGTAAGGAAAGGACGGATATAGATGGCTGCCGTCAGGGCCGATGCCCGCCAGCATGGCATTGGCGAAAGACTTCAGATCCCAACCGCCCATCCCCGCCTTCGCATCGGTCGATATGTTCGGCACCACGAAGGTCCCGAAATCACTCGTCAGACGGTGGCCGCCGGACAGCACCAGGCGATCTTCGCCTTCCGCGCCGTCCGCAGCGTGGCAGGAGGCGCATCCGCCGGCCCAGAACAGGCTTTCACCGCGCGCGGCATCCGCATCCGCCGCTTCGATTGCGGCGAGACGTTCGTCGGAGACGGGATGAGGTTCGGTGACGAACCAGAAAATGCCAGCCCCGATGACTGTCGCAAGCGCCAGCCCGCCCAAAACATAAACGCCCGCCCCTTTCGAGGCGGGACGCTTGGCTTCACCGGAAGGAGAACTCATCCCTCTTTCTTCAGCCTGTAGGTTTCATGGCAGCTGCCGCAGCTCTTGGTGAGCGGTCCGAACATGGCCTTGAGGCCGTCGAGATCCGCCGGCGGATTGGCAATGCCAGCATCCGCCTCTTCCTTCAGCGACATCGCCTTGGCCTCGAAATCGTCCTTCTTCTCCCAGATCGCCGGAGCGGCTTCGGTGTCCATGCCGGTCTCCGAGCCTTCGGGGAACTGCGCCGGGAATTCCGCCATGCTGCTGGAGATCGTCGTCAGCGCCTCGATCACCTTGGCCTGGTCGAAATCTTCCTGCCCCTTGACCATCTTGGCCATGGCGCCGGTGGCTCCGCCAACCTGCTTCATCATCTCCTGGCGAACTTCCTGCGGCTCGGCAGCATAGGCTGCGACGACGGCGGCCAACCCGAAGGTCGCTGCGGTGATCAAGGTTCGGACAGTCATTAAATTCTCCGTGAATTGCTCGGGTAAGGATGGCCCATGATTGCGGCAAGTGCCTCCGGGGAAAAGTCACATAAGCGTGAACCACTTCACGCCCGGAGCATCAAAAAAGCCTCCGGGGCGATAAACCCCGAAGGCTGGTGTTTCGTTCCGTGTCTGGAAAGGTCAGACGGCGGCTTCGTACATTTCGAGAACATGATCCCAGTTGATCAGGTTATCCACGAAAGCCTCGAGATACTTCGGACGCGCATTGCGGTAATCGATGTAATAGGAGTGCTCCCAGACATCGACGCCGAGAATCGGCTTGGCGCCGTGCATCAGCGGGTTTTCGCCGTTCGGGGTCTTCATGATCTCGACCTTGCCGTCCTTGACGGCGAGCCAGGCCCAGCCGGAGCCGAACTGGCCGACGCCGGCTGCGACGAAGTCCGACTTGAACTTGTCGAAGCCGCCGAGATCGGAGTTGATCGCCTTTTCGAGCGCACCCGGAAGCTTGTTGCCGCCTCCGCCCTTCTTCATCCACTGCCAGAAATGGATATGGTTGTAGTGCTGGCCGACATTGTTGATCACGCCGGCATTGCCGTCCTTATAGGCGGCCGCGCAGATCTCTTCGATCGACTTGCCTTCATAGGGGGAGCCCGAAATCAGCTCATTGCCCTTGGTGACATAGGCCTGATGGTGCTTGTCGTGGTGAAACTCGAGCGTTTCCTTCGACATGTATGGAGCAAGTGCCTCATAATCATACGGCAGGGCCGGCAGTTCGAGAGCCATGGTTTTATCTCCCTTTTTCAGGTTGTCGGCGCACGCGGCGCCCTTTGGAAAAATCGTGCTGTTCGCACCTTGAACTTGAATGGCGCAGGTGGCGGTCAACCCACGCTGGAAATAGCTTTATCAACGTCTTGCGACCAACATAGTGCTGCACCCTTGCTCTGGCAACGCAAGCCGCGAGGCTTTTGTTCCGTTTGCCCACGAGGTCTGCAAGCGGGGCGGCGGCCGATACCGTTAACGAGCGCTTAATCCTGTATCCAAGATTTGAGGGGAGCGTTGGGTAAAGTCCTAACTTTTCTAATTTAGGCTCCTACCAAGAAATAAGCTGGAGTGGGATCCATGGTTGATCTGAAGAAGAAGTTCGCGGCGGACAGGCGCGGAAATTTTGGCATGATAGCGGCGCTTTGTATCGTTCCGCTATTCGCGGCCGCCGGCCTCGGTCTCGACATGACGAACGCCTATTCGGCCAAGACGAAACTCGACAACGCCGCCGATTCCGCCGCGCTCGCGGCCCTGCAGAGCGCCGCCAGAGCATCGCCCATAGCTGGCAGCGTGGAGAATTTCTCTGCCCAGGAACTTCTCGGCAACACGATGATGATGACGAATATCGAGCAGGAATACGGCATCTCGATCAATTCGTTCACCGTGGAAGTCGCCAATAACGGCACAGCGCTCGAGGCGAAGGCCACCTACGACGCCAATCTCGACACGACCATCATGCGGGTCTTCAGCCGCGATCAGATCAGAATCTCCAACACAGTGCTTGCCGCCACGTCGCTGAGCAAGAGAATGAACCTCTACATGCTCCTCGACAACACGCCTTCCATGGGCGTGGGCGCAACGCCGTCGGACATATCGGCTTTGGAGAGGGCGACGAAGAATCACCCTAATCAGGCTTTGCGCGATTGCGCCTTCGCCTGCCACACGACGGAAGAGGAAATCGGCACGTCGAACTACGACATCGCCAAGAATATTGGCGTGGACATGCGTATCGACGTGGTGCGCACCTCCACCCGCAATCTGATCGAGGACATCAAGCGGAAGCAGGCCTATTCGGGCCAGGTCAAGGTCGGGATCTATTCTTTCGGCACGGCTGCCGAAGATTTGAAGCTGACGGAACTGGCTGCACCATCCAGCGATTTCCACATGCAGATGATGCGGCTCAAGCGCCTCGACCTGATGACGATACCCTATCAGCGCTATAAAGAGGACCAGCTCACCGATTATGACGGCACGCTGAAGTCACTGACCAAAATCATCAAAAGCGATGAGGCCGGAGGTGACGATTCCGAGAAGATCGTCTTCCTGGTTACCGATGGCGTCGGCGATTCCTTCAAGCCGTTGAGGTGCACGCGCCCCACCGTGGAGAGCGTGAACAATGTCTATGGGCGCTGTGTCGAGCCGATAGACGCGAGGGTCTGTGACTCAATCAAGAACAATGGCTACAAGCTGGCCATTCTCTACACGACCTACCTGGCGCTGCCAGACAGCCCCTTCTATGTCAAATGGGTCAGCCCGTTCCACCGCGACCTGTCCAAGAAGCTCGAGAGCTGCGCCACCGCCGGCATGTACGCCGAGGTCGGCTTCGGCAGCTCGGTGCCCGACGCCATGATTTCGCTCTTCAACGCGGCAACGGCTGCCCCGCGCCTGATCTACTGATCGCACGAGCATCTGCCTTGCATCCAACGCCGGCCTTTGGGCCGGCGTTTTTTTGTTTCAAGGTTTGCAGCTAACCGACGCGGCTGGCACTCAATTGAAAGACCGAAGCCGGACCATGTCCCTGGGGGTCAGGAGTGTGCCCAGTCCATATAGGCCTCGCGCGCCAGGCGCGCGACCGGGCCTGCCTGGAACTCGCGATCCTCGAATTTCGTCACCGGCACCACCTTCGAGTGATTGCCGGTGGAGAAAATCTCGTCGGCCTCCAGGAAATCCTGCACGCTCAACGTCTTCTCGACCACTTCGGTACCGGCAGCGCGCATCAGTTCGATCACGCGGTGGCGCGTGATACCCGCCAGGAAACTTCCGTTCGGGATCGGCGTGAAGACGACGCCATCCTTGACCATGAAGATATTCGACGCCGCCGTCTCGGCGACATTGCCGTTCATGTCGAGCATCAGCGCGTTGTGATAGCCTCGGGACTGAGCCTCCCGCATCGCGCGACCGCTGTTGGGATAAAGGCAGGCAGCCTTGGCATTGGTCGGCGCCACCTCGATGCTGGGGCGGCGGAAAGGCGAGACGGTCATCGAGAAGCCGGTCGCCTCGAGCATCGGCGATTCGAACAGGCAAAGGCAGAAGCGCGTCGATGCCGGGTCCGCAGTCACGCCCATGAAGCCGCCTTTTTCCGCCCAGTACATCGGCTTGATATAGATGGCGGTATCGCCCGAAAACTTCTTGATCCCCTCGCCCGCGAGCGCCTCGATCTCCTCAGCCGTCCTGGTCGGTTTCAGGCCGAGCGCCTCGGCGGAACGGTTGATGCGCTGGCAATGCATATCGAGATCGGGCGACACGCCATCGAACCAGCGCGCACCGTCGAACACCACCGAGGCCAGCCACATGGCATGGGACATCGGGCCCAGAAGCGGCGGGTTGCCGGACAGCCATTCGCCATCGACAAAGGTCCAGCTTTCGAGCGGGGTTGCGGCATTCGCGGCCATGGTCATCTCCTCGACACTAATCTGCGCAGCCAACCAACTCCCCCGGCCCGACCGCGTCAAGGCGAAATGCGCCGCATCGAACTGTTTTGTCTAATATAAGCAGCATCGTTTCACAAAGCTTCGCCGCCGCGCATGATCGCGTCTCGGACGACCATGCGCGGACCGCGCGAGACTTGACGTGGACGATAGAGAATGAACATCGTCGCCCGCGTTTTCTTTCCGGGGGAGCAGGAGTATCCCATGCCGCATGCCGCTTTTGTCTTCGATGCCTATGGCACGCTTTTCGACGTTCACGCGGCGGTGCGCAAACATTCGGACCGGGTGGGCCCCGACGGCCAGTTTTTCTCGGAGATCTGGCGCGCCAAGCAGCTCGAATATTCCTGGACCCGCACGCTGATGGGCGCATACCGCGACTTCTGGGTTCTGACCGAGGAAGCGCTGGATTATGCGTTCGCCCGCGTTCCCACGGCCGATCGCTCTCTTCGCGCCGACCTGCTTGATGCCTATTTCAAGCTCGACTGCTATCCGGAAGTCCCTGCCGTGCTGAGAGCATTGAAGGAAACCGGCTCCAGGGTTGCCATCCTGTCCAACGGCTCGCCGGAAATGCTGGCGTCCGCGGTCAAGAACGCGGCGCTCGATACCGTGATCGACGACGTCTTCTCCGTCCACCCCATCAAGCTGTTCAAGACCGCGCCCGACGTCTACGACATGGTCACGACCGCCTACCGTCTCTACCCGGAGGCCGTCTCGTTCCAGTCGTCAAATCGCTGGGACATTGCCGGCGCCACGAAGTTCGGTTTCCGCACTGTCTGGATCAATCGCTCGCAGATGCCCGACGAATATCCCGACCTGAAGCCCGACATGATCCTGCCGGACCTCAACGCCCTCGCCTGACTGCGTTTTCCCGGACCGGCGCGCTGCCCACAGGGAGGGCAGAACGAAATTCTGCCCTCAAAATTTGCATCGCACTGCAACAACGGCTATACTGCAAGTGCTAAATAACTTTTGGAAAGTGATGGAACCTTCCCGCCACGCCGATGTTAATCGGTATAGCGTAGCGGGAGCAGGACATAATGGAAAACTCAACAAGCTTTTACCAATTCGTCGGGTTTCAGCCGCCACAGAGCCACGACACTGACGGAATTGAAGAGCTCGACATCGACCCCGGCGAACACGCCCTGTTTTCCGATTTCGACGGCACGATCGTCGACATCGCCCCCAGACCAGACGCGATCCGGTATACCGGCGAGGATGCCGGCCTTTTTGCAAAGGCAATGAAGAGCTTCGGCGGCGCGGTTGCCATCGTGTCGGGACGAAATCTCGACGACGTCGCAGGCTATGTCGGCGCATTCGACGGGGTGATTTCAGGCGGGCACGGGACCGAGCTCCGCATCGGCGGCGAGATCGAGCGCCACGAACTCCCCGATCCGCAACACCTCGAGCACATCAAGGCTGCGGTCGCGGAATTCGCCGTCATCGATCCCCGGGTGATCCTGGAGGAAAAGACCTACGGCATCGTGCTTCACTTCCGGCAGAATCCCGAGATGGAGTTCAAGGCCCGCAAGTTTGCCGAATGCCTTCTCGAAGGCCGCGACGACTTCGAAATACAGCCCGCCAAGATGGCGCTGGAGATCAAGCCGAAGAACATTTCGAAGGCAGCCGCGATCGAAAAGATCATGCTGGCGCCGGCGTTCTACGGCAGAACCCCGATCTATGTCGGCGACGACGCGACGGATGAAAGCGCCTTCGCCTATGTCAACGAACATGGCGGCATATCGATCAAGATCGGCGACGGCCCCACTGTCGCCCAGTACCGAACCGGAAGCCCGGCAAGCTACAAGACGTGGCTCAGCCGACAAATCAGCAAACGGAGAGACTGACGTGCCCAGATTGGTGATCATTTCCAACCGAGCCCCCTCGCTGGATGGAGCGGGAGATTCGGGAGGACTGGTCGTAGCCCTCAAGGACGCGCTCAAGTCACGTGGCGGACTTTGGATCGGCGGCGCACCGGCGACTTCGGAGAATCCCTCCCCCACCATCCTCATGCACGAAAGGCCAGATTTCGACATCGGCCTCTTCGAACTCGAACCTCAACTGCAGCACGACTATTATCTCGGATATTCGAACTCGGTTCTATGGCCCGCTTTCCACGGACGCCTCGACCTGATCGATGTTCGGGAGCACTACACCTCCGCCTACAAGGAAGTGGCCCGCCGTCTGGCCGAGATGGTCGCCAAGGTGATTGCAGACGACGATATTCTCTGGATTCACGACTACCAGCTGATTCCGCTCGCCTTTGAACTCAAGAAGCTCGGCGTGAGCAACAAGATGGGCTTTTTCCTGCACATCCCGCTTCCCGACCTGCAGACATTCAAGGCAATTCCGAACTGGATGGAATTGTCGGAGTGGTTCGCCGCTTTCGACATGGTCGGCTTCCAGACCCGGCGCGATCTCGCCCACATGATCGACATATTCCGCCAGACGATGCGCGGCGAATTGCGCTTCAACGGCAATATCGACATCAATGGTCGCGAGATTTCGCTCGGCTGCTATCCCATCTCAATCGACGTGAAGGGATTTGCGGAGATGGCGGCGGAGAAGGCGCAGACCGTCGATCCGGCGCGGCTCACCCGCCTGATCGGCGTCGACCGCCTCGACTATTCCAAGGGCCTGCCGCAGCGGCTTGCGGGATACGAACAGTTTCTCGCCGACTATCCCGACTATTGCGGCAAGGTTTCCCTGCTGCAGATCGCCCCGCCGACACGCGACAATGTCGAAGCCTATCAGGACATCCGCGAGGAGATGGAAGCGACGTCGGGCCGCATCAATGGCCGTTTCGGCACCATCGACTGGGTGCCGGTGCAATACATGCACCGCGCCTTGCCGCGTGACGAACTCGCCGTTCTTTATCGCTATTCCTATATCTGCCTCGTCACTCCGCTGTTCGACGGGATGAACCTGGTGGCCAAGGAATTCGTGGCGGCCCAGGATCCTGAAGATCCGGGCGTGCTTCTTCTGTCTCAGTTTGCCGGCGCGGCGGAAGAGATGAAGGAAGCCGTCATCATCAATCCGCACGATCCCCACGGCCTCTCGCGCGCCATAAAGCAGGCGCTCGACATGTCGCTCGAGGAACGCAAGGAGCGCCATAACGCCCTTTACGAGCGGCTGGCGGCCAATGATGTGTCGAAATGGAGTGCCGAATTCCTGCGCCGGCTCGAGAAACCGGCCGGCATTCCAGGCGCCAGGCACCCCTCTCTCAAACTCCCGGATGTGCCCTTTCACGCGGGCCAGTAACACGGTCCCGCGATAGCCTCGTGGACGCATTCGCATTTTTCGATGGAACCAACCCGGCCCTGAACACTTTCTGCGAGGGGGCCGGGTTCACGCTTACGTCATGTCGACAAGTGCCAGGTGTGTCCAGCCCGCCACAAGCTGGCCGTCGGATAAACACATTCGCGCGCACAGTGCCGGACTGAAACGGCCCATCACGGAAGATGAAATGACTGACATTATGCGTAACCCCGCGTCCTCCACCGGCTTCTCGCGCCGCAACCTGCTGCGCCTCGGTGCCGGCGGTGCCGCGGCAGGCCTCCTCGGTGGTTGTGCCGCCCCGCAATCGACTGCCAATTTTCGCGCCCAGACCGCGCCGATCTATCGCTCGGACAACCAGCCCGAGCGCGGCCTGACACGTCGCGATCCCTTCTACGACGAAATCTACGGCCCCAAGCCCGACGAGGAATTTCCGCTTCCGGCGATCCCCTACTGGGAAATCGAGCCGCAATATCTGCGCCAGGAGGTGGAAGACCCCACCGGCGAGCGACCCGGCTCGATCGTCGTCGATACCCAGCAGCGCTTCCTCTATCTCGTCCGCGAGGGTGGCCGCGCCATGCGCTACGGCGTCGGCATCGGCCGTGACGGCTTCTCCTGGTCGGGGCGCGCCATCGTTCAGTGGAAGCAGCGCTGGCCGACATGGACCCCGCCCGCCGAGATGATCGCACGCCAGCCCGAGCTCGAGCCCTATTCGGCGGAGAACGGCGGTATGCAGCCGGGCCTGATGAACCCGCTCGGCGCACGTGCGCTCTATATCTTCCAGGGCGGCGAAGATACGCTCTACCGCCTCCACGGCAGCCCGGAATACAAGTCGATCGGCAAGGCCGTGTCGTCGGGCTGCGTGCGCCTGTTGAACCAGGACATCTGCGACCTCTACGATCGGGTACCGGCCAAGACACCGATCCTGGTGCGCTGAGCCAGCACCCGAAGACGAATGAGAAGGCCCGGAGCACCGAGTGCTCCGGGCCTTCTGATTTATTGGTTCATCACTTTATTTTTCCACTTTAGGTGGTATTTTCCCTCGGGGCTGAGCGCATGTGAGCGGGGGAGCGACATGGCGCGAGGGCATGCATTCGCGATCATGACTGCGAGCTGTACCGCTGCCGCGGCCTGTTCGGGTTGCGTGCCGAGCGGCACCGGCTGGGCAGCTCCCTATCTCGAGGATCAGAGCCCGAAGATCGCCGTTGTCATGCCGGCGCGCGCGCCGTCCATCTCGCAGGAATTCCGCTACAACGAGAATATCGCCGGCCATGAGGGCATCGACATCCTGGCGCCGGTCCGCACACCGGTGATCGCCGCGGCCGATGGGGTTGTGCGAAATTCGCTGTTTGAACCGATGTACGGCAACCGGCTTGTGATCGACCATGGAAGCGATGCCGCAGGGCGGCGGATCGTCACCGTCTACAAGCACCTCAAGGCACGGATAGCCAATCCGGGCTCACATGTGCAACGCGGAGAGACGATCGCCCTTTCGGGCAATACCGGCGCGCTTGCCGGCGGAATTCCGCATCTGCATTTCGAGGTTCACCGCCAGGCTCACTCGCAGAGCGCCGGAATGTCGCCGATAGACCCGCACCTGGTATGGGCGAACGGCGCGGGCCGGGTCAGCTGTTACACCCCCCACGCGCAAGAACAGCCGCAAAGTGACGCGCTGACCTATCCCCTCGCCTGCGGTCCGCTCAGAACCCCTTCTTGAGGGATCCGAGAATGCCGCGAACCAGCGCCCGGCCGATCTGGCTGGCGGCTGTGCGGGCAACCTGCTTGATAACGACCTCGGTCACCGTCTGGCGCTGATAGCCGGACCGTCTGCGGGTGGAGGATTTGCGGCGCCCGCGATCGTCGCGGTCGTCATCGTCATCGTCGCCGCCGAAGCCCGGCAGTGTCCAACGCCGGTTCTCGGGGATCTCCCTGTCCTGTTCCTCCTCCTTGCGACGGCGTTCTTCCTCTTCCTTCGCCGCCTCCTCTGCCCGCCTCGCCAGGATCTCGTAGGCACTCTCGCGATCGATATCCGTGTCGTACTGGCCGGCAACCGGCGAGACAGCCATCACCTTCTGCCGTTCGGCCTCGGCGATCGGACCCAGCCGCGACGCCGGCGGGCGGATCAGCGTGCGCTCGACCATGGAAGGTACGCCCTTGGATTCGAGTGTGGAGACCAGCGCCTCGCCAACGCCGAGCTGGGTGATAGCCTCGAAGCAGTCGAACTCGGGATTGGGGCGGAACGTCTCCGCCGCCACCTTCACCGCTTTCTGTTCGCGCGGCGTATAGGCGCGCAGCGCATGCTGGATGCGGTTGCCGAGCTGGGAGAGCACGGTTTCGGGCACGTCGAGCGGGTTCTGCGTGACGAAGAACACCCCCACGCCCTTGGAGCGGATGAGCCTGACCACCTGCTCGACGCGTTCGATCAGCGCCCGCGGCGCATTGTCGAACAGAAGGTGGGCTTCGTCGAAGAAGAACACGAGCCGCGGCTTGTCGGGATCGCCGACCTCGGGCAGTTCCTCGAAGAGTTCGGAGAGCAGCCAGAGAAGGAAAGTCGCATAGAGGCGCGGGTTCATCATCAGCTTGTCGGCTGCGAGAACGGAAATCGCGCCTCGTCCGTCATTGGTGGTGCGCATGATATCGGAGATCTTGAGCGCGGGCTCGCCGAAGAACTGCTCCGCGCCCTGCTGTTCCAGCACCAGCAGATCGCGCTGGATCGCAGCAACCGACTGCGGCGAGATGTTGCCGTAGACACGCGAGAGTTCGGCCGCATTTTCCGACATGTAGGTCAGCATCGAACGCAGATCCTTCATGTCGAGGATCGGCAGACCGCCATCATCGGCGATCTTGAAGGCGATGTTGATCACGCCTTCCTGCGCGTCAGTCGCATCCATCAGCCGCGACAGAAGAAGCGGACCCATTTCCGATACGGTCGTGCGGATGCGGTGGCCCTTCTCGCCGAACAGATCCCAGAAGATGACAGGGAATTCCTGCAGGTCGTAGGGATCGAGGCCGATGGCCTGAGCGCGCTTCTCCAGAAAATCCTTTCGCTCGCCCACCGCCGCGATCCCCGAGAGATCGCCCTTCACGTCGGCACAGAACACCGGCACGCCGGCATTGGAGAAACCTTCCGCGAGGATTTGCAGCGTGACCGTCTTTCCGGTGCCCGTCGCTCCGGTCACCAGCCCATGACGGTTGGCGTATTTGAGGTCTAGATACTCACCCTTGTTGATCGTGTCGTCCGGTTTGCGGCTCGTGCCGACATAGATCTTTCCGTCCTGGAGCATTCCAACCTCGTCCCTCGCTGCAAGCCGCGAACCTCTTCGGGCAAGTCCTCGATGAAAACTTATAGGCATGTTCCACCGCGCAAACAATGCTCGCCAGAGGTCTCGGGAAACGACCGTTGACCTGTCATGCAAGCCTCCTATGGTGGCATTGTGCGGTGCGAAAGCACCCTGACGGGAACCGGACAAGGAGCCTTGGTCATGAAAGTCGGAATCGTCGGGACCGGCATGGTCGGAAGTTCGGCGGCCTATGCGATGGCGCTTCTGGGCGTCGGCAACGAGATTGTGCTGGTCGATGCCAATCAGAAACTGGCGCTGGCCCAGGCCCAGGACATCGCGCACGCCACGCCCTATGCGACGACGACCTCCGTCCGCGCGGGCGGCTATGGCGACCTCGCGGATGCGAGTATTGTCATCATCGCGGCAGGCGTCAGCCAGAAGCCCGGCGAGGACCGGCTGGCCTTGCTCGAGCGCAATGTCGAGGTGTTCAGGAAGGTCATCGACGGCATCATGGAAGCAGCGCCCGGGGCCATCCTGCTGATTGCCTCGAACCCGGTCGACATCATGACCTTCGCGGCACAAAGACTGTCCGGACTTCCCGCAAGCAGGGTCATCGGCTCGGGCACGATCCTCGACACGGCTCGCTTCCGCAACCTGCTCGGCCGGCATCTGGAAATCGCGGCGCGATCCGTCCACGCCGACATTCTGGGCGAGCATGGCGACAGCGAAGTGGCGATCTGGTCGTGGGCAACCGCCGGATCGATGCCGATCATCGCGTTCGCGGAGGAAATCGGCAGACCGCTCGACGTCGAGACACGCAAGCGCATCGCGGTCGAGGTGCGGGATGCCGCCTATACCATCATCGAGGGCAAGGGCTCGACCTATTACGGCATCGGTGCGGGGCTGGCGCGCATCGTCCGCGCAATTCTCGCCAATGAGCGCGCGGTGCTCACAGTCTCGCAGGTCACGCCCGAGATAACCGGCGTGCCGGAGGTTGCCCTGTCACTTCCCCATATCGTGGGCGCCCAGGGCGTAGCCGCCGCGATCATGCCATCGCTCGACGATGACGAACGTGCCGCCCTCCAAAAAAGCGCGGAGCTCATCGGCAGCTATTGCGGCAATCTGTCATTGTGACGGACAGGGAACCAAGCTTAAATTCGACACGCGGCGCTTGCATCCAAACCTTACCTTGTCTAGGCGTTACGTAAACATTTTCGGGAGAAGGAGCCCATCCATGGAAGAACTCATCAAGCGCATCGAAGCAGCAACCGGTCTCGACGCCGAAACCGCGCAAAAGGCCGTCGGCGCCATCCTCAACTTCCTCAAATCCGAAGGCCCGGACGGCAAGGTCGCCGAAATGCTGGCCAAGATGCCCGGCGCTGACGTCTTCATGGAAATGGCGCAGGGCGAAGGCGGCGGCATGCTCGGCGGACTGATGGGCGGCGGCGTCATGGGCCTCGGCTCGAAGCTGATGGGCATGGGCCTCGACATGGGCCAGATTTCGTCGGTCGCCCGGGAAACCGTCGGCTTTGCCCGCGAAAACGGCGCTGGCGATGCGGTCGACGACATCATCAACTCGATCCCCGGCCTGAGCCAGTTCGTCTGATCGGCAATAGATCCAAAGCGAAAAGGCCCGGCGGTCGATCCACCGGGCCTTTTTTTTCGGCATGAGCACCCGCTGAAACATGCAGCGGCAATCTCGACGGACACGCATCGGTGATGCGCCTGTCCGTTGGTGACCTGTGGTGAGAGCGTCGTCGGACGGGCGGCTCCTGCGGAAGGCTCCCGCCTTGTTGCACTCCCGGGTACACCGCTTCCGTCCGACGCATATGACAATAATGCCGGCATGAAGCGGCGCTTTGACCTGCATCAAACGAGTCTGATTTTTCCATGCTGGCCGAGCAGGCTTGCCGAAATGCCCCTTACCGCCGACGCCGATGAAAGCGACCGGCCTTAACCTTTTTCATTCCTCTGCGGTTTATGTTGACCTGGTTTGTGCCCAGGACGTGTCATGACCAGTAACCGCGTATTTTCACGACGAAGCCTGATCGGCGGCGTCCTTGTCTCCAGCTGCGCCATGTCCGCCTCCCCCGGACGGGCAGCGAGCGGGCTTTTCACCGATATCGGCTTGCGCGGCGGGCATGACGCAGACCTCGCCGATCTCCTGCCCGACACCGCCGACGACCAGAGCCGCCGGCTGCAGGACGCAATCGACAGCTCCGCGAAGGCAGGCAGGATCCTGCGGCTGCCGCCCGGCAGTTTCCATTTTTCCAACCTCACGCTGCCTGACGGCACCCGCATGGCCGGCGTGCCCGGCGCGACCCGGCTCATCTACACAGGACAGGGCCATGGTCTGCTGGCGGAATCGGGGCGATCCGTGCGGCTTGCAGGACTGACCATCGACGGTGCCAATCAGCGGCTGGGCGAACATGTTCGCGGCCTCGTTCACCTCCGCCTCGTCGAACAGGTCTTTCTCGATGACGTGACGATCGCCGGCTCCTCACGCGACGGGCTGGTGGTGGAAGGCTGCGGCGGACGCGTCGAACGCTGCGACATCTCGGGGGCTGCCGATTCCGGCCTCTTCGCCGTCGAAAGCCGGGAGCTCGCGATCACCGGAAATTTCGTCCACGATTGCGGCAATGGCGGCATCCTCGTCCATCGCTGGACACAAGGCGCCGACGGCACCGTCGTTTCCGACAACAGGGTAACGCGGATTGCCGCGCGGCGCGGCGGCACCGGCCAGTTCGGCAACGGCATCAACCTGTTTCGCGCCGGCAACGTCACGGTCAGCGACAATCACGTAAGCGATTGCGCCTTTTCCGCCATTCGCGCGAATTCGGCCGACAATGTGCAGATCCTGTCGAACAAGGCGCTACGCTCCGGCGAGACCGCGCTCTACGCGGAATTCTCCTTCGAGGGGGCGCTGATTTCCGGCAATCTGGTCGATGGCGGGACAATGGGGATATCGGTTGCCAATTTTGCCTCCGGCGGACGGCTGGCCGTGATCTCGGGCAACATGATTCGCAACATGCGCGCCGACGGACCCTATAAGGCCGAAAACTCAGGATTCGGCATCGGGATCGCGGTGGAAGCCGATGCGACCGTGACGGGCAACACCATCGAAGGCGCCCCCAAATGGGGCATGATGGTGGGATGGGGTCCCTATCTGCGCGATGTGGCGATCACCGGCAACGTCATCCGCAACGCAGGCCTCGGCATCGCCGTGACTGTCGTCGATGGCGCCGGCAAGGCGCTGATCAACGACAACGTTTTCTCCCATACCCGCGGCGGCGCCGTCGTCGGCACGCGCTGGAACGATGCGGTCACGGGCGACATGGCCAAGACAGGCGCATCCGCCTGGCCGCATCTGACAGTGGAAGGCAATACCGTAAGCTAGGCCAGTTCGCCGGCGGGCTGCAAACCACCGACCATCATCTTGTTCCAGTTGGAAAGTTTCGGCCGCGCCATCTCCGCCAGTTTCGCGGACAGCTCGGCGTCGTCCGTCAGAAGCTTGGCGAGCACCGCGGCGATCATCACGTTGGCCGCGCGCTCAGCGCCGTCCTCGCACTTGAGCGCTATGCCGAGACCCAGTTCGGGGATCGCGCCGCAATACACGCCCTCGGCCCCCACCTTGACGAAGATCCGGCCCGGCGCGAGTTCCATCAATTCGGTGCATGCGCGCCCTGTTCCCGCGACATAGAACGGCTCGGCCATGCAGGCGCTCATCAGCATTTTTGCGGCCTTCGCGCGTTCCGCCCCCAGCCGAACGCCGGTCGCCATGCGGGCAAACCCGTGAGCGATGGATTTCAGCGGGACCGCATAGGTGGGGATCGAGCAGCCGTCGTAACCGCAGACATCGGTGCCGAGCGGCGCGCCGGTCAGATCCTCCATGACGTCGCGGATCCCCTCCTGAACGAAGTGGTCATATCCGGTGTAGCCGTGGTGGTCGACGCCCGCATGGCATGACACGCAGAGAAAGCCGGCATGCTTGCCGGAGCAGTTGTTGAAGAGCTGATCCGGCTTGTTGTGGTCGCGCACCTGCTCGATCATCACCTTCGGATAGAAGCTCCAGTGCGAACCGCATTCGAAATCGACTTCCGACAGCCCGGCGCGCGCGACCATGTCACCGGCGGCGGCGACGTGTTCCGGCTCGCCGGAATGGGAAGCGCAGGACATGGCGAGTTCCCGGTTGCCGAACCCGTAGGCCGCGGCGGCGCCGTTCTCGACCAAAGGCAGCGCCTGCATGGATTTGACCGCAGAGCGCGGATAGACCGGCAGCTCGATCTCGCCGAGCCCCATGACGAGATTGCCATCACCATCGACTACCGCGACCATCCCCCGATGGGCGCTTTCGACACGGTCCCCGCGGGTAACCTCGACAAGAACGGGATTCTGCATGGTTGAAGGCTCCATTATCTGAGGGGAGTTTCCATCGCAGAAAGGCGGTTCCTGCGCAAGAAATTCACCGCGCTTTCGTCCACCTCCGCAGCAACCGGCCGATCATGGGAGCCTGTTGGCACAGGAGGACATCCATGCGCATCGACACTCACAGGCTCATCGGCAATGACGGCGCACCGGTCACATTTCTCAAGGCAGCGCATTCGGGCGGACAGATCATCCCGCGCTTCGTGGTCATTCACTATACCGCCGGTGGCAGCGCGGAGGCCACGGCGCGTTACTTCGCCTCCGACGCGGCACGCGCATCGGCCCATTTTATCATCAGCCGGGACGGCGCCGTGATCCAGCAGGTGCCGACCGACAGTGCCGCCTGGCATGCCGGCAAGAGCTCCTGGCAGGGGCTTTCGGGGCTGAACGCCCATTCCATCGGGATCGAACTTGCCAATTGGGGCAAGCTGTCGCGCAGTCCGGGCGGGTACGCGAGCCATACCGGCACGCCGGTGCCCGCCTCCCGGGTGGTGCTTGCGGCGCACCGCAATGCGCCGGACCGGGAAGAGGCATGGGAACGCTTCGACGCGCCCCAGCTTGCTGCCGCGGCCGAAGTGGCCACTGCCCTTCTGACTGCCTACGGGCTGACTGAAGACGCGATCATCGGGCATGACGACATCGCCCCGGGACGCAAGATCGATCCCGGGCCCGCCTTCGACATGCGCGCCTTTCGCGGGGCGGTTGCCGGACGCGGCGAGGATGGCGAGCTTGCGCAAGACATCCGGGTGGTAACCGCGCCCGCCGGGCTGAACCTGCGCACTGGCCCCGGCATCGATTTCGCACCGGTCGCGCTCATGCCGGACGGCATGCGCGTGCGCGTGGTCGCGCCGGGCGCTCCCTGGGCTTTCGTCGCGGCGCGTGAACACGGCTATGACGGCCCGAGCGGCTATGCCCACACGGCCTGGCTGAGAGTGATATGAGAAGCCGGGTCAGTCAGGGCTCTCGGGAAGCATTTTGCTGAAACGCGCCAGGCTCCTGGCCGCATCCTCGGGCTCCATCGTCAGCGCGTCGCGCACGGCAGCGGCAATAAGAACGATCACCAGTCGGCAGAACCGGGTGCGTTCCTCCGCGTCTCCCTGCCCCGCCACGCGTTCAATGGCGTCGAAAAGGAGACCGGCCAGATATTTCCCGTCTTCAGCATCAAGCCTCTGAAGCATGCGGTCACCCTGCGTCGCTTCCCAGATGACAAGCATGACCGGATGACTGACGAACATGTCGTAATAGTCATGCGTAATCCGCTCCAACGCCACGCGCAACACGTCCGGGCGATCCAGTCTGGCCAGTTCATCCGCAACGCAACGATGACCGAGATGATTGTAACGCTCGGCAAGCGTTGCGATGACCGATGTCCGATCGGGGAAATACTGGTAGAGCGAACCGAAAGGCACGCCCGAACGCTCGGACAGATCGCTCATCTTGAAGCCCTCGGCCCCCTTCTCCATGAGAAGTTCTTCCGCGCAGGCGAGAATGAGATCGTATCGCACCTGGCTGCGCATTTGTTTAGGTCGCGGCCTCGCAAGAACCTGCGGCCCCTCCCCGTTCGCATCCTCGGTCTCTCGTTTCGCACTTTCCGAACCCGTCATGCACATCCCCAGATTTACGAGAATATCTCGTTTTCACTTGACTCCAGAAATACGAGAGTTTATCGCCTTTTGCAAATACGAGATGTTCTCGCATATTTGCTCAGAAGGAAATGCGCTATGATGACTGTGCTCTTATGGTTTGCAGCCCTCGGCACCGGCCTGATGGCAGGCGTGTATTTCACCTTCTCCGGCTTCGTGATGGCCTCGCTTGCCAGATTGCCGGATGACCGCGCGGCAGCAGCAGTGAACACGATCAATGACGTGATCTTGCGGTCGCCCTTCATGCCACTCTTCATCGGCACCACACTGGCAGCGGCTGTCATTGCCATTCTTGCGCTGTCGCGCTGGAACGAGCCCGGATCGGCCATTCTTGCCGGCGGTGGCGCTATTTATGTGGTCGGCATGTTCGGCGTGACTGCGACCTTCAACGTTCCGCTCAACAACCGGCTCATCACCGAAGCGGCAACGCTTTGGCCGGCTTATCTGGACACCTGGACCAACTGGAACCACGTACGCACATTCGCCTCGCTCCTCGCGGCCGCCGCCTTTACCTATGGCATCGCCGTCAGATGAGCGTTTCGTCCATGACGGGGCACGAGGAGCGGTCCCGACAGACCGCTCCTGTCCGCAGGTCGTGAGAAGCGGCTTCATTTTACCATCTGGACAAAACCCGACCCCGGGAGTCATGGTCCCAGCTCACCGGCGCGGCCGGTTCCTCACTATAGAACGTCCGTTTCCGGACCGGATCGCCCATGCTCCAGACCATCCTGACCTCCGTCCTCGGCCCGATGCTTTGGGGCACGTCCTATGTGAACTTCACGGAACTGCTGCCGGTCGATCATCCGTTCTTCGTCGGGGCGATCCGGGCGCTCGCCGGCGGGCTGATCCTGCTGGCGATCAATCCGCGCATGCCCCGGCCCGCCGTGATGGCCCGCTACGCGGTGCTCGGCACGCTCAACATGGCGCTGTTCTTCGCCCTTCTTTTCGTGGCCGCGGCACGCATGCCCGGCGGACTTGCCGCCACGCTCGGCGCCGTCCAGCCGCTTGTCGTCATCGCCCTGTCGTCGCTCCTCATCCGCCGCATGCCGCATCCGGTGCAACTTGCCGCCGGCGTTGCGGGCGTGATCGGCGTCGGCCTGCTCGTCCTGTCGCCGTCCGAGCACAAGCCGGATCTGATCGGCGTTCTCGCAGCTATCGGCGGCACCTGCTCGATGGCCGTCGGAACCGTGCTGATCGACCATTGGGGGCGCGACGGCAAGCCGCTCGAGATGGCGACGTGGCAGTTGATCCTGGGCGGGGCGATCCTGTTGCCGGTCGCGTGGATCAAGGAAGGCCTGCCGCCCGTCCCGGACGGCCCGGCGCTTGCCGGCTACGCCTGGCTGATCCTGCTCGGCACGGCCTTCGCCTATTATGTCTGGAACCGCGGCATCACCCGGCTGGGCCCGAGCGGCGCCTATCTGGCCCTCGCCAGCCCGGTCGTCGCAACGCTCATCGGCACGATCTGGATGAGCGAGATCTTCAGCATCTGGCAGTGGATCGGCATCGTGCTGGTTCTGGGCGCCATCATCGCCGGCGTCAGCGTCAAGCGGCGCGCGCCCGTCGATCCCAATCCGGTGCCGACTGCGGCGGCGGGGAAAGCCTAGCCTTCCGTCGTGATGCCAGCCGACAGGAATCCGCCATCGACGGCCAGCACATGGCCGTTGATGTAGCTGGCTTCCTCGGACAGGAGGAAGAGAATGGCATTCGCGACCTCGCCCACATTGCCGTAGCGGCGCATCGGGGTGCGCGACGTCCAGACCTTGCGATCGTCTGCCGTGTGCAGCGTGCGCACCATCGGACTGTCGATCGGCCCCGGCGCGATCACGTTGACGCGCACGCCATGGCCACCCCACTCATTGGCGAGCACCTGGCTCATCATCACGACGCCGGCCTTCGACGCGCCATAGGCCACGCGGCCCGCATTGGCGCGCAGCCCGGACACCGAAGCGATGTTGACGATCGAGAGCCGGTCATCCATCTGCTCGAGCGCGGCCTGGCACATGATGAAGGAACCGGTCAGGTTGACGTCGAGGATCTGGCGGAATGTCTCGACCGGGGTCTTCTCGGCGGGCATGTCGCGCGCGATCCCGGCGCAGTTGACGAGGCCTGTCAGCGGACCGAAGGCACCGGCGGCCTCTGCAAGCCGCTCGGCCACTTCGTCCTCATCGGTCACATCGCAGGTGAAGGCGGCGATATCCTCGCCCTCGAAACGATCCTCCATGCGCATGACCGCATCCCGGTCGGCATCGAGCACGGTGACCGCCACGCCCTCGTCGAGAAGCGCGACTGCGGTGGCCTCTCCTATCCCCGACGCTCCGCCGGTGATGACGACGTGACCGGAAACCGTCACCGAATCCGTTCCAGGATGGAAACGTAATTGGCGACTGCCGCACCCCCCATGTTGAAGATGCCGGCCAGCGTGGCGCCAGGGATCTGGATGCCGCCCGCCTCGCCCGTCAGCTGCATCGCAGAGAGCACATGCATGGATACGCCGGTGGCCCCGATCGGGTGCCCCTTGGCCTTGAGGCCGCCAGACGGATTGACCGGCAACCGGCCATCCTTCCCGGTTTCACCGGACATTGCCACATCCGCGCCCTGCCCGGGCCTGGCGAGCCCCATGGCCTCGTATTCGATCAGTTCGGCGATTGTGAAACAGTCATGGGTTTCGACCAGCGAAAGATCGTCGAGCGTGGTGCCAGAATTCGCAAATGCCCGTTTCCAGCCCTCCGCGCAGCCCTCGAAGGCGAGGATGTCGCGCTTCGACATGGGCAGGAAATCCTGCACGTGCTCTGCGGCGCGGAACAGGATCGCGCGCGGCGCGGTCATCGCGGCGGAAACGTCGGAAAGAACGACGGCGGCCGCTCCATCGGAGACGAGCGAGCAATCGGTGCGCTTGAGCGGGCCGGCGACGAACGGGTTCTTTTCGCTTTCGGTGCGGCAGAACTCGAAGCCGAAATCCTTGCGCATCTGGGCGTAGGGGTTTTCGACGCCGTTCCTGTGGTTCTTCGCCGCGATCGCCGCCAGCGCGTCGGACTTGTCGCCATAGCGCTGGAAATAGCTGTCGGCGATCTTGCCGAAGACCCCGGCGAAACCGGCGGGCGTCTCGCCATCCTCGGGCAGATAGGACGCCTTGAGAAGATTGAGGCCGATCTCCGGTCCGGGTGTGGTGGTCATCTGCTCCACCCCGACGACGAGCACGCGCCTTGCAGCCCCCGCCCTGATCGCCTTGATCCCCTGATGAACCGCGGCCGAGCCGGTGGCGCAGGCGTTCTCAACCCGTGTGGCCGGCTTGAAGCGAAAATCGTCATCGGCCTGGAGCACCAGACTTGCGGTGAAATCCTGAGCGGAGAAACCGGCATTGAAGTGCCCGAGATAGATCTCGTCGATATCGCCTGCCGCAAGACCCGCATGCTCCACCGCCTCGCGGGCAACGCGGGTGATGAGGCTTTCGACGGTCTCGTCCGGATGCTTGCCGAACGGCGTGTGGGCCCAACCGATGATACAGGCGGTCATGCAGAACTCCTCCATAGTCATGTGCGGGGAATGATGCGCCAAACAGATCGCTTGTAAAGGCCATTCCGGTTTATCCCGGCTTCGGGCTAGCTCCGCCCGGCCTGTCTTTCGCCGCCCAGCTCACCCGATTGTGATCCCGAAAATGCCTTTCCCCGCTGGGAAGACCATTCTTTTCCGGTAGACAGGGCGGCATGTGCATCCGTCGCCTCATTGTCTGCTGCCTCCTGTTCCTGGCGCTGGTTTCCGCCGGCCCCTTCGGCGCCTCGCTGTCGGGCCGGGATTCGGCAAACGCGCCCATCAGGGTTGCGACGTCCGATGCTGCGATGACGGCCAAGACGCGTGGTGTCCGGCACTGCCAGCGCGGTATCGCCGGGCTCGTGAGCTGCAGCATCGACAAGACGATTGTGCGGACCGAGTTCGGGCCGCGATCGGACGGCGCGGGAAACAAGCTCGACGTCTCCGAAGCACCGCTGCCTTCCGACCAGCACGTGTCCGAGCATTTCCGTCCGCCGCGCCTGTCCTGAGCCTGCACACGCGCGCGCGGCAGCGCGCCTTCGTCATTTCAGACCTCAGGACAATACCATGATCACCCGACGCATCTTCATGGGGGCCGCCGCCTCCGTCGCTCTTTCCGGCTGCACGACGGCCGGCACGAACGGAGGGATCGCCGTTCCCGCCGCTCCGAAACCGGCCATGCCGGATTATTACGGCCCGGTGCCCGACGAACTCTTTCCCATTCCGGCCGTCCCCGCCGGCGTGGTGCCCGAGCGCTACTGGCGGACCACGGTGGATAACCCCTATCCGCAATTCGCGCCCGGCACGGTGGTGGTCGATCCGGGCCGCTTCTATCTTCACCATATCGAGCGTGACGGCAGCGCCACGCGCTACGGCGTCGGCGTGGGCAAACAGGGTTTCTCCTGGGCCGGGAACGCCGTGGTTCAGTACAAGCGCAAATGGCCGCGCTGGAAGGCGCCCGACGACATGGTGGCACGCAATCCGGAACTCGCTCCGTATTCGGTCGCTGCCGGCGGAATGGATCCGGGGCTGATGAACCCGCTCGGCGCGCGGGCTCTCTATCTGTTCGAGAACGGCAAGGACACGCTCTACCGGCTGCACGGCAACCCGGAAGCCGATTCGATCGGCAAGGCCGTTTCCTCCGGCTGCATCCGGCTGCTGAACCAGGACGTGATCGATCTGCATGATCGCGTTCGCGACGGAAGCCGCGTGGTCGTGCTCAACGCGTCGATGCCCGACGGGCTCGCCTGACGGCAGGACAAATCCTGCGAAACCCGCTCGCGCCGGTCCGGTGGAACCACGCCAGGCTCCGCCGGCCGAGGCTTTTGCCTGCCGCCCGCACGGGTTGATTGATCAATCAATCAATTCTATTCTTCGTCTTGAAGGAGCACTGCTCATGGCGAAGACAGGAATTGAAACAGAACGGCGCAAGGCGCTGACGGCTGCCGCGATCAAGGCCGTCGGCGCGCAGGGGTCGATGGACGTGACGATGGCCGACATCGCCGCACGCGCCGGCGTATCGCCTGCCCTCGCCCACCACTATTTCGGCTCCAAACAGGACCTGATGACCGCCTCCGTCCGTGCGCTGCTCGCCGAACTGAGGGCAGATACGGTAACCGCGCTCAGACAGACGCGGACACCGCGCGGCAGGGTTTCCGCGATCATTCAGGTTTCCTTCTCCGCCAAGCAGTTTTCAGGCGACATCGTCGCGGCCTGGCTCGCCTTCTACGTCGAGGCGCAGCGCAATGCGGCTCTCTCGCGGCTGCTCGGCATATACGGCCGCCGTCTGCACTCGAACCTCGTCAGCGGTCTGAAGCCGCTGGTCGGCGAATACGAGGCCGGCCGTATCGCGGAAGGCGCGGCCGCCATGATCGACGGACTTTATATCCGCAAGTCGCTCGGCTCGGCCGGCACCCGCGCTGAACCTGTCGCGCTGGTGGAAGACCACATCGAGACCCAGATCGCTTCGGTAAGGAGATTTGCCTGACATGAGTGCGCCGTCCCACCCCAATATCCTCGTCCTGATGGTCGACCAGCTCAATGGCAAGCTCTTTCCGGACGGTCCGGCAGATTTCCTGCATGCGCCCAATCTCAAGAAGCTCGCGGCGCGCTCCTGGCGCTTTTCCAACAACTACACGGCCTCTCCGCTTTGCGCGCCGGGCCGGGCGTCCTTCATGTCGGGCCAGTTGCCGCGCCGCACCCGCGTCTACGACAATGCCGCCGAGTTCGCCTCCGACATTCCTACCTTCGCGCATCATCTCCGGCGCGCGGGCTACCAGACCTGCCTGTCCGGCAAGATGCATTTCGTCGGCCCCGACCAGCTGCACGGTTTCGAGGAGCGGCTGACGACGGACATCTATCCCGCCGATTTCGGCTGGACCCCGGATTACCGCAAGCCCGGCGAGCGGATCGACTGGTGGTACCACAATCTCGGCTCGGTCACCGGCGCCGGCGTCGCGGAAACCTCGAACCAGATGGAATATGACGACGAGGTCGCCTTCTTCGCCAACCAGAAGCTCCACCAGCTCTCTCGCGAGAGCGAGGACGATGACCGCCGCCCCTGGCTCCTGACAGTGTCCTTCACCCATCCGCACGACCCTTACGTGGCGCGGCGAAAATACTGGGATCTCTACGAGGGCATCGACGAACTCAAGCCCGACGTCGACGCCATCGCCTTTGAGGACATGGATCCGCACTCCCAGCGTCTCTACAAGGCGAGCGATTGCGCCAATTTCGACATTACCGAAGAGAATATCCGCCGTTCGCGGCAGGCCTATTTCGCCAATATCTCCTATCTCGACGACAAGATCGGGATGCTGCTCGAAACGCTCGAAGCGACCCGCATGGACAAGGACACGGTGATCCTGTTCTGCTCGGACCATGGCGACATGCTGGGCGAGCGCGGCATGTGGTTCAAGATGAGCTTCTTCGAGGGGTCATCGCGCGTGCCGCTCATGATTGCCGTGCCCGGCAATGATGGCGGCTCGGTCGTGGCGCCCGTTTCCAATCTCGACATCGCCCCGACCATGGCGGATATCGCAGGCGTCTCGATCGCGGATATCGCGCCGTGGACCGATGGCGAGAGCCTGATGCCGCTCACACGCGGGACGGCCCGCACCTCGCCGGTGCTGATGGAATACGCGGCCGAAGGCTCCTATGCGCCGCTCGTGAGCATTCGGGAAGGCAGGTTCAAGTTCAACCATTGTGAGCTCGACCCGCCGCAACTGTTTGATCTTGAATCGGATCCGTTCGAACTCGACAATCTTGCCGGGGAGCCGGAATTCGCCGACCTGGTGGCCGGCTACATGGCCCGCGTGCGCGAGCGCTGGGACATGGCGGCCTACGACGCCGAGGTACGCCAGAGCCAGGCGCGCCGCTGGATCGTCTACGAGGCACTGCGCAACGGCTCCTACTATCCGTGGGATTTCCAGCCGCTGCAGCGGGCCTCCGAACGCTACATGCGCAACCACATGGATCTGAACGTGCTTGAGGAAAACAAGAGGTTTCCCCGCGGAGAATGACGAACCGATATGAACTCGAACGGGCCCACGCCCATTGCACGCACAACCGCGCAGAACTTGAGAAGAGCCGCCGCTGCGGCTGCTTCCACTGCGAATCCGTGTTTACGGCCAGCGCGGTCCTGCATTGGATCGACAAGAGCGAGCCAAGCGAGAAATGGACGGCGCTCTGCCCGAGCTGCGGGATCGACGCCGTGCTGGGGGATGCCGCCGGTTTCGGCATGAGCCCGGTCTTCCTCCGTGAAATGAGGGATCGATGGTTCGGCTCGGGCCGCGCCTGATCCCCTCCCCGCAAAGATACACAGACTCCAACCGCCAGAGGCCAGACACATGACCGCCGCACAGCCGAAAGCTTCCCACTATATCAACGGTGCCTATCGCGACGATACATCGGGCAAGTCCTTCGAGAGCCGCTACCCCGCAACCGGCGAGGTGATTGCGACGCTCAACAGCGCCTCCCTCCCGCTCGTGGATGAAGCCGTCGCCGCAGCCCGTGCCGCCCAGCCGGCCTGGGCGAGGATGACCGGGATCGAGCGCGGCCGCGTGCTGCGCAGGGCCGCCGACATCATCCGCGAGCGCAACGCGGAAATCTCCCGCATCGAGACGCTCGACACGGGCAAGGCGATCCAGGAAACGCTGGTGGCCGATGCCGCTTCGGCTGCCGACTGCCTCGAATATTTCGGCGGTCTGGCCGGCGGCATCACCGGGGAAACCGCCGATCTCGGTGGCGACTTCGTCTACACCCGCCGCGAGCCGCTTGGCGTCTGCGCCGGCATCGGAGCCTGGAACTATCCGATCCAGATCGCGGGGTGGAAGGCCGCGCCGGCGCTTGCCGCGGGCAACGCCTTTGTTTTCAAGCCTTCCGAAATGACTCCGCTGACAGCGCTTGTCCTGGCTGAAATCCTGACGGAAGCCGGCCTGCCCGACGGGGTCTTCAACGTGGTTCAGGGCTTTGGCGATGTCGGGGCGCACCTCGCCTCGCATCCGGGCGTCGACAAGATTTCGCTGACCGGCTCGGTGCCGACCGGCGAGAAGGTGATGGGCGCCGCCGCAACGACGCTCAAGGACATCACGATGGAGCTTGGCGGCAAGTCGCCGATCCTCGTTTTCGACGATGCCAATCTCGAAGACGCCGTCGGCGGCGCCATGCTCGGCAACTTCTACTCGACGGGCCAGATCTGCTCGAACGGCACCCGCGTCTTCGTCCAGCGCGGCGTCTATGACCGTTTCGTCGACCGTGTCAGCGAGCGCACGGAAGCCATCCGCATCGGCGATCCGCTGGATCCCGACACCCATCTGGGTCCGCTGATCTCGGCGGCACAGCTTGAAAAGGTGCTTGGCTATATCGAAACCGGCAGGACCGAAGGCGCACGTCTGGTGGCCGGAGGCAACGCGCTGTCCCTGCAGGGCTTCGAGAACGGCCACTACATCGCGCCCACCATCTTCGCCGACGTCACCGACGAGATGACCATCGCGCGCGAGGAGATATTCGGACCGGTGATGTCGATCCTTCCCTTCGACACCGAGGAAGAGGCGATCCGCCGCGCCAACGACACCGAGTTCGGTCTGGCGGCCGGCGTTTTCACCGCCGATCTCACCCGCGCCCACCGCGCGGTCGCCGCGCTCGAAGCCGGCACGACGTGGATCAACACCTACAACCTCACGCCCATCGAAGCTCCCTTCGGCGGCATCAAGCGCTCGGGCATCGGGCGCGAGAACTCCCGGGCGGCGCTGGACCACTATACGCGGCTCAAGAGCGTCTACGTCGCCAGCGGCCCGGTCGACAGCCCCTACTGAAGCACCTTCCGCCCAAGAACGTGAAGTCGAGGATTTTTCATGGAAGCTGATTTCGTCATCGTGGGCTCCGGCTCTGCCGGTTCGGCTCTTGCCGCCCGCCTTTCGGAGGACGGCAAGAACTCGGTCATCGTCATCGAATATGGCGGCTCCGATGCCGGACCGTTCATTCGCATGCCGGCAGCCCTGTCCTACCCGATGAACATGGGCATGTATGACTGGGGCTATTCGAGCGAACCGGAGCCCAATCTCGGCAACCGCCGCCTGGCGGCGCCCCGCGGCAAGGTCATCGGCGGCTCCTCCTCCATCAACGGCATGGTTTTCGTGCGCGGCCATGCGGAAGACTTCAACCACTGGTCCGAAATGGGCGCGACGGGATGGTCCTATGCCGACGTGCTCCCCTACTTCAAGCGGATGGAAACGTCGCACCAGCACGGGGGCATTGGCGGCGAGGCCGGATGGCGCGGCACCGACGGCCCGCTGAACGTCCGCCGCGGCGAGCTGAAGAACCCGCTGTTCAAGGCATTCATCGAGGCGGGACGCCAGGCGGGTTTCGGCGTGACCGAAGACTATAACGGCCGCCGGCAGGAAGGCTTCGGCGAGATGGAGCAGACGATCCATGACGGTCGTCGCTGGTCGGCCGCCGACGCCTATCTCAAGCCCGCGCTGAAGCGGCAAAACGTGAATCTGGTCAAGGGACTGGCACGCCGCGTTGTCATCGAGAATCACCGCGCCACAGGTGTCGAGATCGAGGTTCGGGGCCGGGTTCAGGTCATCAGGGCAAGGCGCGAAGTCGTGCTTGCCGCCTCGGCCTTCAACTCGCCGAAGCTATTGATGCTGTCGGGCATCGGACCGGCGGAGCATCTCGCGGCCCACGGCATCCAGGTCGTCGCCGACCGCCCGGGCGTCGGGTCCAACCTGCAGGATCACCTGGAGCTCTATATCCAGCAGGCGTCGACCAGGCCGGTCACGCTGAACGCTCATCTGAACCTCTTCTCTAAGGCGCTGATCGGTGCGCAGTGGCTTTTTCTCGGCAAGGGGCTCGGCACGTCCAACCAGTTCGAGGCGGCAGCCTTCGTCCGCTCGGCAGCCGGTGTCAAATATCCCGACATCCAGTTCCACTTCCTGCCGGGCGCGATCCGCTACGATGGCAAGGCGGCAGCAGCCGGGCACGGGTTCCAGGCCCATGTCGGGCCGATGCGCTCGCCATCGCGCGGCACGGTGCGGCTGAGATCGGACGACCCGAAGGCGGCCCCTGAGATCCGCTTCAACTACATGAGCAGGGAGGAGGACTGGCGCGACTTCCGCCACTGCATCCGCCTCACCCGCGAAATCTTCGGCCAGCAGGCCTTCGATGAATGGCGCGGCGAGGAGATATCTCCAGGCAGCCGGGTGCAGTCCGACGAGGACCTCAACGCCTTCATCCGCGACCACGCCGAGAGCGCCTACCACCCCTGCGGCACCTGCCGGATGGGGCGTGCGGACGACCCGATGGCCGTCGTCGATCCCGAAACCCGCGTGATCGGCGTCGAGGGTCTGCGGGTCGCTGATTCTTCCCTGTTTCCCCGCATCACCAACGGCAACCTCAACGGCCCGTCGATCATGACCGGGGAGAAGGCCGCCGACCACATTCTCGGCAGGACGCCGCTCGCGCCCTCGAACCTCGAACCGTGGATCAACCCGGACTGGGAAACGACGGACCGGCTGGTCGAGACGGCATAGCGCGTCCGGATGCCAATCCGGCCAACATGGTTAACGGGGAATTAACCAGGCGCGAGGCAATGTCGGGCCGGTATTCTTTCCGGCAGGGACGGGTTGGCTTCGCATCATGGCTCAGGCGCCGACGACATATGGACAGCTGTCATCCGGTTTCGGATATGGCGGCACGGAGCGCCTTTCCACATCATCCCCGCTGATCCGGCTGATTATCGTGATCCTGTGCTTTGCGGGGCTTTCGCTGATCCTGATATCGCTGCGCCCGTTCCAGGCGCAGAGCATCGTCGCGGAAATTCCCGATAGCGGCGACCAGCTCAAACAGGTCGGCTTTCTCGCCGCAGGGCTCGTTTTCGGCCTTGCCCTTCTCACCATGGCCGACCCGCGCAGGATCCGCAGCCTGATGACCCCGAGCTTCGCGCTTCTCGGCGGCCTCATCGCCTTCGAGATGCTTCGCGCACCCGACGGCATGGCGACGGTGCGCGCGCTGATCCTCACCGTGATCGGCATGATGATGACCCTTGCCCTCATCATCCTGCCCCGGACGGAGCGAGATTTCCGCAGCGCTCTGGCGCTGGCCGCGATTGCCCTGATGGCCGTTTCCTACGCCGGGATCATATTGCTGCCGGATCTCGCCATACACGGCTACGACGCCTATGAGCCCCAGCATGCGGGGCTCTGGCGCGGTCCGTTTTCGCACAAGAACGCCGCCGGGCCGGTGATGAGCGTGATCACCATCTTCGGGATCTACATGTTCAGGTCCGGAATGCGGTTCTCCGGCCTCGTCGTAGCCCTCGCCGCGTTCGTTTTCGTGCTGAAGACCGGCTCGAAGACCACCTCCGGCTTCCTGCCTTTGTCGATCCTGATCATCGGACTGGCCGCAGCGACCGGCAAGACATGGATCGCCATTCTCGTCCATGTCGTGGCGTTCTCGGCGGCAGCGGTGCTCACCCTCGGCGCGGCCTTCGACAAGGGGATCTTCTCCCTCGTTCGCTCGCTTCTCGGCGACGGAACCTATACCGGCCGGACGACGCTGTGGGAGTTCAACGCCTCGATGGTACCGAACCATCTCTGGTTCGGATACGGCTACGACAATTTCTGGCTCAAACCTCCCGTCCTCAGCCTCGACGAACCGTTCTGGGCGGCGTGGGACTATCGCTACATCATCCATGGCCACGAGAACTTTCTGGACATCCTCAACAATCTCGGCGTGGTGGGTGGATCCATCGTGTTCTGGGTGCTCTTCATCGGCCCCCTCTTCAACTACGCAAAGGCGCGGAAAATTCCGAACAACCGGAAGCTCGCCGACATGTTCGCCACCATCATCGTTTTTCTGACGCTGATGTCGCTTCTGGAAACCTTCTTCCTGCGCCGCGTCGACCCCATCTGGGCGATGCATTCGCTGGCGGTCTTCGGGCTGCACATCACCGCCCGCTTCGATCTCGGCGGCATCCACAGGCGCCGCCGGAAAGGGCGTCGCGTCGCACAGGCGTGATATTTTCCTGTCACATTTCCATTGAATAGAACGTATGCCCGCATGCGACGGTGCAAAAAGGATCGTCATTCCTCGCGACTTCGTGCGCCAGCAGCGATGATCGGCAGCGAAACGGAGAGTATCCATGCAAAACGCACGGGACGCGGCACACAGCCATAAATCGCGCCGTCATGACGAAGCACACGCACTTGCAGTCGAGCTTGCCAGGGTTCCCCTTGACGAGCGGCTGAGGCGGGCTGCCGAGCTTGGCCGTGCGGTGTTCACCACGTCTCTCGGTCTCGAGGATCAGGTCCTGACCGCAGCCATCGCCCGTTCGGGTGCGGCAATCGCGGTCAAGACGCTCGAAACCGGGCGTCTCTTTCCCGAGACGGTCGAGCTTATCGGCGTGACCCGCCAACGCTACGGCATCGAACTGGAAGAGGTTCATCCGGCGGAGGCCGACGTGCAGGCTTTCGTGAACGCCTACGGTCTCAACGGCTTTTACGAGAGCGTCGAGGCCCGTCACGCCTGCTGCGACGCGCGGAAAATGAAGCCGCTTGCCATTGCTCTTGCAAGCGCGGACGTCTGGATCACCGGCATACGCCGCGGCCAGTCGCAGAACCGCGCGGACACGCCGCTCGCCGAATACGATCCCGTCCGCGATCTCATCAAGATCAATCCGCTCGCGGACTACGATCTCGAAACCCTGAAGGATCTGGTGGCCATCGAGGACATCCCGGTCAATCCCCTGCATGCACGCGGCTTCCCCTCGATCGGCTGCGAGCCCTGCACCCGCGCCATCAAGCCGGGCGAACCCGAACGGGCCGGCCGCTGGTGGTGGGAAAACGACGAAAAGCGCGAATGCGGCCTGCACGTCCCCTCGGCTGCAAGCCCGATCAAGACAGAAGCCGGAAAGGCACACACGGCATGACTTCCACTCCCCATATCGTCGAGCACGGGCGCGGACGCCCGCCGCTCGATCCACACCTGAAGGCCCTCGAGAACGAGGCGATCCACATCTTCCGCGAAGTCGCGGCCGAATTCGAGCGTCCGGTGATGCTCTATTCGATCGGCAAGGATTCCTCGGTTCTCCTGCATCTGGCACGCAAGGCCTTCCATCCCGGAAAGATCCCCTTCCCGCTGCTTCACGTCGACACGACCTGGAAGTTCGCGGAAATGATCGAATTTCGCGACCGGATCGCTCAGGAATACGATCTGGATCTTCATGTGCATACCAATCCGCGCGGCCGTGAGGAGAACATCACTCCGTTCACCCATGGCTCCGCGCGCTACACCGACATCATGAAGACCGAGGCGCTGCGCCAGGCGCTCGACGCCGGCAAGTATGATGCGGCCTTCGGTGGCGCACGACGCGACGAGGAAGCCTCGCGCGCCAAGGAACGCATCTACTCGTTCCGCACGCCCGATCACCGCTGGGACCCGCGCAACCAGCGCCCCGAACTCTGGTCGATCTATAACGGCATGATCCGCCCCGGCGAGAGCGTCCGTGCGTTCCCGCTGTCAAACTGGACCGAGGTCGATATCTGGCGCTACATCGAAGCCGAAGAGATCCCGCTCGTGCCGCTCTACTATGCGGCAAAGCGCAAGTTCGTCGAGCGCGACGGCATGCTGATGATGGCCGAGGACGAGCGGTTCGAACCGCTTCCCGGCGAGACGATCCAGGAAGACTTCATCCGCTTCCGCACGCTCGGCTGCTGGCCGCTCACGGGCGCCATCCGTTCGCGCGCCTCCAACCTCACCGAAGTTATCGACGAGCTCGAAATCGCCACGGTCTCCGAGCGGCAAGGCCGCGCGATCGACCGCGACCAGTCGGGCTCCATGGAAAAGAAAAAGCGCGAGGGATATTTCTGATGACCGCACCCTCAACTCCCGCCGTCAGCCTCGTCAACTTCGAGGACGACGCGCCTGCACCCCAGCATGCCGGCAAGGATTCCAGGCCGCTGCGCTTCATCACCTGCGGCTCCGTCGATGACGGCAAGTCGACGCTGATCGGCCGGCTGCTCTGGGACACCAAGGCCGTCAAGGAAGACCAGGCGGCAGCGCTGTCGCGCGATTCCACCGGCAAGCAGAACGATCTCGGGCTTCCCGATTTCGCCCTGCTGCTGGACGGGCTGCAGGCCGAGCGCGAACAGGGCATCACCATCGATGTCGCCTATCGCTATTTCTCGACCGACAAGCGCGCCTTCATCGTCGCCGATACGCCCGGCCACGTGCAGTACACCCGCAACATGGCGACCGGCGCCTCGACCGCCGATCTCGCCGTGCTTCTGGTCGATGCGCGCACCGGTCTCCTCGAGCAGACCCGCAGGCATGCCACGATCGCGGCGCTCATGGGCATCCGTCAGTTCGTGCTGGCGGTCAACAAGATCGACCTCACCGATTACGACGAGGCCGGCTATCACAAGATCGCGCGCGATTTCCGCGAACTGGCGCTGACACTCGGCGTCAACAACGTGGTGTCGATCCCCGTCTCCGCGCTGAAGGGCGAGAACATCGTTCTTTCCGCCAAGGCATCGATGCCGTGGTATGACGGCCCCACGCTTGTCGAGGTACTCGAACGCGCCACCCAGCGCGGCGGACAGTCGACCGGTTTCCGGCTTTCGGTCCAGCGCGTCTCCCGCCCCGGCGAAGGGTTTCGCGGCTATCAGGGCACCGTCTCCGGCGGCTCGATCAAGCCGGGCGACAGTGTCGTGGTCCTGCCCTCGGGCGTGGAAGCCAACGTCAAGCAGATCGTCACCTTCGACCTGATCCGCAACGCCGCGGTATCGGGCGATGCGATAACCCTGGTGCTGGACCGTCCGGTCGACATCGCCCGCGGCGACATGATCGTGGCGCTCGACCAGCGTCCGCAGACCGGCACCGCGTTCTCCGCACGCCTCGTGGCGCTGTCGCCGGATGCCATCGAACCGGGCAAGCGCTACTGGCTGAAGGCCGGCTCGCGTCGTCAGCGTGTCACCGTGACGCCGACCCAGAATCTCGATCTCAATTCGGGCAAATGGCAGCCGGCGACCACGCTGCCGCTGAACGCCATCGGAACCGCCGATCTCGATTTCGACGAAGCGGCAATCTTCGACGCCTACGAGACCAATCGTCAGACCGGCGCGTTCATCCTGATCGATCCCGACACCAACAACACGGTGGCCGGCGGCATGATCCAGGGCCGGCGGAAGTCATCCGATGGCCTTGCCCGCGACGGTGCCGACAAGGTGACGGTGACGATCCCCGCGCATCTGCTCGAAGCATTCCGCGCAAGCGACTTTGCCCGCGACCATGCCGGCGAAATCCGGATTTCGGCTGACGAGGACGAGTAGTCTTCCCGTGATCGGCCGGCCCCTTACTTCCAGAAGGGGCCGGCCTTCTCCAGATCCTTCCAGAGATCGGCGGCGTGCGCCCATTCAAGCCGCGCCTTGACCTTTCCCGATCCGATGACCCAGCCGATCGCGCGCTGCAGGCCGGGGTCCGTCTCTTCGATCAGACCCGCATCCCGAAAGAGCTGGCGCGCCACGTTTGCATCCACGACATCGCCGAGAACCGTCTGGATAGACTTGAGCTGCCCGAGGAACGCCTTGACGTCCTTCTTCCTGTACAGCGGGGCGAAGAACTCGACGAGATAACGGAGCTTCTTGAGCTCCTTGCGCAGTTCGTGTCGCCCCTCGATCTCGAGTTTACCGACCTCGTCTCCCGCCTTCTTCCGCGCCTTGTGCCAGCGTCTGGACAGCGCCTTTTCGGCAAAGCCGGAAAGAGGCTGGTCAAGATCGCCGGCTTCGGCGCTGCCCTCGCCCAGAGTTTCGGACATCAGCGACAGGTCGAGCAGGAAACCTTGGGTGCGCACGTCGCCAAGCAGTGCGCGCAGCCTGGCGCGCCGGCTTGCGGCCTGGCGTTGGAGAGCTGAAATCAGTGCCTCGAAACCGGTCTCCTCGGGATTGGCCTCGGCGAGCGGGCGGATGACATCGGCAATCACGGCTTCGATGTCACGCAATTCTCCCGCGCCGGAAAAAAGCCAGCGGGCATCTGCCGCCAGGAGACGCAAGCGGGTTTCGTCGGCCACCGGTCCGAAGACCATGAGGAGGCTTCTGAGACGCCTGAGACCGATCCGCAGCTGGTGGGGGCCTTCCGGTTCGATGGTCTGCTCGACCACCGGGATGTTGAGGGAAATCTGCTCGATACATTCACGAAACGTTGCACGCATGGCGTCCCGCACGCTCTCATCGGGATCGAGCGCAACGGGCCTGGCGCGGCGCGCCGTGGGTTCGGGTTCGATCACGCCTTTCTCGGCCAGCATGTAGCCACGCTCGGCCTTGGAGAAGCGTGAAAACCGCAAACCCCCTTCCGGAAACAGTTTTCCCGCCAGCGCATAAAGCGAGCGTGCTTCGCCCTCGACCAACTCGATCTCGACTTCGCAGAAATCGACGGAATGGTCGCCGGCGGAAATCAGGCCGGTATCGAGCGCGAGCTCGACCACCGAGCCGTCATCGAGATGGATCTTGTCGGCGCGGCGATTGATCATCGTCCAGCAGACCGGCTCGACCGGATCGTCGCCGATCTTCGAGCGGACCTTCCTTCGTGCCTTGTCATCCGGAATGGCCAGAAGCTCGACCGTCTTGCCGGGCACCTCCACCTCGAACTCCTCGGCCCGCGACAGGCCGGCATTGAGCCGCCGCTTGTATTTGACCGTCTGGAGCCACCTGTCGCCGTCGCGGCGGATACGCAGCGATATTCCTGCCTTGCGCAGCCGCTTGTCCGGTGTGTCGTAATAGATGCTTTCAAGCTGGCGTACGGACGGTTCGGCATGGGCATAGCCGAGTTCGATGGCGCGGTTCCAGACCGGCCTTCCCCGTCCCTCCTCGACCATGAACTTGAGTTCGATCTCGCTCACAGACGTACTCCATACTACCCGGCGTCCCGATCAGGGACGGCTCTTTTGCCATGACCATGCATCAGGCTGGCGATAGATTGCAAATATTGCAGTTTGAAGAAGAAGCCCGTGGCGATCTGGGGACAACGAAAAACCCCGGCCGTTTCGGGCCGGGGCTTCACAGTCAAACAGCAAGAAGCCGCTTGTTTCTGAATCGCTTACGCGGCCTGGTGAAGGCGCGAGTAGAAGAGCGGGCCGGAGGACAGGGTCCGTGCTGCCTTGGCGCCGGCGAGCACGGCCAGATCGATGAGCGGCTCGAGCACGATCACCAGCATGTAGGCTGCACCGAACGAGCCGATCGAGGCCAGGTTGGCGGCCGTGAAGCCGTGACCGTAGAGCGCCCAGAAGCCGACCCAGCCGACGATACCGGCCTGGTAGGCGCTCGACAGCGCCAGCGCCTGACCGTAGCCCAGATCGACGTATGCCGTATCCTTGCGGATGATCTTCCCGGCAAGCACGGAAACGCCCCAGAGCGGCACCAGAAGCGTGGTGACGTTCATGCCGTATTGCGGCAGGTCGAAAGGTGCGAAGAACAGGCCCTGCAGGAGAAGTCCCATGGCCAGACCGATGGCAGCCGGGCCGGCGCCAAAGAGAAGATAGAGCGTCGAGCCGAGAATGAGGTGAACTTCGGATACGCCGACCGGGTAGTGCGGCAGGATTTCGAAGAACGAGAAAACGAGGCCGGTGGCAATCACCGAACGCGACAGAAGGGCTGAAACGCCGCCTTCCTCGCCGAGGGTTTTTGCCGACATCCTGGCTGCGAGGCCGAGCGAGGCGATTGCGGTCGCATAGCTGAGCGCGATCTTGGCGCCGTCGACGACGCCGGGTTCGATATGCATCTGTGTGCTCCTGTCCGCACCCACCGTGCGGTTCCGGGTTGAAGGTTGGACATTTCCGTCCGCTGGATGGCAGGTTTCCTGGCTCGCGGTTCTCGCCTCATCCGCCTTCCCGGCACATTCGCGCCAGTGGCATGTCCGGATTCGGCAACCGCTTACAGTTGCGGGGGCAGCCACGGTTTCGGTCCCTGATGGGTACGCCTCACCGTGTTCCCTTTTACATCCCGCCTCGCTTCGTCTGACGCGGGAACCATCGCCGACCAACCTATGCGAACCGCGCAACACCCCGCAAGTGGCGAAAGAGACAATTCATTGGCTATGGGCGACGTCGTACAGACCTGCAGTCTTACGCACCCTTCGGGCGGAACGCCTTTATGAAGCCTTCATTGGCCTCGACACGGCCGGCGCCGATCAAGTCGAGGCAATAGGGTATGGCCGGGAAGACGGCCTTCAGGCAGGTGTCGATCGCGGCAGGCTTGCCGGGCACATTGACGATCAGCGTCGTGCCGCGCACGCCTGCCGTCTGACGCGAGAGGATGGCCGTCGGCACCTCCTCGAGGCTTACCCGGCGCATCAGTTCGCCAAAGCCGGGCAGTTCCATGGTGATGACTTCACGCATGGCTTCCGGTGTCAGGTCGCGCGGGCTCGGGCCCGTGCCGCCGGTGGTCAGGATCAAATCCGCCTTCTCGTTGTCGCAAAGATCGATCAGCGTATCGCGCACGCTCTCCATGCCGTCCGGGACGATGCGGCGGACCATCTCGAAATCCGAGGCTATCGCCTTGCGGCACCAGTCCTCCAGCGCCGGGCCGGACTTGTCCTCATACTCGCCCTTGCTGGCGCGGTCGGAAATGGTAACGGCGACGATCTTCATGCGGCACTCCTTCGCTCTCAACACGAGACCTAGTGGAAAAGGAGCGGCAGGAAAAGCGCTGGCCCGTTTCGCCAAGGGCCGTCATCAAACCTTCACAGGCAAACATGCAAGGGGATAGCGCCCCAAGCGGGTTGGCAAGCCGGAACGCCGGGAGTATCCGGATGCAGCCAGTCGCGCGGGGATCATCCCTGCCCTTACCGCATTCCGAAAGGACGCCTTCATGGCCGACAATTCCGACCGCCTCTCCTTTGCCATCGATCTCGCCCAGCGCGCAGGTTCGAGCGCGCTTGCCTCGTTCCGCAAGCTCGAAACGCTGACCATCGAGAAAAAAGGCCATCAGGATCTGGTATCGGAAGCCGATCGCGACACCGAAACATTCATCCGTGCGGAGATTGCCAAGGCTTATCCGGATGATGCGATTGTCGGGGAAGAGCATGCGCCAACATCCGGCACCTCCGGATGGACCTGGGTCATCGACCCGATCGACGGTACCGCCAATTTCGTCTCCGGCATTCCGCAATGGTGCGTGATCATCGCAGCCGTCAAGGATGGCGAGATCGAAGTCGGCGTCATCGAGGAACCCTGCAGCGGCGAGACCTTCTCCGCCGCACGCGGCAAGGGCGCCTTCGTCAACGGCCGTCCGATGAAGGTGTCGGACGCCACGAGCCTCGGCGAAGGTTCGGTCGGCGCGGGCTATGCGGCCCGGGAAGACGAGAAGGCCGCAATTGCCGTTCTCGCCGACCTTCTCGGACAGGGCGGCATGTTCTTCCGCAACGCGTCCGGCGGCCTGATGCTCGCCTATGCCGCCGCGGGCCGGCTGATCGGCTATATCGAGGAATCGATGAACCCGTGGGACTGCCTTGCCGGAATGCTGATGATCACCGAAGCGGGCGGCACGGTGCTGATGCCGGCGCCGGAAGCACTTACGGCCCAGCGCGTTCCCCTCGTCGCCGGTGGCCCCGGCGTCTATGACGCGATCGAGACACTGGCCAGGACCCATCTGCCGACCGTCTGATACCCGGACGGTCCGACCAATCGACCAGCGCAGACGACGCCAAAACAGGCACCCCGAAGAGGTGCCCAACGACTGTGCATTTTTATGGGATTTCGCAATGTTCGAGCATTGCCAACCCCAAGGTAGTCTTTTAACGTTTGGTCAAAATTTCAAGAAAACGGGACCAGTTTCAAACAGGAGCGTCTGACATGTCGAACTCTTCGAATTTCCTCTTCAAGCGTCGCCAGATTCTGGCGGCGAGCGCGCTCGGCGCCCTCGCCCTGACCGCACCCGGGCTCCTTGGCACGGCTTACGCGGAAGACCCGATCAAGGTCGCCGCCATCTACACCGTGCCGGTGGAGCAGCAGTGGGTGAGCCGCATCCACAAGGCGGCCCTCGCCGCCCAGGAACGCGGCGACATCGAATATGTCTTCTCGGAAAGCGTTTCCAACAACGATTATGAGCGCGTGATGCGGGAATATGCGGAAGCCGGCAACGAGTTGATCGTCGGCGAGGCCTTCGCCGTGGAAGACGCCGCCCGCGCGGTCGCCGACGATTATCCGGACAAGGCGTTCCTCATCGGTTCGTCCTTCAAGCCCGACGACGCGCATCCCAACTTCGCGGTCTTCGACAACTATATCCAGGACGCCTCCTACCTGACCGGCATCATTGCAGGCGCGATGACCAAGACCAACAATATCGGCATGGTCGGCGGCTATCCGATCCCGGAAGTCAACCGCCTGATGCAGGCCTTCATGGCGGGCGCCAAGGAGATCAATCCGGACGTGAAGTTCCAGGTGGCCTTCATCGGTTCGTGGTTCGATCCGCCCAAGGCCAAGGAAACCGCTTTCGCGCAGATCGATGCGGGTGCGGATATCCTCTACGCCGAGCGCTTCGGTGTTTCCGACGCAGCCAAGGAGAAGGGCCTGCTCGCCATCGGCAACGTGATCGACACCCAGGCCGACTACCCGGACACGGTCGTGGCCTCGGCGATCTGGCACTTCGAGCCGACGCTCGACGCGGCCATCGAGAAGGTCAAGGCCGGCAACTTCAAGGCTGAAGACTACGGCGTCTATTCCTTCATGAAGGAGGGCGGCGCCTCTCTCGCTCCGCTCGGCACTTTCGAAGGCAAGGTTCCGGAAGAGGCCATGAAGATGGTCGACGAAAAGCGCGAAGCCATCACGTCCGGCGCGTTCACCGTCGAGATCAACGACGAGGAGCCGAAGTCCAACTGATGGACGAGAATGCTGCGGGAAAGGCGGAGGAGGTTCTCCGCCTTTCGGGGATCACAAAACGTTTCGGCAAACTGACCGCGAACAACGCCATCTCGCTGACGCTCAGGCGCGGCGAGGTGGTGGCGCTCCTTGGCGAGAACGGTGCCGGCAAGACAACGTTGATGAACATTCTTTTCGGCCACTACACGGCCGATGAGGGCGACATCGAGGTCTTCGGCGAACGCCTCGCCCCGGGCGATCCCCGCGCAGCGCTTAATGCAGGCGTCGGCATGGTGCATCAGCACTTCACGCTCGCCGAACAGATGAGCGTTCTCGACAATATCGCCCTCGGCACGCAGTCGATCTGGCGCCCCTTTCTCGACCGCAGGGCCGCACGCGAGCGCATTTCGAAGCTCGCAGCCGATTACGGCCTCGCAGTCGACCCCGACAGGCAGATCAGCGACCTTTCCGTTGGCGAACGCCAGCGCGTCGAAATCCTCAAGGCGCTCTACCGCGATGCCCGCATTCTCATACTCGACGAGCCGACAGCCGTTCTGACCCCGATGGAGGTCGAGGCGCTCTTCAACACGCTGAAGAAACTGGTCGCGGACGGTCTGTCGGTCATCTTCATTTCGCACAAGCTTCACGAGGTGATGGCTGTCTGCGATCGCGTCGTCGTGTTGCGTTCGGGCACCGTGGCCGGTGCACGCCAGATCGGCGAAACCGATACGCACGACCTCGCCCAGCTGATGGTCGGCTCCGAACTTCCCCAGGACGACGTCTCGCCCGCCATCCCGGGCAAGGTGCTTTTCGCCCTGGAGAAGGCGTCGACCAAAGCCGAGGGTGGCGCGGGCCTCGACGCCATCACGCTCGAACTGCGCGCCGGTGAAATCACCGGGCTTGCCGGCATTTCCGGCAACGGCCAAGCAGCACTTGCCGCGGCAATCGCCGGCACGCTGCCGCTGACGTCGGGGTCGATCCGGATCCACGGTGAAACGATGAGCGGCTGGAGCCCGCGCAAGGCGCTCGCCAACAAGCTCGGCCGCATTCCGGAGGATCGCCACGCGACCGGCATGATCGGCGACATGAGCGTGGCGGAAAACGTCATCTCCGAGGCCTATCCGACCCGTCGCTTCTCCCGCTTCGGCATCATCGACTGGAACGCTGCCGCGGCCTTCGCCCGCGAGATCATCGCGGACTACGACGTCAAATGCCCGTCCGAGAATGCACGCGTGCGGCTTCTGTCGGGCGGCAACATGCAGAAGCTCATTCTCGGCCGGGCGCTCGATGGCGATCCGGACGTCATCCTCGCCAGCCAGCCGACGCGCGGGCTCGATATCGGCGCGGTTTCCTATGTGCACCGCAAGCTGATCGAGGCGCGCGACCGCGGTGCGGCCATCCTCCTGATCTCCGAGGATCTCGACGAAATCCAGTCGCTGTCCGACCGCATCGTGGTCATGTCGGAGGGCCGGCTATCGGCACCTTCCCTGCGCGGCGAACGCAGCCAGCGCGAACTCGGCATCCTGATGGCCGGTCACGGCATGGATCAGGGCCCTGCGGGAGACACCATCCATGCGGCTTGAACCCCGCCCCAACCCGTCGCTTGCGCGCACGCTCGGCTTCACCGCGCTTGCCATCGCGGGTGCCGTGATCTTTTCCTCGATCCTCGTGATGCTGGCGGGCGCCAATCCGTTCAACGTCTTCTCGCTGGTGATCAAGGGTGCCGCCGGAACACAGTTCGCGCTTCTGGAAACGCTGACGCGCGCCACGCCGCTCATCTTCACCGGCCTGGCCGTTGCGGTTGCCTTCCGCGCGCGGCTCTGGAACATCGGGGCGGAAGCCCAGCTCTATATCGGCGCGGTGATGACCGTGGTGCTCGGCACCGGGGCGATCACCATTCCGTCGTTCGGGCTGATCCCGATCATCATGGTCGCGGCGATGCTGGCAGGCGCCCTCGTTCTGCTCGGCCCGGCAATCCTGAAGACCCGTTTCGGCGTGGACGAAGTGGTGACCACGCTGCTTCTCAACTTCATCGTGATCCTGTTCGTCTCGCTTCTGCTCGAAGGTCCGCTCAAGGACCCGATGGGGCTCGGCTGGCCGCAATCCAAACGCATCATCGCCGAAGCCAAGCTGCCGCGCATCATAACGGGCAAGCGGCTGCATTACGGGTTCGTTCTCGCCATCGTGTCGGCCGGCATCGTCTGGTTCATCATGAAGAAGACCGTGCTCGGCTACGAGATGCGCGCCGTCGGCCACAACGCGGAAGCCGCGCGCTTTGCCGGCATTCCGGTCAATCGCGTGATCGCCAAGACAGCGCTGATTTCAGGCGGCCTTGCGGCACTGGCCGGCTTCTCGGAAGTCGCGGGCCTGAAGGGCAACCTGACGCTCGATCTGTCGCCGGGATACGGCTACACCGGCATCGTCGTCGCCATGCTCGCCATGCTCAATCCGCTCGGCGTCGTGCTCGCCGCGATCTTCGTGGCCGGCATCTTCGTCGGAGCCGATGCCATGAGCCGGTCGGCAAACGTTCCGAGCTACATCGCCCAGGTCATGGTCGCCTCCGCCCTTCTCACCATGGTCACCGCCATGATGCTCATGCGCTACCGGATCAGGTGGAAGTAAGATGATGGTTGCCAGCCACCACCCCGTCCCGCCGCGCAATCGCGCCAACGCCAAACGCATGCGACGGACAATGACGGATGCCGAGCGCAAGCTCTGGTACGAATTGCGCGGGCACCGCCTGATGGGGCTCGGGTTCCGGCGGCAATCTCCAATCAAGGGCTTTATTGTCGATTTCGCATGTCCGGAGCGTCGACTGATCGTGGAACTCGACGGCAGCCAGCACGCGCGAGCCTCGGCGGAAATTTCGGATCAGGCCCGAACAACTGCTCTGGAGGCTGATGGGTGGACCGTCTTGCGATTCTGGAACGATGATGTGCTGAAATCTATCGGCGACGTGTGCGAGCATATCGTCCGCGTCGTGGAGGGGCGTTAATGGCCAGAGCACTTCATCCAGCCGTGAGTCACCCCCCTCTGTCGGCGATGCCGACATCTCCCCCACAAGGGGGGAGAGAGGTGCGAGGCGCGACCTCCCGGTTACATGGAGGCCTCGGCGACAGGGGATACAGCCGAGTACAGTTCTCACTCCCGGACTCCGGCTTCGACCTCACTATCCCGGAAAAGACGAAGCACTCGATCTGGCCGGATGACGGCCGCACATTCCCCTCTCCCCCCTTGTGGGGGAGATGTCGGCATGGCCGACAGAGGGGGGTAACGCGGCAAACCCAAATGCTGGAGGCGAACTGACCCATGGAAGCCTTCGAGATTCTTCTGACGGCGAGTTTCTGGGTGGCGGCCATCCGCATTGCCTCGCCGCTGATCTTCGCGACCATGGGCGAACTCGTATGTGAACGCGCGGGCGTGCTCAATCTCGGCATCGAGGGGATCATGACGGCAGGCGCGTTCGCCGGCTGGTTCACGGTCTATCTCGGTTTCGGGCTCTGGACGGGTGTCCTCGTTGCGGCACTCGCCGGCGCGGCATTCGGCCTCCTGCACGGGTTTCTGACCGTCCCGCTCGGCCTGTCGCAGCACGTGACCGGCATCGGCATCACATTGCTTGCGACGTCGCTCACCTATTTCTCCTATCGCATCCTTCTGCCCGAGGTTTCTTCGCCGCCGAAGATCGAGCCGTTCCAGCCCTTCGAGGTTCCGGTCCTTTCGGATATCCCCGTCATCGGCCAGGCGCTCTTCAACCAGACGCCGCTCACCTATTTCGCCTTCGTCTGCGTGGCACTCGTGGCCTGGATCCTCTACCGGACGCCCGCAGGCGTGGCCGTTCGCGCAGTCGGCGAAAATCCCTCCGCCGTGGAGGCGCAGGGGATTTCCGTGACGACGGTACGCATGGGCGCGGTCATGGCCGGTTCGGCGCTGATGGCGATCGGCGGGGCGTTCCTCACCATGTCGTCCTTCAATTCCTTCTTCTTCGAGATGATCAACGGCCGCGGCTGGATCGCCATCGCGCTGGTGGTCTTCGGCTCGTGGAGGCCGGGCAAGGCGCTGATCGGGGCCATCCTGTTCGCCGCCTTCGATGCCTACCAGGTGCGCCTGCAGCAACTGACCGGCGGCGTGATCCCCTATCAGGTGTTCCTGATGCTGCCCTATGTGCTGTCGATCGCAGCACTCGTGCTGGTGGCACGACGCGCCGGCTATCCGAAGGCGCTGATGACCCCCTATCAGAAAGGCGAGCGATGAGTTTCGACCTCCTCCTCAAGGGCGGCACCCTGCCCGATGGCAAGACAGCCGATATCGCGATTACCGGCGGCAAGATCGCGGCGGTGGAAGACGACATTACCGGCGAGGCCCGCGAGACGATCGACGTCTCCGGCCACTTGGTCAGTCCGCCCTTCGTCGATCCGCATTTCCACATGGATGCGACGCTGTCCTACGGAACGCCGCGCATCAATGCGAGCGGAACGCTGCTCGAGGGCATTGCGCTCTGGAACGAACTCAAGCCGGTCCAGACGATCGAGGAAATCGAAAAGCGCGCCGTGGATTATTGCGACTGGGCGGCCTCCATGGGGCTGCTCGCCATCCGCACCCATGTCGATACTTCCGACGAGAACGGGATGAAGGGTGTCGAGGCGCTTCTTTCGGTTCGCGACAAGGTGAAGGACTATCTCGACCTGCAGCTCGTCGCCTTCCCTCAGGACGGGCTCTACCGCGCCCCCGCAGCCCGGGACTGCACCATCCGCGCACTCGACATGGGCGTCGATGTGGTCGGCGGCATTCCGCATTTCGAGCGCACCATGGAGGATGGGCGACGCTCCGTCACCGAACTTTGCGAGATCGCCGCCGAGCGCGGCCTGATGGTCGACATGCACTGCGACGAGAGCGACGATCCCCTCTCCCGCCATATCGAGCAGCTTGTCCATGAAACGCAGCGGCTCGGCCTGCACGGCCGTGTGGCAGGCTCGCACCTGACCTCCATGCACTCGATGGACAATTACTACGTCTCGAAACTGCTGCCGCTGATGGCGGAAGCGGAAGTGGCCGCCATCGCCAATCCGCTCATCAACATCACGCTGCAGGGGCGGCACGACACCTATCCGAAGCGGCGCGGAATGACCCGGGTGCCGGAAATGCTCAGATACGGCATTCGCGTCGGCTTCGGCCAGGATTGCGTTCTCGATCCCTGGTATTCGCTCGGAACCGCCGACATGCTGGACGTCGCCTTCATGGGCTTGCATGTGGCGCAGATGACGAGCCCCGCCGACATGACCCAGTGTTTCCATATGGTGACGCGGGAGAACGCCGCGATCATGGGTCTGGAAGGCTACGGGCTCGCGAAGGGTTCGGTCGCCAGCCTTGTGGTGCTTGATGCGAACGGGCCGGTGGAGGCCGTTCGTCTGCGCGCCCAGCGCCTGCTCGTCGTCTCAAGGGGCAAGGTCATCGCGCGTCGCGAGAAATCGCCGATGACGCTGTCGATTCCGGGACGCCCGGCGTCGGTCGACCGGCGGTTCTAGACCACCGGCCCCCGTCAGAAATCGATGCTGAACTTGCGGATGAGCGCGAACGACAAGCCGTACTGGTCTCTCGACCCTTGCGCGGTGATCGGCGAATCCCCCGCATCGCCCTGCAATCGGCTCCAGCTCGCCTTGCTCTCGGCGGCCCATGTATCGTTGAAATCGTAGCGCGCGCCGACTTCGAGGCCGGTGCTCAGAAGGCCTCCATCCACCGCGGTCTCCGGGAAGGCCGAGACCGCCGCTTCCGCCGCCGAGACGCCGAAATAAGTATTGGTGAACTCGTCATCGGCAAAGCCGAAGCGCGGGCCTGCATAGATCGCAAGCTTTTCGGTCGGCTTGAAGAGCGCGTCGACGCCCACTTCGCCGCGAATTCCGTGATGCCCGCCGAAGCCGTGGCGGATGTCGCCGGACACACGCAGGTTCTGGAACGTGTAGCTGGCGCTCAGGCCAAGCTCGACGGCCGCATCGACCGTGTCGAGGCCGGCGAGAACCGGATGATCGGAAGCCGAACGCTTGCCGATGAAATCAAACGAGGGACCAATCGAGAATCCGGTCTCCGGGCCGCCGCCGAAGGTCCGGCCATTGGGCAGCGTCAGACGCTGAATGCGAATGACAGGAACGGGCGACAGGATATAGCTGCTGGAGCCGAAATATTCCGGCGAAACGCCTGCACCTAGACCCAGTTCGAAATCGATGCCGGGCGCCTGTCCGTAGCTGTCCTGGGCATGGGCCGTGGCAGGAAGGAGAAGTGCGAGGGCGAGGCTCGCGGAACGGAGCGGCTTGATCATCGAGGATATCCCACTGTGCATGCAATTCTTCAGCGCAGGCGCAATGTGGGGCAAAAGTCGTTTCCAGTCTGCAAATGCAGCGGGAAATCGCTCGCTCGGCGCGGGGAAGGACGATGGCTGTGACATTCCCGCAACTCGACCCGATCACGGAACGGTTCCCGCCGAAAAGCGTTTTGCCTGGAAACGGGAGTATTGTCATGAGCAAAGAGAATTTCGAAATCGAACAGCGTCTTAACGGCTACAGCTTCGTGATCGACAATCGCCATTCACCTGTCTATTCGACCCGCGAGATGGCGGAGACCGCCGCGCGCGAAGAACTCAAGACCTTGAAAGAGCGCGAAGACGATGAGGACGAACTCAACGAAGGTCTGGAAGATACCTTTCCGGCCAGCGACCCTGTTGCGGTGACATCGAGCGGACATGCCGGCGAACCGGGCCGCGGAGAGAACAAGCACAACGAGCGTTAGGCGTTAGGCCTGAGGCCCGAGAGCCACGGATTGCGGGCGAGGTTGCCCTGCCCCCGAGCCAGGCCACGGCGCGACAAGACATGTGAAGCCTCGGCCCGCCGGGGCTTTTCTTTTGCCCGGCCTTTATCTGCAGTGTCGCTTTTGGGAACGTCGCTCGTTAAAGACGATCCATGGGACGGTGGCAGAGACAAATTCTCGACTGGCTGAAGGTGGCCGTATCGCAGGGATTGATGATCGCCCTGCTGATCGGCGCGGCTCGACTATCGATTGTTCCGTCCGGAAACGTCGCGGCCATCGTCGCGGCGCAGGCAATCGGTGCCGCCGCGATAGGCCTTCTGCTGCGTCTCCGGCTCATCTGGCTGCCGGTGCAGCTTCTTCTTCCGGTCGGCCTCGTCTATGGCGGCGCCGCTCCGGCCTGGATCTATCTTCTCGCCTTCGCCGCCATCGCGCTCGTCTCATGGAACGCCCCATCTGAGCAGGTGCCGCTCTATCTGACCAACCGGAAGACGCGCGAGGCGCTCGCCAGACTTGTCACCGAGAGCGGAGCCTCATCTTTCGTCGACCTCGGCTGCGGCACCGGCAGCGTTCTCGCATCGCTCAAGCGAAGCCATCCGCGACTTGCCGTAGCGGGGGTGGAAACCGCGCCGCTGGTCTTCGCACTGGCCTGGTTGCGGCTATTGCCTTTACGGGGAAGAGGAGTCGCCTCAGTGGCTTACCGGAGCCTGTGGAAGGAAGATCTCAGCCGCTACGATATCGTCTATTGCTTCCTGTCCCCCGCCCCCATGGCCAAGCTCCACGCCAAGGCGACGTCCGAGATGAAACCGGGCGCACTGTTCGTTTCCAACAGCTTCAAGGTTCCCGATGTCGAACCCGAGCGGACCATCGAACTCGGCGACGGACGCCAGACGGGCCTTCATCTCTATCGTCCCGGCGGCGTCTGAGGCCAGCCAAATAGGCGTCTGAGGCCAGCCAAATAAGAGCGCTCCCGTCGAACCAAATCGGCAGCCAATCGTTGTTCCATCGAAGAACAAGAAGGAGCCCGATCATGGCGAGACCGAAACGAGACCCCTCCGCCCTTTCCCGTGAAGAAGACTATCGCGATTACGAAGCCCGCGAGATCGAAGAGGGGTGGCCCTATTCGGACGAGGACGGCGAGAAGAAGGCGGCCAATGTCGGCTATGGCAATTCAGAAAGCAATTTCGACGAGTCCGAGGTCCCGGGCGCCGAAATCTCGAGCAATACGGCGATCGAGAGCACCGGTGGCCCATCCCCATTCCCCGAGGACGAGGATTCCATCATCGAGGACGATGCCATCGGCGAGCAGATCGCCCTCGCCTATGAGAGCAACGATCTCGACGACCATGACGTCACGATTACCGTCCGCGACGGCATCGCCGCACTTGCAGGACGCGTGGATTCCGACGAGGACAAGGCCAAGCTTCTCCGCGTGGCGCTTGCCGTGCCGGGCGTCAGGAACGTGACGGACGGCATCATCCTCTCAGGGGTCGACACCCACATTCCGTCCGACGTCACCGAGTAGGAGGAGAGAGAAGATGCAACGCCGGATTCCCTCGGAGTTCGGCCGGCGGATGCCGCAGGTCTTTCCGGCGGCGGCATCAAGCCAGACCGAGGTGACGGCCAGGCGGCGGCTCATGTGGTCGCTGCTGGTCGCCGGCATATCCATCATCTGCCTTGCCGGAGCTTTCGCCCTGCTTGCGGGCTGATCGATGGCATCCCACCCCAAGAGGCGTCGAGCGCGCCATCGCCGTCCTGCCGAGGGGACGGCGGCCAAAACAAACCACCGGCCTGACGGAACGGCGTGACGCGGCATTCGTTTAGTGTGCTGAACTCCCGATGCGAGAATTCAATGCATAGACGCAGCTGTCTGAGTGGAAATGCCGGCGCACGACCGGCAGATACGAAAAAACCCGCCGAGGCGGGTTTTGCTGGCTGGTCGGAGCGAGAGGATTCGAACCTCCGACCCCCTCGTCCCGAACGAGGTGCGCTACCAGGCTGCGCTACGCTCCGATCCAGCGGCGTCCGTATAGCCGCCCCGTTTCCGTTCATCAAGCCCCCTCATGCGGGTTTTGATACAATTGGGCATGGCCACGCCGGAAGACCCGGCTTTGCATGGCGCGGGAAAAGGGCGCATAGTGCCCGCAACCCAGCGAATCTCGCGTCAAAGCAGGGAATCCGGCTCCGGAGGCCCAGGCATGAAAATTGACAAGTTCCTCGATGGATTGACGGTCGGATACGACATTCCGGCCTTGCCTGGCATGCGTCAGGAGGAGATCGTCACCCCCTGCCTGGTGATTGATCTCGACAGACTCGAAACCAATCTCAGGACGATGGGAGATTTTGCCCGCAGGAGCGGCGTGAAATTGCGGCCGCACGGCAAGATGCACAAGTCGGCGGACATTGCGCGTCTGCAGATGGAGATCGGCGGAGCTACCGGAATATGCTGCCAGAAGGTCAGCGAGGCGGAAGCCTTCGTGCGGGCGGGCATCACCGACATCCTGATTTCAAACGAAATCCGCAATCCCCTGATGATCGACCGGCTGGCGCGGCTTTGCGCCGAGGGTGCCAAGATCTCCGTCTGCGTCGATGATCCGGACGCCGTCACCCAGCTCCAGGAGGCCGCGGTCCGGCATGAGACGACGATCACCTGCCTTGTCGAATTCGAAACCGGAGGCCGGCGCTGCGGCGTCAGCACTCTGACGGAACTGCTCGAAATCGCCCGCGCCATCGTTGCCGCCGACCGCCTCGATTTCGGCGGCGTGCAGGCCTATCACGGCATGATGCAACACATCGTGAGCTACGAAGACCGGCGATCGGCCGCCATCAAGTCGATCCAGCATGCCAATGCCGCAGTCGAGATGCTGAGGGTCAACGGCATCAGATGTCCGAGGGTGACGGGCGGCGGCACAGGAAGTTACGCCTTCGAAGCAGGCTCGCGCTTGTATACCGAGCTGCAATGCGGCTCCTATGCCTTCATGGATGTCGACTACGCCCGCATCGAGGACGAAAGTGGCAGGCGCTGCCAGGATTTTGACCAGGCGCTGTTTCTTCTGACCAGCGTGATGAGCACCTCAAGCGCCGGCCGCGCGGTCTGCGATGCGGGGCTCAAGGTGCAATCGGTCGACAGCGGCCTTCCCCTCGTCCACGACCGCGACGACGTGGCCTATGTCTCCGCCTCGGACGAACACGGCACCCTCACCGATCCCTACGGGCATCTGGCCGTCGGCGACCGTTTGCGCCTCGTCCCGGGCCATTGCGACCCCACCTGCAATCTGCACGACTGGTATGTCGTCATGCGCCACGGCAGGGTGGAAACGATCTGGCCGGTAACCGCGCGCGGCAAGGCTTTCTGACCCGATTTTCGTGCTGCAATCCGACTTCTGCACGGCTATATCCAAGGTGCCGGAAAGCTGATACACTCATAATCGTAGAAATACTAATATATGCATTTAATGAGCCATAGCTTCGGTTACGCTCCACCGCCCCTATGGAGGTGAGTCCATGTCTGAATACGAATACTCTGCCCTTTCCGTTTCCTGTCACCGCTGCCAGAAACAGAATACGATCGTCGGCAATATTCCCGAGTTCGAGATCGTCAATTGCTCCGGTTGCGGCAAGCCCATGGGCCAGCTGCGCGTGCTCATGGCCGATGCGATGATCGAATCGCACGAGCCAGGCGCACAGATCAACGAGGCCGGCACCCCGGCCTGACGGATATCCGGGCTGCCTCGATGGGGCCCGGTCCGACCAAAGTTCCAAAGCCCTGACCGTTTCCCGCTGACATCAGGTTGAACGACCCGGCTTTTCAAAGCATCTCCGCCCGGCCAGCTTCAATTGGCCGGGCTTTCGGCTTTGCCGCATCCCGGCAGCACTCGCGGGAGCGGGTCTTGACTATCGGGCATTGCATATACACCTACATCAATATAAATGGTCGTTGATATTAGAAAACGACGCAGTATCGGTGATGAACGGCCGCTCTGAAGCGAAACGCCGTTCGGGGTTGGATGATATGACATCACGTTTGGCACCCGCTCTAGCCGCGGGACTTTCTCTCTACGCGGGCAGCCTGTCCTGCAGCGCGCCCGCACTTGCGGAAACCATTACGCTTGCCCCTGTGAGCGTGACGGAGTGGAAGGCCGTCCACGGCAGTGTCGAGACCCGCGACGTCGCCCCTGCCCGGGCCCGTATCGGCGGCGTCGTGGTCGAGTTGACCATCACCGAAGGCGACGAGGTCGAAGAAGGCCAGGCAATCGGGCTCGTGCGCGACGACAAGATCAGTTTCCAGATCGAGGCTCTCGATGGCCAGCTCGCCGCTTTCGAATCCCAGCTCAAGACCGCCGACACCGAACTCGACCGCGCGCAAAAGCTGATCGCGCAAGGTGTGGTCACGCGCCAGCGGCTCGACCAGCTTTCCACCCAGTCCGACGTGTTGCGCAACCAGATTGCATCGACCAGGGCCAACCGTGCCGTTCTCGAACAGCAGCAGAGCGAGGGAGAGATCCTGGCGCCGGTCTCCGGCAAGGTTCTCTCCGTGCCGGTCACCCCCGGCGCCGTGATCATGCCCGGCGAAGCGGTGGCGACGATCGGCGGCGGCGGCTTCTTCCTGCGGCTCGCGCTGCCGGAACGGCTTGCGCCGATGCTGGCCGAGGGTGCGGAGATCCGCATCTCTACCGATACCGGCGAGAAATCCGGCACGCTCGCCAGGATCTATCCGCAGATCGAGGGCGGCCGCGTCACGGCTGACGTGGAGGTGGAAGCACTTTCCACCCGGTTCGTCGATGCGCGTGTGCTCGTGGACGTGCCTGTGGGCGACCGGCAGGCGCTCACCGTTCCGCAATCGGCCATTGCCAGCCGCAACGGCCTCGACTTCGTGACGGTGGACACCGGCGCGGGGACCGCCGAACGCGTGGTCGTCACCGGAGGAGCGGTCGAGACGACCGACGCCGGACAGGGCGGGCTCGTCGAAATCCTCAGCGGCCTATCGGCCGGGGACCGGGTGATCGTGCCATGACCACGCCCGACGCATCGAAGAGCCCCGGCCTGGGCATCGCCGGCGCCTTGACCCGTGCCTTCATCAAGTCGCCGCTCACGCCGCTGTTTCTCATTGCCGCCTTCGCCTTCGGCCTGGTGGCGTTGATGACGCTGCCGCGCGAGGAGGAGCCGCAGATCTCCGTTCCGATGGTGGATATCCAGGTTCGCGCCGACGGGCTGAACGCAGCCGACGCCGAGAAGCTGATCACCGAACCGCTTGAAACAATCGTCAAGGGCATCAACGACGTCGAGCACGTCTATTCGCAGACCCATGACAACAAGGTTCTGGTCACCGCACGCTTCATCGTCGGTACCGAGGCGGATTCGGCGGTGTTGCGCGTCCACGACAAGGTACGCGCCAATCTCGACCGCATTCCGGTCGGCATTCCGGAGCCGCTGATCGTCGGGCGCGGTATCGACGACGTCGCCATCGTCACGCTAACGCTCACCCCCAAAAACGCATCCGATACCGAGGTGACGGCAGCCGACATCTCGCGCGTGGCGCGGGAATTGCGCACCGAACTCGCCAAGATCGACGATGTGGGACTTACCTATCTCGTGGGAGAGACCGACGAGATCATCCGCATCTCGCCCGATCCGAAACGTCTTGCCCTTTACGGCGTGACGCTGCAGCAACTCGCGCAAAAGGTCACCGGCGCCAACCGCGCCTTCCCGGCGGGCCAGGTGCGCGACGACGGCGCCCAGATCGAACTCATGGCAGGCGAGACGCTGTTCGCACCGGCCGAGATCGGCAATCTGCTGATCACGAGCCGCGACGGTCGCCCGGTCTATGTCCGCGACGTGGCGTCGATCGAGCTGGCGCCTGACAGTTCGGAGCATATCGTTTCGACAATCCGCCGCGAGAACGGCGCGACCATACGTGTCCCGGCCGTCACCATCGCACTCGCCAAACGGGCCGGATCCAACGCCGTAAGCGTCGCTCACAACGTGCTTGAACGGGTGGAAGCGCTTGACGGCCGGCTGATCCCGGATTCCATGTCCGTCGAGATCACTCGCGACTATGGCGAAACGGCCAACGAGAAAGCCAACGAGCTGCTCTACCACCTCGGCCTTGCGACGGTGTCGATCATCGCGCTGGTCTGGATTGCGATCGGCTGGCGCGAAGCCTTGGTGGTCGCGGTGGTGATCCCCGTCACGATCCTGCTCACGCTCTTCGCCTCGCGGGTGATGGGCTACACGCTCAACCGCGTGTCCCTTTTCGCCCTCATCTTCTCGATCGGCATTCTCGTCGACGACGCCATCGTGGTCATCGAGAACATCGCGCGGCACTGGGGGATGAAGGACGGGAGGGACCGGCAGTCCGCCGCTATCCAGGCCGTGGCGGAAGTCGGCAACCCGACGATCGTGGCAACTCTCACGGTGGTCGCGGCGCTGCTGCCGATGCTCTTCGTCTCCGGCATGATGGGGCCGTATATGAGCCCGATTCCGGCGAACGCCTCGGCGGCGATGGTGTTCTCCTTCTTCGTCGCGGTCATGGTCACGCCCTGGCTGATGCTGAAGGTCGCCGGCAAGGCTGAGCTGCATCACGGCGCGGGGAACGACGGCGCTCATGCCGGCGGCGCACTGGGCCGCGCCTACCGCGCGGTGGCGACCCCCATTCTCGCCAGCAAGACGCGCGCCTGGCTTTTCCTGCTTCTCGTCGGTGCCTTGACGCTTGGATCGCTCACCCTCTTCTACACGAAGGACGTGACGGTGAAGCTGCTCCCCTTCGACAACAAGTCGGAGCTTCAGGTGACCGTCGACATGCCGGAGGGGACCGCGGTGGAAGCCACCGACGCGGTGCTGCAAGCAGTCGCGCAGAAGGCGCTGACGCTCGACGAGGTTCTGTCCGCGCAGACCCATGCCGGAACCGCTGCGCCGTTCAACTTCAACGGGCTGGTTCGCCATTCCTTCTTCCGCACCGACAGTTTTGTCGGCGACGTGGCACTCAACCTCGCCCCCAAGAATGCCCGGGAGCGGACGAGCCATGAGATCGCGCTGGATATCCGCGCGCGGCTCGCCGACATTCCGGTGCCGGACGGCACCGTCTTCAAGGTCGTCGAGCCCCCGCCCGGTCCGCCGGTCATGGCAACGCTTCTGGCCGAGATCTACGGGCCCGATCCCGAAAGCCGGCGCGCTGTCGCCGAGAAAGTGGAAGCTGCCTTCCTGTCGGTGCCCTTCATCGTCGACACCGACAATTCGTGGGGGCAGCCGGCCCGACGCCTGCGCGCCACCATCTCGACTAACGACGCCGAGTTCTACAAGGTGGAGGAAGGCGACGTGTTCGACACGATGGCGATCCTCAACCAGGGCCGGACCGTGGGCTATTCGCACCGTGGCGGCGGCCGCCAGCCGATCGCCATCCGGCTCGAACGCTCCAGGGGCGAACGGGTGGTGGACGAGGATTTCCTGACCACGCCGATTCCCGCCAACGTTCTGCCTGGCGGACGCGGGGTTGTGGAGCTGGGTGACGTCGTCCATGTCAGCGAAGAGCGCGCCTCTTTCCCGATCTTCCGGCACAATGGCCGGCCGGCGGAACTGGTGATGGCCGAACTGGCGGGCGACTACGAAGCACCGCTCTACGGCATGCTGGCGGTGCAGGAGGCGCTCGACGCGCAGGACTGGACCGGCCTCGACAAACCCGAGATCAGGCTGCACGGCCAGCCCGCCGACGAAAACGCGCCGGTGCTGTTGTGGGACGGCGAATGGGAAGTCACCTGGGTGACGTTCCGCGACATGGGCGCCGCCTTCGGCGTTGCTCTTCTGGGGATCTACATCCTCGTGGTGGCGCAGTTCGGATCGTTCAAAGTGCCGCTCGTCATCCTGACGCCTATACCCCTGACCTTCATCGGCATTCTCGGCGGCCACTGGCTGTTCGGCGCGCCGTTTTCGGCCACCTCGATGATCGGCTTCATCGCGCTTGCGGGCATCATCGTTCGCAATTCGATCCTGCTCGTCGATTTCATCCGCCATGCCGACCATGAAGGCCGGAGCCTGACGGATATTCTGGTCGAGGCCGGCGCCATCCGCTTCAAGCCGATCCTTCTGACGGCGCTTGCCGCGATGATCGGGGCGGGCGTGATCCTCACCGATCCGATCTTCCAGGGGCTGGCGATCTCGCTTCTTTTCGGCCTCGCCTCCTCGACACTTCTGACGGTGCTCGTCATACCGGCGATCTACCGGGTCCTCAGGACCTGAGAGGCTGATTGACAATGGGGCGGCTTAACCGGCAAGAACAGGCCGGAGCCGCCCTGCCCCTCCTCTGTTCAGGGACGGTCGAGGAGAGAGAGTGTTCGCCGTCCCATGGCAAGCCCGACGCCCCCTGTAGAGCTGGTGATCTTCGACTGCGACGGTGTCCTCATCGACAGCGAGATCATTTCCGCGCGCGTGCTTCTGGCATTGCTGAAGACCGTCGGCGTGAGCGTCGATTTCGCCCATTTCCAGGCCAATTTCCTGGGCCGCAGCTGGCCCAAGGTCGTCGCCGACATCCGGATCAATTACGGGCTGTCGCTGGGCGAGGAGTTCGAGGAAAGCTACCGCGGCAAACTGCTCAAGGCCTTCGAGACGGAGCTCGAAACCACGCCGGGTGTGCGCGAGATCCTGGCCGGATTGAAGGTCGCTTCCTGCGTTGCGACGAGTTCGACCCGGCGGCGGCTCACGCGATCGATGGAGATCACCGGCCTGGACCGCCATTTCGGCGACAATACCTTCACAGCTTCCCAGGTGGAAAACGGCAAACCTGCGCCTGACCTCTTCCTGCTGGCCGCCCGGACAATGGGCGTGACGCCCGAACGCTGCCTGGTGATCGAGGACTCCGCGCCCGGCATCGAGGGCGCCAGACGCGCGGGCATGCGATGCTACCACTATACCGGCGGCAAGCATCTGCGCGGCCATGAGGTTCCAGACAGCGGCGTGATGCGCATAAGCGACTGGCATGAACTCGCCGGATTCGAACCGGCCCTGTTCGAGACCTCGACCTGAAACCCATTCCCGAAATCGTCTTCCTGGCGCCGTCGCCGGCGTGTTCACGGTCCCCGGACAAAAATGCTCTCGCTGAGTGGATAAACGGAAAAATCGGTGCCATACGCACTGAAATCGTCCTGAAGCCGCGACTGCCTGACTGGAGGTATTCGAGGACATGGGGCCAAGCATCCGGCAGCGGGCTCAAAACCCCACGCAACACGCCGGGCTTGACATCAGGGGCAACGCCGGAACGCTATAGGCGGGGAAACGAGGGAGGCAGGAGATGGCTGGAAAAGCTGATGGCGAGGCAAGTCGCCTCGACGATGCGGCACGCGCCGGCTGGCTCTATTACGTCGCCGGCAATACCCAGGACGAGATTGCCCGCAAGCTCGGCGTCTCGCGTCAGTCCGCCCAGCGCCTGGTTTCGCTCGCCGTCACCGAACGGCTGGTGAAGGTAAGGCTCGACCATCCGATCGCCAAATGCATGGAACTGTCGATGCGGCTCAAGGAGCGCTTCGGGCTGCTGGGCTGCGAGATCGTTCCGTCCGACCCGGATGCGCCGAACTCCATGACCGGCGTGGCGCAGGTGGGCGCCGTCGAGATGGAACGGCATCTGAAATCGCACCACCCCAAGATCATCGCCATCGGCACCGGCCGGGCGCTGCGCTCGGCGGTGGAGCAGCTTCCGCCGATGGACTGCCCGCAGCACCGCATCGTCTCGCTGCTCGGCAACATGATGTCGGACGGCTCGGCGACCGCCTACAACGTCGTCATCCGCATGGCCGAACGGGCCAATGCCCGCCACTACCCGATGCCGCTTCCGGTTTTTGCACGCTCGGCCGAGGAGAAGAAGATCCTCCACAACCAGGAGCCGGTGCACAATATCCTCGAACTCGCCCGCCAGGCCGACGTCACCTTTGTGGGCGTGGGCAATATGGGGCTCACGGCCCCCCTCTTCGTCGACGGCTTCCTGACCCGCGACGATGTCCGCTCGCTCGACCGCGCCGGGGCCGTGGGCGAGATCACCAGCTGGGTGTATGACGCCGCGGGCAAGCTGATCGATGGCCTGGTCAACGATCGGGTGGCGAGTTCGCCGCTGATGGTGAACCCGGCGAACCCCGTCGTCGGCATCGCCGCCGGAGAAGCGAAGGTTCAGGCCATTCTGGGGGCGATGCGCGGCAAGCTGATCAACACCCTGATCACCAACGAGCACACGGCAGAGCTTCTGCTCGAGAGCTGAGCAAAAGAATTCCCCAGCTCAAATACCTGATTTTACGCGCAAATGCTTTTCAGTCGCTGCAGTGCAGCGACGATTTCCCGGTATGCGGTGATTGACTTGGACACGCGGCTTTGTGAATATTCGCCCGCCAGTTAGGCAAATGCCCAACGTAAGCGAATGCCCTTTGAGGGATTTTGGGAGGATACCATGAAGACTTTCGTTCGCGCCCTTCTCGGCGCGTCTGCGATGTGTGCCGTTGTTTCCGCCGCACAGGCCGAGAAACTCACCATCGCCACCGTGAACAATGGCGACATGATCCGGATGCAGAAGCTGACGGACGAATTCACCAAGGCCAATCCGGACATCGAACTCGAGTGGGTGACGCTCGAGGAAAACGTGCTCCGCCAGCGCGTGACCACCGACATCGCCACCAAGGGCGGTCAGTACGACGTCATGACCATCGGCACCTACGAAGTTCCGATCTGGGGCAAGCAGGGCTGGCTCGTCAGCCTCAACGACCTGCCCGAAGCCTATGATGTCGACGACCTTCTGCCCGCCATCCGCGGCGGTCTGACAGTCGACGGCGAGCTTTATGCCGCTCCCTTCTACGGCGAAAGCTCGATGGTCATGTACCGGAAGGACCTGATGGAAAAGGCCGGCATGGAAATGCCGCAGGAACCGACCTGGGCCGACATCAAGAAGGCCGCCGAGGCCATGACCGACAAGGACAATGAAGTCTACGGCATCTGCCTTCGCGGCAAGGCCGGCTGGGGCGAGAACATGGCCTTCCTCGGCGCCATGGCCAACTCCTATGGCGCGAAGTGGTTCGACATGGACTGGAAGCCCCAGTTCGACACCGAAGAGTGGAAGGCCGTTCTCACCGACTATCTCGACCTGATGAACAATTACGGCCCGCCCGGAGCTTCCAACAACGGCTTCAACGAAAACCTGGCGCTGTTCCAGCAGGGCAAGTGCGGCATGTGGCTCGACGCCACCGTGGCTGCGTCCTTCGTGACCAACCCGGATGATTCGACCGTGGCCGACAAGGTCGGCTTCGCGCTGGCCCCGAACAAGGAAGGCGTCGAAAAGCACGCCAACTGGCTGTGGGCATGGTCGCTGGGCATCCCGGCCGGTTCCCAGAAGGTCGATGCGGCGAAGAAGTTCATCGCCTGGGCGACCTCGAAGGACTACACCAAGCTCGTCGCCGAGAAGGAAGGCTGGGCCAACGTGCCTCCGGGCACCCGTACTTCCCTCTACGAGAACGAGGAGTACAAGAAGGTCCCCTTCGCCGAGATGACGCTCGAATCCATCAAGGCGGCCGACCCGAACAATCCGACGGTCGACGAAGTGCCTTATGTCGGCGTCCAGTTCGTGGCGATCCCCGAGTTCCAGGGTATCGGCACCGCGGTGGGCCAGCAGTTCTCCGCAGCGCTGGCAGGCCAGGTTTCGGCCGAGCAGGCGCTCCAGAGCGCCCAGCAGCTCAGCGAACGTGAGATGACCAAGGCTGGCTACATCAAGTAAGTCTCCTCCAGGGCAGAGGCCGGTTTGCACACTCCGGCCGGCCTCTCCCACTTCGCTTTTTCTATCGAACCGACTTCGTCCGACCGCGCGTCTGGCCTCAATGGCGGACCGGTTGACCAATGGGGATGATGACGATGGCCACCGCTCACTCGAGAACCGCCGCCCGTTTCATGATCGCGCCCGCGGTGCTTCTGCTCCTGGCGTGGATGATCATTCCCCTGTCGATGACGCTCTACTTCTCGACCCTGCGCTACAATCTGCTGATGCCGGGGATGGAAGATTTCATCGGCTTCGACAATTACAGCTACTTCCTGACTGATCCGGCCTTCTTCGCGGCCCTGACCAACACGCTTCTGCTCGTGGGCGGGGTGCTGCTGATCACCGTCATCGGCGGCATTCTCCTGGCCCTCCTCCTCGACCAGCCGATGTTCGGCCAAGGGATCGTGCGCATCCTGGTGATTGCGCCGTTCTTCGTCATGCCGACCGTGTCGGCGCTGGTGTGGAAGAACATGTTCATGAACCCGGTCAACGGTCTGTTCGCCTTCCTGACCAAGGCCGTCGGGCTGCAACCCTTCGATTTCCTTTCCCATGCGCCGCTGACCTCGATCATCATCATGGTCGCCTGGCAATGGCTGCCGTTTGCGACGCTCATTCTGCTGACCGCCATGCAGTCGCTCGACAGCGAGCAGATCGAGGCGGCCGAAATGGACGGCGCCGGTGCGTTCGCGCGCTTCTTCCACATCGTTCTGCCGCATCTGACGCGCGCCATCACCGTGGTGGTGCTGATCCAGACGATCTTCCTCCTTTCGGTCTTCGCCGAGATCCTGGTGACCACCAATGGCGGTCCGGGCACGGCATCGACCAACATCACCTATCTCGTCTATGCCCAGTCGCTTCTCCAGTTCGACGTCGGCAGCGGCTCCGCGGGCGGCATCGTCGCCGTCATTCTCGCCAACATCGTTGCGATCTTCCTGATGCGGATGATCGGCAAGAACCTGGACATCTGAGGGAGGAACGGACATGGCAAGACGCGTTCCCACGAGCCGCAAATGGTTGGTCACCATCGCCGCATGGGCGATCGGCTTCCTGATCTTCTTCCCGATCCTGTGGACGATCCTGACCAGCTTCAAGACGGAAGCCGAGGCCATCGCCTCGCCGCCTTCCTTCCTGTTCTTCGACTGGACGCTCGACAGCTACCGTGAAGTGCAGTCGCGCTCGAACTACTTCCTGCACTTCTACAATTCGGTGATCATCTCGCTCGGCTCGACGCTGCTCGGCCTCGTCATCGCCATTCCCGCCGCCTGGTCGATGGCCTTTGTGCCGGCCAAGCGCACCAAGGACGTGCTGATGTGGATGCTGTCGACCAAGATGCTGCCGCCGGTTGGCGTGCTCATCCCCATCTACCTGCTGTTCCGCGATTTCGGTCTGCTCGATTCCCGCTTCGGGCTGGTGATCGTGCTGACGCTCATCAACCTTCCGATCATCGTGTGGATGCTGTTCACCTATTTCCGCGAGATCCCGGGCGAAATCCTGGAAGCGGCCCGCATGGACGGCGCGACGCTCTGGGCCGAGATCGTGCACGTGCTCACCCCGATGGCGGTGCCGGGTATCGCCTCGACGCTCCTTCTCAACGTCATCCTCGCCTGGAACGAGGCCTTCTGGACGCTCAACCTGACGGCTGCCAAGGCCGCCCCGCTGACCGCGTTCATCGCCAGCTATTCCAGCCCCGAGGGCCTTTTCTACGCAAAACTTTCCGCAGCTTCGACCATGGCGATCGCGCCGATCCTCATCCTTGGCTGGTTCAGCCAGAAGCAGCTTGTTCGCGGCCTCACCTTCGGCGCCGTCAAATAAGGAGTTCGACATGGGACAGATCAAACTCGAAAAGGTCACCAAGGCCTTCGGCAATACCCAGGTCATCCCGCCGCTCGACCTCGAGATCGAGGATGGAGAGTTCGTGGTCTTCGTCGGACCGTCGGGCTGCGGCAAGTCCACCCTGCTCCGCCTGATCGCGGGTCTCGAGGATGTGACCTCCGGCGACATCGTGATCGACGGGACGAACGCCACGGCACTGCCTCCGGCACGCCGGCGGCTCGCCATGGTGTTCCAGTCCTACGCGCTCTATCCGCACATGAGCGTGAAGAAGAACATCGCCTTCCCGCTCAAGATGGCGAAGATGCCGGAAGACAAGATCGAGGAGAAGGTGAAGAACGCCGCCCACATCCTCAATCTGACCGACTATCTCGAGCGTCGCCCCGGCCAGCTTTCGGGCGGCCAGCGCCAGCGCGTCGCCATCGGCCGCGCCATCGTGCGCGAACCCGCAGCCTTCCTCTTCGACGAGCCGCTGTCGAACCTCGATGCGGCGTTGCGCGTGAACATGCGGCTCGAGATTTCCGAACTCCACCAGTCGCTCAAGACGACGATGATCTACGTCACCCACGACCAGGTTGAAGCCATGACCATGGCCGACAAGATCGTGGTGTTGCGCGCGGGCAATATCGAGCAGGTCGGCTCGCCGCTCGATCTCTACCGCAGCCCCAACAACCTCTTCGTCGCCGGCTTCATCGGCTCGCCCAAGATGAATTTCCTCGAAGGCGAGGATGCCGCAAAGCACGGCGCGCACACGATCGGCGTGCGACCCGAGCACCTGCGGGTGATCCACGGGGCGACCACGAGCAGCGGATGGACCGGTACGGTGGGCGTGATCGAACATCTGGGTTCTGACACGTTCATGCACGTGCATCTCGACGGCGATCGCGGCACCATCACCGTCCGTGCCGACGGCGACAATCCAGCAAAGGTCAACGACAAGATCACCGTCGAAGCCCTGTCCGAAGATCGCATCTATCGCTTCGACAAGGGTGGAATGGCCATCCGATGAAACGGCTCGCAGGCAAATCCGCGCTGATCACGGGGTCGGCGCGCGGTATCGGACTGAAATTCGCCGAAGCCTATGTCCGTGAAGGGGCAAAGGTGGTGATCGCCGATATCGATCTCGACCGCGCGAAGAAGGCGGCAAGCAATATCGGCGATGCCGCCATCGCCGTCCGCATGGACGTGACCGACCAGTCCTCGATCGACGAGGCGATCCGGACAGCCGACGAGGCCTTCGGCGGCATCGACATTCTCGTCAACAATGCAGCGCTGTTCTCCGCCGCGCCGATCGTGGAAATCGAGCGGCCCGATTACGACAAGCTGTTCGCCGTCAATGTCGCGGGCACGCTGTTCACCCTGCAGGCTGCGGCAAAATCGATGATTGCGCGCGGCAAGGGCGGAAAGATCATCAACATGGCAAGCCAGGCAGGCCGCCGGGGCGAAGCGCTCGTCGCCGTCTACTGCGCCACCAAGGCGGCCGTGATCTCGATCACCCAGTCGGCAGGGCTCGATCTGATCAGGCACGGCATCAACGTCAACGCCATTGCACCGGGCGTGGTCGATGGCGAGCACTGGGACGGTGTCGACGCCTTCTTCGCCAAATACGAGAACAAGGCACCCGGCCAGAAGAAGAAGGAAGTGGGTCAAGCCGTCCCCTTCGGCCGAATGGGAACTGCCGAGGACCTGACGGGCATGGCGATTTTCCTCGCCTCGCCGGAAGCCGATTACGTCGTCGCACAGACCTACAATGTCGATGGCGGGAACTGGATGAGCTGAGCCCGGCAACAGGGCAGAACCGCAATGACCGAAAGAGCGTGACGGCCGGTCGGCCGCCGCCAAAAGGAAGGGGTCGAAAATGATCCACAAGCTTGCTCCCGATGAAGGCGTTTCGCCCGCGAACGCGCTTTCGCGCCCGAAATACGACCGCTCGCGGTTGAGCGCCGGCATCGTGCATATCGGCGTCGGCAATTTCCATCGCGCCCATCAGGCCCACTATCTGCACCGGTTGTTCAACACCGGCCGCGACCATGACTGGGCGATCATCGGCGCGGGCATCAAGTCCTTCGACGCATCGATGCGCGACCGGCTGGAGCAGCAGGACTGGCAGACGACCGTCATGGAACTCGACCCGGCGGGCTTCTCGGCCACGATCGTCGGTTCGATGATCGATTTCGCGCCGATCGATCCGCAGGCGATCATCGACACGATGAGCCGCCCCGAGATCCGCATCGTTTCGCTGACGGTCACCGAAGGCGGCTATTTCATCGACGCCAAGACCGGCAGTTTCGACGCGAGCCATCCGGAAATCGTGGCTGATGCCAACAATCCTCGAACCCCGAAAACGGTCTTCGGCATCATCATCGCCGCGCTGCAGCAGCGACGCGAGGCCGGCCTGCCGCCTTTCACGATCATGTCGTGCGACAACCTGCCGGGCAATGGACACGTCACCAAGACCACGGTGATGGGGCTCGCAAGCCAGATGGGCGGCGACATTGCGTCCTATATCGAGGACAATGTTGCCTTTCCCAACGGCATGGTCGACTGCATCACGCCGGCCACGGGCCCCCGCGAGATCAAGCTCGTCAACGAGACCTTCAATCTCGATGACAAGGCGCCCGTGGTGTGCGAGCCCTTCCGTCAGTGGGTGCTGGAAGACGTGTTTCCGCAAGGACGGCCAAAACTCGAGGATGTGGGCGTCGAGTTCGTGGAGGACGTCGCGCCCTACGAGCTGATGAAGCTGCGCATCCTCAATGGCGGACACGCCGTGATCGCCTATTCATCCGCCCTCCTGGGACACACCTACGCCCATGAAGGCATGGCGGATCCGCTGGTCACCGGCTTTCTCGAAAAGCTCGAATTCTCGGAGATGATCCCGACGGTTCCGGAAATTCCGGGGGTCAGCCTGACCGACTACTACCACAAGATAGCCGAGCGCTTCGCCAATGCCGAACTCGGCGACACGATCGCGCGGCTTTGCCTCGACGGTTCGAACCGTCAGCCGAAGTTCATCCTGCCGACGGTCGCCGACCGGCTTGAAGCAGGTGAAAGCGTCAACGGGCTGGCTCTCGAATCCGCTCTCTGGTGCCGTTACTGCACCGGAACCGGTGAAGACGGAAGCACGCACATGATCGACGACGTGCATGCCGAGCGGCTCAAGGCCACGGCCCTGGAGGCCAGGTCCAATCCCGACGCCTGGCTGGCAATGCACGATATCTACGGTGCGCTCGGAGAGGACGAAACCTTCCGCAAAGCCTTCGCGAAGGCGCTTAAGGCCATCTGGACGGACGGCACGCGCGCCACGTTGGAAGCGTATATCAAGGGTTGACGCGACAGCGCATAAGACGACAAAGCCCCTGGTTTCCGAACCGGGGGCTTTTCGTTTGCCGGTGTCTTTCAGGCGAACTCAGGCGATTGCCAGTTCGGGCCCCTCGCCCTCGGGATCCGGGCCCTCCGGCCGGCCTTCCCAGGCGGCCAGATAGCGGTCGTGAAGGGCGAGAATTGCCGGCGGATTGGTGTCGCCGGGAACCTGCATCATCGAGGTGCGCGCGGGCAGCGAACTCCAGCGCAGGATGATGGCGGAGAGGATCATCGGGACGCCGACCGGCAGGAGCCAGGGAAACAGGACCGGAGCGAACTGCCAGGTGATCGCCAGACCGCCGGCACCGATCGCGGTGATCCACCAGGACGCCAGGAAGCTTTCCTCATAGGTCAGGCGGCCGTCACCGCGATTGTTGGACGGCCAGCCGCCATCGCTGCCGGAGAGAACCTGCCAGACCGAACGGGTCGCGTACATGAGAAGCACGGGGGCGAGAAGCGAGGTGAACAGAAGTTCGAGAACGGTCGAGGCGAAGGCATCCGCCGCTCCGCCAAAACCCCGGGCCCGGCCGGTGATCGACGCCTTGAGCGCGATCAGCAGTTTCGGCACGACCAGAAGACCGAAAACACCGATGAAAAGACCGACTGCCTTCCAGGCCTCGGAGGGCGGGAAGTAAGGGAAAGGCCAGTTGGGTTCGGGAAAATAATCGGGCTCCGCGACGAAGGCCGGCGCCATGACGGATGCTGCGATGAACCCGAGCCAGAAGAGCGGCGCGATATAGGCCATGATTAACTGTGCGAAGACAAAGCGCGACCAGAGGCGGATCCGCGGCGCCCCGATGATCCGGGCGTGCTGCAGGTTGCCCTGACACCAGCGGCGCTCGCGCTTGGCGTAATCGACGATGTTTTCGGGGCCTTCCTCGAACGAGCCTTCAAGATCGTCGTCGACGCGCACCGTCCAGCCGGCGCGGGCCAGAAGTGCCGCTTCCACGTAATCATGGCTCAGGACATGGCCGCCGAAAGGCGGTTCGCCGCGCAGGGCCGGCAGGCCGCAGGATTCGGCGAAGGCCTTGACGCGCACGATCGCATTGTGCCCCCAGAACGGGCCGGTATGCCCCTGCATCATCGCAAGGCCGCGGCAGAAGACCGGCGAGAAGAATGACGCCGAGAATTGCATGGCGCGACCGAAGCGCGAGCTCGCATTGACGATCTTGGGAAGCGTCTGCAGCAGGCCGAGCTTCGGATCGGCCTGCATGCGACGGATCATTTCGAGGATGGTTTCGCCTTCGATCAGGCTGTCGGCATCGAGAATGACCGCATAGTCATAGGCGCCGCCGGACCGCGTGATGAAATCCTCGATATTGCCGGCCTTCTTGCCGGTATTGTCGGCACGGCGGCGATAGAAGAAGCGACCGATGCCGTCATGTTCGGCCACGAGCTTGGCGAACAGCAGCTCCTCGCGTTGGGCGATATCGTCCCTGCGGGTATCGGACAATACGGCGAAGTGGATGTCGGCAGCGGTGCCGGTAGCACGCAGGGAGCTTTCCATTGCCGCGAGCCGGGTGAAGGTCGCGACCGGATCCTCGTTATAGACCGGCATCAGGATGATCGTCTTGCGCTCGATGGGGCGCGAGCGGTCATATTCCGGCGCACGTGCGGTCGTCGTCAGGCCGATCAGGCCGAGAGCGGCGCCCCAGGCGAGCCACAGCGTGGATATGAAGATCAGCAGCGCACGGACGACATCGAGCGTATCGATGCCATCCGCGCCGCCGAACTGCAGAAAGAGTATGAAGGCGCCGGCAGCGGTCAGGAGCGAGAAGGCAACCGCCGCGCTTCGCAGACCCCAGAGGCCGATGCCGCCCATTCAGACGCTCCGTTCGGGCGAGCCGAGCGGCAGGCGACGGGCCTGAAGCCTGAGCGCCTTGACGACCCGGCGACCGAGCGAATGCTCGCGCTCCAGTTCCTGGCGCGGCATGGTGAGCGGCGCTTCGGGAAGCGCGCAGGGACCGGAGATCAATTCCGCCGGTGTCATGAATTCGTCGGAGCGGACGTTTTTCACTGCAAACTGGTCATGGCTGAGTGGCATGTTCATGGACATGGGAGATTCCTTGAATGTCACGGTTTGATCCATTGATACGCCCAGGTTTCACTGAGCTTTCGTTCGTAACCTTCGAGACGGGCGGTAAGTTCCACGGTTGCATTACTTTCCGCTGAAATATCCATCACGAAGCGCCAAACCCCCTCCTCCGGGATTGGCGTAAGCGTCTCATGCTCGATCTTGCCGTTGATGACAGTGGCAACAGGCCTGATGTGATCGGCTTCGGACGCGGGCAGGTTGGTGAGCGGACCACCCTTGAAGTCGACCACGAACTTGCGAAATCCTTCGGTGTTCTCGACGCCGGACACGCCACCGCTGCCGGCTCTGCTTGCCAGCACGTAAGCCAGATCGCCATCTTCCTGCGGCGGCAGATCGCCCCAGGAAAGACGATATTCGAATTCGAGCGCATCGCCGGCCTTGCCGTCCCGCTCGGGAATCCAGAAGGCGACGATGTTGTCGTTGATCTCGAGATCCGACGGGATCTCCACCAAGCGCACCACACCCTTGCCCCAGTCGCCCTTGGGCTCGACGCGAAGGGACGGACGGCGCTCGTAGGCCGCCGAGGCGTCCTGGTAGTGGTCGAATTCACGCTCGCGCTGGTACAGGCCGAAGCTCCTCGGATTGGTCTCCGAGAAATAGCTCGATGCAAGCCGGCTCGGGTTGGAAAGCGCACGCCAGATGTGGGTACCGTTCTGGTCCTCGATCATCAGGCCGTCGCTGTCGTGAACCCGCGGACGGTAATCGTCGAACTTCTCGCGATTGCGCTCGCCGTAGAGATACATGGAGGTCAGCGGCGCCACGCCGAGCTCCCTGATGTCGGAACGCAGGAAAAGGCGCGCGGTCACGTCCATCGTGGTTGCCTCACCCGGGGTGATGACGAAGCGGTAGACGCCGGTCAGCGAGGGGCTGTCCATCAGCGCATAGATGTTGATCGAGATGTCGCCGGAAACGGGACGTTCGATGTAGAACCTGGTGAAAACCGGAAACTCCTCCGGTTCCGAGGTGCCGGTGTTGATGGCCAGACCGCGAGCCGAAAGGCCGTAGGTCGAACCGCGGCCCAGCGCCCGGAAATAGGAAGCTCCCTGGAAGGCAATCAGCTCATCGAGGATGTCGGGGCGGTTGAGCGGGCTGTGCAGACGGAAGCCTGCGACACCGGGAAGCTCCCAGTCGGCCGGCAGCTTGCCCTGGGCCTCGCGCTGGTAGAGAAAATCCTCGGTGGTGAACTTCATCGGCCTGGCGCGATCGCCCTCGACCTCCATCAGCGTGATGGGGTTGGAGAACAGCCAGCCGAGATGGAAGGCCTGAAGCTGAAAATGGCTGCGCGGCACATCGGCGAAGCGGGCGCGGGACGGGTTGAAGCGGATCAGGCGATAGAGGTCATAGTTCAGCTCGGAAAGGAAACCGCCGACCTTGGCCGGTTCCTTGTAATCCTCACCGGCCTTGCGACGCATTTCATCGGTCAGCAGATCAAAGCTGAAGGGCTGCGAGCCATCCGCAGCCGGCATCAGCTTGTCGTCCGCATCCGCATTCTCCGACGCTGCATCCTGCGCGTGGGAAGATCCGGTCATGGCCAGCAGAACGCCGGCAGAAGCCGAGGCAAGAAACTTCCGGCGACAAAAAAAACGAGACTGGGGCGCGGTGCCGTCCCATCGCGAATTAAAGGAATCCAAGATCAAACAATCCTTACGTCAGTCACTCACGAAAACGTCTTACAATGCGGCAGGCGCGTACGCCAACGGTCGAAACCATTGTGCACTGCCGAAACGCTTATGCGCGAGAAAAGTTCCTGCCTGAAAATACGGAAAATTTGGGGCAGATTCCGTATCCCCTGCCAAAAAGGCTCATACGCCCGGTAAGCTTTGGTTACAATCGGATAAATTACTGACTTTTATCTGTTTTCTGTGAACAACCTGCGCGGGGTGCCTCACAGGTTGTACTTCATTTCGCCCGCAATTTTCTCGGCAATCATGACTGTCGGGGCATTGGTGTTTCCGCCAATGAGGCTGGGCATGACGGAGGCATCGACAATTCGCACATTCTCAGCACCTCGCAATCGCAGCATGGGATCGACGACCGAAACTGCATCGCTTCCCATGCGGCAGGTGCCGACCGGATGATAGATCGTATCGGCCCGGCTGCGGATGGCGTCCATCAATTCGGCGCCCCGCATCCGATCTTGGCCGTGGATCTCACCCTTGTCGTAGGGAGCCATCGTGGAGGCGCGCATGATCGTCTGGAGGATTTCAGCGCCCCGGATCAGTGTCAGCGCGTCGCGTTCGTCGGACAGGAAACGGGGATCGATCCTCGGTGCGTCAGCCGCATCGGCGCTTCCCAGCATGACCGAACCGCGCGAATGCGGTCGAAGCACGCAGACATGCGCGGAATAGCCGTAGCCCGGATGGAACTTGCGCGAATGGTCGTCGACGATGCCCACGGTGAAGTGGAGCTGCAGGTCCGGCACGTCGAGTTCGGGATGCGACTTGAGGAACCCGCCGGCCTCCGCGGCCGGCGTGGCACACAGCCCCTCCCCGGTTCGCCACCACTTCACGGCTTCGGTGGCGAGACGCCATCCCCCGCGAAAGCCGTAGCCGACGCTCTCGGTGCTCGATGTCCGGAAGTTCATGACAAAATCGACGTGGTCCTGCAGGTTTTCGCCCACCTGCGGCACATTCGAAAGGACCGGGATACCGTGCCGCGAGAGTTCGTCGGCAGGACCGATGCCCGATAGTTTGAGCAACTGGGGCGATCCGAAAACGCCTGCGCACAGAATCACTTCGGCCCGCGCCTTAACAATCCGATTCGTGCCGTTACGACGGAATTCGAGCCCGGTCGCACGGCTGTTTTCGAAGAGAATACGGGTCGCATGCGCATGGGTTATGACATGAAGGTTCGGCCAGTCCAGGCGTGGATGAAGATAGGCGGCGGCCACCGAGCAGCGCTCGCCGCGCTTCTTGCCGTCGAAGAACTGTGTGACCTGATAAAGCCCCACGCCTTCCTGTACCCGGCCATTGAAATCATCGTTGAGCGGATAGCCCGCTTCCCTTGCGGCGGCGATGAAGGCCTTGCTCATGGAACGGGGCTGTTTCTGATCGCCGACCTGAAGCACGCCCGAAAAACCGTGATAGGCATCCGTGCCACGCTCGTTGCGCTCTGAAAAGCGGAACCACGGCAGCACATCCTCCCAGCCCCAGCCGGTGCAGCCCCTGGCGGCCCAGCCGTCATAGTCGGAGGGATGGCCGCGCGTGTAGAGCATGGCGTTGATGGCGCTCGATCCCCCGAGACAGCGACCACGCGGCTGATAGCCGCGGCGTCCGTTCAGGCCGGCCTGCGGCTCGGTCTCGTAGGCCCAGTTGGCGAAGCGGAAGAAGGGAAATGCGGGTACCGTTCCGGCGACACCCAGCGGCATGCGGATGGCAAGCTGGCGCCCCGAGCCGCCCGCCTCGACCAGACATATCTTCAATCTGGGATTTTCGGCCAGCCGTGCGGCCATGACACAGCCGGCGGAGCCGCCGCCGACGATCACATAATCGAATTCCAAGGCTCTCCTCCCGCCGCACGCTTTCGAAATGCGACGGGAGGAGACTACGCCCTCGGGTGGGCAAGACAAGCCGTAATGACACGCGGCTTCGAGGATCGGTTCGCCAAGGCTGGCCGATCATTTGGAATGATCGGCGTGAGCGTCCCCTTCCATCTTGGAATGATCCATCTTCGAGTGATCCATGGCGCCATCGGCAGGCTTCGGCGACTGGACGGCGAATTCGACCGCGACGTCACCGGCATGTTCGAAGCTCAGCGTGGCCGCCTTCATTTCGCCTTCCTCGAGCGGCTCTGTGAGCTTCATGAACATGATGTGCAGGCCGCCCGGCTCGAGCTTGACGGTCTCACCCGGCGCGATCTCGATGCCGTCTGCGAGCTGACGCATCTTCATCACGCCGTCGTTCATGGACATTTCGTGGATCTGCACCTCCCCTGCGAAATCGGCCTTTCCCGAAACCAGGCGGTCGGCCTTGCTGCCGTTGTTGGTGATCTCCATGAAGCCGCCACCGACGGGCTGGTTGGGCAGGGTGGCCTTGGCCCAGGGGTGATGAATGGCGAGATCGCCGACAGTGAAGTCATGGGCCTGGGCGATGCCGGCCATTGCGGAAAACGCCAGAACGGCGGCCAGAAGCTTATTCATGAGTCTTTTCCTTTGGTTGAATGTGGGATTTGAAACATCAGTTGACCGCCCGCCGGAGCGCCGGCAGCCGTGAGATGACGAGAGAATCGAGGATCAGCACCGCAAGAAGCGTGAGCCCGACCAGCGGGAAGAGCATCGCGGTGAACAGCATGACGATGGTGGCAGCCCGCCATTCGGGCATGTTCGACGGGACCGGAGGCGCGGCAAGACGGAAGCCACCCGAAGGACGACGTTTCCACCACATGACGAAACCGGTTCCCGCGAGCACGACGATCGACAGGCAGAAGAGCGTGTTGACGGCGATATTGATCACGCCCATGTCGCCTTCGTGCAGCGCGATGCCGACGGCCAGGGCTTTGCCGGGTACGGAATAGTCCTGATAACGGATATCGGCGAGGATCTTGCCGGTGTAGCGATCGACATGGACCGTGCGGTCGCTCGTCGGATCCGCATTGTCGTTGCTCATCGAATCCTGCGACAGCGTCCAGACCCCGGTCTCGCCGGACGGATAGTTGACATGGAAGCGCTTGGAGAAACCGAGCTTGCGACCGAGCGCGACGAGAGACGAGAGGCTGGGCTCGACGCCTTCGGCAAGCCCGGCCCTTCCCGCGGCCGACCCCGAAGCCGGCATCGGCGTCTGCTCGATCGCCCAGGGCACATGCTTGATGCCGTCGTGATTGAGCGAGGCGTGAGTGACATCGGACAGTGGAATATCGTCCCATTTTTCCGCCGGGAAAGTGCTCCAGGCCTGCACGAACTTCTCGCCCCAGATACCGGTCCAGGAATGGCCGGACAGCAGGAAGGCAACGAGAAGCGGTGCGGCGCAAAGGCCGATCACCCTGTGCCACCGCTTCCACTTCTCGCGCGGCGAGGGTCTTGCCGGGGTCCGGCGCGACTTGCGCGGCCAGGCGAGATAGACGCCGGTGATGGTGAGCACGATGGCAAAACCCGCCGCCGTCTCGATCAGCCGGTCGCCGAGCGTGCCGGCCATGAGCGTGCCATGAATGGTTTCGGCGAAATCATAAAGACTGTCGCGGCGCGGCCATTCCTGAACGATCAGCCCCGTATAGGGATCGACCGCGACCATGATTTGCGCTCCGTCCTCGGCGATGCGGAAGACCGAGACCGTGTCGTCGGTACGGTTGCCGATCCACTCGACGAGCGAGCCGCCGGGATGGGCTGCGCGAACCGAGGCTTCCTGGGCGGCGACTGATATTTCCGGCGCGGCGGGCACGACGTGGATCTTCTCGCCGTCGCGCCCCGAAAGGACCGAAGAATAAAGCATCATCAGGCCGGTGACGGCGAGCATGACGAGGAAGGGCGCCACGAAGAGACCGGCATAGAAATGCCAGCGCCAGGCGGCTGCATAGAAGCGTGATGTGGAGGCCTTTGTTTTCCCGCCCGCGTCTGAAACGGAGAAATCGCCCGAGATGTCTGACATTGTTGCCTGTCGTGAAGTGCCGGCGGATTTGCGGACCCACCGGATTACCGGGGACCGAAGGCGGATGACCTTCGGCGGACACCGGATTTCCTTCCCGTCGCATCCGGACGCCGATCGGCACGGGAACGAAAGGAGTGGGCGCGTCATCGACCCCGAACGGGTATCATAGCACGACCGGAAACCGGGAGATCAGGCGACAGTAGCTGGAGGGCCCTGCGGCGGCGCGGCGGGCCAGAAGGCAGGTTCGCCCCGAAGAAGACTTGCCAACGTGACGGGAGAGACACGCTTTGCGGCGTCGATCGGGGCACCATGGAGAGCGGGCGGAACCGCAATGGCAATCGCACCGGCGATGCGGCAGAATTCGCAGGCCGCATTCCCCTGGTGATGGTCGCCATCTTTCTCGCCAGTGCCGGTCAGACAGATGACTGGAAGCGAGCCGTCCGGCAGGGCATAGGCGAGGAAATTTGTCGCCGGGGCTGCATTGACGGGCGCTGCGCGGTGGGCAAAGGCGGTCAAAGCCAGTGCGACGACGACCATGAGCCGGACGAGGAGAAGCCCCCCGCCCGCAAATATCGCCCGCCCCGGCGCTATGTGCGAATGCCTGCGCATGAGGAAATTCTATAATTCGCGTCGCTGGATGGAACAAGTCGGAATTGCGTGGTGCTGTCTGCGTCTGAATGCCGCCCTGTCTCCGTGTTCCTCCAGTTCGAGCGACGAGCCGGCAGCATTCCAAAATCTTCAGTCCGATGTCTTCCGCTGACGGACATCAACGAAAGCACATACTTTAATCGCTGCCTATATTTTAGGCTTTATCGCGTATTTTTTCGCCAGATTTTCAGGGCGTTCCTGTCGGCACCGCCGAAACCGTCCTGAAAACCGGCCCGGTCAGCGGGACCGGTCCGAACTGGCAAAGGTCTTGCATTGCACTGCCCCGTGGACACGCAACAGCACGGAGGCTGAAAATGAAATTCTCTACCAAGACTTTGCGGTTGGCGGGCGTTGGCGCCCTTCTGGCAACCACCATGACCTATTCCCCCGCCCAGGCCGCCGACGACACCATCAAGGTCGGCGTCCTTCATTCTCTTTCCGGCACCATGGCCATCTCCGAGACGACGCTGAAGGATACGGTCCTGATGCTGATCGAAGAGCAGAACAAGAAGGGCGGCGTACTCGGCAAGCAGCTCGAAGCCGTCGTCGTCGATCCCGCATCCGACTGGCCGCTGTTTGCAGAAAAGGCCCGCGAGCTGCTGACCGTCGAGAATGTGGACGTCATGTTCGGCTGCTGGACGTCGGTTTCGCGCAAATCCGTGCTGCCGGTGATCGAGGAACTGAACGGGCTGCTGTTCTATCCGGTGCAATATGAGGGCGAGGAATCCTCGAAGAACGTCTTCTATACCGGTGCCGCGCCGAACCAGCAGGCGATTCCGGCGACCGACTACTACCTGGAAGAACTCGGCGTCGAGAAGTTCGCGCTTCTGGGCACCGACTACGTCTATCCGCGCACGACGAACAAGATCCTCGAAGCCTATCTCAAGGACAAGGGCATCGCCGAAGAGGACATCTTCGTCAACTACACCCCGTTCGGTCACTCCGACTGGTCGAAGATCGTGGCCGACGTTAAGGCGCTCGGCGCCGACGGCAAGAAGGTCGGCGTGATCTCGACGATCAACGGCGACGCCAATATCGGTTTCTACAAGGAACTGGCGGCACAGGGAATTTCCGCCGACGACATTCCGGTGGTGGCCTTCTCGGTGGGTGAGGAAGAACTCTCCGGCCTCGACACCACCAACCTCGTCGGCCACCTCGCCGCCTGGAACTACTTCCAGAGCGCCGACGTGCCGGTCAATGCAGAGTTCATCGAAGCCTGGCACGCCTATACCGGCGACGAGGAACGCGTGACCAACGACCCGATGGAAGCCACCTATATCGGCTTCAACATGTGGGTGAATGCCGTCGAGGCAGCCGGCACCACCGACGTCGATCCGGTGATCGACGCCATGATCGGCCAGAAATATCCGAACCTGACGGGCACCGAAGCCGAGATGCTGCCGAACCACCACCTGACCAAGCCGGTGCTCATCGGCGAGATCCAGGCCGACGGCCAGTTCGACATCATCTCGCAGACCGAGCCCGTGCCCGGCGATGCCTGGACCGATTTCCTGCCGGAATCCGCCGTTCTGGAGTCCGACTGGAAGGATCTGAAGTGCGGCATGTACAACACCGAGACCAAGACCTGCGTGCAGATGAAGTCGAACTACTGATTTCATCACTGACCTGCCACGCAACAGGGAGGCCCGGCAATGGGCCTCCCGCCACCTTCCCCTGGCTCCCGGTACCATCCTCATGCTTCGACCGATCCTGATCGCCGCCCTGCTTGCGCTCGCCGCGCCGCATCTCGCGCATGCGCAAGACGCCGCCTCGCCGAGCGACACGCCGGCTGCCAGCGAAGAAATCCTCGACGACGCGGGGCCAGCACAGGCGACGGCGCCGGCCCCGGCCGGTCCGCTGCAGGCCATCCTGCAGGCGCATAAGGACAAGGTCGCCAAGGCCTCGCGCCGAACCGTCGATGAAGTCATCACAGCCGTCCGCGAGGCCGGGCTGCCGCAGGGGCTGACCTTTCTCGAACGCTGGGGCGACCGCGAACTCTGGCAGCGCGAGGAAGACGGGCTCTTCTTCTTCACCAGGAAGGCCGACGGCCAGAACCTCACCCTCATCGACATCGATACCGGCGAGGAAGTCGGCACCATCTCCAAGGGGGAGATGAACCAGCTCAAGCCCAATAGCGGCGTGCGCACGGTCATCGCGTCGAGCCTTGTCGCCAGCCAGCTCGAGGATGCCGATCCCGCACGGCGCCGCCAGGCCCTCAATGCGCTCGAACGCAATGCCGATGAAAGCCATCTCGAACCGCTGCGCGCCTCCATAGCGAAAGAAGACGATCCCGCCCTCAAGGCACGCAAGGAACGCCTGCTCCGCGTCATCACCATTTCCTTCGGCCAGACCACGGAAGACCGCGTCGAGGCAATCCGCAGCTTCTCGCAGGATCTCAGCATCGACGCCCGCGCCGCGCTCAATCCGCTGGTCGTCACCCGCATTGGCTATTCCGAGGGCAATCCGGAGGGCGTCAACGTGGCCCGCCTGCTGACACCGGGAAAGACCATTGCCCGCGAGGACGCCTACAGGCTGCTGGTCGACGACGGCAAGGCGGTGGCCGCGCGCACACGCGGCGAGCGCAAGGCCGCGCTCGAAGCCAATATCGAAGATGGCACGGTCGGCGGCGTGCCGGTGGCCGAACTCTCGTCACAAGAGGCGCGCGACCGGGCCTATTCGAACCTCGTCGCCGACGGCAAGGCGCCTGCTTTCGTCACCGACGAGACGATGGACGCGGAACTCGCGAAGTACACCTTTTACGAGGCCTATGCGGATTCGAACACGGACGTGACCACCGCGGCGGCAGAGACGCTCGATTCGATTGATCAGTATGTCGGACTGAACCGCTTCTTCTCGCTGGTTCTCGACGGGATTTCCCTCGCCTCGATCTACTTCCTGGCCGCCATCGGGCTGGCAATCACATTCGGCGTGATGGGCGTCATCAACATGGCCCATGGCGAATTCATCATGATCGGCGCCTATACCGGCTATGTCGTCCAGCAGATCATCCCGAACTACACGGTGTCGATCATCGTCGCCCTGCCGCTCGCCTTCATCATCGCGGCAGCCGCCGGAATTGCGCTCGAGCGCCTCGTCATACGCCATCTCGCCAGTCGCCCGCTCGAAACACTGCTCGCGACCTTCGGCGTATCCATCGCGCTCCAGCAGATCGCCAAGAACGTGTTCGGCACGCAGGCGCGACCGCTGACCTCGCCATCCTGGCTCGACGGCGCCTGGGTGATCAACGACGTGGTGGCGGTCTCCTATATCCGCATCGCCATCTTCGTGCTCGCCATCCTCTTCTTCGCCCTGCTGCTCTTCGTGCTCAACAGGACCCGACTGGGACTCGAGGTGCGCGCCGTGACGCAGAACCCGCGCATGGCGTCCTCCATGGGCATCAATCCCGACCGCATCAACATGCTGACCTTTGCCCTGGGTTCGGGCATTGCCGGCATTGCGGGCGTGGCGATCGGGCTGTTCGCCAAAGTCACCTCCGAACTCGGCCAGGCCTATATCGTGCAATCCTTCATGACCGTGGTGGTCGGCGGGGTCGGCAATATCTGGGGAACGCTGGCGGGCGCGACCATGATCGGCTTCCTGCAGAAGGTGATCGAATTCTTCAATCCGTCCAACACGCTCGCCGCCCAGACCTACATGATCATCTTCATCATCATCTTCATCCAGTTCCGGCCGAAGGGCATCATTGCCCTCAAGGGCCGCGCGGCGGGGGATTGAGGCCATGAAAAACACCTTTCTCGCACGCCAGCCATCGGTCATCGTCTTTATTCTCGTCCTGGCCGTCATCACCTTGCTCGCCACCGTCTTCTCGGAGGCCTACGGCAGCGGACTGCTGCCGACGAACTACGTCAAGATCCTCGGCAAGACGCTCTGCCTGTGCCTCATCGCAATCGCGATGGACCTTGTCTGGGGGTATTGCGGCATTCTCTCGCTCGGCCATTTCGCCTTTTTCGGGCTCGGCGGCTACATGATCGGCATGTGGCTGATGTATGCCCGGACCGAGGACATCGTGATTGCCTCGATGTCCAAGGCCGCGCTTCCACCGACGCCCGGCGAGGTGCGCGACGCGATCGGCACGCAGATTTTCGGCGTGGTCGGCGGTTCCGACGTTCCGGTGATCTGGAGCTTTGCCCACAGCCTGCCCATCCAGCTGGCCCTCGTCGTCATCGTCCCGGGATTGCTGGCGCTCGTTTTCGGCTGGCTCGCATTCCGCAGCAGGGTGACGGGCGTCTACCTCTCGATCCTCACCCAGGCGATGACGCTGGCCTTGTCACTCTATCTCTTCCAGAACGACAGCGGCCTGCGCGGCAATAACGGCCTGTCGGGCCTGCAGAACATTCCCGGCCTGACGGACATCCCGCAATCGGTGATCTCGATCTGGTTCATGTGGGGTTCCGCCCTCGCACTCGGGATCGGATATGTGTTCGCCGGCTGGATCGTCTCCGGCAAGTTCGGCAACGTGGTCAAGGCCATTCGCGACGATGAGGCGCGCATCCGCTTTCTCGGCTATTCGGTGGAAGCCTACAAGCTCTTCATCTTCACCATCACCGCCGTGATCGCCGCCATCGCAGGCGCGATCTATTATCCGCAGGCCGGTATCGTGAACCCGGCCGAGATTGCCCCGATCGCCTCCATCTATCTTGCGGTCTGGGTAGCGATCGGCGGACGCGGCCGGCTCTACGGCGCCGTGATCGGCGCAGCTCTCGTCTCTCTATTGTCATCATGGTTCACCGGCGGACAGGCACCCGACCTGCCGTTAGGCTTCTATACGATCAAGTGGGTCGATTGGTGGCAGGTGCTTCTGGGGCTGTCCTTCGTGCTGGTGACGCTGTTCGCGCCACGCGGCATTGCCGGCATGTTCGATCGCCTCGTCAGAAAGGATGCGGCATGAGCGCGCTCCTCGAAGTCCTCGGCGTCTCCGTCACCTTCGACGGATTCCGCGCGATCAACGACCTGTCCTTCTCGATCCAGCCTGCCGAACTGCGTGCGATCATCGGGCCGAACGGCGCAGGCAAGACCACCTTCATGGATATCGTGACCGGCAAGACCCGTCCCGACAGCGGACGTGTGCAATTCGGCACGCCCCCGGTCGATCTGCTTCGGCTGCGCGAGAGCGATATCGCCAAGATCGGTATCGGGCGGAAATTCCAGCGGCCGACAGTGTTCGAGGCGCAGACGGTCTTCGACAACCTTTCGATGGCGCTCAAGAACGAACGGTCGCCATTTGCGGCGCTCGGTTACAAGGCGGACCGCCGCGATATCGGGCGCATCGAGGAGATCGCCGCCGAGATCGGGCTTGCCGATCATCTCCGGCGGCTCTCAGGCGAGCTGTCGCACGGACAGAAGCAATGGCTCGAGATCGGCATGCTGCTGGCGCAGGATCCGCAGCTGCTGCTCGTCGACGAGCCCGCGGCCGGGATGACGCTCGGCGAGCGCGAGCACACGACCGACCTCCTGGTGCGAACGGCCAAGACCCGCGCCGTCATCGTGGTCGAACACGACATGGAGTTCGTCCGTCGCCTCGCATGCCCGGTCACCGTTCTGCACGAGGGATCGGTGCTGGCGGAAGGATCCCTCAGCCACGTCACCGCGAACCCCGACGTCATCGAAGTCTATCTGGGGAGATAAGCCGCCATGCTCGAAGTCTCAGACCTCACCCTCCATTACGGCCAGTCCAAGATCCTCAACGGCGTGTCGCTGACGGCGGAGGTCGGCAAGGTCACCTGCCTGATGGGCACGAACGGGGTCGGCAAGACCAGCCTTCTGAAAGCCATTTCCGGCGTCAAGCACCGCTCGGGCGGAGACTACCGGCTGGACGGCGAGGAGATCGCCTACCCGCCGGCCCATGCGCTGGCCGCCAAGGGGATCGGCTACGTGCCGCAGGGCCGCGACATCTTTCCGCTCCTGACGGTGACCGAGAACCTGCAGACGGGTTTTGCCTGCCTTCCGAAGGAGGAGCACACAATTCCCGATCACATCTACGAGCTGTTTCCGGTGCTCAAGGATATGCGAGGCCGGCGCGGCGGCGACCTCTCCGGCGGCCAGCAGCAGCAGCTCGCCATCGCGCGCGCGCTCATCACCAAGCCGAAACTCCTGCTGCTCGATGAACCCACCGAGGGCATTCAGCCCAACATCATTCAGCAGATCGGCCGGGTGATCGCGCATCTGAGGGATCAGGGACAGATGGCGATCGTTCTGGTCGAGCAATATTTCGAGTTCGCCTACGACCTGGCTGACCGGTTTACCGTATTGAAGCGCGGAACGGTGGTGATGGAAGGCATGAAGGACGAACTCAGCAAGGATTCGCTGCGGGATTCCGTCTCCGTCTGACCGAATGCCTCACGAAATTCACGCCATCGAGCTCTTCGGTTTCGGACTTGGGGCGAAAAAAGCCGGCATTGTTCACCGCACACGAACGCTGCGGTCAGGAATTAAACTTTATTATAGCCCTTTTGCGCGCGACCTCACACGGACGCGAGGAATTGTGACATATTCATCCTATTGTTTTTAAACATTATTCTCGCCCTGTAAATTGAAATATGACAATTTCAAGAGCACAAAAATGTCAGCCCGGAACACAATAACGTTCTTTGAAACCAATCGCTTCAAGGCGCATTTGCACTCCATCGACGGCGGGCAATAACGCACCGCCCGATCGGAAAGCCGCCCAACCGGCACATGCAATACGGCTGACGCCGGTAGCTTCCGAACGAAACTTTCGGGTCGCCCTCCCCGTAACCCAAGATACGGGACGGCAACGACCCAACTGATGGAGAGATGAAATGAAAAACGTTCTTATCGCACTCGGCCTGTCCCTTGCAGCCACCACCGGCGCTTTCGCACAGAGCTCGATCCTCGACGTTCAGGATACCCCTGAATTCACGGCCGGCAACGCCGCAGTATCGGCCCCGCTGAGCACCTATGACGGCAGCAACGAGCTGACCAACAACGGTCCGTTCGACGATCGCTCGCCGACCTATGCCGCTCCGGTCAACGCCGGAATCGACTACACCGCCACGGCATCGATCGACGACGGCCAGCCTGGCCCGGCAGTCGTTCGTCAGCCGCGTCTCGGCGACGGCGTCCTCCCCTACTAAGGGGCGGACAACCGACCTTCAGATCAAACAAATCAATTCGGATTACGGAGTAAGAAAATGAAAAACGCTCTTATCGCACTCGGCATCACCCTCGCAGCAACCTCCGGCGCCTTCGCCGCCACCACGGCACGTGACGCACAGTTCCTGCCGCAGGAAACCGCAGCCTCCAACCCGGCCGCACAGATTGCCCGGAGCACCGATGCAAACGGCTTCGTCAACACCGGCCCGTTCGGCGACCGTTCGCCGACCTACACCGGCCCGGCCGCCACGCAGATCGACTACACTGCCACCTCGACCATCGGCAGTGGCGTGAACGTGCCGCTCAACAAGAGCCCGCGCGCCTACTAATCCCGATTTCCCCCATCCGGGGAAAACAGGTTTCATCCGGCAGTCGCCACCGTTCGGATGAAAAGGGCGGAACACCGCCTGGTCCTGACGGAGACCGATAAGCATTTCCGTTGCCGATGGGGGCGCGACCTGGTCGCGCCCCCATCTTCGTATCATACGGGGTTATTCGCATCCGGTGTCATCAAAACGCTGCAAAACCGTGACAGCTGTTGACGTAACCAGGATTTGCGGCACATTCTAGCCGCACTGGAAGCGAAAGGAGCCGCCCCTTGAAAAAGGCCCGTATCTACCTCTCTTCCGCGGCTTGCGCCGCCGCATTTCTCACTTCGCCCGCCGCTCACGCGTCTGTCTGGCTGAAGACGGGAGGCGAAACGTCGCGCCCCTATGGACATGTCGAGTATTGCAGGACGCACAGCGCCGACTGCCGCGCGCAATCTGCCAATGTGCTGCCGCCCGCCAATCTCTCGATGCTCAACCACGTCAACAGGACGGTCAACCGGTCGATCAAGCCGATGTCCGACATCAAGCAGTTCGGAAAGCGGGAGTACTGGACAGCCAATACGAATGCCGGCGACTGCGAGGATTTTGCACTCGCCAAGCGCCGGGCCCTGATGGCGCGCGGCTTCAAGCCGGCCAATCTCCTTCTCACGATGACGCGACGGCGCGGCGAGGCGCACACCGTTCTCGTGGCGCGCACGCGCGATGGCGATTTCGTTCTCGACAACATGCTCGACGACGTCCTGCCGGTGAACCGCACCGGGCTCGGTTATGTGAAGATGCAGTCCGACCGCAATTCCGCGCGCTGGGTGAACATTACCGGAAAGACGCAGAAGGTGGCCGAAGTGCAGTGACGGCACTCCGGACAGCGATATAGAAAAAGGCCGCCCCGGAAGGCGGCCTTTTCGTTTTGCCGGATGAACGGGCAAGGACGTCAGCCCGATGTCGTACCGCCGGCTTCCGCCGCCACGAAGGTGAGTGCCACGCCGTTGAGGCAATGCCGTTTTCCCGTCGGTTCCGGTCCGTCATCGAAGATGTGGCCGAAATGCCCGCCGCAGCGCCGGCAATGCACTTCCGTACGTCTCATGAAAAGGGAGTTGTCCTCCTTGGTACCGATCGCGTCGGGCAAGGACTGCCAGAAGCTCGGCCAACCGGTTCCACTGTCGTATTTCGCCTCGGACGAATAAACCGGCAGGTCGCAGCCCGCACAGTTATAGATGCCCTTGGCGTAATTCTTGTTCAGGGGACTGGTGAAGGGGCGCTCGGTGGCCTCTTCGCGCAGCACCGCAAATTGCTCTGCGTTGAGCTTCTTCTTCCACTCCGCCGGCGTCAGCGATATCTCGAAATCGCCTTCGGTGGCCTCCGCCTTGCCGGAGAACGGCCGCAGCAGCGCGGAGAGCCCGACGATGGCGCCTCCGCCAACGGTCGCAAGCAGTACGGATCTGCGATTCAATCTGGATGAGGTCATGATCTTCTCCTTCCTCTCCATAGCTAGCGGAGCACGCGCCGTCTTTCAAAACAAGCAGGCTCAACTGACCGTGAGCGCGCGTGAGCGGACAAAACCAGACAACCCCGCGCGTTGCCGCGCAGGGTTGTCCGGCCTCGCCGGCGGGTGATGAGGCCAATGCCCGCCGGCTTTGCGATCTTACATCTTGGGCAGAAGAACCTTGTCGATGACGTGGATAACACCGTTCGACTGATCGACATCGGCAATGGTCACATTCGCGACATTGCCGTTCTCGTCCTCGACCATCACCTTGTCGCCTTCATAGGTGATGTTGAGCTTGCAGCCCCCGACCGTCTCGACCGGGTGCGTGCCGCCATCGTCATCGACCATTTTCATGATCGCGGCGGCATGCGCATCGGCGGCCACCACGTGGCAGGTCAGGACCTTGGTGAGCTGATCCTTGTTCTCGGGCTTCAGAAGCGTCTCGACGGTGCCGTCGGGCAGGGCCTCGAAGGCTTCGTTGGTCGGCGCAAAGACGGTGAAAGGTCCTTCGCCGTTGAGCGTATCGACCAGACCGGCAGCCTTGACCGCGGCAACCAGCGTCGTGTGATCCTTCGAATTGACGGCGTTCTCGACGATGGTCTTGTCGGGATACATCGCTGCGCCACCGACCATCGGGTTCTCGGCATGCGCGACGGTCAGTCCGGCGGCCATGACGGCAGTGGCTGCGAGCATACGAAGTGCGATTTTCATGATTGAAACCTCCTCACGGGGACCGATTTTCTTACAGTCCCTCCTTTCGCAGCATCGGCTGGATGCCGACGCCTACACAGGAAACGACGAGGCTGACGGCGATAAAGTTTCAGGAAAAATTGGTTGCGCCGGGATATATCGACGGTAGCAGCAGGGATTTACGGTACCCCTGAACGCAACAACCCCCGCGCGGTAGCACGGGGGCTGTGCCGGATACCAACAGGCGGTGCGGCGAATTGCCCGCTGGCATCGACTTGGAATCCCTGGAGCTGACGTCTCGCCGGAACATCCCGGCTCATCCGCTCCATCTGTTTGCCGGGATAGAGGGTCTCAGCCCTTTCAACCACCGGTTAGCATTGTCTACGAGCGAGCCCGACGACTGGATCTAATTTTTACAGAAAATCCTCATATCCATTTATTCCGATTTTGCAATGCCAAAGTCACAGATAAAACTACCTATCGCGACTTCGGCCTCCGCACGGCCTTACACTCTTGCTACTGGAGCGCTCCGGCCACAAGCACCGGCCCGGTGGGTGACCCCGTGGGCGAGCCGCCGGAAGGCTCGAGGCTGACTGCGAGCGTCACGCCCTGGCCGAGCTCATCGGCCTGGCTGCGATCGATGGCGATCAGACCGCCGTCGGGCGGAACCAGACCAAGCGAGCGCGGCACGCCGTCGCCCGGCACCGCCCAAAGCTCGAGCGAATGCCCACCGTCGTCCTGCATCGCGGCCGGCACGATATGGATGGTGTTGTTGCCGCTATTGAAGTGGGCGACGAGCCCGATCGGCGCATTCTCGCCGGCGAGATCGGCAATCAGAACCGGCGCGCTGTCGCCGGTCGGCGCCACGATACCGGATATCGTGACCGCGAGCCCTGCGGCGACCAGGACCGAAGCCAGCGTCAGTCCGCGCCAGAAGGCGAGCGAGCCCCAGAGGCCTGCAGACTGCGCAACCTCATCACCGAAAAGGCGGCGCTCGATGCGCGCGGCGATCGCCGGCGGTACGTTCTCGGGCGCAAAATGTTCGTCGAGCACGGCCAGATCGGACTGCCAGCTTTCAACCATGGCAGCGAAAGATCCGTCGGTCGCCATCCTGCGCTCGGCTGCGCTGCGCTCAGCCGCAGGCAGCACTCCGAGCACATATTCACCGGCGAGTGCGATATCGCGCTCGCGTCCCGGTTCCATGGCTGTGGTGTCGCTGCTCATCGCTGCAGGCACTCCTTGAGTTTGATCAGGCTGCGCCGGAGCCAGGTCCGCATCGTATTGAGCGGCACGCCGTGCTCCTCGGCGAGTTCCTGATAGCTGTATCCTTCAACATAGGCACTGACCACGGCGTTGGCCCGGTCGGTGTCCAGCTCTTCCAGGCACATGTCGATCCGACGCCCCTCGCCGGCGCTTACGGCGGCGGCTTCGGGGTCGGGCTTCTCGTCTGCCACGGCCGGTGCGTCATCGATATCCACCGGATCGGGACGGCGCGCGCGGATCACGTCGATACAGTGATTGCGTGCGATCGTCACCAGCCACGCCATCGGCGCGGCCTTGCCTGCGGCAAAGCTTGCGGCGCGCCGCCAGATTTTCACGTAGATTTCCTGGAGTGCGTCTTCGGCTTGGGCCTGTTGCCTGAGGATACGAAGGCAGACGCCAAAAAGTTTCGGGCTTGTCGTCTTGTACAGAGAAGAAAAGGCAGCGCGGTCGCCCATGGCGATACGGGAGATCATCTGGCCGAGTTCGTCATCGCTGGCGATTGTCGACATGTTGTAAGAACGCCCCCCTGCTTCGGCCCTGCGACCGCCGTTCAAGATTATAGACGAACAATCTAGGGGCTCAATGGGCAGGAGCAAGGCAGGCGCCTGACAAAGCTTGCAAAACGGCTGCCGAAGCAGGCGGGAGGCCGTTTACCGGCTCTTTACCAATTAACGAGTGTTACCGACGGTTCTTCCGGCAAAGGCCTGCAATGCCACGCCGAACGCATCCGGAAGACGCAATCATTTCAATTCCTTGAGCCTAGAGCGCCTTCGCCGGGTCCGTTTCATGAGCCAAAGCACGGCGTCGTCCCGAAACCGAACGGAATTCAGTCTTTCTTCGCAATTCATCGTTAAGGATGAGGACTTGTACGAACCGTCACCCCCACACGTAAAGAGTTCGGGTCATCATGCGGATCTCAGCCTATAGCGGCACTGCCCTGGCAGTCCTTCTCAGCCTTCTCGCGGGCTGCACATCGTCAGGTATCGACGCACTGGATATCGTAAAATCCAGCAAGATCGATCCCGCTGCCACCGCTTCCATCCGCCCCATGGTTCCGCCAACCGGCCTGGATGTTGCCGAGGCGCCTCGTCAGACGGCATCCACCATCGAGGTGACGAGCGAACTCGGCTTTGCCGCCGAGCATGCCCAGTCGCCGGTCGAACTGGCCGTCATTCGCGCCGAAGAGCCGGTGGCTCCCGCCGCGATCCCGGTGCCGGCCCCGACCGACTTTGCCCGACCCAAGGTTTACAAGGCATCGTTCACCGACGCCAAGCCGATCAATTTCGGCCGCCTCTCACCTCACCCGTTCGAGGTTCACGGTGTCGACGTTTCCCGCTGGCAGGGCGACATCGACTGGCAGAAGCTCCGGCGCGACGGCGGCAATTTCGCTTTCATCAAGGCAACCGACGGCGGCGATCACACCGATCCCAATTTCCGCACGAACTGGAATGCCGCACGAGAAGCAGGCGTTCCGCGCGGCGCCTACCACTTCTTCTACTGGTGCCGCACCGCAAGTTCGCAGGCCGACTGGTTCATCCGCAACGTGCCGAAGGAAAAAGGCGCCCTGCCCCCGGTGATCGACGTGGAGTGGAACCACACCTCGAGCTGCAAGAAGCGCCCGTCGCCTGCGACCGTGCGTGAGAAGATGCAGGTTTTCATGGACAAGCTGGAAGCGCATTACGGCCAGCGTCCGATCATCTACACGGCGCCGGACTTTTACGAAGACAATCTGCAGGGTGCCTTCAAGGACTATCCGTTCTGGCTGCGCTCGGTGGCGGCTCATCCCTCGAAGGTGTATCCGAACCGGGATTTCGTGTTCTGGCAGTATTCCGGCACCGGGTTGGCGGCAAGCCACGATACCCGCATCGATCTCAACGTCTTCAACGGCTCTGAGGCCGGATGGCACAAGTGGCTGGCACGCAACCGGCACTGAAGCCGTCGGGTAAAAGCCGGGAAAGTCTTTGCAACAGGGGCCCATGACGACTATTGAGGCGTCCTAGACGTTCCTCTGGAGTTGATGGCGATGCTCGACAAATCGCAAAAGATCGGTGCCGACGAGATACTCGCGCATGGGCGCGACGTGATCGCGATGGAAGCCGAAGGTCTTGCGGCGCTCGCCACCTCGCTGGATGGCGCTTTCGCCGAGGCAGTCCACGCCTTTCTCAATGTCGAAGGACGTGTCGTGATTTCCGGCCTCGGCAAATCCGGCCATGTCGGCAAGAAGATTGCCGCCACCCTGGCTTCGACCGGCACGCCCGCCTCCTTCGTTCACTCCGCCGAAGCTGCTCATGGCGACATGGGCATGATCTCGTCGCGCGACGCGCTGATGCTGCTGTCCAATTCCGGCGAGACAGCCGAACTGATGCCGGTGATCGAGCACGCGCACCGGATCGGAATTCCGGTGATCGGAATATCGTCCGGCAGCGATTCGACGCTGATTAAGGCGGCCAGCATTCCGCTCGTCCTGCCCGCCGCCCAGGAAGCCTGCCCCATCCGCATGGCGCCGACGACCTCGACCACCATGATGCTGGCGCTTGGCGATGCGCTCGCCATGGCGACGATGCGCCTGCGCGGTTTTTCGCGTGAAGACTTCCAGAAGCTCCATCCCGGCGGCAGCCTGGGGCTCAAGCTGATGAAGGTGCGGCAGTTCATGCACTCCCGCGACCGCCTGCCGCTGATCCCCGCGGACATGCCGATGGCGGAAGCCGTCATGGTCATGACGTCGAAGAGCTTCGGGCTCGCGGGCGTCATCGACGCCGACGGCCAGCTGATCGGCGTCGTCTCCGACGGCGACTTGCGCCGGCACCTGCACGAGCTGAATTCCGCGCTCGCAGGCGAAGTGATGAACAGCCATCCGCGCATGATCCAGGCCGACATGCTGGCGGAGGACGCCTTGCGATTTCTCAACGAGCAGAAGATCACGGCGCTCTTCGTGGTTGAAGACGAGACTGCCGACCGCACGCCGGTCGGGATCGTCCACGTCCACGATTTCATTCGTCTCGGCCTTGCCTGATCACCGATTTGCAGCCTTGCGCGCGGACCGCTTAAGATCGGACCGTGTAACCGCACAGCGCAAAGGGGGCAGATCGGAATTGTGATGTTGATCACCGCCATCGCAACAGCTCTTGCCGCCGGTGCAGGCGCCTTCGTGCTGATCGCCGCGCTCAATCGCCTGTTGCCGACAGGCATGCTGGCAGCCGGCATCACCGACCGTTCCGCGCATGCGCACCCGGCCCGTCAGTTCGGCGGCCTGGGCGTCGTTCCCGCAGCCCTTTTCGCCGCTTTCATCGGCTGCGGCCTCTACGGCGCGGACGCAGCGGCACTGCTCGGTCCCGCGACCGGCATGGCCCTGCTTTTCGCCCTGGGCATGATCGATGATATCCGCGACGTCGGGCCGTTCATCAAGCTGCCGGCCCAGATCGCTTCGGCCGCGCTGGCGCTGACAAGTCTCGACCCTGGTGCCGGCTGGCTTGGCCTTCTGCCCTCCCCGCTTGCCTATGTTGTCGCCATGATCGTGATCGTGGGCTTCATCAATCTCGTCAACTTCATGGATGGCATCGACCTCATCAGCGCGGCGGGCGCCGGAACCGGCCTGCTGTTTCTCGGGCTCAGTTTGCTGATATCCGGGCATGCGACCGTCGGACTTATGGCACTGGCACTCTGGGGCGCGATGATCGGGTTCGGCTGGCACAACCGGCCGAAGGCAAAGGTGTTCCTGGGAGATTCGGGCAGCCTTCCGCTCGGCCTGGCCGCGGGCTATCTGACGCTGGTTGCGGCGCAGGACATTGTCCTCCCCGCGGCCCTGCTGCCCTTTGCATATTATCTTGTCGACGGCCTTGCCACGCTGGCGATGCGACTGAGGGACGGCGAGAACATTCTTCAGGCGCATGCCCGCCATGCCTATCAGCACGCCAGACGCTGCGGCTTGAATGAATGGCGGATCGTCACGGAGATTGCAGTCGTGACCTTAACCGGCGGCCTCGCCGCGTTGCTGAGCCCGGGCATGCCGCCCCTCCTGGCATGGCTTTTCATCGGAGGCGGCTGGCTGATGGCGATCGCCCTGTACTGGCGTTTCCGGCTTCTGTCCTGACAGGTCAACCGCAGACGGCAATTCGGGCAGACCAGCCCGCATCAGCTCGTTCCGGCCGGCACCGCTTGGGAATTCTGCCGCGCAAACCCCCATCCGGAATTGCGAAAGAGGCCTTATCGAAAGGGCAAGACTTTCCGCCTATGCTCATTTTCGCCGCGCGAAATGACATGCAGATTTCCTGGGGGAAGATATGACCAACGTCCTGGTGACCGGCGGTGCCGGATATATCGGCGCACATACCTGTGTCGCGCTTGTCGAAGCCGGCTACAGTCCCGTCATATACGACAACTTCCACAATTCGTCGGCGGACGTGCTCGATCGCATCGAGGCGATTTGCGGCAGGCGCCCGGTTCTGGTTCAGGCGGACGTCCGCGACCGCGCGGCGCTGGACCGCACATTTGCGGACCACAGGATCCAGGCGGTCATCCATTTCGCCGCATTGAAGGCGGTCGGAGAGAGCGCGGCGATCCCGGTCGATTACTACTCCGTGAATATCGGCGGCACGCTCACGCTGATCGAGGCGATGAAAGCCGCAGGGGTCAGGTCGCTCGTCTTCTCGTCATCCGCCACGGTCTATGGCGAGCCGGCCAGCGTGCCGGTCCGTGAGACCTTTCCTCTTTCGGCAACCAACACCTATGGCCGGACGAAACTGATGGGCGAGATGATCCTCGAGGATCTCGCTCGGGCGGAGCCGGACTGGCGGATCGCGCGGCTTCGCTATTTCAATCCGTTCGGGGCCCATGAATCGGGACTGATCGGGGAGGATCCGCACGGAGTACCCAACAATCTCGGCCCCTATATCGCCAAGGTCGCCAGCGGCGAGCTCGACCAGGTCTCGATATTCGGCGACGATTACGACACGCCCGACGGAACCGGCGTGCGCGACTTCATCCACGTCATGGATCTGGCCGAAGGCCATATTGCCGCCCTGCAGGGCATTGCCGCATCGCCGGGGCTCATGACGGTCAACCTGGGCACGGGCAAGGGCTATTCGGTCCGCGAGCTCATCCACGCCTTCGAGCAGGCGAGCGGGCAAGCGATCAGGTTCACGATCGCGCCGCGCAGGCCCGGCGACGTCGCCCAGTCCTACGCCGACCCGACGCTGGCGGAAAACCTGCTCGGCTGGAAAGCCCGCCGCGGTATCCAGGAGATGTGCCGGGACACCTGGCGCTGGCAACGCCGGAGAAGCGGGGCCGAGGCGTGAGCCGCCCCTGTCCTGCCGCAACATCATCGCAATTGAAGGTCATAAGCCGGACCGTGATGGCTGGGGCGCCTGGATTCGAACCAGGGAATGGCGGTACCAAAAACCGCTGCCTTACCACTTGGCTACGCCCCACCGTCATGTGTGCCGTGACCGGCGTTCACTCACGGTGCGCGGGACTTACCCAATTCACGTTTCGAATGCAATCCTGGACGGAGCGCGCCTGACCAAATATAGCACAAGCCACGGTTGCGCGAAGGCAAGCGGGCGTTTTTCCCAATGCTAAAGCCGTGATATGGTTATATCCAGATACAACCAGACCTCCTCTCCAGCCTTTACGCCTCCCCCATACTGTGGCATGCGATACATGGATCACGGGGCTTAAAAGACAGGCGGACAAACACGCTGTGAACATCAAGCGGCTAGCGAAAGCGGTTTTCAAATTGTTGCCAGAATTCATCCAGACACCGCTGCGGCGCGCGTTTGCCGGGCACGGAATTACGCCGGCCCGGGCCAAGCGCGCCGCCAAGAAAGATCTTGTGACGGTCGCCGACACGGCGGACCTCGCCGCCGGTGCGGGTGCAGGCGCCGGTGCAGGCAGGGCAGCGGTTTCCCAGCCGGTTCCGGAACCGGAGGCCGCCGCCCGGCTGCCGGCGCCGCGCGGGCATCTGGACATGGTGATCCGCTGCCCCGACGATTCGGTGATCGTCGTCGGCTGGGCGCTGCCCTCCGGCTCGCCGCTGCTGATGGTCGAAGGGGCCGGCACGACGGCCTGCCTGACGGACTCCTTCTCCTCCTACCGGCCCGACCTGACGGGGCCGTTCGGCGGCGAATTCGGCCCGATGGCGGCCTATGGCGGCTTCATCCTGCGGCTGCCCAGGCAGACGACGGCGCCGGCCAGCGTGGCCCTGTCGCTGGCGTCCAGCGGCAGGATCATCCATTCGGTCAAGGCCGAGCAGATCGGCGCGCAGCCCATCGAACTGGCGCGGCGGCTGTTCTCCGTCGATACGCCGCCGCATCTGCTGACCGAACGCTTCTCGACCACCGACCTTCCGGCGATCGCCGCGGCGATGAAGGAGAACGAGCGGATCGTCGAAACCTATCCGGTCGAGCGCTGGCAATTCGGCGAGGCGCCGGTAGCGCCCGCGACCAGTCTCATCATCCCGCTCTATGCCCGCTGGGACTTCGTCGAGCACCAGCTGCTGGCCTTCTCCCGCGATGCCGACATCCTGTCGCGGTGCGAGATCATCTATGTGGTGGACGATCCCAACATCCTGCCGCACTTCCTGGCACAGGCGCGTGAGCTGAGCGAACTCTACGGCGTGGCCTTCACCATCGTCTGGGGACAGGTCAATCGCGGCTATGCGGGGGCCAACAATCTGGGCGCCGGCCAGGCGCGCGGCGACAAGCTGATCCTGATGAACAGCGACGTCATTCCCGACGCGCCGGGCTGGGCGGCGACGCTGACCGACCTGCTCGATGCAAATCCCGGCTTCGGCGTCATCGCGCCGCGGCTGATGTTTCCCGACGGCGGCATCCAGCATGCGGGCATGGCCTTCCAGTGGGATGCGCGGCTGCAGGTCTGGCTCAACGACCATCCGCTTCTCGGGCTGCCGCGGGAAGCCGACCCGACGGTCGGACTGAGCGAAAGGCAGGCGGTGACCGGGGCCTGCATGGTGCTCCGGCGCAGGGAGTTCGAGGAACTCGGCCGCTTCGACACGGGCTACCTGATCGGCGATTTCGAGGACAGCGACCTGTGCCTGAAATACCGCGAGCGCGGGCTGCTGCCGGGCTATTGCGCCGATGTGGAACTCACCCATCTGGAACGCCAGTCGCTGCGCAGCGCCGGCGATCCCGGCTTCCGCCAGAAGGTCACCATCCTCAACGCCGTGCGCCACCAGGAACGCTGGGGCGCGACGATCGCGCGGCTGGCGGGCGGCGGGCTTACGAGCGGGGGACTGGCGGGCGGGGGGCTGGCGGGCGCCGGACTTAAGGGCGGGAGACTGCTCGGGCAGGACGACGGCAAGGAGAACCGCCCATGACGCGGCCCGAGACATCTGCGGGCAAGCGCATCGCCATCATCGCCCACGGCCACCCGGATTTCAGCCTCGGCGGCGCGGAAATCGCCGCCTACAACCTGTATCTGGCCTATCGCGACCATCCCGAGATCGAATCCGCGGTCTTCCTGGCCGCACACCGGCGCCCCGGCGAAGGCCCGACCAACATGATCACGCCCCGGCGGCCCGGCGAATATCTGTGGAGCCGGGAAATGATCGACTGGCACATGTTCAAGGGGTTCAACCGGCTGCAGGCCAACCAGCGCTTTGCCGCATGGCTCGAAATGGTGCGGCCCGACATCGTGCATGTGCACCATTATGCCCATATGGGCATCGAGATGTTCGACACCATCCGCAAGACCTGCCCGGACACGCAGATCATCCTGACGCTGCACGAGTATCAGGCGATCTGCAAGAACCACGGCCAGATGGTCAAGACCGGCGAAGGCACCAGACTGTGCCTGAGGGAATCGCTCGAGGACTGCCACCGCTGCTTTCCCTCGCTCAGCCGCGAGGATTTCTGGCTGCGCAAGAATTTTATCCAGACCCATTTCTCGGTCATCGACGGTTTCGTGGCGCCGTCGGATTTCCTGCGGCAGCGCTATGTCGACTGGGGCATCCCCGACGACAGGATCACCACGATCGAGAACGGCCAGATCCTCAACGCGCCGACGCCGCACCGCGAGGCCGGGCCCGGGGGCGCGCGCAACCGTTTCGGCTTCTTCGGCCAGCTCAACCCGTTCAAGGGCATCGACGTCATGCTCGAGGCGCTCGCCATCACCATCGAACAGGACGCGGCCCCGGTCCAACTCGAGGTGCACGGCGCCAATCTGGAAATGCAGGCGCCGGAATTCATCGAGAAGATCCTGGCGTTGCGCGACAAGCTCTTGCCCACCGGCCGGCTGCAATGGCACGGCCCCTACGAGCAGGAAAACCTCGCCGCGCGGATGCGCAACATCGACTGGGTTGTCATGCCCTCCATCTGGTGGGAAAACTCACCCATGGTGATCCAGGAAGCCTATATGCACCGCCGCCCGGTCATCGCGTCCAATATCGGCGGCATGGCCGAGAAGACGGCCACGGGCACGCCGGAGACGCATGTGGAACCGCGCAGCCCGTTGGCGCTTGCCGAAGCGATGACGACGCTCGCGGCCGATACGGCCCTGTGGGAGGAAAACGTCGCGCGCATCCCCCCGCCGCTCACCAACACCGACAGTGCCGCCGCGCATCTGGCGTGGTTCGGAGAGATGGCGAGATAATTACTCTGTGTACCCATTGGGAACACGATGAGTCGCTACACTTCAAATCCGGCCCATAGATTGCCCGCCTTCATCGTGCTTTATTGGCTCCGAATCTGAACTCATCCCTTTCCAATTCAACCAGAGAACAGCAATGAATAGTTTGGCAATCGTCATGATGCAGCGAAACGAAGGAGAGCTTCTCTCTAGCTGGATCAAATATCATCAGGATATCGTAGCCCCCGAAGATATTCACATACTGGATAACAATTCAGATGACATATCTACATTGTTTTACCTTTCCGAAGCTAAAAAAGCTGGCTGCAATGTAACTTATGGAATTGAGGATTTCGAAAAGAAAGGGAGAATTGTTAGCGAACTTATCGGCAATCTTACTGAGACATATAAATATGTCGCCCCCTTGGATTGCGATGAATTCATCGGCGTTCTGGATAACTCTTTTCAATTCCAAAATGATATCGAGAGCATCATATCAGAACTCGACCGATCATCAGGAGAACTTGAAATCTATCTCCGCGTGCAAGAGTCCATCTGGAACATCCCCTTTAGCACCAAAGGGTACCACCTACCGATTAAGAAAATTATTGTTTCGAGAATGAGAAATCCACGACTCGACCTCGGATTCCACTTATATGATTGGTACACGAATGGTCCGACCGTTCCTCCGGAGACAATTCGCACGTCACGTATTTGCTACCTCCATTATCACAACGGGCCATTTGAGAGAGTTATTACATCGGCACGACGCAAACTTGCTCAGCGCCTAGATGGCTTTACCAAAAAAGACTTCGAAAACTACAAAGGTGCAGGAAAGCATCTTTTGAGATACTTTACTATTAGCGAACAGGAATACATGGAGAGCTTCCCTCAAGCGACCCACGACCTAAGCGCAGCATTTCTTAATAAAGGCGGAGACATGCCCTTTGTGGCGAGGGACATATTGCTGCGCACGGCGAAAACATGGTCCGACAACAATCACGCGCTACAGCTAGCAAAATGGACGGAGATACCGAAGGCGGAGGTGAACGAAACCCCTCAAGGCCCGACGATAGTACATTTGGCTGAGGCTGGGACCGCTACAAGGAAGCCGCCATTCGCGGTCCATGACCCCGAGGAACTGGGGTTGTGTGACAATCTAAGAAACCCCATTGAGGTTAAAGTCAGTTCACGTGAAGTTCTAGTGCTGCCCCGTTCACGCCTATTCGGCCAACGGATGCTAGCCTCCAACGGGCACCTATATAGTGACTTTGAACTAAACTCGAACCACATTGACCGGTATATAAACAACCGGTTTGACGTGCGGCAAAGCGAATATCAGCTTTCAGCGGGCGCCGATGGTTACTGGTCCAACAAACTTCAAAGCGACCCGATTAAGATTGAAGGGCGGACGGCACTCGTCAGCTCCTCTGAACCCGTGAATTACGGCGCCTGGCTAATTCGGGTGATTCCGAAGATCGAGGCGGTGAGACGCCTATTCAAAAGCGACGTGCGCTTTGCCGTTTTTGCAGAGCGGGATTGGCAACGAGAAATCCTTTCGCATTTGGGGATAGGAGAAGACAGACTCATACGTCAGCATTTCGGAAAGACCTATGAGCTTGAGCAAGCCGTTGTCCCCAACTGGCCTAATAGACACAAATACCTCGACACCCATACGTTGCAAGCGTTAGGGCACATTCGCGACGAGGCGCTTGCTAGCGACACTCGGACTGACCGGGCGAAGGCGATTTATGTTTCAAGGCGGTCATGGGGAGCGGCGGCTCCAAGCGCTATAAAGCGCAGAGAATTTCTCAATGGGGAAGAATTTGAGATTGCACTAGCATCGCGCGGGATCAAAATTGTAGAGCCGGAAAAAGATGGCTTCGAGGAAACCATCAGGAATTTTGCCTCTGCCGAACTCGTAATTGGCCCACAAGGATCAGGCTTGTTCAATTGTGTGTTCTGTTTTCCCGGCACGACAGTGATCGACATAGAACACTTGCCGAATTTCTTAGAAGGCCACTCGAACCTGTTCGCGAGCTGCAATCTGAATTATGCGCTCATTGTTGCAAGAGCCATTGATGACGCAGGTGCAGACCCTGTGCATCGGTCGTTCAGCTTAAACATCCCAGCAGCCTTGGCATTTATCGACGGCATTTTAGAAGGGAGATACCGCTGATGGTCTCTTCGATCTTTACCAACACACCCCTTACTCAGTCTGAACTGCGATATATTATACGGGTCCGAAAACCACTATTTGATCAAAAATTCCCCTTAGTGCTCATGTGGTCGGAAAAATCCGGGTGCACGACAGTAGTTCAGTGGTTCTTTTGGCAAATTAATGAGCTAGAGAACGCAAGGAATTATTCGAGCTGGATCCACAACTATGAAAATTACGTCTTTAAGAAGCGCGAAGATTACTACGACGAACTACAATCATCGCTTGTCAATCAGGACAAGCCTCTAATCAAGTTTGTACGAAACCCCTTTCAACGAGCTGTCAGCTCCTATCTATTATTGCTAGGCAATGAGGGGATAACACAGCCCAATCATTTCGTTTCAAAAACTTGGCCTAAAATTCGTCTCCACTTCTATGGAAGCGAAACTGACAGTCGCGGCATTTCTTTTAGAAATTATCTTCATTGGCTTCAGGCGAACGGGGTTGCAGCAGGCGATGTCAACAATCATTTTGCCCAGCAGTACATTGAGGGCGAAGAGCACTTAAGTCCCCGATATGTAAAAATCGAAGATATGGCCAATGTGCTTGCGACCCTAGAGAATGAAGCCGGCCTGCCGCGCGGGCCCGAATTCCTATATGGAAAACAACACCAGTCACCGTATGGCGACAAACGGATGAGTGCCGCAGATGAAGCATTCAAGGAGGGCGACAGAAACCGAACAAAAATTCCGAATTGGAAATCTTTCTACGATCTCGACACTATAAATATGGTCCGCGACCTATTTAGCGCGGACTTCTCCCTCTATGAATATAATACAAATCTAGATATTGACGCTTAGTCTGCCAAAGCCTCTATCCCCACAGGACAGAATATCTAGCAATGTACTCTGCAATCTCCCTCTGATCTTCAACGCGCTCAGCACGGAACACGGCTAGCCGCCCGTATCCCTCAATTATATTACAGAATTTCTCAACGATGTGATAGTGTTCGCGATCACGATAATCATCGAACAAAATTTTCGTCCCCTTTTCGCATGCCATCAATGTGTATAGAAACGATGCCACTCGAAATCGTCCGTCAATTAACACAAGATCTGGCTTGAGTTTAGCTCGATCAGCCATATGCCAAGGCTTACACATATACTGCCAGAACTTGGTCACATGAGTGCGATCAATTGGCGACCCCCAATCGCCGACTGGACCAATATCGCAGTGCTCAATCATCAACTGATTAGGTGTAGCGGTTTGAACGGAAGTTCGAATCGTGTCTGACCATCGCTTATCTGAATCGATCGATACGACGTGCGGCACTTTAGCAGTTTCCACGGCATATATGGTTGAACCACCGCTACCATACTCAAGATAGCATTTTGATTTCCCAACGCATTCCTTAAAGACAGTGAGGCCCTCAGGCTCCATGTGCGGCAGTGATGGCAATTGAACCATAGCGGCGTCTCCTATCGAGTTCTATTGTTGGGACTTCGGCGAGAAACGTGATCGTTCGAAATGCTCCGCCCCTTAGCTTGTTTTTCAGGCGGCACTACGAGCCACCTAATATCTAAACAATTTTGCTCTTGCTCGCTGTCTTTATGCCTATCCAGATCATGGCGCTCAATCTTAAATGCAAATTCATTTGACCGTTGCAGTTCAGCCAAGTTGGTTTCGACCAATCGTGAACTCGCATGACAAAAAACCGTACGCTGCAACTACAGACACATTCCAGTTCGCGGCTCCTTCGCCGCAGCCTCAAGCAAACACGCCCCCGCTTTGCGTCGTTCCGGCATTGTCGTTCGGGAAATAGCTCGCGCCGCCGCCATTGGTGTGCACGATGGCATTGGTCTGCACCACATGGCGATAGCCGCCGAGGGCTGCGCCGTTGAAGGTGTTGGCATAGGCGAAGACGATGCCGCCGATGCTGGCGAGGGCGAAGATGCCGACATTCGGTGATGCGGTGAGGTCTATGCTGGCACCCTCAATCGTCAGATATCCGTTTCGCGACGCCATGAGCAGGGTATAGCACTGATCCGCCACGACCAGCGTGCCCTTGACCTCCACATAGGCGTTGACGCTGGCCATGATCGTGTGGGTGCGGCCTGCACCCGACATCTTGTTTCTGGTCGCAAGCTCGATGCGTGCGCCCGCGAGTGCGCGGACAAGGTTCGTGGTCGTCGTGCGGGTGACATGCAGCCCCTCCAGAGCAATTTTCGTCCCCGCATTCTGCACATCGATGACCGCTGAGGAGCCCGGATTGTCGCGGATTGTGCAATTATCGGGGGTGTCGGTGTCGCCGCGCAGGACGATCCGTCCGGCGCCGACCTGGGGATCGAGCACCTCGAAACCCGCATAAGCGCCCGAGGCGAGCTGTATGGTGATGTCGAAGCCGCCGAGATCGAGCGTGCCGTAAACAACATCAACAGCCTTCTGCAGGGTGGCGAAGGGGGTGGCGGGGGTGCGGCCGTCATTGGCGTCGTCGCCGGCCGGGGCGACGTGATAGCTACGCGGGGCTGTAAGTTTCTCGCGCACGCCGCCCGAGGGAAAGGCGATCCTGCCCGTGCCCGCCTCGACCGTCAGCGCCTCGCGCCAGGTCACCCCGTCGGCGCTGACCTTGACGACGAAATCGTCGCTGCCGGCGGTTCCCATTTCGGCACGTCCGCTCCAGCCGGTCTGGAACACCAGCGAGGCGGTGCCCGCTTGCGCCTGCCGGTTGAGCACGGCGCGTATGTCGCCGCTGCCCGGCGTCACGTCGTCATGGCTCAGCAGCACCGCATCGGACTTCACCGCCAGGCGGTTGGTCGCGTCGGCATCGGTATTGACGCCGAAACGCGGCGCGCGCGCCGTCTCCACCGCCGCCGTCCAGCCTTCGCCGGGGCGATAGCGCAGGAGCGCCTGTTCGTCGTCGACATAGGCGAGCCAGCCCGGCCCCGGTTCATGAAAGGCCCAGGCGCCGTCGACGAAATGGGCCAGCCGGTCCTCCCGCCCGCTCCATGCGCCCGCCGCGGGGGCGGCCACGATATAGCGCGCACCGGGGGCCGGATCATCCGGCGGGGCGGCCAGCGTGCGGCTTGCTGCGGCGGGCTGGACGAGGGCATCGAGCGCGTTGAGCGCCTCGTTGTGGGTGACGTGTTTCTGCGCCTGCTGCGGCATGATAAACGGCAGGGCCAGATTGGGTGTCGCGTCCGTCATCGGCGTGTCCTTGCGTTGGCGCCGCCCCGGCGGCAGCTTCGCGCACAGCCTAGCGCGGGCGCGGGCAAGGTGGACGGAACGGTCCCGCGCCACGCATTGCCACCGCGCGCATGGCCGTGGTAACTGCCCGAATTCCTTGCAACCGGAGGGCGCCGACATGGCTTCGCCATTTGCCGAGGCGATCGGCGATTTCCACACCGCACTGAAGATGCGCCCCGTCTGGATGGCGCTCGCGCAGGAGGATATCGGCGAACAGCACCGCCGCACCACGCTGGGGCCGTCCTGGCTTTTGATCAACTACCTTCTGCTGGTGGGCACCTTCATCGTGGTCTTCGGCTACCAGACCGATCCGCGCGCCTTCGCCCGCTACGCGGCCAGCGGCATGCTCGTCTGGCTCTACATCACCGACATCGTGACGCTGTCGACCTCGCTGTTCGTGCGCGAGGCGAGCTTCATCAAGGGCACCCGCCTGCCCTTCTCGGTCTATGTGCTGCGCCTGCTGATGCAGGCGATCATCCGCTTCGGCTACATGGCGCTCGGCTGGGCCGGGATCATGATCCTGACCGGCGCGCCGGTGAGCCCCGGCTGGCTGTGGATCGTGCCTGCGCTTGCCGTCATCCTGCTTGCCACGGTGCCCGCCATCATCGTCTTCGCCGTCAGCGGCGCGTTCTTTCCCGACCTGCAGTTCATCATGCAGAACCTCGTGCGGGTCGGCATGTTCCTCACCCCCGTCTTCTGGGGAATGGACGGCAGGATCGCCGGGCTGCGCGGGCATCTCTACACGTTCAACCCGTTCACCCATTTCCTCGAGATGTTCCGCGAGCCGGTCCTTCACGGAACGTTACCCGTGCCATCGTTCGTCATTTGCACCGCCATCACCTTGGCGTTATGGCCCATGGCTCTCTACCTGCTCGGCAAGACGCGCAGGCAGATCGTTTTCGTGGTATGACGCACAAGTTGAACTGAGTGATTCCCGTTACCTCAAGTAGCGCGAGCCGGCTCCGGCCGCCGTCCCGCAGGTTGTGGCGGCGCGGGCAGAAGGTGAAGGAAGCGACCCTCCGATGAGCGGTGCATCGATCAAAGCGAGCGAGATCGGGCTGACCTACAGGCTGATGAGGCGCCTGTCGTTCGCCCGGGGCCGCCATGCGCCCGTGCATCACCGCGTCGAGACGGAGGGACGCAAGCAGTTCGTCACCGCGCTCGACGGTGTGAGCTTCGAATTGTCCTCCGGCGACCGGCTCGGCCTGATCGGGCACAACGGCGCGGGCAAGACGACGCTCCTGAAGGTGCTTTACGGGGTCTACGAACCCACCTCCGGCTCGGTCGACATCAGCGGGCGCGTGGACGCGCTCTTCAACATCAATCTGGGCTTCCGGCAGGAGGCGACCGGGCGCCGGAACATCGTGCTGCGCGGGCTGGTGACCGGCTGGAAACTCGACCAGATCGAAGCCAGGATGGACGAGATCATCGCCTTCAGCGAGCTCGGCGACTTCATCGACATGCCGCTGAAGACCTACAGCGCCGGCATGTCCGCCCGCCTCGCCTTCTCGATCGCCACCAGCTTCGACCCGGAAATCCTGCTGATGGACGAATGGATCGGCGCCGGCGACGCGGATTTCCGCCAGAAGGCGCAGACGCGCATGCGGGAGCTGACCGAAAAGGCGGGGATCATCGTGCTCGCCAGCCACAGCAAGGAGCTTCTCGGACGGGTCTGCAACAAGGTCATGACGCTGGAGGACGGCGCCATCAAGTCGCTTCAGTCGATCGACGAATGGAAGGCCGCGCAATGAGATTTGGGACGCCGGGCCGGTGAAACCGCTGTCGCACCCATCCATGACCGCACTCGACGGCCTCGAGCGCGACGGCGACCTGTTCACGGTCACCGCCGGGCGACCCGAGATCTCGATCGAGCCGGACCGGCCCTTTGCCGCCGGCTGGTACCGGATAAGCCTGATCTTCGGTGCGCAGGTGGCGGGCGGCCCGCGCATCGTCTTCACCACCGGCGAGGACGGGGAAAGCTTTCCGGTGTGGCTGCAGACACGCGGCGGACGCAGTTTTTCGGCGCTGTTCCGCCTTCCCGTGGAGGCCCGCCGCATCAGGATCGAGCCGGACGGTTCCGTCGCCTCCTTCCGGATCGAGGATTTCCAGGTCCGGCGGCTTTCGAGCCCGGAAACGTCGATGCGGCTGGGGCTGCATGCGACGCGGATCTTCCTGCGCGATCCGGCCGGCTTCGCCCGACGGCTGCCGGAATACTACACCGCGCTCCGCCGCCTGCAGCCCATCCATCTGCGCGAGGGACGCGCGGCGCGGCAGAGCTCGGTATCCTACAAGACCTGGATCAGCCGGCACGACTTCGATCCGGCCGTCGATGGGGACGCGCTCCGTCGCGAGATCGAGGCCATCGCCGCGCCGCCGCTGATCAGCATCGTGATGCCGGTCTACAATACGCCGCGGCACTATCTCGATGCCGCAATCGAATCCGTTCGCGCCCAGATTTATCCGCATTGGGAGCTTTGCATCGCCGACGACGGCTCGACAGCCGGGCATATCCGTCCGCAGCTCGAGGCCTGGCGGCAAAGGGACGAGCGCATCAGGGTCGTCTCGCGCGAGACGAACGGCCATATCTCCGAGGCCACCAATTCCGCCTTCGCGCTGACGTCCGGCGACTGGATCGCGCTTCTCGACCATGACGACATCCTCCGCGAGAATGCCCTGGCCGAGGTCGCCCTGCAGATCGAGCGCGCCCCGGCGTCGCAGGTCATCTATTCCGACGAAGACAAGATCGACGACCGCGGCAACCGCTTCGACCCCTATTTCAAACCCGACTTCTCGCGGGAACTCTTCCGCTCGCAGAATTACCTCAACCATCTGACGGTCCATCGCGCGGACAACATCCGTGCGGTCGGCGGCTGGCGGACCGGCTTCGAAGGCAGCCAGGACTACGACATCACCCTGCGCATATTCGAGCGGGTCGGCGCCGAAGCGATCTCCCACATCCCCAAAATCCTCTACCACTGGCGCGCGGCCAGCGGCTCCACCGCAGCCGCAGGCTCGGAGAAGAGCTACGCCTACGAGGCCGGGTTGCGCGCCCTGCAGGAGCACCTGGACCGCGCCGGCATCCCCGGCACCGCCGAGGAAGCGCCGGAGGTCCCCTATTACCGGATCCGCCTGCAGGTTCCCCAACCCGCTCCCCTCGTCAGCCTGATCATCCCGACGCGCGACAAGGTGGACGTCCTGCGCTGCTGCGTGGAATCGATCCGGGCCAGGACCGACTATCCCAACTACGAGATCACGATCGTCGATAACGGCTCGAAGGCTCCGGAAACACTCGCCTATTTCGACGAGCTCCGCCAATCGCCTGGCATCTCGATCCTTCCCCATGACGCGCCGTTCAATTTCTCCGCGATGAACAATCGCGCGGCCTCGCAGGCCCGGGGCGAGATCCTGGGGCTGATCAACAACGACATGGAAGTGATTTCACCCGCCTGGCTGACCGAGATGGTCTCATGGGCTTGCCGCACGGAGATCGGCTGCGTCGGGGCCAAACTCTTCTATCCCGACGGCAGGATACAGCATGCCGGAGTGATCACCGGAATCGGCGGCGTCGCCGGACATGCTCACAAGTATTTCCAGCGCGACGATCCGGGCTATTTTTCCCGGCTCAAGCTCCTGCACAACGTCTCCGCCGTGACCGCCGCGTGTCTTGTCATCCGGAAATCCGTCTACGAGGAGGTCGGCGGGCTGGACGAGCGATCTCTGCAGGTCGCCTTCAACGACGTCGATTTCTGCCTGAAGGTCCGCGAAGCCGGTTACGCGAATGTCTGGACACCCTATGCGAAGCTCTATCACCACGAGAGCGTTTCGCGGGGCTCCGAGGACACGGTCGAGAAACGAAACCGCTTTGCCAACGAAACCGAATTCATGATCAGGAAGTGGGGTGCGGCATTATGGAACGATCCCTATTACTCGAGAAACCTGACCCTGGAGCACGAGGATTTTTCCATCGGCTCACACCGGCACGGCGCCTACCAGCCATGAGACGGTCGGTATTCTTTCTCCACATTCCCAAGACGGCCGGGACGTCCTTCAACTCCGTCTTCCGGCCCGAGTTCGGCTGCGACCGGTTTTTCGACCACTGCGAAAGCAGGCCGCCGACGATACTCAAGGAAATCCAGCAGGATGAGCAGCCGTTCTTCGCGTCCGGCCATATTCAGTTCACCCATTGCGCCTCCCTCATCAGGAACCCCGGCGTATTCAGCTTCACGCTGGTCCGGGAACCGCGGGCGCAACTCAATTCCCACCTGAACTGGGTGAAGGCCTATGGCGACAGGCGGAAGCCGGAGCGACTGAAAGAGATCGCACCGAAGATAGCCGAACTGGCCAGGCAGCTGTGGGATGTGGACCTCAACGATATCGATCGCATCCGCCCCATTCTCGACAACGATGTCGGAATGAGACTGTTTGACAACTCCCAGACCCGCTACCTCCGCCAGGTGACAAAGACCAGGTCGATCACGCAGGAGTGCTTCGAGACCGCGCTGAAAGCCTATGACAGCTTCAGCCTCGTGGCGACGATGGAAGATATCAGATCGGCAAATGCCTATTTGAAGAGCCTCTTCCCCCGTATCAAGCTCGTCCATCACGAGAACAGGTCGCGACTATCCGGCGGCATCGACTTCGACAACGCGAAGTCGCGCGAGTTCTACGAGAGGTTCATCAATTACGACCGGAGGCTCCACCAGTCATATCTCGAAAGATCCCGGGAGGACTTCTTCCCCGCACAGGAAGCCCGGCCGAAACTCATGAACCGCTTTCGCGCTCTTCTTCGCTGACGGAAAGCGCATCAGACCGCGTTCACGTGGCGGCGAACTGGCCAGCGATCCGAATGAGGCCGACATCACTTCCCATGCCGCCCGGGAGGGACATCAGAGCTTTTCTCCAGCCTCGTTCCACACACCGAAGTGCCAGCAGAATTCGTTGAAACTCGGCGTCCGGACCGGATCGACCATGGCGGGATGAGTGGCGGAAATGACATTGCACAAGGGGCCATGCACGAGGATCTTGTAGCCGTCATCGACATGCCGCGCTATGAAGCCTCGCCCGCCTCGCCACGTATCCCTGGGCAGCCTCGCCCAGATATCCTCGTGGATGTCTTTCATCGAGTGCCAGCTGCCATCCTCCATCACGGCCCCGAATTCGCCTGCCTCGAACCGGCGCTGCGCTTCCAGCACGGCATCGCGCAATTGGTCTGCCATTGCCTCCATCTCCGCAAACCTCTCGGAGGGTATGACGATCACACCCGGTCTGGGGAAAAACGGTCCCTGAACGAGGCCGGCTGCATTACCCGCCAAAATCGTTGCCGCGACGAGGACGACACCCGACAGCATCGCCAAGGCCAGCGATCCGGGCGAAGGTCGGGGACAGCTGGCGACATCTCCGTCCGAGCCGGCCCGGTCATCGGCCGGAATGGCAGCCGCGAAGGCTTCCGGTCCGCCTTCGCCTGCAGGTTCAGCATCGTCGTATCGAGCGCTCTTGTCTTCCGATGAACGTTCGGAGGGGTTGCTCAAACCGCTCTGTGAAACGGAAGCCTGGAGAGGCTTCGACTGCGGCCCGGCGTTACTCTCATTGACGAGGTCCATGATGGCCGCGTCGACTGCCCTCTCCAGAGCCTCGGGCTGGTCAGGACTCGTGCTGCGCATGACATCAATGCGTTCAACAAGCCTTGCCTTCACCTTCCGCAGGGCCTCGGCCTTTGCGGTTTCGCGATCCATCCCTTCCGACAGATTTCTGGCGAAAGCCGCATCGTAGCCACGCCTGAGTATCGACGCCACTCCTTGTACCAGAGTGGGGTCCAGCGCCGTTGCGCCATCCTCATTGTTTGTCATATCGCCGCGTCTGACTTTCTTATCCTCGACAAGACCTTTTCAATATTCGACCGGGTCGGTGAGGTTCGGAAGCCGAAAGTAGCAGCAAAGGCGGATCCATCAAGTCGTGAATTGGCCGGGCGACAAGCTTTCGTAGGGTATTCTACTGTCGAGATGTTCACGACTTCGGGCCGCTTGCCGCCGAGGGCTGCACTTTCGGCAAATATCATGCGGGCGAAATCGGCCCAGTTCATGGCCTCGGGGCCCGCGAGATTGTAGGTTCCGGCCAAGCGATCATCCGCACTCGCGGAGATATGATCCACCACAGCGAGAATGCCGCAAGCGATGTCCCCCGCCCATGTCGGATTGCCGTATTGATCGGCAACCACGCGCAACTCGCTTCTCGTTTCTGCGAGATGCAGCATGGAGCGAAGAAAATTCCGGCCGAAGGCGCTGTATACCCATGCCGTGCGCAGGATCACATGGCTGTTCGGCGCGGCCTCGCGTACAGCCTCTTCGCCCTGCAGCTTGGATTGACCATATACGCTTGCAGGCCCTGTCGGATCCTCCTCGCGCCATGGCCGGGTGCCGAAACCGTCATAAACATAGTCGGTGGAAAGATGAATGATCCAGGCGCCGGCCCGCGCCGCTTCGTCTGCGAGGATACCGGGCGCCTCGCCATTGATCCGCCGGGCCAGTTCGGGCTCGTCCTCCGCGGTATCGACGGCCGTATAGGCGGCGGCGCTGACGATGATATCAGGCGCATGCTCGCGTATGGCCGCGCGGATCGTCTCGGGACTTGCGAGGTCGAATTGCGGCCGGGACACAAACACGAATTCCTCCGACCGCCCTTGCGCGGCCTCAGACAGCGAGCGGGCAACCTGGCCGTCCCGCCCTGTCACGAGGATGCGCATCAGCCCCTGCCCCCCGCCGTACCAAGACGCTGCCCTGCCAGCCGGTTGTGCAGCGGGCGCCACCACCATTCGCTTTCGAGATACCAGGCCACCGTTGCCGCCAGACCGGTTTCGAAACTGTGCGCCGCCGTCCAGCCGAGTTCGGTTTCGATCTTGCCCGGGTCGATGGCATAGCGACGGTCATGGCCGGGACGGTCGGTCACCATCTCGATCAGCCTGGCGTAACTGTCGCCGCCCTTGCGCGGCTTCATCTCATCGAGGACTTCACAGATGGCGCGAACCACGTCGATGTTGCGGCGTTCGGCGCGCCCTCCGATATTGTAGCTTTCTCCGAGCCGGCCGTTGCGCGCCACGGCTTCCAGCGCTGCGGCGTGATCCTCGACATAAAGCCAGTCGCGAATGTTCTCGCCCTTCCCGTAAACCGGCAGCGGCTTCTCATCGAGCGCATTGAGAATGACCAGCGGGATCAGCTTTTCCGGGAAATGGAAAGGACCGTAATTGTTCGAGCAATTGGTCATGACGACCGGCAGCCCGTAGGTGCGGTGCCAGGCTCGAACGAGGTGGTCGGAGGCGGCTTTCGATGCGCTGTAGGGAGATGACGGATCGTAGGGCGTGTCCTCCGTGAATATCCCCTCATCGAAAGGCAGATCGCCGAAAACCTCGTCGGTGGACACGTGATGAAAGCGGAAACGGTCGCGACGCTCGCCGTCGAGACTTTCCCAATAGGCGCGCGCGGCCTTCAGGAGCCGGAAGGTGCCGACGATGTTGGTCTCGATGAAGGCCTCGGGACCATCGATCGAACGATCGACGTGGCTTTCGGCGGCGAGATGCATGAGGACGTCTATTTGCTCGTCCCGCAACAAGGCCTCGATCGCATCCTCGTTGCAGATGTCGGCCTGCACGAACCGGTAGTTCGGCTGATCCTCTATGGACCGGAGGGATGCAAGATTGCCGGCATAGGTGAGCGCGTCGACATTGACGACCCGGTTGCCCGGATCAGCAGCCAGCCGGCGGCAGACGGCCGAACCGATGAAGCCTGCCCCGCCGGTGACAAGAAATCTCATCATTCGCTCCTGTCCGCTTGGTAGACAAAGCCCGTTTCCATTTCCGAGAGCGGGCCGGCTGCCGCGTCCTTCGACGACAGGACGGCCTTGCCGGGGGCGAGTGGCCAATCGATCCCTAGTTCCGGGTCGTCGAAGCGGATCGCCCGATCATGCTCCTTCGAATAGAAGGCGGAGACCTTGTAGGCCATTTCCGTGTCCGCTTCGAGCGTGACGAATCCATGGGCGAACCCCGCCGGCACGAAGAGCTGGTTCCACTTTTCGGCAGACAGCTCGACGCCAACCCATTTACCAAAGTCGGGCGAGCCCTTCCGGATGTCGACAGCGACATCGAAAACGCGCCCGCGGGTGACACGCACGAGCTTTGCCTGGGCATGGGAAGGAGTTTGAAAGTGCAGCCCCCGGACTGTTCCGACATCGCGAGAGAGCGAGAAATTGTCCTGAACAAAGTCGACAGCGATGCCGCCTTCCTTCCAGAGACGCGCATTATAGGTCTCCGAGAAGAACCCGCGATCATCGCCGAAACGATCGGGCACGACCTCGACGACACCATCGAGCCCCAGATTTTTGAATTCCGGCATCAGGACACCCAGTTAATTTTCGTCTCGCGCGCAACGGCGCAGATAGGCGGCATAATCGGACTTACCCATCTCATCGGCCTGCCTCATGATCTGTTCGCGCGACACCCAACCGTTGAGAAGACCGATCTCCTCGGGGCATGCGATCTTGAAACCCTGGCGATGCTCGATTGTTCGCACGAATGCGGAAGCCTCATGCATGGAATCGGGCGTGCCGGTGTCGAGCCAGGCAAATCCCCGTCCCATTCGGGAGACCGTCAGGTCGCCCCGTTCCAAGTAAGCCCGGTTCACATCCGTGATCTCCAGTTCTCCGCGTCTGGACGGCTTTACGCCTGCCGCGATGTCGACCACGTCATTGTCGTAGTAGTAGAGACCGGTGACGGCCCAATTGGATTTCGGATTGACCGGCTTCTCCTCAATCCCCAGGGCGGTCGAGGTTTTGGGATCGAAGTGTACCACGCCGTAGCGCTCGGGATCCTGCACGAAGTAGGCAAAGACCGTGGCCCCGCTCGGCTTTGCGGCAGCGCTCCGGCATTTTTCGGAAAGCCCCGCTCCGAAGAAGATGTTGTCGCCCAGGACCAGCGCGCAGGAATCGTTGCCGATGAAGTCCTTGCCGATGATGAATGCCTGGGCCAGCCCATCCGGGCTCGGCTGTACCGCATAGGAAAGATTGACGCCGAATTGCGAGCCGTCGCCCAAAAGCGCCTCGAAGGCGGGCAGATCACGTGGGGTCGAGATGATGAGGATGTCCCGAATTCCCGACAGCATCAGCACAGTCAGGGGATAGTAGATCATCGGCTTGTCGTAGACGGGAAGCAACTGCTTGGAGACAGAGACCGTCATCGGATAGAGACGGGTCCCCGTCCCCCCTGCGAGTATGATCCCCTTCATGGTGCACTCCTGCATCTATACAAGGCATGTGAGCCGATTTTACCTGCGAAGCATGAGACAATAATCTGTCAATCGCATGGCCCGAAAAGCCCGGCTTACTTAGAGCAGCCGCATCATGCAAGCTGCGTAGAGGCTTGCCTGGCCGAAAACAGTCTGTCTGTAGACACCTGAGCGCCAAAGGTTGAGCATGCGCAGATGCAGCGACCGATCGCGCGCTTGCCGAAACGTCGAAAGGCATTTCCGGTTATCGTCGGAAAGCAGGTCAATACACAGGTCGAGAGCTGCAAGATTGAGATCGGTCCACCGGCGGAAACGCCCGTTGAACAGCATGCGAAGCCGGGTGATCCTCGAACTCAGGGTAGTGTTGGCCCCCACCAGATTGCCTTCGTGCTGGCGGTAGAGAACATACGGAACCTGCGAGAAAAAAACCCGCCCCCCTGCTCCCGTCACAAGAAGGTAGGTCCACCAGTCGTGGCTTGCAAAGGATGTGCGTGCGGAGGCGGTACGCAGAAGCTCGAAGGCTGCCCGGTTCATCACCATCGTATTGGCGCCGGCGATCGACTGCACAAGCGCATTCCTGAAGACCGGCGGGCGCGAGAACGGCGGGGACATCGAGTGCCGGCCGGGATCCGGAAAGAGTTGTGTACGACCGCAGAACAGGGCGGGCATCGGGATCGGTTGCGCAGCGAGCCAGTTGACCGCTTCGGTCAGCTTCTCCTCGCGCCAGATATCATCCTGATCACTGAAGCAGACATAGGGCCCGCGGACGTCGGCACCATTTATCAGCGAGCGGAAATTTTCCGCAAAACCCGCCTGCGGGCCACGTGCGATCGTGACCCGGCCCTTCTTCCACCGGCGCGAAAACGCCTCCAGGATTTCAAGCGTCCGATCGGTCGATCCGTCGTCGGAAATCACGACATCGACAGACGGCCAAGTCTGCGTTTCCAGTGACTTGAGCTGTTCCTCGATATATTGGGCGCCGTTATAGGTCGCCATGAGGACCGTCACGATATCGGTCACGTCGTCAATCCAATCCAGGACTTTGGTTGATACCGCGCCGCCATTTTCAACCCGTCGCGTTCTTATGATCTTTCAGGCGAGAGCGATCAAGGCCGGCGGCAGGGCCGGATCGTTGACGCAAATTGCCGGAGGTCAAAAATCGAAAATACATCACTTAATCATTATATCGCGATTCTTTATTTCTGCAGCCGGGAAACCGTCGCCATTCGAGATGGTTACCGCGCCGTGCCGCGCACCTCGCCCTTTATCCGCGAAACGCCCTCGCGGCTTGCCGAGATGAAAAATGGATTTGCAAAATCGACGTCGTTTGCCTGGTTGCGCTTGCCGTAGACAAGCGGCTTTTCGTCAAGCGTGATCGTCACGCCGCCGGCAGCCCGCAGAACGGCATCGCCCGCAGCCGTGTCCCACTCCATCGTCCGGCCATAGCGCGGATAAAGATCGGCCTCGCCCTCGGCGAGAAGGCAGAATTTGAGCGATGAGCCGATCGCACTCATCGTCGCGCCGTCGAAGCGGGCGATGAATTCGTCAGTTTCGGGCGTGCGATGGGATACCGAGGCGACGATGCACGGCGGGGCCTGCCACCCGCGGCACACGAGACCACGCGCATCACCAAGGGTGCCGTCGTCTTGCACGTCCGCAGACCATGCATGATGCCCGCTCGCGGCCCAGAGCGTCCGTCGCATGGGCGCGTAGACGACACCGGCGATGGGGCTTCCCCTCTCGATCAAGGCAATATTGACGGTGAAATCCGGACGCCCCGCAATGAATTCGCGGGTTCCGTCGAGCGGATCGACAAGAATGAAGTGATCCCCGAGCGTTGCGGGCACGTGACCGGCAGAAGCCGCTTCCTCGGCAACGACGGGCACGCCGGGACAAGCCTCGGCGAGACCGGCAAGAATCAGCGCCTCCGCTCGCCTGTCGGCTTCGGTGACCGGCGAATGATCGGCCTTTTCCATCACCGCGGCACCACGCGCGCGGATGTCCAGAATGATCTCCCCGGCACGGAGAGAAAGGTCGGCAAATGCCTCAACCATCCTTTCCAGGTCTGCCGTCCCGAATTCGCTTGCATTGTTCATGGTCATCAGTCCTGTCCCGGCTCTCACATCCGGCCCGCCTCAGGCGACAAAGCCGCGCGCCCTCAGCCACGCGATGATACGCTCAACCAGATCCTCCGGCGTGCTGCCGGTCGTCTCCAGGCGCAGATCGGGATTCTCGGGCGCCTCATAGGGCGAATCCACACCGGTGAAATTCCGGATCTCGCCGGCGAGCGCCTTGGCATAGAGGCCTTTCGGATCCCGTCGCGCGCATTCCTCGAAGGGCGTGTCGACGAAAATCTCCACGAATTCGCCCTCGCCGACCAGTTCGCGCGCCATTCGCCGTTCCGCCTGAAACGGCGATATGAAGGAGACCAGGACGATAAGGCCGGCGTCCGTCATCAGTTGCGCAACCTCACCGACCCGCCGGATATTCTCGACACGATCCTCCTCGGTAAAGCCGAGGTCGCGATTGAGGCCGTGGCGGACATTGTCACCATCGAGAAGATAGGTATGGCGACCGTCGGCGTGAAGCCGTTTTTCCAGGAGGTTGGCAATGGTCGACTTGCCGGACCCCGAAAGCCCGGTGAACCAGAGAACGGCCGGCTTCTGGTGCTTCTGCTCGGCGCGGGCGGTGCGATTGATATCGAGCGCCTGCCAATGAACATTCGTCGCCCGCCAGAGCGGATGGGTGATCATGCCCGCAGCGATGGTCGCATTGGTCATCCGGTCGATCAGAATGAAGCCGCCCGTCAGCCGGTTCTCCTCGTACGGGTCGAAGGGAATGGGCTTGCCGAGCGAAATATTGACCACCCCGACGGAATTGAGTTCGAGTGATTTCGCGGCTTCATGTGCGAAGGTGTTGATGTCGAGCGCATATTTGAGAGCACTGACTGTCGCGGGCATCTCGGCGGTCTCGGTCCGCAGCAGGTATTGGCGACCTGGCAGGAGCGGCTGCTCCGCGAACCAGACAAGACGCGCCTCGAACTGGTCGGCGACCTGCGGGCGGTTGTCGGGAGCGACCAGCATGTCGCCGCGGGAAATATCGATTTCCTCTTCAAGCGTGAGGGTGACCGACTGGCCGGCCCGCGCTTCATCGAGATCGGCGTCGCCGAGCAGGACGCGCGCAATGTTGCCCGTCCGCCCGGATCGGGCTTCCACGACCTGATCGCCGACGCGCACCCGCCCCGAGGCGAGTGTCCCGCAATAGCCGCGGAAATCGAGGTTGGGCCGGTTCACATACTGGACCGGGAATCGAAGCGGCGCGGCTTCGGTTGCGTCGCCAACCGGCACATCTTCGAGGTGTTCGAGCACAGAGGGACCGTCATACCACGGCATGTTGCCGGAGCGCTCGACCACATTATCGCCAAACCGGGCGGAGACGGGAATCGGGCGGATGGTTTCGAACCCGAGATCGGCGGAAAACTGCATGTAGTCGGAGACAATGCGGTCAAAAACCATCTTGTCGTAGCCGACGAGATCGATCTTGTTGATGGCAAGCACGATGTGACGGATGCCCAGAAGCGAAGCGATGAAAGAATGACGCCGCGTCTGAGACAACACACCCTTGCGGGCGTCGATGAGCACCACGGCCAGATCGGCCGTGGAGGCACCGGTTGCCATGTTGCGGGTATACTGTTCGTGGCCGGGCGTATCGGCGACGATGAACTTTCGCTTCGGCGTGGCGAAAAAGCGATAGGCCACGTCGATCGTGATGCCCTGCTCGCGCTCGGCCTCGAGCCCGTCGACCAGCAGAGCGAAATCGAAATCCTCGCCGGCGCTTCCGTGACGCCGGGAATCCTTTTCGAGAGTGGCGATCTGGTCTTCGAAAATCAGCTTGGTGTCATAGAGAAGGCGACCGATCAGCGTGGACTTGCCATCGTCCACGGATCCGCAGGTCAGGAAGCGCAGCAGCGTCTTGTTTTCCTGCTCGGCCATGTAGGCCCTGATGTCGTCTTCCTCGACGGAGAGCGCGGAACTTGTCATCAGAAGTAGCCCTCCTTCTTCTTCTTCTCCATCGAGCCGGCCTCGTCATGATCGATCATGCGTCCGTGACGTTCCGAGGTTCGCGCGACGAGGGTTTCGGCGATGATGGCCTCGAGAGACCGGGCCTCGCTTTCGATGGCGGCGGTCAGCGGATAGCAGCCGAGCGTGCGGAATCGAACCATCCGCTCCGTCGCGACCTCCCCGGGAGCCAGGGCCATGCGCTCGTCGTCGCGCATGACGAGCATGCCGTCACGCTCGACCACCGGACGGCGGGCGGCGAAATAGAGCGGCACGATTTCGATATTCTCGCGCAGAATGTACTGCCAGATGTCCAACTCGGTCCAATTGGAGAGCGGGAACACTCGAATCGATTCACCCCTTGCGATCCGCGTGTTGAAGGTTTTCCACATTTCCGGTCGCTGGTTCTTCGGATCCCAGACATGGCCGGCCGAACGAAACGAGAAGATCCGCTCCTTGGCCCGGGACTTTTCCTCATCGCGGCGCGCGCCGCCGAATGCCGCGTCATACCCGCCCGCATCGAGAGCCTGACGAAGGGCGACAGTCTTCATGATGTGGGTGTGCATCGACGAGCCGTGACTGAACGGACCGACCCCTTCAGCCATTCCCTCCGCATTCTTGTGGACAATCAGGTCGATGCCCTTCTCCGCTGCCATTCGGTCGCGGAACGCGATCATCTCGCGAAATTTCCAGTTCGAATCGATGTGGAGAAAGGGGAATGGCGGCTTGGCCGGCGCGAAGGCCTTGAGCGCCAGATGCAACATGACCGACGAGTCCTTGCCGATCGAATACATCATCACCGGGTTGGAAAATTCGGAGGCAACTTCCCGAATGATATGAATGGCTTCAGCTTCGAGGCGCTGAAGATGTGTCATCGGCTCGGCCATGGATACCCTGCTTCAGTCAATTCCGGTGAACGTGCAATCTCTCTTGCAAACTTGCATCGTCTCTTGCCAGCACGCCAGCATTGAAACAAGCCTCTTGCCCAACCGTATCCGGCCGCCCGGCTCTGACGCTGAAATCCGGATTTTCAGGTGGATATCCAGAAAATCGCTGTCGGAAACCAAAACTTAGCACTTTCAATTAGAAAAGTGCCAATTAGAAAAATGCGATCTCTGACGGCCGGGCGTTTCGCCTGAGCGTGAAAACGTGGCCTGTGCCGCCCCTGCGCCGGACCAAAATCAACAACCAACAACCTTCACGAGATGACCCGCGGTCTCATTTGTAATAGGTTGCAGATAGAAAATGAATCATTATATTCCGCAATTGTGATGCAACTGCTAATTTTCCCGGGTATGCATTTCTCAGCTTCCCCGATAGACCAGCGTCACCAGCAGGCAAACGGGACATCTCCGAGATGGTTTCAAATTCCAGGCTACTGCGGTTGAGTGCCCTCACCTACGATTTGTGTGTCTGCCTCTTTGCGTTTCTGTTCGCCAATATCATCGTCCACACCTCCGGATGGACGGTAACGGTTTCCAGCCCGGGCCTTAAGACCCTGTCTTTCGTCGCCGCCGGTGCGCTGAGCATATTCGCGATGCGTCTGAACCGCGGCGTCTGGCGCTACGCCTCGATCCCCGACATCATCGCCATCGTCAAGGCGGCTTCGATCATGGTCGTCCTCTATATGGTGGGGGCTTTGCTCGTCACCGGGAGTGACGACGTATCGCGACTGGCCATGTTCCTGACCTGGCTGTTTGTGATTATCGGCATGGGCAGCGGCCGCATTGCCTATCGCGTCCTCAAGGAGGCCGTGCTGATGCCGCATCTGCGGTCGCAGACGCTCTCCTCGAACGTCCTGCTTTATCCGCTATCCGACACCACGGACGCCTATATCCGCACCCTGCGCCTGCTTCACACATCCGAGCGCAACGTCGTCGGTGTCGTGGATCGAAACCCGGCCTCGAGCCGCCGCGTTCTTCAGGGCGTGCCTGTGATCGGCAATCTTCGATCGCTTTCGAAGACCGTCAAAGTGCTGGAAGCGCGCGGGCAAAGCGTTTCCGAGTTGATCGTCACGGATCCCGAGGTTTCGGGCGCGGAAATGGCCGAACTGCTGGAAAGCTGCAACGAGGCATCCCTGACCATCAAGCGCCTTGCGTCGCCGCTTCCCGGCAAGGACCTGCAGTTGGACAATCCGACCATCACGCCGAACCTGGTTCGCCTCGACGACCTTCTCGGCAGGCAGGAAGTACCGTCGGATCCTGTCGCGATGCGCGCGTTTCTCACCGGAAAATGCATCCTGATCACAGGCGCGGGCGGCTCGATCGGTTCGGAACTCGCCAAGCAGATCGCGGAATTCTCGCCGGCCCGGCTGGCCCTTCTGGATTCGAGCGAGCAGAATCTCTACGACATCGAGCGGGTGCTGCGGCAGGAGCATCCCGACCTGCCGATCGGCCAGCTTCTGTGCGACGTCCGGGACGTGGCTCGCGTCGACACGATCATGCAGCGTGAAAACCCCGACATCGTCTTCCATGCCGCCGCGATCAAGCATGTGCCGATCGCGGAAGCCAACCCGCTGGAAGCCGTCAAGACCAATGTATTGGGCACCGTCAGCGTCGCCGACGCCGCGGTTCGCGCTGCGGTCAAGGCGTTCGTGCTCATCTCCACGGACAAGGCCGTAAACCCCTCCTGCATCATGGGGGCGGCCAAGCGCGCGGCCGAACTCTATTGCCAGGGCCTCGATATCACCAATTCGGTCACGCGCTTCCGCATCGTCCGCTTCGGCAACGTGCTGGGCTCGGCCGGTTCCGTCGTCCCGCTGTTCCAGGAGCAGATTGCACAAGGCGGCCCCCTTACCGTGACAGACCCGGACATGGAACGTTACTTCATGACCGTTCAGGAGGCCGTTCACCTCATTCTCGAGGCAAACTCTCACGGCATCGACGAAGGCAGCCAAAGGGGTGCCGTCCTTGTTCTCGAAATGGGCAAGCCGGTCCGTATTCTCGAACTGGCGCGCCGCATGATCCAGCTCGCCGGCTTCATTCCCGGACGTGACATCTCCATCATGTTTACCGGCATGCGCCCGGGCGAGAAGATATCCGAAGAGCTGCTCAACGCGAACGAGGACGACATCATCCAGCGACGGAAGGGCTATTTTGTCGCCCGCACGCGGACTGTCGATTGGCGCACCCTGAACGGATGGCTCAGCGATCTTCGCCACTCCTGCCAGGAAGAGGACTGGCATGGCGTCCTGCAGACGCTCAAGACCATAGTTCCCAGCTACACGGCGCTGGACAATGGCCGAGTCTCCGAGGTCGCAAGTGACAATCCGGACCGGTTTCCCGTCTACTCCAGCCGTCACCTGCACTGATCCGCACGATCTCGCGCAGTCCTCGATCTCCCGGATCCCGCACTTGCCTCCCGCACTGGTAAAGGTGCAGGGCAAGCGACTATGGTGCCGGCGGTCGCATCTGCCGCTCACGCACGGCGCGCAGGTCGACCGCTCCGCCCAGCATGTCCAACGACCAGGATGGCATTCACTTGAAAGACCCCGAATTCGATCGCGCCTTCGAGGCGGCCCATGGCCAGTCCGTGTCAGTGGAAGACGGCATATTGCGGGTGACGGCGCCGAACTCGGGCCCGCTCACATTCACCGGCACGAACAGCTACGTCGTCGGCACCGACACTCTCGCCGTCATCGACCCGGGGCCGGAGGATGAGAGCCATTGGCGCACGCTCCTTTCGGCCATCGGCGGGCGACCGGTCAGCCACATCTTCGTCTCCCACACCCACAAGGACCACTCGCCGCTCGCATATCGCCTGAAAGCTAAAACCGGCGCCACGATCGTCGCCGAGGGTCCGCACCGGGCGTCCAGGCCGCTTCACGACGGCGAGATCAATCCGCTCGAGGAAAGCTCCGACATGGACTTTCGGCCCGATATCGCGGCCGCCCATGGCGATGTTTTTCACGGCGACGGCTGGGAGATCGAGGTTCTGCACACGCCCGGCCACACGGCCAACCATGCCGCCTTCGCCGAACGCCGCGCCAATGTCCTGTTTTCAGCCGACCATGTGATGGCCTGGGCGACCACCATCATCGCGCCGCCGGATGGCGCGATGCGCGATTTCATGGCCTCGCTCGACCTGCTGATCAAGCGCGACGACCGGATCTACTATCCGGGCCACGGCGGCCCGGTGCAGGCGCCGCAGAAATTCTCCCGCGCGCTCAAGGCCCACCGGCGGATGCGGGAAAGCGCAATCCTTTCGCGCATAGAGAAGGGCGACAGGACGATCCCGGAAATGGTGGCGGTGATCTATCGCGACACCGACAAGCGCCTGCACGGAGCCGCCGCGCTTTCGGTGCTCGCGCATCTGGAAGATCTGGTCGAGCGCGGCCGGGTGGTCACCGATGGGCCGCCGGCGCTCAGGGGCGTTTACCAACGCGGCTAGCGGTCAGCCGCCTGCGATCCCCAGAAGCGCGACGTCGAGATCGTGGAGGAAACCTTCCAACAGCCGGGCATTGAGGCCGAGATCGTGCTGGCCCGTGCGGGTGGCCGCGCGAACATCGACGAAGGTCGTTTCCTCTTCTTCCACCAGCCGGATCATGATGTCCTGCCGCAAGCCGAGAATGAGGCTGCGATCGGTGAACTGCAGCCGCACGACCGGGGCGGAGACGGCTGCCACACCGTCACCGGTTTCAGGCCTCGGGACCGGTATCGGGACCACGCTTTCGCCCTTCGTGGTTTCCTGCGCGGCGCCCGGCGGCTCCTGATCCGGGACCAGGAAGTCGGCACCTTCGGTTTCGACCAGTTTCCATTTGCGCTCCTGGGTGAGCGCGGAGATGGCCTCGAGCACGCGATCGATCGCACCGCCATAACGGCGACCGGTCAGCTGCGGATAGGCCGCGAACTGTTCGGCACGCTCTTCCGCATCGACCGTTTTCGAGCGCGGCAGCCAGCTCGCCTCGATCGGCGGTTCCTCGAGCCATTCCGGCGGCGTGATGGAATCGGTGGTCACGTCGTGGATGGGAGGGAGCGTGATGTAGCGAGCCGCGCCCACGCCCACCGGCGTCAGCACCACCAGCGCCATCATCATGCCCCAGAAGGAGGCGTGCCCCCCGCGCGCGCCGATCAGCCACAGCATGGTGAAGCCGATGGCAGCGAAGGCCACGGCGAGGATCGCGATCGCGGCTGCGAGAAGGATGACCGCGATGGCGTTGGCAAGCGCGATCATCTCGAAACGCTGGAGCACGAAGGTCGTCAGCGCGAGCGCCAGCGCGAACAGGCCGAGCCGGCGCGACCACACGGCAGCTATGGAGACGGGGCGTTCGGGGCGATAGGGCATCGGGATGGAAGCCTGCTGGAAACGGACGGGCACCGAGCCATATCGCGCCACGCCCGCAACGGCAAGCGTCACACTTCAGCCACTCTTGATGGGAACCATCGATACGGGTCGGGGGTTTTGTATCGCGGCTGTATTGGAGATGTGCACATGCAAGACGTCACTCATGACATCGCCCCGGCCACCGGGGCTACCCCGTTCCCCCACCTGACCGGTCGTGCGCCCTCGATGGGGCGGATCCGGAACGTGATCGGCGAAACGACGCTCGGCCGCGCCGACTTCGTGACCACCGTTCAGGCCGCGGCGCATGAACTGGGTGCCGAATATCTTTTCGAACTTCCGGCCTCCGGGCTTGCCCTCGACTGCGAACGCATCGCCATGCTGCGGATGAAGACCGAGGGGAAAGATGATATTTTCCTGCTCGTCAAACTCGGCATGGACGGCCGCACGCTCACCGTCGCGGAGCCGGAAGAGAACACGAAGGGCGTCACCGATTTTGCCCGCGCCTTCGTCAACGTATTGACCCGGCTCTGAAACCAGAGCCGGGCCGTACAGGTCCGGAAAATTCTTGTGGCTGAAACCTATTCGCCCGGCTGCAGGCGCGCCTGGGCGAAACGGCCGTTCTCGACCTGCTGGAGCACGAGGTCGGTGACGGCGGCGCCAGCGATCATCGAAACCAGGCCGATCAGCGAGGACAGCGCCAGCACCGACCCGCCGGTAAAGCCCGCGCCGATGGTGCAGCCGACCGCCAGGATGCCGCCGAAGCCCATCAGCACCGCGCCCGCCGTATAGCGCAGCACGGACGGCGTGCCGGGCTCGGCGAAAGTCGCGATGCGGAACTGGCGGAACAAAAGGGCCGCGGCGAAAGCGCCGGCCAGGATGCCGGCCAGTATGCCCTGATCGAAGCCGTAGAGCGCGTCGCTTTCGGTCGCATAGACGATCGAGGTGGCGAGCGGCCGGATGAAGGACAGGCTTTCGGCCTGCACGGGCTCGAAGACCTGGATCGACATCTCATAGGTGAAATACCAGCCGCCGACGATCGTGGCGCCCACGATCGCGCCGCCGACATAGCGCAGCGCCGAGATTCTGGCGCGGAAGGCTACTAGCAACGAAGCGGCGAGCAGGATCGCGCCGATGACGACGCCCGCCACCTGCGGCTGGCCGAGGATCGCCAGAAGATCGTTGCCGCCGGTCGCCTGCGTGCTCATGAGCCCGCCGACCGCATCGCGCAGCGGCACCAGCACGCCCGTATAGGTGGCGTAGCCGACGGCCGCGATGACGAGGATCGCGTAGAGCGCGCGCAGATTGCCCGACGCGCCGAGAACCAGAAGCCGCGAGACGCAGCCGCGGGCCAGCACCATGCCGATGCCGAAGACGAGGCCGCCGATCAGCGCACCCGAAAGCGACTGCGCGGTGGAGAAGAAGCGGGTTTCCATCACATCGACGCGGCCCGACCAGACGAGCAGCTGGACGCCGAGGATGGCGACCGCGAAACCGGCCAGCCAGGTGGCGAAGGCGGAAAAGCCGGCGCGGCGGGTGAAATCGAGCACGGCCGAACGGGTGCAGAAGGCGGTGCGCTGCGCGAAGAAGCCGAACACGGCGCCCAGAACGGCACCGCCCAGAAGCGCGGTACCCGCTTCGCCGTAGCTGTCAAAGAAGGGGACGAGGTCCATGGGATCTATCTCCGGATGAGTTGGCGGTAGAATAACTTTTCGCCAATCCTTGTGCGTGGTCGCCGGTTACGGCCATCCGCGCCGAAAGAGAAAATTATTCTGCCTCTTCCCTCACTCGAGGATCAGGCTTGCGCGCCCGGCCGGTTTCCGATGCGCCCGCGCACCAGATCGTGGATGAAGCCGAGCTTGTCGATGACGGCCGGCGACAGCACGAAGGGATAGAGATCCCCGTGGCCCATCGAGCGGTTGAAGGAATTGAGCGAGGCCGAGAGCACAAACCAGGCGTCCGCAATGGTGCGCATGTCGACGTCTTCGGCATAGGGATCGAAACCGATGCTCGTCGAGAGCTGTTCCGGCTCATCGATATGCGGGGCTATGGTGACGCCCCAGGCGTGGCCGGTGTCCAGCGTATCGATGATGTGGAGGTAATGCGCCCAGGTCTCGGCAAAGTCCTCCCAGGCGTGGGAGGCGGCGTAGAAGGAGACGAAATTCTCCTGCCAGCCGGGCTGCGGACCGTTTTCGTAATGGGTCTTCAGCGCCTCGGCGTAATCGGCCTCGTCATTGCCGAACACCGCGCGACAGGCTTCGAGCGTGCCCGGCGCGCCGTCGCGCACCAGCCGGTCCCAGTACCAGTGGCCGACCTCGTGACGGAAATGGCCGAGCAGCGTGCGATAGGGTTCGCCGAGCTGGGTGCGCCTTCGCGTGCGCTCGGCCTCGTCGGCTTCGGCGAGCGCGATCGTGATCAGCCCCTCGTCATGGCCGGTCATGACCTTCTTCTTCTTCGGGTGATCGGGATCGGCAAGGAAATCGAAGCCGAGGCCCTCCGGGTCCTCGTCCCGGGTGACCAGCGGCAGCTTGAGATGCAGAAGCGTATAGAAAAGCCGCCGCTTGGCGATCTCCATCGCCTGCCAGAGCTTGGCGTTGTCGCCCTCCTCCGGATTCGGCACGGTGACGTTATGGCGGCAGGCGAGGCAATAGACATGCTCGCCGCCCAGCGCCGCCTCATCGGCCGGCACCAGCCAGTTGCACACGCCGAAGCGGTAATTGTCGCAATAGCGCAGCGCCGGGATCATGCCCTGCCCCGCGTCATCGGTATAGGTGCCGACCGGCTGCCAGACTTGGCCCGCCTGCGCCAGCGCCACCATGCGGTCGGCAACCGGATCATAGCCGGTGGCATGGCCGCAGCGCACGCAGGTGACGTTTTCGAAATAGACCGCCTGGCCGCAGGCCGGGCAGGAAAAGAGCTTCATGGGAATTCCCCGTGGATGGCCGGGCGGATCGCGCGGCGCGTGTGCCGGTACAAGTCGCCAGCGGCACGAGGGTTCCGTGGGGGGCCTGGGGAGCGTCCCTCTCCCCCCTTCGCGGGAGTTGGCGGCCGGGTTGCCCTCCACTCGTCATGCTCGGGCTTGACCCGAGCATCCATGCCCCTTCGCCGGCATCGCGAAATGGATTCTCGGGTCAAGCCCGAGAATGACGAAGGAGAGTGGATGCTTTTCCCGCAATGATGACCCGCCCGCGCCGGGACGTTTCCCGTATGGCCAATGACGACGAAGGCGGCAGTATCGCATGGAGCGGGTATTCTGCGCTGAGAACGCAAGACATGCGGGACAGAGGCGTGCGGCATGCAAGGACTCCGTGGGCTGGAATGGCCTCCCCCTCCACTCGTCATTCTCAGGCTTGACCCGAGAACCCCTCCATTCGTCATGCTCGGGCTTGACCCGAGCATCCATATCCCAACACATTTCCCGCATGACGGGATATGTCTACATCGTCACCAACCACAAGAACGGTACGCTCTATATCGGCGTGACGTCCGACCTCGCGCGTCGGGCCTATGAGCATCGCGAAGGGCTGACACCGGGCTTTTCGTCGAAATATGGCTGCTCCCGACTGGTCTGGTACGAGGAGCATTTCGACATTCGCGATGCGATCCAGCGAGAGACATCCCTCAAACGCTGGTACCGGGAATGGAAGATCGAGCTGATCGAGCAGATGAACCCGGACTGGCGGGATCTGTATCAAGAGTTGTGGTGATGGTGTTGGGAGGGGGCAGTACCGCCCAGGATGGGAGTGGACTAAGGTCCCCCGTACTAGTCATTCTCGGGCTTGACCCGAGAACCCCTCCACTCGTCATTCTCGGGCTTGACCCGAGCATCCATACCGTTTCGCCGGCTTCGCGAATGGATTCTCGGGTCAAGCCCGAGAATGACGAAGGAGAGTGCGAACGTCGGCTGCCAGCCACGAAGCAACGGAGACACCGCCCGCGCCGGGACCTTTCCGGCGCGTTCGATGACGGAGGAGACGGCAGTTTCGCATGGGGTGGGTATTCTGCGCTGAGAACGGCAAGAGATGCGGGACAGAAGCGTGCGGCGGGCAGGGACTCCGTGGAGCGGAATGGCCTCCCCCTCCGCTCGTCATGCCCGGACTTGCCCGCGCCCCTTCCACTTGCCATTCTCAGGCTTGACCCGCGCTCATTCCACTCGTCATTCTCAGGCTTGACCCGAGAACCCCTCCGCTCGTCATTCTCGGGCTCGACCCGCGCCCCTTCCACTCGTCATGCTCGGGCTTGACCCGAGCATCCATATCCTTTCACCGGCATCGCGGAATGGATTCTCGGGTCAAGCCCGAGAATGACGAAGACGAGGGATCGGCGCTTGCCCCTGCCCTCCGCTATGACTCCGGGCGTTCGTCGCCCGAAAAGCCAAATCGTCAGTCTTTGGCTGACCGCTCCGCTTCTCCCCTCTCTTGCAAAAGCTAAGGACTTGGCATGGCCATGCCCAAGCTTTTGCTTTCGCCCCTCCGAGGGGGAGATTGGATCGCGCGCTACCCCTCTTTGACAGCCGCCTGCGCCGCAGCCAGCCGGGCAATCGGCACCCGGAACGGGGAGCAAGAGACGTAATCCAGCCCGACGCTCTCACAGAAGCGGATGGAGGCCGGGTCGCCGCCGTGTTCGCCGCAGATGCCGAGCTTCATGCCGGGGCGCGTGGCGCGGCCGTTTTCGCTCGCGATGCGGACGAGCTGGCCCACGCCCTCGGTGTCGATGGTGACGAAGGGATCGGTCTCGATAATCCCCTTCTGGCGGTAGGTCTGCAGGAAGGATTGGGCGTCGTCGCGGGAGATGCCGAAGGTGGTCTGGGTCAGGTCGTTGGTGCCGAAGGAGAAGAACTCGGCGGCCTCGGCGATGGAGCCGGCCTGGATAGCGGCGCGCGGCAGCTCGATCATGGTACCGACGAGATAGGCGATCTCCTGCCCCGCCTCCGCCATCACGTCGCGCGCCACCGCATCGATGCGCGCCTTGACGAAATCGAGCTCGGTGCGCAGGCCCACGAGCGGCACCATGATTTCGAGTTCCACCGGTGCGCCGGTGGTTTTTGCGGCTTCGATGGCCGCCTCGAAGATGGCGCGGGTCTGCATTTCGGCGATCTCCGGCCAGGAGATGGCGAGCCGGCAGCCGCGATGGCCGAGCATGGGGTTGAACTCGTGGAGCTCGTCGATGCGGGCGGCGAGCGCCTCGGCCTCGACGCCGATCGAGCGCGCCACCTCGGCGATCTCCTCGGCGCCCTTGGGCAGAAACTCGTGCAGCGGCGGGTCGAGCAGGCGGATGGTGATCGGCAGGCCGTGCATGATCTCGAACAGCTCGATGAAATCCGAGCGCTGCATGGGCAGCAGCTTGTCGAGAGCGGCGCGGCGGCCCGCCTCGGAATCGGCAAGGATCATCTCGCGCATGGTGGAGATGCGGCCGTCCTCGAAGAACATGTGCTCGGTGCGGCACAGCCCGATGCCCTCGGCCCCGAAGGAGCGCGCGGCGCGGGCATCCGCCGGCGTCTCGGCATTGGTGCGCACCGTCATGCGGCGGGTGGCGTCGGCCCATTCCATCAGCCGGCCGAAATCGCCCGAGAGTTCGGGCTGGAGCATGGGGACTGCGCCCCTGAGCACCTGGCCGGACGAGCCGTCGATGGTGATGACGTCACCGGGGCCGAGCTTGGCGCCCATCGCCAGAAGCGTGCGGTTGCGCATGTCGATGCGCAGCGCGCCGGCGCCGGAAACGCAGGGCTTGCCCATGCCGCGGGCAACGACCGCCGCATGGCTCGTCATGCCGCCGCGCACGGTGAGAATGCCCTCGGCAGCGTGCATGCCGTGAATGTCCTCGGGGCTCGTCTCCACGCGCACCAGAATGACCTTGCGGCCGGCGCGCACGGCGTCCACCGCCTCCTCGGAGGTGAACACGATCTCGCCGGTTGCAGCGCCGGGAGAGGCCGGCAGGCCCGAGCCGATGACCGGGCGTTCGGCGGCGGGATCGATGGTGGGGTGCAAGAGCTGGTCGAGCGAGGCGGGCTCGATGCGGCGGACGGCTTCCTCCCTGCTGATCATGCCGGAATCGGCCATCTCGACGGCGATGCGGATCGCCGCCTTGGCCGTGCGCTTGCCGGTGCGGGTCTGCAGCATCCAGAGCTTGCCACGCTCGATGGTGAATTCGAGATCCTGCATGTCGAGATAATGCGCCTCGAGCCGCTCGGTGATCCTGACGAATTCCGCATAGGCCTCGGGCATGGTCTTTTCGAGCGACGGCCTGTCGGAGCCGGACTCGATGCGGCCGGCTTCGGTAATCGACTGCGGCGTGCGGATGCCGGCCACCACGTCCTCGCCCTGCGCGTTGATCAGGAACTCGCCATAGAGCCGGTTCTCGCCGGTCGAGGGATTGCGGGTGAACGCCACGCCGGTGGCCGAGGTATTGCCGAAATTGCCGAAGACCATGGCCTGCACGTTGACCGCCGTGCCCCAGGAGGTGGGGATGTCGTGAAGCTGGCGGTAGGTGATGGCGCGCGCGTTCATCCAGCTCGAGAAGACCGCGCCGATGGCGCCCCAGAGCTGCTCGCGCGGATCCTGCGGGAAGGCTTGCCCCAGTTCGTCGGAGATCGTCTGCTTGTAGCGGGCGATCACCTCCTGCCACTCGGCGGCGGACAGATCGGTGTCGAGCTCGTGGCCAAGGCGGGCCTTCTCGTCTTCGAGAATTTCCTCGAAGACCTCGTGGTCGAGCCCCATGACGACATCGGCATACATCTGGATGAAGCGGCGGTAGGAATCCCAGGCAAAGCGCTCGTCGCCGCTCTCGCGGGCCATGGCGAGCACGCTGTCGTCGTTGAGGCCGAGATTGAGCACCGTGTCCATCATGCCGGGCATGGAGGCGCGCGCGCCCGAACGCACCGAGAGAAGCAGTGGACGGTCGGGATCGCCGAAGCCGCGGCCCGCCATCTCGCCGACCTTCTGGAGCGCGGCCATGACATCCGCCTCGAGCCCCTCGGGGAAGGACTTGCCGCCGTCATAATAGGCGTTGCAGGCTTCGGTGGTGATCGTCAGCCCTGGCGGAACGGGAAGGCCGAGCGCGCACATCTCGGCGAGATTGGCGCCCTTGCCGCCCAGCAGATGGCTATCCCTGGCCGAACCCTCCGCACGGCCGTCCCCGAAGACGTAAACCCATTTCGTCATGTCTCGCATTCCCCTTCAATTCCGTCGGACCCTGACGGTTCTTGCGCCGCAACATAAGTCCGTCACAAGGCTTAGGCGCGGCGGACGGGCAAGGTCAAGTCGCGCGCCGGCTCAGGGGCGCCTCATATCGATTGAAAGGGCAACAAGTCCGGTTGCGTGGCCCGGTTCACGCCTTCTGGCGGTAGAGCCTGGCCATGAAGGTGGCTTCGGACACGCCGCGCAGCAGAAGTGCGATGATGCCGGTGGCGATGACCGCGAAGATCACCCGGCCGACGAGAACCGTGTAGATGTCCGCGCCGAGCGCCAGCACCAGGATCGTGTCCTCGATCACCGAGTGGGCGAAACCCATGAAGGCGCAGGAGAGGAAGACCTGGCGCGGCGACACCCGGCCCGAGCGCGCTTCGCGCACGAGAAAGCCGGCGCCATAGGAAATGCCGAGAAACAGGCCGATGGCGGTGAGTTCACCTGCCTCGCCCCTGATGCCCGCAAGCCGCAACATGGGTGAGAGCGCGCGCATCAACAGGCCCATCAGGCCGACCAGCTTCATGATCTCGAGCACCCAGAAGAGCCCGACGAGAATGACGAACATCCAGACCATCGCCTCGCCCAGGCCGAGGAAGAAATCCGGCCAGGTGGTCACGCCCGACAGCGGCACCCAGACGGGATCGACGGGGGCGGACAGCCAGCCGGTGGCCGAGCAGATCCGGTGGATGATGAAACCGTAGACGAGCGCACCGGCGATCCTCAGGACGGTGGTCGCCATCATGCCGGGGCCAGCCTTCTGGATGATCTTCTGCTCGATCGGCAGCCCGTGGGCAAACAGCATCAGCACCGAGAAGATCGTCACGTCGGCCACGCTGAGGGTGGAAATATCGACGAGCGAGAACAGGAGCGGCACGGCGCCCCACATGCCGACGATCATCGCGGTGAGCCAGGCGAGCCCGAGTTCCGGCGGCAGGCCGACGAGGTTCATGACCGGCGAGAAGACCGGCGCCATCCACTCGATCACCCCCATGCGCGAGGCCAGCTCGGCCAAAATGGTAATCGGCACCGTGATGCGGAAGAGCATCCAGTAGATGCTGAAGGTTTCCGGCGTCCGGCGAAGGATGTCGATGAGCTTGGACAAGGGGTGGCTCCTGGCGGGGACGGGTCTGTCTACCGCCATCATCTACCGCATGCCACTTCGAATTTGCGGTCAAAGATTGCACTATCTTGCAATTTTATTGCAACGCGCCCTGAAGGGGTTAAGTTCGGGCGATGGACCGCATCGATCGCAAGATACTCAACCTCATGCAGCGCGACGCCTCGCGAACCAATGCAGACATCGCCGAGGCGGTCGGGCTTGCGCCATCGACCTGCCTGCGGCGGGTGCAGCGGCTCAGAAGGAGCGGCGTGATAGAAAAGATCGTCGCGATTCTCAATCCCTCGCGGGCGGGCCGCGGGATCAAGGCCCTGGTGACGGTAGAACTGAAGCTGCACAGCGAGCAGCAGTTGCGGCGGTTCCTCGAGGTGGCAGCCGCGGAGGACGCAGTCTCCCATGCCTATACGGTGACCGGAGAGACGGATGTCGTCCTGATGCTGCGGCTTGCCGACATGGAAGAATTCGACGTCCTGTGCGACAGGCTGTTCCGGGAACAAACCAATGTGGCGCGCTTCTTCACCATGATGATCATACGCACCGCCAAGGAAGAAACGGCGATCCGGCTCTAGCCGGATCGGGTAAGCCTCGGGCCTACTGCACCAGAACCGGTCGCCCGCAATCGACGTCCGTGACGCTGACATCGGCCTCACCGACCTTCACGCCGAAGGCGAGAAGGGTGTTGTAGAGCACGTTGTCGAGCGGCGCGGCGGCATCCTTGAGAAGCTGCCCGACGAGAGACAGAACCACGTCCGGGCTCACAAGTGAGAGACCGAGGACTCTGGCCTCGAGGCGCGTCTTCTCCGCAAGGCTTCCGACCAGCGAGCCGATGAAATTGCGCGTGGAGACATTCCGGACCTCGTGGTTGTGAATACTGGAGCCGGAAAAGGTTATGGTTCGCGCGGATGTGTTGGAGACGGACACATCGGCAATGCCCGAGATCTCAAGCAGAGGTGTCGTCACGAGCTTGGCCTTCTGCAGCGAGAGCGGGCGGGAGAAGTCGTCGAATTTCGACGCATCGAGCTGCGCGACCGCAATTTTGGCAAGGCCGGGCGTCACGTCGAGCTTCACGGCGTCCCCGACATAGCTGGTTCCGCAGGAAATGGACCGGAGGCGGGCTTCCGCGAATGCCGTTTCGACAAAGATGGGCAGATGAATTTTGGTGCCGAGCAACGCCAGGAGGCCCGACAGCTCCGTATCGATCAGAAGCCGCATCTGTGCCGTCCTCACGGCATCGCCGAGCGAACCGGTTGCGATCATCGACGAATGCGCCGGCGGCTCGCCGATGGCAAGCCTCGCCGTCGTCCTGCCGAGCCCGGGAACCACGGTGCCGAGATCGATCGCGACCTGCCTGCCCTGCTTCGACAAGGCCGAGGCTGCGGTCACCAACTGCAGAAGGTTGCCGTGCACTTCAAGGCTCTGCTGACTGCCGATCTGATCGTCGCCGATCGCACCCAGATCAATAAGGTCACCGAGCTGTATCTTGGCGTCGGTGTTCCCGATTGCTCTTTCAATGCTTGCAAGCGCACTTTCGGCCGCACCGCTGACACCCTGTGTGGCTCTCATCGCGCTCAGCATTTTCGGAAGACTGACATCGGAGGCAAGCAGGTCGTTGAAGGTGCCTGCCTGAAGCGAGACGTCGGTCGCCAACGCCTTGGAGAAGGAAAGAAGGTCGAGATCGACCGAGGCGAGCGCATTGTAGTCCATCACGCTCAACGACAGTTCCGTGCCCAGCAGCCCGCTGGTGATCTTGTTGAGGATGCCGCCATCCAGGGAGGCGAGCCGCGAACCGATCCAGAAGGAAGCCTGTTTCGTCGCCGACGCGGTTCCGGTCACCTCGAAGTCGAACGGATCTGTCAGGACCGAGGCAAAATACAGCTCGGCCTTCTGGCGCGCCTTCACCCGGACCGCATCGGGTTCGGCCGGTCCCGCGGGCACGAAGCGATCGCTGACCTGCAGGCTCGGATCGGGCATGTAGCTGCCGGTTTCGATCTCGATCAGACCGTCCTTCCGCTGCTTCATCTCCTCTTCGCCGACGATCGAACCGTCGGGCAGGAGATAGCCATTGCCGAGGGAGATCGCGTAATCGAGATCATTGTCCTGGAGATAGCGCCTGACCATCTCCTCGGGCTTGCCTATATCGCTTGCGGCCTGAATCGCCATGATATCCACCATCGCCTGCGCCCGGCGGTTCTGGAGGGTGATCGCGCCGTAGTCCACACCGAGGGCGAGCGTGCCGACAATGAGCATGAGCGATGCTGCGGCGGGTACCGCAATGCTACCCGAACGGTCTTCCGAGACGCGGGAGAACGGCTTGAGAAACGGCGTCATTATACACCTCCCACGCGAATGGTCGAATAGCGCGAGATTTCCTTGCCCGGCATGGCAAAGGAGTAGAGCGACCAGATCGGCAGGTCCGAGGCGTCATAAGTGAGCGTGACCGTGAACTGGTAGCTGTTGTTGGTGTCGTCTTCCACACGCACGGCGAGTTTGTCCTGGTCGAGGAAGCCGTTCGAGATCTTGGAGGTGTGGATATAACTGTTCGCAAGCTGCTGGCGCTCTGCTTCGCTCAGGCCGGCGATCGAGGCGCGCGCGGCGTCGGCCGCCAGTTGCTGCACCGAATGGGCAACGCTCAAATAGATCCCGTAGCCGACGAGGCTGAGGAGAATAAGGATGAAGAGCGGTGCCACGATGGCAAATTCGATGGCAGCGGTTCCGTGAGTATCTCTTAAAAGACAGCGACGCTTGAGCACGACTTTTCCTCCTTATTTGGGAGGATATTGAAAGCCGTAAGTAGAAATTATTATGTAGACATACCTTGGGTAGATTGAGCCCGTAAATTCTGACCACCTGAGGTGGATTTGCACAATATATCCATTTATTTTGATGGGATTTGCGGTCGAGGGGTCACGGACTCCTTAACATTTTAGCGAGCCCGAACTGTCGGTCGAAAATCCGGATGCGCGGCAAACCCGACAGTTTCGCGCTCCTGGCTTCTAGCTCGCCTCGCGCAGCTGCTCGGCCGTTTCGAGATCGACGGAGACGAGCTGGCTCACGCCCTGCTCGGCCATGGTGACGCCGAAAAGGCGGTTCATGCGGGCCATGGTGATCGGGTTGTGGGTGATGATGACGAAGCGGGTTTCGGTGGTCCGCGCCATCTCGTCCATCAGGTTGCAATAGCGCTCGACATTGTGGTCGTCGAGAGGCGCATCGACCTCGTCGAGCACACAGATCGGAGCGGGATTGGTCAGAAACACCGCGAAGATCAGCGCCATGGCGGTCAGCGCTTGCTCGCCACCTGAAAGAAGCGTCATCGTCTGCGGTTTCTTGCCCGGCGGACGGGCGAGAATTTCCAGTCCAGCCTCAAGCGGGTCGTCGCTTTCGATCAGCTGGAGTTCCGCCGTGCCGCCGCCGAAAAGATGGGTGAAGAGCCGCTGGAACTGCTCGTTGACCACGGTGAAGGCGGCAAGAAGACGTTCGCGCCCCTCGCGATTGAGGCTCTGAATGCCGGCGCGCAGCTTGCGGATCGCCTCGATCACGTCCTCACGCTCGGTGACGATGAGATTGAGACGCTCGGAAAGCTCGGCCTGTTCCTCATCGGCGCGCAGGTTGACCGCGCCCAGCCGCTCGCGCTCCACCCGCAGGCGGTCGAGATTGCGGTCGAGGATCGCCGGATCGGGCAGAGCGTCCTCGGGCTTCAGGCCGGACTGGCGGATCGCTTCATGCGGAGAACAGTTGAGCGCCTCGCGAATACGCGCCTCACCTTCCTCGCGACGTTCGCGCGCAGCCATCAGCCGTTCCTCGGCGCGTCCCCTGCTCTCGCGTGACTGGGACAGCGCGGTGATCGCCTCGGTGGCAACCTTGTCGGCCTCGCGCGACGCCGTCTCGGAGACCGCAAGCTTGTCGGCGGCGTCCTTGCGGGCGGTCTCCGCCTTGGTCAATTCGCTCATCAGCTGACGGCGCTTGAGGTCGATCTCATCCGGCGCGTCGGCGATCTTCCCGGCCTCTTCGCGCGTGCCGCTCAGGCGCTCGGTGAGCGCAGCCAGATGACTTTCCGCCTTCGCAGCGCGATCGATCCAGCCCTGCCGCTCATTGGCGATCGACGACAGGCGATTGCGGCGGCTTGCATTCTCGCGCTCCACGCCCTCATGGGCCGCACGGGACTCGGCGACGCTTGCACGGTCGCCGGCGACTTTCGCCTGGATCTCCGCGAGCGCCCGGTCGAGATCGGAAAGATCCGGTGCATCTGCCATCGCCCGGCCGGCTCCGTCATGGGCCTCCATCGCCTCGGCGAGCTGCGCGCCAACCTGTGCGCGGGATTCGGTCAGGACTTCACGCCGGTTCGACAATTCGCCGGCGGCGCGTTCGGCCCTGGCCAGTTCGTCGCGAGCGCGGCCCAGAGCCGACGTCGCCTCGCGGATGCCATCGCGGCACTGGCGCTGTTCATTGCCGAGAGCGAGGAGCTTTTCGCTGGCCTGCCTCAGTCCGTCCTCGGCCCGGCGCAGCCCGGTCGTGGCCTCGATCACCTCGGCGTCCAGTTCGGCGAGCCGGTTCTTCTGTTCGAGCCGCAGGGCTGCCGCGGTCGGCGCGTCGGCGGAGGCAACATAGCCGTCCCAGCGCACCATTGCGCCGTCCTTCGTCACCAGCCGCTGCCCCGGCTTGAGCTGCGCCTTGAGCGACAACGCCGTCTCGAAATCGCTCACGATGCCGATCTGGCCAAGGCGGCGGGAAAGCTCGGCCGGAGCGCGCACATGGGTGAGAAGCGGCGTGGCGATAGCGGGCAGCGAAGGATCGTCCTTCGCATCGGCAAGCGCCCAGTAGGCCGGAGCCGAAGCATCGGTCGGCAAGTCCAGATCGTCGCCGAGGGCCGCACCCAGCGCCGTCTCGAAACCGCGATCGACCTTGATCTTCTCGAGGACCGGCGGAAACAGCTCCGAGCTGGCACCCGCGTTGAGCATGCGGGCGATCGTGCGGGCTTCGGTCTCCGCCGCGTTCAATCGCGCCCTGGCTTCGGCCACCGGGCCGCGGGCTTCGGTCTCGGCGGAGCGGGCCGCTTCAAGGGCAGCCTCGAGTTCAGCCAGCCTTGCCTCGGCGGCGGCAAGCGTTGCGGCAGCGCGTTCCACATCGGCATTTTTGGCGACGGGATCCGGCAGGCCGGCTATGCGTTCGGCCAGCGCCGAGAGCTCGTCGTCCTGCCTCGCTATCTGCGTCTCCAGGCGCTGCCTGCGTTCGGCCAGTTCGCGGATCGACTTTTCGAGCTGGCTGCGTTCGGCGGCGGCTTCCGCCCGATTGCCGGTAATGCGGGCGAGTTCGGCTTCGCTGTCAACCAGTTGCGCCGCAGCGCTCTCATAGGCCTGCCTGAGTTCGACCGACCGGCCGCCGGAGGCTTCGAGTGCGGCATTGAGTTCGGCTTCCTCTTCCGACAGACGCGCCAGCACGCCCGCATTGTCGGCGATCAGAACATTCTCGCGCTCGATGTCGGCCTCGAGCTGACGGACCCGTTCCTCGAGCTCGGCCTTGCGACGGGCGACGCGGGTCGCCTCTTCCTCGATCTGGGTACGTGCAATCTGCAGGCGCTGGAGCGCCGCGGCAGCGTGCGCCTCCGCCTCGCGCAGTTCCGGCAGCTTGTGGGCGGCGATTGCCTGCGCCTTGGCGGCCTCCATCTGATCCTGCGCCTTCTGGGCGACCAGACTGGTGGCCTGCGAGAGCGCACTCTCGGCTTCCGCCTCCTGCTCCTTCGCCGCCTTCCAGCGAATGTGGAGGAGCGTGGCTTCGAGCTGGCGGATTTCTGCCGACAGCGAACGGAAACGGTTCGCCTGGCGGGCCTGGCGCTTCAGGCTCTCGATCTGGCTTTCGAGTTCGGAGGTGACGTCGTCGAGGCGCTCGAGATTGGTTTCCGCCGCGCGCAGGCGAAGCTCGGCCTCGTGACGGCGGGAATGGAGGCCGGAAATGCCGGCGGCTTCTTCAAGCAGCTGGCGCCGGGCCTGGGGCTTGGCCTGAATGAGTTCGCCGATGCGGCCCTGCCCGACCATCGAAGGTGACCGCGCGCCGGTCGAGGCGTCGGCGAAGAGAAGCTGCACATCCTTGGCGCGGGCTTCCTTGCCGTTGATGCGATAGACCGACCCGCTTTCGCGCTCGATGCGGCGGGTCACCTGGACCTCGTCCTGATCGTTGAAGGCGGCAGGCGCGGTGCGGTCGGAATTGTCGAGATAGAGGCCGACTTCGGCGGTGTTGCGCGCCGGGCGGTTGCCGGAGCCCGAGAAGATGACGTCGTCCATGCCGGACGCGCGCATGTTCTTGTAGGAGTTTTCCCCCATCACCCAACGCATGGCTTCAACCAGGTTGGACTTGCCGCAACCATTGGGACCGACGATGCCGGTCAGACCGCGCTCGATGACGAATTCGGTGGGTTCGACGAAGGACTTGAAACCGAGAAGGCGCAGGCGGTTGAACTTCACGACCGGGCGCCTCCGGTCATGAGGTCGGGACGCGCGGAAGCCGCGGGCGTCACCACCCGCGGCTTCCGCACTTTGAAATCAAAGCAGCGGGTCGATGATGGCAGACATCTGACCAATCGACATATCCCCCGAATACCGCTTTCCATCGATGAAGAAAGTCGGCGTCGCGTCAACCCCGAAGTCCTCGGCAGCCTTGGTTCTGACGCTGTTCACATCATCGAGAAGCTGCTGGTTCGTCAAGCAAGCCTGGAAGCTCTCTTGTGTAAAACCGGCCAGCTTGGCGATATTGAGAAGTTCCGTGCGTGCATCCTGGGCAGTCGCCCAGACCGTCTGGCGCTTGAAGAGCACGTCGACCATGGGGAAATACTGGTCGTTCGGCGCACAACGGGCCAGCATGATGGCAGCGGCAGCACGGGGATCGAGCGGGAATTCACGCAGGATGAAACGCACCTTGCCGGTGTCGATGTATTTTTCCTTGAGCGCCGGATAGGTATTCTCGTGGAACTCGCGGCAATGCGGGCAGGTCATCGACATGTACTCGACGATCGTGACCGGAGCATTTTCCTCGCCTTCCGCCATTTCCTTCATCGGACCGGCCGCCATCAGCTTGTCCACGTCGACTTCGCCACGCGCTTCGGGTGCCTCGGTTGCGCCTGCCGTCTCGTCGGCGGTTTCGGCCTGGGCCAGCTCGACGGCATCGGTCTTGGCGGGAGCGGCGGTATCGCTGCCCTCGGCCGGCGTGACGGAGGCCGTGGTTTCCATCGAAGGCGCGGGCGCCTCGGCCGTGACAGACGTGTCGGAACTGTCGGAGCAAGCCGTGAGCGCGAGTGCGATTACCGCGGCGGACAATGCGGTGGTGAGCCTGCTGGTCATTGAAGCCATAAGTGAATTCCCTGTGTTGTCGTTCGCAAGGTGCTGCCCGGATGGCCGGGCGACACCAGCCGCGTGCAAAGCGGCAGTTGCCGTTTTCCTATAGGTTCAAATGTGGCCAAACAAGAGCGCCCGCTCTCACACCGCTGTGATGAGGCCCGTCAGGGGCAGGATTGCTCACTTGCCGAGCGCCATCTGCGCCGAACCGACGACCCGTTCCAGAAAGCCCGCCTCAAGGGACGCCAGACGCATTTCCTCGGTCTCGATGTAATTGCGGGTGATCGGAACCGCGTCGCGCTTGTTGCCCAGCTGCAGCTGGAAGACGTGGGAAGTACCATCCATGAAGCTGGCTTCGCACATGGCGAGATAGAACTCCCACATCTTGCAGAACCGTTCGCCCATGATCCGTACCGCGGCATCCCGGTTGTCGGCGAAACGTTTGCTCCAGTGAGCAAGCGTGTAGCCGTAATGCTGGCGCAGGATCTCGCAATCCAGAAGCCAGAGATTGGCGTTCTCGACGGCTGTCATCGTCTCCGAAAGAGCCGGCGTGTAGCCACCCGGAAAGATGTATTTGTGCAGGAACGGCATCGAGCCTCCGGGCGGAGCGATCGAAGAAATGGCATGGATCAGCGCCACGCCGTCGTCGGCCAGGCGCTCGCGCACGGTGGTGAAATACTCAGCGAGATAGCCGGCGCCCACATGTTCGAGCATTCCAACGGAGACGATCCGGTCGAACTTCCCGGTGACCGCGCGGTAATCGAGCAGCTCGAACTTCACCCTGTCGGCAACACCCAGGATTTCGGCGCGGCGCTGGGCCACCTGCAACTGATGCTCGGACAGCGTGACGCCGACAACCTCCACATCGGCCAGGTGAGCGAGATAAAGGCCCATGCCGCCCCAGCCGCAGCCGATATCGAGAATCCGCTGGCCGTCCTCGATCTGCAGCTTGGCCGCGATGTGGCGCTTCTTGAGCGTCTGGGCGTCTTCGAGCGTTTCCGCCCCGGTGGGGAAATAGGCGCAGGAATATTGCAGGTCACGATCGAGGAAGAGGCGATAGATCTCTTCGCCGATGTCGTAGTGGACGGCGACGTTCTTCCTGGCGCGGCCGGCGGAGTTGTATTGCTGGATGAAGCGGAAGCGGTGGGCGACTTCCTGCCAGAACCGCTGGAAGGGCGACTGGTTCATCCGGTCGCGGTTGATCATGAAGATGCGGATCACGTCGTGGAGCGTGCCCTCCTCGATGACCAGCTTGTCATCGATGTAGGCTTCCGGGCCGCCGAGTTCCGGATTGAACAGGATCTGCCGTTCCACGCCCGGCTCCATGAAGCGGATGGCCGCGTCGGGGCCGGGCTCATGGCCGCCGAACTGAACGCGGCTGCCATCGGTCTTGGTCACCTTCAGGCGCCCCGCCTTGATTGCACGGTGAAGAATGGGATCAAGCAGACTCATTCGCCGAACCTCGCCACATTTGGGCGGTGGCAACTGTCCGGTGTACAGGCTGGCCGAAGCCGGTCGTCTTGCCCCATCGATACCACCACGCCGCATGAAATGGTGAATAGCGGATCAAGCCCGGAGCTCTCTCCGAATAAACTATTAGAAAGCGTGGATTGTCAGAAAATCAAGTCTGCCGGTTCTTCCGGGCCAAGACACCGGTTCCCAGGCGCTCGAGAGCCGCGCGCAATTTCGGGTCCTCGACTTCATCCAGGATGTCGTCGAGCTTGCGCTTCTGCAGCCTGTCGAGTTTCGGCTCGGGCGGCTTCTGCGACGGCTGGCGAACCGGCTTCTGCACGAAGCGGATACGGTCCACGGCCGCGAAGCCGAAAAAGGCGTTGACGCGGGAGACCAGCTGGCGCTCCTCGTGCATCAGAAAGACCGCACTTGCCCCTTCGCAGGCAACGGTCAGCTGGCCGGGCGAGAAACCGGCACCGGTTTCAGCCTCCCCATTGTCGCGCGGCCAGCGGATGCGTTCGGGCCGCGAGGTCTCCGAAAAGCGCTCGCCGACGATCTCGCCCCATGACGACAGAAGCATGGAGTTGATGCCTGCCTTGCGGGCAAGCAGCGGATCGACCAGCTTGTTGGCCAGTTCGGCAAGGGTGGCGACGCGGCGCGGTTTGTAGGCCATGAATGCGGGCAGTCTCTCGTGATGACCGGAAAACGATAGCACATCTCGAAGCCCGAGCGCGAGCGCTCCACACACCCGGCCGCTTCGCGACGTCGAGGCTCAGGCGGCTTCCTTCACCCTGCTCTCGCGCCAGATGACGTAAATGCCGCTGGCGGTGATGACGACCGCGCCGACATAGGTCGCAAGATCGGGCATGTCGCCCCAGAACATGAAACCAAGGATCGTCGCCCAGATCAGCCCGGTGTAGTCGAAAGGTGCGACGATGGCAGCGGGCGCGAGGCGGAAGGCCTGGCTCATCATCGTCATGCCGGCGGTGCCGAAGACGGCGATGCCGAGAAACTGCCAGATGTGTTCGGCCTGAAGCGGCACCCAGACGAAGGGAACCGCGAAAGCGCTCAGAACCGCACCGGTGCCGGTGAGCCAGAGCAACAGCGTCCAGACGCTTTCGCGCGGATCGACCCAGCGGGAGCTGATCATCAGGAAGGCATAGACCGCTGCCGCACCGATCGGCAGGAGAGCCGCCGCCTGGAACGCCGCGCCGCCGGGCCGCACCACGATCAGCACGCCGACGAAACCGATGCCGACCGCGAGCCAGCGCCGCCAGCCGACATGTTCCTTGAGGAGGATCGCAGACACCGCCGTGATGAACAGCGGCGCGACGAAGACGATGGCCGTCGCCTCGGCCAGTCCCAGATGCATGAGGCTCGTGAAGAAGAACATCGTGGCAGCGATCCAGAGCAATCCCCGCACGAAATGGGCCAGAGGCCGGCGGGACCGGAGCGCCGCGACGCCGCTCATCCGGATCGTCAGCAGGATTGCGATCGGCAGCGCGATGATGTTGCGCATGAAGAGGATCTGCAGCGGCGAGTAGACGTCCGTCAGCGCTTTGGCCATCGCATCGTTCACGCACAGGCTCGCCACGCCCACGCACATGAAGGCGATACCTGCGGCGGAATGTTGCGGAGTATTATCGTTTGCCATAAGCCGATCCTGATGCTGCCCCACGCCGAATGATTGCGAGACACGCGTTCTAGTGCCCCCGAACGAAAGACGCCACCCGCCCCGATGACTTCCGAAATCGCTCCCCACCTTCTTGCCTGGTACGATCGTCATCACCGGTCGCTGCCCTGGCGGGTCACGCCGGCCGATCGCGCGGCGGGCGTCGTCAACGATCCCTATGCCGTGTGGCTTTCCGAAATCATGCTGCAGCAGACGACAGTGAAGGCGGTCAGACCCTATTACGAGCGCTTCCTCGAGCGCTGGCCGACGGTGACAGAACTCGCGAGCGCGGAAGACGAGGATGTGATGCGGCTCTGGGCGGGGCTCGGCTATTATTCCCGGGCCCGCAATCTCATCGCCTGCGCAAGGACAGTTGCCGGGGATCATGGCGGCCGGTTTCCGGAAACCGCCGAGGGGCTTTCCAAACTTCCGGGCATCGGCCCCTATACCGCCGCCGCGATCGCTGCCATCGCTTTCGATGAGAGCGTCGCGGTGGTCGACGGCAATGTGGAGCGCGTCTTCACCCGGCTTTACGCGATCGACACGCCGCTGCCGAAAGCCAAGACGGAGATCAAGGCACGGGTGAGCGAAGCCCTGCCAAAAACCCGCGCGGGCGACTTCGCTCAGGCCCTGATGGATCTCGGCGCCACGATCTGCACGCCGCGATCGCCGGCCTGCGCGATCTGCCCGCTTCTGGAGGACTGCGAGGCCGGCGGCGCCGGCAATCCGGAAGCCTTTCCGGTCAAGCCGCCCAAAAAGGCCAAGCCGGTGCGCGTGGGCGCCGCCTTCGTGGCGCAGCGGCCCGATGGAGCGGTGCTTCTGGTCCGCCGTCCCGACAAGGGCCTGCTCGGCGGCATGCGCGTCGTTCCCACAACCGGATGGACCGCGCGGCAGGACGGGGCGACCGGCACGGAGGCTGCCCCGTTTCCCGCAAACTGGGAGGAAAAGGGGCAGGTCATCCATGTGTTCACGCATTTCGAATTGCGCCTGAGCGTCTTTCACGCTCTTGTCACATCCGAGGACAAGAGTGCCGACGCATTCGACACGGCCATGGACGCCCGCTGGAGCGATGCCGCAGACCTCGCCGGCGAGGCGCTGCCCAGCGTGATGAAAAAGGCGCTCACCGCTGCCCTGCCCGATGCGTTGAGACCGCGCAAACCGGGCAGGGATTGACCTGCAGACCGAAAGGAAGAGCTCCATGACCGAGACCAACCCCGTCCGCCATATCGTCTTCGACATCGGCAGAGTGCTCATCCATTACGATCCCCACATCCCCTATAGCCGGCTGATACCCGACGATGCGGAGCGCGCGGAATTCTTCGCCACCGTCTGTACCCACGAGTGGAATCTCGAGCAGGATCGCGGCCGAAGCTGGGAGGAAGCCGAAGAGGTTCTGATTGCCGAGCACCCGGAGAAGGAGGAGCTGATCCGCGCCTTCCGTGTCCACTGGCCGGAAATGGTGTCGCACTCCTATGACGACAGCGTCGCCATCATGCTGGACTTTATCGAGAACGGGCACGACGTGACGATGCTGACGAATTTCGCGTCCGATACGTTCAAGCAGGCGCAGGAGAAATTTCCCTTCCTCAAGGCTCCGCGCGGCGTGACGGTTTCCGGCGAGATCGGCCTGATCAAACCGGATCGGGCGATCTATGACCGTCATGTCGACGTTTTCGACCTCGATCCCGCCGCCTGCCTCTTCATCGACGACAGCCTGGCCAATGTCGAAGGCGCGATCGCAGCGGGCTGGCAAGCCGTGCATTTTGTCGAGCCGGCACAATTGAAGCGCGACCTGAACGCGCTCGGGCTGCTGGAAAACGCCTGATTTTTCGGGGTTTTCGCCAGGGAGTCAGATTGACGACCAATTGGCGAAATTTTTTCGGAACCGTATCGAGGTTTGCGCGTTCACCCCGCAAGGGAGTTATTGCAATGACATCGAAGACCGATTTCTGGGACCTCGAAAAGCATTTCTGGACCGATGGTCCGGGCTTTTACCGTGACAACATGTCCCGCAACGCGATCATGGTCTTTCCGGCCCCTGTCGGCCTTCTGAGCGGACAGGAAATCATCGACGGCATCGATGACGCGCCGGGCTGGGACGACATCGAATTCGAAGACCGCAGGAAGCTCGAGCACGGCAAGTTCACCGTGCTGTCGTATCGCGCGGGCGGCCGGCGGACCGATGGCGACAGCTATTCCGCTCTGTGCTCGACGAGCTATTACAAGGAAGGTGGGCGCTGGAAGCTGTTCTCCCACCAGCAGGCGGTGGCCTGAGGATAAAAGCCCCTTATCGGATTGAAGACGCCCGGCCCACAGCCGGGCGTTTTGCTTATCAGCGGGAGGTCGCGGCCTCGGGCGGAAAAACGAGGTCGTAGCCCCATGTGAAGACGAAGGCGTAGACCATGTAGAAGGCCGCGAATGCGATATCGATCAGGAACGCCTCGAAAAGCGAAATCCCCATCCACCAGGCGAATATGGGAAGCAGCAGGACGAGAAGCGTGAGTTCGAAGCCGACAGCGTGAAGGATCCTGAGCGGCAACGTCTTCGACGTGGTACCGCGCCATGCGCGCAGCAAGTGATCGAAACCGAGATTGAAGATGTAGTTCCACAGCGTCGCGCCGGTGGCACCCATCAGCACGAGGATGCCGGTCTGATCCATGGGATGGGCAAACAGCCAGGCAAAGAGCGGGGTGACTATAATGAGGCCGATGATCTCGAAACTCAGGGCCTGGCGGATACGGTCTTTGGTACTGCGCATGGGGTGCTCCGATTGTCTTGAACCGGGCCGTCCCGCATGATGACCGCAAGGGCCGGACGAAGCCGTCTTCGTCCGTGGCTGGATATAGGCCCTCAGGCGGTGCAAGGCAATATCCGCGTCCTGACAGGAAAAGCGCCCGGCCTTTGGGAAGCCGGGCGCTCTGCGTCCACCGGTGACTGGAGGTACTCGACAACCAGTGGGTAGTTAGCGCATCAATCCGGCGAGGTCTCCACACCCCGCCAGATCAACGCGAAATTCAGCCGGCGCGCGCCATTTCCGCGCGAACGATGGTCCGGAATTCGTCGATGGGCGCGAGTTCGCCGTCCTTTTCGGTGTGCCAGAACGTCCAGCCGTTGCAGGCATCGAAGCCCTGGACGGCAGCTCCCACCTTGTGGATGGACCCGGCGACATTGTCCGCGACCACGGTGCCGTCGGCGCGCACGATCGCCTTGAAGCGCTTGCGGCTGTCGGTCAGCACCTGGCCGGGACGGATAAGGCCGGCTTCGATGAGCACGTTGAAGGCGACGCGCGGCTCGGCACGCTTGCCGGTCATGACCGTGAGTTCGGCCTTGCCGAGCGGCTCGACCGCATCGATGCGCTTGCGGGCGGCATCGATGTAGCTGTCCTCGCGCTCGACGCCGACGAAATGACGGCCGAGGCGGCGGGCCACGGCGCCGGTCGTTCCGGTACCGAAGAACGGATCGAGCACCACATCGCCCGGCTTCGACGACGCCATCATGATGCGGGCGAGAAGCGCTTCGGGCTTCTGGGTCGGGTGGACCTTCCGTCCGTTCTCGTCCTTGAGGCGTTCGCCGCCGGTGCAGATCGGGAACAGCCAGTCCGAGCGCATCTGCACATCGTCATTGGCCGCCTTCATGGCTTCGTAGTTGAACGTGTAGGACTTGGCGTCGGCATCGCGCGAGGCCCAGATCAGCGTCTCGTGCGCATTCTGGAACCGGCGGCCACGGAAGTTCGGCATCGGGTTGGTCTTGCGCCAGACGACGTCGTTCAGGAGCCAGAAGCCCAGATCCTGCAGCGAGGAGCCGACGCGGAAGATGTTGTGGTAGGAGCCGATCACCCAGATGGTGCCGTTGGGCTTGAGCACCCGGCGGCAGGCCAGAAGCCAGGCGCGGGTGAAGGCGTCATAGGCCTGGAAACTTTCGAACTGGTCCCAGTGATCGTTGACCGCATCGACCGCCGACTGGTCCGGACGGGTGAGATCGCCGCCGAGCTGAAGGTTGTAGGGCGGATCGGCAAAGATCATGTCGATGGAGCCGGCCGGGAGGGCTTCGAGGGCTGCCACGCAGTCGCCCTTGATGATGGTATCAAGCCAGGATTTGTCGGCTTCGGGGGAGAGCTTACGGATTTCGGCAAGCGAAACAGAAGAGGCCATCGCGGTACTCGCTACTAGGACGCAGAACAATTGGCATCATGGTTACCGAACAGAGTAAACAACCGGTGAATGACTGACATTTTTCGGGAAAGATGGTTGCAGGACGTCCGGCCTGCCACCCGCGCCAACGGGCACAAAGCCCTGCCATGCCTTGCATCCGCCCCATCCTTCAGGTAGCCCGCCATCGTCACGAAAAAGGAGACGGGAAACCCATGTCAGGTTTCGACCTCATCATCTTCGATTGCGACGGCGTGCTCGTCGACAGCGAGATCATCGCCGCCCAGGTGGAAAGCAAGCTGCTCGGCCAGGCCGGCTATCAGATTTCGCCGGAAGAACTCGCCCAGCGCTTCGCGGGATTGACCTGGAAGGACATTCTTCTGGAGGTGGAACGCGAGAGCGAGATCCCGCTGCAGGCGTCACTTCTCGACAAGAGCGACAAGATGATCGACCAGCGTCTGGCACGTGACCTGCTCGCGATCGACGGCGCTGCACGCGCGGCAGCCCTTCTGCCGGGCAAGAAGTGCATCTGCTCGAATTCGGGTTCGAAGCGGCTGGAGATGATGCTCAAGCGCACCGGCCTTGCCCCGATCTTCGGCGCGAACGTCTTTTCCGCGATGGACACGCCGGACGTGCGCACCAAGCCCGCGCCCGACATTTTCCTTCATGCCGCCAGGCAAATGCAGGCCAAGCCCGCCAATACGGTGGTGATCGAGGATTCGGTCCACGGTATCGAGGGTGCGCGGGCAGCAGGCATGCGCGTGGTGGGCTTTACCGGCGCCACCCACAGCTATCCCGGCCATGCCGACCGGTTGACGGATGCAGGCGCGGAAACGGTCATTCACCGCATGTCCGACCTGGCCGCCACGATCGAAGCGCTTTCGGCCTGGTCGGAACTGGGTTGAAACTGACGGATCCGGTGCGTTACGGCGTGTCGTAGGGCCCCGGATCGAAGCCGACCCAGACCTTGACGTTGGCCGCCTGGCTGGCGGGGAACGTCACGGTGTTGTTGGTGAACAGGAACTGTGCGGTCGGATCGCCCGAGGGGAGGTCCACGCTCGTCTTCTGAAGTTCCGAATAGAGCGTAGTCTCGTTGCTGCGCACCACGACGCGAAGCGGAAGCTCGACGGCACCCGGACCGCCGGCCGGACCGGCAACCACGCGGCCGGAGGCCTGCACGGTCATGACGATGTCCGAACCGGAGAGACGGCACTGGCGCGTCGTGTCGGAAATCGACGCCTGGTGAACCACCTTCGTCGCGTCACCATCGCCGCCCTTGGCGTATTTGGTGAAGTAGGCCGTGCCCTCCCTCAGCGCAAGCGCCGGACACTCACCCTGCACGACAGCCGACTGGGTTTTCTCGTCGATGCCGGATTTGAGGTTTGGATTGAGAACCTTGGCGGTATCCGTGCCCTGACACGCCGTCAGAATTGCGGCGAGCGTCAGGGCGGTGCCGATACGCGATAACGAATTGAACACGATCTAACTACCCTCGAAACAACCCCTTTTATGCAGATCAAGGGGCCTTTGCATGTCAATGTGGCTTGGTTTATACCAGCGCCGCGGCGGAAATGCGACCGGCGTTATGTCATCTCGCGCCGTTCGCGTCCAGCATCGGACATGATCCGCTTTCAGGGCCGTCAGCTTAACCGGCCCAATCCATATCGGGGAAAGTCAATTGGAATACATCTCGACACGCGGCGAGGCCCCTGCCCTCGGCTTCAGCGACGCACTTCTGGCGGGGCTGGCACGCGATGGCGGCCTTTATGTTCCGCGTGAATGGCCGCAGTTTTCGAGCCGTGACATCCGGGCGATGCGCGGACAGAGCTATCAGGAAATCGCCTTTCGCATCATCTCTCGTTTCGTCGGCGGTGAAATCGCGGACGAAGCGCTCCGCACGATGATCGACGAGGCCTATGCCACCTTCCGGCATCCGGCCGTAGCGCCCCTCGTCCAGTCGGGACCCAATTCCTTTGTCCTCGAACTCTTTCACGGCCCGACCCTCGCCTTCAAGGATGTGGCGATGCAGTTGCTCGCCCGGCTGATGGATCACGCGCTGGCCGAACGCGGGGAGCGGGCGACCATCGTGGGCGCCACGTCCGGCGACACCGGCGGCGCCGCCATCGACGCCTTTGCGGGACGCGACCGCACCGACATCTTCATCCTCTTCCCCAAGGGGCGTGTCTCCCCGGTGCAGCAACGCCAGATGACCAGCTCGACCGAGGCCAATGTCCACGCACTCGCCATCGAGGGCAATTTCGACGACTGCCAGGACATCGTCAAAGCGATGTTCAGCCATGCCGGGTTCCGCGACAAGGTGCAGCTTTCCGGCGTGAACTCGATCAACTGGGCGCGGATCATGGCCCAGATCGTCTATTACTTCACGGCAGCGGTTTCGCTCGGCGCCCCCTCGCGCAAGGTGTCGTTCACGGTGCCGACGGGCAATTTCGGCGACATCTTTGCCGGCTACGCCGCCAAGCGCATGGGACTGCCGGTCTCCAGGCTGGTGATCGCCACCAACGAGAACGACATCCTGGCGCGTACCTTGCGCACCGGGCGCTACGAGATGAAGGGGGTGAAGGCCACCACCTCACCCTCGATGGACATCCAGATCTCGTCGAATTTCGAACGGCTTCTGTTCGAAGCCTCCGGGCGCGATTCGGCCTCGGTGCGCTCGGCCATGGGGCAGATGCGCCAGTCGGGCGGTTTCGATCTCGAGGAAACCACGCTGAAGGCGATCAAGAAGGAATTTTCGGCAGGCCGCGCCAGCGAGAAGCAGGTCAAGGCCAAGATCGCCGAAATCGCCGGTCAGACCGGATATGTGATCGACCCCCACACGGCTGTCGCCATGCATGTGGCGGCGAAGGCCGAAAAGGCCAACGCCCCCATGGTTGCGCTGTCGACCGCCCATCCGGCGAAATTCCCCGAAGCGGTAAATTCCGCAAGCGGTATTGACCCGGCGCTTCCGCCGTGTCTGACTGACCTGATGCAACGGGAGGAACGGTTCCAGGTGTTGCCCGCAGACCAGGGTAAGGTTGAAGCCCATATCCTGGCTCAAGCGCGGGCCGTCCGCTGAACCGGGAAAGCACAAGCATGAACGTACGCACTACCACGCTCTCCAACGGCATGACTGTCGTCACAGAGACGATGCAGCACCTGGAGAGCGCCGTTCTCGGCGTCTGGGTACGCTCGGGATCACGAAACGAAAATCCGGACGAGCACGGGATCGCTCATCTTCTCGAACACATGGCCTTCAAGGGCACCAGGCGTCGCACCGCCCGCCAGATCGCCGAGGAGATCGAGAATGTCGGCGGCGAGGTGAATGCCGCGACGTCGACGGAAACGACCTCCTATCACGCCCGCGTGCTCAAGGATGACGTGCCGCTGGCAATCGATATCCTGGCGGACATCCTCACCTCCTCGACATTCGATGCCGGTGAGCTCGAGCGCGAGAAGAACGTCATCCTTCAGGAGATCGGCGCGGCCAACGACACGCCCGACGACGTGGTGTTCGACCGTTTCGCCGAGGCGGCCTATCGCGACCAGACGATCGGACGTCCCATTCTCGGCACTCCGACGACCGTGAAATCGTTCACGCCTGACCAGCTGCGCGGCTATCTCAAGTGCCACTATACCGGCGACCGGATCGTCGTGGTGGCCGCCGGTGCGGTGGATCACGATCAATTCGTGAAGATGGTGGAAGACGCGTTCGGCGACATGATCGCTCCGACCAACGCAGCACTGCCCGAGCTGACCGAAGCCAGGTATACCGGCGGCGAATACCGCGAGATGCGCGACCTGATGGACGCGCAGGTTCTCATCGGCTTCGAGGGACGGGCCTACCAGGCGCGCGATTTCTATGCGTCTCAGGTTCTCGCCAACATTCTGGGCGGCGGCATGTCCTCGCGGCTTTTCCAGGAAGTGCGCGAAAAGCGCGGGCTATGCTACTCCGTCTACGCCTTCCACTGGGGTTTCTCGGATACCGGCATGTTCGGCATTCATGCGGCCACCGGCCAGGAAGACCTGGGCTCGCTGATGCCGGTGATCTTCGACGAGCTGTCCAAGGTCGCCGACCATGTCGACGTCAGCGAGATCAACCGTTCGCGCGCCCAGACCCGCGCGGCCCTTCTGATGTCGCAGGAAAGCCCGTCGGCCCGCGCCAGCCAGATCGCCCGGCAGATGCTGCTCTTCGGTCGTCCCGTCTCCAACGCCGAACTGATGGAACGGCTCGATGCGATCACGCCCGACCGGCTGACCGATCTCGCGGGCCGGCTGTTCTTCGAGACGCCGCTGACGGTTTCGGCGGTCGGTCCCGTGACGCCGCTGATGGACGGCGACACCATGAAGGCCGCCCTGTCCGGCTCGCGCCGGATGCAGACGGCCGCCGAATAGCGGCACGCCCGGGAATATGCTGAGACCGACCTTCCGCTTCCGCCAGCGCATCCGCGATATGACGGTGCTGGAAGGGCAGAAGGTCTATCTCGCACATCCTCGCCAGGAAGACTTCGACAACTGGCGCGACCTGAGACGCACAAGCCGCGCCTTTCTCGAGCCGTGGGAGCCGCGCTGGCCGGTGGACGACCTCACCCGCGAGGCCTTCCGCCATCGCATCCGCCGCTACGATGCGGACCGCTCGGGCGGCTTCGCCGATCCCTATTTCATCTATCTGACCGAAACGAACGCGCTCGTCGGCGGGATCACCATCGGATCGATCCGCCGGGGCGCCGCGGAAAGCTGCATGCTCGGCTACTGGATGGGCGAAAGCTACGCCGGACAGGGGCTCATGTATGCCGCCCTGCAGGTCGTCATTCCCCACATCTTTGAAAGGCTGCGGTTGCACCGCATCGAGGCGGCCTGTATTCCCGAAAACCAACGCAGTTCCAAACTCCTTGAAAAAGCCGGGTTTCGCCGAGAGGGGTATCTGCACAGCTACTTGCGCATCAACGGCGTCTGGCGTGACCACCTCCTCTACGCGATGATCGCGGACGATTGGCGGGAGCGGCAGGCCGCCTTGAAGGCCACGAGGTGAATTTGTCCCACTTCCGATCTCATCATCACAGCGGACCAGGTTGGTTGAGGAACGCCGTGATCGTGCTCGGGCTGATGACGATCGCGCTCATCGAACTCACGGGCGCTGCCCGCGCGCTCGAGCCGGTCCGCATCAGCCGCGAGGACACCGCACTCGACCTGACCGCCACGACGGAAATCTACCGCGGACGCGGCGAGGCCTTTCAGGTCTCCACCGCGCCGGGCGCCGACGGCATCGTCCGACGCATCGAGGTGCGTGCCTCGGATGCCAAGCATTCCGGCGACTGGGCCGTCTTCGCGCTCGCCAACGTCTCGGACGAGCAGCTCGACAGGCTGATCGTGGCGCCGCATTTCCGCCTTGCCGGCTCCGGCGTCCTGTGGCCTGATCTCGGTGCCGAGCGCATTCTTTCGATCACGCCCAGCGAGGGCTTCGCACTCGACCGTGTGCCGAATGACGAGGACGACGTCTTCCGCATCACGCTCAATCCGGGAACCGTGGTCACCTTCGTTGCCGAACTTGCGACCCCGGACCTGCCGCAGATCTATCTCTGGGAACCCGACGCCTACAAGGACACGGTCAACGCATTCACGCTCTATCGCGGCGTGGTCATGGGCATTGCAGGCCTGCTGGCGGTGTTCCTGACGATCCTCTTCGTGGTCAAGGGCACCTCGATGCTGCCCGCAACCGCGGCGCTGGCCTGGGCGGTGCTCGCCTATGTATCGGTCGATTTCGGCTTCCTGTCGAAGCTGATCAGCGTCACGCCCGGGGACGAGCAGATGTGGCGAGCCGGCACGGAAGTGTTTCTCGCAACCGGCCTGGTGGTCTTCCTCTTCGCCTATCTCAACCTCAACCGCTGGCATATCAATCTGGCCTTCGTGACGGCTGCCTGGATCATCGGCCTGGGCGCCCTGTTCGCGGTGGCGATCTACGATCCTGCAATCGCGGCGGGCATTGCGCGGCTGTCGCTGACGGCCACGACGATCGCCGGCGTGGCGTTGATCCTCTTTCTCGGCTTCAACCGCTACGACCGCGCCATCATGCTGGTGCCGACATGGGCCCTCGTGGTGTGCTGGATGTTCGGCGCCTGGCTGACGGTCACCGGCCAGTTGTCCAATGACATCATCCAGCCTGCGCTCGGCGGCGCGCTGGTGCTGATCGTGCTGCTGATGGGCTTCACCGTGGTGCAGCACTCTTTCGCCGGCGGCGCGTTCCATCACGGCCTGTTCTCCGACATGGAGCGACAGGCGCTTGCGCTTACCGGCGCGGGCGACATCGTCTGGGACTGGGATGTGCTGCGCGACCGTCTTGTCACCATCCCGGACATATCGCCGACCTTCGGCTACTCGCCCAACAGCCTCTCCGGCCCGGTCAGGAACTGGCTTCCTCATATCCATCCGGATGATCGCGATCGCTTCCGCACCTCGCTCGACGCGCTGCTCGAACATCGCCGCGGACGGCTCAACCTCGAATTCCGGGTCCGGGCCGAGGACGGCCATCACCACTGGATGCAGCTGCGCATCCGTCCGGTACTCGGCTCCAGCGGCGAAGTGATCCGCTGCGTTGGCACCATCGTCGACGTGACCGAGCAGAAGGCGGCGGAAACCCGCCTGCTTCACGATGCGGTGCATGACAACCTGACCGGCCTTCCCAATCGGCAGCTCTTCGTCGATCGCCTGGAAATGGCCATCGCGGCGGCCGAAGCCAATCCGATCATGCGGCCGACCGTGTTCATGATCGACCTCGACGATTTCCGCCGTGTCAACGAAAAGCACGGCATGTCGGTGGGCGATACCATCCTGCTCGCCGTCACCCGGCGGCTGAAGCGTCTGTTGAAGCCGCACGATTCGCTTGCGCGCATAGCCGGCGACCAGTTCGGGCTGATCCTTGTTTCCGAACAGGAACCTGCCCGCGTGGCGGCACTGGCGGAAGCCATCAGCACCGCCATTTCGGCACCCATCGATTTCGCCAACCAGGAAATCCATCTGACGGCCTCCATCGGCCTCGTCACGTGGGTCGAACGCGGCGCGGTGCCCGAGGAGTTGATGAAGGATGCCGACCTCGCCATGGCGCAGGCCAAGCGCTTCGGCGGCAATCGCATCGAGCCCTTCCGGCCCGCCTTCCGCACCGTCGGCTCCAATCGCCAGCGTCTCGAACAGGATCTGCGCCGGGCGATCGAACGCGGCGACCTGACCTTGGTCTACCAGCCGATCGTGCGGATGGAAGATGCCGAGATCGCCGGTTTCGAAGCGCTGCTTCGCTGGGACGACCCGAAGCGCGGCGTGGTTTCGCCTTCGGAATTCATCCCGATCGCGGAGAGTTCGGACCTGATCCTGCGTCTGGGCATGTATGCGCTGCGCGGGGCGGCCAACGACCTATCGAACTGGCTGGCCGCAGTCGGCGACATTCCGATCTTCATGTCGGTCAACCTGTCCTCGGCACAGCTGTTGAAGGCCGATCTCTGCAACGATGTCATCCACGCGATCTCGGACTCGCGCTGCGCGCCCGAGCGTTTCAAGCTGGAACTCACCGAAACTCTGGTGATGCACAATCCGCAGCAGGCGCTGGTGACGCTCTCACGGCTCAACGAAGCCGGCATCGGGCTGTCGCTCGACGATTTCGGCACAGGCCATTCGTCGTTGTCCTACCTCACCCGCTTCCCCTTCTCGACGATCAAGATCGACAAGTCTCTGGTCAGCGAGCCGACAGAGCGGCGCGGCGTACTGCTGCGCTCGATCGTCAAGCTCGCCAAGGATCTCGACATGACGGTGGTGGCAGAAGGCGTGGCAAACGAGGACGACGCGGAATTGCTGGCCGAAATGGGCTGCGATTACGCTCAAAGCTTCCTCTACGGCCCGCCCATCGGCCCGGATTCGGTAATGCGGCTCCTGCGCGAACGCTACAGCCATTCCAGCGGTGGAACCGGCACGGACGGATAGCCGTCAGGCGGGATCCCGACCGAATTCACTTGATAGGGAAAGGCCGGATCAGGCGCGACCGGCCTGCATGGACAGCATGGCAGGCTGCACGCCCATCATCTTGAGAACCCGCTCATACTTGTCGTCGGTATAGGCGTCGAAGACGATGTCGTCATTGGCGGGACAGCTCAGCCAGGAATTGGCGGCCATCTCTTCCTCGAGCTGCCCCGGCGACCAGCCGGCATAGCCCAGAAGCATGATGCCGCGCTCGGGGCCCCTGCCCTCGTTGATCGCGCGCAGGATATCGACGGTCGCCGTCAGACAGAGTTCGTCGCTGACCGGCATGGTCGACTGGCTGTGATAGTCGTCCGAGTGCAGCACGAAACCCCGGCCCGTATCCACCGGCCCGCCCGAGAGGACGGGGAAATCGACGGCATCGCCCGATGCGCGGCCGATGGACCTGGCGCGATCGGCGTTCTGGAGATCCAGCTTGCTGATAAGCTCGGAAAAGCACATGTCCTGCGGGCGATTGATGATGAACCCCATCGCGCCGTCGTCAGAATGGGCGCAGATGAAGACGACGCTGCGCTGAAAACGCTCATCGGCCATGTTGGGCATGGCGATGAGAAAATGGCCGTCCAGACAGCCACGTTCCCGAACTGACAGGTGATCTTCAGGTTTCGTCATATATCCAGCGTAGCAAGTTTTGCGCGGTTGGAAAGGGCTATTCCTTGGCCGGTTCCGGTCATTTCTGACGACAGCCGTCTCACGCGGATATGATTGGCGGTGAAACCTCATCACTGGCAAACGGTTATCCGCCGCGATAGTTTCTCCGGCAGCAAGGCTTCAAAGGAGACAGGATGCACCCCAAATCTGCCGTAACGGCACTTCTGGCCGGTTTTTTGTCTGTTTCGGGCATTCCCGCATTGGCACTCGACAGCGGCTGGGTGGAGACGGAAGGCGCGCGCATGCGTCTGGTCGTCGATCCCGAACCGGATGCTTCCGGCATCACCCGGGGTGCCCTCGAGATCGATCTGGACGAAGGGTGGAAAACCTACTGGATCGATCCCGGCGCCTCCGGAATACCGCCGCAGGTCGATCTCTCGGCCAGCAGCGGCATCGAACTTACGGCCCTTCGCCTGCCCGCCCCCATCCGCGTCGATGACGGTTACTCGGTCTGGGCCGGCTACAAGCATCCGCTCAGCTTCGCGATCGAGATGAAGCGTGACGGCGGTGCTGCCGATCTGAGGGCCAAGGTCTTTCTCGGCCTTTGCGAGAAAATCTGCGTGCCCTTTCAGACGGAGTTCGACATCGCTCTTCCCGCTCCGGCGGATATTAATGGCACAGACGTGCGCGCGAGGGTCGCCGTGGAGAAAGCCTTCGCCGGACTTCCTGGCCCGGCAAGCGAGGATTTCGACGTTCTCTCCGCCCGGAGCGATGAAGGTGACAGCACGATCACCGTGGATGTGAAAGTGCCCCAAGGCGCCGAAGATCAGGCTTCAATCTTCGTGCATGGCGAGGGAGGCTGGCTGTTCGGCACGCCTGAACCGGCTGTAAGCGAAGACGACAAGCTGCACTTTTCGCTCCCGATCGAGGGGCGCCCCAGGCCGGATGCAGAGAACGCCGAACTCGATGTCGTGGTGACGCTGGGAGAGCGTTCGATCGAAAAATCGGTCCTTCTCGAAAGAAACTGAATGATGCGCCATCTCGCCTTTTCTGCTTCCGCTGTTGCAAACCCATGCCATAAATGCCGGCGCATTCATTTTTCATAACCATCAGATACGGAGATAGACATGAGCATTTCGATCGGCGACAAGCTGCCTGAATTCACCCTGAAGGAAACAGCGCCCGAAGGCATGAAGGAAGTGACCATCAGCGAGATCTTCAGCGGCAAGAAAGTGGTCCTTTTCGCCGTGCCCGGCGCCTACACCCCGACCTGCACGCAGAACCACATGCCGGGCTATCTGAAGAACTACGACGCCATCAAGGCGAAGGGTGTCGACGATATCGCCGTCGTAGCCGTCAACGACGCCTTCGTGATGGATGCCTGGGCAAAATCGACCGGCGGTGCAGGCAAGATGCGCTTCCTCGTGGACTGGGACGCCGCCTTCACCAAAGCGCTCGGCATGGAAATGGACCTGTCCGGCGGCACGCTCGGCATCCGTTCGAAACGCTATTCGATGATCGTCGAGGACGGCAAGGTCACCCGGCTCAACATCGAGGACAGCCCGAGCGAGGCGGTCACCTCGGGTGCCGAAGCGCTGCTCGAACAGCTGTGATGAACAACAAAAGCGGGCCATGGCCCGCTTTTTCATTACCTGCCGATCGCGCCTTGCGGGCTACTTCTTGAAAGGCGCCATGCCTGCGCGAGCGAGTTCGTCGGCGCGTTCGTTTTCCGGGTGCCCGGCATGGCCCTTGACCCAGTGCAGCGTCACCTTGTGGCGGTTGCGCGCCTCTTCCAGCTGCTGCCAGAGTTCGGCGTTCTTGACCGGCTTCTTGTCCGCCGTCTTCCAGCCGTTCTTCTTCCAGCCGAAAATCCACTTGGAGATCCCGTCCTTCACATAGGCGCTGTCGGTGTAGAGATCGATTTCGCAAGGGCTCTTGAGGGCATTGAGCGCCTGGATGGCCGCCATCAGTTCCATGCGGTTGTTGGTGGTCTGGGCCTCACCGCCCGACATTTCCTTTTCCTTGTCGCCATAGCGCAGGATGGCGCCCCAGCCGCCCGGGCCGGGGTTTCCGGAACAGGCGCCGTCAGTGAAGATATCGACATGTTTCATGGGGCAGTTTCCTCGATATGGCCCGCGCGGCGCAGGCCGTATTCGGAGGCATTGTCGACAGCGCGATGGAAGCGCAGCTTGCGCAGGTATTCCCGCGGATCCTTCTTGACCACGAGCGCGCCCTCGGGCGTCGTCAGCCAGTCATAGAGGCGGGTGAGCAGGAAGCGTAGTGCGGCACCCTGAGCAAGGATCGGCAGGGCTGCGACCTCTTCCGCTGAAAGGCTGCGCACGTCGGTGTAACCGTCGATCAGCGCCATCCCCTTGGTGAGGTTGTAGGAGCCGTCGGGCTCGAAGCACCAGGCATTGATGCAGATGGCAAGGTCATAGACGAGGAAGTCGTTGCAGGCGAAATAGAAATCGATGATGCCTGACAGCTCGTCGCCGATGAAGAAGACGTTGTCGGGGAACATGTCGGCGTGGATGACGCCCTCCGGCAGGCCCTTGGGCCATCCCGCTTCGAGCGCATCGAGCGCCTGGGTGATTTCGATGGCGAGACCTTTCTCCACCTCGTCGGCGCGGGCGGCGGATCTCTCCCAGAGCGGACGCCAGGAATCGACGGACAGCGCGTTGGGGCGGACGATCTCAAATCCCTCACCGGCGACGTGCATGGCGGCAAGCGCCCGGCCGGTCTCGCGGCAATGGGTTACGGAGGGCTTGCGCGGCCACATGCCTTCGAGAAACGAGATGACGGCGGCAGGACGGCCGGCCAGTACGCCAAGCGTCTCGCCATCCCTGCGCCGGATGGGCAACGGACAGGACAGGCCGTTGCCGGCCAGATGATCCATCAGCCCGAGGAAGAACGGCAGATCGTTCGGATTCACCCGCTTTTCGTAAAGGGTGAGAATGAAATTGCCCTGCGACGTGTGGAGCTGGAAGTTGGAATTCTCCACGCCCTCTGCAATCCCCTTGTAGGAGAGCAGCTGGCCGATATCGTAATCGGCGATGAAAAGCTGGAGATCGGTTTCCGAAACGTCGGTATAGACGGCCATGGTCAGTTGGTCCCGTTCACGAAGGCCATGTCGTCGATGGTCAGCTCGACGTCGCGCAATTCGCGGTTGACGAGAAAGTTTTCGGTTTCCTGCGTGGTTTCCGCCAACTCGATGGTGACATCGAAACGGTCCCGGAAGGCATCGATGATTTCCGCCACGACGACTTCGGGCGCCGAGGCGCCAGCAGAAAGGCCGAGCGTCGATATCTCGCCGATATCGTCCCAATCGATCTCGGAAGCGCGCTGCAGCAGGATCGAGCGCTCCGCACCGGCCTTCAGCGCCACTTCCACCAGCCGGCGGGAGTTGGAGGAATTCGGCGCGCCCACCACCGCGAAGAGATCGCAGCCCGGCGCGGCTGCCTTCACCGCATCCTGCCGGTTGGTGGTGGCGTAGCAGATCGATTCGGCCGCAGGCGCGGTGATTGCGGGGAAGCGCTCGTGAAGCCGCGTGATCACCTGCGCGGTATCGTCGACCGAAAGGGTAGTCTGGGTGACGAAGCCGAGCGCCTCGGGGTCGGCGGGCGACAGCGCGTCGACATCGTCCACCGTCTCGATCAGGGTGACCGCCCCTTCCGGCAACTGCCCCATCGTGCCGATGACTTCGGGGTGTCCCCTGTGGCCGATCAGGAGCACATGGCGACCGAGGCGTTCATGGCGCATGGCCTGCTTGTGGACCTTCGAGACAAGCGGACAGGTGGCATCGAGATAAAAGAGATTGCGGCCTTCGGCATCCGCCGGCACGGATTTCGGCACGCCGTGGGCGGAAAATATCACCGGCTGGCCGTGATGCTCCGGCGGGATCTCGTCGAGTTCCTCGACGAAGACCGCTCCCTGCGCTTCAAGTCCCTCGACGACGAAACGGTTATGGACGATCTCGTGGCGGACATAGACCGGTGCGCCGTATTTCTTCAACGCCAGCACCACGATCTGGATGGCGCGATCCACCCCGGCGCAGAAACCGCGCGGGCCGCAAAGCCTGATCGTCAACTTGTGTCGGGTCATGGGTCGCATCTCACGGCTGTTTCTCGCGGACATCGAACGGCCCGGCGAGGCATCGTCCTGTTCTCGCCCTTAGACAGATTCGGCGTGGCTCCTGTCAAGGCGCGGGCGGTGCGGTTTCACGTCTGGCGGCGAAGAAACCGGGCGGCGAACACACCGGCGAGCGCCAGCGCCAGCCCGTACCAGGTGACGGCATATTGAAGGTGATTGTTGGGCAGCGAAATGATCGTCACCCCGCCCACCGGCCAGCCGCCGGGGTTCGGTGTGTCGTCCGCATCGACATAGAGGTCGACGACGCGGGCCGGGTCGAGACCGGCATTCTCCGTGAAGCCGTCGAGGTCCTTCCAGTAGAAGATGTTGTTGGCCGGATCATTCTCCGGCACGACCCATGACGGCTTCCGGTGAAGCGTATCCCGGGCAAGACCGGTGACCGTCACCTCGCCTTCGGGCTGACTTTCGGGACGGGTCGCAGGATCCTTGAAATCGATGCCGACGAAACCGCGATTGATGAAAATGACCGAGCCGTCGGCCCGCTCCATCGGCGTATAGACATAATAGCCCGAAAAGCCTTCATGGGTTGCGAAGAAGAACTGCTCGCGATCATTGAGAAAACGGCCGGTCACGGTGGTGCGGCGGTATTCCACCGGTTCACCCTCAACCTGCATGGCGAGGATTTCGCCGAGCGGGCGCGGCTCTGCATGGCTGCGCTCGTCGATGGCCGCCAGCAGGGCTTCCTTCCAGAAAAGCCGCTGGACCTGCCATGTGCCGAGCGCGATCAGGATCGCGAAAGCAACGAGGGCCAGTACCGAGACGAGAACGCCGGGTCCGCGCCGTGTCTTGCCCGAAGCAGTCTCAACCACGATCGATGCTGCCCTCTGCAGCCTTGTTGCGGTATTGCAGCGCGATCAGCAGGCCCTTGCTCATCCGCAGTCCGGCGAGACACAGGGCGGTTGCCACAGGCAGCCAGATCAACGCCTGCAGCCAGACCGGCGGTGAATAATTGATCTCGAGCCACATGGCGAAGCCGACGACAATGAAGCCGACGATCATGATGACGAAGACGGCGGGACCATCACCCGCGTCGGCGAAGGAATAATCCAGCTTGCAGCTGGCGCAGCGGTCCTTGACGCTCAGAAGCCCGTCAAACATCGCGCCCTGCCCGCAGCGGGGGCAGCGGCCCCTGAGCCCGACCGATACCGGATCGACGGGCGGGAAATGAGCGGTGTCCTTGCTGTGGTCTTCCATGATGGTCCTGACGTGTTTCGTTCGGGGGCGCCGCTCTCAGTTGACGACGTCCTTCCATTCGGGATGGCGGATGGCCTGCGCCTTGAAGAAGGGGCAGAGCGGAAAAATCTTCCAGCCCCCTGCCCGGGCCTCTGCGACTGCGTGTTCGGCGAGCGCCTGCCCGACCTTCTTGCCGCGGAGTTCGCCCGGCACACCGGTATGATCGATGATGATCAGTTTCTCGGATGCGCGTGAATAGGTCATCTCGGCTTCATAGCCATCGACGGTGGTGACATAACGGCCACCGGAAGCGGTCTTTTCCTCGGTTATATCCATTTCGCAACTCCTGAAAAAGCGAGGGGCGGCTGCGCAAGCACAACCGCCCCGTCGGAAGAATGACCAGCGACCGGTCCGTTACATGGCTTCGTGGATCGGCGCGCCCCAGCTGCCCCATATATAGATGGAGAAGAAGAGGAAGAGCCAGACAACGTCAACGAAGTGCCAGTACCAGGCAGCGGCCTCGAAACCGAAATGCTTCTGGGGGGTAAAATCCCCGCGAGCGGCACGGATCAGGCAAACCAGCAGGAACACGGTGCCGACGAAGACGTGGAAGCCGTGGAAGCCGGTGGCCATGAAGAAGGTGGCGCCGTAGATCGAATCCGCGAACGCGAACGGAGCGTGCATGTACTCATAGACCTGCACGAAGGAGAACAGCACGCCGAGCAGAACGGTCAGCGTCAGGCCGGACACGATGCCCTTGCGGTCATTGTGCAGCAGTGCGTGGTGCGCCCAGGTCACGGTGGTCCCCGAAAGAAGCAGGATCACGGTGTTGTAGAGCGGCAGATGAAGCGGATCGAGAACCTCGATACCGGCAGGTGGCCACTGGCCGCCGGTGAATTCGGTGCGGGCAACCTGGTGCAGGTCACCGGGGAAGAGGCTTGCTTCGAAGAAGGCCCAGAACCACGCAACGAAGAACATCACCTCGGAAGCGATGAACATCATCATGCCGTAACGCAGGTGAAGCGAGACGACGCGGGTATGATGGCCCTCGTGGCTTTCCTTGATGGTATCCGACCACCAGCCGAACATGGTGTAGAGCACGATCAGAAGGCCGATGAAGAACAGCCAGGGGCTGGCCCAGTCGATGCCGAACATGAGCATCTGGCTGCCTTCGACATACTTCATGTAGCAGATGCCGCCAAAGGCCATGACCAGCGCGCCGACCGAGCCGACGAAGGGCCAGGGGCTCGGATCGATGATGTGATAGTCGTGGTGCTTGCTGTGAGCGTCGGCCATTAGGTTACCCCCGATAAGGTCACGTCTCGCACCGGGTCTCTCCCAACCCGGCGCAGATTGATCAAAGTTGTTTGTTGTCTTGCACCGGCTTTGCAGCCGCCGCAACGGGTTTTTCCTTCTCGTGCGGATAGAAGGTGTATGACAGTGTAATCGTCGTGATGTCCTTCGTGTCCTCGTCATTGACGATGTCGGGATCGACGAAGAATACCACCGGCATTTCGAGTTTCTCGCCCGGCTTGAGCGTGGTCTCGGTGAAGCAGAAGCACTGGACCTTGTTGAAATAGGCGCCCGCCGACTGCGGGGTGACGTTGTAGGTCGCCTGCCCGGTCAGCTCGTGATCGGTGTTGTTGACCGCAAGATAGTTGGCCTGCACGGTCTCGCCGATCTTGAGCTTGATCTCGCGCCTTTCCGGGCCGAAATCCCAGGCGAGCCCGGAGCCGGTATTGGCGTCGAAATGAACCTTGATATCGCGATCGAGCACGGTCTCGGAGGCCTGGTCCACGCGCTGGGTCGTGCCGCCATAGCCGGTGACCTGGCAGAACATGGCGTAAAGCGGCACGGCGGCGTAGCTCATGCCGACCATGCCGCCGACGAATGCAAGGCACGACACGACGATCCGCAAATCCTTGCGGGCCCTCTTGTTCTCCTTGTCGTTGGTATGTTCGGTCATGGCTCTTTCCAGATCGGTTTACATGGGGCGGTTGAACAGGTTGGGCCCGAGCTTGATCACGGTGATCACATAAAAAAGGACCGCGAGCGCGGCAAGCACCAGGCCGAGCGCGATCGAGCGGCTGCGGCGGGCCTTTTTCTGCGCCTCGGTGAGTTCCACCTTGTTGTCCATATCAGGCCACCATCGCCAGAAGCTGCGGCACCAGCGCGTCGACCAGAAGCGCGGCGAAGATGATCGCGAGATAGAGCAGCGAGAAGCCGAAGAGCTTCTTGGCCGGGATCATCCGCTCGTCGCCTTCAGGCATCCGGAGAACGGCGACCGAGTACCATACGAAGCCGGCACCGAGCAAAAGGGCAACCGCGCCATAGGCAAGGCTTGCGAAGCCAAGCGCTGCCGGCATCACGCCGGAAATCGCGGTCAGGACCGCATAGACAACCATCTGGCGCTTGGTCGAGGCTTCGCCCACGACGTTCGGCATCATCGGGACGCCGGCCTTGCCGTAATCGCCGGACTTGAAGAGCGCCAGCGCCCAGAAGTGGGCCGGCGTCCACAGGAAGATGATCATGAACAGGACGACGCTTTCGATCGTCACGTCGCCCGTGACGGCCGCCCAGCCGATCACCGGTGGCAGCGCTCCGGCGGCGCCGCCGATGACGATGTTCTGCGGCGTCGAGCGCTTGAGCCAGATCGTGTAGACGACGGCGTAGAAGAAAATGGTGAAGGCGAGCAAGCCGGCGGCGAGCCAGTTCGCTGCGAGCCCGAGGGTGACGACCGAGAAGGCGGCAAGCGTGAGGCCGAAGCCCAGCGCGCTCGACCCGTCGATGCGACCTGCGGGAATGGGACGATTGGCGGTGCGGCCCATGACAGCGTCGATATCGGCGTCGTACCACATGTTGAGCGCGCCGGAGGCGCCGCCGCCGATGGCGATGCACAGGATCGCGATAAAGCCGATCACCGGATTGATGTGTCCGGGGGCGACCAGCATGCCGACGAGGGCTGTGAATACGACGAGGGACATCACCCGCGGCTTGAGCAGCGCAAAGAAGTCGCGCGCGTCACCATCCGTAAGGATCGGAGCTGTGCCGAGGGGCAGGTTTTCGTCTGTCGAAGTGACGGACATGGATCTTCCCGATTTTTGTTTTCCTGGCCGGCAAAGATCCGGCTGGGTGGGAGACAGGCCGGGCTGTCGAGCGGGCGGCCTGTCTCCTTGTCTCGTTCCGGCGCTTACTTGATGCGCGGAAGCTTTTCCCACTGGTGGTACGGCGGGGGCGACGAAAGCTGCCATTCGAGCGTCGTCGCGCCTTCACCCCAGGGATTGTCGCCAGCAACGCGCTTCTTGGCGAAGGCTTCCCAGACACCGTAGAGGAAGACCACCACGCCGAAGGCCGAGATGTACGAGCCGTAGGACGAGATCGCGTTCCAGCCGGCAAAGGCATCCGGATAGTCGATGTAACGGCGCGGCATGCCGGACAGGCCGAGGAAGTGCTGCGGGAAGAACACCAGGTTCACGCCGACGAACGTGATCCAGAAATGCGCCTTGCCGATGGCCTCGCTGTACATGTAGCCGAACATTTTCGGGAACCAGTAGTACCAGCCTGCGAAGATCGCGAAGACGGCGCCGAGCGACAGCACGTAGTGGAAGTGGGCAACCACATAGTAGGTGTCGTGGAAGGAGCGGTCGAGACCGGCATTGGCGAGCTGCACACCTGTCACACCGCCGACGGTGAACAGGAAGATGAAGCCGATCGCCCAGAGCAGCGGCGTCCGGAAGGTCAGCGAACCGCCCCACATGGTGGCGATCCACGAGAAGATCTTCACGCCCGTCGGAACCGCGATCACCATGGTGGCGAAGACGAAGTAGCGCTGGGTGTTGAGCGACAGGCCGACCGTATACATGTGGTGGGCCCACACGATGAAGCCGACGGCACCGATCGCGACCATGGCATAGGCCATGCCGAGGTAACCGAAGACCGGCTTGCGCGAGAAAGTCGACACGATGTGGCTGACGATGCCGAAGGCCGGCAGGATCAGGATGTAGACTTCCGGGTGACCGAAGAACCAGAACAGGTGCTGGAAGAGGATCGGGTCACCGCCGCCGGCCGGATCGAAGAAGGTCGTGCCGAAGTTGCGGTCGGTCAGGAGCATGGTGATGCCGCCTGCCAGAACCGGCAGCGAGAGCAGCAGCAGGAAGGCGGTCACGAGCACCGACCAGGCAAACAGCGGCATCTTGTGCAGCGTCATGCCGGGGGCGCGCATGTTCAGGATCGTGGTGATGAAGTTGATCGCACCCAGGATCGACGATGCACCGGCAACGTGGAGCGACAGGATCGCGAAGTCCATGGCCGGTCCGGGCTGGCCCGAAGTCGACATCGGCGGATAGATCGTCCAGCCGCCGCCCGTGCCGTAAGCGCCTGCCGGACCTTCGACGAACATCGAAAGCAGAAGCAGGATGAAGGCGGGGGGGAGAAGCCAGAAGGAGATGTTGTTCATCCGCGGGAAGGCCATGTCCGGCGCGCCGATCATGATCGGCACCATCCAGTTGGCGAAACCGCCGATCAGCGCGGGCATCACCATGAAGAAGATCATGATCAGGCCGTGAGCGGTGGTGAACACGTTGTACATGTGCTTGCCACCGTCGATGGCGGCGTCGCCCTCGAAGCCGTAAACCATGGCCGCCAGACCGTGGAAGATCTGGATGCCGGGCTCCTGGAGCTCCATGCGCATGGCCACCGACAGCGCGCCGCCGATAATGCCCGCCATGATGGCGAACATCAGGTAGAGCGTGCCGATGTCCTTGTGGTTGGTCGAGAAAAGCCAGCGACGGACAAAACCCTGCGGCTTGTGGTCGTGGTGTTCGTGAGCTGCAGCTGAACCTGCCATGTTTCCCACTCCCTTGATTATTCTGCGTTGGCAGCGACGTCGACGGACTTGGCGTCGTCGATGGCTGCCATCAGGTTCTTGTTGGCCGTCTGGAGATCGTCGGCGGCGGCCGAGTACCAGCTGTTGTACTGGTCTTCGGAGACGACGCGGATGGCGATCGGCATGAAGGCGTGGTCCTTGCCGCAAAGCTCCGAACACTGGCCGTAATAGAGGCCTTCACGCTCGGCATGGAACCATGTCTCGTTGAGGCGGCCGGGCACGGCATCCATCTTAACGCCGAATGCCGGCATCGCGAAAGAGTGGATGACATCGGCGCCGGTCACGAGGAGGCGGACGGTCTTGTCGACCGGAACGACGACCTCGTTGTCGACTGCCAGAAGACGCGGATAGGCGGCCAGATCTTCCTTGCCGGCACCAGCGCGGTCACCTTCCTGAAGCATGAGGGAGTCGAAGGAAACCTCGTTGTCGCTATCGGTCTGGTACTCGTAGCCCCAGTACCACTGATAGCCGGTCGCCTTGATGGTCATGTCGGCTTCAGGCGGAGAATATTGCGCAGTCAGGAGATTGAAGGAGGGGAATGCGAGGAAAAGCAGGATGAACACCGGCCCGAGCGTCCAGATTATCTCGATCGTGGTGTTGTGGCTGGTCCGCGACGGCACGGGGTTCGATTTCGCCCTGAAGCGGAACATCACGTAAATGAGCAACGCAAGAACGAAAAGCGTGATCGGGATGATGAACCAGAGGGTGTAAATCTCAAATGACGTGATCTGCTCCATGATGCCGGTTGCGGCATCCTGGAAGCGCATTTCCCAGGGCTTGGGCTGGTCTGCCCAGGCAGCACCTGCCAGGGCGGCATAGGACGTAATCGTCCCAGCGAGTAGTTTCGTTTTCACACTGTATCTCCCTCAAGTGGGCTGCCATGTCTGCGACACACGGAATCCCTCTTATCTCGGGGCAGCTTAAAACCACAGTTTCACAGCGCCCGCAACTGCCCCCAGAATGCGCCCCTGCGGCATTTTTTCGCAAGAGCCAGCCTCAGTTTTTCCTTGCGGGCACCTCAAAATCAGGGGGTCCAACCATGACCGCAGCATCGCAAGCGCGCAGGGACTGTGCGTTGCCACAACTTTTCGCCGGCCGATTGCAAGCCTCATTTTCGCCGTCAGTCCGTGAAAGAGGCCTGAAAACGGGTTTCAATTTGGTCGCTGCCCACTAAACAATACACAAAGTGATTCGCTGCACGGGTTGGTTATGAGAGTGACGTTCGCCAAAAAACTGTTCATCGGCCTGACGGCCGCAGCATTCTCGACGGGCGTTGCGGGTATCCTTCCCGTCTCGGCACAACAGGCCGGCACGGTGAAATCGAGCCATGGCGCCTGGTCTATCGTCTGCGACACGCCCGCAGGCGCGCCCGAAGAACAATGCGCACTCATGCAGAACGTGATTGCCGACGACCGCCCGGAAGTCGGGCTTTCCGTCGTCGTGCTCAAGACGGCCGACCAGCAATCGAAGATCCTGCGCGTGCTCGCGCCGCTCGGCGTGCTTCTGCCCTCGGGCCTCGGCCTCAATGTCGACGGCAAGGATATCGGCCGGGCCTATTTCGTGCGCTGCTTCGCCGACGGGTGCTATGCCGAGGTGATCCTCGACGAAAACCTGTTGAAGACGCTTCAGGGCGGCACCCAGGCCACCTTCATCGTCTTCCAGTCGCCCGAGGAAGGCATCGGCATCCCCGTCGATCTCTCCGGCTTTACCGAGGGCTACGCCGAACTGCCGTGAGGCAGCGAGCCGCGACGCCTAAATTTCCGACCATGTGAACTACGGGGTGAAATGGCGCACCGGATCGCCTACCTATAGGCCAAGCGCCGATACCAGCGCGGGCGGGCAGCAGCCCTGCCCCGCACCACATTCCGGAGAATTTCATGTCGCAAGACCTTCTTTCCCAGTTCGATATCGATGAAGCCGCGGTCGAGCGGATCGTCGGCGATGCGCTCGACGGGGCCGAGGACGGTGAGCTCTTCCTCGAATATGGCGAGGCCGAAACACTTCTCTTCGACAATGGCAGGCTCAAATCCGGCTCCTATTCGTCGGACCGGGGATTCGGCCTCAGATCGGTTTCGGGAGAGACGACAGGCTTCGCGCATTCGGGCGAATTTTCCGAAGCCGCGCTCAAGCGTGCGGCAGATGCGGTTTCGGCCGTCTCGCGCGGCTCGGGCGGCACTTATTCCGAAGCTCCGCAGAGGACCAACCGCATTCTCTACACGGACGCCAATCCGCTGGGCGAGCCGGGGTTCGAGCAGAAGGTCAGACTGCTCCAGGAAATGGACGCATATCTGCGCGACAAGGATGAGCGGGTGCGTCAGGTCACGGCTGCGCTCAGCGCAAGCTGGCAGGTCGTCGACATCCTGCGGGCCGACGGTCACCGGGTGCGCGACGTCCGCCCCATGACGCGGCTCAACGTTTCGGTCATGGTCGGCGAAGGCGACCGACAGGAAGCCGGCTCGTTCGGCATGGGCGGTCGCCAGTTGTTCGGCGATTTCCTGACCACGGAAAGCTGGCAGGACGGTGCGAACGAGGCGCTGCGCCAGGCGCTGGTCAATCTGTCGGCGATCGACGCCCCGGCGGGTACCATGGACGTGGTGCTCGGTGCCGGCTGGCCGGGCGTGATGCTGCACGAGGCCGTCGGCCATGGACTGGAAGGCGACGCCAACCGCAAGAAGACATCGGCCTTTGCGGGCCTCATGGGGCAGCGCGTGGCATCGAAGGGCGTGACAGTCGTCGATGACGGCACGATCGAAGGCCGCCGCGGCTCGCTCTCCGTCGATGACGAAGGCACCCCGTCGGGCTACAACGTCCTGATCGAGGACGGCATTCTGGTGGGCTACATGCAGGACCGGCAGAATGCGCGACTGATGGGCGTCAAGCCCACCGGAAACGGGCGCCGCCAGTCGCACGCCCACCAGCCGATGCCGCGCATGACCAACACCTACATGCTCGGCGGAGACCACACCAAGGACGAAATGATTTCTTCGGTGAAGAAGGGCATCTATGCGGTCTCGTTCGGCGGCGGCCAGGTGGACACGACGAGCGGCAAGTTCGTGTTCGGCTGTACGGAGGCCTACATGATCGAGGACGGCAAGATCGGCGCTCCGGTCAAGGGCGCGATGCTGATCGGCAACGGCCCCGAAGCGATGCAGCGTATCGCCATGGTCGGCAACGACATGGCGCTCGACACCGGTATCGGCATGTGCGGCAAGCAGGGGCAGAGCGTGCCCGTCGGCGTCGGCCAGCCGCACGTGCTGATGAATGCGATGACGGTTGGCGGTACACGAGTGTGACTCGCCCGCTAATTGCAACTCGTATCAACGCACCTCGATTCAAGATCGGTTAAACCTCGCTTGCTATATCGATAGCGAGAATACTTCCGGAGTTTGCTGTTTTAGCGACTTACGTGGAGCAAGGGATACCGTATTGATGCTGCAGGGACCAAAAGCAGTGGCTGCAAGGCGCTGGATCAAGCAGACCGCGATTCTGGGCGGTCTCGAGATTATGTCGCTTGCATCGAGAACCGGCCTTGCCCCGGACGTGCGCGGCAAGGGCGCGATATTCACGCTTCACCATGTCCGTCCGCACGAGACAAAGGCATTCGACCCTGTAGCGCATCTGAACGTCACACCCGATTTCCTCGAAGCCGCGATCGTTGCGGTCAAGGCGGCGGGCATGACGCCGATCGCGCTCGACGACCTTCCCGAGCACGCCAAGAAGGCCGACGAGACCAAGCCCGTCGTCATGTTCACGCTGGATGACGGCTACAAGGACAATCTCGAACATGCCGCTCCGGTTTTCGCCCGCCACGGCATTCCGTTCACCGTCTTCGCCACCGGCGGCTTTATCGACCGGACCCATTCGATCTGGTGGAAAACGGCAGAGGAGCTGATCCGCAAGCTCGATCGCTTCGAATTCGATTTCGGCGACGGCGTCGGCGTCACCAGCCTCGTGACTGAGACGCTGCAGCAGAAATACGCCGCCTATGACCGGCTCTACCGCTCGCTTGCCTGCGCTTCTCAGCACCAGATCATCGCACGGCTCGACGAGTACGCTCTCGACAACGGCATCGATCCGCTCGCCATCGTCGACCGGGAGGTCATGGACGAGGCAGGCCTGAGGGAACTGATCAAGAACCCGCTCGCAAGTCTCGGCGCCCATACGATCAGCCATTGCAACATGGCGCATGTCCCGGATGAACAGCTGCGCGCGGAAATCGAGCAATCGGTAAGCCGCATCGAGGCAATCACCGGCAAGCGCCCATCTGCCTTCGCCTATCCCTATGGCGGGCGCTGCGCGGCGGGCGAAAGGGAATTCCAGGCGGTCAGGGAGTCGGGCGTGGAACTCGCGGTCACCACGACCGCGGATATCCTGCGCATGGAAGACGCCAATGCACGCCACCGGCTCAACCGGATCTCGCTCAACGGCTATTATCAGAAGACCCGCTATGTGGAAGTACTCGCTTCCGGACTGCCGTTTGCGGCCAGGAACCTTGTTTTCTGAGGTTTTACGGCTCTAGGGATAGAGCCGCGTCTTCGACCAGTCCTCACCCTCGCCGCCGCGCTTGAACACCACGCGATCGTGCAGCCTGAACGGGCGGTCGTGCCAGAATTCGATCTGGGTGGGCATGATCCGGAAGCCCGACCAGTGCTCGGGCCGCGGGATCGAACCCACTGCATAGCGCGCGGTATATTCAGCCACGGCCTTTTCCAGCGCCCAGCGTCCTTCCAGCGGACGCGACTGCTTCGAGGCCCAGGCGCCGATGCGGCTGCCGCGCGGACGCGATTCGTAATACTCGTCGGCTTCCTCGCTGGAGACGATTTCCACAGGTCCGCGCACACGCACCTGGCGGCGCAGGCTTTTCCAGTGAAAACAAAGGGCTGCCTTCATCGTCGCAAGGATTTCCTGCCCCTTCGCACTCTCGAAATTGGTGTAGAAGACGAAGCCGCGCTCATCGAAGCCCTTGAGCAGAACCATCCGCACATCGGGCAGGCCATCTGCATCAACTGTGGCCAATGCCATGGCATTGGGGTCATTGACCTCATTTTCGCCTGCATCATTTAGCCAGTCTGAGAAGAGAGCGAAGGGTTCTCCAGCTTCGGTAAAGTCACCAGTTGTTAACCCTGAATCCGGCATTGTTCGACCTCGGTAGGGGTGAAATGGGCCCCGACTGCCCGCCAGGGAATTGCATGAGTGAATTAGCAGAAGCGAGAATGAGGGAAAAGAGGGGCGGCCGTCGCGGCTTCGCTCCCGCATTTGTTTGCCTTTGCGCGCTCGCCCTGTCGGGATGCATGAACACGCTCTCCAATCCTGTCGCTGCGCTTTCCGTCGACAAGACGACGACGGCTTCCGTTCCCGACCGTGCCCCGGATGCCGAGACGCTGTCCGATGAGGCGACGATCGCGACCGCGGTCGGCCTTGCACGTCCCGGCCTTCCCTATCCCTGGTCGAACAGCGTCACCGGAGCGGCGGGCGTGGTCACCGACGTGGCCGAGAGCTATGCAACCGGTCGCCAATGCCGCGCCTTCAAGACCAGCCGGCACGGCTTCGAGGGCATCGCGCTTTACGAAGGCTCGGCCTGCCTCTCCTCGACCGGCCTGTGGGAACTGCAGGACTTCCAGCCCACATCGTGACGCACTGCCGCTGATTTCCGATTTATCTCGCGCGTACACTGATGGTTAGCAAATGGTGATTACCCTTTGCTGACACGCCCCGCGTGTTTTGTCTGCGGGGCCGAGAGTGCGGGAACAAGTAATGCGTAGTCCCTATGCTGTCCTCGGCGTGCCGAAATCTGCCGATCCGGGCACGATCAAGTCTGCCTATCGTTCGCTTGCCAAATCCTGGCACCCGGACCAGAACCCCAACGATCCATTGGCGGGATCGCGGTTCGCGGAAATCACGCAGGCTTACCAGATACTGGTCAATCCGGAGCTGCGGGAGCGCTTCGATCGGGGCGATATCGACGCCCGCGGTCGCAGGCGCAAGTCGCCGGAACCCAAGACGGATCCCTTCGCGAATTTTCGTGCGGCATGGCGCAAGCGCCCGCAGGCTTCGGCTCGCCCCGGATCGTCGGACGGTGCGGCGGCGCCAGGCGCTTCGGGAGACACCGGCACCTATGACGATCTCGCCGGCTTCGACGCCATGATCAAGCATATCTTCGGCGACCATGCCGATGCCTCGCACGCCGCCCAGGCGGGTGACGCGGCCAGGCGGGATGATCCGCTGGCGGCGCTCGACGCATTGTTTGCCAAGTGGAAGACTATTCACCGCGCCGCGCCGGAGCAGCCGCGCCCGCAGCCCCAGCCGAATGCCGAGCGTCGGGAACGTTCGGAAAGCCGGCAGCTCGTCGAAGTCGATCTCGAAAAGGTTCTCTCGGGCGGCAAGACGGACATCCTCCTGCCGGACGGATCAACCGGCTGGATCGAAATCCCGGCGGGAATCGCCGACGGCACCGAGATCCGCCATGAGACCACGAGCGGCGACCGGGTTCACACGACCGTCGCCACCATCCGGCACATGACGCACCCCTCCTTCCGAACCGAAGGCAAGACGCTGCACATGGATCACGTGATCGAGCTGGCGCAGGCCGTTCTGGGCGGGCATATCGTCATTCCCACGCTCGACGGTCCCGCCCGCATTCCGCTTGACGAGTGGACCACCGGCGGCCAGCCGGCGATCGTCGAAAGCAAGGGACTTCCCGGCGCCGACGGCGTGCGCGGCGATCTGCACGTGCACCTGCGGATCCGGCTTCCCGGCAAACCCGATCCGCAGCTCATGGACATGATGCGCTCCAAGCGGAAATCGGTCTTCATGTAAGCCGGCAGTGGTGCTGGCGGCTTTCCTGTAGATTCCCGATGGGTAAGCTTGTCTGTACATGGCTTCGACTTGTAAGCACATTCGTGCTGTGCCATAGCCAGCGCGACATGACTATTAGGAGATTATCATGGCGGACACCTCAGGCCTGATGAAGGGCAAGCGCGGCCTCGTTATGGGCGTGGCCAACAATCGCTCCATTGCCTGGGGTATTGCCAAGGCATGCGCCGATGCGGGCGCGGAAATCGCGCTCACCTATCAGGGCGACGCCCTCAAGAAGCGCGTCGAACCGCTTGCCAACGAACTGGGCGCCCTGCTCGCCGGCCATTGCGACGTGACCGATCCGGCCACGATCGACGCCGTCTTTTCGGAGCTGGAAGCCAAGTGGGGCAAGATCGACTTCCTCGTCCACGCGATCGCGTTTTCGGACAAGGATGAACTGACTGGCCGCTACGTCGATACCAGCCGCGAAAACTTCGCGCGCACCATGGACATCTCCGTCTTCTCGCTAACCTCCGTCGCCAAGCGCGCCGAGCCGCTGATGAACGAAGGCGGCTCCATGCTGACGCTGACCTATTACGGCGCGGAAAAGGTGATGCCGCACTACAATGTGATGGGTGTCGCCAAGGCTGCGCTGGAGGCAAGCGTTCGCTACCTCGCCGTCGATCTCGGCAGCAACGGCATCCGCGTCAATGCGCTGTCGGCCGGCCCGATCAAGACCTTGGCGGCCTCCGGCATCGGCGATTTCCGCTATATCCTCAAGTGGAACGAGTACAACTCGCCGCTCAAGCGCACCGTGACGATCGACGAAGTGGGCGATTCGGCGCTCTATCTTCTCTCCGACCTGTCGCGCGGCGTCACCGGCGAGGTCCATCACGTCGATTCCGGCTATCATACCGTCGGCATGAAGGCCGTCGACGCGCCCGACATCTCGACCGTCAAGGACTGACATTCTCCACGCGCCCTGAAAGGCACGCTCCCGGATCATGAAGGACCTGTCGCTCTACGTCATCCGCCACGGGCAGACAGATTACAATCGTGAGGGTCGCCTCCAGGGCGCGCGGGATATCCCGCTCAACGCGCTCGGCCGCAGCCAGGCCGCCGCCAACGGCCTGCATCTCGCGGCCCTTCCCGGCTTCGAGCCATCCGCCCATGCATGGGTTTCCAGCCCGCTGTCGCGCACCCGCGAGACGATGGAGCTGGTGCGGGCCAATGCCGGTCTCGAGCCGAAGGCCTACGAGACGAACGATCTCCTGATCGAACTGAGCTTCGGAGACTGGGAAGGCCGGACCTTTCCCGACATCGAGAAAGACTATCCCGGCATCGCCGAGGATCGTGATTCGCGGAAATGGGACTTCTGCCCGCCGGGCGACGGAGCGGAGAGCTACGAGATGCTTGCGAAACGCATCGACCGGTTTCTCGAAAGCGTGACCGGCCCGATGGTCGTGGTTGCCCATGGTGGCGTGATCCGCGCGCTGTTCAACCGTATAGGCGGGATCGCGGGCGACGAGGCGGCGATGATCGACATTCCACAGGACAGGATCCTCAGGGTCACCCCAGACACGATCGGCTGGCTTTCGTAAACCGAGCGACCAGGGAGGATGGCATGCACGCGAATTCTTGGCCGGGCGGGTGCTGCTGCACCAGGCTCCGTTACCGGTTGAAGGCCGAACCGATGGTGGTCCATTGCTGCCACTGCACCCAATGCCAGCGGATGACGGGTAGCGGCTTCGTCGTCAACGGGGTGATCGAGACGTCCAATGTGGAAATCGAGACAGGCAGCCTGAAGCCGTTCCGCCTCCCCAGCGAGACCGGCCGGCCCCTGATCGTTTATCGTTGTGCTGATTGCGGGACCGACATCTGCACCGACTACGGCGCTCGTGAGACGATGATCTTCCTCAGGATGACGACACTCGATGATCCGAAGCGTTTCGGACCCGACGTCCACATATTCACCCGCAGCAAGCTGCCGTGGGTTTCACTGCCGCCGCAAGTGCCGGCTTACGAAGGCTTCTACCCCGCCTTCGAGGAGGTCTGGACCTCCGAAGCACTCCAGCGCCGCAGGGCGCTCGGCTTCTGAAGGCCTTCGGGACCAAAAACTGGAAACTACTGGATGACTTCCAGATCGTTGATGACGCGCTTGCCGTCGATGACGGTGTAGAAAACCGTCACGCGCACACCCGACTCGAGGCCTTCGAAATTGAATTCCGACGGAGTGGCATAGGTCTCGCCGTCATCGAGAACGATCTGCGCCTTCTCGGTCGAAACGTCGGTGATCGTCGCTTCCACATCCGCGCTCTGGGCAAAGGCTGCGAGCGGAGAGAGAAGCGCCGAAGTGGCGAAGAGAACTGAGATTACGAAACGCATAGAAGTCTTCCCGGCGGTTTATTCGTGTGTGTCTATTAAGAGCCTGAATGTGGCGAAATTGGATTTTGCGGCATGTTTAAATCGGAAAACCGCTTCCCGCATTCGCGGAAGTGAGTCTGCTGAAACACTAGGGAGACATGGTCTCCGATTTATTGCAAGCCGCCGGACATCCAGGTTCGCGCGGCCGGGCCGCGGCGCCTTGGGATTTGACATGACCGATGCTTGCGATAGAAGTCCAGCGCGCGCTGATGGCGCTATCGAAACCAACCGGTCACGGATATGTCGCACAACACTTTCGGCCATCTTTTTCGGGTCACCACCTGGGGCGAGAGCCACGGGCCGGCAATCGGCTGCGTGATCGACGGCTGCCCTCCGGGCATCGCGTTCTCGGAAGCCGAACTGCAAGCCTTCCTGGACAAGCGCAAGCCCGGCCAGTCGCGCTTCGTCACCCAGCGGCGCGAGGCGGATGCGGTGCGCGTTCTCTCCGGCGCCATGCCGCAGGATGACGGCTCATTCATTTCGACCGGCACGCCGATCTCTCTGATGATCGAGAACACCGACCAGCGCTCGAAGGATTATTCCGATATCGCCAAGCGCTACCGGCCGGCCCATGCCGACTACACCTACGACGTCAAATACGGCATTCGCGACTATCGCGGCGGCGGCCGCTCCTCGGCACGCGAAACCGCCACCCGCGTGGCCGCCGGCGGCCTCGCCCGCAAGGTGGTACCCGGCATGACGGTTCGCGGCGCACTGGTCCGGATCGGCAAACACCCGATCGACCGTTCGCGCTGGGACTGGGACCAGGTCGACAAGAACCCCTTCTTCGCTCCCGATCCGGAAATCGTGCCGGTGTGGGAAGACTATCTCGACGAGATCCGCAAGGCCGGCTCGTCGGTGGGCGCCGTCATCGAGATCGTGGCCGAAGGGGTGCCGGCAGGCATCGGCGCGCCGATCTACGCCAAGCTCGACCAGGACATCGCCTCGGGCCTGATGTCGATCAACGCCGTCAAGGGCGTGGAAATCGGCAACGGCTTCCAATCCGCGGAAATCACCGGCGAGGAAAACGCAGACGAGATGCGCATGGGCCCGGACGGCAAGCCGGTCTTTCTGTCCAACAATGCCGGCGGCATTCTGGGCGGGATATCGAACGGCGAACCGATCGTCGCGCGGTTTGCGGTCAAGCCCACCTCCTCCATCCTCACCGAGCGGCAGTCCATCGATTCCGACGGCAACGAGGTCATGGTGCGCACCAAGGGCCGCCACGACCCGTGCGTGGGCATCCGCGCCGTTCCGATCGGCGAGGCGATGGTTGCCTGCGCAATCGCGGATCACTATCTCCGGGACCGCGGCCAGACCGGCCGGCTCGACTGACAGGAATACCCCAATGGCCTATGATCAGAAGCGTGTCGTGGAGGCCATCCGGGCCTTCGAAGCCGGCGAAATCGTCGTCGTCACCGATGATGACGGACGCGAGAACGAAGGCGACCTGATCGTCGCCGCCGTCCATTGCACACCGGAGAAAATGGCGTTCATCGTGCGCCACACTTCCGGCATCGTCTGCACGCCCATGCCGCGCGAGGAAGCCAAGCGGCTCAATCTCACGGCCATGGTGTCGGAAAACGACGCGCCGCATTCGACCGCCTTCACCATCTCGGTCGATTACAAGCACGGTACCACGACAGGGATTTCCGCCGATGACCGCACGCTGACGGTACGCAATCTCGCAAACCCCAATGCGGGCGCGGTCGATTTCGTCCGCCCCGGCCACATCTTCCCGCTCGTTGCCCGCGAGGGCGGCGTGCTGATGCGTTCGGGCCATACCGAGGCTGCCGTTGATCTCTGCAAGCTCGCAAACCTGCCGCCGATCGGCGTGATCTGCGAACTGGTCAATGACGACGGCACCGTGACGCGCGGCGAGCAGGTTTCGGAATTTGCACGCACCCACGGGCTCAAGCAGGTTTCGGTCGCAGATCTCATCGCCCACCGCCAGCGCAAGGAAACGCTGATCCAGCTGGTCGACAGCTTCTCGGTCGCAACCGTTGCCGGCCCTGCGAAGGCCCATGCCTACGCGCTGCCCTGGGACCCCATGCATCACCTCGCCGTAGTGTTCGGCGATGTGCGGGACGGCGAGGATGTTCCCGTCCGCCTTCATCTGGAATCGGTCGTCGACGATGTTTTCGGCCAGCGCCGCATACTCGACGAGATCATGACCCGGATGAAGTCAGAGGGTCGCGGCATCGTGGTCTATCTGCGCGAGGGATCCGTCGGCGTCGGCCATCGCGGGCCGCGCCCGACGAGCACCGAAAACGAGGAACATGCCGAAGCCCAGGCCCGCGAGGACGAGTGGCGCGAGATCGGTCTCGGCGCCCAGATCCTGCGCGATCTCGGCGTGTCCTCGATCAAGCTCTACACCTCGCGCGCCCGGCACTACGTCGGCCTCGAGGGTTTCGGCATCAAGATCAACGACACCGAGATCCTCTGACCCGATCCGTCAGGCGTCCAGCCAGTCGTCGGCGAGAACCACCTCGCCGACACCGGCAAAGGCCGCGATGCGGGCGAGTTCCGAGGCGAGCTTGTCCATCCGGCCCGCCGAAGCCCTGACCTTCGGCTCCCACCACAATTTGCGGACATTGAGCGTGCCGGCCTTGCGGTCCGCCTTCATGTCGATACGGCCGATCATCCGCTCCCCCTCCATCAGCGGGAAGACGTAATAGCCGTATTGCCGCCTGGGTTCGGGCACGAATATCTCGATCCGGTAGGAAAAGCCGAAGAGACGCTCGGCGCGGTTGCGGTCTCTCAGCACCGGGTCGAACGGCGAGAGCACCCTCACCCGGCCCGGCGGTTCCGGCCAATCGTCCGGATCAGGCGACAGGCCAGGCAAGGCATAGGAAGGCCGCTGCCTGCCGTCCACGGTCTCGATGGCGACATCGATCAGCTCGTCGCGATTGTCGGCGATCCAGGTCTTGGCTTCCTCCGGCGTGACCATCGCCCAGAAGGCCGCGATCTCTCCATGCGTGGCGAAGCCGAGCCGTTCGAGCGCCGAGCGGCAGGCCCAGTCGATAAAAGCCTCGTGGCTGACCTCCGCCTCGCGGTGATGGTCGGGGATCACGCGTTCGCTGAGATCATAGACCTTCTGGAAATTGCGCCGCGAGTGGATCGAGAGCTTTCCGGTCTGCCAGAAATATTCGAGCGCCGTCTTGTTGGGGTGCCACTGCCACCAGCCGCCCGACTTGTGCTCGTCGGACTTCATCTCGCGCGCCATTACCGGTCCGTTCTCGGTGATATGGGCGAGCGTCTCGGCGAAAGCGCTATCGTAGTCTTCGCCGCGCCACCTGGTCCAGCGCTCACGAATACGCGCGTCCTTGCGCAGGAAGAAATGCTTCCAGTAGCGGTAAAAATCCGTCGGGATGATCGAGGCGTCGTGGGTCCAGTGCTCGAAAAGCGCGCGATCCTCTTCGATGAGTTCGGTCAGCTGGCCGGGCCGGAAGGTCTGGTTGCGCGAAAACAGGATCATGTTGTGGGCGCGCTCGACGGTGGAGATCGAATCCACCTGAACGAAGCCGATGCGGCGGATCAGGTCGAGCAGCCCGTCATTGGAGAGCGCCGCGCCCGGCGGGCCGGATAGCCCCTGCTTGGCGAGAAAGATGCGGCGTGCGGTGGAATTGGCGAAATGAAGCGTCATCCCGCCACTGTGCACGGCGCGGAACGCGGTTCAAGCGGGGCAGATGTCAGCTTGTGGCAGTAGCTGCCTTACTCAACCACTCCTGCATGGAAGGAGGGGTATGCTGGAAGCAAACACAATCCTGAACGGGGATCCGCAAGGTTTTGACCGCAAGAACGAGGTGCGGCAATTGACGATTAAGGGATGCAAGCCTATCTATTACAAATCACCCACCCGCAGCTTGCTGCGGGCTCAAAGGTCGCGAAGGGGAAACTCTTCTGCGGCCTTTGCTTTTCAGGCTATACTTGCTTGATGCGAACCATAGTCTATATCGACGGCTTCAATCTCTATTATCGCATGCTGAAAAGCCGGCCTGCAAAGAAGTGGTTGAATCCACTCGCGTTGGCCAAGGCGGTTCTCCAGCCAACTCATACGATCCTGCGCGTAAACTACTATACCGCGCGCATTTCTGCTCGCGCCTATGACCCTCAAGCACCGGCTCGTCAGGCGATGTATCTCAACGCGCTGGAATCAGTGCCCGAGGTTGTCGTCCATGAAGGAAGCTTCATGACGTCAGAACCATGGATGCCATTGGCTTATCCGCCGCAAGCCAGGCCGAACGACTATCAATGGTCGTTACCGACTCCCCAAGTCGTGCGCGTCATCAAGAGTGAGGAGAAGGGCAGCGACGTGAATCTCGGTGCGCATCTTGTACGAGACGCGTTCACTGATGCTTTTGATGTCGCGGTTGTTTTAACGAATGATTCCGATCTGGTAGAGCCAATTCGTATTTCCAAGGATGAAGCAGGCAAAAGGGTGGGCTTGCTCGTTCCCGTCAAATATCCCACGCAAAGCCTCATCGACGTCGCGTCCTTCCACCTTCACATTCGCCCAGGTCATCTCAACAAAGCTCAATTCCCGGATAGGGTCGAACTTTTCGACGGCAGAGCGGTACAGCGACCGCCCTCATGGATTTAGCTGCCCCGGCACCGCATATCGATCTCCTCACGCGGCCTTTGCCGGTTCGAACACCAGCGAGCGGTGCGACGCAGCGGCGGCCATGGCGCCGTCGCTGACGGCGAAGGCCACATTGCCCGTCAGACGGACATTGTCGCCCGCTGCGTAGACGCCGGGGATCGAAGTCGTGCGCATGTCGTCGGTCTTCACCCATGAGCCCAGCGGGCCGTCCTCGAACGCGCAGCCGAGCTGTTCGGCGAGCGGGCTCGCCATGACCATGCGGCCCGTGGTGAACAGGCCGGCGACGGGAATGATCCGACCATCGGCGAGATGGACATCGGCGCGCTCGCCACCGATGGCGCGGACACGCGTCTCCTCGATCGTCACGCCGCGCGCGGCAAGGGCCGCGGCCTGCTCCGCATCCGGTGCGACGGCCCCGTTGAGGAAGAAGGTGGTCTGTCCCCATTCGGTCAGCAGCAACGCCTGATGCATGGAATGCTCGCCGGTGGCCAAAACGCCGACCGCGGCCCGGTTCAGTTCGTAGCCGTCGCAATAGGGGCACATGAAGACGCTGTCGCCCCAGCGGTCGGAGAGGCCCGGAATATCCGGCAGGATGTCGGCAACGCCGGTCGCGAGGATCAGGCGACGGCCGTGATGCAGCGATCCGTCTGCCAGCTCGATCCTGAAATCGTCGCTCACACCGGAGGCCGACACCGCCTCCCCCTCAATGAAGGTGACGTTCGGATAAGCAGCGATCTGGGCGCGTGCTCCGGCGATGATCGCGCCCGGAGCCTTGCCGTCCTGACCGAGAAAGCCGTTGGAGTGAGCGGCGAAGCGGTTGCGCCGAAGCCCGAGATCCACGACCAGTACCTTGCGCCGCGTCCGCGCAAGCTGCAGGGCGGCGGACAGGCCTGCAAAGCTGCCGCCGACGATGATCACGTCATGCATCATCCGGATGATCCTTCCTGTAATTGTGATGGGCGTTGAAAGGCTCGCGAACGCTGTCCCAGATATCGGCCAGGGTGATCGCCCGCATCCGTGCAGTGAAGACGGCGCGCATCTCGTCCATCGCCGCATCGAGTTCGCGATTGACCGCCCTTTCGATGAGGCAGCCGGGACTTTCGTCCTTGTTGGAGAACCCGACGACATCAGGTTCTCCAAGGCTTTCATGGATGTCGAGAAGACTGATGCCGGCCAGCGGCCGGGCGATGGTCCAGCCTCCGCCATGACCCTTTTCCGAGCTCACCAGCCCGTTCTCGCGCAGGCCCGCCATCGTGCGGCGGACGACGACCGGATTGGTGTCCATGCACAGGGCAAGCTCGGCTGAGGTCATAGGCTTGCCTTGCGCCTGCATGTGAAGGAGCCCGTGAAGGACGATCGAGAGGCGGCTGTCGCGTTTCATGTAACTTTATTTGTTTCATGATAGTGCGGATGTCAAGCCCGGTCCGGCCGCTTTCGTTCTCCCGCCGCAAGAATCCTCCGTGCGCCGTCGCGCTAAAAGCTGTTCGCCGGTCGCAATTTTCTGTTACAAGCCGGCATGACCACCTTTCTCTATTCCAATCCGATTTGCCTCGAACACCTCACGCCTCCCGGACATCCGGAGCGGCCCGACCGCATGCGCGCGCTCGAAGCGGTGTTCGAACACGAAAACTTCAGTCCGCTCGTGCGCAAGCAAGCGCCCGCGGCCGCTGAAGAGACCGTTCTGCTGTGCCACCCGGAAAGCTACCTCGAGCGGGTGAAAGCGGCGATTCCGGAAGAAGGGCTTGCGCGGATCGACGAGGACACGACCGCAAGCCCGCGCTCGCTGGAAGCCGCCCTCATCTCGGTCGGGGGAGCCATAGAGGCCGTGGATGCCGTCATGGACGGTGTGACCGACAACGCCTTCGTCGCCACGCGCCCGCCGGGGCACCATGCCGAGCGCGACAAGGCCATGGGGTTCTGCCTGTTCAACCAGGCAGCCATCGCCGCCCGCCACGCGCAGAGGAAATATGCCGTCGAGCGCGTCGCAATCGTCGACTGGGACGTCCACCACGGCAACGGAACGCAGGACATCTTCTACGACGACAGGTCGGTGGTCTACTGCTCCACGCACCAGATGCCGCTCTATCCGGGGACAGGCGCTCCGAACGAAACCGGACAGGGCAACATTTTCAATGCGCCGCTTTCGGCCAATGATGGCTCGGACCATTTTCGCGATGCCTTCAAGAGCCGCATCCTGCCGGCGCTCGAGAACATGCGGCCGGATCTCATCATCATCTCCGCCGGTTTCGATGCCCACCACCGCGATCCGCTCGCCGAGATCAACCTGGTCGCAGATGATTTCGACTGGGCGACCGGCAAGATCATGGACATCGCCTCGCGCTATAACGGCAACCGGGTCGTCAGCCTTCTCGAAGGCGGATATGATCTGCTCGGGCTCGCCGAATCGGCGGGTTCGCATGTACTGCGCCTGATGAGAGGATAGGAATGTCCGACGCCACCAATGCCACCGCCAGCGAAAATGCGGCTCCGGACATCTCGAACATGAGCTTCGAGACCGCGGTCGCCGAACTCGAACGGATCGTCGACCATCTCGAACGCGGCGACGTGCCGCTCGACAAGTCGATCGAGATCTACGAACGCGGGGAAGCGCTGAAAGCCCATTGCGAAAAGCTTCTCGGCGCCGCAGAAAAACGTATCGAGAAGATCCGCCTGGATCGCGAAGGCAAGCCGACCGGCACCGAGCCCCTCGATCCCGATTGAGCGGGCCCGATTGAGCGGGCCCGATTGAGCGGGCCCGATTGAGCGGGCCCGATTGAGTGGGCCGGATTGAGCGGACATGTCAGCGATCGCTGCGTTTGAACGGAGGCACCCATGAGCATTTTCAACGCAGATGATCCCAAGCTCGGGGACGCCTTCTCCTGCGATGCGATCGAACACCTGATCATTCCGTCATCGCGCGAGATCGGGAATTTCGCCGTAAGACGTGCCTTGCCGACGGCCAGGCGCCGGATGGTCGGCCCCTTCATCTTCTTCGACCGGATGGGTCCCTCGATCATCGAGAGCGGCAGCGGGCTGGATGTCGCCCCTCACCCGCATATCGGGCTGTCCACGGTGACCTATCTGTTCGACGGGCAGATCCGCCATCGCGATTCACTCGGCAGCGAGATGGTCATTCGCCCCGGCGACGTGAACCTGATGACGGCGGGGCGCGGCATCGTCCATTCCGAGCGCTCGCCGGAAGAGGACCGCACGCATCCGCTGGAGCTCTCCGGCCTGCAGACCTGGGTGGCGCTGCCCGAAGCCCATGAAGAGGACGCCCCCTCGTTCTCGCACACCGGCGACAAGGAACTCCCGCGTTATTCCGGCGACGGCATCGACCTCAATCTGGTGATCGGCCGCTTCGGCGGACTGAAATCGCCGGTGCCGATGCTGTCCGAAACGATCTATGCCGACCTGCATCTTTCAGCGGGCGCCAGTTTTCCCTTCGATCCGCAGTGGGAGGAGCGCGCGCTCTATATCCTCGAAGGCGCCGTGGAGATCGCCGGCGATGTCTTCGGCCCGGAGCAGCTGCTCATTTTCCGTCCCGAGGACGCGATCTCGCTCAAGGCAGGACCTCAGGGCGTCCGCGTGATGATATTCGGCGGAGATTCCATGGGCTCGAAGCGTCATACCTGGTGGAACTTCGTTTCCTCCTCGAAGGAACGCATCGAGCAGGCAAAAGAAGAATGGAAGACCGGACGCTTCGATATCGTGCCAGGCGACGAGGAAGACTTCGTTCCGCTGCCAGAATAACTAAATTATAATTATAGAATATAGATTTTATTCTTCGCAGGTCCATTGGAATCATTGACTGACCTGCACATCAAGACAATGATGAAATCCTTACAGACATGCTGGAGGGACTTCGTGAAAAAACTGATTATTGGCGTCGCGCTGACATTTGCGCTCGTGTCACCCGCAATGGCCGGCAAGGCAACGCTGAAGAAGGACGGTAAGACCTATGCACTGACGTGCGAAAATGCCGGCTGCTTCATTTCCGAAAAGATTTCGATGTTCAAATCGGGTCCGAAAAAGAAGCTCGGGCCCGGCGGAGTGGCAAACTTCAAGAAGTGGCACGCCAAGTACAAGGCGGACGGCTACAAATAAGCCGACGACGGATGATTTGAGCGGCGTTGGCATGTTGCAGCGCCGCTCAGACCCAAAAATCGCGCCGCCGCCGGCGGGAGCGTCACGTCGGCCGGGTGCCGATGACAGATGGACGGGCGGCCATGCGCTGCCACCATGACTGAAGCTTCGGAAACGCGGCCATCAGCTTCGCTCCCTCGGGCGCCTGCCGGAAACAATCCACCATCGGCGCCCAGTAGATGTCGGCAAGGGTGAGCTGGTCACCCAGCATCCATGGCCCCTCCTCCATGACGTCGCACAGCGCCGTGAGAACGATCTGCGATTGCGCGATCGACGCGGCCAGCTTTGCCTCGTCGGTCTCCGCTCCGTCTTCGGGTTTGGAGACCCGCTCGACATACACACCCCAGACCATGTGGCGATAGGCGTAACCGTCGGCAATGCTGATCAGCTGGTTGCAACGAGCCCGCGCCGCGGGATCATGCGGCTGGAGGTCCGGCCCCTCGAATGCCTCGTCGACATAGCGCGCGATCGCACCGGTTTCGTAAAGGCGGAAGCTGCCATGTTCGAAAGCGGGGATACGCGCGAAGGGGTGGCGTTGCAGATAGTCCCTCGGGACACCCTCACTTGCGAAAACGTCCACCGGCACGAGGGTGTAGGACACGTTCTTTTCGGCAAGGCAGAGCCGCGCGATGCGGACATAGACGCTGTAATCCGATCCGAACAGGCGTACCAACCGCTTCTCCCTCGATACAAGGACCGTATACCGCATCGGGAGCGGAAAGTCGTGTCCATCTCGCCGCCTCGAAGGCGGAGCCTGCGAGCGGGACCGTCGGGCCTCTTGCCGCAGGCCGAGTTAGACCCACCTTTCAGGGGACACATCCTTTACAGGATGCCCGTTCCGCGATACCCGGAACGACATGAAAGGTGCCATCGCGTGAGCAATTATCCCCATACGCCGCTTCTCGATACGGTTCATGTTCCGTCCGATTTGAAAGCCATCGATGACGAACAGATGCCGCAGCTCGCCGCCGAACTGCGCGCCGAGATGATCGACGCCGTTTCGCGCACGGGCGGGCACCTGGGCGCGGGCCTCGGCGTGGTCGAGCTCACGATCGCCATTCACAAGGTTTTCGATACCCCGCACGACCGGCTGATCTTCGATGTCGGCCACCAGTGCTATCCGCACAAGATCCTCACCGGCCGCCGCGACCGTATCCGCACCTTGCGCCAGGAAGACGGGCTGTCCGGTTTCACCAAGCGGTCCGAAAGCGAATACGATCCCTTCGGCGCGGCCCACTCTTCGACCTCGATCTCCGCCGGCCTCGGCATGGCGGTGGCGAGCGAGGCGCAGAATATCCGCCGCAACGTCATTTCGGTGATCGGCGACGGTGCGATGTCGGCCGGAATGGCGTTCGAGGCACTCAACAATGCCGGCGCGCTCGATGCGCGGCTGATCGTCATTCTCAACGACAACGACATGTCGATCGCCCAGCCGACCGGCGCGATGAGCGGCTATCTCGCCCGCATGGCCTCGGGGCGCACCTATATGGGCATCCGCGAGACCGGCAAGAAACTGACCGCCTATCTCGGCAAGCATGTCGACCGCGCCATCACCCGCGCCGTCGAGCACGCCCGCGGCTACGTGACCGGCGGCACCATGTTCGAGGAACTCGGCTTCTACCATATCGGGCCGATCGACGGTCACAATTTCGAGCACCTGCTGCCGGTCCTGCGCAATGTGCGCGACAATGGCGACGGGCCGGTGCTCATTCATGTGATGACGCAGAAGGGCAAGGGCTACGCGCCTGCCGAGAAGGCCGCCGACAAGTATCACGGCGTGTCCAAATTCGACGTCGTCACCGGCGCGCAGGCCAAGGCCAAGCCCAACGCGCCGAGCTACACCAATGTCTTCGCAGAGGCTCTGATCGAGGAAGCCAATCACGACGACAAGATCGTGGCGGTAACCGCCGCCATGCCGTCGGGCACCGGGCTCGACAAGTTCGGCGACGTGTACCCGAGCCGCGTCTATGATGTCGGCATTGCCGAGCAGCACGCCGTGACGTTTGCGGCAGGCATGGCGACCGAGGGCCTCAAGCCCTTCGCGACCATCTATTCCACGTTCCTGCAGCGCGGCTACGACCAGGTCGTCCACGATGTGGCGATCCAGAACCTGCCGGTCCGCTTTCCGATCGACCGCGCCGGTTTCGTCGGCGCCGACGGCTCGACCCATGCCGGCTCCTTCGATGTCGCCTATCTCGCCTGCCTGCCCAACTTCGTGGTGATGGCGGCCGCCGACGAGGCGGAGCTCAAACATATGGTCCGCACCGCCGCGGCCCATGATAGCGGCCCGATCTCCTTCCGCTATCCGCGCGGCGAAGGCGTCGGCGTGGAGATGCCGCAGCGCGGCCAACTGCTGGAGATCGGCAAGGGCCGGGTGATGAAGGAAGGCTCCAAGGTCGCCCTTCTCTCCTTCGGCACGCGTCTGGCCGACTGTCTTCTGGCAGCCGAGGATCTTGACGCCGCAGGCCTTTCCACCACGGTTGCGGATGCGCGTTTCGCCAAGCCGCTCGACACCGACCTGATCCGGCAGCTGGCGACGAACCACGAGGTCCTGATCACCATCGAGGAAGGCTCGGTGGGCGGCTTCGGCAGCCACGTGCTCAACTTCCTCGCCCATGAGGGTCTGCTCGACGGCGGCCTGAAGGTCCGTCCGATGGCGATGCCCGACATCTTCATGGACCAGGCCAAACCCGAGGTGATGTATGCCAGGGCCGGGCTTGACCGGGCGGGTATCGTCAAGGCCGTCTTCACCACGCTCGGCGTCTCCGCAGAGGCAGCCAAGCACGCCTGAGCCGCCACATTCCTTCATCAATTCGTTAACATCGGCCGCGAAATTTCGCCCATGATAACTGCCGAGCAACCATGTCGCTTGGCATTTCCTTGACCATGCTTCCTGAGCCTTCCGAAAGGCTTTTCCTCTAAGTTTCCTCACGGCTTGGGCCGGTTTGTAGAAGTTGGGGAACTGAATAATGGCACGGGGGAATACAGCTGCAGTGTGTGCCGCGGCGCTCTTTGTTTCGTCATCGACGCTGGGGGTGTCGGCGCAGGAGCGGCCCGCCTATGACCGCATGATCGAGGAAGCGGCCATTGCGCGCGTGCAGACGAAACTCGGGCCGATGCGCGGACCGCTCGGCCTCAATGCCGGGGGGCAATTCGATCCTGAAATCCCGGCGACCACGACCGTGCCGTGGGTCTGGCTGAACTTCACGCCCCCGGCCGGCAGCCCGATTTCCGGCTGAGCGAAGCCTCTCAGATCCATTAATTTTCAAAGGTTTAGACCAGGCAGCGGAGCATTTGATTCCGATGCTTGAGAAACTGATTCATATTTGCCGCTTTACATGCAGGCATTTACCTGCATATTCTTCCCGCCGAGATGAAGGACACGACCAATACCGACCGGGTCTTCAAGGCCCTGGGTGATCCCACACGGCGCAAGCTGCTCGATCTGCTGTGCGAGCGGAACGGCCAGACGCTCAACGAATTGTGCGAGCACCTCGCCATGGCGCGGCAGTCGGCCACGCAGCATCTCGGCATACTGGAGGCGGCCAATCTGGTGAGCACCACCAAGCGCGGCCGCGAGAAACTGCACTTCATCAACCCCGTGCCGCTGCACGAAGTCTACGAGCGCTGGGTGAGGAAGTTCGAGGTTCAGCGGCTGAGCCTGCTGCACCAACTCAAAACCGAGCTCGAGGGAGAATGAGCATGAGCAGTGAAAGAACGACACTCGTCTACGTCACCTATATCGCCTCGACCGCCGAGAAGGTCTTCGCCGCCATCACGCGGCCCGAAATTTCCAGGCAATATTGGGGCCATGAGAACGTGTCCGACTGGCAGGTCGGCTCCGACTGGGCCCATGTGCGGGATAATGACGAGCACACCGTCAATCTGGTCGGAAAGGTCGTCGAGATCGCCCCGCCCCATCGTCTCGTGGTCTCCTGGGCGAACAATTCGCAGAAGGACGATCCGCAGGCCTATTCCAAGGTCAGCTTCGAAATCGAGGATTATGACGACATGGTGCGGCTGACCGTGACCCATGACGATCTGGTCGCCGGTTCCGGCATGCATATGGGCGTCAGCAAGGGCTGGCCGATCGTTCTGTCCAGCATGAAGTCCTATCTCGAAACCGGCCGGGCGCTCGACATCTTTGCCAAGCCCAAAGCCGCGTGACAGGCGCGGGAGAAAATCCATGAGCACGCACTATTCCGGCGGCTGCGCCTGTGGCGCCCTTCGCTACGAAACCGGAGCAGAATCGGTCTTTTCCAACCACTGCCAGTGCACCGACTGCGCCAGGCGCAGCGGCACCGGCCACGGCTCCTACCTCACCTTTCCCGACAGGGACGCCGTAAAGGTGACCGGCGAGGCGCGGACATGGACCGTCCGCGCCGATAGCGGCTTCGACAAGCATCACGCCTTCTGCCCCGCCTGCGGAACCCCGGTCTATCTGACCTTCGAGAGGATGCCGGGCATCTTCACGGTCCATGCGGCGAGCCTCGACGATCCCTCGGTCTTCGTGCCGACGGTGATCACCTATGCCCGCAGCGCATTCGCCTGGGACGAGATGAGCCCCGCGCTGACGGCTTTCGAGACCAGCCCGAACGCCTGACCGGCGCCGGCCGGCCCCTCTCGCCCCTTGCGGGTTCTCCCCGAAACCGCCATGAGGGGGCATGATGACGACGACCGCCCCCAAACCCCGCCTGCGGCTCGACCAGCATCTGGTCGAGCACGGGCATTACGACACGCGATCGCGCGCCCGTGACGCGATCGCCCGCGGGGCGGTGAGCGTCGACGGACGCGTCGTCAGCAAGCCCGGCGCGCCTGTTGCTCACGACGCAGCCATCACGATCTCCGATCCGGCGAAAGCCTATGTGTCGCGCGCGGCGCTGAAGCTGATCGCCGGGCTCGACGCTTTCGGTTTCGATCCGGCGGAGCGCGACTGCCTCGATGTCGGCGCATCGACCGGAGGTTTCACGCAGGTGCTGCTCGATCGCGGAGCGCGGCATGTCACGGCCATCGATGTCGGCCATGACCAGATGGATGCGCGCATTGCGTCGGATACGCGCGTAAGCAATCGCGAGGGGCTGAATGCCCGGGATCTCGCGGCCGCCGATATTGGCGAGCGGGTCATTGAGGCCGTCGTCTCCGATGTCAGCTTCATCTCGCTCAAGCTCGCCCTGCCGCCGGCGCTGGACCTCGCCCGACCCGGGGCCTTCGCGGTTCTCCTGGTCAAGCCGCAATTCGAGGCGGGCCGCGAAGCGATCGGCAAGGGCGGGCTTCTCAAGGATGCGGCACGCGGCCCCGGCATCGCCGACGATCTTTCCGTCTGGCTCGGCAACCAGCCCGGCTGGCATATGACAGGCCTCGTGCCCTCTCCCATCGAGGGCGGCGACGGCAATCAGGAATTTCTGCTCGGCGGAGTGAAGGCATGAGTGCGACCGAACTGACGATCAACGAACTGGGCGGCCAGGGCGACGGCGTTGCGAACCATGACGGCCAGCCCGTCTTCGTGCCCTTCACCGCCCCTGGCGACCGCATCACCGCGGCAGTGGAAGCCACGCGCGGAACGCTGATCTCGCTGCTTGCGCCGGGCGAGACCCGCGCGTTGCCGCCCTGCCCGCATTTCGGCCCGGACGGCGACAACGCCGGTTGCGGCGGCTGCTCGGTCCAGCATGTCGGTATGGACCTCTATGCCGAATGGAAGCGCGGTCTGGTGGTCGCGGCCCTGAAGTCACGCGGCATCGAGATCGACGTCGCACCCCTCGTGCCCGCCAAACCCGGCGACCGCCGCCGCGTGGTCTTCGCCGCCAGGCGGGCGGGCGACGGCGCCGTTCTCGGCTTCAACCGCGCCGGCACGCATGAGATCGTGAACATCGAGACCTGCGCCATCGCCACGCCGCGCATCGTTTCGGCACTGCCGCTCTTCAAGGCACTGGCGGCGCAGGCCGCCGTCGCTCCCAAGCCCATGCAGATGGGAGTGCTCGACACGCAGTCGGGTTTCGACATCGCCTTCGAGGCGCCGTTCCAGCTCAAGGAGAACGACCGGCTGCGGCTGGTGGCCGCCGCGCGCAAGGCCGCCAGCGTGGCGCGCATTTCCTTCAACGGCGAAACGCTGATCGAGAAACAGCCGCCGCAGCTCGATTTCGGGCGCGTGACCGTGACCCCGCCGCCCGGCGCCTTCACGCAAGCCAGCGCCGATGCCGAGGAAGCCATGGCGGCGCTCGTCATGAAACACATGAAGAAGGCCAAGCGCGTGGTCGATCTCTATGCGGGATGCGGCACGTTTTCGGTACGGCTGGCGGAGAGCCACATCACCCATGCGGTGGAAGGTTTCGCGCCGGCGATGAACGCGCTCGACCGCGCCATGCGCAGGATGCAGGGCCTCAAGCCGGTGACCATGGAGATCCGCGATCTCGCCCGCCGCCCGCTGATGGCGTTCGAACTGAAAAACTATCAGGGCCTCGTCTTCGACCCGCCCCGCGCGGGCGCCGAGTTCCAATGCCGCGAGATCGCCAAGTCCACGATCCCGCGCATCGCCGCCGTCTCCTGCAATCCGGCGACACTCGCCCGCGACCTGCGCATCCTGATCGACGGCGGCTACAAGCTCAAATCGGTCACCCCCATCGACCAGTTCCTCTGGACCCCGCACGTCGAAGCCGTGGCGCTTCTGGAGAAGTGAGGCGATTTCCTGCCCCGAGCGAGCGCGGCCCCCCCTTGCCGTAGGGTCCGAAGGCCGGCCGAGACCGCTGGCCCAGCTCACCGAGCGTGACAAAGGGGGTGAACGGCAGCCCCCCTCCTCCTTCTTCATGCCCGGACTTGATCCGGGCATCCATTCCGTGATGCCGAACCGCGGTAGATGATCATGTCCGACGATGTCAAAGGACCAACTCCATGAGGCTCACGCGAGAACCAGCGTGCCGCACCTCTTAGGGTATGGATGCCCGGATCAAGTCCGGGCATGACGACCGAAAGAGCAGGACAGGCAAGCAAAAACACGCCTCGGCCAAGGACGGCGCCTCGCTGGCCCTACTTCAACCTGAACCGGTTCCGCAGCGCGAGCAGGAAGAGAAACAGCAAAACCCCGCCGAAGATATTCTGTACGACGCCGAGGCCGATCAGCCAATCGACGGTGGCGGTGTGTTGCTCGAGCCCATCGTAGTATTGCTGAAACCAGCTCACGTGCTTTTCGGGCGCAGGCGCGAAGCGGAAGAGTGAGCCGAGGAGCGGGATGGAATTCTTGAGGGAGAGGAAGGCGGAAAATTTCCAATCCTCGAGTTCCACATCGCGCATGAATGTTAGCAACCATGCATTCAGACCGCTGAAGACAGCCCAACTCCCAATCCACCAGCAAACCGGGCGCCCGAAACTCTGGCCGAAATCTGACAGCCACCAATAGAGCGCGTTGGACGCTAGCGCCCATAAGCTTTTCGTTTCCGTACCGCGCTTGGCCAGCATTTCAGCCGCGAAGAAATCACCGTCCTTTTCGTGGTCATGGACGGAGAGCGCCATGGATTTTAGTTTACGGAGCTTGAGAACGTCCTTGGGCTCCGTGGCCATTCCGAGCCAACTTAGTTTTGGTCGGGGAACCTTCATCCCTGCGACGTCAGGCGGACGATCGAACTTGGCGTCCGTGAAATCGGGAATTTCAGCGAAGGTTGAGCCGGCGAAGCTGGCGTTCCCGGCGACGGTACAGCTACTTAAATCGACTGAGCGGCTAAATTCACCGCGAAATTCGATGCTTCCGGCGAATGAAGCGCGAGGCCAATATATCTCAGTGCCACCCACCTTTCTTGGCAGAAAAAACACCTGCCCTCTGCCAAATCTCGCATCAGCAAAAGCCACGGCCCCACGCCCAAATTCCGCGTCGGAGAACCATACGTACCCATCACCAAAATCTGCCTCGCTGAAAATCACGTCACCAGAAAACTTTGCTCCCCCAAATGACACATCGCCATCCCCAAAATCGGCTTGCATGAACCAAACGTCACCTTTGCCGAAATCGACATCGCTAAACCCAACATCACCTTTGAGAAATACAGCGCGGTCGAAGCTTACTGTTTCGGAACCAAACTTAGCTCCTGCAAACGTCACCGAGCAGGGGAAGAGAAAATTTGCGAAGTTCGTATTTGCTGCTTTGAAATCGAACTGATCAAAATGAATTTGGAATGCCCCACGTACCGCGTCTCTATCAGCGTCCTCCAGCGAAGCGATTTTTGCCGCAAAAGCCTTAGCAATTGCGTTCCAGTTATTTTTGTCAGCAAGTCTCTTTGCGTTTCTGTTGACGATTTTAACCTGAGCGAGACTGAGACTTTGCGTTTCACTCCAAGGAGTTGGCCACTTCCCCGCCGGCCCATCAATCAACCAATCCTCAAACGCCTCGAAATCCTTGTGCCACCATTCGGGCTTGACCCACTCGACTGCGCCGTCTTCGTCTGCCATTTCCCCGCCCGCTCGTTCCGTTCGCGCTGCAACTGCGCGTGGAATATCCAAATGCTCTCTGGATGAGAAGCCCTACCCGTTGGAGACCTTCAGCTCTCCTTCGAGGGAGACTTTGGCGCAGTTGAGGGTGGTGCCGTTCAGGGCTGCGGGGCGGAAGGTGGAATGGCACTCCCCGGCGCGGCAGTCCTGGAAGGAGAGCGTGCCGGCGCCGAAGACGGAGCGATCGAAGGAGACGAGGCCATCGCCGAAATCCACCTGATCGAAACTGACGTCGCCCTGGCCGAAATCGGCGCCGTCGAATGTCGTCTCGCACGCCTCGAACCGGGCCTTTCGGAAGTCCTTGGTTCCCGTCCCGAAAAGCGTGTCGTCGAAGGAGATGGTGCCGTCCGCGAAGGTGGCGCCGGCAAAGGAGACCGGACCATCGCCGAAGGTCGCGCCGTCGAACCAGACATCGCCGGGTTCGAAGCGCGTCAGGCCGAAACTGATTTCGCCATCGGCAAACGACGCGCCGCCGAAATTGACCAGATCCGCGCCGAAGCCGACGCGATCGAAGCTGACACGTACCGGATCCGGCCCGCTGCCGAACCTGGCACCGGCAAAGGAGATATCCCCGGAGCCGAAGCGCGCGCCGGCGAACGAGATCATGCGCCCGGCGAAGCTCGCGCCGGCGAAACAGACCTCGCCATCGCCGAAGTCGCTATCCTCGAAGCTTGTGGAACATGGAAAGCGGAAGCCGGAGAGATCCGTGCGGCCATCCCTGAAGCTGCGAGCGTCGAAGCGGATCATGAAGCGCGCCCGCACTTGTTCGCGATGCTCGTCCGGCACACCGGCCAGGGCCCATTCGAAGGCATCGACCCGGGCATGCCATCCCGCCCCGCAATCGGGGGCGGTCAGAAGCGCGGCATTGTCGGCGCTTATGCGCGCCTGCTCGCGGTGGGGGCAAACCGGCTCGCCACGCTTGAGGTTCCAGCCTGCCCGCGGCCGCTCGACCAGCCAGTTCGAAAACGGCATGAAGTCCTGGCTGCGCAGGAACTCCTCGATTCCGACGCCTCCCTCGTTGCTTTCGGACATTCCCCCTCCCAAGAGATGTCTGTTAGTCCGTGCGCACCTTTGCAACTTGGAGGCACAAAATCAAATGATATTCATCTGGGCGGGAACTGTATCCGACTTTCCAACAGCATCTTTCCCGAGACCCGTAAGACATTATATTATAATGATATTTACGCCGGCTACTTCCTGCGCGCCATGAAAGCCTGGAACGCGGCCATGGCCTCGGCTGACTGCAGGCGTTCGGCAAAGAGGCGCACCTCGTCATCGATGCGGGCGGAGATCGCCTCGCGTTCGGTGCGGCGCAGGAGTTCCTTGGCGATAGCCATGGCCTGGGGCGGCTTCTTCGCCAAAGCCATGGCAGCTGCCAACGTCTCGCTGTCGAGCGCGCCTTCCTCGACCACCTTGTAGATGAGCCCGGCCTCCTTGGCCTCCCGAGCCGGAAACGGCAGGCCGGCGGCCAGCATGGCATAGGCGCGCTGATGGCCCGCGAGCAAGGGCACGAGAAGGCTCGAGCCTGCCTCGGGCACGAGGGCCAGATCCGTGAACGGCGTGTGGAAGACGGTGCGCGGCGTGGCGAAGGTCAGGTCGGCATGGAAGTGGATCGTCGTGCCGATCCCGACCGCGATGCCGTCGGCGCCGGTGACGAACGGCTTCTTCAGTCCCGCCATGTTGTGCAGGAAGCGCTGGACCTCGCTGCCCGAAAGATCGCCTCCGCTCGCCATCTTCATGAAATCCGAGATGTCGTTGCCGGAGGTGAATATGCCTTCGACGCCGAGCATGACGTGGACGCGGATCTCCTCGCTCGCCTCGCCCTCCTCCAGCGCCGCGTTCATGGCGCCGTACATCTCCTGGGTGAGCGCGTTCTTCTTGTCCGGACGGTTGAGCCTAATGATGTTGAGGCCGTCGCGGCGCTCGATGAGAATATGGTCGGTCATGGAAACTCCTCCTCCCTGTCCGTGATCAGTCGAGCGCGGTAGACGCAGCCTCGGCGAGCCTGTCGCCGCCGCCGGTCACCACGCGCCTGAGAGCGGCGGTTTCGGGCAGCAGGTTGAGGGCTGCGAAGCGGGCAAGGGCCGCGCGCGACGTCCCTCCGCCGTCATTGCCGCCACGCACCGCGCCACGGGCCATCAGCGCGCCGCCGGCTGCCAGGCCGAAGAGCCGGAGATAGGGCGTCGCCCCCGCCAGCGCCGCGTCCTTGCGGCCATCCTTGAGCGCGTTTCCGAGCCATTCGGTCGCGGCCTCCAGATCGTCGAGCGCAGCTGTCAGTGCATCGGCCACACCATCGAGTTCGGCAGAATTGGACGCACGGACGCTTTCTGCATCTTCACGGAGTTCGGCGATCAGTCCCGCGACCGCTGCGCCGTCGGACAGAGGCAGCTTGCGTGTGACAAGGTCGATCGCCTGAATGCCGTTGGTGCCCTCGTAGATCGGCGCGATGCGGGCATCGCGGAAGAAGCGGGCGGCCCCCGTTTCCTCGATAAAACCCATCCCGCCGTGAACCTGAACCCCGAGCGAGGCGACATCCATGCCGGCATCCGTGGAGAAAGCCTTGGCGATCGGCGTCCAGATGCCGGCGCGCTCGGCCCATCTGGTCTTCTCGTCACCTTCGGAAACACGCGCCAGGTCGATGGCATGGGCACAGCAGTAGGAAATGGCACGGCTTGCGGCCGTCAGCGACTTCATGGTGAGCAGCATGCGGCGCACATCCGGGTGTTCGATGATCGGGCTCATGCCCGCCCCCTCATGGCCGGCTGCCTTGCCCTGGGTGCGCTCCCTGGCATAGGCGAGCGCCTTCTGATAGGCGGCCTCCGCCACGGCCACGCCCTGCATGCCGACATGAAGACGTGCATTGTTCATCATCGTGAACATGCAGGCGAGGCCCTTGTTTTCCTCGCCGACCAGATAGCCGATCGCACCCGGCTCGTCGCCGAATTTGCCGTCACCATAGATCATCACGCAGGTGGGAGAGCCGTGAATGCCGAGCTTGTGCTCGAGGCTGGCGCAGAACACATCGTTGCGCGCCCCCAGCGACCCGTCGTCATCGACCATGAATTTGGGCACGAGGAACAGCGAAATGCCGCGGGTCCCCGCCGGCGCATCCGGCAGGCGCGCAAGCACCAGATGAACGATGTTGTCGGTCAGATCATGCTCGCCATAGGTGATGAAGATCTTCTGGCCGAAAATGCGGTAGGTGCCGTCGTCCCGGCGTTCGGCGCGGGATTTCAGCGCCGCGAGATCGGAGCCGGCCTGCGGCTCGGTCAGGTTCATCGTGCCCGTCCATTCGCCGGAGACGAGCTTTTCGAGATAGGTCTGCTGCAGTTCTTCGGAGGCGTGCTTCTCCAGCGCCTCCACCGCGCCGATGGTCAGCGTCGGACCTATGGCGAAGGCGAGCGAGCCCGAGTTCCACATTTCGAAGGCAGCCACGGAGAGAAGCGTCGGCAGCCCCTGCCCACCGAATTCCTCCGGTCCCGTCAGCGCGTTCCATCCACCGCCGATCCAGTCGCGATAGAGTTTCTTCCAGCCCGTGGCGGTGGTGACTTCGGCATCCTTGAGGGTCGCGCCCTCGCGGTCGCCGATTTCATTGATGGGGGCGATTTCCTCGGAGGCGAAACGCCCGGCCTCGGCGAGGATGGCGTCGACAAGGTCTTCGGACAGATCGCCGAAGCGCCCGTCCTCGATAGCCTTGCCAAGACCCGCGACATGTTTGAGCACATGGGCGATTTCGTCGACCGGGGCGCGATACATGCGTCTTCCTCCCTTGGTATGCGATCGGACCGCGATATGGTCCTTTATCTGGTGCTTTTCGGCTCCATTGGTAACGTCTGCGCTCGGTCTTTGCCAGAAAATTTTGACGTTTACGTCAAGATTAATTGCGACGAAACACACAGGCGCCGCATTGCGCCGTGGGCGGCAATGGGCTAGTGCGGCGGCGTCTTGAATTCAGCCGGAGCGCCCATGAGCGCGGAGATCCTCACAATTGCCGATCACGAGGCTGCTGCCTTCGGGCGCGCCCTGACCGAGTTGTCCGCAGGCCGCCCGATCGGGCTGCCGACCGAGACCGTGTACGGGCTTGCGGGCGACGCAACGGACCCCGCCGCAATCACCCGGATCTACGAGGCAAAGGGCCGGCCGCGCTTCAATCCGCTGATCGCTCACGTGTCCGATATCGCAATGGCCGAACGCCAGGTGACGTTCTCGCCGCTGGCACGCCGGCTGGCGGAGAGGTTCTGGCCGGGCGCTTTGACGCTGGTGCTGCCTCTGGCCCGCTATCGAACTGTCCATGACCTGGCGACCTCGGGCCTCGACACGCTCGCGGTGCGCGCGCCGCAAGGCTTTGCCGGGCGGCTGATCGGCGCCTTCGGCAAGCCGCTCGCAGCGCCCAGCGCCAACCTTTCCGGCAGGATAAGCGCCACCACTGCCGGTCATGTGGCGGACGATCTGGGCGACAGGATCAATCTCATCCTCGATGCGGGCGCCACCCCCATCGGGGTGGAATCGACCATCCTCAAGGTCGAGGACGACGTCCTCACGCTGCTGCGCCCGGGTGGCATCGCCACTAGCGACATCGAGAATGCGGCGGGCCGCGAGGTGATACGACCGGCCGGCGACGGCAGGATCGAAGCGCCAGGCATGCTGACCTCCCACTACGCGCCGGAAGCCGGCGTCGCGCTCGACGCCCGCCACGCCGAGCCGGGCGATGCGGTGATCCGCTTCGGAGGCACCGCGCTTGACGGAGACGGTGAGGCACGGATCATCCTCGACCTCAGTCCGTCGGGCGATTTCGCCGAGGCCGCGGCCAATCTCTTCGGCTACCTCAAGAAGGCGGACGCAAGCGGCGCCAAAATCATCCGCGTCGGACACGTGCCGGAACGCGATCTGGGTGAAGCCATCGTCGACAGGCTCAGGCGCGCTGCGGCCCCCCGCGGATAGGCCCCGGCGCTCGACACCCGGCCCATCCGGGACTACAAGACGAGCCATGTCAAAGACCGCAAACACTGCCCTCCTCGCCCGCTTCATCGCAATCGTCGGCGAACGCAATGTATTGACCGATCCGGCCGATATCGCCCCGCATCTCGAGGAAACGCGCGGACTGTTCCATGGCGACAGCCCGCTGGTTCTCAAGCCCGGCAGTGCCGAGGAAGTCTCGGCAATCATGAAGCTCGCCACCGAGACCGGCACGGTCATCGTGCCCCAGGGTGGCAATACCGGCCATGTGGGTGGCCAGATCCCGCATGACGGCGCGATCGTTCTTTCCATGGCGCGCATGAACCGCATCCGCGACGTCGATCCTGCCGGGGGCACGATCACCGTGGAATCCGGCGTCATCCTGCAAAGGCTGCAAGAGGCAGCGAACGAGGCGGGACTGATGTTTCCGCTCTCGCTTGCCTCCGAAGGCACCTGCCAGATCGGCGGCAATCTCTCCACCAATGCCGGCGGCACGGCGGTGCTGGCCTATGGCAATACGCGCCAGCTCTGCCTCGGGCTCGAGGTGGTGCTGCCGACCGGCGAAATCTGGAACGGCCTGCGGCGGCTGAAGAAAGACAATACGGGCTACGACCTGCGCGACCTGTTCATCGGCGCGGAGGGGACGCTCGGCGTGATTACCGCAGCGGTGATGAAGCTCTCGCCAAGGCCCAAGAGCATCCAGACCGTCCTCGCGGGGGTCGTCGACCCGGATGCGGCGCTGAAGCTGTTCCGGCTGGCGGAGAATACCTGCGGACCGGCGCTGACCGGTTTCGAGATCATGCCGCGCATTTCGCTCGAATTCGTGCTCAGGCACATCGAGGGTGCCCGCGATCCGTTCGACGACGCCCATCCCTGGTACGTGCTGTTCGAGATTTCCTCCGGCCAGTCGGAGGAAGCGGCGCGGGGGCTGATGGAAAGCCTGTTCGAGGCCGCAAACGAGAATGGGCTGATCCGCGATGCGGTGGCCTCGGAAACCGAAGCGCAGCGCCAGTCCCTCTGGCTCCTGCGCGAGTCGATCTCGGCCTCGCAGAAACCCGAGGGCGGATCGATCAAGCACGACGTCTCGGTGCCCGTCGCCAAGGTCCCGGAATTCCTGGAAAAGGCCGACAAGGCCGTCAGGGAGCGCATTCCCGGCATCCGCGTGGTGTCCTTCGGGCATCTGGGCGACGGCAACATCCACTACAACCTCTCCCAGCCGGTGGGCGCGGACAAGGCTCAATACATTGCCCGCTGGCGCGAGATGAACGAGATCGTTCACGGCATCGTGCTGGAGATGGGGGGCTCGATTTCCGCCGAACACGGGATCGGCCAGCTGAAGCGCGACGAACTCGCCGCCATCCGTCAGCCGATCGAGATCGAGCTGATGCGGCGGATCAAGATGGCGTTCGACCCGGCCGGCATCATGAACCTGGACAAGGTCGTCAAGGTATGAGTGTTGCGCCCTAGCGCAGCTTGAGCTGCGCCAGCGTCAGCAAGGTCTCGGAGCTGACGCCGCCCGTCGTGTTGCCGAACAATGCGCTGGCGATCGATGCCGAATCGTTGGTCTCCAGATCGTACATCGCGGTAAAGCGCTGAACCAGCTTGCCGAGTGCTTCCGGATCCGCCAGGTCCTCGAGGTTGAGATATTTCTCGACGAGTGCTGCCTGCCTGTCGACATCCATGCCGGAGATTTCGCTCGGCATCGAGAATGTCGTCTTGAAGAAGGCGTAGAGGGCGGTATCCGACAGAATGTCGTATGCCGAGGTGATAGTCGGCGCCATGCGCTCGAAATAGAGCGCGAGCCGCACGCCTTCGTTCTCCACGCCCTGCTCTTCCTCGATAGTCTGGCGCAGGAACATGTTCATCGTTTCGACGGTGCTGCGCGTCGACACACCAGCGGTGCCATCGCGCGTGATATTGCCTTCCGCATCGAAGTTGAACGAGGCGACCAGCTCGGCCAGCCGGTAATCGCCATATTCATTGGCAAAGCTTCGGGGATCGTTGAGGTCGGAGCCGAATGCCCGTTTCAACATGTCGTCCGAAAAATTGCTCGGGTTCATGCCCTTGGCGGTGATTGCAAAATCCAGGATGCGGCGATTGGCGAGAAGTTCGCCGACATTCGACAAGCCTGCAACGGCGTCTGCGTAGTAGCTTGCCTCTTCCTCTGCCTCCTTCTTCACGCGTGCCGCCTCGTCACCCTCGAGGAAGCGGCTCTTCTGGACGATGTAATCCTTGGCCAGTTCCTGAATGGTCGCCTGGTCCTGGGCGACGCGCGGAGCCGCGAAATTTCCCTCGGCATCGAAATTGAAGAGTTTCGCGAACTGAACGTAGCGATCATCCTTCAGGCTGTAGACGAAGCTCTTGGGGTCCTGCAGGTCGCTGGTGAGCACCTTGCGCATGATCCGCTGTGGAACGGCCTCGCCATCGAGACCGACCGCCTTCAACACGAAATTGTAAGCGCCCGTGCTCTGGAAGAGATCGTCGATGGTCGAGCCCGAGCTGGAAAGCGCGGTCAGGTCGAGTTTCAAACGCTTGATCGCAAGTGCGTCGTCTTCCTCGTACTGGTCGTCGTAACCACTGAAATAGCGGCTGGACACCATGTCGAGCTTGGAGGCATCGATGGGCGGCACGCCCTCGTCAAGCGTGCCGTCCTCCTTGAAGTTGAAGGCACGGGACAGCGCGACGAGGTCGTCATAATAGTCGCGGCCGGAATGGAAGCGGACGAGATAGTTGTTCGGGTCTTCGAGATCGGCATCCGTCGAAGGGGTCGTCATCGCGTTCGCCAGCGTGGAGGAGACGACCGACAGCGAGGTCGAAAGATTGAAGGCGTCCTTGAGTATCTCGACGATCCGCGCATCGGCCATCAATTCGTCGACCGTCGTGAAGGTGTTGATCTTGTCACGGAAATACTGGTCGTTGAGTAGGGCGCCGGTCTTGGTCGTGCGCTCCTGGGAAAAGATGTAGCGCTCGGTGGTCTTCGCCAGTTGCTGTTCGGTCTGGAACCCCTCGGCGGGCACCGTTCCGTCCGGGTTGAAACTGTAGGCTTCAAAGAGGGTCACGAACTTGTCGGTCGCGCCGATATAGCTCGAGGCCTTGCTCGCGGCGGCATAGAGTTCGGCCTGCAGCGCCGCAGTCTCCTCACCCGGCGGCGGCAGGGTGCCGTCATAGGAGGCGATTTCGGCGTCCTTCGCGGCAATCGCGTCAACGACGTCGGCCGCCGTGACGACAAGAGTGTCCCGGCTGGTCTCGATCGCCGCGCGTTCCCCGTCGATCTCGGCCTGCAAGGCCGCCACGTCGGCGCCCGGCTCATTTATCGCTTCGGTCAGGTTCGCGATTTTCTGGATCGACGTCACGATGGCCCAGCGCGCATCGAAATCCGCGGTCCAGGCCGTGATCTTCTCATCAAGCGCCAGGGCCGCGGGGCTGTCGCCCTCACCGGCCGCGATCATGGCGGCCTTGTCTTCCTGCATCGCGTAGAGGCTCATTTCCACGAAATCGGCGTAGCGCAGATGCATCGTGGCGGTCTGCCCGTCTATCTCGTTCTGCAGCGCCGCCGTATCGGCGCCGGGCTCGCTCATGGCAGCCTGCGCATCGGCTATCCGGGTTTGCGCGTCCGAAATGGCAGTCTGAAGCTGGACGATGTAATCGCGCTCCCCGATGACGGTCTGGCGCGCGGCAATCGCCGTCAGGATCGGATTGTTGCCGTCGATCGTGGCCAGGGCCGCATCGCGCTTGGCCACGATCTCGGTGTTGTAGAAGCTTGCCGGATCGGATGCGTCGCTCGTCAGGAGCGCACGCAGATAGGACTTGTCGACGGTATCGCCATCGAAGCCGTAGGTATCGAGCATGTAGTCGTAGAGACGGGCATTGGCGAGAAACCCGTCGACCGAGCCGACACTGGTGAGCATCGCCTTGTAATAGGCGGTGTTCTCGGCGATCTGGTCATCCAGGCTCGCAAAATGCCCCTCATACAGCCCTATCGCCTGATCCATCTGGCTCTCCGTCATCACCGAGCCGGCATTGGAGGAGAACTGGAAGGCGGCGGCGAATTCGCGGTAGCGCTTGTCGGTGAGCTTGTTGGCGTAGCTGTTGGTGTCGGAAAGGTCGCTTTCGAGCACTTTCAGCATGAAGGCCTTGGCGTAGGTCATCTCTTCGAGACCGTGCGCCTTCATCGCATAGGAGTAGAGCCTGTAGTCCTCGACGAACTCCTCGGCTGAAGTGATGTTGCCGATATTTTCCTTGAAATATGCCGCCTCTCGGCTGACCTGCGCCTGCTGAGCCGTCAGGTTCATCGCCGCCTTGATGTCGCGGGCAACGAGATTGTAGCTCAGATAGGTCGAAATCATTTACGGCTCCGGATGGCCTTCGCGCTAATATGACGCAAGGCTAATCCCGCAAACTTGTACGAGGCTGGCATTTTCTCGCTTTGGCAGAGACGGCCAATGCCCGAGCAGGCGCCCCTCATCGCAACTTATGAACGAAACCTTGCACCCGGTTGCGTTTCGCTAACCATCTCGAAAAGCGAGATTTTCTTAACCGTGAACCTTAAGCCGGAGGGAAAGGAACCCGCGTAGTCTCCATGCCATCAGAGGACGGAAAACGTCCCGACCGAAAGATGACCGGAACACCGGCTCTCAAGGGTAATGGAAGGCGATCATAAATGAAGAATGCGAACATCAAGCCCGATTGGGCCGGGTACGAGCTGCGACTGGATCCGGCGCATTTTCCACAAAGGGTTTCCTATGCGGGGCGCGACGATGCGACGGAGGTGAATGTCACCCTGGACCAGCGCGGTGCGGTGATGAAGAAGAACCTGGCCAAGAGCCGCCTGCCGCTCTCTATCGCTCTGCCCGCCCGGGCCTTTGCCGGCGTGGCCGCCCGCGCCATCGACCATGGCGACGGCACCGTGACGGTAACGCTCGAACTTCACCACACCGATCCGAGCCTGTCGGTGCCGCTTCTGGTGGCGCACGATCTCTCGGACATCGCCGCCGACTGGCGGATGTGGTCCGAACTCTACGATATCCCGATGCTGATGGTGGAAGCCGACGGCATTGCTCGTCCGCTCGATGCCCAAGACAGGACCCCGGCCCCGCGACGTCGCGGCAACATCCAGAGCCGCCGTCCGCGCTTCCTGGTTCGTCGCAAGACCGGCACGATGGGCGTCAGCATGAAGCTCGAAGGCCGCGAGATCATCGCGCGCCGCTGAGACTTCCAGCCAGACGACAAAAGAACGGCCCGGATCGCCTGACGGAGATCCGGGCCGTTCTGCTTGCGGGACTTCAGCTGGCGCGAGCTAGTTGGCCACGGTCCAGAGGCAGGCGACAAGAAGGCCGAAGAAGAGCACCAGACCCACCCGGCTGTTGGTCTTGAACAGGGCGAGGCAGGAATCGGGATTGTCGATATCCAGCCGTGCGATCTGCCACCCCAGCATGCCAGCGACCGCCGCAAGCCCGACCCAGGCGGGCAAGGAGACGCCGGAAAGCGCGAAGGCGATCGCGGTGAGCAACACGAAGCCACCGTAAAACACCACCATCCATCGCCAGGTATTCTCGCCGAACAGACGCGCAGTCGATTTGACCCCGACGAGCGCATCGTCCTCCTTGTCCTGATGGGCGTAGATCGTGTCGTAGCCTATCGTCCAGGTGATCGCGGCTGCGTAGAGCAGGACCGGAGCCAGGGCGAGCGATCCGAATTCCGCCGCCCAGCCCATCAGCGCGCCCCACGAAAAGGCGAGGCCGAGCACGAATTGCGGCCAGTTGGTCACCCGCTTGGCGAAGGGATAGGCGGCGACAACGGCCAGCGACGAGATTCCGAGCAGGATGGAAAAGAGATTGAACTGGAGAAGGACCAGCAGGCCGACGAAAGCCTGTGCGGCGATGAAGGCATAGGCCGCCTTGCGGCTGATGCGTCCGGCCGGAAGAGGGCGCGAGCGCGTGCGGGCGACCTGGGCGTCGATCTTGTGATCGACCAGATCGTTCCACGTACAGCCGGCGCCCCGCATGGCAACCGCACCGATGGCAAACAGAATGAGGTGAACGAAGACCCGTCCGGGCGAAATGGTCCCCTCACCTGCCGCCACATTGGCCGCGAGCATCGCCGACCACCAGCAGGGCCACATGAGCAGCTGCCAGCCGATGGGCCGGTCCCAGCGCGCGAGTTGCGCATGCGGCCAGAGCGCGCGCGGCAGAAGACGGTAGACGAAATTGTCGGAAGGCGCGTCGTGGACGCGGCCGGTTGCGAGAGCGTCGTGTTTTGAAGTGCCGTTCATCGCGCCTCATTGGCAGGCGGGCGGGAGCGGGTCAAGCAGGAGAGCACGAGGAAAGGCCAGGCTCCGGCATGGAGCCTGGCCGCGCGGACCGAAAGTGTGGGGCATAACCTTCGACCCGAACTCGTAGCCGCCGACGCGTCGGGTATCAGAAGGCGCAGCGCAACTGGCGGGCGCTCACGCCGTCGATGCGGATGCAGACCTTCTTGTAGTAATCGCCGCTGGCGTCGGTGTACTGGGTGTAGGTACAGGAGCACTCGCCCTCGACCTTGGTTATCACCTGCTTCCGCTCGGGAGTGCAGTTATGGGTTACGCAGGGACGAGCCGCCGAGCGGGCGTCGAGGGCCGAGCTGGTGCTGGCGCCACCGCCATGTCCGCCACGACCGCCGTTGCCACCACCGTTACCGCCGGGGCCGCCGGCCTGCTGTGCAGCTGCGAGCGAGATGGAGCCGGCCAAGGCAGCGGCTACGAGAAGTGTTGTTGCGATTGCGTTTTTCATTGTGGTCTCCAATGGGTGTTTGTTTTCGATGAGGAGAACCTACCCAATGCCGCCAGCCGCATCTGTGCAGGATTGCACAGGGTGAAATCGCCCCTGTCCGCCTCCCGTGCTTGACGCTTGCGCTCCAAGGTCCTACTCCCCGCAGCACATGGACAACGCCCTTCGCGAGACGGGCCGGAAACAGGGATTGATCGATGTCGGACAAGGTGAATGTGCTGCTGATCGGATCGGGCGGACGCGAACATGCGCTGGCCTGGAAGCTCGCCGCCTCCCCTCGCCTCGGCACGCTCTATGCAGCGCCTGGAAATCCCGGCATCGCGGCCTCCGCCGAACTTGTGACGCTCGACGTCACGGACCATGAGGCGGTGAAGTCGTTCTGCTCGGAGAAATCGATCGGGCTCGTGGTCGTCGGCCCCGAAGCGCCGCTCGTGGCGGGGCTTGCGGACGATCTCGCCGAGGCCGGCTTCGCGGTCTTCGGCCCCTCGGCCGGTGCGGCACGCCTGGAAGGCTCCAAGGGTTTCACCAAGGATCTCTGCGCCCGCTACGATATTCCGACGGCTGCCTATCAGCGTTTCAACAACGCCCCCAAGGCCAAGGCCTATATTCGCGAGGTCGGTGCGCCGATCGTCATCAAGGCCGACGGTCTGGCCGCCGGCAAGGGCGTCACTGTCGCCATGACGCTGCCCGAGGCTCTGGCCGCCATCGACGAATGTTTCGAGGGCGCCTTCGGCGATGCCGGCGCGGAAGTGGTTGTCGAGGAATTCCTCACCGGTGAGGAGGCAAGCTTCTTCTATCTCTGCGACGGCACCACGGCATTGCCGCTTGCGAGCGCGCAAGACCACAAGCGCGTCGGCGAAGGCGATACCGGTCCGAACACCGGCGGGATGGGCGCCTATTCCCCGGCTCCGGTGATGACTGAGGAACTCTCGCAACGCGCGTTCGACGAAATCATCGCGCCGACCATGCGCGGCATGGCGGAGATGGGCTGCCCGTTCAAGGGTGTGCTCTATGCCGGGCTGATGCTGACGGAGACCGGCCCCAAGCTGATCGAGTACAATGTGCGTTTCGGCGATCCGGAATGCCAGGTGCTGATGCCGCGGCTCGAAAGCGACCTGATCGAACTTCTGGAAGCAGCCGCGAAGGGTGAACTGGCCGGAAAGTCCGCGACATGGAGCGAGGATACCGCGCTCACCGTGGTGCTGGCGGCACGCGGCTACCCCGCCGCAGCCCGCAAAGGCGGAGCGATCAACAATCTGGACCATGCCCAGTCTGGCGGCGCGGTCATCTTTCACGCAGGCACCGCGATGAAGGACGATCAGCTCGTCGCCAATGGCGGGCGCGTCCTCAATGTCACGGCTCTCGGCAGCTCGGTGACCGAGGCACAGGCGAATGCCTACCTCGCTGTCGATCGTGTCGAATGGGCCGATGGTTTCTGCCGCCGCGACATCGGCTGGCGCGAGATTGCCCGCGAACAGTCCTGAACGACTAAAAAACAAGGCCGGAGCTTAACCCGGTCTTAACCAGTTTCCCAAACCTCCCCGTAACTCAAAGCGGGTACAACCTTCCTTGAAAACCGGGAAACCGGAGGGAAGGATGTGACCATGCGCGCAGTATTGTTGACCGGGCTTCTGGCCCTTGGCGTCACTCACGCAAATGCCGGCTCGATCGAGTATCTGACGTCTTCAGATTCTCCGACGTCGCGGAGCGTGACCGAAATAGGCTGTCCGACCTGCTTCAAGCAAGAGCAGAAGAAAAAGGCCGAAGACGACATGCTTCCGCCGGGCACCGAGGTCAAGAAGATCGAGGTCATCGACGGTGAACCGCATCTCGTGACCACCGAGAACTGGCTGGGCGGCAATCCCGTGACGATCGTTCGCAAGGCGTCGGAGCGCGATATAGCGCAGCTCGACCCGCAGGCAGGCGCCAAAACGGAAGTCGCCGAAGCCCCTGTGACCCAACCGGAAGAGCCCGCCATCACGACCGCTTCGCAGACGATCCCGGGCGGAGAGCTGACGGTTGTCAGCGCGACATCCGCACCGCTCGTCATTCCGGAGCCGCCGGTCGTTGCCGAAATTTCCGGCACGCCGTCCGAACTCGTCAGCGAGCCCGACTCCGTGGCTTCAACCTCCGGCGTTCCGGAGGAGCTGGATATGTCCGACTTCGCGCTGCGGGTCGAGTAACCGGAAACCAGAGATCAAAAAAGGCCGGCGCAATGCCGGCCTTTTCATTTGTGGAAACAGTGACCGATCAGCCGGAAATCCTGGAGAAATCCGCAACCGTCGCGGTTGCCGCGCGGATGCGGGCGACGAGCGCCAGACGGTTGGCGCGAACGCTTTCATCCTCGGCATTGACGAGAACGGCCTCGAAGAAGGCATCGACAGGCCCGCGGAGTTTCGCAAGCGCGGTCATGGCCGCCGGGTAGTCCTCGGTGTCGATGGCGTTCTGCGCTTCGGTCGTTGCGGTTTCCACCGCATCGTTGAGCGCCCGTTCCTCGTCCTGCGTGAAGAGCGCGGGATCGACGCCCTGGGCGATTGCGGTACCCTTCTTCTCCTCGGCGGCAAGGATGTTGGCAGCCCGCTTGGCGCCAGCGAGCAGGTTCGCGCCGTCCTCCGAATCGAGGAAGATGCCGAGGGCTGCCACGCGCGAGGTGATCGAGAGAAGATCGTCGCTCATGGGAGTAATGACTGCGTCGATCAGGTCGTGACGGGCGCCCTGGTCACGCAGATAGACCTTCAGGCGATCATGGAAGAAGGACAGGAGATCCTCAGTCACGCCCAGATCGGACAATGGCAGCTTCACGCCGTTCTCCACCACGATGCGGATCACGCCGAGTGCCGCGCGACGGAGGGCGTAAGGGTCCTTCGAGCCTGTCGGCTTTTCGTCGATCGACCAGAATCCTACCAGCGTATCGAGCTTGTCGGCGAGCGCGACGGCGATCGAGACCGGATCGTTCGGCACCGCGTCGGAGGGTCCCTGCGGCTTGTAATGCTCCTCGACGGCCGCCGCCACCGAGGCGTCCTCGCCCTGGAGGCCGGCATAGATGCGGCCCATGGTACCCTGCACTTCGGGGAATTCCTGCACGACTTCGGTCTGGAGGTCCGCCTTGGACAAATGGGCGGCGCGCACCGCAAGCGCCGGATCGGCGTTGACGACCGGGGCGAGTTCCTTGGCCAGTTTCGCAATGCGGGCAACCCGCTCGCCCTGGCTGCCGAGCTTGGCGTGGAAGGTCACGTCGAGCCGGTCGAGGCGCGCCATGCGCTGGTCGAGCGGCTTCTTCAGGTCGAGGCCGAATTTTTCCGCGCTCGCTGCAAGTTCGGCAAGATCCGGAAGGTCGGACTGGTCGGTGTTCCAGAAATAGAGCGCATCGGAAAGACGCGCGCGCACCACCTTGCCGTTGCCGAAGGCGATCTCGCGGCCGCCGTCCTTCGCCTCGATATTGGAGACGAGGATGAAACGGTTGGCGAGCGCGCCCTCGCCTTCACCGGCCGCGGCGCGACGGGTGACGAAGCACTTCTGATTGGTCTTGATCGTCAGGCGGATGACATCGTCGGGGATTTCCAGAAACTCGCGCTCGAACTCGCCCATCAGGGTAACCGGCCATTCGACGAGGCCGGAAACTTCATCGAGAAGCCCCTCGTCCTCGACCAGTTCGAGACCTGCGGCGAAGGCCAGGTTCCTGGCATCGGCCAAGATGATCTCCTTGCGCCGCTCGGGATCGAGCACGACCTTGGCGGCCATCAGCTTGTCGATATAGTCGTCGAAGCGTCGCACGACGATGGCGTCGGGTGCATGGAAGCGGTGCCCCCAGGTGAGATTCGAGGCCACGATCCCGTCGACCTCGAAGGCGATGACGTCCGGCTCCTCGGTCTCGGGACCGAAGGTGCAGAGGATCGACTGCAGCGGACGCACCCATCGCAAAGCACCGGGCTTGGCCGACGCCTTGCCCCAACGCATGGACTTCGGCCACGGAAAATCACGGATGATGCCGGGCATGATGTCGGCGATGATACCGGCGGCATCGCGGCCGGGCTTCTCGATGATGGCGACGTAGAATTCGCCCTTTTTCGGATCGGACTGGATCTGGGCCTCGGAGACGGACGACAGTCCCGCCGAACGCAGAAAGCCTTCGATTGCCTTTTCCGGCGCATCGACGCGCGGCCCCTTGCGCTCCTCGCGGATATCGGCGGAACGCGCCGTCAGCCCGCGAAGGTCAAGCGCAAGGCGGCGCGGCGTCCAGTATTCACGCGCGGCCTCGTAGGTCAGACCCGCATCGACCAGCGCATCGGTGACAAGCTTGCGCAGATCGCCCGCGGCTTTCCGTTGCATACGAGCGGGGATTTCCTCGGAGCGGAGTTCCAGCAAAAGGTCAGGCATAAAGGTCCACGCGGATTGAGATTGAAGTCGGGCCGGACTTAGCAAGCACGGGGCCGCTTGTCACCGGTGATGTGGTGGAAATGCACGCCCCCGGCCGGCTACCAGCCTCCACCGCCGCCGCCGCCGCCGCCGCCACCGGAAAACCCTCCGCCCCCGCCGGACGAACCCGAGGATGATTTCGGCGCGGGCATCGCCGAGGCCATGGCCGAGGAAACTGCCGCGACCGATGCTGCCGTGGCGCGACCGAGACCTTCCGTCGACCAACTGGAACGACCGCGATACCAGCCGGGCCGATAGGCGGAGGCCTGCGCAGGCGACATGCGGCGCATTTGCGCAGCCCAGGCATCCGTCCAGGGTTCCTCGACGCCAAGACCCGCCGCATAGGGCAGATAGCGCTCGAACAGTTCCTCGCTGAGTTCAGGTGCATCGCGCATGTTGAGCCGGTTGGTCTCCGCGGTGGTGAGATAGAGCTTGAAGCCTTCAATCCCGTTGAGAACGTCGACGCCCTTTTTCGTCGGCGCGCCCAGCAGCCTGACCATCAGGGCCGCGAAGGCGACGTTGAACATCAAGAGCACGCCCAGGACGCGGTACCAGAAAATACCATCGGCAAAGATCATGACCGACAAACCGGCGGCAAGGACCAGACAGCCGATTGCCATCAGCAGCCCCGCCACGGAATGGCGGAAATTGCCGCCGATCCCGTCGGTCCACATCCCCAGTCCGATATAGAACGCAATGCTGCCGAAGATCGCGGTGATGAGAGCCGGAACGAGATAGGTCGATGCGGCGTCGGGCGGCGATTGTGTTGCCAGGCCGAGGATCAGCAAGGGGATAAAAACAACAAGTCCGAGGATGAACCAGCCCATGTTGAGCCGATAGAACTTTCCCGAGTGCCGCGATCTGATCGCGCTCTGAAAGGCGCTTCTGGCGGACAAGAGCGTCTTGCCGTTGGCCTTGTTCAGCTCGATGCTTTCCCGTGAGCCGAGCAATTTGTCATAGAGCGCGCGCTCCCCATGCGGCAGACCGCCCTGCACCGTCGCCTTTCCTCGGCGAAACCTGACGGAGCCATAGTCCGGGTCATCGATAACAAGCCGCTTCTTCACGCCCAGCGAAAGCAGCGCCGCAATGAAGGAGAAATCCTTCGTGCCGGAACTCTTGAAGCCGTTGAAATGTGCATAGGAGACCGCAGCCGGCTCCATGTCCTCTGGCGGATGGAACAGCGGAATGACAGGCGGCCCGGGCGGATCGCGCCCGACGCGGAACCAGGCAAACAGGTAGTACAGCGGCAGGAGGATGCCCGCGACAAACAGGATGACGTAACCGATATTGGCCGAGAAAATCGAACCCGCAGTCTGTTCCTGGAGTGCCACGACGCCCTTGGTAAAGCCGACGGCAACTGTCAGGCCTTCTTCCACGTCGAGCGGGCGGGTCGCCTCGAAGCGCACCTCTGCCCCCCCGGTCGCTCCTCCGGTGTAGTCCGCCCCTTCAGTGCCGTAGGCGCCGGTATAGGCCTTGGCCTGCCTGGCGACCGCGCCATCGGGGAGATAAACAGTTGCGCTGGCTCGAAGGATCGGAAAGGCCCAGAAATTGCCGGTGACGTTCCAGTAGACCTCATCGTAATCGTCGAAATAGCGCAGCTGGCGGGTTGTCTCGTAGCGGATCGTGTAGGTGTGAACACCCGGACGAAGAAGAACGGATTCCCTGCCCAGATAGATGCGCAGGAATCGTCCGTTCCATTCGGTCCTGTAGGTTTCGGGCTGTCCGTCGCGCTCGACGGCGAGAAGCTTGAAACCGTTCTTCTCCCACAGGCCACCGTAGGTGAAGGTCTTCAGCGGAATATCGCGAAAGATGCCGCGGCGGATCCTGTCGCCCTCCGCCATGACGGTGATCGTCTCGGTGACATCGAGCGTTCCGCTTTGCTGAACCAGGATATCGGCATGGTAATTGCGAATGAGTTCGCCGGTATGGCCGCCGGCATCCTGAGCCGTTACCGGCAAGATTGAACCGACGAGGAACAGGACTGCCATCAGGCATCCGGCGAGAAATCGCATTTTCGAACTCCATCCCTGCGACACGTGCGAATCTACAGCAAGGCCTTGCCAGTTCAACTCGTCCAGACAAATGAAGCCCGGCTTCGTTTCGAAACCGGGCCTCGCTGAATTATGAATGCTAATATATGCGATCGGTCTATTTTTCCTGGACGGCGATGCCATCCTGACCGATCGAGAGTTCGACGCCTTTCGGCTCGGTCTGCTCGTGATAGACATAACCTCCGAGAACAACCACCGCGACTACGAGTGCGCCGATGATCATGTAGAGACCGTTCTTGCCGTTCATGCGAGTTCCTTCCTTCACGCTGACGCCATGGGCGTCCGATCGGATGGGAAATGCCTGCCGGGCCGATAGGTTCCGGCCCAAATGTCACCGGTTATTTCTCGAAGGATACTTTCGGCACGGCACGATCGGTCGCTTCCTCGATCTCGAAATATTCGACCTTGGAAAAATTGAACTGACTGGCGATCAGCACCGAAGGAAAGGATTCCACCGCGATATTGAGGTTTCTGGCCGCTCCATTGTAGTAGCGGCGCGAGAGCGCGATCTCGTTTTCCGTTTCCTCGAGCGCGCGCTGAAATTCCACGAAATTCTGGCTGGCCTTGAGATCGGGATAGCTCTCGGCCACCGCCATCAGGCGCCCCAGCGCGCCCGATAGCGCATTCTCGGCCGCAGCGCGTTGTGCAGGCGTGCCGTTCTGGACGCCGACCGCCTGACTGCGGGCGCGGGTCACTTCCTCCAGCACTTCGCGCTCGTGGGTCATGTAGCCCTTCACGCTTTCCAGCAGGTTCGGAATCAGATCGGCGCGTCGCTTGAGCTGAACGTCGATGCCCGACCAGCCCTCCGCCGTCATCTGCCGCAGCCTGACGAGGTTGTTGTAGAGATAGACGCCATAAAGCGCGATTGCCGCGAGGACGACGAGGATGGCGATCGTGCCCATGGAAAACTCCGGAATGATTGTCAGCCGCTGATCTAACCTAGAGCGCTTGAGGCCCGGAGGAAAGCGACAGCGCGGGCACATAATGAAACCGGAACGCTGCCGGCCACGTCGAAAATGCCGAAATGACGGGGTACGGAAGAAAGATCGTAAATAAAAGCTTTACCATTCACCCCTCAGTATCGAGGCGATGACACACCAATTGCCGCGCTCTCGCGACCGGTGAGACTGTTGATAATCACGGGATTTTTTTGCTAATGCCCCACATCGATTCCAACGTTTTCAAGCTCGCCCCGGTAGCGATGTGGATTGAGGATTTCAGCGGCGTCAAGGCGTTGTTCGACGGCTGGCGCTCGGAGGGTGTGACCGATATCCGCGCCCATCTGAAGGCCGACATGGCGCGCGTGGCCGCCTGCTCGAGACGTATCAAGGTGGTCGGCGTCAACGACAAGACCCTTGAACTCTTCGAGGCCGAAGACTTCGACCATCTGGTGCAGAACCTTTCCATGGTCTTCCGTGGCGACATGCTGGAAAGCCACATCGACGACCTCGAGGCGCTGTGGAACGGCAAGACCAGCTTTTCCTCAGACACGGTGAACTACTCGCTTTCCGGCCGGCGCATGGACATCCAGCTCAAAGCGACCGTCATGCCGGGCCACGAGAAGGATCTCTCCTGCGTCCTGATGACGACCGAGGATGTCACCGATCGCGAAGAGGCGCGCCGGCAGGAAGCACGCTCACGTCTCCACGCGGAGGGCCTTTTCAAGCACTCGCCGATTTCGCTCTGGGTGGAGGATTTCAGCCAGATCAAGGTCCTGCTCGATGACGTTCGCGACCGCGGCATCGACAATTTCCGCGTCTTTCTCGAGGTGCACCCGGAATTCGTTCACCAGTGCATGTCGGAGATCCGTGTACTCGACGTCAACCAGGCAACGCTCGACCTTTTCAGCGCTCCGGATTTTCACACGCTCCTGCGACGGCAGGTCGAAATATTCCGCGACGATATGGAGAAGCCTTTCCGCGAACAGCTCATCGACCTGTGGGAAGGCCGGCTCGTCCATAGCCGCGAAGTCGTCAATTATGCGCTCGACGACACCGTCAGGCACATACTCCTGCATTTCGCCGTTACTCCCGGCTACGAACACGACTGGAGCCGGGTCCAGATCGCCCTGGCCGACATCACCGCGCGCAAGAAGGCCGAGGTCTATCTCGAATATCTGGGCAATCACGACGTTCTGACGAAGCTGCACAACCGCAATTTCTATACCGACGAGCTCAACCGTCTCGAACACAAGCGTCTCCGCCCGGTTTCCGTCCTGATCGTCGATCTCAACGGGCTCAAGGAAGCCAATGACAATCTCGGGCACGATGCCGGGGATGCGCTTCTCAGGCGCTTCGGCGAGGTGCTCAACAGCGTGGTGACGTCACCCTTCTGCGCCGCGCGCATCGGCGGCGACGAGTTCGCGGTCCTGATGCCGGGCGCCGAGAAAAAGGCGGCGGATGCGATGATCGACACCATCTACGAACTGATGGCGATCAACAACCAGTTCTACTCGACGTCTCCCCTGTCGGCCGCGATCGGGGTCGCCACGAGCCGCGACGGCGAGACCATGGAAGAAACGGTCAAGCGCGCCGACCACGCCATGTATGAAGACAAGCAGAGATTCCACAAGGGACTGACGGATGGCCGTTCCCGCAACGGCAGCAAGATAATCAGCCCCTCGAAGGGAAAGATCTCCGTGGCTTGAGTGCCGCGATATCCTAGAGCAGTTTGGCGGGCGGATCGCGCGGGTCGAACGCCTTGCGCCCGCCCTTGAGAACTTCGCGGATGGCTATCGGGCCGCCGACGAGGATAATGAAGATCGCCATCAGCGGCAGATCGCCTGTCCTCGTGGCGATGACCACCACGAAAATCGCCAGCGTGATCATCAGAAGCGCCGCGCCCGCCCACATCAGCATGAAGAGCGTGTTGCCCTGCGTGAACTTCGCATCGGGTGCGGCTTCGGCCACGCGGCGGCAGAGTTCGCGCATAAACGCGCCATAGGTCGCGCGACGGTTCTCGAACCGTGCCAGACCCTTGTAATGATGCGAGCGGATCTTGATCGCGCCGCCGTCGCGGGTCTCGATTGTGGCCTGCGCGATCGTCGCGCCGGCACCGGCATAGGTGATCAGGTTAATCGCGGAAATGTCGGCATAACGGATCGATTGCGTCTGGCCGTTCTCCGACCAGTTGATGCGATCGGGGCCGAGCGAAAAGGCGCGTTCGGTGTCGGTCACCGCATTGCGGACGGAATGGGCGGGCCCTGCGGATACGCGCCGTCTCCCGTTGCCATCCGTCATCGCGAACTGCTCCCCGAGATTGCTATTCCGCCGCTTCCTGGAAGTTCACGCCGCCGGCATCGGTGAGCAGGAAGGCTTCGCCGCACTGGCGGGCCAGATTGCGCACGCGCAGGATGTAACTCTGGCGTTCGGTCACCGAGATCACGCCGCGGGCATCGAGCAAGTTGAAGACGTGCGAGGCCTTGATGCACTGGTCGTAAGCCGGGAGCACGCATCTGTGGAGCGTCCCCGTCGCGCCTTTGGCGCTCCCCGCCTCGTGTTGTGCGCCGGCCTTGAGGATCGCCTCGCATTCCTTCTCCGCGTCGATGAAATGCTGGTGCAGGATGGCGGTATCCGCCATCTCGAAATTGTAGCGCGAATATTCCTGCTCGGCCTGCAGGAAGACGTCGCCATAGGTGACCTTCTCGTCGCCCTCGCGGCCGTTGAAGTTCAGGTCATAGACGTTGTCCACGCCCTGCACATACATCGCGAGACGCTCGAGCCCGTAGGTCAGTTCGCCTGCCACGGGCGCGCATTCGATGCCGCAGACCTGCTGGAAATAGGTGAACTGGGAGACTTCCATGCCGTCGCACCAGCATTCCCAGCCGAGCCCCCAGGCGCCGAGTGTGGGACTTTCCCAGTCGTCCTCCACAAAGCGGATGTCGTGCAGCAGCGGATCGATGCCGATGGCCTCGAGCGAGCCGAGATAGAGCTCCTGCAGGTTCGACGGGTTCGGCTTCAGGATCACCTGATACTGGTAGTAGTGCTGCAGACGGTTGGGGTTTTCGCCATAACGGCCGTCCTTGGGACGACGCGACGGCTGAACATAGGCCGCGTTCCACGGCTTTGGTCCAAGCGCGCGCAGGGTCGTGGCCGGGTGGAACGTGCCGGCGCCGACTTCCATGTCGTAGGGCTGGAGAACAGCGCATCCGTAATCCGCCCAGTAGCGGTGCAGCGTCAGGATCAGCGCCTGAAAGGAGCGCTTCGGGTCCATGTGAGACGGCAGTTCAGCGGACATGCCTGTTCCTTCGATCTGTAAACAATGCCCGGGCGGGACACCCGAAAACAGTGGCGCGACGGGTGCCATGAATGCGTGAGGGGGTCAAGTGCGCGGCACTCGCAGACACGGCTTTGCGGTATCCCCGCAAAAGGCCACGGGCAAGAGAGGACGGATAAACCTATTCGTCCGGCTTGCGGATCCGGTATTCACCCGTCTCGGGATCCTCGATGAGCGTACCCTGAGCGCCGGTCTTCCGTTCGCGCTCGGCCTCGCGGACGCGGGCATTGACGCGATCTGCCTCGGCGAGGAAGCGCTTGTAGCCGAACCAGGCGACGGCGCCGACTATGGCGATGAGTATCAGTTGCGGCATCGGCTTCCCCTCCCGTTCGGCGTCACAGGCCGTAGCGGCTCCACAGCGCCCGGTCCTCGATCGCATTCAACCCCTGATGCAGCGCACCTGCAAGCATTTCGCCGTCCATGCGCACCGCCGCACCCGGCGTGCGACGGCCGAAAAGACCCCTGGGAGCGGTGACGAGCTTGAGCTTGACCTTATCGCCATAGCGCTTCCTGAGCGTCGAGCGGACATCGCCCAGACCGTCGACAAGACCGAGTTCAAGGCCGCTCACACCGCTCCAGAACTTGCCGGTAAACAGTTCCGGCTCGTCGGCCAGCTTGTCGCCGCGGCGTTCCTTGACGAGGTCGATGAAGGTCTTGTGGACTTCGAGCTGGAGGTCCTTGAGATGCTGGACGTCTTCCTCCTTCTCGGGGCGGAAGGGATCGAGCACGGACTTGTTCTGGCCCGCGGTATAGACACGTCGCTCGATGCCGAGCTTGTCGATGAGGCCGACGAAGCCGAAGCCCGCCGAAATCACGCCGATGGAACCGACGATGGAGGACGGATCGGCGATGATCTCGTCACCCGCGCAAGCGATCATGTAGCCGCCTGAGGCCGCCACGTCCTCGAGGAAGACAAGAACCTTCTTGTCCTTCTCCACGGCCAGATCGCAGATGCGCTTGTAGATCAGACGCGCCTGCACGGCCGAACCGCCGGGTGAATTGATGGTGATGGCCACCACCGGCGCCTTCTTGTCGGAAAACGCCTTGTCCAGCTGCGAGGCAACGGTCGCCAGATTGAGATTGGACCGGAACTGGCTGCCGCCTGCCATGATGGATCCCTGCAGACGCACCACCGGGATGATCGTCTCGTCAGTTCGGAAACGGGCAGGAAGAAAGCGCTTGAAGCTTGGCATACGGGTCCTTCGAAAAGTCGTTCTCGCGTGGAAAATCTGGTGGTTGCAGAGATGTAAGTGCGTTTTAGCGCGTTGCAATGGGATCCGGAGGGAAATCGCCGTGCCCCGACGTCGCAGCCGATCGACGCGAAAGTGGCGAGTTCAGCGCGCCGGACGTGCGGGACGCCGCCGCGGAAGGGCGGATCGCCCGTTGTTGAGCGCGTTCATGCGCTCGCCGAAACTGTGGCCCGGTCCGTCATGAATGATGAGCGCCGGCTGGAAATTCACCCAGCCCCTGCTCTGCTTGATGGCCGTGACGAGAATGCGGATCGCCTCGCCATCGGCGCGCGAATGAACCGGCGTGACTTCCGTGTCGCCGAAACGGCCGGCGAGCGCATCGAGGATCGGGCGGATCGAACGCGGACGCGCGATGATGCACACCTGGCCACCCGGCCGCATGATCGCGCCGGCGGTCCTGAGCCAATGGTCGAACATCTCGCCGTCGCTCATGGCATGCGCTTCGGCGCGAAGCGGATCGGGCGTCAGCCGGTCTCCGGGCTCGTTGAACGGCGGATTGAGGATCACCCAGTCATAGGCGTCGTCGGCGAGCCCTACCGCCCGCCGCGCAGCCCCCTTCAGGGACACGTCGGCAGCGATGATGTCGACCCGATCCTTCGCCCAGGCATTCTGTTCGAGAGCCAATGTACGACGGGCAAAATCCAGCATGATCTTCGAGCGTTCGACGAGCGTGACGGCAACACCCGGAACGCGGGCCGCAACGGCAAGCCCCGCCGCGCCCGCACCGGCGCCGAGATCGGCGACGCAGCCGCGCGCGTCGTCCGGGATGGTCGCCGCGAGCAGCATCGCATCCATGCCGGCGCGGTGACCGCCCTTCGGCTGGACGAGATGATACTTGCCGTAATGGAAGGCATCGATCGTGAAGGGCATCTCCTCGCCGGCGGGCGAGGAGACGACCGTTTCAGACGCGTCAGGCGATCGTTCGACCTGCGAGCTCACTGCGCGCCGTCCCAGGGGCGAAGTTCGTGAGCCAGCCCCGCATCCGCGATGATCTTGCGGGCATTCTCCGTCTCGTCGCCATCAATCATGATCCGCCGCGGCAGCATGCCGATGGAGCCGTCGAGGATGCTCATGTTCGTATCGGCCACCATGCAGCCGATGCCCGCGTCGCGCATCAGGCTTTCCACGAAGGAAATGAGGACCGGATCATTGGTGCGAATGAGTTCGTGCATGTGAATTTCCGCGTTCGAACAGGCCTCCCGCGCCATTTCACCGCTTGCCGGAGGCAGGTCCGGGACCTATTGTAACGCCCAGAATAACACAAGGAGTTCCCGGTTTGGGCGTCGTCATATCACTAAAAGAAGGAACCGACCGGCAGGCATCCGTCAAGCCCCTCGTCGAACTGACGAAGGGAGATATGGAACGGGTCAACCAACTCATCCTGTCGCGCGCCGGCTCGGACGTCCAGATGATTCCCGAGGTCGCCAACCACCTGATCTCGTCCGGCGGCAAGCGGCTCAGGCCCATGCTCACCCTGGCTTCGGCCACCATGTGCGGCTACGAGGGTGAAGGCCATATCCGGCTCGCGACCAGTGTCGAGTTCATGCACACCGCCACGCTGCTGCACGACGACGTCGTCGATGAAAGCGACATGCGACGCGGCAAGTCGACCGCCCGGATGATCTGGGGCAACCAGGCAAGCGTGCTGGTGGGCGATTTCCTTCTGGGCCAGGCCTTCAAGATGATGGTCGAGGTCGGCTCGATGGATGCGCTCGACGTCCTGTCCACCGCCGCTTCGGTTATCGCCGAGGGCGAGGTCCTGCAGCTGTCCATCGCCAAGAACATGGAAACGACCGAGGACGATTACCTCGCCGTGATCCGTGCCAAGACCGCCGCCCTCTTCTCGGCGGCCTGCGAAGTGGGTCCGATCGTTGCCGGCAAGGGCAAGGCCGAGCGCAATGCGCTGAAATCCTACGGCACCAATCTGGGCCTCGCCTTCCAGCTGATCGACGACGTGCTCGACTATGGCGGATCGGCCAAGGATCTGGGCAAGAATGTCGGCGACGACTTCCGCGAAGGCAAGATCACGCTGCCGGTTGTGCTCGCCTTCCGACGCGGCACCGCCCAGGAGCGCGAATTCTGGCGCGAGGCCATCGAGGAAGGGCGGAACGACGATGCCGCCCTCGAAAAGGCAATGGCGCTCATCACCAAGCATGACTGTCTCCCCGACACGATCGCGCGGGCCGAACATTACGGATCGATTGCCCGTGACGCGCTGGCGCCCCTTCCCGATTCGCCGGAGAAGGATGCGATGCTGGAAGTCATCGCCTTCTGCCTTCACCGGGCAAACTGATCCGGATTTTCGGGCAGATCCCGCAAACTTGAAGGCGTGCAACAAAAAAGCCATGGTGCGCTGTCAGGAAGATCAACTGACTCGACTCCGCGGCAGCCCGATCTTGGCCAGGGGCGCGCGACCCAAAACGAAGAGAGATTGCTTTATGCAGCAGAAATGGATCCGTCAGCTGGTGGCGGGAACCGCACTTTTCGCTTTCGCACTGCCCTTCGTGCCGCCCTCGGGGCTGGTCTCCGAGGCTTCGGCGACCGAAGTCGCCGATACGAAGGAGGCGGCTGCCGACAGGCCTGTCGAGATCAACAGTTTCTCCGCCGCCTTCCTCGCGGCCCAGACGGCGGATGCCGATTACGACACCAGGTCGGCGATCGAGTTCTACCGTCGCGCGCTCGATTTCGACCCCACCAATGACCGCATCCGCGAAAGGCTGATGGTCGATCTCTTCATGGCCGGCGACTTCGATGAGGGCGTCGCCATCGTCAGGGAACTCGAAGGCGACCCGGCTATCAACCAGGTCCGCGATCTGGCGCAGGTCATCGACCTGATGCGGGACGGCGAGTACGAGACGGCTTCCGACATCCCCGATGTCGAGAGCACCAATCCGATCGACCGGCTTCTCAATACCCTGATCAAGGCGTGGGCGGATGCCGGTGCCGGCAAGGGCGAGGAAGCGGTCAAGACGCTTCAGGCGCTCGACGGTCCGCCCTGGTATCCGGTCTTCACGATGTTCAATGCCGGCGCGATCGCCGAACTCGACGGCGACTTTTCCACCGCGCGCCAGATTTTCCAGGATGCGATCGTCGACAAGTCGATCGCGGGCGCCGCGCCCGACACGTTCGTGCGCACGGTGATGGCGCTTGCGGCGCTCGAAGCCCGGCAAGGCAATGTACGTGCTGCACTCGATACGCTTGCAACCGGCGAGGACGTGGTGCCGAACTATGCGCCGCTGGCCGCCATGCGCCAGCGGATCGAAGGCGGCGGTCCGCTGCCGGTGGAAATCGAGAATGCGCGCGACGGTGCGGCAACCGCGCTTTATTCGCTTGGCGCCGCGGTCAACCGCGACGGCGCCGAAGAGACTGTGATGCTCTATCTGCAGTTCGCCCGCGCGCTCGATCCGACGAATGCCTTCGCGCTCGTCACGCTCGGCAATCTCAAGGAAAAGCTGAACCAGCAGGCCGAGGCGATCGAACTCTACAAGGAGATCCCCGAAGGCTCGCCCATGCGGCGGATTTCGGAGCTGCAGCTCGGGCTGGCCCTTTCCGACATGGGCGATCACGAAGAGGCCCGCGAGCATCTCAAGGCGCTGATCGAAGAAGACCCGAAAGATATCCGCAGCTATCTCGCCTATGGCAGCGTCCTTTCCGAGGACAAGGCCTACAAGGAAATGGCCGAAAATTACGAGGCTGCCCTCGCAGCCATCGGTCCGGCGCAGTCCAGCAATGACTGGAACCTCCATTTCCAGCTCGGCATCGCCTATGAGCGGCTGAAGGAATGGCCCAAGGCGGAAAAGGCGCTCAAGCGTGCGCTCGAACTCCAGCCCAACCAGCCGCAGGTGATGAACTATCTCGGCTATTCATGGATCGACATGAACATGAACCTCGATGAGGGCATGGACATGATCCGCGCCGCCGTCGATCTGCGCCCCAATGACGGCTACATCGTCGATTCGCTCGGCTGGGCCTATTACCGCCTCGGCCAGTACGAGGACGCGGTCCGCGAACTCGAGCGCGCGGTGGAACTCAAGCCTGCCGACCCGACGATCAACGATCACCTGGGCGATGCCTATTGGCGCGTCGGCCGGAAGACGGAAGCCGGTTTCCAGTGGAACCGTTCGCTGATCAACGATCCGGAAGCCGACCTCAAGGCCGAGATCGAGAAGAAGATCGCCGATGGTCTTCCGGAGAAATCCGGCGAACTGCCGGCTGCCGACAATCAGAGCGAAAAAGGCGGCGACGCCAAGACCGCAGACGACCGGAGCTGACCGCGCGATGGCCGAAACGGAAGCGTCCCCGGCGGAGATGACCGGGGAGGCCGCTCCGGCCAAGATTAATCTCGCCCTCGCGGTAACGGGCAAACGTGCCGACGGCTATCACCTGCTGGAAACCCTCGTCGTCTTCGCCCGGCACGGGGACCGTATTGAGGTCGCCGAGTCGAGCGAGGATTCGCTCGTCATCGACGGCCCGCATGCGGACGCACTCAAGGACGGCGATCTCTCCGACAATCTCGTGACGCGCGCGCGCGACCGGCTGCGCTCGCACCTCCGGCAATCAGGAAAGAGCGCGCCGCCCGTTGCCCTGCGGCTCGAGAAGAACCTGCCGGTCGCCTCGGGCATCGGCGGCGGTTCGGCAGATGCGGCGGCCACACTGCGGCTTCTGATCCGGTTCTGGAACGCCGCTGTCAGCGAACAGGATCTGCGCGTTCTGGCGCTTTCGCTCGGCGCGGACGTGCCGATGTGCCTTGAAAGCGCCCCCCTCATGGCACGCGGCATCGGCGAGGACATCGAGCCGGTCGAAGACATGGCCTGCCTTCCGATGGTGCTGGCCAATCCGGGGGTCGCCGTGTCCACCCCTTCGGTGTTCAAGGCTCTCGTCTCGCCCGACAATCCGCCGCTGCCTCCGCTTCCCGCAACCCGCGGCATTGCCGGCATGGCAGGATGGATGAAGACCGCGCGCAACGATCTTGCGGAGCCCGCCCTGTCGCTCTCGCCTCAGATCGGCACATGCCTTGCGGCCATCCGCTCCTCGGGAGCGCTGGTTCACGCCATGTCGGGTTCGGGAGCCACCTGTTTCGGCATCTATGAGAGCATGGAGACGGCGAGGCAGGCCGCAAGACAGATCGGCCGGGAATGGCCGCGCTGGTTCGTGGCAGCGACCGAAACCCGCTGACGGGGCCGTTCAGGCCAGCGAGAGAACGGAGGCCGGCACGATTTCGCAGTTGAGCTTGTGCGTGGCGACACCGCGCACGACGGCTTCCACCGAACTGCCCGACCGGCAATTGGCGATCGCCTGCCGCTTGGGCATCAGCACGCCGTGAGTGAGCGCCGAGGGGCGCTTCATGATCCGTGACAGAAAGGGCAGACGGTATTCGCGCGACGGCGAGAAACGCGCCGGCTTGCCGCCACTCATCACATGCTGGTGCAAATGCTCCACCCAGCCCAGAAGCGGACGTGCCCCGGCCTCGATGAACAGGATCCACTCGCCGCGGACCTCGCGGACGACCTCGCGCAGATCGGCCTCCACGACATATCTGCAGCCGGCTGCATCGGCGAGAACGGCCGTGCCGTCCGTCGAGCCGCGATCAACGACAACGACCTCTGCCACCAGCCCCTCGACCGCCCCTTGAACGAGGGACGAAAGAGTGACCGACAATTCGGGTTCCTGGTTCCGGCATACGATGACGACGCTGATCATGATCGCTGTTTTAGCGAATTGTCTGACGCCGCGCCAGCACCGCCGTTCATGCCACCTATGTCTAAATCCCTCTCTTTTGTTCTTGCTATGTTCCGTTGCGACTGATAGGAAAATAGTCATGCAACGCATGCGATTCCTGAAACCGGGGACGGGCCTGACGGAGAATGGACATGACGACGATTGTTAATCTTGCGGAGACCGTTTTCGAGCCTGGGCTGACTGCCGCGGAAGCCGAAAGCCGCATGGTCGCGGTCGGCCTGAGACCGGACGCCGAACGGCGTCGAGGGCGCGGCGCGGGACTGAATTTCTCCGGCCGTTTCGAGATGAAGACCCGGGAGGTCTTCGATGACGGCTGGAACACCATCGACGATCTGCCGCCGTTCAAGACCGAAGTGCAGGTCGAGAAGCCGCGGACGATCATCACCCGCAACGATTCGCCCGACATCAGCTTCGACCGCTCCATCAATCCGTACAGGGGCTGCGAACATGGCTGCATCTACTGCTTCGCGCGACCGAGCCATGGCTATATGGGACTTTCGGCGGGCGTCGATTTCGAAGCCAGGCTGTTTGCCAAGCCGGACGCGGCGCGGCTTCTCGAACGTGAACTCTCCAAACCCGGCTACAAGGTGCAGCCGATAGCCATCGGCACCAATACCGATCCCTATCAGCCGATCGAAAAGGAATGGCGGGTGATGCGCCAGATCCTCGAAGTGCTGGAAGCGGCCAACCATCCTGTCGGCATCGTCACCAAGTCGGCCATGGTGACGCGCGACATCGATATCCTGTCGCGCATGGCCGACAAGGGGCTCGCGCGGGTGGCGCTCTCGATCACCACGCTCGACCGCAAGCTCGCACGGGCCATGGAGCCGCGGGCGGCCACGCCGCCCAAGAGGCTGCAGGCAGCCAGGGAGCTTTCGGATGCGGGCATTCCGGTCTCGGTGATGGCAGCTCCGATGATTCCGGGTCTCAACGATCACGAGCTCGAACGCATTCTGGATTCGGCCAAGGCTGCCGGGGCGACCTCGGCCGGCTATATCCTGCTGCGGCTTCCCCATGAGGTCAGTCCCCTCTTCCGGGACTGGTTGCTCCGGCACTATCCGGATCGCTACCGGCATGTGATGTCGCTTATCCGGTCGATGCGCGGCGGCAAGTATTACGACGCGGAATTCGGCAAGCGCATGCGTGGGGCCGGCCCCTATGCCTGGCAGATCTCGCGGCGTTTCGAGATGGCGGTCGAGAGGCTGGATCTGAAAAGGCGAAAGGCGTCGATGCGAACGGATCTCTTCGTCCCTCCGCGTGGCGAGGGCGTGCAATTGTCGCTTCTCTGACAACCGGGCCGGCTTCGGCCCCTCCTCTTCCGGATCGCCCATCCGTCCCCCCCAGGGTTTTGCCGACCCTATCGCGATCCGGACACCCGCGCGGCCGCCGTCCCCGCCGCGCGGGACTTGCAGGGAATCGGGCTGTGGTGCATGTCTTACCGCATGAGGCGAAACACCCAGCCCGATTCCCTATTTTCAGCCGACGACCTGGCGGCGCTGCAGACCGGGCCGGATTTCGCGTTCGAACGCCGCGCGATCGACGAGGGCTTCCCCCTCATCGCAGGCCTCGACGAGGCCGGGCGAGGCCCTCTTGCGGGCCCTGTCGTGGCCGCCGCGGTCATTCTCGATCCCGACAACATTCCCGACGGCCTGAACGATTCGAAGGCCCTGACGGCCGCAAGACGGGAAGAGCTGTATGCCCTCATCCTCGCCAATGCCACGGTCGCAATCGCATCGGCCAGTGCGGCGGAAATCGACCGCACGAACATTCTGCGCGCCAGCCTCGCCTCCATGCGCCGGGCACTCTTCTCGCTGCCGCAAACAGCCAGCTACGCGCTGATCGACGGCCGCGACGTGCCGCCGGGCCTGCCTTGCCCGGGCAAGGCGCTGGTCAAGGGCGATGCGCGGTCGGTGTCTATCGCAGCCGCCTCGATCGTCGCCAAGGTTACCCGCGACCGGATCATGACGCGCGCCTGCTCGCTCTTCCCCGCATACGGCTTTTCCAGGCACATGGGCTATGCGAGCGTCGTCCATCGCGCCGCGATCGCCGAGCATGGCCCCTGCCCGCTGCACCGCATGAGTTTCCGGCCGCTGCGCAAGGACTGACGGACATCCCGCAACGAAAAAAGCCCGGTCGAAACCGGGCCTTTCAATTTCAGATCAATGCATGCGCGGATCAGTTGAGCTGGCCTTTCAGCTCCGTCAGCGAGGACTTGAAGAGATCGTCGGCCTTCTTGGCGTCGACCTTTTGGGCCATCACCTTCTCGGCGGCAGCGACTGCGAGTTCGACAGCCGAGGCACGAACCTCGTTGACGGCCTCGGTCTCGGCCTGCCTGATCTTCTGCTCAGCGAGCGAAGTCCGGCGTGCGACGTATTCTTCGGTCTTCTGCCTGGCGTCCTCGCGGAGCGCCGCAGCTTCCTTCTCGGCAGCAGCGACAATCGACTTGGCCTCTTCTTCGGCCTCGTTACGCTTGCGCTGGTACTCTGCGAGAAGCTGCTGGGCTTCTTCGCGGAGCTTCTTGGCCTGCTCGAGTTCAGCGGCAATGTCGTTTGCACGCTTGTCGAGATTCTTGGCCATCATCGACGGCACCTTGAAATACACGAGGATGCCGAGGAAGATGAGAAGGCCTGCGAAGGCCCAGAATGATGCCCAGGATGTGGCGTCCATGTCGGTCGGTCTCCCTACTTGCCGGCGACGTCGCGAACGGCGGCGTCAACCTCGGCCTTGGTCACCGAACCGCCGAGCAGGTGCTTGACCAGATCGGTGGCGGTATCGACTGCGATGGCGTCGACTTCCTTGAGTGCCTTGGCCTTGATGTCGGCGATGGATTTCTCCGCCTCGGCCATGCGCTCGGAAAGTTCGGCCTCAACCTTGCTGCGCTCGGCGTCGGCTGCTGCCTTGGCCTTGTCGCGGGCTTCCTGGCCGATCTCGGACGCCTTGTTACGGGCGGTGGCGAGATCCTGCTCGTAGGCGGCAATGGCGTTGTCAGCCTCTTCCTTGAGCCGGTTGGCCTCATCGAGATCCTGGGCGATCCGGTCACGCCGGTGTTCCAGGATACCGCCGATGCGCGGCACCACGACCTTGTTCATGAACATGTAGAACAGGCCAAAGGTGATCGCCAGCCAGAGCAGCTGCGACGGGAAGGTTGACGAGTCAAACGGCGGGAAACCGGCCTCGTGGCCGCCACCATGATCCGCTACGCCGGTTTCGGTGTGCATCTCTGCCCCACCGTTACCCGACTGCATTTCCTCGGTCTCTTGCGCTTGGGCAAATGCCGGGGTCACGAACATATGCGCCTCCAGAATGAACGGCCACGCCGGCGCGCGGCGTGGCGAGCGGTCAATCGTATCTGCCGATTAAACGGCGAAGAGGAGCAGCAGTGCGACGAGCAGCGAGAAGATGCCGAGAGCTTCCGTCACGGCGAAGCCGAAGATGAGGCGGCCGAACTGGCCGTCAGCTGCCGACGGGTTGCGCAGGGCGCCCGAGAGGTAGTTGCCGAAGATGGTGCCGAGGCCGATGCCTGCGCCACCCATGCCGAGGCAAGCGATGCCGGCGCCGATGAACTTTGCTGCTTCTGCTTCCATGGTCGAACTCCTTATGGATCTAAATTGAGCAACTTCGATTTGGCGGAGATCCGCCGGTTAAGGGTTTTCCGCCGCCTCAGTGCCCCGGATGGAGCGCGTCGTTGAGGTACATGCAGGTCAGGACTGCGAAGACGTAGGCCTGCAGGAAGGCGACAAGAAACTCGAGGCCGGTCAGCGCCACGGTCATGGCGAGCGGCAGGATCGCGCCGCCGATGCCGATCGCGCCCATGGAACCGAGCGAGAAGACGAAACCGGCGAAAACCTTCAGCGTGATGTGTCCGGCCAGCATGTTGGCGAACAGACGGACCGAAAGGCTGATCGGGCGCGACAGGAAAGAGATGACTTCGATCATGACGACCAGCGGCATGAGGGCGCCGGGCACGCCCGAAGGCACGAAGAGATTGAGGAAGTGAAAGCCGTGCTTCCAGAAGCCGTAGACGACCACGAGCCCGATCACCAGCATGGAGAATGCGAAGGTGACGATGATGTGGCTGGTCACGGTGAAGAAGTAGGGCACCATACCGACGAGGTTGGCCACCAGGATGAACATGAACAGCGAGAAGACGAAGGGAAAGAAGCGCATTCCCTGCGAGCCGGCGCCGTCACGCAGCATCGAGGCCACGAACTCATAGGACATTTCCGAAATCGACTGCAGACGGGTCGGAACCAGACCGCGATTGGCTGTCGTCAGATAGAGGAAGCCCGCGGTCACCACGGCAACGATCACCATGAACAGCGAGGAATTGGTGAAGGAGAGGTCCAGACCACCGATATTGACCGGAATCAGGTCATTGAGATGGAACTGGTGAATGGGGTCGACTTTATCCGTGGCCACCTGCCGCCTCTTCGTTCTTTCCGCCCCGCGTTACGCGGCGCCTTGAATGCCCGCCCGGAAGATCCGGGTTATTGATTATGCGTGCCCTGGTCCGTCGAGCCGCTCCTTGATCCGGGAACCGGAGTGGAGACGGCGCCCGTCGAGCGCAGGACGTTCAAAACCCCGGCGCAGAAGCCAAGGAGCAGGAATACGATCATGCCCCACGGCGTCGTGCCGGCGAAACGGTCGAGGATATAGCCGAGTAGCGCGCCGACAAGCACACCAGCGATGAACTCGCTGGACAGTTTGACGGCCAAAGCAAACCCCTGAGGTTTCTCCCGACCTTCGACTTCCGGCGCTTCGGGAGCGCTGCGGGCGGCGAGTTCGGTGGCCAGGCGTTTGCGTCGTGCCTCGAGACTATCCCCGCCCTTTTCCGGATTTCCGCCACCGGCGCCGGGGTTGGCGTTACGGTCAGCATCATTGCTGTCGACCATGGGACCCACCCTCTGCATGCCTGCGACGACCGAAAAGGCCGTTTTCAAGTCGGGCGCAACATAGTTTTAGCCTCCCCCATAGTCAAGGCGGGAAGCAGACTCCTCGGCTGCAGCAATTACCCATTAAAAACAACAGGATGGCAATATTTTGGAGAGCCCTGCGACAATAGTCGGGGAAAATGCGCGCTTTTCCCGCCACCGGTGTGGCGAAAAGCGCACCGGTCAACGGGAAAAACAGGTCTTTTTGCGGCTATCGGGGCGATGGAGACGGAATCAGCTCCAGCCGCCGCCATAGGTGATGAAGAAGATGTGACGACCGACCTTGCCGAGGCGCTTCATGTGGCGCGCCCAGGGCGGGCTGACATAGTCGGCATGGTAGTGCGTGGCGATTCCCACATCCTCGAGCCAGATCTTGCCGGCGGAGACCGCAAGGGCGATTTCCTCGGCCATTTCCCAATGGCGTGGCGAGTTGACGCGTTCGCGAATGCCGTCGCAGGCGAAGGAGAACTGGCAACGGTTACGCCAGTCCTTGTTCTGGTAGACCACGCCGCAGACCGTGTTGGGATAGGCCGGGTTGCGCACGCGGTTGAGGATCACCTGAGCGACTGCCGCCTGGCCTTTCACGCTTTCGCCGCGGGCCTCGAAATAGATGCCGGCCGCAAGGCAGCGCTGTTCGGAAGCTTTGAAGGTGTCGGCCGGAAGGGCGGTCGACGCCCAGTCGAAGGCCTCCTTGCCGACGGGCGGGATGAAACGGCCGCGCTTGGTCTCGTCGCGCAGAATCGAGGCGAAGGGCGACTGGCGGGAATAGTCCGGCGCGGGCGGCGCATAGGCCGTCGCCAGGATATCGGGATTGTCGTTGTTGACGAGGCCGGCGAGCATGGTCGGAACCTGCGGATCGGCTTTCTTGTCCCGGCGCGGATAGAAGGCCTGGGCGATCTCGATTTCCTTGCCCCGGATCTCCGGCATGACGAACGCCATGGCATTGTCGAGATCCTCGACCGGCTTCATCAGGTTCGACTGGCGTTCCAGCACCGAGCCGGCGGAGAAGTCCTTGGGCGGAGCGACCGGTTCGATCGTCACCACCCTGCCCTTCTTCATCCCGCGGGTCACGCGTTCGGAATCAGGCCGCGGATCGTCGGCGCCGATCTTGCCGGTGAAGGCAATCGTGCGGCCATCGGGAAGTGCGAGGCCCGCACCGCCTGAAGTCGAATTGGTGAGGATCGGATCCGTGAAGGCGAGGTTCGCGGTCTGGATGGACCCCGCCGGCGCAGCGGTCAGGTGGGTCTTCCAGCGGCCATCAACCGATTCCAGCGACGACAGATAGGCCGCAGTGTCGGCAAAATCCGTGACGGTGGGAGTGGCGAGAAAAATTCCGAGACCAAACAGGACGGGCGCGGACAGGCGATTGACGAGGCCGCCTTGGCGGTGACGCAATTTATGCACGCAAACTCTCCGGTACACTTACGCATTACAGTGGCATGGGGAGAGAATGGACTATTAACCTTGATGGAGGGTTAATCGCGAACCGCTCATGTCTTTTTGTGGGCAATCGCCAAAGCAGAACACCCCGCCAGCCGGACGGCGGACGGGGTGACGATCCTGATGCAGGAATGAGGGATTACTTCTTCTTCGGCTTGGCGCGGCTGACCGGCCTGCCCTTGTTGACCTGCCGCACCGCCTCGCGCTTCGCGGGTTTCCTGCTCGGCGCAAAAGGGTTCTCGCCACCGCGATAGAAGATGCGGATCGGAATGCCCGGCATCTCGAAATCGCCGCGCATGCCGTTGATCAGATAGCGCGTATAGGATTCGGGCACGGCCTCGGGCCGCGTGCACGAAATCATGAAACCGGGCGGACGGGCCTTGACCTGGGTGATGTATTTCAGACGCAGGCGACGTCCGGAAACGGCGGGCGGCGGGTGATGGCCCTGCACGAAATCGAGCCAGCGATTGAGCTTGGCGGTCGAGATGCGGCGGTTCCATATCTGGTGCGCGAAGGAAATGGCTTCCATCAGCTTGTCGATGCCGCGGCCCGTCTGGCCCGACAGCGGAACGGCGCGGATGCCGCGGACCTGGGGCAGCAACCGGTCCGTCATCTCGCGCAGCTGCGCAAGCACGGCCTGGCGATCCTCGACCAGATCCCACTTGTTGAACGCGATGACCGGCGCCCTGCCCTCGCGGATGACCAGATCGGCGATCTGCAGGTCCTGCTTCTCGAAGGGAATGGTCGCGTCGAGCACAATGACAACGACCTCGGCGAAATTGACGGCGCGCAGCGCATCGGCGACCGACAGTTTCTCGAGCTTTTCCTGCACGCGCGCCTTCTTGCGCATGCCGGCGGTATCGAAGAGACGAATCTTGCGACCCTGCCATTCCCAGTCGACGGAAATGGAATCGCGGGTGATGCCCGCTTCTGGGCCGGTCAGCAGGCGATCCTCGCCGAGACAGGTGTTGATGAGCGTCGACTTGCCGGCATTGGGACGGCCGACGATCGCGACGCGCATGGGTCGCGTCGGATCATAGTCGGGACCTTCGTCCTCGTCCTCGACCGGCTTCGGCGCGATGTCGATATCGGCAACCGCCTCCTCGGCCACGTCCTCGGCAAAGGCGCGCTCCTCGCCCAATGCCTCGACGATGGCATCGCGAAGATCGAGCATGCCCTGACCGTGCTCGGCCGAGATCGGCACCGGCTCGCCGAGACCCAAGCGATAGGAATCATACATTCCGGCCTCGGCGCCCCGCGCTTCGGCCTTGTTGGCCACGAGCACCACAGGCTTGTTCTTCTTGCGCAGAACATCGGCGAGGATTTCGTCGACCGGGGTAAGGCCGGATTTCGCGTCGACCAGAAACAGCGCGATGTCGGCATCGTCGATGGCCGCTTCCGTCTGGGCGCGCATGCGGCCTTCGAGCGTATCGGGACCGGCGACTTCCAGACCGGCGGTGTCGATCATGGTGAAGCGCAGGTCGACCAGACGCGCGTCTCCGGGCCGGCGGTCACGGGTGACGCCGGGGGTATCGTCGACGAGGGCGAGCTTCCTGCCGGCGAGCCTGTTGAACAGGGTCGATTTGCCGACATTGGGCCGCCCGACGATTGCGAGGGTGAAACTCATGAGCGTCCCGTTTCAGGGCCGAGGCCGAAAACCCTCAGGAGGTTTCGCCGCGGCCAGCTATGAGGTCGAGCATCACGCCGGCGCGCTGACGGATACCTGCAGGGGTCTCGGTGTCGGCGTCAATTTCGTTGAACCAGTCCCGCGCGCGATCCATATCGCCGCCCTTGTAGGCGGCGAGACCGAGGATTTCACGAGCCGAATGGCGTGCGCCGTTTTCGGGGACGGCGAGCACTTCCACGGCTGCGGAGACTGCGTTGTAATCAGCCACGTCGACGAGAAGATAGCCGGCGCGGACGCGGGCGATATCGCGAAGAGCGGCGGGAATGGAGCTGTCATTGGCGGCGAGCAGGAACTGGTCGGCGGCGGCCTGCTTGTCGCCGCGGTCCGCAGTGACGGTCGCTGCCCGAAGGCGGGCGAGCACCGGATAGGAGCCGTCACCGTTTTCCTCCAGCGCGGAGAAGGCGGTAAGAGCTTCGTCGGTCTTGCCTTCCTGGGCGAGATCGAGGGCCGCGAGGAACTTGTCGCCGGACCGTGCAGCGGTGGTTTCCCGCCAGTACTCCCAGCCGCGCAGCGCAGCCGTTCCAACCACGATGAGTACGGCCAGGCCGATGATGATCGGCCGGAAGCGCTGCCAGAACTTCTTGAACGCGTCAGAGCGAAGCTCTTCGTTGACCTCGCGGATAAAACTGGAATCGTCTTGGGACATTACCTCTGCTCCGGTCAGCCGGGCCCTTTTCGTTTGCCGCCTTCTAGTTCGGATCGCGCCTGATGAAAAGGCCCTGCTCCAGAGATTCGGGCCTAAAGATTCGGGAAAGGTGCGACACCGAAGAGGAACTGGTGGAGGTAGAGCACGAAAGCGACGTAGACGACGACGCCCGCGAGCACTGCGGCAATGTCCCATTTCACCGGGCCGGGCGCGGGATCGACGGCAAGTCCCGCCCTGACGCGCTTCTTGATGGAAATGCGGTCGAGAACGGCCCAGGCGAGGAAACTGCCGAAGAGCAGAATGGAGGCCAGATCGCCGTTGACGAGAAGGTGCGCCGGCGCCCAGATCTTCACCGAAAGCAGCATCGGATGCTTGACGGCAGCCTTGATGCGGCCCGCGGGAAACTGCGAGACCACCAGAAAGATGATCGCGAACAGCATCAGCAGCGCCGTCAGGTGGCTCATCCATGCGGGCGCGACCCAGAAGACGACCGGATCGAGCCGGGCGATGGAGTAGCCCCAGACGATCAGCGCCAGCCCGATCAGGGCTATCACCGTGTAGAGGATTTTCCAGGTGTTCTCACCCCGCGTCACCAGTTGCACGTCGCGAAAACCGGGGGCGAAGATGCGCACCGAATGGATGCCCAGAAATAGAACGAGACCGAGGATTAGGATCAGCACTGGAAAGCTCCGGATTTGAGTTCGGGAACCTTTATACCGGTAGGAGAGGCATCGGGACAGGTCTTGAAGCATTGCGCCAACAGCAAAGATCCGGCGCGTACCACACTGCGGGAGCATTCACTTGGCTGGCGACGGGCCAACAGCACCTGCCGGGCCGATCGTGACGAGCCGTGAAACGCCCCTGCTGCAGTGCCGACCATACACTTGCCTCAAACCCGCCCTAGATGCTCGCGGGTTCAGTGACCCGGAGTTCTGTCTTGTCGCGTATCGCCCGCCCCGCCCTGCTTTTCACCAGTCTCGCCGCCCTGGCCCTTCCCGTACAGGCGGCGGAAACCGCCAGGACCGAGCAGCTCGTCATAGTCTCCTTCGATGGCGCCCATGACAATGCGATGTGGGACCGCAGTCTGAAGATCGCGGACAAGACCGGCGCGCATTTCACCTATTTCCTCTCCTGCACCTTCCTGATGAGCAAGGCCGAGCGGAAGAGCTACACGGCTCCGGGCAAGTCCGCGGGCGCGTCGAATATCGGTTTTGCGCCGGACCATGACGATGTCGAAAAGCGGCTCGACCACATCTGGACGGCCTATCGGGCCGGTCACGAAATGGGCAGCCATGGTTGCGGACATTTCGACGGCGGATCCTGGACCGCCTCGCAGTGGTCGGCGGAGTTCGACCAGTTCGACACCGCCCTCAAGTCTGCCTGGGCGACGATCGGCAGCAAGGACCGGGAACCGGACGGCTGGCAGGACATGGCCGCAAACGCGATCAAGGGGTTTCGCGCGCCCTATCTCTCCTCGGGCGACGGATTGTTCGCCGCCCTCGCCGAGCATGGTTTCACCTATGATGCGAGCACCGTTTCGCGCGGTCCGGCAGAGCCCGAGACCGGCAAGACACCGGCGCGTTTCTCGCTGCCCCTCATTCCCGAAGGCCCGCGCGAGCGCCCGGTGATCGCAATGGATTACAATCTCTTCGTCCGTCACTCGAAGGGCGAGGAAACGCCTGAGCACAAGGCGGAATATGAGAAGCGCTCGATCGAGGCCTTCGAAGCCGCCTTCAAGGCGCAGTATGAGGGTGAGCGCATTCCGCTGCAACTCGGATTTCATTTCGTGCCGATGAATGGCGGGGCCTATTGGGATGCGCTGGACACATTTCTCACCGATGTCTGCGGCAAGCCGGACGTGAAATGCGTGACCTATTCCGAAGCGTTCGAGCGGCTCAAGAAGGCGGATCCCTCAGCGAGCTGACGGGCTCTCGATAACGAACAAGGAAAAAGGCCGGCGAAATCGCCGGCCTTTCTTGTGGATCAGGATTTGTCCTCGAAGGATTGGGCCTGGTCGGGGCCGACCTCTCCCGGAGCGGGATCGGCCGGGCTCGGCTGGATGCCGGAGGCCTCGCGCTCGAGATACTTGCGATCGATCTCGTTGAGTTCTTCTCCGCGGAACACCGCCTCGAAGGCCCTGAGACGTTTGTAGATCGAGAGAAGATCGACGATCGTCGTCCATGAATTGATCAGGAACTGGAAGGAGTTCGACACCTGGCCGAAGGCGGTGAGGATCTGCTGCCAGATACCGAGGGTGATCTTGCCCGCGACGATGGTCGGCACCAGCAGGATGTCCACATAGATGTTGTCGGCCTGCAGATAGAAGCCGCGGGCGACGTTGAAATACATGTAGTGGAAATAGAGGCGGAAATAGTTCTTCCGCACATTGCTGAACAGCTCGTTGACGGTCGGCGGCTGGGCGCGGTTCGGGTCGTCCTCACCGTAGACAAGCTCCTTCCGGTAGGCGGCTTCCACGCGCTGATTGCGGAATTCGAGGCCCGGCAGCTTGATGCCGACGAGGCTCAAAAGCGCGGTACCGAAGATCGCCCAGAAGATAAGCGCGACGAAAAGCGCGTGCGGGATCTCGCCGACGATCGGCAGTTCGGTGACATACTGGGACAGCCCCCAAAGCACGGGCAGGAACGCCACCAGCGTCATGATCGCATCGACGAAGGCGACGCCGAGGCCCTCCATGATAGAGGCGAAGCGCATCGTGTCTTCCTGCACACGCTGGGAAGCCCCCTCGATGTGACGGACGCGCGGCCAGCGTTCCATGTAGAAATCGTTCATCGCCGTGCGCCAGCGGAACACATAGTGCGAGACGAAAAAGCGGGTGATGACGAAGACGCCCATCGAGACGAAGGCGATTTCGGCAAACAGGAAGGTGAGACTGTAGAGATCCCAGGCCGTCACCGTTCCGTCGCCCGAAAGGGCCGTCTGGAAGGTATCGAAGAACGGCCGGCGCCAGTTGTTGATGGCGACGGACACCTGGACACCGAAATAGGTGGTGAACAGGATGAAGATCGAGCCGAGCACCGACCACATCTGCCATTTGTGCGGCGAATAGACGAACCAGAAGGCAGCGAAGGAAAGCGTCCAGACCGCGTAGAACAGATAGAACCAGAGAAATTCCGGCGTGTAGAAATAGGCCAGACCGATGACCGGCTCGTCACGCTGGACCGGCAGCGGGAAACCGAGCGCGGCGCCTATCAAATCGCCCAGGATATACCAGACGAAGATGCCGACTGCGGTCCAGGCGAGAACCGACGGAAAGAAGATCTTTGGCTTCGGGAAAAAGGATTCAAACACGGGGTGCCTTCCTGGAGAAAGGATGCGGGCGAGTGCGCGACCGGCGGGAATGCGGGTGTTTGCGCCCTGTCTATGGTCCGCACTGGAACCCTACCTAGGCCAAACTGTGACGCACCGCAATCAGGCTCGCGAATTTGTGCGGCGATGCGGCAATTGGTGGAAGGCACCACGAAAAAGGCCGGCGATTTCGCCGGCCTCTCCCAGTGTCAGGATTATCCGGATCAGGACTTGAGGGCCTTGCGCTCCTCGTTCAGGCCTTTCCAGATCGACCACATCATGACGACCAGCAGGAGCGCGAAGGGCACGCCCGTCGTCACCGCAGCCGCCTGAAGCGCACCCAACCCTCCGCCGATCAGCAGGACGATGGCAACGATGCCTTCGAAGGTCGCCCAGAAAACACGCTGTGCGACCGGGGGCTCCTCGATGCCGCCAGAGGTGATCGTGTCGATCACCAGCGAGCCCGAATCCGACGAGGTCACGAAGAACACCATCACCAGAACGATACCGATGAAGGAGGCGATCTGCGTGAGCGGGTAGGACTTCAGCATCTCGAACAGCATCACCGCCTGATCGGAATCGGCGACCGCCGTGTTGCCGTGGTCGATGACCTGGTCAATCGCCGAACCGCCGAAGGTCGACATCCAGATGATGGAGACGATCGTCGGAATGACGAGCACGCAGGTGATGAACTCGCGCACGGTGCGGCCGCGCGAGACGCGGGCAATGAACATGCCGACAAAGGGCGACCAGGAAATCCACCAGGCCCAGTAAAAGGCCGTCCAGCCCTGCAGGAAATTGGTGTCCGTCCGGCCGAACGGGTTGGACAGCGGCAGGATGTTGGTGACGTAGGCGACCGTGTTCTCCCAGAGGCCGGTCATGATGACGAGCGTCGGGCCGAAGAAGAAGATGAACAACATCAACAGCAGTGCCAGCACCATGTTGATCTCGGACAGCCGCTTGACGCCGGCATCGAGCCCGGCGACCACGGAAGCCAGCGCGATCGAGGTGATGAACAGGATCAACACGATCTTGGCCGTCTCGGTGACCGGAATTCCGAACAGGAAGTTCAGGCCCGCCAAGGCCTGTTCTGCACCGAAGCCGAGCGAGGTCGCCAGGCCGAAGAGCGTGGCGAAGACCGCGAGCGTGTCGATGACGTGACCGGGCCAGCCCCAGATACGTTCGCCGAGCAGCGGGTAGAAGGCCGAGCGCAGGGTGAGCGGCAGGCCGCGATTGTAGCTGAAAAAGGCCAGCGCCAGCGCAACCACGGCGTAGATTGCCCAAGGGTGCGCACCCCAGTGGAAGATGGTCGCGGCCATGGCGTTCAGACGGGCGGCATGCGCGTCGCCTTCCGCACCCGCAAGCGGTGCCCAGTCGGTGCGCACGCCATTCTCCATGACGACGCCGCCGAAGGACGAGGCGTAGTGGGACAACGGCTCGGACACACCGAAGAACATCAGGCCGATGCCCATGCCGGCGGCAAACAGCATGGAAAACCAGCCCATGTAACCGTAGTCGGGCCGCGCTTCGGCGCCGCCGAGACGGATCGAGCCCAACGGCGTGAAGATGAGAATGAGAGAGAACACGACGAAGAGATTGCCGGCAATCAGCAGCATCCAGTCGAACATGTTGGTGATGGCGGGACGAAGCCAGTTGAAGAAGTCCGACGCAGTTTCGCCGAACATCAGCGTCAGAATGACGAAGCCGACGATGACGACGGCGGAAACGAAGAAGACGGGATTGTGGACGTCTAGACCGAGAACCTGAACGTTATCCTGCCCTGCCTCGAAATCGGTATCGATCAGCAGATCGGGATCCTGGTCCTTGTGCATTGGTTCGGACATGTAGCCCCCTTTATCTCGACGCCCCGTGCCGCGGCCAGGTAGCGTCGCTGTTTCTGGGAAGTGACTGCCGGCGACAACGTGCGTCCACAGGCATACCTTCCCCCGTTCCGCGCCGGCATTCATTTGTCCCCGAACACCGGCACACGATTAAGCGACACGAGAAAGTGTCTGCGACTTTCTAGCACAGCCCGGTGCAATTTACGACTTGAGCCTGTCTCGAAAACGACAAAGTCTCGCCACAATTGGCACCGGGCCTCTCACATAGGGCGGCATTAATGGAGGGCAAGCGCCTGTATTTATGGTTTGACTAAAATATACTCAGCCGCGGCGCAGCGGTATTGCAAGGCCCGCCGCCAATACGAGCGCCGCGACCGCGGACATGCTGCCGAGCACGTAATTGCCGGTAAAGTGCGCGAGATTTCCCGCGACCACCGGTCCGATGATCTGACCGACACCGAAGGCGGCCGTCATGAGAGCGAAGGCGCGACGCGGGCTGTCGCCGGCATATTCGCGACCGGCCTGAAGGCCGTAGGCGGTGATCATCACGAATGTCAGCCCCAACAGCACGCCGCCGATCATCGGGCCAACGGGCAATGGCAGCAGCACGCTTGCGGCCACTCCTATCGCCTCTGTCATGCAACCGGCGACGAAGGTCATCACCAGACCGAAGCGTCGTGCGAAAATGCCCCACAGCGCCACGGAAGGAGCGGCTGCGAGACCGGTCGCAAGCCAGACCAGCGCTTCCGAGGTGGACGAGCCGCCCGCTTCCCGCACGATTGCCACGAGAAAGGTGGCGGTCACGATATAGCCGAAGCCGAAGAGACCGTAAGCGACCGTCAGGAGCACAAGAGGCCTTGTCCAGACGAGCGGAGGCTCCTTCCTTACCGGGCCCGTGCGCGATACCTGGCGTGGAAGGAGGACAGCCGCAAGCACGCAACCGCCAAGCGCGGCGATGCCGCCGGCAATCCATGCGCCGCGCCAACCGCCTTCGAACAGAACAACGGCGGCAAAGAGCACTGCAGAAAGCGCGATGCCCAGGCCGACCCCGCCGAAATGTAACGACTGGACGACCGGTCGCCCTCTGGCGAGACCGAAGGACAGCACAAGGGAAGAGGTGAAGATCATCGCAAGTGCACTGGCAACGCCGGCCAGGAAGCGGATGACGGAAAAGGCGAGGATGTTTGTCGTCAGGCTCATCGACAACAGCAGAAGCGCCGTCGCCAGCAGGCCCGACAGCGCCACCCGACGCTCCATACCCTCCGCCCAGCCATAGGCGGCAAGGACCGCACCGACGAGATAACCGACATAATTGGCCGAGGCGACATAGCCGGCTTCCGTCGGCCCCATCGGCACACCGCTCATCATCGCCGGCAGAATGGGGGTGTAGTAGAACCGGCCGAGCCCCATGGCCACAGCCATCGCGACGGCGCCCGCCATGCCGACGAGAGCCGCTGACGGGCCGGCGGGCGAAGGAGTGGATGGCGCGCGATTGGCAGTCATGCCCTCCCTTTGTCTGGCAAAAGCCGGACTGACAAGTCAGAAAGTTTGATGCATGGATCCGCAGGGCGAAGTCCCTCGTCCCGCAGCACATGTCCGAAATTTAATGAACGTTCCCGTGTTGAAGCGGTTGGCGGCTTCCAATTCGCACCTATTTGCAGGTAACAGGAATTGTGCATTGCAGCACGAAAGGAGCATGTCATGAAAACCGCACTTATCACGGGCTCTACCTCCGGCATCGGCTACGGGATTGCCGAAGCCTTCGTCAGGAACGGCTACAACGTCGTCATCAACGGCCTCGGCGATCCCGACGAGATCGAGCAAGAGCGCGCCAAGCTCGAAAATCTCGGCGACGGGCAAGTGATCTACGATCCGGCCAACATGCTCAAACCCGACGAGATTGCCGCCATGGTGGCCAAGGCCGAGAAGACCTTCGGCTCGCTCGATGTCGTCGTTCCCAATGCCGGCATCCAGCATGTCTCCAAGATCGAGGATTTCCCGATCGAGAAATGGGATGCGATCATCGGCATCAACATGTCTTCCGTCTTCCACGTCATCCGATCGAGTTTTGCCGGAATGAAGGCGCGCAAGCATGGCCGCATCATCGCCATCGCCTCGGCCCACGGCCTCGTCGCCTCGCCGTTCAAGAGCGCCTATGTGACCGCCAAGCACGGCGTTCTCGGACTCATAAAGACGGTCGCCCTCGAAGGCGCGGAATTCGGCGTGACGGCCAATGCCATTTGCCCGGGCTATGTCGAAACCCCGCTGGTCAAGGGCCAGATCGCCGACACCGCGAAAGCGCGCAACATGAGCGAGGAGGAGGTCATCCAGAAGGTGATCCTGGAAGCCCAGCCGACCAAGCAGTTTGTGCAGGTCGAACAGATCGCGGCACTCGCCCTGTTCCTTGCAAGCGACCAGGCGGCGCAGATCACCGGCAGCGCGCAATCCATGGATGGCGGCTGGGTGGCCCACTGATGGCCGAGATCAAGCAGATGAACCTCGCGCTTCAGGGCGGAGGCGCTCATGGCGCCTTCACCTGGGGCGTTCTCGACCGCTTGCTGGACGAACCTCATCTCGAGATCGAAGGCGTTTCGGGCACCAGTGCCGGTGCGGTCAATGCAACGCTTCTGGCCCACGGACTGATGGAGGACGGACGCAGGGGTGCGCAGAAATCGCTCGCCGAATTCTGGGAAAGAACCAGCCACGCCGGCTCGATCTGGTCGCCGCTGCCGACCTTGCCGAAATCCCTGATCCCCGGCGGGGACATGATTGCGGCGGCGACCTACACCATCTTCGACACCCTGACGCGGACGTTTTCGCCCTATGAACTCAATCCGCTGGATATCAACCCGTTGCGCGACCTGATCGCCGAATGCGTGGATTTCGACGCCCTGAGGTCCCACGAGGCGATCAAGCTGTTCCTGAGCGCCACCAATGTGCGGACCGGCCGGGTGAAGGTGTTCGATTCGCGTGAGGTCAGCCTCGACGTGGTGATGGCCTCCGCCTGCCTGCCCTTTCTCTACAAGGCCGTCGAGATCGACGGTGAGCACTATTGGGACGGCGGCTATATGGGCAATCCGGCGCTGTTTCCGTTCTTCTATGTCTGCAAGAGCCGCGACGTGCTGATCGTTCACATCAATCCGATGGAGCGCGACGAGGTGCCGATGAGCGCGCCGGAGATCATGAACCGGATCAACGAGATCTCCTTCAACGGCTCGCTGATCAGCGAGCTGCGCGCCATCAACTTCGTCAGCCGCCTGCTCGACGAGGGCTGGCTGAAGGACGATTACAAGGACAGGCTGAAGAAGATCCTCGTTCACTCGATCCGCTCGGACGACAGTCTCGAGGATCTCTCCGTCGCATCCAAGTTCAACGTCGACTGGGCGTTCCTGACCGACCTGCGCGATCGCGGCCGTCTGGCGGCCGAGAACTGGCTCAGGGAGAACCACAAGCATGTCGGCAGGAAATCGACAGTCGATCTTGCCTCCAACTATCTCAGGTCAGCGGACCCGAAAGGTGAAAGACACGAGGTCACGGGAAAGGAAGCGGCGGAGTAAACGTGCCAGGACGCAAAGTTAGCGGCTTTGCATATTTACTTTCGCAAAGGCAGGAGACACGCTAAAGTTTGACCAAACATACAAATTTGGGGTCCCATGTCGTCAGCCATCCGCTCATCAATCCGCTTTCTTCTGAACGATCAAACCGTCGAGCTGTCCGGCTTCGCTCCCGACTTGACGGTGCTCGACTGGTTGCGCATCGAACGCCGTCTGACCGGCACGAAAGAAGGTTGTGCGGAGGGCGATTGCGGAGCCTGCACGGTGCTCGTCGGCAGGATGATCGACGGGATGCTGACCTATGAAAGCGTGAATGCCTGCATCCGCTTCGTCGGCTCGCTCGACGCCACGCATGTGGTCACCATAGAGTATCTCAACCGTCCCGACGGGGAGCTGGCGCCCGTACAGCAGGCCATGGTGGACTTGCACGGATCTCAATGCGGCTTCTGCACGCCCGGCATCGTGGCATCGCTGCAGGCTCTCTGGCTGAGCGATCCGGAGCCCGGTGTCAAGGATGTCGAGCGTGCGCTGCAGGGCAATCTGTGTCGCTGCACCGGCTATGAACCGATCGTTCGGGCTGCCCTCGCTGCATCGAAGATCGAGCCCGACGAAGACAATGACCGGCTGGTCCGCGCCCGCGAGGAAACGGCCCGGAAGCTCATCGAGCTTGCGGACGGCGCCCGTGTCGAAATCGACCATCCCGAGGGCAAAACATTCATACCGGCCAGCGCCGACGATCTGGCCGAAATCTATGAAGCCAACCCGAAGGCAACGCTCGTGGCAGGCTCCACAGATGTGGGCCTTTGGGTGACCAAGGGCATGCGCGCCATCGCGCCGGTGATCTTCGTGGGTCATCTCACCGACCTGCAGACAATCGAAGAAACGGAAGAGGGCCTGAAGATCGGCGCCGGCGTGAGCTATTCGATGGCCCGCGGCGCGATCCTGTCTCAGGTCCCGCAGCTCGCGGAATTGTGGGACCGGCTCGGCGGCGAACAGGTGCGCAACATGGGCACGATCGGCGGCAATATCGCCAACGGCTCGCCCATTGGCGACACCCCTCCCCCGCTGATCGCGCTCGGCGCCACGCTGACACTGCGCAAGGGATCGGCGCGCCGGACGCTGCCGCTCGAAGATTTCTTCATCGCTTACGGCAAGCAGGACCGCGCCGGCGGCGAGTTCGTGGAAAGCGTCACCGTGCCGGCGGTGCCGGAAGATGCGCACTTCGCGGTCTACAAGATTTCCAAGCGGCGCGACGAGGATATTTCCGCGCTCTGTGCCGCCTTCCTGATCGAGCTCGACAGCGACAGCCATGTGGCAACCGCGCGCATCGCATTCGGCGGCATGGCGGGAACGCCCAAGCGGGCCACACATGTCGAAGAGTGCCTGATCGGCGCGCGCTGGGGCTGGACGGCGGTTCAGGCGGCCCAGGCCGAACTCGAGAACGACTATTCGCCGCTGACCGACTGGCGGGCGTCTGCCGACTACCGGATGCGGGTGGCGCAGAACCTTCTGACGCGTTTCTTCCTCGAAACCTCCGGCGCACCGGCCCGGCTCGACACATCCGAGCCGCTGATGATGGAGGCAGGCGAATGAACAAGTCCTTCAAACCCGACGTCAATGCCGAAACTGTCGATGGCGGCGCCCATGTCGCCCGTCCGCATGATTCCGCGATCAAGCATGTCACCGGCAAGGCGATCTATATCGACGACATGGCCGAACCGGCCGGTACGCTTCACGCCTATCTCGGCCTGAGCACGCGCGCGCATGCCCGGATCACCTCCATGGATCTCGCCCGCGTCAGGGCAGCGCCAGGCGTCAAGCTGGTTCTGACGGGCGGGGACGTGCCCGGCATCAACGACATCTCGCCGGCCGGCCTGAATGACGAGCCGGTGCTGGCCGAGGGCGAGGTGAAGTTCTACGGCCAGCCCGTGTTCTGCGTCGTCGCCGAGACCCGGCATCTGGCACGCAAGGCCGCCCAGCTTGCTCAGATCGAATATGAGGACCTGCCCTATGCCACGGACGTGGTGGCCGCGATCGAAGCGGGCCACGACCATGTCTGCACCCCGCTCACGCTCAAGCGCGGCGATGTGGATGCGGGGCTGGCCAGGGCGCCGAACCGGCTGAAGGGCGAGATGCGCGTCGGCGGTCAGGATCACTTCTACCTCGAAGGCCATATCTCCATGGCCATTCCGGGCGAAGACGACGAAGTCACCGTCTGGGCCTCAACCCAGCACCCGAGCGAGATCCAGCACATGGTGGGCCATGCGCTCGGCGTTCCCTCGCACTCCGTCAACGTCCAGGTGCGCCGGATGGGCGGCGGCTTCGGCGGCAAGGAAACGCAGGGCAACCAGTTCGCAGCCCTCGCGGCGATCGCCGCGAAGAAGCTCAACGTGCCGGTCAAGATCCGCCCGGACCGCGACGATGACATGTCGATCACCGGCAAGCGGCACGATTTCCATATCGACTACGATGTCGGTTATGACGACGACGGCCGCATCCTGGCCTTCGACGGTACATTCGCGGCCCGTTGCGGATTTTCCGCCGACCTCTCGGGTCCCGTGACCGACCGGGCGCTGTTTCACGCCGACAACTGCTATTACTATGAGGACGTGCGGCTGGCCTCGCGCCCGATGATGACCAATACGGTCTCCAACACCGCGTTTCGCGGCTTCGGCGGCCCGCAGGGGCTGATCGGGGCGGAACGTGTCATCGAGGAAATCGCCTACAAGCTCGGCCGCGACCCGCTGGATATCCGCAAGATCAATTTCTACGGCGGCGAAGGCCGCAATCTCACGCCCTATCACCAGACCGTCGAGGACAACATCATCGGCCGGATCGTCGAGGAGCTGGAGGAAAGCTCCGACTATCAGGCCCGGCGCAAGGCGATCGTCGCGTTCAACGAAAACAGCCCCGTGATCCGCAAGGGGATAGCGCTGACCCCGGTGAAATTCGGCATCTCTTTCACCGCGACCTGGTACAATCAGGCCGGCGCGCTGGTCCATGTCTATCGCGACGGTTCGCTGCATCTCAACCATGGCGGCACCGAGATGGGCCAAGGCCTGAACACCAAGGTCGCCCAGGCCCTTGCCGAGGAATTCCAGGTCGATTTCGCGATGATCAAGATCACCGCGACCAATACAGGAAAGGTGCCGAACACGTCGGCGACCGCCGCCTCGTCCGGCACCGACCTGAATGCGATGGCTGCCGTCAATGCCGCCCGGCAGATCAAGGAGCGCCTCGTCGATTTCGCCTCGGAGAAATATTCGGTGCCGAAGGAGACCATCGTCTTCGAACCCAACCGAGTGCGGGTCGGCAATCAGGTCTTCTCCTTCGCCGAGTTCATCGACCAGGCCTATATGGCGCGCGTCCAGCTATCGGCGGCGGGCTTCTACAAGACGCCGAAAATCCACTGGGACCGCGCGACAGGCAAGGGACGGCCGTTCTATTACTATGCCTATGGCGCTGCCGTCTCCGAAGTATCCGTCGATACGCTGACCGGCGAATACCAGGTCGACCGCGCCGACATTCTCCACGATGTGGGCAAGTCGCTGAACCCGGCAATCGACAAGGGACAGGTCGAAGGCGCCTTCATCCAGGGCATGGGGTGGCTGACCACCGAGGAACTCTGGTGGGACGACAAGGGAATGCTGCGCACGCACGCACCCTCGACCTACAAGATCCCTCTTGCCTCCGATCGCCCCCGCATCTTCAACGTGAAGCTCGCGGACTGGTCTGAAAACCGGGAAATGACGATCCGCCGGTCCAAGGCGGTCGGCGAACCGCCGTTCATGCTGCCGGTTTCGGTGCTCGAGGCCATCTCCATGGCGGTTGCCTCCATCGGCGATTACCGCACCTGCCCCTGCCTCGATGCCCCGGCCACGCCCGAGCGTGTGCTGATGGCGGTCGAAAGGCTGAAAGCGGGCGCATGAGCTCCGGCCTGAAGGCCTTCCGGGCGTTTGCCGAGGATGCGGGCGCGGACGGTTTCGTCCTGGTCCGCATCACCGAAACCAGGGGGTCGGCGCCGCGCGAGGCTGGGGCCTTCATGGCGGTTTCGGCCAATGCCACCTTCGAGACCATCGGCGGCGGCACCCTCGAATTCGAGGCGATCGACCGCGCGCGCGCCATGCTTGGCGGCGCCGAGACGAGTGACCTCGACTGGGTTCTCGGCCCGGACAGCGGCCAGTGCTGCGGCGGACGCGTGAAACTCTCCTTCGACAGGATACCGGCTGACCGGACCGAACAGGTCGAGATGCTCGTGGCAGGCGAGATCGAACGATACCCTCAAGTCTGGATTTTCGGCGGCGGACATGTGGGGCGGGCGCTGGCGGGTTTCCTGATGGCGCTTCCCGTCGAGGCCCATCTGGTGGAAAGCCGGGAGGCCGAGATCGCGACTGTGCCTGATGGCGTCATCGCCCATCTTGCCGCGATGCCGGAAAGTCTGGTGTCCGCGATCGCGCCCGGCTCGGCCATCGTGGTCCTGACCCATGACCATGCCATCGACTTTCTGGTCGTCGAGGCGGCGCTCGGGCGCGACGACCTCGCCTTCATCGGAATGATCGGCTCGAAAACCAAGCGTGCGACGTTCGAGAGCCGTTATCGCAAGGAAGGCGGCGATCCGGCGCGTCTTTCGAAACTCGTCTCGCCCATCGGCCGCAAGCTCGACGACAAGCGGCCGGAAGTGATCGCCGTGACGATCGCCTCCGAACTGATGGCCGCTTTCTCCGGCCCCTCGCCTGCCTGAGCCGCCAACCTCCCTACCCACGTTTTCGTATAATCTTCGCACGTCCGCGTATGGTCATCCACGTTGATATGATGAGCATGCTTATTATATATCCAGCTCATGACCGACGCGAACATAGAAAATCTGGGTTTCATGGTGCACGACGTGGCGCGGCTTCTTCGCCGCCGCTTCGAAGCACGCGGACGCGAATACGGCCTGTCGGCCGCCCAATGGCGGGCGGCTGTCAGACTGGTCAAGCATGGGCCGATGAGCCAGGCAAAGCTTGCCGAGGTGCTCGAAATCGAACCCATCAGCGTCTCCCGGCTGATCGACCGGATGGAGCAGGCCGGATGGGCTGTTCGCCGGCCCGACGAGAACGATCGCCGCGCCAACGTGATCCATCCCACCGATCTGGCCGTCGACGCCTTTTCCAAGGTGAAGTCGATGGCCGGAGGAATTTACCAGACCGCCCTCGAGGGGCTGAGCCAGGACGAGCGCCGCACGCTGATCAAGGCGCTGGCGACGATGACCGAGAATCTGGCGAAGGACGAGACAGCGTCCGATGAGGCCGCACCTATCAAGAAGCAGGTAGCAAGATGACTATTCAGGAAAAGAAGCCGACCGAAGGCGCTCCCACGGAAGCCCCGGCAGATATCAGGGCGGATGCCCCCACCGCACCGGAAAAGCCGAAGCGCAAGCGCGGACGGCGCTTGGGGCTGATGCTCCTCGTTCCCGCCCTTCTGGTCGGCGTCGGCGGTTACATGTGGGTGAGCGGCGGCCGCTATGAGGAAACGGAAAACGCGAACCTCCTCTTCTCCAAGATCGCCATCGCTTCGGAACTTTCCGGTCGCGTGACCACATCGAACGTGACCAACAACAAGCAGGTCAGGAAGGGCGACGTTCTCTTCCAGGTGGATCCGGCTCCCTTGAAGATCGCCGTCGAACAGGCCAAGGCGGCCATCGAGACCGCGCGGCTGAACGTGACCCAGCTTCGCGCCGGTTACCAGCAGGCGCTCGCCCAGCAGCATGCCGCGGAAAACGATGTGGCCTATTCCCAGGACAACCTGAAGCGCTACAAGACGCTGTCCAACAAGGGGGTGGCGACCGCGTCGAGCTACGACGATGCCACCCATGCCGCACGCAAGGCCGAGGACGCGCTGACGGCGGCAAAGGAAGCCGTCGCCAATGCCAAGGCCGCGCTCGGCCCCGCGCTGGAAGGAGACATCGACGAGCATCCGAGCGTGATCTCGGCCAAGGCAGCCGCGGAGAAGGCCGAGTACAATCTCGAGGTTTCGACTGTCCATGCGCCCGCCGACGGCATGCTCTATGAGGCCGCGGACTTCAAGCCGGGCCGCTTCGTTGCGGCCGGCACGTCGCTCTTCACGCTTGTCGAGACCGAGCAGCCCTGGGTCGAAGCCAACTTCAAGGAAACGCAGCTGACCTACATGGATGTGGACCAGCCGGCCGAAGTCTCCTTCGACGCCTTCCCTGACAGGACGTTCCGCGCAACCGTCAAGTCGATCGGCGCCGGCACCGGTGCGGAGTTCTCGCTGCTGCCGGCGCAGAACGCGACCGGCAACTGGGTCAAGGTGACCCAGCGCATTCCCGTACATCTGAAACTCGACAACGAGGACGCCCATTTCCTGATGCGCTCGGGACTGAGCGCAACGGTTACGGTCGACACCGGCCACAGCCGTCATTTCGGCGATCTGCTGGAATCCGCCCACGCTGCCGAGTAAAGCCTGAAGGCATCCCGCCATGTCCGCCCAAGCCGCTTCAGCCTCCGCGCAGTCGCATGCCGACGTTCCAAATCGCGGCCTGATCACCGTATCGATCATGCTCGCGACGATCATGCAGGTGCTCGACACCACGATCGCCAACGTCGCACTGCCTTCGATGACCGGCGACCTGTCGGCATCGCGTGACACGATCAACTGGGTGCTGACGTCCTATATCGTCGCCGCCGCGATCATGACGCCCGTCACCGGCTGGCTGGCGGACCGCTTCGGCCGCAAGCAGCTTTTCCTGATTGCGATCGCAGGGTTCACCGTGTCCTCGATGGCATGCGGCCTGGCCTGGAATCTGAACGTCATGGTGGGCTTCCGCCTGCTGCAGGGCGTCTTCGGCGCGGCCATCGTTCCCCTGTCCCAGACCTTCCTTCTCGACATCAACCCCAAGGAAAAGCACGGCCAGGCCATGGCGATCTGGGGTGCGGGCATCATGGTCGGGCCGATCGTCGGGCCGACGCTGGGCGGCTATCTGACCGAATATTTCAACTGGCGCTACGTGTTCTTCATCAACCTGCCGGTCGGCATTCTCGCCTTCGCGGGCTGCATCGCCTATCTCCCCGAGGCCGCCAAGCGACTGCGCAAGTTCGACTTCTTCGGCTTTGCCATGCTCTCGCTCGGTGTCGGCGCGCTGCAGCTGATGCTCGACCGCGGCGGCGAGGTCGACTGGTTTTCGGCAATGGAAATCTGGATCGAACTCGCCCTCTGCATCACCGGATTCTGGGTCTTCATCGTCCATATCCTGACGTCGGACGATGCCTTCATCGATCCGAAGATATTCATCGACCGCAATTTCGCGACCGGCCTGATCTTCATCTTCATCGTGGGCATCGTGCTTCTGGCCAGCCTCGCGCTCTTGCCGCCGATGCTGTCGAACATCTTCGGCTATTCGACGATATCTGTCGGTCTCGTCATGGCCCCGCGCGGCGTCGGCACAATGATCTCCATGCTGCTCGTCGGCCGGCTAGTGCGTATCGTCGATCCGCGTCTTCTGGTCACCGCCGGACTTGGGCTGACAGCCTATTCGCTCTACCTCATGTCCGGCTTCACGCCGCAGATGAACAGTCAGCTGATCATCGAGACGGGGATCATCCAGGGGCTGGGGCTTGGCCTCGTCTTCGTGCCGCTGTCGACCGTGGCCTTCGCCACCCTGCCCCCGGTCTTCCGGACGGACGCGACGGCACTCTTCAGCCTGACGCGCAACATCGGTTCGTCGATCGGGATTTCCGTCGTGACCGTGTTCCTGACCCGCAATATCCAGATCAACCACGCGGAACTGTCGACCTTCATCAATCCGTTCAACCAGCAACTGCTCGACGTCATGCCGCAGCAAAACCCGCAAATGCTGGAGGTGATGGACAATCTGGTGAACCAGCAGGCCGCGATGATTTCCTACAATAACGACTTCAAGCTGATGATGATCATCACGCTCGCCGCCATTCCGCTCACGCTTTTTCTGCGCAAGCCGAACCATGCGCCGTCCAAGGACGAAGAAGGCGCGATGGTGATGGAATAGCGACCACAAGCCCGGCCGCTACAGCCGGGCTCCCGTCGCGCCGTCGAACATCAGGACCGGCGACTTCTCGAGATCGAGCCACGCGGTTCCTTCGGGGATCGCGTGTTCGTGCGAGGTGTGCACGGTGAAAGGCTGACCACCGACCGTGCCGTGAAACAGGCGAATGGCGCCCAGCTCTTCCACGTGATTGATGGCAAACGGCAGCGCGCCCTGGGTCTCCGTCGCGAGCATTTTCGCATTTTCCGGCCGCACGCCGATCTTCACCGACCCGGCACGGCCCGTCTCGACCGGAGCGGGCATATCGAGCCCGCCCTTGAGGTAGACGCGGCCATTGCCCTTGTAGTCGGCATCGATGAGGTTCATCGGCGGCGCGCCCATGAAGCTTGCCACGAAGGTGCTCTGCGGCTGGTGATAGATTTCCGACGGCGTGCCGATCTGCTCGATGCGCCCGGCATTGAGCACCACGATGCGATCGGCCATGGTCATCGCTTCCACCTGGTCGTGCGTGACATAGACAGAGGTCACGCCGAGACGGCGCTGGAGCGCGCGGATCTCGATGCGCATCTGGCCGCGCAATTTCGCGTCGAGGTTCGAAAGCGGCTCGTCGAAGAGGAACAGGGCCGGGTTGCGCACGATGGCGCGGCCCATGGCGACACGCTGGCGCTGCCCGCCTGACAGCTGGCTCGGCTTGCGGTCGAGGAACTCCCCGAGATTGAGCATCGTCGCCGCATCGCGAACCGCCTTGTCGATCTCCGCCTTCGACGTGCCACGATTGCGCAGGCCGTAGGCCATGTTGTTGAACACCGTCATGTGCGGATAGAGCGCATAGTTCTGGAACACCATCGCGATGTCGCGCTCGGCGGGCTCGACGTCGTTGACGCGTTTGCCGGCGATTTCCAGATCGCCTTCGGTTATCGCCTCGAGCCCGGCGATCATCCGGAGGATCGTCGACTTGCCGCAACCCGACGGGCCGACGAGCACGAGGAACTCGCCCTTCTCGATCTCGAAACTCGTCGGGCGAACGGCCGTGACGCCGTTCGGATAGGTCTTGGAGACGTTTGTGAGCGTGACCTGTTTCATCGTCGCACCTATTTGTCGCTTTCGGTCAGGCCCTTGATGAACCAGCTCTGGAAGACGATGACGACCAGAATGGGCGGCACCATCGCGAGCACGGCCAGAGCGAAAGCCTGATTGTAATCGGGGATCTGGGCACCGACCCAGACGAGGAGGATCTGCTTGATGCCGCGCACGAGCGTGAAGAAGCCTTCGTCGGTGGTCATCAGCATGGGCCAGAGATACTGGTTCCAGCCGTAGACGAACATGATGATGAAGATCGCGGCCATCATGTTGCGCGACAGCGGGACCAGAATATCGACGAAGAACTTGAAGGGGCCGGCGCCATCGATGCGGGCGGCCTCGAGTATCTCTTCGGGCACGGATTTGAAGAACTGGCGGAAATAGAATGTCCCGGTGGCCGAGGCCAGAAGCGGAACGATGAGGCCCGAATAGGTGTCGACCAGCCCGAGCTTGGTCATCACCTCGTAGGACGGCAGGATGCGCACCTCGAGCGGCAGAAGCAGCGTGGTGAAGATCATCCAGAAGAACACCACACCCATGCGGAAGCGGAAATAGACGATCGCATAGGCTGCCAGCATCGAAAGGACGATCTTGCCGACGGCGAAGCCGATGCCGAGGATGAAGGAGTTCTTCAGCATGGCGAGGCCGGTGACCTTGCCGGTAAAGCCGCCCTTTTCGAAGAGCACCTTGTCATAGGTCTGGACAAAGTCATTGCCCCAGCTCGCCATCAAACCCTTCATGTGGATCTCGTAGGGATCGTGCGTCGAGGTCAGGAAGGCGACGAGGATCGGACCGACCATGAAGGCGACGCCGAGAAGAAGGACGACATGATCGAAGAAACGTGTGCGGTTCATCGCTGCCGTCCTCAATTATAGTGCACGCGCCGCTCGATGAAGCGGAACTGGAAGACGGTGAGCACGAAGACCACCAGCATGAGAATGACCGACTGGGCCGAGGATCCGCCGATATCGTTGCCGCGGAAGCCGTCCATATAGACCTTGTAGACGAGCGTGATCGGGTTGTTGGCAGCCTTGTCCTTCACCGTCGTGTCGATGATGCCGAAGGTGTCGAAGAGCGCGTAGGTCATGTTGATGATCAGAAGAAAGAACGCCGTGGGCGACAGGAGCGGCAGGATGACCGTCCAGAACCGGCGTATCGGCGAGCGGCAGTCGATCGCAGCCGCCTCGACGACCGAACGGGAAATTCCCTGGAGGCCAGAGAGGAAGAAGATGAAATTGTAGGGGATCTGCTTCCACACCGAGATGGTGATCATGGTGATCGCCGTATCCCAGTAGTCGATGCCGACCCGCATTTCCCAGCCGAACCAGGCCGCGAGTTTGACGAACGGGCCGATATGCTGGTCGAAGAACATCACACCGATCAGACCGGCGACCGGCGGTGCCACGGCGTAGACCGAGATCAGGAGCGTCTTGTAGGCGCTCGATCCGCGGATGACCTTGTCCGCCTTGACGGCCAGAAGCAGGCCTATCGACAGCGAAAGGACAGTCACCAGCAGCGTGAAGATGACCGTGAAATTGACGATCTTGAGATATTCCGCGGAGGTCAGGATATCGTGGTAGTTCGACAGGCCGACAAAGGTGGCGCCGAAACCGAAGGGATCCTCGATATAGAAGGACGACTGGATCGCCTGCGCGGAGGGCCAGTAGAAGAAGATGACGATCACCGCCATCTGCGGAAGGATCAGCAGAAAGGGCAAAAGCGGGCGGTTGAATTGAACGCGTTTCATGAACGGCCGTATCCGGATCTTCCAGCGAGCGGGGCGGAAGACGCCTCACCGCTCAATGCGGCACCCGGGGTGATCTGCCCCGGGCGCCGGTTTGATCGCGACTGAAATCAGCCGGACGTCTTGGCAAAGCGCGACAGCAGCTGGTCGGCTTCGTTCTTGATGGTTTCCATGGCTTCCGCAGGGGTGGTTTCGCCCGAGAAGATGCGGCCGTATTCACGTTCCATCACTTCGCGGATCTGCGGGTAGAAGCCGAGACGGTAGCCCTTGTTCCACTCGCCACCCGGCAGGGAAAGCTGCTTGATGCCGACTTCGGCAACCGGCTTTTCGTCGTAGTATCCCTGCTCCTTGGCGAGGCCGTAGGCCGCCTCGGTGACAGGCACGTAACCGGTGGACTTGTGGTAGAACACCTGGATTTCCGGCGAGGTGAGGAACTGGAAGAAGGCGGCGGTGCAGTTGTTTTCAGCGTCCGGCTTGCCGGCCATCGCAAAGAGGGCCGCGCCACCGATGAAGGAGTGCACGCCAGCGCCGTCGATCGAGTTCCAGTAGGGAAGGAAGGTCGCATCGAACGGCATCTGAGCCGTCTTCTGCAGGCCGCCGAAGGAACCCGACGAACCGATCCAGAGTGCAGCCTTGTTTTCCTCGAAGACCTTCTGGTTATCCGACCAGCCGGCACCGTAATAGCCGAAATAGCCTTCGTCGGCCCAGGCCTTGAGCTTGTCGTACATCATGACGTGCTCGGGCGCGGTGACATTGATCGTGGTGTCGATCACGCTGTCATAGCCGTTGTTGTTGGAGGCGAACTGGACGTCGTTGCGCGAGAAGAAGTTCTCGGTGAACTCCCAGGTCAGCTGCGACTGGACGAGCGGCACGTAGCCAGCTTCCTTGAGCTTCGGTGCGATGGACTCGAATTCTTCCCAGGTCTTGGGAGCCTCGACACCGGCTTTTTCAAGCGCCTGAGTGTTGATGTACATGATCGGCGCGGACGAATTGAACGGCATGCCGATGAACTTGCCGTCGGCATCGGCGTAGAAACTGCGCACACCCGCGATGAAGGCGTCACGATTGAACTCGTGGCCGGCATTCTTGATCAGGTCTTCGGCAGCGATGGTTGCGCCCTTGGCGTTGATGATGGTGGCGGCGCCCGCATCGAACACCTGAAGGATGTTGGGTTGCTCGCCCGAGCGGAAAGCGGCGATGCCGGCGGCAAGCGCTTCCTCGTAGGTGCCCTTGGATACCGGGGTCAGGCTGCATTCGCTCTGGGCATCGTTAAACTTGGTGGCGATCTCGTTGATCACGTCGCCATTGTGGCCACTCATGCCGTGCCACCAGGTGATGTCGGTCTGGGCCTGGGCGGCGGAGCTTGCAAGCACGCCGGCTGCAACGGAAACGGACAGAAGGACTTTGTGTCCAGACATTGGGCTTCTCCGATTTCTTGTTCGGGAGTGAGGGTCGAAATGCCCGTTCCGTCTAGGCCCGCCCTGTTTCGGTTCGGTGACGCTTTTGTATCGTTTTTATGAAACCCGCCTTCTCTCCACAGAGGCGCTGGCCCGCATGCGCGAGGCACGGTAAGGAAGGTCTTTCCAAGCGCATGCGTCTCGCGCATGATGCGGCGCAGCTGTGTATATTAGCGGTCGGAGGGGTGTCCGGACGCACTTCGATTATGACAAGGACTTTGGGGGTATTACGGATGTACGAGTTTGCGATTGCCTGGGAATGGATGGCCTTCGCCGTCCGTTGGCTGCATGTGATCACCGCGATCGCATGGATCGGCTCGTCATTCTATTTCATCGCGCTCGATCTGGGATTGAGACAGCGCCCCGACCTGCCCGAAGGGGCCCATGGCGAGGAATGGCAGGTCCATGGCGGCGGCTTCTACCATATCCAGAAATATCTGGTGGCGCCCAAGGAGATGCCCGAGCACCTGACCTGGTTCAAATGGGAATCCTATGCCACCTGGCTGTCCGGCTTCGCGATGCTCTGTGTTGTCTATTACGCCGGAGCGGAGCTCTTTCTCATAGACCCCGAAAAGATGGAACTGCCGGTCTGGGCCGCGATCGCCATCTCCTTCGGCTCGATCGCCCTCGGCTGGGTCGTCTACGATCTGCTCTGTAAATCGCCCATCGGCGAGCATACGAACGGGTTGATGCTGGTCCTGTTCGCCATCCTGGTCGGCATGGCCTGGGGCTACAATCAGGTGTTCACCGGTCGCGCCGCGCTGCTGCATCTGGGTGCCTTTACCGCCACGATCATGACCGCCAATGTCGCCCATATCATCATACCGAACCAGAAGATCGTGGTCGCCGACCTGATCGCCGGACGCACACCGGACCCCAAATACGGCAAGATCGCCAAACAGCGCTCGACCCACAACAACTACCTCACCCTGCCGGTCCTCTTCCTGATGCTGTCGAACCATTATCCGCTGGCATTCGCGTCTCAGTACAACTGGGTGATCGCGAGCCTGGTCTTCCTGATGGGCGTGACGATAAGGCACTGGTTCAACACGCGGCACGCGCGGCGGGGCAGCCCGTACTGGACCTGGCTTGCGACCGCGATCCTGTTCATCTGCATCATGTGGCTGTCGACCATCCAGGCACCGGTCAATGAAGACGCCGAGGCGGCAGCACTGCCCGCGGGGTTCACCCGCTTTGCAGAGAACGCCCATTTCGATGCCATCACGGAAACAGTGACAAGCCGGTGCTCGATGTGTCATGCCGCAGAACCCGTCTGGGAAGGCATTCACCGCGCGCCGAAAAACGTGAAACTGGAAACGCCGAACGAGATTGCCATGCATGCCCGAGAAATCTACCTCCAGGCCGGCCGCGCCCACGCCATGCCGCCAGGCAACATCACGATGATTTCCGGCGAGGAACGCCGGCTGATCGTCGCCTGGTACGAATCCGCAGTTTCGGGCGAGGCACAATGACGGCCAAGATACTTCGCGGACGGCTTCTGTCGTTCGTATCGCGTCCCGCCGACCGGGCCGACACCGCAAGCTATTTCTACGAGGAAGACGGCGCGCTGCTGATAGCGGAGGGACGGATCGCTTCCTGCGGCACCTTCCAGGACATCAGGGGCGAAGCGGCTGACGATATCGAGGTCATCGATCACCGGCCGCATCTGATCATGCCGGGCTTCATCGACCCGCATATCCATTTCCCGCAGATGCAGGTCGTCTCCTCCTACGCGGCGAGCCTGCTCGAATGGCTCAACACCTACACCTTCGTCGAGGAGCAACGCTTCGCCGGCAGGGAACATGCGGAGCGTTTCGCAGGGCTGTTCTTCGACGAATTGCTGCGGCACGGCACCACGACCGCCTCGGCCTTCTGTTCGGTCCACCCGGCGTCTGCGGACGCCTTCTTCGAAACCGCCTGCCAGCGCAAGCTGATGATGATCGGCGGCAAGGTGATGATGGACCGCAATGCGCCGGGCAAGCTCACCGACACGCCCGAGAGCAGCTACGAGGACACCAAGAAGCTCATCTCGCGCTGGCATGGCCGCGGCCGTTCGCTGGTGGCGATCACGCCACGCTTCGCGATCACCTCGACGCCGGAACAGTTGGAAATGGCGCAGACGCTGGCCGGGGAATTCCCTGACCTGCACATCCAGACGCATCTGTCGGAGAACGATGCCGAGATCGAGCTCACGATGAAGCTCTATCCCGAGGCGAAGGACTATACCGACATCTACGCCCACTACGGACTGCTGGGCAGAAAGACGCTTCTGGGGCACGCCATCCACCTCTCGGACCGTGAAATGGGCGCGATCGCCGAAGCCGGTTCGATTGCCGTGCACTGCCCCACGTCGAACCTCTTCCTGGGTTCCGGGCTTTTCGACCTCAAGCGGATCGATGCCCACAATGTGCGGGTCGCGGTCGCCACGGATATCGGCGGCGGCACGAGCTATTCCATGCTGCGCACGCTCGACGAAGCCTACAAGATCCAGCAATTGCAGAAGAACCGCCTCTCCCCCATCGAAAGCTTCTGGTGGGCGACGCGCGGCAATGCCGAAGCCCTGGGGCTCGAAAAGCGGATCGGCACGCTGGCCGCAGGAACCGATGCCGATCTCATCGTCCTGGATTCCGGATCCACCCCGACAATGGCCATTCGAAAGGAAACGGTGGGATCCCTCGAGGAGGAACTGTTCCTCCTGCAGACCATGGGCGACGACCGTTCCATCCGCGAGGTCTATGTCGCGGGCCGCGCCTCGCATCCCGACCGGCGCTGACGAACCGCAAGGCAGGAGAGGCACATCATGGAAACCACGGTCGAGCTGCGCAATGTTCCGGGAACGGGAGCGGCCATGGGTTGGGCCGGCGGCCATACCGTCGTCATCGATCGGCACGAAGGCAAGGCCGGCGGCTCCGGGCTCGGCTTCAGCGGCGCACAAATGCTCGCCCTCGCCATGGGCGGCTGCTTCTGCAACAGCCTGCGTTTTGCCGCCGAATCCCTCGGGATCGAGGTCGATACGCTGGAAGTCACGGTTACGGTGAAACTCGGCGGCGAGCCGCTCGTCACACAGGAAGCGCATCTTTCCGTTCACTGCACCCGCAAGGACGGCGGCGACACTGCCGAACTCGTCGCAAGGGCGGAACAGACCTGCATGGTCGCCAATACGCTTCAGCGAGGCGTGAAGGTGACGGTCGGACATCGGGCGGCCTGAGCCGGCGAAGCTTCAGCCGAACTAATCACCTTCTGTCACGAAACCGTCTTAACCATTTGTTAACCAAGCTGTTGCAAGCTGTTCTTCAGCAGCAGTCTTCGGATTGTTTAGGGTCGCGTGTGCACGGATGTACTGCCACGCGGCTTTTGCTTTTTCTGGCCATGAAATTTCAGTCGAACCTGCCTCAGCTGCCACGATAGGTGGAATAGCTGTAGGGCGAGACGAGCAGCGGCACGTGATAGTGGCTCTGTGAATCGGCGATCCCGAAGCGGATCGGGATGACGTCGAGAAAAGCCGGATCCGGTAGTGTTACGCCGTTCTCGCGGAAATAATCGCCAGCATGGAATACCAGGCGGTAGGTGCCCGCACGCATTTCCATGCCGAGCAGCAATGCGCCGTCCACGCGGCCATCATAGTTGGTCACAACCGACCGGATCGAGACCCATTCGCCGTTCTCCAGACGAAAAAGCTCGATCTGCATGCCCGACGCGGGCTGGCCGCTCGCGGTGTCGAGAACGTGGGTGGTCAGGCGGCCTTCGCCCTGCTTGACGTTCGTCATGTCAGTCTCCCTCACGGTGCTGTCAGAATATAGGGGGCCGGATAATCGGCCTCTTCCAGATTGTTGCCCGGTCCTTCGCGGTCCACGACCAGAAAGTCGCTCACCCTACCGACGGCGATCAGCGGATGGTGCCAGACATTCCGACCATATTGCAGGCCGACATTGCCCGGGACGACAAAGGCGCGCGGCGCGCCGGGTCTGCCGCTCTCGTCGCCGGCCACGACCGCGATCCAGTCCCCGCCCGTGACAGGGAAAAAGGCCTGACTGCCGAGCGGGTGTCGCTCCATCATGCCGACCCGGTACGGAAACCGGCGTGGTTGCCCGCGAAACAGCGAGACGATAGTCCTGCCGTCCTCCGTTTCGGTATCGGCCGTCGCCAGTGCATGAAAGCGTTCGGTCGTGCCGCCATTGATCATGCGCAGTTCGGCGCCCTCGATGGTCATCACCTCGCCGAAAGGCGCGAATACCTCCCTGCCGATGGGTTCGCAGACGAGGGCCGTCACGCAGCGTCTCCCTTGATCATGTCGGCGATACGGAACCCGGCGATGCGCTCGACCTGGCCGCAGGCGACGTCGAACTCGTCGTCCTCGGAATGGGTCACGCGCTCCTCGAAAGCTTCGAGGATGGAGGTCTTGTCATGCCCCCTGACCGCGATGATGAAGGGAAATCCGAATTTTTCCATGTAGCGCTGATTGAGCTCGGTGAACCGTTCCAGCTCTTCGGGCGTCAGCCGGTCGAGACCGGCGCCGGCCTGCTCTGCCCTGGACGAGGCGGTGAGCTGGTTTGCGAGCGCCAGGCGTCCGGCCAGGTCCGGGTGCGCCCGCAGCACCTCCGTACGCGCCTTGCGGCTTGCGGTCCTAAATTCCGCGCACATGGCTTCGTGGACGCCGACACTCGTCAAGGGGTCATCGATGCGATCGTGATCCCAGGCACGTTCGGCGATCCAGGGCGAGTGTTCGAACACGCCGCCGAACTGCTCGACAAATTCCTCTCGGGTCATGGCTGGTCTCCGTCTGGGCCGTTTCACCTTCACATGCAAAGCTGTAGCCTCATCAGGCTACCGAATTCACGCAGGCATTCCGGTTGTTCACAATCGAGATCGGCTATTTCGGCGGGTGCCGGGTGAGCCAGTGATTGGCGATATCGATGCGGCGGCAGACCCATGCCTTGTCATGCGACGCCACATAATCGAGGAAACGCGCAAGGGCAGCCGCGCGGCCGGGACGTCCGACCAGACGGCAGTGAAGGCCGATCGACATCATCTTGGGGCTGCCTGCGGCCCCTTCGGCCATCAGCACGTCGAAACTGTCCTTGAGATAGGCGTAGAACTGGTCGCCCGAGTTGAAACCCTGTGGAGTGGCAAAGCGCATGTCGTTGGCGTCGAGCGTATAGGGCACGATCAGATGCGGCCCGTTTGGACCGTCAACGTAATAGGGCAGTTCATCGGCGTAGGAATCGGCCGAATAGACGAAGCCGCCCTCTTCCATCACCAGTTTCAGCGTATTGGCGGAGGGCTTGCCCTGATAGATGCCGAGCGGACGCGAGCCGGTGGCCTCGGTATGGAGGCGCACGCATTCGGCGATGTGACGGCGCTCTTCCTCCTCGGCGAAGTCCTTGTACTCCAGCCAGCGCAGACCGTGACTGGCGATTTCCCAGTCGGCTTCCTTCATGGCCGCCACGGCTTCGGGATTGCGCGCCATGGCGAGTGCCACACCGTAGACGGTCAGCGTCATGTTGCGCTCGGTGAACATCCGCCACAGCCGCCAGAAGCCGGCGCGCGAACCGTATTCATAGATCGATTCCATGTTGAGATTGCGCTGCCCCGGCCATGGCTGCGCGCCGACGATCTCCGACAGCAGCGATTCCGATGCGGGGTCGCCATCGAGGATATTGCTTTCGCCGCCTTCCTCGTAGTTGAGCACAAACTGAACGGCGAGATGTGCGCCGTTCGGCCAATCTGCGAAGGGGACCTCGCGGCCATAGCCGACAAGATCGCGCGGATAAGTGTCGTTCGTCATGAAATGTCCCTGCCTCAATACCAGGCGAGACTAGCAGCGCACGGCATAAAGTCGAGTGCGGCCAATGACTTCAGGCATGGTTTTTGGCAAGCCGCGATTTCGATTTCGCGATATGGGCCTCGGGCAGGAATGTTGGCGGAATGGCAGGCCCATGGCCTCCGGTTATCGAAGCCAGTACCGCATCCGCCATGTAATGGGCGATGCCGAAGGTAATCTTGTAGCCACCGGCGACGGCATACACGTTCGGGCAGCCGGGCACTTGGCCGAGCATCGGGTCACGCCCTGCCGGACGGGGCCGGAGATTGGCCCAGCGCTCTACCAGCCTGGCGTTTGCCAAGGCCGGCGAGAGACGTCTGGCCTTTTCCATCACCGCATCGAGCTTCTCATCCGTCGTGAAAGGGTCGAGAAATTCCGTCTCGCTCGTCGCGCCAACCGCAAGCGTTCCATCGCCATGGGCGATCACATAGGTGCCGTCGCCGAAAATGACCGGCAGGTCATCGGCCAGCGCGGGAAGAGATTTGACTGCGAACAACGCCGCCTGCCCCTTGACCGGATTGCCGAGCGAACCGCCTGGACAGCCTGTCAGGCTCTCGATCAACGGAAATGCGCCGAGGCCCGCGGCGATGACCAGATTGCCGAAGGAAACGACCGAACCATCAGTCAGTTCAAGAGATGCGACGTCGCTATCGATGGCTGCCGCTTCACCCTTCACCATCCGGAATTGCGCGTTGGCGGAGGATGCCGCGTCCAGGGCGCCGAGCAGATGAGAAGGCGAAACGCGGGCGGACAGATCGTCATAAACCGCTCCGAACGGCGCCGCGTCGGGGTCGAGCCATGCGGCATGGTCCTCGAGCGCCGGGAGACTGTAGGCAAAGCGCCCGTTCCAGACCGGCCTTGCCGCCTCGATCCGGGCTTCCGCCTGCATCCTCTGGCGCTCCGAGAACAAGGGGGTCAGGCGCCCCACGCGGCGATAATGGACAGGCAGACCGGTTTCGTCTTCAAGCCGCGCGGCTTCGCTCTCAAGCGCACAGAGAGCCTCGTACTGGAACTGCTTCTTGTCATCCCAGCGCTCCGGCATGTGCGGCATGAGCGCACCCATGAAACCACCGCTGGCGCCCGCCGCCAGCCCCGACTTTTCGACGAGGATGACGGAGAGACCGGCACGCAAGGCCTTGAGTGACGTCCACAGTCCCGCAACCCCGCCGCCGATGACGACGAGGTCGGCGGTCGATTGACCGCCGGGCGCAAGCTGGTTATCGGCTTGCGGCATGAGCGAGAATTCCGGAAAGAAGGACGGGGCTGCCCCGTTCGGCATCGAATGGCATGAGGGCGATATGCCCTATTCGCCGCTTTTTGGCGACCATTTTTACTCCCGGGCCGACGGGCGGCAGGAATGCGCCCACGTCTTCATCGCGGGAAACCGCCTGCCTGACCGCTGGCCGGACACAAGCGAATTCACGATCGGCGAGACAGGTTTCGGGACCGGTCTGAACTTCGTCGAGACATGGCGGCATTGGAAGCTGCTTGACGCCCCGGCATCGCTTCGTTTCGTCAGTTTCGAGCGTTATCCGATGACGCGGACGGATATCACGCGTGCACTGTCAGTCTGGCCGGAAGTCGCCGGGGAAGCCGACGCGCTTGCGCGGGCCTGGCCGGAAACGGGCCCCGAGGCCGATATCACGCTCGTATTCGGAACCGTTTCGCTCACCATCTGCGTCGGCGCTGCAGAAGACAGGATAGCCGATTGGACCGGACTGGCGGATGCCTGGTATCTCGACGGCTTCGCGCCATCGCGCAATCCTGACATGTGGTCGGCGGAATTGATGGCGGAGATCGCACGGCACACGCAGCCGGGCGGCACCTTTGCGACCTACACCTCCGCCGGCTGGGTGCGCCGCAATCTCGCTGCCGCGGGTTTCATCGTGACCAAGCAGCCCGGCTTCTCCGGCAAGCGGGAAATGTGCGCGGGTCGTCTCGGCTGAAACCTAGCCTTCGGAGATGAGCCGCTCTGAAATTGCCAGCGGCAGCCATTGGCGAACCTTGGTGTCCAGCTTTTCCGGGCTGATCGGCTTGGAAAGATAGTCGTCCATTCCTGCATCGATGCAGCGTTCGCGGTCACCGGGAAGCGCATGCGCAGTCACGCCGATGATCGGGGTATGGCCCAGTGACCGGTCGGCCTGCTCGATCTCACGGATAGTCCCGGTCGCGCGGTAGCCGTTCATCACCGGCATCGATACGTCCATCAGGACGATCGACGGGCGGTGCTCGCGCCATGCGGCGACTGCCTGCGCACCGTCGGAGACCAGAAGATAGTTGGCCCCCATCTGCTCGAGGATCTGGGTGAAGACGATCTGGTTCACCTCGTTGTCCTCCGCGACCAGGATATCGACTGTTCCATTGCCCGAGGACGGTTTCGCCACGATCTTCCGGAGGGGCGCCTCGATCTCGTCTTCAGCGCCCTGCCCTGCATTCATCTCATCGAGCCAGTCTTGCGGCGACGCGGGCGCGGCTTCCTCCGGGCGGGGCTGATCGACCTCACCCACGAAGTCATCTTCTGGCACGAGCGAAGGCGCTTCTATCTCGACAAGCGCGGAGAGTTCCCCGGTCATTTCAGCGGCGGCGCCATCCGCCTTGGCCGTCACGCTGAACTTGCCGCTTGAAGCGCCCGTCCGGATGGCGTCGACAAGGGTCTCCAGAAGCAAGGCGGAGCGCGCCGGCTTCATCAAGGTGGCCTGGACGTCGAGAGCGGCAAAATCCGGCTCGGCACTGCGGATGTCCATCGAGGTGAGCATCAATATGGGCAGTTCGTCGGCCGGATATTTTGCACGGATCGAACGGGCAACTTCGGCGCCATTGCGCTCCGGCATCTGGTAATCGAGGATCAGGGCATCGACATGCATGCCGAAACGGCGGGCAACCTCGAGCACGTGCTCACCTTCGTCGCCGGAGCTGGCCGCGCAGCCATCAAGGCCCCATGCCGCGAGCTGTTCGGTCAGGATCTCGCGATTGACCGCGTTGTCGTCGATGACGAGAATCCGTGCGCCCTTGATGTCGATCTGCGGCCGGTCGACGGGGACGTAATCGGTATCGCGCGACATCTCCAGACGCACCGTGAAAACCGAGCCCTCGCCGTGCGTGCTTTCGACACTGATTGAACCGCCCATCATGTCGAGCAGGCGCGCGGTGATCGCAAGTCCCAGCCCGGTTCCCTCGTGGCGGCGGGTGGACGAGGCGTCGACCTGCGAGAATTTCTCGAACACCGTATCGAGCTTATCCTCGGGAATACCGATACCGGTGTCTTCGACACGAATGGTCAGGGCCAGGCGGTCGGCAGATACCGGTTTGCCGTCGAGCTCGACGAGGACGTGGCCGCTTTCCGTAAACTTCACGGCATTGCCGACGATATTGGTCAGCACCTGGCGCATGCGGCCGACATCGCCTGCAACGCGCGCATCGAGTACGGGATCGGCACGAACGATGAGCTCGACATCCTTCTCCATTGCGCGGGCGGAGACGAGGGCCGCAACGTCCTCGACGGTCTCGCGCAGATCGAAGGGGGCGTTTTCGAGAACGAGCTGGCCTGCATCGATCTTGGAGAAATCCAGAATGTCGTTGATGATCGTCAGCAGCGCATTGCCGGATTTGGCGATGATGTCGGTAAACGTCTTCTGGCGGCTGTCGAGCTGGGTGCGCGCCAGCAGTTCGGCCATGCCCAGGACACCGTTCATCGGCGTGCGTATCTCGTGGCTCATGTTTGCCAGGAACTCGGATTTGGCGCGGTCGGCGGCTTCCGCCTTCACAAGCAGTTCGCCCAGACGGGCCTCACGGTTCTTGGCGTCCGTGATATCGGTGTAGGTGATCACAAGCGTGTTGTTCTCGGTCGCCTGCGAATGGATCTTGACCCAGGTGCCGTTGGGCAGACACCGTTCGGTCTCGTAGGAGCGGCGGTCTTCCGCCGCCTCGATGATCATCTTCGTCGTCGCTTCGCGGCCCATGGAATCGAAATCGCCCCGATCGGCGCAATATTGGACGAAGTCGCGGTACTCGAGCCCCGGCTTCACGACCTCTCCGGGAACGTCGAGAAGCTCACGGAACTTGGCATTGGTGAAAGATACCTTGCCATCGACCACGATGACCATGCCCTGCACCATGGCGCCGGTCGCCAGACCGAGCATGCCCGCAGCGGATTCAGCCGTCTCGCGCGCCAGACGAAGCTCGTTCTCGCGATCCTTCATGTTGGTGACGTTGACCGTCGAGCACAAAAGGTACTTCTCACCGCTCACGGCGGTAAAGCGCGCCTTGCGGGTCAGATAGGTCAGTTCGCGACCTTCGTCGTCCGGGATGTGAACCTCGAGTTCCATCGGCTCACCGGTCTCGAGCACCTCGATATCGGTCTCCATGACCGGCTCTCGCGGCTTGGCCAGAACCTTGGCGCCGTCATCGCCGATCAGCGTTTCCGCCGGGGTCTTGGCGAATTCGGCGAAAGCACGGTTGACGAAAACGAACTTGCTGTCCTCGTCCTTGATGAAGGACGGGATCGGCAGTTCTTCGAGAACCGCGCGATACAAGCCGTTTTCCGTTTCCTTTCGGGTCAGTGCCTGCTCACGCTCAACGAGCTCCGTGACATCCAGGCGAAGGCCGAGTGTCGATCCGTCGGCGAGCTTCTGGTTGACCATCCTGAGCCAGCGGCCATTGCCGAGCTTGTCGATGAAGACCTCGCCATAGGCATGGTGGCTGCCCATGCGCGACTTCACCCACTCGTCGCGATCCTCGGGGATGTTCTGGCTTTCCCAGGCCGCCTGCAGTATTTCCCTGCGGCTCATGCCCGGCTTCATTTCGTAGGTATCGCCGATCAGCTTGAGCAATGCCGGGTTGGCATAGATGTACTTGTCGTCCGGCCCGTAGAGCACGATACCGACATCGATCTTGTCGAGCGCCTCGTGCAGACGCGCATTCACGCCCTCGACCGCGCGCGCGACGGAAGCGAGCGTGGCCGGCTTGCCGTCGCCTTCTTCCGCGGATGCCTTGCCTTTAAGCAGCCGCCCGCCCAGCGGGAGGTCCGTTTCGGTGAAGGTACCGCGATATCCCAGATAGGAGGCGCTGGCCGCAACCAGCCTGCCCCTGTCATCCTCGACCGCCATCGGGATACCGGCCTGTTCGATGGCGGATTTCAGCAAGAGATGATCATTGCCCGCCGCCGCATCCGGATCGTCGGCTTGAACCGACACCTGTGCGGGGCGTGACCGCGTGCCGGCCTGAACGGAAGTATCGTCGTGACGTGCGCCAGAGACAGGCTCGAAATGCCCGCAAACAAAGGGTTTGCCGTCCGGGTCACGAAGTCTTTCGATCAGAATGCGGTAGCACTGGTTGTTCAGCGGGTGGGTGAAAAGGGCGACTTGCTCCTTGCCGAAGACGAGGCTGCGGCGCTCCTTCTCGTCGCGATCGGCATGTTCGCTGGCTTCGAAATGCTGGTGGCTCTGCTGGCCGACAAGCGCGGCAGGCGAGATATCCCACAGGGCGGCATAGGCATCGTTTACCGCGACATATCGCAGTTCGGAGTCTTTTACGTAAGCTGGATTGGGATCACGCCCGATAGCTGCACATGCCTCGTCTAGCGCATTATTGCTTTCGTAACCGTCGGACACCCTCTTCTCCACGCCCTGTTCCGCGTCGATTTGCCCCGAAGGTGACAGCCAAGAATCAAGAAAGCGTTAACCATGATTGTGGCGGGCAAAATATTTCGAGAATTCCAGATATGCACTGCCGTTCACGTGACGAGCCGCGTAGGCCGGTTGGTCAGCCACACGCCGATCACGACCACGACAGTACCTGCCATCATGGGCGCGGTAAGCGGTTCGTCGAAATAGAGCCAGCTCTGGATCGCGACGGCCGGCGGGACGAGATAGATCAGCGAAGCGGCGCGGCTGACCTGACCTCGACGGATCAGGTAGAGAAGCAGCGCGATCGAAACGATCGAGAGGCCGAAAACCGACCAGGCGAGCGCAATGACGAATTCGAGATTGAAGTCGACGCGCATGTCCTCGATGAGGAACGTCAGCGGCACGGTAAAGAGAAGCGCGCCGACATATTGCAGCATGGCAATCGAGCGCAGGTCGCCCTCCTGCAAGTGCCGCTTCTGGTAGAGCGTGCCGATGACCACCGAGAACATCGCCGCGACGTTGATGAAGAGGGGCAGGATCTCGCTGCGCAATTCGTCCGCATCGAGCGCCAGCAATCCCGGCAGGATGGCTATCGCCAGACCGCCGAACCCGAGAGCGATACCCAGAAACTGACTACCCCGCAAACGCTCGCCGATCGCAATCGGCGCGATGGCGGCAGTCAGCAATGGCTGGAGCGCGGCGATGAGGCCGGAAACCGAGGACGGCAGGCCCTGCGAGATCGCCCACCACACACCGCCGAGATAGATCCCGTGAAGAAAGACGCCCGAAATGATCGCATGACACCAACCGGCCGGCGTCTTCGGCAGCGAGGCACCGCTGAGCGCTACGAAAACCAGGAGCACAAGGGCGGCGGAAGCGAAGCGAATATCGAGAAACGTCAGCGGATCGGCATGGGGCGCCGCGTATTTCGCAACGATCCAACCCGTTGACCAGAGCAGCACGAACAGGGCGGGCGCAAGGCGTTCTAGCCGCATGGGAGGAACCTTAAGGGAAATGCGTCGTTGTTTTACTGTCCCGTTAAAGCCGGCGCGGCGGACAAGCAAGGGCAGCCTGCGCGTTCAGCATCGCGATTCTCCCAGTTTTCCGGCGATTGGCGACCAAGGCGCCACAGAAACGCCTCCAGTAGCAATTGCCATGCCATGCTTGCTTTATTTCTTGCCGTACGTTCATATGAAGAAAAACAAGGGGACACACTTTGCCATTCGATGAGATGCTGATTTCAGACAGTGAGCCGCGCGATCCATACAAGAAATATTTCGACTGGTACGCGAACCAGGAATCATCCGAACTCATCAAGAAATCGCGCGACGCGGAACGCATTTTCAGGCGGACGGGTATCACCTTCGCTGTCTACGGCCAGGAAGATTCCGCCGAGCGGCTGATCCCGTTCGACATCGTGCCGCGGATCATTTCCGGTGCGGAATGGCGCCGGCTGGCGCAGGGGATCGAGCAGCGCGTCGCGGCCCTCAACGCCTTTCTCGAAGACATCTATCACAAGCAGGAAATCATCAAGGCCGGCCGTATTCCCCGTCACCTGATCGAGAAGAACGAAGCCTTCCTGCCCGAGATGATCGGCGTGCGTCCGCCGGGCGGGGTTTATACCCATATCATCGGCACGGATATCGTGCGTACCGGCGAGAACCAGTTCTATGTTCTCGAGGACAATGCGCGCACTCCCTCGGGCGTTTCCTACATGCTGGAAAACCGGGAAACGATGATGCAGATGTTCCCGGAGCTGTTTTACCAGAACCGGGTCCGGCCGGTGGAAAACTACCCGAAGCTGTTGCGCAAGTCGCTGCAGGCGCTCGCCCCTCCAGGATGCACGGGCAAGCCGAGGATCGCGGTGATGACGCCGGGCATCTACAATTCCGCCTATTACGAACATGCCTATCTCGCCGACCAGATGGGTGTCGAACTCGTCGAAGGATCCGATCTCAGAGTGATCAACGGCAAGGTGTCGATGCGCACGACACAGGGCTACGAGGCCATCGACGTGCTTTATCGCCGCGTCGATGACGACTTCCTCGATCCGCTGACCTTCCGCCCGGATTCCGCGCTCGGCGTACCGGGCATCATGGATGTCTACCGGGCCGGCAACATCACGATCGCGAACGCTCCCGGCACCGGCATTGCCGATGACAAGGCGATCTACTCCTACATGCCGGAAATCGTTGAATTCTATACGGGCCGCAAGGCGATCCTGGAAAACGTGCCTACCTGGCGCTGCTCGGAGCCCGACAGCCTGGCCTATGTGCTCGAACATCTCGGTGAACTGGTCGTCAAGGAAGTCCACGGCTCTGGCGGCTACGGCATGCTGGTCGGCCCGGCGGCGTCGAAGAAGGAACGCGCGGAATTCGCCAAGAAGCTCGAAGCAAGGCCCGGCAATTACATCGCCCAGCCGACGCTTTCGCTCTCCACCGTTCCGATCCTCGTCAACAAGGGGATCGCGCCGCGGCACGTCGACCTCCGTCCGTTCGTCCTGGTTTCCAACGAGATCCGCATCATTCCGGGCGGACTGACGCGCGTTGCGCTGAAGGAAGGGTCGCTGGTGGTCAATTCGAGCCAGGGCGGTGGCACCAAAGACACCTGGGTGCTGGAGGACTGATAGATGCTGGGACGGACAGCCAACGGGCTATACTGGATGTTCCGCTTTATCGAGCGGGCCGAGAACACCGCACGCCTGATCGATGCGGGTCTGCGCATGTCGCTGACGAGCATGCAGGGTCAGGACGACGAATGGGGTTCCGTGCTGCAGAGCGCGGGGGTGTTTTCCCATTACATGGCGAATTATGACGAGGTGACGTCGGCGGACGTGGTGAACTACCTGCTGCGCGACCGCGACAATCCGTCGAGCGTCATGCAGACGATCGAGCAGGCGCGCAACAACGGCCGCATGGTCAGAACGGGTCTCACCCGCGAAGCCTGGGAAGCGACCAACGAGTGCTATCTGGAAATGAAGGAACAGTTGCGCCGCAAGGTTCCGGCCGCTGAACTTCCCAATATCATCGATTCCATCAAGCAGCGCTGCGGGCTCATCCGAGGGGCGTTCCACGGCACGATGCTCAGAAACGAGATCTACAATTTCGCGCGTATCGGCACGTTCATCGAACGCGCGGACAACACGGCGCGCATTCTCGACGTGAAATATTACGTGCTTCTGCCGGCCGCATCCTATGTCGGCACCTCGCTCGACAACGTGCAGTGGGAATCCATCCTTCGTTCGGTGTCAGCCCACCGGTCCTATACGTGGGCCTATGATACCGACTACAATCCGGTGAACATTGCGGACTTCCTGATCCTCAACGGCCAGATGCCGCGATCGCTCGCCTATTGCTACGAGAAGATCGTCTCCAATCTGGGCTATCTGGAGCGGGAATACGGCGACCGCCACAATGCCCACGATACCGCCGCCGGCATCAAATCGATGCTACATCGCCGCGAAATCCAGCAGATCGTCGACAACGGCCTGCACGAGTTTCTCGAGGATTTCATCGGCCAGAACAACAGGCTAGGCAACGAGATTTCGGAAGCCTACCAGTTTTACCAGACCTGATCGCCATGCTGCTGAAAATCTCCCACGTGACGGAGTACACCTATACGAGCCCCGTCAATTACGCCCTCCAGCGCTTGCGGCTGCGGCCGCATAGCGGTCGCATGCAGAAGGTCCTGCAATGGCAGTCGCAGGTGGAAGGCGCGAACGTGGAGGCGAGCTATACCGACCAGTTCGACAATTTCGTCGAGCTGGTCTCGATCACGGGACGCCCGGACAAGATCAGGATCGTGGCAAGCGGCACGGTGGAAACCTATGATACATCCGGCATTTCGGGTCCGCACGCGGCTTACATGCCGTTGTGGATGTATGAGCGCGAGACGCAGCTGACCAAGCCCGGCAAGTCGCTGAGGGATTTCGCGCGCTCGCTCGAGAAGGCCTCGACGCTCGACATGCTGCATGCGGCGAAGTCCGCGCTCAACCAGAAAATGAAGTTCGAGCCGGGCCAGACCACTGCGCAGACCACGGCCGAGGATGCTTTCACCGCAGGTGTCGGCGTCTGCCAGGATCATTCCCACGCCTTCATAGCCGTCGCGCGGCTTCTCGGCTGCCCGGCACGCTACGTTTCGGGTTACCTGCACATGGAGGATACCGGCGAGCAGGTGGCAAGCCATGCCTGGGCGGAAGCCTTCGTGGACGGACTTGGCTGGGTGGGTTTCGATCCGGCCAACGACAAGTCGCCGGACGAAAATTACGTGCAGGTCGCCTACGGGTTCGACTACACAGATGCTTCGCCGGTTTCGGGCATCAGCTGGGGGGCGGCCAACGAAAACCTGTCGGTCTCCATCACTGTGGAGCAATAGGGCAGCCGCCTCGCCTCACCGACAATTTCTGTAGCCAAAAATAGCGGAATCGGTACAGATACGCCGATCAGCTACGCGCAATGTCCATGCCCGATCATGTGGGGTGATTTCGTGGTGGGCGTCCGGCGGCAGGATGAATCCGCATTACTGGGGACTGGCGGGAAATGACCTATTGCGTGGGGCTCAGGCTCAAGAGCGGTTTGATGTTCATGTCCGACACCCGGACCAATGCAGGTGTCGACAACGTCTCGAGCGTTCGCAAGATGTATACGTGGGAAAAGCCGGGCGACCGGCTTATCACGCTTCTTTCAGCCGGCAATCTCGCCACCACACAGACGGTCGTGAGCCTCATCGAGGAACACATGAAGGCCGCCAACGAGCGCAATCCGTCGATCATGGAAGTGCCCTCGATGTTTGCCGCCGCCCAGCTGATCGGCGAGACGGTGCGCGACGTCATCAAGACGGCGTCCGACGGCGGACTGCAGAGCGAGGCGACCTTTTCGGCGACATTCATACTCGGCGGCCAGGTCGCCGGGGGCCAGCCGCGCATGTTCCTGATCTACCCCGAAGGCAACTTCATCGAGGCGACGAGCGACAATCCGTTCTTCCAGATCGGCGAACACAAATACGGCAAGCCGATCCTGGTGCGCGCCTATAACGAGGACATGAGCTTCGAGGAAGCCACCAAGCTGATGATCGTCTCGTTCGATTCCACGCTGAAATCGAACCTCTCCGTCGGCCTGCCTCTCGACATGCAGATGTATGAGCGCGATACGCTGAAACGCGGCTTCGAAAAGCGCTTCCTGGCTGACGACACCTATTACCGGAGAATTTCCGAGGGCTGGTCGGATGCCTTAAGGCTCGCCTTCGAGAGCCTTCCCGACTTCCAGATGAACTGAGCGCTATTCCGCCGCCAGGCGCGGGGTCAGGCCACCGTTCCTTTCGAGAAAATCAACGACGTCCTCCACCCCGTGACCACGGCGCATGTCGGTGAAGAGATGCGGCCGGCCGGCACGCTGGCGCGTGGCGTCACCATCCATCACCGCCAGATCGACGCCGACATGGGGCGCGAGATCGGCCTTGTTGATGACCAGCAGATCCGAACGCGTGATGCCGGGTCCGCCCTTGCGGGGGATTTCCTCGCCCTGGCAGACGGAAATCACGTAGAGGGTGATGTCGGCGAGATCGGGTGAGAAAGTCGCGGCCAGATTGTCGCCTCCGGACTCGATGAAAATCACGTCGAGATCGGGATGCCGGGCATTCATTTCGGCGATCGCGGCAAGATTGAGCGAGGCATCCTCCCGGATGGCGGTATGCGGGCAACCGCCGGTCTCCACCCCCTTTACCCGGTCGGACGGCAGCGCCTGCATGCGCACCAGCGCCTCGGCATCTTCTTCCGTATAGATGTCGTTGGTGATGACGGCGATCGAATAGCGTCCGCTCATCGCCTTGCAGAGCTTCTCCGTCAGGTGCGTCTTGCCCGATCCCACCGGGCCTCCGATTCCGACGCGCAGGGGACCGTTGGACACGCTCATGAGGAAACTCCTTCGACTGGCAGAGAGACGGCGCTCAGGAAACGAAAATCCGCGACGGCATCGTCTCGTGCCGCATTGCGGCTATGTCCGCATTGAGCGTGCTGGAGCCGAGATCGTCAAGGGTCGAACGGCTCGCGCGGGCAGCGATTTCGCCGATCAGCGGTTCGAGCGTCGAGAGCACGTCGATCCCGCCCGTCTGCCCGATCGGCATGAGGCGCTGCGCTGCCTGAACCTGATTGGAGAGAAAGGCCTGCAGATAGGCCGCCAGTGTGGCTTCGAGCGGCAGTCCGGAACGGGCGGCGCAGGCGCCCACGGCGACGGGCAGAGCAGCGCGCGGTCCCAGCCCCGCGGCGATCCCCTGCCCCCATGCCGAGGCTGCGGCCAGAAAGGCGCTGCCCTGGTTCATCGTTTCGAGATGGCGCTCGGAGGAGCCGGCCAGCGCCTCGGCGAGCTGCGCCGTTTCGGCGAGATCGCCGCCCTCACCTGCCTGTCGCCAGGCTTCGGCAAGCAGGACGAGGTCGTTCCACGCTGAACCGCGCGTCGTCAGGGCATCGAGCCACGATTTCAGCGTCTCGCGGTCCGAAACGAGTTCGGCGGCGACAGCCTGTTCCAGCCCATGCGAATAATTGAAGCCGCCGACCGGGAAGGCGGGTGACAGCCAGCTCATCAGGCGGACGAGCGCCGCCGTGTCAATCGTCATGGCCATCGCCATCGTAATCGCTGTGCGTGGCGGAGTGGCCGTGGCGGTGGCCGCTCTCATGGCGCCCGTACATACCGAGATGATCGTGGTCGTGCCCGGCGCCGTGCGGACGGCCATGGCCGCCGTGATCATGGCTGTGCCCATGCGCCTCATAGGCGCCGCCCTCCGGATCGAAGGCTGCCGTCACCTCGGCAACGGTCGCGCCGAGACCTTCGAGCATGGTGCGGATCACATGATCGCGGCGCAGGCGGATCGTCGTTGCCGTTATCTCGGCGGGAAGGTGCCGGTTGCCGATCTGCCAGGCGAGCACGAGCAGGTGACGCGCATCATTTGCGGTAACCTCCATCAGTTGTTCCGGCGCGGCGCGAACCTCGATGACGCGGCCATCGGAGAGAACAAGCCCCTCCCCCTGTTTCAGAAGCCGCGCTTCCGGAAGGTCCAGCAGAAACTCGACCGAGGATCCATCCGCCAGCCGGTCGGTGACCATGCGCATGCGCCTTCTGTGACGCGAGGTTTCATCGAGCGTGATGGTGGCGAAACGACCTTCCGCGCTTGCGCGGACTTCGGAAACCTTGAGGAGCATTTTGAACGCACTGCTGTTGCGACTGACCGTGGATGCGATGTTACCGCCAATCGACCGGGCGGCAACAGTGTTTCGGCAGGGCAAGGGAAAAATCTGCTCTCCCGGTGTTGCAGGACCGGGAGAGCGGTTGCGGCTGCGCGCTATGCCGCGTCGTCGGCGAGAACGAGCTGCTCGATCTTGTCGACCGGGTGATTGGTGAGATCCTTGTCGATCTCGGCGATGATCCTGTCGGAGACTTCCTTGTGAAGTTCCTTACGCATCTCGCCAAGCACGGCAGGCGCGGCGATCAGAACGAGATCCTTGAACTTCTGCTTGTGCGCCTGGCGATAGAGGATGTTTGAGAGATCTTTGGCGAAGCGGTCTTCGGCCAGCTGGTGCCAGTCCGTATCGGCAACGGCGGAACGGTGCCCCTTGCCGCCGCCCGGCATGCGCCCCGGCTTGTGGGTGCCCTGTTCATGGGTCGGAGGATTGTCCTGCTCTTCCTCGCGAAACACCTCGAGATGAGGAAACTTCTCATCCCCTTCGTTGCGCAGGAAAAGGGCCTTCGAGCCATCTGCGACGACGACCCATCCATCATGTTTCAGGCGGATATCGGACATTTTCATTCTCCTTTCAGATTACAAAAGGAGAACGCGGAGCCCTGGCCGTGGTTGCAGTCTCAGAAGCGGGAGATGTAATCGCGCATGGCCTGATCGCGGGTGGTGCCGCGCTCGCGGAATATGTGATCCGGAGTGTGGTAAATGTCCATGGCGCCCTTGGTGAAAGCGATCGTATCGGCGGCGTGATCGAAGAAACGTCGTACGCCGGCGAAAGTGCCCGCTCTGGCAGTCGTCTTGGTCATGTCTTCATCCCTTTGGAAGCTTGCACTTCAATCTGGCGCTCATGCTGCACTGCAACAAGCGCATTTCGCGAACATCCGCCATGCGGATCGCACATGGGTTCCGCAGACAGGCATCGCGTTCCTGCACGCGCCATTCCGCGGGCGCCAGAAGCCCCGGGCAGGAATGTCCTGGCGAGAGTTTGCGCGTCCGTGGCAAACCACCCCCGGGCTATCTCCTTCCAGTCCGCGAATTCACGGTCGGGGAACCGGTAGACGAGATCGGTCATATCCGGCCGCCGGTCATGAACCCATCACCTAAAACAGGAAATAGCGCTGCGCCATGGGCAGGACCGTGGCGGGTTCGCAGGTCAGCAACTCGCCATTGGCGCGGACCTCGTAGGTTTCGGGATCCACCTCGATCGCCGGCATGGCATCATTGAGCAGCATCGACGACTTGGAAATGCCGCCGCGGGTGTTTTCGACCGCGACCATCTTCTTGGCGGTGCCCAGCTTGTGGGCGAGCCCATCCTCGATCGCCGCAGCGGATACGAAGGTGACGGAGGAGTTGGTGCGCGCCTTGCCGTAGGCGCCGAACATCGGGCGGTAATGCATCGGCTGAGGGGTCGGGATCGAGGCGTTCGGATCGCCCATCGGAGCAGCCGCGATCATGCCACCGAGCAGGACCATTTCAGGTTTCACACCGAAGAAGGCCGGGTTCCACAGGACCAGATCGGCACGCTTGCCGACCTCGATCGAACCGATCTCGTGGGACATGCCCTGCGCGATCGCCGGGTTGATGGTGTATTTGGCGATGTAGCGCTTGACGCGGAAATTGTCGTTGTCGCCCGTTTCCTGCGGCAGGCTCCCGCGCTGGCGCTTCATCTTGTCGGCGGTCTGCCAGGTGCGGATGATGACCTCGCCGACGCGCCCCATGGCCTGGCTGTCCGAAGCAATGATCGAGAACGCTCCCATGTCGTGAAGGATGTCCTCGGCGGCGATCGTCTCCTTGCGAATGCGGCTTTCGGCAAAGGCAATGTCCTCGGGGATCGAGGCGTCGAGATGGTGACACACCATCAGCATGTCGAGATGCTCGGCGATGGTGTTCTGCGTGTAGGGCCGCGTCGGGTTGGTCGAGGACGGGATGACATTCGGCAGCCCGCAGACCTTGATGATGTCCGGCGCGTGGCCGCCGCCCGCCCCTTCCGTGTGGAAGGCGTGGATGGTGCGGCCATTGATGGCGCTGACGGTGTTCTCGACAAAGCCGCTCTCGTTGAGCGTATCGGTGTGGATCATCACCTGGACATCGAACTGGTCGGCGACAGACAGGCAACAGTCGATGGCTGCGGGCGTGGTCCCCCAGTCCTCGTGAAGCTTGAGCGCGCAGGCGCCGCCGAGCACCATTTCCTCGATGGCGGCCGGGAGCGCCGCATTGCCCTTGCCGGAGAAGCCGATATTCATCGGAAAGGCGTCCGCAGCCTCGATCATCCGGGCGATGTGCCAGGGACCGGGCGTGCAGGTGGTCGCCAGTGTGCCATGCGCCGGCCCCGTGCCGCCGCCGAGCATGGTGGTCAGCCCGCTCATCAGCGCTTCCTCGATCTGCTGCGGGCAGATGAAGTGGATATGGCTGTCGAAGCCGCCGGCGGTCAGGATCTTGCCTTCGCCCGCGATCGCCTCCGTTCCAGGACCGACGATGATGTCGACATTGGGCTGGGTGTCGGGATTGCCCGCCTTGCCGATTGCCGCGATGCGGCCGTCCTTGAGCCCGATATCGGCCTTGTAGATGCCGGTGTGGTCGACCACCAGCGCGTTGGTGATCACCGTATCGACCGCTCCTTCGGCGCGGGTGACCTGGGATTGCCCCATGCCGTCGCGGATCACCTTGCCGCCGCCGAACTTCACTTCCTCGCCATAGGTGGTGAAGTCCTTTTCCACCTCGATAAAGAGTTCGGTATCGGCCAGCCGCAGCTTGTCGCCGGTCGTGGGACCGTACATTGCGGCATAGGACGAGCGGGTTATCTTGGCTGGCATCTTGTTGGTCCCCTGGTCAGTTCGAGCCGCTCAGAATTTCGCGGAAATAGGCGTTTCGCTCTTCGGTCAGTCGCGTCTGGCAGATGACGCCGGCAACAGGCTGCATGGTGCCGCCGAAATATTCGTAAGCCTCGTATTCGCACTGCCGGTCACGAAAATCGATCCAGGCACGCTGGGCCGTGCGCAGCGCTTCAAACGAACTCGGCACGCCGCGATCGGCATATATCGTGCCCTGATCGGCGTCGAAGGCCTTTGCCTTGGCGACAACCTCCGGCCAGAGCGCGTTCAAGGTCGCGTCCGCCTTCGCAAGGTCCTCGCCGGCGCAATAGTTTATTTCGACCTGTGCCACCGCGTTTTCGCAGTCGACCTCCGGTTCCTGGTCCGCCTCCTCGGCGGCAGCGCCTATCACCAGAAAGGCCAGGATGCCCGGAATCAGAACGGTGTGGGCGAGACGGTGGATCATTTGGATGTCCTCTTGCGTTTGGCGCCACCAAGGCGCTTCTTGTTGGCGGCGAGCGTTCGCTTGGCCGGGGCCACGGCCGCATCGGCTATCTGCCTCTGCGACTTGCCTGTCGCCGCCGCCATTCCGGCTTTCATCGCGCCCTCGACGAGGGCCGCCTGCTTTTCGGCGACCATGCGGGTGTTCTCGCCCTTTGCCGCCACACCGGTTGCCATTCCCAGCATCCTGGCGGCTATGACGAACTGCGCATCGGCCGCCATGCGGGCCATGTCGAAACTCGCACGGACCATCGATGACGCGAGGCTCTTCTGCCGGCGCGCCACTAGATCACCGCCATGACGCGGGCAGGCCCGCCGGTGCCGTCGCGATGCTTGGGCGCGCCCACGAAAAGGGTGGCGCCGGAGGCCGGTAACTCATCGAGGCTCGCGAGGTTCTCGATGCCGAAACGTCCCGCGGGCAGCCAGGAATTGTGGACCGCGAAATCGGCCGAATTGCCCGGATCGAGCGACAGCGTGTCGACGCCGATCGACCCCGCACCCATCTCCATGAGCATATCGGTCGCAGCCTTCGAGAAACCCGGAAAGGCAAAATTGCCCTCCGCGTCAGTGCGATAGGACTCCGTCCCGAGCTTCGCTTCCCAACCGGAATTCATCGCCACGCAAGCGCCTTGGGGGATGTCGCCATTGGCGCTCACATAGGCCTCGATATCCTGAGGCTCGACCATTGCATTCGCATCGTCGGCGGCCTTCGCCTTGATGTCGACGATGCAGAGCGGGCAAACGAGGTTCTGCGGATCGAGCTCGGCGACCGAGGTGTTGTCCTTGGAAAAATGCAGCGGCGCGTCGATATGCGTGCCGGAATGTTCGAAGATCGTCAGTTCCCAGAGCTGGTAGCCTGATTGGTCGAAATTGACGTTTTCGGTGTAGAGGATGCCGGGCTTGCCGTCGAAAGTGGGAAAATCGCCGTCGAAGACATGGGTCAGATCGACGACCTTGCCGCTCGCCCGAGCCAGCGCCGGACGCGCCGAGACCGCGCCCGCCGCAGTTGCGGCAAAGCCCGCAGCGGCCGATTTGCGGAAGAAGTCACGACGCGAGAGCATCGAGGATTTCACGTTGTTGATGACGCAGACGTGGCACATTCCATATTCTCCTTCTTCGTTTGAACCGTTGCTGGAATCCAAAGGGCTCCGGTGGATTCAGAGAGCGCCCATGACTTTCTGCTGGAAACCGTAGACCGCGCGCTTGCCGGCGAGTGGAACGAGCGTGACGTCACGTTCCTGGCCCGGCTCGAAACGCACTGCCGTGCCGGCCGCGATATCGAGCCGCATGCCCCTGGCGCTCTCGCGGTCGAACGACAGTGCTTCATTGGTCTCGAAGAAATGATAGTGGCTGCCGACCTGTACCGGACGATCCCCGGTATTGGCGACCTTGAGCGTTACGGGAGACGCGCCCGCATTCAGTTCGATTTCGCCGTCCTTGACGATAACTTCACCGGGTATCATGGGCGCATCCCTTCGTTTCATTCAAATCATCATGCGGCGAGCGCGAGCGCTACGCCGGCGGCCGCGGTGGCGAGACCGGCGGTGCGGGTCAAGGCGGCGTTGCCGAAACGGCCAAGTCCCAGACCGAGGGCGATACCGGCCGCATGAAGCGCGGCAGTCGCTGCGATGAAGCCCAGCGCAAAGCTTACCGCGCCTGCCGAACCAAGCTCGCCGCCATGGGCATGGCCGTGGAAGACCGCGAAGAAGGCAACGCTTGCCGCCATGCCCGCAGTCGAGAACGGCAGCGCCAGCGCGATCATCAGGCCGATGAAGATCACCGATGAGAGGACCACCGGCTCGACGAAGGGGAGCGGCATTCCCAGAATGGCGGCCGCGAAACCGATTGCCATTGCGCCGACGAATGCTGCCGGAACGGAAAACATCGCCGTCTTGCCCAGCGAAGCGGCCCACAGGCCGACGGCAACCATCACCAGAATGTGGTCGAGCCCGAAAAGCGGATGGGAGAAACCGGCGGCGAACGAGCCGTGCTCGGCTGGATTGAGGTGCGCGAAGGCCGGAGCGGTGGCTGCGGCAAGCGCGGCGGCAGCGATAGCGATACGTCTGATCATTTTGAAGTTCCTTCTTTGGTCGATACGGCGCCCGCGATTGGTCGCGCCGTCAAAATGAATGCGTGTGGCGTGGCCGGCGGGCATGTCGGAGGCCGATCGGGCCCGCGGTCCGGCATCGCCTTTTCCTCAACGGATGGGTTCGTGGACGGTGACCAGCTTGGTTCCGTCGGGAAAGGTAGCCTCGACCTGGATGTCATGGATCATCTCGGCGACACCTTCCATCACCTGGTCGCGGGTAATGACATGGGCACCGGCCTCCATCAGCTCGGAGACCGGGCGGCCGTCGCGCGCGCCCTCGACGACGAAATCCGTCACCAGTGCAACGGCCTCGGGATGATTGAGCTTGACGCCGCGCTCGAGCCGACGCCGTGCCACCACAGCCGCCATGGCCACCATCAGCTTGTCTTTTTCCCTTGGGGTCAGGTTCATTCTTGTCTCTCGTCTCTTTGTCGTCTTGCCGCGACGCGGCCTGGGGTCAGTACCTTAGATTGACCATATTTTAGGCAATCCTGCTCCGGGATTGAGCAGCCCTATCAGCGGTGTGAGGGTCTTGCGCAATGAATAACCGTCCTCTGCCACGACCCTCGCAAGAAGCTTGCCAGTCTGGCCGACGGTCCAGGCCGAAACGCCGCCATTGTCGTTGATGACGCGCCGGGCCGGCGCCAGCCGGTCTTCGGCATCGGGTCCGACGAGAAGCAGGGTGGCGAAGGCGCGCGCATGACCGGCAGCGGCAGCATGCGCCAGCCCGTCTTCAATCCCGGGACCGATCGAAAAATCCTCGGCGTGGACGAGCCGGCCCTGGACGCGGACACGCCAGCGGTCGCGGAAGACCCCGCTCCGCACCGCTTCGCCCATGGCCTTGCGACCGAATATGACCGGTTCGACGATCAGGGCGCGCGCATCGGCGGCCAGTTCGATATCGAGTTCGCGCACCAGTCGCGCCTGATCGAAAAGGATCGTTTCCTGAGGCAGCCAGCACAGGCTCGCGCCGGCGCCGGCAGTCAACGACACGCCGACTTCGGCGCAGGTCGCATCCGCGGCCTTGTAGGTCTTCTCGCAAGCCTGGGTGGTCAGGGTGAGTTGCGTGCCGGGCGCGGCCTCGCATGCCCATGTCATGCGATCGCCGCCGGTCAGTCCGCCGGCCGTGTTGATGAGGACTGCTTCAAGCCCCGGCGTGACCGGGCGGGGAACACGGATCTTGGCCGCACCGTCCTGGAAGAGCCGATCGATGCGGGTGCGTCCGCCTGCCCGCTTGACCAGAATGCGCCCCTCGCCGCGGGCGCGCTGCATCGGGGGAACCTCAAGCCGGCTGGCTTCCACCTCGTCGCTCGCCGCAATGATAGCGCGCAGGTTCATGTTCCGGTCCCCGTCCTGTTTCGGCGATCATGGGAAATGCCGTGCCGCGGCGCAAGAGCGTTTTCGCTTCACCCGCTCCACTGAAACATTTCCCTGCTTCCGCACCGTCGCGAGACCGCCATGTGCAATTGCGCACAGCGGATGCAACCATTTTCTTGCATATACGTTCTTATCAAAGACGAAAGCGGGCATGCCGCCCGGAAAGGAACACGAAAATGCTGATAGCCCTGGTAGCGTTGACGATGAGCCTGGCCCTAATGGCGTCCGCCCTCGTCATCATCCATATGGAAGGCCAAACTCGTGAAGCCGACCAGAAAAAAGTCGCATTTCGCGCAAACTGATTAACGCCGTTAATCCAAGGAGGGATTTCATAATGCGTATTGTCACTTCGGCTATCTGTGCAGTTGCCCTGATCGCAGTTGCTGGTTGCACCACGACCGAAAAGCGCGCCGCTGGAGGCGCTGCAGTCGGCGCCGGCACTGGCGCTCTCGTTGCCGCGGCAACCGGTTCGGGCGGCGCGGGTGTTGCCACCGGCGCACTCATCGGCGGTGCCGCAGGTGCCCTGCTCGGCGCGGCCACCACTCCCGGCCAGTGCCGCTACCGTGACCGCTACGGCAATGTCTACACGGCTGATTGCCCCTGATCAGACCGTTCTGAACGGTTGGACAAGACGGCTGGTGCGTGATCGCACCGGCCGTTTTCTTTTGGGATGGCCTCCCCTTCCAAGCCGGCAGCCCTCCCATGTGGGCGGGGCCTGGCTTCCGCCGACATCCAAGGCGCCTTGACCACCTTCGTCTCCATACACCTTCGCCTTCGACGAGAAGTCGATACTCAGGCTCGCCGGCACCTTGAACGGATGTTTCCGGAGGGGACGGGACGGGCCCCGGACTGAGGCCCCGACTGTGGCCCCGACTGTGGTTTGCTCAACCGAGCGCCCTCTCGAGGTGGCGCGAACGGCCGGCGGATCCGCGATCCCTAACGATCCGTTGCGATTGGATACCCCCCAAAATCTTCCAGTATTCTTAACCACGCCTTAGGCGAAAACTGCGATTGGTAGAGCCAACCATGACGGCCACCCTACGACATGATGTCGTGCTTCGATAATCACATGCGTGGGAACCAGACATCATTCCTTCCGTCGACACATCCATTCTGCCCGGGCGGCGCAGGGCGCTGGCGAACTGGCTCCTGGCGAGCAATCTGGCCGCAGCATTCCTGGTGATTGCCGCGGTTGCGATCGTGCCCACGGGCCCGCGCCTCGTCGTCATCGGCGCGCCCTGGGCGGATGCGGGCCATCTGGCCTCGATCATCGCGAAAGCGGACGGTCGGATCGTCAACGGAGGGGCGACGAACTGGATCGCCATTGCCGAAGGAAGCTCGGCGGATTTTGCAACAAACCTAATCAAATCCGGCGCGCTGCTCGTCCTTGACGGAAAGCTCGCCTCGGCATGTATCGGAACAGCAACATGACTGGATTGTCTGCCATCCGTAAGATGGCCTCTGATCTCTCACTCGCCCTTATCTGGCTGAATGTGGTTCTCGTGATCGCGCGGGCCATCTGGGGCACGGATGCAAACACCCTGGTGCTCATCGCCGGCGCGCTGGCGCTTGCCGGCACCACCACGCTGCTGTGGTACATGGACCGGACGGGCACGCAGACCCGCATTGCCTCGGGCGTGGCGCAGGCCGGCCTTGTGGCACTGCTGGTCTATGCCTTCACCGAATCGACGCTGCAGATCGACATTCACATGTATTTCTTCGCCGCGCTCGCGGTGACGGCATTCTGGGTCGACTGGCGCCCGATGCTCTCCTTCACCGCGACGACCGCGGTTCACCACCTCGTTCTCTACGTCGTGCTGCCGCACGCGGTCTTTCCTGGCGAATCCGACTTCAGCCGCGTGCTGCTGCATGCGGTCATCCTGGTGATGGAGGCGGGCGTCCTGTTCCAGATGACGCGGATCATGAGCCGTTCCTTCGTCGAAACCGAGACGGCACTGTCGGAATCGAACCAGGCACGCGAGGACGCCGAGCGCAGCCACGCCGCCGCCGACGAGGCCCGCCACACGGCAGACAGCGAGCGCCGCTCGCGCGAACTGGCCAAGGAAAAAGAAGCCGCCGCCGTCCGTGATGTCGTCCAGCGTCTCGCCAAGAGCCTCGAGGGCATGTCGCGCGGCGATCTGACGGTGAGCATCACCGACGCGTTCAGCCAGGAATTCGAGCAGCTGCGCGTGGATTTCAACACCTCGGTCGACAAGCTCCGCGGCGCCATGTTCTCGGTCAGCGAGAATGCCTCTGCCATCAGGGGCGCGTCCGACGAGATCCGCTCGGCCGCCGACGATCTGGCCCGCCGCACCGAGCAGCAGGCGGCATCGGTGGAACAGACGGCTGCCGCCGTCGACGAACTGACCGCGTCGGTCAAGGAATCGGCAATCCGTGCCGACGAGGCCGGCGCTTCCGTCACGCGGACCAAGAGCTCCGCCGAAAGCTCCGGCGAAGTGGCAAAACGCGCCGTCGAGGCCATGCAGGCGATCGAGGGCTCGTCGAAGCAGATCGGCAACATCATCGGCATGATCGACGAGATCGCCTTCCAGACCAACCTTCTGGCGCTCAATGCCGGCGTCGAGGCTGCGCGTGCCGGTGAGGCCGGAAAGGGCTTCGCCGTCGTCGCGCAGGAAGTGCGCGAACTGGCGCAGCGCTCGGCGGACGCCGCCAAGGAGATCAAGACGCTGATCGAGACCTCCGCGCGGCAGGTGAGCACCGGCTCCGGCCTCGTCGGGGAGATCGGGCGGGCGCTCGAGACGATCGTCGCCGAGGTTCAGGACGTCAATGTCAACGTGCTGGCGATCGTCGGCGCGGTGAAGGAACAGTCGACCACGCTGCAGGGCATCAACCAGGCGATCAACGAGGTCGACAAGGGCACGCAGCAAAATGCGGCCATGGTCGAGGAGTCGACGGCAGCCAGCCACGGCCTGGCCGGGGAAGCCGCCTCGCTCTCGCAGCTGCTGGCCCAGTTCCGCCTCGGCGCGGGAGCCACCTCGGCCGCGCCGCGCACCGGGCCGGTGGAAGCGGCGGCACCGCAGCCAGAGCCGCGGCCCGCGGCCCCCGTCGCCAAGATCCATGCCATGCAAGGCAATGCGGCGCTGAAAGCCGACGACTGGGAAGAGTTCTGATCGCCGGGCCGCGCCCGCCCCTGCGGGCAGGCCTGTTCTGACGCTTCGGGCGGAGATCGGAATCCGGTCTCCGCCCGAAGCATTTTGCAGCAATCGAAACTGGGGCAAGGAAAGCATTGAAGCGCCGTGCCACATGAGCTAAGAACCCGCTTGCATGATTTGCCGAGGGCGGGAAACGATCTTCCGTTCTCGACCGGATGCACCCGTAGCTCAGCTGGATAGAGCGCTGCCCTCCGAAGGCAGAGGTCACAGGTTCGAATCCTGTCGGGTGCGCCAATAAAATCAAAAACTTACGACACAGTCGCCCAACAGCTTCAAAAGCTGTGTCACCGCTCTGTCACCAGCAGCGTTGCTAGATTGCAATTTTGGCGGGATCGGTCATGCTCCCTTCTACACACAGAGAGGGTGGGAAAATGATTGAAGAAGGTCGGGCCGAAGGCAGCGTGATAGCCACCAAGCACTTGTTGAAGCTCTTGGTAAGCAAGGGGCTCATCAGCCGGCAAGACGTTGAGACCCTGCACGATGACGCTCAGAAAGAACTTTCCGACATGCGCGACCGGGGGGTCATCAGCAAGGCAGAGGCTGTTAAGGGCGCCCATGCTATTGGTTACCTCTACGTCCTCGACTAGCACAAAGGATTTGAGAAATTGGCGAGAGACGGAATCCGACAGGCCGATATCGAGCGCCTGATCAGGGCGGCCATGAAATACAACTCGGTTGTTCAGGTCGATCTCCGCACCCACGTCGCCACGATCATTCCCGGCGCCGCACCACACTGGCGGGAAGGAACGTCCCTTGAGCTAATCCGGAATGCCGAAAACGATGGACCGCATCTGGAGAACTGGGATTAAGCTCAATGCTCGATGAGCGAGGCCGACCCCTCGTCTGGACCCCCGAGATGATCGCCGAACGTTGGGGATGTCACGCAAAGACCGTGCGCAACATGCTCAACGATGGCGAACTGAAAGGCTTCCGCGTCGGCCAAAAGCTGTGGCGGGTGCGCGTGGAGCATCTGGACGAATACGAGATGGGAATTCAGCAGTGACCAGGAAAGCCCTTCTAACAGCCGCCGATGCCCGCAGGTTGACCGAAGCCGCCAAGGCTTCCGGCTGCGCGATCGTGGTGAAGAGCGGTGAAGATACGATCACGATCATTCCCGATGGTCACAGCCAGCAATCCGCCATCCTCGACAGGGACCACAACGAACCACCGGTTACTCTAGAAGGTTGGAGGAAAAGGCGTTTAGCGCGGGGACTAACCTAACGGGAATCTATACCGGCCCCGGCATCCGCCCCGGCCCTATCCGAACCCACGGCGCCTCTTCCCCGGTTATTTCGAGCAAGGCAACGCCGATCGCATCGTGAAGCGCAAGGAGGCCCCTGTAGTGGCTATCTTGCGGCTTGAGGTGTCTCAGCGTCTCGGTGATCTGATCGTGCGCTCTCTGCGCCTCTGAGAGCAATTGAGCGATCTCGCGGTCTCTGAGTTCGGACCTGCGCATGTGTCGTCGTGTCATCGGTAACTCCCACCGTTGGAATCACCGTCCCCGGCGCGACTATAGCGACCAGAGATCGAACCGCAATCACCCAAGCGATCGCGCCGCCGGCACATTTCCCGGTGAAGTCAGCACGGCGTATGCATGGCGGGCATCGGCCTGTTGCTCGGGTGTCAGCCGGCGATATTGCTTGATCGACATGCCCAGGCCGAAGGCTATAGGGGCGATTGCACGGTTCGGGCCGCGCATCTTCCGCAATCGCCAGTGATCTACGTCAGTGAGCGGTCGCATGGTTCCGACGCCGGGGATTTCGATCCGCTCGATCAGGGCTTCACTCCGGCATGACTTCCGATCTCGTCGGGCCAGGTCTTGAGCGTCTTCACCGATATGCCGGCCGCCGACACCATGGCCAAATCGCAGGAGCCGCCCACGGTAGGGATCGGCTCTTGAATACCGGGCACGGTCACCAGAGTGCGCCGCTGCGCTTCCATGATCTTCAGGCCATCAATTTCCGGATCGAGCGCAAACACGTCCTCACGGCTCGCCAGGGGCTTACCAAGCACGGTTTCCATCTGTTCGGAAGGCAGAGGCGACAAACTGCAAATTCCGCACTCCCTGACCTCGTACGGCTCGGCGCCTGCCCCTTCGAGCGGGCCATCCTCATCCGGATGCGACGACAGGCAAAAGAACACCGGCTTGCCGTGCCATTCATCCCAAGCAACCACCGACATTTCGACTTTCGCGGCCCCATCATGAAGGCCAAAGAAACGGGAACTCGGTCTTGCGCTGCGATAGATCTCCCTGCAGTAGTCGGGCAAAGCTTCGAGAAGGTCAGACAGCTTTTCGACCTCGCCGAAGTCCTTCTCGACCTGCGCCGGCACGTTGCCGATGCCCCGGATGACAGTGACGGCATTGCAGCGATCGAGCACGGCGATTTTTCTACTCAGGCGTCGGATGATGCCCGTGCCGTCATAGAAGGCTGTATCGGAGAGGAGAGCGCCCCAGGACGGCGTGAGGATGATGTTTGCGGCTGTCATATCGTCCCTCCGATGACCATCGCGCCGCCGTTGGCAAACCGCGGCATTGAGCCGAATAGCCCACTGAAAATACCCGAAAGCAAGCTGCCACCCGCTCCACCGCCGAAGCTCACTTTCGAAAGGGCGATTTGAGCGAGACTCATCAGCACATCGGCGAGCACATCCTTCCACTTCTTTGTGCCGTCGATCAGGCCCCGGAGAGACTGCCCAACACCCTCGCCGAAACGCTGCATGCCTTCGAACGTCTGTTCGGTCACGGTGCGCAGGCCGGCCCATGCGTCAACGGCGCTGTTCGCCCCTTCCTTGAAGGCTGCAGCCGCGCTCCGGCCACCATCTCCGGCAACCTTTTTGACCTTCTGCACGGCTTCCTCGGTTTCGTCCAGGAGACCGCCCCAGAAGACTTCCATTTGCTGCGGCACGTCACCCAGCCGGGCGCCGTCGAACACCTGCCGAACGCGGTCCGTGGTGGCCTGCCGGATCGATCCGCTGCCGGTGCCGAAGGAGTAGATCTTGGCGATCGTCTCCTCGACGCCATCGAGATAACGCTGGGTTTCGGAAAGCCCACTGAAGAGCTCTTTCGCGCCTTTCACATAGTTGCCGGTCTGGAAATAGAACGCGGCCTTTGTCGCCGCGGTGATGTCCATCGCCACGCCTTTGAACGCTGCCCCCACCCGCACGACGCCGGCGGCGAGATGCTTCAAGGTCATGATGACCGGCTCGAACGCGGATTTCAGATTGCTCGCATCGGTCTGCATGGAGACCAGCAAGTCGGACAGGTCCGCCATGTACGGAATCAGCGCCTCGCCGATCTGCACCACGACACCGGAGAAGGTTTTCTGCAGCCGGGCAAGGTTGTCGTTGAACCGCTCGGAAGCCTTGGCCGTCTGAGTGTCGATGACGATGCCCAGCCGTTCCGCTTCGGCGTACATGTTGCGCATGCCCTCGGCGCCGGAATTGAGCATGGGAATGAGGGCCGCACCCGATCGGCCGAACAGCGCCATTGCCAGGTCGGTTTTGGCCGCACCATCCTGTAGCCGGGACAGCTTGTCGGCGACTTCGAGCATGAGATCGCCTGTCGGCTTCAACTGGCCTTGAGCATTGCGCACCGAGATCCCCAGGCTCTGGAATGCCTCCGTCGCTCCCGATTTCGCCCCGGCCGCAACGTCGGCGATGCCCTGCGAGAATTTACGGAGACCAGTGGACAGCGTTTCGAAGCTTGCGCCGCTCATGTCGGCGGCGTGCTTCATTTTCGAAAGCTCCTCGGTCGTCAGACCAAGCGATTGCGCGGCTTTCAGTGTCTCGTCGGCCAAGCTCGCCGTTTTGAAGATGGATGCGCCCAGGGCGGCGGTAAGGCCCGCCAGTGCACCAACAGCGGCGAGTGCTCCCGCCTTCGCAGCACTGGCGAATTTCTGCATGCGCATCTCGGCTTTGGACAAGCCCTGAGAGAATGCGGCGGTATCAGCGCCTAAAGTGACCCTCAAGGCTCCTATCACGGCGGAGGTCATGGTTTATCCTTTCGTGAGAGAGCCACCAGCGAGGCCAGATAGCCGTCCGGGTCACTTTCGGCCTCGGCGATCGTCAACGCCACTGTGAGGGCTGTCAGGCCGATCTGGCGCTCGGATATGCCCAATTCCCTCGCCAGGGCCGTAGCGTTTGCAAACACCTTCGCGGCGGCATCCGCGTCCTTCGGCGCGAAACTAATTCTGTTCTGCACTCCGACCGCCGGTCCCATGGTGCTTTTCCGTCCCAGACGCATCCGCCCCCCCCTGTCACTGTTTCCGAAGATGCGGCTCGAGATCGCTGTCGGGCACACCATTGTCCCGTGCCGCGGATGCGAAAAGGTGCTCGAACTCCGCCTGATCGGGAAGCCGGCCGTGTTCCTTCTCGAACTCGCCGACGCTCCGATAGGTGGCGGCGATCGCTGCCTTCATGTCCGGGCGAAGCGCACGGGAATCGATGGTGCGGCGGTTGTCGTTGTCGTTTTCAACGTTCATTGGTGGTGATCCTTCTTCCGAGTTTGAGAACGGCGCCGAGCGGGCCCGCGTCATGGATGGAGGGCATACCCACCCGCCCGGCACCGAGCTTTTCGGCCAGTCGCGCGCGGCGGGCCTTGTGTTCATCCCAGCGGGCTTGGCCGTAGATCTTGACTCCTGCCTCGTCAGAGACGAGCGGCTTTCGGTTGCGATGTTCGAGGTCAGCCATTGAGGTCACCCCGCTTCACGGCAAGCTGCCAGTGATCCGACGAGCCAGGGGTAGCGCCTTCGGGCACATCGACAACGGCAGCCCAGAGTGCACCCGCATACGTGACGAGTGCGCCTTTGCGGTAGGAAAGCGCCCGCTGGTGGACGCCCGCGAAATGCTGCGATCGGGCTTCAAGCTCCGCGATGCGCTCTTCGGCTTCTTCCATCCGATGGCCGGTCCATTTCTGGTGCGCTTTCAACACGCCGGCGAGAAGCATGACTAGGTCCAGGGTTGCGGGATCGTCGGGCGAACCCATCTTCTCGCCGGTCATGTACATTTCAGCGAGGTGGAATTCTTCGAAGGCGCCGATCGCGGCTTTAAGGCGATCGTGCTCGCCGGCTTTGCGTGCGCCTTTCGGATATTCGGGTTCCGGCAAGCCGCGCTTGATCTCCCACAAATCTCTGTCCCGGCCGGTAGCCTTGGACCGGGCAGCTTTCGGCTGTTCTTCTCCAGGATCGGGCCGACCGCTTTCGATCGCGAACTTGCGGCGATAGAGGCTTTCGAACTCCGTCTTGAGTTCTTTCACCTCGGCAGTGAGGGCATCGGCTTCGTGATAGGGAATCCCATCCGAATAGAGCCGTCGCTCGGCACGATCGATCTCTCGCTGGATATCATCGAGGCGGGACTGAATATCGCTCTGTTTGTCGACACCTGATTTTGCGGAATCCTTTCCCGGCTCGGGCGCTGGATCGTAATGGACCACAGGCGTCTTCTTGGCTGGCGCGGTCGGTGCCGATCGCGGCGCGGCTTTCTGACTGCGACGGCTTCGGGCTGTCTCGACTCGTCCGTCGGGATTGCATGGAAAGCCTACGATGCTGACCTCGGCAATCCGCCAGTCCGTGATGTGCCTTGTACCGTCCGCTGCAACCTCGTTGGATTTGGGTTCGAAGCCGACCGAGACGCCAACCTTTTGCCGGGAGGTGATGCGGGAATACAAATCCGCCGAAGTGACCGAAGCGCGAAACCTGACCTTGTCGCCGTCGCGCCAGATCTCTTGGACTTCCCCGATCTGCAAGTCATGGCTATGATCACTCAGGAGCGGCAGCGGGGTTTTCCAGGTTGCCCCCTCGGGTTCGAGAATTTCGCCCTGATTGTCCTTGCGACCCGAAGAGCAGATGCCTTCGATGACGCGTTCGGTGTCATCAACTGCGTTGAGTTTGGCGGATCGGGTATTGAGGATCTGGATCGTCATCGGCGGCTCTGTTTTCAGTTCTCCCCGATCATAGCCCTCCGAAGTTCCTCGCGGCGTGACGCCGTAACGAAATCGTACTGTTCCGGTGACATTGCGTCTTTGAGCCAGAAGCTGAGCGCCAGGGCGAACACCCGCTTGTCGTCGGCCAATTCTTCGGGCAGCCATCCGACCGCGATCAGGAATTCCACGGCCTGCACCTCGTCGACATCGACGAGCACCGGCATCTTCCCGGACCGCTGCCGCTCGCGGAGCCGGCGCATTCTCTCAGCTGCCGTGGGGTCTTTTGCCATCGTTCATCCTCATTGAACAATTCTGCTCGATTGTTACAAAAAACTGAAATTCTTACGATTTAGCGCACGTGAAGACCGTCCGCCGGTGTCATTTCGCTTGGCCCGTATCCTCGGAAGCCCCCCGCCAGATTGGGCGATCGAGAACATCAATGTGGCTTTTCGCGCTTTTTCCAGCGACCACCGGGGACAGATCGGCTGCCTTCATGCATGCCACCTCCCCGCCCCTAGGCTTCCCTACTGGCGTCCGCGATGGTACAAATCTCGAGGCAAGTTTCCGGTCCTCCCAGCCATGTAGCCGCGGGGCGTCGTCATCATCAGGCGGCGCCCCGTTTCTGTTCTCCGAAGGCCGGCCGGTACACCTTCGCGGGCTCGGGATACTGAGGATCGAAATCGGGCATCGTCCGCACGATGATCGGCGTCAGGTCGATGATCTCAGCAGTGGGCCGCTTCTCAGCCCACTCGAACAGCGTCGGTTGGTCGGTGCTCATGCTGCCATCCTCCGGTAGATTTCGGTTGTCATCTGCCCAGCCCGCAACAGCCTCAACGCCTCGCGATGGTGAGCGCGATCGGGGATGTGCTGGAATATCCAGACTGCGAACTCGGTTTCTTCGGTCGGGAAGACAGTGCCACAAGAGAGGTCTTCCCTTTCAGAGAGAGAAGAATCTACAGGTGTTCTATTCAGGTAGTTCTCACGTAGGTGTTTAGGTGGCAGCGTTGCAACCTCGAAATCATCACCATTTGCAACCTCGACACCGGTATCATTTGCAACCTCGCGAGGTAGCAGCGGTGCAACCTCGGACTGGTTTTGACGCCTCTGCCGAGCCGCTTCCCGGGCCCGATCCTCGCGATCCGCCTTCGCATCAAGGATGACGCCAACACGCTCGGTGACGAACGTGTAGAAATACGGCTGGGTTCGATCGATGCGGATGCGATGGAGCCAGTGACAGCCGCCATCTGGCTCGCTCAACCGGGTCAGGCTGCGCCTCACGGTATCCCGCGAAACGCCGATCTGAGCGGCGAGCCTTTCGATCGAGGGCCGAGCCTCTTTGGCGCGAGCGTTGACGTGCTGCATCAGCCGGAACGCGACCCGATAGTCGATATCCCGAACATTCGGATCGCACGACATGGCGTCCAGGACGTCCAGCTTCCATGAGGTGAAGCTTTGGCGTTCGGCTTCGCTGATCTCTTCTGTCATCCGGTTGCCCTCCCCTTCGCCCGGTACTGATCGGCAAGGCGGATCGCCTCGACGGCTTCGACCGCGTGCAGCCCGAACATGTTGCGCAGGTGAGGCACCGCTGGACGCGGCACCTCCTGCTGTTGTGAAAGCCACTGTGCGGCCTCTTCCACCGCGGCTGAGTGCTGGTGATCGGTGCCGGTCACTTGATCACCCCCATGTCGATCTGAGCGAGCAGGAGCCGTTCGTGAGCCTCATAGAGCACGTCCGCGATCGCCTCGAGATCGGTATCGCAGGCGTCCGGTGACTTGAGCGCCATCCAGACCGTGAGCACGATGCTTTTGGCCAAGTGGATTTCGTCACAGGCGTTTAGATTGGCAGGCTTCAGCTTTTGAACCGTCATGCGCCCTGCCCTCCCCAGATGAAGCCTGGTAGGTCATCTTCTCCGGCGTCCTCGTTGTCGGCGTCGTCAAGCTCAAGGTCGTACTCAAGCCGGCCATTGATATAGCGAGGCGGACAGATCAGCGTCGGCTCTGTGTCGCCATTGTCTTCAAGATCCGGATCACCATCGAAGAAATCGAGGGCGGCGATCAGCTGTTCGATCTGGTCTTCGATCATCTGGCGCTTGATGGAGGGGTTCATGAGCGCGCCTCCCGCCGATGGCCGACGACGAAGGCGACGTGCAGGTCATGCCGCACGGTCGCAACATAATCGTGATCGGGATGCATGGCGCCCATCGCTTCCGCCAGGGCGTTGGCGTGATAGCGGGCCTTATCTGCGTCCGTCGCTGTCGCCAGGAAGCAGTCGATCGACAGATCAGGTTTGGCCGCTGCCGTCACCGGGACCGCCGCAACGGCCATTCCGGCGAGCATTGTACGACGAGAGATTGCCGCCTTGAGCTGATTTGTGATATGCACTCGCATGTCATTCTTCCTTTCGTGGGGTAGGATCGATACCGGCTCGGCAGCGCTGCAACGCTCGCCGGGCCTTTTCTTTTTCTGGGCTGCCGTCATGACGCATGCCTTTCGGCCGTCGAGTGGACAGGCTTGGACAGGTACTCATTTGCCCAGGTGTCGAGGTCTTCCGGCCGGTAAAGCGGAATGCGTCCGGCGTACTGCATGACGGGACCGCCGCCGATGCTCGCGAGCTTGTTCAAGGTCGCGACGGCAAGAGGGATCCCGTGTTTCTCCATCATGTAAGCCGGAACTTCGGTCCGGCGCATGCGCGGTCTATGGGTCAAGACTTTTCTCCCGTTTTATCGAAACGCCCGGCGTAAGCACCGTGCTTAGATTTTTTATCTGGAGTGTTATTGATTTGTCAATAAGCACCGTGCTTAATCGCGCGCATGGCGAGAAAAGACCCCCAGGTAAACGTCCGGCTTCCGGCGAGTTTGAAACAGCGAATTGAGATGGCTGCGGCCGAAAGCGGTCGCTCATTCACGGCTGAGGTCGTTATCAGGCTTCAACAGTCGTTGACGGGCGCCTTCGTGGATCTTTCTAGCGAGGGATTTGGCGCTCTTATCAAACGGCTTGAAGCGACAGTCGAAACGTCCGACGTTCTGTTCCTTCGGCTTCGAGACCAGATTCGCGCCCTAGAGGGGAAAGAGCCGAATAGCGGTGCTGTTGAGATCCCGGCGATGGCATTTGAACAGTTGCAAGATGCCCTTGAAAAGGGAGAAACTGAGCGAGCGAAGGCAGTCTTGGACGACGCGGTTAGAACGCAGCTTTCTTCACTTCGGACGAGCGACACCTAAGCCCGCCGCGGCAACTCCACCACCTTGCCCGGCTCGGCCGTCATCATCCGCCAGATCTTACCGCTCACTTCGTTGGCGACCTCGAGCAAGACCGAATCGAGCCGGTGAACATATCGGCTGGTGATCGTGCCGGACTTGTGCCCGAGAAGGGCGCCGATGGTGTTTTCGGTGAAGTTGAGATCGGCGGCGACGGACGCAAAAGAGTGCCGGAGCGTGTGAGCCGTGACGCCCTCTAATTCCGCGGACGCCATTATTCGCCCCATAGCTGCCTGTAGAGCGCCGAAAGGCTTGTCGGGCTGTCGAGTGCCGGGGAACACATAAACCGCGTCAGCGGCTCGCTGTAGCCCGGAAAGCACCCTTGCAGCATCGGCAGAGAGTGGACGGGTAGAAGCGCCGGTTTTGGTATCTCCGAACCGCAGCGCATTGCCGGTGAAATCCACCTCCGACCACTTCAGGCTTTCGATCTCCCCTCGCCGGCATCCAGTCAATGCCAGAAGCCGGATAGCGGCCACCGCCTGCCAAGGCTCCGTTTCTACCGCGTCCAACGCCTTGCCGATCGCCCGATATTCCTCTTCGGACAAACGACGTTCCCGCGTCCCGTCCGCCGGCCGCTCGACACCATGCACTGGATTGGCATCGATCACCCCGTTCTTGACCGCATAGGCAAGGATGCCCGACAGGAGGCCAGTGGTTCGGGATGCAGTCCCTGCTCCACCCTGCACCACCGACTTGCCGCGGAGCCGGCCGGTCTTCTCCACCTTGGCCGTCTTGCCAGTGGTGACGTCCGCCACGAATTTGTTGATGTCTGCCCGGGACAGATCGACCACCAGCTTCCCGCCAAGCAACGGGCGAATGTGCCTCTCTATCCGGCCGCGATCGATATAGAGCGTCGAGGGCTTTTTCGGGCGCCGGCCTTTTCCCAGGATCAAACCCTTCTCGGCAGCGTCGAGATAGTCGTCGCAAAGCTGGTTGACCGTGAGCGACTTCCGGCGTGTCCGGCGCTCGTTCGCCGGGTCTTCACCCTTCACCGCATCTCCGAGCACAATGCGCGCCTGGTTGCGGGCTTCCTCGACCGTGAGCTTCCCATAGGCGCCGATCGACATCCGCCGGCGCTGCAGCGTGTCACGGGTCCGGTAATCGCAATAGAATACCTTCCGGCCGGAGGGGAACACCCGAACGCCGAACCCGACCAGATCCGAACACCACACGATATAGGGTTGGTCCCGCGGCTCTTGCTTGTCGAGAAAGGTCTTCGTGATCTTCGGCATATCGGCTTCCCATGACTTGGTGTCACCGAAGTGTCACCACAAAACAGGAAAGTTGGGAAGCCTCGGGAAACGTCAGGAAATTATTATCCGCCATCAAGCCATTGAGCTATATGCGATAATCCAGCATCGGAAATCTGCGGATAACTCTGGAAACGACTATCGATCTGCCCTCCGAAGGCAGAGGTCACAGGTTCGAATCCTGTCGGGTGCGCCATTTCACGTCAATTCCGAAGCGAAATATCGAGGACGTCTTCCTTGGGGTTTTAGGCGGCAATCGTTTGGAACAGGCGATGAGAGCCGTGCGAACGCATTTCGCCCCGGTACGCCATAGCTCCCCAAGCCAATTCATCCACAATCGCATCGGCATTTTCGGATATAACAATTGACAAGAAGCTCATAAACGTTGCTTCTTGAAGTCCGCTGCAGCCCGGCTTGTTGCGGCGATACCTTTGGGCTAAACGCCCGCAAGCAAAGTGCATACCCGTGGAGCGACGATGATCGTCCAAGTCATTTTACCCGTAGCCCTGGCCGTCATCATGTTTTCGCTCGGCCTTGGTTTGCGTCCCGCCGATTTCTGGCGGATTGCCAAACAGCCCAAGGCCTTCGCGGTCGGCGCCTTCAATCAATTGCTCATCGTCCCGATCGTGGCTTTCTGCGTGGCCATACTGTTCTCGCTGCCCCCGGAATTGGCTTTCGGCGTCATGATACTCGCGGCGTGTCCCGGCGGGGTGCTGTCCAACTCCGCTTCGCGGTATGCGGAGGGCAATGTGCCCTTGTCCATTTCCCTGACCGCGGTCATTTCGCTCGTGGCTACGATCACGCTGCCGATCCTCGTGGCGCTGAGCGCAAGCTACTTCGTTCGACAGGATGCGCCGGCCGTCAACGTCACCGCACTGGGCGCCCAGGTTTTCGTGCTGACTGCGGCTCCGGTGGCATTGGGCATGCTGGTGACCAAACTCGCGCCGCGATTTGTGGCGACCGCGTCACCCTTCATTTCGAAGTTTGCCTTCGCGCTCTTCATGCTGTTGATCGTGGCGGCGCTGATCAGCAACTGGGATGCGTTTTCATCCAACTTCTGGACGCTGGGGCCGGCACTGATCGCCATGAACGCCGCGCTGCTGCTGTTCGGGCTCGTCAGCGGCCCCCTGTTCGGCCTCCAGCCCCGCGACATCACCACCATCGCCATAGAATCGGGCACGCAGAACGGGTCGCTGGCCATCGCCGCGGGGCTCCTGGTCCATGGCGCCAGCACGGGATTGCCCGACACGACCCTGCCGGCCGTGATCTATTCGATTACCGCCTGGTTCCTGACCACGCCCTTCGTTCTGTGGCGCCGCAGGTTGAAGACCCGGGAGGAAAGGGTCCACCAGCCCGGCCTCCAAGGCAGTTGAAACAGGGGCCGCATTACGTTAGGGAAGATCGATTGGCCGGGACACTGGCCAGCCAGACCAGGAAAAGGACGTTCCAGGCGGCGCAAGCGCCCCGCAACGGCCAACTTCCGGGGTATTTCGTGGCGTTGACCCACTGCAGTTATTTCTGCAGAAGTTAATGTATAAGCGGTTCGGACCATCGAATCCGAGCCGCAATGATGCAGAATCGAGAAGCATTCCGGATAGGACGCATGACAGTCGGCGGCTCTGTGGAAAACGAACTCAGGTTGGTGCCAAGCCTGAAATTCTCTACTGACACCATTCGCAAGGAAGAACAGTTTGATGCCTGGGCGGCGTTCAACTCCATGGCGGAGTTAAAGCCGATCGGGTCCCGAACGGATGGTTTCAAGGCCAGTTCGTCGTCCCATCAGCTGGGTCGGCTGCAACTGACGTCCTTCCAGCTCGCCCCCATGCACCTGGACTACACGCCTGCCGCGCAACGCCGGCTGGGTATGGATCACTGGTGCATGAGCGTGGTGACGAAGGGACCGGTCGGCTATGAAAGCAATAGCAGCCAGGTCGCGGTGTCCCCCGGGCGCCTGCTTCTGCATTCCTATGCGGACCCCTTTTCAGGGGTGATGGACAACACCCAGTACAGCAGCCTTTTCTTCGCGCGCGACGACTTCTGGGACGTTGCCGAGCACCTCGAAAGGGGCGCGCACCAGCTTGCGCAGGGCCCGATGGCGCAGATCCTGCGGGATTTCATGCTGTCCGCGATTTCCCGGGCGGACGGACTGACCCAGATGGACGCAGCGGCGCTCAACGATGCCTTCGGCAGCCTGGTGCGCGCGCTCGTGACCAACAATCCGACCGAGATCGAGGCGGCCAAGGCGCCGATAGCCGCCGCGCAGTTCGACAGGGCGCGACGCTTCATCAATGCCAACCTGAAAATGCCGGGCCTGACCCCCGATGCGGTCTGCGCCAGTATCGGTGTATCGCGCCGGCAATTGTTCTACCTCTTCGAACGGCAGGGAGGCGTGGCGACTTACATACGCAATCGGCGCCTTGCCGCCTGCTATTCGGCCCTGGTCAATGCGGAGAACGGAAAGCAGATCAGTACGGTTGCCTATGAATACGGCTTCACCACCATCAGCTCCTTCTACCGCCAGTTCACCGCGCGCTACGGTTTCGGGCCGGGTGAGGCCCGCGCGGCCGCGCGCAGCGGCGAGTTTCCCTCGCACAAGAGAGAAACCACATTCGTCGACTGGCTGAACCGGCTGGTCGAGCCCTGACATACGGACAAAGGGACGGCAGCAGCCCTTCCCTCGCGTCGTGCGATACGTGCCAATGCCCGCACTATGCCCCGCCCCACCGTGCCGGGTGCACGGCCGGCATTCCCCTGAAGCCCCCCGCTGCAAAATCTCCGAGACCGTAACGGCGACACAGGCACCCGGCCGTTGACGACGCGTGTCCGGGGTAAGCCCGAGACGCATGACAGCCTCCATCCACAGCCTCCCGACGACAGACGAGCACCAGACCGGTCTCCTCGCGCCGGTTACCTGACCCCGTTCAGGTGTCTGTCAGGTTTGGCAGCCATTGCAGCGGCTCCCGTCGTCGTTGCATGGAAGGAAGCGGCTTGTTCAAATCGCTTTTTGGTTTCAGGCCACGGATGCGCAGCGAATGGCTGTCCATCCTCACCGCAGTTTACGTCCTCTCGTTCCTGAACGCGACCTTCTGGAACAAGTCGTTCGCCTATCTCAATGGCGACGCCATGGCGCTGCTCGCGCTCGGGGTCGGAATATTGGCGATCTTTGTCGCCCTGTTCGTCTCGCTGTCGGTCAAGTATCTCACCAAGCCCGTCCTCATCCTGTTCGTTCTGGCCAGCGTCTCGGGCGCCTGGTTCATGGACCGCTTCGGGGTGATCATCGACAGCGAGATGGTCCGCAATGTCGTGGAGACCAACCAGGCGGAAGCCGGCCATCTCATCACGAGCGCCTTCATCATGCACATGGTGATCTTCGGCCTCCTGCCGTCGCTGCTCATCGCGACGGTGGAAATCGTGCACCGCCCGATCCTGAAGAAGGTGGGCGTCAATCTGCTGATCATCATTCCCTGCCTGGCCGTATTCGCACTCGCCGGGTACTCGCACAGCGGCACCTTCATGTTCAACATCCGCCAGCATCGTGATTGGTTCCATACGCTCAATCCGCTTTTCCCGATGGGAAGTGCCGTCAAGCTCTTCATCCGCAAAGGCGAGGAGCAAACCATCATTGCCCAGCCGCTCGGCACGGATGCGAAGGTCGCCGACGACAGGAAAAGCGTCGATCGCAAGCCGAGGGTGACCGTCGTGGTCGTCGGCGAGACGGCACGCGCCGCGAATTTCCAGCTCGGCGGCTACGGACGCGAAACCAATCCCGAACTGTCCAAGCGCGATATTCTCTACTTCAAGAACACATCGAGCTGCGGCACGGCGACCGCCGTATCGGTGCCGTGCATGTTCTCGGTCTATGGCCGCCAGGACTATTCGCATTCCAAGGCGCTGGCATCGGAGGACCTGATGGACGTGCTCACCCATGCCGGCGTCAAGACCGAATGGTGGGACAACAATACCGGCGACAAGCAGGTGGCCGACAGGATCAAGAAGATCGAATTCTTCAGGTCCGGCGACCCGCGCTTCTGTTCCGGCGGCGAATGCCTCGACCAGATCCTGGTAGACGGGCTCGACGCCTGGCTGGACAAGGTCGACGGCGACGCGGTTCTGGTGCTTCACCAGCTCGGAAACCACGGGCCGGCCTATTATCTCCGCTATCCGGAGGAATTTAGGACATTCACGCCCGATTGCCGTACCGTGGACTTCGACGCCTGCACGCCGGAAACCATCACCAACGCCTACGACAACGCCCTGCTCTACACCGATCACATCCTCTCCGAGGTGATCGACAAGCTCGGCGCTCATGCCGACCGGCTCGATACGGCAATGATCTACATGTCCGATCACGGGGAGTCGCTCGGCGAAAAGGGGCTCTACCTGCACGGGGCGCCCTACATGTTCGCGCCGGACGAGCAGACGCATGTCCCCTTCGTGCTATGGACCTCACCCGGCCTCAGGCAGTCGACCGGCATCGACACGTCCTGCCTGTCGGCGAAGACGGACGCGCATCAATCGCAAGACGAACTCTTTCACAGCGTCCTCGGCCTGATGCGGGTGGAGACCAAGGTCTACGACCCTTCGCTCGACATCTTCGCCTCCTGCCGCGACGGCGTTTCCTCATGACGCCTCATGCCGGATCCGCGCCGCCCAAACAGACGGGCCTTGCCCATCTGTGGGCCGCAACCTGCTATTCGGCCGGCGGCCTGGTGCGCCTGGCAAGGGAGGCCGCTTTCAGGCACGAGGCCATGGCCGGCGCAGGCCTGGCGGCAGTCTACGCGGTCATGGACGTCACTGCAGCGGTGCGCCTGTCCGCCGCCATCCTGTTTCTCCTGCTGATTGCCATCGAAGCGGTCAACACCGCGATCGAGGAGATCATCGACCGGATTTCGCCTGAAATATCGGAGACCGGGAAACACGCCAAGGATCTCGGTTCGCTCGCCGTGCTCTGCCTGGTCGCAGCCAACTCCATCCTGTTCTTCTATGCCCTTGCCGTTCAGTTCTGGGCGTGACGAGCCGGCCAACACCGCCAGGGAAAGCACTATCCATGATGCTGGTCCGCGCACGAAAAAGGACGCCGCGGGCGGCGGCGTCCTTTCCATTCGGCGTGATGCGAGTTCAGAGAATATCGCCGCTCGCGGGTGCGCGCTTGCGGCCCGTGATCATGGCGCCAACCAGGTTTTCGCGGTGACGGAAGCTTGCATGAACGACGCCGGCGACATGCAGCGCGATCGCCACCAGAAGCAGTTCCGCCAGGACTTCATGGGTCTCCTGAACCCATTCCACCCCCCAATAGGCATCGGTGGTCTGCATCCAGCCGGTAAGGCCGATCGCGGCCACCATGACAAGCAGCGTGACCACCATCGCGGCTCCGAGCGGATTGTGCCCCAGATAGCGGGGTTCCCTGTGGCCAAGCATATCGCGGGCATAGCTCAACGTGCGTCCGGGAGAGCGCATGAACTGGCTGAAGCGAGCGTAACGCGTTCCGGCAAGTCCAAGGATGAGCCGCAATCCGACGAGGCCCGCTGCCGTATAGCCTGCCACCTCGTGGACGCGCTGCAGTTCGTCCGCCGTCACCCAGCACAGGGCGACGCTGGCGGCGAGGCTCCAGTGAAAGAGCCTGACCGGACGATCCCAAACCCTGACCGTCTTGTTCACCGATCAGTCCTCGACCTTCGAGGCGACCGACTGGAAGGTCTGGGGGTTGAAGTAGGCTTCGACCTTCTTGCCATCGGCGTTGATGGCATAGGCCTCATAGCAACCATCCTCGGTCTTGATCGAGCGGACCTTCCAGCCTTCGCCTTCGAGCTTGGCCTGCAAGGCTTCGCGCGGCTGCCAATCGGCCATCGCCACACTGCATTTCTCGGATGCGAGGGCGGGACCGCTGAAGGCAGTTGCGACAACGAGGGCAATGATGATCTTTTGCACGATGTATGCTCCTTTCCTGTGTTGGGCATGGACCGGAATGTCGGCGACCAAGCTGACAGCCACCTGAAGACGTTTCGGCGGCCTTGCGGGTCGCTCGGCAGCCTGTCACTTTCAGGCCCGACGAAGCGCGGATCCCTCGAATTGGAGCAATTGAATGCGCGTGCTCTTGGTTGAAGACGACGAGATGCTGGGAGACGCGGTCAAGACCCACGTCCACCGCCAGGGGCATGCCGTCGATTGGGCACAGTCGCGCGACGATGCCGAAGCCAGTCTCGAAGCCGTCGCCTACGATCTCGTTCTTCTCGATCTGCGGCTGCCGGACGGCAGCGGGCTCGACATCCTCAAATCGCTTCGCGACCGCCGTGACGAAACCCCCGTCATCATCATGACAGCCCATGATCAGGTCTCGGACCGGATCGCCGGACTGAATGCCGGGGCCGACGACTATCTCGTGAAGCCGGTCGATCTCGGCGAACTGCAGGCACGCATCCACGCCGTTTCGCGGCGCTACGGCACGCACACTCTTCCCGCTCTCGTCATCAACGGGATCTCGGTCTATCCGTCGGAGCGCCGGATCGTGGCGGGCGACGGCGCGGAAATCCTTCTCTCCTCGCGCGAATGGGCGGTGCTCGATCGCCTGGTTGCACGGAAACGGGCGATCATCTCCAAGGCGCAGATAGAGGAAGCGCTCTATGCCTTCGGCGCGGAAGTGGAGAGCAATACGGTCGAAGTCTATGTCAGCCGCCTGCGCCGGAAACTGGGCAAGGAAGCGATAGAGACGGTCCGCGGCGTAGGCTACAGGATTTCGACCGATGCGGCTTAAACCTCGCAGCCTTGCCGGACGTCTTGTCCTGTCCATGTCGGTGCTGCTCGGCCTGTTCTGGACGATCGGCGTGGCCCTTTCCATCCACGTCATGCGCGAGGAGTTCGACGAGGTCTTCGACAGCGCGTTGCAGGAAACTGCAGAACGTCTGGCCCCGCTCGTCGTCGACGATTATTTCCGCCGCAGCGATGACACGGGACCGAGCGAAGTCTCGGCCCTCAATCCCGGCAAGAGAGACGAATACCTGACCTATCAGGTGCGCGATGCGGCCGGGCAAGTCGTCCTGCATTCGCACAACAATGGCGCCGAACCCTATCCCGCACCGTTGCGACCAGGCTTCTGGAGCGGCGAAGACCTGCGCATCTACACAATCGCAACGGTGAGCGACACCGTCTTCATACAGGTCGCGGATTCGCTGGCCCATCGCCGCGAGGCAACGCTCGAAAGCGCCTTCACGCTGCTGGTGCCGATCCTTCTTCTCCTGCCGCTCGGCATGGTCGCCACACGCCTGGTCGTCATGCGTGCGACAAGGCCGGTCAACAAATTGCGTGATGCAATCAGCACCCGGGACGGGAGCAATCTCGAACCGATCGCGCCGGGCAGCCTGCCGACCGAAATTGCCACCATCACCAGTTCCGTCAACAGGCTTCTCGGCCGGCTGAAGCACGCGCTTCACGCCGAACGGGATCTCGCGGCCAACAGCGCGCATGAACTCCGGACGCCGATTGCCGGTGCGCTCGCCCAGATGGAGATCCTGAGCGGGCAACTGACAAGGGCCGAGGACAAGGCGCGTGCGGATCAGGTGCTCACGGCGCTACGACGCCTGTCGGTGATCCTCGAGAAGCTGTTGCAGCTCTCGCGCGCCGAAGCAGGCATCGGCCTGTCGCAAACCCCGACGGATCTCGTCAGCCTCGTGGGACTGCTGGTCGAAGGTTTCCAGCGTTCCCATATGGCGACGGCCGTGAATGTGGAACTGGCGCCCGGCGTCAGCACGCTGCCACGCACGGTCGATCCGGACGCCTTTGCGATCGTCGTGAACAATCTTCTGGAAAACGCCCGGCGCTACGGCATGCCTGACAGGCCGATCACCGTCTCCATCGCAGCGGATGGATGCATCGTCATTGCCAACGCCGTCGAAGGTCCGATCGACCCCGATGCCGATGTCTATCGCGCACGCTTCAAGCGCGGCCAGACGACGGAGAGAGGTTCGGGTCTCGGGCTGACGATCGTCGACAAGCTGATGGAGCAGATGAAAGGAACGATGACGCTGCGGGTGGTGGAAACGCCGGGTGCGGACAAGCGCTTCGAATGCGCCCTCTCGTTCCCGCCGCATGATCCGCGGTGAGAAAAGGATTCCGAATATGTTCGTAACATGCTGGAATTTCAGGGAGCTGGATCAGATACCGAACGCCTGATTGCTTCGTTCGACGTTCAGCGCAGGCACACCATCGGCCTGCAGGACGGGCACCCATGAGGAAAGCGCCTCATCGGCGGTCCTCCAGACTGTGAAAGCGGAATACTGTCGAATTATCAGCGGGATCTGTCAGCGCGGTAACGTGAACCCGGAAGATCGACGCCACGAGCTCCGGGCTCAGCACGTCTCCGGGCGCGCCACAGGCGACAAGACGTCCCTGCTCCATGACGCCCAGGCGGTCGCAGTTCATCGCCTGATTGAGGTCGTGCAGCGCCATGATGACGGTGACGCGCAATTTGCTGACCAGGCGCAATAGCGACAGCTGGTGATGAATATCGAGGTGGTTGGTCGGCTCGTCGAGCATCAGCAGGCGGGGTCGCTGCGCCAGGGCGCGAGCGATATGCACCCGCTGGCGTTCGCCTCCCGACAAGGTCGCCCAGGCGTGATCCTCCATATGCCCCATGCCTGCCGCGTCCATCGCTTCGGTCACGATACGCCGGTCCTCGTAACCGAACGGCGACAGCGCAGACAGCCAGGGCGTCCGGCCGAGTTCAACGGCGTCACGCACGGTCAGCGCCTCGGACGTGTCGGCCATCTGTTCCACGAAGGCGACGCGCCGGGCGATGTCGCGCCGGCTCATGCCCTCCATCGGCACATCGTCGAGGAGCACCCGCCCTCGCGCGCGTGGCATGAGACCGGCGAGAAGGCGGAGCAAGGTGGATTTCCCGGACCCGTTCGGCCCGACGAGCCCGAAGGTCTCGCCCGGCACGATGTCGAGCGAAACACCGTCAACGATCGCCCTGCCACCGGCGCACCATCCAAGGTCGGATGCACTCAGTTTCATGCCCGTCTCCGGTTGCGTATCAGGATGAGGGCGAAGCCCGGCGCACCCACCAGGGCCGTCACCACGCCGATCGGGACGACCTGGCTCGGGATCAGGACCCGCGAGGTGACATCGGCGGCAATGAGAAAGACAGCACCGGCAAGGGCAGCGGCCGGGACGAGGCGATAATGACGCGGGCCGACCATGAAGCGCATGGCGTGCGGAATGACCAGGCCGACGAACCCGATCGAACCGACAAGGCTGACCATCGTGGCCGTCATCAGCGTCGTCGCTCCGATGAGGATGACCTGCACCCTGCGCACCGCAATTCCGAGCGATGCGGCGGAGGAAGCCCCGAAGGAGAACGCATCAAGTGCGCGGGCGAACCACAGACACGCGACCAGCCCGGCAAGAGCTGCGGGTATGGCAAGAGAAACATCGGGCCAGCGGATGCCGGACAGGTTTCCCAACAGCCAATATGTGATCCCCCTCGCCTGTTCGGCATTCGCGGACTTGGTGATCAGGAACGAGGTCAGCGCATTGAAGAGCTGCGATCCAGCGATACCCGCGAGCACCAGTTGCGGCGAACCGCCGCCGGCGGCGCGGGCGAGCAGGACCACGAGGAGGAAGGAGAGCGAAGCGCCGGCAAAGGCTCCGGCGGACATGCCGACCAGCCCGCTGCCGAGACCCAGGATCGTCACCGCCACCGCACCCGTTCCCGCGCCGGCGGAAACGCCCAGCAGATAGGGGTCGGCCAAGGGGTTGCGCACGATCGCCTGCAAGACCACGCCGGAGAGCGCCAGACCTGCCCCGCAGGCCGCAGCGACCAGCGTGCGGGGCACCCGGTAACTCCAGATGATACCGGCGTCGATGGGGTCGACGGCATGGCCGGCGTTCCACAGATTGTTGGCGAGCACCGCAAGCACCCTGGAAAGGGGCAAGGGTGTCTCGCCGACCGTGATGCCGAAGACGATCGACAGCACCAGCAGGCTCGCCCCCGCAAGGCCCCAGAGCACAACGGGTCGCAGAGCGCTGGCGGCGGGGGCGAAAAGACGGCTCACTTCAGGTCGAACCCGGCCAGACCGTCGGCCAGAGTTTCCAGTGCCGAGATGTTGCGGATCGACGGGTCCATTCCGTGTGCATCGAGGATCACGATCCGGTTGTTCCTGACCGCATCCATCTGGCTTGCGACCGGATCTGAGTGGAGAAACTCGAGCTTCTTCTCGATGTCGTCGGCAGGAAAGCGGCGGCGATCCATGCGCGCGGCGACGATCACCGTCGGATTGGCCCGGGCGATGGTCTCCCAGCTGACGGTGGGCCATTCCTCGTTGCTCTTGACCACGTTCTCGAGGCCGAGCGCATTCATCATGTAAGCGGGCGCGCCGCCCTGGCCGGCGACATAGGGATCGATATCCATTTCGGCCGAGGAGAACCAGAATACGGCGGAGACATCGTCGGGGAGGTCGAGTGCGGCGGCCTTCCCGATCGCCGCGGCTTCGCGCGCCTTGAGATCGGAGACCAGCGCCTCACCGCGCTCGGCGACGTTGAATATCTCGGCCAGTTCCGAAATACCCTTGTAGACGTTGTCCATCTTGTAGAGTTCGAGGCGGGTGCCATCGACGCCGACGGAATTGTCCTTTCCGAGGCAATCCGACGGCAGGGTGTAGACCGCAATGCCGACATCGGCAAACTGCTCGCGGGTGGCGACGAGACCCTGCGGTCCGACATGCCATTCATATTGCACCGTCACCAGATCGGGGTGCCTGGTGACGACGCTTTCAAAGCTCGGGTCGTTGTCCGACAGACGCTCGATGCCGCTGTCGAGTTCGGCAAATTCGGGCAGGACATCGGTGAACCACACCGAGGTTCCCTTCAGCCGGTCGCCAAGTCCCAGCGAGAAGAGGATTTCGGTGGCCGCCTGCCCCACCGTCACCGTGCTCTCGGGTTCGGCTTCGATGGTGGTTTCCACGCCGCAGTTTTTGAGCGTGAGCGGATAGGTCGTTTCCGCGAGTGCAGGCAGCGCAAGAGAAGCGGCACCGAGCGCCGCCGCGATCAATGATTTGACTGACATGAATAGTCTCCGGTTCGAGATGCGACCGGACACAGAAAGGAGCAGTCGTTCGGACGGCCATGACCGGCGAATGACTTCAGGTCGGGCATGACCGGATTGGCCGAAGCCGCCCTTTCGGGCATCTGATTTAAATACATGGTCCGACACCTCCCCGGACACCCCGCCCGGGCCGCGTTGCTGTTGTGTGCCGGCAGGTCTCCTGACTGACGGGTCGCTGTGTCTCACCGCCTTCCCATGACCCCAAGGATCACAGTGGCTTTCCGGTTCGACACTCGCCGCCTACAGTTGCGGGGGCAGTTCCGTTTCACCGATCATTCGGCGACGGATTCCCTTTCAATTCCTTCTGGAAACCGACACGGTTTGCGTAACCAACTCACACCCTCGTGGCAAGCCACATTCGACCGTCCTGCAGATCAAACCGATGATACCGCCCAAGCGGACGGCTTCGCCGGAATTCGTCGCCAGATTCAAGCGCCTTGTTGCCCGCCCCTTTCCCTGAGGCTTCTGAAGGAAAGAGCCATGAGGAAGAAGAGCGTCAAAATCAGGATGATGGTCGGCGCGGGCGCGCTGTCGAGAAAGAAGCTGAGATAGACGCCGGCGAGCATGGCGGAGAGACAGACCGCGACCGCAACGATCAGCATCCTGCCGAAGCTTCGCACGAGCAGGAATGCGATGGCGCCCGGCGAGATCAGGAGGCCGACGGCGAGGATGAGCCCTGTTGCGGTCAGCGTCGCGACGATGGTCAGCGACAGGATCGTCAAGAGCCCGTAGTGCAGAAATCCGACGCGCAGTCCGGACGCCCGCGCCTGTACCGGATCGAAGGCATGCAACAACAGATCCTTCCACTTGAGCAGCAGCGCTGCGGAAACCGGAAGCGAGATCAACGCCGCGGTCCACAGGTCTTCCGGGCCAACACCCAGCATGTTGCCGAACAGAATATGGTCGAGATGCACATTGGTGTGGATCGAGACGTAGAGCACAATTCCCAGACCGAACATGCCCGAGAAGACCACGCCCATGACCGTATCCTGCTTGACACGACTGTTCGCCGACAGGTAGCCGGTGGCAACCGCGGTCAGCATACCGGCTCCGAAGGCACCGACGATCAGGGGCAGGCCGGCGATATAGGCCAGAACGACCCCGGGCAGGATGGCATGGCTGATCGCGTCCCCCATCAGCGCCCACCCCTTGAGGACGAGAAAGCAGGACAGGAGAGCCGTGGGAACGGAGACGATGACGGCGATCCAGAATGCATTCTGCATGAACGGAAACTGGAGCGGCATGAGCAGCTGGTCGATCATACCGCCGCTCCGCCATCACGGCCCGCAGCGCCCCTTGCCCGTGCCCGCGCGGCGAGAAGGCCGTGTTTGGGCGCGCAGATGAACGTCACCAGGAAGATCAAAGTCTGCAGCACCACGATGATCCCGCCGGTGGCACCATCGAGGAAATAGCTCGCATAGGCGCCAGCAAAACTGGTTCCGGTACCGATCAGGACCGAGGTCGCGATCAACCGCGGGAAGCGGTCGCACAGCAGGTAGGCGGTCGCGCCGGGCGTGACCACCATGGCAACGACCAGAAATGCGCCCACCGTCTGCATGGCGGCAACGACGCAGGCCGAGAGCAGCATGAAGAACACCGCCTTCAGCAATCGCGGTCTGAGACCGATCGATCGCGCGTGACCTTCATCGAAGAAGACGACGACCAGATCCTTCCATTTCGCGAGCAGGACCGCCAGCGAGACGAAGCCGATAATGGCAAGTTGCAGTGTATCCTCGGGCGTGATGGCGAGAATATTGCCCATCGTGATGGTCTGGATGGAGACCGACATGGGATTGACCGAGGCCATGAACAGGCCGAGCCCGAAAAAGGAGGTGAATATGATCCCTATGATCACATCCGCCTTGAGGCCGGACCGGTCGGAGAGAAAGAGCATGGCGGCGGCAGCAAGCCCGCCGGAGATGAATGCGCCAAGCGCGAAAGGCAGACCGAGGAGAAAGGCGCCCGCCACCCCCGGAACGACCGAGTGCGACAGGGCGTCGCCGATCAGCGACCAGCCCTTGAGCATGAGATAGGAGGAGAGGAAGGCGCACACCCCGCCGACGAGCGCCGAGACCCACATCGCATTGGTCATGTAGCCATAGGTGAAAGGCTCGAGAAGCACATTCATCGCGGCTTCTCGGTCACGCGCGTCTTGCCGCCATACTGGATGAAGGGCCGCTCGTCATCCGTCACGATCGAGATCCGGCGGGGATCGTCGTCATCGTGAAGATCCGCTCCCCCCAGAGTAACCTGACGCAGGACGCCGCCGAAGGCCTTTTCGAGATTGGCGCGGGTAAAGGTGGTCTCGGTCGGTCCGTAATCGAGAACCGTACCCTTGACCAGAACCACGCGGTCACAGAATTCGGGGACAGAGCCGAGATTGTGGGTCGAAACCAGCATCACCCTCCCCTCGTCCCGCAATTCGCCCAACAGCGCCACGATCTGTTCTTCGGTCTTGACGTCGACGCCGGTGAACGGCTCGTCGAGCAGGATGACCTGGCCGTCCTGCGCGAGCGCGCGGGCGAGAAATACCCGTTTCTTCTGGCCGCCGGAGAGTTCGCCGATCTGGCGGTGGCGGTAAGCCTGCATGCCGACACGCGTGAGCGCCTCGTCCACGGCGTCCCGATCCCGCTTCGCGGGCCGCCGCAGGAAACCCATATGGCCGTAACGTCCCATCATGACCACGTCCTCGACGAGCACCGGGAACGACCAGTCGACTTCCTCCGACTGCGGCACATAGGCCACGAGATTTTTCTCGAGCGCTTTCCTGACGCTGTGTCCGAGAAGCCTGATCTCGCCCCTGGCCACCGGGACAAAACCCATGATCGCCTTGAACAGAGTGGATTTTCCTGCCCCGTTCACGCCGACCAGCGCCGTGACAGTCCCGCGGGGAATTTCGAACGTGGCCTCACGCAAGGCCGTGTGGCCATTGCGATAGATGACCGAAACATCCCTGCAGGAAATGCCTTCCCCTCTGGTAGTCTCGTTGCCCTGCGGCGTGTCCGGTGAGTGGCTATCGCTCTTGATCATGTCCGTTCACTTCACGCCTGCGCCAAGGCCGTCCGCAATGGTCTGGGAGGTGACCTTCAGCAGGTCGAGATAGCTCGGCACCGGACCATCCGCCTCCGAGAGGCTGTCGACATAGAGAACGCCGCCATAGTGGCTTCCGGTCTCCCGCGCGACCTGCTCGGCCGGGGCGGTATTGACCGTGCTCTCGCAGAAGACCACCGGAATGTCGTTGTTCCTGACACCGTCGATGACGGCGCGCACCTGTTGCGGCGTGCCCATCTGGTCTGCGTTCATCGGCCAGAGATAAAGCTCCTTCATCCCGAAATCGCGCGCAAGATAGCTGAACGCGCCCTCGCAGGTGACGAGCCAGCGCTGCTGTTCGGGAATTGCGGCAATCCGGTCGCGCAACGGCTGCAGCGTCGCGCGCAGTTCGGTCTTGTAGGCTTCGGCGTTGCGAGCATAGATCTCGGCATTCGCCGGGTCCTGTTCGGACAGCGCCTTCCGGATGTTGTCGATGTAGATGACCGCGTTCTCGAGCCCCATCCACGCATGGGGATTGGGCTTGCCCTCATAGGCGCCGGAGGCGATCGAGATCGGGTCGATGCCCTCGGTCAAAGTCGCCGCAGGCACGTCCCTGAGGTTTGAGAGGAACTGCTCGAACCACAACTCCAGATTCAATCCGTTCCAGAGGATGAGATCGGCGTCATGGGCCCGCACGATATCGTGGGGTGTCGGCTCGTAACCATGAATTTCCGCGCCCGGCTTCGTGATCGACACCACCTCGGCGGCATCGCCGGCAACGTGCCGGGCCATATCGGCGAGCACGGTGAAAGTGGTGACGACCTTCAGGCGTTCGGCGGCAGTGGCGGTTGCGCAGGTGAGCGCGAGGACTGCGGCGACGACACCCGATGCGGCGAGTTTCGAGAACATTCAAATCTCCGATCTTGACCATTAAATGCTTCTAGGAATGATTTGCAATTGTCAATCCTGTTGCGAATGGTTTGCAAAAAGCCTTGCGCCATTTCGTTGCTTCGTGGCATGACGGGCCATGACCAATGCCCAACAACGTGCCGAGCATTTCACACAGGCTCTCCGCGCTGCGGGTGTGCGCATCACGCGCCAGCGGGCGGCACTTCTGGACGTTCTCGCCGAGGCAGAGGATCATCCGGATGCCGTCGAGCTGCACCGGCGCAGCAAGGACCGCGCGCCCGGCATCTCGCTTTCCACGGTTTACCGGACGCTCACCGCGCTGGAGGAACAGGGCGTCATTCAGCGTCACCAGTTCGAAGGCGCCTCTGCGCGGTTTGAGCATGCCGACGGCGAGCACCACGACCACATGATCGATGTGGAAACCGGGGACGTCATCGAATTCTGTTCGGACAGGATTGAACGACTGCAGGCGGAAATCGCGCGCGAGATGGGCTACGACATCGTCCACCACCGGATGGAGCTCTATGTTCGCCGCAGATCCAACGGCAAGGCCTAGCCGAAACCGGTTACCGGTTTTCCTGGCTTGAACAGCGGCGGCGCCGGCTCAGCCGGCACCGAACCCAGCCGTCTTGATGACTTGGGGTGGAGCGCTCTTCGCGTCGTTCGGGTGCGGCTTTCGGCTGTCAGTAATAGGTACGTTCCGACATCGGTATGGTTTCGATCCGTTCGAGGAGTTCGGCCAGCAGGAGCTCCTCGGCGCGGTTGTTGCGGGCGTGCGGGTTCCACACGACGTTGACATCAATCTCCGGCACGTCCGTATAGGGCGGCAGGCGCCACAGGAGGCCGTCCTCGGTGTCGCGCTTGACGACGTGGATCGGCAGCGGTCCGATGCCGAGGCCCGCAATGATCATCCGCCGCACTTCCTCGAGGTGGGCCGACGTGCCGACAACCTGCTTGTCGAGGCCGGCGCGTGCGCGCAGCAGCGCCACGGTGCGCAAGGCGTCGTCCATCTGGTCGGTCACGAAACTGACCGAGGAATGTCCCGCGAGATCGCCGATCGAGAGGTCCGAGCGGCCGAAGAGCGGATGGGTGGGGCCGCAGAACAGGCCGAAGAACTCGCGATAGAGCCTGCGGTATTCCAGCCGCGGACTGCGCTCGTGGACGAGGCAGATGGCGAGCGAGGCGCGGCGCGCGACGACTTCGGCGATCGCGAACTTGCTGGCGGCTACATCGATGGAGATCGTCGCGGCCGGGTGAGCGGTGTGAAACGCACTCAGCGCGTCGTTGAAGACCGGCGAGAGCACATGGCTCGCCACCGCGATCCGCACATGGCCGCGCACTTCCTCCGCCACGTCGCGCATCAGGGTTCCGAGCCGCAGGATCGCGCCCTGGATATCGATCGCCTCGCGATAGAGAAGATTGCCGGCATCGGTCAGACGGAAGTGACCCGGCGAGCGGTCGATGAGCTTGCGGCCGAGCCGGGATTCGAGCCGCTTGAGCGCACTCGATACGGTCGGCTGCTTGAGGCGCAGCCGGTCGGCCGCCGCGGTCACGCTGCCCGCTTCCGCCAGGATGACGAAAGTACGCAGCAGGTTCCAGTCCAGTTCACGTGCCAGACGTTCGAGATCCGAATTCGCGGCCATCATAGATTTCTTCTATAGTTAGAATTCTAATTATCTATTTGATCAATATCCGGCAGCTTGGCAAGCTTTCCCCACAAGAACAAAGGGGAACTGGATGGGTGTCGAGGCGCGGGAAGCCCGCCAACCATGGATTCTGTTGTCGCCTGCCCTGGTTGCGATCACGCTTCTGCTGTTCGTTCCGCTGGGCTTCATCCTCGTCTACTCGTTCTGGCTGCGTACGGCCACGGGCGCCGACGTCGCGGGCTTTCACCTCGACAACTGGGCCGAGGCGCTGACCGACAGGTTCTATCGCGACATCCTGTTGAACACGCTCAAGATCGCGGCGATCACGACCGTGGTCTGCGCGGTCGCCGGCTATCCCGCCGCCTATTTCATCGCCCGGTCAAACAGGAACAAGGGCTTCCTGCTTCTGCTTCTGATGCTGCCCTTCTGGGTGAGCTACATCATCCGCACCATGTCGTGGATCAACATTCTCGGCGTATCGGGCGCCCTCAATTCGTTGCTGCTCTGGATGGGCCTCATCGATGAGCCGCTGGCGATGCTCTACAACGAGGCAACGGTGATCCTCGGGCTCGTGCACTTCCTCATGCCCTTCATGATCCTCAACGTCTTCGTCTCCGTCGACGGGATCGACCAGAACCTCGAATCCGCGGCCAACTCGCTCGGCGCGACGAGGGTCCAGACCTTCATCTCGGTCACACTGCCGCTATCGCTGCCGGGACTGGCGGCGGGCGGTCTGCTCTGCTTCGTCCTTGCCGCAGGAACCTATATCACCCCGCTGGTGCTCGGCGGTCCGCGCGACGCCATGTTCGCCAATCTGGTTTTCGAAGCGATCATCACCCAGCTCAACTGGCCTCTCGGTTCGGCGCTCTCGCTGATGCTTCTGGCCGTGCTCGGCGCGCTGGTGCTCGTCTACAACCATTTCCTGGGCATGGCGCAGCTGATGAAGGGGATGGGCTGATGAACCGCGGCATGGGCTGGAGCCTCATCCGTTTCTGGACGTTCCTCGTCTACATCTTCATGTTCCTGCCGGTCGCCGTCGTGGTGCTGCTGAGCTTCAACGCGAGCGAATTCGGCGCTTTTCCGATGAGCGGCCTGTCGTTCAGGTGGTTCGTCGAGCTCGCCCGGAACGAGGCGATCCTGCGGGCTTTCCAGACCTCGATGATCCTGGGCGCCCTGACCGCGCTGATCTCCACGACCATCGGCGTTCTGGCGAGCCTGGCGCTGATCCGCTACAAGGTGCCGGGGCAGAACCTGATCTCGACCATCCTGATCGCGCCGATCCTGGTTCCGGAAGTGGTGCTGGCGGTGGCACTTCTGCTCTTTCTCAACGCGCTGTCGATCAACAAGAGCTTCGCCCTGCTGCTCGCCGGCCACGTGATCTTCACCCTGCCCTTCGTCATCCTCGTGGTTCAGGCTCGCCTCGTCTCGATCCGCCGCGATGTCGAGGAAGCGGCGATGAGCCTCGGCGCAAGCCCGATCCAGACCTTCTTCTCGATCACGCTGCCTCTGCTTCTGCCGGCGGTGCTGGCAGGCGGGCTTTTCGCCTTCACCATTTCCTTCGACGACATCACCGGAACCCTGTTCTGGAAACCGGGCGGCGTCGAAACCGTCCCCACCCAGATTTTCGCGATGCTGCGCAATTCGATCTCGCCGGAGATCAACGCGCTCGGCACCGTGATGATCGCGCTCACCGTCGGGCTCCCGCTTCTGGGGCTGGCCATCGCCCGACGCATGTCCGCCAACTCCGGTGGATGATCCGCATTTGCCTGGCCAAAGCAGCAAAAGGAGATACAGATGGACAGTACCAAACGATATGAACGGCTCCGGGAACGCTATCTCAACGGAGACCTCGACCGCCGCGTCTTTCTCGGCCTGATCGGCGCAGCCGGCCTTGCCTATGGCGTCCGCACCCCCTTCGTGCGTGAAGCGCGCGCCGCGGCCTCCGAAGTCCGTTTCGACGGCTGGGGCGGCGTGGTCTCGGAAGCCTTCCGCGAATACGCCTTCGATCCCTACACCGAGAAGACCGGCGTCAAGGTCGTCGACGGAACCTTCGGCGGCGGCGACGAGTATCTCTCGCGGGTCAAGGCCAGCCAGCCCGGCGGATACAATATCGCCCACCTCTCCGGCGTCTTCGACTATGCCCGCTATGCCGGTCTCGGCCTCGCCTCGGAACTCAACGAGGACAATATCCCGAACCTGAAATATGTGATCCCCAAGCTCGTCGACGTGTTTCGCCCGATCACCGGCGGCAAGATCTCCTGCGTGCCCTACGACTACGGCACTACCGGCCTCGCCTTCAACCGCAAGCACATTTCGGAAGACGAGATGAAGGAGAAGGGCGCCAAGATCCTGCTCGATGAGACGTACAAGGGCAAGATCGCGGGCTGGTCGGACTGGCGCACCCGCATCTGGTACGCGTCGCTGCAGACCGGACAGGATCCGAACAACGCCACCGACATGGATGCGATCTGGGAAGCGATCCGCACCCACCGCGACCTGTCGCTGAAATACTGGACCTCGGGCGCGGAACTGATGAGCCTGCTTGCGGAAGAGGAAATCTACGTGACCGAAGGCTGGTCCGGCCGCATCTACGCGCTGCAGGAGCAGGGTCACGATATCGGCTACATGGATCCGCCGAACGGCTTCGGCTGGCAGGAGTGCCTCTTCGTGCTCAAGGGCTCGCCGATGCCCGAATGCGAGGAACTGCTCAACTTCATGCTTGCTCCGGAAACCTCGATCGCGGTCGCTGAGGGGCAGAACTATCCGCCCGCACTCGATCCGCAGAAAGTCGATCTCGGCAAGAAGATCCCCACGCTGCCCGCCTTCGATCCGACGGGTACACTGGCGGGACTGACCTTTGCCGATCCGGAATACTGGAACGGGCATGAGGCCGAATGGTCGAAGGAATTCGGCCGCATCCAGAAGGGCTATTGAGGCCTCTTTCCACTTGACCGGTCCCCGCGGCAAAGCGGGGACCACCCTGCCCCTTCGAAAGGCCAGAGATTTGAGCACCGTCAAACTCACCGATATCGAAAAGCGCTTCGGCGACTATGTCGCCGTCCATCGCATGTCGCTGGAAATGCCCGAGGGCGGTTTCGTCACCCTTCTCGGGCCGTCGGGTTGCGGCAAGACGACGACGCTCAGGATGATCGCAGGCCTTCTCGATCCGACCGCGGGCGAAATCCAGATCGACGGCAAACGCGTCAACGACGTGCCGATCCACAAGCGCAATCTCGGTCTCGTCTTCCAGAACTATGCGCTGTTCCCGCACAAGACGGTGGCCGACAACATTGCCTTCGGGCTGAAATATCGCGGCGTCGGCAAGTCAGAGACGGCGCAGAAGGTGAAGGACGCGCTGGAACTGGTGCAACTGCCGCATGTGGCCGAGCGCTATCCGCGCGAATTGTCCGGCGGCCAGCAGCAGCGCATCGCGCTGGCCCGGTCCATCGTGATCGAGCCGGACGTGCTTTTGCTCGACGAGCCGCTGTCGGCGCTCGACGCAAATCTGCGCGAGGACATGCGTGTCGAACTCAAGCGCATCCAGGAACGCATCGGCGTGACGACCGTCTTCGTGACCCACGACCAGTCCGAAGCGCTCGCCATGTCCGACCAGATCGTGGTGATGTCCGCCGGCCGGGTCGAGCAGATGGGCGCGCCGCAGGACGTGTATAACACGCCCGGCAGTGAATTCGTCGCCCGCTTTCTCGGCGCCTCCAACATTGTCGAGGCCCGCTGCACCGCGCGCGACGAGACGTCCATCGTGCTCGAAGCCCCCGATCTCGGCCGCATCGTCATTCCGGCAGACCGGGGACCACAGGTGAACGGAACCGGGCCGGTGAAACTGGTGCTGCGCGCCGAGAAGCTGGCTTTGTCGGAAGACAAGCCGTCCGATGGCGTCATCTCGCATTCGGCCAGGGTGGAGACCGTCGACTATCAGGGACAGGCGGCACGCTATTTCATCCGGCTCGGGGAGTTGCAACTGCAAGCCATCAACATGATCGACACCCACCCGCATGGCGAGGGAAGCGAGGTCTCCGCTTCCTTCCGTCCGTCGGACTGCACGGTATTGCCCGCATGACTACATCTCCCGAGCGGCCCAGGAGCCACCTGTTCTATCAGTCCCGCCGACGCCGACCGCTGCTCGACCAGGCGCGCGGCGTCTATCTCTGGGATGTCGACGGCAAGCGCTATCTCGACGGCTCTTCCGGCGCGATGGTGTGCAATATCGGTCATTCCAACGAGCGGGTGCTCGAGGCGATGCGCCGGCAGATGGAGAAAGCCACCTTCGGCTATCGGCTCCATTTCGAAAACGAGGCGGCGGAGAAGCTTGCGGAGAAGACCGCGCAACTTGCGCCTTCGGGCATGGAGCGGGCCTTCTTCGTCTCCGGCGGCTCGGAAGCGGTGGAGAGCGGCATCAAGCTCGCCCGCCAATATGCGCTGGCGAAGGGCGAAGCCCTGCGCTGGAAAGTGATATCGCGCTTTCCGAGCTACCACGGCGCCACGCTCGGCGCGCTGGCGGTGACCGGCTACACGCCCATGACCGCACCTTTCGAGGCCATGATGCGGCCGATGCCGAAGATCCCGGCACCGCGCGCCTATCTCGACGGGCTTGATCCGGACGACCCGGCCACCGGCGCGCATTATGCCGAGATGCTCGAACGCAGGATCGTGGAGGAAGGCCCCGAGACCGTGCTCGCCTTTATCGTCGAACCGGTCGGCGGCGCCTCCACCGGCGCGCTGGTGCCGCCCGCGGGCTACATGCGGGCGGTACGGGAGATCTGCACGAAATATGGCGTTCTGCTGATCCATGACGAAGTGATGTCGGGTGGCGGCCGCACCGGGAAATTCTTCGCCGGAGAACACTGGAACGTCGATCCGGATATCCTCGTCGTGTCGAAGGGCTTTGCCGCCGGCTATGCACCGCTCGGCGCGATGCTGGCGCAGGATCATATCGTCGACGCGGTGCTCGACGACGGCGGGTTCATCCACGGCTATACCTATGCCGGCAATCCCCTCGCCTGCGCCGCCGGCCTCGCGGTGATCGAGGAGATCGAAAACCAGGGCATGATGGCGAATGCGGCGAAGATCGGAGCTCTCCTCAAGGAACGCCTGAAGGGGCTCATGAACCGCTTTCCCTTCATCGGCGATGTGCGCGGCGAAGGCTTGCTGCTTGCCTTCGAACTGGTCTCCGACCGCGTGACGATGACGCCTTTCCCGGCATCCCTCGGCCTTCACGACAAGCTTGTCGAGATCGCCTATTCCAAGGGGCTGATCATCTACTCCCGGCGCACGCGCGGAGGCTATGAGGGTGATCATTTCCTGGTCTGTCCGCCGATGATCGCCACCGAGGCACATGTCGACGAAATCATGGAAACGCTGACGGACTCGCTTGCCGGGCTCGAAGCCGAGATCGGGCCGCTGCTCGACCGGAGCGCGTGAGGCACTCGCATGGACAAGATCATCATCACCTGTGCGGTGACGGGCTCGATCCACACCCCGTCAATGTCGCCCCACCTGCCGATCACCGCCGACGAGATCGCAGAACAATCGATTGATGCAGCCGAAGCCGGCGCTTCGATCCTTCATCTGCATGCGCGCGACCCGGCGGACGGCCGCCCCTCGGCGTCACCGGACCATTTCATGGGCTTCCTGCCGCGCATCAAGCAGCGAAGCGATGCGGTGATCAATCTGACGACCGGCGGCAGCGCGCTGATGAGCCTCGACGAACGTCTCGCCGCCCCCATGCTGACCGAGCCGGAAATGTGCTCGCTCAACATGGGCACGATGAATTTCGCGCTCTACCCGGCAGCCGACCGCATCAGCGAATGGAAACACGATTGGGAGAAGCCGTTCCTCGAAAATTCCGACGAACTGATCTTCCGCAACACTCCGCGCGACATCGCGCACGTGCTCACCGAGATGGGCGAGAAGCGCGGCGCCCGTTTCGAGTTCGAATGTTATGACGTGGGTCATCTCTACATGCTCAGGCACTTCGCCGACCGGGGCATGGTGCAGGCGCCCTTCTTCATCCAGTTCGTCTTCGGTGTGCTCGGCGGCATAGGGGCGGACCCGGACAACCTCTTCCACATGAAACGCATGGCCGACAAGCTGTTCGGCGACGACTACCGCTTCTCCGTCCTCGCGGCCGGACGCCAGCAGATGCCGATGGCGACAATCGCTGCGGCCATGGGCGGGCATGTTCGCGTCGGCCTCGAGGACAATCTGATGATCGAACGCGGGGTTCTCGCCAGATCAAATGCCGAGCAGGTCGCGAGGATCCGCGGCATCGTCGAGGGGCTGGGACGCACGGTCGCAACCCCGGCGGAAGCGCGCGACATGCTCGGCCTCAAGGGTGCGGACAGAACCGCGTTCTGACCGAAACAAAAACATGAACAACTCGGGATATTACCGATGAAAGCCATTCTCGACCCGCGCCAGTCCGCGCATGACCCCAAGCACTTCATGGCCAATGGCAGCAGACTCGCCAATCCGGAGCAACCGCGCCGCATCGAGGTGCTGAAGGGCGGAGCGGAGGCCGCCGGCTGCACATTTCAAGCGCCGCGGGATATCGGGCTCGGACCGATCGCCGCCATCCATTCGGCCGAATATCTGACCTTTCTCAGAACCATCCATGACCGCTGGAAGCGGATCGAGGGGGCGGCCGACGAGGTGATACCCAACGTTCATCCGGCCAACCGCACCGACAGCTATCCGCGCTCGGCGGTTGGCCAGGCCGGGTACCACCAGACCGACACGTCCTGCCCGATTTCTTCGGGAACATGGGAATCGGCCTACTGGTCGGCGCAGACCGCTCTCTCCGGTGTCGATGCCATCGCCGGCGGCGAGACGGCCGTCTATGCGCTCAGCCGTCCTCCGGGCCATCACGCCTTCGCCGACCTCGCCGGCGGGTTCTGCTTTCTCAACAATTCGGCCATCGCCGCGGACGAATTCACCCGGCGCGGGCTTCGCACGGCGATCCTCGATGTCGACGTCCATCACGGCAACGGCACGCAGGGCATCTTCTACCGGCGCAAGGATGTGCTGACCGTATCGATCCATGCCGATCCGATGCGTTTCTACCCCTTCTACTGGGGCCATGCAGCCGAGCGCGGCGAAGGTGAAGGGCTCGGCTACAACCTCAACCTGCCGCTCGAACGCGGCACCGGCGACGAGGCCTATCTGGCAACGCTCGAAACCGCGCTGTCACGCATCGGCGATTTCGGCCCCGACGTCCTTGTCATCGCGCTCGGGCTCGATGCCTATGAGAACGATCCGCTCAGGGGACTCGCGGTGACCACGCCGGGTTTCGCCCGGATCGGTGCGGAGATTGCCAGGGTTGGACTGCCCACCCTGATGGTGCAGGAAGGCGGCTATCTCAGCGAGGAACTCGGCCACAACCTGCGCAGCTTCCTCGAAGGCTATCAGTCGGCATCATGATCCAGACAAGCGATTTCCTCGTCATCGGTGGCGGCATCGCCGGCATATCCGCGGCAGCCTTCCTGTCGGAAACGGCACGGGTCACCGTGCTCGAAACAGAGACGACGCCCGGTTACCACGCGACCGGACGCACCGCTGCCATCTATATCCGCAACTATGGCAACGCCACGCTCAGGGCGCTGAATGCCAATGCCCACGGCTTCCTCGAGCAGCCGGAAGGCGTGAGCGAAACAAGCCTTCTCTCCCCGCGCGGCGAATTGATGATCGCCACCGAGGACGAACTCCCGACCTTCGACGCCTATGTCGCCGGAGCCTCCGGCATGGATCGCCTGACCGCTGCGGAAGCCGTCGAGCTGTTTCCCATCCTGCGCCCCGAGCCGATTGCCGCAGCGGCAATCGAGCGGGATGCGATGGATATCGACGTGGATCGCTTTCTCCAGGGGCTCATCCGGCTGTTGCGCCAGCGTGGCGGCAATATCGTTACCGGTGCTCCGGCCGGCGCGCTGATGCGCAAGGACGGCCTATGGACGGCCGAAACGCCTCAGGGCCGCTTTTCCGCGCCGGTCGTCATCAATGCCGCCGGCGCCTGGGCCGATCAGATTGCCCGACTTGGCGGGGCGAAGCCGCTTTCGATCACCCCGATGCGGCGGTCGGCGGCACTCCTGCCCGCTCCCGATGGCTACGCGATCGACAGCTGGCCGCTCGTGGCATCGGCCAGCGAACGCTGGTACGCCAAGCCGGAAGCCGGCAAGATGATGGTGTCTCCGGCGGATGAAACACCGGTCGAGGCGCATGACGCCTGGGCAGACGAGATGGACCTGGCCGAGGGGCTTTTCCGTTTCGAGCAGGCGGTGACCACGCCGGTCACCCGGGTGGAGACGAGCTGGGCCGGCTTGCGCAGCTTCGCGCCCGATCGCACGCCTGTTTGCGGGTTCGACGCGGAGCGCGAGGGTTTCTTCTGGCTGGCTGGCCAGGGCGGCTACGGCATACAGACGGCGCCGGCGCTCGCGCGACTGACTGTCCAATTGTGCCGCGGCGAAAAAACCGATCTAAACGCCACGACCATCGCCGCGCTTGATCCGAGTCGGTTCGGCGACGCTTAAGAACTACAGTCAGGAAGGAAACGACACATGAGCGACATTACAAGACACGATACCGGCCCACGCATGAGCCAGGCCGTCGTCCACAATTCCACGATCTACCTTGCCGGTCAGGTGGGTGCGAAGGGCGAAAGCGTCACCGCGCAGACGTCCGCCATTCTCAAGAACATCGACGATCTCCTGGCGCGCTGCGGATCGGACAAGACAAAGATCCTCCAGGCGACGATCTGGCTCGATTCCATGGACGACTTCGCCGAGATGAACGCCGTCTGGGATGCATGGGTACCGGAAGGCCACACGCCTGCCCGCGCCAGCGGCGAAAGCAAGCTCGCCTCCCCCGAATACAAGGTCGAGATCATCGTCGTGGCTGCGGCCTGAGGCCTCTCGGCTTCACCATCGACCTCTCCGTTCGCTCGCGCTTGCAAGCAGCATGTGGCGGTGCCACGTTAGCGCGGGCGTGTGCGGACGGAGAGGTGCCAACCGCATATGTCCGGCGTCATGGCAGGAGGTATGATGGCACATTTCTCAAATCCGCTCCGCAAGGTCTGGGCCGAGGGCCGCACAGCCGTCAATGGATGGCTGGCCGTGCCCTCGGTGATCAGTGCCGAGGCCATGGCGGTGGCCGGCTGGGATTCCCTCACCATCGACCTGCAACACGGGACGGCGGATTATTCCGACCTCCTGTCGCTTCTGCCCGTCATAGAGAAATCGGGAGCCGCCTCGATGGTGCGCGTTCCCTGGGTGGATGAAGCCTCGATCATGCGCGCGCTCGACGCCGGGGCCATGGGCATCATCGCTCCGATGATCGAGACTGCGGCGGACGCCGAGCGTTTCGTGTCCTCATGCCTCTACCCGCCGGAGGGCAGACGGAGTTCGGGGCCGATCCGGGCACGGCTCGCCTTCGGGGCCGGCTACCAGCCGTCCGCCAATCGGGAAATCGTCACGCTCGCGATGATCGAAACCCGATCCGCCGTGGACGAACTCGAGGCAATCCTTAAAGTGCCGGGCCTGACGGGGGTCTATATCGGGCCGTCGGATCTCGGATCGGCATTCGGCCACGGGCCGGGGTTCGACCGGAGCGAGCCCGAAGTTCTCGAGCTTATCGAGCATATCCGCAGAACGACGGCCGATGCCGGGCTGGTGTGCTGCCTGCATTGCGGCGCCCCCGATTACGCGCGAGACGTTGCCGCACGCGGCATGAACCTGGTGACAATCAGTTCAGACGCCCGTTTCATCGAAGCCGGCGCAATGGAAACCGTGAAAGCCTTCAGGCGAACTGCCTGAATGTTCCTGCGGCGCGGTTCGCCATCAGATCAGCGGGCACGTCGGCGCGGGCCATGCTTTCCAGCGCACGCTCGGCCAGATCCGGGTCGATACCCTTGCCGAGAATAACGCCGATTTCGCGGGTCAGAAACGCACGCGAATATTCCGGATGAAACTGCATGGAAAAAGCCGGAAACTCGTAATCCAGCATGCCGACGGGGCAATAATCGGCAAAGCCGCTCACACGCGCGCATGGCGGAACGAGGACGACCTGATCCTGATGCCAGACATTCGCATATGTCTCGACGCCGTCGAGCGTGAAACGTCTGGCGCCGACCGCGATCCCGGCGGCCGCCTTTTCCGCGTGTCCACCAAAGGTGTGGGCCATGATCTGGTGGCCGAAACAGATGCCGACCAGCGGTTTGGCTGCATCCCGTGCCGCAAGCAGAAACGCCTTGAGCGGCTCCATCCACGCGACCTGATCGTAAACGCCCGCCTCCGATCCGCTGATGATGAAGCCGTCATAGGCGTCAGGCACCGGAAGCTGGAGGCCCTGAGCGATATCGAGGATGGTGAATTCACTCCCCGGCAGCGCGGGAGCGATCCAGTCGCGGATCTGCCGGCCGGTTTCGGCGAAGGCGGAGGTGCCCGGAAACGGCAGGGTCAGGTTCAGGATCGCGATCTTCATCGTCAAACTTTCCGGCAATTCTATCTCGCCACCTTGCTAACGGGTATGATCGCCGGATGACAAGCCGGTCCGCTCGATGCTCGGCAATTGCAACATTGTTCACATCGACATCGAACTGGATCAGGAACATTCGCAAGTCCCATTCATTTGTCGTCTCAGGGCCAGGGCAACCGCGCCCCGCACGACGATCAACGCACCGGGGAAATGGCAAGATGAGGCAACTGGCGGACAACTTCTGGACCTTCCGCGGCGATTTCAAGATTGCCAAGGTCATCAGTGTCGGAACGCACATGTCTCTCGCAAGACGCGCGAATGGCAGGTTCCTCCTGCTCGACAGCTACGAGCTTGATGAAAGCGACCGCAATTCACTTCTCGCGCTGACGGATGGCGGGCAGGCAATCGAGGCGATCATCAATGTCCATCCCTTCCATACGCTTCACTGTACCGCTGTGCACCGACTGCTGCCGCATGCCCGCCTGATCGGCACCGGCCGCCATCACAGGAAGGCACCGGAATTGCCGTGGGAACAGGGGATCATCGAGGACAAGGCCACGCAGGCACAGTTCGCCGAAGACCTCGATTTCTCGGTGCCGGCGGGCGTGGATCTCGTCTGCGCAAACGAGAATGTCCATTTCTCATCGGTTCTCGTTCGCCACAGGGAGAGCGGCATCGTCCATGTCGACGATACGATCATGGTGCTCGCGGCACCTGGACTGCTCGGCAAGCTGCTGCCTCAATCCAGGCTCAGGTTTCATCCGACGCTGGCAAAGGCGCTGCAGGACCGGCCGGATGCATCCGACGACTTCGAGAAATGGGCCCGCGACATCGCCGACCGCTGGGCTGGTACGCCAATCGTCTGCGCCGCTCACTCTTCGGTCCGCAAACTGTCTCCCGGCGGCTGGCGAAAGGAGATACTGGACGCGCTCTCCGGCGTCGAAAAGACCCTTGCCAGACATCGAGCTGCCCGGCGCTGACCGGATACGATGCAAGGGACGGGAAAGGGCCGATCCTGCCGGCCATTCCCGCATGAACCGAGTTCAGCGGCTCTTCGCGACCAGTCTCAGCGCGCCCTTGAGTGCAATGCCCGAAAGGCTGACTGTATTGGCGGAAAAACCCATGCGATCGAGGGCTTCTTTCTCGTGGGGGTGGGGCTTGGCCGTGAAAGCGGCCGCCGCAAGGCGGATATAGCCCGTGACGGATGATGCCTCCTGCTTGAGGCGGGCGAGCACCGGCAGGAGTTCTTGCTCGATCTCGTCAAAATCCGTGCCGAGCGGAAAGGCCGGCAATAGCTCACGATGCGGGCCGAGCCAGGCCGAAACCGTTTCAGGCAGATTATGCCTTGCGCTGTCTGGCAGCACGTAGCTGCGGGGCAGCTTGCCTGCCTTCTTGGCGCGGGCAACGAGATCCTCCTGGAAGCGGCTGTCGGCGATCTCGACAAGGGCGGCGATGACTTCGGCGTCCGACTTGCCCCAGATATCGGCGACGCCGTACTCCGTGACCACGATGTCGCGCAGGTGGCGGGGAACGGTGGTGCACTCGACGTCCCATGCGATGTTGGAGTGCAGTCTTCCGCCGGACCTGCGGGTCGCCGCAAGCGTGATGACGGAGCGGCCACCGTCGAGCGCCAGAGCCTGTTCGACGAAGTTGAACTGCCCGCCGACGCCACTGACCACGCGACCATCGCCGATCGCGTCCGACATGACGTCGCCCAGAAGGGAAACCTTCATCGCACCATTGATGAAGCGGGCTTTCACCCGCGCGGCGCGCTTCTTCTCCTCGTCGCCGTAAAGCGCATTCGTAAAACTCACCGGGACCATGGCGATCTTGTCGCGGCGGGCTTGCGGCATCTCGCGCAGCGCGCGGTAGAAGTCCCGGGTCTCGACGAAGAAGCCGGCATAGATTGCGCGGCCATCGACTTCGCGTTTGACCACGCCCTCCTCGAAGAGTTTCAGAAGACCGCCGACCAGCATTTCGCTTACGCCGTGAAGGCCCTTTTCGAACGGTTGCGTATCGCCCTGGGGAACCGGGAACGGGCAACCGGCATATATCGCGCCGGCTTTTCCGTGATGGCGCAGCAAAAGCGCGTGGGCGACGGAATCCCCGATGGCGCCGATGCCGATCTGCAGGGTGCCGCCATCTTCAACCAGCCGCGAGACATGCAGGCCGATCGCATGCGCCGTCAGATTGACCGGCCGTTTCACGGCGGAGAAAAGTTCGAACTTCTCGTCCGGATCGAGGACGGCATGAAACTGCTCCTTGTCCACCACAGCGCCCGGCCCGGTCAGGAAAGGCATGTCATCGCTGATTTCGGCGAAGGCGGCAAAATCGAGTTTGCCCTGGTCGCGCAGTCGGAACAGATCGGTGGAAATATCGGTATTCGAGGAGAGACTAAAACCGCCCTCTCCCTCCGCGACCAGCTGAACGAGCACGTTCGGACGGCGTGAAACCAGCACGTCGAATGCGTGCGTGTAATTGGCGGAAAGGTAATTCTGCTGGACCGTATCATTATCCAGCCAACGCCCGGCGAGCAGGAAAAACTCGGAGACCTCGATATTGGCGGGCAGCGCATCCTTGCGAAGCAGGTCCGCATAGAGAAGGCCCGGATAGGCGCCGAACAGACGATCACGGGCGGGGCCGAGGAACCGCCCCTGGATCCCCTCGCCCGCCTCCGGCACCTCAAGTGTCAGGGCCGTGAAGATCTGGAGCCTGATTGCCGGATCGTCGCAAGCGAGCTTGACCAGCGCATTGATCAGGGTGACAGGCTTGCCGAGGCCCAGCGGCAAACCGACCCGGATATCGCCACCCGTCGCCGCCACGATCTCGCGCGCGGCGGCCTCGGCATCTGTCAGTCTGTGCATGGCGATTTACAAGTCGGCCCACCCCGGGTCCGGCGCGAACCGGTTTCCGTGACGCTCCGCGAGTTCCTCAAGACGTTTACGGATTTCTTCGGTACCACGGGTTCTGGCGTAGTGCATAGGCCCGCCGCGGAACGGCGCGAAACCGGTGGCGAAGATCATGGCACCATCCACTTCGTCCGCGCTTTTCGCCACGCCCTTGCGCAGACATTCCACGCAACCGTCGAGCATCGGCAGGATCAGCCGATCGGTCAGGTCGTCGGGTCCGGCTTTGTCCGTATCCGGGCGCGGCGTGCCGTCGGACCAGTCATAGAAGCCCTTGCCGGATTTCTTGCCCTTATTGCCCGCTTCGACCTTACGGCGAAGCTTGTCGCTGCTTGCCGGCATAGGCTTTTCGAGCGATGATTTGAGGCTCTCGGCGACATGCAGGCAGATATCAAGCCCCACCTGATCGGCGAGCGCGACAGGTCCCATCGGCATGCCGAAATCGATCGCCGCCCTGTCGATGATTTCCTTATCGACGCCTTCCTCCATCAACACCATCGCCTCCATGAGATATGGCGTCAGCGCGCGGTTGACGAGGAAGCCGGGATAATCGGTGACAGGCACCGGAAGACGGGAAATCTCGCCGCAAAACGCCATCAGACGTTCAAGCACGTGTTCATCGGTGCCCTCCTGACTGACGACTTCGAGGAGCTGCATCTTCGAGACCGGGTTGAAGAAATGCAGTCCGGCAAAGCGGCCCGGATTCTTCAGTTTCGAGCCAAGCTCGGAGAGGCGCAGGCTGGACGTGTTGGTCGCAAGTATCGCATCCGGCTTCATGCGCTCTTCGGAATCGGCGTAGATCTTTTCCTTGAGTTCCGGATTTTCCGTCGCCGCTTCGATGACCAGATCGGCCTTGGCCAGCCCGTAGCCTTTCGGATCCGGGATCAGCCGATCGAGCACGTCGCGCGTCTCGATACCCGTCAGATGCTTGTCCTTGCAGATCCCGGCCGCGGTTTTCACGGCCTTTCCGAGCGGCTTGAGATCGATGTCGCCGAGCGTGACGCGCTTGCCGCGAATGGCCGCCCAGGCGGCAATCTCCGCGCCCATCTCGCCCGCGCCGATGACGTGGACATGATCTATCCCGTCTTCGCCGCGGGCGGCGTTTTTCAGGCCCTGCTGCAGGAAGAACACACGCTGCAGGTTCTGCGAGGTATCGGATTTGAGCAATGCGGCGAAACTCTCGATCTCCGCCTTCTGCATCGCCTTCCGGTCGTCGCCATGCTCTTCCCAGATATCGATCAGGGCATAGGGCGCGGGATAGTGCTCCTTCTTCGCCTTCTTGCCCGTTTCGGAGCGCATGCGGTTGGCGACCAGCCCGCGCGCCGCCTCGAACTGCAGCGCCTTGGCCTTGAGACCCGGCTTGCGGCGTTCGACCTTGCCCGCGACGACAGCTTCAACCGCCGCCTCGACGTGGCGCTCCTCGACGACCGCATCGACAATGCCGAGCGATCTGGCCTTCTTCGTATAGGCCGTCTTGCCGGTCAGCATCATCGTCATGGCTTCGAGCGGATCGATGAGCGCGGGCAGTCGACAGGTGCCGCCCAGACCGGGGTGAAGGCCGAGATTGACTTCCGGGAAGCCGAATGTGGCGCCGTCAACGGCTATGCGGTAGTCGCAGGCGAGCGCGATCTCGAAACCGGCGCCAAGCGCCATGCCGTGCACGACCGCGATGGTCGGGCAGCGCAGTCTCTCGAAGCGATCGAGGACTTCGGCACCCTTCCGGAGCATACCGACCGCGCCATCGCCGGTCATCTCGCGGAAGCCGTTGATGTCGGCACCGGCTGCGAAACCGTTTTTCTTGGCCGAGCGCAGGACCACCGCCTTGGGCGGAGATTTCTCCAGCGCTTCGACTTCGGCATTGAGTCCTTCGAGGACGGCTTCCGAAATGGTGTTTGTCGAGGTGTCGGCGCAATCGAGCACCAGCCAGACGACGCCGTCGGCCTCGGCCCTGCGCCACGGATGGCCTTCGGCGTTTTCGGCCGGGCCGAGCGCCAATCTGGTTTCACCGAGATAGGAGAGAACGGGCTTGCTCATTGGACGGCCTCCAGAAGCATGGCTCCGCCAAGACCGCCGCCTATGCATTCGGTCGCAATGCCGTATCTGCCGCCGGTGCGCCTGAGCGCATTGGCGAGATGCAGGACGATGCGGTTGCCGCTGGTGCCGACCGGATGACCGAGGGAAATCGCGCCGCCGTCGATATTGAGCTTGTCGCGGTCGATGCGCCCGAAGGCGCCGTCGAGACCGAGAACCTCGCGACAGAAACCGGGATCCTCCCAGGCCGCCAGGCAGGAAAGCACCTGGGCTGCGAAAGCTTCGTTGAGTTCCCACAGGTCGATGGTGTTGAGTTCGAGCTCGTTGCGCCTGGCAAGCGGCGTCGAGCTCATCACCGGACCGAGCCCCATGACGGAGGGATCGAGGGCTGCCCATTCGCTGTCGACGATGCGGGCGATGGGCTTGAGGCCGTGTTTTTCAACGGCCTCCTCGGATGCCAGGATCACCCAGGACGCGCCGTCGGTGATCTGGCTCGAATTGCCTGCGGTCACCTTGCCATAGGGGCGCTCGAATGCGGGTTTGGGTTTTGCCAGACCGGCGAGATCGCTGTCGGGACGCACGCCGTCATCGGCCTCGTAGACATTGCCATCGCGGTCGATGGCCGGCACCACTTCGTCATCGAGCCAGCCTTCCTTCTGCGCCCTGGCGAGCCGGTGATGGCTCTCCATTGCGTAGGTATCGGCCATCTTGCGGGTGATATCGAAACGGTGGGCGAGAATTTCAGCCGTCTGACCCATCGAGAGTTCGGTCACCGGATCGGTAAGACCGCGCTCGAGGCCCACGACGGGCTTGAAGAATTCAGGCTTCAGGCCGGCCATGGCCTTCGCCTGATCGAGCGGTCCCTTGGCCATGGCAAGCTTGCCGAACCATTCCGACGCGCTCTGGCGCAGGACCAGCGGCGCATGACTGAGGGATTCAGCGCCACCTGCCAGGATCATGTCGTGGCTGCCGTCGCGGATATAGCGGTAGGCGGTGTCGATCGACTGCATTCCGGAGCCGCAATTGATCTGCACGGTGAAGGCCACCATGTCCTCGCCGAGGCCCAGCCGCAGCGCAGCGACGCGCGCGGGGTTCATCTCGTCGGCCACCACATTGACGCAGCCGAGAATGACGAGATCAAACGTTTGCGGATCGAAGCTCTGCCGTGCCAGAAGCGGGCGGCCGCACTGCACCGAGAGATCGACGGGAGTGAAAGGGCCGGGGTTGCCGCGCGCCTTCAGGAATGGCGTGCGGGCTCCATCGACGAGATAGACTGGACGGCTCATTCTGCTGCGATCCTCGAAGCGTCCTCAGGCTTGAAGCCTTCGTAATAGCGGGCCAGCTCTTCCGGCGTGAAGTCATCGACTGCCGTGACTTCGCCGACCAGCTTCTCCATGTGGGCGATCTTGCCGCGTTCCTCGTCGGTGATCGTGCCGGCAGCCAGACCATCGTCGGGCGTCTGCCTTGCCTTGCGGAGTTTTCTCATCACGGGGTCGAGCTCCACCACGGCCGCATAGGCTTCGTTGAGCTTGGCCACTCCCGGCCGCTGCCCGGCCGCGCCGAGATGTCCGGTGATGCGGTCGCGGGTCGCGGACGGCTCGTAAATCAGGTTGGCGCATTCCGCGATCAGTTCGTCGCTCGGACCCGTCGTGCCACCACCTGGCAGCGTGACTAACCGGGCCACGGCGCGGGCGAATGCCGACGGCATGTTTTCCAGCACCTCGTTGAGAAGACGACGGATCGTGTTGAAGGAGCGTGTGGCCGCATATTCGAGGATCGGGAGATCCGCATCCTGCTGGCCTTCGTCCTCCCAGCGCTTGAGCGCTGCCGACATCAGATACATCTCGGACAGGATGTCGCCCATGCGGATCGAGATCATCTCACGGCGCTTGAGTTCACCGCCGAAGACCAGAAAGCACAGATCGGCGACGAGTGCGTATGACGCGGACCAGCGGGCGAGTTCGCGATAGATATGCGCGACCGGGGCCGAGCCGTTCGGCGCGGGCGCAACCCAGCTTCCGCTCCAGGCGCGGATGAAAGCACGACCCGCGGTCTTCACGCTGTGGCCGACATGTGCCCAGAACGACTTGTCGAAAGCATCGAGGCTTTCTTCATCGTCCTCCATCGCCAGCGCCTGCATCTCGTCGAGCAGATGCGGGTGGGCGCGGATCGAGCCCTGACCGAAGATGATCAGCGCACGGGTGACGATATTGGCGCCCTCCACGGTGATGCCGATCGGCACCGCGCGATAGAGCGGGAGCAGATAATTGGAGGGACCGTCGATCACGGCCTTGCCGGAATGAACGTCCATCGCGTCGTTACAGGCCTCACGCATGCGAAGCGTCGCATGGGCCTTCATGATGGCGGAGATGACGGAGAGCGCGCGGCCCTCGTCGAGACCGGCACAGGTGAGCCGGCGGGCTGCATCCATGACGTAGGAATCGACCGCCATCCGGGCCATCGGGATCTGCACGCCGCCGAACTTGCCGATGGGCAGGTTGAACTGCTGGCGGATACGGGCATAGGCACCGGTCGTGTGAGCGGACATGGCGATGGCTGCCGTCCCCATGGACGGCAGGGAGATGCCGCGACCGGCGGCAAGCGCGCTCATCAGCATCATCCAGCCGCGACCGGCATAGTCCGGCCCGCCGATGATGTGGTCGAGAGGCACGAAGACGTCCCTGCCGGTCGTCGGCCCGTTCATGAACATGGTGGTGGAGGGAATATGGCGACGCCCCGTCTCGACACCGTCGAGATCGGTCGGAACCAGCGCGCAGGTGATGCCGACTTCCTCACCCTTGCCGAGGTGGTTTTGGGGGTCCCGAAGCTTGAATGCGAGGCCCAGAACCGTGCAGACGGGCGACAAGGTGATGTAGCGCTTGGCCCAGTTGAGACGGATGCCGAGCACCTCCTCGCCGTTCCACATGCCCGTCTCGACGACGCCCTCGTCGACCATGGCCGATGCGTCGGAGCCTGCCTCGTTGCTGGTCAGGCCGAAGGCGGGAAGCTCTGTGCCGTCGGCAAGACGCGGAAGCCAGTAGTCCTTCTGCGCGTCGGTGCCGAACTGGTGGATCAGTTCACCCGGGCCGAGCGAATTGGGGACCATCACGGTGACGGCGGCTGCGACCGAGCGGGTGGAAATGAAACGCACGACCTCGGAATGGGCAAAAGCCGAGAAACCGAGACCGCCATGCTTCTTGTGGATGATCATGCCGAAGAAGCCGTTCTTGCGCAGGAAGCTCCACACTTCGGGCGGCAGGTCGGCATCCTGCTGGTTGATCTTCCAGTCGTCGATCATCTCGCAGAGTTGCGCGCAGGGTCCATCGAGAAACGCCTGCTCTTCCGCCGTCAACGTCGGCGCCTTGACCGCGTGCAGTTTCGAATAGTCGGGATTGCCGGAAAAGAGATCCGCTTCCCACCAGACTTCGCCGGCGTTGAGCGCTTCCGCTTCCGTCATCGACAGACTGGGCAGGGCCGTCTTTGCCCAGCGGTGAATCGGTCTTGTGAGCATTTTCTTACGGATGTCCATCATAAGACACCAACGCGCAAAAGCGCCGAGGGTTCCCGCAGCCCCGACCCGGCAGAATGTCGCAGGTCAACGGGTCATTTTGCGAGCCAGTCCGGCATGCGCGGCGGGGCGGATCCCGTCAGTGCCGCACGGATGCAGTCATCGAGCCCGGCAAGGCGCACATGGCGGCCGGAAAGACCGGGACCGTAATGGGCATATTTGCCTGAATTGGTCAGAACGACCGTTGTTTCACGCGGGAAGACCGGCTCGCCTATCGAACACCAGCAGATGTCCGGGAAGACGCGGACACCGGATTTCTTCAGATCGTGGAGTATGCCGTCGGTGCGGGCCTCGTCGATGATCCGGCGACCGGCGGTCGCGATGATGGGCACGCGGGTCGTCTCCCCTCCCAGCGCATCGCGCAGACGCCGCAATTCGGCGAGCGACGCGTGCGGGCTGCCGATTGCTATCAGATCCACCTCTTCGGGACCGTAATTCAGCCGCGCCCATGTCTCGCGCAGGTCCTCGCGCGTGATACGGACCGTAGCGGCCTGCGGCAATGGATCGAGATCCGCCTCAGGCGTCACGCCTTCGACATGCAGCATGGGAGCGGCCGACATGGTACCGAAAGCCGCACAGAGCGCTTTCAGATCATCGGGTCCGGTTTCCGCCAGCCCCCTGAGAAGCGGGATGCAATCAGGCGCACGGGCTCCGGCGACATAGCCGATCAGCGGCCAAAAGGCGTCTTCGACCTGCCCCGGCATGTCCACATCGAGGATGATGGCAGGCCTTCGGTTCGCATCGAGATAGACGCCGGAGCACGGCGCACGCCCGGTGACCGCGATGCAGAGATCGAGGAAATCAGGGTGTTTGGTGGTGCGGGCGCCGAGGACGGTGTTGGCGAAGACGACGGCGTTGGATTCGGCCCAGGCAATCGCTTCGGCCTCGTGAGGCGCGGTTTCAAGCAGATAGGGCGCGCAGGTGAATGTCGGCGCGCAGCCCATTTCGACATAGGCATCGGCAAGGCGCTGCGCCGGGACGCCGAATTCCGGATCCATCCCCTGCCCGCGCCAGTTCTCCCGGTCGACGGAGATCGCATTCATCGTGGTGGGCACCGTGACTTCGGCGCCGAGCTCGAGCATCCGTTCGGCAAAGGTGAGGTTGGCGGGGCTCGCATAGATGCAGCCATCGATATGAGCCTGGCTGACGGGAACCAGCGAACCCGCTCCCTGCTGGGCCGCCATGGCGCAGATCACCCGCATGGCGACTGCCGCCGCCTCTCCCTTCGCGCCGTCCAGCATTGCCTGCTCGTCTGCGGCAAGATCGAGTTTGGCCGCTCGCGCCGGCGCCAAGGGCACTTCGCACTCTCCGGCGACGATCCGGTTGTCCTCGATGGCGATCTCGCCGACCAGCGAGAGCTTTCGGAAGACGTTCCGGGAGACGCGCAAAACCGGCAGGGAACTGCCGAACATTTCCTTTGCCACCAACGCGCCGAGCGTCAGGACATCCTCCGGTTCCGAGAAGATGATCGCCGCGGGGCCACGGCCACCGAGGACAAGGTCGAGCAGGACGCCCGACCCCGTGCAGGAGCCCCGGCTCAGCGGCAGCATCAGGATTGCGCCTGAGATGCTGCACCCCTTCAGCGGATGGGAAGCATCGATGACCAGGCCGGTCGCCGGATCGACCCCGCCCCAGAAACTCAGCGGTTCGTCACTGGCGACGACCGGGCCATTTGCCCGTCCGGAAATGATTGCGATGGCATCTGTCACTGGCGGGCCCTTCATCGAGTTCGCGAGCTTAGGAGCAATCGACGGCCGATCACAAATGAAAACGGCGGCGGAGCCCGTGGCCCGCCGCCGTTTCCGACAGATCCGTTCGCCGCGATCAGCCGAGATCGGCCGACCATTCCGCATACCAGGTGCGGAAAAGCTTGTACTGGGCTTCGACATAGTTGCGCTGGGCATCGTCGAGCGCATCGGTCTCGTTGAAATGCAGCTCGTATTCGCTCTCTCCGTTGAGAACGAGCAGATACTTGTAGAAGAGCACGAGATCCGGGCCTTCGTCGAAGGACGAGAGAACGGCGAGCGCGCTTTCCAGTTCGAGCGCCCGTGCACGCGCCTTGACGTCTCCCTTGGCTGCCTTCTCGCAGAGCGCCACGAGATGCAGAACTTCCCTGGGCAGCGCGTTGCCGATGCCGGTGATCGCGCCGCCGGCCCCGCAATTGACGTAACCGTGGAACACGTTGGTATCGACGCCGACCATCAGGGTGACCGTGTCGTCACGCGATGTGATGTTCTCGGCTGCGTAGCGCAGGTCCGCAGAGCCGCCGAACTCCTTGAAACCGATCAGGTTGGAGTGTTCCGCGCGCAGTGCGAAGAAGAGATCGGCGCGGGTCGCGAAACCGTAATACGGGCTGTTGTAGATGACGGCGGGGATGCCGGGTGCGGCCGAAAGGATCGCCTTGAAATGCGCCTTCTGCGCGGCCGGGGACGAACCGCGGGAGAGAACGCGCGGGATGACCATCAGCCCCTTGGCGCCGACCTTTGCGGCGTGGGCCGCGTGCGCCACGGCCGAAGCCGTGTTCACCGCACCGGTACCGACGATCACCGGGACGCCCGCTTCGGTCAGCCGCGCCACGCCTTCCATGCGCTGCGCGTCGGTCAGGAGCGGCCAGTCACCCATCGATCCGCAATAGACGACGGCGGACATGCCGGCTTCGATCAATTCCTTGCCCTTGCGGACAAGCGCATCGAAATCCGGGCTGCGGTCGGCCTTGCACGGCGTCATGAGGGCCGGAATGCAACCGGTGAATATGGAATCGTTCATGGGATACTCTTCTTAGGGTTGTTGGTCAGACTATCAGAAACCGACGATTTTCGAAGGCAGCCAGGTCGAAAGGGCCGGGAACAGCGCGACGAGAGCGAGGGTAAGGATCTGCAGGATGATGAAGGGGACGACCCCCCGGCACATCTCGCCATAGGTCATGTCCTTCGGCGCGATGGATTTGAGGTAGAAGATCGACGAAGCCATGGGCGGCGTCAGGTAGCTCGTCTGGATGACGACGATCATCATCGTGCCGAACCACACGGGATCGATACCCGCCTGGCGGATGAAGGGGGTGAACAGCGGCACGGTGATCAGCACGTTCGCCGTCCAGTCGAGCACGAAGCCGAGAAGCAGCACGATGATCAGGAACAGGACGATCATGCCCGCATCGCCGAAGCCGGAAAGTTCGACCATGGAGCGGATCAGGCGGGAACCGCCATTGGCGGCAAAGGTGCCCATGAACATGGTGCCCGCCGCCACGATCAGAAGGATCATCGCCGAGATACGCACGGTGATCGCAAGGGAATCGAACAGCATCGGCAATGAGAACTTGCGATAGACGATGGCAAGGATCGTCGCGCCGAGCGCGCCGACGGACGCGGCTTCGGTGGGCGAGGCAATACCGGCCAGGAGCGAGCCGAGAACCGCGAAGATCAGGACCACGATCGGCAGCAAGGACGTGACGGTCAGCTTCAGCTTCTCGCCGAGCGGCACGTCGGGCTCGATATTGTCCGCGTCGGGCCGTGGCGGGGCCACGACGCCCTGGATGATCAGATAGACGATGAAGAGCCCGACCATCAGCAGACCCGGCAGCATCATGCCGGCGAGCAATTCGCCCACCGACATCTGCGCGAGCGACGCGTACATGACAGCGATGACTGAGGGGGGAATCATCGTGCCAAGCGAACCGCCCGCGCAGATGGTTCCTGCGATCTGGCTGTTGCGAAAACCACCGCGCTGCATGGCGGGGATCGCCATCATGCCGATCATGACTTCAACGGCACCGACGACGCCTGCGGCGGCGGCGAAGATCGCGCCCATGGCGATCGTCGCAACGGCAAGCCCGCCCGGCAGGCGCGTCATCCAGAGCTGCATCACGCGGAACAGGCGCTCGGCAATGCCGGACCTTTCCAGGATCGCGCCCATGAGAACGAACATGGGAATCGCGGCGAGGATGAAGTTGGTCGAAGCCGAGTAGAAGGCGCCGTAGAGCTGACCGAAGGCATGGGGGCCGAATTTGGCGAGACCGGCCGCCGCCGACACGATGGCCAGCGAGAAGGCGATGGGGATCCCGGTGAGTACCAGCGCGAAGAGCGCCGGGAACATGAGTGAAGCGATAAGCATCTATCAGGCTTCCAGTTCAAAGCTTTTTTCGTTTTCGCCCATCAGCAGGCGAAGCCCATGGACGATCTGCTGCATGGTCAGAGCGATCAGTCCGAGAGCGAGCGCCGCGTAGAAGGGCCACATGAGCGGCGCCCAGGGGCTGACCATCTCGACCTCGGAGGTGAGGAAGGCGCGCCAGGTCTTCTCGACGGCAAATTTGGAAAGGAGCGCGAAGATGGGCGCGATGACGAAGATGAAGAGCAGCCCCTCGTACCAGCGGCGGAACGTCGGGTTCATCTTCTGGGCCAGGAAGTCGATCCGGACGTGGCCGTCTTCCTTGAGGGTATAGGCGGCGCCGAGCACGAAGAGCACACCGGTCGCCATGTAGGAGATGTCGAAGGCCCAGATGGTCGGCGCGCCGAAGAAATAGCGCGCCACCACTTCATAGATCATGCTTGCAACGAGAACGACCGTCACGAGCCGCGCCGCCCAGGCGAGGAGGCGGGTGAAAGCCTCGACTATTCCGAACAGCTTGTTCATGACGGTCGTCTCCGTTTCAAACTTACTTCTGGTTCCGGATCAGGTAGCTCGATTCCGATTCCCAGAGCGTCTTGAACGCCTGATAGTCGGCAAGGATATCGGACATCGTCGCGTTGCCTTCGCCCTTCTGGGCCTCGGCGGTCTTGGAGATCCAGTCATTGCCCGCGTCGGAGAGTTCCTTCACGAATTCCGGCGACAGGGTGATGATCTCGTTCTTGCCGTTGCGATAGGTGTCCATCGCCACGACATCCTCACCGTAGAAGTGGATGAGCGCCTGCATCGTGGTCAACTCGGCAGCCTTTTCGAGGAGCGGCTTGATATCCTCGGGGAGCGCATCCCAGGTTTCCTGCTTCATCACGACTTCCCAGAGGAAGGTCGGCTGGTGGACGCCCGGCACGATGATGTACTTGGCGGCCTCGTGGAAACCTTCCGGCATGTTGCCCGAGGGCGGGCCCCATTCGATGAGGTCGACGCCCTTGCGCTGCAGCAGCGTGTAGATTTCACCCGGCGGAACGACGGTCGGCACCGCGCCGAAATACTCGCTCATGACGGCAGCCCACGGACCGGAGGTGCGATACTTGAGGCCCTTGAGGTCTTCCGCCTTGGTCACCGGCACGTTGGAGTGCGCCATGATTTCGGACGAACCGATACCGACGATGAGGTTTTTCAGGCCATCCTTGGCGCGCAGTTCGGCGAGCTTTTCCTTGCCGCCCTTTTCGTAGATCCAGGTGATGAAGGCCTCGGGGCCCATGCCGCCCGGAAAGCCTGCGAAGATGGCATTGGTCGGATCCTGGTTGACCAGATAGCTCGGGGTCGAGTGGCCGGCCTGGATGATGCCGTCCTTGACGCCGTCGTAGACCTGCAGGGCCGGAACCAGGACCCCTGCGCCGAACGGCTCGATCTTGACGCGGCCTTCGGTCAGCGCGTCGGCATTATCGGCGAAGCGCTCGAGGAAATTGACGTAGAAGGGCGAACCTTCCGGAACCGAAGTCGGGATCTGCCAGGTCACTTCCTGGGCGACCGCGGACAGCGGAGCGAAACTCAGCACTGATACCAGCGCAAACTTTTTCAGTTTGTCGAACATGAAACCCTCTGTGGTTGGCCGCTGCACGGATGCGCGGCCGGTTGGTCTTGGCAGGCGAGACGGAGATTCCACCGAAAGCGGTTCCCCGCCGCCTTTGCGTCTCTCGGAACGAAGACATATCGACTATGCACGTTTGTATTTTTCTTGTCGACAAAAAATATTTTTGAATTTTCGACCGAATGCGCCGTCTCCAGTCTGAGGCTTCACCCGCAGGCAATTTTCCTAGAGTTGGATGTCGGCGTTCAGGCGCCGGTCCTCGGTGATGTAGGCCTGGATCTGGCGGACGATCTGCTGGGCGTGCTGCTGCGCAATCCGGTCGGCTGCGGCCACGTCGCGATCCGCCACAGCCTGAACCATCTCCTCGTGCTCATCGAGATAGAGCTGCGGCAGTTCGTCATTGAACGAGGAATAATATAGCCTGAGCAAGCGGCGCCCCTCGTCCAGCAGACGCTCGAAGAGGTCGGTGTAGTAGCGGTTCTTGCCGGCTCGCGCGATCTCCGCATGAAAGTCGCGGTTCACCTCGATCATCGCGGACACGTTCTTTTCCGACACCGCGTCTTCGTAGCTCTTCTGCAATTGGCGGATACGGACGATCTCCGCCTCGGTGCGGTTGGTCGCGGCGAGCCGGGTGGTTACACGATACATCAGCGTCAATGCATCGAAGAAGTGAGCGAGGTTCTGGAAATCGATCGGAGCCACCACCGTCGAACGGTTGGGCAGGGTGACAACAAGCCCCTCGCTGGCGAGCTTGACCAGCGCTTCGCGGATCGGCGTGCGCGACATCGAGAAGCGCTCGGTCAGCTTCACCTCGTCGATCGGGCTGCCGGGCTGAATGGTCAGATCGAGGATTTCATGCTTGAGGATCTCGTAGACAGTGCCCACGCCCTGCCCGCGCCTGCGCTTTGCCGGCGTCGCCTCGGTTGCTATTATTTCTGCCACGAATGCCCTCGCTGATTGTATGTTCTCACGGCGATTCGGATCCTACTCCCTAAAAATACAACTTGTCGACAAGACAATCGCCTGCGTCCCCATGGCGCATCGCTCCCATTGGTGTGCGGAAGCTCCATGGCGTATGGATAGCCTCGATGACCCCGCCCGCATCCATGACAGATGACGTAACCGATCCCGGAACGACCCAGACCTCCGAGGATCGCGCACGGCTTCGGCTGAACCTGATGAGCGCACCCGAAGCCACCCGGCTTCGCCGCGCGGAATGGCTCACGGTCATTGCCAGCCTTCTGTGGATCGGGCAGGCGGCGGCCGCGGCGATGGTGATCGACGATCTGGTTTCGGGTCAGCCGGACGTCACCAATGCGCTCTATGGCTCATCGGTCTTCGTCCTGCTCGGAGTGCTGCGGGCCGCGCTTTCCCACCGCTCGGGATCGATCACTCTTGCCGCGGCGCAGGCGGTGATCTCGCGCGAGCGGAACAGGCTCCTGGCGCGCGAAGCCTTGCGCTCGCCATTCTCGGAGGGAGGGCGCAGTTCGGCGGAGATTGCGGCTCTGACCGCCGACAAGCTGGCGATGACGATTCCCTATCTCACCCGCTACCGCCCGGCGATGGCGCGGGCGCGGATCGTCCCCGCAGCAATCCTTCTCGTTGCCCTGCCCTTCTCCTGGATCGCCGCCTTCATCCTTCTTATCGCCGGACCGCTGATCCCGGTCTTCATGGCCCTGGTCGGCATGGCCGCGCAGGACGCGAGCGAACGGCAGATGAAGGAAATCGGCTCGATGAACGGGCTGCTGATGGAGCGGATTCGCGCGCTCACAGATCTGCGCCTCATCGACGCCACCGACCGCACGATCCGGGATTTTCGGCGCTCGGCCGAACGTCTGCACCGCAGGACGATGAAGGTCCTGGCGGTCGCGTTTCTCTCGTCGACGGTCCTTGAGTTCTTCTCCGCGATCGGTGTTGCACTGATGGCCGTCTATGTCGGCTTTTCGCTGATCGGTCAGATCAACTTCGGTGCCTGGGCGAAACCGCTCGGCGTCGGCGAAGGTGTGTTCCTGCTTCTGCTCGCGCCCGACTTCTTCCAGCCGCTGCGCGATCTCGCCGCGGCCTGGCACGACAAGGCACAGGCGGCTGCAGTGGCCGTCGAACTCGATGCTGTCGAGACAGCGCCATTCGAGCCTATGCTGGGCAAGGGAAGTGCCGCGACATTGCCGGCGCCCCCGCAACTGGCGACCCGTTCGCTGCGGTGGATCACACCCTCCGGCCAGACCATCTCCTATCCGGATTTCGACCTCGCGGCAGGTCAATCGCTCGCGGTCGTCGGGCCAAGCGGAACAGGGAAGTCGAGCCTGCTTGCGCTGATCGCGGGTCTTACGCCTGCAGAGACCGGTGCCGTCTTCGTCGGAGACGGCACCCTGGACGACGACACCGCCGACGGGTGGCGGCGACACATCGCCCTCATCCCGCAGAGCCCGCATTTCGCCCATGAGAGCCTGCGCGCCAATCTCCGCCGTTTTGCTGCCGAAGCAAGCGATGCCGGCCTTCGGGCGGCACTGAACGCGGCATCGGCGTCCGATATTCTCGCCCGCCTCCCCCGCGGCCTCGATACACGGCTCGGCGAAACCGGACATGGCGTTTCGGGCGGGGAAGCGCGACGGCTGATGATCGCCCGCGCCTTCTGCTCTTCCGCCGCGATCATTCTCGCGGACGAGCCGACCGCCGATCTCGATGCCGAAACGGCGCATGCCGTCACCGAGGGATTGCTGGCCCTGAAGATGCGCGGGGCGAGCCTCATCGTCGCCACCCACGATCTCGCGCTCGCCGCCCGCATGGACCGTCGTATCGTCCTCGGAGACGGAACATGAGCGCGCTTCTCCGCATCGCCCGCCGGCTTCTCGCGGAAGAATGGTGGTCGCTCCTGCGCGGGACACTGCTTGCCGTGGCCGTGCTGGCCGCCGGAGTGGCGCTCCTCGGCCTGTCGGGCTGGTTCATCACCGCAGCCGGTGTTGCCGGACTGGCGGGCGCCGGTCTCGTCTTCGACGTGTTCCGCCCGAGCGCCGGTGTGCGCTTTCTGGCGCTCGGCAGGACAGCCGCCCGCTACGGCGAGCGGATGCTGACCCACGACGCCACGCTGAAAAGTCTCGCCCGCCTGCGGGTGAGCCTGCTCACGGCCCTGTCGCGGAGCCCCTTTCCCCGTCTTGCGGCCTTGCGCGCCGGCGAGCAGCTCAACCGCATCCTGCGCGATGTGGACACGCTCGACGGACTGGTGCTGCGTCTGATCATCCCCTTCGCCGCCGCCACGCTGGCGCTGACCGGAGCGCTGGTGGCGCTGTGGCTTCTCGTCGATCCCCGGCTCGCAGCCTGGGTGCTCGCGGGCTTCGGCACCGGATCCATCGCAGCGCTGGTGATCGTCGCGCTGCGCGCCCGCCGGCCGGCGCGCCTCGCCTTCTCCGCGCAGAACGCTTTGCGGCTGAGAACCATGGACCTGATCGCCGGGCGCGGCGAATGGCTGGTTGCCGGACAGACGGACCTCCGGAAGGCCCGTGTCCTGTCGGCGGAGGCGCGCCTGCAGGATGCGAATACCGAAACGGACAAGGCCGAACGCCTGAGCGGGCTCGTCATGTCGATCGCCGAAACGGTGGTATCCGGCGGTGCGTTGCTGATCGGCGCCTGGCTGGTGATTGAGGGCGTGATCGATCCCGCGATTGCGGCCATCGGCTTCTTCGCCACGCTGGCGCTTGCCGAGATCCTCGGCCCGATCCGCCGCGGCCTCGCGGAGCTCGGCCCCATGACCGACGCGGCGCGGCGGGTCACCCGGATGCTCGATGTGCCTGCGCCTCTCCCCGCCACGCCCAAGACACGGACCGCACGGGCTGACGAGGCGTTGGTGTCATTCGACCGGGTTTCCTTCGGATATGGTGGAGAGCGGCCGATTCTCGACGGCTTCTCTCTCGATCTGGCGCCTGGTGAAATCGTGGCGCTCACCGGCGCGAGCGGCGCTGGAAAGTCGACGATCCTCATGCTTGCCGCGGGCATGCTGGAGGCGACGCGCGGCACCATCATGCTCGGCGGCCTGCCGCTCGGGGAATGGACGGATACAGAGCTGCGCCACGACGTGGCATTCCTGCCCCAGCGCAGCACGCTTCTTGCCGGCTCGATCCGCGATGCCATCCGCATGGCGGATCCTGGCATCGACGACGGCGCCATCTGGTCGCTCCTGTCCGCCGTCGCGCTCGACGAGACCATCGCAGCCAGAGGCGGGCTCGACATGCGGCTCGGAGAAGCGGGCAGCGGATTGTCCGGTGGGGAAAGCCGCCGCCTGGCGCTCGCCCGCACGCTCGCCCGACGGCCGCGCCTGCTATTGCTCGATGAACCGACCGAAGGCCTCGATCGCGAAACGGCACACAAGGTTCTTTCAGGCATCCATCGCCAAATGCTTGAAAACGGTGTTATTCTTCTCGCGTCGCATCGGGCGGCGGAGCGGGAGTTCGCTCACCGGTGTCACCATGTCGCAGCTCCTGCGTCAGTTTAGACACTCCCGAAAGAACCGTCGGCAATGGTATCTGCCTGATACCCATCGCCTGGCTTCCTGCCCGCCAGTCCACGCCCCGCGCGAAAGGAGATTTAGATGGAAATCGGCGTCGTAGAGCTGTCCCGCCTGCAATTTGCAATGACGGCGATGTATCATTTTCTTTTCGTCCCGCTGACGCTCGGACTTTCCATCATCGTCGCGATCATGGAGACGGTCTACGTGATGACCGACCGGCCGATCTGGCGGCAGATGACGAAGTTCTGGGGCACGCTGTTCGGCATCAATTTCGTGCTCGGCGTGGCGACCGGCATCACCATGGAATTCCAGTTCGGCATGAACTGGAGCTATTACAGTCATTATGTCGGCGACGTCTTCGGCGCGCCGCTTGCCATCGAGGGCCTGATGGCCTTCTTCCTCGAAGCGACCTTCGTGGGCCTGTTCTTCTTCGGCTGGGAGAAGCTGAGCAGGCTTCAGCACCTGGCGGTTGCCTGGCTCGTGGCCGCCGGCTCGAACTTCTCCGCTCTCTGGATCCTGATCGCCAACGGCTGGATGCAGCATCCGGTGGGTGCCGAGTTCAACCCCGACACCATGCGCATGGAGATGACGAGCTTCTTCGATGTGGTCTTCAACACGGTGGCGCAGGCGAAATTCGTCCACACGGTCTCGGCCGGCTACGTGACGGCGGCGGTCTTCGTGCTCGGCGTCTCCGCCTGGTATCTCCTCAAGGGCCGGCACATCGAATTGGCCCGCCGCTCGATCGCCGTTGCCGCCAGCTTCGGCCTTGCATCCGCGCTTTCCGTGGTCGTGCTGGGTGACGAGTCGGGCTATTCGGCCGGCGAATCCCAGAAGATGAAACTGGCGGCCATCGAGGCGATGTGGGAGACCGAGCCCGCACCGGCAAGCTTCACGCTGTTCGGCATTCCCGACCAGGAGAAGCGCGAAACGAAGTATGCGGTCCACATTCCCTGGGTCATGGGCCTGATCGGCACCCGGTCACTGACCGAAGAGATCTCGGGCATCAACGAGCTCGAGCAGGAACATGTCACCAATATCCGAAACGGACTGATCGCCTATGATGCGCTGATGACGATCCGGCAGGATCGGGACCAGACGCCGCCCGAGGTGCGCGCGCGGTTCGAAGCCCATTCCGACGATCTGGGCTATGCACTGCTTCTCAAGCGCTATGTCGACGATCCGAGAGAGGCGACCGACGCCCAGATCGCACAGGCTGCCGAGGATACCATTCCCCATGTATGGCCACTGTTCTGGGCGTTCCGGATCATGGTCGGGCTGGGCATGCTGTTCATCGGGACGATGGCTTATTTCTTCTATCGCGCCAACTTCAAGCAGATGCGCTTCCCGCGGCCCGCTCTCTGGGTGGCGGTCTGGATGATCCCCGCCCCGTGGATCGCCGCCGAAATGGGCTGGATCGTTGCCGAATACGGCCGTCAGCCCTGGACGGTGGACGGAGTGCTTCCGACCGCCCTGTCGGTATCGCACCTGTCGGTCGGCGATCTGCTGGTCACGCTGGCGGGCTTCATGATCTTCTACACGGTGCTCTTCGTCGTCGAGATCGGGCTGATGCTGAAATATATCCGCAAGGGCCCGGTCGAGGATGTCGAGACCACCGCGGAGTGGACCAAGCGCCATGTCAGGCGGCTGAGTACCAGCGGCTTCGACCCGGCGGCCGAGTCGTCCCCCGCACCGCAGCCGGCCGAGTAGGAGGGCTGAAAGATGATCCTTTTCGAACTCGTTCCCTTCGATCTTCTGCGCGTCGTCTGGTGGGTGCTGCTCGGTGTCCTGCTGATCGGCTTCGCCATGACCGACGGTTTCGACATGGGCACCGGCGCATTGCTGCCCTTCGTCGCAAGAACCGACATCGAGCGCCGTGTGGTCATCAATACGGTCGGGCCCGTCTGGGAAGGCAACCAGGTCTGGTTCATCCTCGGCGGCGGCGCGATATTCGCCGCATGGCCGCCGCTCTATGCGGTCTCGTTCTCGGGCTTCTATCTCGCCATGTTCGCGATCCTGGCCGCGCTCATCCTTCGTCCGGTCGGCTTCAAGTACCGCTCCAAGCGCGAGGACAAGCGCTGGCGGAACGGTTGGGACTGGGCGCTCTTTGCGGGCGGAGCCGTGCCGGCGCTGATCTTCGGCGTGGCGGTCGGCAATGTGCTTCAGGGCGTCCCCTTCCGTCTCACCGAAGACCTGATGCCGATCTACGAGGGCACCTTCTACGGCAAGTTCCTGGGTCTGCTGAACCCGTTCGCCCTGCTCACGGGCATCGTTTCCCTCTCGATGCTGATCATGCATGGCGCGGCCTGGCTCGCACTGAAGACCGAGGGCGACATCGCGCGGCGCGCCCGGGCCTATGGCACGATGGCCGGTCTCGTCGCGATCGCCGGTTTCGCGCTTGCGGGCCTGTGGCTTGCCTTCGGCTTCGAAGGTTACCGGCTGATGGGACAGGTGATCACCGACGGCCCGTCCAATCCGCGCTATTCGGAGGTTGCAAGGGACACCAGCTGGCTCGCGGCATACGGCGCGCGTCCCTGGATCCTTGTCGCTCCTGTCCTTGGTTTCGCGGGCATGTCGATGGCGCTGATGAAGCTTCGCGGCGTCGGCGAGGTCTCGGCACTCCTGTGGTCGAAGCTCGGCATTCTCGGCGTCATATCGACCGTCGGGCTGACGATGTTCCCCTTCATCCTGCCGTCCTCGATCGACCCGAAATCGTCGCTGACCGTGTGGGACGCATCGTCCTCGCACATGACGCTTTTCGTCATGCTCATATGCGTGATCATCTTCATGCCGCTCATCCTTCTCTACACCGCCTGGGTCTACAAGGTGCTGTGGGGCAAGGTGACCGAGGATGACGTGACGTCCAATTCCAACAACCTCTACTGAGCCGGAAGAAAGGAAACAGACATGTGGTATTTCGCCTGGCTTCTCGGCCTCCCGCTTGCCGCCGGCTTCGCCGTGGTCAACGCGATGTGGCTTGAAATGCAGGAAGACCGGAAAATCATTGCCGAGAGCGACCGCGCGACCGGAAATTCTCCCGAAAGCTGACGCGAAGCCTTTCATGGCCTTGCGCCAGAGCAGCCCGCGCTAGTTCGTTCCGACCATTCCGATCATATTAACAGGTCCTGACCCTGGGTCCCGGCCTTGCGCTTGACTCCGAAACGGCTGAATGTTCATTCGAGGCTACCGCCCCGGGCCGTTTCCGGGGCGTATTCATGGAAGCACCATTCCACCAGGGGACAATTCGCCATGACCAGTTTTTTCCGCACGGCTCTTCTTTCCACCGCACTGACGCTGACGTCTTTCGCAGCCCAGGCCGAAACCGTGCTGAACATGGCGAGCTGGCTGCCACCTGCGCATCCGATCGTCTCCGACGCGCTGACGAATTACGCCAAGAAGGTCGAGGAAGCTTCCGAGGGCCGCGTCAAGCTCAACATTCTCTCCGCTCCGCTCGCCCCGCCGCCGGGCCAGTACGATCTCGCCGTCAACGGCGTGGCCGATATCGCCTATGGCGTCCAGGGCTATACGCCGGGCCGCTTCAAGACCGCCTCGATCACCGAAGGCCCCTTTCTCGGCACCAGCGCCACCGTCACCTCCGTCGCCTACTGGCGCACCTTCGAGAAGATGCTCAGGAGCGCGGGCGAATATGACGACGTGAAGGTTCTCGCCGTCTTTACCCACGGCCCCGGAGAAGCCTTCGTAAAGGGACGCGATCTGTCCAACCTTCCCAGTCTCGAAGGCGCGAAGATCCGCGTCGGCGGCGGCCTCGTCCACGAAGTCGCGACCGCGCTGGGTTCGGTGCCGGTCGAAGGCCCCTCCTCCAAGACCTATGAGCTGTTGTCGCAGAAGGTTGCCGACGGCATCTTCTTCCCGCCGGAATCCGTCAACTTCTTCGGACTGACCCCGCTTCTCGATCAGGCCCTGTTCGTCGAAGGCGGGCTCTACAACACCTCCTTTTTCGTGGTGATGAACAAGGCCAGGTGGGAAAGCCTTTCGGACGAAGACAAGGCGGCCATCGACAGCGTGTCGGGCGAAGCCCTTGCCCGCCAGTTCGGCCAGATGTGGGACCGTGTCGATGCCGAAGGCGTGAAGGCCATGGACGGGCAGATCACGATCCACCAGGCAACCGCCGAACAGATGGACTTTCTCAGGGAAAAACTGCAGCCGGTGATCGACGCTTCGCTCGAGGACTTCTCCCAGAGCGGCCTCGACGGCAAGGAAGCGCTGGACCTTCTGAAAGCGGAAATCGAGAAAGCAGCCGCCGAATGAGTGAAGCCATGCGGCCGGATCACTTCGGTCCGGACGAAGAGCGGCGAGGCGGGCCTTTGCGCCTGGTTCTCGCCTCGATCTGCGCCGCCATGCTTCTCGCCATGATGGGGATCACGCTCGTCGACGTCATCGGGCGCTATCTTCTCAACAGCCCGCTCGTCGGCGCCACCGAACTGACCGAACTGATGCTTGTCGGGGTGGTGTTCCTGGGGCTGCCGGCCGTCACTCTCGATCGCGGCCATGTGTCGGTCAGCCTCCTTTCGGACCGGCTGCCGGCACGCTTCCAGCCGCTGCGCGAGTTCATCCTGTCGCTCGTCATTGCCGCTCTTCTGTCAGCCATCGGCTGGCGCATCTTCCAGCAGGGCAACCAGATTGCCGGCTATGGCGGCACCACCGAAACACTCGACGTGCCGCTGGCGCCCGTCGCCTGGTTCTGTGCAGCCTGTATCGGCGTGTCGGCGCTGATGACGCTTTGGCTCGGCATGAGCGGCCTGCGGGGAGCACGCGTCTCCCGAAATCGAGTGAGCGAAGAATGAGCGAATGGCCAATCGGCGTCGCCGTCCTCGCCGCACTTCTTCTGACGGGCATGCCAATCGCCTTTGCCCTGGCGCTTGTCGGCCTCGTCGGGACAGCCTCCATCATAGGCTGGCAACCCTCGCTGGCGCTGATCGGACAGACCTTCTTCGAGAACGGCCGCAACTACTCGCTCTCGGTACTGCCGCTGTTCCTGATGATGGGCAACTTCGTCGTCCAGTCCGGCATCGCGCGCGATCTCTACGCCGCGGCACACGCCTGGCTGCGCCATCGTCCCGGCGGCCTCGCCATCGCGACCGTGATCGCCTGTGGTGGTTTCTCTTCGGTCTGCGGCTCCTCGATCGCCACTGCGGCAACCATGTCGAAGATCGCGCTGCCGTCGATGCGCCGTTTCGGCTATCCCGACGAGATCTCCACGGCCTCGATCGCGGCGGGCGGCACGCTCGGCATCCTCATTCCGCCTTCGGTGATCCTGGTCTTCTACGGGATCATGACGCAGCAGGACATCGGCAAGTTGTTCCTGGCCGGCATCATCCCTGGCATTGTCGGGGTCATCGGCTACGCGATCGCGGTGATGATCTCGGTGAAGCTGCGCGGAGGCACGCTGCGGACCGAACCGAAGCTGCCGCTCCGGGCGCGTTTCGCCGCTCTGGGCCGGACCTCGGGCGCGCTGGCACTGTTCGTCTTCGTCATGGGCGGGATCTATTTCGGCATCTTCACGCCGACGGAAAGTGCTGGCATGGGCGCTGCGGGCGCGTTCCTGCTCGTGCTTGCCAGCCGCCGGCTCAACTTCCGCGAAACGCTCGAAACGCTGTTCGAGACCGCGCGGACGACCGCGATGATGTTCTTCATCCTATTCGGTGCACTGACCTTTACCAACTACGTCAATCTTTCCGGCATGACCACGGACATGCAGGCGCTCCTGACCGTCTTCGGCGGCTCGCCCCTGTCGGTGCTTCTGACGATCCTGGTGATCTATCTGGTGCTCGGCTGCATGCTCGAGGGGCTGTCCATGATCATGCTCACAGTGCCGATCTTCTATCCGGTCGTCGCCTCGCTCGGCATCGATCTCATCTGGTTCGGCATCTTCGTGGTGATCGTCACAGAGATCAGCTACATCACGCCGCCGGTCGGAATGAACGCCTTCGTTCTGAAATCGGTGGTCAGGGACGTCAGCCTGAAAACCATCTTCTCGGGCCTCGTACCCTTCCTGGTGCTCGACATCGTCCGCGTCGCGCTGATCATCGCCATTCCCGGCATCGTCCTGCTTCTGCCGTCGAGCATGTAACGCCGCTTGAGAATTCCGGCTCCGACGTTCATCATCGGGATCGCATGTAACCGTCGAGGCGATGGATGAGAAGACTGGAAGGCCGATCACCATTGCCCCGCGCATTCATCGCCTGCGTTGCGATGGCCGCGTGCATTCTCGCCTCAGGGCCCGCCGCGGCGCAGGAGGAGGAGGCTGCCAGCGTCGACCGGATCTGCACGCTGATCGCCGATCAGGCGAAGGCCAGCGGTGTGCCGGATGCTCTCATCGCCCGGCTTTTCTTCTTAGAAACTGCCTTCGATCCCGCCTATACTTCGCCGACCGGTGCAACGGGCGTTGCGAAATTCAATGCGATCATCGCCGAAAGCGAGAGGCTGTCGGACGCGTCCGATATCGAGCTTGCCATTCCCGCGGCCGTTAATCGGATCGCCGCTCTGAACGAAGGTTTCGGCAATCTGGGCCTCGCCCTTGCAGCCTACCAGGGGGGCGAGAAAGCCGTTCGGCGCTGGATCGACGGCAAGGGCTACCTGCCGGTCTCGACCATGATATTTCTGAGAAAGATGACCGGGGAGAACCCTGATCATTTCCGCGATCCCAAGGCCAAGCTCGATGTCCGGCCGCTCGAGACACGCTTCGGCTTCGCTGATGCCTGCCGTCGCTTGCCGCTGATTGCGAGCGGAGACGCCTCACTTGAAGCACCATCGGAAATGCCGTGGGCGGTGGTGGTCGGCTCCGGCATCGACATCGACGCCGCAATGACATTCTGGAGCGCGGTCAAGGAACGCACCGGTTTCCGGATCGGCGGCGGAAAGGTCTACGTCATGCCGGTCGCTGCGGGGATGGGGCGCCGGAGCCACTATTCCGTGCGCATCGGATCGGAAACGCGCGGCGGCGCGCAGGCGATCTGCTCGAAGCTGCGCGGACTGGGGGGCGCCTGCATGGTCGCCAGGAACGGTCAGACGGAACGGTAGGTTACCGCCTAGTCGAGGGTTCGCCTGAACCGCAGGAGCGCAAGCCCGGCATAGATCAAGACGAACAGGAAGAGCGCCCCGATCTCGTTGGATATGGTCACGAAATCCGTACCCTTGAGCATCACCGCGCGGATGACCCTGAGAAAGTGCGTGAGGGGAAATATCTCGCCGAGCATCTGCGCCCAGTCCGGCATGCCGCGGAAAGGAAACATGAAGCCCGAAAGCATGAGCGAGGGAAGGAAGAAGAAGAAGGTCAGCTGCATGGCCTGCATCTGCGAGCGCGCCAGTGTGGAGAACGTATAGCCGAGCAGCACCAGCGACATGACGAAGATCGCTATCCCGCCCAGAAGAAGAGGCATCGAGCCGACGAAGGGCACGCCGAAGAGAAAGCGGGCGGCGCCGAGCACCACGAGCACCTGAACCGCCCCCACCATGAGATAGGGGATGACCTTGCCCAGCATGATCTCGAGCGGGCTCGCGGGCATTGCGAGCAGGTTTTCCATGGTGCCACGCTCGGTTTCGCGCGTCAGGGCCATGGAGGTCATCATCACCATCGTCAGCTGCAGGATGACGCCGAGCAGGCCGGGGACGATATTGTACTGGGTGATGCCTTCGGGATTGTAGAGCCGGTGCACGACGACCTCGAGCTCTCTCGCCTTCTCGCGCGCCGACTGGACTTCCGCCGACTGCTCGCGCAACAGGGCCTGGGCGGCAACGGTCGAGAGCGTGGAGATCGCACCCGATGCGACGGACGGGTCGGTCGCATCCGCCTCGATGAGGATCTGCGGATGATCGCCCCGGATCACCCGGCGCGCAAAATCGCCGGGGATGGTGACGACGAAGGAGACGGTGCCGTTCTCGAGGAGCCTGTCGCCCTTCTCGGCGCTGTCGACGAGGTAGTCGAAACGGTAATAGCCGGTATTTTCAAGCGCCGAGACCATGGCGCGGGTATATTGGTCCTGGCTCGCTGTAACCAGCGCGGCAGGAAGTCCCTTCGGATCCAGATTGATCGCGTAGCCGAAGAGAATGAGCTGCACCAGCGGCACGCCGAGCATCATGACGAATGTCACCCGGTCGCGACGCATCTGGATGAGCTCCTTCAGGATGATGGCGTGGAGCCGTCTGAGCGAAAACAGCGTGTTCATGCCATGTTGTCCCGTGCATTCGCCATGAACTGGATGAAAACGTCCTCAAGGCTCGTCTCGCCTTTCGTCCACTGGCTGCCCGTCTCCGACGAGACCTGCCGGACGGCGGCTTCGAGCTTGTCGTGATCGGTGCCGACCACGTGCAGCGTGACGCCGAAGGGTGCGACCTGGTCGACACCCTCGATCCGGCGCAGCCGCTTCTGAGCCTCGGCGAGGTCTCCGCCCGTCACCAGAAGCGTGAAGAGCCCGGCATTGTCGACCACCTCGTCGACCGTGCCGCTCGCAATCAGCTTGCCGTAGGAAATGTAGTGGATGCGGTGGCAGCGCTCCGCCTCGTCCATGTAGTGGGTTGAGACCAGCACCGTCAGGCCGTCGGCGGCGCGGGCATGGATCTCATCCCAGAATTCGCGCCGGGCATTGGGGTCAACACCGGCGGTGGGTTCGTCAAGCAGGAGAAGGCTCGGCTTGTGCATCAGGCAGGCGGCAAGCGCTAGCCGCTGTTTCCAGCCGCCGGACAAGGTGCCCGCCAGTTGCCGGCGGCGGGAGTAGAGCCCGAGATCCTCCAGCGTGTCGCGTACCGCCTGACCGACCGGCTCGAGCTCGTAGAGCCGTGCGACGAATGCCAGGTTCTCCTCGATCGAGAGATCCTCGTAGAAGGAGAAGCGCTGCGTCATGTAACCGACCTCGCGCTTGATCCTGAGCCCCTCGGTCAGCAGATCGTGGCCGAGCACGGTCCCGTGGCCGGTATCGGGTTTCAGGAGACCGCACATGACGCGGATGGTCGTGGTCTTGCCCGAGCCGTTGGGCCCCAGAAATCCGGAAATCTCGCCGCGCCCGACCGCCATGGAGACATGATCGACAACGGTCTTGCCGTTGAAGCTCTTGGTCAGGTCGTGGACGTCGATCACGTTCATTTTTTGGCCATTTCCAGATCGACATCGACGATCTGGCCCGGCTTGAGCGCCGTATCGCCTGTCTCCGGCCGCGCCTCGACGAGATAGACGAGCTTCTGGCGATTTTCGAGCGAGTAGATGACCGGCGGCGTGAATTCGGGGTCGGGCGAGATATAGGATATCCTGGCGCGCGTCTTGTCCGAGCAGCCGTCGCAGCGGACCGGGAGTTCGTCGCCGAGCGCGATGGAGGACAGCGCGCTTTCCGGCACGTAGAGCTTGAGCTTGATCGCTCCGTCGGGCAGCACCGACAATACCGGCGCCTGCGGTCCCGCCACCTCGCCGGGGTTCCTTATGATGTCGTAGACGATGCCGTTGACCGGGACCGAGATCGAGCGCTGCGCCAGCCGCCATTCCGCCTGTTCGAGCGTTGCCTGCGCCTGTTCCACCTGGGCGTTGGCGGCGGCAATCTCGTCCTTTCGGGCAGGCAGTTGCGCCACCGCCAGATTGGCCTCCAGTTCCGTGACCTTGGCGCGGGCGAGTTCGAGACCGGTTTCGGCGCTGTCATATGCGGCCTGGGTGGCGATGCCGCGTTTGAGAAGGTCCGACTGCCTGTCGAAGGTCTTCGACGCCTGACCGGCCTGGGCCTTCGCGCTGGCAAGCGAGGCCTGAATGGCGGCTATCTCCTCGGGCCGCCTGCCCTGGCGAAGATTGGCGAGATTGCTCTCGGCCTGCGCCAGAGCGGCACGCGCCTGTGCCACTGCGATTTCCGCGTCCCGCTTTTCCAGTTCCACCAGCGGCGCATCCGATTTCACGCGATCGCCGCGCTCGACGGACACCGAGACGATCTCGGCCGTCTCGATCGGGGCGGCAAGAACGAATTCTCCCTCGGCATAACCGACGGCCAGCGGATGGGTAACGGGACAGGCGGAAAGCAGTCCGCCGATCAGCGGTATGGTACAGAGAAACGCGCTCATGAACCGGCTCCTGTCTTGTTGGCTGCTGCAAAGGCGCGAATGTTTCCGACCACGACCTCGCGGATCGATGCGATCTCATCGGGGCCGAACGTTTCCCACTCCATGCGACGGGCGACGATGTGCGCGCCAAGACGGAAATAAAGAACCTGGCCGACGATCGTGAAGACGCCCAGCCGAATGATCTCGTCTTCCGGATCCCGCCCCGTTGCCACTCCCATGAGCCGGCACATCCGCGAATGGACCGGCTGGAAGACCTGTCCGTAAAGCCTTTCGAAGACCTCGCCGGGACGAGCGACCTCGCCAAGGATGAAGGCCGCCAGGTCGCGTGCGCGGTCCTGCCCCAGCAGGAAGCCGAGTGCTGCGGCAATCGCCGTCTCGATGATCTTCAGCGCCTGCTCGGGATCCCCTTGCGGATCGCTTTTCAGAACCACTTCGCCGATGACGCGACTGATCTGTTCGGCCGCCATTTCAGCGCAGGCCATCCTGAGCCCGTCCTTGCCGCCGAAATGGTAGGCGATGGAGGCGATATTGGCGTTGGCCTCGGCCGCGATCTCGCGTGTGGAGGTGGCCTCGAAACCCTTGGCGCCGAACAGCCTCGTAGCCGCACTCACGAGTTCCATGCGGGTTTCCTCACCCGCCCTGCCTGCATCCCTGTTCCACGCACCTTTTGCCATCACATTCTCCATCGACGACAGGAGAATAGCACCAAGCAAGATTTAATCAATCGTTTGATTTAATCTTGCTGAATTCGTCGCGCTTCGCGGTGCCTTGCTGAAATGGAGAAATCAGGCGGCTCGGCAGTCGGCGCAGAAACCGCGCAGTTCGACAACGGATTTGCTGAGCGCAAACCCTGTCGCCTCCGCCAGCTCGCGCAGCCGGTGGTCGAGTTCGGAATCGGAGAGTTCGGTCACCTGCCCGCATTTCTCGCAGATCGCGAAGGCGGCGGCGGAATGGGCTTCGCAATCCTTGTGACTGCAGGCAACGAAGGCATTGAGGCTCTCGAGGCGGTGAACCATGCCGAATTCGACCAGCTTGTCGAGCGCGCGATAGACCTGAAGCGGTGCGCGAAATCCTTCGGAGCGGAGCTGGTCGAGGATGGTATAGGCCGACAGCGGGCCCTCGGCCTTCGACAATTCGCCGAAAACCAGCGCCTGGTTCTTTGTCAGTGCCGCGTGATCGTGAACATGCGCAGTCATGGCCGAAATCCTTCCTCCCTGGCGTCGTTCGCCCGCGCAGTCCTGCGACGGTCGACAAGCCGAGCCAGTGGCGACAAGCTTAGCACGAAAAGACAGAGGGCGGCGACGACGATTGCGGGGCCGGACTGGGGATCCCACAGCCTTGATGCACCGAGGCCCAGACACACGGACACGACGCCGAATATCGCGGCGAGGATCGCCATCTGCTCCGGTCCGGTGGCAAATCGACGGGCGGTGGCCGCAGGTATGACAAGCATCGCGGTAATGAGCAGAACGCCGACGACCTTCATCGCGATGGCAATGACGACTGCCATCAGAACCATGAAGATGAAATTGGCCTTCGTGACATTCATGCCTTCGGCTTCGGCCAGTTCCGGGCTGACGGTGGCCGCGAAGAGCGGCCGCCAGATGAGGGCGAGGACGGCAAGCACCGCGGCGCCGCCGATCCAGATCAGCGCGACGTCGATGCGCGATACCGACAGGATGTCGCCGAACAGCAGACCCATGAGGTCGACGCGGAGCCAGGCCATGGTCGATATCACCACGAGACCGAGCGCGAGGGCAGAATGCGAGAGTATGCCGAGCAAGGCGTCGGAAGAGAGCCCGGCGCGGCGTTCGAGAGCCAGAAGCGCCAGCGAGACGAAGAGCGCCACGGCGAAGACCGCGAGCGTGACGTTGATCTCGAGCAGGAAGGCGAGCGCCACGCCGAGAAGCGCGGCGTGCGCCAGGGTGTCGCCATAATAGGCGAGCCGGCGCCAGACGATGAAGCAGCCGAGCGGACCGGCGACAGCAGCCATGCCGATACCGGCGAAAAGGGCGCGGACGAAGAAGTCATCGAGCATCAGTTCCGCCCTTCCCTGTTTTCGTCTTGAGCATGTTGCGGGTGGTGATGGTCATGATGATGGGAACCGTGATCATGGTCGTGATGACCGTCATCGGGATGGCAGTGCGCGGTGATGGACCCGTCAGCATGGCGCACCCGCCCGTCTTCGAGGTGGGTGTGATCATGATGATGCTGATAGACCGCGAGCTGCGGCGCGCCACGCGCTCCGAAAAGCTGGCGGTACTCCTCACTGTCGGCGACGGATGTCGGCGTGCCCTGGCAGCAGATATGACCGTTGAGGCACAGAACCCGGTCGGTCGCGGCCATAACGACATGGAGATCGTGAGAGATCAGGAGAACGGCGCAATTGAGCTCGTCACGGATTTTGCCGATCAGATCGTAAAGGGCGATTTCCCCGGCAAAATCCACGCCCTGTACCGGCTCGTCGAGGACCAGGAGTCCGGGCTTGCGGGCGATGGCGCGAGCCAGCATCACCCGCTGAAACTCGCCACCGGAAAGGTTGCGCACTTCCGATCCGGCAAGATGGGCCACGCCGGTGCGCGCGAGCGCCGCATCGCTCTCGGCTTTCGACAGGGACCGGGTCAGCCGCATGAAGCGCTCGACGGAGAGCGGCAGGGTCCAGTCGACCGACAGTTTCTGCGGCACGTAGCCGACGACGAGATCCGGCGCACGCCAGGCGCTGCCCTCATCCGGCTTTTCAATCCCGAGCACCATCTTTGCGGTGGTCGACTTGCCCGATCCGTTGGGCCCTATCAGCGTCAGGATCTCGCCCGGACGGATCTCGACATCGATCCCGCGCACCAGCCAGCGCCCCGAACGGAAAACGCCGGCGCCCCTGAGCGACACGATAGCGGGGCCTGTCGTGTCAGGCGCTTGCTTCATCGAAGCGGTTGGAGTTTCGGCCATGTGGTCCATGAGGCGGTCCTGAATATTCTCTCTTGCGGCGACCTATTGCACACGTTATACAATTACGCAATGTTATCTTATAACATGACATAAAAAGGACTGCTCCATGCGTTTTCAACTCCCCCTGCTCCGCTCCACGCTTGCCCCCGCCCTGACAGGCCTGGCGCTCTCCGTTTCACCGTTCGCGGTTTCGATGGCCCATGCCGAGCCCTCAGTCATCGCGTCGATCAAGCCGGTTCACTCGCTCGTCGCGGCGGTCATGAAAGGTGTCGGGGAACCGGAACTTCTCGTCGATGGCGCATCGTCGCCGCACGGGTATCAGATGAAGCCGTCGCAGGCAGGCCAGCTGCAGAGCGCCGACGTGGTGTTCTGGGTCGGGCCGGAGCTCGAATCCTTTCTGGTCAAGCCCGTCGAGACAATCGCCGGTTCGGCCCAGTCCGTGCCGCTGATCGATGCAGCCGGGGTCACCAGGCTCGCACCGCGCGAGGGCGGAACCTTCGAACACCACGATCATGCTCACGAAGGCGAAGCCCATGAGAACCATGAGAGCGACGACCATGCCCACTCCGAGCATGCGGACGAGGCTCACAAGCATGAACACGAAGAAGCGCATGAACACGGCCATGACCATGGAGAGGTCGATCCGCATGTCTGGCTGGACCCGGAGAATGCCAAGGCTTTCGTCGCAAAGATCGTGACGGTGCTGTCGGCCGCAGACCCGGCCAACGCCGAAACCTATGCCGCCAACGGCAAGGCGGAAGAAGAAAAGCTCGACACGCTGATCGAGACGGTGAACCAGACGCTCGATCCCGTACGCGACCGCAGCTTCATCGTCTTCCACGATGCCTATCATTATTTCGAGAACCGCTTCGGCATGGAAGCCTCCGGCTCGATCACCGTCAATCCCGAACTGCGTCCCGGTGCGGAGCGGATCAGCGAGATCCAGACCAAGCTGAAATCGCTCAAAGCGGCCTGCGTCTTCGCCGAACCGCAATTCGAGCCGAAGATCGTGTCTGTCGCCATCGAAGGCAGCGACGCCCATGCGGGCACACTCGACCCGGTTGGCGCGGAACTGACGCCGGGGCCGGACCTCTACCCGGCTCTCATCGAGAACCTGGCGAAATCGATGAGCGATTGCCTGTCGGAAAAATCGTAGGCATCAGTCTGACGAACCGAGCGGAATGACATCGACGGCCTGATCGCTGGTCTGGCCGCCCGCCGTCCGCATGCTCCCCTTTACCGGGGCAACCTCGCCATAGTCCCGGCCATAGGCCACCACCACATGGTCGGGACCGGCGAAGGTCGCATTGGTGGGGTCGTATTCGACCCAGCCGACATGCGGTCCGCACCAGGCGGAAACCCAGGCATGCATGGCATCGGCGCCTTCCAGCCGAGGCTGGCCGGGCGGCGGGATGGTGCGGATGAAACCGCTGACATAGCCTGCCGGAATACCCAGGCTCCGCAGACCCGCAATCATGATGTGGGTGAAATCCTGACAGACGCCGCGACGTTCGGCGAAGGCTTCCGCCGCCGGCGTGTCCACGGTCGTGGCATCCGGATCGAACGTCATGTCGCGATTGAGAGCCAGCCCCAGTGCCTCGACCCTGCCGGCCACGCTGCGATTTGTCGCCGTGACGTCGCGCGCATAGGCGGCGATTGCCGGATCGGCGGGCGCCCGCATGGTCGGCGCGCAGAAATGAACCGGCGAGGACGGACCGAGATCGCGCCACCCGGCGATTTCGGCGGCCAGCGCATCGGGTGGCGTCGGCAGTCCTTCCGGAAAGGCGCTTCCCGTCACCTCGACGCGTGCCTGCAGGCGGATGTCGACTTCCTTCACCGCACCGTCAAGCGCCACCGCCGTTTCGGCGTTGCCGAAGAAATCGAACCTGTCCTCCCGCCGTGTCGGCAGCGGCGTGATCGACAGATTGCCGGCGATCAGCCGCTGGCGGCCGGGCCGGTCCGCCGGCATGAGATGCACGATCTGCCGGGCATTCACCGCTGCGGCCTGGTAGACGAAGGTCATTGTGAGCGAGATGTCATAGCGCATGGCGGCGTGGCGGCTTCGATCTTCAGTTGAAATATGTCTCGCCCAGATCGTTCGACAGGTCGTAGATCTGCGCGGCAAGCGTGCTGAGCGCCTTGGCGTCGAGCGTCTCGGGCGTATGGACGGAAATATCGGTCGACAATCGCAACGCTGCCTTGGCGAGCGGTGAGAGCCGTCCTGCCTCGCCGGCGCCGGGCAGCAGGTTGATGTGACTGACGATCTCCTCGATCTGGCTGGCGACCGACCGCGGATTGAGGGGATCGAGCCCCAGAAGGTCCGTGACGGTCGCGCGGTTGATGTTGACCGAATAGCGGCGCCGGTGGGTCATGACGCTGTCGCCGATCTCGATACAGAGGTCGAGCCCGCCTTCCGGCGCAATCGGGTCGGCAAATATCTGCAACAGATGCACGGTGCTGATGGCGCGCTCGAGTGCCCGGCCGAGCGATAGGAATCGCCAGCCGGCAAAGCGGTACATGTTGTCGTGAACCAGACCTGAGAAGCCGGTGATCTTGCGCAGGAGAACGCCCATGGCGACGGCGGCGTCGTCACCCCGGTCGACGGATTTGCTCATCCGCTCGACTGTCTTCTGCAGGTCGGCAAGCGAGGCCCAGGCGTCGATGGAAAAGCGGTCGCGCAGCCGGTTGGCGCTGCCGGTCGCAGCCCCCAGCTCGCCGATAAGGGCGTCGGGAATGCCGTCTTCGGTCGAGATACCCCGCGCTTCCAGATAGCTCGCAAGTGAGGGGATCAGAGGGGTCGAGACCTCGGACATCTCGTTGATGCGGCCGTGATAGGCGCGGAGAAGACGCATCGTGCCTTCGGCGCGTTCGACATAGCGGCCGAGCCAGAAGAGATTGTCGGCAGCACGGCTCGGCAGCCAGCCGCTCTGCGCCCGGCCGAATTCGCCAGAGCCGCTTTCCAGAATGCTCTCGCCGATGACCGGCTTGTCGGAGATCACCCAGACATCGGCCACGGAGCCGCCGCGACTGAGAGACACGGCGGAGGGATCGGCATCGCTTGCCGCGATCCGCCCGTAGCCGCCCGGCATCACCTGCCAGCCCGACGGCGTGCGGGCCATGAAGACGCGGATCGACATCGGGCGGGGAACCACCCTCCCCTCGCTCCAGACCGGAGTGGTGGACAGGGTCACAGCTTCCTGGCCGACCAGCTGCGGACCGGAGGCTTCCAACCACTCGGCCAGGCTTCCGGCGGAAGCCGGACGGAGCTCGCCGCCGAGGCTCGTCTCGCGATCGGGTTCGAGCGGCATGTGGAGCGAATTGGCCGGGCCGATCATCAGCCTGCCCGCATTGGCGAGCACGTGCGCGCGCTCGGCCTCGGAACCGCACCACCAGGTGGCGATATTGGGAATTGCCAGCGGCTTGCCGGTCAGGACTTCGCAGAGGCGCGGCAGGAAGGCCATGAAGGCGCGGGCCTCGAGAACGCCGGACCCGAGCGCGTTGACCATGTGGACGGTCCCCGCTCGCAGTGCGGACAGAAGCCCGGGCGTGCCGAGGCGGGAGGTCTCGTCGAGCTCCATCGGATCGGCCCAGTTGGCATCAAGCCTGCGCCACAGGACCGAGACGGGCTGCGGGCCGGAGATGGTGCGTACCATCAACTGGCCGTCGATCACCGTCAGGTCTTCGCCTTCCAGAAGCGCCATGCCGAGATAGCGGGCGATATAGGCATGCTCGAAATAGACATCGTTCATGGGCCCTGGGGTGAGGATGCCGACGCGGCTGTCCTCTTCCTTGCGCAGCCGGTTGAGCCCGTCGCGGAAGGCCTTGAAGAAGGCACTGACGCGGACGACGTTCGCATTGCGGTAAAAGCCCGCGAAACTGTGGGTGGAGGCCATGCGGTTCTCGAGCGCATAACCCGAGCCCGACGGCGCCTGGGTGCGATCGCCCAGCACCCACCATCGGCCATCCGCGCCGCGCCCGATATCGAAGGCGACGAAATGGAGATAGCGGCCGGAGGCGGGCCTAAGGCCCACCATGGGCCGCAGCCATTCGGGATTGCCGGCAACCAGCATGGCCGGCAGATGGCCGTCGCGGGTCAGCCGGTTATCACCGTAAAGATCGGCGAGCACGGTTTCGAGAAGGTCGGCGCGTTGCCTGAGCCCGCTCTCGATCTCGGTCCACTCATCCTGCGAAATGACGACGGGGACCGGGCTTAACGGCCAGTCGCGCTCCGAACGGTCGGCATCGCCATATTGGCGGTAGAAGACGCCGGCCTCGCGCAGATAGCTCGCGCCGCGTGCGAACTGGGCATCGAGCTGCTCGGACGATCGTGACGCGAGATGGGTTATCAGATCCGTCCAGACCGGCCGGACCGAGCCGTGGGCGTCGAGGAGTTCATCGGGTGCCCCGGGTATCGGCGCATATCCCGAGAGAAAATCGCCGATACTACTGTCCGGGAGAGGCTTGGTGGTGATCATGTCAGACCATGGGTGGCCGCCGCAGATCGAGCGTCATCGGGAACTCCGGATGCGGGATCTCGTAGGGCGGGTTGTAACTTCCCGGGTTATGACCCCGTGGTTCGAAACGCGCAAGCCGCCGCGCTTCGGCTTCGTTGCCGTTGACCGGGAAAGTGTCGTAATTCCGCCCGCCCGGATGGGCCACATGGTAGACGCAACCACCGAGCGCCCGACCCGACCAGGTGTCGTAGATATCGAAAGTCAGCGGCGCATGGACAGGAACGACGGGATGCAGCGCCATGGCCGGCTGCCAAGCCTTGTAGCGAACCGCGCCGACAGACACGCCATTGGTCGATGTCGGCGTCAGCGGCATCTTGCGTCCGTTGCAGGTAACGACATAGCGGTCCGGGTCGGCGCTCGCCAAGCGCACCTGCAGGCGTTCGACCGAACTGTCGGTGTAGCGAACCGTACCGCCGATCGCGCCGGTTTCGCCCAGAACGTGCCAGGGCTCGAGCGCCTGGCGAAGTTCGAGCTGCGCACCGTCATACTCCACGGAGCCGCAGAACGGGAAGCGGAACTCCGCCTGCGCCTCGTACCAGTCCGGCCTCAGCGAGAAGCCGTGCCGGTCGAGGTCGGCGAGCACGTCGAGGAAATCCTCCCAGATGAAATGGGGCATCATGAAACGGTCGGAAAGCGTCGTGCCCCAGCGGGTGAACCTGCCCTTGACCGGGTTCTCCCACATGCGCGCGATCAGCGCCCGCAGCAGCACCTGCTGCGCGAGGCTCATGCGCGGATCGGGCGGCATCTCGAAGCCGCGGAACTCGACGAGGCCAAGCCGCCCGGTCGGGCCATCAGGCGAATAGAGCTTGTCGATACAGATTTCGGCCCGATGGGTGTTGCCGGTCACGTCAACCAGAAGGTTGCGCAGAAGACGATCGACGAGCCAGGGCAACGGCGCATCGCCCTCACCCGGGCGCGGGATCTGCGCGAGCGCGATCTCGAGTTCGTAGAGGCTGTCATGGCGGCCTTCGTCGATGCGCGGCGCCTGACTGGTGGGGCCGATGAACATGCCGGAGAAGAGATAGGACAGGCTCGGATGACGCTGCCAGTGCAGGATCAGGCTCGCAAGCAGGTCCGGGCGTCTCAGGAACGGGCTGTCGAGCGGCGTCGCACCGCCCACGACGACATGATTGCCGCCGCCGGTTCCGGTGTGCCGGCCATCGATCATGAACTTGTCGGCGCCCAGCCGGCACTGCCGGGCTTCCTCGTAGACGCCCTCGGTGATCGCCACGCATTCCTCCCAGCTGGCAGCCGGGTGGATGTTGACCTCGATGACGCCGGGATCGGGAGCGACGCGGATCACATTCATGCGCGGATCGTGCGGCGGCTGGTAGCCCTCGATATGGACCGGAAGCCCCAGCGCCCTGGCCGATTCTTCCGCTGCCGCCACGAGTTCAAGATAGTCCTCCAGGCGGACGACCGGCGGCATGAAGACGCAAAGCCGGCCATCGCGCGGCTCGACGGAAATCGCGGTGCGAACCGCACCTCCGAGTTCCCCGATCTCCTGCTCAACGATCTCCTGACCGCCTTCGGCGGCCGTGAAGCGGGCCACGCGCTGATCCGGTGTCGCAGGATGCGTCTCGTGCGGATCAGCCGGCTTCAGGGCCTCCGGCTCTGGCAGATCGCCGCGCGGTTCGGTCGGGTCCTGCGGGTTGATGAAGGGATAGGAGGCTTCCGGCACGTGCGGCAGCGAGCCGAGCGGCAGGCGGTATCCTACCGGGCTATCGCCGGGGACCAGGAAGATCTTGCCACGGCGCAGGGTCCACAGTTCCGATTGCCAGCCGCCGCCAGCCGCTTTCGACTGCCATTTCTGGATCGGCAGGACGAAGCCGCTGGGTTTCGACAGGCCTCGCTCGAAGACGGTCGCCATGCGGTGACGTTCCTCGGCGTCTTCGATCTTGGAGTTTTCGGGCGTGACGTTGTCCGGCAACTTGCCTTCCTTGAGGATCCATTCGGCCGGATCCTCGAAGGCGGGCTGGACGTTTTCCCGCTCGACGCCCAGGCGGGAGGCGAATGCCTTGAGAAGCGCCTCGGCATTTTCGGGCGTCGCCTTCTCGTTTTTCGCATTCTCCTCGGCAATCAGCGACGGATCGCTCCAGATGGGCTTGGTGTCGCGGCGCCAGTAGAGCGAGAAGGTCCAGCGCGGCAGTGTCTCGCCCGGATACCACTTGCCCTGGCCGTAATGGAGAAAGCCACCCGGCGCGAACCGTTCGCGCAGACGGCGGATGAGCTTGTCGGCCAGATCGCGCTTCTGGGGACCGACGGCCGCAGTGTTCCATTCGGCGCTCTCGAAATCGTCGATCGAGACGAAAGTCGGCTCGCCACCCATGGTCAGACGGACGTCACCCGCCTTGAGATGCTCGTCGACCTTGCGTCCGAGCGCATTGAGATCGGCCCATGCCTCCTCGCTGAACGGCCTGGTGATGCGCGGGTGCTCGGCAACACGCCTGACCTGCATGTCGAAATCGAAATTGACTTCGGCATAGGACGCCATGCCCGAAATGGGCGCGGCGTTGCGATAATGCGGGGTGGCGGCGAGCGGAATGTGGCTTTCGCCGGTCAGCAGGCCAGAGGTCGGGTCGAGGCCGATCCAGCCGGCGCCGGGAATGAAAACCTCGGCCCATGCGTGAAGGTCGGTGAAATCGTGATCGGTGCCCGACGGACCGTCGAGCGCCTCGAGATCAGGCTTGAGCTGGATAAGATAGCCCGAGACGAAACGAGCGGCGAAGCCGAGATTGCGCAGGATCTGGACGAGCAGCCAGCTCGAATCCCGACAGGACCCGGTACCCGCGGCGAAGGTTTCCTCGGGCGTCTGGACACCGGGCTCCATGCGGATGACGTAGCCGATCTCGTTGGCCAGTCGGGCATTCAGCCCGACGACGAAATCCACGGTGCGCTGGGTATCGCGCGGCACGGTATCGAGAAAAGCCTGAAGCCTGGGACCGACGGGCTCGGGTTTCATGTAGATCGACAGATCGTCCAGCAATTCCTCGGGATAGCCGAAGGGCCATTCCTCGGCCCTTTCCTCCACGAAGAAATCGAACGGGTTGTAGACGGTCATGTCGGCGACGAGATCGACCTCGATCTTCAGTTCGCGGACGGGATCGGGAAACACGTAACGCGCCAGCCAGTTGCCGTAGGGGTCCTGCTGGTAATTGACGAAGTGATTGTCGGGCGTGACCTTCAAGGAGTGGGAGATGACCCGGGTCCGGCTGTGCGGCGCGGGACGCAGGCGGATGACCTGCGGGCCGAGAGTAACCGGACGATCGTATTTGTAGTGAGTGAGATGGTGAATACTTGCTAGTATGGCCATACAGGCGTCCGCACTCCTGAAACAGAAAAGGTCCGGCTTCGACAACAGCTAGGCGAAGAAGCACCAATTCAAAGTGTTACAGGGACGGACATTGGTCAAGGACGATCGGGCGGAATAAGTTCCGGCGCTCCCCCGGAACGACCCCGTCGGCGCAAGCAAAAACGCCGCCCTGACGGACGGCGTCTGCAAACTGCGCGGCGGGCAGATCAGGCGGCGAGCTGGCCGATTTCCTGCAGCACGGAGTCCAGGTCGAGATGCGAGATCATCTGGTTTTCCTGGGAGATGATGGCGGAGGTCATGGCCTGGACCGAATTGCCGCCGACTTCCGGAACGACCTGCATCTGCTCGGTATCGACAGTGATCATGTCCGAGACATATTCGACGAGAAGACCGACGAGCTGATTACGGACATCGGCAACGATGATGGCGGAGCGTTCGGTCGGCTCGATCGGCTCGAGACCGAGGCGGACCGCCATGTCGATGACCGGAATGACCGAACCGCGAAGATTGATCACGCCAAGAACGTGAGCCGGTGAGTGAGCGAGCGGCGTGACAGGCGCCCAACCGCGGATTTCGCGCACCGACATGATGTTGACGCTGAAGACCTGGTCGCCGAGATGAAAGGAAATGATCTCGAGTCCGTTGCCCTTGGAAGAAGTCTGGTTGAAGCTCATCGCATTCCCCGGTTCGCTCGCGGGACCGTGAGGGCGCCGTCTCGCAGAGCGCTCCCGCCACATGTCCAAATCTGTGTTGAACACCCCTGACGCCGGCAAGAGAAGACCGGAAGCGCCACATGTTGTGCGGATCGCCAAGAGACCCTTCGAGAACTGGCTTCATGCCGGGCGCATGGCCCTGTCCTCGCCCCATAGAACACAAGGGAAGTTAACAGAGGCGTAAACAATGAAAGGCGAGTTTTTGGGGCGCACTTTCCCCCTCCCTTCACCATCACATCGCCGCAATGACGTTCATTACATAAAGTTTAGTTGAGGCCATGCCGGTTAGGCATCAAAATGGCGCTCATCAATATGCGTATTTTTACCTGCCCCTCACCTCGGGCTCCCTCATCTCGGAAAGCAAAGCATGAAATTCTGGAAACAGCTGCTGGCCTCGATCGTCGTCCTGGCCATCGCCCTTTTCCTCTGGATCAAGTTCGATCCGAATGCCGGCACCACCCTTGCCGGCATGGGCGTGCCGGTTCCCCAGTCCATGCTGGCAGAGGCGGACGGAAGTGCCGGTCAGACCGGCAACGGCCGCCGCGGCTTCGGTGGGCGCGGCGGGGCGAAGGCCATGGTCGAGCCGGCCGAAACCGGGATCATCAATGATCGCTTCTCTGCCATCGGCACCGGCGCTCCGGTTCGCACCGTCTCGGTACAGCCGCAGGTCTCGGGGCAGATTGCGAGCATCGAGGTCCGCTCCGGCGCGGTCGTGGAGGCTGGTGACGTGCTGGTGAAGCTCGATTCCTCAGAAGAGGAAATTGCGCTCGACGTGGCGAATGTCACGCTCAAGAGCGCCGAAGACAAGATGGCCCGGACCGAGAACCTGCTCCAGCAGCGCACGATCAGTTCGGTGGAGGCCGACGACGTCCGCACAGCGCTCGAGAACGCCCGTCTCTCGCAGCGTCAGGCCGAACTCAACCTCGAGCGCCGCACCGTGACGGCTCCGATCGGCGGGGTGATCGGCATCCTCAACGTCAACCGCGGCGACTTCGTCACCAATCAGACGGTGATTTCCACCATCGACGACCGCGAGCACATCCTCATCGACTTCTACGTGCCGGAACGCCTCGTCGGCGCCATCAAGATCGGCACGCCGGTGGTTGCGACCTCCGTGGCCCGTCCCGGTGAAAATTTCGAGGGCGAGGTGTTTGCGCTCGACAACAGGCTCGACGAAGAGAGCCGCACGCTTCGGGTCCGCGCCGACATTCCCAATGTCGACGACAGACTTCGCGCGGGCATGTCCTTCCAGATCCGCATGAGTTTTCCGGGTGAAACCTATCCAAGCGTCGATCCCCTTGCGATCCAGTGGGATTCGAACGGTTCCTATGTCTGGCGCATCGCCGACGGCAAGGCCGAGCGCGTCGACGTCGCCATCATCCAGCGCAACGCGGAGTCGGTCCTCGTGGATGCGGAGATCGCGACCGGCGATCTGATCGTGACCGAAGGCGTGCAGAACGTGCGCGCCGGCGGCGACGTCGAGATCGTAGGCCCCAACGCGCCCCGACAGGACGACGGCAGCCAGGAAGGCGCGAAGAGCGTCAAGAACAAGGGAACCAGCCAGCCCGGCGTGAAGAACGAAGCGGAGGCAGGCTGATGGCGGAGAACGGGAAACAGCCTGTGAGTGAAGCCAATGCCCATGCCGGCAGCGGCGGACTGTTCGTCCGCCGTCCGGTGCTCGCCATCGTCTTCAGCCTGCTGATCGTGGTGGCCGGTATTGCCGGCATCCTCGGCGGCGAGATCCGCGAACTGCCGGATGTCGATCGCCCGGTGATTTCGATCACCACGACCTATACCGGCGCGGCACCCGAAACGATCGACCGCGAGGTGACCGCCATCATCGAGGGCGGCGTGGCCCGCGTTTCGGGCGTGACCGACATCTCGTCGTCATCGTCCTTCGGTCGCAGCCGGGTCACGGTGGAGTTTTCCGACAGCACCGACCTGTCGGGGGCCGCAGCGGACGTGCGCGACGCCATAGGACGGGTGACCCGCAACCTGCCCGACGACGCCGACGATCCGCAGATCGTCAAGGCAGACGCCAATGCGGAAGCCGTGATGCGGCTTGCGGTCACATCGGAGACGATGAGTGTCCAGGACATGACTGTGCTGGTCGAGGACGAGGTGGTGGATCGCATCGCCTCGGTCCCCGGCGTCGCCGATGTCCAGGTCTATGGCGACCGCAACAAGATTTTCCGCGTCGATATCGACCAGTCGCGCCTTGCGGCGCTGGGGCTGACCGTCGGCAATCTCAAGTCCACGCTCGACAATGTCGCCTTCGACGTACCCGCCGGAACGCTGACGGCGACCACGCAGGACATCGTGGTCCGCGCCACCGCCGACGTGACGACGCCCGAGGAATTCGAGGCGCTCTACATCAACGACCGTGTGCGCATCGGCGATGTGGCCAATGTGACGCTCGGCCCGGACCCCGGTGATTCCACCCTGCGCGCCAACGGCAAGACCGGCATCGGGCTCGGCATCATCCGGCAGGCGAAGTCGAATACGCTGGAGATCTCGGAAGGGGTGCGTCAGGCGGCTGCCGATCTCCAGCAGATCCTTCCGGAAGGCGTCGACATCCGCGTGACCGGCGACGATGCGACCTTCATCGCCGGCGCCATCGACGAGGTGGTGCGTTCGCTGCTGATTGCGACCGGCGTCGTGATCCTCGTCATCTTCGTCTTTTTGCTCGACTGGCGCGCGACGATCATTCCGGCGGTCACACTGCCGGTGGCGCTGATCGGCACATTCGCGGCGATCTACCTGATGGGGTTCTCGATCAATATCCTCACCCTGCTGGCGCTGGTGCTCGCGACCGGCATGGTGGTCGACGATGCGATCGTGGTGCTCGAAAACATCGTGCGCAAGCGTAACGAGGGCCTGGGCATCCGGGCTGCAGCCGTGATCGGCACCAGCGAAGTCTTCTTCGCCGTCATCGCCACAACGGCAACCCTTGCAGCGGTGTTCATCCCGCTCTCCTTCCTGCCGGGTCAGGCCGGCAGCCTGTTTCAGGAATTCGGCTTCGTGCTGGCTTTCTCCGTGCTGCTCTCGAGCTTCGTCGCGCTGACGCTCTGCCCGATGCTTGCCTCGCGCATCATCAAGGCCAAGCCGCCAAAGAAGGACGGCGAAGTGGAGAAGCAGAGCATGGCCGGTCGGCTCGGCGCCTGGCTGTTCAACAGCTACAAGCGCCTGCTCCACATGTCGCTCGACTTCCCCGTGGTGGTGGCGCTGATTGCGGTCCTGGTCTGCGGCTCGGCCTTCGCGCTGCTGTCGGCGGTTCCCCAGGAACTCACGCCGCAGGAGGACCGGTCGGTCGCCCTGATGCGCATTTCCGCGCCGCAGGGCGTGAGCCTCGACTACACCTCGGCGCGCATGCGGGAACTCGAAACATTGCTGCAGCCACTGCGCGACAGCGGCGAGATCCAGAACATGTTCGCCATGGGAGGTCGCGGCGGCAGCGCCAATTCCGGCTTCATGGTGCTCACCCTCGCCCCGTGGGACGAGCGAACCCGGACACAGGCGGAGATTTCCGCCGACATCAATGCGGCTGCGGCGAAGATCCCGGGTATCCGTGCCTTCGCCTTCCAGCCCAATAGTCTGGGAATCCGCGGCGCCGGCCAGGGCCTGCAGTTCGCGTTCGTCGGCAACAGCTACCAGAAGCTTGGCGACGCCGCGCAGAAGATGGTGGAGAATCTCGAGAACGATCCGCGCTTCGAGCAGGTGCGCATGTCCTATGAGACAACGCAGCCGCAGCTTGCCGTCTCCATCGATCGCGAGCGTGCCAACGATCTCGGCATCGACATCAACGGGCTGGCGGAAGCCATGCAGGCGCTGCTCGACGGCAGCGAGGTCACGGAAGTCTTCATCCAGGACCGGTCCTACCCGGTCAAGCTGATCTCGACGACATCGCCGATCAACGATCCGACGGATCTGGAAAGCATCTATCTCAAGACCAGCGACGGCCGCATGGTGCCCATGTCCACCATCGCCACGCTGACCGAAAAGGCCGTCTCGCCATCGCTCAATCGCGAGGAACAGCTTCGCTCGGTCTCGATCACGGCCGGACTGACCGACCAGATTGCGCTTGGCGACGCCTATAACGAAGTGGTGCGGATGGCCGAGCCCCTGCTGCCGCCCGGCGCACGGGTCATTCCGCTTGCAGAAGCAGCGACGCTCGACCAGTCCTCGCAGGACATGATGCTGACCTTCGCCATCGCCATCATCGTGGTGCTTCTGGTGCTGGCCGCCCAGTTCGAGAGTTTCGTCTCCGCGCTCATCATCATGGCGACGGTGCCGATCGGGCTTGCCTGTGCGATCTTCGCCATCCTGCTGACCGGCGGAACGCTCAATGTCTACAGTCAGATCGGGCTGGTGCTGCTTGTCGGCGTCATGGCCAAGAACGGCATCCTCATCGTCGAGTTCGCCAACCAGCTGCGCAATACCGGACTGTCTGTCCGCGAAGCCGTGGAACAGGCATCGCTGATCCGTCTGCGCCCGGTCATGATGACGATGGTGTCGACCGTGCTCGGCGCCGTTCCTCTCGTGTTCGCCTTCGGCGCGGGAGCGGAAGCCCGGACGGCACTGGGCTGGGTCATCGTCGGCGGACTTGGACTTGCGACGGCGGCCACGCTGTTCGTCACGCCGGTGGCCTATCTGGCGCTGGCGCGGTTCTCGAAACCGACCGTGGAAGAGGAAGCTCGTCTCCAGCGCGAACTCGACGAAGCGGCGGGACACGGCGTCTGATCAGCGAGCGGCACCGGACTTTCGCGGTCTGGTGCCGCCCAGCCGGGCAAGCACTTCGCCCGGAATGCCATAGAAGCGGATCGCCTGACGGTGATCGCGGACCCCGCAAGCCTCGCGCTGGATGAAATAGCGCCAGACCGCATCGCTGGCGTCCCAAAGGCACTCGTCGCGCTCGGACGAACCCGGCGAGGTCTCGTTGAGACGGATGATCGCCATCTCGACATCGCGGCCGGCCTTGCCGAGCGAATAGGCCTGTTCCTCGGATGCCTGCACCTCGATGGGCGCAATCCCCGATATTTCCTCGAATTTGCGGATCATGTCGTGAGAGAGTTCGACAGGCATCGTGCTTCCCGCGTTGACCGTTTCCCGTGACGTCGTGCTAGCGCCTCGCCCGATAGCCTAGCACGGCACCGCCCAGGGCAACCACGGTGAATGCAACGACCGAATAGATGAGCGCGGTCCGCAAGGCTTCGATGAAGACCGGCTGCGGGGAACCTGCCGCCTCGCCGCCGAAATGGCTGAAGAAGATCTGTCCCATGACGGCCACGCCCAAAGCCGCGCCCGCCTGCTGAAAGGATTGCAGGCTTCCGGATGCCGATCCCGCGTCGCGCCCCTCGACGTCCGACAGAACGGTCTGGAAGAGTGCCGGTATGGTCGTGCCCAGGCCGATGCCGGCCATAAACAGCGGTGCGATGAAGTGCCAGCCGACGATGTGATCGGCGAGAGAACCGACGACAAAACGCAGTCCGAACATGGCCAATACCAGCAGAAGTGCGCCGATGATCAACCGCTGCACCATGAAACGGCCGCCGAGCCGGTTGGCGACAAGGGACGCGGTCAGGACACCCACAGAAAAGGGCATGGTGGTGAGCCCGGACTGGAGCGGGGTCAGGCCAAAGCCGATCTGCAGGAACACGGCGAGCACCAGAAACAGGCCGGGTATCGACGAGAACAGCAGTGTCGTCAGCATCGCGCCGCTGAGGAACTGGCGATTTTCGAGCACGCTTGCAGGCATCAGCTGCGGCTTGTCATCGCGGGCCCTCGCCTTCTGCCAGCGGTGGAAGGCGAAACCCGTCGGGACACTTGCCGCCAGCATGACGAATATCCAGACCGGCCAGCCGAAGTTTCGCCCCTCGACCAGCGGAAAGACCAGAAGCAGCATCGTGGTCATGGCCAGGAGAATGCCGACGACGTCGAAACCGACATCCGGATTGACCCTGCCCCTGGGGATGAATTTCAGCCCCGCAGCGATCGCGATGACGCCGATGGGAATATTGACGAGGAAGATCGGCCGCCAGTCGAGCCCGAAAATATCCGCCCCGATCAGAAAGCCGCCGAGAACCGGACCGGTGACGGTGGCGAGGCCCGCGGTCAGACCGAACAGCGAAAAGGCCGTGCCGCGCTCATGCGGCGGAAAGATCACCTGCGCGATCGCCAGCGTCTGCGGCGTCATCAGCGCTGCGGTCAGGCCCTGTACGGCGCGGGCTGCAATCAGCATCTCGATATTCGGCGCGATGCCGCAGAGAGCCGAGGCGATCGTGAAACCGGCAACGCCGCACAGAAACACGTTCTTCCGCCCCATCAGGTCACCGAGCCGGCCGAAAGGCAAAAGACCGATGCAGAAGGAGAGAATATAGGCTGCGGCCACCCACTCGATCCCCGAATCCGTCGCGCCGAGATCGCGCTGCAGGCTCGGCAGGGCCACATTGACGATGGTGACGTCGATAAGGTTCATGAAGCCGGCAATCAGCATCACCGTCATGGCCACCCAGCGGCCTTCATAAAGCGGCGCTGCGGCCGATGGCCCCGTTTCTGAGGGCGGAACGATCTGTTCTGACATGAAGAGTTTCCGGTGACATGCCTGAAGCGGCTGGTACGGACATAGGCCTCCGTCGGCACGCCGGCAAGTTCACCACAGCACTTCACCTTCCCCTTCAGGCCGATTAAGACAGCCGGATGGCATTGAACTGGGACGACATAAGGGTGTTTCTGGCAGTGGCGCGATCGGGGCAGATCCTGGCCGCGGCGCGTCGGCTGGGTCTCAACCATGCGACTGCGGCTCGGCGCATCACGGCGCTCGAGACCGCGCTCGACAGCCAGCTCGTCATCCGCCGCACAAATGGCTGCGTGCTGACCGGCGAGGGTGAGGCGTTCCTGGCCCATGCCGAACGGATGGAAGCCGAGATGCTGTCCGCGCAATCAAGCCTCGGGCGCACCGACAGCGCGATCTCCGGTACAGTCAGGATCGGGGCTCCAGACGGTTTCGGCGTCTATTTTCTCGCCGCACGGCTCGGCGAACTCACCGCCCGTCATCCCGACCTCAAGCTTCAGCTCGTGCCGGTGCCGCGCTCCTTTTCCCTGCCGCAGCGTGAAGCCGATATCGCGATTACCGTCGAACGGCCGGCGGCCGGACGGCTGGTGTCCAGGAAGCTCGTCGACTATTCGCTCTCGCTTTATGCATCGCAGGCGTATCTCGCCGAGATGGGCGAGCCGAAGGTGGCCGAGGATCTGCGCGACCACCGGCTGATCAGCTATGTCGAGGACCTGATCTTCTCGCCGTCACTGCAGTTCACCCGCGAGATCCTTCGCAACTGGTCGGCGCATTTCGAGATCTCCAGCGCCATCGGGCAGACCCGCGCGGTGCGGGGCGGCGCAGGCATCGCCGTGCTTCACGATTACATCGCCGCCGACTATCCCGACCTGGTGAATGTGCTGCCCGAGCTTCGGATCGAGCGCGGCTACTATATCGTCTTCCACGAGGCTGCCCGCGATCTCGCCCGGCTCAGAACGGTGGCCGATTTCATTGCCAAGGCAACGGCGGAGGAACGCTCGCGCTTTCTCCCGGACAGCGGCTCGGCCACCTAGCGGTTGCGCAAACGAAAACACCCGTCCGGCCAAGCCGAACGGGTGCTTTTATTCGTCGCCCGAGACTGGAGGCCAGGGTGGGAGGGGGACAACCTGGCGCGCTCAAGGGCGGCGCTTGCCGGGACCTGGAGGGGGGAGAGAAATCCCGGCGTTGAACATGATATGGTATCGCGAACTGGCGCCTTCAAGGCAGCATGTCAATTTTTTGGAAACGCACGCGTTTTGGAAAGCATTCGCTTATGTAAGGAACGTCGCCGTGACCTCTTTCGGCCTGGCATTGCTGCACCATATGGTGGGTTCAGGAGTTGAGTTTTGACAGATACGAAATCCGCCCCCCGGCCGGCAGGGACCTACACGGCCGATATGCGCCACACACGCCTCGGCCCGGACTTTTACGACCCCGTGAAGGCCGCGGCGTTTCCCCGCGCAGAACTGAGGTTCCGCAATGACCGGGCAGCCGCCGAAATCGGGCTCGATGGCCTGAGCGACGAGCAATGGATCAGGCATTTCGGCCGCTTCGAGCCACTTCCGGACAATTTGCCCGAGCCGCTCGCGCTCAGATATCACGGTCACCAGTTCCGGGTTTACAACCCTGACATCGGCGACGGGCGCGGCTTCCTTTTCGCGCAGATGCGCGATCGTGCAGGCCGGCTGATGGATCTGGGAACAAAGGGATCCGGCACGACGCCCTGGTCGCGCAGCGGTGACGGTCGCCTGACACTCAAGGGAGGGGTCCGCGAGGTGCTGGCCACCGAGATGCTGGAAGCGCTCGGGGTGAACACGTCGCGGTCTTTGAGCCTGATCGAGACCGGGGAAAGCCTGATGCGCGGAGACGAGCCCTCCCCCACCCGGTCGAGCGTTCTTGTCCGGCTTAATCACAGCCATGTGCGGATCGGCAGCTTCCAGCGGCTCCTTTATCTCGAGGAGCACGAAAACATCCGGAAGCTGCTCGATTATTCGATCGCCGAATACTGGCCGGATGCGACGGGGCCGGCCGATTTTCTCGGCCATGTCGTCGATGCCGTGGCAAAGCTGGGGGCACAATGGTTTGCGGCAGGTTTCGTCCACGGCGTGCTCAACACCGACAACATCACCATTACCGGCGAAAGTTTCGATTACGGACCGTGGCGGTTCCTGCCCGATCTCGACCCGAACTTCACCGCCGCCTATTTCGACCATCAGGGTCTCTACGCCTTCGGTCGTCAGCCCGACGCGCTCTACTGGAACCTGGCACGGCTCGGCGAATGCCTGATCCCGCTCGTCGATGTCTCGGAATTGCAGCCGGTTCTCGAGACATTTCCGAAAAGGTTTGACGAGGCCCTGGCTGATACGACGCTCGGCCGGCTCGGCATCGAGCCGGATCGCGAGAACCGTGAGCGTGATCATCGGCTCACCGCGCTGTTCTATTCGGCGCTCCGCGACAACCGCGTGCCCTTCGAGCAGACTTTTCTGGACATGGCCTGCGGCGCCGACGACGACCGTCTTGCCCAAAGCCCGCAGTCGCACGCCTATGACACCGATGCCTGGCGCATGGTCATCGCCGCATTGAGAGATCGCGATCTGACCGAAGGCGCCACGACTGCCCTGAAAGCCGGCACCTTGCCCGTCCGGGCTCAGAGCATGCTCATCGATGAAGTGGAGGAAATCTGGAAGGACGTCGCCGAAAGCGACGACTGGACCGCGTTCCACGCCAAGATCGAAGCGGTGAGAGGTTATGGCCGGGAGCTTGAGAAAGTCCCGGCCACAAGCAACAGGATCTAGTCGATCCAGCCGTTGCGCAAGGCTGAGGCCACGGTCTGCGTTCTGTTCACAGTACCGCTCTTGCGCGTGGCATTGTTGAGGTAATGGTTCACCGTGTGTTCGGAGAGATTGAGGATCTTCGCAATCTCGACGCTTGTCTTGCCTGCCGCCGTCCAGACAACACATTCAAGTTCGCGCTCGGTCAAGGGTGAAGCCTGAGGCTTGTCTTGCGCGGACACCATCGTCAGTCGGTCCTTTGCCTTCGACGACAGCAGCGCCAATTCCGCCAGTTCGAAAGCTTTCAAGGAGGGCCTGTTACCAAGGTACGAGATCACGGCCTCGCCGGCACCCGGTGTGAAAACCGGCACGATCAGCCAGGTCGAGAGATCGAACTCCGAAAGTATCTGCTCCACCCGATCGAACTTGCGGCTGTCGCCCCTTTCACGCTCGCCGAACCGCACCTCGAAGGGCGCTCCGGTCGCGCGAATGGCTGCAACCACAGGATTGGATTCAGAGCTTTCGAATCCGTCCTGACGCTTTATCAAATCTGACGGGGCAGAAGTAATGATAACCGTATCCGACAAGCGAAACTGGCTATCTCTCGGCATTGAATTCACGGAGAAATATCGGAACCCGTAACTCTGTGTTACTTCTCTAAGGCACCGAAAAACATCAAATTGGGAAGTACAGGCACCTAGCTGCTGCAACAGCAGGTCGGCGCGACCAGCTTCGACAGTCATTTGTTCCATTCTTTTTCCTGAAGAACGCGACGGTTCCATCCAGGCCCCTTTTTGTTGCCTCTAAAATTCCGCCGCAGGTACAAAGTAACACATATATTTTCAGAGTGCGAGAAAGATCGCGCATTCTTGATACATTTTTCTAACGGTTCTAAAAAAGGGTAACCAAATCGCTTTCAAGAGCCGAAATGCAATCAGGCCGAGCATGTATTTTTGCTAATTATTTCAGTTGTCTCCACCTTTCCGCGACCTAATATGGGGCCTGAGGAATTCGGCATTCACGGGAGGAAGAAATGCTCGGACTCATGCAGGAATGGCCACTTTTGGCCCATACCATACTGGATCACGCTGCTCGCATGCACGGCAAGCGCGAGGTGGTTTCAAGATCCGTAGAGGGTCCGATTCACCGAATCACTTACGCCGATCTGCGGACCCGTTCCCTGAAGCTTTCCGAGCGCCTATCCGCCGATGGCGTGAAACCGGGAGACCGGGTGGCCACGATGGCGTGGAACACCTGGCGGCATCTGGAAAGCTGGTACGGCATCCTGGGTGTCGGAGCGATCTACCACACGCTCAATCCGCGCCTGTTCCCCGAACAGATCGCCTGGATCATGAACGACGCCGAAGACAGGATGCTCTTCGTCGACCTGACCTTCGTCAAGCTCGCCGAGGCGCTCGCGCCAAAGGTGCCGTCGCTCGAACGCGTGGTCATACTGACGGATGACGCTCACATGCCCGAGACGTCCCTGCCCGGCGCGATCTCCTATGAAAACTATATCGCGGAGGCGGACGGCGATTTCGAATGGCTGCGTTTCGACGAGAACACGGCCGCAGGCATGTGCTATACCTCCGGCACTACCGGCGACCCGAAGGGCGTCCTCTACTCCCACCGCTCCAACACGCTTCACGCGATGATGGCGCTGCAGCCCGACATGATGAACATCGGCGCGGCCGACCGCTTCATGCCGGTGGTGCCGCTGTTCCACGCCAATGGCTGGACGACCGCTTTCGCGGTCCCTATGGCGGGCGCCACGATGGTGATGCCCGGCGCGGGCATGGACGGCAAATCCGTCTACGAGATGCTGACGAACGAGAGGGTCACGATTACCGCCGCCGTTCCCACCGTGTGGCTGATGCTGCTGCAATACATGGAGGAGAACGACTGCAAGCTGCCCGATCTCAACCATGTGATCATCGGGGGCGCCGCATGTCCGGAAGCTGTCATTCGCAAGTTCCAGAACAATTACGGCGTCGAGGTCATCCATGCTTGGGGCATGACCGAGATGAGCCCGCTCGGCACGCTGTGTTCGATGAAGCCTGAATATGCCGGCCTCGAGGGCGACGACAAGATCGCGATCCAGAAGAAACAGGGCCACGCGCCCTACTCCGTCGAAATGAAGATAACGGACGACGACGACAATGAACTTCCCTGGGACGGCTCGACCTTCGGGCGCCTGAAGGTTCGCGGTCCGGCGGTTTCCGGCGCCTACTACAAGAACAGAGGCGCCGATCAGTTCGGCAGGGACGGCTGGTTCGATACAGGCGACGTCGCCCACATCGACGAGCACGGCTACATGCAGATCACCGATCGCTCCAAGGACGTCATCAAGTCCGGCGGGGAATGGATCTCGTCGATCGACATCGAGAACCTCGCCGTCGGCCATCCGGATGTCGCCGAGGCCGCGGTCATAGGCGTCAACCATCCCAAATGGTCCGAGCGCCCGCTGCTGATAATCGTCCTCAAAGCGGGACGAACCGCAACGAAAGAGGACATGCTCGCGTTTCTCGAAGGCAAGATCGCCAAATGGTGGATGCCGGACGATGTCGTCTTCACGGACGAAATCCCGCATACTGCGACCGGTAAGATCAAGAAGACCGTTCTGCGCGATACATTCGGCGACTACAAATTGCCGACGGCTGGCAGGGACTGAAACCCCTCCTGCCTCCGTCCGGAGAACAGAAGGAAGAGGCAACTGAGCACGGTACCGAGAGTGGCGGCAGTCGACTGGGGAACCAAGAGGTTCCGCCTCTGGCTGATGGGCAATGACGGCACCGTGCTCGCGGGCTCAACGAGCGACGACGGCATTGCCGCGGCGCGCGAAGCCGGATTCCACGCGATACTGGAGAAGCATCTTGCCGGGCTCGAAGCGCCGTCGGGCCTTCCCGTCGTCATCTGCGGCATGGCCGGTTCGCGGCAGGGCTGGAAGGAATCCGGTTACCTTTCCGTGCCCGCGGAACTGGACGATCTCTGGAGACACGCGACGCAAGTGAGCGGGCTCGATCGCCCGGTCACGATCCTCCCGGGAATCTCGCAGGCGCCTGGCCAGTCGAGCGACGTCATGCGGGGAGAGGAAACCAAGCTCTTCGGCGCCAGCATGGAAGGGCACGGCGCCCACAGCTACTGTATTCCCGGCCAGCATTCGAAATGGGTGCTGATGGCCAAGAGCCAGGTTCAGGGCTTCCGGACCTTCATGACCGGCGAGATGATCGATGTGCTGAGCAGGCAGACCATCCTGCAGCATTCGCTTGAAGGGGCCGCCGAGGTGGAAGCGGGCGATCCGGCCTTTTCCACCGGCGTGCGCGACGGATGGCTCAATCCGGGTAAGCTGACCAACACCCTGTTTTCCATCCGGGCGGGCGACCTGCTGGAACACCGCAGTCCAGACGAGAACCGGGCGCGATTGACGGGACTGATGATCGGCGCCGAACTTGCGGGCGCGGAGCCCGGCACTGACGGCGTGGCTCTGGTGGCATCCGGACAGCTGGCGCAGCTGTACCAGTCAGCCTTCGCGACCTGCGGCATCGAGGTGAGACTGATCGATGCCGAGATTGCCGTGCAGCGAGGATTGTTCGAGGTCTGGCGCGCGCTTGTCAGCGCCGCCTACGCTCACGCGCGCAACTCGCGCTCCTGACGCGACCGCGTTTCGCGCTCCAGCTTGATGAGCGTGTAGGTGGTTTCGGCGTTGACGGCCTTGCCGAAAAGATATCCCTGGCCGGCACGGCAACCGAGCTCTAGCAGCTTGGCCGCCTGTTCGGGCGTCTCGATACCCTCGGCGATCACCTTGAGATCAAGCCCTTCGCACATGGCGAGGATTGCCTTGACGATGGTGCCGGACGAGCGGTCGACCGTGATCTCGTTGACGAAGGAGCGGTCGATCTTGACCTTGTCGAAGGCAAAATCACGAAGCCTTCCGAGGCTCGACTGGCCGGTGCCGAAGTCGTCGAGAGAAACGCGGATGCCGAAGGAGCGCAGTTCGTTGACCACCTCGCCTGCCGCTTCGGGGTCGCTCATCATCGCCGTTTCGGTGATTTCGAGCTCGACACGTCGCGGGTCCAGCCCGACGGAATTCAGAATGGCTATGACGTTGTGACAGGTCGCGGGGTCGGTCAACTGGATCGATGACATGTTGAACGACAGGAACAGATGCGACGGCCAGTTCTTGGCAGTCTCCGCGGCCTTGCGCAGAAGGGTGTCGGTCAGCGAGTCGATAAAGCCGCGCTCTTCCGCGAGCGGAATGAAGAGAGCAGGCGAGATGAAGCCGAGATCGCGGTCGGTCCAGCGCGCAAGCGCCTCGAAACCGAGAAGCGCACCATCGGCAATATTGATGATCGGCTGGAAATTGACCGCCACCTCGTCGGCGATGATCGCGCGGCGCAGGGCCTGCTCAACCTCGGTCGACCGGCGCATCTCCTCGGCGATTTCCTCGGAATAGACGGTGATCTGGCTACGGCCGCGCCGCTTCGAGCGGTAGAGCGCGGTATCGGCGCTCTTCATGAGTTCGGCGAACTGCTCGCCGGCGAAGGGGTAGATGGCAAAGCCGAAGGAAGCCGAAAGGCGCACATTTCGATCGCCCAGATCGTACGGCGCCGACAGGACTTCCTTGAACATGCGGCCGATCTTTTCGGCGCCCTTCTTCTCGAAGATCAGAGGCAGGACGAATGCGAACTCATCGGAATCAATGCGCGCCACGAACCCGCCGTCAGGCAGGCAGGCGTGCAGACGATGGGCAATCTGGCAGAGAATCTCGTCGCCGGCAGCGTGACCGAACAGATCGTTGATGGGCTTGAAGCCGTCGACATTGGCGATACCAATGGTGAAAGGCGCCGGATCATCGGCGCGTTCGGCCGCGAGCTTGCGCACCTTGTCCATCAACCGTCGCCTGTTGCCGAGTCCCGTCAAGGGGTCGGTCAAGGCCACGATATTCGGATCTGCAATTTCAGCCTGGCTCAACTCGAGCTGTTCTTTCATGGCTATGTTTGCCACCTGCATTCACAATCGCCGATTTTAGTAAAATGCAATAGATTCCTTAACTTTGTCCTATCGCAAGTTGCGGGGATCGACAGGAAAACGAACACGTTCAGCACGCCCTTTCCGTCCGTCACGCGACCTGCTGGCCGTGCCGGGTCGGGACCCACAGATTGATCGCCGCTTCGAGCTTTTCGGGGCTGACGGGCTTGGTCAGATAGTCGTCCATCCCTGCCGCATAGCAGGCGTCGGCATCCCCCGCCATGGCATGAGCGGTGACCGCGAGGATGGGCACGTGATGATCGCTCGACCTGGCATTTTCCTCCTCGCGTATCCTGCGAGAGGCTTCATGACCGTTCATCACCGGCATGGAAACGTCCATCAGGATGAGATCCGGCTTCATCTCCTCCCACGCTTCGACCGCCTCTTGGCCATTGGAGACGATATGGTAGTCGACGCCGATGCTGGTGAGGATCTGCTCGAAGACGATCTGGTTCACGTCGTTGTCCTCTGCGACGAGGATGCGGACCGTGGAGGTCTTGAGTGCCCGCGGCGCGGCCGGGGGAACGGGAATCCGGACCGGCGCGGGTTCGGGCGGCGCAACGACCGGCTGGACAGCCGTCTCGGCCTCACCACCATCAGTCGCGACAATTGCATCCGAGGCCTCGTCATCGACAGCCGGATCGTCGGGAAGCTGCTGGTTTTCAGCGACCGGAGGCATTTGCCTTGCTGCTTCTTCCCGCTGTTCGGGGACTGAATCCGAGGTTTCCGCTTCAACATGCCGAACGTCGGTGGGCCGCTCCGCTTCCACTTCCGCCGACCGCTGCGCTTCGGCTTCGGCAGTACGACGGGCGATGTCGCGTGAGACACGCTCGGCCAGCAGACGTGTGAGCACGGGGTATTCCGTCGCCGCGGGATTGGCGGCCAAAGCCGCTCCGATCTCGTCCGACACCTCGATGACATCAACGCTCACATCCATGCTGCGCGCTGTATCGAGGAACGAGAAAAGCTGATGCAGATCACCGATCGCGAGTGTCTCGACAGTTTCGCTCCTGAGCGCGGCTGCATGCTCCTCCGCCCGGGCACGGTCCTGATCGACGATGAGGATACGCTTTCTGGTCCGCTCCGCCTGTTCCGGTCTGGAGGAGACGGTTTTCCGGCCGGCGTGATAGAGGCCGGACTGCGTGGTTATGCGATCGATTGAGATGACGATATAGCAGCCATTCGATGTACGTACCCGGTTCTGGCGCGTGATCGAACGGATGAGCGAGCCGTCCGCATGAGGAATGTCCTCGACGAATTCCAGCGGCTCTCCGGTTTCCATGACCCTGCGTTCGCGCTCCTCGAAGACGCTGGCCGCTTCCTCGCCCACCACCTCGGCGACCCGGCGCCCGAGAATTTCATGTTCCTTGTACCCAAGCAGGCTGCAGAAGGCCTTGTTGACGAGAACGACCTGCAACGTCTCGTCCTTGACGAGGATCGGATTGGGAAGGTTGTCGACCACATCCTTGGCCAGCCTTTCCCCGTCCTCGGCGGCCTTCAGCTCATTGCTGCGGCGCATCTGGTCGGAGATGTCGGTGATGTGAGTGATGAGCAGCCCACCGGGCAGACGGCGCTGGCCAAGCCTCACCCAGCGACCATGCGGCAATTGCTCGACGTGATCGTAGCGCTCGCGCCAATGGATGGCGATGCGCTCGGCGATCCAGTCATTCCGGGAGACAGCACCGCGCTTCTTGCCCGCGACACCGAAACGCGCCCCGCAATCATAGATGGCACCGAGGAAATCGCGGAGCCGGGTGCCGATGACCAGACTGTCGTCGGGAATATCGAAGAAGCGGTTGAAGTTTTTCGATGAGTAGATGAGCGTGTCGTCGCGGTCGTAGATAGCGACGGACGTGCCGAGCGACCCTGCGAGCCCCTCGACGAGAGCCAGCTGCATATTGTCCTTACTGATGTCGCCCGCACTCAACTTGCCGCACTCGCTCTGCGTCTTCAGATTGGAGCGCTCGAGATCACCAGCGTGAAAGACGCACATCACATACGCGATCATTCACCGGCGAATGTCTGTTTCCACGCTCCGCAAGCACGATGTCAGAGCCAAGTTAAGCCGGACTTAATATATCAGAATACTTTCGGAGGACTGATCAGGATCAACCGGAGGTCGTTCACGTTGGTCAATGTCGGACCTGTCATCACCAGGTCTCCGGTCGCCGAAAACAATGTGTAGGAATCGTGATCTGCCAGATATTTCGCCGGCTTCAATCCTCTTGCCTCGGCACGGTAAAGCGTGCCGGGGTCGATAATCGCACCGGCATTGTCCTCACTACCGTCGATGCCGTCGGTATCGCAGGCGAGCGCACAGATGCGCGGATCTCCATCGAGAGCCACGGCCAATGCCAGAAGATATTCGCAGTTGCGGCCGCCGCGACCTCCAGGCCTGTCGACGGTGACCGTGGTCTCCCCGCCGGACACGATGAGGACCGGCCTTGCGTCCGGCTTCATCTTCTCGGCCAGATCGAGGGCCATCCTCGCCTGCGCCTTGCCGACCTCGCGAGCTTCCCCCTCGATATCGGCGCCGAGCGAGATGACATCATACCCCATGAGCCGCCCTGCCCGGGCGACTGCTTCGACCATGTCCGCGGGCCGGGCGATCAGCACGTAGCTGTTACCTTCAAATACCGGATCACCGGGCTTCGGCGTTTCGCTCCCGGGATCATCCAGGTGCGCGCGCACCTCCTCCGATATCGCAATGGAGAATCTCGCGATCACATCGAGAGCATCGGCAAGCGTGGTCTTGTCGGCAACCGTCGGGCCCGAGGCGATGACGGAAGGGTCATCGCCCGGCACGTCGGAAATGCCGAGCGTGACGACACGGGCGGGATGCGCGGCCTGGGCGAGCCGCCCGCCCTTGATCGCAGAGAGATGCTTGCGCACCGTATTCATCTCGCCGATCGGCGCACCGCTTGCGAGAAGGGCCTTGTTGATCGCCTTCTTCTGCTTGAGCGTCAGTCCTTCCGCGGGCAGACCCAGAAGCGCCGATCCCCCGCCGGATATGAGGCACAGGACCAGATCGTCCGGTCCGAGCCCCGTGACGGTCTGCATGAGCTTGCGGGCCGCGACCTCGCCCCGGTCATCGGGAACCGGATGCGATGCCTCGATGACCTCGATAATGCGGCACTCCGTGCCATGGCCGTAGCGGGTCACCGCAATGCCTTCGATATGGCCCTGAAAATTGTCCTCGACCGCGCGCGCCATGGAGGCTGCCGCCTTGCCGGCCGCGATGACGATGGTGCGACCCTCGGGAGGCGCAGGCAGGTGCGGAGGCACGCAGACAGCAGGATCAGCGGCCTTGAGACCGACATCGAACAGGGCACGGAGAGCCGCGCGGTCCGCATCATATGACGTCATCTTACAACTCCAGAACCCGAGTAGAGACAGAAAAGCCGCCACGCCGCGCGATTGCAACAAAGCAGGACGAATTTGTAGGGAATTCTTTCTCCTGGTCATTGCAGCTTGATCCGAATCCGGGAACATGGGGGATGGCCGTCCAACAACTACCCGACACGCTCATCAACCAGATTGCCGCCGGCGAGGTCGTCGAGCGGCCGGCAAGCGTCGTCAAGGAACTCGTCGAGAACGCCATCGACGCCGGCGCTAAGCGCGTCGAGATCGCGACCGCCGGCGGCGGCAAGTCGCTGATCCGCGTCAGCGACGACGGTTCGGGGATGTCACCCGAGGATCTCGCCCTTGCCGTGCGCAGGCATTGCACGTCGAAACTCGGCGGCGGGCTCAACGATATCCGCACGCTCGGCTTTCGCGGTGAGGCACTGCCGTCGATCGGCTCTGTCGCCAAGCTCAAGATCGTCAGCCGGGAGCCCGGAGCCGAGAGCGGCTACGAAGTCCGCGTCGATGGCGGGGCGGGCGGGGAACCGAGACCGGCCCCTGCCAATCCCGGCACGATGGTCGAAGTCCGCGATCTGTTCTTCGCCACGCCTGCGCGTCTGAAATTCATGAAGGGCGAGCGAGCCGAGAGCGGCGCCATAACCGAAGTGATCCGTCGGATGGCGATCGCCTTCCCCCATGTGCGCTTCGTGCTTTCCGGGCCGGACCGGATGACCACCGAATTCTCCACCGCCGCCAGGCCCATCGACCGGATCTCGCAGGTTCTCGGCCGCGAGTTCGCAGACAATGCGATCGAGATCGAGGCCGTGCGCGAGGATGTGCAACTGTCCGGTCACGTCGGGGTACCGACATATAACCGCGCCAATTCGCTCAACCAGTACGCCTTCGTCAACGGCCGTCCGGTGCAGGACAAGCAGATCATGTCGGCGCTGAGGGCAGCCTATTCCGACAGGATCCCGCGCGGTCGGTTCCCGGTTGCGGTGCTGATGATCGAGCTCGACCCGGCGCTGGTCGACGTCAACGTCCATCCAGCCAAGGCCGATGTGCGGTTCCGCGATCCGGGTCTGGTGCGCGGCCTGATCATCGGCGCCATCCGTCAGGCGCTGGAACGCGAAGGCGACCGCGCATCGACGTCGGGCACGACAGGAATGCTGTCGGCGCTGCGGCCGCAAGGTGCCGCGCCAGCCTACCGGCCCGCCAACGTCTCCTATCGCCCGCCTGCAAACTGGTCGCAGGAGGCATCCCCCTACAGGCCCCAGAACACCGAGGTTCCCTTCGGCTTCGCGGAACCCGTACAGCCGGGCTTCATCGACGCCGAAATTCCCTCTGCCCGTGCCGAAGACATTCCCCCGCAGACCGCAGCACCGCAGGCATCCCATCCGCTGGGCGCCGCGCGCGCGCAGGTGCATGAAAACTACATCGTAAGCCAGACGCAGGACGGTCTCGTGATCGTCGATCAGCATGCCGCTCACGAGCGGCTGGTTTTCGAAAAGCTGAAGGGAGCGATGTCGGGCGGACGGCTGCCTTCGCAGATGCTGCTCCTGCCGGAGATCGTCGATCTGCCGGAAGAGGATTGCGACAGGCTCGCGGAGAAGGCTGCCGATTTCGAGCAGCTTGGTCTCGGCATCGAGCGTTTCGGCCCCGGCGCCATTGCCGTTCGCGAAACGCCGGCCCTTCTGGGCGAAGTGGACGTGCCGTCCCTGGTCCGCGATCTTGCCGACGAGATTGCCGAATGGGGCGACGCGGCGGGCCTTCGCGACCGGCTGGAATCGGTGGCCTCCACCATGGCCTGTCACGGCTCGGTGCGGTCAGGCCGACTTTTGAAGCCCGAGGAAATGAATGCACTTCTGCGGCAGATGGAAGCCACTCCGGGCTCCGGCCAATGCAACCACGGGCGCCCCACCTACATCACGCTCAGTCTCGCCGACATCGAACGACTTTTCGCCCGAAGGTAAGCTCGCCTTGCAATGGGAGAAAGCGCAAGGATAATAGAGGCGTTCTTGCCCACGGAGATTTCATGAACCGTTTCGAAGGGCCGGGTTCCCGTCCGGCATCGCTCAAATATCTCGACGGAGACATTCAGGTGGTCACGCCCGGCAGCTATGTCGTGTGTGCTGTCACCGGCGAACGCATTGCCATCGACGAGCTGAAATACTGGAGCGTCGACCGCCAGGAAGCCTATGTCGATGCGCAGGCCTCGCTCGATGCGGAAAAGAAGGCTGGCACCCTGCCGGTCAGAAAATAACCGTCAGATCGGTCTGTGACCTGACGCCACCAGCCGGCGCTTGCATTTCTCGATCGCCGATTTGACGATCTTTCCCGCCGTGTCGGACTGATCGAAGTCCAGACGCACTTCCAGCACCTCAACCCGCCCGGCCATTTCCTGGGCCTTGCCGTGTCCGCCCTGAAGGCGAACGAGATCTTTCGCGGTGGTCACCAGCTTCAGGCCGTAGAGATCGGCCTCGTCGAACATTTCCTGGATTTCGTCGTCGGCGAACGTGTGATGATCGGGGAAACCCCTTTCATGCGCCACACGAATGCCGGCCGCCTCGAGCGTTTCGAAGAACTTGCCGGGATCTCCGATGGCCGCAAAGGCGAGGCAGTTCTGCCCCTTGAGTCTTTCGGGTGCCAACGGGACGAGATGGGCTGTGTGAACGGATTTCGCGGCTCGCGCCGCCATGCGGATAATCCTGTCGGCGGCCGTTCCCTCGCCCACGACAAGCAGGGAATCGGCATGGCGGAGCTGGGCGACGATGGGTGCGCGCACCGGGCCTGCCGGAAAGACGCGACCGTTACCAACGCCCTTGCGCGCATCGATGACCATGACGGCATGGTCGAAGACCAGACGCGCGCTCTGAAACCCGTCATCCATGATGATGATGTCGGCGCCTTCCGACATCAGCAGCTCCGCGCCCGCCGGTCTGTCGGGCGAAGCGACGGTGAGCGCGCGACGAGCCAGAAGCATCGGCTCGTCACCGACAAGGCGCGCGGAATGCTGTTGGGGATCGACCACGGTCGCGTGGCGGATATTGCCGCCATATCCGCGGGTCAGGAAACCGGGCTTCAGGCCGACCGCCTCCACCGCATCGGCGAGCGCCAGCGCGGTCGGCGTCTTGCCGGAACCGCCGACGGTGAAATTGCCGACACAGATGACCGGAACGGAAACTGCCTTGCGCTGGCGCTTTTCCATGATGCGGCGCGCCACGCGTCCGTAAACCCATCCCACCGGGGAGAGAAGAGCCGCCTGCAGTCCGGGCTTCTCCCACCAGAACGGTGGCGCCTCGCTCACCATGTCCGCCTCCTGCCCTCGGCCGCCTCCTTGCCTGCGTCACTCGACTGCAGGCGTGCCTTGACCGTAAGCGGGTTGAGATAGGGCTCGAGGGCGCGCACGGTCGTCTGCAGGCCGCCGCGCAGGTCGCGCAGGGTCTTTTCGCCGCCGGCGGCCATGGCGGCGCGGGCCTTGGGATTGGCAAACAGGAAGTTCACGCCCTTGGCCAGCATCGCGCCGTCGCGGACGAAGCGGCCACCGCCATTCTTGAGAAGCTTGGCGTAGACATCGCGAAAGTTGGTCACATCGCTGCCGGAAAGCACCGCGCAGCCAAGCATGGCCGGCTCCAGCGGGTTCTGCCCGCCGCCCATCTTGAGCGAGCGGCCGACAAAGACGACCGAGGCAAGATTGAGGTAAAGTCCCATCTCGCCGATCGTGTCACCCAGATAGATGTCGACGCCGGGCTCGATCTCCTCGCCGCGCGACCGGCGGGCAACGACGAGGCCCCGCGCTTCGAGCATGGCTTCGATCGCGTCGCCGCGCTCGGGGTGGCGCGGCACGATGATGGTCAGCTGCCCGTGCACGGGCTTGAGGCTCTGGTGCACGTCCGCTGCGATTTCCTCCTCGCCCTCGAAGGTCGAGGTCGCGGCCCAGACGAGACGATCGCCGACCTGCCGGCGCAGAAGTCCCAGTTCCCTCGCATCCCATGGCGGGGCGACGGTATCGACCTTGAGGTTGCCGGATACGGCGACCTGGTGAACGCCGAGCGTGGAGAACCGCTCGGCATCGAGATCGGACTGGGCAATGACGAGCGAAAGGTTCTCGAAGAGAGCGTCGGCCAGATTGGGCCGGCTTTTCCAGCGCTCGAACGAGCGGTCCGACAACCGGCCGTTGACCAGCACCTGCGGCGTGCGGCGGGCTCCGAGCTCCAGAATGGTCATCGGCCAGATTTCGGATTCGGCGATGATCGCCAGATCGGGCTTCCAGTGATCGAGGAAGCGCGAAACCGGCGTCTTGATGTCGAGAGGCACATACTGGTGAATGACCGAATTTCCGAGACGCTCCTTGGCGATGGTCGCGGATGTCACGGTTCCGGTGGTCAGCACCACGTTGACCGAACGGCGGCGCACCTCGCTGATAAGGGGGATGACGGCGGAGGTTTCGCCGACGCTTGCCGCATGGAACCAGACAAGCGGGCCTTCAGGACGAGGAATGTCGGACCGGCCATAACGCTCGCGGCGACGGCTGGAATCTTCCTTTCCACGCGCGGCACGGACGGCAAGATAGGGCCAGAGCAGCGGGTGAAGCAGCGCACCCAGCCAGCGATAGGTAAACAGTGTCGCGCGGGCCCAACCTGTGCTCACTTCGCCCCCTCCACGGCCCGATAGGCATCGCGGGTAACCCGATCGAGTTCCTCGGTGACCTTCTGGCGCATTGCGGGTTCTTCCTCGCGTGTCGCGACGTAGATCGGCTGACCGATTTTCAGGCAGCGCTTGCCGAACGGCAAATTGATCGTCGTCTTGTCCCACGAATTCTGGAGAACATGGTAGCGGCTGGTGGCAATCGCGATCGGAACGATCGGCCGCGACGAAAGCCGCGCGATGCGGACGATGCCCTCACCGGCCTGGCGGGGCTTGCCCTTGGATATATCGGCAACCATCACGATGCTGTAGCCATCCTTCAACGCATCGCATATGGCCTTCGTCGCGCCGACGGCACCTTTCTTCGCCGCGGCACGCGCGCTGCGCCCGCCCGAGCCACGGATAACCCCGTGACCGGTTCGCTCGATGACACGCGCGTTTATCTCGGCATCCGCACTTCTCGATACGAGCGACTTGAAAGAAATGTTCTCGGGCGCCGCATAAGGCGAAAGCAACTGCTGGCCATGCCAAAGGGCGAATATCGCCGGCCAATGTCCGTCAAGAACGACAGGATCGTCACTCTCGTCGACCTCGGCATTGCTGGTCCAGGTAAACCGCAGCCATCGTTCGACGATCGCGGAAGCCACGTTCTGAAAGCCGTCTGACCGCAGAATGGTTTTGCCAATTTGACGCATACAGCCGTACTTGCCGGTTTTTGGCCGGGCTCACAAGCAAATCTGTCCGAAACGTACGACCGTCCCCAGCCGAAACGCCTAACGGTTCAGCTTCACGCGTTTTCAGGATCGAGAAGACGATGCATGTGGACGATGAAGTAACGCATGTGGGCGTTGTCGACCGTCATCTGCGCTTTCGATTTCCAAGCCTGGTGAGCGGCAGCGTAGTTCGGGAAGATACCGACGATATCGAGGGCGTCGAGATCGCGGAACTCGGTCGAGGTCACGCTTTTCAGCTCACCGCCGAACACGAGATGGAGAAGCTGTTTGGATTCTATTTCTGCCATGGGATTCATCCGGTCCTGATGGGAATGTTGGCGGCGGTTTGGGCGAAATCTTTCGAAAGGTCAATGCCCCAAAACTTCCGGAAAACAACCTCTGAGCGGGGCGACATCATCGCTCGCTGCCGCCATCAGGAAACCGTGGGACGGATCCGGGCGATTGAAGGATACGCGTTCCATATGCTCATCCACAAGGCAGTGGCCGGTTTCGCTCAGCAGAACATCGGCTGCGGCCAGATCCCATTCGTTGGATCTCGGCCTCACGAGCACCGCTCCCAGATCGCCGGATGCGACACGCGCTATCCTCAGCGCCAGCGACGGCCCGCCCGGCGCCCGCTCCACGGGAAAACCGGGATCCTCGATCGCCTTGTCCGCCAGCGCATCCGGCATGGACAGCTTCAGCGGACGCATCGGCGCGCGATCGGCGGCCATCGTCAGACGTTCGGAATTGAGGAAGGCGCCATTTCCGCGCGACGCCCACCATATGTCCCCGCGTGCGGGAGACGCGAGCGCACCGACGACGGCAACCCCGTTTTCGACGATGGCGACCGAAACGCACCAATCCGTCTTGCCGCCGATGAAACCGCGTGTGCCGTCTATCGGATCGACGATGAAGACGCGCTCCCGCGCCAGGCGGGAAGGATCGTCCAGGCTCTCTTCCGACAGCCACCCGTAGGAAGGACGGGCGGCAAGCAGCGTGTCGCGCAGGAACCGGTCGGAAGCCATGTCCGCCTCACTGACGGGTGAGCGTTCTTTCCCCTTGTACCAGGTCTCAGGCGAACGCCCGAAATAGGAATGCGCGATCTCGCCGGCCTTTCGGGCCGCATCGACGAGAAGTGCCAGATCGTCTTCTATCCAGTCGGAGCTCATGGTCACTCCGTCATTCGCCGGCCAGCGTCATGCCTTCGATGGCGATGGTGGGGGCTGCAGTGGAAAATTTCGGATCTATGTCGTTCGCGAGAATCATGCGGTTGAACATGTCCTTGAGGTTGGAGGCGATGGTGATCTCCGACACCGGATAGGCGATCTCGCCGTTCTCGATCCAGAAACCGGATGCGCCCCGGCTGTATTCGCCCGTCAGCATGTTCACGCCGTGACCGATGAGTTCGGTTACGTAAAGACCGGTGCCGATCGACTTGATGAGTTCCTCAGGCGACACGTCGCCCGGATCGCAGATCACATTGGTCGAGGAGGGGACGGTGGAGTTGCCGCCGCGCTCGGCGCGACCATTGGTGGCAAGCCCCAGTTCCTTCGCGGTCGGTGACGCCAGGTACCATTGTTGGAGGACGCCATTTTCGACCATGAGGAGCGGACCGGTCACGACGCCCTCGCCGTCGAATGGACGCGAGCCGGGACGGCGGGGCAAATGCGGATTGTCGTTGATGGTCAGACCGGAGATGGCGATCTTCTCGCCCATCCGGTCCTTGAGGAAGCTCGTCTTGCGGGCGACCGACGAACCGTTGATGGCCCCCACAAGGTGACCGATCAGTCCGCGCGACACGCGCGGGTCGAAGACCACGTTCATGTTGGAGCCGGTCGGCACGCGGCGCGGATTGACGCGCCTTGCTGCCCGCTCGCCGGCATTGCGGCCAATCAGTTCGGGATTTTCGAGATCGGAGAAGAAGACGCGGCTGTCGAAATCATAGTCGCGCTCCATCTTCGTGCCTTCACCGGCAATGACCGCGACCGAGCGACCGAAGCCCGAGCGCTGGTAGGAGCCCGCAAAGCCGTGCGAGGTGGCCAGAACCAGACCGAACATGCCGGCGGATGCGCCGGCGGCGACCGAAGCGGTAACGCCGGGAACCGCAAGGGCAGTCTCTTCCATCGCCATCGCGGCCTCAGTCAATGCCTCCGAGCCCGGTTCGGTCGGATCGTAGAGATCGAGATCCGGCCAGTCCTTCGCCAACAGGCTTTCATCCGCCAGGCAGGCATATTGATCTTCCGGCGAAACACGGGCCATCGCCACGGCGCGTTCGGCAAGCGCCTTCTCGTCCGCTCCGTGCCCGGCGGAGACGCTGCCCACCCGCTGACCGACGAACACCCGAAGGTTGAAATCGTCGGCTTCAGAGGCCGATGTATTGTCGACCTTGCCGTTTCGGACCGAGACCGAACTTGCACGCTGGCGTGCGACGACGGCGTCGGCCTTGTCCGCCCCGGCCTTGATTGCGAGATCGATGAGTTTTTCCGCCCGCTGAAGCAGGTCCTGGGATCGGGTCAAGATGGCATTCCGTTTGTTTATTGGTTAGGCAATCATGTATTGTTCATGCTGTCCTGCATCAAGTGCAGGCGCGTCCAGTTCATTTCTGTCTTGTGGTGTTTTTTGATGGCGGCTGCCGGTTCCGAATTCTACCTTGAGGGCCTTGTCCTTCTGGGAGGCGCACTCGTTGCGGCTCCGATTTTCAAACGGATCGGCCTCGGCACCGTGCTGGGCTATCTGGCCGCGGGTATCGTCATCGGTCCGCTTCTTCGGCTGATCACCGACGGCGAGGAGATCCTGCATTTCGCCGAACTCGGCGTCGTGATGCTGCTCTTCCTCATCGGGCTCGAACTCAAGCCGAAGCGTCTGTGGAAGATGCGGCGCGATATTTTCGGGATGGGAAGCGCACAGGTCGTCATCACCGGCGGTGTTCTCTCGGTGCTCGCCTACTACGTCGCCGGCCAGAATTTCAGCGCCTCCGTCATCATCGGCATGGGCCTGGCGCTGTCATCGACCGCCTTCGCGCTGCAATTGCTCGGCGAAAGCGGCGACCTGAACACCGCCTACGGCCAAAAATCCTTCTCCATCCTCCTGCTTCAGGACATCGCCATCGTTCCGCTCCTGGCGCTCATTCCCATTCTCGCCCCGTTCAGCAGCGGTGAAGACAGCTCGGTGCTAACGAGCGCCCTGATCGCCGTCGGCGCCATCGCGGCGCTTCTGGTTGCCGGGCGGTACCTGCTCAATCCGCTGTTTTCGCTGATCGCCAGCACCGGTGCGCATGAAGCGATGATTGCGGCCGCGCTCTTCGTGGTCCTTGGCGCCGCGACCCTGATGGGCGTGGCAGGCATGTCGATGGCGCTCGGGGCATTTCTTGCCGGCGTCATGCTGGCCGAATCGAGGTACAGGCACGAGCTCGAGGCGGATATCGAACCCTTCCGCGGCATTCTGCTCGGACTATTCTTCATGGCCGTGGGCCTCTCGCTCGACCTGCGGGTGCTGGTCGACAATATCTGGCTCATTCTTCTTTGCGTGCCGCTGCTGATGCTGGTGAAGGCGATGGTGCTTTACGGGCTCACACGCCTGTTCGGCAGCTCGCATAATGATTCGATCCGCATTGCCGCCCTTCTGCCGCAGGGCGGCGAGTTCGGCTTCGTGCTGTTTTCGGCGGCGGTCGGCGCGCGGATCTTCGCGCAGGACACCGCCTCCATTCTCGTCGCCATCGTGACGCTCAGCATGGCGCTGACGCCGATCCTCTCCTCCCTGTCAAAGCGGCTGATGCGCGAGGCGCCCGACGAGGAGATGGAGGAAGATTTCGAAGGCGCCGGCGCAGACGTTCTCATCATCGGGTTTTCGCGCTTTGCCCAGATTGCCGCACAGGTGCTGATGGCCGGCGGAACCGACGTGACCATCATCGACCACTCCGCCGAGCGCATCCGGGCCGCGGGACGGTTCGGCTTCCGCATCTATTTCGGCGACGGCACCCGCAAGGATGTTCTTCTGGCAGCGGGCATCCAGCGTGCCAAGGTCGTCGCGGTGACCACCCAGAAGAAGGAAATCACCGACCGGGTGGTCGACCTGATCCAGAACGAATTCCCCGATACAAAGCTCTATGTCCGCGCCTATGATCGTGCCCACACACTCGCCCTGCGGGCCAAGGGTGTTACCTATGAGATCCGCGAAACGCTGGAATCCGGCCTCGTCTTCGGTCGCAAGACGCTGGAAGCGCTCGGATCATCCGAATCCTGGGCCATCGAGGTAGAGGACATGATCCGCAAGCTGGACGAGGAGCGGCTGGCGCTGCAGGCAGCCGAAGGCATCTATGCGGGAGCGGAGAAAGTTCTGACGCGTCCGGTGGTGCCGGAACCACTGATCAAGCCCAAGGACAAGAAGAACCGTCCCGACACCCCCGAGGGTGAAGGACCCTCGGCCAGGAAACACAAGAGCAAGGGCTCGCACGAAGAACTTTCGGGCCAGGCCTGACAGGAGCATGGACATGACGCCTTTTCATCTCGCCTTTCCGGTCCGCGACATAGAGGAGACGCAAAGCTTCTACCGCGACGTTCTCGGCTGCAGCATCGGCCGCAGTGCCGAAACATGGGTCGATTTCGATCTCTACGGCCATCAGATGTCGGCCCATCATCGCCCCGAGAGCGCGCAACCGCCGGCGTCCGGTCAGGTCGACGGCCATGCCGTACCGATCCCGCATTTCGGCGTGGTGTTGCAGATGGACGACTGGAAGGCGCTCCGGGACCGTCTGGCGGCGCGCGACGACATCGACTGGGTGATGAAGCCCAATCTGCGCTTCGAAGGGCAGCCGGGCGAACAGGCCACGCTCTTTATCCGGGACCCTTCCGGAAACGCGCTCGAATTCAAGGGGTTCGCGGATCTTTCGCAGGTATTTGCGAGCTAGAGCTTCTTCCGGAATGCGAAGGCGGCGTCGAGATCATGCTTGAGCTGTTCGCCAATGCCCTTCGAGGCTTCCAGGATTTCCTTGGCCTTGAGGAAGTCGAGCATCCGATACTGGTGAACTTCCGGGCGCAGGAAGATATCCGGCGGCGCGGCCTTGCGGCGCATCTCGATGATCGACTGCATCATCAGCTGGCTGGCCCCGAACATCAGATCGGTCGTGGTCAGCTTTTCGCCGGGCATGCCGCTCGGCAGGCCGACCACATCGATACCGACAATGATATCCGCAAGTCCCGCCAGGTGATCGAACGGCACCGGGTTGTAGATGCCGCCATCGACATAAATCCGTCCGTCGCGCTCGACCGGCCGGAAGACGGCGGGAATGGCCGCCGATGCCGCGATCGCATTGCGCAGATCACCCGTCTCGCAGATCTTCTCGCAGTGATCGAAATAGTCGGTGATCACGATCTTGGTCGGGATCGAGAGTTCCTCGAACGTGGCGGGGACCGCCTCGGGCAGGAACGCACCGACAATGCGCTCGGCGTTGAACTGGCCGAGCCGCCAGCCATTCTCGATCGCCTGCCGCATCGTCTCGGGACGTGCGCTCCATAGCCTGGTTAGCGCCGTCGTCGGCTTGCCGATGGTGTTGAGCGCATGGTCGCGGATTTCGGCGCCAGTCATACCGGCTGCCATTCCGGCCCCCATCATCGCGCCGATGGACGACCCGGCAATGGCGACCGGACGGATGCCGAGATCGTCGAGCGCTTCGATGACATGGATATGAGCCAGTCCGCGGGCACCGCCCCCGCCAAACGCTATGGCAACGGTCGGGTCCGAGCTTTGCGACGCGGCAAGCGACTTGCTCTCAAGTCCTTCGGCAAGGCTCATTCAAGGCTCCCGGAGCTCTCGTGGTTGTTTGTTCAAGAATAGCGGAAAAACCGCATCCGTGTCTCGCCAAATTGGCGCATCTCGAGAAGTTCGAAATCGGCGCCGGGTTCCGGCTCGGCCTCGATATTTTCCTCGAGGATAACGAGAGCGCCCGGAACGAGCCAGCCGCCATCCGCGGCAGAGCGCAGCGCGCGCTCGCCGAGCCCCTTGCCGTAAGGTGGATCCGCGAAGACGAAATCGAAGGGCGCAACAGTTCCCGCGGCTCCCAGATGGGTGGCGTCACGGCGGAATATCTTGGCCTTTCCCCTCAGCGAAAGCGCTTCGATATTGGTCTGGATCAGGCCCCGCCCCTCGACGCCCTGCTCGACGAAGAGCGCAAAGCGACATCCGCGCGACAATGCCTCCATGCCGACGGCACCGGTGCCGGCAAAAAGGTCGAGCATGCGTGTGCCGTCGAGCGCTTCGGGATAGCCGTGGCTCAGGATGTTGAAGAGACTTTCGCGGGTGCGGTCTGTCGTCGGGCGGATCGACTGGCTCTTCGGCGCGGCAAGATTCCGGCCGCGAAGATCACCTCCGACGATCCGCACCCGGGCCTCCCCTGCCCTTCGGACCCCGGGCCGGACCACTGGCCGGACCACGATCGGATCCCCTGTCGGGCCCACGGTCGGGTCCACGGCCGGAGCGATCCCCGGAGGACTTGCCTCCCGGCTTTCCACTGGGCTTGCCAGAGCCGCCGAAGCCCGGCTTGCCATTGGGCTTGCCATCGGCCCGGCCGGCAGGCCTGCCCTTGCCGAAACCGCCATCCTTGCGGGCCGGACGGCCTTCGCCCGAACGGCCGTCGTCGGATTTCGAGAACCGCGGCTTGTCGCCGGCGGGCTTGCCGCGGCCGACGGACTTTCCAGCGCTTGCGTCACGGTCGCGCCGTTCCGCACGCTCCGCGGCCGCTGCCTGTTTCTTCTCGCCGAGCGGGCGGGCGCCCGGAGCCATCCAGACATTGGCCGAACGGCTGCGTGGTGGAGCCGGGCGACGCTTTTCATCCTTACCGCCGGCCGGCTTGCCGCGTTCGCCGCCCCGGTCCCCGAACTTGCCGGGCTTGTCGCCGAATTTGCCCGGCTTGGTGTCGAGCCGGTCGCGGGCGCGTTCACGGCGCTCGGAAGCGGAGATCCATTCGCGTTCGGGCTTCCTGGGCTTTTCAGCCTCGCTTTCGGCCTTCTTCTGCTCCTGCTTGTGATCGATGATCGGCGCCTCGAAATTGAGGCCTGCTTCCTCGATCACCTTCTGGCCGAGCTGGTCACGCAAGGTCTTGCTGCGCACCTCGACCACATCGCCTTCAGGCAGGTCGCCGAGCTGGAAGGGACCGTAGGAGATACGGATCAGGCGATTGACCTCGAGACCGAGCGCGCCGAGCACGTTCTTGATCTCGCGGTTCTTGCCCTCGCGCAGTCCCATCGTGATCCAGACGTTTCGGCCCTGCTGACGGTCGAGCGTCGCTTCGATGGCACCGTAGAGAACGCCGTCGACGGCAATGCCGTCCTGCAGCTTGTCGAGCGCGGGCTGGTCGATCTCGCCATGGGCGCGCACGCGGTAGCGGCGCAGCCAGCCGGTGGAGGGCAGTTCGAGCTGACGGGCAAGCCCGCCATCATTCGTGAGAAGCAGCAGGCCCTCGGTATTGATGTCCAGACGACCGACGGTGACCACACGCGGCAATTCGGCGGGCATGCGTTCGAAGATCGTCGTCCGGCCTTCGGGATCGCGGTTGGTCGTCACGAGACCGGCCGGCTTGTGATAGATCCACAACCGCGTGCGCTCGATCGCCGCGATCAGCTTGTCGTCAACCTCGATCTTGTCGGAGGTAGAAACCACGATCGCAGGGGATTCGAGCAGCTTGCCGTTTACCTTCACGCGGCCGTCGGTGACCATGCGCTCGGCATCGCGGCGTGAGGCCACGCCGGCGCGCGCCAGGATCTTGGCGATACGGCCTGTTTCAACCGCATTGCCATCGGCGGCGGTGTCGGTCGTTTGCGGCCCTGCCTTCTTCCGTGCGGGGGAAGATGGCTGCTTGCCTTTGCGATCCGTATCCTCGCGCCGGGGGCGCTTGCCCCGGGCGGGCTTGTCTTCGTTGGTCATTTGGTGTTTGCCTGCGTTCAGGGGGTGTCTATCAGATCCCGGGCGGACGGTTAAGGGAATTCGAATTGCGTGTCGAGTAATTCCGGACATATGGACCTTGCGCTGGCGGAGGCCAGGGCGGCGGCCGAGCGTGGCGAAGTGCCCGTGGGCGCGGTCCTCGTCATCGACGGCGAGGCGGTCGCCCGGGCCGGCAACCGCACACGCGAGCTGTCCGACGTGACCGCTCATGCCGAGATCCTGGTGATCCGGCAGGCTGCCGAAACCCTTGGCGCCGAAAGGCTTTCAGAGGCGGATCTCTATGTGACGCTCGAGCCCTGCACCATGTGCGCAGGCGCCATATCGTTTGCCCGCATCAGGCGGCTCTATTACGGCGCCGAGGACCCGAAGGGCGGCGGTGTGGCTCATGGCGCGCGGTTTTATGCCCAACCGACATGTCACCATGCGCCGGAAGTATATTCCGGACTTGCAGAAACGGACGCTTCAGAGATCCTCAGGGGATTCTTCCGCGCCCGTCGCTAAATCACTCGAACGATGATCGGCTTACCAGGGAAGCGAGAACTTCGGCAGCTGGAAACCCTTCTTCTTGGTCGCAGCCGCGATGCGCTCCCGTTCCTTCTGCTTTTCCGGTTCGCCCAGCTCGCCGACGGCAGCGGTTTCGGCAGGCTTGCGGTAATCGAGCGGCGGATCGGAAAGGAAGCGGCGGCGGTCCGAATAGGCGCCCTTCTGGATCTTCAGATTTTCGCGCAGCGACCGGTTGGCACTCTCCTGGCGCATGACCGAGAGCGGAGACGGCGAACCGCTTGAAGCGGAGGGCTTTGCCGTTGCCCTTCCGGTCGACTTGTCGCGGCGTGCGAGAGGCGAGCGGTAGGCGAAATCGTTCCCGCTGGCATCAGCTTCGGCGACGAGGCGCTTGCGCGAGTCTTCCGGCGATTCCACCCAGTTCGGATTTTCTGCCGCCACGCTCTGCTGCGGCTGCGGCAGGTTTGCGGTTTCCGGCGGGCGCACCAGCGCGGGCCGCGGCTTGTAATCGATCGTGGGACCGCGGTCCGGCTTGATCGTCGCAATGTTGGAAATATCATCGACGAGCTGCTCGGTCGACGACTTGTCCGTGCCGTAGGTCGGGCCAAGGCAAGCTGAGAGACTTGCTGCTGCTGCTGCAAGTGCGGCCGCCTTCGCCGTGGCGCGGATCCCTTTACTTATACGCATTCGAAGTATCCCGTCCCTGAGAACTCGTCGGATTTTGCGCCTTCTGCCCCGACAATCTGTCCCTTTTGCGGCACCGTTGTACCGGATCGTCCAACGCGGTGCAATTGCACCGACATTTTATAGGCATGGGAAGGAGCGGCGAGGCGTTCCCGCCACTCCCGTCCGCAGGTTTTACGCGGCCGGCTTGATTCCCAGCTCACGCAGCGCTGCGGCATCACGCGCCGAAACGTCGGGGTAATCCGGATCCGAACCGACATCGTCGGTCAGGCGCCAGGAACGCTCGCACTTGCGACCGGTGGCTCTGGCCGGCACGACGGCGACATTGGCAACATCATCGAGCCGGAACGCATCGGAAGGGCCTTCGCCCTCCTCGACGACGATGCCCGAAGTGATGCAGACCTCCGCGAAATCGGTATCCTTGACGGCTGCAACCAGCTCCGGATCGTTGATGTAGACCACGGGGGCCGCCTCGAGCGACGAACCGATACGCTTCTCGCGACGTTCGACTTCAAGCGCCCCGGTGACGACATAACGCACATCGCGAACTTTTTGCCATTTGGCTTCCAGTTCCGGAGCCAGCCACTCGGCCGGGATGTCGGGGAACTGCTCCAGATGAACCGAGTCCGCCTCCGGATACCGCAGCAGCCAGGCCTCTTCCATCGTGAAGACCAGCATCGGTGCGAGCCAGGTCACGAGGCAATCGAACAGCTTGCGAATCACGTAGAGGGCAGACTTGCGGCGTGTCGAGGACGGCGCATCGCAGTAAAGCGCATCCTTGCGGATATCGAAGTAGAAGGCGGAGAGTTCGATATTGGCGAAGTCCGTGAGCGTACGGACGACCCGCTTGAAATCGAAATCGTCGTAGCCCTTGCGCACGACCTTGTCGAGCTCGGCCAGCCGGTGAAGCATCAGACGCTCGAGCTCGGGCATGTCGGCAAGCGCGACGTCCTCGCCGGTGTCATGGGCAAGGGTGCCGAGCATCCAGCGGAGCGTGTTGCGGATCTTGCGATAGCTGTCGACATTGGTCTGGATGATCGTCTTGCCGAGGCGCTGGTCTTCCCAATAATCGGTATTCATGACCCAGAGGCGCAGGATATCGGCACCGGACTGGGACATGATGTCCTGCGGGAAGACCTGGTTGCCGAGCGACTTCGACATCTTGCGGCCATCCTCGGCCATGGTGAAGCCGTGGGTTACCACCGCATCATAGGGCGCCCGGCCACGGGTGGCGCAGCTTTCGAGCAGCGAGGAGTGGAACCAGCCGCGGTGCTGGTCGGAGCCTTCGAGATAGACGTCGGCCGGCCATTTGAGGTCCGGGCGGTCTTCCAGGACGAAGGAGTGCGTGGAGCCCGAATCGAACCAGACGTCGAGAATATCGGTGACCTGCTTCCAGGGCTCGCCGGCACGCGAGCCGAGGAAACGCTCGCGCGCGCCGTCGGCAAACCAGGCGTCGGCGCCTTCGGCCTCGAAAGCCTCGATGATGCGGTCATTGACCGCCTCGTCGAGGAGAACCTTGCCGTCCTCGTCGGCGAAGACGCAGATCGGCACGCCCCAGGCGCGCTGACGCGAGAGCACCCAGTCGGGGCGGCTTTCGATCATCGCGCGCAGGCGGCGCTGACCGGCTGCGGGCACGAAGCGTGTTTCGTCGATCGCCTTGAGGGCGCGCGAACGCAGCGTGGTGTCGTCGCCGAGGTCCTTGTCCATATAGACGAACCATTGCGGCGTGTTGCGGAAGATGACCGGCTTCTTGGAGCGCCAGGAATGCGGATAGGTGTGCTTGAGGCGACCGCGGGCGAAGAGATTGTTCGCCGCGATCAGCGCCTTGATAACGGCGTCGTTGGCGTCGCCCTTCTTGCCCTTGTCATCGATGACGCGCGCCGCACCGCCCTCGCGGTCCGGACCGAAGCCGGGCGCGTCCTTGGTGTAGAAGCCGCCATCATCGACGGTGAAGGGAATAGCGAACGAGATGCCGCGCGATTCCAGATCGCGGGCATTGTCCATCCATGCCTCGAAGTCTTCCACGCCGTGCCCGGGCGCGGTGTGCACGAAGCCGGTACCGGCGTCGTCGGTTACGTGATCGCCGGCAAGAAGCGGGACGTCGAACTCGTAGCCGCCGCCGAAACCCTTCAGCGGGTGGGCGCAGGTGATGGCGCCGAGAACCTCGGCCGGTACATCCTGAAGACGATTGAACTGCAGCTTGGCCTTGACGAAGCTCTCCTCGGCGAGTGCATCGGCGAAGACCAGCTTTTCGCCGGCCTGCGGACCGAAATCGTTCTCGGCGGCGGTCACCTCATAGAGGCCGTAGGAAATGCGCGGCGAATAGGCGATCGCGCGGTTGCCGGGGATGGTCCACGGGGTGGTCGTCCAGATGACGACTGACGCATCGGCAAGCTGGTCAGAACCTGCCATGACCGGGAACTTCACCCAGATCGTGTCGCTCTCGTAGTCCTGATACTCGACTTCCGCTTCGGCAAGCGCGGTGCGCTCGACGACCGACCACATGATGGGCTTGGAGCCGCGATAGAGCTGGCCGGACCTGGCGATCTTGAGCAGTTCGCCGGCGATGCGGGCTTCCGCATGGAAGTTCATCGTCGTGTAGGGCTTTTCGAAATCGCCCTCGATGCCGAGGCGCTTGAATTCGCCGGTCTGCACATCGATCCAGTTCTGGGCGAACTCGCGGCATTCCTTGCGGAACTCGTTGATCGGCACTTCGTCCTTGTTCCTGCCCTTGGCGCGGTAGGCTTCCTCGATCTTCCACTCGATCGGCAAGCCGTGGCAGTCCCAGCCCGGAACATAGTTGGAATCATATCCGCGCATCTGGAAGGAGCGGGTGATGACGTCCTTGAGGATCTTGTTGAGTGCATGGCCGATGTGGATGTTGCCGTTGGCGTAGGGCGGGCCGTCGTGGAGCACGTATTTCGGCCGGCCGGCAGCCGAGGCGCGCAGCTTCTTGTAGAGATCCATCTGCTGCCAGCGCTCGACGAGTTCCGGCTCCTTCTTCGGAAGGCCGGCGCGCATGGGAAATTCGGTCTGCGGCAGGTAGAGCGTCTTGGAATAGTCGATCTTGTCGGTCGTATCGGTCATGACATCGGTCTTTCAGGCATCAGGCTCGGGCGAGCCGAAGCGCGTCTTTCGCGCGAAATCGAATTGCGGGTGATGAAAACGGCATAGGCCAAAAGCCCGGCCTCCCGCCCCTCTTTCTCAGAGAGCGCGGAAGACCGGGACCATAATTCGAATAGCGCTGCCCGGCACTTGAACCGGGCATGTCGAAAGGTCAGCGGTCCGCATGGCCGCGGTTCATAACGCGTTTGCACGCGTATGAAAAGCGGTTTGAAAGCGAAGACGCGCAGCCATGTTCCGAGGATTTCGGCACGGGTAGAACCCGGCGCCGCCGGCTCATACCCGCACGGCTCATCCACCGGCGGATCAAGCCGCAGTGGTTTCGGCTTCACCCTCGTTCGAGGTGAACCCGACGACGCGATTTCGTCCGCCGCTCTTGGCCACATAGAGGCAATGGTCGGCCTCTGCCACCCAGGCATCGAGCGGCCGGTCGGCGCGATCCATGACTGCGAACCCGCAGGAGAACGTGATACCGAAAACGGCCTCCCCGAAGCGGATGTCGCGGCTTGCGATGGCGCTGCGCAAATGCTCGAGGACGATGCGCGCGGCAGACGCGTCATGTCGCGGCAGGCAAAGACCGAACTCCTCGCCGCCAAGGCGACCGAAAATCGTATTGACCGGCGTCGCGGACCGGACATGCTCGCAAAACTGGATCAGCGCCTCGTCGCCGCCGCCATGGCCATGGGTGTCGTTTATGCGCTTGAAGTGATCGAGATCGATGATGGCAATGGCACCGCCGGTCGTCGCGGCGAGCGTGGCGGCTTCCTCCATGAAGCGCCGGCGGTTGAGAATTCCGGTGAGTGCGTCCGTGGAGGCAAGCCGGCGTTGATCCTCGCTCACATATTCGAGTTTCAACACGATAGTGATGAGAAAGGCGCCGAGGTTGAAGATGGTCAGCAGCATGCTGCTCGGGCCGAGCCAGTCGGATTCCGGCACCCCATCGACGATGCTGAGCGGATAGATGGCCGCGATGACACCCGTGGCGACGTTGAGAAGCCCGAAGAGGCTATAGAAGACAATGGCGATGCGGCTGGATGGCAGTTTGCGGCCACGCGTCGCGCGGACCATCACGGCGGCTGCGAAAAACAGGTTGGCGGCGGTCCCGAAATAGATGAACGGGACCCGGGCGGGGCTGGGGTAGCCGAGCCACCGTACGGCGAACAGGCAGACAAAGGTCACGAGCGAAACGGCAAAAGCCTCCCGCCAACGATAGGGAAGCCCGAAGAACTCCTTGAAACCGATCGCCAGCAGGCCCGCCATGCTGACATAGACGATACCCGCCAGATATTCGATTGCCTTGAGGCCAACGACGTCGGGCATGCTCATCATGGCGCCGCCGACCACGATCGACCACGCGGCAAGGCACCAGATCAGCAGCTCCTTGCGGCTACGATTGCTCAGCCATCCGACCGTCGTCGCCAGCGCGACAGCCAGATTGAGCGTAGCCGTATAGATGAAAACCGTGCTGAGTTCGAGCATTCGCCGCTTCTGCGCCAGTGGGAAGTCCGGTCATTAGACATCCGACAGGTTTCAGAAGAGTTGACTGCCGGAAAAGGCTTGAGACAGCGACTGTTTCCGGGGGGCCGGCGGACCTCAGAACGAGATCGTCTCATCCAGCTGCCCGAGCGGTCGAACGCCGGCCAAAACCGCCCTCGCCTCTGCGTCGTCGGCCTTCATCTGGACGACGAGCTCGTCCAGCCCATCGAATTTTTCCTCCGAACGGAGAAAGCCGAAAAGCGAGACGTCGCAGATCTCGCCATAGAGATCGGGCGCGGCATCGAAGACGTAGGTTTCCAGCAACAGAGGCGCGTCCGGCTCCTCGACGGTGGGGCGCCGGCCAAAGCTTGCGACACCATCGTGCAAGCTGCCGTCGGCGCGGCGCAGGCGCACGGCGTAAATCCCGGGTGCAAGGCCGGTTTCTTCCGGGACAGGCATGTTGGCGGTCGGATAGCCGAGCGTCCGGCCGAGTTTCTTGCCGTGAACGACTTCGCCCGAGATCGTGTAGCGATAGCCAAGCAGACCGGCTGCCTGTGACACGTCGCCCTTTACGAGCAGGGACCGGATACGGCTCGATGAGATGATCGCGCCGCCCTCATCCTCGAAATCGGCGGCAAGGCTGGTGTCGAACCCCAGTTTCGCGCCGGCAGCGGCAAGCATCGCCGCATCGCCGGCGCGGCCCTTGCCGAAGCGAAAGTCACCGCCGGTCACGACATGGATCGCACCGAGATCGCGCACCAGCACGTCGTTTATGAAGTCCCCGGCGGACATGGCGGCATAATCGCGGGTGAATTCCTGCTCGAAAATCGCGGTTACGCCACAGAGCCCCAGAAGACGGGCCTTCAGCTCTGCGGGCGTGATCCGGTAGACCGGTTCGTCCGGGCGGAAGGTGGTTCGCGGATGCGGCTCGAATGTCAGAAGGTGGAGGCTGGTGCCCCGCGCCCTGGCGATTTCAAGCGCCTCGGCGAGCACGGCCTGATGGCCGCGGTGGACTCCATCGAAATTGCCGATGGCAACGACACCGCCGCGGTATGTTTCGGCCAGCCCGGAAAGTTCCTGAATTCGCTCCGCCACGGTCGCCCCGTCCGTTCAAACCAGCCAGTCGGCCCAGAGGGTCGGCCAGGTGTTCTCGCGGTTGAAAAAGGCATTCAACCGGTCGGTGTCGACCGTCTTGCCCTCGTAATATTCGCCTGCATGGATTCCGCGAGCGATGAAGAGAACATCTATCCCGGCGCCGACCGCGCCGCTGACATCGGTCGCGATGCCATCCCCGATGGCCAGAACCCGGTTGTTCGGCGTGTTGCCGCGCAGCGTCTCGACCCGGCGAAGTGCTTCCGCATAGATGGGCGAATGGGGCTTGCCGGCGATGCGGGTTTCTCCGCCGAGTTTTTCGTAGGCCCGGGCGATCGCACCGGCGCAGTAAACCATCTTCTCGCCGCGCTCGACGACCTGATCGGGGTTGGCGCAGATAAAGGGCAGCTTGCGCTCGACCAGACGCGAAAGCAGCGCGGTATAATCGTCGGGTGTTTCCACCTCGTCGTCATAAGGGCTGGTGCAGAGGATCGCTTCCGCCTCGTTCTCGCCGACGAGTTCGACGCCGAGACCATCGAAATGGGCGTGGTCGCGCTCCGGGCCGATGAAGAACAGCTTCTTGGGGCCTTTCGAGACCAGCGTGCGGGTCACGTCCCCGGAGGTGACGATATCGTCCCAGGCAGCAGTCGACACACCAATGACATCAAATTGCTTGATGACACCCTCGCCCGGTCTCGGCGAGTTGGTGATCAGCACCACGGTCTTGCCGGCCGCACGCCAGGCTTCCAGCGCCTGGACAGCGAAAGGAAAAGGATTGATGCCGTTATGGACGACGCCCCAGACATCACAGAGCACCACGTCGTAATTCGCGGCAACTTCATCCAGTCGATCGATCTTGGTGGCGGTCTGTACGGGCATGGAATTCCTCTCAGGCTTCATCGCCATGTCGCCCAGCTTGCGCGGGAAAACAAGCCCTTCCGCAAAAAACCGATCCGCCATCCGATGCAGCCGACAAAAATTGCGGGACAAATCCTTGACTCATTTTCAAGCCATGCCTATCTCGGCTGCTGTTAGCACTCCCGGAGAGTGAGTGCTAATTCAGTTTCAGGGTTGAAACGCCCTTCCATGTCATTCGATCAAGGGAAAAGACAATGACAATCAACTTCCGTCCGCTGCATGACCGTGTGGTCGTCCGCCGCGTCGAATCCGAAGCCAAGACTGCCGGCGGCATCATCATTCCGGATACCGCCAAGGAAAAGCCGCAGGAAGGCGAAGTCGTCGCCGTCGGCACCGGCGCCCGCGATGAAAACGGCAAGATCGTCGCGCTCGACGTCAAGGCCGGTGACCGCGTGCTGTTTGGTAAGTGGTCCGGCACCGAAGTCAAGCTCAATGGTGAGGATCTCCTGATCATGAAGGAATCCGACATCATGGGCATCGTCGGCTGATCAGCTCCATCGCATTCAACAGATATTTTAAGGGCTCCTAGCCCGGGAGAAACGATACATGTCTGCCAAAGAAGTCAAATTCGGCCGCTCCGCGCGCGAAAAGATGCTGCACGGCGTCGATGTCCTCGCCGACGCAGTGAAAGTCACCCTCGGCCCAAAGGGTCGTAACGTCGTCATCGACAAGTCCTTCGGCGCTCCGCGCATCACCAAGGACGGAGTTTCGGTCGCCAAGGAAATCGAACTCGAAGACAAGTTCGAGAACATGGGCGCACAGATGGTGCGCGAAGTTGCCTCGAAGACCAACGACATCGCCGGTGACGGCACCACCACCGCGACCGTCCTGGCCCAGGCCATCGTTCGCGAAGGCAACAAGGCCGTTGCCGCCGGCATGAACCCGATGGATCTGAAGCGCGGTATCGACGCCGCCGTTCAGGACGTCGTCAAGGATCTTGCCGCCAAGGCGAAGAAGATCAACACGTCGGCAGAAGTCGCACAGGTCGGCACCATCTCGGCCAATGGCGACAAGCAGGTCGGCCTCGACATTGCCGAAGCCATGCAGAAGGTCGGCAACGAGGGTGTCATCACCGTCGAGGAAGCCAAGACCGCCGAAACCGAACTGGAAGTCGTCGAAGGCATGCAGTTCGACCGCGGCTACCTGTCGCCGTACTTCGTCACCAACCCGGAAAAGATGGTTGCCGAGCTGGACGACTGCTACATCCTTCTCCACGAGAAGAAGCTGTCGAACCTTCAGGCCATGCTGCCGGTGCTGGAATCGGTCGTCCAGTCGTCCAAGCCGCTCCTCATCATCGCTGAAGACGTCGAAGGCGAAGCTCTTGCCACGCTCGTCGTCAACAAGCTGCGTGGCGGCCTGAAGATTGCTGCCGTCAAGGCTCCGGGCTTCGGCGACCGCCGCAAGGCCATGCTCGAAGACATCGCCATCCTCACCGGTGGCCAGGTGATCTCGGAAGACGTCGGCATCAAGCTCGAAAACGTCACCCTCGACATGCTGGGTCAGGCCAAGAAGGTCTCGATCACCAAGGAAAACACCACCATCGTCGACGGTGCCGGCAACAAGGCCGAAATCGAAGGCCGCATTGCACAGATCAAGGCGCAGATCGAGGAAACCTCCTCCGACTACGACCGCGAGAAGCTGCAGGAACGCCTTGCCAAGCTCGCAGGCGGCGTTGCCGTCATCCGCGTCGGTGGTGCCACCGAAGTGGAAGTGAAGGAAAAGAAGGACCGCATCGACGATGCCCTGAACGCGACCCGCGCGGCCGTCCAGGAAGGCATCGTTGCCGGTGGTGGCGTGGCTCTGCTGCGTTCGTCGACCAAGATCACCGCAAAGGGTGAAAACGACGACCAGGACGCCGGCATCAACATCATCCGCCGTGCCCTTCAGGCTCTCGTTCGCCAGATCGCGACCAACGCAGGTGACGAAGCTTCGATCGTCGTGGGCAAGATCCTCGACAAGAACGAAGACACCTTCGGCTACAACGCCCAGACCGGCGAATATGGCGACATGATCGCCATGGGTATCGTCGACCCGGTCAAGGTCGTGCGCACCGCCCTGCAGAACGCTGCATCGGTCGCCGGCCTGCTGATCACCACCGAAGCCATGATCGCCGAACTTCCGAAGAAGGATGGCGGCGCTCCGGCAATGCCGGGCGGCATGGGCGGTATGGGCGGCATGGACTTCTAAGAAGTTCACCCCACCATCCCATCGAAAGGGCGGCCCTCGGGTCGCCCTTTTTTATTGGGTTCGCCGCCTTATATGGCCTTGTCGAGGCACTGCCCGTGCAAGCGGAGCCTGAACCCGCCGGCACTACAAGAAATCACATTCCCGAGATTGAACTTTCAGGAATGGACAATCCTCGCGAAAGTTGTAAAGATTAATACTTAGGGGCGGATAACCATTAAATTGGAGGGGCAATATCGAGATTCAGTCGATTTCGATCAATTTGTATTTCGATTACAGGTTGAAATACGCTCGCCCTGGATGAACGCTATCGGCGCATACATCCCAGCCTGGCGAAGACCATCGGCTTTCGATTGAACGAGCGACATTGCGGGCGAACACCATGGGCTTTTTCAAGCTTATCAAGCATGGCGACCAGGAGCAGGCAAACGCCGTGGCGCAATCCCTGGCGCCTCAGGCCCGTGAGGCATTCGCGCATTTCCTGATGTCGGAAACGTGGTCGCTGCAACTGGGCACCGGAATCTTCGAACTGGGACCTATCGCGCGCGCGCGCCATTCCATCCGCAGCGAGGAGCGCTGCGGCCTTCTCACATTGCTGCGCTGCTATCCGGCAGTGGACCGGCCCAGGGTGATGGAACTGTTCGAGGCAGCCTCGAGCGAACCGGCTGCATTCTGCTTCGCCACCGTCACCCTTCATCCCGATCAGGGTGAGCAGCCTTTTACGTGTATTGGGGAGACGGCTCATTTCTGCAATGACGGGAACGGCGTGATCTCCGGCATCTTCGTTTTCCCGCGGGTCTCGGGTCCGGCCTGCAAGACCCAACACTGACTGCCAATGGGTAAGCGTTTTGTGAACAATGCGTCCAGCATTGTTCGGCTATCGAAAACAGCCATATCGCCTTAGATACTCTCCGACACTAACTGGAGAGTTCAAATGTCCAATTCCCTTCATATCCTGCTCGGTCGTATCCTGATGAGCATCATGTTCATCATGTCCGGCTGGGGCAAGCTGATGTCACCCGCAGGGACCGCAGGCTATTTCGAAAGCGTCGGCCTGCCGCTTCCGCAGGTCACCGTCTGGGTCGTCATCGCGGTCGAGCTGCTCGGCGGCCTCGCCATCCTCGCAGGCTTCAAGACCCGCTACGTCGCCTACCTGCTGGCAGCCTTCACCCTCGCCGCTGCCTTCATCGGGCACTACAATCCGGCCGACCAGATGCAGATGATCATGTTCATGAAGAACCTGGCGATCACGGGCGGCTTCCTGGTTCTCGCTTCGGTGGGTGCCGGCAAGTTCTCGATCGACCGCCGCTAAGTCTCGATCCTCCCAAGACCAAGACGAGAGAACCGCGCCATCACCGGCGCGGTTTTTTTCTTGCCCAGTCAGACGATCGGTCAGGCCGCGGGCAGCACGGCACGAACCTTTGCGACGATCTCGGCGACAACCGGATTGCGGTCATGCTCGGGCTTGCGGGCGCGCACGAGGCAGGCCTCGGATTCCAGCATGACGCCGTCGGAGAGGATCCGCAGATGATTGGCGCGCAATGTCGAACCGGTCGAGGTGATATCGACGATGATGTCGGCGGCACCGGACGCCGGTGCACCTTCGGTGGCTCCGAGGCTCTCGACGATCCGATAGAGCTGAATGCCGTGGCCCTTCGAGAAGAAGGTGCGGGTCAGCCGGTGATACTTGGTGGCGATCGCCAGACGGCGGCCATGGCGCGCGCGGAAATCCGCCGCCACATCGCCGAGATCGGCCATGGTCGTGACATCGAGCCAGATTTCCGGCACCGCGACCACGACGGAGGCATGGCCGAAGCCGAGCCGGGCCTCGAAAGCCGTCGCGCGATCGGCGTCCGGCAGGCTTTCGCGGACCAGGTCCTCGCCCGTAACCCCGAAATCGACCGCACCCGCGCCAAGCTCCCGCGCTATCTCGGAAGCGGACAGGAACGCGATCTCGATATCGTCACGGCCTTCGACGCGGCCACGATAGGAGCGGTCATTGCCTGTCTGGACAATGGAAAAGCCAGCGCGCGAGAAGACGGCCATTGCGTCGTCCTTCATGCGGCCTTTCGACGGCAGGGCGATGGTGATGGTCATCGGCCCGTCTCCTTCGCATTGCGCGCGGTCTCGATGCGGTCGATCCAGAGCGAAAAGCCGACGGCCGGAATCTCTTCGGTCGCGCCAAGCAGCGTCATCATGCGGTCGTAGCGGCCGCCACCGGCGAGAACGGCGCCGTCTGCGCCGATCTCGAATACGAGGCCGGTATAGTAGTCGAGCGGGCGTCCGAAGGCTGCGCGCCAGCGCATCGTCGACAGATCAGCGCCCGACGCCCCGATCCTCTCCACGCGGGCTGCGAAGAGTTCGAGTGCCGCTCCGGTCGCGAGGCCCGCGTCCCTTGCGAAGCCGTCAAGCGTGGCGACGGCTTCCGAGAGCGGCGCGTCGAGCGACAGAAAGGTCTTGAGCGCCGCGAATGCCTTATCGGAAAGCCGGGTCTTTTCCAGTTCGGTCTTTTCGACCAGACGGCTGGCAATTTCCTCGGGCGAGCGGCTGGCGTGGCTCGAATAGCCGGTTTCTTCCATCACGGTTGCGATATGATCGGCAAGTGCTGCGATATTGCCCGCGGCGATGAGCTCGCCGAGCTCGCTTTCCTCGACGGTCGACGACTGTGCCGACGCCAGGCTCTCGATCATGCGTGCCAAGGCCGCGTCATCGCCGAAAGCATGGATAAGGCGCTTCTGCCACCCGGCCGGGAGGCCGAGACCGGCGACAACGGCTTCGAAGAGCGCCTGGTCGCCGATCGTGATCGACAGATCGGTTCCAGGCAGAAGCTGGCCGAGAAGACCGGCGGCATCGGCGATGGCGCGCGCATCGGCCGCTGCGGTGTCCGTCTCACCCAGATCCTCGATACCGGCCTGGAAGAATTCGTTGCCGCCTTCGCGGCGCTGGCGGAACACCTGGCCGAGATAGGCATAGCGGCGCGGGGTGCCGACCTGACCCGCGATATGACCGAGGCAGACGGGAATGGTGAATTCCGGCCGCAGGCACAGGCTGTCGCCGTTCTCGTTCTCCGTGAGGTAGATGCGGCGCCGCAGATCCTCGCCCGCCATGTCGAGAAACGGCTCGGCCGGCTGAATGACGGGAATCTCGGCCCGATTGGTGCCGCGCGCCGCCATGGCGGCGACGAGCTCGTCGGCGAAGTCGGGCAGCTGCACGGCGGTCACCGGTTTCAGGCCCCCGTGCCCAGCAGGCCGTGCCGCGCCAGGACCGCGCGAACCGCGGTGACGACGTCGGCTTCGTTGACCAGTTCCTCGCCGGCCTTGGCTTCGCGCCATTCTGCGTTGTCGGTAATCGTTTCGGCAATCTTCTTGCCCTCGATCAGGTCCTTGACGATCAGCTGTCCGGCCTCCTTCTCGTTGCCCCCCTGAATGACGGCGACGGGCGAGCCGCGACGGTCCGCATAGCGCAGCTGCTTGGCGAAATCCTTCGGGTTGCCCTGGAAAAGCTCGACCGGAATGGTCGGGCCCATCGGCTGGCCGTCGGGACCGAGCGGGTTGAGCGCCCCGCGCAGCTTCTGCGCGATCTGGGCATAATCGCCGATGCGGTCGCGGTCCATGATGGTGACGAGCACGGGGCCGGACGTCGCTTCGGTGTCGAGCTTGCCGAGATTCTTGAGCGCGGTCATCAGCCGCGAGACACCGATGGAAAAGCCGGTCGCGGGCACCGGCTGGCCCATGAAGCGGGAGACGAGCCCGTCATAGCGCCCACCACCGCCGACAGAACCGAACTGGACCGTCTGGCCCTTCTCGTTGGTCACGTCGAACAGCAGTTCCGCCTCGAAGACCGGGCCGGTGTAATATTCGAGACCTCGGACCACGGAGGGATCGATCTTGACGCGATCGGGGCCATAGCCCGACGTTTCCGCCATCGCCGAAATGGACCTGAGTTCGGCGATGCCTTCCACGGCAGACTTGCTGTCGGCGAAACGTTCCTCGATTGAGGCGAGTGTTTCTGCGACCGAAGTCGCGGCATTGTCCTCGAGGAAGCCCACGACGCGCGTGATCGCGGCGTCTTCCAGCCCCGCACCCGGTGTAAAATCGCCCTCGCCTTCCTTGCCCCCGTCCCAGCGGCCTTCGCCGAGGAGAAGCTTCACACCTTTAATGCCGAACTTGTCGAGCTTGTCGATGGCGCGCAGCACGGTCAGGCGGCGGCCGGCATTCTCGTCGCCGGCGAGGCCGATGGCTTCCATCACGCCATCGAGCACCTTGCGGTTGTTGACGCGGATCACGTAGTCGCCACGTGGAATTCCGAGCGCTTCCATCGTGTCGGCCATCATCATGCACATCTCGGCGTCCGCCGTGACACCCGGCGCGCCGGCGATGTCGGCGTCGAACTGCATGAACTGGCGGAAGCGGCCCGGTCCCGGCTTTTCGTTGCGGAACACCCAGCCCGCGCGATAGGTGCGGTAGGGCAGCTGGATATCGTTGAAGTTCTCGGCGATATGGCGGGCGAGCGGCGCGGTCAGGTCGTAGCGCAGCGACAGCCACTGTTCGTCGTCGTCCTGAAACGAGAAGACACCCTCGTTCGGACGGTCCTGGTCGGGCAGGAACTTGCCCAGCGCATCGGTGTATTCGACGAAGGGCGTTTCGATGGGCTCGAAGCCGAAGCGCTCATAGACCCGCTTGATCTTGGCCATCATTTCTTCGGTCGCACGGATATCGCCCGGCGAGCGGTCCGGGAAGCCGCGCGCAAGGCGGGCCTTCAGCTTCTGCGGCTTTTTCTTCTTCTCGCTCATGAAACCTACCCGTTCTGACCAGTTGGCATTGCGCGGGTCGTCTTAGGAGATCATCGGCAAACGGGCAAGTCCGCGCGTGGATCGGACGCCGCGACCGATAGCGAGAATTCGGCCAGCTTCTGCGCCGCGCGTCCCAGATTACGGTCGCGATGCCGCAACAGGCGGAAGGTCCGCGAGGGCAGCGCGATGTCCACACGCACCAGATTTCCGGTCGTCAGATGCGGTGCGGCGACATGGCCGGAGACGGCCGTCGCACAGAGACCGGAACGTGCGGCCGAAAGCACCGCCTCGTTCGAGGGCAATTCAAGGGCGATTTCCAAGCGCTCAGGATCGACGCCCTTCCGGGCGAGCGCGTGCTCGAACTCGGACCGGGTGCCGGAACCCGGCTCGCGCAGCACCCAAGCCGTTTTGCCGACCAGGTCGTCGGCGGAGATATCATGTCTTCCCGCAAAGGCGTGATCGGGACCGACGACGATCATCAACTCGTCGTCAACAAGCGAATCGATCCGTAGCGCGGGATCTGCAATCTCGCCCTCGACAAACCCCATCTCGGCCGCGCCTTCGGCAACGGCCTCGGCCACAGTCGCGGTATTGCCGATCGTCAGCGACAACCGGATGCCGGGATATTCCGCGTGAAAGCGCATGAGAACCGGCGGCAGCCAGTAGCTCGCAACGGTCTGGCTGGCGAAGACGGATATCTCGCCGCGCTGCAGGCCGCCCAATTCGCCCAGCAGGCGTTCGGCGGCACGGGCGCGTGCAAGCATGGGCCGGACTTCCTCGAGGAAAATGCGGCCGGCAGCGGTGAGCGATATGCCGCGGCCGATGCGGTCGAACAGGGGAACGCCATAGGCCTCCTCGAGACGGCGCACCGCCGCACTCACCGCGGAGGGGGTGAGCGCCAGCGCGTCGGCAGCCTGAGTCAGATGCTGCCGCTCCGCCACCTCGGCGAAGATCGCCAGCTGCTCCAGGGTCATTTTCATTCGCATAATACGAACGATATGCGAAATATCATTCGATGGAAATCCACAATCGCACATGGGACAGACCGTAGAACAATTTTCTACGGAGACACCCATGACTGCCGTCACCCCGCCGCCCGGTTCCGCCGCTCCATCTCCTGTCCAGTCGCTCCTGCGGCGCGGTAGCACCATCGCTCCCGGGCTTTTCCTCGCAATCGTGGTTTCGCTTGCAGCCTTTGGTGCCGAGATCCTCGAAACGCGGGTATTGGGGGACCGCTATCTCGAGAATCTCGTTCTGGCGATCCTGATCGGCGCCCTCATCCGCTCGGCCGGCCGGCTCCCGCGTGCGTTCGAGCCCGGCATTCATTTCGCCGCGCATTCCGTACTCGAAGCGGCCATCGTCCTCCTGGGCGCAACCATCAGCCTGCAGGCGCTGGAAGCCGCTGGCGGCGCGCTGATTTTCGGCATCGTTGCCGCGATCATTCTGACGCTCCTGATCAGCTACGGGCTCGGGCTGGCTCTCGGACTGCACAGCAAGCTCGCGCTACTGGTTGCTTGCGGCAATTCCATCTGCGGAAACTCCGCAATCGCCGCAGCCGCTCCCGTCATCAATGCGGATGCCGACGATGTCGCCGCGTCGATCGCCTTCACCGCCGTCCTCGGCGTGGTCGTGGTGCTTGCACTTCCTCTGCTCAGTCTGGTCGTCGAGCTCGACGCGGTATCCTTCGGGGTTCTGTCCGGCATGACCGTCTATGCGGTACCGCAGGTTCTGGCAGCGACCCAGAGCGGCGGCACGCTTGCCGTCCAGACGGGCACGATCGTCAAGTTGATCCGGGTGATGATGCTCGGGCCGGTCATCTTCCTGCTGGGGCTCATCGGCCCACAGCGTGAAGGCCGCGAGACGACCGAACGCTTCAGACTGCACACGATGGTACCGTGGTTCATTATCGGCTTCGCAGCCATGATGGGTCTGCGCCTTTCCGGCGTTGTCAGCGACGAGGCGTCAGTTCAGTTCGGCAGCATTTCCAACGTGCTGACGGTCCTCGCCATGGCTGGGCTCGGCCTCGGCGTCGACGTGCGGGAACTGGCTCATTCGGGGGGACGCGTGATCCTCACAGCCACGCTTTCGATCGTGGTGCTGGCGCTTCTCGCCTTCGCGCTCATCGGCCTTCTGGGCCTGGCTTGAGCGGGAATCAAAAAGGGCGGCAGAAGCCGCCCTTTCCGGGAATTCAGATGTCGCGCGGGATCACCAGTAAGGTGAGCGGCACTGACGACGCGGGCCGTTATACGGCTGGAACGAGTTATCATACTCGCGATAGCTGCGGTAACGGTCGTAGCACCAGCGGACGTGGCGCGGGCCGACGCGACCCGAGCGTACGCGGTTCTGATTGGCGACCGCTCCGCCGATGATAGCGCCGATGGCAAAGGCTGCCGGCGGGAACCAGTAACCATTGTGATAGCGGTAACCGTGGTGGTGACGGCGATAGCCGCGATGACCGTTATAGTAACCGCGTCCGTTGTTGACCCAGAAACCGCGCCGGTGACGGACGTTGACGACAGGTGCGTCGCTTTGCTGGGTAACTGCCGGCTGCTGAGGCAGACGTGGCATTGCCGAAGCAGGCGAGAACGAGGTGACTGCGATCGCAGCACCGGCCATGAGTGTAATGAGTGGTTTGAACATTTTGTGCTTCCTCCTGGACTTGACGAAGTCATGCCGCAGCTGCCCCAGTGGCATATGTCTGGAAACGCGCCGGGACTGTTCAGGTTCCCTTGAATAATTTTATTTCAGGCCGGGCGCCGCTTGGCCCGTTTGCCCAGATGCCAGGTCATGGCCATGGAAACGCAATGGGTAACGGCGTCTGTCGATTGCCCGGAGCGCCTTAGGATTATCGCCCGTCTTCCCTCGAATTCGAGTTCGTCCCGGTAAAGCTCGCGAAAACTCGAGACGATATCCGTATGGCAAATGAACATCAGGCCGACCGAGCCGTCCTCGCGCGGACTTATCCTCACGGAGGTCCCGATCCCAGGCCGTGAAGGCGCATAGCTCGGCTCACCCCATTTGAGGCTTTCGGTGAGGTCCGACACCTCGTCGAGTTTCGATGCCGTGCGGTAGATCAGTTCCCGGAGCTCGATGGCTATCGCCCTGGCACGTGCCGGAGCGGCGTCGAAAACGGGACGGATTTCGTCAGATGCCGGCGGAACGCCTCTATCTTCGGACTGGTCGCTCAAAATCCGCCCTCGCCTTGTCCACCTTTGCCCGGCACTCGCAGCCCGCGATGTGATCGTTGACGAGACCCATGGCCTGCATGAAGGCATAGACCGTGGTGGGGCCGACAAAACTCCAGCCGCGCTTCTTGAGGTCCTTCGAAATCCTCGTCGATATCTCGGTGGTCGGATTGGCGCGCAGCGTCGCGTAATCCATGGCAGCGGGCCGGTCGGCCGCTCCCGGCTCCCAACTCCAGAAATAGGCGGCCAGAGAACCGCATTCCTTCTGAAGCTCGATCGCACGATTGGCGTTGTTGATCGTCGAGACGATCTTGCCCCGATGGCGGATGATGCCTGCGTCCTGAACCAGCCGTTCGACATCGGCGTCACCGAACGTGGCGACCTTGTGAAAATCGAAGCCGGCGAAGGCGGAGCGGAAATTCTCGCGCTTGCGCAGGATCGTCAGCCAGGAGAGGCCTGACTGGAACCCTTCGAGGCAGATCTTTTCGAAGAGCCGGACATCGTCGGCGACCGGCAGGCCCCACTCATGATCATGATAATGAAGATAATCGGGAAGGTCCCCGGGCCAGAAGCAACGCGTCACCCCGTCTGCTCCGACGATAAGTCCGTCGTGATCCGTCATCAAAAACTCCTGCGCCTGTACTCGGAACGCCAAAGGTTAACAGCCGCGCCCCCGCCGTCCACCCGATTAAGAGCACGCTAACCGCTTTCCTCAAACCGGCAGTAACCCTACCCCGAGCTTTATCAGATCGATCGCCATTTAGCGGCAGCAGATTCACCTTTTAATCGCCGATCGGAGTCAGGGTTTGCCTCAAGCGGGCAGCTCTCACTCGAGGGTTTTGCACGTCCGGTCCGTTTTTGTTTGGAGTTCGGAACCATGAAAAGCCTTGTTTCTCTCGCCCTTGCCGGCTTCGTTGCCGCCGGGGCGCCTGCCGCAGTCGCGGGCGAACGCTATGTCCAGCGTCCTCCCGTCGTCCTAAGCCCCGACCTGTCGGCCCCCTGGGTCATGCAGCTCGGCGGAAACGCGGCCCCGCGTGGCGGCGTCGTCTATCAGCAGCCGCAAAGGGTCAAGCGGACACAGGCCGCCTACCAGATACGGCCAACGAGGCGGGACGGCGTAGTCCTTCCCTCACAGGTCCGGCGTCCGGCCCCGGCCGCCTATGCGGCGCCGAAGCCACAGGCCAAGCAGCAGGCCACTCCGCAGATCGATCCGCGCTACCTGCCGCAAGACGTCGCGTATGACAGCCAGGAAAAGCCCGGAACCATCATCATCGACACCAACACGCGCCATCTCTATTTCGTACTCGGCAACGGCAAGGCCCGTCGCTACGGCGTCGGTGTGGGCAAGCCCGGTTTCGAATGGGCCGGCACGCACAAGATCACGCAGAAGCGCGAATGGCCGAGCTGGACCCCGCCGAAGGAAATGATCGAGCGCGTGCGTCTGAACGAAGGCCGCATCCTGCCCACGCACATGGAAGGGGGCCCGGCCAATCCGCTCGGCGCACGCGCCATGTATCTCGGCTCGACCCTCTACCGCATTCACGGCACCAACCAGCCCTGGACGATCGGCCAGGCCGTCTCCTCGGGCTGCATCCGCATGCGCAACGAGGACGTGATGGATCTCTACGAGCGCGCCGAGGTCGGCGCCAAGGTGATCGTCAGCTGATGCCCCGGTCCCGGTGGCGCATCGGCGTCATCGGGACCGTCTCCTCATCGCAACCGCGCGTGCCGGGGCAAGGCCCCGCGCCGGAGCGATCACATTTCCGTCAAATTCTGGCTTCCGGAGGTTGATCACCCGGGCATGAATGTTAGTTTTGCCCAGGGGCCAGATCATTTGATGGAGAACATGCCGTGCCGACGAGACGACTTTTCATAGCCGCCATCGCCGCGTTTTCGATTGCCGGAAATGCCGCCCATGCCTTCCCGCTCGGCACCATGCCAAGCAACGATCAGCAGGATCGCCTGCCGGTCGTCGAAGTCGCATCGAAGAAACCGAAGCCGGAATTCATGCGCAAGAAGGTGCGGCTCGAAACCAGCGAGCGGCCCGGCACGATCATCGTCAACACCAATACGAAATATCTCTATTTCGTCGAGGGCAACAACCGCGCAACCCGCTACGGCGTGGGTGTCGGTCGCGACGGTTTCGGCTGGGGCGGTACCGTGAAGGTGGGCCGGAAGGCCGAGTGGCCGGACTGGCGTCCGCCCGCGACCATGATCCGCCGCGAAGCCGCCAAGGGCCGCAAGATCCCGCATTTCGTCGAAGGCGGCATCAACAACCCGCTCGGCGCGCGCGCCATGTATCTCTACAAGGGCGGCCGCGATACGATCTACCGCATCCATGGCACCAACCAGCCCTGGACCATCGGCCTCAACATGTCGTCGGGCTGCATCCGGATGATGAACCAGGACGTCGAGCATCTCTATTCACGCGCGCCGGTCGGCACCAAGGTGATCGTCGTCGGCCCCGGCCAGAGCGCCGACACATACTACCGGGATCGCGGTTTCGACTTCTTCGGAACCATCTTCGGCGGCTGACCGCCAAGGACCGACGGACATACGACGACGTACGGGGGGCGCTCAGGGCGCCCCTTTTTATTTCGCGCTATCCGGCCGCTTCCACCGCCTGCTCGGACGGCAGGGGCTCGACGCCATCGAGCTGCCGGGGCCTGGGGCCGCCATATGCCCAGTCGAGAAGTTCGACGGTATGGACGACAGGAATGCCGGTGCCGCTGCCGATCTGGGTGATGCAGCCGATATTTCCGGCAGCGATGACCTGCGGCTTCGTCCGCTCGATGTTCCTGACCTTGCGATCGCGCAGCTTGGCGGAAATCTCCGGCTGCATGATGTTGTAGGTACCGGCCGAGCCGCAGCAAAGGTGACCCTCGGCAGGTTCGCGGACGGTAAAGCCTGCATTGCGCAGGAGCGCCTTGGGCTGCACCGTCACCTTCTGGCCGTGCTGGAGCGAACAGGCCGCGTGATAGGCGATCGTCAGCTTGCCGATAGCCGCAGGCTCGGGCAATTCGATCGCGCCCAGATATTCGGTGATGTCCCTCGCAAGCGCCGAGACTTTCGCCGCCTTTGCCGCATAATCCGGGTCGAGCCGCAGCATGTGGCCGTAATCCTTGATCGTCGTGCCGCAGCCCGACGTCGTAATCAGGATCGCATCGAGCCCGCCATTGTCGATGAGCCCTGTCCAGGCATCGACATTGCGCCGCGCCGCAGCGAGCGAATCGTCCTCGCGGCCCATGTGATGGACGAGCGCGCCGCAGCACCCCTCGCCTTCCGCCGCCGCGATTTCGATCCCGGCACGGGCGAGCAGGCGCCTTGCAGCCGCATTGATGCCCGGATCGAGCACCGACTGCGCACATCCCGCCAGAATGGCGACGCGTCCCCTTGGAGAGATCGTCGGAACGGGCGGTGCGGAACGATCGGGCTCCGGCACCGATTGCGGCGCAAGGCTCAGCATGGCCGCGATCGGGCGCGCCGGCCTGATCGCCTTGAAAAGCGGAATGAAAGGCCGCCCCAGCGCCGAGGCCTTGAGCGCCCATCGGAAACGCGAGGGATAGGGAAGCACGAAGGCCAGCATGTTGCGGATCAGGCGGTCGGCGAGCGGGCGCCTGTAGGTTTTCTCGATATGGACACGGGCGTGATCCACCAGATGCATGTAGTCGACGCCCGAGGGACAGGTGGTCACGCAGGCCAGACAGGACAGGCAGCGGTCGATATGGGTGACCACCTCCTTGTCGGCCGGGCGGTCGTTCTCGAGCATGTCCTTGATCAGGTAGATGCGCCCGCGCGGGCTGTCGAGTTCATTGCCGAGCGTGACATAGGTCGGACAGGTGGCCGTGCAGAAACCGCAATGGACGCATTTGCGCAAGATCTTTTCGGACTCCGCCACGCCGGGATCCTGAAGCTGCTCGGATGTGAAATTAGTCTGCATGCCTGCGTCCTGTGTTGCCGGCGGCGACGTTCGACCGCCGGCCTGCGAGAATGGGTTCAGATAAGCCAGCTATCCGGATGAAGGATCGGCTTGTTGCGGCCGAGTTTCTGCAGGCCGATGACAAGGCGAACGACCATCAGCACCGCGACCGCGACCATCAACGGCATGCCGATCAGCACGACGAAGAGCAGGAACGAGATGAAGCCGTAGAGAAGCCCGAGCCAGAAGGTTCTGATGAGCCAGGTATAGTGCGTCTCCAGCCACTCGGAACATTTGCCGCGGTTCATATAGGCCAGCACAACGCCGATGATGACGGTGATGCCGCCAAGCGCGCTCACCAGATAGAGGGCGTAGATCACCTGAAGATTGGCCTTGCCCGGTTCGAGCCATCTGTCGGTATTTACCCCTTGATCCTCGCTCGGAGGCGCGGGTGGCTGCATCCGATCACTCATGCCATTCCCCTTTCCTGAACTGAAGATGCGTTTGCTTCAGGCCGCCGGCGCCATGCGCCCCGGATTGAAGATGCCTGCGGGATCGATGGCCTGGCGTATGCGCGCCGAAAGCGCGCCGAGCGCGGCCGGTTCATTTTCGAAGACCTGGACGGAGGCTCTGACAGGCTCCGCCGCGCGAACGAGCGTCGCATGCCCGCCGCCGAGCCGGGCGATGAAGGTGCGGATCATTTCGTCTTCCACATCCTGCTCCATCTGCAGCCAGACGAGGCCGCCCTGCCAGTCGTAAAAGGCATCGACGCCCGTATTGAGCCTGAGGGCCGCGACAAGCTGGTGGCCGGCGGAGGGCGCGACCGAAACGCGCCAGAGCGGCTTGGCGCGATGCTCGGCGAACGGCATCACATCGCGGACCTCGCGCCAGATCGCCGCGCTCTCCTGCGCATTCAACAAACGCGAGTCGCCGAAAGCCGCCATGGCCGTCGCCAGCTTGTCCTTGCGCACGAGAACGGATTGCGAGAGCCCTTCCAGCCGCAGAAGCGTTACCGGCTCCCAGTCGAGTTTGCCACCCAGAAAACGGTTGACCACGCTGACCGGCAGATGAGCGGCGGACGACACCTCAACGGGCAGAGCCATGGCAGCGGCCATCGCAGCCGCGGCTTCGGCATCGTTGAGACCGGAAACGACCAGAGTTGCCGTGGTCTCGGGCTTCGGCAGCACCTTGAAGGTGACCTCACTCAGCACACCGAGCGTGCCCCAGGAGCCTGCCATGAGCTTGACGAGGTCGAGGCCGGTCACGTTCTTCATCACCCTGCCGCCGGACTTGATGATCTCGCCGCGGCCGTTGACGAAGCGGACGCCGAGAAGACTGTCGCGGGCGGCGCCCGCCGTCAGACGGCGCGGCCCGGAGACGTTCGCCGCGAAGACGCCGCCGATCGTCGGCTCGCCGTCGCTGCCGAGAACAGGGCGATGATCCATCGGCTCGAAGGTCAGCATCTGGCCGTTGCGGTCGAGTTCGTCCTCGATCAGCCTGAGCGGCGTGCCTGCCTTTGCGGACATGACGAGTTCGGCAGGGTTATAGGCGGTGATACCGGCGTGACGGGACAAGTCGAGCGTGGTAGCCGCCTGCACCGGCCGGCCCATCCCGCGACGTGTACCGCCGCCGAGGATTTCGAGCGGCGTTGCTGTCGATGCCGCATCCGCGACGACGGCAGCGATCTCCTCTTCCGAGGCCGGCGTGAGGGGATGGGTCCTCATTTGCCCGACCGTCCTTCGAGCGGGAAAACCTTTGAGGGATTGAAGATCCATTTGGGATCGAAGGCCGAGCGCACCCGCATCTGCTGATCGAGGTCGGCGGCGGCGTATTGATGGGTCATCAGGTCGCGTTTCTCGATCCCCACCCCGTGCTCGCCGGTCAGGCAGCCGCCGGCATCGACGCAGAGCTTGAGAATGTCGTTGCCCGCGAGTTCCGCCTTCTGCGCTTCCTCGGGATCGTTGGCATTGAAGAGGATGAGCGGGTGCATGTTGCCGTCACCCGCGTGAAAGACATTGGCGACGCGCAGGCCGTATCTGGCGACGATCACGCTCGTTTCCCTCAGCACGTGGGAAAGCTGGCCAAGCGGCACGGTGCCGTCCATGCAGATATAGTCGGCGATGCGCCCGGTAGCGCCGAAGGCCGACTTGCGTCCCTTCCAGATGAGTGCGGCCTCGGTGGCCGACTGGGATTCCTTGATCGTGCTGACCCCGTGCCGCCTGGCGATTTCGATGATGCGGGCCAGCATGGCGTCCATTTCCTCGTCGGAGCCCTCGACCTCGACGATCAGCAGCGCATCGACATCCATCGGATAGCCCGCCTGGGCAAAAGCTTCGCAGATCTCGATGGCCGGCTTGTCCATGAATTCGATGGCAACAGGGATGATGCCCGCGCCGATGACTTCCGAGACACAGGCGCCGGCCGCTTCCGATGTGGGAAAGCCGAAAAGAACCGGACGCGCGCCTTCGGGCTTGGCGAGCAGACGGACAGTCGCCTCGGTGATGATGCCGAGCTGGCCTTCGGAGCCGCAAATGAGCCCGAGGAGATCGTAACCCGCTGCGTCGAGCGCCTTGCCGCCGATCTCCACGATCGATCCATCGAAGAGAACCATGCGCACGCCGAGAAGATTGTTGGTCGTCACCCCGTATTTCAGGCAGTGCGCGCCGCCGGAATTCATCCCGATATTGCCGCCGATGGTGCAGGCGAGCTGGGAGGACGGATCCGGTGCATAGAAAAAGCCGTCCGCATCGACGGCCTGGGAAATCGAGATGTTGGTGACGCCCGACTGGACCACGGCACACCGGTTGGGGAGGTCGACCTCGATGATCCGGTTGAGCCGGGACAGGCCGACCACCACCGCATCCTCCTGCGGGATCGCGCCGCCCGACAGTGACGTGCCCGCCCCACGCGGAATGACCGGAATACCCTCGCGGTGACAATATCTGACGACGGCGGCCACCTGCTCCGTCGTCTCCGGCAATGCCACGGCCAGCGGCAGACGGCGATAGGAGACGAAGGCGTCGGTCTCGAAGGGCACCAGTTCCCGCTCTTCGGTGACCAGCGCATCGTCGGGCAGAAGGTCGGCAATATCGGCGAGGATGGCCGCACGCCGGCTCAGAATGGCCGGGTCCGGCTTGAGAAATGCAATCATCTCGCTCACGTCGCTCTCCTCCCGCAGCTTGCAACAGGCTTTGCGCGAAGTGGTATATATTTCTTACCACTCTTGCAATAGCGGCTTTCGTCGCACCTCACCGCCAGCTGCTGGCATCGGCCCGCAACCATGATAACCATAGCAAGGACGCGGTCAAAACGGGAGTAAGCGGATTGGGAAAACTCGAGGACATGCAAGTTTTCGCCCAGGTGGTCGCCACGGGCTCGCTTTCCTCTGCGGGCCGCGAGCTCGGCCTCTCCCCGGCAGGCGTGTCGAAACGGCTGCGGCGGCTCGAGGAAACGCTCGGCACACGGCTGCTGCAACGGACCACCCGGCAGATCTCGCTGACGGAAGCCGGCCAGGCCTATTTCGAGCGCATCGGCCCCCTGCTTGCCGGCATAGAAGACGCCGAACACTTCATCTCCCGCCGGTCCGACGCGGTGCGCGGCACGCTCAAGGTGTCGGCGCCGACCTCGTTTGGACGGATGCATATCGCGCCCCACATCAATGATTTCATGCGAAGCCATCCGGAACTGGCAATCAACCTGCAGCTCAGCGATACCTTCGTCGACATCGTCGGCGAAGGCTTTGATCTGTCTATACGTATCGGAGAATTGACGGATTCCAGCCTCGTCGGTCGCAAGCTCGCGCCCGTGCGCCGCATTCTCTGCGCGGCGCCTTCCTATCTCGACCAGCGGGGGATGCCGGAGACGCTGGCTGATCTCGCGGATCATCTCTGCCTGCCGCCGCACAATCACGACACCTGGAAGCTGGAAGGTCCCGAAGGGCCTGTGACCTATCGGCCCGATGGCCCGTTGAAGACCAATTCCAGCGAGGTGATCCGCGAAGCTGTCATCGGCGGCGCCGGCATCGCGCTGCGCTCCACATGGGATGTCACCGCGGAACTGGACGCAGGCAAGCTCGTGCAGGTACTGCCTGCCTATGAGGGCAGCCGCAATGTCGGAATCTACGCGCTCTATGCCAGCCGCCAGTTCCTGCCAGCCAAGATCCGCGCATTCATCGACTTTCTGGTGACACTCTATCAGCCGATGTTCGGCGAAAGCCATTGAGTGGATAAGTTTGTTGACCATGACGCGTTCCCATTGCTAGTTTCGCAGCCCGGAGAAGCGCATGAGCGAGAACATTTTCGACCGGATCGACCACGGCCGCACGGCTGACGAAGTGGTGTTCCAGATCGAGGTCCTGGTTTTGGAAGGTGTGTTGCGGGTCGGCGACCGTTTGCCGGGCGAGCGCGAGCTTGCGCGCCAGTTCGACGTGTCCCGTCCGATCCTGCGCGAGGCGCTCAAGGAGCTCGAAAGCCGCGGACTTCTCGTCACCCAGCACGGCGGCGGCACCTATGTGGCCGACGTGATCGGCCAGGTCTTCACCCGGCCGGTGATGGAACTGATCGCGCGCCACGGCAAGGCCACACAGGATTACCTCGAATATCGCCGCGAGGTGGAAGGTACTGCCGCCGAGTTCGCCGCCCTGCGCGCGACCGAGGACGACAAGGCGCTGCTGACGCGGATCATCGATTCCATGAAGGCCGCGCACGTCAAGGACGACTTTGCAGAGGAAGCGGCGATCGACGTCGAGTTCCACAATGCGGTCGGCGAGTGCGCGCACAACATCATTCTCCTGCACACGCTGCGCTCGTGCTACCGGCTCCTGTCCGAAGGCGTCTTCTACAACCGCGCGATGATCTACAATCTCGGCGGCGCGCGTGAGAAACTGCTCGCACAGCACGTGGCCATGTACGAGGCCATCATGGCGCATGACCCGCTGGCGGCGAAGGCGGCGGCGCGCGAGCACATGGATTTCGTGGTGCGCGCCATGGCCGAGGCGCGACGTACCGGCGAGTGGGAGCGGGTATCGCGCCTTCGCCTGCAACAGAGATTACCGACGCTGGGTCCGACCGGCAAAACGAGAAAAGCAAGACCGTCGGAGGCGGCGCAGTGAATCATTCGACGACCCCTACCCCTTCCTCGGCTCTGACCCCGGATCCGGAAAACCGCCCACGCGTGGCCCTGTTCGTGACCTGCCTGGTGGATCTGTTCCGCCCGTCCGTCGGTTTTGCCGCGGTCAAACTGATCGAGGATGCGGGGTGCGAAGTGCATGTGCCGGCGGCACAGACCTGCTGCGGCCAGCCGGCCTACAATTCCGGCGACAAGACCGATACGCGCGAGATCGCCGAACAGGTGATCGAGGCCTTCGAGGGATTCGACTTCATCGTCGCGCCTTCCGGGTCCTGCGGGGCCATGATGAAGAAACATTACCCGGAACTCTTTGCGGGCGACCCGGCATGGGAACCCCGCGCCAGGGCCTTCGCGGAGAAATGCCACGAGCTCGTATCCTTCCTCACCGACGTGATGATGGTGCGCGATACGGGTGCCGCCGTTTCGGCCGAGGTGACCTATCACGATTCCTGTTCGGGGCTTCGCGAACTCGGCATCAGGGACCAGCCGCGCAAACTGCTCAATGCCGTCGAGGGCATCACCATCAAGGAGATGCAGGACCCGGACGTCTGCTGCGGCTTCGGCGGCACGTTCTGCGTCAAGTATCCCGACATCTCCAACGCCATCGTCACCAAGAAGACGGGCAACATCGAAGGCAGCGAGGCCGAGATGCTGCTGGCCGGAGACCTCGGCTGCCTGATGAACATGGCCGGCAAGCTGAAGCGCTCGGGCTCGACCGTCGAAGTCCGGCACGTTGCCGAAGTTCTCGCCGGAATGACCGATACGCCACCGATCGCCGGAAGCGGCAAATAGGAGCGGCAGATGGAACTGACGTCAGACCGTTTCAAGGAACATGCGCAGAAGGCGCTTCTAGACGCGCAGTTGCAGCGTGCGCTCGGCAATGTCGAAAAAGGCTTCATAGGAAAGCGCCAGATGGCCGCCGATGCGCTGCCGGAATTCGACGCGATCCGCGACAATGCCCGCGACATCAAGAACCACACGCTTGCCCACCTCGATCTCTATCTCGAAGCCTACGAGAAGAAGGTGACCGAAGCCGGAGGCATCGTCCACTGGGCGGAGAACGCGGAACAGGCGCGCGCGATCGTTCTCGACATCTGCCGCAAGGCCGGCACCAGGACGGTGAACAAGGGCAAGTCGATGATCACCGAGGAGATCGGGCTCAACGACTATCTGGCAGAGAACGGCGTCACGCCGGTCGAGACGGACCTCGGCGAATACATCATCCAGCTCCGCGGCGAACATCCGAGCCATATCATCGCGCCCGCCGTTCACCTCAACAAGGAACAGGTGGAGAGCGATTTCCGCCGCGTCCACACCCATCTCGAAGCGGCGCGCGACCTGTCGGAACCGGCAGCCCTGCTCAGCGAAGCCAGACAGGTGCTCCGGCAGAAATATTTCGAGGCCAAGGTCGGCATAACCGGCGCCAATTTCCTGATCGCCGAAACGGGTTCCTCGGTGATCGTGACGAATGAGGGCAATGGCGACCTGACCCAGACGCTGGCGGATGTGCATGTCGTCGTCGCCTCGATCGAGAAGATGGTGCCGACGCTCGAGGACACGGCGCAGATCCTGCGGCTCCTGGCGCGTTCGGCGACCGGGCAGGACATGAGCTGCTACACGACCTATTCGACCGGCCCGCGCCGGAAGGGCGATCCCGACGGGCCGAAGGAATACCACGTCGTTCTTCTCGACAACGGCCGCTCGTCGATGCTCGGCACCGAATATCAGGAGATGCTCCGCTGCATCCGCTGCGGGGCCTGCATGAACCACTGTCCGGTCTATCAATCCGTCGGCGGGCACGCCTATGGCTCGGTGTATCCCGGGCCGATGGGCGCCGTCCTGACGCCTTCGCTCAACGGCATCGAAAAGACCGGACAGCTGCCGAACGCCTCGACCTTCTGCGGCCGATGCGAGGCCGTGTGCCCGATGCGCATTCCGCTGCCGAAGATGATGCGGCACTGGCGCGAACGGGAGTTCGAAAGACACCTCACGCCCACAACGGCTCGCTACGGGCTGAAATTCTGGGCCTTCTTCGCCAAGCGACCAAAGCTCTACCGAATAGCGGCATCCTTCGGCATTCCGGCGCTCAGCGTCCTCGGAGGCACGAAGCACCGCTTCCGCTCGCTGCCCTTTGCCGGCGGCTGGACGCGCCATCGCGACCTGCCCGCGCCGCAGGGACGGACCTTCCAGCAGCAATGGCAGCAACGCGAGGCGCTCAAGCAGAATCCCAGTCAGGAAAGGGCCGCCTGATGAGCGCGCGCGATTCCATTCTCGCACGGATCCGCAAGGTCAACGCATCCGGAGGGGATGAAGAAGGCCGCAGGCAAGCCGTATCCGCCCGGCTTTCCGGTTCGCCGCGCGGCATCATGCCCAAACGCGGTCAGCTTGCCGATACCGAGCGGCGGGAGCTGTTTCAGGCGATGGCGCAGACATTCGGCGCGACCATAGCCGAGGTCGGCGACTATGCGGATGTGGCGGGTGCGGTCTCGACCTATCTGCGGGAGCACAATCTGCCGGCCAGCATCCGCATCGGCGATGACGCACGGCTGAAGAATGCCGGATGGGACGGCGAGCGCACGCTCGACGTCCTTCATGGCGCATCCGACGGCAACGATCTGGTCGCGGTCAGCCATGCCCTGGCAGGTATCGCGGAAACCGGCACGGTTGCGCTTCCCTCCGGCGCCGACAATCCGACGACGCTCAATTTCCTGCCCGACCACCATATCGTCGTGGTCAAGGCGGCGGATATCGAAGGCGATCTCGAAAGCATCTGGGACCGGCTGCGCGGTGCGCTCGGAAAGGGGCAGATGCCCCGCGCGCTCAATCTGGTGACAGGCCCGTCGCGCTCCGGCGATATCGAGCAAAAGATTTTGCTCGGCGCCCACGGCCCCCGCGCGCTGCACCTGATCATCGTCGATTGATGGCGAGCGGCATCGCCATAGAGGATGCCGCAACGCCCGACGGCACGCGCCTCGTTGCCATCGGTGACATTCACGGCTGCCTGGGACTACTGGATACCCTGCTCGAAGCCATCGACGCAGAAATCGCTGCGGACCGTCCCGACGACTGGCGCATCCTGACGCTCGGCGATCATACCGATCGCGGCCCGAATTCGCGCGGCGTCATCGACCGGCTGATCGAGCGCTCCGACGATCCGCGACATCTCTCGCTCTGCGGCAATCACGATGCCGGGATGCTCAGTTTCCTGACGAACGGGGACAGCCATCGCCTCTTTGTCGAATTCGGAGGCTTGCAAACGGCTGCCAGCTATGGCGTCACACTCGATACATCGGATGGAGCGCGGCTCGAGGCTTCCAGGCAGGCGCTCATCGATGCGGTGCCTTCAACCCATCTCGCCTTCCTGACCGGCCTGCGGGCGTCGGCCGGTTTCGGCGACTATTTCTTCTGTCATGCGGGCATCCGTCCGGGCATACCGCTCGACCAACAGGCACGCGAGGACCTGATCTGGATCCGTCAGGAATTTCTCACCTGTGGCGAACTTCATCCCAAGCTGATCGTGCATGGCCACACACCTGCGGATCATCCCGAAATCCTGCGCAACCGGATCAACATCGACACACGCGCGTATTCCACCTCGGTGCTGACCGCGCTCGTGGCGGAGGGAACCAAGAAATGGCTTTTGCAGGCGAGCGAGGATGGCGTCGCCCGCCGCGAACTGGCTTGACGGAGGGACGCAATCAGGGCTTGCTTGGCTTCCAAGGGATGGGACCGGCCTCATGGATATTTCGCTTCACCTCTATCTCGCCTTCATCGCAGCATCACTGATCATCCTGGTGATCCCCGGGCCGACCATCGTTCTGGTGATCGGGCAGGCGCTGGCACAGGGACGTCGCGTGGCATTCGCCAGTGTCGCGGGTGTTGCCCTTGGCGACCTGATCGCCACCGGGTTCTCAATGGCCGGTGCAGGCGCAATCCTCGCCACATCGGCGACGCTCTTCCAGATACTGAAATTCGCGGGCGCGGCCTACCTCGTGTGGCTCGGGCTCAAGATGTGGCGCACTCCGGTCGCCCTGCCGGAGATTCCGTCGCAGGGCGTCGAGAGCGAAGCGCCCGCAGCGGCACTCCTCCCGGTGTTCCGCGACTCGTTCCTGGTCACCGTCCTCAATCCCAAGGGCATCCTGTTCTTCGTCGCCTTCGTACCGCAATTCATCGATCCAGCGGGCGCCTACGGCACACAGGCGATCGTCTACGTGCTTACCTTCATGCTGCTCGGGGTGATCAATGCGGCCGCCTATGCGCTGCTGGCGTCATCCGCGCGACGGATCGTCCGGCGCCCTCAGGTCCTCAGAGCCGTGACGCGGACGGGCGGATCGCTGCTGATCATGGCGGGGGCTGCCGCCGCTCTCACACGCAGGGCAGGCTGACATGCCATATCAAAATCGCGTCGATCCGGCGGGCGATCTCTTTTCCTCGGAATCGAGGGGCCTGTTCATCGGCAACCGCGGCGTCATACACGATCCGGAGACGAAGACGCTCGGCGGCAAGCGCTGGTCGACGACAGCCTGGATCTGCTGCGCGCTTTCCTACAGGGAGAGAAAGCGCGACGTCTGGGGCAAGAACGGCCGAAACGGCGGCGCAGGCTGGACGGAATTGTTCTTCCTCGACGAGATCACCGCGCTGGCCGCCGGGCATCGGCCCTGCAACACCTGCCGGCGGGAAAATGCCACCAGCTTCAAGGCAGCATGGTGCGAGGCCAACAAGGGCAAGGGTGCGGCCACCGACATGAACAGGACCCTGCACGCCGAGCGGCTGCATTCGCGTTCGAGGAAGCCGGAGACGGTCAGGCCGGCCTCGCTCCCCGACCTTCCGGACGGAACGATCGTGCTGGCCGGGGCGACCTATTTTGCTCTCCGCGACGGCCGGGCGCTTCCCTGGGGGTTCAGCGAATATGCACCGGCGCTCAACTTCTCGAACCTGAATATCGAGCCGATCACGGTGGTGACCCCGAAATCCGTTATCGGCTGCCTGAAGGCCGGCTACAGACCGGAATGGCACCCTTCCGCCGACCAGGCGGCTTGACCCGCGCGCCCGGCATCTTCATTGCTGGACCATGCGTGCAAACTACAAACTCAAACGCCTGTTCGTCGACGCTCCCATTTCCGCCGGTCTGGCCATCGCGGCGGAAAAGGAGCAGTCGCATTATCTTCTGACCGTTCTCAGGATGGAGCCGGGAGCCGAACTCCTTCTGTTCAATGGCCGCGACGGCGAGTGGCGGGCGCGGCTCGAGAGCCCCGCGAAGAAAAAAGCGGTTCTCGTCCCGCTGGAACTGGAGCGAGCCCAGCCCCCTGCGCCCGATCTTGTCTTCTGCTTTGCGCCGATCAAGGCGGGCCGTCTCGACTGGATGGTCGAAAAGGCCGTGGAGATGGGCGCCGGCGTCATTCAGCCGGTGATGACGCAATTCACCCAGAACACCCGCCTCAACCCAGACAAGATGCAAGCCTGGATTCTGGAAGCGGCGGAACAATGCGGCGTGCTGGCGATCCCGGAACTCGCGAATGCGACGAAACTCGACGATCTGCTTGAGCGCTGGGACCTGTCCCGCCATCTCGTCTTCTGCGACGAGGACAGCGCCACCGACAATCCGGCGGCGATACTCGCGACGCTAAAGGGCGAAAGGCTCGGGCTACTTGTCGGACCGGAAGGCGGCTTTTCCGACGACGAACGCGAAACGCTACGGGCAAAACCCTTCGTGACCGCAATTCCGCTCGGGCCGCGCATCCTGCGTGCCGACACGGCCGCGGTCGCGGCTCTGACAGCTGTGCAGATGGTTTGCGGCGATTGGGGCAATCGCAGCTGAGACGGACGGTCACCCGACGCCTCATTGTTCAACCATCTTTGTACCAGTGTTCAGAGCTTTTGACTTGCGTGATGGATCATTTGTCTCCAATCAGGTACGGCTTTCGCCCTTGAGCCATAAATGGCACGAGAGATCGACCCGACTGCTCTGACGGAACTCCCATGGCACGTGATACCACCGACGATACGCTGATCAGCTCGCCTGACGAACTGTCCGGTTACCTTGCAAGCGGCTGCAAGCCGAAGTCCGACTGGCGCATCGGGACCGAGCACGAGAAGTTCGTCTTCTTTGCCGAGGGCAACCGTCCGGTGCCTTATGCCGGGGAGCAATCGATCAGCGCCCTGCTCGAAGGCATGTCCGGGATGCTCGGCTGGGAACCCATCATGGATTCGGGCAAGATCATCGGACTTGTCGAGCCGACGGGCCAGGGGGCGATCAGCCTCGAGCCGGGCGGACAGTTCGAACTCTCCGGCGCGCCGCTTGAAACCATCCACCAGACCTGCCGCGAATCGAATGCCCATCTCGCGCAGCTGCGCGAGATCGCCGATCCGCTCGGCATTCGCTTCATCGGCATGGGCGGCAGCCCGAAATGGGGGTTCGGCGAAACCCCGCGCATGCCGAAATCGCGCTACGACATCATGACCCGCTACATGCCGAAGGTCGGCAGCCAGGGTCTCGACATGATGTACCGGACCTGCACCATCCAGGTGAATCTCGACTTCAGCTCGGAAACCGACATGCGGCGGAAGATGCAGGTCGGCATGAAGCTGCAGCCGCTCGCGACCGCGCTCTTTGCCTCCTCGCCCTTCACCGACGGCAAGCCGAACGGCCTGGTCTCCTGGCGCGGCGACATCTGGCGCGACACCGACAACCAGCGCGCCGGGCTTCTGCCCTTCGTCTTCGACGACGATTTCGGCTTCGAAGCCTACACCCAGTGGGCACTCGACGTTCCCATGTATTTCGTCATTCGCGACGGCAAATATATCGACGCCACCCATGTGACCTTCCGTCAATTCATGAACGGCGCGCTGAAGGGCGAGATCCCGAACCCGGAACCCACACGCGGCGACTGGACCAACCACCTGTCGACCGTCTTCCCGGACGTCCGCCTGAAGAAGTTCCTCGAAATGCGGGGCGCCGACGGTGGACCGTGGCGCCTCATCTGCGCCCTGCCCGCATTCTGGGTCGGGCTTCTTTACGACGACACGGCCCTCGACGAGATCCACGCTTACACGAGCGACTGGACGCTGGACGACGTGCAGGCCATGCGCGACGAGGTTCCGCGCCAGGGATTGAAGACCATGTTCCGCGGACAGAGCCTGCAACAGGTCGGCAAGACGGTGCTCGGCATTTCCCGCAAGGGGCTCGTCGCGCGCGCGCGGCTGAACTCGGAAGGCCATGACGAGAGCCACTTCCTTGCCCCTCTCGAGGAAACCGTGGCGCGCGGCACCACGCTTGCCGAGGAAATGCTGGCGCAGTACCGGGGGCGCTGGGAAGGTTCCATCGAACCGCTGTTTGCCGAATACGCCTACTGAGCCGGCGCCTCGCCTTCAGCCGTCATTGCCGCCTGCGCAACGGCAAGTTAAGCTCCCCCATACCAATCAGATGGGAGGACGCCGCGATGATGCCGCTTTACGATATGATGGCCCAGAACACCGAGGCCATGAAGGCGATGGCGCGTCAGTTCGGTCTGAGCGAAGCGCAGGTCGACCAGGCGATGGAAGCCTTGATGCCGGCCTTTTCCGCTGGGCTCAAGCGCAATGCCAACAACCCGATGGATGTCGGCAATTTTCTGCAGGCCCTCGCCGGCGGCCATCACGCCCAGTATTTCGAGAACATGCAGAAGGCCTTCTCACCCTCGGGCATCGAGGAAGGAAACGGCATTCTGGGCCATATCTTCGGCTCGAAGGACGTCAGCCGCGCCGTCGCCGCCCAGGCCGCAGCCGTGACCGGCATAGCGGAGAGCATTTTCAAGCAGATGCTGCCGATCATCGCCTCGATGGTCATGGGCGGGCTTTTCAAGCAATCCACCGGACAGATGCGCGGCAGCGCGGGCGGAGGATCGGGCAATGTGATCGCCGACATCATGACCGAGATGATGAAGGGCGGGTATGCAAGGCCGGGCGGTTCGTCAGGAGCGAACAATCCGCTGGGACAGATGCTCGAAAACATGATGGGCGGTTATTTCGGCGGCGGGCAAACCTCCGGCGCACAATCGCAGGACACCAACCCTTTCGCCAACAACCCCTTCGCCGACATCTTCAAGCAGATGATGGGCGGGGCGACCAGGCAGCCCGAACCCCAGCCGCAACCCGAACCAGACCCCGAACACAAGCCAAATCCCTATGAGGAGATATTCGGCCAGATGTTCGAATCCGGCCGGGAGATCCAGCGCGGCTATCAGAAGGACATGGAATCGATCTTCGACCAGTATCTTCAGGGCATGAAGGGCGGACGCTAGGATAAAAAAACCCGGCCGCAACAGGGCGCGCGGCCGGGGAAATGGCGGGCTGGGAACTTAGTTGGACAGCCCGCCGGGGACCTTTGAAATCCTTCAGAGACGGCGCATCTGGCGAGCGTTGGTGCGCGCTTTCCAGGCAAGCTCGATGGTCGGATCAAACTGATCATTGGCGACGAAGCTGTGGCGCAGATCGGCGCGGGTGAGACCGATATCGGCGAGCTGCTCGTCCGTCATGTCGTACAGTTTGTGCGCAGCGATGCGATTGCGCAGCGCCTGGTAGACGGCACGCAGGCGGCGGCCGAGCCTTGCCGATCCATAGTCGAGCGTTACTGCCCCGGATGCCTGATCTATGGGCAGTGGTGGGTTTATCCGGGAATGCCTGGTCATCGTTTTTTCCACTTCGTCTGGACCGGAGGCGCAACGACGGTCGGCGCCTTCTCCGGTGTCGACAACATGTCGAATGAGTATTGATCAGTCCAACGAATGTTTTTAATGTTGTTCATCAACAATCTTGATGGGACAAGTCCATGCCCGCACCTCTCGACATCGATCAGTTGCAGACCTTCATTGCCATCGTCGATTCAGGCAGTTTCACGCGTGCCGCGGAAAAGGTTTTCAAGACGCAGTCGGCCGTCTCGATGCAGATGCGACGGCTGGAAGAGCGGATCGGCAAGCCGCTTTTCATCAAGGATGGTCGCACCAACCGGCTCACGGACGAGGGCGAGCGACTGCTCGGCTATGCAAGGCGGATGATCCGGCTCAACAACGAGACGATGGCGGCCTTCGACGACCAGAAACTCGAGGGCATGATCCGCATCGGCACTCCGGACGACTATGCCGACCGCTACATGCCGGGCATCATCGCACGTTTTGCCAAAACCCATCCGGGCGTCGAACTCTATATCGAATGCGAGCCCTCGTCGGAATTGTCGGCGCGGCTGCAGCGCGGCGAACTCGATGTGGCGCTCGTTACCCACGATCCCCTCGAGCGCAGCTCCGAAGTTGTCAGGACCGAACCGCTCTACTGGGTCACCTCGATGAACCATACGGTGCATGAGGATCCGGTCGTGCCACTGGCTGTCGGACGGACGTCGTGCCGCTGGCGACACCTCGCCTGCGCCGCGCTCGATGCCTCCGGACGCGAGTACCAGATCCTGTTCACCAGCTGGTCGGCTACCGTCGTGACGTCGGCCGTCCTGAGCGGGCTTGCCGTCTCGCTGCTGCCCGAGTGCGCGGTCAGGCCGGGCATGCGTATCCTTTCGCAGCTCGACGGTTTCCCCGCCCTCGCCCCCGCCCAGATCGGGCTCATGCGCCGGCCGGGCGCGCCGAAGGCGCTCGTCGATGCCCTGTGCGGCCATATCGCGGCCAGCCTCGACAACATCACGCCCGTGACCGAGGAAGACGAAACGGCCAAGGGCAATAGTCGCCGCGATCGCGGCATACGGGCCGATGCGCCCACCCTTGCCGCCTGGTAGGCCGGGCAACAAAAAACCGGGGCCGTAAGGCCCCGGTTCCGTTTCATGTCGATGCCGGAAGGGTTCAGGCAGAAAGGTCGAACCGGTCGGCGTTCATCACCTTGTTCCAGGCCTTCACGAAGTCGGCGACGAACTTGCCATTGGCATCGTCAGCCGCATAGACCTCGGCCAGCGCACGAAGCTGCGAGTTCGAACCGAAGACGAGGTCGACGCGGCTTGCCGTCCACCTGACTTCGTCGGTAGCGCGATCACGGCCCTCATAGACGTGTTCGTCGTCTTCGGCCTGCTTCCACGCCACGCCCATGTCCAGCAGGTTGACGAAGAAATCGTTCGTCAAAGTACCCTTGCGATCGGTGAAGACACCGTGCGGCATGTCGCCATGATTGGCACCAAGCACGCGAAGGCCGCCGATGAGAACGGTCATCTCCGGAGCGGTCAGGGTGAGAAGCTGGGCGCGATCGACCAGAAGCTGCTCGACAGGCACGGTGAACTCGGCATCCACATAGTTGCGGAAGCCATCGGCACGCGGCTCGAGCGGCTCGAAGGATTCGGCGTCGGTCTGCTCGGCGGTCGCATCTGTGCGTCCCGGCGCGAAAGGCACGGAGACGTCATGGCCGGCGTCCTTTGCAGCCTTCTCGATAGCGGCGGCACCGCCGAGAACGATCAGGTCGGCCAGCGAAACCTTCTTGTTGCCCGACTGGGCGCCATTGAAGTCCTGCTGAATGCCTTCATAAACGGCAAGGACCTTCCTGAGCTGTTCCGGCTCGTTGGCTTCCCACTCGTTCTGGGGCGCCAGACGGATACGCGCACCATTGGCGCCGCCGCGCTTGTCGGAACCACGGAAGGTCGAAGCCGACGACCAGGCGGTGTAGACGAGTTCGCGGACGGAAAGACCGGATGCGAGGATCTTCGCCTTGAGGCCGGCAATATCGGAGGCATCGACAAGTTCGTGATCGACGGCGGGGACCGGGTCCTGCCAGATCAGCTCTTCGGCTGGCACTTCCGAACCAAGGTAAAGAACCTTCGGGCCCATGTCGCGGTGGGTCAGCTTGAACCAGGCGCGCGCGAAGGCGTCGGCGAACTTGTCCGGGTTGGCGTAGAAATCGCGCGAGATCTTCTCGTAGGCCGGATCAAGGCGAAGCGCGAGGTCGGAGGTCAGCATGTTGGGCGTGCGGCGCTTGCCCGGCTCGTGCGGATCCTCGATGGTGCCCTGTGCCTCGGCATTCTTCGGCTGCCACTGGTGCGCACCGGCCGGGCTCTTGGTCAGCTCCCACTCGTATTCGAACAGGTTGTGGAAGAAGCCCATGCCCCATTTCGTGGGTGTATCGGTCCAGATGACTTCGAGGCCCGAGGTGAAGGCGTTCTTGCCACCCTTGCCGTCGCCCGAGGTCCAGCCAAAGCCCTGTTCGGCGATATCAGCGCCTTCCGGCTCGGCGCCGACGATGTCGGCAGTACCCTGACCGTGGGTCTTGCCGAAGGTGTGGCCGCCGGCGATCAGCGCGACCGTTTCCTCGTCGTTCATGGCCATGCGCGCGAAGGTATCGCGGATATCCCTGGCCGAGGCCAGCGGATCCGGCGTCCCGTTCGGGCCTTCCGGGTTCACATAGATCAGTCCCATCTGCACGGCAGCGAGCGGGTTTTCGAGAGCACGGCCTTCGCTGTAGCGCTTGTCGCCCAGCCACTCTTCCTCGGTGCCCCAGTAAATGTCCTGCTCGGGCTCATAGATGTCGTCGCGGCCGCCGCCGAAACCGAAGGTCTTGAAGCCCATGGTTTCCAGCGCAACGTTGCCGGCGAGAATCATCAGATCAGCCCAGGATAGCTGCTTGCCGTACTTCTTCTTGACCGGCCAGAGCAGACGACGGGCCTTGTCGAGGTTGGCATTGTCCGGCCAGCTGTTGAGCGGGGCGAAACGCTGCGAGCCGGAGGTCGAGCCACCGCGTCCGTCGGCTGTGCGGTAGGTGCCGGCGGAGTGCCAGGCCATGCGGATCATGAAGGGACCGTAATGGCCCCAGTCAGCCGGCCACCATTCCTGGCTGTCGGTCAGAACCTTGGCGATATCCGCCTTCACTTCGGCGAGGTCGAGCTTCTTGAACTCTTCGGCATAGTTGAACGCCGGGTCCATCGGGTTACCTGCCGGCGCATTCTGGTGAAGAATGCCGAGATTGAGCTGGTTCGGCCACCAGTCACGGTTCGAACGACCGCCAAAACTTGTGTTGTGCATGACCGGGCACTTGCCCGATTTCTCGACTTTAGCGTCCATATTCCGTCTCCCATCCTCAAGGATGTTATTGATTTTCCACTCCGAAAAGGAGCGATCTCAAGCGCGTTGAAATTCCGTCCGCCGAGCACGGTTCAACCGTGTTTAGCGCTGCCACCTGACAGTTGCACGACAACGTCGTGGATGCCGGCTCAGCGCTTCGGAGTCGAATTCCTCCCTCTCGCGCGACTTCTCGCGCGGATGACAATGAGGGATCGTCTCGATAATTTCCAATTGTATTTTTGTATTTTATCGATAGCTTTTCCCTATCATGATCACGCTCAAGCAAATGACCTATTTCGATGCCCTGGCGCGCCGCCTCCACTTTGGTCAGGCGGCACAGGACGTCCATGTTTCGCAACCGGCGCTATCCACCCAGATCGCCGAGCTGGAGCGCCGGCTCGGCTGCGTTCTGATCGAGCGCAATCGCGGCGCGGTGGTGCTGACGGAGGCCGGAGAACAGCTTTTGCCGGGTTTCCGCCGCGTTCTCGATGAAGTGCGCCTGATCGAGGAACAGGCGCGCCAGGAACAGGGCGTGCTGAGCGGAACCCTGAAGCTCGGGCTCATTCCCACGATCGCGCCCTATCTGCTCCCCTCTCTCGCCCCGGTGCTGACCGAACGCTTTCCGAAGCTCGAATTCCGTGTGAAGGAAGCGGTGACCGAGACGCTGGTTCAGCAGCTTCATGCAGGCAGTCTCGACGCAATCGTCGCGGCACTGCCGATCAACGAACCATGGATCGGGCATACGGAGTTGTTTGCCGACCGGTTCTTCATGGTGGCAAGCGAAAGCGACGATGTCCTGGTCTCCCCGCTCAACCAGCATCATGTCGCACTCGACCGGCTCCTGCTCCTCGAGGAGGGACATTGCCTGCGCGACCAGGCGCTGGCGCTCTGCGAGGACAGGCCAGAGGCCAATCTCGTCAATTACGGCGCGACGTCACTGACGACACTTCTGCAGATGGTCGCGAGCGGCATGGGCCGGACGCTGCTGCCGGAAATCGCGCTGCCGGCGGAAAGCCTCAGGCGTGGCGACATCCGGATCATGGAGTTCGCGCCGCCTGTGCCTGAGCGGAACATTGCGCTGTTCTTCCGTCGGGGCACACACCGCCGCACGGATTTCGATGCTCTTGCGACCATCATCACCCAGATCTCGGCTTCGATCATCGACGACGCTCGGCAGGCGCTGGCGTCATACGAGGTCAGAGCGACGCCATGAGAAGGTGAACGGCGAGCCAAATCCACAGAAGCAGGCAGGCGAGGAAGCCGACGATGAAGATCGGACGGCGCAAACGCAGCTTGTTGGAGCCGATATGGATGATCGTGTGGGCAAGGCGTGAAATCACGAAGACCCAGGCGAGCAGCAGCACCGCGTAATTGACGCCCGCCGTCATCTGCAGCGACAGGCAGACGACGAAGAACAGGACCGGCAGTTCGAACTGATTGGACAGGTTGCGAACCGCCGTGGCGCTGTATTCGGGCTCGACGGTCGGCACCTTGTAATCCGCCGGTTTCGCGCTTCCCCGCCGCACCCCTTCGAGCCGGCGGCGGGACATGATGATGTAGACGGCGAAGGTAAGTGCCGCCTGGATGATCATCGGCCAGAATAGTGCGGTATTCGTCATGGCATACTCCTCGAGAGCCGATGATCATGAGATCTTGTCAGCCGGCAAGCCTGTTCCGATCAGGCGCCGCCGGGATAGTTCGGGCTTTCGCGCGTGATCGTGACATCGTGGGCATGGCTCTCGCGCAGGCCCGCGCCGGTGATCTGAACGAAGGCCGCGCGTTCCTGGAACGACTTGATGTCGGCGCCGCCGACATAGCCCATGGCGGCGCGCAGGCCGCCGGCGAGCTGGTGAAGAACACCCGAAACCGGCCCCTTGTAGGGGACCTGCCCCTCGATGCCTTCCGGCACCAGCTTGAGGGTGTCGCGCACCTCCGCCTGGAAATACCGGTCCGCCGAGCCGCGCGCCATGGCGCCGACCGACCCCATGCCGCGATAGGCCTTGAAGGAACGGCCCTGGTGCAGGTAGACCTCGCCGGGGCTTTCATCGGTGCCAGCCAGAAGCGAACCGACCATGACGGCTGATGCCCCGGCTGCAATCGCCTTGGCGAGATCGCCGGAGAACTTGATGCCGCCATCGGCGATCACCGGGATGCCCTGGCGATTGGCTTCCTCGACCGACGACATGATGGCGGAAAGCTGCGGCACGCCGACGCCCGCGACGATGCGGGTGGTGCAGATCGAACCCGGGCCGATCCCCACCTTGACGGCATCCGCGCCGACATCGATGAGCGCCTTGGTGCCGTCGGCCGTGGCAACATTGCCGGCCATGATGCGTACCGAGTTCGACAGTTTCTTCACCCGGGCGACGGAATCGAGAACGCGCTGGGAGTGGCCGTGCGCCGTATCGATGACGATAAGGTCGATACCGGCATCGAGCAGGCGCTCGGCGCGCTCGAAACCGTCATCGCCGACGGAAATCGCGGCAGCGGCGCGAAGGCGCCCCTGCGCATCCTTCGAGGCATTCGGGTTAAGCTGCGACTTCTCGATGTCCTTGACGGTGATGAGGCCGACGCAGAGCCCCTCGCCGTCGACAACGAGCAGCTTCTCGATGCGGTGACTGTGAAGCAGCCGCTTGGCTTCCTCCTGGTCGACACTTTCCTTCACCGTGACCAGGTTTTCCTTGGTCATCAGCTCATGGATCTTCTGGTCGGGATTGGAGGCGAAACGGACATCGCGGTTCGTCAGGATACCGACGAGACGGCCGGGGCCATTGGGGTCGCGGCCCGCATGCTCGACCACCGGAATGCCGGAAATGCCGTGCGCACTCATCAGTGCGAGCGCTTCCGACAGCTTGGCTTCGGGCTGGATGGTGACCGGGTTGACCACCATGCCGCTTTCAAACTTCTTGACCTGACGGACCTGCTCGGCCTGCTCGACCGGGGTGAGGTTCCGGTGAATGACACCAATACCGCCGGCCTGGGCCATGGCGATGGCGAGGCGACCCTCGGTGACCGTGTCCATGGCCGAGGACAAGATCGGCAGATTGAGGTCGAAATCCTTGGCGATGCGCGTGGAGATGTCGGTCTGCCCCGGCATGACCTCGGAATGGCCCGGCTGGAGAAGGACGTCGTCGAATGTGAGGGCGTGGGTGCCCGTGGCTGTTTGGAGAATGTGCGCCATCGCTAGCTTCCTGTCAGATGCAGATTTCGGGAATCCGCCTTTCGCGTTGGCAAGGGCTGGTAACACGCCTTTGTGCGATGCGGAAGACCGGATCGGCCCAAATGGACAGAAAGTTCGTTCGCACCCCTGTCAGGCCGCCATCAGCGTTTCGCAGGACCTGCATGCGCCGTCCGGAAACAGAAAAGCCCGGCGCGCGATGCGCCGGGCCTTCGTTCGTATCACTTACGAGCCGGGTCAGCTGTACCACTCGGCCATCTTCACTTCCGTCTGCCCCTCCACCAGCTTGGCGAATTCGGCCGGATCCTGGGTACCGCCATCCTTGCCGCGATAGTGGTAGGGATAGACATATTTCGGCTTGAAGGCGGCGATCGCCTCGGCGGCCTGTTCCACATCCATGGTGAAGGGCAGGTTCATGCAGAGGAATGCCAGGTCGATGTTCTCGAGCGAGCCCATTTCCGGGATGTTCTCGGTGTCGCCGGAAATATAGACGCGGAACCCGTTGAATCCCAGCACATAGCCATTATCGCGGCCCTGCGGGTGGAAGTTCTTGCGCTCCTCGGTGATGTTGTAGGCCGGAACGGCGTCGATCGACACGCCCTGCCACTCACCGGAATCGCCATTGGCCATCGACTTGGCCTTCTCCCTGAGGCCGTCGGGCAGCTTGTCATGGACGGCCGGGTTGGTGATCAGTTCGACATCGTCCTTCACGAGTGCCGTCAGCGTGTCGGCATTGAAGTGATCGCCATGTTCGTGGGTGACGAGAACAAGGTTCGGTGCGGGAAGATCCGCGTAGAGCGAGGGATCGCCGACCGGATCGGAATAGATCACACCCGCAGGCGTCTCCAGAACGAAGGAGGCGTGCTCGACCGGATGAACGACAAAGTCGCCGGCCTCGGCAGTGAATGTATCGGCTGAAGCCGCGAAGGCGCGGGTGGCATAAGGCAGTATCATCACAGTGCCGGCGGCGGCCGCTGCGGTGTGGATGAAATGTCGGCGCGTGAACGTCATCTTGCTCTCCTTGGTTGATCTCCCTGTCTGATCACGTCGAGATGGAGCAGAAACGTGACATGACAACACACATATTCGTTATTGGCGGGCGCTGCGGTCAATCGTCGCTTTCGCGGCCAGCCCGAAGCCTCGCCTCTTACGGTGACGAACACCTCAGTCCGTGTCGGCCTCCTCGCCTTCATCGCTGTGCCTGCGGCCCTTGAATCCCTTGGCAAGAACGAACATCTCGACCGATTCCGCTCGGCTGGCGGGCGGTTTGACGTGGACGACGGATCTGAAATTCTGCTTGAGGAAAGTCAGCAGTTCCCGCTCCGCACCGCCCTGGAACGTCTTGGCGAGGAAGTGTCCGCCGGGCCTGAGAACATCCACGGCGAAATGGGCCGCGACCTCGCAGAGATACATGGTGCGCAGATGGTCGGTGCGCGAGTGACCGGTGGTGGGCGCAGCCATGTCCGACAGCACGAGGTCGGGCGAACCGCCCAACGCATCCATGAGCTTTCGGGGCGCTTCCTCGTCGAGGAAATCCATCTGGATGAAACGGACACCGGGCACCGGGTCCATCTCGAGAAAGTCGATGGCAGCGACCTTCGGGTCGAGGTCCGTCGATTCGGTGACGCGCGCGGAAATCTGCGACCAGCCACCCGGCGCCGCGCCGAGATCGATGATGCGCTTGGCGCCCTTGAGGATCTGGTGTTTCTCGTCGATCTCGAGCAGCTTGTAGACGGCGCGGGAGCGGTAGCCCTCGTGCTTGGAGCGTTGCACATAGGGATCGTTCAGGTGCCGCTCGAGCCAGCGCCGCGAGGAAGCCTTCAGCTTGCTCTTCTTGACCTTCTGCCCGAGCTTGCGGCCGCCCGGTGTGGTACGGGTCGGGCCGTTGGACGGCCCCTTGGGAGATGGCGGTTTGGTCATTTGCGATTTCCTTCGCCATGGCTACCGGCGCGCATGCGCGCCCGATACCGGCGTCCCGCGCGGCGCCATGCGCCGTCACGACCCATCATTTCATTGAGAAGGCCTTCCCGCAGGCCCCTGTCGGCAACGCGCATGCGCTCCGACGGCCAGCGCTTGCGGATGGCTTCGAGGATGGCGCAACCGGCGAGTACCAGATCGGCGCGATCGGCGCCGATGCAGGGATTGGCGGCGCGTTCGTTGAAATTCCAGGACAAGAGCCGCTCGAGCGTCGTATCGACATCGGCGCGGCTGAGCCAGACGCCATCGACCTTGCGGCGGTCATATCGCGGCAGTTCGAGATGGAGCCCCGCAAGCGTGGTGACCGTGCCGGACGTGCCCAAAAGGTGATATCGCGCATCCCCGTCGCCGGAAAAGAAGGAGGGCAGGTCCTGCGGCATGAAGGCGGCCAGATGGCTCTCGACATCGGCGACCATCGCGTCGAAGGTCTCGCGCGTCACGGTTCCGCCGCCATAGCGCTCGGATAGCGTGACCACCCCCATCGGCAGGGATGTCCAGGCGCGGATGTGATCGGATAGCCGGTTGGTGCGGTTTTCCGACAGGTCGATCAGCGCGATCTCGGACGAACCGCCTCCGATATCGAAAAGCACCAGCCCGTCGGTCCCGCGGTCGATCAGCGAGGAGCAGCCGGCCACGGCAAGCCGTGCCTCGGTTTCCCGGTCGACGATCTCGAGATCGAGCCCTGTCTCCTCGCGCACCCGGTCGAGAAAGGCCGGGCCGTTCTCGGCCGCGCGGCATGCCTCGGTGGCAATCAGGCGCTTGAGGCGCAGCTTGCGGCCGGCGATCTTGGCTGCGCAGACCTTCAGCGCCTCGACCGAGCGTTCCATGGCCTCGTCCGAGAGCCGCCCGGTCGCCGCAAGCCCCTCGCCGAGCCGGACAATGCGCGAAAAGGCATCGACGACGCGGAACTGGCCGGGCCGCGTCGGCTGCGCGATCAGCAGACGGCAATTATTGGTGCCGAGGTCGAGAGCGGCATAAAGATCGTCGTCCTGCTGACGCGCCGTGTCCGAGCGCCCGCGCTGCGAGGCGGCCCGGTCGGCCGGATCCCGGCTGACATTTCCCGCCGCGCCCGGCTGTCTTGGCTTGTTCTTCCCCGATTTTTCCTTGTTCGCCGGAAGCGTGTGGCCCTGCAGTTCCCGCAGCTTTCCATCACCTCCGCGACCCCGCCTGCGACGGCGCTTCGACTTGGATGGCGCCTGGCTCTCGCTGGTGCTGGCGCCTTTATTGGCGCCGCTCGAGTTGCTCGACCTGGCGTCGGGAGCGGAACGGGACGCGGGCTCTCCCGACCGGCCATGGGGTCCGGCATCGCCTGGGACGTCGCCAGCGCCGGCCGCGCCTGGAACTACAGCGCCGGGGGCTGCCGAGGCAGGGGCTGCGGACCGGGTTTGTGATTTCGGGGAAGCGCCGTCGCGGCCGCGACGTCTGCGCCGGCGTTTCTTGCCAGCCTTCCAGGAATTGGGAGATGCGGGGGCATGCGCGCCACTGGACGGTGTTCCGCCACTGGCACCGGTAGAGGACGAGGCATTTCCGCCCGCATCCTGCCCTGTTCCTTCGGCCGCAGCCCTTGAGGCGCTTGCCGACGAAGCCTTGCCGTTCCGTATCTCCACTTGGTGCGGCTTGGAGCCGTCCGCGGAGTCGGTCACGATATATCCTGCCGCGCCGGTTCGGGACTAGCCCGTAAAACCATCCCGTAGAGGCGCGCTCTTGTTTTGCGTTGGCACCAGACTAACAAATCCCGGTCGCTTCGCAAAATGTTTTTCAGGAAAATCGAAAGTCGGCGGACAGGCTCCGTCCCTCCCGATCAGGATGCGGACTGTTCCATTTCCGGTTCGAGCGCGATATCGAAATAGAGTTCCGACGCGCCCCAGACCACCAGGGCGGCGACAAGCGACGCACCGAGTACAATGAGAACCCTGCTGGAATTTTCACCCTGCTTGGCCTTCTTCTGCGGGACTTCTTCCGTCATGAAAACACTCCGTCTTCTCTTTGCGGCGAGCGACACCGGCAAGCCGGCCTCGCATTTGCAATGAAACACTTAGATGCGCGAAGAGGTTCCAACATTTGCCGGTGACGGGCGACCGCCGGCGCCGCAAAAACTGTTTCGTCATGTCGAAACAGGGCTTGATCCAGGTGGCAAGTATGTTAAATAGCCACCCGTTCGGGCGCGGCCAGCGCTGCAATGCGCATCCCCCTCCCCCGACGACCCGGCTTTGGGGAATAGGTTAACGGTAGACCCACGGACTCTGACTCCGTTAGTCCTGGTTCGAATCCAGGTTCCCCAGCCAATCCCTATTTTTACATTAAAATCAATGCCTTGGAATAAACCCTGGCACCTCATGTGTTACAGTCGCGCGTATGTTTCGAGTGTAACAATTTTACTGCGCAATCGCTCACCTTGCGCCCAAGCGTCATATTGCCGAAGATTGAGGCAGGGAAAGGGAAGCCTCTAAGAGATGACAAAGGATAACATAGCTAAAAGTCAGATCGATAAAATCCGTGATTCCGCTGCATCATTCCACGTGGGCGATGACAGCGACGGAGCCGTGACGTCACTTATCACAGTGAACGATCGCCTATACGTTATCAAAGAGAGAGCCATCTACACGGTGGCCCTTGCCGATGACATCGACCCGGATCGCACGCGCGCCGATATCCCAAATACCATACAAAAATTCTTCGATCTCGGATCTGACCACGAAATCGTGGTGAGGATCCTGCTCACGGCAACAGAGTTGTTTAAAGAGGGATATTTAGTTGAAGGGATCGATCACGAAGCCTTAATGTCTCACGTGATGGATTGCTTACTAGATCTTGGTGGAGCTTACGTTATATCACGTAATTTTAAATTATATCTAGCGGAAGCGCGTAAAGATGCGGTCACATCCAAAGATAATTCCGCGTCAATACCTTCGTATCCTTCGCTTCGCAGCGATGTAAAAAGCTTTATTCAAAAAATTGACCACTTTGTTCAAGATATTTTTGGAATCATTATTGCTTTCTACGACGAGCAAACAATTCGTAAGTCCGGGCCCTGGCTGGATGGATTGGCAGAATACTTAAGAACAAGTAGCAACAACACAGAAGAATTTGCGATGTTCGCCAAAGAATTTGCTGAATTCGGAAAGATGGCGCGGAACATTCGACATTGTATAGAACATCCAAAGCCAGACCAAAGAATTGAACTGCTTGATTTTTGCGTAACCGCAAATCGAACCTTGGAAGAACCGACGATAGCAGTAAAACACAAAACGACGCCCGTTGAGGCGACGCACGTCTCTGATTTCATGAATTTTTTCTATCAGCAGGCCCTTGCGGGTAGTGAAGTCTTGATGGCCTTTTTAGCCGGCCACCACACTAAAAGCTTCGGCAAATTCCCGATCATCGTCGGCGAGATCCCCGAAGCTCAGCGACAAAATAGGGTCCGCTACGGTTACTTAATCAAATTGGGCGCTTCATTCCAACGGCTTGGATAATGTTCGAGTTGTCAGATCTTCTTTATCTTTGCGTTCTTGACACCATTAAACTCGGATTTTTTCCCAAAGGCTACTGCGCTATTATGTAAAAGATTGCTTTGACTGAAATGGGGACGGAACTTGAAATTCAATACAATTGGGCGAAAGTTGCTCCTAGCAAATAGAAAAAGTGGGGAAAATTTCCTTAGGTCGTATGAGAGCGAGTTCATCCATCTAAATAAGTCGCTTGCGGGGTTCGCCGGCTTAAAGGCTGATATTGATGTCGGATATGATGAAGAGAGCTTAGATGTAGTTAGGTTTTCAGCACTCGCAAATGATATTTTTACCTTTGCGATGCGGCCTGCCGAAAAAATGGTAGAGTCCGCTTTTTCAGAACCCCATAAGCGCAAAGTGAATAGCCCCGAGTTTCGTGGACGCCCTCGGGTTACATTTCCTTCTGCCTTTCGAACTCCATGGGTGACAGCATCCCGTTCCTGACGTGCTTCCGTTTTGGGTTGTAGAACATTTCAATGTAGTCGAACACGTCTTGCCTTGCCTCTTGGCGTGTTCGATAGGTTTTGCGCCGTATCCGTTCACGCTTGAGCAGATTGAAGAAGCTCTCTGCCACGGCGTTGTCGTGACAGTTTCCGCGCCGGCTCATCGAATGCTCAAGATTGTGGTGCTTCAGGAAGGCCGCCCAGTCCATGCTGGTGAATTGCGAGCCCTGATCGGAATGGACCAAAACGCTGTTCTCCGGCTTCCGACGCCACACCGCCATAAGCAATGCCTGCAGCACGACGTCGGTGGTCTGCCGGCTCTGCAATGACCAGCCGATTACGCGGCGCGAGAACAGGTCGATCACCACGGCCAGATAGGCAAAGCCCTCTTGGGTGCGGATGTAGGTTATGTCTGTCACCCACGACCTGTCCGGCGCATCGACATCGAACTGCCGGGCAAGAGTGTTGTCGACAAAAACTGACGGCTTGCCGCCATAAGAGCCAGGACGGCGCTTATAGCCGATCTGCGCCTTGATCCCGGCCAGCTTTGCAAGACGGGCAATACGGTTGGCGCAGGCGGTTTCTCCCTGATCGAGAAGATCGTCATGCAGCTTGCGATAGCCATAGACCCTGCCGCTCTCGTTCCACGCCTTGCTGAGGAGTTCAGTCTGACGTGCGTCTTCCCGAGCTCGTTTGCTAAATGGGGCCTTCAGCCAGGCATAAAAACCGCTGGGGCGGATGCGCAGGCAGCGACACATCGCGCGCACAGCAAATTGCTGGCGATGCTCGGCGACAAACGCGTATCTCACTTTGCATCCTTGGCGAAATACGCGGTGGCTTTTTTTAAGATGTCGCGTTCCTCAGTGACGCGCGCCAGCTCCTTCTTCAGACGACGTATCTCAGCCGCCTGATCTCCATCGCCTCCCGATGGCTTCGAGAACTTCTCCTTCCACGCATAGAGCGAGTGCGGGCTCACGCCGAGCCGTTTGGAAACCTCCGCAACCGGATAGCCCCACTCAGTGATCTGCGCGACTGCATCGCGCTTGAACTCATCAGTGAAATTGCCAGACCCCATCATGGCCTCCTTGCCTCAAAATTAGGGAGGAAGGCGTCCACAAATCTAGGGGCTATTCACTCGGCGGCTCGGCCTTCGAACCCTTTGCGGGTCTTGCCTACACCCATCTCAGGACCGATGGCTTCAGTGAAAGTGGTGGCACGGCGGCCCTGCGCGTGGAGGGTACCACCATGGACACGACCTATACCACGCTCGGCATGCGGGCCTCGCGCAATCTCGAGCTTGGTGGCGTCGTCACCGTGTTGCGCGGCTCGCTCGGCTGGCAGCATGCCTTCGGCGATGTCGACCCGACCTCCACGGCCCGCTTTGAGACGGGCGACAGCTTCACCGTATCGAACACCCCGATCGACGAGGATGTCGCGCTGATCGAGGCCGGTCTCGACTTCCAACTCGACAATGGCGCCACCATCGGCATCGGCTATTCCGGCCAGTTCGGCAGCCAGGCCGAAGAAAACGGCGTGAATGCCAAGATGCGGGTGCAGTTCTAAGCCCGACGCAGGACATCCGGCGGCGTCTCCCTCACAACGCCGCCGGATCCAGCCAAGCCCGTCTCAGAGATCGGTCCCTATCATGGTAAGTCTGCTACCCATCCTTGCCTCTCTCTTCGCCGCCCTTGCGAGCCCTGCTTCGCCCTCATGGACCCAGTCCCAGTCGCTGCAGGAGAGGGATGGAGTGTCCGCAGGTGCCCCGGTACTGCAGGAAAGCTACGGTGACTGGGGCGTAATCTGTACGAATAAAGACAAGGCGACGCTTTGCCTGATGCGACAGGAGCAGCGTACGAAGAATACCCACGAGATAGTACTGGCGGCGGAACTGCGGCGGAACTGGACCGGCGATATGATACTCACCCTGACCATGCCGTTTGGGGTGCGTCTTGCCGATGGCGTGACCATGCAGGTGGACGATGGCAAACTATCTAAAACCATGGCGTTTTCGACCTGCCTACTGGTCGGCTGCCTCAGCGTGTTTGAAATTGACGGCGAGCTGGAAACAAAGCTGCGCAACGGCAAGGTTCTCAACCTTGCAGTCACCCGCTTTGAAGATGGCCGGAGTTTCACACTCCCGATCTCGCTCAATGGCTTCGCCCCCGCCTCGGACCGCCTCGGGCAGCTGGTCGGCGCAAAACCAGACAATTGAGTATCTGGGCAGTAGCTAAACTCAACACGAATGTGGCCCGGAGTCCCGGCAATCGCCCTCACATGATACGGCAAATGCAGGCCTATCGCGTCCTATCGCGTCCTATTGCGTCCGGGGCACCGTCGGCATCGTCAATCTGCACGTCACCGGAATGATGGTTTGCCGTTCGGTCTTTCATGGGCCGCCGTCATTCCGGGAGCCGGGTTTGCCAACAGCTGCATCTCCCGCCGCCTTACATGTTGCCCGGCAGGAAGATTGGCCTCTTCATCCCAGTCGTCCCGGTCACAACCGGACGCATGCTGAAGCCGCCGTGCCTGCCGAACCGGCATAGGCTCGGGAGGCTCCGGCGATGTTATCCACGGCAAGGCAAGGCCTCCCCCGGCCTGCCTGATTGACGGGCCCGTTCTGCCTCAGAACCGCGCGTTCACCCCTGCGGAGAGCGCGTGGTCTTCCTGGTCCGGTGCGAAGGCGCCGGTGTAATCGATGGTGATCGGCATGTCGGGCGTGACGGCGAAGTTGAGGCCGACGCCGACGAGGCCGACATCGCGTGCCGCGGCATTGCCGGGAACGGTGAACGACGTATTCGTCGAGCCGAAGGTCATGGTCGTTGCCGGCGTGATGTCGCCGAAGGTGTGATTCCAGGCAACGGAACTTGCGAGCGATACCCCTGTGCCGCCGTAAAGCCGTCCGAGATCGAAGGTGCTGCGCAGGCCGAGGGTGGTCACCGGAAGCATGCGGGAAGCCCAGGCACCGGTCAGGGCCGAGGCGCCGCCGGTTTCGGTAAAGCCGCTGGTATACTGGTAGACCAGCGCCGCACCGGCGAAGGGCTCGATCAGGAAGCCGTTCTGGTTCGTCAGCGCATAGCCGACCTCGCCGAAGGCCTGGACGGTTGCGGAGCGATAGTCGGCCGTCAGCGTCTCGTCGATGCTGGAGAAGCGCACATTCCGCTCGGTGCCGATTTCGTTGACGCTCACCGCCGCCCCGTACATCAGGCGAAGCGCCTCATAACGGCGGGCGGCGTAGAGGCCGGCGGTAAAGCTGTCCATGCCCGACTTGGACTCAAGCTCGCCCACATTGGTCTGGGTGTGGCTGTAGCCGAGGAAACCGCCGAGGCGCCAGTCGCTGCCGTAGCCGATCTCGACGCCGGTCAGCAGGCCGCCGGTGGAGCGCTCGGTGGTGTGGCTTTCGCCGCTCCCCAGCGTCTTTCCCATCGCGCCATAGGCCTTGCTCCAGACGGCGTGGCCGCTGGCGGTCCCGATCGACCCGGTGGTCGTGCCGTCGACGCCTGCCGGCGTGCCTTCGTCCCCGGCATAGGCGAGTTGCGCGAGATTGCCGGTCATGGAGTCCATGGAGACGACATCCGCGTTATCGACCGCGAGGGAGGAGCGCAGGCGCCAGGTGATGATGTCGCGGACCATTCCGGCGCTCTGGATGGCCGATGTCTGGATCGAGGCATGGGCCTCGCCGGACAGCCAGATAGTCCCCTCGATCACCTGGTCCCTGTTGTTCATGAAGAGGAACTCGTCATAGAGGGGATTGCCCCAGTCGAGGCTTTCGACGGCGTCGGCAATGGCGGCCTGGGTCCTGGTATCGGTGACGTCGGAAAAGGCGAGGCCGTTGCGCTCCGGGGTCAGATCGATGGTCGTGGGCGTATAGGCGAGCGCGATGTCGAGGAAGAGCAGGTCCTCGATAACGGAGTCGAATTCCCCGTCGATCTCGCCGGCGGTCATGATGGTGGTGCTGATGCCGAGCTCAAAATCGAGCGTACGACTGCCAGCAAATGCGACATGCGCATCCTCGTCGATCGTGACGGTCCCGGAGACGTCGAGAATGTCGTCGGCGTCGAGATCGACCAGCAAGGTGGAGCCCGCGTCGAAATCGGCATCGCCGTCGATGCTTCCTTCGCCCGCCAGCGTGCCGCCAGACAGCACGGAGAGCGAGCCGCGGAAATCCGTGTCGATGGAGAGCATCCCCCCGCTGATCTCGCCGGTTCCGGTGAAGCCCGACCAGTCGCCCGTCAGATGCGTATTGCCGGCCTCTTGCTTGAACAGGCCGTCGCCGGATACCGTGGCATCGAACTCGTAATCCGTTTCGGTGTGATTGAGGACGATGGTTCCGTCGCCCGCGCCGAATTCGATGACGGCGACCGCACCGTCGGCGCCCTGCAATGCGCCTGCCGCCTGCGCGTCCTCGCCGGACGCAGCCCCGATATTGATCGTGCCGGTCGAGCCTGCATTGACTGCAACGCTGAAGCTGCCAGCTTCGACAACGCCCTTGTCGGTCGCCGTCAGCGTGCCGTTGCCGTCACGTCCGACCTGCAAATCGCCAGAACTGGTCCAGGACGAGCCTGCGCCGGTGACCGTCACAACCCCGGTGCTGCCGGAATTTCTGCTGATAGATCCGCTGGTGTTGCTCACCGATCCGCCGTCGGCAACGGTCAGCGTGCCGTTGCCACCATTTCCGACAGCCAACAGGCCAGAATTGGCCCAGGACGAGCCCGTGCCGGTGACCGTCACAACTCCTGTGACGCCGGAACCAACAGAGCCGATAAGTCCGTTGTCGTTGCTCACCGATCCGCCGTCGGAAACGGTCAGCGTGCCGTTGCCAGAAACTCCGACAAACAAATTGCTAGAATTGGTCCAGGACGAGCCTGTGCCGGTGACCGTCGCAACCCCGGTGCTGCCGGAATCCAAGCCGATAAATACAAAGCCGCTGCTCACCGATCCGCTGTCGGAAACAGTCAGCGTGCCATTACCGCCAAAGGCGCCGACCAATAAATTCATGGAATTGGTCCAGGACGAGCCTGTGCCGGTGACCGTCACAACGCCGGTGCTGCCGGGATTTCTACCGATAAATCCGTTGGCGTTGCTCACCGAGCCGCCGTTGATGATCGTGAGGGAGCCCTCGGCTGACGCGCCAATATTCAAGTCGTCAGGATATGGCTGAGCAACGCCATCGACCACGATATCTTCATCCACATCAGTCGCGTGACCGGGCATGGGAGAGGCGAACAGAACAGCCGTCGAGGCAAGCAGCAGCGCCCGGATGGAATTTGCAGGTCGGACAGTGGAAAAGGGGGGCATGAACAAGCTCTCTGCTTAACGGTGAATCAAGCCGGCAACCGCGGCAGGTCTTGTCAAATCGTGAACTCAAGCCCCTTAAATAAGGTAAAGGCTTTGTATTGATTTTGTTTTCAGCCTCAGGCCGTTGCAAGAAATCTTGCACTTTCAGATGAGTAATCGCCTTATGAGTGTAACCTCCAGAATATCGGGATCATATTCGCGCCACTGTTGCTATATCCGTAAGATATCTTACGCAAGACTCCCCTTTTGCCATTCCGGCTGTTGCCATCCAGCAACATTTTTTACGCAAGGCGCTTGACCCGCTGCGAAAATGCCAAGCTCGTTCTGGTGGATCCTGGCAAGAGGAAGCTGCATATCTGCTGCCTGGGTCACTTTGGTACGCAAGCTGAGTGACCACGTATCCTTTCGAATAAGGCAAGTCGTGACCGTCTCTGCCAAATTCTGAACGCGTAAGTGGCACAGGCCGTCGCACATCGGCTTCCGGGCTCGCGCTTGCAACGCGTCTTCACGAACGCCGGCGAATTCTCAACATCAGACGCAACTGCCACCCACCTCGCTCCAAGGTGGAATGGTCCAGCCGCGAGGCTTTTGGCTTCCGGCATGCAACCAGGCCCGACTGGCCGCCTTGAGGAGCGCCCGCTTCGCGAGACGGCCATGGCGTAAAAGCTCCATCAGGATCTGTTCGTCCGACAACCGAAACCGTTCGAAGAGGGCGTCGTTCATCATCAGGGCCAGAACGTAAGACGTGCTACCGGCTTGCTCGGCGGCCGGCTGCTCATCGTTGTTGGCATGCGCCACTTTCGCCAAGCGTTCATCGAGAACCGATTGCAGGAGGAGCCAATCCCGGATGGCGATTTTCTGACGGATCGGCAATTGAACTCGCGCATCTTCAAAGCTCAAACTGTTGGAACCGCTTGCGCGCGAAAACGCCGAAAGCTCGCCGTGCCGTTGACAGCTCACAGCACCCCAGTCCCGCATAACGACAATGCCGAACCGGATAACCGCAATCGCCGCCCGCGTTTCGACCGCAGGCTCCCGGGCTCGCACAGGGCTTCAGGCATTTCAGGCAATTTTGAACATGAGGTGGTAATTACCAAAATTCCGGCAAATCATTGATATTTTAATATCTCCCCATTTAAAGATCGGTGCCGTGCTTGAAGAATCCCATGAGAGACCCGCTAGAGTAAAATAAACCCCAGCCCGACCTTCCAGAATTATCCTTAAATTTCAAAGGCTTGAAATCCTTCCGTTCCGACCGAGACGCAATAGGAGCCTGAATGTCGGTCTGGAATCGCCGGGTGTCTCAGTCGGCCAATTCGGGGAGACTTCCCATGGGCGAAGTCGCCTGCGATGGACCGCTATGTCTCATACAGAGAGATCAGGACGCCATGACGACCTGCCTCTTGAACAAGGAATGATCCGGTGTTTCGGACCAGACGTGAATTTCTGAAATCGGCCTCGGCCTTCGCCCCTTCCGAAATAAGATGCCTATGCCGGAATGATGACCTGGTTCGAAGCGGAGTGATGCAGACACGCGCGACGCCCGCCAATTCGGGACGGACATGACATGGCTGGCAAGGACGTCTTCAGAAGAGCCAAGCCCATCATCGCCGTGATGAACCTGATTTCGGGCCTGATGCCGCGCTTCCTGTTCACGGCAACCTGGCCGATCGTCGAACTGGTCCCGTGGAAATTGGGGATCGCGATCCGGTATCTGTGGGCGAAGCGCCTTGCCAAGTCCTGCGGCGACAATGTGGTTTTCGAAACCGGCGTGCGCGTGACCTATTGGGAGCAGATCGAGCTTGGCAACAATGTTTCGATCTTCGAGACCTGCTATCTCGACGGCAAGGGTGGGATCCGCATCGGCGACGATGTCTCGATCGCCCATCAGAGTTCGCTCATCAGCTTCGATTTCGATTTTGCCTCATATGACGGACCGATGAAATACAGCCCCATGAGGCTGAAGCGGATCGAGATCGGAAACGATTGCATGATCTTTTCCGGGGTCCGCATCTTCGGCGGCGCGCAACTGGCGGGACGAACCGTAATCGCCGCCAATGCTGTGGTGCGCGAGGGCACATATGAACCGGGCATTTACGCCGGCATGCCGGCCGAGTGGAAGAAACCGGTCGGCGGTACCGAAAACACCAAATTCGGAAGCGCCGGCTAAGGGTTCGGACTCAGATGACCGCAATTTGTCTCAGGTCACACACGAGTTTAGATGCTTTGCCCGCAACCTGTGTCAGGTGAACTGAGACGCTGAACTTCCTCCAAATTTTGGGAGAGTTCGCCAGTCTTTTGCTCCGAGATTCACTGTGGTGCCCGGGTTCTGGACCTGGCGAGCTGGAAAACCAATGGGACTGCAAGGGCCGACAGGGCTGTGGCGAGGCCGAACAGGGCGCCATAGCCGAGACGATCGGCAAGCAGGCCGGACACGCTCGAGCCGATCAGATAGACGAGCAGCTGCGCGCAGGCCAGAATGGTGAAATCCGTGCCAGGCTGCTCGGTCGAGGCCACGCTCATATAGATCGAATAGAGTACCACGATCTCCATGTAGCGGATGAATGTCTGAAATGCCGCAGCACCGATGACGATGCCGTCCGGTTCGGCGAAACCCCATGCATGAGCGGCGAAGAGCGCAAAGCAGATCGTCCGCAAGGCACCGAGGGTGACGAGCGCCCTGACATTGCCCTGCCCCTTGATCAGCCCGACGGCGACGACCGAACCGATCAGCCCGGCCGTCGCCGCCGATAGTCCGGAAAGATAGCCGATCCAGGACAAAGGAAGACCAATATCGACGAGATACGGCCCTTCCATCGCCTTGACCAGACCTTCGCTCACCCGGAAGATCAGAGCGATCGCCAGGATCGACCGCGCCTCGGGCCGCATGAAGAACGCCTTGAGTGAGGGGCGCGACCGGCGGGTGAGTTCGTCCGGGGAAGGCTCCTTCATCAGCGGCGTGACCAGAACCGGCAGCAGCGACAGCACGGCGATGAAGAGCAGGGTCGGCTGCCATCCGAACCGCTCGAACAGCACGAGTGAAAACGTGCCGCCGACGATGACGCCAAAGGCGACGGAGCCACCCTGGATGGCGTTGCCCACGGCGCGATGGGCCGGGGTGAGATGGCGGGTCGCGTAGCCATCCGTGGCAATGTCCTGGGTCGACATGGCAAGCGCGATGGTCATGCAGACAATGAAAAGCGCGGCAATATCCGTCGGCTCGACAAATGCCATCACGGCGATGCCGGAAGCAGTCAGAAGCTGTGTCGGCACGATCCAGCCGCGGCGATGCCCCAGACGCGGCAGAGGACGCCAGCGGTCGACGAGCGGCGCCCAGAGAAACTTCAGCACGAGCGGCAGCATCAAAAGCGAGAACAGGCCGATGGTGCTGCGGGAAACGCCTGCTGCGCGAAGCGTCGGCGGCAGCGCGGCGGCGATGAGATAGGTGGGAATACCTTGCGCGAGATAGAGACCGGCAAGGGTGAGATAGAGCGAAACAGGCTGCCCTTGCACCGGTTCCGCCGGATCGACAGCGATCCCGGTCGCCGATCGATCGCCTTCGCGGTCTCCACCGGACGGCAGCGAAAGATCGTGCCGCCCAGCCATCAGAACACGGCCTTGTAGGACACGCCGATCGTCCGCCCGAGGCCCGGCACCTCGATGCCGCGCGTCGCCGATGCCGTCGGATTGGCATAGTCGGTGTCGAAAACATTGTAGATGCCGACGCCGAGCTTGTGACCGTTCTCGAAGGTCTTCTGTGCACTCAGATGCAACAGCGCGACCCCTTCGAGTTCGGGATATGCGTCGCGCTCGCGGCCGGAGAAGAATTCCACATCGGCGCGCGTGCTGATGCCGTTTTCGAACCGGTAATCGGCGTAGACATCGCCCTTCCAGGTCGTCGCGATCCGGTTGTTGGGCAGGTAGCTGTCAATGGTGCCGTCGCCGTCGGCGTCATATCGGCCCTCGACATAACCGAGAATGCCGCCGAGCGTGAACGCATCGCTGACATCGAAGGCGACGGTCAGCTCGCCGCCCCAGATCCGTTCCTTCTGCTGGGTGACCGTGTTGGTTCCCGCATCGAAGGTCAGGCCATTGTCCGAAAGCGACAGAAAGGCCGATGCGGAGGCGCGCAGGCGTCCCCAATCGGCGCGCGTCCCGATCTCGAACGTGTTGACGAGCTGCGGCTCTGGCGCGATGTCGGCGTAGCTTACGAAAAAGTCGGGCGCGGGAGACGTGGTGCACAGGCCAAATCCCGCGAAGGCGTTCCCATAGGCATCGCAGAATTCCGCCGATCCGAAGCCGCCATTGGCGCCGGCCCGTCGGGTGAATGCGCCGATATCGGCCAGCTCATAACCCTGCGAGAAATTGCCGTAGAGTTGGGCTGCATCCGTCACATCGTAGATCGCACCGGCATTGAAAGTGGCCTGCTGATAATCGAATTGTCCGCCGCCCACACCGATGGGAGGCAGCGCCACGGGAAGCCCGACATCGTAAGCCGGCCGCGTAAAATCCTTGACGTCGAGCCAGAAGGCATCGAAGCGCATGCCGCCCGAAAGACGCAGGCGGTCCGTCACCGGCACTTCGAGCTGCCCGAACAGGCCGATCTGATGCTGGTCGAGCGGGGACGCCACATCGCTGCCCGTTCCCACCTGTTTCTGCGTGATGTGATCGAAGGTATAGTCGGTGCCCCAGACGAATTCAGCTCCGTCGAAGAGCCGATCGGCGGGCGTCCGCACGGTCGCTCCGAGACCGAAACGCTGGCCCTCGAGCACGGTCTGGTTCAACCCGTCGGCAAGAACGAAGGGATTGGCCGGGCTCAACCGGGTTTCCGGAGATTGCTTCTCGATGTCGTTGTAGAAGGCGATCAGTTCGAGACCGCCGAGGGAAAAGGCGTCGTCGGCAAACCGCGCGGTCACATATTTACTATCCTCGACAAGAGGCTCGCCGGTGTAGGGGTCGCTGTAATCGGGGCGCACGCGAGTACCGGAATAGTCGGTATAAAAATCCGGATGCTGCTCGCCATAGGTCCAGTCGAAAGAAAGATCGAAGCGGCGCGCGCCCTCCTCGTAACCCAGGCGCCCGAACAGGCTGCCGAAACCGGTGCGATCGCCGCCGCCCTGACCGAGCAGTCCGTCCGATGCCATTTCGTTGCCGTTGGCATCATAGAGACGGCGTGACAGATCTCCGGAGCCGGAGAGGAAATAGTCGAAACTGCCCTTGCGACCCTCCACGCTCACCGTCACGCTGGGAGCAAGGGACTCTTCGGGATGCGACGTCTGCGCCTCGAGGCGGGTTTCCACCGTCCAGCGCGGCGTCTCGCTCTCGCCCTTGCGGGTGATGAAGTTGATCACGCCGCCGGTCGCGCCAGCGCCGTAGAGGCTCGACGCACCGCTGACCACTTCCACGCGCTCGATCGTGTCGAGATCTATCAGAGACAGAATGCGGCTGTTGTTGCGAAGCGGCGTGGTCCGCGGAACGCCATCGATCAGGATCAGCATCGAGCGGCCGCGATAAGTTTCCGAGGCGCCGCTGATCGTCTGGTTGTCGGGCTGAAAACCCGGAACGAGTCGCGAAACGAGATTGGCAGCATCGGTGTTGCCGATCGTCAGCTTCTCGATCTCGTCGCGCTCGACGACCTTGACGTTCTGGGCCACATTGGCGATCTCGCTTTCGCTCCGGCCGGCGGTCACCACCAGGGTGTCCAGTTGGGTGACCGCGCCCGCGCCGGTGAGTGGCGCCTCCCCGGCACCGGCCTCGTCTTCGGCCGTTTGAGCGAAGGATGGCATTGTCCCGAGCCCGATGCAGAGTGCGAGAAGGCTGATCTGAAAACGCATGTTGACCCCCTTGAAGACGACCTCTTTCCCAAGGCCCGACCTGATTTCCATCCTCTCTTTCACATATTTATGAGTGGAATAGTCAAGATTAATTCTTTAAGTTGACTTTTACACTCATGATTGTTGTAATTTCGCCACAATCCGCGCACACCGGCTCCCATCGGAAGCCCTGAGAGGTGCGCGTGACCGTGTTTTCAGAGACGGAAGGTCGATACGCATTTGGAAAAGCCCTTTCAGACCACCACGCTTCTCGCGCTTGCGCCGAGCGAAGCTTTCGCGCTGTTCGAGGAGAAGGGGCGCAATCTCGACGTCCCGGTGGAGCGCGACGCCGATCGGCGCCTGACGCTGACGACCGCTCGCGGTGACGTGCAACTGACAGCAAGCCCAGAGGGGGTGCAGATCACACTCCGTTCGCATGATCGCGCCCTGCTGCATACGCTGCAGGAGACCATCGACGGAAATCTCGATGTTTTCGGACTGAAGGACGAGCGGATCTGGTCGCTGAAGGATGTCGGCACGCGACCCGCCAATATCGCGTTTGCCGCCGTGACCGCGTGCGCGCGCCTTTCCCCGTCCTATTTCCGTGTCGAGCTTGCCGATCCGGCGCTCAGGCGCTTCTCGGAGACCGGGCTTCACTTCCGGCTGCTCTTTCCGCCGGCAGACCATGAAGGACAATGGCCGGAGATTGGCGAGAACGGCCGAACCGAGTGGCCGGGAGGCGTCGCCGCCTGGCATCGCCCGGTTTACACGATACGCTCGGTCGAGCCGGACAGCGGCACCGTCGTATTCGATGTCTTCATTCATGAGGGGGGACGGGTATCGGCCTGGTGCGAAACCCTGCGCCCGGGCATGTCGGTCGCGCTGATGGGGCCAGGCGGCGAATGGTATCCGAAGGCAGGCTGGCTGGCGCTTTTCGGCGACGAGACCGCGCTGCCGGCCATTGCCCGCATACTTGCCGCCTGCCCTGACGATACGCGCGGTTCCGCCACAATAATGGTCGGTCGAAAGGGCGACCTCCAGGAATTGGAGAAACCGCCGGGCGTCACATTGAACTGGCTGCTGCGCGATAGCGGGACGTCGCTGCTCGAGCCATTGGAAAGCCTGGCGCTGCCCGAGACCGATCGGTTCGTCTGGTTCGCCGGCGAGCGGTCCGAGGTCAAGGTCGCGCGGACGATCCTGTCGGGCAAGGGCCTGTCGAAATCCGAGATGCGGGCGGCATCCTACTGGACGGCGGATACCTTGTCGGAGTGATTGCAGCCGGCAGCATGCCGAAGATCGTCGGTGTCGGGTTCGGCCAGCGGATTGGCGAGATCGACGCCCCGCGCGGGCAAGGGACGACTGGCCGAATCCTCATAACCGATCTGGAAACGAACGCGATTGATCGCCACGCGCGGCATTTCCGCACTGAAAAGATCGAACAGGGCGAAACGCTCCGACAGGTCCGGGTGCGCGGCCGCATGTGCCATCAGGCAGTCGCGCAAAACCGCGTAGAAGCGTGCCTCGTCAATCACCGAGCGTCGCGCCAATCCCGCAGAGAGAAAACGCAGAACCGTGACGAAATGCGCGGTCTGGATATTGTGCACGATATAGGCGGGCGGCTTGCGCGGAAGGATCGCCCGCGCCGCATCGGGCAGGCTGTCGCTTTCCGGGAAATCCCGATCCACGAGATCGAGATCGCCTTGGAAGTCCTTCACTGTGATCCCCACCGGCACATGCCCCTCCAGCACCACATTGATGTTCTGGCCATGCGCGATGAAGCCCAGCCCGTATTTGCACAGGATATGCCACAGCGGCAGCACGCTGACCGAAAACAGACGCCTGAGCCAGTCTTCGATGGACAGTCCGGCCTTCTGCGCGAATGCGGCAGCGAGCGGCAGGCCGTCCGCGCCTTCGTGAAACAATGCGGCAGTCATCAGCACCTGTCGTCCCGGCAGACGCGATTCACCCGTTTCCCGCCAGATCGCGCCCAGCGTCTCGTGCCAGCGATAGGGCGCGTCGGGTGCCTGCGCCATCAGCGGATCGTTCCACCAGAGACCCAACACTTCACGCTGAACGGTGACGCGGGCGGCGGTCACCGGATCGTCCGCCAGAATTCCGGCCAGCCAGTCCGAAATGGCGGCGCCCTGGGCGATGTATTTCCCGGGCATTCCGCGCCAGGCCGAGGTATTGAGGATCGCCAGCGCCAGCTTCACCTCGTAAGGGCCGCCGTCGCGCGGAACCAAGGTCCGCAGGCTGGGGCTTGCGACGAATTCAGGCCCATAGGCGCCCAGATAGCGCGCCCGGCCCGCAGCGAGATCGGCAACGAGACTTTGCGCCAGGCAGTTGTCCCATTGCCAGGGGTGAACCGGCATCAGGACACGGTCGCCGTCTCCGGCGGCTTTCTCGAGGCGAGCGAATTCCTCGGCGCCGATGGCGGATCGAAGCAGGTCACCTTCCTCGATCGCGGCGCCGCGCCCGGTGACGACATGTGTCCGATCGAGCGCCAGCCATTCCAGCCGGATCGGTGCGGCATTTTCCGGCGCATAGGCGGCGTGATCGTCCAAACCCCAGCCCAGGCGCCCCTTATTGGCGACCGCTTTCGGATGACCGCATAGCGCAGCATGAAGCTCGTTGGTCGGAAGTGCGGCCAATTCGCTCGCACTCAATCCGCCCCAGCGCGCCTCTATCGCGCAATCCTGACGCAGCGTGTTCTTCACTTCGCGGATGAACATGGCTTCCGTCGCCGGAGACATCGCCATCTCGGTGCGCGCATCGATGATGAATTGCAGTGGGTCGGGCACTTTGCCGTCACGCAACAGGCTTTCGGGTTCTATGTCGAGATTGTCCCAGATCCTGCGCGTCGACGAATAGGTGTAGACGACGCCGGACGCCAGTTCGAGGCAGTTTTCGGTCGCTGCAAAGACCCCTTCCCAGGCCAGTTCGCTGATGGTCTTGGCCAGCCAGCGGCGACCGGTGGTCGAATAATGGTCCAGGGTGACGGGATCGTTCATCGTCAGAACCTGACTTTCCGGAAGAAGACGTCGCGGTCGCAATGCATCAGCGCCGCGCGCTTGTGCGGAAAGTCGAACTCCCGCACCTTCCGGTAGCCCATCGGCTCGGTGTAGCTCAGCAGCTTGACGTTGTCCGCGCGCGGCTCACCTACGATCTTTTCCGTGAGCGGGCAGTCGAGGAAGAGATAGTGATTGAGCGAACGAATCCAGGCCGATGTCTTCTTGCGACCGAGATGTTTCCGTTCTCCGATCAGTCCGTGCCAGCCCCGGTCCCAGGGATGGGCATCATAATAGGCCCCGAGCCGGTCCTCCTGCCCCCAGTAGAATTCGAGATAACCCGTCGGATCGCCATCGAAACTCGAGACGACCGGCAACACGCTCGGATTTGCGATGCGAATGGCGAGGTATTCGGCAAGTTCGGCTTCGGACTTGTCCTCTTCCCAGAAATGGGCCACGCGCGGATCGTTCTGCCATTTGTGGAACAACCCCAGATGCCGATCGATCTCGAGCACTTCAAAGCTGACCCGACCGCCCGCATCCCGGTCGAACCGGTCATAGAAGATCCCTTCAGGCTTTGTCGGACGACGGGGATGATCGCGCCCGTCGGGGCCGGGAACTGGCTCCGTTCCAAGATGGAATGCCGGGGAATGATTGGTCCACAGGCCGGCCGACTGGTAGAAGCCGCCCCGTTCGACAACAAATGTATCGCCTTCCCGGTACCCGCATCGCAGATCGCGCGGCGCGATGCCCCGTTCGTCGAGCGACCGCCACGGCATCGTCAGGCGCTCCGCGTCTGTTTCGGCAAATCGCCTGTCGAACTCGCGCCAGATTTCGGCAATCGGCGACAAGGCCGGAACGGGATGAATGACGGTCATGCGGCCTCGCTTCGCGCAAGAGGGTTTTCAAGATCGATGAATTGGGCAAGCTGCGCCTCCGAACCACCATCGGCTTCATTGACGCCGGACAGGGAGGTTGCGAAATTTGCCTTGGCGGTGAGACGCGGCTCGGCCACCAGCTTTCGGTACAAGGCGGCATCGCCAGGGGTCTCGCGGGCAGCGCGCTCGAGAAATGCACGCCACACATCGTAAAGCGCGGCCTCGTCCGCCAGACCGTCCAGCGCGATCGTGGCCAGCGTGTTCATCACGGAATTGACGACCACATAATAGGTCAGGAGATTGTCACCGGTCTCGGCGTCGAGGATGTTTTCCGCGCCCTCTCCGATACCCGGGCAGATGGCGGCCAGACGGTCGTGAAAGCCGATGAGATGTCCGGTGCCCTGACAGTCGCGGATCACCACGCCATCCGGCCAGCCGTCGTTCAGCCGCAACATCATGTTCTGTTGATGCGACCCGAAGAGCAGCCCCCATCGGGCGCGCATTTCCAGGATCGGGTGGATGGCCTTATCCAGGAAATCGGCGAACCAGCGCCGCGCGACCGGGCCCGGTTCTCCTTGCCCCGCAAGTCGCAGGATCATGCGGCCGAGCGGCGAGACACCCTCTCGTGGCATCTCGCAGAGTGCGGCAAGAATGACGGGACCGGCCTGTCCTGCGTCACGGAACGGATTGTCGCGCAAGACGGCGATGGTTTCCGCCACTGCCGCGCCCTCCGCTCCCTTGAGCGCCACGAAGGCCGGTTCGGTCAGGACTGTCAGCTTCGGAAAGGCCGTGGCGATCTCGTCACCGATGCTGCTTTTGAGAAGGTCGGTAACGTGAAGGCCCCGCAGGACCTCGCGCGGAGCCAGAAGCCGTATCGAATTGGTCAGACGGATATTGAGAGAGAACTTGACCATGTAGGGAGCATGGAACGCGTGAACCGCCCGCATGGAGGCCGTGGACCGCCAGTTTGCGCGCCCCTCTCCGAGCGGGATAATTCCGCGTTCTCCGGAGCTCTCCAGCGCTGCGCGGTTCCGGTCGAACCGCCCGAGCTGTAACGGATGAACCGGCATGGCCTGGAGGCCATGGGGCACGCGGATACCGTCCGCCATGGCGAGTTGGTTGAACCCGTCTGTCGCGGCACCACCCGATGCCGTGCACCCGGGCTCGACGGCGAACCAGGACAAGGCGAAGGAGCGGCCCGATTCCGGTGCGTAGCGCCACGCCTCGCGGGCGGTGAGCCCGTCCCGGCTGCGCGGATTTGGATGAAGGACGTGACCGAAACGCAGTGCCATCTCGGCTTCGTCAAACGTCCAGCCCTCCGGTTCACCATCCGCGTCGGCGATATCCCTCACAGTCGCCACACTGTCGGCGACACGCGCGGCGAAGACGGGATCGGCATCAGCGGTCAGCCGCGCGAGCAATTCCGCCACGCCGATCCGAATACCGCCGCTCGTCACCGGATGAGAGAAACGGCAGCGGAAACGGCTCTGCGCCGAGACGGTTACGCATGCAAGCTCCCCGTCCGGAAGCCGGAACTCCAGATGCCGGTCCGTCATCCGGGCCTCGGCGAGCAGACCCTCGCGCAAAGCCGCATTGAGAAAGGCGTTCAGGGAAGGAAGATCGGATTTTTCGTCCATGACAAGGGCTTGCTCCGGTGGTCTCGTCGGGCAAATTATAAACATGAGGATTAGAGTCAAGTTTTTTCTTGACGTGAAGTCGCAGCTATGAATTTCTCCCTTCCCATGAAAGCATCACTCGGTCCGGCCCTGGTCGGTCACGCATTCCAACAGACGGCCCTCATGGCCATGCTGCCGCTGATCGCGGATCGCCTCGGCCTGTCTCAATCGGCCGTCGGCACCGTCGTTGCGTTCGGAATGGCGGCGGCCGCGTTGGCGATTCCGCTGATTGGCGTCTTCGGCAACTCGGACCTGACGAGACCTTCCCTTCTCGTCATGATCCTGTGTTCGTTGGGGCTTGCGGCGCTCCTGTTACTGCCGGCCCCGCCGGCCCTGGCCCTCCTTGCCCTCCTGGTGCTGCGGCTCAGCCAGGGTCTCGCCGCTGCAACGCTTCTCGTGCACGCACAGATCGGCAGTCTCGCCCGCCGAGGCGAGGGTCGCGCGCAGCTTGCCAGGACCCAATCCTTCGGCGGCATGGGTCGTGCGGCGAGCGCCATTGCGGTCGGACCGCTGGCGGCGCTTCATATCGTCTTGCCGATCCTTCCCGCCATTGCCGGGGCAATGTGGAGCCTGTTTTCGGAACGCCCCCGTCGGACCGAGGCTCAGCCGCGCAGAGCAGGATTGTCGCGGCCGGATTTCCACGCCCTGATCCTGCCATTGACAGTACAGGCCAGCCTGGGCGTCACGCATGTTTCGCTTGCACCGCTTCTCGCCGCCCAGCCGGGGACGAGCAATCTGACTGCCGCGAGCATTGCCGGCCTGTCGCTGGCGGCAGCCAATCTCGGACTTGTTGTGGCGCAACGTTACCTGACCGCAAAGGCCGGTCCGGCAGCCCTCCGCCTCGCAGCGCTCGCGGGCGGAGCCGCCCTGCTCGTCGTCGCCGCACTGCCCTTGCCCGCCATCGTTGTCGGCCTGTCCGCCGTCATCGGCGCCGCCAGCGCGATGCTTCTGACCTGCAACCTCTTCACCGTGCTCAGCGCTGCGCCTGAGCATGGTTTCAGCCGTGCCGCGTGGAATGCCACGGCTTCGACGGCCGGCCTCGCGCTTGGTGCGCTTGCGGGCTCCGCCGGCCTTCATGCCGGGCCTTCCTTCTCGCTCACCCTGTCCGCCGCCCTTATGGCGTCGGTCGCTCTGATGCTCACTTCGACGAGGAAAACAGCAACATGACACATGAGCAACAAGTGTTTGATCTCGCGGGCATAGGCCTTGGTCCCTTCAACCTCAGCCTCGCCGCGCTGGCCGATGGCATCGAGACAGTTTCCGCCGCCTTTTTCGAGCGCCAGCAGACGTTCGCCTGGCATCCGGGCCTGTGTTTTTCCGACGCCATCCTGCAGACGTCGCCGCTCAAGGACCTCGTCACGCCGGTTCGTCCGACGAGCCGCTGGAGCTTCCTGAACTATCTGGTCGAGAAAGGCCTGTTCTTCGACTTCATGGCGGCGCGCTTCGAGACCGCATCGCGGCAGGAATTCAGCGCCTATCTCGCCTGGGCGGCAGAAGGCATCGGTTCCGCACATCTCGGCGCGGACGTGGAGGAGGTCACCTTCGACGGAGATCGGTTCCGGCTGCGGTTTGGCGACCGGCCGGATGCGACCTCCCGCGCCCTCGCCATCGGAACCGGCCGAGCGCCGGTCATCCCGGACGGCATTTCCACGGACAATGCGTGTTTCCATGCCGGCAACTATCTGAAGATGCGCCCCGAAACCGGAGGAAAGCGCGTTGCCGTTATCGGCGGCGGGCAGTCCGGCGCCGAAATCCTGCTTCACCTGATGCAGCAGGAGGGCGCGCAAAGGCCGGCGGCGATCAACTGGATCAGCCGCCGCGACGGCTTCTGGACGCTGCAGGAGGGCGGCCTCGTCGACCAGTTCTTCACGCCGAACTATCTGAACGCCTACCGGACGCTGGGACCGGAGGCGCAGTCGAGAGCGCTGGCATCGCAAAAATTCGCAAGCGACGGGCTGACGAGCGCCACCGCCGACGAAATCTACCGCCTGCTCTACCGGAGACAACATCTGGAAGGGCGGAGGGACGTCGATCTTCATCCGGGACGCACCGTCGTCAAGAAGCTGCGAAACGGAGCCAGCCAGTCGATCGTCATGCGAAATATCGAAGGCGATGAGGAAATGCTCGACGCCGACATCATCGTTCTCGCAACCGGCTACGGACCAGCCGCGCCCGCCTGCCTGAACGGGCTTGCAGACCGGCTGAATTTCGAGCCCGACGGTGCACTGGCGCTTGGAGAAAACTATCGTGTTCGATGGAACGGCCCCGATAACAACCCGATCTACGGGCTCAATCACGGCAGCCGCTCCTACGGCGTCATAGATCCGCAACTGTCGATGGCCGCCTGGCGCAGCGCCGTCATTCTCAACGACCTCGTCGGACGCACCGTCTTCGAGGGTATCGAAGGCAGCGACCGGTCACTCATCAAATGGACGCCCGATTTCAAGCAGGCAGCCCGCTATTCGCCGGCGGCATAGACATCCGATGAAGACAAGAAATCGCCAAATTAGGTTTCGATCAAGGCTGACCATCTTCTAGGCTTGAATGAACCGACAACGGCATTCACCCGTCCATGGTCAACCATAATCGTTGTCATCGCCCACCAGCACGCGGCTCAAACATCAGAACCCCTAATACTCTCGGCTATCCGGCCGCACCTGCTGCTTCAAGTGCCCGCGCATTGCCGGAGCAGATTCCATCTATGCTTGCGCCATATATCTATCCGCACTACATTAGATATATCATTTTGAGGATATTCTTCATGAGCCAGCGGGTTGACAAACGATCTATGCTGCTTGCTTCATCCATAGTCGCATCAGCTTGACAACAAGCCTGCTGCAAAGCTTCTTTGGCAGATACGGCAAAACTGATTATATATTATATTCTGGCATTTTTTGTTCGATCGCAAATTTATCCATATCCGTTTATGGAACAGCCCGAACACGCTACCGAAGAACGTGGATTTTTTATTTTATTTTATCATTATTTAGCTTTATTTTTTTGGATTTATGACATTTATAGACTATTGGAGAATATTATTAATTTTGTACAATTAGATAATCCATCCATAGAAGATAATTCTATAGAATAATTTCTATCGTCACATATACTATATACGACAATATTCTCATACTATCGCCGCCCAGGTCCTGTTGACAAAGTTGGATTGGGCGCTTGTGAGTGATTGCGATCTGGATATGTTCAGCGGATGACAATCGCTTCGTGCCCAGTCTATATATTTAGAAGTCCAGGCTTCACCCCATCCGGCGACACCGTGGTCGGTGTAGCACCACTGGACCGCGTTGTTGCGGTTTACGGCGACGGGGGCGTGGTTGGCGAAGGCGGCCTATCTTCCGCGTTCGGCGGTGCAGCGGTCTTCAAGAACGACGCTTCAGGGGAATGCTTCATTGGCGTGTGGGGAGCCCGCAACGCCTCTCGTTTCCGCAGTGAACTTCGGGCTCACATGCAAATTGCTGTTATTAAGGAAGCGCCGAAGGCTCAGCTCGCCTTCTGGGGAGCGGAAAGGGGGCACCCTAAAGGGGCCTCGCGCACATGAAGGGCAACCATATTTTGACTGAGGCAAGAGCAAGGAAGCCCGCAAACGAAGCCTTCGTTTTGTCGTAACGCGTTGCGATCCGCCTGAACTGTTTAAGCTTGTTAAACATCCGCTCGATGCGGTTCCGGTCTTTGTAGGCGATGTAATCGCAAGATGGCGGATGCTTTCGCGTGGAGCGTGGCGGGATTACAAAAGGCAGTCTTGAATCATGCTTCGACCGATTTGGGAATCCACTTTGTCAACACGGCCTAGGCCCACCGGCTCCCGGATCAGCGTTCAAACACAAATAATACAAACGTACATTTCTGCTATTCTGCGCCCCAGCCGCGAAACTCACCCCTGCTTTACGGGCCAGATAGCCAATTCCGCAAAAATGCGCAGATTGATCCTAGTATGGATCGAAAGACATGAGCAACAATCTCTCAATATCGTTGATCTGCCAGACGTCAGTTCCAGATGCCACAGGCACGACATTGCCCGCTTCGTCGCCGCCAGCCATCACCAAGCAGGCCCCCGTCAACGGCTCCCTGCACGAAGCATGTACTCATTGTCACAAATTAAGGGCGCCCATCAATATATCTATCCGCCATGACGCTGCTACATACCCGCCTGCATAATACGTGATGCCGGCCCCATTTTTCGCCAGAACAGCACAATCTGTTTTAGTATTTTATGTAAAAAAACGTCGATATTACAACATAAAACACGCTACCTATGCAAAACAGGAAAATTATATCTTCTTTTTTGCTATGCCTTTCTCGAAACCAAGAAATCTTCCCACCTCTAAAGTCATAGTAATCCCACAATATAGTTGCCGCAATAATTATGATAGCACAGAATATTTGATTCAAATCAAAGGTCATTATCATCGCCATTGATGCACCCCATCGGTTTTATTTATATATTACAAAATATGAAATTTCTGATACACGCCGGACGTTGAGCCATTCCTCTCATTTGCATAGTCGAACAAGTGTCGCCTTGCCTTATCAAATAAACGCAACAGGCTTAGTCAATTTAGCTTCTCCCCGTCGGCTTCCGTGCCCATATGCATATCCCATACACGCATCTTTATATCATGCGCGATCATGCTATTTACATTCGAGCGGATTACAGTTTCAATGAAACGCCTACGCTTTTCACAATCCCTCGTAAAACTCTTAGGCATATCTATGCGAATCTTGTCATTAACGACCAGATTATCGTACACGGCAAACGCCTCACCATATTCGGCGATTAACTTATTAATTAGATTATTTGTTTCTAATTTTAGCTTGCCTGTCCCCTCAACATACTTTCTAATCTTGGTGAAATTCTCGTCTAATAAATCCTGATACCCATACACTCCATCCATAACTTTCTGCATATCTTCTATTATACCTGGATAAATTACGATTAAATCTCGCAACATATTGTTAACTTCGTCAATGTTGAGAAACTCTGCTTTGTAGTATTTTATTCCGGTGTTTTTCGACATACAGATTGTTTTGGACAGACACTTGCCCGACATCGAGCATCTTAGTCTAGACTACAGCATATTAGCAAATGGCGGAAAACACCGAGACATGCACCGGAACTGGAATGTGATGTTCGACGACACCGATGTCTGGAGCACGGAACTGCCGTCGCGAGGATCACCTGAAGATAGCCGCCCCTTATCGCGCCCTCCGCGTTGCTAGACGCGAGCGGAACTCGTTTCGGGTCCTGCAGGCAGCATGGCGCGGCTCGACAAGGCCCGCATGACCAGTACATTTCCGGTCAGGCACAGCGTGGAAAGCGCCAATATCAGCGCATTGAAGCCGATGAGGTCGGTGAAGATGCCGACGATCAATCCTGCCAGGGGATAGGATAACGCGGTTATCATCACCATCAGGCCAAGCGTCTTTCCGAGGTGCTCGCTCGGTATGTGCCGCACACGTTCGGTGCGCAGATAGACACTGGTGAGGGCGTCGGCGGCCACCACAAGCGCGAAGCCGATGAAGAACATCCAGAACTGTGTCGACAGCGCCACCATGAGACCACCCGACGCGATGCCGAGAACCGACAGGATTCCGATTCCCGACATCGAAAGGCGCCTCTTCAGCGCCGGCACGAGCATCATCACCAGGAGGGTGAAGAAGCCGGCAGTGAAAATCAGGGCTCCGTAATAGGCGTCAGCCAGGCCGAAGGTTCCCGCAACCGTCGCCGCGCCGACCGACAGGAGCGAGCAATAGACGATGTTGTTGAACGTGGTGAAAAGACACAACAGGATGAGATCGGTGTTTCGGAACAGGGTCCTGGCGCCCGTCACGAGGTCAGCCAGGGGCGACGCCTCGTGGGTCATGGCCGACAACTCGCCGATCCTGCCGGACAGGAGCATGCAGGCAAGGCTGACGAGAAATGTGCCTGCCGCCACGATATAGAGCTGCTCTCCCCCGATCATCGCGACCAGACCGGCAGCCGCCACCGGCCCCACGAGCAGACTGAGCTGCTCGATCGACTGCAGCATGGACTGGGCCTTGTGAAGGTCCGCCTGCGGAATGTATTTCGGCACCGCAGATTCAAGCGCGACATAGGCAAGGTTCAAGCAGAAACACAGCGCACCCGCGCAGACACTGACCACGAGGAATATGTCGTCCGGAAAGCTGATCATCAGCAGGAAGCACAGGATGCAGATGAGAAACCGGGCGATATCAGCAATGATATAGAGGCGTGTCGCGCCGACGCGGTCCGCCATGACCCCGCCCAGAGGCAGGGAAAGGGCTCCTATCCCCTGCTCGATCGCATAACTCAGGCCTGCATAGGACAGGCTTCCGGTATGATGATAGACCAGCAGAGGCGCCGCGAACAATGTGATCTGCGAACCTATCGAGGAAACAAAGGCGGCAATGAAGAATCTTGAAAAACTTTTCATGTTGAAACTGGATTAAACCCAATGCTTCAACTTGCAAAATATTCCATTTATCCAGCTACTTAGAAGTATCTGAATTCAAAGGCGTCGCTGCCACGACAAGCCGCTGCTCCCGGATGGCAGGGCGCACAATATCGGGTTGAGCTTCCATGGCCGGCGGCTATCGGATCTCGGGGTCCACGAGACGACGGGAGACGTGGCCGATGCCGGGGCCTTACATGCACAACGGGCTTTTCGACGATCTCGACAGTATCGCTCGGCTCTACCAGATCGGGACCCCGACCATGACCGGGAAATCGGAACGGGCGCACCAAGCGCGGCGGCCTTCCTGCCTCATCCGGCGGGGGAGACCTGCGACAGGATCCACGTCTCGAAGGCTCTCGCCGCCGGGATATCCGTCTTACCCTCGGGCGAAACGAGATAGTAGTTGTTCTCGGTGGTCAGTGACCGGTCGATGACCACCTCGAGCCGTCCGGACGCCAGCTCTCCTTCGATCAGATAGCGCGGCAACAGCGCGAAACCGAGCCCCGCGGCAGCGGCCTCGATGATCATGTTGAACTGGTCGAAACGGTGGCCGTGAAAGGCGAGAAGACCGGTCCCGCCATTCTGCTCGAACCAGTCCGCCCATTGGCGGGGCCGCGTCGCAAGATGCAGCAAGGGGCATGATTCGAAATCCTCTACCGCCCGAACGGAATGCCGCGACAACAGACGGGGGCTTCCGACCGGCAGGATGACTTCGCTGCACAGATAGGTGCAGTTGGCACGTGCCCAGACCGGCTGTCCGTAATGGATCGCCAGATCGAAATCCTCCTCCGCGAGATCGAATGGCAGGGAATGCGAAGCAATGTTGACGGCGATGTCGGGATGCCTGGCCGTGAAGTCGGCAAGCCGCGGCAAGAGCCACCGGCTGGCAAATGTCGGCAGCGCGGAAAGGGAAAGCGAACTTCGTCCGTCAGCAGACGCCATCGCGCGCTGCACCATTTCCTCCGACTGCGCGAGAATGCGCAACACCGAGGGCAGCAGCGACCTGCCGATGGCCGAGAGAACCACATGCCGCCTCACGCGCTCGAAAAGCGTGACGCCAAGCTGCGTTTCAAGCGCACGGATCTGGCGGCTCACCGCGCTCTGCGTCAGGTTGAGTTCCGCCGCCGCCTGAGTGAAACTTCCATGGCGCGCCGCACACTCGAAGGCCTGCAGCACGGAAAGGTCTGGCATGAGATTGCGGTTGATATTCATTCCGTTTTCGCATGAATTGAGGCGAAATCATCGCGATAATTTTATCAAGTCGTGCGTTATTATGATCAATCAGAATGATTACGCCAGACAAAATGACGACGAGACCCATGCCAGAGACCAAGTTTGCATCCGCCGATTCGCTGCGCGCCGCTTTCTCGGCCGCAATGTCAGACATGTACCGCAAGGAAGTTCCGGCCTACGGAACGCTGATCCGTCTGGTCGAAGCCGTGAATGCGGAGACCCTGACCGCGGATCCTGAACTCGCCCGGCGGCTGGAGGCGACCGATTCCCTCGACCGGATCTCCGCCGAAAGGCACGGCGCGATCCGGCTGGGGACGGCCGACGAATTGAAGATGATGCGGCGCGTCTTCGTGGTGATGGGCATGTATCCGGTCGGATACTACGATTTGTCGACCGCCGGGGTCCCTGTCCATTCGACGGCCTTCCGCCCCGTGGACGACGACCATCTCAAGCGCAATCCCTTCCGCGTCTTCACCTCGCTGCTGCGGCTGGAACTGATCGCCGACGAGGAACTGCGCGCCGAGGCCGCGAATATCCTCGCGGCGCGCGACATCTTCACACCGGGGGCGCACGCCCTTGTCGAGAAGGCCGAACGCGACGGCGGCCTGTCGCCGGCGGACGGAGAACGTTTCGTGGAGGAAGTTCTCGAAACCTTCCGCTGGCACGACAAGGCGGTGGTCGACACGGCCATGTACGACCGGCTGCATGCGGCGCACCGTCTGATTGCCGACATCGTCTCGTTTCGCGGGCCGCATATCAATCACCTCACGCCGCGCACCCTCGACATCGACAGGGTGCAGGATCGCATGCCTGGCGAAGGTATCGCGCCCAAGGCGGTGGTCGAGGGGCCGCCGACGCGACGTTGCCCCATCCTTCTGCGCCAGACGTCCTTCAAGGCGCTGGAGGAACCGGTTGCCTTTGTCAGCTCCGACGGCAACTGGGAGAAAGGCTCTCACACGGCCCGCTTCGGCGAGATCGAACAGCGGGGCGTGGCCCTGACGCCGAAAGGCCGAGCGCTCTACGACGCGCTTCTGACCAAGGCGCGCGCCAAGGTTCGCCCTGCCGCCGACGGATCGAATGCCGGCGATTATCGTGAAGCCCTCACGGAAGCCTTTGCTGAATTCCCCGACGACTGGAATGAAATTCGCCGCGCGGGATTGGGCTATTTCGCCTATTCCCTGACGGAGAAAGGGCAGCGTACGGAGGTGAAGAACGGCGATATCGAGACCGCGATCGAGGCCGGGCTCATTCAGTTCGATCCGATCGTCTATGAGGACTTCCTGCCCGTGAGCGCCGCCGGCATCTTCCAGTCCAACCTCGGGGACGGCGCGGCTCAGGAGTTCGTCGCGGGCCCGAACCAGCGCATGTTCGAGAACGATCTCGGCGCCGCCGTGCTCGATGAATTCGCCCATTATGCCGCAATCGAGGCCGCCTCCATCCGCGATTGCATGCGGGCGCCCGGCTCGACCATGGCGGCGGAATGACATCATGACGGCAGGCCAGACGGATCATGTCGATGCGCTGCGTGCGTTGCTGGGCGAGAAGGGGCTCGTCGCCGGCGGCGATCTCTCCGCCTACGAGACGGGCGCGCGCTATGATCATGGCCGGGCTGCCTTCGTCATGCGTCCCGCCACCACGGCCGAACTTTCGGACGCGGTTGCCTATTGCGTCCGTCACGGCATTGCGGTGATCCCGCAATCGGGAAATACCGGGCTGGTTTCCGGATCGACGCCCGACGACACTGGTTCCCAGGCCGTCCTGAGCCTGGAAAGGATGACCACCGTCTACGATATTGATCCGGTCAACCGGACCGTGAGGGCGGGAGCGGGCTGGCGCCTGTCCGCGCTCAACGAGCGCCTCGACGCTCACGGGCTGTTTTTCCCCATCGACCTCGGGGCCGATCCCATGCTCGGCGGCATGATTGCGACGAACACCGGCGGCTCCCGCTTCCTGCGCTATGGCGACGTCCGCAGCAATACGCTCGGCCTGACCACCGTGCTCGCCGATACCGCAGGTACCGTGCTCGACCTCGGCTCCGGCCTGCGCAAGGACAATACCGGCATCGACTGGAAACAGCTTTTCATCGGCAGCTGCGGCGCGCTGGGCGTGGTGACCGAGTGCGTGCTCAAGCTCGAGCCCTTGCCGCAGCAGAGCGCCACCACGCTTCTGGTTCCCAGCTCGGCGGATGCGGTGCCGGCGCTTCTGGTCGCCATGGAACGGGCCTGCGGCGCGACGCTGTCGGCATTCGAGGGCATGTCCGGCAACGCGATCCGCGCGGCATTCGCGCACGTGCCCTCCCTTCGCAATCCGTTCGAAAACGGCAATGTCCCGGAATTCGTCATCCTTGCAGAACTGACCCGTTCCAACACCGCACGCGAGGGCGAACAGCCACTCGACGCCATGCTGGAGGAAGTGCTCGCGGAGATATGGGAAAACGGCGAGGATTTGCTGGCCGACGCCCTGATGGGGCCGCCGCAGGAAATCTGGGCGCTCCGTCATGCCCTGTCGGACGGCGTGAAGAACGCCGGCAGGCTTATCGCATTCGATCTGGCGTTCCGTCGCGGGGATGTGATGAAATTCCTCTCCCACATGAAAGCCGAACTGGCGGTAGCCTTCCCGATGCTGAGCGTCTGCGATTTCGGCCATCTCGGCGACGGCGGCGTTCACTTCAATCTGGTCACCCCGCGCGATCATGCAGCCCTCGCCGAACCCGGCTTCGAGACTTCGGTGCGGGACCTCGTCTATTCCGTCGCGGTCGAGCGCTTCGACGGCAGCTTCAGTGCCGAACACGGAATCGGGCGAAAGAACCAGATCTACTACGACCGCTTTACGCCCGAGGTCATCCGCGATCTCGCGGCGCGGCTGAAAAAAGCCATTTCACCGGCCCCCCTCGGCGCGGCCGATTTTTCGAACACCATCACGAAATAACGACAGAACAGGACGGAGAGACAGCATGACCAGCATAGTGGACGTGAAGAAGGAAACGGGCGCGATCCTCGACAAGCTCGGGGTGCCACGCTCCGCCTGGACCGGCGGCGACATGGCGTCCTTTTCCCCGGTGACCGGCGAGGAGATTGCCCGGTTGCCGGCCATGTCGTCAGGCAATTGCGGGGCGGCTATCGATTCCGCCGAGACCGCTTTCAAGGCCTGGCGCAAGGTCCCTGCCCCGCGCCGCGGTGAACTCGTCCGGCTGCTGGGCGAGGAACTTCGCGCGGCCAAGGACGATCTCGGCCGGCTGGTATCGATCGAAGCCGGCAAGATCCCGTCGGAAGGCGCCGGCGAGGTGCAGGAAATGATCGATATCTGCGATTTCGCGGTCGGCCTGTCGCGGCAGCTCTACGGCCTGACCATCGCCACCGAGCGCCCCGGCCACCGGATGATGGAAACATGGCACCCGCTCGGCGTCGTCGGTGTGATTACCGCCTTCAACTTCCCCGTCGCGGTCTGGTCGTGGAACACCGCGCTCGCCCTGGTCTGCGGCAACTCGGTCGTCTGGAAGCCGTCGGAAAAGAGCTCGCTTACCGCCCTTGCCTGCCAGGCCATCCTCGAACGGGCTCTCAAGCGCTTCGGTGACGCACCCGACAACCTCATGCAGGTTCTGATCGGCGATCGTGACGCCGGCGAGGCCATTGTCGACAATCCCAAGGTCGCGCTCGTCTCGGCCACCGGCTCCACCCGGATGGGACGCGAGGTCGGTCCGCGCCTCGCCAAGCGCTTTGCCCGCGCCATCCTCGAGCTCGGCGGCAACAATGGCGGCATCGTCTGCCCCTCCGCCGATGTGGACATGACGCTGCGCGCAGTCGCCTTCGGAGCGATGGGAACTGCCGGCCAGCGCTGCACCTCCATGCGTCGCCTCTTCGTCCATGAGAGCCTCTACGACAAGCTGGTTCCCCGCCTGAAAGCGGCCTATGAGAGCGTATCGATCGGCAATCCGCTCGAAACCTCGGCGCTCGTCGGTCCGCTGATCGACAAGCTCGCCTTCGACAACATGCAGAAGGCGCTCGAGGCGGCAAAGGCTGCCGGCGGCAGCGTGACCGGCGGCGAAAGGATCGCCGAGGCCGGAAAGGACACCGCCTATTACGTGCGCCCGGCCATCGTCGAGATGCCGGATCAGACGGGTCCCGTGCTCGAGGAAACCTTCGCACCTATCCTCTATGTGATGAAATATTCCGACTTCGACGCCGCGATCCAGGCCCACAATGCCGTGGGCGCAGGCCTTTCATCGTCGATCTTCACGCTCGACATGCAGGAAGCCGAACAGTTCCTCTCCGACGAGGGGTCCGACTGCGGCATTGCCAACGTCAATATCGGCACGTCGGGCGCGGAAATCGGTGGTGCCTTCGGCGGCGAGAAGGAAACCGGCGGCGGCCGTGAATCGGGCTCGGACGCCTGGAAGGCCTATATGCGCCGGGCAACCAATACGGTGAACTACTCCAAGCAGCTGCCGCTCGCCCAGGGCGTTTCCTTCGACATCGAGTAAAGCCATGACCATCGCGTCCAGCATGGAGGAAGCGGGTTTCCGACCCGCTTCCCGCATCGCCTCCATCGGCGTTTCGCAAATCCTCGAGATCGGCCGCAAGGCCGCCTCGCTCAAGGCCGAGGGCAAACCGGTCATCGTCCTGGGAGCGGGCGAACCGGATTTCGATACGCCCACCACGATCAAGGACGCGGCGAAGGCCGCCATCGATCGCGGGGAGACCAAGTATACCGCGCTCGACGGCACGCCCGCGCTGAAACGGGCAATCGTCGAGAAGTTTCGCCGCGAAAACGGCGTGGACTACACGACGGACGAAGTGACTGTCGCCACAGGTGCGAAACAGATCCTATTCAACGCCTTCATGGCGAGCCTCGACCCGGGCGACGAGGTGATCATCCCGACACCCTTCTGGACCTCCTATTCGGATATCGTCGAGATCTGCGGCGGCGTCCCGGTACTGGTTCCGTGCGACGGTGCTGCGGGGTTCCGCCTCAAGGCGGACCAGCTCGAGCGCGCGATCACCCCGAGGACACGCTGGGTGCTGCTCAACTCGCCATCCAACCCGTCAGGTGCCGCCTATTCGGCTGAAGACTACCGTCCGCTTCTCGATACGCTTCTTCGCCATCCGCAGGTCTGGCTGATGGTCGACGATATGTACGAGCATATCGTCTATGACGGCTTCGACTTCGTCACGCCGGCGGCACTCGAACCGCGTCTCAAATCGCGGATCCTGACGATCAACGGCGTCTCGAAAGCCTATGCCATGACAGGCTGGCGGATCGGATATGCCGGTGGCCCCAGGGACCTGATCAAGGCCATGGCGGTGGTCCAGAGCCAGTCGACATCGTGCCCCTCCTCCGTCAGCCAGGCAGCCGCGCTCGCGGCACTGACCGGACCGCAGGGTATCCTCGCCGAAAGGCGCGAGAGTTTTCGCGAACGCCGGGATCTCGTCGTCAAGGCACTCAATGAAATCGCCGGACTGAACTGCCGCGTGCCTGAAGGTGCCTTCTACGCCTTCGCCGGCTGCGCCGGCATGATCGGGCGCATCAAGCCCGACGGCGCATCCATTGCCAGCGACAGGGATTTTACGGACTATCTGCTCGACAGCGCTCACGTGGCCGTGGTCCCGGGCTCGGCTTTCGGGCTCTCACCCTATTTCCGGATTTCCTACGCGACCGCGAAGAGCGAACTGGAAGAGGCGCTCGACCGCATCGCCGAAGCGTGTGGCCGTTTGAGACGATAGACGTCCCATCTCGTGACCGGTCCGCAGCCGCGTGTCGGAAGAAAGGCCAAATCCCGATGTCCTCCATCGCGTTTTCCATCCTCTGGCGCGCAAGTTCAATCGAGAATGTCGAGGCTCCGCCGATCGATGACGACAAGACCGTCGATCTCGCGGTCATCGGCGGCGGCTTCACGGGCCTGTCGGCCGCGCTCGAAGCCGCGCGCCGGGGCGCTTCGGTCTGTGTCCTGGAAGCCGGTACATTCGGCCATGGCGGATCGGGCCGGAATGTCGGCCTCGTCAATGCAGGCCTCTGGCTTCCGCCGGATACAATCGTCGGGGAACTGGGAGAGACCGCGGCACGCAAGCTCATCGACATGCTGGGCGCCGGGCCCGGCGAAGTCTTCGCGCTGATAGAACGCGAGAACATCGCATGCGAACCGACGCGCAAGGGCACGCTTCACCTCGCCCATTCGCCAGCCGGCCTGAAGGATCTCGAGGAGCGGTTCCGGCAGGGTAACAGGCACGGCGCGCCGCTGAGCCTGCTCGACCGGAGCGAAACGGCGAGGCGGACCGGCTCGAATGCCTTCGAGGGCGCCTTGTTCGACCCGAGGGCGGGCACCATCCAGCCGCTTTCCTATTGCCGCGGCCTTGCCCGCGCCGCCTCGGCGAAAGGCGCTGCCCTCCATGAACATTCGCCGGTCGCAGCGATCCGGCGCGAGAGCGACATGTGGGTCGTCGAGGCACTCGGGAAAAGCGTTCGCGCCCGCAATCTGCTGATGGCGACAAACGCCTATCACCGCGACATAAACGCCCCGTACACGCCCGCCTTCATTCCCTTCAACTATTGTCAGTTCGCCACCGCGCCCCTGCCCGAAAAGGCACGCGAGAAGATCCTCGCCGGTGGCGAGGGATGCTGGGACACGGCCATGGTGATGTCATCGATCCGGCTCGACGCTGCGGGCCGGATGATCGTCGGAGGCGTCGGCAGCATGGAACACGCCGGCAAGGGCTTTCACCAAGCATGGGCCAGGCGCAAGCTTCGCGGCCTCTATCCTGAACTGGGCGACATCCCCTTCGAGCACGGCTGGAGCGGCCGCATCGCCATGACAGGGGATCACATTCCGAAGATCGTCGCCTTCGGGCCGAATGCCTATGCGATCTTCGGCTATTCGGGACGCGGCATCGCCCCCGGCACCGTCTTCGGGCGGACGGCGGCTGCGGCACTGCTCGACACTGCACCCGAGCTTTTGCCCTTGTCGCCCGTATCCGGCCACCAGGAGCGCTTCACCGCCGCCAAAGCGGCCTATTACGAAGCGGGCGCCACGTTTGTCCACAGCCTGGCCAGGCGGTTCTGACGGGGCATCGAGGAGACCGAACCATCATGTGGATCATGCAGCAACGGCACCACTTTTCGTCGGAGGCGTTGCTCCCCCGAAGCGGAGGGACCGGCCGACGCTGCCTCCACCCCCGCCATAACCGACCAGTGCGTGACGGCATGCCTCAAAACATGCGCAAGGCAGCAACGGATCGGTCGGACGGTCTTCAGACGGGAAAGGTCTGCTTGGCCGAGGCACGAGCGTTGGAGACATGCTTCATCGCCGCCTTGCGGGCATCGCGCGTATTGCGGTCGGCAATGGCCTGATGGATGGCGCGCATTTCCTCATGGCTCTTGAGGGCGCGACCGGGCAGCGACATGGACCGCTTGCGCAGATAGCTGATGCGGGCCAGCAGGCCGGCCAGCATCTGCTGGATGATCTTGTTGCCGCAACGGCTCAGGATAAGCTCATAGAATGCGGCAGCGGCATCCGCGAGATCATCGGCGTTCTCGTCGCGGGCGGCACGATGAAAGGTCTCGAGACGCTCTGCGAGTTCCGCGATGTCGTCATCGCTCATCCGGGCGGCGCAGCGCAGCGCCGCCTCGCCTTCCAGAAGCTCGCGCACCTCATAGATCTCTTCGGCGTCCTCCCAGGTGAGTACCGGGATATGAGGACCGCGGTTCGGGATGATCTCTATGAGGTGCTCCGCCTGAAGGCCGCGCAGGGCTTCACGAAGCGACGAGCGGCTGACGCCGAGCGCCTCGCACAGATCGGCTTCGACAAGACGATGACCGGGCGCGAAGGTGCCCGAGAGGATCGCCTGCCTGAGCTTGTCGACGACCTCCTGCTGCACCGTTTTGCGCGTTATTCGCAGATCCAGATCCATTCCCCACCGCAATAATTCCAAGAAGCCTTCTACTTTCAGTTGATCTCGTCCGATGTCCATAGGGCGATTGCGTGAAACCCGATCTATTCACCACTATCGATGGCAATGATGCCCTGCCGTGCAGAAAACCGGATGAACTGCCAGAATCATAACAGTCAATCAGATTGACAGACAATAATACCTATGGTCTGCTCCTCGATGGATGGCGGAGATACGGCAAGTCCGCCGGCCATGCAAAGGACTTCGGGCCAACCGGGGCACATGATTGCCGCCACCAAAGGGAGATTTTGGTGAACCCCGGTTTCGTTGTTTTTCGAGGCCCGGTCAGGCAATGGCATCATTGCAGGACGGACGGCTCACGTATTGAAGCGAACGTGCAATGAGCAGCACGGGCAAGGCCACGATATTTGCAAGCAGGGCGACGACGGCGCTGAAGGGCGTCATGGGCGTCCTCGCCGCCTTTGCCGCGTGGGAAGTCGTGCGGCAAACGGGCTTCATCGACAAGCGCGATCTGCCCGCCGTCATCGAGGTGATGGAAGCGGCCTATTCCGGCCTCGTGCACGGAGACATCTCCTCGGCGTTGCTCGAGACGTTGCAATCGTGGATTTCCGGCCTCGCGCTCGCCACGGTGATCGGAATTGCGGGCGGCCTCGCGCTTGCCCTGCTTCCGGGGCTTGAACTCGCCACGCGTCCGATCCTCGAGTTCCTCCGGCCGATCCCTTCGGTGGCTCTCATACCGGTCGCGCTCCTGGTGCTTGGCATCGGAACCTCCATGCAGCTGTTCATGATCAGTTTCGCCGCCGTCTGGCCGGTGCTGTTCAGCACCAAGGCGGGTGTGGAAAGCATCGATCCGCGCTTTCTCGAAACCGGGCGCGTGCTCGGCTTCAACCGTGCCGAACGCGTCATGCGCATCCTCCTTCCCGCAAGCCTTCCCTATATCGCCACCGGCATCCGCACCGCAGCCGCGATCGCCCTCGTCCTGGCCATCACGGTCGAAATGCTGACCGGCCGTCCCGGTATCGGGTTCTATATCGAGAACGTGCGCCTGAACGGGCTGACGGCCGAAATGTGGGGCGGCATCCTCGTGACCGGAATCTTCGGTTACCTGGTCAATGCGCTCTTCGTCGGGATCGAAAGGTTCACCCTGCCCTGGAGCCCGGAGAACCGTGATGCCTAGGGATATCCGCCTGCGCGCCCTGTTCTGGCAGACCGCCACCGTGCTTTTCCTGCTCGCGCTTTGGCAATGGTCGGCGGTGACACATCCCGCTCCCTATCTGCCGCCGCTCAAGCCGGTGGCCCTTGCCTATCTGTCGCTTCTCAAGCCCGGCAATTTCATGGATACCGTGTTCCCGAGCCTCTCGCGCCTGGCGATCGGCTTCGGGCTGGCCGTGGTGCTTGGAACCGTCCTGGGCACCGCGCTCGGCTACCTGCGCCGGCTCGACCCGTGGATCCGCCCGGTGCTCGAATATCTTCGTTTCGTCCCGACAGTCGCCATCCTGCCCGCCGCTCTGCTGCTGTTCGGCGCCACCGATACGATGCGCATCTTCGTCATCGCTTTCGGCTCGGTGTTCCCGGTGCTGCTCGCAGCCATCGACGGAGCAAGGCGCGGCAATGCCCTGCTTCTCGATGTGGCGCGGATTCTCAAATTCTCGCTCGCGGAAAAGCTTTTCAGGGTTGTGCTTCCCGGCGCCCTGCCCTCGATCTTCGCGGGCGTTCGCATCGCGCTGTCGATCGGGCTGGTGATGATGGTGATTTCGGAGCTTATCGCGGCCAATGACGGGCTCGGCTTCTACATTCTGCGCAATCAGCGCCTGTTCCAGACCGCCAACGTCTATGCCGGCGTGCTGATGCTGGGGACTATCGGCCTGATCCTGACGCTGGGACTGCTTTCAATCGAAAAACGCGTTCTCGCCTGGCACCGCGGATGGCGCGGCCTGTCGGACGCACGCAGCTGATACGGAGACGACATGAGCCAGCCGCTACTTTCCATGGAAGGCGTCTCGAAAGCCTACTCGGCGGACGCCCAGATTCTCCGGGACGTGACATTCAAGCAGGGATCGAACGAGTTTCTTGCCATCGTGGGTCCCTCCGGCTGCGGCAAGACCACCATGCTGCGCTGCATCTCTGCACTGATGAGCCCGGACAGCGGCAGCGTCTTTCACGAAGGCCAGTCCTTCGACGATCCGCCGCCGTGGCTCTCCATCGTCTTCCAGGATTACAATCGCAGCCTCTTTCCGTGGCTTTCGGTGCGCCGCAATGTCGAACAAGGGCTGCGGGACGTCGCGCGGAGTGAACGCGACGACCGGGTGAGCGAAGCACTCACGGCGGTCAAGCTCGACCATGCGGCCGACCTCTATCCCTGGCAGTTGTCTGGCGGAATGCAGCAGCGATGCGCGCTCGCCCGATCCATCGTCACCGCGCCGCGCCTTCTGCTGCTCGACGAGCCCTTCGCCTCGGTCGACGCGCAGACGCGGATCGACCTGCAGGATCTCGTCATGGACATCTGCGAACGCATGTCGCTGTCGGCGCTCCTCGTGACGCACGACATCGATGAAGCCGTCTTCATGGCGGACAAGGTGGTGGTGCTCTCCACCCGGCCGGCAACGGTGGTCGAGGAAATACCGATCGACCTGCCGCGCCCGCGCGATCAGCTGACCACCAAGGAAACACCGGAGTTCCTCAGCCTCCGGCACAAGGTCTACACGCTCGTGCGCCAACAGGCGCAGTGAGCCAAAAACAAGAAGAACAAGTGAAATCGAAACAACAGGAGTTGGGAACATGAACCTGAAGAACCTGGCGGCTGCGGCACTGTTTGCAGCCGGCTCAGCCCTCGCCTCGCTCGGCGTGCCGCATGCAGCTTTCGCCGAAACCACCAAGCTCAAGGTCGGTTATCTGCCGGTCGGCGTCTATTCCTATTTCTGGCGCGCCCAGGACGCGGGCTACTTTGCCGACGAGAACCTGGAAGTCGAACTCGTGCCGATGGCCGGCGGCGGCCAGATCATCCCGGCGCTCCAGTCGGGAGCCCTGCAGTTCGGCATTTCGGACGCGCTCGGGGTACTCAACGCCCGCAAGGGTGGCCTGCCGGTGACCTATGTGTCGTTCAACTTCTCGCAGAGTTCGGACAACCCCGTTCACGCAGTGCTGACCACCAACCCCGACATCAAGTCGCCCAAGGATCTCGAGGGCAAGGCGGTCGCCACCAATCTGAGCTACAACACCGACTGGACGATGATGCGTGAATGGCTGCGCAAGAACGATGTCGACATCGACAAGGTGACCTTCCGCGAGATCCCCTTCCCTGACATGCTGCCCGCTCTGCGCAACGATACCGTGGCCGCGGTCGGCGCGGTCGAGCCCTTCGTGACCTTCGGCAAGGAACAGGGCGCCAATGTGCTCGGCCACTATTTCACTGACGTGAAGTCACCGGTCGTGCTTTCCGGCATTGTCGCCATGTTGCCCTACGTCGAAGAAAATCCGGACATCGTCAAAGGCTTCGTCAAGGCGGTCAATCGCGCCATCGAGGACTTCAAGGCCGACCCCGCCGTGGCGCGCGAGACGATCGGCGCACACACCAAGATCCCGGCGACGGCGATCGAGGCGATGAATCTCGGCGACTGGGAAACGGAAGTCCCGCCGTCAGAAATGCAGTTCTGGGTCGATGCGGCCGAGAAGGAAGGCATTCTCAATGAAACGGACGACCTGAACAGCCTCGTCTGGTCGCCCAAAGAGTAAGCGCGTCAACCGCTGAAAGAGAACCGGCCGGCAATCCGCAAGGACGGCCGGCCGGTTTTTTTTTGCGTCGAGCTGACGGCGGAACCGACCGAGAGTTCACCGCCACGTGGGTATGGCGGCAATCAGGGCCTTTCCGGTATCTGATCGAGGATCCGAGAAGACCGCGTCGGCATCGCCGGTCTCGACGATCCTGCCCTGATCCATCACCGCCACGCGGTGGGAGATCATCCGCACCACCGCTGGATCGTGGCCGATGAAAAGAAAGGAAATCCCCTCGTCCCTCTGCAGCCGCACCAGGAGTTCCAGCATCTGGCCGCGCAAGGAGACATCCAGCGCGGAAAGGGCCTCGTCAAGAACGACGAGCCGGGGACGGCTGGCGAGAGCCCGCGCAAGTGCGACGCGCTGACGCTGACCGCCCGACACCTCGTGTATCCTGCGGCTCGCCATATCGGCGGAGAGGCCAACGCGCTGCAGCAATTCGGCGAGTGCCGCCATTCGCGAGTGACGCTTGCCAACAGCGTGTATGCGAAGCGGATCCATGATCGCCTTGCCGATCGTGGTGCGCGGATTGAAGGCGGACAGCGGATCCTGGAACACCATCTGGATGTCGCCCCGCCGATGGCGCAGCGCTTTCGGCGACAGCGACCGCCAGTCCTCGCCATCGATCAGGATACGGCCCGCATCGGGTTCGATCAGGCGCAAGAGAACCCGGGCCAGGGTCGACTTGCCGCTTCCCGATGGCCCGACGATGCCGAGCGTTTCGCCCTTCCGGATGGAAAAGCTGACATCGTCCAGCGCCCTCACCGAACGGCCGCGTCCGGCGAAGCGTTTCGACAGGCCTTCCACCATCAGCAGGTCACCGGACATCCGCCGCCCCTACAAGCCGAGGTGAATGAAGATCGATATGGGTGGCCAGCAATTGCCGCGTGTAATCGGCCCGGGGCGCATTTACGACCGACCGGGCGTCTCCGCATTCCACCAGTTCGGCAGTCCGGAAAACGGCGATCCGGTCGGCGAGGCTGGCGGCAAGTCCGATGTCGTGAGTAACGAAGATCAGCGTCATATCGCCATTCGTCACCAGATCCTCCAGCAATGCGGCAATCTCGGCCTGAACGATGGTGTCGAGCGCGCTCGTCGCCTCGTCGGCGATCAGCACGGCAGGCCCGGCTGCAATGGCGGCGGCAATCGCAATTCTCTGCTGCTGACCACCGGAGAACTGATGCGGATAGGCGCCAGCCGCCTTCTCCGGCTGCGGAATGCGAACACGCGAAAGCAGTTCTATCGCCTTGTCGCGGGCGGCCTTCCGGCCCAGACCGAGATGACGGCGCGCACCCTCGCCGACCTGATCCCCTATCGTGAGAACGGGATTGAGGCTGGAACCGGGGTCCTGGAAAACGATGCCGATGTCGCGGCCCGCCCGGGGGGCGGAGCCGAGACCCGGCCAGGACATGACGCCATCGACCATGGCTTGACGCGCCAGCAAGCCCGTGAGTGCAAGCGACAGGGTGCTCTTGCCCGAACCGCTCTCCCCGATGATCGCAAGCTTCTCCCCGGCAATGATGTCGAGACTGACGGATTTCAGCGCGTGCTGCGCACCGGTCGGGGTCGGATACGCAACGCTGAGGTCTCGAATGCTGCAGAGCACTTTCGTCACGCGCGTCTCCCGCGGATCGACAAGGCTTCCACCAGCCCCTCGCCAAAGAGATAAATCCCGACGACGGCACTGACGAGACCGAGGCCGGGAATGATGGAGAGAAACGGGGCCGATCGCAGCAGGTTTCGCCCCTCGGCGATCATCCCGCCCCAGGTCACCGCGTTCGGATCACCCAGCCCGAGGAAGGACAGCGCCGCCTCGATCAGCACGGCGGCCGCGACGATCACGGAGACCAGCGAGAGGACCGGCGGCAGCGCGTTGGGCAGCACTTCGCGAAAGGCAATCTCGGCCGGGTGCATGCCGATCACCCGCGCCGACGCGACATAGTCCCGCTCGCGTATCGACAGCACTTCGGCGCGTGCAAGGCGCGCCGGACCGGTCCAGGCGCCCAGTCCGACGGCAAGGACAATGACAGCGAGGGAAGGCCCGGCGACGCTGACGAAGGCAAGTGCCAGAAGGAAGCCCGGGACGATCTGGAACGCATCGACGACGCGCATGAGCGCCTCGTCGACAAGTCCGCCGGCGAGCCCCGCCACGGTACCGACAAGCGTGCCCGCAAGGATTGCCACCAGAGCGGACGACAAGCCGACCGTCAGCGACGCCTGCGCCCCGTAGACCAGCCTGGTCAGGACGTCGCGGCCAAGCTGATCGGTTCCGAGCGGAAAGGACGCATCGGAAAAAGGCGGCAGAAGCGGGCGTCCGACGATGGCCGCCGGATCGCCCGGCAGGATGATCGGCGCCAGCACCGCGGCGAGCGCCAGCAGCAGAAGAACAAGAGCGCCCGCGATACCTTCCGGCGAGGACATGAAACGTCTGACAAACGCCTTCATCTGCCTGCCGCCTCCGAACCGCCGACCCGCGGATCGAGCCAGGCATAGGCGATATCGACGAGAAGATTGACGAGGATGACCAGCACCGCGGAGACGATGATGATGGCCATCAGCAGAGGCGCATCGCGGCCCGCCACGGCTTCCTGCGCCAGCCTGCCGAAGCCGGGTATGGCGAACACGCTCTCGATCACCACCGAGCCTCCGAGCATGGTGGCTGCCTGCAGGCCGAGCATGGTCACGAGCGGCAGAAGAGCATTGCGGGCGACATGATGGATCACGATGCGCCTGCGGCTCAGCCCCTTGGCTTTCGCTGCAAGCACGAAATCCTGACGCCACACCTCGCCCATCCCGGCACGCATCATGCGCAGGAAAAGCGCCAGGTAGATGAAGCCGAGAGACGCGACCGGAAGAACCAGATGCCTGGCGATGTCGAGGACACGGGCGATGCCGGTCTTGCCCGAAGCGATCGTTTCGATGCCCGAGGTGGGAAGCCAGCGCAATTGCACCGAAAAGACCAGGATCAGGACGAGCCCGAGCCAGAAGCCCGGCACGGCATAGAGCGTGAGGGAGCCGATCGACAGCACGCGATCAACCGCGCTTCCCGGCCGTGCGCCGGCGATGATCCCCAGAAGAGAGCCTAAGGTGAAGGCCAGTGCGGTGGCAGCCCCCATCAACCAGAGCGTATTGGGCAATCTTTCCAGAACGACGTCCAGGATCGGCCGGTTGAAAACGATGGACCAGCCGAGATCCAGCCGGGCCAGCGAACTCACATAGAGCCACAGCCGACTGATGGCGGACTGGTCGAGCCCGTAGCTTTGCCGAAGGGTCTCGGCCAGCCCGGCATCGCCGCCGCCCAGCGACACGAGATAGGCATCGACGGCGTCGCCCGGCGCGAGTTCCATCAAGAGGAACGTGCCGAGGATGACGATCGCCAGCACCGGAATGCTGGCGACCAGCCGCCGTTTCGTCAAACGCCATGCACGATGCACGGTCTACCCCCTGCCCCGGACTACGCCGCGATCTCCGTATCGGCCCAACCGGACACGACCCAGCGCGGATTGTTGCCCACGTTCAGCACATCGACGCTCACCACCGAGGTAAAGCCCCAGTCGGCGACGTTGATCAGCGGAAGATCGGCAGTCACCCGTTTCTGGAACTCGTCATAGAGCTCGATCCGCTTCTGCGTATCGACCGTGACGAGCGCCTCCGCGATGATCTTGTCGATCTCCGGATTGGCATATCCGCCCTGGTTGGAGAAGAAGGTGCCATCGGGAATCCCCGACTGAACGAGATTTGTCGTCGAAATCGCAGGGTCGCCGCGGAACACCGCCGCACCGATGGACAGATCGAAATCGTGATCCTTGTAGACCGCATTGAGATGGCCCGGCGCATCGTTCGAAACCAGTTCCGCCTCGACGCCGATGACAGCAAGCGCCTGTTTGAGGTAATCCCCCATCGCCCGTGTCTCGGAAAAGAATGGCGCCGGCAGGAGACGGATCGAAAAACGCGCACCGCCGTCTTTTGCCGGATAGCCGGCCTCGTCGAGCAGCGCCTTGGCCTTCTCGACATCGAAGGGATATTGCGTGACGTCGGGTTCGTAGAATTCCGGCGCATTCTTCGGGACCGGACCGGTGGCCTCGGCTGCATATCCGAGGAATACCGTATCGACGACGAAGGTCTTGTCGATGGCGTGGGCGATGGCCTGGCGGACCTTGAGGTTCTTGAGGACCTCGTTGCGGTGGTTGATCTCCACGATCAGCTGGTAGGTCAGCGCCTCGTAGCCCTTGGTGACCACCTCGAGCTCGCTGTTGGCGGAAATGCGCTCAAGATCCGACAGCGGAACCTGGGAAAAGGCCGCGAGCTGAATTTCGCCGGCCTCGAGCGCTGCGGCCGCCCCTGCCCGGTCCGGCAGCACCCTGAAGATCAGTTCGTCGAGTTTCGGCTCACCGTCACCCCAATAGGCTTCATTGCGCGTCAGCCGGTAATATTCGCCCGGCCGGTGTTCGGCGAAAACGAAGGGCCCGGTGCCCACGGGTTCGTTATTGGCCGGATTTTCGGCAATGTCGGTGCCCTCGTACAAATGCCGGGGCAAGACGCTGCTCACGACCGGAAGCGCGTTCCGGATCAATTGCAGGGGCGTCGGCTCGGAGAACTTGAAAACGGCCGTCAGCTCGTCGGGCGTGTCTACCGTTTCGAGATTGGCGAGCACCGTGCGACCAATGTTCTGGAGAGATTTCCAGACCTCCATCGCCGAGAAGGCGACATCGGCGGAGGTGAAAGGCTTGCCGTCGTGCCAGGTGACGCCTTCACGAAGCTTGAAGGTGACCGAAAGGCCGTCGTCGGACCCTTGCCAGCTCGTTGCCAGCCGCGGCGCCAAACCGTCCGGTCCGTCAAAGGAGGCTTCGGCCAGCGGCTCGATGATCTTCGACGCGATGTAAAACACGCCGTTGGAGGCCACGATGGCCGGATTGAGGTTTCGCGGTTCGGAATCGGCAGCCACCACAAGGCGGCCTCCCTGCATGGCGTCCTGCGCAAATCCCCACCGCGGCAGCACGGCGGCACCTGCGAGGACGGCCGTGCTCTGCATCAGCCCTCGACGAGAGATCTCCGGAATGGACATGGCGTGCCTCCTTTGTTGCGACGGATCCACCGTCATGGCGAAGGTGCGGCTCGGCGAACTGCACCCGGTTGACTTCATATCGACCTTTCGATGGAGACTATATCTGGCGGCGGCGGACGTGACGTCCAATTTCGCCGCCAGAATAGAAAAATCGATCCCAACCGTCTCGTGTTCACGCGCAAAGGGACAGCTGCGACGAGCAGCCGAGTTCATCAACGCGTTTCAGTTCCGCCGATCCGGTCGAGTTCGAGCTTGCCCTAGAGACGGATCATACCGGCGTCGACGTTGACGCACTGGCCGGTCATCCAGCCGGCACCGTCGGAAACGAGGAAGGCCACCACCTTTGCGACATCCTCGGGCTGTCCCTTGCCGGGCATGGCCTGGAGCATCTCGACGAAGCCGAAGCTTTCGGCGTGCGGGCTGCCCTTCACGCCGTCGGAATCGATCAGGCCCGGCGTGACCGCATTGACGCGGATGCCATACTTGCCCACTTCGGTGGCAAGCGCACGCGTGAAGCCGATGACACCGCCCTTGGCCGACACATAGGCCGACATGTTGGGCGTGCCGGCGTAAAATGAATTGGAGGCGATGTTGAGCACGGTGCCCTTGCGGCCGGCGGCGCGCATCATGTCGGTGGCCTTGCGGCTGGCGATGAAGACACTTGTCAGGTTCGTGTCGATGATCTTCTGCCAGTGCTCAATGTCGACGTCGTCCCAGGCGATGTAGGGAACGATGGAGGCATTGTTGACGAGGATGTCGATTGCGCCGTTCTCGGCTGCGTCCTCGAGCATCTTGTTGACCTGATCGACCTTGGTGGAATCGCAGGTCACACCCACGGCGCCGTGACCGATATCGGCAGCGGCGGCCTTGGCGCCCTCGCCGTTGATGTCGGAGATGACGACCTTCGCGCCGGCTTCCGCGAGTGCCCTGGCAATGGCCTTGCCGATGCCCTGCGCCGCTCCCGTGACGACTGCCTTGCGGCCTTGAAGACTTGTACTCATTCCCTTTTCCTTTCTTGTATGCCCCTGCGGGCCTTAAGCGTCGATTGCTGCGTCCCAGGTGGCCTGGGCTGCGGCGAGACCTGCAGCCACGTCCACCTTGGCGCCGAGAGCCTTGAGCGCGCCGCCCATGGCCGAAACAGCCAGAAGCGCATAGCCGGGCTGCGCGGTCGGGCCCATGTGGCCGATGCGGATCAACTTGCCGAGGGTCTCGGCGCGACCGGCCGACATCGATACGCCGTAACGGGCGCGCGCTTCCCTGAGCACGACGCCGGCGTCGATGCCGTCCGGCATCTTCACGGCCGTGGCGGTCGGCGAGGCGATGTCTTCCGATACCGGCCAGAGCTCGATGCCCATGCCCTTGATGCCTTCACGGCAGATCCTGGCCGTCAGCGCATGACGCGCCCAGACCTCTTCCGGTCCCTCGTCGAGATAGCGGTCGAGTGCCGCGCTCAGGCCGTTGAGTTCCGCGACAGAAGGCGTGAAGGGGAACGGCTCGGTCTTCTTCCAGGCGTTCTTCCAGTCCTTCAAGCTCAGCATGGAGGCAAACGGCGCATCGGGATTGGCCTCGATCTTCTCCCAGGCTGCTTGCGAGACGGCGACCAGCGAGAGAGACGGCGGACAGCCGAGGCACTTGTTCGGGCCGGTGACGTAAATGCCGGCCTGACTGGCAGTCGGGCTTGTCGGCATGCCGCCCCAGGAGGATACGGCGTCGACGAGAAGAAGCGCACCGGCTTCGGCAACGATGGCGCCGATGGCGTCGATGTCGTTAAGCGTGCCGGACGGCGTGTCGTGATGGCACACGCAGACGATCCTGACCTCGGGATGCGCCTTGAGGAAAGCGCGGACCTGTTCGGGGTCGATCGCGGTGTCATAGGGGACCTCGATCTCCTCGACCTTCCTCGCATAGCGCGCGGCCCAGTAGCCGAAGCCCTTGCCATAGACGCCCGAGGCGAGGTTGAGCACCACGTCGTCCCTGGCGATCAGCGAGGCCGCGGCCCCTTCGAGCGCCAGCACCGGCTCACCCTGGAGGATGAGTGGCGGCAGGTCGCAGCCCATCGCTTCCTGGGCCTTGAGCGTGAGGTCCTCGAAGAAGGCCTGGAAAGCCGGATCGTAATCGTAGAGCACGGTCGTTCCGAGCGCGCGCAGCACTTCCGGATAGGCATCGACCGGACCCGCCGTCAGCGTGAAGACCGGCGGTTTCGTTTCGGGATACTTCATGACTCGCCTCCAGTTCAGCCGTAGTAATTGACGCCGATCTTGTAGTCCTTGAAGCTCTCCGGATCGTGGCTGAAGAGCACTTCGGCGTTCTTCTGCTTCTCGATTTCCTTGAGGCGGCGCATGGAATTGACGCCGGCCACGGGATCGATGTGGAAGCCCGCATTGATGTCGTGGTCGTAGTTCTTGCGCGTATAGGCCGCGTCCAGCGTGAGAAGCAGCGGACGGCGATTGTCGAACTCGACAAGCAGGGAATAGTGCCCGACCGTGTGGCCCGGCGTGTAGACGAGCGTCACGCCCGGAGCGAGTTCGACATCACCCTCGATGGTCTCGTATCTGGTGTTTGCCGCCGTCTGCCCCATGGTGAGCTGATCGGACATGCCGCGCGCCTCGGCGACTTCCGCCGAGAAGGCGAGGTCCGAATAGCCGAGCACCTCGAATGGCTGGCACCTGGCCGCCTGGCTCAGTTCGTCCTTGTGGCAGATCTTCTTGGTGTCGGGGAAGAACTTGTTGCCGCCCACGTGATCGAAGTGAAAATGCGAGTTGAAGACGAGATCGATGTCCTTCGGCTCGAGGCCCAGAAGCTTGAGTGCCCCGGGAATTGTCTGCTGTTCGCTCTGCTGCGGCTTTTCGAACGGGAGTACCTTCTGGACGTGATCGAAGTCGTAGCCGGTATCGATCAGGAACTTGCCCTTCGGATGATCGACCAGAACCGAGTAGACGGGGAAGCGGACCTCACCGCCGGGTCCCTTGTTCCACCAGATATGGAAACCATCGAGCACCAGCGAACCGCCGTCGAGCAGGAATACCTTTGTGTCTGCCATGTCACTTCTCCTGTTTGTTGTCCGGACCCCTCTCCCGGGTCCTTGGGTTTGGTGACGGCGCCCTCAGCGGGCGCCGCGTTCATAGGCTGCGCCCAGAGCCGAGGGCAGTTTCGCCCGACGACCGAAGAGCACGAGGACCAGCATCACGGCTGCAAACGGCAGCATCTGGATGACGTCGGTCGGGATATTGGAGCCGGCCACCTGCAGGGCGGTCGTCATAGAAAGGGCCGCGCCGAAGATCAGCGAGCCGATCAGCACCCAGAGCGGCCGGCCGCGTGCCAGCATGGCCAGCACGATGCCGATGAAGCCCGCACCGCCGGTCATGAAGGGAATGAAGAGCCCAGCCCCGATATTGGCGAGATAGGCGCCGCCAAGCCCGGCCATGCCGCCGGTAAAGAGCGTGGCGAAGACCCGGATACCGAGCACGTTGCCGCCCGCGACGTCGAGTGCAGCGGGCCGTTCGCCTGCCGCACGCAGCGTCATGCCGAGATTGGTGCGGCGGTAAAGATAGGCCAGGACCGCCACCGCGATCAGCGCCAGATAGACGATCAGGTGGCGCCCGAAGAGCGACGGCCCGATCACCGGAAGATCGGTCAGGCCCGGAATGTTCAGACGCTCGGGTGCCGGCAGGCGCGGATAGGTGCGCGAGAACTGGAAGTGGTGCAGCAGAGCCGTCAGCCCCTCCACCCCGAGCGTCAGGCCGATGCCGATGACGATCTGGTTGAGGCCGAGGCGAACGCAGAGCACCGCCATGACGATGGCCACCAGAACCCCACCGAGAATGCCGCCCAGGAAACCGAGCCACAGCGATTCCGTCTTGAAGGCGACAAGGAAGCCCATATAGGCGCCCATCAGCATCATGCCCTCGATGCCGATATTGAGCACGCCGGCCTTTTCCGACATCTGCTCGCCGAGACCGGCGAGAAGCATCGGGATCGCCGCGACGATGGCGCCGGTGAAAAGAGACGACAGAAACGCCTCGGTTAGCAATCCGCCCATCTCAACGTTCCTTCTTGCGTTTGTGCTGGTCGATATATTCGCCGAGGCCGAGGCAGATCAGCAAACTGGCGACGAGCACCAGCGTGAAGTTCTGCGGAACGCCGAGACGTCGGGCGGCACTTTCGCTGCCGATCATCAGGGCGGAGTAGAAGAAGACGAGCACGATGGCCCCGACACCATGGAAGCGGGCGAGGAAGACCAGCGGGATGACCATCAGCCCGTAGGCCGGGTTCCAGTTGGCGCGCACATTGCCGGCTACGCCGAGGATTTCGGATGCGCCCGCAAGACCGGCGAAACCTGCCGACAGGCCAAACGTCGCCATGGTCAGGAGCGGCACCGAAAGACCCGCATGGGTAGCGGCAGCGGGATTGGCGCCCACCATCCTCAGACGCAGACCGAAAGAGGTCCGGGTCATCATCAGGTGAACGAGGATGACCGCGATCAGGCCCCAGACGAGGCCGCTCGAGATCGAGGTCTCGAACAGGCGCGGCAGACGATCGGCGACAGGCAGCGTCCTGGTCTGCGGCACCGTGGTGGTGGGATCGCGAAAGGCGAGCTTGACCAGGGTGGAGGCGAGCAGAACGCCGAGGAAGGACATCATCAGCGTGGTGATGATCTCGTTGACCCCCTGATAGGCTTTGAGAAGCGCCGGAATGATCGACCATATCGCACCGACGAGAGCGGCGAGCAGGAAGCCCACCAGAAGAACGGCCCAGCCCGGCAGGACACCGACCAGCAACGGCGCGGTCGCGGCCGCAATGACCGCACCGAGCAGGAACTGACCGTCCGTGCCGAGATTCCAGATGCCGGCACGGAACGCGATGATCAGGCTGGCAACGAGGAACAGAAGCGGCGCCATCCGCGTCGCCGTCTGTTCCAGCCCGAGGCTTGAGAAGAGCGAGCGATCGAGGATGTAGCCATAATAGGTAAGTGGGTTGACGCCGACGAGCATCAGGATGATCGCCGATAGCAGAAAGGCGGCAACGATCGGACCGACCGTCACAGTAAGGAAGCGCTGGAACGCGGAACGCTCCGTTGCTGTCGCGCTTGCGGCACCGGAGGCGGCTGCCTCCGTGTCCACCGAGCTGGGATTGGTATCTTGTTGCATGGTCATGCCGTCGCCTGCTTGTGTTCTTCCTCGCCGGCCATCATGCGGCCGATGCGAAGGCGAAGGGCCTCGCCGGTTCCGTCGTTTTCGACGACACCGCGAATACGTCCACCTTCCATCACCGCTATCCGGTCCGACAGCGCCATCAGTTCGTCGAGGTCGGTGGAGATGAGTACGACGCCCAGACCGCGCCCGGCGATCTCGGCGATGCGCTGGCGCGAGGCATCGATATTCTGGAGATCGAGACCGTAGGTCGGCTTGTTGAAGACGACCACGCGGGCATCACCCGATAATTCCCGCCCCAGAAGCACCTTCTGGATGTTGCCGCCCGACAATCGGCCGATCGGGGTCTGCTCGCCCGGCGTGCGGACGGAGAATGTCCTGATCAGTTCCCGGGCATGTTCGGCGATCCGGTTCGGCCTTTCGATGCCGTTCACCCAGAACGGCGGCTGGCCGATATCCTTGAGGACGGTATTTTCGGAGATCGGAAAGGCCCCGACAGATCCTTCGGACAGGCGATCGTCGGTCAGATACCGAAGTCCCTTGCGGCGGCGCTGTGCGACGGATGCGCCGGTGATGTCCTCGCCGTGAAGTTCCACACGACCCGATGTCAGTGCACGCTGACCGGCCATGGCTTCGGCAAGCTGTTTCTGGCCGTTGCCGTCGATACCGGCGATACCGACGATCTCGCCGGCGCGCAGCGAAAGGGAGATGTCGTGAAGGCCCATGACGTCGGCATCGCCCTGTGTCGAAAGGTTCTCGACCTTCAGCGCGATCTGGTCACGGGCGGTACTGGCGCGATGGTCTGTCGAGGTCTGGCCGGCTTCGCGACCGAACATCAGCCGGACGATCTCGTCGACGGCTTCGTCCTCGGTCATGCCCTTGAGTTCCTCAGGCCCCATCTCGCCGGCAAGCGCGCCCTGCTTGAGCACGGAAATACGGTTGCCGTAGCGATAGGCCTCGGCGAGCTTGTGGGTGATGAAGATCACCGCGAGGCCGCTCTTGACCAGTTGCTGCATGCGCTCGCCGAGCTCCTGCGCGCCCTGCGGCGTGAGCATGGAGGTGGCCTCGTCGAGGATCAGCACCTTGCTGTCGCGCAGCAGGGCGCGGGCAATCTCGATCTGCTGCTGCTGACCGAGGGAGAGTTCTCCGGTGATGGCGTCGAGGGGGAGCGAGAGCGCGAATTCGCGTTTCAATTCGTCCATGCGCGCGGCGATCTGCGCGCGAGGCGGACGCTGATACCAGGGAGCCCCGAGTGTCAGGTTTTCCAGGACTGTCAGCGTGGGCACGAGCATGGAATGCTGGAAGACCGTGCTGATGCCGGCGTCGAGGCTGGCCGAGGGGCTTGCCAGGCGGGCCTTCTCGCCGTTGAGCGAAAGGTAGCCCTCGTCGGGTTCCTGCAGACCGGAGAGAATGCCGACCAGCGTCGACTTCCCGGCACCGTTCTCTCCCAGCAGGACATGCACCTCGCCCGGATGAAATTTCAAGGACACGTTGTCGACCGCAACCACGCCGGGGAAGCGCTTGGTCACACCGTGCACACCGATGACGCCTGCCCCCGTTTCCGGGGACAGGTCGTTCAATTTATCCGTTGCAACAGCCACGGTGCGTCTCACTCGGCCACTGTGACCAGAGCGCGGACATCTTCGGCTTCGAACTTGGGTTCGACCTTGATGTCGCCGGCGATGATCTGCTCGCGCAGGGCCATCACCTCTTCCCAGGCCTTCTCGTCGACCTGCGGGGTCTTGACCAGCTTGACGGAATCGTCGGCCAGGCTGATCGAATAGCCGTGAGTACCGAACTTGTCGGCCTTCAGGTCTTCGATCATGGCGGTATAGACCGGCGTCATGTCCCAAAGGACCGAGGTCAGCAGATGACCCTTGTCGAGTTCGGACTTGTCGCCGATCACGTCGATGAACAGGACGTCCGAACCGTCGGTGGCCTTGTTGGATTCGACGGCCTGGATCATGCCGAAGCTGGAGCCGTTGCCCTGACCGAAGATGATGTCGGCACCGGCTGCGATGACCGAGGTGGTCACGCGGTTGCCGCCGGCGGCATCCGAATAGGCTGCCGGGCCGATGACCGAGTACAGGATCTTCACATCCGGGTTCTCGGCCTTGACGCCTTCGGCAAAACCGGCCGACTGCGAGTTCCAGGAGGGCGGCTCACCGGAGACGACGATACCGACCGTGCCGGTGGTCGTCATCTTGGCGGCAAGACGGCCTGCCAGGTAGGCGCCTTCATGACCCGAAAGGGTGTAGTCGGCGACCTTGCCGGGCACCAGCGCATCGGGGCTGTCGACAATGGCAACCGCCACGCCGGTTTCCTCTGCGATTTCCGGACCGGCCGTGTTGTAGCCGCTGGCGTGAGCGATCATCAGATCGGCGCCGTCGGCGGCGATTTCGCGCATCGGTGCACGGACGTCGCCGTATCCGAGGCCTTCAGCCACGATGATCTCGACGCCGGTGGCTTCGGCTGCAGCCTTGGCCGCATCGACGCCCTGCTGGTTCCAGCCGTAGTCGCTGCCTTGTTCCGGAGTAAGGATGGCTATGGTATCAACATCGGCGGCAAATGCCGGAGCCGCCAGGACCACGCTGAGCGCGGCAGAAATGAGTAGGTGTTTCATCATGATGTTCCCACAATGGTTGTCGGTTTCCCGTTCACAAGTGAAAGCGGTGAGCAGACTTTCTTTTGTTGTTATGGCCCTGTCTGCTGGGCTTGGTACGCTCCCGGCCGGAGCCGAGAGCGGAGCTTACGTGCCTTATTCAGGCATCATTCACGGCACCGAAGGCGCGGAACCGGTCGAGATCACGGTCGCCAATGCCACGTCCTCCACGCTCAACTGCGAGGCGGCGCTTGCACACTGGTATTCCGACAAGCTCGGAGCGGTTTCTCCCGGCGCCGAACTGAATTTGACGCTGTGGCACGACCGCAAGACCGGCGTCTTCAACCTGATGAACGCCACGAATGATCGGATGCCGGTCGAAGCCCTCTGGTGCGCAGGCGAAGCCGGCCGCACGCGTCTTACCCTGCCGATCGCAGCCGGCCCGGCGGAAGCGACGCTGCGCTATTCCTGCCATGCCAGCGACGATGCCGGTCTGAGCTGCGACGCTGCGGGCGGCTAGGCTCGTCATTTCGCGCGGACCTCTTCGAGCTTGGCTTCGATGCGATCCTTGACTTCGATGACTTCGGGCTGGTCGGCGATGACGTCGTCGGCCGCCTTCGCGAAGGTCGCCTGAAGCTCTTTCTGCTGGTCTTCGGGCAGCATGTGAACTTCGCCGCCATTGTCGAGCCACACCTTCTCGGCGCGCTCCACATTGTCGACGCCCCACGGGAAGACCGTTGTCTCGGCCGCGCGACCGGCTTCGATGATTGCCGTCTTCACCTCATCGGACTGCGACTGGAACCAGGCTTCGTTGACGAGCGTCACCGAGACGATCTGGTTCATGTTGATGTTGGTGACGTGCTTGGCCGTGTCGTAGAACTTGAACGCCGACAGGATCGGGATGCCTGCAAGCATGCCGTCGATACCGCCGGCCTGCAGCTGCGGAATGACCTCCGAGAGCGCCAGCGGGGTCGGGGTGACGCCGACGGCTTCCATCGGCTTCATCTGAAGCGGGGAAGCGAAGGTGCGGACCTTGAGACCGTTCATGCCCTCGATGGTGGTGACCGGCTCGCGGGTCAGCATCTGGGTCGGCGAGTTGAAAATCGCGCCGACGATGCGCACGCCCTTGTCGAGAAAGAGCGTCTCCAGGTAGTCGCGGAAATCCTTGTCGTGAATGACCGCATCGACTTCGTCGGCATTCTTGAACATGCCCGGAACGTCGAAGGCCTGGAAGCGCGGGTCCACATTGGTCACGAACGAGGTCGGGGTGGTGAAGGCCTCGATCGTTCCGAGAAGAACCCCTTCGGACATGCGCGGGATCGCGCCGAGCTGCGAGGCCGGATAGATCTCGATCTTCAGCTCCTCGCCGACGCGGGCTTCGATTTCCTTCTGGAATTCCTTCTGCCACTCGTGCTGCACGTCGTTGATGGTCGCCGAAGCGAGCTTCATGGTGCTCTGGGCGTAGGCGGAGCCACCGAAAGGCAGGAGGACTGTGAGGGCTGCCGCTGCGAGAGCGCGGCGCGTCAACTTCAAACTGGTCTGCAATGTCATTCTGGTTACTCCGTGTTCTTTGCTTTCGATCAGGACATGCCGTGAAGCAGCCATAGCGAGAGCGCTGGGACGAGGGTGATGAGCGCGAGGGCGGAGACCTGCACCCCGATGAAGGGCAGGACGCCCCGGTAGATTTCCGATGTCCGGATGCCGAGAACCGACTGGGCGACGAAGATGTTCAGGCCGAAAGGCGGGGTGAACATCCCGATGGCGAGATTGACGGTCATGACGATGCCGAAGTGGATCGGATCGATGCCGAGTGAAACCGCGATCGGCACGAGGAGCGGCGAGAGCACGAGGATTGCGGAAGTCGGATCCAGTACACAGCCGATGGCGAGAAGAAGAAGGTTCACACAGAGAAGGAAGCCGAGCGGGGAGAGACCCGCATCGGCCGTGGCCGCAATCAGGGCCTGCGGCACGCCTTCCACTGTGAGAACCCAACTGATGACGCCCGCTGCGGCGACGACGATCATGATCCGCGCGGTCATCATCGCGGAACTGACGGCTGCTTCGAGCAGGCTCCTGAAGCTGACCGTACGGTAGATGACCATGCCGATGAAGGCGGCATAGGCGCAGGCAAATCCACCGGCTTCGGTCGGCGAGAAGAGGCCCGCATAGATCCCGACCATGACGAAGGCCGGCATGGTGAGCGCCCAGAATGCCTGCTTGAACGCCTGCCAGGCTACGCGGGCGCGGAAGCTTTCCTCACGCGGGATCCTGGCCAGGAGAGCCGAGATCGAGATGTAGCCGGCCATGAGGAGCGCCATGACGATGCCGGGAATGATGCCGGCGATGAACAGCTTGGCGATCGACTGTTCGGCCGAGGCGCCATAGAGGATCATCGCGATGGACGGCGGAATGACGATGTCGATGGCGCCGCTCGAGGTGATGATGCCGGCAGCACGCGTGCGGCCATAACCGTTCTCGATCAGCTGCGGGTACATGTTGCGACCGACCGCGGCGACGGCCGCCGCCGACGAACCGCAAATGGTGCCGATCAGCGTCGACCCGCCGAGCGCCGCGATACCGAGCGATCCGGGAACTCGGCCGAAGAGCGCACGCACGAGGTTGATCAGCCGGTCGGCAATGCCGCTGATCGCCATCAGTTCGCCGGCGAAGACGAAGAACGGGACCGACAGAAGCGCATAGGCATCGAGCCCTCCGAAGATCGTCTGCTGAAGCGCAATCAGCGGCGGTCCGGGAAAGAAGAGGAGCGCGAGCGCGGCCGCCGACAGCAAGGCGACGAAGATGGGCGCCCCGAGCGCGATCAGGGCAGCGACGCTGAGACCGAGAACCCAGGTCATTGCGCTGCTCCCTTCGATGCGGTGAAGCGGAAGATGTCGACGAGCGTCAGGAAGGCGGTGACGGCTGCAATGCCGATAAAGCCCACCAGGATCGCGGAATGCGGAATGACCATCGGAATGCCGAGGCCCATGCTTGTCTGGTTGAGCGCGGAAATGCGTTCGATGAAGACGAAGCTGTGCCAGGCGATGAAGATCGAAACTGCAACGGTCGCGATATCGACAAAGAGCTGGATGACGGCGCCCAGCCGCCCGTTCATCGCGGCCGGCAGCAGGTTGACGGAGAGGTGATCGCGGTTGCGTGCGGCGAGGATGGCGCCAAGCATGACGATCCAGATCATGCCGTAGACAAGGAGCTCGTCGGCGCCGACCAGCGAAAACCAGCCCGTATACCGCCCCATGGCGTTGGCAACGTTGACCAGGACCATGGCAATGAGCCCGAGACCCAGAAGCAGCCCGACGAGTTTCACGACGAGCGCCTCGGCCCGGATGATCCCGTTTTCACTCATGAGCTCCTCTCCCCGTCTCGTCGCCATGGCCTTTAGTCGCGCCCCTCGAGAATGCGGCGTATCGCGACCAGTTTCCGCGCCCGCTCGGGCTGCAGCTCGGCGATGCGCTCCGGTGTGTAGGAGTAGACCCCCTCGCCCGACTTGATGCCGAGCTTGCCGGCATCCATCTGCTTCCTGACCAGGGGCGCGACATCCTTGCGGTCGCAGAGGTCTTCGTTGAGGAAGGACGAAACCGAATGGTAGATGTCCATCCCGGCCATATCGAGAAGCGCCATGGGACCGACGACCGCAAGCTTGTAGCCGATGCCCCAGGACACGCATGTATCGATGTCTTCAGGCTCGATGACGTCGCGCTCCACCAGATCGACGACTTCGCGCAGCAGCGCGTAAAGCACGCGGTTTTCCACGAAACCCGGCACGTCCTTCTTGAGAAGAACGGGCAGCAGGCCAAGCGACCTGATGAAGTCCCGAATGGTCTCGACCGTTTCCACCGCGGTCTGTTCGCCACGGATGACCTCGATCATCGGGATGATGTGCGGCGGGTTGGACCAGTGCATGCCGACCATGCGGGACGGGTTCGAGATATGCGCCTGGAGCTTGGTGATCGGTATACCCGACGTGTCGGACGCGACGATCGTATCTGCCGAAATCATCCCGTCGATCTGCTTGTAGACCGAGGCCTTGATCTCTTCCTTCTCGGGCACGTTCTCGATGACGAGATCGGCGCCCTTGACGGCATCCTCGAGGTCGTCGGTGAAGCGGACATCGGCAGCGCCCTCCGCGGGCGCGTCGATGCCGAGCGCATCGAGAACACCATTGGCGGTGGCCATCATGTTGCGGGCGCGTTCGAGCGCTTCGGCCGAAATGTCGTAGGCAGCCACTTCGACGCCGCCGCGCGCCAGGCGGGCCGCCATGCCGGGGCCCATCGTTCCAAGTCCGATTATGGCAACACGCTTGATCATGCCGCGACCTCATTCATTTTCCGGGAGTCCTTGATGAAATCGGCCGCCTTCTCAGCGATCATGATCACGGCCGCATTGATGTTGCCGGACGGAAGATCCGGCATGACGGAGGCATCGACCACGCGCAGGCCGTCAACGCCGCGAACGCGCAGCTGGGGATCGACGACGGCATCGGCATCGCTACCCGCGCGACAGGTGCCCGCCGGGTGGTGCACAGTGATGCAGGTATTGCGGATATGGGCGTCGATCTCTTCGTCGCTCTGGCAGTTCGGGCCGGGGAAGAACTCGGCCTCGATAAACGGCGTCATCGACGGCTGGGCCGCGAGATCGCGGGCGACGCGGAAACCGGCGCGCAGCGAATCCCAGTCCTTCTGGGCATGCAGGAAGTTCTGGTGGATCAGGGGAGCGGCCATCGGGTCGGACGAGGCGAGCTTCACCGATCCGCGGCTTTCCGGCTGCGTGGCGACGATGCGGGTCGCGAAACCGTCCTGGAACGGCGCCTTGAAAGGCTCCATGTAAGGCCATGCGGCAAGCGGGGCCGCGGTGAAAAGAAGCTGCACGTCGGGGATCGGCCGATCCGCCCCGCTCTTCAGGAAGGCCACCACTCCGCCCGGCACGTCAGCCGAGAACCCCTTGCCGGTGAGATAGGTCTTGATGAAGTCGAGGCCGATGCGGTCGGCGCGCATGTTCTTGAGGAACGGACCGCCGGGCTTCTTGCGCTTGTACATCAGGATCACCGAGACATGGTCCTGGAGATTCTTGCCGACAGAGGGAAGGTTCACTTCGGTCGCGATACCTTGGGCGGAAAGTTCGTCCGGTGCACCGATGCCCGAGAGCATCATGAGCTGCGGCGTGTTGATGACACCTCCCGAGAGGAGAACCTCGGCGCGCGCGTTAAAGGTGCGTTCGGTGCCGTCATGGTCGATGACAACACCCGTGGCGCGTCTGTTCTTGAGAACGATCTTCTTTGCCGTTGCCTTGGTGAGCACGGTGAGATTGGGGCGCTTGAGGGCCGGGCGCAGATAGGCGGAGGCGGTGGAGGCGCGACGACCGTTCGAGATCGTCATCTGCAGGCGGCTGAAGCCTTCCTGCCGCTCTCCGTTATAATCCTCCGTCTGAGGGTAGCCCGCCTCGATGCTCGCATCGGCGAAGGCCTCGATCAGCGGGTCTTCGTATTTGCAGTGCTGGGTGTTGAGGGGGCCGTCGCCGCCGCGCCAGGCATCCGCTCCGCCTTCCCAGGTTTCCTGCTTCTTGAAGTAGGGCAGCACCTCGTCATAGGAAAAGCCGGTGAAACCATTGGCGGCCCAGCGGTCGTAATCGCCGCGGTTGCCGCGCACATAGGCCATGGCATTGGTCGAGGAGGATCCGCCGATCACCTTGCCGCGTGCGCATTCGACGGAGCGTCCGCCGACATTGTCTTCCGGTTCGCAGAAATACATCCAGTCGTGGCGGCGTTCGGTGAGGATCTTTCCCCAGCCGAGCGGAATGTGAATCATCGGGTCGCGATCCCAGCCGCCTGCCTCGAGAAGCAGCACGGAACATTTGGGGTCGGCGCTCAGACGGTGGGCGAGTACGCAACCCGCGGATCCGGCTCCAACGATGATGTAGTCATAGCTTTCCGCGTGCGACATAGCTTCCTGCTTTCACCTGATGTCCCGGAAGACCGGGACCTCTCGAGAAGTCGGGAAACCCCGGCCGGAAGCCGGGAGTCCCGTTGATCTCGGGCCTACTTGAGCAGCCCGGCCTGACGGAGGGTCATCGTCCAGTGATCCCAGCCGCGGTCGATCTGGGCCCCGACCAGCTTTCCAGCGGTCTTGACCTCGCCGGGCGAGAGATACTTGACGTTGCCCACCGAGAGGCCGGCGGTCAGTGCCTTGGCTTCCTGCTCCGTGTAGAAGGCGCGGAAGACAACTTCGCGAACCGAATTGCCGACATTGACCACGCCGTGGCGGGCCATCAGAACGACAGTCTGATCGCCGAGCGCTTCGGCGATGTCGGCGCACACGTCATGGCCGCCACCGAACAGGTCGGTCGCATCGCCGTGCTTGTCGCGAATTTCGTAGACGGGAACAGCCTCGCCCATGAATGCACCCATGTGGGTGACCGGCTTGAGCGGCTGATCGGTAAAGCAGTACGGCAGGACAGCCGGGGAATGGCTGTGCAGCACGCAATTGACGTCCGGGCGCGCCTTGTAGATCTCGCTGTGAATGTAACGCTCGAGATAGGACGGCCGGTTGTCCTCGGTTTCACCTTCAAGGTTGAAACGCTGGATATCGCCTGTGGTGATGTGACTCGGAGCAAGCTTCTGAGCCAGGAAGAAGGCGTTGGGATCCTCGGGATCGCGGGCACTGATATGGCCGAACGTGTCGAGAATGCCTTCGTGAAGAAGGATCTTGGTCGCGATGACCAGTTCTTCGAAAACTGTCTGCCGAGCAGATGTGGTGGTCATTGTGGAAGTCTCCCAGGTCGCTGCGGTCTCGGCGGATTATTGTTTTTGTTGCCGCCGAGACCGTGCACTTCACTTGTTTTCGTAAAGGCCGACGATCCTGTTCTGTTCGATGATGTTGTCAGCATATTTGGCGAGGAACTCTTCGCGGGTCGGCGTTCCCTCGACATTGGTGTCGAGCGCGTAGACCCAGAAGTAGTAGTGGTGCTTGCCGTGGCCGGCGGGCGGCTGCGGGCCGTAATACTGCATGTGACCGGCGCCGTTCGGACCGACCCTGTACTTTTCCTGCGCGTCCGACAGATCGGTCGCCGAAGGGTCGATGGCGTAGACGGTCCAGTGGGTGAAGCCCTGGGCGAGCGGAGCGTCCGGATCGTGACAGATAACGGCCAGTTCCTTGGCCTCGGCCGGCACGCCGCTGACGGTGAGCTTGGGCAGAACGTTGCCCTTGTCGCCGGCATGCTCGTCCCGCATCATTTCCAACGGCTGGAAATCGGAACTGGTGATCTTGAGGTCTTTGATGTTCAGGGGCATGAAATGCGTCCTTCCGTCTGGATTTGAGAGTTACTTGGCAGTCGCCAGGTCGGCGACCGTCTTGCCACCCACGCGCTCATGGACGCGAGGACCGCTCGCCACCGCAACGCAGATGAGGATTTCGTCGGGACGCGGGCCGTCCGGGACGCAGAAGGTGATGGCGTCGTAGTGCGAGCGGATGTAGAGCTCGTCCTTGTGAGCCAGCGGGATGTCGATGGACGTTCCGGCCGAGCCTACCTTGCTCACCGAGGAGATCCAGGCTTCGCCGCCACCGACTTCTTCGCGCAGCGGGTTGCCGAATTCCGTGGTGACGCAGGCCACGACGTGCTCCTGCTCGCCGCCGACCCCTGCGATACCGCCCTTGCCGTAGCTTTCGACGGCGCGGCCGCCCAGAAGTGCGGCGGCCCGCTCGCCGAGCGCGTGGCCGATCGAGGCGCTCGGGGCAGTCAGTGCGGAGAGGTCCGCCTGGTACTTGCCCACGAAGGGATTTCGGATCACGACGCCGACGGCAGCCTTGATCAGAGGTTCGCCGATCTCGCCGCCGTCATGCCGGATTTCTTGTACAGTCGAATACCAGCCACGCACGTCGTAGTGCTTTTCAACTTCGGCTGTATGGTCCATTTTTCTCTCCTTGGGAACACGCACAATGGCGCGCAAGTCTTGGTGTATCTGGCTGGTCGTTACTGGTTCTGCGGCCAGGAATAGACGCGCTTGATCGGATCGTAGCGTGCTGCTTCCAGAGCTTCGTTGGTGAACATGTTGCCCTTCGAGAGCGAGCGGTTGGCCGCGTATTCGCCGGAAAGAGCCTGGGTGTGATCGGTGATCGGGCGGATGCGCTTCTCCCATGCGGCAAGAGCGTCTTCGACCGACGAATGCTCTTCGAGATCCTGCGGGAGGCTGAAGGCGTTGACCATGGCACAACCCGCGCCCTGGGCGAGCGCCGGGCACATGGCGTGGGCCGAGTCGCCGACGAGGGCGACCTTGCCCTTGACCCAGCTGTCGAGCTTGGTGGTCGCATACTTGTCGTAACGGGCCTGCTGCAGCTTGGCGGCGTCCGCCAGGCAAGGCTCGAGGAACGGGAACATTTCAACCCAGACGTCGAGATCGAGCGGCACCTTCGAGCCGCGCGGATCGGCCGCCGGAGCCATCAGGCCGAGATAGAGCTCGTCCTTGTTGCAGGGCGAATAGAGGATACGCTGAACACGCGGTTCGAAGTTCCACATGTCGATCGTGTTGTCCCAATTCGCCTCGTCGCCGAGCTTGTCCTTGTGCCGCGGAACGATGAGGCGGATGATGCCGTCGGTGGAGACCCAGCGATCCTGCTTGAAGCCGAGCGAGTCGCGGACCTTTGAACCGACGCCATCGGCGCCGACGATCAGGTCGGCTTCCAGCACTTCGCCGGTCTGCAGCGTCAGCCGGCCTTCGGCTTCGGCGGACACGGCCTCGGAATTGGTACGAACCTTGACGCCGACCTCGTGGGCGCGCTTGACGAGCGCGTTGTGAAGGTGCGCGCGGGTCATGATGCGCCAGGGAAGACCGTTGAAGGTTTCCTTCGAGACGGACTTGTTCTGCATCCAGGTCTCGTAGGCCGGCGGCGTATGGGTGCCGTGGAGGACGTCATTGAGGGCGTCGATGCCTTCGAGAACGCGCAGCCCGTTGTGCCACAGATAGATGCCGGCGCCGAAAGCGCGGAGCTCGGAATCCTTTTCATGCAACGTGACATCCCAGCCGTTCTGACGCAGCGCGATCGCGGCCGTGAGGCCGGCGAAGCCGGCGCCGGCGACCTGCGCCGTACGATGTTTTCCGGATGTCGAGTTTATGTTCGCCATTTTCCAAGTCCTGTTAGATTAAGCAGACGTCCCAGAAAGGCCGTCAGGCATCGATGAAGTTGGTGATTGCTTTGACCGTGATGTCGGGCGACACCTCGTTGACGTAATGGTCGGCACCGGGAACGACGACGACCGGCAGGTCGGGCCGCAACCGGCTGGTTTTGGCCAGCGCATCGGCCGACACCAGCTTGCTGACCTCGCCCCTGACGAGGAGCACCGGCTTGCGAACATCGCGATAGACCTGCGTCAGATCCGCACGAAGTCCCTCGGCGGTCTGCGCCATGGCTTCCGGCGAAGCGAGCGGCCGCAGCCCTCCCTCGACGGACTGGTAACCGCTTTCGGCCCGGATCCTGATGGCGGGTGCAGGAATGTTCGGGTAGCGGCCGGCGAGATACGCCTCCACGGCTTCGATATCTTCGAAGACCTGGTCGCCGGCATTCACGCGGGACGACAGCGCATCGAAGACTTCGGTTTCGATATAAGGCGTGAAGTCGATTGCAACGACCGAACGCACGAGATCCAGATACCTGGCGGCGGCAGTCACCGAATTGCGCGAACCGAGCGAGTGACCGACCAGAATGGCCGGACCGCGGTCGAGCTTGCGGATCAGGCTGGCAATGTCTTCGGCGAAATCATCCGCTTCATAACCCGTGGCCGGCTTGTCACTTCGCCCGTGCCCGCGCTGATCGACCGCGATCACGTTGAAGCGGTCGGTGAACTGCGAGGCGACCGGCCATAACGTTGCGGAGTTTGCCGTGATGCCATGGAAGAAAAGCATCGGCTGGCCTTCACCGGCTTCGCGGACGTTCAGCGTGATACGGCCCGTATCGATACGGTGCATGCGCATGTCTTGGGAGGAGGCATCAGCCGCCATTTTCGTTACCCCGTTTTGTCTTTTCTTGTTGGGGTGAGCATGACACAAAAAGTTCCGCCGTCAACCCGATTGTCTGACATTCTTTCAATCTTATTTGTTGACATTGGGACAGATCATGCTGTCAATATCGAAGTGGAACGCTTGGGAAACCGGCGGTTCCGATCCGACCAAGCGAGATCAAGCCGATGCCGCCAGATCTGAATCTGAGAGTGTTGCCGCGAACTGTGCAGCAGGAGACCGTGGACAAGCTGCGGCTCGCAATTTTCTCGGGCGTCTTCGAACCAGGGAGCCGCCTGGTGGAGAGCCAGCTCTGCGTCCAGCTCGGCATCAGCCGCCCCTCATTGCGCGAGGCCTTGCGCAGCCTTGCCGCCGAACGCCTGATCGAAATCATACCCAACCGCGGCCCCTCGGTGACGCAGCTCACCTGGGACGAGGTCAACGCCATCTACGAGGCCCGCGAACTTCTGGAAGTCGAAGCCGTGGGGCGCTGTTCGCGGCAGATAACACCCGCCGAACTGAGAAAACTCGAGGGAGCGCTCGCCGCTTTCGAAGAGGCCGCAGCGAGTAATGACGGGCTGGCGCGCATTACCACCGCAGCGGAATTCTACTCCATCATCCTGGCCAATTGCGGCAATCCGATACTGGAAGAAATCCATCGTGGGCTCGTTGCGCGGATCAGCCTTTTCAGGTCTCGCTCGATGTCCCAGGAAGGCCGCGCCATGAGCAGCCTGGCGGAAATGAGAGACATTTTCGACGCGATCGCCGCCGGCGACGAGAAGGCCGCACGCAAAGCTTCCAAGACCCACGTTCTCAAGGCGAAAGCGGCGACCAAGCAGTCGCTCCAGCAGGCAGGCTAGATTTCGCTCACACTTCCACTTCCGCACAGCAGGATTTCCCATGACATCAGAGCCCCACTTCGCCCCCGACATCATCATCGTAGGCGCGGGCTCCTCGGGCAGCCTGCTGGCAGCGCGACTGAGCGAAGATCCTGCCCGCAAGGTGCTGATGATCGAAGCCGGCAAGGACGAGACCGACCCGGACATCTGGAATCCCCAGGCATGGCCTGCCCTCCAGGGCCGCAGCTACGACTGGGATTACGTCACCGAGCCGCAGGACGGCACCGCAGGGCGAAGCCATCACTGGGCACGCGGACGCATGATCGGCGGATCGAGCTGCCTTCACGCCATGGGCTACATGCGCGGCCATCCGGACGACTTCAGGCATTGGGCGGAGGCGACCGGCGACGCGCAATGGAGCTGGGAAGGCCTGCTGCCCGCCTTCGAAGCGAACGAAGACCGCGAAGACGGCGCGGAGACTGCCGGCCCGCTTCCGGTCCACAGGACCGATGCGGAAGCAAGCCCCCTCACCCACGCCTTCATCGAGGCAGGCATGGCGCTCGGCCTCAAGCGGCTGCAGGGCCACAATGACGGCGAGATGATCGGCGTCACCCCCAACTCGATGAACATCAGGAACGGCAAGCGCGTGACCGTCGCCGATGCCTGGCTGACAGATGAGGTGCGCGCGCGCAGCAATCTCTTCATCCTCACGGGCTCGCGGGTCCGGCGTATCGTCATGAACGGGACCAGGGTGGCACACCTCGAGGTGTCCGGCCCGGATGGCGTCAGCGAACTCGCCGCGCCAACGATCCTTCTGTGTGCCGGTTCGCTGGAAACGCCCGCGCTTCTCATGCGATCGGGCATCGGCCCGAAAGACGTACTGGAAGCCGCCGGTGTCGATTGCAAGATCGAGATGGCGGAGATCGGCCTCAACCTGCAGGACCACCTTCTGGGCGCTGGAAATGTCTACGCCACAAAAAAGCATCTGCCGCCCTCGCGCCTGCAGCACTCGGAATCCATGTGCTACATGAAGGCGGGCGATTTCACCGCCACCGGACAGCCCGACATCGTGGTCGGCTGCGGTGTCGCGCCGATCGTTTCGGAATGTTTCGACGGACCTGCGCCCGGCACGGCATTCTCGTTTCTGTTCGGCGTGACGCACCCGACCAGTCGCGGCAGCCTGAAGATTACCGGTCCGGAACCTGGCGATCCGCTGGTGATCGACCCGAATTACATCAGCACCGAGAATGATCGCGAGAAATTCCGGGCGGCGCTGAAGGCCGCCCGAACCATCGGCCAGCGCCCCGAGCTCGACGAATGGCGCGATCACGAGATCTATCCCGGCTCTCTCGAAAGCGACGCCGAACTCGACGACTTCATTGCCAGGGCAGCCATTACCCATCACCATCCCTGCGGGACCTGCCGGATGGGAAAGGATGAGGCTGCGGTCGTCGACGCCGATCTGAAGCTCAGGCCGCTCGACAATCTCTATATCGTCGATGCGTCGGTCATGCCGACGCTGACGGCGGGGCCCATCCATGCCGCCGTACTCGCCATAGCCGAGACATTTGCCCGGACGATGATCGCCAGAAACGAGGACGCATAAGATGACCGACAGACGACCGGAATTTCAGGGAGAGCAGTTCGAGAAGGGTCTCGCAATCCGCCGCGAGGTGCTCGGCAGCAGCTATGTCGATCGCTCCATCGCAGGCGCCGATGACGTCACCGCGCCATTGCAGAAACTTCTCACCGAATGGTGCTGGGGCGAGATCTGGGGCCGGCCCGGTCTCGAACGCAAGATGCGTAGCGTGCTCAATCTCGGCATGCTGATGGCACTCAACCGGGCCGACGAGTTCAAGCTGCACGTGCGCGGCGCGCTCAACAACGGCCTCACCCGCGAAGAAATCGTGGAAATCATCCTGCAGGGCGCCATCTATTGCGGCGCGCCGGCGTCGCTCGACGCCATGCGTTCGGCCAAGGCGATATTCGCCGAATTCGACGCGGAAACGGAGAAGGGCTGAGCTCCCGTCCCACCGGAACGCGATTGAAAATGGCATCCTCGTTTTCGTGAAATGGATCACGACAAGGGTCCACCTTGCCTCTTAGCTATTGATAGGTAATAGCATCGGGCATGAAGGACTGACGGGATGGGCGGCGTGACGGAGCGGGAGGAGTTCGATTTCATCATCGTCGGCGCCGGCTCGGCGGGCTGCGTTCTTGCCAACCGGCTTTCGGCCGATCCGAAAACGCGCGTCCTGCTTCTCGAGGCCGGCGGCAGCGATTTCAATTTCTGGGTCAAGATGCCGATCGGCTACGGCAAGACCTTCTATCATCCGAAAATGAACTGGCGCTATCTGACCGAGGCGGTTCCGGGGATCGGCAACCGGCCCAGCTACTGGCCGCGCGGCAAGGTGCTCGGCGGATCGAGCTCGATCAACGCGATGGTCTATGTGCGCGGGCAGCACGAAGATTTCGATTCCTGGGCGGCGCTCGGCAATCCCGGCTGGGCGGCAAGCGACATCCTTCCCGTCTACAAGCGCATGGAAAACAACCTCGCCGGCGCAGACCAATGGCGCGGCACCGGCGGCCCGCTGACCATCACCAACATGACGGGATCGACGCACGCGCTTGCCGATGACTACCTGGAATCTGCGGCAGCGGCAGGCATTCCCTTCAACCCGGATTACAACGGCGAGAAGCAGGATGGCGCATCGATCTACCAGATCACCATGCGCAACGGGTTGCGTTGCTCATCGGCGGACGCCTATCTGCGGCCCGCACGGCGCCGCCCTAATCTCGAAATTCGCACCGGCGCGCAGGTGACCCGGCTCATCTTCGACGGCCACGCCGCGCCAAGCCTGGAATACATGCGCGGCGGCAGGCTTTTCACCGTGCGCACCAATCGCGAGGTCATCCTCTCGGCGGGGGCGGTGAACTCGCCCCAGATATTGATGCTTTCGGGCATCGGCGATGGCGCGAAGCTCTCCGGGCATGGCATCAAGACGAATTACGACCTGCCGCAGGTGGGGCAAAACCTGCAGGATCACCTGGGTTTCGACTACATCTACGAGGCCAATTGCCAAACCCTGAACGACGTCTTGCGCCCTCTGCATCGCCGAATGGCGGTCGGCATGCAGTATCTTGCGACCCGCACGGGACCGCTATCGCTCAGCATCAATCAGGCTGGCGGGTTCGTGCGCTCCGACGAGAGCCGGAAGCGCCCCAACATCCAGCTTTATTTCTCGCCGCTCAGCTATACCCGCGCCATTCCCGGAAAGCGTGCCCTGATGCGCGCGGACCTCTTTTCCGGCTTCATGCTGGGCACGTCGAACTGCCATCCGCTGAGCCGCGGCGAGATCGACCTTCGCTCCCCGGATCCCTTCGCCGCTCCTGTCATCCGTCCGAACTATCTCTCGGACGAGCGGGATGTCGAGGAGCTGGTGCAGTCTGCCCGCATCCTCAGAAAGATCGCTGCGGAACAGCCGCTGGCGGACAAGATCGTCCGCGAGATCACGCCCGGACCGGAAACGGAGAGTTACGAAGATATGGCTGCGGACATCCGCGCACGGTCGGGCTCCGTCTTCCATGCCTGCGGCACCTGCGCCATGGGTCCGGATCAGCGCAGCTCGGTGGTGGACCCGCGGCTGCGCGTCCATGGGGTACCGGGTTTGCGCGTGGTCGATGCATCGATCTTTCCGCTCATCACCTCGGGCAACATCAACGCCCCCTCGATCATGGTCGGCGAACGTGGCGCGGACTTCATTCTCGAAGACATGAAGCGCTGACTTGAAGACATGAAGCGCTGAACGGCAGCCCGCTCAGGCCTTGCCGTCGCGGATATCGCGCAGAAGTTCGCCGAGCTGGGCCACGGATTTCGTGATCGAACGCGGCGGAACGGCCCCGAAACCCATGATCAGCCCCTGACCGACCGGCGCGAAGGCGAGACGATTGAAGGAGGACAGGATGATCCCACGCTCGCCTGCCTTGCGCGCAACCTCGACATCATCGAAACCCTCCGCCAGATGCCCGACGGTCTGGAGACCGGCGGCAGCAGGCCTGACGTCGAGAAGACCGCCGAGATGCTCCTCGGCAGCCGAAAGAAGCGCGTTCTGGCGCTCCGTATAGATCCGGCGCATGCGGCGAATATGGGTCGCCAGGTGGCCCTCCGAGACGAAGGTCGCCATCGTGGCCTGGAGATTGGCCGGAACGCCCTGCATCGTCGCGCCGGCAATACGCCGAAACACCTCTGCGAGATCGGGCGGAGCCACCACATAGCCGATGCGCAGCGCAGCGAACATCACCTTCGAGAAACTGCCGACATAGATCACGCGGCCGGTCTGATCGATGCTCTTGAGCGTCGGGGCCGGATAGCCGGAATAGTGCAGCTCGCCGTTGAAATCGTCCTCGACGATCCAGGCACCGCAGCGTTCGGCCGCATTCAGCAGCTCGAGCCTGCGGGTCAGCGACATCGTCACGGCGAGCGGATGCTGCGCGGCTGGCGTGACGAAGGCAAGGCGGAAGGATTTCGACAGGGCAAGACCGACCGAAACATCCATCCCCTCGCTGTCGACCGGCACGGGCACGAGCGTTGCCCCGTTGGAGATCAGGCTGTTGCGTGCGCCGATGTGGCCCGGGTTCTCGAACCAGACCTTGTCGCCTTGATTGAGCAGCATCTGCCCGATGCGGTTGAAGGCGTCCTGGGCGCCGTTGAAGATGAAAACCTCGTCGGGCGTGCATGAAATGCCACGATTGGCCCAGAGATGCCGGGCGATCGCCGCGCGCAGTTCGGGCAGGCCGGCGGCATCGGAATAGCCCAGGACAAGGCTCGGCGAGCGTCGCCAGTACTGGGCGGACAACCGTGCCCAGAGCGCCATCGGGAACTGGTCATAGGCCGGCATGCCGGTCACGAAGGCGCGCGGCACGTTCGGGTGATCGATGCGCGGAAAGAACTGTTCGGAGGCATCGAGGCTCAATCGCGCCAGACGCGGCGGCTTGCTGCCCTTCATCGGGCTTGGCGCGGTGACGGGCGCCTGTGGACGGTCACGCTCGACGGCGTCGGAAACGAAGGCGCCGGCCCCCACCCGCGACTGGATCAGCCCCTCGGAGGTCAGCTGCTCATAGACGTTGACGGCAGTGGTTCGGGACACGTTCTGCTCGCGGGCGAAAGTACGGCTCGACGGCAGGCGCTGGCCGGCGGCCAACTGGCCCGACAATATGAGATTGCGCAGCGCGCCAGCGAGCTGGACGCTGATAGCGGCATCGTCGTTCCGATCGATCCTGATCGGCGGTATCAGTGCTCCCGCTGCATATTTGACCACTCCGCCCGTTCTCCCCTTCAACACGGAATGGCCTGCAAGTTATTCCAAAATGGCCCTTAGTCAAAGGCCAATTTGGCATCAGACTACAAGCCAATTCAGAAACACCACAAGTCTTGGGCGGAGCGTCGGGCACATGAAACTGAAGTCGATCGAGACCTTTTCGACGCGCTATGTCGGCTTTGTCCGGATCACCGACGAGACGGGCGCCACGGGCTGGGGCCAGGTCTCGACCTACAATTCCGACATCAGCTCGCAGGTGCTCCACCGTCAGGTCGCTCCCTATTCTCTCGGGGTGGAGATCGATGATCTCGACGATCACCTCGATCTCGTCTTCGAGCGCGAGCACAAGTTTCCCGGCTCCTATCTCTGCCGTGCGATGGGCGGGCTCGACACCGCCATCTGGGATCTGCGCGGCAAGCTTGCCGGCAAACCGGTTGCCGAACTCCTGGGCGGCTCGGCAGGCACGTTTCCTGCCTACGCCTCCTCGATGAAGCGCGACGTTACCCCGCGCGACGAGGCAGAGCGCTTCAAGCGGCTGCGTCAGGAGTTCGGCTTCAATGCGTTCAAGTTCCGCGTCGGCGCCGAAGTCGGCCGGGGCAAGGACGAATGGCCCGGCCGCACCGAGGAGATCATCCCGCTCATCCGCAAGGAACTGGGTCCCGAGGCCATTCTCCTGGCGGATGCCAATTCCTGCTACGGTCCCGTACAGGCAATCGAAGTCGGCAGGATCATGGAAGCCAACGGCCTCTCCCATTACGAAGAGCCCTGCCCCTACTGGGAGCTCGAGCAGACCCGGCAGGTCACCGAAGCACTCGATATCGACGTCACCGGCGGCGAGCAGGACTGGGACCTGTCGATCTGGCGACGGATGATCGAGATGCGCGCGGTCGACATCGTCCAGCCGGACATCTCCTATGTGGGCGGAATAAGCAGGACCCTGCGGGTGGCCAGAATGGCCGAGAAGGCCGGCTTGCCGGTCACGCCGCATGCCGCCAACCTTTCGCTCGTCACCCTTTTCACAATGCACCTGCTGCGCGCCATACCGAACGCCGGCAAGTATCTCGAATTCTCAATCGAGGAAGCCGACTACTATCCCTGGCAGTACGGACTGTATCGCAACGATCCGTACAAGATCGTCGACGGCAAGGCGACCGTCACCGACGAACCGGGCTGGGGTGTGGAGATCGAGCCGGAATGGCTGGCGCGTTCAACCTACCAGATCAGCGAAAGCGAATAGCATGACCAGATCCGCCGCCAGCTACATCGAGGAATATTTCAGCTCCGGCACGATTGCCGACCTGCCCAGGGACCACTTCATCGGCGGGGCATGGGTCGCCCCTGCCAGCGGGCAGACGATGGAAACCTTCGACCCTGGCAAGGGCCGCGCCTATCACCGTTTCGCCGCCGGCAATGCCGAGGATATCGAACGTGCGGTGCAGGCCGCTGCATCGGTCGAAAGGGAATGGGGGCAGATGAAGCCCTCCGCACGGGGTGCCATTCTGGCGCGCGCCGCTCAACTGATCCGCGAAGAGAGTGCGTATCTGGCAGTGGTCGAGAGCCTCGACAGCGGCAAGCCGCTTGGCGAGGCGGAGGGCGATGTCGGCGGTGCCGCGCGTGCCTTCGAATACTATGCGGCCGCGGCCAATGCGCTGCAGGGCGAGAGCTTTCCGCTCGGCCACGAATATCTCGGCTATTCGCACCCGGAGCCGGTCGGCATCACCGCTCACATCATTCCGTGGAACTTCCCGCTCTCGACGGCGGCACGCGGCATTGCACCCGCGCTTGCTGCCGGTTGCACGGTCGTTGCAAAACCGGCCGAAACCACACCTTTGACCGCACTCCTGCTGGCCGACATCCTGTTTCGTGCGGGATTGCCCGCTGGCGTGTGCAATGTCGTCACCGGAACCGGCCCGCAAGCCGGAGCACCGCTCGTCAAGCATCGGGCGGTGCGTCATGTCACCTTCACCGGCTCCGTGCCGACGGGCATCAATGTCATGCGCGAGGCGGCTGAAAACGTCACTCGCGTTCTTCTCGAACTGGGCGGAAAATCCCCGGTCGTCGTTCTGGCGGACGCCGATCTGGAAGCGGCTGCGGACGGTGTGATCGGGGCGATCTACGAGAATGCGGGCCAGATCTGCTCTGCCGGTTCACGGCTGGTTGTCGATCGCAAAATTCACGCCGCGCTCGTGGAACGGATCGTGGCGAAGGTGAAAAAGCTCGAGCTCGGCCACGGGCTGAAAGGCTCCCAGTTCGGTCCGGTCAATTCGGGACTGCAACTCGATCGCATTGCCGGCCATGTCGACCGCGCCCGTGAGCGAGGACTGTCGATCGTGGCGGGCGGAAACAGGGCGACCGATCCGGCGACCGGAGAGGGCTGGTTCTTCGAACCGACGATCATCGACAATGTCCCGGCAGACGATCCGGCCGCACAGGAAGAAATCTTCGGCCCGGTGCTGGTCGTCCAGCCGTTCGACGATGAAGCCGAAGCTCTCGCACTGGCCAACGGGACCGAATTCGGCCTGGTCGCCGGCATCTATACGAGCGATTTCTCCGCTGCCCACCGTTTGGCGCGTGACATCGACGCCGGGCAGGTCTTCATCAACGAGTATTTTGCCGGTGGCATCGAAGTTCCCTTCGGTGGCAACAAGCATTCCGGCTTCGGCCGCGAGAAGGGGCTCGAGGCCGTGAAGGCCTATTGCCGGATCAAGAGCGTTGCAGCCAGGATAGGTTGACAGGGATGGACGCGGCTTTCACGCAGGATGCCAAACTGACGCCCTTCTGGTGGGAGGCCGCGCCACCCTACGACACCCCACTTGAAAACCTGCCGCGCAAGGTCGATGCGCTGATCATCGGTTCGGGCTATACCGGCCTTCATGCGGCGATCGAACTGGCGCGCGGCGGACGTTCGGTTCTCGTCTGCGATCGCGACGTCATCGGCAACGGCTGCTCGACCCGCAACGGCGGACAGATATCCACCGCCGTGAAGCCGACCTTCTCGGCGCTGGCAAAGGCCCATGGCGTCGAAACGGCCAAAGCGATCTTCCGGGACGGACGCCGCTCCCTGGCGTGGACCGGCGAGTTCATCCGCGCGGAAGGCATAGACTGCGATTTCAAGGTCTGCGGCCGCTTCCATGTCGCCCATAACGACAAGGCGTTTCGCGCCCTGGCCAGTTCCATCGCGCATCAGCCGCAGGGGTTCGAAGTGCCGGCGCATGTCGTCCCCCGGGCCGAACAGCGCCGGGAACTTGGGACCGGCATCTATCACGGCGGCGTCATCTTCGAAAACCACGCATCCCTCGATCCTGGCCGCTACCATGCAGGGCTGGTCAAGATCGCGCTCGAGGCAGGCGTGCTGCTTGCCCCGCGCTGCGAGATCACCGGCCTTTCGAAAAGCGGCAAGGGGCATCGCGCCACGACCGCTCGAGGCGAGATCGAAGCGAGCGACGTCGTGCTGGCGACGAACGGCTACTCCGGCAAGCTCTCGCCCTGGCATCAACGTCGCGTCATGCCGATCGGCAGCTATGTGATTGCCACGGAAGAACTGCCCGAGCACGTCGTCGACGAGATCATCCCGAAGGACCGCATCGTCTCCGACAGCCGTCACGTGCTCTATTATTTCCGCGCCTCACCGGACCGGAAGCGCATCATCTTCGGCGGCCGCGTGAGCATCTCGGAAACCGATCCGCGCACCAGCGGCAAGATCCTTCACCGCGAACTCGTGCGGCTTTTTCCGCAATTGGAGGGATATCGTGTCAGCCATTCGTGGATGGGTTTCGTCGGCTACACCTTCGATACGCTCGCCCATGTCGGCAACCGGGACGGCATCCATTATTCGCTCGGCTACTGCGGTTCGGGTGTGGGAATGGCCGGTTTTCAGGGCAGGAAGATCGGGCAGCGCATCCTCGGCCTGGCAGAGGGAGAAACAGGCTACACGAGGACACCGTTTCCAGGCCGTTTGTATTATTCCGGCAAGCCGTGGTTTCTCGGTCCGGCAATCCATGTCTATCGAATCCGTGATCGGCTGGGGATTTAGGAGTGGACAGTAACGAATAAATTGGCCCTTAATCTTGCAAGGAATGGACCTTCCAAGGTGACCAATATGAGCTTCCAATGAAGCCATTGTGGAGGAATGCGGGGCTGTCATCTGATCGATAACCAAGACGGTTAGCGATTTGGGCGGCAGTCGCGCCAATAAGAAGAATGCGATGATCTTCCATCATTTTCACGCATAGAGGAGTGAACAACAATGAAACTGGGAACCAAGCTACTTGCAGCCACCACCATGATGGTCGCTGCCTCCGTAACTCTCGCGCAGGCAGAGAACCTGCGCATTCTCACCTGGGGCAGCTATGCGCCCGAGGAACTGGTCAAGAAGTTCGAGGCTGAAAATCCGGACATCAAGGTCGAGGTGACATTCTCCAACAACGAGGAAATGATCGCCAAGCTGCGCGCCACCGGCGGCACCGGCTACGATCTCGCCCAGCCGAGCCACGACCGCATTTATGCGGCGCAGGTCGAATACAACATCTACAAGCCGCTCGATCTTTCGAAGATCAACATGGACCAGCTGTCGCCCAACCTGGTCGAAGGCGTGAAGGCCAACACCACGATCGACGGCGAAGTCTATGCCGTGCCGCACCAGTGGGGCACATCGGGCATGATGGCCAACGTCAAGGAGGCACCCGAGGCCAAGAGCTGGCTGGACCTGTGCAACCCGGAATACAAGGGCCGCACCTCGATGCGCCTTCGCCGCACCATCCTTCTGGGCATGGGGTTCGCTATGGGCATGGATCCGTTCGCCCTCTATGAGGACAAGGACGCCTATCAGGACATGCTCGACAAGGTGACCGCCAAGCTCATCGAGTGCAAGGACAACATCAAGACCTACTGGACCGGCGGCGACGACCTCTCGGCCCTGATGCTGTCGGGTGAAGTGGTCCTGTCGGAAACCTGGGACTCGACCGCCTTCAAGCTTTACGGCGAAAATCAGGACATCCATTTCATTCCGCCGGAAACCGGCGCTCTGGCCTGGATCGACACTTTCGCCATTCCGCGCGGCGGCGAAGCCGACGATGCGGCCTACAAGTGGATCAACTTCGTCACCAAGCCCGAGAACGTGAAGATCATGTCCGCGGCGACCGGCGCGCTCGCCGCTGTTCCGGACGCGATGTCGCTTCTGCCGGACGACAAGCGTGCGGCCGTGGAAGCCGGCTTCACCGAAGCCGACATGGACAACCTGAAGTTCTTCGCCAACATTCCTCCGGGCATCGAAGACATGGAAGGCCTCGCTCTCGAGCGCATCAAGGCGGCGTCGAACTGAGTTCACGCCGAACGTCAATACCCGGCCGGGACAATGGCGTCCCGGCCGGCCAGTACTTGAATGGGTCTTGAGCGATGGATGATCTCAACTGCGCTAATCTGGTGAAGAAGTTCGGCGACTTTACCGCCGTCTCGGGCGTTTCGCTCGATGTTCCCGCCGGTTCCTTCTATTCGATCCTTGGTCCCTCCGGCTGCGGCAAGACAACGCTGATGCGGATGATCGCCGGCTTCGAGGCTCCGACTTCGGGCGACATCAAGATCAAGGGCGAAAGCGTCGTTTCACTGCCGCCAAACAGGCGCAACGTGAAGATGGTGTTCCAGCACCTGGCGCTCTTTCCGATGATGAATGTGGGCGAAAACATCGCCTATGGCCTGCGATGCCGCGGCGACAACAAGGCCGACATTCCGGCCAAGGTCGCCCGCGTGCTCGAGCGCGTCGGCCTGCCCGGCGTCCAGGAAAAACAGATCGGACAGCTTTCCGGCGGGCAGAAGCAGCGCATCGCCATCGCGCGCTGCATGGTGCTCGAACCCGATGTGCTGCTGCTCGACGAACCGCTCGGCGCGCTGGACCTCAAGCTGCGCGAGCACATGAAGATCGAGCTCAAGCAGCTCCAGCACCGGTTCGAGACGACCTTCCTCTACATCACCCACGATCAGTCCGAAGCTCTCGTCATGTCGGACAAGGTAGCGGTGATGAATGCCGGCAGGTTCGAGCAGATCGGCACCCCCAAGGAGCTCTACGACGCGCCGGCATCCGGCTTCGTTGCAGGCTTCGTCGGTGACTCGAACCGTTTTTCCGGCAAGATCGCCGATGTTCGCGGCTCCCAGGCCCTCATCGAACTCGATGGTGGCGGACAGATGCTCGGCGAGATGGCCGAGCCGCTTCAGAAGAATGCGCCGGTCGATATCTTCGTACGCCCCGAGGCGCTCACCATCGGCGGAAACGAGCCGGCGACGACGCTGTCGGGTACGGTCGACAGTCTTCTGTTCAACGGCGCCAACTCGCGTGTTCTCGTGCGCACGGGAACCGGAGAGCTGGTGGAGATGGCCGATGCCATGCAGGCCTCAGGCGTCTCGGAAGGTGCGAAGATCGACCTGAGCTGGCAGCCCGAGCGCGCCCGCATCTTCGCGCAGAGGGCGGGCTGATGAATCGCGATGCCGGACGCCTGTCGCTGATCCTCCTGTTCGCGCCGTTCGCGCTGTGGATCGGCCTGTTGATCGTCCTGCCGCAGATCGGCATCGGTTACGTGTCGCTGCGCGAAAAGGTCGGCATCAACGAATATGAATACGGCTTCTCGAACTACATGGCCTTCTTCGGCGAGCCGATTTACCGCAACACGCTTCTGCGCACGGCCTGGATGTCGATCCTGGTGACCGCGCTTGCACTGGTGATGGGCTTCCCTGTCGCCTATTACATCGCGAAGATGGCACGCCGGCAGAGCCGCGCGGCACTGTTTCTCATGTGCCTTATCCCGCTCTGGGTAAGCGATCTGGTTCGTGCCTATGGCTGGATCGTCCTGCTGCGCGAAACCGGGGTTATCTCGACGACGCTCGTCGATCTCGGGATCATCTCACAGCCGGTCGAAATGCTTTACAATGACATCACCGTCATCATCGGCCTCGTCTACACCGTAATCCTGTTCATGATCGTACCGCTGGTCTCGACGCTGCAGGGCATGGACGATGCGCTTCTGGAGGCCGGCTACAATCTCGGCGGCTCCCGCTGGACCGTCTTCCGCCGGATCATCGTGCCCTATGCGATGCCGGGCATCGTATCGGGCTGCATCATCACCTTCATGCTCGCTGCCGGCAGCTACCTTACGCCGATCCTTCTGGGCGGCAAGAACTCGAGCTGGTTCACCGAGCAGATCTACAACCAGTTCATCACCCGGTATAACTGGGAATATGGTGCCACCTTCGGCGTCCTGCTTCTCGTGTTCACGTCCTTCGTGGTCTGGGCGGGGCTGAAGCTGACCGGCCAGAGCCTGGCGACAACCGTGGCAAAGGATTGAGCTCATGAAGACACCCGCTCACCTCCTTTTCATCTATCGCGCCTATGTGGTGATCTTCTTTCTCTACCTGGTCGCGCCTCTCATCGCGGCCGGTGTGTTCGCCTTCAACGATTCCACATTCCCCTCGCTGCCATGGCAGGGGTTCACGCTGGACTGGTTCTTCTCGCCGGTTGCGCCGAAACTTGGCCTCTTCCACGACGAGAGGCTTCTCGACGGCATCTTCAACTCCGTCTATATCGGGGTAATCGTGTCGCTTCTGTCGGTGTTTCTCGGCACCTGCAACGCCTTCCTGTTCGAGCGCAAGCAGTTCCCCTTCAAGCCGTTCTTCTTCGTCTTGATGGTGGTGCCGCTCGTCATTCCGGGCGTCATCCTCGGCATCTCGATCCTGGTCTTTGCCTCGATGGCTGCCAATTTCGCGGACCGGGAACTGGGGCTGTTCCTCACCTGGCTTCGGCCGGGCATCCCGCTGGTCGTTCTCGGCCAGTGCGCATTCCTGACGACGATCACCTCGCTGGTGATTGCGGCACGATTGCAGAAATTCGACATCGCGCTGGAAGAAGCCGCGCTCAATCTCGGCGCCAGCCGGGTAAGGGTGCTCTCCACCATCACCCTGCCCTTCCTGGCTCCGGCGCTGTTCTCGGCTTTCGTGGTGGCCTTCCTCGTTTCCTTCGAGAACTTCAACACCACGCTCATGCTCGTCGGCTCCGACGCACCGCTGACCGTGACGATGTACGATCGCATGGTGAAGGTCGGCTCTACGCCGGTTCTCAACGCCGTATCGGTTCTGCTGATGCTGGGCTCGGGCCTGCTGGCGCTCGTCAGTGTGGTGGTCCAGCGCGAGAAGACGCCGAAGGAAGCCTGAGGCCTTTCATCCTGACCTGAAAAAACGAGCGCGCACCGGATGGTACGCGCTCGTTTTTCATTTCGTGGCTCTTCGGCGGACCAGGCCCGCCGAAGAGCCGTTGGTGATCGCTTACTTGAATGCTTCCGGCAGCAGTTCGTCCGGCATGTTCTGGTAGCAGACCGGGCGCAGGAAGCGGCGGATCGACAGCGTGCCCACCGAGGTTGCACCGAAGTTCGTGGAGGCCGGGTAAGGGCCGCCGTGAACCATGGAATCGCAAACTTCCACGCCGGTCGGGAAACCGTTGACGAGGATGCGGCCAGCCTTGCGTTCGAGCACCGGCATGAGCTGCCTGGCGTCGGCGGTGTCCGCGTCGTCCATGTGGATGGTCACGGTCAGCTGGCCGTGAAGCGTCCGGGCGATCTTACGGACTTCGTCGAAATCGGCAGCGCGGACGACGAGGCCGAGCGGGCCGAAGACCTCCTCGCCCAGTTCCTCGTTGTCGAGCCACTGCTTGCCGGTTGCCGAGAAGAGGAAGGGCGTCGCCTCGCGCTCGCCCGGCTCGGTGGAAACGAGTTCCTGCACGCCGTCAACGCCGGCAACGCGATCGCGGCCCTGGCGATAGGCTGCGGCGATGCCGTCCGTCAGCATGGTCTGGCCGCCCATTCCCTGAAGGGCCTCGGTTGCCGCCTTCACGAAGGCATCGGCGTCCGGGCCGTCGAGAACGACGGCAATCCCCGGATTGGTGCAGAACTGGCCGGCACCCATGGTGAGCGAACCAGCCCAGCCCTTGCCGAGCGCTTCGCTGCGGGCCTTGAGCGCTTCCGGCATCAGGAACATCGGGTTGACCGAACCGAGCTCGCCGAAGAACGGGATCGGCTCCGGGCGCTGGGCGCAGAGATCGAAGAGGGCGCGACCGCCGCCGAGCGACCCGGTAAAGCCGACGGCCTTGATCAGCGGATGCTGGACGAGGCTCTGGCCCACGTCACGCTTGCCGCCCTGAATGAAGGAGAAGACGCCAGGATTGACGCCGGTCTTCTTGATGGCTGCATCGATGGCCTGCGCCACGATCTCGCCGGTGCCGGGGTGAGCCGAGTGGCCCTTGACGACGACCGGGCAGCCGGCTGCAAGAGCAGCCGCGGTGTCCCCGCCGGCGGTCGAGAAGGCGAGCGGGAAGTTCGAGGCGCCAAAGACGGCAACCGGGCCGATCGGACGCTGGATCATCTTCAGGTCCGGACGCGGCAGCGGCGCGCGATCCGGCAGGGCCGCGTCGTGACGCAGGTCGAGATAGTCACCCTTCTCGATGTGCGAGGCGAAGAGGCGCAGCTGGCCGGTGGTGCGTCCGCGCTCGCCCTGAAGACGCGCTTCCGGCAGGCCCGTTTCGGATGTACCGATCGCGGTGATCTCGTCGGCGCGTGCCTCGATCTCGTCAGCGATCGCGTTCAGGAACGCGGCACGCTCGGCGCGGGTCGAGTAGCCGTAGCTCCAGAAGGCTTCCTCGGCAGCCTTGGCGGCGGCATCGACATGCGCCGGGGTACCGACCGAAAATTCGCGGGCTTCGCCGTGAGCAGGCTCGGAGGTGAACTTGTTTTCGCCCTCAACCCACTCGCCAGCGATGAGGTGTTTTCCGTTCGTCATTATGTTCTTCCGTTCAAATCGGGTTGCACGCAAAGAAATGCGCATGAATCGGTAAGTCTGGACGCCCCTTCGGGCGCGGTCGGCCGCCGCGCTATCGGAAGCAGGCAGCCGGTCTCCCCGGACGGTATGCGTTACACCATTCCGGAGGGATCGAGTAAAGACTTGACCTCGCACTTCATTGTCCCAGGCGGGCGGCGGAGCGGCATGTGGCATGTCCCCGCGAGCACTGCCGCTGACGAAAAGCGGGGCACCTAGCGTTCACTGACGATCCAGCCGCGATTGTCGGGACCGAGGAGTTCATGGCCGCCCTCCGCTATGATGACCGTGTCCTCGAGCTTGATGAAACCGCGTTTCGGATGCTGCATGGTCGTCTCGACCGAGAGAACCATGCCCGGCGCAAAGGGCCGGTCCGCATCGATCCCGTCATAGGCGACCGGGTGATTGGTCATCAGAAACGGTGCCTCGTGCGTGATGAGCCCCATGCCATGGGCAAAGAAGTCGTTGCAGGCCGCATTCGGGCCGCGTTTGAGTTCGGCCTCGCCGGCGGCGATCATCTCCGCGCCTGTCCTGCCTGGCGCTATCCGGGCGAAGGCTGCCTGCTGCACGGCCTCGACTTCCGCCAGAAGATCCTCAAGTTCCGCGTCCGGCTCGCCGAGCACGCCCATGCGGCAGATGTCACCGATATAACCATGCAGATTGCCGCCGGAATCGATGGAGAGAACCTCGCCCCTCGCCCAGGCCTGGTCGGAACCGGATCGGACGTGGCTGTCGCCGAGCGTGAGCAGGCAGTATTCGAAGGCGAGTTCGCGGGCGGTTTCCTCCTGCCGCAAGGTCTCGATGATCCGGTTCTTCGTGGAGCCCTCGCCCGAAGCCCGGATCGTCGCGACCATCGACTGGTCGATCCGGCTTGTGGCTTCCCGCAGGAGATCGAGCTCGTTTGTCGACTTGATCATCCTGAGGCGCGTCAGCGTCATGCTGGCGTCGGCAATCCGCGCCTGCGGAATGGCGCCGGCCAGCGCGTCATATCCATCCTTGGGCATGAAACCGGGCTCGATGCCGATCTTGCCGCTCGCCAGACCGCAATCCTGCAAATATTGCCCGACGGCCTCCATCGCATCGACGGAGCCCCAGAATTCCGGACGAAACTCCGGCACCCAGAACGGGGCGGACCTGTGCTCGTGGATTTCCATCTTGTTGGCGAAATAGCCTGTCTTGTCCGCCTGCCCCCTTACATAGACGAAGGCCGGCAGGTAACGGCTTCGGCCAATGGCATCCATGGCGGCGAAGAAGATGAACTGGTAGCCCCCGAGCAGATAGCGGACATTGTGCTTGGATGTCGCCACCAGCGCATCGAGCCCCGCCTCTTCCAGCGCCTTGTCCAGAGCGCCGAACGAATAGGGCAGTTCAGCGGGTGACGCCGCACGGAGCGGCCCGATGTCATGTTTCATGTCAGTCTCCTCCCAAAGACGGCTTATCCGTGCGGCGGCGGAACGAGGCGGAAATCCGGAAGCTCGCGCAACACCTCTTCCGGCCCCGCGGGGCTATAGACCACAAAGAGCTTCATCGGCCTGTCTCCGGTATTCAGCGTCGAGTGGAAGCGGCTTTCAGGCACGAAGATGGTGCAGCCCGCCCTTACGGTTTCGGTGACCGGATTGCCCTGCATATCCTCTACCATCTGCTCGCCCTCACCTTCGAGCACATAGATGATCTCCTCGGAGCCGGGGTGGTTGTGCCTCGCATGCCCCTCGCCAGGCGGCACGTGGACGACGCCCGCCGAGAACGTCCCGGCTCCGGTGACCTTCGGTCCACAGGTGATCGAGAGGTGCCCCCAATCGAAGGCAAACCGGTCGACCGTTTCGGGATAGACGAAAAACGTCTCATTCATGCGCGGGCTCCTCTCCCATGCTCGAATTCATATGATGGACAGAAATGCGTCGGCCGCCGCTGTCGCAAAGGCCGGATCGTTGATGTGGAACGGAAGCCGCTCGATGCGACGGTCAGCCGTTGCCTCGAAGCTTTCCTCGATGGCCTGGAACAGCGCGGCGTCGGCCTCGGGATCGAAAAAGACGCCGCCCTCCACATCGAGCGCGGAGACGCCTTTCTCCGGAATGAGGAACCGCACCGGGCCGGTTGCCGCACTCAGTCTTTCGCCGATCCAGGCGCCGATCCGGGCGCATTCCTCCGCCGTCGTGCGCATCAGCGTGATATTGGCGTTGTGCTTGTAGAACTGCCGACCGGAAAACCTGTCCGGCACCGTTTCCGGCGCCCAGAAATTGACCATGTCGAGCGCGCCGACCGAGCCGACAAAGGGCACGCCGGTCCGGGCGATCGCTCCGAAACGGTCGTCAGTCGCTGCCAGCACGCCGCCGAGCAGCATGTCGCAGACTTCCGTCGTGGTGATGTCGAGAACACCGGAGAGAATGCCGTCGTCGACGAGCTTTTCCATGGTACGCCCGCCCACGCCAGTCGCGTGGAAGACCATGCAATCGAAGTCGGGTTTCAGCCGCTCGACGATTGCCGTCACGCAAGGGGTCGTCACGCCGAACATGGAAAGACCGATGGATTTCATATCGTCTTCGGTTGTTTCCGGCTTGGCCACCATGCAGGACATCGCGGCTGCGGCATTGCCGAGCACCATCCGGCTCAAGCGATTGAGACCGGCGAGATCGGTAATCGACGGCATCATGATAATGTCGGAGATATCGACGAAAGCGGAGACATCGCTCGACGCCATGGTCGAAACCATGATCTTGGGCAGGCCGTAGGAAAGTTCTCGCATGCCGGCCGTTATGATCGAGGTGCCACCGCTGCCGCCGATCCCGATTACGCCCGCGATGTCGTCGCGTCCACGCAGAAAGCGAGCGAAGGCCACCCCCATTGCGGAAACGGCTGCCCCGCGATCACTGCCGCCGAGAACCGCTTCCGCTCCGTCCGGATGACAGGCTGCAATCTCCGCGGAACCGATGTCGGTTGTCGATGCCGGACCTTTGGTGCCGACATCGACGGTAAGGACGGCTGCGCCAGAAGCGGAGATAGCCGCGGCAAGCCACGCAAGCTCCTCCCCCTTCGTATCGGCGGTGCCGACCACGAGAATGCGTTTCACCTGTTTCCTCCCGCACCCCTGTCGGGGCATTTCTCAAACCGCAGTGACGTTGCCGCCTCTCGGCCCGGTCCGCCCCTCCTCAAGCGCGCACTCCGCCACCGGAACCACCGCGCCATTAGTCTGACAATTCGGATGGAAATGCAAATCTGGCCTTACCAGATCGACACACGCATCGAAATTTCAGGGCGGCATTCATATCACGGCTCCCCGCCAGAACGAAATGAAATCCCCTCTATTGTCGCGAGTTTTCTCCCGCAATCCCGAGTCAAAGCCGGTTTCCGCAGGCCTATGGAAGCTTCTTGACTGACCCGATATTTGGTAATACCAATTTATAACTGGCAGATGGCGTCAAGGAGGCCGACAGGAAAACCGGAAACGAATGCGGGACGGCTTGAGGAGGCCTTCCGGTCACCATTCAAAAATTCGGGACAGCCAGCGCCAATACCAGATCGAATGTGCATTTTTGGGAGGAGAACATCATGCGCAGGAGAATGATTGGAATTGCAGGAGGGCTGGCACTGGTGCTCGCAAGCAGCACCTCGGTCCTTGCCCAGGAACTGACGATCTTCTGGGCCGAGTGGGACCCCGCCAACTACCTTCAGGAACTGGTGAACGAATACGAAGCCGAAACCGGCGTCCAGGTGACCGTGGAAACCACTCCCTGGCAGGATTTCCAGACCAAGGCCTTCACAGAATTCAACGCCCGCGGCTCCGCCTACGACATGGTCGTGGGCGATTCCCAGTGGCTGGGCGCGGCTTCCGAGGCCGGTCACTATGTCGACCTCACCGACTTCTTCAACGAGCACAATCTCGGAGAAGTCATGGCGCCGGCAACCGTGAAATACTATGCAGAGTATCCCTCCGAATCCGGAAAATTCTGGGCGATCCCCGCAGAGGGCGACGCCGTCGGCTGGTCCTATCGCAAGGACTGGTTCGAGGATCCGAAGGAAATGGAGGCCTTCAAGGCGAAATATGGCTACGATCTCGCCCCGCCGAAGGACTGGAAGGAACTGCGCGACATCGCCGAATTCTTCCACCGTCCGGACGAGAACCGCTACGGCATCGCGATCTACACCGACAACTCCTATGACGGCCTTGTGATGGGCGTCGAGAACGCGATCTTCTCCTTCGGCGGAGAGCTGGGCGACTACGCCAACTACAAGGTCGACGGCATCATCAACTCGGACCAAAACGTGAAGGCACTGGAGCTTTATCGCGAGCTCTACACCTACACGCCGCCGGGCTGGGCCAAGTCCTTCTTCGTGGAAAACAACCAGGCGATCACCGAGAACCTGGCCGCGATGAGCATGAACTACTTCGCCTTCTTCCCGGCTCTGGTGAACGAAGCCTCCAACCCGAACGCCAAGGTCACGGGCTTCTTCCCCAACCCGGCAGGTCCGGGCGGCGACCAGTTCGCGGCCCTCGGCGGCCAGGGCATTTCCGTGATCTCCTATTCGGAGAACAAGGAAGAAGCCATGAAGTTCCTGGAGTGGTTCATCAAGGACGAGACCCAGAAGCGCTGGGCCGAACTCGGTGGCTATACGGCCAGCGCAGCAGTTCTCGGCTCCGACGAGTTCCAGAACGCCACGCCGTACAACAAGGCCTTCTACGAGACCATGTTCAGGGTGAAGGACTTCTGGGCCACGCCGGAATATGCCGAACTTCTGATCCAGATGAACCAGCGCGTTTATCCCTACATCACCGCGGGCGAAGGTTCGGCCAAGGAAGCGCTCGATGCGCTCGCCGGGGACTGGAAGGAAACCTTCGAGAAATACGGCCGCTGATCGGGTCGCCGGAAGGGAGTGCGGTGCGCTCCCTTCCCTTTCCCCGTATGCCAGTCAACAGGTGCGCCGGGATCGGCGCGCCGCCGATGCCCCGCGTTCGCGGGTGGGAAATTCGCAATTGAATGGACATGACCGCGGCCGGGCCGCGGGGTGTGGCAGCTCTCGGAGGAGCGGAGTTTGACGACCTTGACAATGACACGGCTGGACCCGCAATCGCGCGCCGCGCGGCGGGGAATGAGCGACATCTCCATCAGGAACCTCTTCATCATTCCGACGATCCTGTTCCTGATCATCTTCAACATCTTTCCGCTGCTCTATTCGCTGTACTACTCGTTCACCGATTTCAGGGCCTCGACCAATGCGCCGGCCAACTGGGTGGGGCTTGCAAACTATCGCGAACTGCTCAACGACCCCTTCATCTGGACCAATTTCACGATAACCGCGAAATACGTGATCGTTTCGGTGGCGGGCCAGGTGGTGGTCGGCTTCGGCGTGGCGATGCTGCTCAACCGCGACATCCCGTTCAAGGGCCTGATCACCACGCTTCTGCTGTTACCGATGATGTTGTCGATGGCCGTGGTCGGGCTGTTCTGGAAACTGCTCTACGACCCGTCTTTCGGCATCATCAACTACGTCTTGGGGCTCGGTCGCTTCGAGTGGCTCTCGGACCCGGACATGGCGCTCTATGCGGTTGCGATCACCGATATCTGGATGTGGTCGCCCTTCGTCATGCTGCTCTCGCTCGCCGGCCTCTCGGCGGTGCCCAAGCACCTCTACGAGGCCGCCGCGATCGATCGGGCGGGGCCGCTCTACACCTTCTTCCGCATCACCCTGCCGCTGGTGGCGCCAATCCTGATGATCGCGATCATCTTCCGCACCATGGAGGCGTTCAAGACCTTCGACATCGCCTACATCATGACCAGCCAGCCGACGACCGAGATGATCGCCATCCGGCTCTACAAGATGGCGTTCCAGGAATGGCAGACCGGCATGAGCTGCGCCTTCGCCTACATCGTGCTGATCATGGTGGTGGCGATCACCAACATCTACGTGAAGTACCTCAACAAAGTGAAGGAGCGCTGAGATGGCCGCCGTCCAGACAACGAGCGAACGCGCGCTCAACAAGGTCGCCATAATCTCGGTGCTGATCGTCACGATCATCTTCCTGGCGCCGATCTACTGGATCGTCTCGACCTCCTTCAAACCACGCAATCTCGCGACGACCGTGCCGCCGACCATCGTCTTCGAGCCGGAGATCTCGCCTTTCGTGAAGCTGACCCTGCGTCGCTCGCAATTGCGCGAGCAACCGACGCCCGAGGAATACGCGGCCGCGCCCTGGTGGGAACGGCTGGTCTTCGACGGCGGCGAGAAGATCGTTCGGTCGGGGCGAGGCGAAGTCCAGCTTTCGGGCTATCCGAGCCGCTTCGTCAACTCGCTGATCATCGCGATCACCTCCACGGTCCTGGCGGTGGCGATGGGAACGTTCACGGCCTACGGCTTTTCGCGCTTCAAGATGCCGGGAGAGCAGGACTGGCTGTTCTTCATATTGTCCACCCGCATGCTGCCGCCGGTGGTCGTCGCAATCCCGATGTTCCTGATGTATCGCGCGGTCGGCCTCAACGACACCCATGTCGGGCTCATCATTCTCTACACCGCCTTCAACCTGTCCTTCTCGGTCTGGCTGATGAAGGGTTTCATCGACGAGATTCCGAAGGAATACGAGGAAGCAGCACTCGTCGACGGCTATACGCGCATGGAAGCCTTCTTCAAGGTGGTGCTGCCTGAAGCCGCGACCGGCATCGCGGCCACGGCCGTCTTCTGCTTCATCACGGCGTGGAACGAATACGCCTTCGCGCTGATCATGACCCGGCGCGATGCCCAGACCGCACCCCCCTTCATTCCCAGCCAGGTGGGCTCGGGCCTTCCCGACTGGACGGTGATTGCCTCGGGCACGTTCCTGTTCCTGCTGCCGGTCGCAATCTTCACATTCCTTCTGCGCAACCACCTTCTGCGCGGCATGAGCTTCGGAGCGATCCGCAAATGAGTTTTCGTGACATCAACAGCAAGTATCTCGAACCCGGCTCCATGTGGCTGATGATCTTCGGCATCGTGGCACTCTGCCAGCCGTGGATCTTCGTCCTGCACCGCTACGGGGCGACGATCATCGTTCTCGGCCTGATCTGCTTCCTGATCACGTCCCATATCGGGCCGAAGCCCTTTGTCGTCGAAGACGAGGTCTTCGACGTGTCCGACCACAGGGAGGGCAAGGCATGACGACCGAGATCGAGCTTCGCAATATCCAGAAATGGTTCGGCTCGAACCAGGTGATCAAGGACTTCAACCTGACGATCGCACCGCATGAATTCATCGTCATGCTGGGCCAGTCGGGCTGCGGCAAGACGACCACCCTGCGGGCGATTGCCGGGCTGGAGACCATCGACGACGGCGACATCCTGATCGACGGCGAACCGGTGCAGCACCTCAAATGTTCGGACCGGGACATCGCAATGGTGTTCCAGTCGTTCTCGCTCTATCCGCACATGACGGTCTACGAGAACATCGCCTTCCCGCTCAGGGCCACCCGCATGGGCAAGGCCGATATCGACAAGGCGGTCAAGGAGATTGCCCGCATCCTGCAGATCTCCGATCTTCTCGACAAGCGGCCCTCGGCGCTCTCGGGCGGCGACATGCAACGTGTCGCGATCGGCCGGGCCCTGGTCCGCCAGCCCAAGGCCATGCTGATGGACGAACCCATCGGCGCGCTCGACGCCAAACTGCGCGAACAGATGCGCGCCGAGATCAAGCGACTTCACGTCAAGCAGGGATCCACGACAGTCTACGTGACCCACGACCAGGTGGAGGCCATGAGCCTCGCCGACCGCATCGTCATCATGCATGACGGCAAGCTGCAGCAGGTCGGACGGCCGGAGGAGGTCTATCTGCATCCGGCCAATCTGTTCGTCGCCCAATTCGTCGGTTCGCCGGTGATGAATGTCGCCGACATCGACATCGGCACCGCCGACAGCGCGACAGAGATCCGTCTGCAGGGCTCCGAGAAGGGATTTGCCTTCGGAGACGCCGCCCTTACCGGCATCCGCCGCGATGCCCCGGTCGCACTCGGCATCCGACCCGAGGCCGTGCTTTTGTCGCACTCGAAGAGCAACGACCACCTCTCCGCAGTCACGACGAATATCGAACCGCTCGGCTCGCACGACATCGTCGATGTAAAAATCGGCGGCCAGACCCTTCGGGCACGCACGGAAAGCGGCTTCGTGGCCGGTGAAGGCCAGGAAGTCTGGGTCAATCTCGACCCGGAACAGGCTCACTTCTTCGACCGCGAAAGTGGTCTCTCGCTTCGGAAGGCACAGTAATGGCAGGCATATCACTTCGCGGGATTACCAAGACCTATGGCGGCACGCGGGCGCTTCGCGGCCTCGATCTCGACATCGAGGATGGCGAGTTCTTCGTCCTTCTGGGCCAGACCGGCGCGGGCAAGACCACGACGCTGCGGCTGATTGCCGGTCTCGAAAAGCCGACCGGAGGCGAGATATTCATCGACGGCGAGAATGTCGCAGAGTGGAACGCGGCCGAGCGCGACGTGGCTCTCGTCCTGCAGCAATATTCGCTCTACCCCCGGCTGACCGTGCGCGGCAATCTCGAATTTCCGCTGAAATCGAAGGTCCGCAACCTGTCACAGGACGAGATCGACCGCCGGGTGAACAAGGCAGCCGAAACGTTGCAGATCACCAAGCTTCTCGACCGAAAGGTCGAACGGCTGTCGGGCGGCGAGATGCAGCGTGTCTCGATCGGCCGCGCCATCGTGCGCGAGCCGCGGGTGTTCCTGATGGACGAGCCGCTTTCCGCGCTCGACGCCAAACTGCGCGAGGCGCTTCGCGTCGAACTGAAGAAGCTGCACACCGAGCTGAAGGCCACCTTCCTCTTCGTGACCCACGACCAGGTGGAAGCCATGTCGATGGGCGACAAGATCGGCGTTCTCAACCGCGGCAAGCTGGTGCAGGTCGGCACCCCGACCGAGGTCTATCACAACCCCTGCAACACATTCGTGGCGCGCGCGGTCGGCTCGCCGCCGATGAACCTCTTCGACGGTCGTGTCGCGGGGGGCCAGATGGAAATCGGTTCTGTCAGGCTGCCGGTAGGCGCAAACGGCGAAGCTCTCGACGGGCGCGACCTGACCGTCGGCGTGCGGCCGGAAAACATCCGGCTGGAAAGCGGCGCGCCGGTGAGCGCCCGCGTCTTCGACATCGAGGACCACGGGGTCGTGAAGATCCTGACCATGCAGCTCGACGATGAGCGCATCTACGCAACCGTGCCAGCGAAGACGCGAGTCCGGCTCGACGAAACAGTGCAGTTCGGCTGGCAACCCGACAAGACGTTGCTCTTCGACCGGCAGAGCGGCGCGAATATCTCGGCTCTCTGATGCCGGGATGGCGAAGGCGGAAGACCTGAGGCGGGGGGCTTGACGGCCTTCCGCCTTCGTATCGGCTTCAGGTGTCGGCGAGGAAGCGCTCGCGGTAGCGCGGCCAGACATCCGGATTGCAGAAATTGACCGGCTTCCCGCCTGAAAGAATGGCGCGGGTCTCGTGCACGACCCCCTGGCCCATGCGCAACATGCTTTCCGCGGTGATCCCGGCCATGTGCGGTGTCAGAATGACATTCGGCAAAGCCATGAAAGGGTGATCCTGCGGCAACGGCTGGGTATCGAATACATCAAGCGCCGCGCCGGCAATCCGTCCCGCTGCGAGTGCTTCGGCAAGCCCCTGCTCCTCGACCACCGGGCCGCGCGCAACATTGACCAGGATCGCATCCGGCTTCATCGCGGCAAGCTGGTCGCGACCGATCATGCCCCGCGTCTTGTCATTCAGCGGACAGCAGAGAACGAGGATATCGGCAGCCTCGAGCGCCTCATCGAGTGATGCGAGCGTCGCGCCGTCCGGGAGCGATTCCGGATGACTGGTGACGCCGAGAACCCGCATGGCAAAACCGGCTGTCGCAATCCTGGCGATCTGGCGGCCGACATGCCCCATGCCGACGATGCCGATCGTGCGACCCGATATCTCTAGGCCATGATCCGAATGGGCACGCCCCCTGGCCCAGCCGTCATTTCGTAAGTCTGAGCTGACCATGGGATAGCGCCGCAACAGTGCCATCGACGACCACATGACATGTTCGGCCACCGTCACCGCGTTCACACCGGGCACATTGGCGACGAGAACGCCGGCCTCGGTCGCCGCCGCCATCGGGATCATGTCGAGCCCCGCCCCGTGACGGACGGCGGCCCGCAAGTTCGGCTCGCGGGCAAAGATTTCGGCCGGGATCGGCGCGCGGACCACGATGATCGACGCCCCTCGCGCGCCTTCTGTTATCGCCGCAGGCGTGGGTTCGGGCGCGATGACGAGATCGCCGAGTTCGGACAGCGCCTCGGTCACTTCCGGGTGAAGCGTGTGCGTGGAAAAGATGGTGTCGCGATCCGCCATGTCTAGACGTGATCGGGCTCGGCGGCGGACTTCTTTTCCGCTTGCTCGCGGGCGCCGTCGAGAAGCTCGGTCCAGTAGCTCATGGCGCGGCCGAGATGGGTGTTCATCAGCGCCTGAGCCAGGATCGCATCGCGCCGGTAGAGGGCGTCGAATATCTGCTGGTGCTCGGCATGGGATTTGATCGAACGCTCGATCTGCCCGAAATAGACCGGCATACGCTGAAAGCTGGCCGCATAGAAACTCGCGCAGATCTTGTGAAAGAGATCGTTCTGCGTCGCCCGTACGATTTCGAGATGGAATTCACCGTCGAGCTCCTGCAGGCCCAGCCCGTCGGCGATCTGCCGTTCCGAGCGCTCGAGTATGTCGCGCAGACGTTCGAAATTCGCTTCGGTCGCACGGTTGGCGGCAAGTTCGGCCGCCTTGATTTCGTGGATCTTGCGCAACTCCACCGCCTGAAAAATCTGGGCCGCGTCGAGCTGCACCCCGGCACGCGCGAGAAGGGCCATGCTGTCGAGCCCCGCCGCGTCGAGCGTGAGATAGATGCCGGACTTGGCGCGACGCTGAATGATGCGCATGGCCTCCAGAATGGCGAGACTCTCGCGCACCTGGCCGCGGCTGACTGCAAAATGCTCGGCAAGTTCACGCTCGGAGGGAGCCTTGTCGCCGTTGGTCCGCGCCGCCTCCACGATGTAGGCGACGAGCTTGGGCAGGAAATCGACTTCGGTGATGCTCATAAGGCTTTCGCGTATTTCGACAGGACATTCTCGTCCATGGTGAAGCCGAGCCCCGGACCTTCCGGTATCCGGATCATTCCGTCCCGCACCTCGACCTTCTCCTCAACTATATCGTGAATCATCGGGTTGGCTCCAAGCGAAAACTCAACGGTGAAACTTGCAGGTGAGGCCGCGCAGACATGGAGACCAGCGAAGAAACAAGGTGCGCCTGCCCAAAGATGCGGCGCCAGGCGCAAGTTGAAAGCCGACGCAATCGTGCCGATCCGCATGGCTTCGGTGATCCCGCCGCAGAAGGCGGGATCCGGCTGGAATATATCGGCCGCTCGCCGGACCGCCAGATCGCGGAAGGCGAAGCGCGTCGCCTCGCTCTCTCCGGTTGCGATCGGAATCGGGATCGTGGCGCGCACTTCGGCGATACCCGCCTTGTCATCGGCAATGATCGGCTCCTCGAACCAGGCGAGATCGCAATCGGCAACCAGCTGCGCGAAACGGCGGGCGCCGGAGACGGTGTAGGTACCATGCGCATCGACCGCGATCTCGATATCCGGACCAAGCGCCTTGCGCGCCGCGCGCACCCTTTCGGCGGAGACGTGCGGGGCGGCGTCCATCGCACCCACCCGCATCTTGACCGCGCCGAAGCCGCCGGCGGAGATATAGGACTTGAGCTGCTCGCCGATATGCTCGGCATCAGCCCAGCCGCCCGACGCATAGGCAGGCAGACGATCGGCCTTGCGCCCACCCAGCAGCTTCCACACCGGCTTGCCATCGGATTTGCCGAGAATGTCCCACAGAGCGATATCGATGGCGCTGATGGCGGAAACCGTCAGTCCCCGCCGCGCCATTTCCGGCATGGCATGGCCGGAACGCGCTGCTTTCCCGGCGCGGACACCGTTGTAGAGATCTTCCCAGATAAAGGTGATATCGGCCGGATCGCGCCCGATGAGGCGCGGTCCGAAATCATCGTTGAGGAGACGGACGAGAGTTCCGTAATTGCCGGCGCTGCCGGCGGCGTTCTTCCCCTCGCCCCATCCAACGAGGCCGTCATCGGTCTCGATCTTCAGGATGGCGGCATCGAAGGTTCTCAGCGTCCCGAAATCACTGGTGTGCTGACGCGCCTCCTCGATCGGGATCTGGATCCACCAGGCTGTGACTTTTGTTATTCTCATGCCAGGGCCCTTCGAACCCCGCTGGCGAGCGTGCCCGCCCCCGGTGGGTCGCCTCTTCCCGTTACTTGATCAGCGGCAGCAGGGTCTCGGCGGTGATCCGCATCTGGTCCGAATAGAAGTCCTCGGTCAGAAGGCTGGAGCCATGATCCTGGATGAATTTGAGCTGTTCGGGAGAGATGTCGACCGGATTGGTCTCGACCATGTCGGGATACATGGTGGCCGGCGTGCGATCGACAGGGGCGACGAACTCGTTGGTGAGCGCGCCGTCATACCCGATATCCCTGAGCGTCGAGACGATCTTCTGCCAGTCGAGATGACCCAGGCCCGCGGCGAAACGGTTATTGTCGGCCACGTGGAAGTCGAACAACCGGTCACCGGCAAGCCGGATCGCTTCATACATGTCGTTTTCCTCGATATTGATATGGAACGCATCGAGACAGACGCCGCATTCCGGGCTCACCGCGTCGGCGAGCGCCAGCGCCTGGGCGCAGCGGTTGAACAGATAGGTCTCGAAACGGTTGAGCGGCTCGACGGCGATCTTCACGCCCTTCTTCTGCGCATGATCGAAACATTCCCTGGTGGCATCGACCACCCATTTCCACTCTTCCTCCGGCGTGGCATCCGGCACCACCTTGCCGACCGTGGCCGGCACCAGCGTGATGATCTCGCCATCGAGTTCGGAAACCATGGTAATGACCGACTTCACGTAATCGACAGAGCGCGCGCGCTGGCCTTCATCCCTGGCGGCAAGATTGCGTTCGCCGAGGGTCAGCGTGACCGCCCCCCAGCAACGAATGCCGTGCTCCTTGAGCAGCGCCCGCGTTTCCTTGACGTCGTACTGGTCCGGTTCGCCGGAGATTTCGATGCTCTCGTAGCCAAACTGCTTGATCCGCTTGAGAGTGACTTCCAGCGGTTCGGCGCGCATCCAGTTATGTGTCGACAGGTGCATTCTTTCCTCCCTTGAGCAAGGGCTCCCGCCCCTCGCATCTCGTCTTATCTGGTTCTACCAGTTACTCGCATAACGAAACGAAAATCAAGCGCGCATTTCAAAAGATCGCGCAATTGGCGCGCCAATTGCGATCCTAGAACTCCTATATGCCGGAGATAAAACCGAAACGTCACGCGAGATTCGGCTTTTCAGATATGGGCGTATTTGGTATGACCAGTTTAGCCGCATGGGAGGGTAGGTTGAAAATAGGAATGAACATGTTCCTGTGGACGACGCACGTCGTCCGCGAGCACGAGGATTTGCTTCGCAGCATCAAGTCCGCAGGCTTCGACGGCGTCGAAATTCCGGTTTTCGACGGCGATCCGGACCACTATGCCGATCTCGCCAGGATGCTGGCCGATATCGGGCTCGACTGCACTGCCGTCAGCGCAATGGGCAACCCGGACATGAATCTGATCGGCAGCGACGTGGCGCGGCAGAACGGCATCGAACACATGCGCGCGGTTCTCGACCGGACGCAAGCACTCGGCGCCTCGCTGATCTGCGGCCCGCTTCACTCGACGCTCGGGCATTTCAGCGGCGAAGGCCCGAGCGCCCAGGAGATCGAACGCGCCATAGCCACGCAACGGGAGATCGGAGAGCTGGCAGCACAGCGCGGCATCACCGTCGCTCTCGAGGCGCTCAACCGGTTCGAATGCTATCTGGTCAACACGATGGACGGGCTGGCAGCCCTCATTCACCAGATCGGCCATCCGAATATCCGCGGCATGTACGACACGTTTCACGCCAATATCGAGGAAGCCGATCCGACAGGGGCCATTGTCCGCAATATCGACGTCATCTCCCACATCCACATTTCCGAGAATGACCGCGGCGTACCGGGACGCGGCAACATCCCTTGGGCCGATACCTATGCGGCGATCCGGGAGAGCGGCTACGACGGCTGGCTGACGATCGAAGCCTTCGGCCGCGGCTTGCCCGACCTTGCGGCAGCCACGAAAGTCTGGCGCGATTTCGCCGAGAACCCGGAGGCCGTCTATCGCGAGGGTTACCGGCATATCGACGCATCCATGCGCCAGGCCGGGCTTCGCTAGCGCAAAGACAAGAGAATGCTTGAATAATTTTCAACTCGGGGTCGAAGCAGCCGCATATTTCGGCCTATAGTCCGGCAAAACAAATTCCACTGGGAGGAATGACAATGAAAACAATGAAGGGCCCGGCCCTTTTTCTGGCGCAGTTCGCCGGCGACGAAGCTCCGTTCAATTCCTGGGATTCGATTACCAAATGGGCGGCCGATTGCGGCTACAGAGGCGTGCAGGTTCCGTCCTGGGACGGTCGCCTCATCGACCTGAAGAAAGCGTCGGAATCCAAGGACTATTGCGACGAGTTCAAGGGCAAGGCCCGCGAGAACGGCGTCGAGGTGACGGAGCTTTCCACCCACCTCCAGGGCCAGCTCGTGGCCGTGCATCCGGCGTATGATACGGCTTTCGACGGCTTTGCGGTGCCGGAAGTGCGCGGCAACCCGAAGGCGCGCCAGGAGTGGGCGGTCAAGCAGGTGATGATGGCGCTCGATGCATCGAAGAAGATGGGCATCGGCGCGATGGCAAGCTTTTCGGGCGCGCTGGCCTGGCCCTATGTCTATCCCTGGCCGCAGCGCCCCGCCGGATTGATCGAGGCCGCGTTCGACGAACTCGCGAAACGCTGGAAGCCGATCCTCGATCATGCCGAAGACTGCGGTGTGGACGTCTGCTACGAGATCCACCCGGGCGAGGACCTGCACGACGGCATTACCTACGAAATGTTCCTCGAGCGCACGGGCAATCACGCACGGGCCTGCATGCTGTACGACCCTTCTCACTACGTACTGCAGTGCCTAGACTATCTCGACAATATCGACATCTACAAGGATCGGATCCGGATGTTCCACGTCAAGGATGCCGAGTTCAATCCGACCGGACGTCAGGGCGTGTATTCCGGCTACCAGAACTGGGTCGATCGCGCCGGACGCTTCCGTTCGCTCGGCGACGGGCAGGTGGATTTCGGCGCCGTGTTCTCCAAATTGACCGCCGCCGATTTCGACGGCTGGGCGGTCGTCGAATGGGAATGTTGCCTCAAGCACCCGGAGGATGGAGCCCGGGAAGGCGCGGACTTCGTCAAGGCCCACATCATCCGCGTGACCGAGAAGGCATTCGACGACTTCGCCGACAGCGGCACGGACGACGCCGCCAACCGCCGCATGCTGGGGATCGACTGATGGCCATCGAAGGACGCAACGAGACGCACTCCCGCCGCATCCGGCTCGGCATGGTCGGCGGCGGCAACGATGCCTTCATCGGCGGGGTGCACCGCATCGCCGCGCGTATCGACGACAAGTACGAGCTTGTCGCCGGCGCCCTGTCCTCGACACCGGAGAAGGCGCGCGCCTCGGGCGAAGCCCTCGGCCTTCCGCGCATCTACGAGGACTTCAAGGAAATGGCGATCCGCGAGGCGCGGCGGAAGGACGGGATCGAGGCGGTCAGCATCGTCACGCCCAATCACGTGCACTATGCCGCGGCGCGCGAGTTCCTGAAGCGCGGCATCCACGTGATCTGCGACAAGCCGCTGACCTCGACGCTGGCGGACGCCAAGAAGCTGGTGAAGGCCGCGGAAGAGTCCGACGCGCTCTTCATTCTGACGCACAACTACACCGGCTATCCGATGATACGGCAGGCGCGCGCGATGATCGCCAATGGCGAGATCGGCAGGATCCGCGTCGTGCAGGTGGAATATCCGCAAGACTGGCTGAGCGAGGAGCAGGATTTCAAGCAGGCCGAATGGCGCACCGATCCCAGCAGGTCGGGCGCGGGCGGTTCGACCGGCGACATCGGCACCCACGCCTTCAACCTTGCCTGTTTCACAACCGGTCTGGAGGTCGAGAGCCTGGCGGCAGACATCCAGGCATTCGTGCCGGGACGCAAGGTGGACGACAACGCCCATGTGCTCCTGCGCTTTGCCGGCGGCGCGCGTGGCATGCTGTGGTGCAGTCAGGTGGCGCCCGGTAACGAAAATTCGCTCAGGCTGCGCATCTATGGAGAAAAGGGTGGGCTGGAATGGAGCCAGGAAGACCCGAACTATCTCTGGTACACGCCGCTCGGCGAGCCCAAGCGCCTGATCACCCGCAACGGCGCGGGCGCCGGCGATGCGGCGGCCCGCATGAGCCGCACGCCCGGCGGCCATCCGGAAGGCTATCTCGAAGGTTTCGCCAATATCTATTCGGAAGCCGCCGAGGCGATCCTGGCCGCGCGCGAGGGCAGGAAGCCTGGCAAGGAGGTCATCTACCCGACCGTCCAGGACGGGCTCGCCGGCGTCAGGTTCATCGACGCCTGCGTGCGTTCCTCGGCCCGGAATGCCGCCTGGGTGAAACTCGACTGAAATCGAAACAGATACCGGCGGCTTCGGCCGCCGGACGTCCTAACCCGCCACACCCAGATGCCGAGCGGCGATCTCCGCAGTCAGTTCGGCTGGCTTTCCTTTCCAGACATCCTCGCCTTTCTCGATGATCACGTAGCGGTCGACCAGCGTCGAAAGCTCGGTGAGCGACTTGTCGATGACGAGGATCGCGAGGCCCTCGGTCTTGAGCTTGTGGAGCGAGCGCCAGATTTCCTGCCGTATGGCGGGCGCCAGACCTTCTGTCGCCTCATCGAGAATGAGAAGACGCGGATTGGTCATCAACGCCCGCCCGATCGCGAGCATCTGCTGCTCGCCACCCGAAAGCGTGCGCGCGGTCTGACGACGGCGTTCTGCCAGACGCGGGAAAAGCTCCGAGACGGTTGAGAAATCCCAGTGACCGGGACGTGCAGCGGTTATCAGGTTTTCCTCCACGGTCAGCGGCGCGAAGCAGCGTCGTCCTTCCGGCACGAGGCCAATGCCGAGCCGGGCCACCCTGTGTGGCGCGAGCCCCTTCGTGTCGCGGCCTGCGACCTCGACACGGCCGGCGGTACGCGGCAGCAGACCGCATATGGTCTTGACCATCGTCGTCTTGCCCATGCCGTTGCGGCCCATGAGGGCCACGGCCTCGCCTTCCCCGACAGACAGTGAAACACCGAAAAGCGCCGGCGACACGCCATAGGCGGCCTCGACTTTTTCGACGGTCAGAAGCGGGCTCACGGGGCGTCTCCCAGATAAGCGCTCTGGACGGTTGCATTGGACCGGATCTCGCCGGCATTGCCTGTCGCCACGATCTGGCCGCCGACCATCACCGAAATGCGGTCGGCGAGCGCGAAGACCGTCTCCATGTCATGCTCGATCAGCAGAATGCCCATATCGCCGCGCAATTCGTTCAGCAGGGCGGCAAGCCGTGCCGAGCCTTCGGCGCCCATGCCTGCCATCGGTTCGTCAAGCAGCAGCACGCGCGGCTCCAACGCCAGGGCGATCGCGATTTCGAGCTGACGTCGCTCACCGTGCGACAGGCCAGCCACCGGAATGGTGGCGCGATCGAGCATGCCGACCCTGGCAAGGATTTCCTCCGCCCGGGCCTTGAGACCGGTGTCACGCGCGATGGGACGGAAGAAATGGAACACGCCGCCCCTGTGCTGCAGGAGCGCAAGCACGACGTGTTCGAGGCCGGTCATCGAGGGAGCAAGCGCGGAGACCTGAAAGGATCGCGCCATGCCCATGCCGGCGCGCGCGGTCATGGGCAATGTCCCGACGGGCTTGCCGAGCAGATGAATGGAGCCTGAATCGGGCGCGATCTCTCCGGAGACCAGCTTGACGAAGGTGGATTTGCCGGCCCCGTTGGGACCGATCAGCGCATGAATCTCGCCGGCCCGAATATCGATATCGACCCCGTCGCAGGCCTTCAGCGCACCGAAGCCGCGCGACAAACCCCTGGTCGTCAGAAGCGGCTCAACCATGGGCGGCCGCCTTCCTTACGCCAGTCCGTTCGAACAGACCGGCCAGGCCACCAGAGCCCATGAGGACGATCACGATCAATGCGACTCCGAGCAAGAACTGCCAGTATTCGGTGAAGCCGCCGAGCACCTGTTCGAGCAATATGAAGACGCATGCACCCGCGACCGGGCCGCCCAGACGTCCTACGCCGCCCAAAATGACGAAGACCATGATTTCGCCGGACATGTGCCAGGACAGCATGGACGGGCTGACGAAGCGGTTGAGGTCGGCATAGAGCGCACCCGCAAGGCCGGTGACGATCGCCGAAATGACGAATGCCGTCAGCAATACCCGCCTCGGCGCCACGCCGATATTGCCGAGCCGCAACGGATTTTCGCGCGCCATGGTCAGGGCAAGGCCGAAACGCGAGCGCGTCAGGACGGCGATGAAGACCAGTGCCACGGCCAGGATCGCGTAGCAGATGAGAAACCAGCTCCACGGGTCCATGGTGGACAGACCGCCAAGCTCGTTGCGGACATAGAAGGAAAGCCCGTCTTCTCCGCCATAGGCCGGCCAGGAGACGGCGAAGTAATACAGCATCTGCGCGAAGGCGAGCGTGATCATGATGAAATAGACGCCGCCGGTGCGCAGCGACAGAAGGCCCATCGGCAGGCTGAAAAGACCGGCAGCCAGCATGGCGACGATCCAGATCAAAGGCGCGGAAGTGGTGCCGGCCAGCTCGACCGGCCATGACATCAGCGGCTCGTAATTGCGTGCATGCGAGGCGAGGATGCCCGCCGCGTAGCCGCCGATCCCGAAGAATGCGGCATGGCCGAGCGAAACCAATCCGCCATAGCCGAGCGCGATGTTGAGACCCGCCCCGGCAAGCGCGAAAATCGCCGCCTTTGCCGCAAGCGTCAGAAAGAAGGGCTCGTCGCCGAGATATCCGTAGAGACCGGCGGCCAGAAGGGCTGCCATCGCAGCCAGGGTAAAGATCATGTCGCTGCGCATCTCACGCCTTCTCTCCGAAAAGCCCCGAGGGACGGAAGACGAGGACCAGCGCCATCAGGATGTATATCAGCATCGAGGCCAGCGCCGAGCCGGTGGCGTTTGCGCTCGCCGGGTCGGTGAAGCCGGCGAAAACCATGGGCAGGAAAACCCGGCCCATCGTATCGGTGATGCCGACGAGGATTGCCGCAACCAGCGCGCCGCCGATCGAACCGATACCGCCGATGACGATGACCACGAAGCCCAGGATCAGCACCGGCTCGCCCATGCCGACCTGGACTGACTGCACCGAGCCCACCAGAGCGCCCGCAAACCCCGCAAGCGCTGCGCCCAGTGCGAAGACGATCATGTAGAGCCTGGAGATATCGACGCCGAGGGCTGCGATCATCTCGCGGTCGGCCTCACCGGCGCGGATGCGTATGCCGAGCCTTGTGCGGTTGACGGCAAGAAACAGAAGCGCCGCGACGAGCAGACCCACGAGAATGATCATCAGCCGGAACAGCGGGTAGTCGATGCCGCCCGGCAGATGCACGGTCCCCTGCAGGGCAGGCGGGATGTCGAGATAGAGCGGATAGGAGCCGAAAAGCCAGCGGGTGCCTTCGGTAAAGACGAGGATCAGCGCGAAGGTTACGATCACCTGGTCGAGATGGTCGCGGCGATAGAGCCGGCGCAGCACCAGACCTTCGACGATCACGCCGGCGAAGGCGGCAGCAACGAAGCTTGCCAGCAGCCCTAAAGTGAAAGATCCCGTGGCCGCCACGACACTCGCACAGGCAAAGGCGCCCACCATGTAGAGCGAGCCGTGAGCCAGGTTGATCAGCCCCATGACGCCGAAGACAAGCGTCAGTCCCGCAGCCATGAGGAACAGCATGACGCCGAATTGCAGCCCGTTGAGGAGCTGCTCGAAGAAAAGCGCTGCACTCATGACAGCCGGGCGGTCAGAAGCTTGGAGGCGAAGCCCGCGAAGAGCGCGGCGGAAAGGCCGTTGATCCATCGCGACATGCGCCGATAGGCAGCCATCGGACCCGAGCGCGAGAACAGGAACGCATAGCCGAAATTGATGAGCGCGCTCTGGACGAAGAGCGCCGCGACCACGATGGCAAGACTGAGAGCGGGTTGTCCCGGCTTGAGGATGACCGAATAGAGCGCGGCGAAGAACAGGATGGCCTTGGGGTTGGTCGAATGGATGAACAGACCGCGCAAATAGGGCCGCGACTGCGACACCTGCCCTTCGCCGATCCCGCCTTTCAGCGCGGCGCGCGCCGATTTGTAAGCGAGCCAGAAGAGATAGGCCGAGCCCGCATAGCGAACGATCTCCAGCGCCCAGGCATGCTGACTGGCGAGCGTTGCCAGACCGGCGGCGGTCAGGACCGACCAGATGAGCGAGCCCGTGAGAACACCGGCCGCCATGCGCAGACCGGGCCCAAGCCCCCGGGTCATGGAGGTCGAGGCGATCGCCAGGGTGGCCGGGCCCGGCGAGGCCTGGGCGATGAGCGCGGTGACAAGGATCACCGGCAGGCTGATGAGGACATCCATGGTCTTTTCCCGACGGCGGCGCGAGGGTTCAGCCGCGCCGCCGGAATTCACCCTTTCGGGTGCTCACATCTTGCAGTCCTTGGCATAGGCGTCGTCACGGTCCGTCATAGCGGTGGCGACGATCTTGTTGGTGTAGATATCGCCTTCCTTGACCACCTCGCGGACATAGATGTCCTGGACCGGGTGGTGGTTCGGGCCGAAGGAGAACTTGCCGCGAACGGAATCGAACTCGGCAGCCTCGAGAGCGGCGCGGAAACCGTCGGCATCGGAGACCGGAGCCTTCTTGAGTGCCGCGAGGATCAGGTTGCCGGTGTCATAGCCGTAAGCCGCATAGATGGACGGAAGCCGGTCATATTCGGCCTGATAGGCTTCGACGAACGCCTTGTTGGCTTCGTTGTCGAGATCCTTGGACCAGTTGGCGGTATTCTTCACGCCAAGCGCGGCATCGCCGACGGCCTGCAGGATGTTCTGGTCGAACGAGAAGGCCGGACCGATGAGCGGTTGCTCGGCACCGGACTGGGCATATTGCTTCATGAAGGCGATGCCCATGCCGCCGGGCAGGAAGAAGAACACGCTGTCGGCGCCGGATGCCTTGATCTGGGCGATCTCGGCGGCGTAATCGGTCTGGCCGAGCTGGGTGTAGATCTCGCCGGCGAGTTCTCCCGTGTAATAGCGCTTGAAGCCCGAAAGCGAATCCTTGCCGGCCGGGTAGTTGGGCGCGAGGATGAAGGTCTTCGCGTATCCCGCGTCGGTTGCGTACTGTCCGGCAGCCTCGTGCAGGTTGTCGTTCTGGTAGGAGACCGAGAAATAATCCTTGTTGCAGCCCTGGCCGGCAAGTTGCGAGGGCGCGGCATTGACCGAGAGATAGAACTTGCCCTGACCCGTGGCGGACGGCACAACGGCCATCGCCAGGTTCGACCAGATGATGCCGGTCAGGATATCGACCTTGTCGGACTGGATCATCTTGTCGGCGATCTGCACGGCGACATCGGGCTTCTGCTGGTCGTCCTCGACCACGGTTTCGATCTCTTCGTTGCCGCCTTTCTTGAGCGCCAGCAGCAAGCCATCGCGGGCATCCACGCCGAGGCTCGCACCACCGCCTGACAATGTGGTGATGATGCCGATCTTCGTCGGCTCGGCATAACTTGCCGTCGCCATCAGCGCCGTCATGGCCACGGTCGCGAGGCCCTTGATTGCCATATTCATGGAGTTCTCCCCCTCCTCTTGTTTTGCCCCTGTTCGGGTTTCCATCCATAAAACCCTGATCGGAAGGATCGTCAAGGACTCGCGGCAGGGAGGCAGGGTTGAATCCGCCTGCGCAAAGGCTCAAAGAAGGCCGGAGAGCATTTCCGAGGGAGACACGACATGCCCGCCATCACCGATTGGGATCTTGCCTATTCCAACCGCGACCACTCCCCCGACTGGCCGTCGTTCATCGAGAAATGGACCGCGGCAGCGGCTGCCTGGCGGGCAAGGCTCGCAAAAGAAGGACGCATGAAGGCCGACGTGACCTATGGTGACGGCGAGCGCAACAAGCTCGATCTCTTCCTGCCCGAAGACGAGCCGCAAGGCCTGGCGATCTTCATTCACGGAGGCTACTGGCGCAGCTTCGACAAATCGCTCTGGTCCCACCTGGCTGAAGGCGCCCTGGCCAACGGCTTCGCGGTGGCGATGCCCTCCTACACGCTCTGCCCCCAGACCACGATTTCCGGCATCACCCGAGAGATCACCGCAGCCATAGAATGCGCGGCGGGACTGGTGGACGGCCCGATCCGGTTGTCCGGCCACTCCGCCGGCGGCCACCTCGTTACCCGCATGATCTGCACGGATACGACGCTTTCATCGGCAACGCTCGCGCGGATCGGCCCGGTGCTCTCGATCTCCGGCGTTCACGATCTGCGTCCGCTGATCAGGACCGAGATGAATGCCGATTTCAAGCTGACGCGAGAAGAAGCGGCGGCGGAAAGCCCGGCATTGCTGACACCGCTCGAAGACCGCAAGGTCACCTGCTGGGCGGGCGGCGCGGAACTGCCCGAATTCATTCGTCAGAACGACCTGCTCGCCAATATCTGGACAGGAATGGGGATGGATACGGAGATCGTCCACGAACCCGGAAAGCACCATTTCAGCGTCGTCGACAGCCTTGCGGACCGGCATTCCGCTTTGACGCAAAAATGGCTCGGCCTTTAGAAGCGGCCGAGAGCGAGCAGCAGGATCTTTCATGACACAGGCGCAGCAGACCGGCGGGCATCATGCCGACCATTTCATCGTGATGGGAGTGGCAGGTGCCGGCAAATCGACCATCGCGGAGCTCCTGGCCGAGCGCCTGGGCTATCCTCTCGTCGAAGGCGACGCCCATCATCCGCAGGCAAACATCGAGAAGATGTCGGCAGGTATTCCGCTCGACGACAGCGACCGGGCACCCTGGCTCGAGGAACTGGGTGCGCTGATGCGCAGGAGCGACGGCCCCGTCGTTCTCACCTGCTCTTCGCTCAAGCGGAAATATCGTGATCTCTTGCGCGGCTCTTCGGGAAGCGACATCCTGTTCGTCTACCTGCATGGAAGCCGGAAACTGCTGTCCGAACGCATGAACAGCCGAACCGGCCACTTCATGCCGCCCAGCCTTCTCGAAAGCCAGCTTGAAAGCCTGGAAGTCCCCGGGGACGACGAAAATTCACTCCGGGTGGATATCGGGCCGAAGCCCGAGGTCATCGTCGACAGGATCATTGCGTCCCTCAACAGCCGCGCCTGATGGTCGGCGGAACGATCTGGATCCTGTTCAACCGGTGGCAGAGGACGATGTGAGCAGTCAGCCCCCGGCGACGAACACCTCGGTGCCCCATTCACGACAGCGCGACGTCAATTCCTTCGAGAACGGCCTGTCGGTGTAGACCGCATCAAGCTCCCGGATCGATGCAATGCGAACGGGAGCGGAGCGCTCGAACTTGGAATGATCGGTCACCAGGAAGACCTTGCGGGCATGCCGGATGATCGATTTCGACACCCTCACCTCCCGCAGGTCGAAGTCGAGAAGGTCGCCCTCCTCATCAAGCGCCGAAGCGCCGATGATCGCGATATCGACCTTGAACTGTTCGATCATCTGGGTGGTGAGATCTCCCACCAGACCGCCATCGCTGCGTCGGAGGGTTCCGCCCGAGACGATGATCTCGCAATTCTGGTTGGCCGCCAGAATGTTGGCGACGTTCATGTTGTTGGTCACGACCGTGAGATTGGTATGGTCAAGGAGTTCACGCGCCACGGCCTCGGTCGTCGTCCCGATATTGATGAAGAGCGAGACGTCATCGGGCACATCTTCGGCCACCCGTCGCGCGATTGCCTCCTTGGCCTCGGAGAAGAGGTTTCGGCGTTCTTCGTACTCGATGTTCGTGACGCCGGAGCGGATGACCGCCCCGCCATGGACACGCGAGACCTTGCCGTCGATTTCCAGCTCGCCGAGATCGCGCCGTATCGTCTGGACCGTCACTCCGAAGTGATCGGCCAGCGATTCCACCGTCGCCTTCCCCTCCAACCGCATGAGCGACAGGATTTCGTTCTTGCGCAGGCCGAGATTGTTCTTTCGCACTTACATCCCCTCCCGGAACGGGCCGAAACTAACCCATGGACGGCTCAGGCGAAAGCGAAACGAACATTTGCGGGGAATTTTCCGAACATCCGGATGCTTATCCACACGCCAAAACACCCAATCCCAATCAAATAATTAAGATAAATCATCTGGTTACGGCCCATGAGGAGGAAAAGGAGAGAACTCTCAACTTCCAAAAGCGAAAAAAAAGGAAAATTTCCAGGTTGTTTCGATTTTCGTTCCGTGCTTGAAATTCATGCGGGAGGAAGTCGTACTGATCATGCGCGACGCGAGTTCGGGGATGTTTGACCTGTTGATCATTGGCGGCGGCGTCAATGGATGCGGGATCGCGCGCGATGCGGCGGGACGCGGCTACAGCGTCGCTCTGGCCGAGATGAACGACCTTGCGTCGGCGACCTCTTCCTCATCGACAAAACTCTTTCATGGCGGCTTGCGCTATCTCGAATATTTCGAGTTCCGGCTGGTGCGCGAGGCGCTGATCGAGCGCGAGACGCTGCTCCAGGCCATGCCGCACATCAGTTGGCCGATGCGCTTCGTACTGCCCTACCATGCCGACATGCGCTTCGAGAGCGAGACGCCGACCTCCAGGCTGCTCTCGGCCGTGATGCCGTGGATGCGCGGCCGCCGTCCGGCATGGCTCATCCGGCTCGGCCTGTTTCTCTACGACCATCTCGGCACGCACAAGATCCTGCCGGGCACGAGCACAGTCGACCTGCGCAGCGATCGTGCCGGACGTGCGCTGCAGTCGCGTTTCGAGAAGGCTTTCGAATATTCCGACTGCTGGGTCGAGGATTCGCGGCTGGTGGTTCTCAATGCCCGCGACGCCGAACGGCTCGGCGCGCGCATCATGACGCGCACGCAGGTCACGGGCGCCGAACGCCACGCCGACCACTGGACCGTTCATCTGCGCGATTCCGAGACCGGCGAGACGCGCAGCGTCGAGGCCAGGGCCATCGTCAACGCGGCCGGGCCGTGGGTCGAATCCGTCGCCCGCTCCAAGCTGGACATCAAGGCACGCGAAGGCGTGCGCCTCGTGCGCGGCAGCCATATCGTCACGCGCAAGCTTTTCGATCACGACAAGTGCTATTTCTTCCAGGGTGAAGACGGACGGATCATCTTCGCCATCCCCTATGAGAACGATTTCACCCTGATCGGCACCACCGACCAGGAGCATGAGGGCAAGCCTTCCGAGGCCGTATGCACGCCCGAGGAACAGGATTACCTGTGCGACTTCGCTTCGCGCTATTTCGCAAGGCCGGTCACGCGCGACGACATCGTCTGGACCTATTCCGGGGTAAGGCCGCTCTATGATGACGGCGCTTCCTCGGCAACGGCAGCCACTCGCGACTATGTGCTGTCCCTGAACACAGATGGCGGCGCGGCGATCCTGAGCGTTTTCGGCGGCAAGATCACCACCTATCGGCGGCTTGCGGAAAGCGCGCTCGAGAAACTGGCACATGTCTTTCCCGGAAAGTCGGGCGACTGGACGGCCGGCAAGCCGCTGCCTGGCGGCAACTTTCCGATCGACGGTTTCGACGAACTGGTCGAGAAACTCGAGGCTGCCCATCCCTACCTGCCGCATGCCCAGGCGCGCCGGTACGTCCGCGCTTACGGAACCGACGCTGCACAGATGCTCGAAGGCAGGCATTCGGCCGACGATCTCGGACGCGACTTCGGGGCCGGACTGACCGAGACCGAGGTCAACTGGCTGATGGACAAGGAACATGCCGCCACCGCGGAGGATGTGGTGTGGCGGAGATCGAAACTGGGGCTGCGCCTCACGATGGAAGAGATTGCAGAACTCGACCATTGGATGAAAAATGCACGGAAGGCCGGCAACGGCAAACTCGCCGCGGAATAGATCCGCCTGGAGGAGGCGAAATGACATTGAAACTTGAAGGCGTCGGCAAATCGGTGGGAGGACAGGTTCACGTCCATCCGACCGATCTGGAGCTGCAGAAGGGCACGATGAACGTGCTTCTGGGCCCGACGCTTGCGGGCAAGACCACCTTGATGCGCCTGATGGCCGGGCTCGAGCCGCCCACGCGCGGCAAGATCTACTGGGAAGGCAAGGACGTCACCGGCATGCGCGTCCAGGACCGCGAGGTGGCGATGGTCTATCAGCAGTTCATCAACTATCCCTCGATGACGGTCTATGACAACATCGCCTCGCCGCTGCGCCTGAAAGGCAAGAACAAGCAGGAGATCGACGCGGCGGTGCGCAAGACCGCTGACATGATGAAGCTTTCCCCCATGCTCAAGCGCAGGCCGCTGGAGCTTTCCGGCGGCCAACAGCAGCGCTGCGCACTTGCCCGCGCCCTGGTGAAGAATGCCGGCCTCGTGCTTCTCGACGAACCGCTCGCCAATCTCGACTACAAGCTGCGCGAGGAACTGCGCATAGAGATCCCGAAAATCTTCGAGGAATCCGGTTCGATCTTCGTCTACGCGACCACCGAACCGGAGGAAGCGCTGCTTCTCGGCGGCCATACCGCGACGCTGTGGGAAGGCCGGATCACCCAGTATGGCTCGACGCCCGAGATCTACCGCAATCCGGCGGACGCGACGACGGCGCGCGTGTTCTCCGATCCGCCGATGAACTTCCTGCAGATCTCCAAGGCGGGCTCCAGGATCATGTTCGGAGACGGGCAGTCCGTACCCGCTGCGGGTCGCCTCTCGGATGTCGCCGACGGCCGCTATCTCGCGGGTTTCCGGCCCAACCATCTGGAAATCAACCGGCACACGAGCGATGCGATGCGGTTCAAGTGCAAACTCGCAGTGACCGAGATCACCGGATCGGAAACCTTCATCCACCTCGACCATCAGGGCGAGCGCTGGGTGGGTGTCGTCCACGGTGTGCACGATCTTGAACCGGGCAGCGAGATCGAGGTCTTCCTCGATCCCTCCCATGTCTACATCTTCGGCGAGGCAGGCGATCTGGTCGCCACCGCGCCCTATGCACAGGCAGCCTGAGGGAGGGGACGATGGCCAGGATCACGCTTGAAAATCTCGCACATTCCTATCTCCCCAATCCGGAGAGCGAGGACGATTACGCCCTCAAGGAGATGACCCATGTCTGGGAAGACGGCCAGGCCTATGCGCTGCTCGGCGCCTCGGGCTGCGGCAAGACCACGCTGCTCAACATCATTTCCGGACTTCTCATTCCCTCGCAGGGCCGTATCCTGTTCGGCGAGCGAGACGTCACCGACGCGCCCACGACCGAGCGCAACATTGCGCAGGTCTTCCAGTTTCCGGTCGTCTACGACACGATGAGCGTACGCGAAAATCTCGCCTTCCCGCTCAAGAACCGCGGCTCGGATCCCGCCTATATCGCGCGCCGCGTGGAAGAGATCGCCAGGATGATCGGCCTGGAGGACGAACTCCGGAGAAAGGCGCGCGGGCTGACCGCGGACGCCAAGCAGAAGATCAGCCTCGGCCGCGGCATGGTGCGCGAGGACGTCAACGCGATCCTCTTCGACGAGCCGCTGACGGTGATCGACCCGCACATGAAATGGGCGCTTCGCACCCAGCTGAAGTCTCTGCATCGCCAGTTCGGCCACACGATGATCTACGTCACTCACGACCAGACCGAGGCGCTTACCTTCGCCGACAAGGTGGTGGTCATGCATGACGGCCGCGTGGTGCAGATCGGCACGCCGGAAGAACTCTTCGAAACGCCGGCGCATACCTTTGTCGGCTATTTCATCGGCTCGCCCGGCATGAACCTCCTGCCTGCCAACATCGAGGGCAATCGCGCCTATGTGAACGGCACGGAAATCGATCTCGGACGCGGTTACGGCAAGCCCCAGGGCAAGGTCGAGATCGGTGTTCGTCCGGAATATCTGAAGCTTTCCTCCAAGGCCGGCCTGCCGGTCAACATCCGGCGCGTCGAAGATGTGGGCCGCCACAAGATCGTGCGCGCCGAGTTCTTCGGCCACGACATCAACATCGTGGCGCCCGAGGGCACTGAGGTCGGTGCTGACATGACGAAGGTCACGTTCGATCCCGCCAGGATCAATGTCTATGCCGATGACTGGCGCATTGCCGGGGAGGCCGCGTGATGGAAAAGACAACCAACCAGAAGGCCTGGTTCCTCGTGCTGCCGGTGTTGATCCTGGTCGCATTCTCGGCGGTCATTCCGCTGATGACGGTCGTCAACTACTCGGTCCAGGACACCTTCGGAAACAACGTCTTCTTCTGGGCGGGTCTGGAGTGGTTCGAGGAAATGCTTGCCTCCGAGCGGATGCATTCCGCCTTGGGCCGGCAGGCCATCTTCTCGGCGGTCATTCTGGCCATCGAGGTGCCGCTTGGCATCTTCGTGGCGCTCAACATGCCCAAGCGCGGCTTCTGGGCCTCGTTCTGCCTGGTGGTGATGGCGCTGCCGCTGCTCATCCCCTTCAACGTGGTCGGCACGATCTGGCAGATCTTCGGGCGCCTCGACATCGGCCTTCTGGGCCATACGCTCGAAGCCATCGGCATCGACTACAACTACACCAACGATTCGGTCGACGCGTGGATCACCGTGATCGTGATGGACGTCTGGCACTGGACGAGCCTGGTTGCGCTTCTCGCCTATGCCGGACTGCAGTCCATTCCGGAGGCCTATTACCAGGCCGCCAAGATCGACCAGGCCAGCCGCTGGAGCGTGTTCCGCTACATCGAACTGCCGAAGATGCAGGGCGTGCTGCTGATCGCGATCCTGCTGCGCTTCATGGACTCCTTCATGATCTACACCGAACCCTTCGTCGTCACCGGCGGCGGCCCGGGCAATGCCACGACCTTCCTGTCGATCGACCTCGTGAAGATGGCGATCGGTCAGTTCGACCTTGGTCCGGCAGCCGCGTTCTCGATCATGTATTTCCTCGTCATCATGCTGATCTCGTGGGTCTTCTACACGGTCATGACGACGATCGACAAAAAGGAGATGGTGTGATGTCGGATACCGCCATGACAACCACCGCCGCACGTTCGGGCAGCAAGGGCATCGCCCTGCCGCGCATCAATGGCAGCTTCATCGTGATGACGCTCTATCTCCTGTTCCTGATGCTGCCGATCTACTGGCTCGTGAACATGAGCCTGAAGACCAACCAGGAGATTCTGGGCGCATTCTCGCTGTGGCCGCGCAACCTGACCTTCGACAACTATCTGACCATCCTGACGGATCCGAGCTGGTACATGGGCTACGTGAATTCGCTGATCTACGTGGTGATGAACACGGTGATCTCGATCTCGGTGGCACTGCCGGCCGCCTATGCCTTCAGCCGCTACAACTTCATGGGCGACAAGCACCTGTTCTTCTGGTTGCTCACCAACCGCATGGCACCGCCGGCGGTCTTCGCCCTGCCCTTCTTCCAGCTCTATTCCTCGATCGGCCTCTTCGACACCCATATCGCGGTTGCGCTCGCGCACTGCCTGTTCAACGTGCCGCTGGCGGTGTGGATCCTCGAAGGCTTCATGCGCGGCGTGCCCAAGGAGATCGACGAGACCGCCTATATCGACGGTTACTCGTTCCCGAAATTCTTCATCAAGATCTTCATGCCGCTGATTGCGAGCGGCATCGGCGTCGCCGCCTTCTTCTGCTTCATGTTCTCGTGGGTGGAGCTGCTTCTGTCGCGCACCCTGACCTCGGTCGACGCCAAGCCGATCGCCGCGACGATGACGCGAACCGTATCGGCATCGGGCCTGGACTGGGGCGTACTGGCTGCGGCGGGTGTGCTGACCATCATTCCGGGAGCGCTGGTGATCTATTTCGTGCGCAACTACATCGCCAAGGGCTTCGCCCTGGGGAGAGTCTGATGGAATTGCGCGCAGCAACAGTCAACGGAGGGCAGGACTGATGGATCTTTCGTGGATGGCATGGACCTGGCCGACGGCGATTTTCTTCATCGTCATCGCGCTCCTGCTTGTAACCTTCACCATTCTGGCGATCCGGTTTCCGGAAACGCCGCGCACCGGAATCCTGCGGATCGAGACGACCCGCGGCGACCGGCTCTTCATCACCCTTCTTGGCTCGGCCTTCATCAACCTGGCCTGGCTTGGATTGATCGGCGCCCCCCAATGGTGGGCCCTGGTCGTTTGTCTGATCTACGCGGCGGCAGTCTTCCGCTACGTGTAGATTTCAACCGGGAGGTCAGGGAGGCCTCCCCCAACACCCTGAAATCGGGAGGATTTCATGAAGAAGCAAATGACGATCACCGCCGCGATGGCGCTGATGCTCGCCGCCGGCAGCAGCACGTTCGCCTATGCCGGCATGGACGAGGCCAAGGAGTTCCTCGACTCCGAGATCGGCGACCTGTCGACGCTGTCACGCGCCGACCAGGAAGCGGAGATGCAATGGTTCATCGATGCCGCCAAGCCCTTTGCCGGCATGGAAATCAAGGTGGTTTCCGAGACGATCACCACCCATGAATACGAATCCAAGGTTCTCGCGCCTGCCTTCACCGCGATCACCGGCATCAAGATCACCCACGACCTGATCGGCGAAGGCGACGTGGTCGAGAAACTGCAGACGCAGATGCAGTCGGGCGAAAACATCTATGACGGCTACATCAACGATTCCGACCTGATCGGCACCCACTGGCGCTACCAGCAGGCCCGCATCCTGACCGACTGGATGGAAGGCGAAGGCAAGGACGTCACCAACCCGAACCTCGACCTCGACGACTTCATCGGCAAGTCGTTCACCACGGCACCTGACGGCAAGCTGTACCAGCTTCCCGACCAGCAGTTCGCCAACCTCTACTGGTTCCGCTACGACTGGTTCAACGACGAGAAGACCAAGGCCGACTTCAAGGAGAAGTATGGCTACGACCTCGGCGTGCCGGTCAACTGGTCGGCTTACCAGGACATCGCCGAGTTCTTCACCGGCCGCGACATGAGCTATGCCGGCGGTCCGAAGAGCGTCTACGGCAACATGGACTACGGCAAGAAGGACCCCTCGCTCGGCTGGCGCTACACCGACGCCTGGATGTCGATGGCAGGCATGGGCTCCGAAGGCGAACCCAACGGCCTTCCGGTCGACGAATGGGGCATCCGCGTCAACGAAAACTCGCAGCCCGTCGGCTCCTGCGTGAGCCGTGGCGGTGCCACCAACTCGCCGGCCGCCGTCTACGCCGTCCAGAAGGCCATCGACTGGCTGCAGAAGTACTCGCCCCCGGCAGCAGCCGGCATGACCTTCTCGGAAGCAGGTCCGGTTCCCGCACAGGGCGAAATCGCCCAGCAGATGTTCTGGTACACCGCGTTCACCGCCGACATGGTCAAGGAAGGCCTGCCGGTGATGAACGAGGACGGCACGCCGAAGTGGCGCATGGCCCCCTCCCCGCACGGTGCCTACTGGACCGAGGGAACCAAGATCGGCTACCAGGATGCCGGTTCGTGGACGCTGATGAAATCGACCCCGGTCGACCGGGCCAAGGCCGCATGGCTCTATGCCCAGTTCGTCACCTCCAAGACGGTGGACGTGAAGAAGTCCCATGTGGGCCTCACCTTCATCCGCGAATCCACCATCCAGGACAAGTCATTCACCGAACGCGCGCCGAAGCTCGGCGGCCTGGTCGAGTTCTACCGCTCGCCGGCCCGCGTCCAGTGGTCGCCGACCGGCACCAACGTGCCTGACTATCCGAAGCTGGCACAGCTCTGGTGGCAGAATATCGGCGACGCGATGTCGGGTGCGAAGAGCCCGCAGGAAGCGCTCGACGGCCTCTGCGAAGCGCAGGAGAAGGTGCTCGAGCGCCTCGAACGCGCCGGCGTGCAGGGCGATCTCGGTCCGAAGCTCAACGAGCCGAAAGACCCGCAGGTGTGGCTCGACGAGCCGGGCTCGCCGAAGGCCAAGCTGGAGAACGAGGAGCCGAAGGGCGAAACCGTCTCCTATGACGAGCTGGTCAAGAGCTGGCAGTAACGCGTAACCTCCCTGACCGGGGCCTTCCGGCCCCGGTCGACGAAGCAGCGTTCGCCGCGGACTTCACGGTTCGCGGCGAACCTCGTCCGGGCCGCCAGAAACCGAAAGTAGAAGATGACCTACATACTCGCCATCGATCAGGGAACGACCTCCAGCCGCGCCATCATCTTCGACGCCGAGATGACCATCAAAGCGACCGCGCAGGAGGAATTCGAGCAACACTACCCGAAAAGCGGATGGGTGGAGCATGATCCCTCGGATCTCTGGTCGACGGTGGCGAGCACCTGCCGCGGCGCCATCGAGCGCGCGCAAATCACTGCCGCCGACATCGCGGCAATCGGAATTACCAACCAGCGCGAGACAACCCTGATCTGGGACAGGGAAACCGGGGAGCCGATCCACAACGCCATCGTCTGGCAGGACAGGCGCACCGCCCCTTTCTGCGACGAATTGCGTGAGGCCGGCCACGAACCGATGCTGAGCGAACGGACCGGGCTCATCATCGATCCCTATTTCTCCGGCACCAAGGTCAAATGGCTTCTCGACAATGTGGAAGGTGCGCGCCAGAAGGCCCTGGACGGCAAGCTTCTCTTCGGTACCGTCGACAGTTTCCTCGTCTGGAAACTCACCGGCGGCAAGCGCCACGTCACCGACGCATCGAATGCCGCGCGCACGCTGCTCTACGATATCCGCAAGGGCCGCTGGAGCACGACAATCTGCGACCTCTTCGGCATCCCGATGAGCATGCTGCCAGAAGTCCTCGACAATGCGGCCGAGTTCGGTCACACGCGCGGCGATCTCTTCGGCCGCGAAATCCCCATTCTCGGCATGGCGGGCGACCAGCAGGCGGCGACCGTCGGCCAGGCCTGTTTCCAGCCGGGCATGATGAAGTCCACCTATGGCACGGGCTGTTTTGCATTGCTCAACACCGGATCGGAGCCGGTGACGAGCAACAATCGTCTTCTCACCACAATCGCCTACCAGCTCGACGGCAAGACGACTTACGCCATCGAAGGGTCGATCTTCATCGCCGGTGCTGTGGTGCAATGGCTGCGCGACGGACTGAAGATCATCCGCGAGGCCAAGGAGACCCAGCCGCTTGCCGACCAGTCGGATCCGAACCAGAACGTGATCCTGGTGCCTGCCTTCACCGGGCTCGGCGCACCCTACTGGAACGCCGAATCCCGCGGCGCGATTTACGGCCTCACCCGCAATTCAGGTCCCGCGGAACTGGCCCGCGCGGCGCTCGAAAGCGTCGGGTTTCAGACCCGTGATCTGCTCGAGGCGATGCGCGCCGACTGGGCCGAGGCTTCCAGCGAAGGCGTGCTGCGTGTCGATGGAGGCATGTCGGCATCGGATTGGGCGATGCAGTTCCTGTCCGACATCATCGGCGCCCAGGTCGATCGTCCGAAGGTTCTCGAAACCACTGCCTTGGGTGCCGCCTGGCTCGCCGGCATGCAAGCCGGCGTCTATCCGGGGCCGGACGAATTCTCCAAGAAATGGGCGCTCGACAGACGTTTCGAGCCCGCGATGGAAGAAGGCGAGCGCGACCGGCGGTATGCCGCATGGAAAGAGGCGGTCAAGGCCACTATGTCGGTTAGAACGTAACGCATCGTGTTTCCCGCTCGCAGAGGTGACGATCAACCACCGTCATGTTCCGGTTGATTTCGGTAACTACATGAATGCTAGAGTTTCGAAAAAGATGCGCGAAGGATGGCGACGGCAAGGTGATTACCGATTTCAAGGACGCGGCAAGGGTGGTGAATTGGCGCTATGATCGCACCGAGATCATCGCCGACGGCATCGTACACGGCATCGGCCTGATTGCCGCCATCATAGGCATCACGGCGCTGATCTTCTATTCGACCGTCTGGGCGACCAGCGGGCAGCTTGCCGCGGTGTGGATCTACGGGCTCGGTCTCGTGATCGCGCTCGCGGTCTCCATGACCTACAACATCTGGCCGGTGTCGCGAACCAAATGGATTCTTCGGCGCTTCGATCACTCGGCCATATTCGTGCTGATCGCGGCCACCTACACCCCGTTTCTCCAGCGCGGCTGGGACGATCCGTTCCTGTTCGGCCTGCTGATCGCGATCTGGATCGCGGCTTTCGTCGGCATTGCGCTCAAAGTGCTGTGGCCGGGCCGCTACGACCGGCTGGCGATCCTGTTCTATCTCGGCATGGGGTGGAGCGGTGTCATGGCGGCCGGTCCGCTCACGCCCTATCTGTCGACGACCACTCTGGCCCTGATCGTCATCGGCGGGGTGATCTACTCGGCAGGCGTGATCTTCCACATCTGGGAGAAGCTCCGATTCCAGAATGCGATCTGGCACACCTTCGTCGTGACCGCCGCGCTGGTGCATTATGCAGCCGTCTTCACCTGCGTGGCCGCACCCGTTGCTTGAGGGCACCCCGTCTTGACCGTCAACCTCGACATCGCAGTTCCGGCCCGCATCATTTTCGGCCGCGGGAAGGCTGGTGGGATGGCAGGCGAGATCGCCGGTCGCGGCAAACGTCTCATGCTTGTCCACGGCAGCAATCCAGAGCGCATCGGCTGGCTTGCCGACGAACTCCGCCGCAGCTGCCAGCTCACGACATTCACCTGCTCAAAAGAACCGGACCTGCCACTCGTGGAGGCGGCTGTAGCGCTTGCCCGCGACCAGGGGGTCGATGCGGTGGTCGCCATCGGCGGCGGATCCGTGATCGACCTCGGCAAGGCCGTGGCCGGGCTCGCGGGTTCGACGGGGAGCGTCCTCGACTATCTCGAAGTCGTCGGCCTGGGCAAGCCGATAGAGGCTGATCCACTGCCCTTCATCGCCCTGCCAACCACATCCGGCACGGGAGCCGAGGCCACCAGGAACGCAGTCATCGACGTGCCGGAGAAGAAGCGCAAGGTCAGCCTGCGCGACCGTCGCATGCTGCCCGAACTCGTGATCGTCGATCCTGCCTTGACCGACGATTGTCCGCGATCGGTCACGCTTTCAAGCGGGCTCGATGCGATCACCCAGCTGATCGAGCCCTATCTTTCGGTCAAGGCCAATGCGTTCACCGATGGTCTGGTGGACCGGGCGCTGCCGGATGCGCTGACGGCGATCCGCGTGCTCGCCGAGCGTGAAGATGCGCGAGCGCGGGATGCCATGGCCTGGGCCAGCCTTTCGAGCGGGATGGCCCTTGCCAATGCCGGGCTGGGCGCCGTTCACGGTTTCGCGGGCGTCATCGGAGGCGCCACCGGCGCGCCGCACGGGGAAATTTGCGCCAGCCTGCTGGCGGCCTCGCTGCACGTGAACAGGGAGGCGGCAATCGCGGCCAGTATGTCGCTCGAACGGATCGACGAGATCCAGGCGATGCTCGCCAGGGCCTTTAACGATCAGTCCGGCAATGACGGGTTTGCGAAACTGGGGCGATGGATCACCGCCAACGGCGTTCGGGGCATCACCGAACTCGGTGTGCCACGGAGCCGGTTCGAGACCATGGCGGAGGCCTCCAGGGTCTCGTCTTCCATGCGCGGAAACATGGTCGAACTCTCGAATTCCCAACTCGTCGACATTCTTGAACGCTCAGCCTGAATTCAGCGCTTGCGCATCTCGTTGGAGGGGACGATCGGGACGATGTGGTAGATCGTAACCGACACCACGAGCAGAAGCGGCGTTGCGATGAAGCCGCCGATCGGGCCCCACATCCACAGCCAGAAGACCAGGGTGAGAAACACGATGAAGGGCGACACCGTCATCTGCCGGCCGAGGACGCTCGGCGTGACGAACTGCGCCTCGATGAAGTTGATGAACAGGTAGGCCGCCGCCGGTGCCAGAATCCAGGGAAATACAGTGAAGGTGGACACGCCGACGCCGAGCAGAATGACGACCATGACCGCCGGGCCGATATAGACAATGTAGTTCAATGTACCTGCCAGCATGCCCCACAGGATGGGCGACGGCACACCGAGAAGAAACATTGCGAGCGCAACGACCGCCCCGAGGCAGACATTGATGACCGTGATCGCCATCAGATAGCGTGAAACGAGGTTTTCGGTATCGCGGAAAATATGGGCGACGCGCCAGCGCAACCTGCGGCTCATGCACAGGCGCAGAATACCATTCCTGATCCCGTGCCTGCTCGACAGGAAAAAATAGAGGCTCGCGAGAAAGATGACGACCTGCGCCAGGATGTTGGGCGCAAGATAGGCGAGATCTGCCGCCGTACTCGACTCGTCGATCTGGACCTTCATCCCCTCGTTGTTTCCGGTCAGTTCGCGGAGCTGGTCACCCAGCGAGCCGACGGAGGTCATCACGCCTTTCCAGTCGGCAACGATGGACCTTATCCGGTCCCAGATCAGCGGCAAGCGGTTGACCCAGTCGCTGAGCGGTACAGCGAAGGCAAGCGCGAAGATCATGATGAGAATGAGGAAGCTCAGCACCACAACCACGGCCGAGATCGCGGGCGGCAGTCCAAGGCTTTCGAGCCTGTCCGCCATTGGACCGAACATCAGCCCGATGACGATCGCAAGCGCGACCGGCGCCAGGATGGGTTGGCCATACTCAAGAATGATCGAAAATGCGACGAGCCCTACGAGGATCGAAGCCAGTGAGGCAGCGTTCGTGAAAACCTGCTCGAAACCCGAGGCTGACCGCAATGGGAAAGCCGTCGGTTTGAATTTCCCATAGCGCATAGGTGTCAACCTCCGTATCACAACGCGTTACACGCTGAGATGTTCCCGGGCAGACAACAAAGAGCCAACCTTCAGGACGGGCCTTTTACCTTGCCTCCCTGGGTACCGAGATTTCGAGCCGCAGCCCGTTTTCAGTGAGTTCGCGGCGGAGTTGCCCTCCCAGTTCGCCGGCCACCAGGGAGTGAATCAGCCGCGTACCGAAACCGCTGCCCTCCTGGCGCGTGATCACGGCGTCGAGGTTTTCTTCCCAGCGGATCTCGAGACGTCCGTCGTCGGCCAGCTGCCACCGGATGTCGAGCCTGTTGGCGCCGTTGGCCATGTCGGCATATTTGAGCGCGTTGGTGGCAAGCTCATGAAAGACCAGCGCGAGTGCCTGGGTTGCCTTTGCGCCCAGATCCACCTTCGGTCCGTCGATCGAATAATTGTCGAAATCCTGATCGAACACCTGCAGCAATTCATTTCGCAAGAGATCGCCCAGGCGAGCCGTCTGGTGGTGCGACTGGGTCAGCAGGTCCTGAGCTGCAGCCATGGCCTGCAACCGTTTCGTGAAGGAGGCGATGAAATCTTCGAGACTTTCGGAATGATTGGCTGTCTGCCGGGCGATCGCCAGGACCCGGGCGATGGAATTCTTGATGCGGTGCTTCATTTCCTGAAGCAGGAAATCCTTCTGCACGGCCGCTTCGTCTGTGACACGCACCACCTCGCGCGAGGCGGCAAGCGCCTTCATCTGCGAGCGCAGCGAAAGCGCGAGCGCGGCGGCCATCAGGATCATGATGGAGGCGAGAAGGAAGGCGATAGCTCTCTCTGTTCCCTCCCGGAACTGGTCGGAGGGCTGCATCTGGTAGTGCCAGGTCTGGCCGGCGACATCCACCGAGACCAGGTATTCATAGGCTGCGTTGAAACCGCCAAGCCTGTTGGCGCTTTCGAACACGAGGTTCTCCTGCGTCGGCTCTCCCAGATAGATGCTCATGTGGACCGGCGCGATGCCACCGCGATTGAGGGTTGCGCCGATGAGGTCGCCGATGCGGAAAGGCGCGTAGATGAAACCGCGCAGGTTTCGCGGCAGCGCATCACCTGCGATCGCCGGCCCGCCATCCAGAAAGAAGGGGAGATAGACCAGAAAACCCGGCTGCTTCTGGTCATCGATCTCCTGAACGAGCTCCACCTTCGTCGTTGCCCGCACCTCGTTCGAGCGGGCCGCGGCCTGCATGGCCTCTCGGCGGATGCTTTCGGAATACATGTCGAAACCGAGCGCAGCCAGGTTACGCTCATCTGACGGTTCGAGCATGATGACGGCGGTGCGGACCGCCGCATCACTCGTCTTCGGAAAGATGCCGCGGTCGACACCGTAGTTGGAACTGATTTCCCTCCAGACGGCCTCTTCCTGACCGTCCTGCACGATGCTGGAAAAGCCGATGCCCTGAACGCCATCGAAACGATTATTGATGTCGAGATGGTCGACGAAGGACGCAAATTTCCCCTGGGAGATTTGCGCACCTTCTGCCTCGAACAGGGCGCGCGTGGCCTCGAGCAGCGAGATGTGTTCGCCAATGCGCAAGGATATGCGATCGACGGTGTCGTCGGCGATGCTCTGAAAGCGCAATATGTTGGCCTGCTCGCCGGAACGGTAGACGGCGACTGGCATAACGAGCCCGACTGAGGCCGTTATTACGAATACGAGAACTGCAAGTCTCACCGGACCCTCATGATTTGCTCCGGAGAGACGTTTAGCAAAGCCGGGCAATCCCGCAATCAAATAAAACATGCGCCCTGGAGACGGGAACCGTCGCGAATGACAGACGTTTCTCATGTACCGGAACGAACCGGTCAAACAACGAATAATTCCACCGATCAGACGCTAGGAGTGAAACAATGAACTGGGATCGCATCGAAGGCAATTGGGCTCAATTCAAGGGCAAGGCACAGCAGCAGTGGGGCAAGCTCACAGACGATGATCTGGATGTCATCGAGGGCAAGCGCACCGAGCTCGCAGGCCGCCTGCAGGAGCGCTACGGCAAGTCCAAGGACGAGGCCGAACGCGAAATCGACGACTGGATGTCGAAGCACTGATATTTTTTTAATGCGCCGGGGAACCAAACCTTTTTTGGCGCATTTTGCTATCAACTGCCGACACCCCGTCCCCCACTCCCCCAACGGCAGTTGTCTCCAGCGCCCCCCTGCTGGACATGGCCCGGCTTAGGTTCCCCCCAACCAAGCCGGGCCCAAAATTTTTCATCAGCAGTGTTGTGGAATTGAATGCCTGGCGCCGGCGAGCGCGCTTCCGGTCGGTCTACGCCGAACGGAAGTGCAATCGATAGACGACATGGTGCGGCCGGATGTCGTAATCAGCCGTGCCGTCGAGGGCGGCCGGGACAACGCGTTCCAGCACGGTGCTGCCGAACTTCTTGCCGTTTATTCCGTTGATCTCGTCTTCCGACAGCGTTCGGTCGTGGACCGTTCCGGTGTCCTCGTCCCAGATGACCGAGAAACAGCCTTCTTCATCACCTTCGCAGGACAAGTGAACATGGCCGGCGCGATTGGAAAGTGCGCCGAACGCCACGGAATTCGTCACCAGTTCGTGCAGCGCCAGCCCCAGATGAGTGGCACCGTTCGGCGAGAGAATGACGTCGTCGCCGGTCACGGACACACGCGTGTCGCCTTTTTCGACGTAACGCAGGAACTGGTGCATGGCGAGTTCGCGGAAATTGGCGCCGCGCCAGTTGGAATCGGTGACCAGATCCTGGGCCGATGACAAGGCGGCAAGGCGGCCACGGAACTTGGTCAGGAAGAAGCCCAGATCATCGCTGGTTCGTGCAGTCTGAGACGCAATGCTCTGAACGATAGCCAAGAGGTTCTTCGAGCGGTGACTGACTTCACGCAGCAGCGCCTTGAGCGTATCCTCGCGCTTACGTTCGCGCGTCAGGTCCACGAACGTGATGAGAACCGACTGGATGCCGGCACTCTCGTAGCGCTGCACCGTACACTCGCACGCCGAATATTGCTTGTTGGATGTCTTGACGAGTTCGAGCACGACTTCCTGCCCGCTCCTGAGAACCTCGTCCTGGGCTTCCAGGATCTGATCGTGCCAGTCGTCCTCGAAAAGATCGGCGTCGGTAGCGCCGGGAAGCGTGATCTGCGGAAAATATTCCGGCAGCCCAGAGGCATAGAGGTAGCTGCCATCCTGGGCCTTCACGACAACGCCAACCTCGGCGCTCTTGAGCGCCATCAGCAAGAGCGGAGCGAGAGCGCCACGTGTCTCATAGGTAAGCCGGGTTGAAGGCATAAGTTACAGAAAACCCCCAGTTTGCCCCATGCGCGCGCAAAGGCGGCCCCCGACGAGGACCGCCTTTGAATTCTCAATTTTCCTGTCTGTTAGGCGCGACGGAAGAAGCCGGCCACCAGAGAGATCACGAGAAGTGCCAGGAAAATAAAGAAGAGCACCTGAGCAATGCTTGCGGATGCGCCCGCAATACCACCGAAACCAAGAACGCCGGCGATAATCGCGACGACCAGGAAGACCAGAGCATAGTACAGCATTTTGTTTCTCCATCATTGTCTGATGACGGGAAAACGACCGAACCGCTCTTTGGTTCCCGGACACACGCATTACCTCACGCAACGATTAAAGTTTGTCACGCCGCCTTGGCGTCGACGCGTTCAAAGAAGAGCGCCTGACTGATCAACGCCTTGACCATTTCCGGATTGAACGGCTTGGTGACGAGGAATGCCGGCTCGGGACGGTCACCCGTCAGGAGACGCTCCGGGAACGCGGTGATGAAGATCACGGGAATTTCCGCAGTCTTGAGAATATCGTTGACCGCGTCGATGCCCGAGCTGCCGTCGGCGAGCTGGATATCGGCCAGAACCATCTTCGGGCTCGTTTCCTCGAACAGGCGAACGGCTTCCGCATGGGTACGGGCGATGCCGGTTACCTTGTGGCCGAGCGATTCAACCATTTCCTCGATGTCCATCGCGATAAGCGGCTCGTCCTCGATGATGAGGATGTCGGTGGCAACCTGATTGGAAATCTGGCGCGACGCGTCCTCGAGCAGGGACTCCACTTCGCCCTTCGGCTTGTCGAGGATCTCGCAGACCTGATCCTCATTGAAGCCCTCCACCGCGACGAGCAGGAAGGCCTGGCGAGGCAGAGGCGCCAGATGCATCAAATTGTCCGCTGCGCGCTGCTCCCAGGCATAGGGCGACAGGGCCTCGCCGACATCGATGTTGATGGAACCAAACAGCGCCACGAAAAGTTTATAAAGCGAGATGCGGTCGTTAGAGGCGTCCGGGAAAATCGAAATATCCGCTATGAGAGCCTCGAGGACGGCAGCGACGTAAGCATCGCCCGACGTTTGCGACCCCGTGACAGCACGGGAAAAACGGCGCAGATAGGGGAGATGGGGCGCGATGCGCGCAGCAATCGACATCAATGAACTCCTTGAGATGACGTTTGTTATGTCTCAGAGATAACGAGCGAAGTCAAAAAAGGCTCCAACGGTATGGAACTTTTTTTATCGTGACGCATTTCGACAGGGAAGATGAACCGAAGAGTAGTCAAAAAATGCCGCATGAGCATATGGGAAAAGGCTTGGATCGATTGAACGGGCAGAAGGATCCGAACCGCATCATCAGCCAGAAGCTGAAGGCGCTTTATTCCGCCGTCGAGCAGGAAGGCATTCCGGACAAGTTCCTGAGCCTCCTCGAAAAACTCGACGAAGCCGAGAAAAAAGGCGCCGGCAGCAAGACGGAACACGCTGATGAGTGAGGCATCGGATCCCTTCAAGCGCGACCTGTTGGCTGTCTTGCCGAACCTTCGCGCATTCGCGGTTTCGCTCTGCGGCAATGCAGACCGGGCCGATGATCTGGTGCAGGATGCCATCCTGAAGGCCTGGGGCGCCCAGGACCGCTTTGAGATCGGCACCAACATAAAGGCGTGGATCTTCACGATCCTGCGCAACGAATTCTACAGCCAGGCCCGCAAGAAAGGCCGTGAGGTGCAGGATTCTGACGGCGTGTTCACCGAAAAGCTGGCGGTCCATCCGGGCCAGTACGGATCTCTCGACCTGCAGGATTTCTCCAAGGCGCTGAACCAGTTACCGGAGGATCAGCGAGAAGCGCTGCTGCTCGTTGGTGCGTCGGGCTTTGCTTACGAGGAAGTGGCCGCGATCTGTGAATGCCGCGTCGGCACCATCAAGAGCCGCGTCAGCCGCGCCCGCGCACGTCTTCAGGAGATTCTTCAAATCGACGGAGAAGCCGATTTCGGGCCGGACAAGACCTCGGCGGCGACCACGCTGCGCTCTTTCGCATCCTGATATTTTTTTCAGCCGGGTGGCTCCTGCCACCCGGCCTTTTTGTGTCTACCCTGCCCTCGGGAACCAATGTCCCCTTATGAGCTTTTGCTTCTGGGCGGACAGCGAACATACCGGAGGGGCAATTGGACAAGGACAAGAAACGTGTTTCCTGCAGCGAGTGCCCACTCAGGTCGCTGCCGGCCTTCCGCGACTTTTCCGACAAGGAACTGGCGTTCGTCTCGGATTTCAAGACAGGCGAACTGGTCGCCGATCCGGGGGCCACGATCCTGGTGGAAGGCGCGCACAGCGCGCATCTCTACACCGTTCTGAGCGGCTGGGCCTTTCGTTACAAGACGCTTGCCGACGGCCGGCGGCAGATCCTCAATTTCGTCATGCCCGGCGATCTGGTCGGCCTTCAGGGTACGCTGATGGACGAGATGCAGCATTCCATCGAGGCGCTCACCCCCGTTCGTCTCTGCGTGTTTGAACGCGGCAGGATTTCCAAGGTCTATACGCAACATCCGACGCTTGCCTTCGACATCACGTGGATGGCGGCGCGGGAAGAACGTATTCTTGACGAAAACCTCCTGAGCGTCGGACGCCGGTCGGCTTTCGAACGGGCTGCCTATCTGCTCGTCTATCTCTATCAGCGGGCCAAGCTCGCGGGTCTTCTCACGGGCCGCTCGGCGGAAATACCGGTAACCCAGCAGCATGTTGCAGACACTCTGGGACTTTCCACGGTGCACACCAACAAGACGCTGCGCAAGCTCGCCGACCGCAACCTCATCAAATGGCGCGAGCGCGCCTGCGATATCCTCGACGAGGAAGGCCTGTTGACCGTTTCCAGTTGGGAAGGTTTCGAAGAGTCAAGTCGTCCCTTCATCTAGAGGTCAGGTGGACCATGAAATTTCGTGCAATTCTGAACAAGGACGGCGGCACTCTCAAGAGTACCGATATCGACACATTCGGGGAGTTCATCAGGGAAACCTTCCAGGCGGCGGGAAATTCTATCGAGGTGCACCCTGTCAGCGGCGACGAACTGATCGACGCGCTTCAGAAAGCGTTCGATGACGACGCGGTCGAAGGCGTGATAGCCGGCGGTGGCGACGGCACGGTATCGGCGGCAGGTGGAATGGCGCTCAGGGGCGACAAGCCTCTCGGCATACTTCCCGCCGGAACGATGAACCTTTACGCCCGCGCGCTCGGCATTCCGCTCGATCTCGAGGATGCGGTTCGCGCACTGGCTCCGGGCAGGATCGGGAAGAGCGATATCGGACGCGCCAATGGACGCCCCTTCCTGCACCAGTTCTCGATCGGCTTTCACTCGCGCATGGTGGCCGAGCGCAACAGCTACAATTTCGCTTCCAAGCTTGGAAAGATCCGCGCTTCGATCATCGCTGCGCTCGACACGATCCGCAGGCCGCCTTCATTCCCGATCGACATGGAAGTCGACGGCAGGAAAATTCGGGAGAAGGTGAGTTCTCTGGCGGTGACCAACAACCCCTATGGCGAGGGGCACCTACCCTATGCAGACGACGTGACGAGCGGCATGCTCGGCATCTATTACGCCAGGCCGGCGACCGCCGCCGCCAATGCGAAGATGCTCGCCGACCTCACCTTCGGCAACTGGTCCAACAATCCCGACATCGTCCAGGAGGGCGGCCGGAAGGTCCACATCTCCTTCCCCCAGAAGCGGAAATCGGCAAAGGCCGTGATAGACGGCGAACTCGTCGATCTCGACCCATCCGTCGATATCGAGATCCTGCCGGGGGCACTCAAGGTCGTCCTCCCGCGGAATGAGGAAGAGGCATGAGGCTACGCGAACAGATCAGGCGGATGCCGCAGACCATTTTCGTGCTGCTGACGATGCCGGCGATGATCGCGCTCAGCATTGCCGCCATGCCGCTGCCGCTCTACTGGATCGACAGCAATTATGCCGAGGGCATCATGAGCCCGTTCGTGCTTCAGATCGATCCGGAGAGCGCACACACGCTTCTGTCCGCCGTGGCGACCGGCGCGGTCACCGCGCTCAGCCTCACCTACTCGCTCGTGCTGCTGGTCTTCACACTGGCTGCCGGCAATATCGGCCCGCGGCTGCTGCGCAGGTTTACCACGGAGCCGGTCAATCAGGTGACCGCCGGCATTCTCGGCGGCACGTTCCTCTACAGCCTCGTCACCATCATGATGATCCGAGAGGACTTCCTGCCGAAGATCACGATTTCCGTCGCAGGCTTTCTGGCCATCCTTTCGGTGGTGCAGCTCATCTATTTCGTCCGCCATGTTTCCACGACGGTGACGATCGACGACGAAATTGCGGCGATCTCCCGCAAGCTCTTCAAGGACATCGAAGAGCTGATGGACCGGGATGCGAAATGGGACATCGCCGAAGACGAACACGAATATAACTACTCCATCCCGGCCGGGAAGACCGGTTATGTCGGCCACATAGACGAACTCGAGGCGGTGCGGCGGGCCAAGGAGCTCGGGATCGCCATCCGTCTGGCCCAGCCAGCCGGCGACTATCTGCTCGAAGGGGAAAAGCTTCTGCTGACCACCCGAAAGGTGGAGGACGAGAATGAGGCAAAGGAACTGGCCATGCTCGTCAATATCGAGGAGTCGCGGTCGGATTCCCGCAATGTCGAATTTTCGATCAACCTGCTGATCGAGATATCGCTTCGCGCGCTTTCGCCGGGTGTGAACGACACCTATACGGCCCGCGCCTGCGTCGACAGCATCACCTATGCGCTCTCACAGCCGGTCCGAGAGGGGCTGCCGACATATCGGCGATGCGACGACGAGGAGAATTTGCGGCTCGTCATCCCCGGGCTTTCGCTGCAGGCAATGATGGACACCGCCTTTCATCCGCTGCGCCGCGCCTCGCGGGACAACATCATGATGGCCAGTGCCGTCGCATTGGCGCTCGACCGGCTCGCAGCGATTGCCTCGAAGGATTCGCTGCTGCTTATCCGCACGCACGCCGAACTCCTGATGAAGACCCTCGAACTCGAGAAGCACCCGGAAGAGGATCTCGAGCTGGTGCGCCGTCACCTCCCTTCCCTGTCCTGACACGCTGCACCGTTCCGGCAACTGAGCAACAAGAAAGGCCCGGCCGAATTGCTCGACCGGGCCTTTTGACGTGATGTCGATCGTCGTCCGATCAGGCGATATGCGCGCGCAGCATCCAGATTGCCTTCTCGTGGAAGGTCAGAAACTGGGTGAGCATGTCTTCGGTCACGAGGTCACCGGCGTCACCGGCCTTCTCACCGGCTTCACGCATGGTGCGCACGGCGGCTTCATGATCCTTGACGAGATCCTCGACCATCGCCTCGGCCGTCTTGTGGTTGAGCGACTTGCCATCGGGCGCGAAGCTCGAGGCATCGCCGAACTTCTCCGGCGCGAGATGACCGAGCGCACGGATACGTTCGGCGATCACGTCGGTCGCGGCGAAAAGAGCGTTATAGTGCTCTTCCGTCAGCTCGTGGAGCGGTTTGAAAAGGGGGCCCACGACGTTCCAGTGGTAGACATGGCTCTTGATCGTGAGCTTGTAGGTGGCGGCGAGAATGTCGGTCAGGCGACCGGTCATGTCATCGCGATAATCGGCTTCCAGACCCGTGTTGATATCCTGGGCGTGGCTTCTGGTCTTCAAGACAGCTGCAGCCTGACTGCTCATCGTCTATTCTCCCTGTTATCGGCCGTTACGGCTCAAGTTGATGTCATTTTGCATTTCATGCTTCGAAGTCGGAATCGTCGCCGGAGCCCGTTCCGAGAACCTTTGCCAGAAGCGCGCTCCCGCCGGCGGCTACCGCGAGCATCATCAACGGCCTGGACCGCATGATCATCGGCAAGGCGACAAGGGCCGCCGTGGTATAAAGCGACGACTTCGCTTCACGCGCCCGCGCCTTGCGACGCTCCACCCGCTCCAGCACCATGAGCGCCGCGATGACCAGCAGGGCCAGCGCCGCTATGATGCCCGCAACCGAGAGGGTGGCGGTGAGCGGGTCGGTCGTGCGCGAGAACCAGATCACGCCCGCAACGACCAGAAGCGCCCAGACGCTGACGAACAGAAGGCCCGCCAACGACAGAAAAATCGCCCGACGCTTGGCGCGTTTCATCCAGTATCCGGTCTCACCTGAGATCAGGCCGGAGAGTATCGACACTGCGGGATAAGGTACCCTCATGGCTGCCAGCTATTACCGGCGCGCGAGAAGTGCGACCAGGAAGCCGACGCCCGCAGCAGCGGCAATTGCCGTCAGCGGACGCTCGCGGACATGGCCGCTCACGGTCGCTTCGATCTCGTCCAGTTGCTCGCGCAAGTCGCGGATGGTGGCTTCCGACTGGCGACGAACCTGTTCGCCGCGCACGCGGGCGTTACCCTTGACGTCCTTGGCGATGACGGAGCCGGCATTCGACACGCTCTCGGCCAGCTTGCTCATTTCCGCTTTCAGGTGCGCGATCTGCGCTTCCATGTCGGCGCTGATATCGCCGGTCGCCTTGGGAGCGGAATTGGAAGTTGCTGCACGTGCCATGTTTATCTCCGTAAAATTAATTGAACTCGCTGATTCAACGTAATCGGCCTTGTGAAGTTCCAAAAAAAAGCCGGCCCAAAAGGCCGGCTTCTCAAGATTTCAAGGTTTTGGTTGCTTACGACTTGGTAGCCTTCAGCGAACCGGCTTCCTTGTCGTTCTTGTAGCTGTCTTCGTCGTAGGCAGCCTGCTGCTCAAGCTGATCCTGGGTGAACGGGGTGAAGACGACGATGTTACCCGATTCATCCTTGCGGAAGTCCAGATCGGACGCGTTCACGGCGACTTCCTTTTCGCCGATGCCGAGGAAACCGCCGACGTCAACGATGAAAGCTTCGATCTTCTCGTTGTCGCCGAGGATGATGTCGCCGATCTCACCGATCGATTCATTGTCCGAATTGTAGACGGTCGCACCGTCCAGTTCGTCGGCGGACATGGTGCCGGCATCGACAGTCTGCATGCTGTCGCGATCAACGGCGAGCTTTTCTTCAGCACCAGCGGTGGCGCTGTCGGTGGTGATCGCACCGGTGGTCATCTCGTCCGAAGACGTGTCGTCGGCCATTGCCTGCTCTTCATTGGCAGTCGTGTCAGCCGGGGCTTCAGCCATTTCTTCGGCCGGAGCGGCAGTCTCTTCGGCCGGAGCCTGGGCCGTTTCTTCAGCCGGAGCTGCGGCCGGATCAGCCGGGGCAGCGGCCATGCCGGTAGTGTCGGTCGCCATGCCCGAACCGTCAGCCGGAGCGGTCATTGCCGTGTCGGTGCCGGTATTTTCCGGAGTGGTCATCGCAGCGATATCGAATGCCGGAGCATTTTCGAGCGATTCCTTGGACGCGTCGAGAACGAAGCGCTCCTCGCCCTTTTCGCCGGTCACTTCGACCTTGTCGTACTGCACGGCGACGTTCTTCTCGCCGATGCCGAGGAAGCCGCCGACGCCGATCACGACAGCTTCGACCTGACCGTCCTTGGACAGGATGATGTCGTTGATGTCGCCAATGGCTTCAGCTTCTTCGCCGGTGCCGTTGTAGACCGAGGTGCCGATCAGGCGGTTGGCGAGAACGTCGCCGACCTCGGCAGTGTCGTAAATGCTGTCGCTCGGAAGAGCCTCTGCGGTCTGCTCGGTGCCTTCGACTTCGGCGCCGGCATTTGCATCGACCTGCGCGCCGGTGGCGGCAGTGCCTTCAGTCTGCATTGCGGGGTCAGCGGCCGGAGCCGTGGTGTCCTCGGACTGGGCGAACGCGCCGGTCTGCAGAATCGCGACCATGGCGGTAGTAGTCAACAGAGTGCGGATCATGATAGCCTCTCCTTGTATGTCTGATCGATGTACTGTCCGGCTCGCCATTTCGTTTTCCAGACCAAGTGTGCGAGTCGGACTTTTTTCGTCTTGCAGGGGAAGAACGTGAAGCCACGGCATTCGTTCCGTGAGAGTGCCGCTTCTCTTGAAGATATTTCCAAGGGACCCTGGGCGAGAGCAACGCGAGACCCCTTCCTCACCGTAGTTCCCCACGCACGCGCGCGCGATCTTATAAATCCCCGGAATTAGCAAAGTTAATTGCGGCCCTGCTCGCGCCGGTTCTAAACCCCGGGAATATACGAGCCCTCAAGGGCAAAATAATTTCAGGAAGGAAAGACATGTTTCGCTTGTTTTATGTCAGCACGGCTGCTCCGGATTTCACGCCGGGCGATATCAAGCCGCTGGTGGAGACCGCCTCAGCCAAGAACCGCGAGCTGGGGATTACCGGGGCCTTGAAGTTCAACGGCATCAATTTCGCCCAGGTTCTGGAAGGCGAGAAGGATGCGGTTCTGCGACTGATGTCGACGATCCGCTACGACAAGCGCCATACGGGCGTGATCGTCGTGGCAGAAGCCGAGGCTGACGACCGCATGTTCGGGCACTGGGACATGAGTTTCGTCGACGGGCTGGATTTTCAGGATTTCGTCAATGCGATGTCTTCGCGAGAGAAGACCCACGACCAAGACGCATGACCAAACGCCAGGAACCCCGTATGAGCGGGGTTCCTGGCGGGGCGCGAGACGCAATACTGACTTCGCGCACCCGATCGGATCGGCCCGGGAACGCAAAACATTTCACCCAGGCCAGAACTCTCGCCATGGGTCGCGATTGGACAGCGACCGCACGGATTGCGGCAGGGAGAAAAGTGTCTCCCCTTCGCCCTGAATGTGCCGGGGCTCTCCTTCGATTGCGTTCACGCCGTCCCGTAAAATTTTGCAGGTACCTTGATCCGCCCCGGCGCCCAGCGTCTGGTCTGGCAAGCCGCGTGCGATGGACCGGGCATGGGAGATACAGGAACAGGGGAATAGTGGCTGAATGGCTGCCGGGTTCGCTCCGTACATCCGGGAGCGGTTCACCCGGCAGCCGTTCGCCGCGCGCCATGTGAGGCCGCGTCATGGTCCCCCTCTGGACCTTCCATAGCAATGCATGGACCGTGCCAACTTGCGTTTCGCAAGATAATTCACTCATTTCGGAGAGAAAAAGGCCGCCCGAGCAGCCACCACTCACGAAATGCCAAGATATTGACCATCCAAATCCTGCGTTCTGCCTTCTCTTTGTGCTGGCGGGCAGAAACACAGCTGCGTGATGGGTGAAATTGCATCCGCTTTTTTGGGAACTAACGTGGGAGCCGTTGGTTATCTCCGTGACAATACGAAGCCGGGACGAACCCGGCCGACAACAAAAACAAAGACACGAAGGATCAGACCATGAAAACGTTCATCAAGATCGCAGCCGCTTCTGCAATTGCCCTTTCCGCCGCTGCCGCACCGGCACTGGCCAAGTCGACCGCTCTCGACACCACCACCTACTGGGAAGAAAATGCCCAGGAAGTTCAGCCGGGCGTCTACAAGCTGATGTATGATGCCGACGCCAAGGCCATGCGCAGCGACGACGACTTCGCCGCCATGTGGGGTGAAGCATCCGCCGAAGACCAGGAAGCGTTCAAGGCTGCCTGCTCGGAATGGGAACAGGACGAAGCCCTGTTCTCCGACAGCGTCAGCGCACGCTGCAAGATGGCTGTCGCTCCGTAATAGCCAGCCATAACAAGTTTGAAGATGCCAGGCCTTCGTGCCTGGCATTTTTTTGCCGCCAATCCGGTGGTACCGCTTCAGGCGTTGTCTTCCTCGACCGCCGCGCGCAGCGCACGCATGATGTCGGGTTCAGCCGAACGTACCCGGCTCCAGTTCGCGATGAACGGCGTCTCCATCGGATTGTCGATGAAGGTCTTGCCGGCTTCCATGATGTTGGCCGCGAACAGTTCGACGGCCTGCTCTTCCTTGTGCCGGTCGAGATGCAGGCCGTTCATCATCGCGTCGTTGTAGTACATTTCGATCATGTCGAGCGCGATGCGGTAATAGACCGCCTTGATGGTGCGGAAAGTGCCGCCCGTAAACTCCATTCCCTCGGTGGCGAGCTTGCGGAACAGCGACTTCGAAATATCCATCGACATGCGCGAAAGACCACGGCTTGCGTCCTCCTGCGACAGCGGCTGATGCTTGTGGTCGTAGGTATCGGCGATATCGACCTGGCAGATCGCATGGCGCGAGAGATTGCGAGAAACTTCCGACAGAACGCCGATTTCCAACCCCCAGTCGGAAGGAATGCGGATCGAGGAAAGCACCGACGTGCGCATGGCGAACTCGCCCGCGAGCGGGTAGCGGAACGCCTGCAGGTAATCGACGTAATCCGTCCGGCCACAGGTCTTTTCGATCGCCATGAGGAGCGGCGTGACCAGAAGGCGTGTCACCCGGCCGTTCAGCTTGCCGTCGGCGACACGCGGGTAAAAGCCCTTGGCGAAGTAGTAGGGGAAGGAGGGATTGGCGAGCGGATAGACCAGCCGCGTGAGCATTTCCTTCGAATAGGTGACGATATCGCAGTCATGCAGCGCGACGATCTCGCTGTCACGGCAGGCCAGATTATACCCCATGCAGTACCAGACGTTCCGCCCCTTCCCCAGTTCCTGCGGCGCAAGTTCCTTTTCGGCGAGACGATTGTGGATCTCGGTCAGGCGCGGGCCGTCATTCCAGAGGATCGAATGCTTCTGCGGCAGACGTGAGAAATATTGCTTGGCGAAGGCGAACTGCTCGGCATTGGCGCGGTCGAGACCAATGACGATGTGATTGAGATAGCGCACGTCCGATAGCGTATTGACGATATTGTCGAGTGCCGGCGCCTCCAGTTCCGAGAACAGGGAGGGGAGGATCAGGTTGATCTTCCGGGTCGCGCTGAATGCCTCGACATGGCGCTCGAGATCGGAGGACGACCAGGTTCCGAAATTGTGCAGGGTCGCCACGTGGCCGGGTTGCTGAAAATCGCCCATTGATGCTCCAGTTCGTCAGCGCGTATCGAGAACGCGCAGCATTTCTTCATTCCATCCTTCGGGACCGAACTTCACCGAACGGATGATCTTTCCGCTCACCTCGCTCCCGAGGGATCCGATCCCCGCATGTGCACGGTTTGCGATTATGATCCCGAGGTCGGCGTTCTCCAACATCGGGACGTCGTTCGGCGCGTCGCCGAGCGCCACGGTCTTCGGAACTTTGCCGGCATCGGGATACATCGCAAGGACAGCTTCCATCCGCGATGCCTTCGTCGAACCATGCGACAGGGTGAAGAACCGCCCTCCCCTCACACCCGTAATTCCCGACTTCGAAAGCCGGGTAACGAATTCCTCGAGCTCCGTATCGGAACCGGACCAGACGCCGGGCTCCGAGAAGCGCCGCCTCGCTGCCTTCTCGGCCTGTTCCGGCGCCAACCCGGTGCGGCGCGCGATTTCCGCGATGCCCCAATCGGAAAAACCCTCGAAACGAGAGCGCAGTCGCTCAGGCAGATCGGAAAGAGCGGCCCGGATCGCCTCATGCGCCGATCCATCGCAGGTCTCACCGCTTTCACCCGCCTGCAGAAGTCCGGCACCGTTTTCCACGATTGCCGGGCAATGGGCAAAGCCCATAGCCTCCCGCAGCGGCGCGATCTCGGCGGCTGTCTTGGAAGACGCCAGCACCAGAACGTGCCCTTCGGATTTCAGCCGTTCGAGCGCCGGTTTCGCCGCGTCGAACGAATAGGTCTCGTGGTCCAAGAGCGTGCCGTCCAGATCAGAAAACACGATCATGCGAGAGGTCATGAGGGCTTTCGGTTGTTGGTGATCCAGCGCGCCTGATAGGGGCGGAAGGATATATCGGTGGCGTTCATCCGGATGATTTCACCGGTCAGGATGTCCTCCCAGTGATCGCCGCCAATCAGGTTCAGCGACATCAATGGAATGGTCGTCTCTTCCGCGGTGAGATTGAAGATCGCGAAAATGCTCTGCGAGCGGTCGAGGCTCTGGCGCCAGAAGCCGAAGAACTGTTCCCCCAGCTGCAGGGTGAATTGCGTGGCGTTCGGATGAAACGCTTCCTGGCGGGAACGGATCTGAAGCATCGACTTGATGGTCGTGAAGGTGCGCGCCGGCAGGCTGGTTTCATCAGCAAGATCGTCGAGCAGGGTCGCGGAATCGATCGCCCTGCGGTTGATGGCGCGATTGTAGCCAAGCCGCCCGACGCCTTCGAGATCGTTGCGACTTGCCACGAGCGAGTGAATGTAGAAGGCCGGGATGCCTTCCAGCGACAAGACGATCGCCTGGCTCAGGATGAAGCGTTCGAACTGATACTCGTCCGGCCCTTCGGTCGTGCCCGCTAAGGCATCGTAGAGGGAGACGTTGATCTCGTAGGGCTTCTTGCCGCCGTCGGGCAGCGAACGATAGCTCACCAGTCCACCGAAGCTCTCGATCGCGGCAATCATGCCGCCGATCTCCTCATCCGGTATCAACCCCTCTGCCGGGCGGACGCCGATGCCGTCGTGAGAGGCGGAGAAATTGAAATAGGCGCAGCCGAGCTGAGCCGGCGGCATGCGCATCTGCCAGGCATTGAGATAGCGCGAAGTGCCGTTCAGCAGTGCATGAAGCAGCAGCGGAGGCAGAGAGAAATTGTAGATCGCATGCGCTTCGTTGCGATTGCCGAAATAGGAGAGATTTTCCAGGTTCGGAACGTTGGTCTCGGTGATGAGGATGATCAGCTCGGGATGGAAATCGGCCAGAAGCCGGACCAGCCGGATGATGGCATGGGTCTGCGGCAGGTGGATGCAGGTGGTGCCGAGTTCCTTCCAGATGAAGGCCACCGCATCCATGCGGATCGTCCGCACCCCGCGCGCGACATGATAGGACAGGATGTCCATGAACTCGACGAGCACATCGGGATTGGAAAAGTCGAAATCCACCTGGTCGTGACTGAACGTGCACCAGACGTGCTTCACGCCGTTGGCCGTCTCGACCTCCCTCAGGAGCGGATGGGTCCGTGGCCGCGTCACCATGCTCACATCATCGGTCGGCAGGGCTTCGTAGAAGAACCTGTCGTAAGGCGCGTGCCCCTGAAGATAGTCGCTGAACATCTTCGACTGGCTTGAACAGTGGTTGAGCACAAGGTCGCTCATCAGCCGGAACTTCGATGCGATGCGACCGATATCCTCCCATGAGCCGAGGCGGCTATTGACCTCGCGATAGTCGGTGACCGCGAAACCGTCATCGGATGTGAACGGAAAATAGGGAAGGATGTGAATGCCCTTGAAGACAGGGGCGAGATGGGTCTCGGCAAAGTGCCGCAAGACGTCGAGCGGATTGTGCTCGCCGTCATAGATCGTGTTGCCGTAGGTAATGACGTAGTTGTCGCGCTCGCTCCAGAAACTGTTGCCGGGTACGCGCGCACGCCGGCGCGGAGCGGAACTGCCGTAAAAGGCATCGATGACCGTTTGGACGAGCTCGTCGGACGCCTTGTCCGGATAGATGAAATCGAGAAGCTGGCGCACGCCGTGCCTGAGCCTGGACGGCGCATCGATTGCGGTTTTCTCGATCTTTTCAGAGTTCATCTGGGGCGGGTCACGCTAATCCGTTGATGCTGCATTGCGGGATGATGCAATGCGAGCCCGCCCATTGCAAGTCCGCAGCCGGCCATCGGCCGCCGGGATGCGATTGACATCATGGGCGTCAGCCCGCAAACCGCCCGCATGGACAACGCACTGAAAATTCTCGTGGACGCCGACGCCTGCCCGGTCAAGGCGGAGATCATCAAGGTCGCGCAACGGCTGGAGATCGAAACCGTTTTCGTCGCCAATTCCTGGCTGCGCCTGGAAAGGGACCCGCTGATCTCGATGGTCGTGGTACCCGGCAATTTCGATGCCGCCGACGACTGGATTGCCGAACGCGCCGACGGGAACACGATCGTTATCACCGCCGATATTCTTCTCGCCGAGCGCTGCGTAACCGCAAATGCCTGGGCCGTTCTCGGACCCAATGGCAAGCCGTTCACAGCCAACTCCATCGGCATGGCGGTGGCGACCCGCGCCATCATGTCCGATCTCAGGGCTGGCGGCGCGCAAGTCGGTGGCCCGCCACCGTTTTCCAAGGCCGACCGGTCGGCCTTTCTCTCCGCGCTCGACCTCGCCATCATGCGGCACTGTCGCCGGGGTTGAACCAAGCCTGCCCTTGCCGGATCGCGAGAAAAAGGCCAGAAAAAAGAACGCGGGCTTTCGCCCGCGTCCATCGACGCATCTTTCGCAAGGATCCCCGCATGAGCATGAGCCCTGAAATCCAGGTTCCCGACTTCGTCCGCAAGGGCATCAACCTGGCCTCGGCGGGCCTCGGCGCCAGGGGGCTTCACGCCACCGACGAATTCTTCGCTCCGCTCGAACGCATGCTGCAGGATACGCCGCCGGTCTTCATTCCAGACAAGTACGACGATCACGGCAAGTGGATGGACGGCTGGGAAACCCGCCGCAAGCGCGTGCTCGGCCACGACTTCGCCGTCGTTCGCCTCGCCGTTCCCGGTCGCATCCACGGCTTCGACGTGGACACCGCATTCTTTACCGGCAACTATCCGCCCGCCTGCCGGATCATGGCCTGCTCGGTCGAGAACGACCCTGTCGAGGGAACGGAATGGACCGAAATCCTGCCGACCGTGCCGCTCGGGCCGAACAGCCACCATTTCTTCGAGTGCGCCTCGGGTGAAAGCTGGACGCATATACGTCTGCACATCCTGCCGGACGGAGGCGTGGCGCGGCTGAGGGTCTATGGCCAGCCGAAGATCGATCCCAAACATGCGGAAGGCGATGATTTCGAGCTGACGGCGGCGCTCAACGGCGCGCGCATCGTCGGCTTTTCGGATGCGCATTACGGCGCCTATCACCGGATCCTGGCACCCGGCCGGGGCGAGAACATGGGCGATGGCTGGGAGACGAGCCGCCGGCGCGTGCCCGGAAACGAATGGATGGTCATAGCGCTCGCCCAGCGCGGCACCATCTCCCGCGCCATCGTTGACACCGCCAATTTCAAAGGCAATTTTCCCGATCAGTGCTCGCTGCAGGCCGCCGACATGAGCGCCTACGGATCGGACGCCGACCAGGCCGTCATCACCTCGTCGATGTTCTGGCCGACGGTTGTTGCCAATCAGAAGCTCAAGGCCGATCATGTCCATGATCTCAGCGCGTTCATCGAGACTGTCGGGCCCGTAACGCATGTGCGGCTCAACATCTATCCAGACGGCGGCGTCAGCCGCCTGAGGCTGTTCGGACGGATAGGCTGATCGGATACCCGCGCTGCCGACAGGCGTTCCGCGCAAGACGGAAACAGGCAGCGCGGAGATGAGGGGAGCAAACGGCAGGGCGGGTCAGTTCAACGGGGGATAACTCATGACTGATGCGACCATGGGAACGGCCGAACAACGGCGCGATCCGAATTTCACACCGCCACTGGCGCAGGCCGTGCCGCTCGGCATCCAGCATATTCTCGCGATGTTCGTGTCCAACGTGACGCCGGCCATCATCATTGCCGGCGCGGCGGGGATCGGTTTCGGCTCGGATCAGGGCGCGCTGGGCTTCCCGGACATGACCTACATGATCCAGATGTCGATGCTGTTTGCCGGCATCGCCACGCTGTTCCAGACCATCGGCTTCGGCCCCGTCGGCGCGCGCCTGCCGATCGTCCAGGGCACCAGCTTCGCCTTCGTTCCGATCATGATCCCGGCTGTCGCGGGGCTCGGCACCGCGGGTCTCGCCGGGCTGATGACCGGGATCATCGTCGGCGGATGTTTCCACTTCTGCCTCGGTTTCATCGTCGGCAAGATCCGGCATGCCCTCCCGCCTCTGGTGACGGGTCTCATCGTGCTGATGATCGGCCTGGCGCTGATCCGGGTCGGCATCCAGTACTCCGCCGGCGGCGTGCCATTGATGGGCAAGCCGGAATTCGGCTCTCTCTCGATGTGGTTCCCCGCGCTCGTCGTGATCGTGGTCACGCTCGCGATCAAGTTCTTCACCCGCGGCTTTCTCGCCGTCGCCGCCGTGCTGATCGGCATTCTGGCCGGCTACGTCGTCGCGCTGCTGATGGGTCAGGTCAGTTTCGGCAATGTCGGCCGGGCGAGCTTCTTCGAGCTTCCCATGCCTTTCAAGTGGGGTTTCGAGTTCAACATCGCCATCGTCATCGGCATGTGTTTCATGGCGGTGATCTCGGCGATCGAGACCGTTGGCGACACGTCGGGCATCACCAAGGGTGGCGCGGGACGCGAAGCCACCGACGAGGAGCTCGAAGGCGCCACGTTCGCCGACGGACTCGGCACCGCGGTGGCCGGCGTCTTCGGTGGCCTGCCCAACACCTCCTTCTCACAGAATGTCGGGCTGATCGCCATGACCGGGCTCATGAGCCGCCATGTCGTCACCATCGGCGCGATCTTCCTCATCGTCTGCGGCTTCATTCCGAAAATCGGCGCCGTCATCAACACCGTGCCGATCAACGTTCTCGGCGGCGGCGTCGTGGTGATGTTCGGCATGGTCTGCGCGTCGGGCGTGCGAATGCTGGCCGACGTGAACTGGAACCGCCGCAACATGGTGATCTTCGCGATCTCGCTATCGATCGGCCTCGGCCTGCAACTCGAACCGAGCGCGCTCCAGCATCTGGGCAACACGGCCCAGATGCTGCTGACGACAGGGCTTCTGCCCGCGGCCACGATTGCAATCATTCTCAACCTCGTCCTTCCCGAAGAAATCGACGAGTGACGCAGAACGCATCTCCGACGGGCGCGACACCTGTCCGCCCGTCGGCAAGCATGACACAAGCTTGATTTGAGACTTTCCGGGCCGACAAGCCGCGGAAACCGAGTGATGACAGACCTGACGATTTGCGTGCCGACACGGAACCGGCAGCGCTATTGCATAGAAACCATACGGGCTCTCGCACAAAACGAGGGCCAGGATTTCGAGGTCGTCGTCGCCGACAATTCCGATGATCCTTCGGTGCTGGCCGAATTTTTCGCAAACGATTTCCACGATGACCGTTTCCGGTTGCTGCCGCCGGGCGAGCGCGTCTATTCCATGGTCGACAACTGGGAAAGGACCATTCCCGAAACGTCGGGTCGCTGGATCGTCGTCATCGGCGCCGACGACTACATCGATCCGCGCGTCACCGGTCTGCTGAAAAGCTTCGAGAAGCTCTACAACGGTGTGGAGGCGATCGGCTGGAGCCGGATGAACTTCAACTGGCCGGATAACCGCACCCGCCCGACACTGGCGACCATACCCTGCGCATTCAGCGTCCTCGTCGGACGAAAGAAGCCGGACCAGGACAGGCTCTACCGCTGGAGCGAACGGGACAGACGCCCATCGGCCGGCTTCGGGATCTATCACGGAGCGGTCAAGCGCACGCTGATGGAACGCATCAAGCGCAAATTCGGCAACCGCTATTTCGAACATCCCAATGTCGACTACGACAATTCCTGCAAGGTGCTGGCCGAAGCAAAGCTGATGGTTCACTGCCAGCGCGGTTTCTCGGTTCTCGGCGCTTGCGCCTCCTCGAACTCGGCCGCGGCGCAGAACCGCGACATCCGGCTCGAGCGCACACGCATCTTCATCGAGGAAACGAAGGGGAACGTGCCGCCGCAACATCCGGACTTTCCGTTCACGATATCGGATGAAACCAGCTCGGTCTGCGTGAGCGTGGCCCACACGACCTACTGGTTCTGCAAGACCTACGGCTTCGACCTCACCGGCTTCCCCGAGAATTTCGCCGCCGCAGCGACCAAGGAATGCCTCAGTTCGCGCGACAAGGAAGAATACGAGCAGAAGGTCGCCGCATTTCGCCGCGGTTTTGCGGAATGGGAAGGCGGGAAATGGGCATCGGCCTTCGCTCCGCCGCCCTTCGCGCCCGGCGAACGGATCCTCAACCAGACGAGCGGCGTGATCGGCAAGGTGCTCTATATTCGTGAAAACACGCTCAAGGTCGAGACACCCGGAGAATTCTACCGTTTCGGCGAACACGCCATGCTGCCGGTCGATCTCGTGATCTCCGGCGCAAGGACTTTTGCGCGATGACCATTCTGTCGATCTGCATTCCGACGCGCAACAGGCAAGCCTATGCCATTGACGCCGCGCGCCACATGCTCAAGTCGGAGCGTGACGATTTCGAGATCGTCATCGGCGACAACTCGGATGATCCCCGCCCCATATCGGCCTTCGTCGCGGAAGCGGCCGACAGCCGGCTCAAGATGATACCGCCTGCGGATCGACCGCTGACGATGCTGGAAAACTGGGAGCGGATCGTTCCCGAGACATCCGGAGAATGGATCACCTATATCGGGGACGACGATTACGTCGATCCTGAACTCTGCGAGATCATCCGGGTGGCGACCGCACGGGTGGAGACCGTGGATTCGATCTCCTGGGGCCGGGCCTACTACACATGGCCGGACGCGCGCGCGGAGCGGGAGATCACGACGCTGCCGACCTCGAGCCATCTGCACGGTCTGGAGAAAAAGGACCTGATGAAGCGGATGTTCTTCTGGGACCAGGCGACGGACCGTCCCGGCTGCCCGTTCGGCATCTATCACGGCACCATTCGCCGCAGCCTTCTCGAGCAGATCAGGGAAACCTTCTCCGGCCGCTATTTCGAGCATGGCAACCTGGACTACGACAATATCTGCAAGGTGGTGATGCTGGCGCGCAACTTCGTCCTGTGGGAACGCCCGCTCTCGGTCTTCGGCACCTGCCGCGCCTCCAATACCATGGCCTTGCGCGATCGAAGCCTCGCGGCGGAACGCTCCGCGCAGTTTCTCGCCGAGAACGCGGAGGGCTTTTACGCGGACGGCTTCCCGTTCCCCGCAGATCTCGGAATTACCGCCTCCATCGGCCACACGATCGAGCGCTTCAAGCAGAAATACGGGATCGAACTGTCCGGTTGGGAAGACAATTTCATCGCAGCATGCGCGAAGGACTGCGAGACCACCGTCGACAGGGACCAATTCGATGCCCGAAAAAGCGCCTATGGCGAAGCCATTGCCGAATGGCGCGGCAAGGATGCTCTCAAGAGCTTCAGGCCGGAGTTCAAATGGCGCCCCGAAGTGCCGCGCTATGTCGGGCTGCACGAAGACAAGCTCTATATCGACATGGGCATGGGCGACACCGGAAGCGCCGGCGAATATTACGAGATGATCGATGGAATGCTGTTTCCCGTTCACCTGCTCGAGGGCCGGCTCAAATAGGGCTGCACCTTGCCGTTTCGTCTGCCTTGAGGGCTCTCCATGACCCACGCTCACACACGGAAAGCGACGATCCTGCTGCTTGCGGCCGGCGAGCCTCTGGTCAAGGCGATCGAGAGCCTGAAACGGGGCGGGTTTCGCGTCATCGCGATGGACCGCAACGAAGACGCGCCGGGCCATGCCATCGCCGACGGCAGCATTTTCGGCAGCATCGAGGACGCCGATGCGGTGACCGAGGCGGCGCGCGGCTGTGGCGCCGACCTCGTGATGGCCGCGACCGAGGCCGGCGTTCTGGCAGCCGCTACCGCAAGCCAACAACTCGGCCTGCCGGGTATCGGGGTCGAGGTTGCGCTCAACTGCCTCGACAAGGGCAGGATGCGCCAGGCCTGGAAACAGGCAGGCCTGTGTCAGCCCGATTTTCGACTGGCGGATACGGAAGACGGGCTTCGTCGCGCCGTGCACGACATCGGGCTGCCCGCCGTGATCAAACCCCGCCGGTCCTGGGCGAGCAAGGGGGTTTCGGTGGTCACCCGCCACGACCAGCTCGACGAGGCGATCGACGGCGCGCTCCGCCACTCGGGTTCACACGGCTGCATCGTCGAACGCTTCATCGACGGCCCTCTCCTGACCTGCGACGGCTTCGTCAACGACGGTCATGTGACGTTCAGCATGATCGGCGACGTCGAGTTTCAGGACCATGACCGCTACCGGGTGAACATGAGCCTCAATTACCCGGCAAATTATCCGGCGGCGGTGATCGCGGAGGCGCGCGCGCTCGTTGCCGGGGCCATCGAAGCCGTCGGCCATCGCCAGGGCGCCTTTCATTGCGAGTGCATTGTTTCGGACGACGGCGTCCATCTCGTCGAAATCGGTGCGCGCCCCGGCGGCGGACATCTGTTCGCCCATGCGATCGAACAGGCAAGCGGCCTCGATGCGCCCGTGGTTCTCGCCCGGCTTCTCCTGCGGTGGGATGTCGATCCCGCGCCACGGAAGTCCGGAGGCGCCTGCTACCGGTTTCTCGCGGCACCCGCGGGGCGCTTCATTGCTGCTGATGGCCTTGAGGCGGCGAGGAACCATCCGGGTGTCGCAACGATCGGACTGACCATCCGGCCCGGTGACACGGGAGGAGCGGTCAGCCATGACAATGCCCGTCATGGCTGGGCAGTGACCGGCGGCGCCGATCGCCAGGAGGCACTTGAACGCGCCAGGGCTGCTCTCGCCGCCATCCGGCTCGAAATGGAATGACCTAGCCGCAATCCGCCTCGAAGGGCGCAAAAACCGTCAGATCGCCGAAATCGCTGCGCTTGTCGACGAAGACCGTGAATTCGAAGGGCATGTAGTCGTGCCGGATCTCGACACGCCGCGAATGGGACAAGGCGAGATCGAGAACCCATGCGGGGCTGGCGTAGTAGTTCCCGGCGTTGCGGTGATTGACCCGGTCCGACAGGAAGTTGATCGCGAAGCCACAACGCGAGGACGCGTCGAAGAGTTCGAACGTCCGGCGGATATAGGCTTCGTTGTCCGTGAGCGCGTAATTGTGCGCGCCTGACGAGACGATGACGTCATAGACCCTGTCCAGCCCATCCTCGATCGGCGAACCGGCTTCCAGATCGAGATGCGGAAAGACCCTGCGGCCCGCGGCGACCAGATCCTCGCTCAAGTCGATACCGTGATAATCGACGTCGAGGCCGCGCGCTGCGCAATAGACGGCAAGATCGCCAAAGCCGCAGCCGAAATCCAGAAGGCTCGCCGAGCCGTCGAGCGGATCGGGGCCGCCGAACCAGTAATCCACCAGGATCTTGTAGCGAAGGCGATGCTTGGGCTTGGTCCAGCCCAGCGTCTCGGGCGAATAACCCGTTTCGGCCAGCCGCGCGGCATACATCGCCCGCATCCGGTCCCATTCGTCATCCTTCATTCGGCGGGCTCCGGCAAGCGCAGGAAACGGCTCAGATTGTTGAACCCCACATTGGCGCGCTCTTCGGGGGACAATCCAGCGGACAGCGCGTCGAAACGGGTGCGCACCTCCGCATGGGTGTATTCGGGGTGGTCGACACCGAAACAGGTGCGGCGGTTGAAACCGCGCATGACATAGGCGAGATCGAGATCGAGCGAGCTGCCGGTGTATTTCATCATGGTGAAGGACAGGTCGATCAGGATGTTGGGCGAATGTCTCACCAGCTGCATGTAGCGCATGAGCTCCACGTCGCCGCCATGCAGCAGGACGAGGCGGATGTCCGGCACTGCGCGCAATGCGCGGGCCAGGCCATAGAGGGGATCTTCCAGCGGCGCCCGCTCCACCGGACCATGGCAGTAGGTGCAGAGAAAGACCGGCAGATCGACGGCGCGGGCGGCCCGGAAGGCCTCGATCAGGCAATCATCGCCCATGGCAAAGGCGGAAAGTCGCGGATGCAGCTTGATGCCGCTGAAACCGAGCTGCTTGACCCGGCGCAGCTCGGCCACGAGATCGCCACGCGGATCGATCCCGGCGATCGGGACGAGTTCGGCATAAGGCCGGCAGGCCTCGATGAAGGCCTCGTGCTCATAGCCCTCGACACCGGCCAGGCCAACGGCACAGGCACGGCTGTAACCGCTTTCGCGCAGGCGCTTGACGAGCGCCTGCCAGCCGGCATCGAGATCGCGCGCGAACCATCGACCGCTCAGGGTGGGATGGGACAGGGAATCGAACAATCCGCTCATGCCGCCCCCGAAATCACTCTATTTGACGCAGCGCAGATAGCCGCGCGGCGAGCTCGTCATCAGCATCTTGCCGTTATAGACCGGATCGATCTCGAACCGGTCGCTGCCTTGGAGAAACTCGTCCATGGCCGCCATCGGGTCGTTGCCGTTGCCCCAGCCGTGGGGCGGCGTGAAGTTGTCCGTCTCGATCGCCAGCCCCGTATCGGCCACGATCATGAACTGGCCCTCGGTAACGAGGGGCGCGTAAGCCGCCAGTTCATTCTTCACATGCTCATAGGAGTGATCGGAATCGAGGATGACCATGACCTTCGCACCCGGCTCGATCATCGACCTGACGGTGCTGACGATCTCCGGGTCGGTCGACGATCCCTCGATCAGACGGACCCTGTGGCCGAGCGGATGGCTCTCGATGCTGTCGCGGTTATGGGCGCGGATATCGATATCCACGCCGATCACCGTACCGCGTCCGAGGAGCTGCATCATCGACGCAAAGAAGATCGCGCTTCCACCACGGGCGATGCCGGTCTCGATGATGATATCCGGTCTGGTCTCCCAGATGATTTCCTGCATGGCGACGACATCGGACGGGACCTGGATGATCGGCACGCCAAGCCAGCTCCAGAGATAGGTGAAGCGGTGCTTGCCGGCTTCGCGCATCAGGTGGAGCCCGTCGCGGTTGAGGGCGTCGTCCTGCCCGAGGGCAATCGCGTCGCGCCTCGCCTGTTCGCTGAACTCCGCGCGATCGTCCTTCATTCCTTGGTCTCCCCGGAAACCAGCGGCGATCCCTCGCGCAGCCGGTCGAAGCGCGAGAACACGCTCTTCTCGTCGAAATATTTCTTCTCGCAGACGGTCTCGTAAGTCGTCATGCCGGCGGTATCGATGCAGTGGAACCAGGCATCTTCCTGGAGCTCGATGAAATCGAGCCGCTCAAGGAAGTCTTCCGTCATCCACTCCTTACCGATGATCGCGACACCGGAATCATCGCAGACGGCGATCGCGCCGTCGTAGCGGCGGCGCAATTCCTCGGCTTCGGCGGGTTCCGGCGCCGAATTCTTGCGATTGAGCGCGCCGACCGGCGTCACCCCTTCGCACCAGATGGGGTAGTTCTCCATCTTCAGAGTGTGCGCGTCGCGCACGAGGCCGCAGACGACGAGGGCTGCCGCTTCGCGGTACAGAAGCAGGAACTTGGCGACCAATGCGCCGAACATGGCGTAGTCTTCGTAATCGAATGCGTGGAAGATGACGATTTCGCCGGGCTGAACCGCACTCGCCTGTTCGTGGAGCTCCCAGTTGCTGCAATTCCACGCCGTGACAAGCCGGACAGGTCCGACCCGGAAATGGCGTGGGTTCAGCGCAGAAACGCCTTTGAGCACCCCGGTCTTTCCAAGGCAATCCGTGACTTCCGACGTCGAGATGCGGTTGCGCCGGATTTTCTCGATGACCGAATTCGAGAGGGCTTTCATGGAACGAGACTCCAGAAATTTTTCAGCGTTCTCGGGTGACTCGAACTGCAACCGATTCTCCGGATTGTTCCGGCTTGAACCGTGTTACGCGGCTCACCTTTCCAGATCAAGCATGTCCCGCCTCGCCGCCTGCCTGCGACGCCCTGTTTTCCGGCCGGAGTGGCCCGCTCAATTCATTCGCATGCCGTCCTGCCATCGCGGCAGTGGCTGTGAATTGGGCAGGAATCTTCCCGACTTTGCAATTTTTGATTTGCGACGGCGCCATTCTTGTGGAAGATGCGCGTAGGGGATGCGGGTACGTCCAAGTACTCGCCAATAAACAAATACAGGGTAACAACTTTCATGGAATACCTGATCCAGCAGCTCATCAACGGGCTGACCCTCGGATCGATTTACGGTCTGATCGCCATCGGCTATACGATGGTCTATGGCATTATCGGCATGATCAACTTCGCCCATGGCGACGTCTTCATGGTCGGTTCCTTCATCGCCCTCGCCGTATTTCTCATACTCACTTCGATTTTCGGCTTCGCCTTCCTGCCGCTGGTTCTGCTCATCGTCCTTATCGTGTCGATGCTGTTCACCTCGGCCTGGGGCTGGACCGTCGAGCGCCTGGCCTACCGGCCTTTGCGCGGCTCGTTCCGGCTGGCGCCGCTGATCACCGCAATCGGCATGTCGATCGTTCTGCAGAATTTCGTGCAGGTCACCCAGGGTGCGCGCGTCAAGCCGCTTCCGCCGCAGATTTCCGGCGGCATCACCCTGATGGAGGGCAGCACGGAAGCCGGCACCATCGCCGTTCAGCTCTCCTACATGCAGATGATCATCATCGGCGTGACCTTCCTCCTCATGGTCGGCTTCTCGCTGCTGATCGCCAAGACTCCGCTCGGCCGCGCTCAGCGCTCCTGCGAGCAGGACCAGAAGATGGCTGCGCTTCTCGGCGTCAACGTCGACCGCACGATTTCGCTGACCTTCGTCATGGGCGCGGCGCTCGCCGCCGTCGCCGGCATGATGTTCCTGCTTCTCTACGGCGTGGTCGATTTCTACATCGGCTTCCTCGCCGGGGTGAAAGCCTTCACCGCAGCTGTGCTTGGCGGTATCGGTTCGTTGCCGGGCGCCATGCTCGGAGGACTGCTGATCGGCCTCATCGAGACCCTCTGGTCCGGTTATTTCACCGTTGAGTACAAGGACGTGGCGGCATTCTCGATCCTGGCGATCGTGCTGATCTTCATGCCGTCGGGCCTGCTCGGAAAGCCTGAAGTCGAGAAAGTCTAATGTCCAGCAACGATACCCAACCGGCGGACGTCAACCATCCGGAAGGGGCGCAGATCAAACGCGAAGAGCGTCTGGCTGCCCCCAATCTCCCGGCTGACGATCCCGCAAATTCCTACGCCGCCGCCATCAAGGACGCAGCAATCGCAGCTCTGCTTGCCGGCGTTCTCGGCTTCTTCTTCCTCGCCATCCGCACCGACATCGCGCCGGGCGGTCTGGAAGTCACCACACGCTGGGCGCTCTGGATCATCTCCATGATCGTCGTCTTCGGCGGACGGCTGGCGATCAGCCTGTTCTTCCGCGGCGGCAAGGCGAAAGGCGCGGGCAACAAGGTCGTCAGTGCCGTCGCCGTCCCCGGCCTCGGCACGTGGCTGGGCCGCATTCTCTTCGCCTTCGCGGTGATCCTGCCCTTCTTCTTCGTCTATTTCTTCCCCGGTCGCGACCGCCAGTTCATCGACCTCGCAATCCTGATCATGACCTACATCATGCTCGGCTGGGGACTGAACATCGTGGTGGGCCTCGCCGGCCTTCTCGACCTCGGCTACGTCGCGTTTTACGCAGTGGGCGCCTATTCGTTCGCGCTTCTTGCGACGCATTTCGACTTCATCGGCTTCTGGATCGCCCTGCCTCTGGCAGGCATCCTGGCGGCATTCTGGGGCATGATCCTGGGCTTCCCCGTCCTGCGTCTGAGGGGTGACTACCTCGCGATCGTGACGCTCGCCTTCGGTGAGATCATCCGTGTGGTGCTGCTTAACTGGTACGAGTTCACCGGCGGCCCCGACGGCGTGTCCGGCATTCCGAAGCCGACGCTGTTCGGCCTCGAATTCACGCGCGGCGAAGGCGGCTTTGCCGACTTCTTCGGACTCGAATACGATTCCATCCAGCGCTTCATCTTCCTCTATTACATCATCTTCATACTGGCGATCGCGACCAACCTGATCACCATGCGTCTGCGCAAGATGCCGATCGGCCGCGCCTGGGAAGCTCTGCGCGAGGATGAGATCGCCTGCCGTTCGCTGGGGATCAACACCACCAACACCAAGCTGACCGCCTTTTCGACCGGCGCGATGTTCGGCGGCCTTGCGGGCTCCTTCTTCGCCACCCGTCAGGGCTTCATTTCACCGGAAAGCTTCACCTTCCTCGAATCCGCGATCATCCTCGCGATCGTGGTTCTCGGTGGTCTTGGTTCGCAGATCGGTGTCGTCATCGCCTCCATCGTGATGATCGGCGGCATCGAACTGCTGCGTAACCTCGACTTCCTGCAAGCTATCTTCGGTTCGAATTTCGATCCGACCCAGTACCGCATGCTGATCTTCGGCCTCGCCATGGTTCTCATCATGGTCTGGAAACCGCGCGGTCTCATCTCCTCCCGTAATCCGTCCGCGATTTACAAGGAGAAGAAGGCAATCGGCGCCGATATGGTCGCACAGGGTGAGGGACACTGACCATGGCAGACACCAAGGACATGACCGCGCCGGCCTCGACGGGGCGAGCGTGGGAAAACGACGCCGTACTGACCGTCGAGCATCTGACGATGCGCTTCGGCGGCCTGACAGCGGTCAACGACCTGTCGTTCAATGTGGGACGGGGTGACATCACCGCCCTCATCGGCCCGAACGGCGCCGGCAAGACGACGGTCTTCAACTGCGTAACCGGTTTCTACAAACCGACCGAAGGGCGCATCACGATGCGCCACGGCAAGGTCTCGAACGATTTCATCGAACGGGTGACCGATACCGGCGAGCGATATCGCGTCGAAGGCAATGCCGGGGTCTATCTGCTCGAGCGGATGCCGGACTTCACCATTTCCGACAAGGCCAAGGTGGCACGTACCTTCCAGAACATCCGGCTGTTCGCAGGCATGACGGTTCTGGAAAACCTGCTCGTCGCCCAGCACAATCGTCTGATGGTGGCATCGAACTTCACCTTCGGCGGACTTCTGGGCCTCCCGGGCTACAGGAAGGCCCGACAGGCCTCGATGGAGAAGGCCATCTACTGGATGGAGCGCGTCAACCTGCTCGACCGTGCCGACGATCCGGCGGGTGATCTGCCCTATGGCGCGCAGCGGCGTCTCGAGATCGCCCGCTCCATGTGCACCGACCCGCACCTTCTCTGCCTCGACGAGCCGGCGGCGGGCCTCAACCCGCGTGAATCGGCCGAACTCAACGATCTGCTTCAATTCATCCGTCGCGAGCATGGCACCTCGATCCTCTTGATCGAGCACGACATGGGCGTGGTGATGGAAATCTCGGACCATGTGGTCGTGCTCGACTACGGCGAGAAAATCTCCGACGGCGACGCGGAAGCGGTGCGCAACGATCCCAAGGTGATCGCCGCCTATCTCGGCGTCGACGACGAGGAAGAGATTGAGGAAATTCTCGAAGAGGATGCCGAGATCGCCAAAGCCCACGCCAGGGGCGAGGAAGTTTCCGACGACGTCGTGATGCCGGAAAAAGCAAAGGCCAAGAGCAAGGCAAAGCCGAAAGCAAAGAAGGCCGCGCCGGCGAAAGCCAGATCCGAGCCGGTTCCCGCGGCAGCCGGTGCGACGCCGGCGCCTGCCATGGCGGGCGGCCTGAACGCGCCGCGCGACGGCAAGGGCGACAACCTGACCCGCATCAAGGGCATCGGTCCGATCAACGAGAAGAAGCTGAATGCACACGGCATCTTCCACTTCGACCAGATCGCTGCCTGGAAGGCTGCCGACGTCAAGCAGGCCGAGGACTATCTGGCCTTCGACGGACGCATCAAGCGCGAAGAATGGGTCAAGCAGGCCAAGACCCTCGCCAAGGGCGGGGATACCGATTTTTCAAAACGGGTCGACAAGGGCGCCGTGCCCTCCAGCCGATCCGGTAAAGGCAAGGGAGGCAGCAAGTGAGCGAGACCTCAGCCCCGCTTCTCTCCGTCTCCGGCGTCGAGACCTATTACGGCAACATCGTCGCCTTGCGCGGCGTCGATATCGATGTTCATCGTGGCGAGATCGTCACGCTGATCGGTGCGAACGGCGCCGGCAAGTCGACGCTGATGATGACCATCTGCGGCAATCCCCGCGCCCGTCACGGACAGATCGTCTATGACGGCACCGATATCTCGGCGATGCCGACCCACGAGATCATGCGGCTCGGGATCGCCCAGTCGCCGGAAGGTCGCCGCATCTTCCCGCGCATGACGGTGATGGAAAACCTGCAGATGGGCGCCCAGCTCGTCGACGACAAATATTTCGACGACGACGTCAAGCGCGTCTTCGATCTGTTTCCGCGCCTGAAGGAACGTCAGGTCCAGCGCGGCGGCACGCTCTCGGGCGGCGAACAGCAGATGCTCGCCATCGGGCGCGCGCTGATGAGCCGGCCGAAACTGCTTCTGCTCGATGAACCGTCGCTCGGTCTCGCCCCGCTGATCGTGCGGCAGATCTTCGACATCATCGGCGACCTCAACAAGAACGAGGGCCTGACCGTCTTCCTCGTGGAGCAGAACGCGTTTCATGCGCTCAAGCTCGCCCACCGCGGCCATGTCATGGTCAACGGCAAGATCACGATGAGCGGAACGGGAGCCGAACTCCTCAAGCGCGAGGAAGTCCGCGCAGCCTATCTCGAAGGCGGAAAGCACTAGGATACGAAGATGGAACTTGAAAACGCCCTTCTCTGGGAAGTCTCGGCCTTCGAATTCATCCTCGTCACCGTCGTCCTCGGCGGTGCCGCGGCATGGATGACGGGGCGCTCGGTGGCCCATTCCTGGGAAACCAACAAGCTTCTCGGCTTCTATATCGTGCTCCTGACCGCAGCCGTGAGGTTCATTCACTTCTCGCTCTTCAACGGCTCGCTGATTTCGCTGCACTACTACATCGTCGACCTGATCGTTCTGCTCGGGATCGCTTTTGCCGCCAAGCGTTTCACCCGCTCCAGGCAAATGGCGTCGCAGTACAGTTTCAAGTTCACGAGATCGGGACCTTTCTCCTGGAAAGATCGCTGATAACCAGGGTTTAATACAACCTGGCCCGAGAAAAGAAAAAACCTCGAGAACCCTTTCAATCCGCAAAAATTTGGGATTTGATGGCTTCCAAGCGGGCGTTGGCCTGCTGTGTACAGGTAGACCGGACCGACACCGACCGTTCTGCCGCATCTTGCAACCGGTGTGTAAAAATTGAGGGAACACAATGAAAAAGGCACTCTTGGCAGGCGCTGCACTCGGCCTTCTGATGTCGACCTCCGCCTATGCGGACATCATCATCGCAACGGCGGGTCCGATGACCGGCCAGTACGCTTCCTTCGGTGAACAGATGAAGACCGGCGCCGAGCAGGCCGTGGCCGACATCAATGCCGCTGGCGGCATCAACGGCGAAATGCTGAAGCTGGAAGTGGGCGACGATGCCTGCGACCCGAAGCAGGCCGTCGCCGTTGCCAACCAGTTCGCTGGTGAAGGCGTCGTCTTCGTTGCCGGTCACTTCTGCTCCGGCTCGTCGATCCCGGCTTCGGCCGTTTATGCCGACGAAGGCATCGTGGAAATCTCGCCGGCTTCGACCAACCCGAAGTTCACCGACGAGCGTCCCGGCCCGGGCATCTACCGCGTCTGCGGCCGTGACGACCAGCAGGGCGCCTTCGCCGGCCAGTACCTGATGGACAACTTCGCCGACAAGAAGATCGCGTTCATCAACGACAAGACCGCTTACGGCAAGGGTCTCGCCGACGAAACGCAGGCAGCCTACGAAAAGGCTGGCGGCAAGCCGGCACTGGTGGAATCCTACACTGCCGGTGAAAAGGACTATTCGGCTCTCGTCTCGAAGCTGAAGGCCGAAGGCATCAACGTTCTCTATATCGGCGGCTACCACACCGAAGCCGGCCTGATGGCTCGCCAGGCCAAGGAACAGGGCATGGACCTTCAGATCATCTCGGGCGACGCCCTGGTGACCGATGAATACTGGGCCATCACCGGTGACGCCGGCGAAGGCACGCTGATGACCTTCTCGCCGGACCCGACACAGTATGAATCGGCCAAGAAGGTCGTGGACGCACTGCAGGCCGCCGGCAAGACCACCGAAGGCTATGTGCTTTACACCTATGCAGCGATCCAGGCATGGGCCGACGCCGTCAAGGCTGCCGGTTCGACCGACTTCGACGCCGTCACCAAGGCGCTCGACGAGGGCACGTTCTCGACCGTCCTCGGCGACCTGTCGTTCGACGACAAGGGCGACGTGTCGCTGCCGGGTTACGTCATGTATGAATGGCACGAAGGCAAGTACAGCCAGATGTAATCTGGTTTTCCGATCATTCGGAAAGAAGGCCCGGTCTCGCGACCGGGCCTTTTCATTTGCGGCAACCATGTGTGCGGCAACCATGTGTGCGCCGACCACGTGTGCGGCAAGCGCTTGCCGCTCAGTTCCGCCAGACGATGTCGGCAGGACGGGATCTGGTCAGCACGAGATCGGCATTGATCATGTCGTTGCCCTGCGCCCTCGCCTTTGCCGCGTCGGCGTCATGGCCATGCGCAAGCCAGCGCCGGACCAGCCGGTCTTCCAGCGTCTTGCGGTCGGTCTCGATCATCACCGTGAGATCGAAAAGCGGTGCGAGCGAGCTCCACGGCGCTTCATCGAGAAGAAGATAGTTGCCTTCGGTCAGCACGATGGGGCTTCCGGCGGGAACGACGCCGGCACCGGCGCGCGCCAGATCGAGATCACGATCGAAAAGCGGCACCATGACATCGCTGTCACGGTCGTTGCGCAACCGTTCGACGAGGGCGCGATAGCCCGCCACATCGAAGGTGAAGGGCGCGCCTTTCCGCGGGAGGTGCCCGCGTCCGGTCAAGATCGCGTTGTCGAGGTGAAACCCATCCATCGGCACGACCGGAACCGAGCCATGCGCACTCGACAGTTTATCCCTGAGCTCGTCCACAAGGGTCGACTTGCCTGCCCCCGGCGGTCCGGCAATCGCGACGATGAAGCGCTCAGCCCCGATCGCCCGCATGCGGATCGTGTTCGCCAGTTCGCTTAGGTTTTCAATTGTAACTGAGGTCGTCTGCATTCTTCTTCTCTCGTTCACGTTCCATTTCGCACGAGGCAGGAGCGCAGGCAAGCAAGAGCGGCGCAGGCAGGCCAGCACAGGTCGCCTGAAGGCTCGCAAATTGCTGTGAGTTTTGTCCGCGCCCGCTGATCGCTCTTGCATTCGGCCTCCGATTACGCGAACATCTTCAAACCTGTTGGGAGAAGCCGGTTCAGCACCGGTGCCGAAGGAGCAACCGCCCCGGAAACTCTCAGGCGAAAGGACCAGCAGGCAAATACGGACTCTGGAGACAGGCGTGCCCGACGCGCCGGCCGAAGGGATAGCAATCTCAGGCAAACGGACAGAGGGGGTACGAATCCGGATGAATGACGTCCGATACCTTTGCCCCGTGCGCGGCGACAGCCAAGCACCTTCGTGTGAGATTGCCAGTGGAAACTGACAAACCCCTTTCCAAGACTCCGCTTCATGACCTGCATATAGAACTTGGTGCCAAGATGGTGCCCTTCGCCGGCTACGACATGCCGGTACAGTATCCGCTCGGCGTGCTGAAAGAGCACCTTCATACGCGTGCGGCAGCCGGCCTGTTCGACGTTTCCCACATGGGACAGATCCTGATCCGCCCGAAGAGCGGCAACGTGGAAGACGCGGCCCTGGCGCTCGAGAGCATTGCCCCCATCAACGTGGCAGGCCTGAAGGAAGGCCGACAGCGCTATGGCCTGTTCACCAATGACGAGGGCGGTCTCTTCGACGACTTCATGGTCGCCAATCGCGGCGATCACCTCTACGTCGTCGTCAACGCCGCCTGCAAGGAGCAGGATCTCGGCCTGATCCGCAAGGCCTGCGCTGCAAGCTGCGATATCGAGGCTCCGTTCGAGCGCGGCCTGATGGCGCTTCAGGGACCGTCAGCCGAAGCGGTCCTGGCCGCCCTGGCTCCCGAAGTCGCGGACATGACGTTCATGGATGTTCGCGACGTCGACCTGGACGGCATCTCCGCGGTGGTCTCGCGCTCGGGATATACCGGCGAGGATGGCTACGAGATCTCGGTCGCCGCCGGCGATGCCGGGAAGCTCGCGCGCAGGCTGCTGTCAGACGAGCGTGTCGAGGCGATCGGGCTCGGCGCGCGGGATTCTCTCAGGCTCGAAGCCGGTCTCTGCCTCTACGGCCACGACATCGACATGACCACCACGCCGGTGGAAGCAGCCCTCACCTGGGCCATCCAGAAGGTGCGCCGCACCGGCGGCGAGCGGGCGGGCGGTTTCCCGGGCGCGGACATCATCCTGCCCCAGTTCGAAAACGGCGCGGAAAAAATCCGTGTCGGCCTGGCGCCGGAGGGCCGCGCTCCGGTGCGCGAAGGCGCAGATCTGTTTGCCGACGAGACGTCCACCGAGCCGTTCGGCAAGGTGACGTCCGGCGGCTTCGGCCCGTCCCATGGCGGTCCGGTTTCCATGGGTTACGTGCCGAGCGCCCAGGGCGAACCCGGCACGATCGTCTACGCCGAAGTGCGCGGCAAGCGTCTGCCGCTTCGCGTCGCCTCCCTCCCCTTCGTCCCCAACACCTACAAACGTTAAGCTTCAGACGGGAACCATCCACATGATCAAATACACCGAAGACCACGAATGGCTTAAGCTCGACGGCGATGTCGCAACCGTCGGCATTACCGAACACGCAGCAGAACAGCTCGGCGATCTCGTTTTCGTCGAGCTGCCCGATGCAGGCGCCGAATTCGACAAGGGCGATGAAGCTGCAACGGTTGAATCCGTCAAGGCGGCTTCCGAAGTCTACTGCCCGCTCAAGGGCGAGATCACCGAAGTCAACGAGGCGATCGTCAACGATCCGTCGCTTGTCAATTCCGATCCCGCCGGTGCGGGCTGGTTCTTCAAGCTCAAGCTCGCCAACCCGTCCGATATCGAGGCGCTTCTCGATGAAGCCGCCTACAAGGCGATCATCGACTGAGGATCACGCATGACCGTCAAGCTTTCCGACTACAATCCGTATGACTTCGCCAATCGTCGTCACATCGGCCCCTCGCCCGCCGAGATGGAAACGATGCTGCAGACGATCGGCGTGTCTTCCGTCGACCAGTTGATCGACGACACCATTCCCGCATCGATCCGCCAGAACTCGCCGCTCGCCTGGGGCGAGCCGATGAGCGAACGCGAGGTGCTCGACCATCTGCGCGAAACCGCCAAACGCAACAAGGTCATGACGTCCATGATCGGCCAGGGCTATTACGGCACGGTGATGCCGCCGGTGATCCAGCGCTGCGTTCTGGAAAACCCCGCCTGGTACACGGCCTATACGCCATACCAGCCGGAGATCAGCCAGGGCCGTCTCGAAGCCCTTCTGAACTTCCAGACGATGATCTCGGACCTTACGGGTCTCGACATCGCCAACGCCTCGCTTCTCGACGAGGCGACCGCGGCCGCCGAAGCCATGGCGATGGCGCATCGCGTGTCCAAGTCCAAGAGCACGACCTTCTTCGTCGACAAGGACTGTCACCCGCAGACCATCGACGTGATCCGCACCCGCGCCGAACCGCTGGGGCTCGACATCATCGTCGGCGATCCGTTCACCGATCTCGACGCCTCCAGCGTCTATGGCGCGGTGTTCCAGTATCCCGGTACGAATGGCGATGTGCGCGATTTCACCGGCGTGATCTCGAAACTGCATGAGGAAAAGGCGATCGCCACACTGGCATGTGATCCGATGGCCCTCGCGCTGATCAAGTCGCCGGGTGACATGGGTGCCGATATCGCCGTCGGCTCGGCCCAGCGCTTCGGCGTGCCGATGGGCTATGGCGGCCCGCATGCAGCCTTCATGGCGGTACGCGATGCCTGGAAGCGCTCGATGCCTGGCCGTCTGGTCGGCGTCACGGTCGACGCGCGCGGCAACCAGGCCTACCGGCTTGCCCTGCAGACCCGCGAGCAGCACATCCGCCGCGAAAAGGCGACATCGAACATCTGCACCGCGCAGGTTCTGCTCGCGGTCATCGCCTCGATGTACGGCGTCTTCCACGGCCCAGTCGGAATCCGCGCCATTGCCGGCCGCATCCACATGAAGGCGGCCAAGCTCGCAGCAGGCCTGAAACAGCTCGGCTTCACGGTGGAGACCGAAGAGTTCTTCGACACGATCACGGTCAATGTCGGCGACCAGCAGGATGCGTTGATGGCCGCCGCGCTTGCCGAAGGCATCAATCTTCGGCGTATCGGCTCCGGCAGGATCGGCATTTCCTGCGACGAGATCACCCGTCCGAAGACGGTGGAAGCGGTGTGGCGCGCCTTCGGCGGCTCGATTATCTTCGCCGAGCTGACGGCCGAACCGGCCATCACCGACGCGATGGCACGGACCTCCGAGTTCATGACCCATCCGGTCTTCCACATGAACCGCGCGGAAAGCGAGATGACCCGCTATATCCGCCGGCTCTCGGACAAGGACCTGGCACTCGACAGGGCGATGATCCCGCTCGGTTCCTGCACGATGAAGCTGAATGCGACAGCCGAGATGCTGGCCATCAGCTGGCCGGAATTCGCCGAGATGCATCCGTTCGCGCCGGCCGACCAGGCCGAGGGCTACAAGTACATGGTCGATGATCTGAGCGACAAGCTCTGCCAGGTCACCGGCTATGATGCCATGTCCATGCAGCCCAACTCCGGTGCGCAGGGCGAATATGCAGGCCTGATGACGATCCGCGCCTATCATGAATCGCGCGGCGAGCCGAACCGCAGGATCTGCCTGATCCCGACCTCGGCACACGGCACAAACCCGGCATCGGCACAGATGGCGGGAATGACGGTGGTCCCCGTCGGCACCCGCCAGAACGGCGATATCGACATCGAGGATTTCCGCGCCAAGGCCGAGAAATACCGCGACGAGCTGTCATGCTGCATGATCACCTACCCCTCCACCCACGGCGTCTTCGAGGACACCGTGCAGGAGGTGTGCAAGATCACGCACGACAATGGCGGTCAGGTCTATCTCGACGGCGCCAACCTCAATGCCATGGTCGGCCTCTCGCGGCCGGGCGATATCGGCTCCGATGTCAGCCACCTCAACCTGCACAAGACCTTCTGCATTCCGCATGGCGGCGGTGGTCCGGGCATGGGGCCGATCGGCGTGAAGTCGCATCTGGCGCCGTTCCTGCCGGGCCACTGCGCGACGGACGGCAAGCCGGGCGCGGTTTCCGCCGCGCCCTACGGTTCTGCCTCCATTCTTCCCATCTCCTGGGCCTACTGCCTGATGATGGGGGGCGAAGGTCTGACGCAGGCGACACGTATCGCCATCCTCAACGCCAACTACATCGCCGCACGGCTTTCCGGCGCCTACGACATCCTCTACACATCGAAGAGCGGTCGGGTCGCCCATGAGTGCATTCTCGACACCCGTCCGCTCGATGACAGCGCAGGGGTGAGCGTCGAGGACATCGCCAAGCGGCTTATGGATGCCGGCTTCCACGCCCCGACCATGAGCTGGCCGGTTGCCGGCACGCTGATGATCGAACCGACGGAATCGGAAACCAAGGCGGAGATCGATCGTTTCTGCACGGCCATGCTCGCCATCCGTGAGGAGACCCGTAAGATCGAAAGCGGGGCAATGGATCGGGACAACAACCCGCTCAAGAATGCGCCGCATACGATCGAGGACCTCGTCGGCGCCTGGGATCGACCCTACGACCGCGAGGCCGGCTGCTTCCCGGCAGGCGCCTTCCGCAACGCCAAGTATTTCCCGCCCGTCAATCGGGTCGACAATGTCTATGGCGACCGGAACCTCGTCTGCTCTTGTCCGCCCATGTCTGAATATCTGGAAGTTGCAGAATAAATACCGGCACTTGGCTGAAAGACATGGCCCGCGGGACCGAAAGTCCCGCGGGCCTCTTTCGTTTTGATCGCCATCGTCTAATTCTCGCCAAAATTTATTAAGCATTCTCGATCACAACTTGGTGAGACCGGCCGGTTTCAGCTCCCATCCACTTGCGAATGAATGTTCATTCACTATATTGCGATGCAATACCACGTGCCTGTTCACTCCGAATTTGGGGAAGCTGACGCCACCATGGATGCGCCAACTATCGATTTTTCCAACCAGAAGGTCCTCGGGATCCTGATCGCGGTGAAGTCCGTCTTCGCCTCGAAGGGCTTCGACGGCGCCTCGATGCAGGATCTGGCGCAAGGCGCGCAGATGAGCGTCGGCAACTTCTATCGCTACTTTCCGTCCAAGAATGCCATCATCCAGGCGATGATCCAGTTCGACATGAATTGCCTGGATGCCGAATTCGCCGAGATCGAGACCGCTGAAAATCCACGCGAAGTCTTTCTCGCCAAGTTGAGCGACCGGATCGAGAATCTTTCGAACGAGGAAGCCGCCTTGTGGACCGAGATGCAGGCAGCCTCCTTCCGCGTGCCTGAGATCGCGGCGGTGAAGCGAACGATGGAACGGATGATCCGCAAGAAGTTCGTCAATGCGCTGGTGCGTATCCATGGCGGAAGCTCTCCCGCCGATCTCGAGCGCTACGAACAGCATGCGCAGCTAATCATGCTCATGGTCCACGGCTTTGCCCAACGCCGCTACGGCTCGCTCAAGACGGACCAGGCAGACGACAAGGCGCTCGGCCAGCTCGTCTTCAAAACCTTGCGCATGGCCTTCGAGGCCTCTGCAACCACCACATCCGACGAACAGGTTCTTTCCCAATGAAACGGACAGCACTCTTCGCAGCCGCACTTTCACTCGTTTCCTTCTCCGCAATGGCGGCGGAAGAAGCCGCGGACAGCGCCAAGACAAATCTCGCCCCTCCCATCATCGCGGTGCGGGCCGAGACGAGCCAGGTCGTCGACCGCATTCTCGTGAGCGGCCTGATCGCCGCGCAGGAGGAAATCCTCGTCCAGCCTCAGGTCGAGGGCCTGGCGATCGACGAACTTCTGGCTGCCATCGGCGACACCGTTAAGAAGGGGGACGTGCTTGCGCGGCTTTCCGACGATCAGCTGATCCTGCAGAAGAGCCAGCTCGCCGCCAACAAGGCCAAGGCGGAAGCCGGGCTCGCCCAGCTCGAAGCGCAGAAGGTGGAGGTCGAGGCCAATACCAACGAACTCGAAAAGACGGCCGAGCGCGCCAGGCAGCTGGCAGCAAAGGGCACCTTCTCGACCGTTCAGGCGGAACAGGCCGAAGCGAAGGCCGTGGCCGGTCGCGCCAAGGTTCGCTCCGTCGAGGAATCGATCAAGGTCGGACAAGCCGACATCGATGTCGTCGAGGCCCAGATCAAGGACATCGATCTGAAGCTTGCCCGCACGGAAGTGAAGGCTCCGGCGGATGGCGTGATCACCGCACGGGCTGCCAAGGTCGGCACCATCGCCAGCGCTTCCGCCGGCGCGATGTTCACGATGATCCGCGACGGCAGGCTCGAACTGAGAGCCGATGTCTCCGAAACGGACCTCCTGCGCATCGAGCCCGGCATGAAGGCCGATATCCAGGTTTCCGGCCTGAAGGATCCGCGCACCGGCACCGTTCGTCTCGTGGAGCCGACGCTCAGCACCACCTCGCGGCTCGGTACCGTGCGCATCAACTTCGACAATTCGGATCGTCTCAAGGCCGGCCTTTTTGCCGAAGCCGAGATCATTGCAGCCAAACGCGAAGGCGTGACCGTGCCGGTAACCTCTGTCAGCCTGTCGCGCGACGGCGACAGCGTTCTCCTCATCACAAACGGCCAGACACACCGGACGGAGGTCGAAACCGGCATTCGCGATGGCGACCGTATCGAGATCGTCGACGGATTGTCGGCGGGCGACCTGATCGTGGCCAAGGCCGGCGCCTTCGTGCGTGACGGCGACCGGATCAATCCAGTTGTCGGGGGCGACCCTGAAACCACAGCGGCGATCGCCGACTAGGAGAAACCGAGATGAACTTTTCCGCCTGGTCCATTCGTAACCCGATCGCGCCGCTGCTCGCCTTTGTGCTGCTCATCGTGCTCGGAATTCAGTCCTTCTTCTCGCTGCCGATCACGCGCTTTCCGAATATCGACATCCCGCTCGTTTCCATCGCGGTCACGCAGCCGGGCGCCGCACCGTCGGAGCTCGAAGCGCAGGTGACCAAGGAAGTCGAGGACGCGGTCTCTTCCATCACCGGTGTCGACGACATCATCTCGACAGTCTCCGACGGCCTGTCGCAGACCAATGTCCTGTTCAAGATGGAAGTGCCCACGGATCAAGCAGTGCAGGACGTCAAGGACAAGATCGACCAGATCCGTGGCGACCTGCCGGCTGATGTGGAAGAACCGATCGTCACGCGCGTCAATGTCGAAGGCCAGGCTATCCTGACCTATGCCGTTCATGCGCCCGGGATGACGCTGGAAGAGGCTTCCTGGTTCGTCGATGATACGATCAAGCGCGCCCTTCAGGGGGCCGAGGGAGTGGGCAAAATCGACCGCTATGGCGGTGCCGACCGGGAAGTCATGGTGGCACTCGATCCGGCCCGTCTCGACAGCTACGGCATCACGGCCAGCCAGGTGAACCAGCAGCTGCGCGCGACCAACGCCAATCTGGGCGGCGGCCGCGGCGAGATCGGCGAGCGGGAACAGACCATCCGGACGCTGGGGGACGCTTCAAGTCCCGAAGATCTCGCCAACCGCACGATCTCGCTTCCGAACGGCCGCTTCGTCCGCCTGTCCGAGCTCGGCACAGTGAGCGACAGCTATGAGGAGCTTCGCTCTTTCGCCCGCTATAACGGCGATCAGCTGGTTGCCTTCGCGGTTTTCCGCGCCAAGGGCGCCAGCGAGGTCACCGTCGACGAGGCCGTGACCGAGAAACTCGACGAGATCCGTGCGAAATATCCCGATGTGGAAATCGTTCCGGTCGACGACACCGTCTTCTTCACCTATGGCAACTACGAATCCGCTCTCCACACGCTGGTGGAAGGCGCGCTCCTCGCCGTTCTCGTGGTCTTCCTGTTCCTGAGAAACTGGCGCGCGACGCTGATCGCTGCCGTGGCCCTGCCGCTGTCGGCCATCCCGACCTTCTACATCATGGAATTGCTCGGCTTCTCACTCAACCTGGTGAGCCTGCTCGCCATCACGCTGTCGACCGGTATTCTCGTCGATGACGCGATCGTGGAGATCGAGAACATTTCGCGGCATATCAAGATGGGCAAGTCGCCCTATCGCGCGGCGATCGATGCGGCAGACGAAATCGGCCTTGCGGTGATCGCCACCACTTTCACGATCATCGCCGTGTTCGTTCCGGTTTCCTTCATGCCGGGCATTCCGGGCCAGTATTTCGTGCAGTTCGGCCTGACGGTGGCCTTCGCGGTGCTTTTCTCACTGCTGGTCGCACGTCTGATCACGCCGATGATGGCAGCCTATCTGATGCGCACAAGCGACGCCCATGAGGAAGGCGAGCAGAACGGGCCGATCATGAGGGGCTATACCAACCTCATCCAGCATACGCTGCGCTGGCGCTATTCGACGCTCCTGGTCGCCTTTGCGTCCCTCGGTGTGGCGATCTACTTCATGGCGCAGATCCCCGGCTCCTTCCTGCCGCCCGACGACGTCTCGCGCATCTCGGTCAGCGTGGAGCTGCCGCCCGGCGCGACGCTTGCGGATACCGACCGGACCACCGAGAAGATGCGCGAGCTGATTGTCCCGATCCCGGGCGTGGAGAATGTCTTCATCCTCGGCGGCAGCTCGCCGCGGGGCGAGATGGACATCCGCCGGGCATCGATCGCGGTCCTGCTGCAGAAGAAAGAGCATTCGATGCTCAAGACCCTCGTCAACGGGTTCGTCGACAACGTACCGCTCGTCCATTACATCTTGCCGCGCATGACCGAAAACGGGCGTGTCAAATCCCAGGCGGCAATCGAGGTCGAAGTCTTCGACAAGCTGGCTGCCATTCCCGACGTGCGCGCCTACAAGCTCAATGACCGTGGCGAGCGCGATATCTCCTACAATGTGGTCTCGAACAACGAGGCCGACATCGAACGGGCGGTCGCGCTGCTCGAACCCAGGCTGCGCCAGGACCGATCGATGACCGGCGTCAGCGTCTCGGGCGCCCTGCCCCGGCCCGAGATCCAGGTGCGGCCGAAGAACGACGAAGCCGCGCGCCTCGGCGTGACGACCAACCAGATCGCCGAAACCGTCCGCGTGGCAACCATTGGTGACGCCGATTCCGCGCTTGCCAAGATCTCGCTCGACGACCGCCAGGTGCCGATCCGCGTCCAGCTCGATCGTGACTATCGCAGCGATCTCGACCGTATCGCCAATCTCAAGGTCACGACATCTTCCGGCGAGCGCGTACCGCTGAAATCCGTGGCCGATATCGAGATCACCCAGGGACCGAGCACCATCAACCGCTTCGACCGGCAGCGCCAGGCGACAATCGGCGCCAGCCTTCCGATCGGCGTCGCTCTCGAGACGGCGAAGAAGAACTTCATGGAGATCGTCAACACCACCGATCTTCCCGCCTCCGTCAGCGTACTGGAAAGCGGCGATGCGGAGGTGCAGGCCGAACTTCTGGCCAGTTTCCGCAATGCCATGCTGATGGGCCTGCTTCTGGTGCTGACGGTGCTGATCCTGCTCTTCAAGGACGTGATCCAGCCGTTCACCATCCTGTTCTCGCTGCCGCTCGCGATCGGCGGCGTGGCGGCCGGCCTCATTCTCACGGGCTACTCGGTTTCCATGCCGGTGCTGATCGGCATCCTGATGCTGATGGGTATCGTGACAAAGAACGCGATCCTGCTCGTCGATTTCGCCATCGAGATGGTTCGTGGCGGGATGGACCGGATGCCCGCGATGATCGAGGCCTGCCAGAAGCGCGCGCAGCCCATCGTGATGACGTCCATCGCGATGTCGGCGGGCATGCTGCCCTCCGCGCTCGGCGTTGGCGAAGGCGGTTCGTTCCGCTCGCCCATGGCCGTGGCGGTTATCGGCGGCATCATCGTCTCCACCGTGTTAAGCCTGATCGTGGTGCCGTCCTTCTTCCTGATCATGGACGACCTCTCGGGACTTCTGGGGCGGATCTTCTCCCGCTTCGTCGGCCCGACGGAAGAGGAACCGGAAGAAGAAGATCTCGGTGCCACTGTCTCGGCCAATGCCGAGGAGATCGGCGAACTCAGGGAGCGCCTAGCCCGGATCGAGGCCGGCGAACAGCGCGGCCCGCGCCTGATCGTTTCGAGGGATGCCGCCGAATAGGCGGCGGCATTTCCCGCGACGGCTATTGGCAGGGCGCGCCCGCTTGCCTTAGAAGGGGAACCTGAATTGCGAACAAGCGCCCGCCGGGCGCCCAACGAAGCAGGACGGTTTCCATGCAATGTTTCTTCGTCGAATTTCGCTGCGAACTCGGCAAGGCCTATTCGGTCGCCGAGGAACTGGCCAATCGGGAAATCGCCTCCGAAGTCTACTCCGTCAGCGGTCCGTTCGACCTGCTCGCCAAGTTCTATGTCAGCGACGATGTGGATATCGGCCATTTCGTTGCGGAGAACATCCACTCGATCAACGGCATCGAGCGCACCCAGACGACATTGACGTTCAAGGCGTTCTGACGGCAGGGACAGGCCCCACTGCGGACGGCAAGGACCTGCCACCGTGGCTTGCCGGTTCATGCACATGTTCAGTTTGTCGAGAAAAATGGGTGGTACGATTGGCTGGGTTCGAACCAGCGACCTCCGGATCCACAATCCGGCGCTCTAACCAACTGAGCTACAATCGCACAGGACGAGCGCCGCGCGGGCGCTTCGTTCCAACTGCCGCTCAAATACTTTCCTCATGCCGCTTTTGCAAGAGGGGTCGGCAGGGTTTTGACAAAGAGACATCCGAAGCTCTTCCCCTTTCCATGCCGCCCGGATGATTGCGGACATGAAAAAGGCCGGGGCGAACCCGGCCTCTTCAGTGCGGTAGTGAGCGATCCGAAAACGGATCAGGCAGCCTTGACCTTGGCTTCCACTTCGCTCATCGCCTTCTCGGTTGCGTCCCGGGTCGGCTTCGACACGTCTTCGGCGAGCTTGCGGGCTGCTTCCTGCATGGCCTTGGTCTGGTCGACCATCAGGTCGGCCTGCTTGCGGAAGAAGGTGCTCTGCAGCTCGATCATTTCGGCCATCGACTTGACGCCGAGCAGGGCTTCGAGATGCGACAGCGAATTGTCGGTGCTGACACGGATGGCGTCGATGCCCTTGAGGCTGAGTTCGACGGTACCGGCCTGGGCCTTCTCGAGGGTCGCTTCCATGGTCTTGGTCGCGCCTTCGGCGGTTTCCTTCATCTTGGCGTAGTTTTCCTTCGACTGCGCCATGGCCTTCTCGGCATAATCACGGTAAGTTTCGGACATCTTGCTGACGTCGAAAGCCGGGAACTGAAACATTTCTGCCTGCTTCTTGGTAGTAGCCATTTCATTCTCCTCGGTAACGTTGTGCGGTTCGGAAAAACGCGTTCCCATCCGCTTCTGCAGCCTATATAGCACCGATTATTGTGCATTGCAACATCTCCGCAAGAATTTTTGTGCACTGCACAATACGTTAACCTCAAATTGACATTGATCCTCCACGGCGCAAGGCCTTGCTAGACCGGAAAAGGCGTCCCAGCTATTAATGAGGCGTTAACTGTGACTCTGCTGGCCCGAACGCGGAGCACACGATTGCCGGCGACTCGGGTACAGGACAGTATGCAGTACGAAAGTCATCCATTCATCGATCTTGCCGTGCACAAGGACATTCGCGAGCGCTTCGCCCGCGGTGATGCCCTTGTCGTTGCGAGCCCGGATCTGGAGACCATCGTCTGGGCCAACGGGCCGGCTGCGAACCTGTTCGGCTATGCCAGCATCTACGAATTGATCGAGGACGGTATCGGCACCCGCCCCGCCATCAGGCGGCAGATCGCGGGCGCCGTGGTCGGCCTGGCCCGCAAGGACGGGCAGGATTTCCTGATCCGCGTTTCCGAAGGTTTCCAGCGCAAGGTGGTTGGCGCGCGCGTAGAGCTCATCCAGCTGCCAGGCGGCGCGCCTGCGGTGCTGATTTCCGCCGAGCGCGACTATCCCGGCGGGCTGGCCGGTCGCGCGCGCCAGATCATCAGCGGCTTCGAGGAAGCCGATGCCCATGTTGCCGTGCTCGACGACACCGGCGTGCTTCTCGCGGCCTCCGCATCCTTCGAGGCGGCCGAGCTTTCCGCAAGCGACCTGAAAAAGATGGCGCGCGATGTCGAGCAGCAGGGCGACCGGCTGATCAAGCGCATGATTCACAGCGCACGCGGGGAAATGCCCGCAGCGATCGGACGGCTGACCGACGACCCCGCGCTCAATCTCGTTTTCGTGGTCGATACCGGCGCCAGCGAGACTGACGCACCAGACGAACCCGCCAGCACGGATGTCCCCCTCGCCTCCCAGCCTGCCGCCTTCGACGCAGACAAGGTGCGGGAAGAACTCGCCGCCACACCGCCTCCGGTCATGGATGAAGAGGTCCTCCCCCCGCCATTTGCCGCGGCGCAGGACATTTCCGCCAGCGACGACACCGGTGACGGGCAGCCCGCCGCCGAAGATGCATTCGAGGATGACGCGCTCTGGGCGGAAGTCCCGCCCCAGACTTCGATGCAAGAGCCGGTAGCCGATCGATACGACTGGCCAGAAGGGGCCGACGAGCCGGACGAGGACGACCTCGAGGAGGCGTTCGAGGACGACCTCGAGGAGGCGTTCGAAGACGACGACGAGACCAGGGACGAGACTGGCGACGAGACCGGGTCCGGAGATATCTCCGCGGAAATGGTCGAGGACCATGAGCCGGAGACGACCGCGCCGGAAGATGAATTCACCTTCGATCCCGACGGCCGGCCGGTGCGTTTCGTCTGGAAGATCGACCGCAGCGGCACCTTTTCGGAGCTTTCCTCCGAATTTGCAGAGGCCGTCGGCCCGAACGCTGCCGACATTCTGGGACGCAGCTTCCCGGATGTCGCCCGTGTCTTCAATCTCGACCCCGATCACGTCATCACCGATCTGCTGAGCCGCCGGGACACATGGTCCGGCAAGACCGTCTACTGGCCGATCCAGGGCACCGGCATGGTGGTGCCTGTCGATCTGGCCGCACTGCCCACCTACACCCGGGAACGCCGCTTCGACGGCTTCCGCGGCTTTGGCATCGTGCGCATCGGCGAAGCCCGCGACGATGATGAAGCGATAGGCCTCGCCCTCGTGCCCGGCCCTTACACCCCGGTAACGCGGCATTCGCCCCCGGCGATCAAGGACACGCCTGAAGATCTGGCCGACGAACTGGCCCGCAGCGAAGCGGAGACGACCAGCGAGGAAGCTGTCGCCGAAAGCCCTCGGGACGACGGCCCGGCACAGCCCGTGGCGGAGTTGCCCGCCACCGGTGCCAGCGGTGATGATCTCGATGCGACTGACGAGCCGACCGGCTCTTGGGACGATGTCGCTGCGCCATCCGACGAGGACGACACACCTGGCTCCGATGACGAGCCGGCGACCGTTGAAGAGCCCAAGGATGATCCCTTTCAGGGCGAAAAGCCCGCCATTACCTTCACGCCGGATCCCGTGCGCCCGGAAAGCGACAAGGTCATCCACCTCGAGACACGCCGGGCCAAGGCGCGCGAGACGCTGACGCCGCTCGAGCAGGCGGCCTTCCGCGAGATCGGTGAAAAGCTGGGTCTGAGCCTGGAGGCCTTCCGTCCGCCAGAAGCCGCCGAAGAGCCGATCGCCGACGGCGCCGATGACGAGCCGGAGACAGTGACGACGCTGAAGTCCGAACTGCCGGTCGACAGGTTGGACGAGACATCCTCATCCAGGCGGCTGCAGGAACCGGAAGAAGTCAGTGCTCTGTTTGACAATGTCGACGGTCCCGCCAGTGACGATGCCGAAGACGTCGTGGAAAGCTCTGAAGAGCCCTCAGCCGAAGCCGGCTTCGAGGCCGCCGATGCGGCCGAGCAAGGCACTGAAACTCGAGCTGACGACGGGGCTGGCGACGAAACCGCGCCTGAAATGGCCGAACTCGACGACGAGGACCGCGACGCCGTAGAATCCGCCTCCCGAAACTGGGACGTTCCGGAAGTTGACGAGCCCCGCGCGGAGGAGGCGGACGTATTCGACGAGCCGGATCCGGCTTCCGAATATGCCGACGAGGACCTCGATCCGCTCGAAGCCCATGACGGCGAAGAAGAAGAGATCGAGGCCGGCGAGCCTGAAAGCGCATCACGCCAGCCGCATTTCGGATTGCCGCCGCGCAATGCGATCGCGTCGGGCATGACCGAAGACGTGATCGACATGATCCCGGCCGCGCTCCTGGTGCATGCGGGTGACGATCTCATCCACGGCAACCCTGCCTTCTTCGGGTTGACCGGCTACAGCTCGCTTTCGGATCTCGACGAGGCTGGCGGGCTCGACATGCTGCTGACCAGCGACGAGGAAACCGGCGCAATGCAGATGCGCCATTCGGACGGCGAACTGGCGCCGGTGATCGCGCGACTGCGCTCCATCAACTGGCATGACAGTCAGGCCCTTCTTCTGAGCCTCGCACTCAAGGACCCGATGATCCCCGTCGCCGTTCCGGAAGACGGGCCGGAGGCGGAAGCCGTCGATGACGCGCCGCAGGATAGCGTCGCCGAATTGCCTGCCGAAGATGCCGCAATCGACGAGGAAGCCGATGCGCGCCTGACAGCCCTCGAGATCGAAGTCCGCGAACTGCGCTCCATCCTCGAGACGGCGACCGACGGCGTCGTCATCATCGGCGACGACAACCGCATCCGCTCGATGAACGGCTCGGCGCATGTGCTGTTCGGCTATGACGACAGCGAGACGATCGGCCAGCCCTTCGCCATGCTGTTTGCCCATGAGAGCCAGCGGGCTGTCATGGACTATCTGTCGGGCCTGGCCGAGAACGGCGTATCCAGTGTGCTCAATGACGGGCGCGAGGTCATCGGCCGCGAAGCCAATGGCGGACTGTCGCCGCTCTTCATGACGATTGGGCGTCTGTCGGGATCCAACGGCTATTGCGCGGTGCTGCGCGACATCACCCAGTGGAAGCGCAGCGAGGAAGAACTCCGCGAAGCCAAGCGCGCCGCAGAGACCGCGAACTCGCACAAAAGCGATTTCCTGGCGCGGGTCAGCCACGAGATCCGCACACCGCTCAACGCGATCATCGGCTTCTCGGAGATGATGGTCGAGGAACGTTTCGGCCCGATTGGCAGCCCGCGCTATCTGGAATACGCGAACGACATCGGCAATTCCGGCAAGCACGTTCTCGACATCGTCAACGACCTTCTCGACATATCGAAGATCGAGGCCGGCGAGATCGATCTCGACTTCGACGCCGTGATGCTGAACGACCAGCTGGCCGAATGCGTGTCGATGCTGCAGCCGCTTGCCAACAGCCAGCGTGTCATCATCCGCACCAGCCTCTCGGCCACCCTGCCCGATGTCGTCGCCGACACCCGCTCGGTCAAGCAGATCGCGCTCAACCTCCTGTCGAACGCCATCCGCTACACGCCGTCCGGCGGCCAGATCGTCGTCTCGACCGCCTATGAGCTCAACGGCAATGTGGTGATCCGCATCCGCGACACCGGTATCGGCATGACGCGCAAGGAACTCGAGCAGGCGATGAAGCCCTTCGGCCAGGTCGGCCCCACACCGCGCAAGCGCGGTGACGGCACCGGTCTCGGCCTGCCGCTGACCAAGGCGATGGTCGAAGCAAATCGTGCCATGTTTGATATCGTTTCGGCCCCCAAGGAGGGGACGCTGGTAACGATCACCTTCCCGTCCCAGCGGGTACTCGCCGACTGATTTAGCAGCAATATCCGAAGCCAGACAAAAAAGGAGGGGCCCGCTGGACCCCTCACTAAAAAAATCGGCTTGCTGAACTTCACGTGGGCCAAGGCGGCCCTCGTTGGTATCCACTAATGCGCGTGAGGCTTTAACGAGACCTTACCGGACTTGTCTGCATTTTAAGGGTCTCCGGCAACCTTTCCGCGAGTGGTTAATTCCTTGAAAAGGTTTTATTAATATATTCGCAAGTGCTAAAGATTATCAGCGCGCGAGCTCTTCGACATGTTCGTACAGGGCCAGAGCCTCGGGATTGGCGAGAGCTTCCTGGTTCTTGACCGGCCGGCCATGCACCACATCGCGGACCGCGAGTTCGACGATCTTGCCGGATTTTGTTCGCGGAATATCGGCAACCGCGATGATGCGAGCCGGCACGTGGCGCGGCGAGGCTCCCTTGCGGATCACCGTCTTGATCCTTGCCTTCAGCTCCTCGTCGAGGGTCACCCCTTCTGCAAGGCGAACAAAGAGGACAACGCGCACATCGTCATCCCACTCCTGGCCGATGCAGATCGCTTCGAGCACTTCGTCCAGCTTCTCGACCTGATTGTAGATTTCGGCCGTCCCGATACGCACCCCGCCCGGGTTCAAAGTGGCATCCGAGCGACCGTGGATGACGAGACCGCCATGTTCCGTCCATTCAGCAAAATCGCCATGACACCACACATTGTCGAAACGGTCGAAATAGGCGCCGTGGTAGCGCGCGCCGTCGGGATCGTTCCAGAAGCCGACGGGCATGGCCGGAAACGGCTTGGTGCAGACGAGTTCGCCCTTCGCGCCGCGGATCGGCTGCCCGTCATCATCCCAGACGTCGACCGCCATGCCGAGACCCGGCCCCTGTATCTCGCCGCGCCACACCGGTTTGACCGGAATGCCCAGGACGAAGCAGGACACGATATCTGTGCCGCCCGAAATCGAGGCGAGATGGATGTCGGGCTTGATGCCCTCATAGACGAAGGTAAAACCTTCCGGTGAAAGCGGCGAACCGGTCGATGTCATCATCCGCAGCGAGGACAGGTCATGGCTTTGGGCGGGGGTGAGGCCTGCCTTGCGCACGGCGTCGATATATTTGGCCGACGTGCCGAACACGTGGAAGCCGGCCTCGGCGGCATAATCGAACAGGACGTTGCCGTCAGGATAGAACGGCGAACCGTCATAAAGGCAGAGCGTCGCGCCGACCGCGAGACCGGAGGTCAGCCAGTTCCACATCATCCATCCGCAGGTGGTGAAATAGAACAGCCTGTCGCCTTCCGTCAGACCGCAATGGATCCGGTGCTCCTTGAGATGCTGGAGCAGCGTCCCCCCGGCCGAGTGCACGATGCATTTCGGAATACCGGTCGTACCCGAGGAAAACAGGATGTAAAGCGGATGGGAGAACGGCAGGCGCTCGAAGGTGAGTTCGCGCGGTTCGTGATCGCTGATGAAGCGATCCTGGGTGACGGCCTTGTCGATGCGGCCCGCAACGTCGTCAGCCTGCCCCAGAAGCGGCACGATGATGACGGCCTCGGGTCCGATCTGATCGGCGATGGGGCCGAGCTTGTCGGCCACGTCCTGGCGCTTGCCGTTGTACCAGTAACCGTCGCAGGCGATGAAGACCTTCGGTTCGATCTGGCCGAAACGGTCGACCACACCCTGGATGCCGAAATCGGGCGAACAGGACGACCAGATGGCGCCGAGGGAAGCGACCGCCAGCATGTGCGCGATGGTTTCGGGCATGTTCGGCATCATCGCCGCGACCCGGTCTCCCTTGCCCACGCCATGGGCCTTGTAGGCCTGCTGCAGGCGGGAGACGAGTGCACGCAGTTCGTTCCAGCTGATCTGGGAGGCGTGGGCATTCTCGGCGCGAAACAGCATTGCCGGGCCGTCACCTTCCGTTCCGAGAAGGTTCTCGGCGAAATTCAGCGATGCATCGGGGAAGAAAGCTGCGCCCGGCATGGCGTCGCCATTTTCGACCAGGCGCCCGCCCTTCTCGCCCACGACGCCGCAATAATCCCAGACAGCCGACCAGAAGTCGCCCCGCTCTTCGATCGACCAGAGGTGAAGGTCGTCGGGCTCCGACAGATCCCGGCCGGCCCTCTCTCCCGCGAAGGCGGCAAACTTCATCCATTCGCTCGACGCGATACGCTTGGCGGAAGGCGTCCAGAGTGGGGCATCAGTCATGAAAAATCTCCTCTAACGGGCAGCGTGATATCACCGGAGGCAGGCAGAGCGAAGCTGAAATCTGGACGCGCATTGCCGAGGGACGAAGCTTTACGGGTGATTGCAATCAATTGAGCGACACCTTATCCAGAATACCCGTAAAACACACGCGTATCGGACCGGAGAGCGCCTTGGGAGCATGGTTGGGAAAATGGCGGCTCAGCCGCTCCATCGTCCTTTTGGCGTTGCTGCCCGTCCTCGCCATTCTCGCGGTGCTGCTTCTCGTTCCCTTCGCGGTCTCGAGCGACGTCGTGCGCGACCGGCTGGAACGCGACATCGGCAACTGGGCGGGACAACGGGTGATGCTCGGCAATGCGCCGCGGATGACTTTCTGGCCGGTCCCGCGCATCCAGCTCGACAACGTCAAAATCCTGCCGCTCGGCAATCGCGACAGCGATCCGATCATGCGGGCGGATTCCATCGTTGCGAACTTCAATCTCTTCTCGGCAGCGATCGGCTCCCCCAGCTTCTCCGAATTCCGCCTCGTGCGGCCGACCTTCAACCTCGAAATCTATCCGGACGGTTCTACCAACTGGACGTCTGGCGAAGGCGAACTGACACGCGGTGTCGAAGCTGCCGTGGCGATCGACGAAGCCGCGCAATCCGATGCCACGCCGGCACCCCAGGTCCGGATCCCCGAAAATTCCGCCTTCGGCTCGGTCACCATGGTCGACGGAACGCTGAACTGGGTCCGCGATCCCGGCGCACCCGCCGAGCGCCTGTCGGCGATGAACGGCACGGTGATCTGGCAGTCGCCGGGCTCGGTTGCCCGGACGAACCTCTCGGCGATCTTCCGCGGCGAACAATTGAAGATCGAGGCATCATCTGCTTCGCCACTCCTTCTTCTGGGCCGCCGCAGCGCCCCGGTGGAAGCCGTCATCACCTCTTCTCCCCTCAATCTGGAGTTCAACGGAGAGGTCAACCTGTCATCGACAGGCTTCGCCAATGGCGAACTCAGCATGAAGACGCCCTCGGTTCGGCGTGCGCTCGAATGGTCGGGGACGGATATCCGCCCCGGCGAAGCCATCGGCGCCCTGGAGCTGAGCGCGGATCTGACCTCCAGCGAGATGACGGCCAAGCTCGACGATCTCATCATCGTCGTCGACGACAACCGGGGCATCGGCGTTCTCGACCTCGCCTTCGACAAGACCGCGCCTCCGCTTATTGCCGGCACACTCGCCTTCAACACGCTCGACGTGACGTCGTTCCTGAAGGCCTTCACGCCTCTTCCCCATTCGGGCGCCGATATCGCCTCGACGATCGACACCCGCTTTCTGCGCGAGCTCCGGCTCGACCTCCGGCTTTCGGCCCAGTCGGCCAAACTCGGGCCCATCACCATGGCAAACATGGCAGCCGCCGCGCGCATTGAACGCGGTCGCGCCACATTCGATCTCGGCGATGCCATGGCCTATGGCGGCAACATGCTGGGACGCGTCCTGCTGACCGAGGCCGGCGACGGCGGAGGCGCGAAGCTGCAGCTTTCGGTGCGCAACATGGAATTCGGCAGCCTGTTCGACAAGCTGGGCCTTGCCGGCCCGCTGCCTCGCGGACGGGGCACGCTCGACCTCGAACTCGACACACCCTATCCCACCTGGGCTACAGCACCGCGCGATTTCACCGGACATTTCTCGCTTTCGGTCGGCCCCGGCAGCATCGCCGGCCTCAACCTCGCAGAATTCCGCGAACTGGCAGCCAGCCGGCCGTTCTTCCAGCTCGAGGATACCGACACCGGCTCGTCCTTCCAGTTCGAGACGGTCAGCTTCGCCGCCGATATCGCCGACGGGGCCGCGGAAATCACGCGTGGCGAGATCGTCGGCGAGGACGAGACGATCACTCTTTCGGGCGTGATCCCCTATGCGCGCGGCAGTCTCGCGGTTGCCGGAAGCCTTGCCGACAATGTGCCCGACAGCGAAATGGCGAACGAGGAAACGCCGGGCGCCGGGTCGGCGGCGTCGAGGCAGCAACAAGAGCCCCTGCGCTTCTTCCTCGGCGGCTCGTGGCCGGAGCCGGTGATATCACCGGTGGTTTCCGGCCGCTGACCGCCCCGACGTTTCAGCCTTCCTGGGCGGCCTGCTGTTCATCGAGCTTGCGCTGGATGTCGCGCCTTCGCCCGACAATGGAAGCAATCAGCACACCCGTTGCCACTATCCCGATCAGGATTGTGCAGACCGCGTTGATTTCCGGCGTCACGCCGAGGCGAACCTGCGAATAGATCTTCATCGGCAGCGTCGTCGCGCCCGGTCCGGAGTTGAAGGAGGCGATCACCAGATCATCGAGCGACAGGGTGAAGGCCAGCATCCAGCCCGAAATCACGGCCGGCAGGATGACCGGAAGCGTCACCTTGTAGAAGGCGTGGAACGGCGTGCAGCCTAGATCCTGGGCGGCCTCCTCCAGCGATTCATCGAAGGAGACAAGCCGCGACTGCACCACCACCGCCACGAAACACATCGAGAAGGTGATGTGGGCGAGCGTGATGGTCAAGAAGCCACGATCGAAACCGATCGCGACGAAAAGCAGAAGAAGCGACAGACCGATGATGACATCCGGCATGACCAGCGGCGCAAAGACCATGCCGGTGAACAGCGTCCGACCGGGGAAACGGGTATAGCGCGTCAGTGCGAGAGCTGCGAGCGTGCCGAGAACGGTAGCGACGGAGGCCGAAAGAAGTGCAACGCGCAACGTCACCCACGCGGCATCGAGAAGTGCCTCGTTGCGAAAGAGCGCCCCGTACCATTTGGTGGAGAATCCCGCCCAGACCGTGACCAGCCGGGATTCGTTGAATGAAAAGACGATGAGGATCACGATGGGCAGGTAGAGAAAGCCCATCCCGAAGATCACCGAGGTGATGTTGAACCACGTCCAGCGACCGCTCATTTGCCTGCCTCCGTGGCCTTCGCCTGTGCATTCTGGAACAGCACGATCGGCACGACGAGGACGATCAGCAGCACCATCGCGAGCGCCGAGGAAATCGTCCAGTCACCATTGTTGAAGAACTCCGTCCAGAGCACCTTGCCGATCATCAGCGTCTGCGATCCGCCGAGAAGATCGGGAATGACGAATTCGCCGACGGCGGGAATGAAGACGAGAAGGCAGCCCGCGAGGATGCCCGGAAGCGCCAGCCTGATCGTCACCTTCCAGAAGGCGCCCAACGGCGTGCAGCCGAGATCCTGCGCAGCCTCGATCAGCGAGTAGTCGAGCTTTTCGAGCGTCGAATAGATCGGCAGCACCATGAAGGGCAGATAGGAATAGACGATACCGATATAGACCGCTGCATTGGTGTTGAGGATCGTCAGCGGCTCGCTGATGACCCCGAGCCAGAGCAGCAGCTGGTTGAGCAGGCCTTCGGGCTTGAGGATACCGATCCAGGCGTAGACGCGGATGAGGAAGCTCGTCCAGAACGGCAGGATGACCAGCATCAGCAGGATGGGCCGAAGACTGGTGGAAGCACGGGCCATGCCGTAGGCGAGCGGAAATCCGATAGCCAGCGTGAACATCGTCGAGAAGAACGCGATGATGACGCTGGAGATATAGGCATTCCTGTAAAGCGCGTCGGAGGCAAGAAAGCGGTAGTTGTCGAGATTGAGCATCCCGAGCTTGTCGATGAAGCCGGCCCAGCTCTCGAATTCGAACTGCGGCACATAGGGCGGGCTGCCGTATTCTAGAATGGAAACCGAAATGCGGAAGACGATCAGGAATGGCAGCAGGAAGAGAACCAGCAGCCAGATATAGGGAATGAAGATCGTCAGACGGCGGAACATGTTGCTCATGGCGCGGTCCTCACCTGTCCAGCAGCGTGCCGCCATCCGGCTCGAAAGAGACCCAGATGACTTCATCGTAACCGATGGGGTTTTCGACCGCACGCTTCCGGTTGATCGTCGAGGCGCGGACCATCTTTCCGCCGTCGAGCTTGACGATGTAATTGGTCACATCGCCCATGTAAGCGATTTCCCACACCTCGCCGGAGGCCGCATTCGCATCCGTCGGCCGCTCGCGTGTCAGGTTCATCTTCTCGGGGCGGATGGCGAGGAACAGCTTCTGGCCGGTTTCGAACTTGTGGTCTTCGACGGCCTGGATCTCGGAAAAACCGTCCGGACTGTCGAGCTTGACGAGTCCGTCGGCGTTTTGCTTCACCTCGCCTTCGAAGATGTTCACCGAACCGATGAAGTCCGCGACATAGCGGGAATCGGGTGCCTCGTAGACTTCCGCGGGCGTGCCGATCTGCTTGACGACGCCCGCATCCATCACCGCGATGCGGTCGGACATGGTCATCGCCTCGTCCTGATCGTGGGTGACGATGACGAAGGTTAGACCCAGTTCCTGCTGAAGATCCATCAGTTCGAACTGGGTTTCCTCACGCAGTTTCTTGTCGAGCGCGCCGAGCGGCTCGTCCAGCAAAAGCAGCTTGGGACGTTTGGCGACAGAGCGGGCGAGCGCAACCCGCTGGCGCTGGCCGCCGGAAAGCTGGTGCGGCTTGCGCTTGGCGAATTTCTCGAGCTTGACCAGCTTGAGCATCTGCTGGACGCGGTCGCTGATCTCCGACTTGTTCATCTTCGCCTGCTTGAGGCCGAAGGCGATGTTCTGTTCGACCGACATGTGCGGGAACAGCGCATAGGACTGGAACATCATGTTGACGGGCCGGTTGTGCGGCGCCACGCCCTTGAGCGACTGTCCGTCGAGAAAGATATCGCCCTCGGTCGGGTTCTCGAAGCCGGCAAGCATTCTCAACAAGGTGGTCTTCCCGCACCCCGAAGGTCCGAGGAGGGAAAAGAACTCGCGCTCGAAGATGTCGAGAGAGAGATTGTCGACCGCGGTGAAGTCCCCGAACTTCTTGGTCACGTTCTCAAAGCGAATATAGGGGACCGATTTCGGATCGATCCAAGGTGCGAACGAACGACGCACATTCCCTAAAGATTTCATGCTGGCACCCCGCCCCGACGAAAAACACGAAGAAAAAACCCCGGGCCAGACAGCCCGGGGGTGGAGAGGCTTGCTTACTGGCCCGTCTTGACCTCGGTCCAGGCCCTGTTGAGCTCCCGCTTCTCGCGGGCGTTTTCAGGCGAAACGGTGTAAAGGCGGCCCATGGCCTCATCGCTCGGGTAGATGGCCGGGTCACCGATCACGTCTTCATTGAGGAATTCCTGGGAGGCCTTGTTGCCATTGGCGTAGTAGACGTAGTTCGACGCCTTCGCCATGACTTCCGGCTTCATGATATAGTTCAGGAACTCATGCGCTTCCTCGACATGCGGCGCATCGGACGGGATGGCCATGTTGTCGAACCACATCAGCGCACCTTCCTTGGGGATGATGTATTCGACGGTCACGCCGGCATCGGCTTCCGCCGCGCGGTCACGGGCCTGCAGCACGTCGCCCGACCAGCCCATCGCCATGCAGATATCGCCGTTTGCGAGCGCATTGATGTATTCCGAAGAGTGGAACTTGCGAATGTCCGGGCGGATCTCGAGAAGCTTCGCCTTGGCCTTTTCAAGCGTTTCGGCACTCTTGTCGTCCGGATCCAGGCCGAGATAGTTGCGTGCAGCCGGGAAGGTCTCGGTCGGCGCGTCGAGCATGAAGATGCCGCAATCGGCCAGCTTGTCGGCGGTTTCCTTGTTGAACAGCAGATCCCAGCTATCAAGCTCGGTATCCTCGCCCAGGATCTGCTTCACCTTGTCGACATTGATGCCGAGACCGGTGGTGCCCCACATGTAGTTGATCGCATACTCGTTTCCGGGATCGTATTTGGCCAGGCGCTCGGAGATGGCCGGATCCATGTTGGACAGGTTCGGCAGCTTGTCCTTGTCGAGCTTCTGGAAGACGCCGGCCTTGATCTGGTTGGCGAGGAAGGTCCCCGTCGGCACGACGATGTCGTAGCCGGTGCCACCGGCGAGGAGCTTGGTTTCGAGAACCTCGTTGGAATCGAAGACATCGTAGACGACCTTGATGCCGGTCTCCTTGGTGAAGTCGGACAGGATGGACTCATCAATGTAATCCGACCAGTTGTAGACGTTCACCACGCGCTCCTGGGCGGAGGCGAGCATCGTGGTCGCCGCGAAGATCGCGGCCGCAGCGGTGAATATCTTCGATGTGGTTTTCATGGGTGACCCCTCTGTCGTTTTGTCGTTCTAACTGCTGCACTATCGGCGCTGCCGGTTGGGCCATTTGGCTGCTCCTTCACACCTTTGCAGCAACCCTAAAAATTAATTGTGGTCGCCACAAGAGGTATGACCAAGCATTTTGCAGTCAATGCCCAAGCGTAAAAATGAGGCATCAACCGCGAGGCGTTTGCAAGCCCTACTGGAAATCGAAAACGGATATGCCGGTCACCATCTCGTCGAGTCCGAGAGGCCGGGTGATCGGCGGCTCTGCGCGTGCGAGGCAGCCCGATCTCTCACACAACCTGCAGGCGGGGCCTATCGGAACGGTCAGGCTGCCGCCCGGCGCGCCCGGTCGCGGCGGAACCGTGTCGCCATAGACCACATCGCCGCGATGGGCGATATCGCAGCCGAGAAGGACTGCCGTGCGGCGCGGCCGTTCGGCATAGGCTCCCTGAGGCCCCTCCAGTGTACGCGATACGGTCAGGAACTCGGCACCTGACGGCGATTCCACCGCCTCGACCAGAATTTGGCCCGGCTGGGCGAAGGCGGAATGGATGGAGAGCTTCGGGCAATGACCGCCGAAACGCTGGCGGGGAAAACCCTGTGCGCCGGCGCGGCGAAACTGGTTTCCCGCCACGTCCACCTCGAGCATGAAGAAGGGCACGCCGCCGGCATCCTTGCGGCATAGCGTCGTGGCGCGATTGGCGGCCTGCTCGAAGGAAACCCCGAAGCGCGAGCGCAGCACGTCCATGTCATAGCGAGCGCGCTGCGCGGCTGCCAGGAAGGCCGCATAGGGCATCATCAAGGCATGGGCGGCGTAGCGGGCCATTTCGAAACGGGCGATACGGCGGGCCTCGTCTCCCGAGAGCCCCAGCTGATTGACCGCGGCGGTGATCGCCACCTGCATGCGGATGAGCGCCGCCTCCATGGCGACTTCACGCAACTGGTCATAGAGCGAAAGACGTTCGGAAATGAACAGGCGATGCGAATGCCTGTCGTAGCGGCGGCGCCAGTTGGGCATGGTCGCGACCGGCAAGGTGCGAACCACGATACCGTGCTCGCTTTGCAGCCATCCCCGCAACGCGCCCATCAGGTCGTCGCCGGGCTTGAGGAGCGCATGAAAGGCTTCGGCCTCTTCCTCGATCGCCGCAAAATGATTGGGGCGGGTTTCGAGAACCTCGCGCACCTCGTCCATCGGCATCCTGGCAGCAGGCAATTCGGCCACCCGCCCCTCGCCGGCAAGCATCGCCGAAATGTCCGACATGCGGCTCGCCTGCTCCTTGTAGGCGCGATAGAGCTTGACCACGGCCGCCGCGGCGTTGGGGGCAGCCTCGGCAACTTCCACCATTTCCTCGTCGCCGGGCAATTCGCCGGCGAGCAACGGATCGGCAAAAGCCTCTCTCAGGGCCACAAGGGTCTGCCCGCCTTCGCCCTGAAGGACCTCCGCATCCACCTTGTAGACAGAGGTGAGCTTGAGGATCAGCTGCACGGTCAGCGGCCGCTGGTTGCGCTCGATGAGGTTGAGATAGGACGGCGATATGCCCAGCGCCTCGGCCATCGCGGCCTGGGTAAGCCCGCGTTCCTTGCGAATGCGCCTTATGCGGGGTCCGGCAAATATTTTCTGGTCGGCCATGGGTCAACTTTACGAAAATTGACAAAACTCGACAACGCGAAGCTGCCGTGCGGACTTTACATTCTTTACAAATTTACAGCCCGGCCTTGTCAAACGCAATACAGCATGACCTCAATTTCCTCCCGCTATTCCGGGATTTTCTGGAGATCGCGGAGAGAAGATGTAAATCCAGTTACATCGAGCGCGGACAAAGCGAGCCTCCCGGGCGGTCCGCCGAAAGAACAACAGAAAGACTGGAGACAGGACATGACCGATTTTTACAATCTCGTTCCGGGTGCAGCCGATGGCCGCTTCGACGGCATCGAGCGCCCCTATTCGGCGGCGGATGTCCAGCGCCTCCGCGGGTCGGTCCAGATCAAGCACACACTGGCCGAAAACGGCGCGAACCGCCTGTGGCAGCTGATCAACTCGGAAGACTTCGTCAACGCGCTCGGCGCGCTGTCGGGCAACCAGGCCATGCAGATGGTCCGCGCCGGCCTCAAGGCGATCTATCTTTCGGGTTGGCAGGTCGCCGCAGATGCCAACACCGCTTCGGCCATGTACCCGGACCAGTCGCTCTACCCGGCGAATGCCGCGCCGGAACTGGCCAAGCGCATCAACCGGACGCTTCAGCGCGCCGACCAGATCGAGACCGCCGAAGGCAAGGGCCTGTCCGTCGACACCTGGTTCGCGCCGATCGTCGCGGATGCGGAAGCCGGCTTCGGCGGACCGCTGAACGCCTTCGAGATCATGAAAGCCTTCATCGAGGCAGGCGCCGCAGGCGTGCACTTCGAGGACCAGCTGGCCTCTGAAAAGAAGTGCGGCCATCTGGGCGGCAAGGTTCTGATCCCGACCGCAGCCCATATCCGCAACCTCAATGCCGCGCGCCTGGCAGCCGACGTCATGGGCACGCCGACCCTCATCATCGCCCGCACCGACGCCGAGGCCGCGAAGCTGCTGACCTCGGACATCGACGAGCGCGATCAACCCTTCGTCGACTACGATGCCGGCCGGACCCCCGAGGGCTTCTACAAGGTCAGGAACGGGATCGATCCGTGCATCGCCCGTGCCATCGCCTACGCACCCCATTGCGACCTGATCTGGATGGAGACCGGCAAGCCGGACCTCGAGCAGGCCCGCAAGTTCGCCGAAGCCGTTCACAAGGTCCACCCGGGCAAGAAGCTCGCCTACAACTGCTCGCCGTCGTTCAACTGGAAGAAGAACCTCGACGACGCGACGATCGCCAGGTTCCAGCGCGAACTGGGTGCGATGGGCTACAAGTTCCAGTTCATCACGCTCGCGGGTTTCCACCAGCTCAATTACGGCATGTTCGAACTTGCCCGTGGCTACAAGGATCGCCAGATGGCGGCCTATTCCGAACTCCAGGAAGCGGAATTCGCCTCGGAAGCCAACGGCTATACCGCGACCAAGCACCAGCGCGAAGTCGGCACCGGATATTTCGACGCCGTCTCCATGGCCATCACCGGCGGATCGTCCTCGACCACCGCGATGGGCGAATCCACCGAGACGGAGCAGTTCAAGCCGGCGGCCGAATAGGCCTTCACCGCACTCCGCCTTGGGCGGAGGGCATAACCGAAACGCAATCAAGAACCCCGATTACAAGAGGAGAAATGCCATGACACCGCAGACCCGAGTCAAGGAACGGGCGGAGGAGCAGTCCACGTCCATGTCGACCGACCAGCAGGCAGCCATCCGCATGGTGGCAAACGACCTGCACCGCCTCAATCACGCCGTCATGAAGGCGGTCGATGCCGGGGTTTCAGTGGAACTGGTGCGTTCGGCCCGCCATCACGGCGGGGAAGGAAACTGGGGTGACCTGCTGATCCCGGTCATCGTTACCCAGGGTCGCAGCTAGGCCCTTCGACCTCCAGTCGAAAAGAAGCCGCCGCGGTTTTCCTCCACGGCGGCTTTTTTTGTGCGCCTGCCCTGCTTCAGACGACCGGGATTTTGCGGGCGCTTGCCGATGCGGTGAGCCGGAGCACGATGAAGGTCAGCACGGCGCAAAGCGCGATGGCAACCACCATGGGCAGCGGAGACACCGAGAAGAACGGTGCCACCACAGCCGTCATCAAGCCTCCGACCAGCATCTGCAGCATGCCGCCGAGCGAGGACGCCAGACCGGCGATCTCGCCGTGATCGTCGAGCGCGACAACCATCGATGTCGGGATCACCAGGCCAAGACATGCATTGGCGAGGAACAGGCAGGCGATGATGAGGTAGAGCGAATCGAACCCGGCCCCCACAAGGGCAGCAAGGAGCAGGGACATCACCAGAAAACCCGTCACGCCGCGCGCGATCATCGTTCCCATGCCTATGCGCTCTCCGAGCGGGCCGGCAAATTGCGAGGCGGAGAAAAAGCCCAGCGCGTTCGCGGCGAATGCAAGGCTGAACTCGACCGAACTCAGACCGTAATAGCCCGTGTAGACGAACGAGGCGCTCGCCAGGAACACGAGAAAGCTCGAAAACCCGAATGCGCCGACAAAAGTCGCGCCCATGAAGACGCGATCGGACACCAGAACCTTGGTGCCGGCCCAGAGATTCTTCATGTCGATCGGCACGCGGTGTTCCCGCGCCAGCGTCTCCGGCTGAAGGAAGATCGTCACGAGGATCGAGGCGACACCGGCAAGCGCCAGCACGACAAAGATCGTCCGCCATCCGGAGAGCGCGATGACACCGGAGCCGGCCAGTGGCGCGAGCATCGGCGACACCGAGATCACCAGCATGACCATCGCCATCAGCCTCGTTGCGGCAGGCCCGGTATACTGGTCGCGGATGATGGCGCGCGGGATCACCATCGCCGCTGCACCGCCGAGCCCCTGCAGGAACCGGAAGGCGATGAAGGTGGAGATGTCGGGTGCGATCACGCAGCCGGCAGAGCCGGCGATGAACAACACCAGACCGGCGATCAGCGGCGGCTTGCGACCGTATTTGTCGGCCAGCGGCCCGTAGACGATCTGCGCGAGACCGAAGGCAATGAAGTAGGCGGTGATCGTCATCTGCGTTGCCGCAACGGTTCCGCCAAGCGTCCGCCCGACCGCGGGCATGGCCGGCAGATACATGTCGATGCTGAACGGACCGACACAGCACAGGAGACCGAGAATGAGGGCAGTACGGAACATTCCGGATGCCATGAGGAGTACCTCTCGAAAAAGGGCGGTGAGCGCTTTCGCTCGCCAAAACAGGAAATGCGGCGCGAGGCAGAAAATGCTCGCGACCGGGGCAGCGCGAAGACGCGCAGGCGGTCGGGTCTGAAAAACGGACAGGAAGCTTAGACCGGTACCGGGCGCAGCGCGGCGCTAATCAATTCTCGGCAAGGTGTTCATCGGCCCGGACTCCTTCGAAGCGGAAGCAGGCGCGAACCTACGCCCGCGCCCGCCCGATGCCAAGACCAGCATATTTGAAATGGCTTGATGACCGCCCGCTGTTGCACTTTTGCCACCGCGGCCGGCCGCCTGCGCTTCTGTTACGCAGCCGCCGGATGCCGCGCTTCATCCTTGGATTCCACACTGGTCCTGAACTGCTTCACAAGCTCCGTCAGCGCGACGGATTCATGGGCAAGCGACTGGCTGGAAGCGTTCACCTCCTCCACCATGGCCGCGTTCTGCTGGGTCATCTGGTCCATCTGGCTCACGGAGCTGTTGACTTCCGCCAGACCGGTAGCCTGTTCGCTGCTGGCGCGAGCGAGCGCCTCGATATGCCGGGTGATCTCGTTGATACGCTCGTTCACACGGCTCATGGCTTCACCGCTCTGGTTGACCAGCGACACACCATTGTGCACCTCGACGGCGGAGTGTTCGATGAGCGCCTTGATCTGCTTCGCAGCCGTTGCCGAACGACCGGCAAGCTCGCGCACCTCCTGGGCGACCACGGCAAAGCCTCGTCCAGCCTCACCGGCTCGCGCGGCCTCGACACCGGCATTGAGCGCCAGGAGGTTGGTCTGGAAGGCGATCTGGTCGATAACCTCGATGATGTGACCGATCTTGCCCGATGCGGCATCGATGCGGCCCATCGCGTCGACGGCCTCGGCGACCACTTCACTCGAACGGACCACGTCGGAACAGGTTTCCATGGCAAGGCTGTTGGTCTGGGCGGCGGCCTCCGACGAGGACTGGACGGTCGACGAGATCTGCTCGACCGCGGCGGCAACTTCCTCGAGGGAAGCGGCCTGTTGCTCGGTCCGACGTGCGAGGTCGTCGGCGGCAGCCTGCATCTGCCCACCATTGGACTGGATCATCTCGGCATTGTCGCGGATCCGCGACATCGCCTCGCGCATGCGGTCGACGGATTCGTTGAAATCCACGCGCAGCACGTCGAGATTGCCCTCGAAGGGCGTTTCGATCCGGCTGACAAGATCGCCGTGCGCTAGATTGTTGAGCGCCGCACCAAGAGCCGCGACGGCGGCCTGGACGGAGGCTTCGGCAACGGCCTTTTCCTCATCCATGCGGGCGCGTTCGGCGGCGGCGCGTTCGCGGGCGCCTTCGCTCTCCCGCTCGACGCGGACCTTGTCGATCGCATTCGTACGGAAGATGCCCAGGGCACGCGCCATCTCGCCGATTTCGTCGCGACGATCGGTATCGGAAACCTCGGTGCCGAGATCGCCCTGCGCGACATTGCGCATGCCGTCCACCAAACGCATGATCGGACGCTTGAGTGCTGCGACCAGCAGCGTGGCCGCCAGCACGGCGATCAGACCGGCGATGGCGGCGCCGCCAAAGGTAATTCCGTCGGCGCGCTGCTTGGTGTCTGCGGCAGCGCTACGCTGGCTGTCGGCGAAGACGAGTATCGATTGCCACCCCTCCTCGATCCGCTGAGATGCCAGATCGAAAGCGTTCTCGCGGGTTGCGATCGTATCCATGAGGCTGCCGGCATTCTGGTTGACCATGCGAACCCGTTCCAGCTGCTCCGCACCGATCAGTTCGATGATCGCGGGGCCGCCTTCCTCGAGTTCCATTTGCTGGATCACCTGATCGACGCGAACCAGGCCCACGGCCATGTTTTCCGCACGCGTCTCGTCCGGGAAGCCGAGAAATTCAGCGATCAGAAGCTCCAGATTGACGGCGCGATTGGCGAATTCGGTGATGCCGTTGATCAGCAGCCGGCCCTGGACGACCTGCGGGTCGATCTCGATGAAGCGCTTGGCGGCCTCGCTCGAGAGCTTGGAAGCAAGCCCCTGGAGGCGAATTCCGACGGGACGAAGATTGTTGGCAAAACGCTGGATGCGATTGACCGAAGCGGGGTTCACCACATCCGCCTTCAGCAGATCAAGAATGCCCTTGAGATTGTCCGAAATGATGCTGTCGAGACCGGGCTGACCATCGGGAATGGCGCGCGGCAGCTTCGTCTTCATCCGGCGCATGTTGCGGCTGAGCTCTTCAGCCGCCGCAAAGACTTCGGCTGGTTCCGAGGGCGTGGCGATGGCAGTCGCGATCTCGACGACCTCGCGGGCGCTGGCATCGAGAAAGTCCGCCTGACGCAGAAGCTCCTTGGCTTCCTCTTCGGCTCCGGTGATCTCTTCGAGGATTTCAGCACCGCGTGACGTCGCCCGCGCCGCCATTTCCTCAAGAAGCGTGTTGATTTCGCCGAACTCGCGGCGAATGCCCATTTCCTGACCGTGAAGGGCCCAGAGCGCATCGACGTTGGTACGGAGATCCCCGGCTACTTCGCTGGCATTGGTGAGTGCATCCCGTTCGACGTCGCTGGAGGCGAGCTGCTGCTTGCCGGCCAGGCTCTCGATTTGCGCGTCGAGCTGACGGGTGACTTCATTGCGCTTGTCTTCCGTGGTGTGCTCGAGGAATTCGTTCATTCCCGAATAGGCTTCCTGAAAGCCGCTGAGCGACTCTATCGACGCGCCGGTGCCGTTCAGCCTCTGGCCGAGCAGCGACCCGGTATAGAAGTTTATGGCAGCCAATGAAGCGATCCCGCCAATCAGAGGCACCACGAAAATGAGGACCTTGGTCTGAATGGAGAAACGCGCGAGCAGGCGGTCGATAGACATAGCGATATCCGGGAGACAAAGAACTGAACTGGCAGCGCTGCCCCTGCTGCATCATGCATTCCGTGGGAAACGCGCAAAAGGCACGATCCGCATGGCGAGGTTGGCTAATACAACTACGGGTTAGCGGTTAACGGCACCTGAAGCGCGCCCATGAATTTTCATCGAAAACTTCTTCAGCGTAACCGGTTCCTGCAATGCAGCGGAGTCTGGCGCTCTCATGAAATCCCGTTATGATGGCGCCGTTCACAACAGAAACGGTGACTTATGGTACTGAACAAGGCGGGCAAACCAACCGGAACTCCGGCCAAACCGCGCAAGGGAAAATCGGCACATATCGAATCCAAGAGAGGCGTGAAGAGCTGGAAGGAAGCCGACGACTGGCTGAGGGCCCGCGGCATCGAAGACATCGAGTGCATCACCCCCGACCTTGCCGGCGTCCCGCGCGGCAAGATGATGCCGACCTCGAAATTCACGTCCAACACGTCACTGTCGCTGCCGTCCTCCGTCTTCAAACAGACGATTTCGGGCGAATATCCCGCCGAGACCGGCGACTTCCGCTACGACCCGCTCGACGGCGACCTCAAGCTGATGCCGGACCTTTCGACGCTCGCCAGCGTACCGTGGGAAACGGATCCGACGGCACAGGTCATCTGCGATATCGTGGACAAGAACGGGCAGCCCGTCGCCTACACCCCGCGCTCGGTCCTGCGCCATGTGCTCGAACTTTATGAAGAGCGCGGCTGGCGCCCGGTCGTGGCACCGGAAATCGAATTCTATCTGGTTGCGCAGTCGGAAGACCCGGATCTCGCGCTCAAGCCACCACGTGGCCGTTCGGGCCGCACAATCGTGGGCGGCCAGTCCTATACGATCGCCGGCGTCAACGAGTTCGACGAGCTGGTCGACGATATCTACGACTTTTCGGAAAAGCAGGGCCTCGAGATCGACACGCTGATCCACGAGGAAGGCCCTGCGCAGCTTGAAATCAACCTGCGCCACGGCGATCCGATCGAGCTCGCCGACCAGGTCTTCATGTTCAAGCGCACCATTCGTGAAGCCGCGCTCAATCACGGCATGTACGCCACCTTCATGGCCAAGCCCATGCAGGAGGAAGCCGGATCGGCGATGCACATCCACCAATCGGTGGTCGACGCCAAGACAGGCAAGAACGTCTTCTCCAACGCCGACGGCAGCCCGAGCGAGGCCTTCTTCCATTTCATCGGCGGCATGCAGCACTTCATCCCGAAGTCTCTCGTCATGATGGCGCCCTATGTGAACTCCTACCGACGGATGGCGCCGGACATGTCGTGCCCGGTCAACAATGCCTGGGGCTATGACAACCGCACCACGGCCTTCCGTGTTCCATCCTCCGAACCGGTGGCGCGACGGGTGGAAAACCGGCTGCCGTCATCGGATGCCAATCCATACCTGGCGCTCGCGGCATCGCTGGCCTGCGGCTGGATCGGGATGGTCAACGAGATCGTGCCGGGCAGCCCGGCGGAAAAGGCGGTCAACGAAGGCTCGGTGGATCTGCCGCGCGGGCTTCTGGAAGCCGTTTCCCTGCTGGAAAGCGAGCCCTATTTCGCCCGTGTCTTCGGCCAGGATTTCGTCGACACCTATGCCGGCGTGAAGCGTGGCGAATTTGAAACCTTCATGCGGGTGATCAGCCCGTGGGAACGTGAGTTCCTGCTGCTCAACGTCTGAGCAGACCTTTCTCGAGAAGACAGACATGACCACCCATCAAAGCCCGATTGCGCCTGGCATCAGCTTCTATCAGGCGACGCTGAGCGATCGCCCCCTCTATCCCGAACTGCCGGGCAATGCCGAAGCCGATGTGTTGATCGTCGGCGGCGGCTTTACCGGTTTGCAGGCGGCCTACCATCTGGCCAGGGCCGGCAAATCGGTGATCGTCATCGACGGCGCGCGCTTCGGCGATGGCGCCTCGGGCCGCAACGGAGGACAACTCGGCACCGGACAGCGATCGTGGCCCGAGGAACATGAGGCGGAAATCGGCCGCGAACGCGCCACGCACCTCTTCAGGATCGCAGAACGCGCCAAGGCTCACCTGCACGCATTTGCGGCCGAGCACGGTATCGAGGCCGACTACCGGCCCGGACAGATCTCGGCGGCGCACAAGAAATCCTACGTCTCCGCCTACCGCGATCACGCGAAGATCGTGCGTGACCGGTACGACTACCCTCACATCACGTTTCTCGACCGCGAGGAACTGGCGAGCAAGCTCGGCAGCACCCATTACCACGCCGGCATCATCGACACCGGAACGGGGCACATCAACCCGCTCAAATATGTCGTGGGACTCGCCAGAGCGGCCGCGGATGCGGGTGCTCGCTGTTACGAGAATACCCGCGCCAGCTCGATCACGTCGGAAGCTGGCAAGGTCACGGTCACGACGCCCCATGGCACGATCACGGCCGGCCGGGCGCTTCTCGCATGCAATGCCTATATCGACGGGCTCGAGCAGAAGGCGAGCGCGCATGTCATGCCGATCCGGTCGTTCATCGGCGCCACCGTACCGCTCGGCCACAACTCCACGGTCCTTTCCGGCGGCGAATCCGTGGACGATTCCCGGTTCGTGGTCCGCTATTTCCGGAAAAGTGTCGACGGGCGCCTGCTTTTCGGCGGCCGCGAAGCCTATACGTCGGACAACCCGACGGACATCTCGCAGCATATCCGCCGGCAGATCACCGAGATCTATCCCGAACTGAACGAGATCGAGATCTCCCATGCCTGGGGCGGTTCGGTCGGCATCACCCTTCCGCGCCAGCCCTATGTCGAGGAGGTCATGCCCAACGTGACCGCCATCGGCGGCTATTCCGGCCATGGCGTGATGCTGTCGAACTTCTGCGGCAAGCTTTACGCCGACCATGTGCTGGGTGGCTCCGAGGACCTCGAAGCCCTGCGCGCGCTCGACGTTCCGTCGTTCCCGGGCGGACGCACATTCCGCAAACCGCTTCTTTTCCTGGCATTGACCTGGTTTGCCATGCGCGACAGGTTCTAGGCACGCGGACCGCCGCAATCCGCCAAACAGCCATGGAACGACGCTGCAAACAACGGCATCGATGATATAAACCCGCCCAAGACCAAGCTTGGGTCTGGAATTTTTAAATCGATTAGATTACGGTCTTCGCAATCGCATACAGGAACACGTCATGAGCAGCCAGATCATTCCCGTCGATCCGTTTGACTACATCGTCTTCGGCGGCACCGGGGACCTCGCGGAACGCAAACTCCTACCCGCGCTCTTTCACCGCCAACTTGCGGGGCAGCTGACCGATCCGACGCGGATCATCGGCGCATCGCGGTCGGAGATGTCGGACGAAGAGTATCGCGACTATGCGCGCAAGGCGCTTGAAGAGCACGTCAAGGAAGAGGAACGCGACGCCGAACACGTCAAGAAATTCCTCTCGCGGCTGTATTATGTCTCGATCGATGCCACCTCGACACGGGGCTGGGATACGCTGAAGGCGCTCTTGGCGGAAGGCGAAGACCGGGTTCGCGCCTTCTATCTCGCCGTGCGCCCGTCGATCTTCGGCGACATCGCAACCCATATCCGCGACAACGGCCTGATCACCGAAAAGACACGCATCGTCGTCGAGAAGCCGATCGGCCGCGACCTCAAGTCTGCCGAGGAACTGAACAACACGATCGGCGAGGTGTTCACCGAGGACCAGATCTTCCGCATCGACCACTATCTCGGCAAGGAGACGGTGCAGAACCTGATGGCGCTGCGCTTTGCCAATGCGCTCTACGAGCCGCTGTGGAACTCCGCCCATATCGATCACGTGCAGATCACGGTCGCCGAATCCGTGGGCCTCGAAGGCCGGGCGGATTACTATGACCGCGCAGGCGCGTTGCGTGACATGGTGCAGAACCACATCCTCCAGCTTCTCTGCCTCGTTGCGATGGAAGCCCCCTCCTCGATGGAGGCCGAAAGCGTGCGCGACGAGAAGCTGAAGGTGCTGCGCTCGCTCAAGCCGATCACCGCGAACAACGCGGATGAAGTCACCGTGCGCGGCCAGTACAAGGCCGGGGCATCCTCCGGCGGACCGGTCAAGGGCTATCTGGAGGAACTCGAGGGCGGGGTCTCCAATACCGAAACCTTCGTGGCGCTCAAGGCAGAGATCAACAACTGGCGCTGGGCCGGCGTGCCGTTCTACCTGCGTACCGGCAAGCGGCTTGCGACGCGGATGTCGGAGATCGCCATCACGTTCAAGCCGATCCCCCACTCGATCTTCGACGAGACCGCCGGAAAGGTGATCGCCAACCAGCTCGTCATCCGCCTGCAGCCCGACGAGGGTGTGAAACAGTGGCTGATGATCAAGGATCCGGGCCCGGGCGGCATGCGCCTGCGCCATGTTCCCCTCGACATGAGCTTCGCCGGCAGTTTCGAGGAACGCAATCCGGACGCCTATGAACGGCTTCTCCTCGACGTGATACGCTCCAACCAGACGCTGTTCATGCGGCGCGACGAAGTGGAAGCGGCCTGGAAATGGGTCGATCCCATCCTCAGCGCCTGGGAGTCCACCAACCAGAAGGCGCATGCCTACACGGCCGGCACCTGGGGACCGAGCCAGGCGATCGCGCTGATCGAGCGCGACGGCAGAACCTGGCATGAAAGCGACTGATGCGACCATGAAAGCCGAGATGAAACAATTCGACGACCGCGCGGCACTCGCCAGCGGTCTCGCCGCTGCGGTGGCGAAGAAGCTGTCGGCGGCAATCGAGAAGGATGGCGACGCATCGCTCGCGGTTTCCGGTGGCTCGACGCCGAAGAAGTTCTTCGAAGAGCTGTCCCACGCCAGGATCGACTGGTCGAAGGTGACCGTCACGCTGGTCGATGATCGCATGGTGCCGCCCGACCACGAACGTTCCAACGAGCGGCTGGCTTATGAACATCTTCTGACCAACGAAGCGATGAAGGCGAAATTCGTGCCGCTGTGGAGCGACCTGTCGGACCATGTCGACACGCTCGCCGAACATGCCTCCAAGACGATCGGTCATATCGAGCGGCCGTTCGACGTCGTCATTCTCGGCATGGGAACGGATGGTCACACCGCATCGTTCTTTCCCGAGGGCAACAATCTTCGCGCAGCGATCGACCCTGACGGCAAGACGGCCGTCATCTCGATGCTGGCGCCGGGTGCCGGAGAGCCCCGGCTGACAATCACCCTGCCCCGTCTCGTCGAGGCGGACATGCTGGTTCTGCATATCGAGGGCGACGAGAAACTGAGCGTGCTCGAAAAGGCACGCGAGGGTGGACCGGAGGAAGAGATGCCGATCCGCGCCGTGCTCTCGAAAGCTCCCCGACCGGTCACCGTCTACTGGGCCCCCTGACCAAGCGGAACGCTGAACCGGCCCTACAAAGAGAGGTACGCCATGACTGTCGATACCCGCATTGCCGCCGTTACCCGCCGCATCATCGAACGCTCCAAGCCGACCCGCGAGCCCTATCTCGCGCGCGTCAAGGACGCCGTTTCCAAGGGGCCGCATCGTTCGGTCCTTTCCTGCGGCAACCTTGCTCACGGCTTTGCCGCCTGCGGCGTGACCGACAAGGCCAATCTTTCCGGCGACACGGTGCCGAATATCGGCATCATCACCGCCTATAACGACATGCTCTCTGCGCACCAGCCGTTCGAGACCTATCCGCAGATGATCCGTGACGCGGCGCGCGAAGCCGGCGGCGTGGCTCAGGTGGCCGGCGGCGTGCCTGCCATGTGCGACGGCGTCACCCAAGGCCAGCCGGGCATGGAGCTGTCGTTGATTTCGCGCGATGTCATCGCCATGTCCGCGGCAATCGGTCTGTCGCACAACATGTTCGATGCCGCGCTCTATCTCGGCGTCTGCGACAAGATCGTACCGGGCCTGTTCATCGCCGCCCTCTCCTTCGGCCACCTGCCGACGATTTTCGTGCCCGCCGGCCCCATGACGTCCGGCCTGCCGAATGACGAGAAGGCGCGCATCCGTCAGCTCTATGCGGAAGGCAAGGTCGGCCGGGAAGAACTGCTGGAAGCGGAATCCAAGTCCTATCACGGTCCCGGCACCTGCACCTTCTACGGCACGGCCAACTCGAACCAGATGCTCATGGAGATCATGGGCCTGCACATGCCCGGCGCCACCTTCGTCAATCCGGGTACGCCGCTGCGCGATGCACTGACGAAGGAAGCGACCAAGCGGGCGCTGGCCATTACGGCCCAGGGCAACGAGTTCACCCCTGTCGGCGAGATGATCGACGAACGCTCGATCGTCAACGGCGTCGTCGGACTTCACGCCACGGGCGGCTCGACCAACCACACGCTGCACCTCGTCGCCATGGCGCGTGCGGCCGGCATCATTCTCACCTGGGAAGACATCGCCGACCTGTCGGATGCCGTGCCGCTTCTGGCACGCGTCTATCCCAACAGCCTCGCCGACGTGAACCACTTCCACGCCGCCGGCGGCATGGGCTACCTCATCTCGCAGCTTCTGAAGGCGGGTTACCTGCACGAGGACGTTCGCACGATCTGGGGTCAGGGACTTTCGGCCTATGCGGTTGAAGCCAAGCTCGGGCCGGACGGCACGGTGATCCGCGAGGCGGCTCCCGAGGTCAGCGCCGACCCGAAGGTCATCAGCCGGGCCGAGGACCCCTTCCAGCCCAATGGCGGGCTGAAGATGCTCACGGGCAATCTCGGCAAGGCCGTGATCAAGATTTCGGCCGTGAAGGCCGAACATCAGGTGATCGAAGCCCCGGCCCGCATCTTCCACAGCCAGCATGACCTGCAGGCAGCCTTCAAGGCCGGAGAGCTGACAGGGGACTTCGTCGCCGTGGTCCGCTTTCAGGGACCGAAGGTCAACGGGATGCCGGAGCTGCACAAGCTCACACCGCCTCTGGGCGTCCTGCAGGACCGGGGCCAGAAGATCGCGCTCGTGACCGACGGGCGCATGTCCGGGGCGTCGGGCAAGGTCCCGGCCGCGATCCATGTCACGCCGGAAGCACTCGACGGCGGTCCGATCTCGAAAATCCGCGAAGGCGACATGGTTCGCGTCGATGCGCGGGCCGGAACGCTGGAAGTGCTCGTCGATGCCGCCGAGTTCGATGCCCGCAAACCGGCCGAAGCCGATATCTCGGAATACGAGACCGGAATGGGCCGCGAACTCTTCGGCCGCTTCCGCGCGCTGGCGGCGACGGCCGACCAGGGCGCCGGCATCCTCGGCTGAAGCGAATGCGTGGCGCCTAGCCTGCGATTTCCGCGAAATAGGCATCATAGGACGGGATGCTGATCGTCCCGTCCGGCTTCATGATGCCCGAAAAGCAGTGCTGTTCGAGCCATTCGAGCCTGATGCCCTGGGGCACGGTGATTTCCTGCGTCTCGGTCGAGAAATTGAAGGCGCAGAAAATGGCTTCCTCGTCAGTCCGGCGAATGAAGCTCAGGATCGCATCGTCAACGTCCACGAACTCGATGTCACCCTTGGCGAGAGCCGGGTGCTGGCTGCGGAATTCGAGCATGCGGCGATAGTGGTTGAGGATGGAGGCCTGGAGATGGTCCTGGCTCTCCACCGACATGGCACGATGCTCCGGCGGTATGGGCAACCAGGGATGTCCCCCGGTGAAACCCGCAGAGTGGGCGTGTTCTTCCCACACCATCGGCGTGCGGCAGCCATCGCGCCCCTTGAAGTCCGGCCAGAACTGGATGCCGTAGGGATCGCGGAGATCCTCATAGGCAAGCTCTGCCTCGGTCAGCCCCAGTTCCTCGCCCTGATAGAGGCAGACGGAACCGCGCAGCGACATGATGACCCCGGCAAGCAGCTTGATGTAATGGTCGCGGTCGGCGACATTGCCAGCCCAGCGGGTGGCATGGCGCACGACGTCGTGGTTCGAGAATGCCCAGCAGACCCAGCCATCGGGCGCGGCATTGAAGAAATCACCCACCACTTGGCGCACCCGCCGCGGCGTCAGCGGCTCGTTGGCGAGGAACTCGAAGGCGTAGCACATCTGCATCTTGTCGTTGCCGGACGTGTAGTCGGCAACGATCGACAGGCCACGCTGTGCATCTCCCACCTCACCGACAGAGGCGATCGCCGGATATTCGTCCATCAATGCGCGGAAGCGCTTGAGGAACTCGATGTTTTCCGGGCGGTTCTTGTCATACAGGTGGTTCTGGTAATTGTAGGGGTTCACCGCCGGCGCGATGGAATCGTTGCGCTCCTCGGGCGGCAGCGCCGGATTGTCGCGCAGCTCATCGTCGCAGAAATAGAAATTGATCGTGTCGAGGCGGAAACCGTCGACACCGCGGTCGAGCCAGAAGCGGGCGACGTCGAGCACCGCATCCTGAACTTCCGGATTGTGGAAATTGAGGTCCGGCTGCGACGTCAGGAAATTGTGCTGGAAATATTGCAGCCGCGTCGGGTCCCAGGCCCACGCCGTGCCGCCAAAGATCGACAGCCAGTTGTTGGGCGGCGAGCCGTCCGGCTTCGGGTCGGCCCAGACATACCAGTCGGCCCTGGGATTGTAGCGGCTCGCGCGACTTTCCACGAACCACGGATGCTGGTCGGAGGTGTGCGAGATCACCAGGTCGATCATGATGCGGATGCCGCGGTCATGGGCCTGCTTGATCAGATAGTCGAAGTCGCTCAGCGTGCCGAACATCGGATCGACATTGTTGTAATCGGAAATATCGTAGCCGAAGTCCTTCATCGGCGAGGTGAAGAAGGGCGAAATCCAGATCGCATCCACGCCGAGGCTTTCGATATAGTCCAGACGCTGGGCGATGCCGTAGAGATCACCGATCCCGTCGCCGCTCGTATCCTGATAGGAGCGCGGGTAGATCTGGTAGATGACGGCGCCGCGCCACCAGTCCTCGTCGAGTGTCACGGCACCCTTGGCCGTCTTGTGCGGGTGAGCCGAGGTCATCGTCGTGCTCCTGTCTCTGGAAGTCTGCCTCCGGGCGGAGAGTATGAGCTCTGCGGCATGACGCCGGTGGCAACGTGCCCTTCGGCCTGTCTGTGGCGTGAATTCCGTTTCCCGGTTCGTGGGGAGCCTAGCCAAAGAGCCGGGCCGGAACAAGGCGGCAGAAGCCGGGGTGGCCTTCCGCCTCCCTTGGGGAACTCAGAAAGAGGGTTCGGGTTGCGCGTTGGCGCGAAAAGCCGCGGTGACCGTATTGGCCATCAGCATGGCGATGGTCATCGGCCCGACGCCGCCCGGCACCGGCGTGATGGTGCCAGCGACGTCCGCGCATTCGGCAAAAGCCACGTCGCCGACCAGACGGGTCTTGCCCTCTCCGCGCTCAGGTGCAGGAATTCGGTTGATGCCGACATCGATGATGGTGGCGCCGGGTTTCACCCAATCCTTCTTGACCATCTCGGGGCGACCCACAGCGGCGACGAGGATATCGGCGCGACGGCAGACCTCGGCAAGATCCTTCGTCCGCGAATGACAGATGGTGACGGTCGCATTTGCGGCCAGAAGCAGCGCGCCCATCGGCTTGCCGAAGAGGTTGGAGCGTCCGATGACAACGGCGTTCAGGCCCGAAAGGTCCGCGCCATGCGTCTGCCGGACGAAGAGCATGGCCCCGGCTGGCGTGCAGGAAATGAGCCCCGTCTTCAGATCGCCGGTCATCAGCTTGCCGGCATTGATCACATGCAGCCCATCGACATCCTTCTCGGGCTTGATCGACTGGGTCACGGCGTCGGCGTCGAGATGATCGGGAAGCGGCAACTGCACGAGGATGCCGTGGACGGTCGCGTCACCGTTGAGTTGCTCGACGAGCGCCAGCAGATCCGTCTGCGAGGTTTCGGCCGGCAGCGTGTGCTGGACCGAGTTGAAGCCGCACTCCTTCGCCATGCGGCTTTTGGACGAGACATAGACATGCGAGGCCGGATCGTCCCCGACGATGATCACCGCAAGCCCGGGCTTCACGCCGGCAGCGGCTTCAAGTTCGGAGGATGCGGCCCTGACCTTCTCGATCACCGAAGCCGCGACCGCCTTGCCGTCGATTACGTTCGCCATCATGACAACTCCCATGTCTGATCCGACCGGAGTTTGGGGAAAGCGGATGCGCGGCAATCATTCAGCCGCGACCCGCGCCGGTCATTTTCCGCCCTTCTGGGAGATAAATCGGGAAAGGTAAAGGCGGCCTGGCGCTTTAATTGCAACCAGTGCCCATCCAGGAGTTCGGACGGATCGCCTCAGGCGCTGCGGCGATGGGTGCGGCGGTCGATCCGGTGACGCAATTCGCGCATCTGCGACCGGATCCGGCGGATCTCCTCGTCCGAGCGATGGTCCTCGGAAAGATCGCGATCCGCGGCAGCAGCCGCGGCGCCGACAGGCTGGGCCGGAGCATGTGGCTGTGCCACCCCGGCCTGCGGCGCGTAGGGCTGAGCGTGTTGCGGCATTGCGGGATAGGCCGGCTGGGCATAGGCGGCAGGATGGGGCCATGGCGCGCCGTGGAACCAATGCGGCTGCGGGGCCTGAACCATCATCGGATGCAGCGGATAGGGCTGATAAGCCGGATAGGCGGGAGGAGCCGGATAGGCGACCGGATAGGCCTGCTCCGGTTGCGCCTGCATCTCCTGCGGATATGCCGGATGGAAGGCCGGCTGAGGCTTGTGGGCAGGCTGCGGCGGCTGGGCAGGCTGCGGCGCCTGGGAAGGCTGCGGCGTCGGGGCAGGCGCGGCCCTGGCGACCTCGGGCTGCTGCCATTCGGGTGCGGCGACAGGCTCCGGTTCGCGGGCGGCAGTGACACTGGCGGCGGTCGATCCGGTGGCGGTGGCGGCGGCCACATGTCCCTGCTCCCGGCGTGCCGCGACATGGCTGGCGGCGCCCGAGTCCGGTGCAGGCGAGTACGGAGATCTGCGCCCGCCTCGCGGCGCGCCGGGCCCATCATCGGGCAGTAAGCCGCGGAGAATCTCGAGGAAACCGAGAGCCAATGCAATGCCGACACCCGCCAGCGTGCCGAGGATCGCGCCAGCAATGGCGATCAGCTTGCGCGATGGCCCTGCAGGATCGAGGGGCGGTTCGGCGGCGGAGATGACACGCACGTTCTGCGGATTGAGATTGCCGCGCTCGCTGGTCTCGCGCGACCGCTTGAGGAAGCTTTCGTAGATCTCGCGGGTGGCACTCGCCGTGCGCTCCAGTTCGCGCAGGGTGACCAGTTCTTCGGAATTGTCGAGCGACTTCGTCTTGGCAACAGCCAGCTGGCTCGACAGTTCCTGTTCGGTTTCCACGGCACGCTGAAGTTCGGCCTGCGACGACGCCACGATGCGTCGCAGTTCGGAGCGGATCTGCCCGCGCAGCGACGCAAGCGATGAATCGGCCGCGACATATTTCGGGTGGAGGGGTCCCAGGCTGGAGGCGAGAGAATCGGCGTTGGACTTGGCCTGAGAATATTGCTTGCGCAGTTCAAGCAGGTTGGCCGACAGGAACTCCTCGGGAAACGCCCCGTCGATGACGTCGTTGACGTCGGCCTTGGCGAGATTTTCCGCCTTGACCCGGACCGAGACCTTCTGGGCAAGCGCATTGGCGCGTTGCTGGTTGAGCGCGACGACTTGCTTGTCGTCGATGAGTTCGCCGCCGACGCCGACGAGATCGTTTTCGGCGCGAAAGTTCTCGACTGCCCGCTCGGCTGCATTCAGATCGGAGCGCAGGGAATCGAGGCGGGAATCGAGCGCCTCCGATGTTCGCTCCATCAGGCCGGACTGGGCGGCGTCTTCGGAAGCGAGATAGGTGTCGACCAGCGTGTTGGCGATGAGGGTCGACTTGTCCGCATCACGGGTGGTGACGCCCACATTGATGACGAAGGTCTGCGGGTCGCGCGAGATGGCCAGCGCCTTGCCGAGGGTGTCGATCGCCTCGGTCTCCATCTCGTCATTGACTTCGCTGCCGGAAAGCAGCTGCCTGATGAGCGCAATGCCGCCCGCAATCCCTCCTGCGGTAGCCGAACCGTTGAATTCCGGGTCACGGATCAGATTAAGCTTGTCGACCACCTGCGACAGCACGTGGTTCGAAGACAGGATCTGGATCTGGCTGTCCGCCAGTGCGATCATGGCCTCGGTCGACAGGTTCTGATTGCGCAGATCGTCTTCGGTGACCCGGATTTCACGCGGGTCGATGAACATCTTGGTCTCGGCATAATAATGGTTCGGCGTGCTCAGCGCGATCAGCACGCCGGCAATCGCTCCGATAACGGTCGTCGAGACGATAAGCCGGCGATGACGCCAGACGGATGCGACGAGAACCCCGATATCCACCAGGGGGCGGTCATCGTCGTCATCGTAATAGCGTTCTGCGCGCGGGTAGCTCTCACGCGGCACGCTTTCCTCGTAGCTTCTCCTGACAGGCCCGGCTCGCGGTGCGGCTTCGGCTCGCCGCTCATATTCCGGCTCCGGCGCGCGATATGGCCTCGACACGTTCTCGGGATTGTCTCCCGCAACGGGTTCCTCACTGCGCCGGCCATCACCGGCGAAGGTCAACATGCTGGCAATGTGATTGCCGAAAGAGCGCCGCTGCGTGTGTTTCCGACCCTCGGGCGCGGGCGTCTCGTGCGGGGACGTCCTCGGTTCGGAGTACGAGGCTTCCGGACCATAACCGGCTGGTCGCGTGGAAACACGCGCCGCTCGCGGTTCCGCGCCGAGCAGCGAGCTGGACAGCGCCGGCTTTTCAGGACGGCCCTGCCCGCGCGATGAGGCTGAAATACGTGCGCCACCCGACGAACCGGCCCCCTGATCGAGCAGGGATCCGCGTCCGCCGCGCCTATTTCTGTCCTGATCGGAGTCCCACATCGCGGTCGGCTAGGCCTTCAAAGAATTTCACATTGGTTAACCAAACCTATTCAGACATAGATAATAAAAGGTTAATACCGGGCCGCGCGCAGCGAAAACAGCCTTGCAAATCAGCCTCGTCAGCAAGGCCATCGAACCTGCGGAATTGCTGGTTTCCGGACGGTCGATCGCGCCGTCATACCGCGAATTAACACATGTGATGTAAACCGAGATCCATGACGACGGGGATCGACCACGAGGAACATGCTTCCATGCACGGGGAAACCACACGGTTTTCGCGCGTGATGGCGTTTGCAACGGATAATCGCACGGCGATCCGGGCCTATCTCTCGATGATCGGCGGAACGGGGGGCAGGCTCATCATCTCGATGGCCTATTTCATTGCCGTCGCGAACACTCTGTCGATCGCCGATTTCGGCCTGTTTGCCACGGCCTCCGCCTGCGGCGTGATGCTCTCGCGATTGCTGGCCTTCGGCTTCGTCTCACCGCTCTACCGGATCGCGACCGTCAAGCAGCGGCTTCTGGGCACCTATACGGCCGGGTTTCTCGCCGGGCTCGTCCTGTCGCTGCCCGTCGTGGCGCTGGCAAGCGTGGTGACCTTCTACATCGTCTTCCACGGCGAGATCACGATCGGCGTCTTCGCCCGCATCTTGATCGCCGAGATCCTGTGCTGGCGGATCATGGAGATCGTCGTCATCGTCTCCTACGGCATCAACCGCTTCGGCGCGGGTTCGCTGCTGGTCGTGTTCGCCACCGCTCTCAAGGCGCTCGCCGCCCTCGCCTTCGCCTATTCCGGAACCGATGCGCTGGCGGCCTGGAGCTGGTGGTATCTGTTCGCCAACGGCCTTGCAGCCATGATCGCCATCATCTTCTACTACCCCCGCGTCAGGCTACGCTGGTCGCCGCGACTGTATCTCAGGCGCTGGATCGATGCCGTCTCGGTGGCAGGCGCCGAAATGCTGTTCTATGTCCAGTCCGAACTCGACAAGGTGCTCGTTCTCACGTTCGGCGGGGCGGAGGTCGCCGGCATCTACGCGATCATCATGCGGCTCGTCGATCTGACCGCCCTGCCGGTCCGATCCTTTCTGACGCTCCTCGTCCAGCGCCTGATGCGCGCGCCGGCGATCATCGAAACGCTCAAGGTCCGCGCCGGTCTCGAAGCCCTGGTAGCCGGCGTCTCGATCGCCGGGCTTGTTGCGCTCGTCGCCATGCTCTGGGTCTTCCCGAAACTGCTCGGTTCCAATGTTGCCGAGGCGACACCGCTTCTGGTCTTCGTGCTCGCCGTCCCCGCACTCCGGAACCTGCTCGAATATCACTCCGAACTTCTCTACGGGACGGGTCGAACCGTCGTCCGCACGGCGATCCTCGCGCTCCTGGGCGCGGCCAAGGCCGGGCTCTTGGCGATACTCCTGACACAGGGACTGCCCACGCAGAGCTGGGTCGGCCTCATGAACCTCGTGTTCCTGGTGCTTTACCTGATTTCAGCGATCGTGACCTACGGCGCGCTTGCCTACAAGAGCGAGACACGCCGCCGGGTGATCTGAGGCTCAGAGCGCAGGCGCAGCCGGCAGTCCCAAGGCAAGCTCGCGGATGTCGGAAAGCGGATGTCCGACGAAGGATTGCACCGCGATCGCGATCTGGTCGTCGGAGAGGCCGCGCATGAACTCGACCAGTCCCGCGCGGTTCTCGGAAAAGATACCTTTTTGCCACAGGACATGACAGAGCGGCCGGGGATCGTGAGAGTGCCCCGCTCCATCCAGGACCTCATCGACGAAACGCCCGTAGATCATGCACTCGGAGATGTCGCGCGACGACATGACCGCGCGCAACCATCCGGTACCCGAAATCCTTTCGATATGATCGAGCAGCGCGCGCGCCGTATCCACCCGCCAGGGGATCGCGGCGGTGATGTAATCATGGGCAAAGCCTGGATCGCGCGGCAGACCGAGCAGGTCCCCGGCATGGGCAATCCAGCGCGGATGATCGGAAGAGACAGTCCCCTTCCCGTCTTCGACCCTGTAAAACCGCATCCTGCCGTCGAACCAGAGGCTCGCCGGGTCGAAAGGCCGGACGATGACCACTTCGGAATCGATCGATAGCAGCGTATCGGCCTCGATATGGCGCGCGAGCGCGAGGCGGCGCAACTGCTGCGCATGCCAGCCCCGCAAAGGCAGTGTGAACGGGGTCGGCCAGATGCGGCGGCTGGAACCGAGGGGATCGGGAAAGGAGCGTAACCAGGCGGGGAAAAGCTCGGCCTCGCTGACGACGCTGCGACGCTCACCGGCAAATTGCCGGAACAAGTCCACATCCCGCCGCTCGACGAGCAGATAGTGATGCCAGTTGCCCGAAAAGAAGCGATCGATGGTTTCGCAGAGTAGCCTGCATCTTTCGAAATCGCCGACATAGGATGCCGTCATGATTGCCGTCTTCATGGCCGCTTCCCGATAAGATGCGACGGTCTTATTCCGCCGCAGAAGTTTCAACTCGATCGTGCGTCAGTCTGTAACGGAACACACGGTAGATAAAAAGCGGATTGCCGACAATATAGCGGTGCCAGAGGCGCCCCGGTTCGACAAGCAAGCGAAAAACCCATTCGAACCGCAAATCCCGCACCCATTGCGGCGCGCGGCGAACCTGTCCGGACACGAAATCGAACAGGGCTCCGACCCCCATCACCAGACGACCGTGTTCAGGCCCGATATTGCTTTTGATCCAGAGTTCCTGCAGCGGGCTGCCCATCGCGACCAGGGTGAAATCGGGGGCGAAGGCGGCGAGATCCTGCTTCACCCTTTCGCTCCCCTCTTCACCGAAGTAACCGTCGGAAATCGCGCGAAATTCGTGCCAGGGCGCCAACTTCTTGAAATTGATCGCCGCCTGTTCGACTGCCGCGGCACTGCCCCCGATCAGGGCCACCCGCAGCGGGCGATCAATATGGAGGAGCAGCGCAGGGATGAAGTCGGTCCCGTTGAGATTGGCGGGGAATGCCTCACCCGCAATGGCCTTTGCGGCGATATCCATGCCGATGCCATCGGGCAGAAGCATGTCGGAGGCGGCAAGGGCCTCACGATAGCCGGCATTGCCGTAGGCGATATTGGCATTGTTGGCGTTGAGGAAGTTGACGATCCGCTGTTTGCAGCCTGGCCGGAGTCCGGAATCGAGCACCTGCAGGGCATCCTCCCAACCGAAGGCTGTCACGCGCATTCCCAAGACATCGCGATAGTTGCCAGACGTCTGCATCAAGGTTCCCGAAATCAAGATCAAGCTCGCCTATTCAAGCGTTAGCAAGCTTTTAAAAAGGATGAAGCGCGGGTTGGGGAATGAGGGTAAGGATATTTTAGGATTCCATTAACCGTGCGACAATCGTTCGATGCCGATTGCAAGCGCCGCAGTCAAGCCGTTGAGTTGCGATTCATGGAAGGCGCGACCGTCCACGTCAAGATTTTCACCGGAACGCGCACGGTTGACCAGATCGATGAGCGCCTCGGCAAAGCCAGCGTCGTCGTCGGCGACCCTGCAATTCGCCGGCGGTTCGGCGATGCCGCGGACCGAGCTCCGCGTCGCCACCGCCGGAATTCCGAGTTCGAAGGTCTCGATGGACTTGAGCTGAACCCCCGTCCCCACCCGCGAAACGAGCGGAACGACCCGAACCGAACGAACGAAGTCGCGCGCATCCGGCACCCGGCCCAGAAACCCGACATTGGCGGACATGCCTGCGGGAGTATCCTCGAGACCGCCTGCGACAGCGATTTTGAAATCAGAAGGGAGGCGCGGCACGATCCTTTCGAGAAACCAGTCGAGGCCCGCACGATTGGCTGCCCATGTCCATGAGCCGACGAGGCCGACATCGAACTCCGGGGCGCGTGACGCGGGAGGAGCCGGCGGCTCGATAGAGGTCACCAGCGGCAGGACGCCGGAACGATCCGGCCCCGGGACCCCGAGAGCCGCCCTGTCGGCATCGGCGAGCGTGAAGACATGGTTCGCGAGCGCGCAGAGCCTGGTCTCGACGTCGCGCAACAGCCGCGCCTCGCGCGAAAACAGGAACCGCGACGACGGGCTGCCGGCAGTCGAGGCGTTCTGCGCCGCCGAGGCCGCTTCCACATTATGCGCCACATAGAGGCAGGGCGAAGAGCTGAAAAGGTCGAGAAAGGCGCCGGGAAGCTGGACGGAATTCAGCACGATACCGTCGAACGGTCCGACGGAGGCGAGCGCCTGGCGCAGCTGGCCGCGGCTTGCCGCATGCATCTTGGCCACCGAGACAGGCTCGCCATGGCGAAATGCGGAAGCAAGCCACCGCAGCTTCTGTGCCGCGCCGACCTTTGCATTCGTGACTTCCAGCTCGCCGAGAAGCACCGTGTTGTCGCGATCCGCCACCGCAGCGCCCGGCTGCAGGAATCCGATGACCGAGACATGATGGCCCATCAGGCGCAGGGCATCGACAATGACGCGATTGGCGATATCGTAGCCTGAGCGGGGCTCGGTGACGGGGACCAGCGATGTGACGAATACAAGGTGCAGCATTGTTGCCGTTCATAGAAACATGTTTTCTCCGGTAGTACCACCGAGGCCTGAAGGCGCTCTTAACTTTGAGGGACAGCGTCCTGCCCCTGTCCTTCAGGCAATCTTCAGCATTTTCTGCTGTTCTGGGATGAACAACAGACCGGATGAAGCCGTGAGCCAGCCCCTCGACAAATCGATCGCCTTCCGCTCCGAGCGCCTCGACGCGCCAACTGTCACGCATGTGATCACACTGCCCACATTCCGTCGCCCGGTCCATCTCGTCGAGACGCTGGAATCGCTGGCGCGGCAGAAGACCGACATCCGTTTCGCCGTCATCGTGATGGAAAACGATGCCGATGGGATGGAAGGCGCCGAGGCCGCCAGAGCATGGTTCGAAAGCGCGCCGGTCGACGGCATGGTTGTCGTCGCGCACCGTCGCGGCAATTGCCACGCCTACAATGCCGGCTGGGAAACCGCGCTGTCGGAATTCGAGAATTTCACTCACATAGCCGTCATCGACGATGACGAGATCGCCACGCCCGACTGGCTTGCCCTGTTATCGAACACAGGGATGACGACGGGCGCCGATATTATCGGCGCTCCCCAGCTCCCGGTCTTCGAGGATCCGCAGCTTGCACCGCTGGCACGCCATCCGGTTTTTACCCCGCCTTACGGTCAGACGGGCCAGGTGCCCATTCTCTATTCATCGGGCAATGTGATGATCGCGCGGCGCGTGCTCGAAACCATGCCGCGGCCGTTTCTCGATCCCGCCTTCAATTTCATCGGCGGCGGCGACAGCGATTTTTACCGGCGCTGCAGGGCGAAGGGCTTTTCCTACGGCTGGTGCCAGGAAGCACCGGTCATGGAGACCGTGCCGGCGCGGCGCGGGGAGTTTTCCTGGCTGAATGCCCGTAGCCTCCGCAACGGCGCGATTTCGACCATTATCGACCAGCGGCAAAACCCCGGCATGTCGTCCCGGGTCCGGATCCTGGCCAAATCCCTGGCACTTCTGGCAACCTCGCCGTTCCGCGGACTGAAGCTCTATGCCAAAACCGGTTCACCGGTCATCGCGCTCTATCATGCACAGGTTGCCTGGGGGCGGCTGATGGCGGAATTCGGCAAGGTCAACGAGCAATACCGAAACCCGGAAGCCAATTGAGCGCCCAGACCGATTGTCAGTGGCCTGCGTCAGGGCCTGTCTCGCCGACGCGCTGCTGGGACTTGGACATCGACCGCTCGCCCCTCTGATTGTTGGCGCGAATGTCGGCCTTCGACAGGAAATCGATCTGGTCGATGATGATGTCGTGGAACACCTCTTCACCGATACGCTCGTTGATGGCGGTCTTGACGTGTTCCTTGAAGGCATCGATGTCGAACTGGTCGAGGTGGTTGATATCGATTTCCTTGTTGCCGACCAGTTCGGTGTAAAGCGCATCGGTGACAAGCTGGTCGGCCGGAATGGTGAGCCGGTCGAGATACCCACCGTCGACCGTGAAGGCCAGGCGCGTCAGGAAGTAGCCTTCCACGCCGTCCTTGCCGAGTATCGGAACGGAAATGATGTCGCCACGCACGGTTTCCAGACCACCGAGGAAATCCGGGACCTTCTCGGTGACGGGATCCTCATTGGTCACCTGCACCGAGAAATAGACCGATGCCAGGGTCACCAGACAAACCCAGATTCCGACACCGAAAAGTTTGATCATGACAGGTCGTAGGCCAGGAAGTCGTCAGCGGAATAGGTTCCGTCGGCTTCCGCCTCTGTGGCCACGTCCCTGAGCATTTCGGCGACTTCGCGCACCGCATCCATGTGCGCCTTGACCTTGAGCGTGTTGATCTCGAGCTTCTTGCGGATATCTCCGAGCTGAGCTTCGGCTTCCTTGCCGATCCTGCGGGTTCCGCTATCGCGCATCAGGACCGACATCTCGTACAGACAGCGGCTCTTGATCGCGTTCGTCCGGCTCAGGTCGAAAGTCTTGTCCTTGCCGAGCTTGGTGTTTTCCTCGTCGAGCACTGCTTCGAGGCGACCGAGCAGGCCGCCCAGCGAATGCTCACGCGCGCCATGTCCATGTGAAAGGCTCATAGGACCTTGCCTCCCTTATCCTTGGCATGATCACCGATACCGGTCACGTCGTCCAGAATTGTCATCTGCACTTCGCTGACCAGGTTTGCCGTTTTGTTAACAACGGATTCGGAAAGCGCTCCGGCCGGCACAACGAGATTGGCTGCCTGCTTGGCCATCCGCTCGGCGATACCGATGCCGCCGCCCTCGGAAATCACCTGGCCGATCTTGTCGGCCATCATGCCCTTCCAGATGTCGCCGGCCGTGCCTTTGCCGTAGACGTCTTCATTGTCCGACGGCAGCATGGACTGGACGAAGTTGCCGAGCACCATGGCTTCGAACTTGCGGTAGGCTTCCGGCACCTCGACTTCGCTCGCCGCGGCTTCGAGCCGTGAGCGCAGATCGACGAGGCTCGCGCTCGTGTCGCCACGAAGATCGGCCACCTCGGTGGTGAATCTGTCGGTCGCAGCGCTCGCCCGTGCCTTCGTGGCGGCGGCAGCGGCGAGCATGTTCTCAGCCTTGCGCGCGGCTTCCGGACTGGCCGCATTGACCACATCCAGAACCAGGTCGCTGGGCACCGAAATCGCCATGTTTCCTCCGAATACGGTCCCGAGAACGGATGCGGTCCTCCGCATCCTGTTGCCGTACAATCGCAGATGAAACTTACGCTGGGCTTGAGCCGCCTTTTCCCGCCAGGGCCGAGTCGAGAAGGTCGAGAAGACCGTCATCCTCTGCCGCGCGCTCCTCGACAAGCGATGCGTCGCGAGCCTGGTCGTCCAGCCTGTCTGCCTTGGTCTTTTCCATGAGGATGCGCTTTTCCTGCATGGCCTGCATGCCGGTCAGCCTCCGGTCGCGGTTCTCGAGGCCCGAAAAGCGTTTCGAGTAGTGTATCGACATCGACTGGTGCAGCGGCGACAGGGAGCCCATCGCGTCAACGATGGCGGAGCGGGTGTCCTCCACGATCGCCCGCTCCCGCAGGATGATACCGAGTTCCATTTCCGCAACCCGCTCCAGCTGACGCTGGACCCTGACCAGGCGCTTGAGCTTGTCGGCGCGACTGTCGCTCATCAGCCCGCCCCACCGGTAAAGAGCGTGGCGAAGGCATCGACGAACAGCGAGAAGAACTCGATCGACCCGAAATAGAACAGAAGCATGCCGCCGAACAGGATGAACGGGATCGAGATGAAGTAGACCGGGATCTGCGGCGCAAGCTTGTTGACGAAGCCGATCGCCAGATTGAACACCAGGCCGTAGATGATGAAGGGGCTGGCAAGCCGCAGCATGACCATGAAGGTGGAGGACAGGGTGTCGGTGAGCGTCACCAGCGCCATGCGGGGGGCAAACCCGTCGCCCATCGGCATGAAACTGTAGGATCCCATCAGGGCGCGGATGACCATGTGATGGAAATCGGTGAGAAAGAGGATGAGCAGGCCGGTGAAGGTGATCAGGGAGGTCATCTGCCCCTCCTGTTCGCTTTCCGTCACCGACATGCCGCCCGAGGTGTTGAAGCCGATCACCATCTGGATGGCCGTGCCGGCAAACTGCAGCCCGAGCACGATGTAGCGCGCGATCATGCCGAAGGCGACGCCGATCATCAGTTCCGATCCGATCAGGTAGAGATATTCCGAGCCCGGGTTCTGGACACGGGGATAGATGGTGTCCCAGAGAAGCGGGGTGAGCGCCATGGAGACGGCGAGCGAGAGGAACAGCCTGATCTGCAGCGGAACGCGGAAGCTCGAAAAGCCGGGCAGAACCATGATGCAGCCGCCGATCCGGCAGAAGGCCGCAAAGACGGCGAGCACCGATCCTTGCGGATCTTCTATCACGCGACAGACCCGATGATCTTGATTTCGGTGCCCTTGGCCAGTTCGACATGGGAGAGAACCGGCAACGTGGCGAATATGCGCTCGATGATCATGCGTACATAAGGGCGCGCATCGGGCGCGGTGACAAGTACGAAGGGCTGCCCCTTGTCCATGTGTCCACGGATAACCTCGGTCGCCTGCTCGGTGAACTCCTCGAGCTGGCGCGGATCGATGTCGAACTCGACGATCTCGCCCTTCGGATCGCGCTTGAGCGCCTGATGGAACGCCAGATCCCACTTGCTGCCCAGCCGAACGACATTTAGCACGCCGTTGCGGGCGATGTCGCCACATATCTGCTGCGACATCCGGATGCGCACATGCTCGACGATGGCCTCGGTCTTGCGGACGTGGGGCGCCAGTTCGGCCACGGCTTCGAGAATGAGGTGAAGGTTGCGGATCGAGACGCGCTCGGCCAGCAGCAGCTTCAGCACGGCCTGGAAACCGGAATAGGTCATGTGCGAGGTGCAGATTTCGTCGGCGAGCTTGCGGTATTCGGTATCGAGACGATCGATGAGCACCTTCATGTCCTTGTAGGAAAGAAGCTGCGGGAGGTTGTTGCGGATCACCTCGCTCAGGTGGGTGAGGACCACCGAGACATTGTCGATCGGCTGGAAGCCCTCGCGCTTGAGATCGTCGGCGAAGGATTCGGGCAGCGACATGGCCGGAAGGCCGAAAGCCGGTTCGCGCAGCTCGTCGCCCGGAAGGCTCGGCCGCCGCTTGCCTGCGAGAACGACCATCACGTCGCCGACGCGCAATTCGTTTGCCGCGATCGTCGTGCCGTGAATACGGATATGGTAGCTCTTGTCCTTGACGCCGAAGTCGTCGGTGACCTTGATCTCGGGAACGACGAAACCGTATTGCGAGGCGAATTTCTTGCGCATCTTGGAGACACGGAAAGCGAGTTCCTCGTGGCTTCCGAGGAGGCGGGCTGCGACCTGCTTGCCGAGCACGAGTTCGATCTCGGCCGTTTTCAGGATCGATTTGACGGAATCCTTTTCCTTGCTCTTCTGTTCCTGCTCGGCCCGATGCACTTCCTGCGCCTCGGCACGCGCCGCGGCATCGCGACGGCGAGGAATGATCCAGCTCGCAAACGCCAGACCACCCGCAAGCGCGGCAAACGGAATGAAGGGCAGACCCGGCATAAGGGCAAGCACGGCAAGCAGGCCGGACGCAGCGAAGAGCGCGCGCGGATAGGCGCCGAGCTGATCGATGACGGCTTCGTCGGTCGAGCCGAGCTGACCGCCGCGCGAGACCAGAAGACCTGCGGCAAGCGACACGATCAGCGCCGGAATCTGCGAGACCAGGCCGTCGCCGACCGACAGCCGGACGAAGGCGTCGGCCGCCTCGCCAACCTGCATGTCGTGGCGGGCATAGCCGATGACGATGCCGCCGAACATGTTGATGCCGGTGATGATGAGACCGGCGATCGCGTCCCCGCGGACGAATTTCGAAGCACCGTCCATGGACCCGAAGAAGGAGCTTTCCTGCTCGAGTTCGGTCCGGCGATGGCGCGCATCCTTTTCGTCGATCAGGCCCGCCGACAGGTCGGCGTCGATCGCCATCTGCTTGCCGGGGATGGCATCGAGGGTGAAGCGCGCGCCCACTTCCGCGATGCGGGTGGCACCCTTGGTGATCACGATGAAATTGACCGTCACCAGGATGAGGAAGACGATGAGGCCGATGACGAAGTCACCCGACATGACCATCTGCGAGAAGCCGCCGATGACATTGCCCGCAGCCTCCGGGCCCAGGTGGCCTTCCGACAGGATCACGCGCGTGGTGGCGATATTGAGCGAAAGCCGCAGCATCGTGGCAATCAGCAGGATCGTCGGGAAGGACGAGAAGTCGAGCGGCCTGCGGATCCACAGGGCCACCATCAGGATCAGAACCGAGAAGGAAATGGAGAATGCCAGGCCGACGTCGATGAGGAAGGTCGGGATCGGCAGGAAGAGAACCGACAGGATGACGACGATGCCGAAGGCGAAGCCGAGATCCTTGCCATGGAAGCCTGCCTTTGGAAGGGGCACTGCCTGAGTCTCGGCCATGTCGTTTCATCTCCACCGTTTCGGCCTGCCCTCATGGCGGCCCGGTTCAGCCAACACCCGTACCGTCCGCATGCGGACGGCCGGGATCATGCCGGTGAAAATAGAAGCTGAAACTTGCGCGAGGGTGGCAGGCGTCAAGCGGCGCTAGAAGCCGCTTTCGATGCGCTGGAAGACGATATTGGTGAATGTCGAGATCTGGGCGCCGACGAAGGGCGCCGAAACCGCCACGGTGATCAGGATGGCGACGATCTTCGGCACGAAGGTCAGGGTGATTTCCTGAACCTGGGTCAGCGCCTGGACGAAGGCGATGGCGACACCGACGACCATGGCGACGAGAACGGCCGGGCCTGACGCAACGAGAACGGTCCAGATTGCGGTCTGGACGATATCGAGTGCGTCAGCTTCGTTCATCTGAGTATCCTTTGGCTCAAAGGCCTGTCAGCGGATCGTCATGCCCGCGCCGACAACGGCCTTGGTCCCATCCTCGAGGGTGGCGACAAGTCCGTCCGAATAGACCTGGACAGATGTTACCACACCCGAGATCGTGCCATCGGCGCTTTCAAGCGTGCGCCCGATGATGGCGCCTGCCTGATTCAGTGTCGAGCTCAAAAGAAGCATTTCCAGGTTTTCGTTGGTCTTGATGGTCTGCTCCACCTGCGAGAAGGTCGCAAGCTGGGCGATCTGTTCGGTGGAATCCATCGGTTCCGTCGGATCCTGGTTCTTCATCTGGGCGACGAGGAGCTTCAGGAACGTGTCGTAATCCATCGTGGCCTTGGCCGATGCCTGGGACGAGGCGCTCGCCGTGGCGCTTGAAACCGCGCTTACGTCCATGGTGCCAACTCCTTGCGGATCTGTTCCAGCGTAGCTGCCGGCATGGCCGGAGAATTCAGGATCTGTTCCTCGATCGGGTACAGCGCGCGGATTGCCTTGAGCGCCTCGAAAGCACGGCCCTGTGTCACCATGCCGTCGATGTGCTTGAGCTCTGCGAGAACTTCATCGTCCTTGAAGCAGGTCAGCAGCATGACGACCGACTTGCGGAACATGCCCATGGCCTGCTCGGCCCCTTCCGGATTGATCAGCATCATCTGGACGATGAAATAGAGCTGGCGAAGCGGCGTTTTGGCATCCTCAGGCTGGAGAACATGGTTCTCGAGCAGGAAGGTCACGTCGTTGAGGAACTCGAGCGCCACTTTGCGATCGACGCGAAGGACGGCGCCATTGATGAAAATCCGTTCGCCGGCCTTGAGGGAAATACGCAGCGAGCTTTTCATTTCAGCCCCTCCTTGATGATGGTGGAGATGTCGATGACACCCTGGAAATTGTCGGATTCGCCGTGGCGGATCTTCTCGGTTTCCTTGATGATCCAGATACCGATCGAGATGAGATTGGCCCTCAGCTCGTCCTGCAGCTCGTTTTCGGGCGAAGCCAGATCCTCGACAAAGCGAACCCAGAGGCGGCTTGTGAAGTGTATCGCATCGATGCACTCGCGGGTTTGACGGCCCTTCTTCATCGCCAGGCGAAGCAGGTTGATGGAATGCGTGATCGCTTCCCGCTCCCGCTCGCGCGCTTCGGCGACGCCATCCTCTTGAACATCCGCATACGAGAACTGGTACATTCCCTTGCCCTCTATTGTTTCCGGAAAGCTTTCATGCCCCGGTTTTCAGCCTTACAGGAAGTTGGTCAAGTTCAGCTGCGATATACGTGCAGTAAGCTGATATGACGTTTCAACCTGAGCCAGCAATGATTTCATTCTTGTCGAGGCCTCGTAGGCATCGACACCCTCCAGATCCGCAACGTGCAGCTTGTAGATCTTTATCTGAGCTTCCAATGCTTCATTCGCCTTGGTGACACGGTTCTCCGAAATCCCCAGTTTACTGCGAACCGAATCAATTTTGTTGACGGCTTCACCAGCATACTGAATAGCTCGTGAATTCACGGCAGAGCGGACCTCGTCCGAAATCGGGGCAGAGAGAAGCTCGAGGCCGATAACGGCGGCCAGCGCGAATGCGCGCACACCCTCGGTATTGGCATTGGTATTGCTCTCGACCACCTCGGTCCGGGAGATCCGGCTGGAGACGTTGATGTCGGAAGCCGAGGACCAGTCGGAATTCCAGTTCGCCCCGTCAAACATCGGCTCCAGCGTATTGGAGATGAAATCGTCCATCTGCGCCACGGTGATGCCGGAAGCAGCCGGGTCGGTCTGGGTAAAGCCGAAATAGGTGACGAAGGCATTGTCGAATGTCGTCTTGGCGGCAGATCCGGCAGCCTGGTAGTCGGCCAGCGGCACGGTATCGGTGTTGATCCCGCCCAGGAGATATTCGCCGTTCGACGACGTGTTGGCAGCACTGGTAAAGGTCGAGAGCGCCGTGGTGATCGACTGCTTTGCGACCGCCAGGCGGTTGGCGTCATCGGAACTGTTGACGGAAATGAATGCTTCCAGAAGATCCTGCGCCTGGCTCGACATTTCAGTCAGCGCAAGCTGGGTCGATGTCAGTCGCTGGGTGACGAGCGAATTCGAATCGCGGATCGTCTCGAGCCGGTAGACATCACGGTTGAGCGTGACGCTGCGGGAGGCCGAAGCGCCGAGCGCCTCGCCGAGATCCGCATAGCGGCCGGTAACGACTTCCTTCTGAAGGTTCTGGATTTCGACCTGACTGCGCTGGATCGTCAGCCGCATGGCGTTTTGGGCTGCAAGGGTCGATACGAAACTCGTCTTCATCTCAAATCCTATCCGGCTGCTGCCAGCAATGCCTGCAGCATCTCATCGACCGCGGAGATGATCCGCGTGGACGCCTTGTAGGACTGCTCGAGTTCAAGAAGGATGGCCATCTCCTCATCGAGGGAGACACCGGTAAGATTGGAATAGGCTTCCAGCGTGCGGTAGACGTAGGCATCCTTGGTCTCCGAGGAGGCCGCCGCATCGCTGCGGTTCTGCTCCAGCCAGCCGATGGAATCGGCCGCGAACTCGGAGAGCGTCATGGTATTGCCCAGTCCGGCAGCCCCGTCGAACGTCATGTCCTTGTCAAAACCCTGGACGTAACCGTCGAGCAGACCGGAATAGCCTGCGCCGCCCGTCGGGTTGGAGACGTAGGCGGCTCCGTTGATACCGCCGTCACGCAACAGCATCGGATTGCCGCCGGACGCCGTCACCAGCGCCGGATTGACCCTGATCGACGCGGCGACACCCGGCTCCAACGTGCCCGAGGTGAGCATCGTGCCGCCGGACCAGGTAAACAGGCCCGGCATGTCCGGCTGCGTCGGGACAGCCGACTGGTCCTTTTCCGCAAAAGCCATGATCAGGCCGCGCGCGATCTCGTCGAGCTGACGCTGAAGTCCCGGCGCATATTCGTCGCGGATCTGCAGGTTCGCCTGAAGGGTACCCTGGCTGCTCGTCGCGGCACCGGAACCGACCTCGAGCGGCTGACCGTCGATAAAGACCGCGTTACCGGTTATGTTTGCATCGAACCCACCCGTCGGCGCGAAAGTCACGGTACGCGGGCTGGTTTCGAAGAGCGTGAGTCCGCCGGCGGTATAGAGCGCCATATCGTTGGCGTCGCGCATATTGATGTCGACCGGCACGATCTCGACGATACGCTTGAGGATGCGGTCGCGCTCGTCGAGTTCCGAATTGACGTCGCGCCCGGCGCGCGTGCCACCGACGACGGCGTCGTTGGCCTTCTTGAAGTCCGCGAGAAGCGTGTTGAGGGTCTCGACGTCGATTGCAATCTGCTTGTCGGCGTCCTTGCGGGTCTGCTGCACATCGGCGGATGCATGCTGCAGGCCGAGTGCCAGCTGGTTGGCATCCGCAATGACGGATTCGGCAAGCGTCGCCTCGGACGGCTTCACCGCGAAGGTCGAAAGCGTGTCCCGGAAGCTCGCCATCAACGATGCAGGCGACGTCTCGTAATCATTGCCGCCGAATATGGACTTCAGGCGCTCGAGACCGCTGAGCAGCGTCGCCTGACCGATCGAGGCCGACGTCCCCTGCAGGCCCTGATTGAACAGGACCTGGTTCTGGGAACGCTCGGTGTTGGCAACCGTCGCTCCGAAGGTCGTCGATGCCAGGATTGCGCTGCGCCGGTTGTAGTCGGGGTTGTTTGCATTGGAAATGTTGCGCGAAACCACGGATGTCTGCGTCGAATTATTCGACAGGGCAGACTGAGCCGTTCTGATCGCGGAGGTGAGTGACATTTCCGTTGCGCCCTGGGAACCCGCCTACGAGTCCGGATTATCGTTTCAGATTGACAAGAACATCCATGAGATCGGAGCCGGTCTGGAAGACCTTCGAGTTTGCAGTGTAGTTGCGCTGCGACTCGATCATGCTGGTCAGTTCCTCGGCGATATCGACGTTGGAATCCTCCAGTGTGTTGGAGATGATCGAACCGAGCCCACCATTTTCCGGATAACCGACCACCACAACGCCGGAATCGCGGCTTTGCGAGTAAACGTTGCCGGCAAGCGGCTCGAGCATGTCCGGGCTCTGCACCGTCGCGAGCGCCAGGCGGTATTTCGGAACCAGCTCGCCATCGGCATATTTGAGCGAGACGACACCATCCGCACTGATTGCATAATCGACGACGGCCGTGGCGCCCTTGCCATCGATGTCGCCATCGGCCGAGAACTCGCCACCCAGCTGGGTGGTGTTGGACAGGTCGATCGTGATCGCGTTGAGCGACGTGCCGCCGATCATCTGCGCAGTGGTGGTGATCGATGCCGGACCGATGAGATTGCCGCTGGGATCGAAGGTCACCGCCGTCGGGCCGGAGATCGTGGTGCCGTCGTAATCGACGGTCAGCGACCAGGCGTTGTCGGCCGTCTTGGTATAGGTGAAGTTCAGGAGCCGTTCGTTGCCCTGGCTGTCATAGGCCACAAGCGAGGTCGGCTTCGAAAAACCAACCACCTCGTTGCCCGGCAGGTTGCCGCCGAGTACGCCGTTTTCCGAGGGCGTTGCCGCGAGCCTGTCATCGCTGAGGACAACCGGCTCGAGACCGGCGAAGCCGTTGATGACGATCGTCGGGTCCGCGGTCGTCGAATAGGGGTAGCCCATCAGGGTAAAGCCGGCCGTGTTGACGAGCGTGCCGTCCGACTGGACCGTGAAAGCGCCCGCACGGGTGAGGTACTCGACGCCATCCGTTCCCTGAACGATAAAGAAGCCTTCGCCCTTGATGGCCAGGTCGGTGACGGAGCTGGTGTTCGTGTAGGTGCCGGCTTCGGAAATGGAATAGCGCGTATGCGGGATGACGCCGCCCGAATTGTAGGCGCCGCCGCCGCTGGGGAGGATGAGCGATTCGAACTGCGTCGACGCCTTCTTGTAGCCGGTGGTGTTGGAATTGGCGATGTTGTCTGCGACCGTACCGAGACGGCTGGCCTGCGCGTTCATGCCGGACGCACCGGTGCGCATCATTCCTGACAGGCTCATTGCAGTTCCCCTTGTTTCATACTGGATAGGATTTTAGTTGCCGGGCCTTGCGTGAACCTGATTGGCTCAGAACCCGAAGGTCCGGAGATCATCTCCGGACCTGGAGGACCTGTCAGGCCCAGTCGATCAGGTAGCCAAGGAAACGCTTGGAATCGATCGGGTCGAAGTCGAGGCGCTTGCGCAGCTTCTTGCGCAGCTTGGAGATGTGGCTCTCGACGACGTTCTCTTCGACGTCCTCGTCGAAGATGCCGTAGATGGCATTGAAGATCTGCTGCTTGGTCACCCGGCGGCCGCGGTTGGCGACCAAATATTCCAGGATGCGGCGCTCGCGGCGCGGCAGCGGGAAGGTGCGGCCTTCGATTTCGGGATCGCGACCGTCGGAGTAAACGCGGATCGGGCCGATATCGGTATGGTTGGCCAGCGCCTTGAGGCGGCGGCGGATCGCGGCGGCCCGGGCAAGGATCTCACGCGGATGGACCGGCTTGCGGACGACGTCATCGACACCGCTGTCAAAGAAGGCAAGCGTGGATTCCAGCGAGGGCGTTTCGGAGACTGCTATAACGGGAGCCTGCGAGCGATCGCGGATGGCGCGCGGCAATTCGAGAGCCTGATCGCCGTTTCCGATGAGAAAGGCCTCGACTGCGTCGAGGTCGGAATCTGCTGCAGTGCTTACCCATTCGCCGAATTCGGCGCTGTCGAAAGCTGCGGACGGCACCCCCTCACGTCCGAAAAGTGAAGTGTAGCCGCTTTTCACGAGCTCCCGGTCATCAACTACTACGATCATTCGCCCCGTCTCCGAATCAGTGAAGTACCCCTTGTCATAAGGAGTACGAGGGGTCTGATTCCCTCTCAACAATAGGAATTACTCCCAAATTATTAACAGTTGATTAACCATAAAATTTAATGATTTGCCCATATGTTGTGGCAAGGCCGGAAGCACCCACAAAAATTTCTGGAAAAAGTTAACGCGAAAGCGAAACAAGCTTGTGGAAATTTACGAAATCGGACTCGGGCCACTGCACCCGCCTGCGAAGATCGCGGAATCCGAATTTCCATTTAAGGTTGTATCATTCGCAGAATTTCCGGGCCGGCGGGGTCCAGGCTCCGTGCCCGGCATCGACCAGGTTACGGATCACCCGGCAGACATATCGTTTCTGCGCAGGATCGTTGTTCGGGCCTGCATGATAGCGGGCAACCGCCATCGTCCATGTCTGGTGCCGGGAATGCAGGTCCGCGAGAAAGCGGGCGGCGTAGTCGACATTGCTCTCGGGATCGAGCATCTGGCCGGCAGAGGCGAAAGACCCGCCGTGATAGCGGAAATTGATCTGCATGCAGCCCAGGTCGATGAGAGTATGCCCCTCCTCCCGCGCCTTCTCGAACTCGGCAAGCGCCTCGGCCCGCGACGCCGCAAAGACCGTGCGCCCCTCGATATTGAGCGCGAAAGGATAGAGCGCGCCCTTGCGTCCCGTCTCCGTCAAGCCGACGGAATGGAGAATGCCGGCCGGAACGTTCCACTTGTGCGCGGCCTTGAGGATTTGCGCCTCACAGAGACCGGATCCGTTCGAGGCGGAAGCCTCAGAGATAGACCCCGTCAGAAGCGCCAGAAGAAGAAGTATTGCCTGACACGACTTCATGACCGAGTTCTCCGCCGTTCTGACCTCCAGTGGACCGGCCGCGGCCATCACCGCTATTGCCGTTGCCGCCAGACCCGTTCTGCGCCATTCCTTCCCGGAACTGGAACTGCTGGCCGGATGTCTGCCCCTGCTGGGCGTTCATGCCGCTCTTGTCGGAGCCGGCATTCGTCTGCTGCACCGTGATCTGGTCGATGCCGTAGCCCTGCTGGCGCAGCGCCTTGGCAATCGCGGAGGAATCGTCGGTCAGCTGGCGATAGGCCTCCGCCGACTGCACCTTCAACTCGACCTTCAGCTCGCCGTCGCTCAGGCGCATGACGGCCGTCACCTGGCCGAGCGATTCCGGATTGAGCTGGATGCGCAGGGTATGCAGCGTCTGGCCGCTACGCGGCGCCATCGCCGCGGCGTTTGCACGCTCGGCGGCGGCGGCATGCCTGAGCGCTGCAGCTTCACCGGTTTCCGCGGTCGTCTGCGGGTTCAGCCCGCTCGCATCCCGCACCAGAGCCTTGGCGACATTTTCGGCGTTCTGGGACATGCCTGAAACGGAGCGCTTCTCGAGCACCTCGACCTTGTCCATGGCGACATCGCCCTCGCCGCGGACCGAAGCGGATTTGGCACGCAGGACCGGATCGAGTTCCGCCATGTCGGCCTCCCCCTTCCGCTGGCCTTCCCTGCCGGCATTTGCACCCGCATCATCGGATTTGCCGCCACCGGCGACCGCTGCTTCGGAGATCCTGCGCCCGTCAGCGGCGCCATCGGCTGCATTGGCCGCGGCCTCGCCCTTGTCCGCATTGCCGGTTACCGGCTTGGTCTGCTGAGCGATGATGGTGGCCCGGGGATTGCCGTCGGCAACGGCAGCGGCGGCCACGGCCTTGCCGTCAACGCCGTTATTGCCATGTCCAAGCTTCTGCATGGCTTCGAGCGCAGTCTCGTCGACAGCCGGCTCATCCTCGTCGGAGGCGTCCTCGACGACCTCGATGACGATTTCGTCTGCGCCGTCCTCGTCCGCGTCGTCTTCGCTGTTTTCGGCACGCTTTGCCAGAAGCGCCAGAAGATCGATGGCCTGGCTGCCGTCGGCGTCGTCGGATTGATCCGTCTCGTCGATCTCGCGGTCATCGGAGGCTGCAGCCTGCTGCGTATTGTCTACGGCCTCGTCACGCACGGGTGCATTGTCGTCGCCGTTCCGCGTTCTCTGTTCGGGCCTGTCCGGACGGCCCGACGACAAGGCCGATGCGAAGCTGCCGGACTGACCCGAGCCCTGGTCACGCGCACCCGCGTTGGAGGAGACGTTGGGCGAACGGGTGGGAACCTGTCGGGAAAAAAGGGCATCAAGGGCATTCACGGCTTGTCTACTCCATCATTTCCCGCCAGCAGGCTGTCGATCTCGTCAATCAGCTTGTTCTGGCCTTCCAGATAACTGCGAAACTCGTCATCCACCGCGCCGGCTGCAGCGGCAGTATCGGTCGGCAGTTGCTCCCCTTCCGGCGGTTGAGACCCATCGTCCGGCATGCCGGCAAGCGGGTCGTCCGCAGCCGGCCCCGCGGACATGGTCTCGCCTTCAGTTTGCCCTTCGATGCTAGGACTGAAGGCTTGCGTGAGGCTGTTTGGGTCGGGCTCGCGGATGATTTCGTTGGCAATGAGGCGGGCTGCATCCCTCAGCGCCGCGTCGCGCGAGGAAAGCGGCATGTCGACCAGTTCGTCGAGCGAACGATCGACCTCGACCACCTGTTCGGAAGGCACGCTGGCCAAGCCCGAATAGAGCCCCGCAAGCGCCGCCGGAGCGGGATCCGACGGATCGCTGAGTTCCTTCGCCTTTTCCGCCGCGAGCAGGGCAAGGTCCGCCTGACCGTTGATCGCGGCCTTGCGTGAAATTCTGAGATAAACTTCCCGCTGACGCCGCGCGTCCATGAAGGCGAGAATCCGCTGCAGCTGGTCCGTGCCGAGAACGTCGATATGATCCGTTCCGAGTTCCACCAGCTGATCGGCATACTGACCGGCATAGGGCGAGTTGATGAAACGACGGGCGTAGAGCGAGGCATAGTGGACCGCCGCATCGATCCTGCCTTTTTTCGCCGCAACGAAGAGAGACCGGCGCAGCGCGGCCTCCTCGATGATGGTTCCCGGCGCCTCGAGACGCGCCCTGTCGAATATCTCGAGCGAGCCCTCCTCATTGAGCCCCGCCTTGACGTTTGCCGCGATGAGCGCGAGGTAGGCCGCGATACGGGTGCCGGCATAGATGTCCAGGAGTTCATCCAGCGAGGTCTGCGTGCGCACGGTCATTCCGTCGAGATAGGCGCGCAAGACAGTAGTCACCTCGTTGTCGAAATGGCCGAAGCGATCCTTGGCGGCGAGCAGATCGAGTGTATCCGGATTGCCTCCGCTCATCGCATAGACGAGTGCCGCATCGACATTGCGCGGATTGTCGAACACGCTCTGGTCGGCCTTGCGGAGCCGTTCGTCGATAACGCCGAGAAGATAGCGCTGCATCTCCATGGCGGCATGATCGCCCTGAACCACCGAATCCTGCACGTATTGAAGCGAGCGGATCAGCTGGTAGGGCTGAAGCTCCGCTGAGGTACGATTGGCGCCAGAAGCCTCCGGCGTGATCGAGCGGATGTAGTTGTCGATCGCCTGTTGTTGAGTGAGATCCTGCGGATCGGGATCCGGCGCCTCGACCTCAGCCGCCTTCTCGGCGTCTTCCCCGTCCGCATGACCGGTTTCAGCTTCCGCATGCTGCCCGCCGCCGGAGCCGGCACCCTCCGCCAGTGCCGGATGCTTGTCACCACTATGCTCCCCGCCCTGGGCCAGAACGTCGGCAACGACGTCCTCGCCATGCGACGATGAAGCTGCCCGGGCGGTCGGCGGGCCGAAAACGGCAAAGACCGCCACGATGGCGGTCGCCGCAGACAGTCGCGCGAGACGAGCCCCGAGCATATTACCCTCCGTCCACCTGGAGGAGAATTTCGATCCGCCGGTTCACTTCGGAGAACGGGTTGTCCGCATCCTTGAGCTTGCGGTCGGCAAAGCCCGAAAGTTCGACGATCCGGTCTTCGGGAACACCGCCGCGCACCAGCATGAAATAGGCGGAATGCGCGCGCTCCATCGACAGACGCCAGTTGTCGTCCGTCCCGTTGCTGAAGGGGCGGGCATCGGTGTAACCGCGGATATCGATTTCGCCTTTTCGCTTCGACAGGATCTCCCCGATTTTCTCCAGTGCGAGAACCAGCGACTTTTCGGGAACGGCCGACCCGACGCGGAACATCTCCGAATTGAGCTGATCGGTCAGCGAGACCAGGAGCCCCCCTTCCGCCGGTACGACGGTCAGCGCGTCCGACAGGCGGCCGGCCGAAATACCCTGGAGGGCGTCCTCGATTTCCTTCTTCAGCGCGCCGGCGGCCTGCAGGGCATCCGGGCTGGGCACAGCGGCATCGCCATCCTTGCCCTCTTCGCTTGCGGCCAATGCAGCCTGCTCCTGCGCCGCGCGTTCCTGCTCCGCCTTGGCTTGCGCCTCGGCAGCGATCTGCTCCCGCAAAGCGATTTCGCTTTCGGCGATGGCTTCCTTGTCGGCCTCCACCTGCTTGGACCAGAAATCCGGGTCGAAGGGGTCACGATAGGCTTCGCCTCCGGTGGCGCCGGTCGCCGGACCGGAATTTGCCGCACCACCGTCGCCGGCTTCCGACACGTTGGTATTCGTCCCGGTTTCCTGAACGATTTCAGCGAGAACGGCATAGGGATCCTTGAAGTAATCCGCTTCCGAATATTGGGTCTTCTCGCCGACGGTCGTGCTTTCCTGTTCACCCTTGTTCGCGGCTTCCCCGCTGCTGCCGGATTCACCGGGGATCGCCGATTTCGGCGCGGACTGCTCCCCGCTCTGGCTGTTGCCTTGCTCCTTCAGGCCCTTTTCGGACGGGTTGTCGTCAGTGAGCTTGATGGGATTGAAATAGCTTGCGACAGCGGCCTTTGTTTCCTCGTTCGCAGCGTTGATCAGCCACATGACGAGAAAGAACGCCATCATCGCGGTCATGAAGTCGGCATAGGCGATCTTCCAGGCGCCGCCATGGGCTTCATGCTCGCCGTCGTGGCGCCGTCGAACGATGATGATCTCGTTCTTGGTCTGGTGGATGGAAGCATCTTCGCTCAAGGCGCTTCCTTCCCGAATGTTTGTGCGAGCGCATCGAACCGGCTGCGAAGACGGGTTTCGTCGATGACGACCTCGACATCGGCGCGCGCGGCCTCGGTAAAGGTCACGCTGCCGGCCTTTTCGGCGAGCACGGCTTGCACCAAGTCCAGCCAGATGGCCGGACCGGTCACGGAAATCCTCTCGGCGGCCTCCATGTCCAGTGCGTCGCGGATCTCGGCGGCGAGAGCCTCTACCATGTTCCGGCGCAACTGATCCTCGACGAGCGGCTCCAGGATCCGCGCCACTTCATCGGAAAGACGCGCGGCGAGACCGTCCGCTCTTTCGGCAATGGCTGCCGGGAACGCCTCGGCGACAGTCTTCAGGAGCTCGACTTCGCGCGCGGCCATGGCGCGGGCGTGCTCGGCTTCCATGTCCGCGAGTTCGGTGGCGTGTTTCATCGCGAGTTCGCGCTCGGCCTCCATGCGGCCTTCGGCGCGCGCCTCCTCGCGGATCGCTTCGATCAGGGACGGATCGGGGTCGCGCCGCTTCTCCACCTCGCGCGGGGCCTGTGGCACGGCATCCGGTATCGCGCGCGCGCGGGCGGGCATATCGAATTCCGGAAGCAATTGCGCAAGCGCCAGTGACATGACTTTCTCCGTTGCGGCGGGCGGCATAGCGGCCTTCCCCGGCGGGCTCATCCCGAACCGCTGATATTGAGATCACGTAAACGCGGAATGGCGATCTCGTCCGGGACAAAGCTAGGCAGTCAAACTTGTGCGAACATGAACGAAAAGGACCGCACCAAGGGCAATTTGGTGCGGTCCGGCTATCCGCCATGACCGATGACCGGCGGCACGGCAGAGTCTCTGGTCTCTCAGGCCCTGTCGAGAGGGCCTAACTTCCTTAGTTCTGGAAGAGCGAGAGGATGTTCTGGGAGTTGGTATTGGCGATCGACAGCGACTGGATGCCCAGCTGCTGCTGCGTCTGCAGCGCCTTCAACCGCGTGGATTCCTCGTTCATGTCGGCATCGACCAGTCGTCCGATACCGCTGTCGATGGAATCCATCAGGTTGGCCACGAAGTCTTCCTGCATCGACACGCGCTTCTGGATGGCACCGAGATTGGATGCCGCGTCCGTGATCTGGCTCAGGATCGAATCGACGACGCGAACCATCTCGGTCACGGCAGCATCGGAAGTGGTCGCCGTCAGAGCGATGGCGTTACCGGATGCAGGCGTACCGGTCGTCGTGCCGGTGTCGATGAGATAGTAGTTGGCAGCCGTACCGGTGGTGCCATCGGGATTGAGCAGGTCGGCGTCGATATCCTTGGTGAAGATACCGAGGCTCTCGTTGTTCGCACCGATCAGCGTGATCGAGGTCACGTCGATATCGAGCGTGGTAATGGTGATGAGACCGTTCACATCGCGGTTGAAGCCACCGACGATGGATTTGGTGCCGGCCACAGTCAGGGCTTCGTTGTTCAGCCAGTTCTCACCGGAGAACGATGCGGATTCCGCAATCGACTGCAGCTGGTTCTTGAGCTCGGTGAGCTCCTTGTTGATCTTGGTCTTGTCGACGCCGGGCTCGCGAGCGGCCACCAGCTTGTTCTTGATTTCAGTGACGACCTCGATCGAGGATTCCATCGCGGTGTAAGCGACGTCGACCTTAGCGGCACCGAGGCCCAGGGCGTCCTTGACGGTCGACATGGCCTGGTTGTCGGATCGCATCGTCGTGGCGATCGACCAGTAGGCCGCGTTGTCGGCAGCTGTTTCGACCCGGTATCCCGAGGAGACGCGAGCCTGCACGGTTTCCATGTCGGAGTTGATTGTACGAAGAGTCTGAAGCGCGGCCATAGCCGCGGTGTTGGTCATGATACTTGACATAAGGGAACCCCAATACTTGCCCACGGGGAGAAAAAAATACCGGCTCTCCGGCTACGGTGGTGGAGCGTCATGCGGCGGTCGAATCGCGACCGGAACCATCGTGGTTACCCTTTTGTAAAGCCTTATGGTTAATCACCGGTTAATGCAATCAGGATGCTGAATATTTTTCCCCGATGACATGAAAAAGGGGCCGCGCAGCGCGCGACCCCTGGTTTGAACCGATACCCCGGAAAGCCGGAGCAGGCTTTGGCTTATCGGAACAGGGACAGGATGTTCTGCGAGTTGGAGTTGGCGATCGAGAGCGACTGGATGCCCAGCTGCTGCTGCGTCTGAAGCGCCTTCAACCGCGTGGATTCCTCGTTCATGTCGGCATCGACGAGACGGCCGATACCACTGTCGATGGAATCCTTGAGGTTGGCGATGAAGTCTTCCTGCATCGAGATGCGCTTGTTGACCGCACCGAGGTTGGAGGCGGCATCCGTCATCTGGCTCAACATGGAATCCACGACGCGGAGCATGTCGGTGACCTGCTGGTCGGTGGTGGTCGCCGAAAGCGTGATCGCCGTACCCGAAGCAGCCGTACCGTTGGTTGAGCCGGTGTCGATCAGGTAGTAGTCGCGGGCCGTGGTCGAGGTCGAGTCGGCATCGAGCGCGTTGGCATCGATGTCCTTGGTCAGGATACCGAGGCTTTCGTTGTCGGCGCCGATCAGCGTGAGCGAGGTCACGTTGATGTCGAGCGTCGTGATCGAAACCAGGCCGGCGGAATCGCGGTTGAAGCCACCGACGATCGACTTGGTGCCGGCTGCGGCAGTGGTCTCGTTCTTCAGCCAGTTCTCGCCGGAGAAGGAGGCCGAGTCGGCGATCGAGGAGAGCTGGTTCTTCAGCTCGGTGATTTCCTTGTTGATCTTGGTCTTGTCGACGCCCGGCTCACGCGCGGCGAGAAGCTTGTTCTTGATCTCGGTGATCACTTCGATCGAGGATTCCATGCCGGTGTAGGCGGTGTCCACCTTTGCGGCACCGAGGCCGAGGGCATCCTTGACGGTGGAGAGAGCCTGGGAGTCCGAACGCATGGTGGTCGCGATCGACCAGTAGGCAGCGTTGTCCGCTGCGGTCTCGACACGATAGCCCGAGGAAATGCGCGCCTGGGTCGTTTCCATGTCGTTGTTGATCGAACGCATGGTCTGGAGAGCCGCCATTGCGGCGGAATTGGTCATAATGCTGGTCATGAGAGTGTCCCTTGAACATGACTTACGTGGGACATACCGGGTTAGGGAACCGGCAACGGCATCAAGACCTCATGTCAACTACGAAATACATTCGTTGAACGTAGCGCGCCATTACGCCGTCATTAATAGCGCATTATCCTTACCGAATATTTAAGTGCGTTATTATAAAAATGACGTGCTGCGCGTCGCACGGGACAGCCGAGGCACGAAAAAGCCCGCCGGCGAATGTCGCCGGCGGGCCATCCCCACCCTGATTGTCGGCCGCTTGTTAGCGGAACAGCGACAGGATGTTCTGCGAGTTGGAGTTGGCGATCGAAAGCGCCTGGATGCCCAGCTGCTGCTGCGTCTGAAGCGCCTTCAACCGCGTGGATTCCTCGTTCATGTCGGCATCGACGAGGCGGCCGATACCGCTGTCGATGGAATCCCTCAGGTTGGCCACGAAGTCTTCCTGCATCGAGATGCGCTTGTTGACCGCACCGAGGTTGGAGGCGGCGTCCGTCATCTGGCTCAGCATGGAATCGACCACACGAACCATGTCCGTCACCTGCTGATCGGTTGTGGTGGTGGCGAGAGCGATCTCGGTACCCGAGGAGGCCGTACCGGCCGTACCGCCGGAATCGATCAGGTAGTAGTCGCGAGCCGCGGTGCCGACGGCATCGGCGTCGAGAGCATTGGCGTCGATGTCCTTGGTGAGGATGCCGGTGCTTTCGTTGTCTGCACCGATCAGCGTGAGCTTGCTGACGTCCACATCGAGCGTGGTCAGCGAGATCATGCCGTTCACATCGCGGTTGAAACCACCGACGATCGACTTGGTGCCGGCTGCGGTCGCCGACTCGTTCTGGAGCCAGTTCTCACCGGAGAAGGTCGCGGATTCCGCGATCGACTGCAGCTGGTTCTTGAGCTCGGTCAGTTCCTTGTCGATCTTGGTCTTGTCGACGCCGGGCTCCTTGGCAGCAAGGAGCTTGTTCTTGATCTCGGCAACCACTTCGATGGCCGAATTCATACCGGTGTAGGCGGTGTCCACCTTGGCGGCGCCGAGGCCGAGAGCGTCCTGAACGGTCGACAGCGCGCCCGAGTCGGAACGCATGGTGGTCGCGATCGACCAATAGGCCGAGTTGTCGGCCGCCGAGTTGACGCGATAGCCGGAGGAGATGCGCGACTGGGTGGCTTCCATATCCGAATTGATGGAACGCATGGTCTGGAGAGCGGCCATTGCGGCCGTGTTAGTCATGATACTCGACATGATTAGTTGTCCCTAAAAATACAACAAAAACTGGGACATACCGGATTTGAAGACCGGCGATGGCATACGGACTTCATGTCAACTACGAGATACAACGTCACACGTAGCACGCCATTCATGAGCGCATTAGTGACGTCTAAAAGTTACGTAAAATTTAAGGGGCATTGGAAATGTCGGCCCAAACATCCCTCAACGACGTCGACCCCGCCGGCGAATGATGCCGGCGGGGTCGATATCAGATTTCTCAGCTGTTTCCGGATTAACGGAAGAGCGAGAGAACGTTCTGCGAGTTGGCGTTGGCGATCGACAGGGCCTGGATACCCAGCTGCTGCTGTGTCTGCAGGGCCTTGAGGCGGGTCGATTCCTCGTTCATGTCGGCATCGACGAGACGGCCGATACCCTTGTCGATGGTGCTCATCAGGTTGGAGACGAAGTCTTCCTGCATCGAGATGCGCTTGTTGACCGCACCGAGGTTCGAGGCAGCATCCGTCATCTGGCTGAGCATGGAATCCACCGCACGCACCATGTCGGTGACCTGCTGATCGGTGGTGGTCGCCGAAAGCGTGATCGCCGTACCCGAAGCAGCGGTACCGTTGGTGGAACCGGTGTCGATCAGGTAGTAGTTGCGAGCCGTGGTGGTGGCCGCATCCGGGTCGAGCGCGTTGGCGTCGATATCCTTGGTCAGGATACCCAGGCTTTCGTTGTCGGCGCCGATCAGGGTCAGCGAGGTGACGTTGACGTCGAGGGTCGTGATCGAGATCTGGCCAGAGGAATCACGGTTGAAGCCACCGACGATGGACTTGGTGCCGGCTGCGGTGGTCGCTTCGTTCTGCAGCCAGTTTTCGCCGGAGAAGGAAGCCGATTCCGCGATCGAGGAAAGCTGGCTCTTCAGCTCGGTGATTTCCTTGTTGATCTTGGTCTTGTCGACACCCGGCTCCTTGGCGGCAAGAAGCTTGTTCTTGATCTCGGAAACCACATCGATTGCCGAGTTCATGCCGGTGTAGGCGGTGTCCACCTTCGCGGCGCCGAGGCCGAGAGCGTCCTTGACGGTCGACAGGGCCTGGTTGTCCGAACGCATCGTGGTTGCGATCGACCAGTAGGCCGAGTTGTCGGCAGCGGAGTTGACGCGGTAGCCGGAGGAGATACGCGACTGGGTTGCTTCCATGTCGGCGTTGATAGACCGCAAGGTTGCCAGAGCGGACATTGCGGAGTTGTTGGTCATGATGCTTGTCATTGGGATTGTCCCTTGAAACTCGTTACTAATGAGGGACATACCGGACTTCTATACTTACCGGTGATGATGGATGGCGTCATGCCTGAGGGATCGTTTACTCACGAAAACCCGCGTCCGTCATGTTGAGAAGGAAGATCGCACCGGCCGGCCTTCAATTCAATTAATTTCGATAGGCCAATGTGGCTAACGCAGTTCAGGGTAAACGGAATATTTCCCGCCCCTCCGCAGATGTCGCAATATGGATGAAAGTGAGAGCCGGCTCGCCTGCGCAAGTCGGCGCTTATCCCACGAAGGATCGCACCAGACTGCCGACAAGCAGGTTCCAGCCGTCGATCAGCACGAAGAACAGGATCTTGAAGGGCAGAGAGATCGCTGTTGGCGGCAACATCATCATGCCCATCGACATGGTGATCGTTGCAACCACGAGGTCGATGACGAGGAACGGCAACACGACGAGGAAGCCGATCTCGAAGCCGCGCCTGATCTCCGAGATCATGAAAGCGGGCACGAGTACACGCATGTCGATCTTGCCCTCGGTTTCGGTTTCCTGGCCTCGCTCAGTGGCGAGATCCACGAAGAGGGCGAGATCCTTGGGGCGCGTGTTGACCAGCATGAAGTCGCGAAAGGGGTCGGCAATACGTTCGATGGCCTGCTGTTCGGTGATCTGGTTTTCGAGAAGCGGGTTGACGCCCTCGTCCCATGCGCGATCGAAGGTCGGCGCCATGACGTAGAAGGTCATGAACAGCGCAAGACTGACGAGTATGAGATTGGCGGGCGTGGACTGAAGCCCCATCCCGGTGCGCAGGATCGCGAAGGCGATGATGAAGCGCGGGAAGGATGTGACCATGATCAGGATGCCGGGCGCGATGGACAGCACCGTCAGCAGCCCGAATGTCCTGATGATCCAGCTCGCAACCGAACCGTCGACCGGCGTCTGGAAGATGCCGGGGTCCAATCCCTGGGCCGTCGCTGCGGCCGGTGCCGCGACGAGCGCCGCCAGAAGAATTAGAAAACGGATCATTCGATCACGAAGGTCCTGAATATCACATCCGTGACATCGCCCTGCGAGCGCAAGCGCGCCCGTTCGACAATGTCATCCCGGAGGTACTCAAAACCGCGCGGTCCTTCAATCTGTTGAAGCGAAACAGTACGCAGATAAGCGAGGATATCCTCATTTATCCGGTCCGCGAGGGCCTCATCGGGCGTTTCCTTGAACAGCAGGGAGAGTTCGAGACGTACCCAGCTGTCCGAAGGATAGGAGAGATTCGTCGTGATCGGGCCGATCGGATAGAGCGAGGGGCGGACATGCTCCTCCTCCGCCGTCGCCTTTTCCTCACCGCCGCCGTGGCCGGCCTGCGCCTGCTTGGCTTCCTCTTCCTTCTGCTTGATCTCCGGCGCAAGCATGCCGCCGACGATCCAGCCGCCGCCGCCGCCCACGAGCGAGAGCACCAGGACCGCCGCAAGGGTGACGATCAATCCGCCCTTCTTCTTCGGGGCGTCTCCGGCGGCGTAGTCGATCTCGGCGTGTGACATGGCGGCGCTCCGGATCAGATCGGCGAGAGGATATCGACGAGCTGCTGGCCGACGGGCGGTTGTTGAACTTCCGTCAGGCGGCCGCGGCCGCCATAGGAGACGCGGGCCTCGGCGATCTTGTCGTAGGCGATCGTGTTGTTGTGATCGACGTCCTGCGGCCTGACGATACCGGCAATGTTGAGAATGCGCAGCTCGTGGTTGACGCGGACTTCCTGCGAGCCGGAGATGATCAGGTTGCCGTTCTGCAGCACGCCGGCAACGACGGCCGCAATCTTGAGGTTGAGCTTTTCGGAACGCTCCGTGGTACCGGTGCCCTTGGTGGATGTGTTCGAACCGTAATCGACACTTCCGCTGCCCTCCGCGCCGATGGCGGGAATCCCGAGGGTCGCGCTGATGCCACTGGAGTTGACCCGGCTGCGATCGGTAGCGTTGTCGAAGGTCGCCTTGTCGTTGATCCTGAGATCGACGGTCAGGAGATCGCCGATCGCATGGGCGCGGGAATCGGTGAAAAGCTTGGACTGACGATCGTCCCAGAGCGAGAAATTGTTGGCACGCTGCGGCGGCTGTTTCGGATACATCGCCATTTCAGGCGTCGACGAATAGGCAAGGCCCGAGCCCACGGGGCTCATATCCGGCGCGCGGCCCACTTCCTTGATCGTCTGCGACGCGCAGCCTGTGAGCAGCGCGGCAGCGGCGACGGTGAGGATACCAAACCTGGTCATGACGGATCCTTCGGCTGCTCGGCGGCAGCGGCATTAGCAATGATACCGGCCAGCCCTGCGGCTTTTTCCGGATCCATTTCATTGAGAATCTGGCTGGAAAGCCGCGCATTGAGCTTCATTACGATGGCAGCGGCGACGCCGGGATTGATCAGCGACAATTGCGCCGCAGCGGCGTCGGGACGCATTTTCTTGTAGATGTCGACGAGCGTTCCTTCGGCGACCTTCATGAAGTCATCGCGCTTGCCGAGCCATTTCTCGTACTCGTCGCGACGCTGTTCGAGGACCGCGATACGTTCGTCGACCTTGACCTTGAGGCTTTCCAGCTCGTTTTTCTGCCGGAGATAACGCTGGTCCCGCGCGGCATCCGCGATGTTTGCGCAATAGGCCTCGATCTCGCTCTCATAGGACTTTTGTTCGACGGCTCCCTCCGTGCCCGGATCATTCGAAATCCGGTCGTTGAGGACCTCCGTCGTGTCAGCAGTTTCCGCCTGAGCGGGGATGGCAACGCCGTAGCCGGCGGCCAGCGCCAAGCCGATGACGGCGGCAAAGCGCCGGGTGCGGATGATGGTGAGGCGCGTCGTCATTGCAGTACCAGTTCAGCTTGCAGAGCGCCTGCCGACTTGATGCCCTGAAGGATTGCGATGATCCCGTCCGGCTTCACGCCGATGGAGTTGAGACCGGCAACCAGCGTGCGCAGATCCGGGCCGCTGATGATCGCGACCTGTCCGCCGTCCACGCCCGCCGTGATGTCGGTCAGCGGCTCGATGGCGGTCACACCGTCGGAGAAGGGAGCCGGCTGCACGACCGTCGGCGTCTCGTTGACCTTGACGGTCAGCGTTCCGTGGCTGACGGCGACTTGCGAGACGCGGACATCATTGCCGATGACGATGGTACCGGTACGTTCGTTGACGACCACCCTGGCCGGGCTGTCCGTCTCGACCACCAGCGCCTCGAGTTCGGCCATGAGGCGGGCGAGGTCGGCGGTGTCGGGCTTGCGAACCGCGATGGTGGTGGAATCGCGGGCTTCCGCGATTGCCTGACCATAGCGGTTCGTCGCATAGGAATTGATCACGTCGGCAATGCCGACTGCGGTCGAGAAATCCGGGTTGCGCAGCTGGAAGATCAGGCCACCGAGCTGTTTGAAGCTCGCCGGGATTTCACGCTCGATCGTGGCTCCGCCCGGCAGCCGACCCGCGGTCGTCACACCCTGCTGGAGTGTCGCGGCATCGCCCTCCGCCGTCACGCCGGAGACGATGACCGAACCTTGCGCGACTGCATAGACCTGGCCGTCGGCACCCGACAGCGAGGTCATGACCAGCGTTCCGCCACGCAGCGACGTGGCATCGCCCAGCGAGGATACGGACACATCCATGCGCGAACCGACCGTCGCAAAGGGCGGCAGGTTGGCCGTAACGATGACGGCCGCGATATTGTTGGCGCGGGAGGCGCCGCCTTCGGTGGAGATACCGAGGTTCTGGAGCATGGCGCGCAGCGACTGCTCGGTGAACGGCGAGTTGCGCAGACTGTCGCCCGTCCCCTGCAGGCCGACGACGAGACCGTAGCCGATCAACTGGTTGTCACGCGCGGCCTGAAGCTGCGCGATATCCTTGATGCGCGACGCCGCACCCGCCGACTGCGCAGCGAGAATGCCGATCGTGCCGGCGATCACCAGCAGAGCCAGGAAACGTGCGCGGCGCCAGGTCATCATTTCCGCACCACCCTGATGGTTCCGTTCTGCATCACGGTTCCCGAGACGATGATGCCGGAATCGACGTTGCGCACGCGGATGAGCTCGCCGACGGAGGCGTTCTGCAACGGCGTGCCGGGAGCGCTGATCGTCAGCCCCCCTTCCGAGAAGAAGATGGTCACGGCCGAACCGCGCTGGACGGCCCAGGCCTCACGCAGCGAGGCGACGGGAATGGTCCGGCCCGCCAGCAATGTCCGGGTGGCGACCATGCCGTCGATTTCGCCGAAATCGACGGCGAATCCGGGGGCCAGGTTCGGATTGGTGATATCCACGCTGCGGACCATCTGGCTGGTGATCGTCTCGCCGGGATAGATCGTGCGTTCGGGCACCAGGGCCACGCCTGCCGCATGAGCGGCGAACGGCAGGACGCTGACGCCCAGCGCAAACGCCAGACGGGCCGTGGTTCTGGTAATCGACCTGGCAAACATCATGTCCGCCGCGCTCCTTTACCTCAGGTTCTTGCTGACCACCGATGCCATTTCGTCGGCGGCCTGGATGATCTTGGAGTTCATCTCGTAAGCACGCTGGGCGGAAATCAGATCGGTGATTTCCTTGACGGGATCGACATTGGAGGCTTCCAGATAACCCTGCTGGATATGGGCATACCCCGGATCATCCGGAATGCCGACGATCGCCGGGCCGGATGCCGGCGTCTCGGCGAACAGGTTGTCGCCCAGCGGCTCGAGGCCGGCTTCGTTGACAAAGTTCGCTAGCGTGAGCTGACCGAGCTCGGTCATTTCGGTGTCGTCGCCGAGACGGGCGAAGACCTGCCCGGTGCGGGAGATTTCCACTTCGGTGACATTGTCGGGGAAGACGATACCCGGGACGACGGTGTAGCCGTCGATGGTGACGAGCTGGCCGTCGGCATTGGTGTTGAAGGTGCCGGCGCGGGTGTAGACCGTGTTGCCCGCCGGGTCCTCGATCTGAAACCAGCCGCGACCGACGAGGGCGACATCGAGCTTGTTGGATGTACCGACCAGCGATCCCTGGATGTGAAGGTTGCGGACTGAAGCCGCCTTCACGCCGAGACCGATATGCGCGCCTTCCGGCACGATCGCCTGGTTGGCGGCGTTCGGCACGCCCTGGCTGCGTTCGACCTGGTAGAGAAGATCGGTAAATTCGGCGCGTGCGCGCTTGAAGCCCGTGGTGTTGATGTTCGCCACGTTGTTGGCGATCACCTCGAGATTGAGCTGCTGGGCGTTCATGCCTGTGGCTGCGATGGCCAATGCCTTCATGGCGTTCTTATCCTTGCTTCTGAGTACGTCAGATCTGCATTCGTGAAACTTCGAGGTAGGCGGTTACCAGCTTGTCGCGGATGGCGATGGCCGTCTGCAGCGATTGCTCCGCGCTCATCAGCGCATCGACGACCTGGCGGGTGTCGGCCTCGCCCTTCACGGCTGCGAAGGACTGCGCTTCCGCGCCCTTGAGATTGTCGATCACGCCCGTTCCGAGCGACTGCAACACGTCCGAAAAGCTCGGACCGGCTGCCTGTCCGGCACTTGCGCCCTGGACGGAAGATCCTGCGCCAACCGCCTGCTCGACGGCCTGACCGATCGCACGGCCGGCGACGCCTCCAACGAGTTCAATCATTATGACGGCCTCAACAGATCAAGTGTCATGGAGACCAGTTCCCGCGTCTGCTTGATCGTCTGCAGGTTGGCCTCGTAGGTTCGGTTTGCCTCGCGCATATCGGCGAGTTCGATGAGCATGTTGACGTTCGGCTGCTTGACCATGCCGTTGGCGTCTGCCGCCGGGTGGCTCGGATCGAACTCGACGTCGAAGGCGGACTGATCCTCGCCGAGACGCTCGACGCGAGCCATCGCCGCACCGCTTGCCCGATCGAGCTCCCAGGAAAAGGAGATCGTCTTGCGGCGATAGGCGTCGGCCCCCGGCGTCGAGCCGGTGGATTCGGCATTGGCGAGGTTTTCCGACACGATGCGAAGGCGCGTCTCCTGAGCCTTCAGCCCGGACGAAGCGATCTTCGAGGAAAGGGTGAGAGGATCAACCATGCTCAGCTCTTCACCGTCATCAGCATCATGCGGTGGAAGCTTTTGACGAGACCGGCATTGATTTCATACTGCCGCTTGATCTCGGAGGTCTTGGCGATCTCGTCCGGCAGCGACACCGTATTGCCCGAAGGCAGGATCTCGACACCGTCCTGAATCTGGGAACTCTGGCTGACCGAGCTGCGGATCGGGTCTTCCGTCATGTGGCCGGGCCTGGTCGCCGCCATCCGCATGCCGGTCTCCTGCAACACCGCATCGAAAGCAGCCACGTCGCGAGCCTGGTAGCTCGGCGTGTTGGCGTTGGCGATGTTGCCGGCAACGACCGTCTGCCGGACCGTCAACCAGTGGGCCTGCTTGGATGCGAGATCGAATAGCTGGATCGGCTGCATGAAGATATCCCCTTCTTACAGCGCAGACTATGCAGCTAGGCTTGTGTGTAACTTGCGGCTTCGTCCGCCGCGGCTGTCGCGTCCGGCTATTCGCCGACTTCATCGCCATTCGAGGTGATGAGGACCCATTTTCCGTCACGCTCCTCCATCGCCGTGAGGATGGAGTTGTCCGGCAGCGGAGAGCCCACCTGGATGAGATACATGCCCGAGCGATCCTCGATGAGCGCGCGGCCGTTGGCGACGTGAAGGAGCTGGTAGCTCGGCGCGCCTGGAAAATCCTGGTCGAGAGAGGCGTTGACGGCATCGGACGTCAGGCCGCCGCCTTCCGCGGCATCGCCGACCGTCGCGGTGGTGATCGGATCGAAGAGCTTTTCGGCGGACATGGTGCCGCTGTCTCCATCGGTCAGGGCGAGCGGAGAGATCGAATTGATCTGCATGGCCGGCTTCTCGGGGAGGTCGCGGTTCTCGTCCCAGGGCATGACGGTGATGTCGAAACGGTCCTGGTTGAAGAAAACGAACCATGGAAAGAGCGCGGCCGCCGCAGCCAGCGCGAAGCCCGAGAAAACGAGCACGCGGTCACCGCTGCTGCGCCTGTCGAAAAGCCGCCCGGCCTCGTCCACGGCCCCGGCCTTTGCCCCCAAGTCTGACATCCCCGCCTAGCCTTTCCTGTCCTTTTGCCCCGCAGCGGCCGCTATCCCCGCAGCCTGCTTCATTGCTTCCGCAAGTTCCCCGAATGCGTCTGGGCTCGGAGGATCGTCCGGGCCCTGTCTGAGTATCTCGTAGATCACCGGCGTCTGCTTGACCGCCATGTCCAGCTCGGCGTCCGTTCCGGCGCGGTATCCGCCGATCAGTCTGAGGTCCGAGGTTTCCTCGAACTTGTGAATGAGCGCCTTGAGCCTGAGCGCGAGCTTCTCCTCGTCGCCCTTCCACGCCTTACGCGCCAGACGCGAGATCGAGGTGAGCGGATTGACCGGCGGGTAACGCCCCTCGTCCGCCAGCCTCCGGTCGAGGACCAGATGCCCGTCCAGAATGCCGCGGGCGGCGTCGGCTACCGGGTCATTGTGATTGTCGCCGTCCACAAGCACGGAAACGATCGCAGTGATGGCCCCCGTTCCTTCCTGTCCCGGCCCCGCCCGTTCGAGAAGGCCGGGAAGCGCGGTGAAGACCGAAGCCGGATAGCCGCGCGCGACAGGCGGCTCGCCGGACGCCATGCCGACCTCGCGCAGCGCATGCGCATAACGCGTCAGGCTATCGACCACGAGAAGCACGTTTTCGCCCTTGTCGCGGAAGTGCTCGGCGATCGTCATGGCGGTCAGCGGCGCCATCCGGCGCAACATCGGGCTCTCGTCGCTGGTCGCCACGACTGCGACCGTCTTCTTCATGTTCTCGCCGAGAGTATCCTCGATGAATTCCCGGACCTCGCGGCCGCGTTCGCCGACGAGGGCGATGACCGCACGGTCGAAATCGGCGGCACGCGCAAACATGGACAGGAGCGTCGACTTGCCGACACCGGACCCGGCGAAAACGCCCATGCGCTGCCCGCGGCAGAGCGGCGCGAAGATATCGACGACCTTCACCCCGGTGCGGATGGCAGTTGTCACACGATCGCGCTTCATCGACTGCGGCGGGGCGGCGTCGAGAGGGCGTTCGGACACGCCCTTGCATAGCGGACCGAGCCCGTCGACCGGCTCGCCGAGCGCATTGATCGTGCGACCGCACCAGCTTTCGTCGGGCGACAGCATGAAAGGACCGCGCCGCCACACCCGTTCACCGATGGAGGCTGCCGCCTCGCCCGCGGTTCCCTCGATCGGGCAGACGATCGCCTCCTGAGGATCGAGGCGGACGACTTCAGCCAGCCTGCGCTTGGGGCCACTGCGGAATTCGACGAGATCGCCCAGGCGCAGGTGGCGCGACAGGCCGGCGATCGTGTAACGGCCGGCTGCGGCGGCCGTTACCTTGCCGGAAATCTCGATGGCATTGTCGGGGCGGGAGAAATGGGAAATGCGGGATGCGAGTGTGGCGAGGCCGGAGGCGGAGGAGGACTCCGTTCCCGTCTCCAGTCGCGTCTGCTTCTGAAGTCCCATGGCCTCCCCCGAACGGTTCATCAGCGCCCGTTACCGAGCGTCTTGATGGCTTCCTTGAGGGTTTCCTCGGTATCGCGCATCATGATCGAGGAATTCTCGAACGCGCGAGAGACCATGATGAGCTGGGTCATCTCGGAAACCGGATTGACGTTGGATTCTTCGAGGAAGCCCTGCGTCACGCCGATATCGGTACGATCGACAACCGGTTCCGGCTGGTCGGCGGTGATGATGCCGAGCGAGCCGGCGCGGACAAAACCGGCGTTCACGTCGGCGGTGTAGAGGCCGATCTGTGCGACACGCGCATTGTTCTGATAGATACCGCCATCCTTGCCGACCTTCGGTGCATCCGCGTTCGGATTGAGCTGGATGGGGGCGCCACCGACGTCGAGCACCGGATAGCCATCGACGTTGACCAGTTCCCCGGCAGGCGAAAGATTGAACCTTCCGTCGCGGGTCAGAACGTTGCCATTGGGCGTTTCGAGCTGAAACCAGCCATCTCCGGAAATGGCGAAATCGAAGGGATTGCCGGTCTTTGCGAAGCCGCCATTCATGGTCGAGAGGAACTCGTTGCCCTCGTTGACATAGGAGACATCGGCCGCGCCGAGGTCCTGCACCACTTCGTCGAACTTGATCTCGGTCGCCCGGAAGCCGGTCGTGTTGGCATTGGCGACGTTGTCGGCGATCGTGTTCAGCCGGCGTTCGAGCGCAAGCTGCGACGACAGTCCGACATAGAGCGAGGTCTGCATCAGCGGCCTCCGAGTTTCAGGTTGTTGAGCGTGAGCATCAGGTCGGGCGAAATGTCGAAACCCGACGAGGACGACATCAAGAGGCTGGACGTCCCGAGGCTGCTGGAACTGTTTTCAAGATCCCACATGATGGTGAATCGCTGCAGGAAGGTGCCGAGCTTTTCCGGGTCCTGAAAATCGCCGAGGTCCAGCTTGTCCTCGAGATACGCCGCCTGCTTGTCGATGTCGCCTGCGGCAAAGGCGTCGGAGAGGCCAAGCACGGTTCGCACCACGCGGTACAACGCCTCGTCGGCCATGATCGAGAAGGCGGACGTCAAGTCGGATGCATTGCGTTCGAAGTAGAGCGCCAGCCGGACACCTGTATCGTCGGTACCGGCTTCCTCCTCGAGCGTCTGGCGCATGTACATGTCCACCGCACCCTGCTGGGCGCGGGTGAACACCGTGGCGGTTTCGCCGTAGCGGTTGAAGTTGAAAGCCTCGGCGAATGCCTTGTACTTGTTGTCGGAGAGCTGGTTGGCGAAAGCGTCGTCGTTGTCGATGCCTTCCGTCAACACCTTGCGCATGAAGGCCTTGGCATAGGTCATGTCCTCGAGCCCGAAGGCCTTCATCGCGTAGGTGTAGATGCGGTCATCGGACATGAAATCGTCGATCGACTTGATGTCGCCGATTCTGGACAAATAGTATTCGGTCTCGCGCTGCACCTGAGGCTGCTGCGAAATCCGTTCGATCGACCGGTCTATATCCGCGGTGATCAGCCGATAATTCGTATAGGTCGTCGTCACGCCTTTTACCTCCGCCGCCAAATTGGAGCTGCCACTTCATGCAGCCGGACTCCCCACAGTCGGCATGTTCCAGAATAAGGCAAAAGTCTTGCGCGAGGCTGATCGTTTAAAGTCTATGGTTACGAGAGTGTAGGATTCAGCTTCACACAAGGCTGGCGACGTACTCAAAGAGACGCAATTTGGATAGGCGGTCTCTGGCATGAATATCATCATCGGCCTCGTGATCACGCTGGGCTGCATTCTCGGCGGCTACATGGCGATGGGCGGACATCTCGACGTCCTCATGCAACCCTTCGAGCTCGTCATCATCGGCGGCGCTGCGATCGGCGGCTTCATCATGTCGAACCCGATCAAGACCATCAAGGATACCGGCAAGGCACTCGGCGAGGCCTTCAAGCACGCGGTCCCGAAAGAGCGGCAATATCTCGACACGCTCTCGATCCTCTACATGCTGATGCGCGACCTGCGCACGCGCTCGCGTAACGAGATCGAAGCCCATATCGACAATCCGGAAGAAAGCGAGCTGTTCCAGGCTGCACCGACGGTACTGAAAAACAAGGAACTGACCGCATTCATCTGCGATTATGTGCGTCTGATCATCATCGGCAATGCCCGTCCGCACGAGATCGAGGCGCTGATGGAGGAAGAGATCCAGACGATCTCGGCCGACAAGCTCAAGACCTACAACGCCATGTCGGTGATGTCGGAATCCTGCCCGGCCATCGGCATCGTGGCGGCCGTTCTCGGGGTCATCAAGGCAATGGGCGCCATCAATGAATCGCCGGAAGTCCTGGGCGGCAAGATCGGCGCGGCGCTCGTGGGCACGATGCTCGGCATCTTCCTGTCCTATTCGATCTTCACGCCGATCGCCAACAACATCAAGGTGGTCCGTACCAAGCAGAACCGCCTCTACACGATCGTCAAGCAGACCCTGATCGCCTACATGAACGGCTCGGTTCCGCAGGTGGCGCTCGAGCATGGCCGCAAGACCATCTCCGCCTACGAGCGCCCCTCCATCGATGCGGTCGAGCAGGAGATGATGAACCCGGGCGGTGGCAGCGACGCCAAGGCGGCTTGACATGAGCGAGACCGAAGACACCACGGTTGAGGAGCCGATCGCCGGAGCGACGGAAGCCGCGACGCAAATGGCTTCCGAAAGCGTCGGGCCTGCATCCAATGCGGCTCCACGCCGTCCGGCTGCCCTTCCCGCAAGCCTGGTGGATCGAATGGTCGGCCGGCTCGGCACTTCAAGCCAGATGCACGAACGCGGCGTGATGTTCCAGCAGGCACTCGGGCCTGCGCTCGAGGAAATGCTGCAGCTCTCCACCGGTCTCGAAATCGATGTCCGCCCCGGCAAGATCCGCATGGGACGCCGTCGCGAACTCTGGGCGGAACTCATAGACGGCTCCGTCTACTGCACCGGCCATGTGCGCAAATGGGCCGATGAGGTAAGCTATTTCTGTGGCGCGCCACTGGTCATAGGACTGGTCGAGTGCCTGTTGGGCGGCGCGGACCCCGAGACGATCGAGGCCGTCACCCGCCCCTTGTCGGCCATCGAGCTCGACATGTCGCTGGTGATATTCGAGAATCTGAGCGACGTCGTGGCATCGGCTGTGAGCCAGGCCGGCGAACCCCTGAAGGCAAACGTCGACGCGCCTTCAGCGGTGGTACCGGAAGAGATCGATGATCCCGCACCCGATTGTCACGCCGCGGCCATCGGCTTCGAGATCGAGTTCGCGGGCAGCTCGACCGTTGCCTATTTCATCGCGCCTCAGGAGCAGCTTCTCAAGACGAAGCCGGTCAAGCGCGCCACCATCAAGGACGACGAAGCCAAGGCGCAGAGCGACTGGCGCGAGCGACTGAGCAAACGTGTCGTGCGCTCCGATGTGAGGCTCGAGGCACGCATTGCGCTCGACCAGATGCGCCTGGCCGACATCAGCCGGCTTCAGCCCGGCGACGTGCTGGCGTTCCCCGAGGAGACCGGTGCACGGGTCATTCTGGGGGGAAATGGCAAGGACATCTACAATTGCGCCCTGGGGCGGACCGGTCAGCGCTACATGGTTCGCATCGAGGACCCCACGGGTGTTGATGAGAACTGGCGCGCCGCCTTTACCTGAACAGTTTTGCCCCAGCGCAGGGTCCGGGCAAGCTTGAGATCGGATAAGTAGCCATGGCCAAAGAGAACCCACTCGACGATTTCCCCGATACTTCCCCGCTCCGCGGAGAGGAAACCGATATCGACCAGCAGGTCGACGGGCTTCGCGGTGTGTTGAAGAAGGACGCGGGAGAACTTCCAATCGTGGATGACGACAGTGCAGGCGGCGCCAACATGGCGGATTTCGGGAGCGACTTCGGTAGCGATTTTGCCGCCGAGCCGGAGGCCAGCGGCCTGAATGATCCCTTCGGCCTCGAGGATAGCGGCGCCGAAGCCGACTTCCCGGCCCCCGGTGGCGATTTCGGCGGCGACTTCGGTGCCGGCACCGGAGGTTTCGGTGGCGGGGCGAATGCATTCGGAGGCGATTTCGGCGCGGCCGAGACGTCTCACCCCGCGCAGAAGCTCGGCCCCACGGGTGAAGCCACCCGGGCCGATGTGGTGCTCGACATTCCGGTCGACGTCCAGATCATCCTCGGGACCAGCCGCATGTCCGTTTCCTCGCTGATGGACCTCTCGGAAGGCGCGACGATCGCGCTCGACCGCAAGATCGGCGAACCCGTCGAGATCACCGTCAACGGCAAGCTTATCGGCCGCGGTGAGATTACCGTTCTCGAAACCGACGAAACCCGCTTCGGCGTTCGGATGATCGAAGTTTACGGCGCGCCTGCCAAGAAGGACTGACATGATGGAAGCCTACGCCCCCGGTGCACTTGAAGCCCCGCTGAGCCCGCCGGAAAAGGCGGCCGCGGTTCTCCTGGCCATGGGCAAGCCGGTGGCGGGCAAGCTGCTGAAGTTCTTCGAGCAGGACGAACTGCAGACCATCATCAAGAAGGCACAGGCGCTGCGCACCATCCCGCCGCAGGAGCTTATCGAACTCGTCAACGAATTCGAGGACCTGTTCAGCGAAGGCGCCGGCCTGATGGACAATGCCAAGGCGATGGAAGGCATTCTCGAAGAAGGCCTGACGCCGGACGAGGTTGACGGCCTGCTCGGCCGCCGCACGCAATTCCAGGCATTCGAACAGACCATCTGGGAAAGGCTGCAGGACAGCGACCCCGACATGATCGGCGCCTTCCTCGCCAAGGAACATCCGCAGACGGCGGCCTACATCGTTTCCATGCTTCCCTCTGCCTTTGCCGGCAAGACGCTGATGAAGCTGCCCGATGAAGTCCGCGCGACCATCCTGCACCGCGCCGTCAACATGAAGAACGTCAATCCGCGCGCCGCCGAGATCATCGAGCGCCGGGTCGAGGAACTCGTCGCCACGATCGATGCGGAGAAGGGATCCGCCGGTACCGCGAAGGTTGCAGAGATCATGAACGAACTCTCGAAGCCGGAAGTCGACACCCTTCTCGGCCAGCTCGAGACCGTCAGCAAGAAGGATGTCGAAAAGGTTCGTCCACGCATCTTCCTCTTCGACGATATCCGCCTCATGCCGCAGCGCAGCCGCTCGACGCTGTTCAACGACATTTCGGGCGAAGTCATCACCATGGCTCTTCGCGGAGCGGAGATGGAACTGAGCGAAGCCATTCTCTCGGCGATCGGCGCACGCCAGCGCCGCATGATCGAATCGGATCTCGCGGCAGGGGACCAGGGCATCAATCCGCGCGAGATCGCCGTTGCCCGACGCACCATCACTCAGGAAGCCATTCGTCTGGCGGGTCAGAATCAGCTAAGCCTGCGCGAAGAAAACACGGCCCAGACGCAAGAGGCGGCTTGATCAGCAAGCCGGTAGGCCATGGCTGACAGTCCCGACAAGGACTCCAAAACAGAGCAACCGACCGAGAAGAAGATCCGCGACGCGGTGGACAAGGGCAATGTGCCCTTCTCCCGCGAGGTGCCGATTTTCGCGTCTCTGCTCGCCATCCTATTCTACACCGTCTTCATCCTGCCCGATGCTGCGGGATCGCTGTCCGAGCAGCTCAAGGACGTGTTTTCCAAGGCCGACGACTTCCGGCTGGACAATGGCGGCGACGCCATGGCGCTGTTCCAGCAGCTCTTCCTGATGGCGGGCGGCGTCCTGCTGCCGGCCTTCGCCCTGTTCATGGTGTTCGGCCTGGCGGCATCGGTCTTTCAGAACATGCCGAGCCCGGTGCTCGATCGCATTCAGCCGAAACTGGAGCGCATTTCACCGCTGGGCGGCTTCAAGCGCATCTTCGGCCCCAAGGGATTGGTGGAATTCGGCAAATCGCTGATAAAGATCCTGGTGGTTTCGGCCATTATCGGCGTCGTGCTGCGCGGCGACTATTTCGGCGTGCTCGCCGACATGTTTTCAGATCCCCGCGGCATTGCGCCCGAAATGGCACGTCTCGGGATCAAGATCATCACCGTCGTCCTGATCGCCACGCTCGTCATCGCCGTCGCTGACGTCTTCTGGACCCGCTACACCTGGCATACCGACCTGATGATGACCAAGCAGGAGATCAAGGACGAGGTCAAGCAATCGGACGGCGACCCGATCCTGAAGGCGCGCCAACGCTCCCTCGCCCGCGATCGCGCCCGCAAGCGCATGATGACCCAGGTGCCGCGCGCCACACTGGTGATCGCGAACCCGACCCATTATGCCATCGCACTGCGCTATGTGGCCGGGCAGGACGGCGCGCCCATGGTCGTCGCCAAGGGACAGGACCTGATTGCCCTGAAAATCAGGCAGATAGCGGAGGAGAACGGAATTCCTGTTTTTGAAGATCCCCCGCTCGCCCGATCCATGTTTGCGCAAGTCTCGGTCGATAACTTCATTCCCACGGAGTTCTACAAAGCCGTCGCGGAGCTTGTGCACCGCGTTTATCAGTTGAAGTCGAAACCCATGAGTATGAGCGGGCCAAGATGAAGCCAACCTACCCCTCCCGGGACCGTGAAAAGATCGTAGCCGATGCCATCTGGCCCGTTGCGAGCGAATTGCGGATGATCGATGTTGTGGATCTGATTTCCATGCTTCGCTTCGAGCGTTACGCCAATCTGGCGGACATCGTGGCGACCGCGGCGGAGCTTTATTATCTGCCGGACACCGTGAAGCTCGGGATCGGCGGCGACTACAAGCTCGACTGGGATACGGCTGCGAAAGTCGTTCTCGACCTCGAACTGCGGCCGATCGGCGTGACCATCTATGTCCGCCTGACGCTCGAGCACGACAAGGCAGGCGTCGAGATCGCCCATATCGTCTTTGATCAACCGGACGAAGATCCCGACGTCAATACGGCGTTTCTGGAAGCTGCCCTTGCAACGGCGGCCTACCGCCCGCTGCCCGAGGCAATGAGTGCGGAAAGCCGCCCGGAAGCGGCCTGAGACAATCCTTGTCTAGCTGATCAGGCCAAGGCGGATCGCCTTGGCGATCGCCTGGATGCGGTTGACCGCATCGAGCTTGGAGGTTGCCGAGCCGAGATAGGCGTTGACGGTATGGACGGACAGGCCGAGGCGATCACCTATCGCTTCGCTCTTGAGACCGTCGCCGACAAGTTGCAGGCACTCGATCTCACGCTCGCTCAGAAGCTCCGAGGTCGTCAGGGTGCCGAACTCGAGCTTGAGTGCGTCCCGCATGAGGCCGATGGCTTTGCGGTGCAGGTCGAGGCAAAGATTGACGTTCATCTCCACCCGTACGTCGAACAGAATGACGTAACCGTTGCCCATGGCGCCGAGCTGGACGGGGAATGCCAGGCCGAAAGCACCGTTCGGCGGACGCCTGTTTGCGTGATCGGGTCCGGCGAGCAGACAGGGCTCGATGCCGTCGGCATTGAAATGCAACGGCATCGGCGACTTCCACAGGTGCGAAATAAGAACCTCGCCATGGGCCTTGAGAAGCGCCTGCAGGCCGTCAGCGTCCTTATCCCCGGCGCTGTGCATCCTCACAGTCAGGTTGCGCGGGCTCAGCGCCGTCTGCGCATTCACGGACAGAACGGCGAATGCAGCAGCATCGGCGGCATGCTGGAGCGCATTCGCCTTGGGATAGAGATCCGACAATGCCGTGCCGAACTTCCTGGGCTCAGTTACAGTGAAAGATGTTTCGATGGTTTCGGAGAATGCCGCCATGCCAAGCCCTCAAATGATCTGGTTTCGCACACCGAATGCAACGGCTTCCGAACGGGTTCGTGCGCCAGTCTTGTTCATGATGGACGTGATGTAGTTGTTCACCGTGTTGCGCGAAATGCCGATGATCAGCGCGATCTCGTCGCTGGTCTTGCCCTCACCGATCCACGACAGGCACTCGATCTCACGCTCGGTGAGATCGGCCGAGCGGTCCGAACGGCCGCAATCGCCGGGAAATCCTGCTGCGAAATAGGAGATCGCCACCGCTGAATCGCGAAGCCGGTCCTGGGAAAGATACAGTCCGTCATCGAAGAGCAGCATCAACAGCATCCGCGCTTCGCCGGCATTGAAAGGAATGATGCAGACCCGGCGGGACAGTCCGGTCGGGATGACGACATCCTCCGGCATATCGTGGAAGGTCGGTTCGAAGGCACCGAGGCAGCGCCGGAACTCGCTGCTTCTGGAATGAGAACTGATGAGGGAGGTACCGAGAGAACGGACCAGATCAAACGGCCAGTCGGACGTCACGATCGTATCCATGTGGGCATCGGAATACTGGTCAAACCGCGCCACCAGAAAATGGCGTGCCCCAGCATAATCGCGAATCAATTCCAATCCGGAATGCCATCCGCTGTCGCTCAGCTCGTACAAAGACCCCAGGAAGGTCCCGCGCGTCACTATGATCACCCCTTGCCGCATTCACCGCGCCACAAACGCGGGAAAATTCCGTCCATCCAGACAACCGTATCAGCCAGTGGCCTGCGAAATCTCCTCCCTTTCGCGATACGTAAAAATAACGTGCCTTGACCACTGGTATATGCAGATTCGCGAAATCCTACAAAAATTAAATCGCTTGTATGTGGGTATTTACAAGTGGAAAAATTTAAGAGTGGCCTGAAAAACACTCAAGTCACAGAAATGCGCAGCTAATTAGGAAGTGCGCCTGAACCGCCTCATACTGTGGTTATCCCCAGATTTCAGTAAAGGGGCAGCTCAGACGTTCAGGCGGCGTCCGCGCTTGCCCACTGACGAAGTATCTTGGCCGCGCGTTCCTCGTTGATCTCGACCATGCGCGCCAGTCTGCGCTCCGGACCTTCCTTGATCCGGCGACTGGAAACCTCGTTCTCTTCCAGTTCGAAACCACCGACGCCCTCGTTCGGGTCGAAGCCGAAGTCCGCGCCGAAGCCTTCCATCGACATGCCGCCAGCACCGCCCTCTGCCCCCATTGCGGCGGGGCTGAAGTCCGGCAATTCGAGACCGAGATCGTCGCCGTCCAGTTCGTTCTCGGCTGCCGCCTTGCGTCCGACCGCGGTTCCGAGAAGCGGACGGAAGCCGAAGAAGACGAGCAAAGCTGCGACGGCAACAAAGGCGATCGCGTTGATGATCGTGCCGATCTGGGCCTGAAGCGCATCCATGAAACCTGGCTGGGCCGTATCGGCCGTCAGCAATTCGCTGGCAAGAAACTCCATCGTGGTGATGGAAGCGGTGTCGCCTCGATCCTGATCGAGCCCCGCGGCGGTGTCGACGATCTGACGAAGCTCGGCGATATAGGCGTTGATCTGGGCATCGCTGGGCTGACCGCCGAGCATGCCCGCCACGCGGGCCTTGTTGACCACCACGGCAATGGAAAGCTTTTCGACCGAATAGCTGTTGCGCACGGTATTGATGGTCTTCTGGTTGATCTCGTAGTTGGTCTGTTCTTCCTTGCGCTCGGCCTGATCGCTCGATTTCGGACCGGCCGCACTGGCAGCGGGAGCCTGGTCGGGAATGTTCTGCTCGACGGTTGCGGGCGCCTGACTGGACGACTGGTTCGACTGCTGGTTCTCGCGGGTGACGCGCGTGGAACGCTCGACACGCGATTCGGGATCGAAGATCGTTTCCTGGATCTGCTGGCTGTCGGTATTGACGGCAGCCGTCACGCTGGTGCGGAAATTCTCGACGCCGAGGAAGGGCGCGAGCGCGCGATCGATATTGTCCTGCACCTCGTTCTGGACGAGCTGGACGATCGACATGGAGCGGTTGAGATTGGAATTGGAGAAGTCGTCGCCCGAAGCAAGCAGCTTGCCGGTGGCGTCGAGGACGGTAACTTCATCCACGGTCAGACCCGGTACGGACGATGCGACGAGGTGGCGGATTGAATCGGCGGCACGATTGGCGGTCGCATTGTTGGTGCGCACCATGACGGAAGCCGACGGCTTCTGTTCGCCGCGACGGAAGTTGCCACGGTCGGCAAGAACGATGTGGACGCGGGCGGCGGAGATGCCGTTGATCGATTGAATCGTGCGCGCGATCTCGCCTTCCAGCGCACGGACGCGCGTGACCTCCTGCATGAAGCTGGTCAGGCCCAACGAGCCGACCTGGTCGAAGAGTTCGTAGCCCGACGTGGTGGAAGACGGCAAGCCGCGCTCGGCAAGCAGCATGCGGGCGCGTCCGGTCATGCCGGCGGGAACGGTGATGGACGTTCCGTCGGTGCCGGTGGAGAAATCAATGTTGGCTTCGGCAAGAACCTGGGAGATCTGGGCGATATCTTCGCCGGACAGGCCGATATAGAGCGTTTCACGGGTCGGTTTGTTCAGGAACATGCCGGCGACCACGATCAACGCGATTGCCGCCGCCCCCACGGCGCCCAGTCCGATCAGTCTTGCCTGGCCCAGCCCTGCAAGGTTTTTCCCGATTTGTGTTAGCTGGTCGAACAGATTCATTCTGTACCCACGCTGCCCGTAAGAGTTCCAGGCTCCCAATGCCCTTTCGGCACACTAGAAGCTGAAACTTGCGCGAAGGTGTTCGAAGATTGCTCGCCGCCGTCCGGCGTCAGAAGAAGTCCAGATCGCCCGAGGCCAGCTGATAGGTCTCAGCCGACTGCTTGGTGTCGACGGCCGCACGCAGCCGCATCTTCATGTCCGACAGCGTCACCAGATTGAGCGCGGTGGTTATGTCGACCAGATGGCTGACATCCAGCTCGTCGCTGACGCTGTCGAGAAATGCGGCGAGCCCCCGGGACTTCTGAACCGCGAGATCGATGCCCTGCAACAGGCGCATGTGCTCGGGCGATTCGAGATATTCGTCGGACTGAGCGTCCGACAGCATCGGCTCGAGCTGCTCGATGAGCTTCGCCACGTCCCGCAACTCGGTGCTGACTCTTCCGATGACATCGAAAAGGGGCTCGTGCGAGAACTGGGATGTTCCCTTTCCAGTAGCCATTGTACGAACCTCTCTAGAAAAATTCGATCGACGTTTCCGCCGACTTCCGGACTTCCGGCTTGGGAGCGGACTGCTCCTCCGCCACGGTCTTCCGCGTTTCCGCACCTGTGAGTGGAATCTGGCGTGCCCGGCCGCTGACCGGCCAATATTCCAGTTTCCTTCCGTTGTCGCCGCCTACGTTGATCCCGACAATCTTGATGCCTTCATCCTTCAGGAACTGCTGGGCGAAGGCCGCATTCTGTTCGCCGATGTTGGAAAAGGATGCGATGGTCTTGGCGCCGCCGATGATCTTGGCTTCCAGCCGGTCACGGCGCGCGCCGGCCTTCAGCAGACCGTTGATCAGAAGCTCCATCAGGTGAACGCCGTAGCGACTGGCCTCAGAGCCCGTCGCCCCGCTCCCGACACTTCCCGGGAGAAGAAAGTGATTCAGCCCGCCAACCCCTGCGACGGGGTCACGCATACAGGCGGCCACACAGGAACCAAGGATGGTGCAGAGCACGACATCCGGATCGCTGGAAACCTTGTATTCGCCCTGTATGACGTGAATTCGTCGCGTTGACGGATCATGGATCACTTGAGCGCTCCAAACACGGCTTCGATAGCCGCCTGCATCTTCGGGATGGTGAAAGGCTTGGCCAATACGTTGTTGGCGCCCAGCGCCGCCGCTTTTTGCACCAGAGCGCGATCGCCCTGCGCGGTCAGCATGATGAACGCCGCGCGCTTGGTTGCCGGATTGGAACGCACTGCCTCGAGCAATCCGAGACCGTCCATCTTCGGCATGTTGAAATCCGAGATCACGAGATGATGGGGCTGCTGGGCCATGATCTTCATGCCCTGTTCGCCGTCACCCGCGACCGTGATCTGCTTGAAGCCGAGCTGCTGCAGCGCATCGCCGAGAAGCAAACGGCTTGTGACCTGATCGTCTACGATCAATACCTTGATTTTTTCTGCAATAGACATTTACGCGACCCTATCCTTGCGTGTGGTGGTGGAGCGGAGAATCTCCTCCCCGATATCGTTCAGAGGCACTTGGGTCCCGACCGCACCCATTTCGTACGCAACGCGAGGCATTCCGTAGACCACGCAGGTCTTTTCGTCCTGACCGATGGTCGTTGCACCGGCTTGCCGCATGTTGAGAAGTCCGCGCGCGCCGTCGCGCCCCATTCCCGTGAGAATCACTCCGACCGACCGGCTGCCGGCCAGACTGGCGACCGAATCGAACAGCACATCGACCGACGGACGATGACCGTTGACGGGATCGCTTTCGATCAGCCGGCAGGAGGGAGCCGAAGCGTTACTCACTTCGAGATGATGATCGCCGCCGGGCGCGAGATAGATGCGGCCGATTTCCAGCCTGTCGCCGTTCTCGGCTTCCTTGACCTTCGGCTTGCACAGGCGGTCGAGCCGCTGCGCGAAGCTTTTCGTGAAGGCTGCGGGCATGTGCTGCGTGATCACCGTCGGCGGGCAGTTTTCCGGAAACTTCGACACGACCTGGATCAGCGCCTCGACCCCGCCGGTGGATGCGCCGATGGCGATGATCTTGCGCGAAGGAGCATACTGAAACGCCGCAGAGGTGCGCGTCTCCATCACCGGCGCAGGTGCGGCCGTGTGTTTGTGGCGTTGCGAACGGGCAGCAGCCTTTACCGTCTCGATCAGCCCGACGAAGGGCGCGGGGTCTCCCGGAACCGGCTTGCCCACGCAATCGAAGGCACCGATCTCGAGCGCGGCAAGTGTTGCCTCGGCACCCCGATGGGTCAGCGTCGAGACCATGATGACAGGCATCGGCCGAAGCGTCATGATCTTTTCGAGAAACTCGAGGCCGTTCATGTTCGGCATCTCGACATCGAGGGTAACGACATCGGGATTGAGCTGCTTGATGGCCGCCCGCGCCTCCATCGCGTCACCGGCCTCGCCGACGACCTCGATATGCGGATCACTCGAGAGCACGCCGCGGATCAGGCCGCGCATGGTCGGGGAATCGTCAACAACAAGTACGCGTGCCATCGTCATTTCCGCGCTCCTCCCCGATAGCGGTAAGTGGTGATGCCGACATTGTCGAACCAGTCCTTCGCGTCGCCCCAGAGACGCTCGGAATGACCGATATAGAGATGGCCGGAAACAGCGAGCATCTCGGCGTAGCGTGTCCAGATGCGGGCCTGCGTGGGCTCGTCGAAATAGATCACGACGTTGCGGCAGAAAATGACATCGAACGGCCCCTTGAACGGCCAGGGCTGCATGAGGTTGAGTTCGCGGTAGGTGATGAGCGCCTTGACCTTCGCATCGACGGCAAAGCCGCCCTCGGCAGAACGCTTGAAGAAATTGTGCCTCATGCCGGGTTCGACGGCTTCGATCGCAGCCTCGTCGTAGATGCCGTTCTGCGCCTTGTGCAGGATCTTCGGATCGATATCGGTGGCCAGGATCTTGAAGTCGTGATTGGCGACGTCCGGGAACGACTTCAGAACGGTCAGGGCGATCGAGTACGGCTCGGAACCGTCGGAACAGCCCGCCGACCAGATACGGACCCGGCCACCGGCCTTGGCGCGCGCTATCAGCTCGGGCAACACCGTCTTTTCGAGGTGATCGAAATGGTGGCTCTCTCGGAAGAACTTGGTGAAATTGGTCGTCAGCGCGGACAGCATCTCCCGGCGTTCGGCCGCCCCCTCTTCAGCGGCGACGAAACGGCAGTATTCGCTGAAGGCCGCGAAGCCCAGCCGACGCAGACGCTTCGACAAACGCGAATAGACGAGCGACGCCTTGCTGTCGTTGAGGGAAATCCCGGCATCGGCATGGATCATGGCGGCAATATCCGCCAAATCCTTCCGGGTCATCGGGAATTCCCCGCTGACCACGCATTCTTCCTGTTTCCCGCTAGGGGCAACCACACTGGTGTTCATCGGCATCGACTTTCCTGATGGTCGCGACCGGCATGCTAGCCAGCAGCCGCGAGCGACATCTCTCCACGCATTGACTGTCCCCGCGACGCCGCCACCACGGAATCCACATCCAGAATGAGAGCGACACGCCCGTCACCGAGGATGGTTGCGGCCGCAATGCCCGGCACGCTCGTGTAATTTGCCTCCAAAGACTTAATGACTACCTGACGCTGGCCCTGAATTGCATCGACCATGAGCGCGCGCTGCCCGCCGCCCTCGCTCTCGACGAGGAGCGCCACGCCCTCGACCGGATCGGCATAATGCGGACGGAAGCGCAGGATGTGGCCCACATCGACGAGCGGGCAGAACGTATCGCGGATTGCGATGAGACGCTGGTTGGAGCCGAAGGAATGGATGTCCTGCTTCTCGGGCTGCAACGTCTCGACGATCGCGGTCAGCGGAACGACCAGCGTCTGGCCGGCAACAGTGACCACCATGCCGTCAAGGACGGCGAGGGTGAGCGGCAGGCTCATCGTGAAGATCGAGCCCTTGCCCGGCGTCGAGGTAATGTTGATACGACCGCCCAGCGACTGGATCGAACGCTTGACCACGTCCATGCCGACCCCGCGACCGGAAATGTCGGAGAGTTTCTCCGCCGTCGAGAAGCCCGGATGGAAGATCAGGTTGTCGATCTCTTCGTCCGGCAGGTTCTGCTCCGCCGTGATCAGGCCGTTGTCGATCGCCTTCTGGCGCACCCGTTCGCGGTTGATGCCGGCGCCATCATCGGCGATTTCGATGACGATGCGGCCTGAACGGTGCTTTGCCGAAAGCCGGAGAACGCCTTCCCTGCTCTTGCCGATGGCCTCACGTTTTTCGGGCGTCTCCAGACCGTGATCGACCGCATTGCGGATCATGTGGGTGAGCGGCTCGGCGAGCTTGTCGATGACCGTCTTGTCGACCTCGGTGTTTTCCCCTTCGGTGACGAGACGAACGGTCTTGCCGGTCATGTCGGCAATTTCGCGAACGATACGCGACATGCGCTGGAACACCGGCTTGACCGGTTGGGCGCGGATCGCCATGACCGAATCCTGGATCTCGCGGGTAAGCTGCTGCAGCTCATCGAGACCCAGATTGATGGCGGAGGCACCGCCGGTTTCATTCTCGACGACACTCTGGGCCAGCATGGCCTGGTTGATCACCAGCTCGCCCACGAGGTTGATGAGGCGGTCGACGCGATCGAGATCGACGCGGATTGTCTGCGGAGCGGCCGGTACGGCAGCGACGGCGGCCGCCTTCTGCTTTTCCGCGTTTGCGGCGATTGCGGCCGTTGCTGCCGGCAGTTCAGGCGCAGGCTGCCCGGCGTCGGCAGGTTCCCCCGATGCCGCCGTGACCTGCGCAATATCGGTCTCGGCAGGTGCTGCGGCTTCAGCGGCGGCAGGCTCGTCGTCGAGAAGGGACAGATCGAACGGCACCACGGCCATCGGAGCGTCTTCCGGCTCTTCGACCGCGGCCGTTTCCGGCATTTCCACGCCCGGCTCCCCGGCGGTGACTTCCAGCTGGCAGTCCCATTCGGCGAATTCGAAGACGGAGCGGATCTCGTCTTCCGCGGAGTTGGTCGATATCTCGATCAACCAGGCGAGGTAGGCGCCTTCAGGATCGAGCTTGTCGATTGCGGGAAGACCGTCCGTTTCGCACCGCACCCGCATTTCGCCGAGCTTGGCGAGATCGCGCAGAAGCAGCACCGTTTCGTTGCCGTTGGCGTAAAGATCCGAGCGCGGCTTGAACCTGACTGTGAACTTGTTGCTGTAGCTTTCGGAACCGGTCGTCTCGACGGGCGCGGAAACGTCGCCCTCCTCGTCCGAGAAGTCGTCGAAGGAGAACGGTACCGGCTGAAAGCCGCTCTCGTCGGTCGGCTCGGAGACCGGCTCCGCTGATGCGACCACCGGAGGCGGCGCCGCTGCCGCGGGAGCGGCTGCGACCGGGGCGGCGGGCAGCGCTTCGCCCTTCGCAAGCGCTTCGAGTTCCTTGGCCAGAACGGCGGTTCTTTCCGCCTCCACCGATCCGCCTTCGCGCGCTGCGGCGGTCAGATCCGCCAGCACGTCAGCCGAGCGAAGCATGACCTTCAGGACATCCTGCGTCGGCTCCAGCGTCTGGGATCGAACGCAATCAAGCGTGGTCTCGAAGACATGGGCGAAGCCGACCAGATCATCCAGGCCGAAAGCACCCGCCCCGCCCTTGATGGAGTGAACGGCTCGGAAAACGGCGTTGACCGTCTCGATATCCGTATCACCATCGTTGAGAGCGAGCAGACCCGATTCCAGTTCGGCGAGTTGCTCCTCGCACTCCTGGAAGAAGATCTCCTTGATTTCGTTCATGTCCATAGCAGCTGTCCTGTCAGGCGGTAACACGCTCGATCGCGGCAATCAGTTTTGTGGGGTCGAACGGCTTGACGATCCAGCCGGTGGCCCCGGCCTCGCGTGCGCGGTTCTTCTTCTCCGGATCGCTCTCGGTGGTGAGAACGAGGATCGGAATGGCCCGGTACCGGTCGTTACGCCGTACGCCTTCGATGAAGCCGAAGCCATCGAGCCGGGGCATGTTGATATCGGTGACGATCACGTCGGGATCGGATTCCTCGAGAACCTCGAGACCTTCCACGCCATCCTCGGCCTGCACCGTTTCGAAACCCGCATTGTTGAGGGTGACGAGCAGCATGTTGCGGATGGTGCGGGAGTCATCCACCGTCAGAACTTTCTTCTTCATCATATGATCTCCATTGGAACGACAGATTCATCCGTCACCCCGAGAAGCTGAAGAGTTCTCGCGAATGTTTCGGATGACTGGTTGACCGAAAACGCACGGCCTGCACGACGCCAACTCTCTGCCGCTGAAAGCAGAACCTGTATGCACTGCGCACCGACCCGCGAAACCTCCGACGCGTCGACTGCGATATTCTTCTCCTGAAGCGTGAGCACCTGCTCATGCAACCTGCTTGCGGCCGGCAAATCCAGAACCGCCGGCAGCTTCAGCACATGCGGTGCCTCATCTGCGCTCGTCATTGGCTCCTCCAAGTTTCAACAACGTTCATCCTGCCAGTCTCCGACCGGCAATCTCGACATGCTCGAACGTGCGGCATGAGCGGATGCGCGCACCAAGATCCGCGATGATCGCGCCAAGGTCGCCGGCGCCTTCCGCGACGGTTTCCGCGCGCCTCGATTCGTTGCCGACCCGGTTGCCCGCCACGCCGATCTGCTGTGCGGCGCCTTCGATTTCGCTGGCATGGCTGAGGCCGGATGCCCCGACACCGCTCACCGCATCGTTGATCCGTTCGACCTGGGCCACGAGGTCGGAAATGACCGAGCGCGTATTGCCCACCAGTTCGACGCCCCGACCGACCTGCGTCTTCGTTCCGGCAACCAGTTCCTTGATCTCGCTGGCGGCACCCGCCGAGCGTTGCGCCAGAGCGCGGACTTCCTGGGCCACGACGGCGAAGCCGCGACCGGCATCGCCGGCACGCGCCGCCTCGATACCGGCGTTCAGAGCCAGGAGATTGGTCTGGAATGCGATCTCGTCGATCACGCCGATGATCTTGCCGATTTCCTCGGCCGATGTTTCAACCCCAGCCATCGCATCGATGGCACGGGCAACGACACGGTCGCTTTCCTCGGCGCTCGTACGAGCGACCGCGATGACATCCTCGGCGCTCCTGGCGCCTTCGGCCGCGCGGCGAATGTCGCGGGCGATTTCCGAAAGGCGCTCGCCTCCCGACACGAGATCGTCGGCGGTCTCATCCAGGCCGGCGCGAACGTTCGCCGCTTCCCGCGAGAGCTCCCCGAGCCGCGACGCCGCGCCCTCGGCCCCCTCGCCCGTGTCCTCGAGCATCGAGGTCAGGTGATCGATCATCGCATTGAAGCGGTCGGCCAGGTCCGAGTGCGGCCCGGCGTCCCCGGCTTGCACCCGCTCGTCGAGGTGGCCTTCGGCCAGCGCATCGATCACACGGCCAAAGCTTTCGGCCACGCGTGCATGCGCCTGTTCGAGGTCGATCCGGTGCGCCTCGTCGCGCTGGCGCAGTTCTTCGCCCAGGCGGTGGGTGAACTGGACATCGATGTCGAGCAATACAGCCTTGACCGCAGCGATGACGTTATCGGCGAATTCCGCGCGGTCGCGTCCGTTCGAGAACAGGCTGAAACGGCTGGAGCTCTTGAGGGCCAGCTTGCGGATGACAGCCTCGAGAACCATTGCATGCCCGCCGATGGACCAGCCTGGCTCGAGACCGATGCGCTGGCGGACATCGCCGAGGATAACCGAGCGGTCCGCATACAGGCTGTCGAAGCGAGCATCGGCGAGGATCGACCAGTGAGAGACTTCCAGTTCCTGCAGACGATCGATCTGGCGGGACGAGGAGAAAAGACGCGTGGTATCGGGCTGGACTTCGAGTTTGCGGAAATAGTCGGTAAGCGCGCTGCGAGCCTCTGCTTCGACCAGCGGACGCATGGCGCTCAGACGTGCGCGATCGGAATCGTTCATCCCGATCAGGCCGAGGCGCGATTGAAGCCCGGCAAAAGCCGCCGGATCCCGCGCCGTCTGGTTGGCTTGCGTCACGTCGTCCCCCGTTTCCGCTCCGTACCGCGTGAATCGCGGGCAGAGCCGCTTCCCGAATGCGGAGACGATCCACACCGGGTGCGCTTCTCAGAACTGCTGCTGTTTACTCGACTAATTCCGGGCGCAACCGGAGCAGGAGGAGCGGCTTCATGCCTGTGCTGTCCGTCACCCCGAATTCGGTCGGTCGCACTCCGTCCCGTTCCCCATAATCATTATGGTTAATTCCTTGCTCGAAGGTTAACACATCGTTGCGGCTTCCGGGGATCAGACCAGTTGCGTTAAGAGATTGTTAAGATTTGAAAAATCAGTACTCAGGCAAGGCTCGCGCAAGACAAACCGGCGATATTGGCCGACAACAAAGGCAATGAAGCCTTCGGAGTACGAGCAATGACTGTTCTTGGAATTGGTGCCCTGGTGATCGCTGCCGCTACACTTGCGAGTGTCTCGGCTCTTCTTCATTGCGTCGAGAAGCGCCCTCGGCTTGCCATGACGTTCTGAAGACAGTTGCACGACGCGGAAAGATACGGCGCTCCTGCCTCAGGGGCGCCTTTTTCGTGAGCGTCGTTCGAAATGTCAGCTCGTGAAGCCTTGAGCTTCAGAACGCCGGACCGGGCTTTATACCGAGCTTCCGGAAGACGACCGCGGCGGGACAGAGCCCGGTGAACGCGGATTGCAGCATGTTCGCGCCGATAAAGACGGTGAACCATGCGAAGTAGGGCGACACCCAAACCGTGAGCGCGACCGACACAAGAACCATCAATCCCGCGAATGCGAGCACAAGCCTGTCAACCGTCATAGCGGCCTCCATATCAAAGATACTCTTTATATAGAGATATATTTATACTAAGTCTCATTTGTAAGTAGGTCTTTGAAAAAATTCATCCTTACCATGCGTAAGTTTTTGCATTGCAAAACGAGAATTCACGTGCCGCAGGAAAATATCGCGCGGGTCCTCGACGCATTACGCGCAGCTGTCAAAATGACACGCGCACTGGTTACATACGCTCTTGATGATTTAACGGTAAGTTTTCTGACACAATGTCAGAATACTTGTATTCCTTACTTTCCGACAATGGGTTAGTCATGCTAAGTCCTTGCGATCCGCATTGATTGCGATTCAAGAAATCGGCGTGGATGTGTGGTTTCTGCTCCTGTCTCGGAGCATTTTCCACGGGGACATGATCTAGCGGCGAAAGAAATTCTACATCCTGATGATATGAACAACTTGCAACCATCCAAGATGCGTGAAAGCGCGGATGCGGCCTCGGAGCTTTTGGCTGCGGCGGCAAATCGCAACCGCCTGATGATTTTGTGTCATCTGGTGGACCGGGAGGTCACCGTCACCGAGCTGATGGAGCTTGTGGGCATGAGCCAGTCGGCCATGTCGCAGCAACTCGCGAAGCTTCGTGCGGCCAATCTCGTTTCCACCAGACGTGACGGCCAACAGATCCACTACAGCCTGGCGTCCGAAAAGGTCGAACGGCTGCTTCAGTTGATCTACGGCATGTACTGCATTGACGAGACACAGGGTCTGATCCTCAAGAAAGCCTGACCTCGCGATCGCGCGGGGCCTCCAAAGTGGGAACAAAAAAGCCGGGCGGAACGCCCGGCTTTTCTTTTTAGTTCGCCTGGAATTCAGACGTAACGATTGACGATGTTTTCGAGATATTCCTGACGGCCGGAGCGCGGCTCGGGATTGATGTTGTCCCGCTCCACCTTCTCGGCAATCTGATCGAGGCTGTACTCGCCCTTGAGCATCTTCTGCGCCTCGGGCTTGGCCCAGCCGGCATAACGCTCGTCGAGCGGCTTCTGCAGGGCGCCGTCCTCGACCATCCTCGCGGCTGCCTTCAGCCCACGGGCGCAGCAATCCATGCCGCCGATATGAGCGATCAGCAGATCCTCGGGATCGATGGACTGACGGCGCAGCTTGGCATCGAAATTGGTGCCGCCGGTGGTGAAACCGCCAGCCTTGAGCACCTGGTAATAGGCCAGCGCCATTTCCGGCACGTTGTTGGGGAACTGGTCGGTATCCCAACCCGACTGGTAGTCGTTACGGTTCATGTCGATCGAACCGAAAATGCCGAGCGTCGATGCGAGCGCAAGCTCATGCTCGAAAGTATGACCGGCAAGGATCGCGTGCCCCTGCTCGATATTCATCTTCACTTCGTTCTCGAGGCCATATTTCCTGAGGAAGCCGTAAACGGTGGCGACATCGAAATCATATTGATGCTTGGTCGGCTCCTGGGGCTTCGGCTCCACGAGGATCGCGCCCTTGAAGCCGATCTTGTGCTTGTAGTCGACCACCATGTGCAGCATCCGGGCCATCTGGTCGAACTCGCGGCTCATATCGGTATTGAGCAGCGTCTCGTATCCTTCGCGGCCACCCCAGAGAACGTAGTTCTCGCCGCCGAGCTTCATGGTGGCATCCATGCAGGATTTGATGGTCGCCGCCGAATAGGCAAACACATCCGGATCCGGGTTGGTGGATGCCCCCGACATGAAGCGACGGTTCGAAAACAGGTTTGCCGTGCCCCACAGAAGCTTCACACCGGTCTCTTCCTGCTTGCGGGCGAAGTAGTCGACGATTTCCTCGAGGTTCTTCCTGCTCTCGGCGAATGTCCGGCCTTCGGGGCGCACATCGGCGTCATGGAAGCAGTAGTAGGGAGCGCCGAGAATCTTGAACATCTCGAAAGCGACATCGGCCTTCAGCTTGGCCTTGTCCATTTCCCCGTCATACCACGGACGATCGAAGGTCCGGCCACCGAAAGGGTCGCCGCCTTCCCAGGCAAAGGAATGCCAGTAGGCAACCGCGAAACGGAGGTGATCCTCCATACGCTTGCCCATGACGACCTCGTCCGGATCATAGAAGCGATAAGAGAGCGGGTCGGTCGAATCCGCGCCTTTGAACGGAATTTTCTCGATAGTGCCGAAAAAGCCGGTTCCCATTTGGTTTCCTTCCCTATGGTTTGTCGCGTGGGCGGCCTGTCATGCGCGGCCGCCTCATTGTCATGTCATTCGTGGATGGCACCGGGTCCGGGGATCGCGCCCGGAGGGCACTTTCCGGCGATGATCATGCCCAGCAGGTCGTCAGCGCTGACATCCTCGACATTGGCCGTGCCGACCAGCTGCCCGTTTTTCATGACGTTGGCCCGGTCGCACAATTTCTTCACCTGATGGACGTCGTGATCGATCAGGAAGATGCCGAGCCCCTGGCGCTTGAGCTCCTGGATCAGGTCGGCCACCATCTGCGTCTCGTGCGGGCCGAGCGCCGCCGTCGGCTCGTCCATGATCAGGATCCGGGCATTGAAGTGCACCGCGCGGGCAATCGCCACGGACTGACGCTGGCCGCCCGAATAGGAGGAGACCGGCGAGGTGAAGTTCTTGAAGTTCGGATTGAGCCGATGCATCACCTTCCGCGTCTCGGCCTCCATCTTGTTGTCGTCGAGCAGCCCGGTGGGGCCGACGATCTCGCGACCGAGAAAGAGGTTCGAGGCGGCATCGAGGTTATCGGCGAGCGCCAGCGTCTGGTAGATGGTCTCGATATTGTGGCGACGCGCATCGCGCGGATTGCTGATCGAGACCTTGTCCCCGTTGATGTAGATGTCCCCCGAATCCTGCTGATAGGCACCCGAGAGGCATTTGATCAGCGTCGACTTGCCGGCGCCGTTGTGGCCCAGAAGGCCAACCACTTCACCTGGAAAGAGATCGACGGTCACGTGATCGACGGCCTTCACCCCGCCGAAGGCGATCGAGATGTCGCGCATTTCGACGAGGGGCGTTCCATTGCGGTCGATAGCCATCACTTCGCTCCCGTACGCTTGCGGTAGATGGTGTCGATAAGGACTGCGATCACGAGAACCGCACCCACGACGATGTTCTGGAAGGGGGCATCGACGCCAACCATGGCCATGCCCGATTGCAGCGACTGCATGATCAGCGCACCGAGAATGGCGCCGTAGATCGTGCCGACGCCACCGGCAAGCGCGGTGCCGCCGATGACGGCCGCGGCGATGACGCGCAGTTCGTCAAGCGTGCCGATATCGTTGGAATGGAATGACAGGCGGGCCGAAGCCACGAGTGCCGCCAGTCCGCACAGGCCGCCCATGATCGCGAAGATCTTGACCGTCAGCAGCCGGGTATTGATGCCCGAAAGTGCCGCGGCATCCGGATTGCCGCCCGTTGCGAAAATATAGCGGCCCAGGCGGGTGCGGCGTGCGACGATCGTCATGACGACGGCAACCGCGATCAGAAGCAGAACGGAGATCGGCAGGCCGTAACCCTGGGTGAAACCGTCCGGCATCACCTCGCCGCGCGCCTCGAACATCTGCTGCAGGCGCCGGCGCGGGACGTCGTAATTGTTCAGAACAGCGACAAAGCCCATGATCGCGACGGCCGTGATGGCGGCCATGACGATTTCCGCCCATATCGGCTTGACCGGAAAGTCGTGTGAGATCTTGCTGCGGCGATTGCGCCAGAACGAGTAGAAGGCGAAGAGCACGGCGATCAGGCCGATCACCCAGCTCCAGGTTTCGCCCAGCGTGCCGTTGATGCCGCCGAACTGCATGAAATTGCGGTCGAGCGGGCCTATCGTCTGACCGTTTGTCAGATACCAGGCGACGTTGCGCCAAACCAGAAGGCCGCCGAGCGTGACGATAAAGGCCGGCACGCCGAGATAGCCGACGATATAGCCCTGGAACGCGCCGATCAGGACGCCTGTCGCAATTCCGACGACGATCGCAATCGGCGCGGTTGCCGGATGGTTCAACCCGAGACCGAAAACCTCCGGGGTGATGAAGGTCTGGGTCATCGCCATGACCGCCGAGCAGGTGGCCAGCAGCGATCCGACGGACAGATCGATATTGCGGGTGACGATCACGAACACCATGCCGGTTGCCATGATGGCCACGCTGACTGTCTGGATCGTCAGATTGAAGATGTTTCGCGAGGTCAGGAACCTGCCATCCGTGATGAAGTGAAAACCCAGACACAGGATCACGAAAGCGCCGATCATGCCGAGCAGACGGGTATCGATTTCAAGCTGTGCGAAGAGGTTCTTCTTTTGCGCCGGGCGGGCTGGTTTGTCAGCGTCGGTCATCGGAAAAGTCCGTTATTGCGTCGGGTGAAGCGCCCAATAAACACCGCGCCGCAAAATCGCGGCGCGGTGAAGTTCTGATGTGAAGACAGTCTTAGTTGCAGGGAGCCGGGCCGCCGGAGACGCCCTGGCAGAGATCTTCCTTGCTGATCCAGCCTGCATCGACGACCGTGGCGAGATTGTCCTTGGTCACCGGAACCGGCTTGAGGAACTTGGCCCACAGTTCGGTGCCTGCCGGCGAGGTCCACTGTTCGGCGCCCTCGATGCCAGACATTTCGGTACCGCGCGCCAGTTCGACGGCGATCTTGCCGGCTTCGTGGCCGAGTTCGCGGGCATCCTTCCAGACCGATACGGTCTGGGTCCCCTTGGCAACACGGTTCAGGGCGGCGTGATCGCCATCCTGACCGGATACCGGGATGCCTTCCATGCCCTGCGCGGTCAGAGCAGCGACAGCGCCGCCTGCAGTACCGTCGTTCGATGCCACGACAGCATCGACCTCGTTGTTCTGCGCGGTCAGGATCTGCTCCATGTTGCGCTGTGCGTTGGCCGGGAGCCAGCCATCGGTGTAGGCTTCGTCAACGATCTTGACCTTGCCGGCATCGATTGCTTCCTGCAGGACTTCCTGCTGGCCGCCGCGAAGGAAGTCGGCGTTCGGGTCGGTCGGCGACCCCTTGATCATGACATAATTGCCCTCAGGCGCCGCCTCGAGAACCGCACGCGCCTGCATACGGCCGACCTCGACGTTGTCGAAGGTCAGATAGAAGGCGCGGCTGTCTTCGATGAGACGGTCGTAACCGACGACCGGAATGCCGTTGTCGGCGGCGGACTGGACGGCCGGGCCAATGGCCTGCGAGTCCTGAGCCAGAATGATAAGGCCGTCGACACCCTGCGCAATGAGGCTTTCGATATCGGACAGCTGCTTGGACGAGGAGCTCTGCGCGTCGGTGGACACGTATTTCGCTCCCATTTCCTCGAGCGCCTTCTTGATGGCTGCTTCGTCGGTTTTCCAGCGCTCTTCCTGGAAGTTCGACCAGGACACGCCGATGGTTTCGCCTTCGGCCATTGCCGCAGTCGAAACGCTCATGGCCAGCGCGAAGCCGGCCAGTGCCAGAATGTTCTTCTTCATAGTTTCCTCCCGATGCGCCCGACCAGACGGGGCGCGAATAAACCGTTCGATAATCCGGTCCTCCCCTTCTCCAGCGACATGCGATCAAGGAGAAGGTTCCGGATGACCCTTTAATTCGAGGGTCGAAAAAAAGAGTGACGCAGCACCCCTGCTGTGTCAAGATGAATCTTCAACCGGCCAACTCGTTGCATTGCAACAACTTTTTGCTGCAGCGCCAGAAAAACGAGGGTCGGACAGGGAGGAATTAACGGATGACACTCATCGCCCGCTCGGACGATTTGCGTCGGGAGAACCAGCGTCGGGTACTCGCCGCACTGCGCGCCGACAGCCCGTTGTCGCGCACCGAACTCACGGCTACCACAGGGCTGAGCGCATCGACAGTGACCTCGATCACGAGCTCGCTTCTGGCCGCGGACTACCTGGTGGAAGCCCCGCGCAAGGATGGCGGTACGGGCGATGAAAACGCCTCCCTCGCCCGCCGCGGGCGGCCGCAGGTCGCGCTCGCGCTCAATCCCAAGGCAGCCTCCATCGGTGCGTTGACGCTTACGCTCAACCGGCTCTCCGCCGTCCTCGTCGATTACTCCGGCAGCGTCATCCTCGAAGTCACCGAAAAGGTGGAAACGCAGAGCCTGGCACGCGGAGAATTCGGCCGGCGCTTTGTTTCGCTGCTGAAGAAGGCGGTCGACGACGCGGGCGCTTCTGCGGGACCGCTTCGTCACATTGCGCTCACCGTCCAGGGTGTGAGCGACGCCAAGGGCACCCGCATCCACTGGTCCCCGATACTCCGTCACCGCGATCTGCAGATCGACGACGATCTGAGAGAAGCCTTCGGGACCTCTGTGTCGATCGCCAACGACGCCAACATGATCGCGACGGCGCTCAAGTCACGCGAACCCCAGATCTACGACCAGTCCTATGCGGCAATCCTGCTGTCGCACGGCATCGGCATGGGGCTGGTGCTCGGTGGCCGCACCTTCAACGGCATCCTCACCTCGGCCGCCGAATTCGGCCATATGTGCCACATCCCGCAAGGCGCGCTCTGTCGCTGCGGACGTCACGGCTGCATCGAGGCCTATGCGGGCGATTACGGCATCTGGCGCACCGCCACCGGCGGCGATCCGGAAGTCGTGCCTGACTGGGATATCGACAGGGAGACAATGGCCGAGCTTGCGGGCCGGGCCAAGGCCGGCGACGAGCGCGCCCGTGCCGCCTATACGTCGGCGGCCTCGGCCATCGGTCACGGTCTGCGCAATCTGTTCACGCTGCTCGATCCCTTTCCCATCGCCTTCGTCGGCTCGGGGGTATTGGCCTTCGACCTGATGGAGCCGATGATCCGGACGTCGCTGGGGCGCAAGGGTATCGGCCTCGCCTATACCGATGCTGAATTTCACTGTTACGAGAATGATCTCGAGCTCACTCTCCTCGGCACGATCGTCACCGGGCTCACCACGCTCGACCGATCGCTGCCGGTCAACAAGGAAGCTGCGGGGGGAGACTATGCGACTGCGGACTGATCTGAAGGCGGGCCTTCTTCTGGCGCTGGGCTTTGCAACCGTTACCGCCGCCCCTGCCGAGGACAAAAAACTGCCTGCCCCCTGGGAAGAACGCGCAATCACCGCGCCGCTCGACCGGGCCGATTTCTCCGGCATGCTCACACGCGAGAAGCTCGACGAGCTGACGAGTATCGGGGAACATCTCTTCGGCGCGCACTTCACGCCGCTCGACGGCGTTGGCCGTCCGATGGCGACACAGGCGATCATTCCGACCAAGCGGCGGCGTGAAACCCGTCTCTCCTTCCAGCGAATGGCGGGCATGGATGCAGCGTCCTGCGCGAGCTGCCACAACATGCCGGTGGCTGGCGGTGCCGGCGATTTCGTCGCCAATGTCTTCGTTTCGGAAGGCTTTTCGAACGCCGATTTCGATTCCATCGACCCGCAATTTTCCAACGAACGCAACACCAACCACCTCTTCGGTGCCGGGCTGATCGAGCTTCTCGCCCGCGAGATGACGGTGGACCTGCAGGCAATCCGCGAGGAAGCAGCCCGACAGGCGCGTGCCGGTGGCGGGACCGTCACCCTGCCGCTTGAGACGAAGGGCGTATCCTTCGGGTCGATCACGGTGGAAGCCGACGGGATGGTCGATCTGTCGGGACTCGATGGCGTCGATACCGATCTCGTCATCCGCCCTTTCAGCCAGAAAGGCGTGATGACCTCGCTCCGCCAGTTCACCGTCAACGCGCTCAACCAGCACCACGGGATGCAATCGACCGAACGCTTCGGCGCCCGCTGGACCGGCGAAGCCGACTATGACGAGGATGGCAAGGGCGACGAGATCTCGCCGGGCGATGTCTCCGCCATGGTCGCCTGGCAGGCAACGCTCGAGCCGCCCTTCGCAACAATACCGGACGACGAGGCGTGGCGGACGGCTTCGGCCAATGGCGACAAGATCTTCGACAGCATCGGCTGTTCCTCCTGCCATATCCGTGCGCTGCCGCTCTCTTCGCTCGAATTCGCCGATCCCGGCCCGGTCGACGCGGCCGGAACGTTGCGCGGCGATGAGGACGGCGCGGCCGCCGTCTACGATCTGGGGCTTTATGAATGGGCGGCGCGGCTCGAACGCAACGAGGCGGGCCAGGCGATGGTCCCGCTCTTCGGCGACCTCAAGCGCCATCGCATCGCCGACCAGAAAGTCGCCATTCTCGGCAATGAATTGCTGGCACAGCGTTTCGTCGACCGCGACGTCTTCATGACCGGCGAGTTGTGGGGCATCGCCGATACGGGACCCTACGGCCATCGCGGCGACCTGACGACGCTCGACGACGTGATCCGGGCCCATGGCGGCGAGGGCTCGCAATCGGCCCGCGCCTATGAAGCGCTTGCCGAAACGGACCGCTCCGCCCTCATCGCCTTTCTCAAGACGCTGGTGATCGACCGATGAACCGCAGCCCGTTCAAGATTTTCCTCACCTTGCCTGTCCTTCTGCTGGCCGGGCCGCTCGCGGCATCCGGCGACGAGCCCACGCTGGAAGCGCGGCACGTCGCGATGGACGTGCCGGCGATGGTGGAAGAAGCACTGCGGGCAGGAATCGACCACAGCTATGTCGGCCCCTGGGAATTCTTCGTCGGCGGCGGGGCTGCGGGTCTCGACTGCAATGGCGACCGCAAGACGGATCTCTTCATCGCCGGCGGAAAGAACCCGGCAGGCCTTTACGTCAACCGCTCGGCGACCGGCGGCGAACTCAAGTTCGAGAAGGTCGACACCGGGCTCGATGATACCGTGATGACCAATGTCACCGGCGCCTATCCGATCGATCTCGACAATGACGGCCACAAGGATCTCGTCGTCCTTCGCGTCGGCCGCAATGCGATCCTGAAAGGCGGACCGGGCTGCACGTTCACCAATGCCTCGCGGCAGTTCGCCTTTGACGGCGGGCGGGAATGGACGACGGCCTTTGCCGCCACCTTCGAGGCAGGCGCCACCTTTCCGACGCTCGCCTTCGGCAATTATGTCGACCGCTCGGCGCCGGGATCGCCCTGGGGGACCTGCCACGACAACGACTTCTTCCGTTCGCAGACCCAGGAGACGGACAGCGCGCCCGACTATTCGCTGCGCACCGCGCTTTCGCCGGGCTATTGCGCGCTCTCGATGCTGTTTACCGACTGGGACCGGAGCGGCAAGGCCGATCTGAGGTTCACGAATGACCGGCAATATTATCGCGGCGGCGAGGAGCAGCTCTGGAAGATGGATCCCGATCGTCCCCCGCGCCTCTACCGGTCGTCGGAAGGCTGGCGGCACGTTACGATCTGGGGCATGGGAATCGCGGAAGCCGATCTCAACGCCGACGGTTATCCCGAATACGCCCTGACCTCGATGGGCGACACCAAGCTGCAGACACTCGACGAGGATGCCGAGGAAGGCCGCCCGGTCTATCGCGACGTCGCCTTCGAGAAAGGCGCGACCGCCCAGCGTCCCTATGTCGGCGAAGCCATCCGCCCATCGACCGGGTGGCATGCGGAATTCGACGATTTCAACAATGACGGCAATCTCGATCTCTTCATCGCCAAGGGCAATGTCGAGCAGATGCCGGATTTCGCGTCCTTCGACCCGGACAACCTGCTGCTCGGCACATTCGACGGCAAGTTCGTCGAAGCGGGCGATCTCGCCGGCGTCGACAAGCCGACCAAGGGACGCGGCGCCGTTGTCGCCGACTTCAACAATGACGGAATGCTCGACCTGCTGGTGGTCAATCGCGGCGGTCCGGCAAGCCTTTTCCGCAACACCGGGGGCCGCGCTCCCGACGGTGGCGCGGCGCGGCAAATGGGCAACTGGCTCGAAATCGAATTGAAGCAGAAAGGCGCGAACCAGGACGCGATCGGCGCGCGGGTTTCGGTCAAGAGCGGCAACGAGACGCGGGTTCGCACCATCGCCGTGGGCGGCGGTCACGCTTCGGGACGGCTCGGCTTCGTCCATGTCGGGCTGGGTGTCGCCGAACGCGCGCAGATCCGCGTGCAATGGCCGGACGGGGAATGGAGCGCACCCTATCGCGTTTTCGCCAACCAGTTCGTCCGCATCGACCGGGATGCGCCACAGGCCAGGTACTGGCTTCCCGAATAGGGCGCCCCATATGCGCAGAGACGTATTCTCCAGCGGCGACAGTCAGGACCGGCATGCCCCAGACGAGACTTTCCATTTCGACGCGCGGACAGGGCCTTTACGAATTCACCCGCGCAGCCGAGGATTTTGTCGCGGGCCACGGAAGCGGGGACGGGCTATTGACCGTCTTCGTGCGCCACACCTCCTGCTCTCTGCTGATCCAGGAAAACGCCGATCCCGACGTGCAACGCGACCTGAACGGCTTCTTCTCGCGGCTCGTGCCGCCGAGCGATGACCCCTCGATGAACTGGATCGTCCATACGATGGAGGGCCCGGATGACATGCCAGCCCACATCAAGGCGGCACTCACCCAGGTGTCGCTGTCCGTCCCGGTGACCGGCGGGCGTCTCGCGCTCGGGACCTGGCAGGGGATCTATCTCTTCGAGCACCGCGACCGGCCGCACCGGCGCGAGATCGTGCTTCATCTGTCAAACTGAGAATGACGCCTAGCGCCGATGCGCGGCGAAATGGGTGAGCTTCGCGCCCAATTCGTAATAGGCCGCTTTCGCACCGGTCAGACGTTCCTGATGGCGCCTTACGGGCGCCACCGGCAAGCCGCTTTCCTCGCCGCGCAGAAGCGCTTCGGCCGTGGCCGCGCCGAACACCGTTCCCGGCGAGATGCCGCGGCCCGAGTAGCCGAAACAGGCATAGGCATTGGGCCCGAAGGAAACGATCTTCGGAATGTGGTCGCCGGTCATGGCGATGCGCCCGCTCCAGACATGCTGGAAACCGATCTCTCCCAGTGCGGGATAGAGGGCGCGCAGCTTTCGCCGCGCCCAGGCCTCGTGCAGGCCCGCGCCGGCATCCTCGACGCTGCCGACACCGCCGACGATCAACCGGCCGGCCCGGTCCAGCCGGATCGACGACATGACCATCGCCGTGTCCCAGCATCCTTCACCGCCGGGCAGGAGCTTTTCGCGCTGGCTTTCACTCAAGGGTTCGGTGGCGAACTGACAGTAGTTGAAGCGGACGAATTCGGGGCGGAAGGGATCCTCGAAGCCCGCATGATAGGCGTTGGTCGCAATCAGCAGCCTCTTCGCCCTGACCACCTGGCCGTTTGCGCGCGCAGCCCAGACGCCATTGTCGTGGCGCAGTTCGGCGACGGGCGTGTTCTCGCAGATCATGGCGCCAGCCGCCTGCGCCGCACGGGCCAGGCCGCGGCAATAGGCCAGTGGCTGGATGGTACCGGCACGCGGATCGAAGAGCGCGCCGTGGAAGGCGTCTGTCCCGGTGCGCCGGGCCGTTTCATCGGAGTTGAGGAGGCTCAGGGGCGCGCCATGACGATTGCCCTGGCGGTAACGGTCCTCGATGTCCCTGAGCCCGTCCGGCGAATGGGCGAGATGGAGCGTTCCCCTGCGCGTCGCCTCGCACTCGATCCCTTCCCGCTCGATGATCTCGAAAACTCTCGCGGGCCCGGCCCCGAGTGCATCGACGAGCTTGAGACCGGCCGCCTCCCCCATCGCCTCGATCACCTTGTCGGGTGGCAACCACAGACCGGCATTGACCAGGCCGACATTGCGGCCCGAACCGCCATGGCCGATCGTTTCGGCCTCCAGCACGACGACCGAGGCCCCCTCGCGGGCCGCGTGCAATGCCGCAGAATTGCCCGTGAACCCTCCGCCGATCACGAGAAGATCGACATCGAGATCAGCGGTCAGCGGCGGGGCGGCAAATGTTTCCTCCGCACTGTGGTGCCAGAGATTGGAAGTATGAATGGCATTCATTGCAAGGCAGGTCCGGGCTGATTTCCCGAGAGTTGTAACCGGTTTGTCGTGCCGACGCACTCGGCAAAACGTGATCGCGGCATAAGCGGCCCTGTCCGCAGTCATCTCGACCGACAGGCAAGCCGTTGCCCTTGCAGTTCGGGGCGATCACGGGTCGGAGCCGGAAGCTGCGGCCGGCCGTCACCGCGGAGCCCCCCGTTCAAGAAGGAGCCCCCAGTATCCAAAGGGATGATTGCATCAGCCGGCTGGCAGGAGCGGGCGATTGGTCCCGAGCCGGAACCTTCACCTGAGCGACGTCCATGTACATGCCTCGGGTGGAACAGGCACAAGCACGAGCCCGACACCCAAAGGCTCGGCAACTTCATCTTTTCGATTGAGAAAAAGTGGTGCCCGGAGGCGGATTCGAACCACCGACACGCGGATTTTCAATCCGCTGCTCTACCAACTGAGCTATCCGGGCATCCCGCGGCGAGAGCCGCTTTCAGCGTTTTCCGAGGGGTCGCCCCGTCGGAAGCGAGCGCGTTATACCATCTTGTCCGGCGGTGGCAAGCACCCTGCAAAACCTTTTTCGCCGTCGCCCGGGATAAGGCCAATTTTCTTTGTCGCGCCATAGGCTTGGAACGGCGCGAGGCGGCGCGAAGCGTTCAGCCGCGATCGTCCGGGTCGTCCTCTGTGTTCTCGCCCGTCTCGGACACCGGAATAGCGTAGCTGCCGGTGAACCAGCGATTGAGATCGAGCGACCGGCAGCGTTCGGAGCAGAAGGGATAGCTGTCGCGCGTCGACGGCTTGCCGCATTCCGGGCAAGGCTGCGGCTTGCGCAGCGGCGTGACGTTGTTCTCGGACGTCATGTCAGCGCGCGCCTTCCGCCCACTTGAAGTGGACGTCGTAGCCCTCGCCGGTCAACAGCGAGATGGTTTCGTAGAGCGGCAGGCCCACCACGTTCGAGTAGGAGCCGACCATCTTGACGACGAAGCTGCCGGCAATGCCCTGGATGCCGTAACCACCCGCCTTGCCGCGCCATTCGCCGGAGGCGAGATAGCTTTCGATCTCGGCCCGCGAAAGACGCTTGAAGCGGACGCGGGTCTCCACGATCTTCTGGCGGAACTTGCGGTCGGGGGTGACCAGACACACGCCGGTGAAGACGCGGTGCGAGCGGCCCGAAAGCAGATAAAGCCCGTTGGAGGCTTCGTCGACCAGTTCGGCCTTGGGCAGGATGCGGCGCCCGACGGAAACGACGGTATCGGCCGAAAGCACGTAGGCGCCCGACCAGCCGTAATCGCCCTTGAGGGCTTTGACCGCAGCCTCGGCCTTCTCGTGGCTCAACCGGCGGGCAAGCGAGCGGGGATGCTCGTTCTTGCCGGGTGTCTCGTCGATATCCATCGGCATCAGGCGGTCGGGCTCGATCGCCGCCTGCGCGAGAAGTTCGACGCGGCGCGGAGAGCCCGAGGCCAGAATCAGTTTTTGCGATTTCGCCATATCCGGAAACGGTCTGCCTGGCTGTTGGATAAGGGGTCGGACGACAGGCCTAGCGGAAGCGGTAGGTGATGCGGCCCTTAGTCAGGTCGTAGGGGGTCATTTCCACCTGGACCTTGTCGCCGGCGAGAACGCGGATGCGGTTCTTGCGCATGCGGCCGGCGGTGTGAGCGATGATTTCGTGGTCGTTTTCAAGCTTCACGCGGAAAGTCGCGTTGGGAAGCAATTCAACGACAGTACCCGGGAATTCGAGAACTTCTTCTTTTGCCATGTGCGTGTCTATCGTCCTTGAGATAAGCGGCGTCGGCAGTTTGCCGCGCCAAAAATTGCGCGGAACCTACACAAAACGCATTCAATTGTGAACACAGGAGGTTCGCTGGTCAGTGGTTTAATATAGCATCTAGTCTGTCGGCGGCTCAATTGCAAAGAGCTTGCGCAGCCGGAGGGCAAGCATGTCGCGCACGTCCCTGTAGGATGCGAGGATCTGCTCGCGGGTTCCGGCAGCCACGGAAGGGTCGGGCGTGGGCCAGTAGACGATGTCGACGGCATTCCCCCGGTTCATGTCGAGAGCCCTGTGGTGGGCCTCGGGCGCCAGCGTGACGATGAGATCGAAGAAGTCGTCCTCCAGTTCATCGAGCGATTGCGGCTCGCGATTGCCGAGATCGAGCCCGACCTCCGAGAGCACCGCATCCACGAAGGGATCGCGCTCGCCGTGACGCACGCCCGCCGATGCGATGTAGGTGCCCTTGCGGGCCAGCCCCCGGGCGATCGCCTCGGCCATCGGCGAACGTATCGCGTTCATGCCGCAGACGAAGAGAACCGAGCCCGGCGGGCCGTTCCCCTCTTCCCCGGTGCGTGTTTTGGCCTCCCCGGACACGTCGCCTCCGCCTAACCGCGCCAGTGCAGCACGCAGACGAGAGTGAACAAGCGGCGGGCGGTGTCGAAGTCGATATCGATCTTCCCCTCGAGCCGGTCCTTGAGCGTCTGCGAGCCCTCATTGTGGACCCCGCGGCGGCCCATGTCGATTGCTTCGATCTGGCTCGGCGAGGACGAGCGGATGGCCTCGTAATAGCTCTCGCAGATCATGAAGTAGTCCTTCACGATGCGCCGGAACGGGGTGAGCGACAGAATATGCGTGGCAACCGGCTCCCCCTTCTCGCCGGTGATCGAGAAGACCAGCTTGGAATCGACGAGCGACAGGGCGAGCTTGTAGGGTCCCTTGTCGTGGCCGACGGGGGCGAAGGAGTTTTCCTCCAGCAGATCGAAGATCGCCACCGCGCGCTCATGTTCGACATCGGGCGTGGCCCGGCCGATCGTTTCGTCCAGGACGACGTCACACAGGCGCTTGGTGGCGTCGGCCGTCATCCACCCGCTCCGCCGGTGTCGCCCTGGTTCAGGCGAATGCCGACCGAGCGCGCATGGGCCGTCAGCCCTTCGGCTTCAGCCAGCGTGATGGCCGCAGGCGCCAGCTGGCGCAACTGTTCGGCACCCAACTTCAGAACGGAAGTCCGCTTGACGTAATCGAGCACCGACAGTCCGGAGGAGAAGCGGGCCGAGCGGGCCGTCGGCAGGACGTGGTTGGAGCCGCCGACATAATCGCCGATCACTTCCGGCGTATGACGGCCGAGAAAGATCGCGCCGGCATTGCGGATGCGGTCAGCGAGCGCCTCGGGGTCCCCGGTGGCGATTTCCAGGTGCTCGGCGGCAATACGGTTGGCAAGCGGAACCGCGGCGTCCCAGTCCGGCACCAGGATGACGGCGCCGAAATCGCGCCAGCTCCGGCGCGCGGTGTCCGACCGCGAGAGCGTATCGAGCTGGCGCTCGACGGCCTCGACCACGGCATCAGCAAATCCCGCGTCGTCAGTCACCAGGATCGACTGCGCGCCGGTGTCGTGCTCGGCCTGGGCCAGAAGGTCGGCGGCCACCCAGTCGGGATTGTTGTCGCCATCCGCGATGACCAGAACCTCGGAAGGGCCGGCGATCATGTCGATGCCAACGATGCCGAAAACCTGGCGCTTGGCGGCAGCCACCCAGGCATTGCCCGGGCCGACGATCTTGGAGACGGGCTCGATCGTTTCTGTCCCGTAAGCCAGCGCCGCCACGGCCTGCGCACCGCCGATGCGGTAGATCTCGTCGATGCCTGCGATCCTGGCGGCAGCAAGTACGGCCGGGTTGAGTTCACCTTCGCGCGCCGGCACCACCATGACGATGCGTTCGACGCCCGCGACCTTGGCCGGCACAGCATTCATCAGCACCGAACTCGGATAGCTCGCGGTGCCGCCCGGCACGTAGAGACCCACCGCCTCGACCGCGGTCCAGCGCGACCCGAGACCCACGCCGAGCGCATCCTCGTAAAAATCGTCCTTCGGCATCTGGCGGGCGTGGTGAGAGGCAATACGGTCGTGGGCGAGCTGCAGGGCCGCGATCACCTTCGGATCGGTGGCCTCATAGGCTGCGGCAATCTCGGCCTCGGTCACGCGCAGGCCGGCGGCACGGGTATCGAGCCGGTCGAATTTCAGTGTGAGATCGTGAAGCGCCTCGTCGCCGCGCCGGCGCACCTCGTCGATGATCGCGGCAACGTCGGCGTTCACATCGGCGGAGACTTCGCGTTTCGTCTTCAGAAACGCGTCGAAGCGGGATGCGAAATCCTCACTGGAATGATCGAGCCTGAGAACCAATCCTGTCTCCCTCGGGGTGCACGTATCAGGTCAGAGGGTGACGGGGCTTGAATTCCGTGCCCCATGAGCCGCTGACGTCGGTCAGTTGTACCTCGATGCATTCGACATCGAGAAGAATGGAGGCCTCTCCGGAGAGAACAAGTTCGAGCGTGCCCGCAGGTTCCTCGGTTTCGGCCTGAAAGCGGATCGCCAGAAGCGAAAGCACTTCGTCGGTCCTGGAGCGATCAAAACCGCGCGACTTCACCGCGGTCGCCCGCTTGACCGCGAGCACCGCGCGGCGGCGCTCCCAATCCTTGTTGCGGTCGCGCTTCCTGTCACCGGCTTCCCAGACGAAACGGTTGAGCTCGAGGGTCAGCACCCCGGCCTGTCCCTTCCAGGATATGTCGCCCACCTTGAAGACCGCATCCTGCAGATAGGCGGAAATAACCGAGAGATCCTCCTCGTCGAGGGCCATCAGTTTGAGCCTGTCCATGAAACCTCCAGTCAGCCGCGCCGGGATTGGCGGATCGCGCGGCCTGTGCTGCACCGCAAAATAGGATGCCGTGCCAGCCCATGCAATGATCCGATGGTCATAGCATGGGCTGGCACGTGTCTCATCCTACTCGCTGACACGCTCGACAATGGCGCCGCAGCGGGTGAGCTTTTCCTCGAGACGCTCGAAACCACGGTCGAGATGATAGACGCGGTTGACCACCGTTTCGCCCGAAGCGGCGAGCCCGGCGATCACCAGGGACACAGAAGCGCGAAGATCGGTCGCCATGACCTGCGCGCCCTTGAGCTTCTCGACACCCGTGATTTTCGCCATCTGGCCGGACAGCGAGATGTTCGCTCCGAGACGGGCGAGTTCCTGGACGTGCATGAAGCGGTTTTCGAAGATCGTCTCGGTGATGTGCGAGACGCCGTCGGCGCGGGTCATCAGCGCCATGAACTGCGCCTGAAGGTCTGTCGGGAAACCCGGGAACGGATCGGTGACCACATCGACAGGACGGATGCGCTCGTCGCCGTTCATGCGGATGCGGATGCCATTCTCGACCTCGGCCACATGCGCGCCGGCATTGCTGACTGCCGTCAGCGCATTCTCCAGCAGGTGCAACGAGGTGTTTTCCAGCACCACGTCGCCACCGGTCATGGCGACCGCCATGGCATAGGTGCCGGTCTCGATGCGGTCGGGCAGGACACGATGGCGCGCGCCCGAAAGCGAGCTCACCCCCTCGATCCGGATGGTGGGCGTGCCCGCGCCGGTGATCCTGGCGCCCATGGCCGTCAGGCAGGCCGCCAGATCGCTGACTTCCGGCTCGCAGGCCGCATTCTCGATAATGGTCTCCCCCTTGGCCAGCGTGGCCGCCATCAAGAGGACGTGGGTCGCGCCGACCGACACCTTCGGGAAGACGAAATGAGCCCCCTTGAGCCCCTTCGGCGCCCTTGCGTTGGCATAGCCGCCATCGATTTCGATCTCGGCGCCGAGCGCGCGCAGACCGTCGATGAACAGGTCCACCGGCCGGGTGCCGATGGCGCAGCCGCCCGGCAGCGAGACCTTGGCCTCGCCCATGCGCGCCAGGAGCGGACCGATGACCCAGAAACTCGCACGCATGCGCGAGACCAGTTCATAAGGCGCGGTGGTGTCGACGATGGTGCGGGCGGTGAAATGGAGCGTGCGGGCATAGCCGGCATCCTGGCGCTCGCGACGGCCGACCACGGAAATGTCGACGCCGTGATTGCCGAGGATGCGCTGCAGCTGCTCGACGTCGGCCAGATGCGGCACGTTTTCGAGCGTCAGCGTGTCATCGGTCAGAAGCGATGCGATCATCAGCGGCAGGGCCGCGTTCTTCGCGCCCGAAATAGGAATGGTGCCGTTGAGCTGGTTGCCCCCGACGATCCTGATGCGATCCATGAAGTCCTCGCAAGGTTGCTGCGATTGGTAAGCGGTGCGTGAATGCAGCCGGTGACCGGCCGGAATGCCGATGCTTTGTGGCGCTGTTTAGACGATACGCGCGGCGGCGGCAACTCGGCAGGAAGACCACGCGAAAGCAAGCCCGTTTCAGCTCTCGGACTTTGCTTCCCCGGATGGCCCCTCTTTCGGCGGCCCCTCTTTTGGCAGCGACGCAGGCAGCCCCTCGGTTTCGTCGGCCTCGCCCGAACGGCGCGCCCGCACCTGCGCCTTGCGGCGCTGGAGGTTGGCACGCAACTGCTCGGCCAGCCGTCGCTCCCGCGCGTCCTTGCCGTCGTTTTTCTTTTCCTCGGTCATCCGGTTTTCTTTTTCGCGGTGAACGTCTCAGGCATCCCGGCCAGATAGCGCAGAAAGATGCGCACGAAAAGCGCGAATGCCGGGCGGCCAAGCCCTTGCAGGGAATTGCCGGCAAACCATGTTTTCCCCACCCCGGGAGAAATTGGCCGCGTCGACGCGAAAAGCGCGACAGGCGGGCTTGCGCTTGCGGAAAACCTATGGCAATAGCGGGCCGCCTTCAGCAGGTCAGCGGTCTTCCATGTCACCGATCGCAAGCGGAACGCGAAAAGCGCCCGCCAACCGGCTAAACGCAAGGGCTGCCGTAGCTCAGGGGTAGAGCACTCCCTTGGTAAGGGAGAGGTCGAGAGTTCAAATCTCTCCGGCAGCACCAGAACAACCCACTGAAATAATTTGAAAACTGACAGCAAGATTTTGCCGGGCCCGGGCAAATTCGTGACAGTCATGGAGCATTCGCTCCATGCGGCAGTATTTTCGTGGGATGGGACCGGCGGCGCTCGACAAAGGACCGCGTCAAATTGAAAGCGCTGCTCCGAAAGCTCATCGGAACAGCGCAAAAGGCTTAGCCAAACCCGGCCGGACGGATCAATGAACCGCCGCGCCGGTCAATCAGAAGCGCCGGTTCAGGCCGACACGGGCGATACCGATATCCTTGGTGGATACATTGACCGGAATACCAGATTGATAGGCAAAATCGTCCAGATCGACATACAGGCCTTCGAGTTTGGCGGATATCTTGTCGGACAAGGCCATTTCGATACCCGCCCCGACCGTCCAGCCGGCAACCCAGTCCCGGCTCCCGACCTTAATGCCAGCCTGTCCGCCTTCCATCTCCGCAAACGCCAGGCCTCCGGTGGCATAGGGCATCACTCGATCATAGGCGTAGCCCAGCCGCGCACGCAGGGTGCCGAAATTATCGATATTGGTGAAGCAAGACGAACAGTTGATTTCCGTATTGCCGGCGATGTCGGCGAGGGAAAAGTCACCTTCCACACCATATGTTACGGAACCCCATTGCCAGTTGTAACCGACGGTTCCGCCAACCATCGCGCCTTCGATATCGTAAGGGCCTGTGGTGTTAAGAAAAGTATCCGTGTGATCACTTTCCCCCCGGAGATAGCCTGCGACGAAGCCGACATAGGCTCCGCTCCAGTCATAGGCGGTCGCGACCGGGCCATATGAGGGGGAGGCAGGCGCCAGGTCGGCCGCGAAAGCGGTGGACGACAACAGGCCGGCGACCGCTGCGCCCATGATCATTCTCATCATCTGCAAGTTTCCTGACTTCGCGGGCTTATGCATCCGAACGTCACCTTATTTTAGTTGAATCTATGTTAGAGATATCTCATCTATATGTGATTGCTCGGCATCTGTCATGTCATCTCTTGCTGCTCACGACGATCATTGACCATGAGAAGCGAAAGCGTCAGACGCCCTATCCGACACGCGCCGGCGGATGGATGCAAAGGCCCCGCCAAGCGGTAGCGAAAGGTCAATCAGAAACGCCGGTTCAGGCCGACACGGACAACACCGACACCCTCAGTGGTGACATCGATCGGGTTACCCAACGAGGTATAGGTTATATCGCCCAGATCGACATAAAGGCCTTCGAGCTTGAAGGTGACCTTGTCGGACAAGGCCGTTTCGACCCCCGCCCCGAGCGTCCATCCGGCAACCCAGTCACGGGTGACCGACAGGGTGCCAAATTGCCCGGCATGAATGTCCGCGAATGCAACGCCGCCGGTGACATAGGGCATGACCCGATCATAGGTGTAGCCCATCCGCGCGCGCAGCGTGCCGAAATTACGGATATCGGTGCGGAAATTTGCAGGGAGAACCACATTGCCGCTCATGTCGGCCAGGGAAAAATCACCTTCCACACCGTATATGATGGACCCCTTTTGCCAATTGTAACCGACGGTTCCACCCACCATCGCGCCGTCGACATCATAAGGGGGGCGTGTCCCAAAACCGGGAGGGGCCTGGTGTTCACCCTCTGCCAAGAGATAGCCTGCGACGAAGCCGACATAGGCTCCGCTCCAGTCATAGGCGGTCGCGGCCGGGTCATATGAGGGGGAGGTTGGTGTCAGGTCGGCCGCAAAAGCGGTGGACGACAACAGGCCGGCGACTGCGGCGGCCATGATCATTCTCATCATATGCAAGTTTCCTGACTTCAATTCAATTTCGACACGCATTCGGTGACGTTTTAGAGATTTCTACATTATAGGCTACTCACTCGCCCAGCGCTGTTGCACAATTACCACGCATTTCCTTTTTATTTAGTAAAATATAATTTTATGTCATAATTCCTCGGTAAGGACGACTGTTCGAACGCTCAAACCGCCTGCTTGCGCCGCAGCGCTGCCTGCGCCTCGGAGGCGCGGATTGCCTCGCCGAGCGTCGATACGCCGGCAGCGGCCAACGGACCGAGGAGAGCCAGAAATACCCTTGCCGTGGCGAGTGAATCGCCAAGCGCGGTGTGACGGACCTCTTCGGGCAGGTCCACACGGTAGATTTCGGCCAGGTGGTCCAGTGTGAGGCTGTCGGCGGCCCCGTGGACATGGGCGGCCAGCAGCACGGTATCGAGCACGGGATTGTGCCAGGTCTGCCCCGTTTCGGATCCGGCCATAGTCAGAAACCGCATGTCGAAGGGCGCATTGTGCGCAACGAGCACCGCATTCTCGGCAAAGCGCGCAAAACGGCGGACCACGTCGCCTGCCGGCGCGGCGCCTGCGACCATCTCGTCGGTGATGCCGTGCACCTCGGTCGAGCGGCGCGGAATGGCGCGGCCGGGATCGACGAATTCGTCAAAAATCTCGTTGTCCAGAAGCCGTCCGTTGACGATGCGCACGCCCGCGATCGAAATCATCCTGTCGCCGCGGGAGGGCTCGAGGCCGGTCGTCTCGGTATCGAAGACCACCATTGTGAGGTTCCTGAGCGGCGTGTCAGCCAGTTCAGCCGGCGGCTTTTCATCGAATATGTCGAAGTCGTAGACCGGCATACGCTCGATCTGGCGCGCGGTGATCACCGGCAGGCGCGACATGTCGCGCATCTGCAGCGGAATGCGGAAGCGGGCGCGCCCCGGCGCATCGGGCACCCTGTCCGACCAGATGTCGGAACCGTGCCGGGCAAGCACGTCGGCGGCGGTCACCGGCCCGAGATCATGATCGAGCGCCGAACGCAGCCATCGGTCAATCGAACGGATGGAGACGGGTTCGCCGGACCATTCGATATCGAGAAAGCCGGTCTCCTCGCCCGGATCGGCCTTCAGCAGCAAAGCCTCGCCACCGCGCTTGGCCACCCATTCGCACAGCCGTGCCGAGAGCGCCGCGATGGCGGCGCTGTCGCACAGGATGGCGATCTGCTTCGGGCAGCGGGTTTCCGGCGGGAGCTTCATGCGGACGCGATCGCGAACAAGGGCGAACAGCGTGGTGCCGAGCACCGGCCCCATCGGCCAGGTGCGCGAAAGCTCCTCCACGGCGAGACGGTCGAGTTCGTCGCTGGTTTCGGCGAGCAGCCGGATCTCGTCCATGATCGCGGCGGTCAGATCGCGGGCGCGGCCGTCGAGCGCCGGATCGGCGGCAAGCATCTCGCCGACCAGATGAAGCGAACCGGCATGTTCGCGGATACGTTCGGCAAGGGCAATCACCTTGCGTTCGGCTTCCGCCGAAGCTGCCAGCATTTCCGTCTCGTCGCTGAAGGCCAGGACATAGCCTTGCGGCTCCTGGCTCCCCGGCACCAGCGTCAGCGTCATCGTCGCCTCGAGCATGGTCCTGCCGTCCGCGCCGAGCGCGGCGAAGGGTTGGGACAGGCCCAGATCATGCGTGTCGTGGCGACCGTCGCGAACCCGCTTTTCCAGCCGCGCAAGATTGTGGCGGACGGGCTCCGGGGCGAGAACCTCGAAGACCGAGCGCCGAAGCCCGATCCGGCCGATACCGGAAAGAATTTCAACGGCGGCTGGATTGTAGAGCAGAACCTCGTGTTCGCGATTGCAGATGAGGATACCGTCGGAAAGATCCTGCAGGATGAATTCGAGACGGGCCTTCTGTCGCTCGGCCCGGGCGGTCGCTTCCTCGACTGCCGCCTCGCGCTCTCCGCGCGCCTTTTCGAGGGACCGGGAAAGATCGCCGAGGGCGGGCGCCAGATAGCCCAGAAAGCGCGCCTCGGGCATGGCGGCCTCCGACAGCCCATCGCCATGGGCCGTGGCGCGTGCATAGCGCCCCAGCCGCTCGATGGGCCGGGCGACATGGCTGTCGAACTGATACCAGATCGCGGTCAGGATACCGAGAATCCCGAAGCCCGAAACGATGCCGGCGCGAAGCACGAACGGGCGGTCTTCCACTTGCGTCGCCGTCAGCGCGAAATAGCCGGCCACCCCGATCAGCGCGATCGAGGCAAGGGCTGCGAGAGCAAAGAAGAGAAAGATCCGGAGCCGCAGCGAGAGTTTTCCGGCAAGCCGGTCGACGAGGCTCATGACGCCTCGCATCTTGCATTGATGAGATCATCCAGGTCAGCCAGCCTGAAGGGCTTGGCTATATAGGCATCGGCGCCGGCGGCAAGCGCCTTGAGACGGGCGACGTTTCCGGCGCGGGCCGAGGCGCAGACGATAAGGATGCCCGGCAGCTGCTTGCGGATATCCTGGATCAGCGCGAAGCCGTCACCCTCGCCCAGAACGGCATCGACGATCGCCGCATCCGGCGGGGTCTCGGTCGTCGCATCGAGGCAGGCCAGCGCGGCCGCCTCGTCGCCGGCGTGGGTCACGTTCCAGCCGGCCGCTTCGAGATGGCCAGGCAGCCAGGCGGCCATCACCGCTTCATCGACGACAACGAGAATTCGCCTTTCCATCACACTCCTCCCGCGGACCGGCGACGGCGACATGGCGAGCGAGGGTCCATCGGATCAGCCGTCCGCCCGGCAGAGGGAGGCGTAGAGCGGCTCGTTTGGACCGACATCGGACCAGCTCAGGTCTTCGGGCAGGCCATCCTCGGCGAACCTGGTATCGGGCGCCAGCGCGGCGATGCGGCCACTCTCGCAATCCGCCACCTGGAGAATGCGCGCCGTCGGCGTATGGCGCTGGAACAGCAGGATCTCGCCGATCTTCATACCCGGCAGCGACGGATTGGTCTGGACCGAATTGCGGTCGATTGCCGCAAAGCGGACGATCTTCGGCACCGCGAGCGTCCACGGTTCGAGAACGTTTTTCGAGGTGCCGGTCTGGATCACCTCCACGCCTTGCGGCAGGCGCGAGACGAAACGGTCGAACCATGTGTATTCATTGTAGAGGTGAGCGGCCAGTATGCCGATTGCGGCACCGGCCGGCAGCGCCCAGCGGGGCAGCGGCACGCGCAGCACTCGCTTGGCGAACAGCAGCATGCCGGCAATGGCGATTCCGAAAAGTACCGGGCCGAGAAGGTTGAGGATATTTGCCATTCAGATTGTCCGTTACGCGAATTACAATGTGATCAGACGCGGCCGTAGCCGAGGCTGGACTGCAAAGATTTGACGACGGCGAAGGCGTCGCGGAGATGGTTGCGCTCGAGTGCGGAAAACGTCGAGGGGACCAGGAAATTGTCCGGCGCCGCACCGTCACGCACCTGCCGGGCCTGGTGCTGCAGGCGCACCATGGAGATCAGGTCGAATGCATCGAGAAGGTCCGCTCCGCCTGATTCCGAGAGAACGCCGCGACGGGTCGCCTCCATCAGCCGCTTGCGTGTATTGACGACCTCGATGGCGCCCTTGAGGGCATAGACGCGCCCGAGATCGACGATCGGCACGACACCCGAATGCTTCATGTCGATGGTGTTCTTGTGCTCGCCGCCCCGGATCAGCGCGAAACCGCGAAACAGGCCCAGGGGCGGCTGGTGCTTCAGCGAATTTCCGATCATGTGCGACTGGAAAATCGAATCCTGCCGGGCCGCTTCGAGCGTCTGGCCCTGAAGCCCCTCGTAAAGGGTGAAGTCGCCGTCGATGGGCCTGAGATCGAACATGACGCTGGCCAGCATCTGCGCCATCGGCTCGGGCACTCGGATCCACTTCTCGAAATAGCCGCGCCAGACGGATACCGGCTGCCGCCAGCGCGGATTGGTCGCCATCATGTCGCCGGGACAATAGACATAGCCGGCGGCGTTCAGTCCGTCGGACACATAGTGCGCGAATTCGGAGAAATACGCGCCATGCCTGCCCTCGTCATAGGCGTCCGAGAGAAAGAGGCAGTTGTCCTGGTCGGAGACGCCGGTCTGCTCCTGGCGCCCCTGGCTGCCGCAGGCGAGCCACAGCCACGGCACCGGCGCAGGGCCGAGTTTTTCGGTCGCCATCGCGATGAGACGGCGGGTCACCGCATCGGCGATCGAGGTGATCATGTGTCCCACCTGATGGGCGGGCACCCCCGCCCCCACCAGATGCGCAAGCAGGCTCGGGATGTTTGCGGTGACTTCGGCCAACCCCTCATAGTCGGCCTTGTGGGCTATATCGCGAATGAGGAAGACCGCCGAGACCGAGTGCCTTCGAACGAGATCGGTCTGGGTGAGAATGCCGACCGGCCTGCCATCCACGACGACCGGCAGATGTCCGAAGCCGCGCTCGCTCATGGCGACGACGGCGTCGAAACCAGTCTGATCAGGGGACAGCGCGAAAGGATCGCGCGTCATGACCGCAGAGACGAGCGCATCGCCGGACCGGCCCGCGGCCACGATCCGGGTCATGTCGCGCGCCGTCAGAATGCCTTCGAGCACTCCGCCGGGGCCGACTGCGAGAACACAGGAAAAGCCGCGCTCGTCCATGAGGGCCGCAGCTTCGCGCACCGGCATGTCGACCGGGCAGGTAAAGGCCGGCGTCGACATCAGGGCGGCAAGGGGACGAGCCAGCCAGCCTTCCGCCGCAGCCGGCGCACCCGTCGCGGTGGCGCGGCGCTTGCCGGCACGATTGTAATAGGCGTCCACGACCGGGTGATCGCGCACCAGCCGCAGGAACGTCTCACCGGGAATATCGAAGAGAACGAGATCGCTCGCCGCCTCCACCGAGTGAACGGCATGGCCGTCGCCGAGCAGCGCCAGCGCGCCGAAATAATCGCCTTCCCGAAGCTGCGAGATCAGGGTTCCCTCGCGGGAAACCAGATCGACCGTGCCTTCGACAATGAGTGAGAAATCCGCAACCCGCTCGCCGGAGGCCAGCAAGGTGGTCCCATTCTCCACCTCGCGCCGGGTCACGACATCGGCGAGCTGGTCAATCGCCTCCTCACCGAGCGCATCGAAAGGATGGAGCCGGCGGACGAATCCGGTGAACGCTTCTCGCATCGAATACTCCCCCCTTTGTTGCGGCCATCCTCTCCAGAAACAATGAACCCCGGCAAGGCCGGGGTCCATCTTTTTCGAGTTCGGCCCACATGTGGTCCCGGGAAGGGACTTCAGTGGGTCGTGGCGGTACCCGCACCGCGCGGCACGCGGACCGATTCCACGAGGTCCCTGATCTCCGCCGGCGGCTCTTCGGTCGCATTGGAAACGAAGTAGGCGACTGCGAAGTTGATGACCGCGCCGATCGCGCCGAACGAGGTCGACTTGATCGAGAGCAGAAGCGGGTCGGCATCGGTGAAGGAGTTGGTCTCAGGAATGAAGAACCAGCCCTTGTGCAGGAAGATGTAGATCACGGTGATCAACAGACCTGACAGCATGCCGGCCACGGCCCCCTTGTTGTTGATGCGCGTCGAGAAGATGCCCATCATCAGTGCGGGGAAGATCGATGCCGCAGCGATACCGAATGCCAGTGCCACCGTCTGCGCTGCAAATCCCGGAGGATTGAGGCCCAGATAGGTCGCCACCGCGATCGCCACGCCCATCGAGATACGTGCGGCCATCAGCTCGCCCGCCTCGGAGATGTTCGGGTTGATCGCCCCCTTGATGAGGTCGTGACTGATCGCCGAGGAAATGGCGAGCAGAAGTCCCGCGGCGGTCGACAGTGCGGCGGCAAGACCGCCGGCTGCGACAAGCGCGATGACCCAGCCCGGAAGGTTGGCGATTTCCGGGTTGGCCAGAACGAGAATGTCCTGGTTGAAGGTGGTCAGCTCGTTACCCTGCCAGCCCCGTTCGGTTGCGGTCTGCATCACCGGCGAATCTGCCGGGGACTTGTCGTTGTAGAACTGGATCTTGCCGTCGCCGTTCTTGTCTTCGACGGCGAGAAGTCCGGTCACCTGCCAGTTGGCGAACCACTGCGGAAGGTCGGCTTCCGAGATGGCTTCCCCCTGAACGCCGTTCGGCCACATGGTGGTCATGATGTTCAGGCGAGCCATCGCACCCACTGCCGGAGCGGTGAGATAGAGGACTGCGATGAACACCAGCGCCCAGCCGGCGGAGGTGCGGGCGTCGGCCACGCGCGGCACGGTGAAGAAGCGCACGATCACGTGCGGCAGGCCGGCCGTACCGATCATCAGCGACATGGTGAACAGGAACATGTTCAGCATGGAATCGTGACGCTCGGTGTAGGTCGTGAAACCGAGGTCGCGGAGCGTTGCTTCGAGCGTCGCCAGGATCGGCTGACCGCTGCCCACATGGTCGGAGAACAGGCCGAGCGGCGGGATCGGATTGCCGGTCAGCTGCAGCGAGATGAAGATCGCCGGGATGGTGTAGGCGAAGATCAGCACGCAGTACTGGGCGACCTGGGTGTAGGTGATGCCCTTCATGCCGCCCAGAACGGCGTAGACGAAGACGATCGCCGCGCCGATATAGAGGCCTGTCGCCGAATCGACTTCCAGGAAGCGCGAGAAGGCCACGCCGACACCGGTCATCTGACCGATAACGTAGGTGACCGAAGCGACGATGAGGCAGACCACCGCCACCATGCGCGCCGACGACGAGTAGAACCGATCGCCGATGAACTCGGGAACGGTGAACTTGCCGAACTTGCGAAGATAGGGTGCAAGCATCATGGCGAGCAGCACGTAGCCGCCGGTCCAGCCCATCAGATAGGCCGAAGCGTCATAGCCGCCGAAGGCGATGATGCCGGCCATGGAAATGAACGATGCAGCCGACATCCAGTCGGCAGCCGTTGCCATGCCGTTCATCACCGGGTGAACGCCGCGACCGGCGGCGTAGAATTCGCTCGTCGAACCCGCACGGGCCCAGATGGCGATGCCGATGTAGAGCGCGAACGACGCGCCGATCACCAGCAGGTTCAGGGTATATTGGTCCATGTCTCCCCCCTATTGCTCGTCGACGCCGTATTCCCGGTCCATCTTGTTCATGCGGAACGCATAGAAGAAGATCAGAACCAGGAAGACCAGGATCGAGCCCTGCTGGGCGAACCAGAATCCGAGATCGGTTCCACCGATCGAAATTCCGGCCAGAAGCGGCCGCAGCACGATGCCGAAGCCGAACGATACGAGCGCCCAGATGATCAGTAGCGTGATCATCAGGCGCACATTGGCCTTCCAGTAGGCCTCACCATTACCGTTATTCATGTGTTCCTCCTCAACACTCCGATGGCGGCAGGAAGCCACCTGGAGCGAAGTTCCAAAAAAGATGCGGAATGGGCATGAGACCCGAAATTCACGGAGAACCCGACGGTGCTCCAGCGCGGAATGCCGCGCCTGTCCTCCCCACATCTCCCCCGGCTGCCAGGCTCTTCGAACAAGCGCTCCGATTTCGTCGCCCGGGTCCTCATCCGGTTCGATTGCGACGTCGTCAGGGCGCCCGAGCCCATTCAACCGTAGCGAAAGGTATCCCAATCGCAGCTGATCTCAAACGGGATATTAGGGAAATCCCATGATAACTTCGGAGTACAACTAAAGTCGTAAAAGTGCTTCTTCAGGCTATACTTTGCCCGACGGAGGAAGCGTTCGGACTTTTCTCAGAGGCTGGAAATGTAGGCCGACAAACGACCTGCAGCTTCCTCGACCTGACCGATGCGGCGCAGGAAACAGGCGCGCATGAATTCCTCACCGCCGGGGCCGAAGGCCGTACCGGGCGCAAGCCCGACATTGGCGCGATCGACGATGTCGATGGCTGCGGGACGGGTATCGGTCAGCCCGTCGATCCTGAAGAAGGCGTAAAAGGCGCCGGCCGGCTTCTCGATCACCACGCGATTGGTGGATTGAAGGATGTCGCAGAACAGATCGCGCGCCCGCTTGGCGAGGGCCACCTGTTCGTCAACGAAAGCGTCGCCCTCCGTTATCGCCTTCAGGGCGCCCTTCTGCATGAACTGCGCAACGCCGGAGGTGGAATACTGCACGAGATTTTCGAGCGCCTGCCCGATAGCCGGCGGAGCGACGATCCAGCCGACGCGCCAGCCGGTCATGGCCCAGTTCTTGGAGAAGGAATTGACGTAGAGGATGAGATCGTTGTCCTCGGACACGTCGAGGAAGGAGGGCGCGCGGGCTCCCTCATAGAAGAACCGCGAATAGATCTCGTCGGCAATGATCCAGAGATTGTGCTTGCGGGCGATAGCGAGGATCGCCTTGAGATCGTCGATTGCAGCGACCCAGCCCGTCGGGTTCGACGGAGTATTGATGAACAGCGCGCGGGTGCGCGGGGTTACCGCCGCCTCGAAACGCTGCATGTCGATCGACCAGCGACCGTCCTCGACATCCATGACGAAGGGCACGGGCTTGCCGCCCGACAATGCGAAAGCCGCCGGCAGATTCGGCCAGGAGGGGGAAAGGTACAGGATCTCGTCGCCCGGGCCGGAGACGGCCTCGATGGCGAGCTTGATCGCCTGCATCCCGGATCCGGTCACGGTGAAGGCATCGACGGGACGCGTGACGCCGAACTGGCGGCGATAATAGTCCGCGAGCCCCTGGCGCAATTCCGTGATGCCGCGCTGCTGCGTGTAGAAGGTTTCCCCCGCCATCAGCGCATCGGCGCCGGCCTGACGGATGAAATCCGGCGTCGGACGGTCGCCCTCGCCGGCCCAGAGCGGAATGAGCCCCTGCTTGCCCCAACCGTGATTGAGCACCTCGACGATGCCACTCTCAGGCGAGAGCCGGGTCCGTTCGGACAGGTGATCGAATGCAGACGAAACGGTGGACATGGGCAAACTCCTTCGCCTCATCGCGATAACGGAATTTGCCGCGCTGTCCAGCCGTTCCGATCGATGGATCAATCGATTTTCCTGATGGATGCCAGTTTCCTCATGGATACCCGGCCGGGCTCACTTCTTCAGGATATCGCGGATCTCGGTGAGCAGGCGCACATCGGCGGGCGGCTCGGCCGGCGTGGTATCCGGTTTGGCCTTCTCTTCCGCACGGATGCGGTTGACCGCCTTGACCATGAGGAAAATGATCCAGGCAAGGATGAGGAAGTTGAGCACCACGGTGATGAAGTTGCCGTAGGCGAAGACCGCGCCCTGCTCGCGGGCAGCTTCGAGCGTGTCCGCGGTCACCGACGAGGACAAAGGCAGGAAGTAGTTCGAGAAATCGAAGCCTCCGAAGATCGCCCCCACGATCGGCATGATGATGTCGTCGGTCAGCGACTTGACGATGAGCCCGAAAGCCCCGCCGATGATGACGCCGACGGCCAGATCCATGACATTGCCCTTGGCGATGAACGCCTTGAATTCTTCGATCATGATGAAATGTCTCCCTCGGGTGCCTGACAGCGGCGAGCGGTTGGCGCACCCCGTCTCTCCAACCGGTCGCGTCACGATGAATTACGGGTGGGCTTTTAGCAATCCGCTCCGTGCCCGATTACCCACCTAAATGCCGAGACGAATCCATTTGGGCGATACCCGTCGCCTCGTGTAAAACGGCCTTTGGGGACGCGAAAGGGCCGGAGGGAGGACACGCAATGCTGCCTGGCTGGCTGATCTTCGGATCGGCGCTGTCGTACATGCTGCTTCTGTTCGTGATCGCCGCCTATGGCGACCGCGCCGGAACACGGCGACTGCGGCAGAGTGTCGGGCGGCCGATCATCTATTCGCTCAGCCTGGCGATCTACTGCACCTCGTGGACCTATTACGGCGGCGTGGGGCTCGCCGCGAGCCAGGGCTGGGAGTTCATCGGCATCTATATCGGCCCGGTCCTGATGTTCACCCTGGGCATGCCGCTGATCACCCGCATCGTGACCCTCGCCAAGGCCGAGCGCATTACCTCGATCGCCGACTTCATGGCCGCCCGCTACGGCAAGAACCCGACGGTGGCGGCCATCGTGGCGCTGATTGCGGTGATCGGCTCGGTTCCCTATATCGCGCTGCAGCTGAAGGCGGTGTCGAGCTCGGTTTCCACGATGATCAACATCGAGGCCTTCGAGCTTCTTACCGACAATTTCCTGTTCGCCGACATCTCGCTTTTCGTGACCTTCCTGCTGGCGATCTTCGCAATGATCTTCGGCACGCGGCATACGGACGCCACCGAGCATCAGGACGGGCTCATCCTGGCAGTGGCAATGGAATCGCTCATCAAGCTCGTCGCCTTCACGGCAATCGGGCTGGCGGTGGTCTTCATCCTGTTCGACGGGCCGATGGATCTTCTCACCGCCGCACGCAGCAATGCCGACGTTCAGCGCTCGCTGGCCTACGAGACCGGGCCGACGCGATGGGCGCTGCTGATCGGATTGTCGGCGGTGGCGATCATTCTCCTGCCGCGCCAGTTCCACGTGATGGTGGTCGAAAACCGAACTGCGGCGGAACTCAAGCTCGCACGCTGGTTGCTGCCGCTCTATCTCGTCGCGATCAACCTCTTCGTGCTGCCGGTCGCCATGGCCGGCCTGATGCAGTTCGGGCCCGAAGGCACGAGCGATCTCTTCGTATTGTCGCTGCCGCTCAACAACGACATGCCGCTTCTAGCGCTCGCGACCTTCCTGGGCGGGTTTTCGGCAGCCACGGCGATGGTCATCGTCGCCTCGGTCGCCGTCGCCATCATGGCGTCCAACGACCTGATCGTGCCGCTGGTGCTGCGAAACCGCGACAAGCGCATGCCGGGCGGCGATTTCCCGCGGACGATCCTGTGGATCAGGCGGACCGCCATCGCCGGCATCCTGTTTCTGGGCTTCGCCTATTACCGTTCCATCGACACCAATGCGGGGCTTGCCTCCATCGGTCTGCTTTCGTTTGCCGCCATCGCACAACTCGCGCCGGCCTTTTTCGGCGGGCTTTTCTGGCGGCAGGCGAATGCGCGCGGGGCGATTGCGGGCCTCATCAGCGGCATTCTGGTCTGGGGCTACATCCTGCTTCTGCCGAGTCTCGGCGGGCCGGACAATTCTCACATCGCGGATGCGGTCCTTTCCTTCCTGATCCCCGGCATCGACAATACCGGCATCAGCGGCGACCCGCTGTTCACCGCAGTGCTACTCAGCCTGATCGTCAATACCGTCTGCTACATCGTCGGGTCGCTGTCGCGCCGCGCGCGGTCGATCGAGCGCGTGCAGGCTGCCGTGTTCATCCCCGAAGGCCGCAGGCAGAAACTGCCGCGGTCTGGCTGGAAGACCAAGGTCACTGTCGGCAATCTCAAGCAGACGATCGGGCGCTATCTCGGCCCCGAACGCACCGAGCGCTCCTTTCACTCCTACGAGCTTTCCCTCGGCCACTGGATCCGCGACGAGGACCCGGCCGACATGGGGCTGTTGCGCTTCGCCGAACAATTGCTCGCCAGCGCCATCGGCTCGTCATCGGCGCGGCTCGTTCTCACCCTCCTCTTCCAGCGCGCCGACGAACTGCCCGGCGACGCCGCCCGGCTTCTCGACGAGGCATCCGACGCGCTGCAGTACAATCGCGACCTCCTGCAGACCGCGCTCGGCCAGCTCGACCAGGGCATTACGGTCTTCGACAGTTCGAACCGCCTCACCGTCTGGAACAGGCGCTTCCGCGCGCTCTTCGACCTGCCCGAGCAGGTCGGCCAGGTCGGCACCTCGCTCGAAAGCATCCTGCGCATTCTGGCTGACCGCGGCGACATCGAGGAAGGATCGGAAAGCGAGACGCTCAGGCAGTTCCTGACCATGGACACGCCCTTCACGATCACTGCGGGCAATCCGCAGCGGATCATCGAAATCCGCTCGAACCCGATGCCCGACAACGGCTTCGTGACGACCTATGCCGACATCACCGAGCGGGTCGCCGCGGACATCGCCCTCAAGCAGGCGAACGAGACACTGGAACAGCGGGTGGCGGAACGCACCGGCGAACTGACGCGCGTGAACAAGGAGCTGGAAAAGGCTCAGCAGGCCGCAGAAGATGCCAATATCGGCAAGACCCGTTTCCTGGCGGCCGCGGGCCACGACATTCTCCAGCCGCTCAATGCCGCGCGGCTCTATTCTTCGACGCTCGTCGAGCGGCTCGGCGATTCGGCCAATCAGGACGTGGTGCGCAATATCGATTCCTCGCTGGAATCTGTGGAGACCATTCTCGGCGCGGTGCTCGACATTTCCCGCCTCGATACCGGCGCCATGAAGCCGAGGATCGCGAGCTTTCCGCTGCAGGACGTGCTCAACCGCGTGCTGACGGATTTCGCCCCCGTCGCGCGCGAGAAGAACCTGAGCTTCACGGTGGTGCCGACCAGCGCCTATATCCGCACGGATCCCAACCTGTTGCGGCGGCTGATCCAGAACCTCGTCTCCAACGCCATCAAATATACCCGCGAAGGCCGCGTGCTCATTGGCGTGAGGCGACGCGGCAAGACCGCGGTGCTGCAAGTCCTCGACACCGGGATCGGCATCCCCTCGACCAAGTTCCGCACCGTGTTCCGCGAATTCGCGCGGCTGGACGAAGGCGCACGCACCGCCTCGGGCCTGGGCTTGGGCCTTTCGATCGTCGATCGCATTGCACGCGTGCTCAATCTCAACGTCGAGATCTCCTCGGAACCCGGACGGGGCACGCAATTCCGGGTCGCCCTGCCGATCGAGACCAACGTCAAGCGGCTTCAGGCCATCGCACAGCCTGCCGACGCGCAGCCGATCAAACCGCTCGACGGGATGCGGGTGCTCTGCATCGACAACGAGCCGAAAATCCTCGAAGGCATGGCATTGCTGCTGACCGGCTGGGGCTGCAGCGTATCGGCCGCCGCCTCAATCGAAGAGGCGCTCAAATGCGAAACCCTGCCTGACGCGATCCTGGCCGACTATCATCTCGACGAAGGCTTCGGCACCGATGCGATCATGGCGGTCCGCGCGAGCTTCGGCGCGGACATTCCCGCGCTTCTCCTGACAGCCGACAGGACGCCGGAGGTTCGCGCGCTCGCGGAGGCCGAACGGATCGCGATCCAGAACAAGCCGGTCAAGCCGGCCGCACTCAGGGCATTTCTCAATCAGGTCGCCGCCGTCAGGAAGGCCGCGGCAGAGTAGCCAGGACCAGACCCTATTCGCCGGTTGCGAGAACTTCCGCGCCGATCTTCTGCAGCTGGATAACGGCCTGGGTCCTGCTGTCGACGCCGAGCTTCTGCAGCACCGCCGAGACATGCGCCTTGATGGTGGCTTCCGACACCGACAGCTCGTAGGCGATCTGCTTGTTCAAAAGCCCCTCGGCGAGCATGTTGAGCACCCTGCCCTGTTGCGGCGTGAGCGTATTGAGGCGGTTGATCAACGCGGTGATCTCCGGATCGTGCTCGGCACCCAGGTCAATTCCATACGGGGTGTAGACGTCGCCGTCCATGACGGCACGGACACCGGTGCGGATTTCCTCGATACTGGCGGACTTGGAGATGAAGCCTGAAGCGCCCAATTCCAGGGCACGGCGGATGGTGGCGGAATCGTCGGTGGCGGAAACCACGACCACCGGCAGGCTCGGGAATTCCGCGCGAAAGGCGATCAGGCCGGACAGGCCGGAGACGCCGGGCATGGCGAGATCGAGCAGGATGAGATCGCAGTCGGGATGATCGGCGGCAGCCTTGCGGGCGTTGTCGAGATCGCCTGCCTCTATGATGGCCGGTTCCTCGCCCGTTCCTTCCAGCGCCTGTCGCATTGCGCCGCGGAAAAGCGGATGATCGTCGGCGATAATGAACGTCTGTTGCGTCATGTCTCGCATTCCCCCCAAGAGTTCCGAATAGTCCGGAAATACAGGCTTGGCAAGAAATTGCTTCGACATGCTGGCGGAGCATGGCCCCGTAAATGTGACTAAGTGCGCCCTAGCCGGCGGGCCATTTCCGGCAGCCGCAGGACGAACCAGACGGCCGTCCAGACATTGCCGAGAAAGGGTATCGGAAAGATCCACAGGGCCGCCACCCACCATCTGCGCTCGAAGAAGAAGATCACGGTCGAGGACAGCAGAAAGCCGAGATAGAGATCGGCCATGCTGACCAGTCCCCACGGCTCGCTCACCAGCCAGGCTCCGGCTTCCGAGAAGGTTCCCGTCCCGATCGCCCAGACGATGAGGACGGCAAAGGCGAGTGCGAGAACGGCGATGAGAAGGCGCAACGGGGTCATTCATTTTCTCCGGATCAATCCATGACCACCCAACGGCGCCAGGAGGCTTGGAGTTGCACCGCTCAGGTCTTGCGCGGGAGATCGTCGCCTTGCGGATCGAGCGGCCCGGGCTCTGCCGGCCTCTCCTTGCGTTCGTCGAGGTCCTTGAAGACATCGAAGAAGCGGTAGATGAACTTCTCCATCATGTTGAAGGCCTCATCGAGCTCCTCGTCGCTCGGCAGCGTGTTCTTCCCATCTTGCTCGCCGGGTCCCGTCCCGAGTGCAGCTACCCGTTTTTCGAGACGCTCGATCCTGGCTTCCAGTTCGGCGATATGCTCGTTGACCGCGCGACGTTCGTCGGCGGGCAGCTTGCAGACCACCTGTTCCGATTTCTGTTCGCAGACGGACATTTCTCCCGTCAGCGTATCGAGACGGACGAGACCTTCATCGGTCCGTTCGAGAACATAACGGCCTGAAGCAGTATCGGCACTGTCCTGCGCGCTGACAGGCGCAGAGCCGCAGGCAAGCATCGCGCCCGCAAACAGCATGGGGACAAAAGACCTGTTCATGGCAACCTCCCTTTCAAATCGCCTCACCCTCGCATGCAATCCTGCCGGAAATCGGGTAAGGCCCATTACCGAATACATAGCAGGCAATAACGGGCGGACAAATGAACCCCATCATCTACAAGATCGCGACACGCGATCTCTGGCGCGAGGCCGAGGAAAAAGGCGTATTCGAAGGCGCACCGATCGACCATGCCGACGGCTATATCCACTTCTCGACCGCCGAGCAGGCGGAAGAAACCGCAGCCAGGCATTTCAAGGGCCAGGACGATCTCCTGCTGGTCGCGATCAATGCCGACCAGCTGGGCGAGGAACTGGTCTATGAACCCTCGCGCGGGGGACAGTTGTTTCCGCATCTCTACGCGGCGCTTCCGCTTTCCGCGGTCCGCTGGATCAAGCCGCTTCCGATGAACGAGGACGGCAGCCACACTTTCCCGGAGTTCGACGCGTGAGCAATTCATTCTACGATTTCGGTCGCGACCTTCTCTTCGCCCTGCCGCCAGAACAGGCTCACAACCTTGCCATCAAGGCCCTTTCCTCCGGCTACGGGCCGCGGCCCGACATCCCTTCGGGTGCCGGTCTGGCGACGACGGTCGCAGGCCTCCAGTTCGCCAATCCTCTCGGCATGGCCGCAGGCTTCGACAAGAACGCCAAGGCCGTCTCCGGCCTCTTCCGGCTGGGTTTCGGTGCGGTCGAGATCGGCTCGGTGACGCCAAAGGCGCAGGACGGCAATCCCGCACCGCGGATCTTCCGCTTGCCCGGTCATCGCGGCATCATCAACCGCATGGGGTTCAACAATGACGGCCATGCGGAAGTGCTCTCGCGGCTCAACGGCCGCAGCTTCAAGGGCGTGCTCGGCGTCAATATCGGAGCCAACAAGGACAGTGACGACCGGATCGGCGACTACGTTGCCGGCATTACCGCCTTCAACGAGGTGGCCGACTATTTCACCGCCAACATCTCCTCGCCCAACACACCGGGGCTCAGGAGCCTGCAGACCCGCGAGAGCCTCAAGGAGCTTTTCGAGCGTGTGCTGGAGGAACGCGATCGCCAGTCCGTCCGCCGGCCCGTCTTCCTGAAGATCGCGCCGGACCTCGGCGAGGAGGAGATCGATGCCATCGCCGAGGAATGTGCGGCTCACACGATCGACGGCATCGTGATCTCCAACACCACCCTGTCGCGCCGGGACGTGGAAGGGGCTCGCAATGCCGACCAGGCCGGAGGGCTGTCAGGCCGCCCGGTCTTTCTGCGGTCGACCATCGTGCTCGCAAAGATGCGCCAGCGTGTCGGCCCCGACATGCCGCTGATCGGCGTCGGCGGCATCGAGAATGCGGAGACGGCAGCCGAAAAGATCCGTGCGGGCGCGGACCTCGTCCAGATCTATTCGGGCTTCATCTATGGCGGGCCGCTGCTGGCGGTGCGCATCCTCGAAGGATTGAAGGATCTGTGCGCAGCCGAGGGGCTCGACAACATTTCGGAGCTTCGCGACAGGAAGACTGCCGATTACGCCAGCCGCTCGCTGCCCGCGTGACATGCAACGAACGTCTCCCGCGTACGGCGCGGGAGCACGATCATCAGAAAGACGCCCCGGCCAGCCAGGAAGATGTTGAGCGCCGCCCATAGTCCGTGATTGCCGAAGGCCTGGCCCAGGAAATGGGCGGCCAGAACGAAGAACGGCAGCACGATCAGCATCATGTTGCGCATGTCGCGCGACCAGGTTGCCCCGATGAACACGCCGTCCATCTCGAAGGCCAGCGCTCCGGTGAGTGCGGTGAGCGCCGCCCATGGCAGATAGACGCTCGCCAGCTCGCGGACTTCCGGGACCGTGGTCAGCATCGTGATCACCCGGTCACCGAAAACCAGAAAGAGAAGCGTGGTGACACCGGCGCAGACGAAGCTCCAGAGCGTGGTCAGCTTGATGGCACGGATGAATGCCGGTCGATGATTTGCACCGACGGCACGACCGACGATCTGTTCGGCCGCGTTCGCAAGTCCGTCGAGATAGTAGCTTGCGACCATGAAGACGTTCATCAGGATTGCGTTGGCGGCCAGCTGCAGTTCGCCGAGCGCCGCACCAAGCCGGGTGAACCAGACGAAGGCGAACATCAGGCCGAGGCTGCGGATCATGATGTCGGTGTTGAGCGACAGAAGGCGCTTGAGCGCGGCGGCATCCAGGATCTTGCTCCAGGCCGGACGTGCCACGGCACGAAAGCCGGAGATGACGATCAGCAGACCAGCAGCGCAGCCGATGATTTCCGATATCACCGTAGCCCATGCGACCCCCGGCAGGCCCCAGCCGAGATACAGGCCGAACAGGATCGAAAGCACGATATTGGTGCCGTAGATCACCGTCTGGAGAAGCAGTCCGAGACCGGAACGCCCCTGTCCGAGCACGAAGCCGAGAACCACGTAATTGGCAAGAGCGACGGGTGCCGAGAGGACACGGATTGCGAGATAGGTCTGAGCCGCGGCGCCCACGTTTTCGCCGGGACTCATGAAGATCAGTCCCGCCCAGATCAGCACCGGACTCGCAACGACGACGAGTGCGCCGACGACTGCGGACGTGATCAGAGCGCGCCAGAAGATGGCCTGCTGTTCCACCCAGTCCTCGCGGCCCATCGCCTGGGCGGCGAGTCCCGTGGTCGACGAGCGGAGAAAATTGAAAGCGGTGAAAACGATGTCGAACAGCATCGCACCGACGGCCAGTCCACCGATCAGCGCGGCATCGCCGAGCCGACCGACGACGGCGGTATCCACCAGGCCGAGAAGCGGTGTCGTCAGGAAGGCAAGCGTCATCGGCAACGCAATGGCAAAGACCATGCGATGGGTGACGGCGAAGGGCTTGCTGGCCGTGCGGGGCGCTGATGTCTGTTGATCCAAGGTCGAATACCCGGGCGGGAGAAGTCAGACGTCTACCTGCGCCTTTCACCGATTGCTGTAAAGAGCAAGCAGAGCGCGGGCGTGAGCGGTACCGGCAGATCTCGACGCGCAGATGCCAAAGCCCCATATTCACCGCACCATGCCAAAGCCGCCCATCGTCCACATCCCCCAATACGACGCGCAGTTCGATCCCGAACATCGCTTTCCGATGAGCAAGTACAGCCGTGTTTTCGAGCTGATCGTCGATCGCGGACTGGCGCTGCCCGAAACGGTGATCCGTCCGGCGCCTGCGCCCGCAGCCTGGCTGTCGCTCGCCCACAGCCCGACCTATGTCGACCAGGTGCTCTCCCTCAACGTGCCGCGCGAGATCGAGCGGGAGATCGGCTTCGAGGTGTCCGAACGCGTTTCGTTGCGCGCGCAACTCGCCTCCGCAGGAACCGTGATGGCCGCCCGGCTGGCGCTCGAAACCGGCGTCGCATGCAACACGGCGGGCGGCAGTCATCACGCACGCCGGGAATCAGGCGCGGGCTTCTGCACGTTCAACGATGTTGCAGTGGCAGCCAAGGTTCTTCTGGCAGACGGTTCCATCGACCGCGCGCTGGTGATCGATCTCGATGTTCATCAGGGCGACGGGACGGCACGGATCTGCGCCGATGATCCACGAATCCGGACGGTCTCGATGCATTCGGCGAAGAACTACCCGGTGCACAAGCCTGCCTCGTCCATCGACGTCGAGTTGCCCGATGGCGTGCGGGACGAGGCCTATCTCGAAATGCTCGACTGGCTGCTGCCTCGGACATTGGAGGATTTCGCGCCCGATATCGTCTTCTACAATGCCGGGGTCGATCCGCATTGCGAGGACCGCCTGGGCAGGCTGGCGCTGACCGATCAGGGACTGCGGGGGCGCGACCGGGCGGTATTTTCCTTTTTCCGGGAAAGGGAAATTCCCGTCGTCTCGGTGATGGGCGGCGGTTACTCGCGCGACGTGGATGCGGTCGCCCGCCGCCATCTCATCACGTTCGAGACCGCGGCGGAATTCGCCTGAGCCTCAGCGGCGATAGTTCAGGAGCCGAATGATGATGAAGGCCGGGATGACGATCGTCGCTCCGAGCACGAGGTAGCTGCCGAACCGGCCGAGTGCGGCAAAGCCCATGTTCCACAGGTTGACCACGGAATCGCGGATCCAGTAGAGCACATCCTCAGGGTACCAGTTGAAGGCACTCATGATCACGCCGACGATGAAGGACACCACCAGAAGCTTGAGGATCGTGCGCAGCACTGAATCACCCAGAAAGCGGTTTGCCCGGTCGGCCATCATTGTCACTCCGTTGATCGTGCCCTCCAGATAAGGATTCGCGCGACCGGGAGCAAGCCTCGTCCGTCAGGCGTCCACCGCGGGGCCGGTGATCAGCGCTTCCACGGCTTCCAGCGTATCGGCTTCCGAGGGGGGCTTGTCCCAGCGCAGCCGGCTGATGCGCGGGAACCGCATTGCCACGCCCGACTTGTGGCGCGTGGAGCGGTTCACACCCTCGAAGGCCACTTCCAGCACCAGCCCCTTCTCCGCATCCGCGCGCACGGAGCGAACCGGGCCGAACCGCTCGATCGTGTTGTTTCGCACGTAACGGTCGATCTTCTTCAATTCCTCGTCGGTGAAGCCGAAATAGGCCTTGCCGACGGGAACGAGCTCGCGCGCGCTCCCCTCCTCTCGCCAGACGCCGAATGTATAGTCCGAATAAAAGCCGGAGCGCTTGCCGTGGCCGCGCTGTGCGTAGAGCAGCACCGCATCGATGAGGAAGGGATCGCGCTTCCACTTGAACCATTCACCGCGCGGGCGGCCAGCCAGATAGGGCGCGTCCCAGCGCTTGATCATCACGCCCTCGATCATCGGCAAGGGCGGCTCGGCACGGTGTGCGGCGAGCGACTCCCAGCTCGGGAACTCCACCAGCGGCGAGAGATCGAAGCGGCGCGGATCGAATTGCTTCACACGCTTTTCCAGTCGCTGACGGCGCTCGCGGAAGGACAGCGCGCGCACGTCTTCCCGGCCGTCGAACAGCACATCGTAGACACGCATGAAAGCCGGATGGTCCTTCAGCATCTTGGCCGTCAGCCGCTTGCGGTTGAGTCGCTGCTGCAGGTCCGAGAAGGTACCGATCTCGATGCCGCTTGCATCCGCCAGGGGGCGCGCAATCAGCAATTCGCCGTCAACGGTTCCCTCGAAGGTCAGCGCATCGACGAGATCGGGAAACGCACCGGAGATGTCGTCGCCCGTGCGGGAGTATAGTCGTTTGACGCCCTGATCGACCGTCGCCTGTACCCGGATGCCGTCCCATTTCCATTCGCCCGCGAAATCGGCCGGATCGAGCCTGGTGAAATCCGCGTCCTCGACCGGATGGGACAGCATGACCGGTCGGAACGGGGCGAGTGCCGCGCTTTCCGGCTTTTCCGCGTCACCCTCCAGCCAGGCGAACAGGCTTTCATAGGGCGGTTCGAGCCCGTGCCAGAGCTCCTCGATCTCTTCGATCGGGACTTCGCCGAATTCGGCGAGCGCCTGTTTGGCAAGTCGCGACGAGACGCCGATGCGGAAGCCGCCGGTAACCAGCTTGATCAGTGCATAGCGTCCGGAAGGATCGAGACGGTCGAGCCAGCCTTTGACCAGCGCGGGGCCTTCCCGGCGGGACGCGGCCAGCAATTCCGCCACCACTTCGGAAAGCGTCGGCACGTCGTTGCGGCCCTCCCGCTCCCCGCCCTTCACAGGCCAGATGAGCGCGATCGTTTCAGCCAGGTCGCCGACATAGTCGTAGGAAAGGCGGAAGAGCTCCTCGTCGACCCGGACGGATACAAGTTGCCTGAGGAGTGCGGGCTTGACCGACGGAATGTCGAGTTCACGGGTGATGGCGGCCAGCGCCAGACCGCGTTCCGGATCGTTGACCGAGCGGAAGTAGTCGACCATCAGCCGGATCTTGCCGTTGCGGGACGGGGTCAGAACCAGTGTTTCGAGGAGTTCTGCGAAGCGGCGCATCAGTCTGCCTCGTCCTCGTAGCCGACCATGTGTAGGGGGCGGGCGAGGATGTCGTTCATCGCGCACCAGCGCACCAGAGCCTCCTCCCGGCCGTGGGTGACCCAGACCTCCTGCGGTGAAATCCGTTCGATGGTCTCGATCAACTCGTCCCAGTCGGCATGGTCGGAGATGATCAGCGGCAGCTCGACACCCCGTTGGCGTGCGCGTTGCCTGATACTCATCCAGCCGGAAGCAAACGAGATCAGCGGATCGGGAAACCGCCGCACCCAGGCCTCGCCAAAGGCCGATGGCGGACCGAGAACCACGGCGCCGGCGAACTGCCCCTTCTCCCCGTTCGCCACGGTCGCGGGCTTCAGCTCCCCCAGGTCGATGCCTTCGGACTGGTAATAGGTGCAGAGCTTCTCCAGCGCGCCGTGGATGTAGATCGGTTCCGAATAGCCGGCATCCCGCAACAGCCGTATCACCCGTTGCGCCTTGCCGAGCGAATAGGCGCCGATCATGTGGGCGCGATCGGGATTACGTCTGAGCGAGGCGAGCAATCGGGCGATTTCGCTTGCCGCTTCCGGATGCCTGAAGACCGGCAGCGCGAAGGTTGCCTCGGTGATGAAGACGTCGCAGTCGACCGGCTCGAAGGCCGCGCATGTGGGATCCGGTCGCGGCTTGTAGTCGCCCGAGGCGACGATCCGCATGCCCTGCCACTCGACTGCGATCTGGGCCGAGCCGAGAACGTGGCCGGCGGGATGGAAGCGGACCGAGACGTCGCCGATGTCGATGATCTCGCCATACTCGGCAGGCTGGGTTGTCCTGGCATGGTCGGCGCCATAGCGGATCGCCATGATGTCGAGCGTCTGGCCGGTCGCCATCACATGGCTGTGGCCGGGCCGGGCGTGATCGGCATGGCCATGGGTAATCAGCGCCCTTTCGACCGGACGCACCGGGTCGATATAAAAATCGCCCGGAGGGCAGTAGAGCCCTTCCGGACGGGGATGGAGGAGATCTTCGAAACGCGACGCCATGCGGAATAGCTAAGGCGGCGGCTGCCCGACGGGTAGTGGCATGGTAAAAGTCGCTTGCGTTTTTTACGCGACCGGCTATCAGGCGCTATCCCATTCTTCCGGAAAATCGAGATGGCACCGACCCAGTTGTCCTCCGGCGATCTGATCGCCGATCGCCGCGCCGATTATGCGCGCATGCTTGCCGAATCCGGCAACCCGGCGGCAGCAGCCGACCTGCAATCCCAAGCGCTCGAACTCGCGCCGGGCTGGGCCGCGGGCTGGCACGAACTCGGCGGCTATCTGGAGGCCGCAGGCGACATGACGGCGGCCGCGGATGCCTGGCGGAAGGTCCTGACGCTCTCCCCCACGGATGTGTTCGGTGCGGGCCTGAAGCTTGCGCTGGCCGGGCAGTCGGCCATGCCCGAAGCGCCACCCGCCGAATATGTCGCCCAGCTCTTCGATGACTATTCCGACCGGTTCGACACCGCACTCGTCGAAAAGCTCGGCTATTCGGTTCCCGAGCAACTCTCGGCCATGGTCGCGCAGGCCGCGGGCACGGATTTCGCCTTTGCCCGCGCCATCGATCTGGGCTGCGGAACCGGCCTCTTCGGCGAACGCATCCGACCGCATGTCTCCTGGCTCGAAGGCTATGACCTCTCGACCGGGATGCTGGCCAAGGCACGGGCCAAGGGGCTCTACGACGCGCTCGACCAGGCCGACATCCGCTTCGGCCTGCCGACGAGTGGCCAGCATCGTGAAAAGGCCGATCTGGTGGCCGCCGCCGACGTGTTCGGCTATTTCGGCGAATTGCGTCCCCTCTTCGAGCTGGCGGCCGGCCTGACCGCGACCGATGGCCTGCTTGCCTTCTCGCTGGAAGCCGGCGGGGATGATTGCGAATGGCAGTTGCAGACCTCGCTGCGCTACCGCCACGGCGAGCCCTATGTCCGTCGCCTTCTCGATGAGACCGGCTTCGAGGTCATCGAGATACGACGCGAGACCATCCGGCGTGACGGGAATGATCTCATCGGCGGCTTGCTTGTCACCGCGCGCAGAATGGCAGGCGATCCTTCTGAGCAGGCCGCCGATACCGCCGGGGCGGAATTCTCGCCGGTCACGCTGCACGGTTAGGAAGCCGCGACGCAATTTCCAGACTTGGAGAACACAGCAGGAACGACTAGGTTCTCGCCATGTCCGATGCGCTGTCGAGTCCTCCCACCTCGTTCGCTCCATTGCCCGAACCTTTCGCGGGATGGTTTGCCGCGCGCGGATGGCAGCCGCGGCCGCATCAGCTCGGCCTGCTGGACGCATCGAACGAGCGCCGCTCCACGCTGCTGATCGCCCCGACCGGCGCCGGCAAGACGCTTGCCGGCTTCCTGCCTGCGCTTACAGAACTGGCGGGGCGCGGAAGGCCAAAACCGGGCGAAGTGCGCCGTGGACTGCACACGCTCTACATTTCGCCGCTCAAGGCACTCGCCGTCGACATCGAACGCAATCTCGGCCGCCCCGTCGAGGAAATGGGCTTGCCGATCCGCATCGAGACGCGAACCGGCGACACACCCCAGCACAAGCGCCAGCGCCAGCGCACCGATCCGCCGGACATTCTGCTGACCACGCCCGAACAGGTCTCCCTGCTGATTGCGAATGGGGAGGCCGAGCGCTTCTTCCGCGACCTGCGCTTCGTGATCTTCGACGAGCTTCATTCCCTGGTCACCTCCAAGCGCGGGCATCTTCTGTCACTGGCGCTGTCGCGACTGAGGCGTCTCGCGCCCGATCTCGTCACCATCGGCCTTTCGGCGACCGTCGCCGATCCGGAGGAATTGCAGCGCTGGCTTGTCGCCCAGCCCGAGGAGGGAGAGGCGCTGGCGGGGCGGATCGAGGTCGATGGCGGGGCCAAGCCGGTCATCACGCTCCTGGAGAGCGAGCAGCGCGTGCCGTGGCAGGGACACACGACGCGATACGCGGTGCCGGCGATCTACGAGCAAATCAAGCAGCACGGCACCACCCTTCTGTTCGTCAATACGCGCAGCCAGGCGGAGCTTCTGTTTCAGGAACTCTGGCGCATCAACGACGAAACGCTGCCGATCGCGCTTCATCACGGCTCGCTCGATGCCGGTCAGCGCCGCAAGGTGGAAGCGGCAATGGCGCGCAATGCGCTCAGGGCCGTCGTCGCGACCTCGACGCTCGATCTCGGCATCGACTGGGGTGACATCGACCTCGTCATCCATGTCGGCGCGCCGAAGGGAGCGAGCCGGCTTGCACAGCGCATCGGCCGCGCCAACCACCGGATGGACGAGCCAAGCCGGGCGATCCTCGTGCCCTCCAACCGGTTCGAGGTGCTCGAATGCGAAGCCGCGATCGAAGCGAGTGACGAAGGCGCACAGGATACGCCGCCGGGCGGCGAAGGCGCGCTCGACGTTCTCTCCCAGCATGTGCTTGGCGTTGCCTGCGCGGCCCCCTTCTATGCCGACGACCTTTTCGCGGAAGTCCGAAGCGCGGCGCCCTACACCTATCTCGACCGCCCCACCTTCGACCGGATCGTCGATTTCGTCGCCACCGGCGGCTATGCGCTGCAGAGCTACGAGCGCTACGCCCGCATCCGCAAGCGGCCGGACGGATTGTGGCGCGTGGCCAATCCGCAGGTCGCCCAGCAATACCGGCTCAACATCGGGACGATCATCGAAAGCCCGATGCTCAATGTCCGCATGACCAGCCGCAAGAACGGCAGCGTCGGTCGCGGCGGCCCGGTCCTGGGACAGGTCGAGGAGTATTTCCTCGAGCAACTGACCCAGGGCGACACCTTCGTCTTTGCGGGAAAGGTGCTGCGCTTCGAGGGCATCCGCGAGAATGAATGCATGGTTTCGAAGGCATGGACCGAGGATCCGCGTGTGCCGGCCTATGCCGGCGGCAAGTTTCCGCTGTCGACCTATCTCGCCGAACGGGTGCGCCGCATGCTGGCCGACCCTGCAAGCTGGAAGGCGCTGCCCGGGCAGGTCAGCGAATGGCTGGAACTGCAGAAGGCCGCTTCCATGCTGCCGCGACGCGACGAACTTCTGATCGAGACCTTTCCCGAGGGCCAGCGCTTCTACATGGTCGCCTATCCGTTCGAGGGACGGCTTGCGCACCAGACGCTCGGCATGCTGCTGACCCGCCGGCTGGAACGGGCGCGCGCCAAGCCGCTCGGCTTCGTGGCAACGGAATATTCGCTGGCCATCTGGTCGCTCGAGGATATCGGGGCGATGATCGGTTCCGGCAAGCTCGACCTCGTCGACCTTTTCGACGAGGACATGCTGGGCGACGATCTCGACGCCTGGCTCGACGATTCCTGGATGCTCAAGCGCACCTTCCGCAATTGCGCCGTAATCGCCGGCTTGATCGAACGCCGGCATCCCGGCAAGGTAAAGACCGGCCGGCAGGTGACGGTTTCCGCGGACCTCATCTACGATGTCCTGCGCACCCACGAGCCCGATCACGTGCTGCTTCAGGCGACCCGTCAGGATGCGGCAACCGGGCTTTTGGATATCCGGCGCCTGGGCGATATGCTGAAGCGAATCAAGGGCCACCTCGTTCACCGCCCGCTCGACCGCGTCTCCCCGCTCGCCATTCCGGTGATGCTGGAAATCGGACGCGAGCCGGTGCCGGGCGAGGCCCAGGACACAATCCTTGCCGAAGCGGCCGATGAACTGCTTGCTGTGGCCACCATGGGACTGGACGGAAATCGGGAATGAACCAGGCCGCGCGGCAGATCACCGGGGGCGACATGCGCGAAGCAGACATCTCTCTCAACGGGACGGCGGCGGTCTGTGCCTGCGAGGGCGTGCTCTATCTGCCGGATTCGCAATTGCTCGCCGTCTCCGATCTCCACCTTGAAAAAGGTGCCGCCTTCGCGCGCCGCGGCATGCTGCTGCCCCCCTATGACACGGCGGCGACGCTTGCGCGGCTGCAGGCGGCGATCGGGCGTTACAATCCGAAGACGATCCTGAGCCTCGGCGACAGTTTTCACGATCGCAAGGGTTCGGCACACATGCCGCCCGCCTATCGCCAAGCACTGACCGCCATCCAGCAGGGGCGCGACTGGATCTGGATCGAAGGCAACCACGATCCCGAGGCCCCTGTCGGAGTGTCCGGCGCGTGGTACGCGGAATTCCACACCGAATCGCTCGTCTTCCGACATGAGCCGTCGCGCCAGCCGACGGCCGGAGAAGTGGCCGGTCACTATCACCCGGTTGCCCGGGTCGTGCGTCGCGGCAAGGGCGTTCGGCGCGCATGTTTTGCGACGGATGGCGACAGGCTGCTGATGCCCGCCTTCGGTTCGACGACCGGAGGCCTTCCGCTCGACCATCCGGCGATCAAGCCGCTGTTCGACACCGGCCGCCTTGCCGCCCACCTTATCGGTCCCGAACGGATCTATTCGATCGCCTATTCGCGACTTCAGGCCTGACCCTAGTCCTTGCGGAAAACGATGCTCGAGAGCCAGCCGGTGAAGAGGGCGAAACCCACGGCGAGAAGTCCGTATATCAGCGAATGCTGGTGCGCGAGATTGTAGGTGAACTGTTCGAGACCCGTCTTGACCACGCGCAGGCGGATCCTGGTCTGGGTCACGTACTGGCCATTGCGGTAGAGCTCGGCCCGCACGGTGTGCTCACCGACCGGGATATTGGCAGGCAGCCGCACGGCCGCCTTGAACAGGTTCTTGGACACGAATTTCACGCCGGAAGGGTCGCGCTGGTACAGCCCGGCCTGCTGCATGATCCTGAGCATCGCCTGACGGAAATCGCCGACCTGGCTGGCATCGCCCAATCCGCCGGTCGGGATCAGCCTGATGTTCTGGATGCCGACATCGTTGGCCGAAAGCACGATCTGCTTGGCGATGGAATCGAGCGGACGCGTCGAGGAGATCGAGTAGGAAGCCGGAACCGGTTCGAAGCGGACGGAATGCCGGTTGACCCAGATGCCGGCCACGCGCTCCTTTCGGCGGACAGTCGCGGGACGGAGCGGCCCCTCAAGCGCCACGATGATGTCGTAGGCGCCGATCGCGAGAAGGAAATCGTCCTGCTCGGCGATGGTCCCGAAGACGAAAATGTCGGCCCCGGAAAAATTCGGCGAGATGGCGATCTCGTTCGTCGAAATTCCTATGTCGAGCTGTTCGGGGAAGCTCCAGACGCCGCCTTCCTCCGCAGCATCGGACTGCGCCGAAGCAGGCGCGGTCAGTCCCAGCGTCAGTGCCGACGCCAGAAGGCAGACCGCCAGCGATGCCGAGATGCGAGCCGTCATCCGAAACTCCCGGTGACGATGGAATAGATCTCGTCTGGCGGCAGAATGAGGTTGAGTCCGAGGCGGATGCCGACGGCCAGAACCAGGATCGCAAGCCCCGCACGCAGCTGTTCGCCACGCATGCGCTGGCCGACGCGAACGCCATACTGCGCGCCGATGACGCCCGCGATCATCAGGAGACCGGCGAGAACGATGTCGACAGCGTAGTTTGTCGTCGCCTGGACGATGGTGGTGAAGGCGGTGACGAAAATGATCTGGAACAGCGAGGTGCCGATGACGACATTGGTCGGCACGCGCAGAAGATAGATCATGGCGGGAACCATGATGAAGCCGCCGCCCACGCCCATCACCGACGTCAGAACGCCGATTGCGAAACCGAGCACGAGGATCGGGATCACGCTCAGATAGAGCTTGGAGCGTTTGAACCGCATCTTCAGCGGCAGACGGTGGATCCAGTTGTGCTGGCCCGGACGGCGCGCACTGACCGGTTCGTTCCGCGCCGCGCGGCGGATCGAATTGACGCTCTCCCACAACATCAGCCCGCCGACAGTGCCGAGAAAGACGACGTAGAGCAGGGAAATGATCAGGTCGAGCTGTCCCATGCGCCTGAGCATGAGGAAAAGCTGCACACCGGCCGTCGCGCCCACCAGGCCGCCGATCAGCAGCATGCACCCGAGCTTGATATCCACGGTGCCGCGCCTGAAATGGGCGAGCGCGCCTGAGACCGACGAGGCCACGACCTGGTTGGCGCCCGTCGCGACCGCCACCGCAGGCGGGATATTGTAGAAGATGAGAAGCGGCGTGATGAGGAAGCCACCACCGACGCCGAACATGCCCGACAGAAATCCCACGGCCGCACCCATCCCCAGAATGATGAAGATGTTGACCGACAGCTCGGCGATCGGAAGATAAATGCTCACATCGGGCTCACGAAAAAAAGCGGTAACCCGGTGCCGTACCTGGAGGTCGGAACGTTGGGCCGCCACAAGCGGTTCTGCGCATTTCAGCGGCCCAAGTCAAATCAAAGCGCGCCCCTAAAAACAAGGGCGAAACGTCCCTTGCCGGAAAAGTTTTACCGGGCTCTAGTTGTTGCGCTCGAGAAGCTTGCGGACCAGCTGATCGGTGACCTCGCCGTCGGGCTCCATGCCCTCGGCCTTCTGGAATTCCTTGATGGCGGCAACGGTCTTCCGGCCCATGATGCCGTCCGGCTTGCCTGCATCATAGCCGTTGTTGAGCAGGATCGCCTGGATGTTGCGGATCGCCTTGGACATGTCGACCGTTGCGGTGACCGTCTCGGTGCCACCCCAGGTGGCCGGCACATCAACCGCATTCGCAGCCTCGTTCAGCGGCGCCACCTTCCAGGCGGCAACCAGCTCACGGGCCCGCTCGGTCTGTTCCGGACGCAGCGCGTTGAAGACTTCGTCGCGCTTGGATGCCGCATCCTTGTCGCCCTCGCTCGCGGCGATCGCGAACCACTTGTAGGACTGTTCGAGGTCGCGGGTCACGCCGTCGCCGCGCGCATAGAGGATGGCGAGGTTGACCTGGCTGTCGCGAACGCCGAGATCGGCAGCCTTCTCGAACCAGTTCGCCGCAGAATCGAAGTCCGGCGCAGCTCCGGCCGTGGCGTAGAGGACGGCGAGGTTGTGCATGGCGCTGGCGTTACCCTGCTCGGCTGCAAGCTGATACCACTTCTTGGCGGCATCGAGATCGCGCGGCACGCCGCTGCCTTTCTCGTAGAAATTCGCCAGACGATACTGCGACGGCGCATGGCCGAGATCGGCGGCGCGCTCGTACCAGGTCACGGCCTTGGCCAGATCGATCGCCGCACCGCGGCCTTCGGTGAAGCGGGCACCGATTTCAAAGAAAGCGACCGGATTGACCTCTTCGGCGGCCCTGCGCAATTCCGGCGACAGAATTCCCTGCGGCAGCGCGTCGAGATCGGCCTTGAGTTCGGGATCGATCTCGATGACAGGATCCGCGATATCGGCGCCATCCTGGCCCAAAGTCTGCCCCAGCGAGGCCATCTCGGTCTCGCCGCCTGCGGCGGAAGGGTTGCTGCCAAGGGCCGGATCACTCGACACATGCTCGATGACGAGCGGCTCACTGTTCATGTCGGACATGACCGGCGCATCGGCAGGAAGACCGGAATCACGGTCGTCCACGACACGCACATTCGACCCATCGGCTGCGGCAATCTGGCTTTCATCGCCGGCAAGCGTTTTCAGCGACTGGTTCCCCGCGACATAGCCCATGGCCGGGTCGGCCTGAACGATTGCCGGTGCCTGGGCAACAACCGGTCCCTGGTTCCGGTCGCCGCCGCCCAGCAGATCCGTGAGCAACGGCACGCTCATGACCACCAGCAGCACCGCGCCGACGGCCATCAGGATCGGGCGGCGCCTGGAGGAAATGCCGGCCTTGGCCGACTTGCCCGATTTGCCGGCCTTGGTTTTCGTAAGCGTTTCGGCTTCGGCCGCGGCTGCCATTGCGGCGCGGCGGGCGGATGCCAGGAACTGCGACTTGTCGCCATCGGTGTCGCCGGCTTCCTTGCCGCGTGCCTGGGTCTCGCGCACCTTCTGGAGAATGCGGTTGATGTCTGGCGCGCCGGAACCGGGCTCGAGCGGCATGTTTGCCGTTTCCTCGTCGAGCTCCAGGGAGGGCTCGAGCGGTGGGGTCTGATCTTCGGTGAAGCGCGGCTCGGCGGAGGTCTCTTCACCGCCCGTCTTTCGCGAGCGGATACGCGAGGTCAGGCCAGCAAGGAAGGATTTGCCACCTTCTTCGTCCTCATCGGACTGCACGTTGCCGGTCTTGCGCCCGGCGGCGAATGCCGCGGCCATGGCCGCGGCTTCGGCCGGCGACCTATCAGCTTCGACCCGGCGACGACCCTGGCCCTCGGCCGGGGTTTCCCACTCGGGCTCCTCGACCGACATCTGGTCGAGAATCCTGGTGTCGGCGCGCGGCATTGCGGGAGCGGCCTTCGCCGAGACCGCCTCGACTGCCTGCCTGGTGGCGCGTTCCGAGGTCTGCAGGGCTTCCATGCGCTCGGCGATCTTCAGAAGCGTTTCCTGGACGCCCTGGAAAGCGCGAAGATTGCGCTCGTCGCTCTTGCGGCTGAGATTTTCGAGCGCCTTGAGGTCGTCAGCCAGCGCGGTGATGATTTCCATGTTGCCGGCGGCCTGACCACCGGCGAGATCGGCGCGGCTCGAATAGGCGGCAATCGCAGCCTCTGCTGCCTGCCGCGCGGCCTCGATCACATATTCGTCGTTGGTGGAGAGCTGCTCTTCGATAACACCGAGGCGGCTGTCGATCCGCTCCATGCCTTCGACGCCCGGAACGGACGCGATCTGCCGGGAGAGGCTGGCAATCTGCTGCTCGAGATTGCGCAGGGCCTCGTCGCCGTCGAAACCGCTGGGAGCCGCGCCGGCCCGGTCGAGCTTGGCGGAAATATCGCTCAGGCGGGCCTCGAGATCGTCGAAGCCCGGGAAATGCATCTCCGCGATCGCGGGTGCGGACTGGCTATCGAGACGAGCGGCGATCTCCGACAGACGGGCGTCGAACGTTTCGAAACCGGGAAGCGGATCAATGGGGCGCGACGCCTTCTCCTCGACACGCCCGATCAGGGCCTCGAGGCGGCCGATGACCGCATCCGGCACTTCAGCTGCGGGCTGCGGGGCAGCCTGCTGCTGTTGCAGCGCGTCGATGCGGGCGACGAGGTCGTCAAGGCGGTCGGCGAGCTGCTCGCCGACATTGCTGTCGGCGGAGCGGCCGACGCGGTCGAGCTTGCCCGAAAGGACCGCAATGTTTTCAGACAGCGCTGGGAAGATCGAACTGTCGGCATGCGGCGATCCATCTTCGAGCATGGACTGCAGATGAGCCAGCCGCTGGTCGAGACGCCCGACCGCGTCCTCGTCGGCCAGCCTGTCGAGACGGCTTGCGACCTGATCGAGGCGGCCACCCATCTCGGATGCCAGATTGTTGACTTCGAGGCTGCCGAGCTTCTGGGTGATGGCATTGATGCGCTCTTCGAGAACCGAGAAGCTCTCGGGATCGAACGAGTAGGCCTGCTGCTGTTCCTGAAGGTGGCTGACGGAAGCGGTGATGCCGTCGAGGCGATCGCCGATCGCGGTGAAATACTGCCGCAGTTGGTCGGCGGGAATTTCCGAACGGTGGGCGAGCTCCTCGATGGCGCGGGAAATCTCGACGATGCGGTTTTCAAGTTCGCCGGGGACGGCGGATGCGGGAATGGAAGACAGCGCCTCGCGCACGTCGTCGATCCGGTAGGCGAGCTTGACGAGATCGTCGCGCACGCCGCCCATGTCGATGGCGGAGACCTGATCCTCGACCGACTGCCAGCGGCTTTCCAGAGAGCGAATGCTGTCTTCGCGTGCCAGACCCTCGATCATCGAGCGCATCGAATCGAGCTCGAGACGCAGGCTGTCGACCTGACCGCTGTCGCCCAGCCGCTCGATGCGGGCGGAGAGGCTGGCGATTTCGGTGTTGAGATCGTCGGGGAGGCCGATGTCGCGGGAACTGGATGTCAGGTCGCGCACTTCATGGCGGATGGCGCCGAGTTCGCGGGAGAGGCTGTCCTGGATTTCGTTCTTGAGGTCGCGGCGCATCTCGGCAATCGCCTCGGCGAGATGGCGCAGGCCTTCATTCTGCGGTGCTTGCTGCGACGAGGACCGGGGCGCGTAGCGATGATCGGCATACTGATTGGATGCGGCGTGGGAACGCTGCGGACCCGGACGGCCCTGACGCGGCGCGTAAGGCTTCGTGGGACGGCCGGAAAGCTGCTCCTGGCGGGCCCGGATCTCCGCGAGCGGATCGCCGCGGCCGGCATCCGGCGCGGTGCGCCAAGGTGCGGGCTGCTGTTCGCCGCGCCCGAGCAATCCCTCAATCCGCGCCTCGAGCCCCTCGATGGTGCGGTTGAGCGTGTCGAGCGTTGCGTCCCGTCCGCCGGTCTCGTAGCTGTTCTTGCGCGATCCGTACATAATCTATGTCCGCTCCGCCCTTGTGGCGGATATCCGCCACGGGCACTCCGGTTTCTCGTACGATAGCTCCAGCCCCCGCTGGAACGTATCGCAGTTCTTGCACCTCGGTTTTCCGGGAAATGACGCTGTACTTGACGATCCGGTCGTACCGTTCTAGGCGGCACAATCGGTTAAACGTGGTAAACAACCCGTTAACCAAGGTTACTTTTTCGGTTTGCCTCTGGAATTATTCGGGACCAAAAGGTCGATTGAACATCCCTTTTCCGGTAATCGTGCGTTGAGCATTTCCGGATCGAACCAAGCGACGCAGGCATTACGGCATGAACGACACCAGCCATGAACAGGACGATGCCAGCTATCGCATCGGCGATCTGGCGCGCGAATTCGACGTAACCCTGCGAACACTCCGCTTCTATGAGGACAAGGGTTTGCTGCGTCCCACCCGCAACGGGGTGACGCGGATCTACTCGAAACGGGATCGCGCCCGCCTCAAGCTTATCCTGCTCGGCAAGCGGCTCGGCTTCTCGCTGACCGAGGTCAAGCGGATGATCGAGCTCTACGATCCCCACGGCAAGAACGAGACGCAGCTCCGCGTGGCGCTTGAAAAGGGCAAGGCGCAGATGCGCATCCTCGAAGAGCAGCGCGCCCATCTCGAAACGGCCATCCAGGAACTGCAGCGCACCATCGACGTGGTTCGCGAAATGCTCTCCGAGTCCTGATTCTCCGTCAACCTGAACGTCAGCGACCGGCCGGCATATGGCGTCCGGGCTCCTCGGCATGGCTCGGAGACGGGCGAACCGCGCTGATTTCGCTTGGCTTTGCCCTGACTTCGGGCCAACATCCATATCAATGGAACTCCGCATTTTTCGGCACGACTTGTTTGAAAAAGGCCGATTTTTGCCCGATTTCCGCAGTGCACTCACCAAAATCGACACAGGTGGGTGATTTTTTACGTTTACGCAAACGTCAAAAAACAGTATGAACACTCCCGAGGAGCGCTTTGTGCGCAACGGTGCCCCGCAGGCCCCTAAAAACTGGTGAGGAAAACATGCCCGTCTTCAAGGCCCCCGTCGACGATACCCTTTTCATTCTCAACGACGTGCTCGGCATCGAGCGCTACTCCAACCTCGCAGGCTTCGCCGATGCGTCTCCCGATGTGGTCGAGGCGATCGTGCAGGAAGCGGCGAAGTTCAGCGAGGAAGTCCTCTTCCCGCTCAACCAGGTTGGCGATCAACAGGGCTGCAAGCGCGCCGACGACGGCTCGGTGACGACGCCCGAGGGTTTCAAGGCGGCCTACAAGCAGTATTGCGAAAGCGGCTGGCTGGGCCTTGCGGCCGATCCCGAATATGGCGGCCAGGGCCTGCCCTACACGCTGCACACGGCCATCGGCGAATATATGAGCTCGGCCAACATGGCCCTGATGATGTATCCGGGCCTGACCCAGGGTGCGATCGCGGCAATCCAGGTACACGGCGACGACGCGCAGAAGTCGAAATACCTGCCGAAGATGATCGAGGGCACCTGGACGGGCACGATGAACCTAACCGAGCCCCATTGCGGCACCGATCTCGGCATGCTGCGCACCAAGGCGGTTCCGAACGGCGACGGCTCCTACAGGATTTCCGGTCAGAAGATCTTCATCTCCGCCGGCGAACACGACATGTCCGACAACATCATCCATCTGGTGCTTGCCCGCATCGAGGGTGCGCCGGAAGGCACAAAGGGCATTTCCCTGTTCATCGTGCCGAAGTTCATGGTCGGCGAGGACGGTTCGGTCGGCAAGCGCAACGCCGTCTCCTGCGGTTCGCTCGAGGAGAAGATGGGCATCCACGGCAACTCGACCTGCGTGATGAATTATGACGAGGCGACGGGCTACCTGATCGGCGGCGAGAATGCCGGACTGAAGGCCATGTTCGTGATGATGAACGAAGCCCGCCTGGGCGTCGGCCTGCAGGGTCAGTCGATTGCGGAGGTCGCCTACCAGAATGCCGCCGATTACGCGCGCGAACGCATTCAGGGCCGCGCGCTGACCGGTCCGAAATATCCGGACAAGAAGGCCGATCCGCTGATCGTGCATCCGGACATCCGCCGCACGCTGATGACCATCAAGTCGTTCAACGAAGCCGGCCGCGCCTTCGTCATCTGGACGGCGCTGAAATCCGACATCGCCCATCGCTCGGAAGTAGAAGCCGACGCGACCGCCGCCTCCGACATTCTCGGCCTGGTGACGCCGGTCGTCAAAGGCGTGCTCACCGACCGCGGCTTCGACCACGCCGTGATGGCCCAGCAGGTCTATGGCGGTCACGGCTACATCGAGGAATGGGGCATGAGCCAGTATGTGCGCGACGCGCGCATCGCCATGATCTACGAGGGCGCCAACGGCATCCAGGCGCTCGACCTCGTGGGCCGCAAGCTCGGCATGAACAATGGCCGCGCGGTCATGGCCTTTTTCAAGGAAGTCGGCGATTTCTGCGAGGACAACCGCTCCGACGAAAAGATGGCGCCCTACACCAAGGCGATCAAGAAGGGTCTCAACGACATGCAGGCCGCCTCGATGTGGCTGATGCAGAACGGCATGAAGGACCCAAACAACGCGGGCGCCGCCTCGACCGACTACATGCATCTCTTCGGCCTGGTCGTTCTGGGCTACATGTGGGGCCTGATGGCCAAGGCCGCGCAGCAGAAGCTCGCCGACGGCGCCGACAACGCCGCATTCTACGAAACCAAGCTTGCCACAGCGCGCTTCTTCATGGAGCGTGTGATGCCTGAAACCGCGATGCGCAAGGCCCGGATCGAAACGGGCGCGGAAACGCTCATGGCACTCGACGCGGAGGCGTTCTGATCCATCTGCCGGGCCAGCAGGAAAGCCAAGGGAGGACAGCATGGTGACGCGACCGCAGGACATTCTCGGTGTTCCCCATCCGGCATGGATGGAAGAGGACGTCGTCATGCTCTCCGACATGGCCAATCGCTGGCTGGAGACCGAAGTGCTTCCCGATTACGAGCGCTTCGAGAAACAGGAAAAGGTGGATCGCGAAACATGGGAGAAGGCGGGCGAGGCCGGGCTTCTGTGTGCCTCCATGCCGGAAACCTATGGCGGCTCGGGCGGCACCTATGCCCATGAGGCGGCGATTGCCGACGCGCTCGGCCATGTCGGCGTCGACGGTTTCGGCATCGCGCTCCACAACGCCATCGTCGCGCCCTACATCCTGCATTTCGGCTCCGAGGAACAGAAGCGCAGATGGCTGCCGCGGATGGCGACCGGCGAACTGATCGGCGCCATCGCCATGACCGAACCCGGCGCGGGCTCCGACCTGCAGGGCATCAAGACGACGGCCAGGAAGGACGGCAACCATTATGTCGTCAACGGCTCGAAGACCTTCATCACCAACGGCCAGCACGCCAACCTGATCATCGTGGTCACGAAAACCGATCCGTCGAAGGGCGCCAAGGGCACCTCGCTGATGGTGATCGAGACGGACGAGGTGGAAGGCTTCCGGCGCGGACGCAATCTCGACAAGGTGGGCCTGAAGGCAAACGACACGTCCGAACTGTTCTTCGACGATGTGCGCATTCCGACGTCGAACATGCTGGGCACGGAGGAAGGTCAGGGCTTCGTCCAGCTGATGACCGAACTGCCGCAGGAGCGCCTCCTGATCGGCAACCAGGCAATTTCCATGGTCGAGCGCGCGCTCGCCGTCACCATCGACTATGTCAGGGAACGCAAGGCCTTCGGCAAGGCGGTGATCGAGTTTCAGAACACCCAGTTCAAGCTCGCCGAACTGAAGAGCGAAGCCTATATGGCCCGCGTTCTCGTCAATCACTGCATCGAACTGCACCTGAAGGGCGAACTCGACGCCACCAAGGCCTCGATGGTCAAGTATCTGACCTCCGACCTGCAGTGCAAGGTCGTCGACGAGTGCCTGCAGCTGCATGGCGGATACGGCTACATGAACGAATACCCGATCGCCCGGATGTTCCGCGACGCCCGCGTCCAGCGCATCTACGGCGGAACCAACGAGATCATGAAACTGCTCATTGCGCGAAGCCTGTAAGGGCACAACCGCCCCTTCGCCAGTGAGCCGGACAAGACCGTGAAAACGGAAATAAGAACGGGAGGCCCCGATGACCGACGCATTCATATATGACCATGTCCGCACCCCCAGAGGGCGCGGCAAGAAGGATGGCAGCCTGCACGAGGTTCCCTCGGTAAGGCTCGCCTCGCACATGCTGGAAGCCCTGCGTGACCGCAATGGGCTGGACACCGCCAAGGTCGATGACATCGTCATGGGCTGCGTCGACGCCATCGGCGAAGCCGGTGGCGACATCGCGCGTGCGGCCACTTTCGAAGCCGGCTACGCGACCGAGGCACCGGGCATGCAGATCAACCGCTTCTGCGCCTCCGGTCTCGACGCCGTCAATCTCGGCGCCGCCAAGATCGCCCAGGGCGCGGACGACATCGTGATCGCCGGCGGCGTGGAATCGATGTCGCGCATCGGCATCGGCGCACAGGGCGGCGCCTGGTTCATGGATCCATCCGTCAACCTGCCGTCCTATTTCATGCCGCAGGGCGTGTCCGCCGACCTGATCGCCACCAAATACGGCTTCTCGCGCGACGACGTGGACGCCTATGCGGTGGAAAGCCAGAAGCGCGCCGCCAATTCCTGGGAAAAGGGCTACTTCAAGAAGTCGGTCGTACCGGTCAAGGACATCAACGGCCTGACCATTCTCGACCGTGACGAGCACATGCGTCCCGGCACCGACATGCAGAGCCTTGCAGGCCTCAACGCCTCGTTCCAGATGCCGGCGGAAATGGGCGGCTTCGGAGCGGTGGCCATCCAGGCCCACCCGGAAGTGGAATCCGTCAACTTCGTCCACCATGCCGGCAATTCGTCGGGCATCGTCGATGGTGCCGGTCTCGTGCTTCTGGGCTCCAAGCGCGGCGGCAAGGCCATGGGCCTCGAGCCCCGCGCCAGGATCAAGGCATTCGCCAATATCGGCTCCGACCCGGCGCTGATGCTGACCGGCCCGGTCGACGTGACCGAGAAGCTTCTCAAGCGTGCCAGGATGAAGCTCGAGGACATCGACCTGTTCGAACTCAACGAGGCGTTTGCGGCCGTGGTCCTGCGCTACATGCAGGCCTTCGACATTCCCCACGACAAGATCAACGTCAATGGCGGCGCGATCGCCATGGGCCATCCGCTCGGCGCCACCGGCGCCATGATCCTCGGAACCGTGCTCGACGAACTCGAGCGGCGCGATCTCAACACCGCGCTTGTCACGCTCTGCATCGGAGCGGGCATGGGCACGGCAACGATCATCGAGCGCGTTTGAGCCAGGGAGGACGACAATGACCGATTACAGGAACTTCAAGATCGACACCGACAAGGACGGCATCGCCCTCATCACCTGGGACATGCCCGACAAGTCGATGAACGTGTTCAACGAGGAGGTGCTCGTCGAACTCGACAAGATCGTCGACCAGCTCGTGGCTGACGATGCCGTCAAGGGCGTGGTCTTCACCTCCGGCAAGTCGAGCTTTTCCGGCGGCGCCGACCTGACCATGATCACCGGCATGTTCTCGACCGTCAAAGCCGAGACCGCCAGGAACCCGGATACCGCACAGCAGGTCATCTTCGACCTCGTCGGCAAGATGAGCTGGCTGTGGCGCAAGATCGAAACCTGCGGCAAGCCCTGGGTTTCGGCGATCAACGGGACCTGCATGGGCGGCGCGTTCGAACTGTCGCTCGCCTGCCACGGCCGCGTGGCCGCCGACGCACCATCGGTGAAGATGGCCCTGCCCGAGGTCAAGGTCGGCATCTTCCCCGGCGCCGGCGGAACCCAGCGCGTTCCGCGCCTGACCAATGCCCAGGACGCGCTGCAGATGATGACCACCGGTCAGAATCTCGACCCCAAGCGCGCCAAGGCCATGGGCCTCATCCACGAGGTCGCCGAACCCAAGAAGCTAATCCCCACCGCCAAGGCGATGATCAAAAACGGTCTCAAGCCGGTTCAGCCGTGGGACGAGAAAGGCTTCAAGGCTCCCGGCGGACCGGTCTGGTCGGCTCAGGGCGCTCAGCTCTGGCCGGCGGCCTCGGCCATTCTGCGCCGCGAGACGCAGGGCAACTATCCGGCAGCCGCAGCGATCCTCAAATGCGTCTTCGAGGGGCTTCAAGTTCCCTTTGAAACCGGCCTGAAGATCGAGCAGCGCTACTTCACCCACATTCTGCAGACCCCGCAGGCGCGCGCGATGATCCGCTCGCTCTTCATCTCGCTGCAGGAACTCAACAAGGGCGCCCGACGCCCCGAGGGCATCAAGCCGGTCAAGCTCAAGAAGGTTGGCGTCGTCGGCGCCGGCTTCATGGGCGCGGGCATTGCCTATGTGACGGCCAAGGCCGGCATTCCTGTCGTCCTCATCGACAAGGACATGGATGCCGCCAACAAGGGCAAGGCGCATTCGGAAAGCATCGTCCAGAAGGGCGTCCAGCGCGGCAAGACCACCAAGGAAGCCGGCGAGAAGCTTCTGTCGCTGATCACGCCGTCATCGGACTACGCGGATCTTTCCGACGCCGATCTCGTCATCGAGGCCGTCTTCGAGGACCGCGAGGTCAAGAAGACCGTGACCGAGGCCATCGAGGCGCATATCAAGCCCTCCGCGATCTTCGCCTCGAACACGTCGACGCTGCCGATCACCGGGCTTGCGAAGAACTCGAGGCGTCCGAAGAACTTCATCGGCATCCACTTCTTCTCGCCGGTCGACAAGATGATGCTGACCGAAATCATTCTCGGCCGGAAGACCTCGGACAAGGCGCTTGCGGTGGCGCTCGACTATGTCGCGGCCATCAAGAAGACCCCCATCGTCGTCAACGACACCCGCGGCTTCTTCGTCAATCGCTGCGTGCTGCGCTACATGAACGAGAGCTACAACATGCTCATCGAAGGCGTGCCGCCGGCGATGATCGAGAACTCGGCCAAGATGGCCGGCATGCCGGTCGGTCCCCTTTCGCTCAACGACGAGGTGGCCATCGACCTGTCGCTCAAGATCATTCGCGCAGCGATTGCCGACATGGGCGAGAAGGCGGTCGATCCGCGCCATCTCGAACTCGTCGAGCGCATGGTCGAGACGGAGGGCCGGCTGGGCCGCAAGAACGGCAAGGGGTTCTACGACTATCCCGCAAAGCCGGGCAAGAAGCACCTCTGGCCCGAACTCAAGACGCTCTACGACCAGCAGGACGCCAGCAAGATCGACGTGCAGGAGCTGAAGAACCGCTTCCTCGCCACGATTGCGCTCGAAGCGGCCCGCACCATGGAAGAAGGCATCGTGACCGATCCCCGGGAAGCCGATATCGGCACCATTCTGGGCTTCGGCTTCGCTCCACACACCGGTGGCGCGCTCTCCTACATCGACGAAATGGGCGCTGCCGAGTTCGTCGCCATGTGCAAGAGCCTGCAGCGCAAATACGGCAAGCAGTTCAAGGCCCCCAAGCTGCTCGTCGAAATGGCGGAGAAGGGCGAGACCTTCTATGGCCGTTTCGGTTCGTCGGAAAGTGCGGCCACCAGGGCGGCTGCCTGAGGGCAAATGTCATCGCCGGGATGCAGGAACGGGCCTTCGGGCCCGTTTTCATTCGTAGCGATCTCGTTCAACATGTTCTGGATCGTTTGCCGGGCCGTCTTGCCAGTCGGTCTGCGCAAGCGCACTCTCCGCCTTGCTGATCCGCGGCGCGGATCGATTGCAAGGGGAAACCATGGCGGCAACCATCGACTACTACTTCACCTGCGCTTCGCCGTTCTGCTATCTCGGTCACCGGCTGTTCTGCGACATTGCGGAAAAGCACAAGGCGACCGTCAATTTCAAGGCGGTCAACCTCAAGGACGTCTGGGCCATTTCCGGTGCCGTTCCTCCCGGCGAACGCCCGCCTGTCCGCCAGCGCATGCGGCTGGTGGAACTCCAGCGCCAGGCCCATTATCGCAAGCTCCCGATCAAGATCGAGCCCAAGTTCTGGCCGACGGATCCGGGTTTCGCCGATCGTGTGGCCGTCGGGCTTGTGGAGAACGGCCACGACCCCCGCTACTTCATCAACAAGGTGCTCGGCGGGCTCTGGGCCTATGATGACGACATTCGCCAGGAGCAGGTGCTGGCCTCCTATCTTTCCCAGTGCGGCCTCGACCCGCTGCCTGCTCTGACCGACGCAAAGACCGATTGGGCCGAGGAAATCCGCAAGAACAATGCGCGCGCCGCAATCGAGGCCGACGTCGTGGGCGTTCCTACCTACGTCTACAACGGCGAGGCCTTCTTCGGGCAGGACCGGCTTGAGCATCTTGATCAGGCGCTCAGCGAAGGCCGCTCCCCGTTCGTCGCTCCGCGCTGACACATCGGCCGGCATGCGGGAGAGGATATTTTTCCTATTCCCCCTTATCATGAGTGGGGTTTTGGGCTAGAAAGCTCCTGTTGGATGACGGCTGACGGAAAGACAGAATGCTCTCTCACGACCGTATCTGGACGGCGATCGACGAACTGGCCGAGCGGCACGGGCTGACGGCTTCCGGACTGGCGCGCCGTGCCGGCCTCGATCCGACCTCCTTCAACAAATCCAAGCGCCAGGGGGCGGATGGCCGCGACCGCTGGCCGTCGACCGAATCGCTGTCGAAAGTGCTTCAGGCGACAGGCTCGTCGGTGGAGGATTTCCTTTCCCTCATGGGAGGCAAGGCTCCGCTAGCGCGCGGCGACTTGCCGGACAGCGCTTTTCTTCCCCAACACGGGTCGATCCCGCTTCTCGGTTTTGCCCAGGCCGGCGCGGGCGGGTTCTTCGACGATGGCGGATTTCCGGCCGGTCAGGGCTGGGACCTTGTCGACTTCCCGGCCAACCCGGCTGCCGGCGGAAACGTGTATGCGCTTGAAGTCCAGGGCGATTCCATGATGCCTCTCTACCGCGACGGCGACATCGTGATCGTCGAGCCGGGCGCCCAACTGAGGCGCGGCGACCGGGTGGTGGTCAGGACACGCGATGGCGAGGTGATGGCCAAGGTCCTCTCTCGTCAGACACCCAAGGCCGTTGACCTCGCTTCCCTCAATCCGGAGCACCCGAACAGGACGTTCGGGACGGAGGAGATCGACTGGATGGCGCGGATCATCTGGGCGAGCCAGTAATCCGGCCGACAGGCAGGCAAGGTCCCTCTTGTATGGCGGTTTCCAGATTCCTATTCTCCAAGGGACCGTCAACTGGAGACCCGGACAGAACCATGCCAAAGGCCATTTCCTCGCAAGAAGCCCTGATCTATCTCATGGTCGTCATGTCGGCCGTCGATACCGCCATGAACGACGCCGAGATGGCCCGTATCGGACGCCTGGTCCGCTTCCTTCCGGTATTCTCCAGCTTCGATGACAACCGCATCGTCGATGTCAGCCGCGACTGTGCCGAGATACTGAAGGGCCCCGAGGGGCTCGACATCGTGCTCGAGGTCATCCGTGACGCCGTGCCCGCCCGGCTCTACGACACGGCCTATGCGATCGCGGTCGAAATCGCCTCGGCCGACTACAACATCCAGGAGGAGGAAATCCGGCTCCTGCAGATGCTGCGCGACCGGCTCGGCCTCGACAAGCTCACCTGCGCGGCGATCGAGCGCGGCGCCATCGCCCGTTTCCGCTCGGCGTAAACGGCCGCCCTCACGGCAAATTGTCTGGCGGGTGAGCCGCACACCGGGCGACAAGAGCGCCTGACGGCAGACCGGGAGGATCCATGAACGAGGCCTATCAGTTCACCGAAAGCGAACCTTTGCTGCGGCTCGGCGCCTTCGGCCTGATCTTTCTCGTCATGGCGATCACCGAGCTTGTCGCCCCGCGTCTGGAACGGCCGGAGCTGGCGGGCGCCTACAAGTCCCGTCGCTGGGTCACCAATATCGCCATCGTGCTGATCTCCTCGCTGGCGCTGCGGCTGGTCTTCCCGCTTGCCGCCGTCGGGACCGCGATCTGGGCGCAATCGAAGGGCTACGGCCTGTTTCCGCTGCTGGGACTGCCGATCTGGCTCGCCGGCATCCTGGCTTTCATCATCCTCGATTTCGCCGTCTGGCTCGAACATCTTGTCAGCCACAAATGGCCGCTCCTGTGGCGCATTCACCGCATGCACCACGCCGATACCGGCGTCGACCTGACGACGGCCCTCAGGTTCCATCCGCTCGAGATCGTTCTTTCGATGGTCTGGAAGGCGGCGATCGTGGTGGCGATGGGCGCACCGGCCGCGGCCGTGCTGGCCTTCGAGATCGTGCTCAACGGGGCGGCGATGTTCAACCACGCCAATATCCGCCTGCCGAAGCCGGTCGACCGTGTCCTGCGCCGGCTGATCGTGACACCCGACATGCACCGCATCCATCACTCCACCGATCCGCGCGAGACCGATTCCAATTACGGCTTCAACCTGTCGGTATGGGACCGGCTGTTTGCGACCTATACCCGAGATCCCCGACGCGGCGACACGGATATCGAGATCGGCCTGGCCGAATGGCGGGGCCGCGAAACCTCGCAACTCGGCTGGTCGCTCGCCCTGCCCTTTCGCAATCCGTCAAACAACCGGAAACGTGCTCAGTAGACGCCTTTGGGGAACCAGCGCAGATAGAGTTCGGCGAAACGACCGTTCCGGTTGAGAACGGAGATCGCGTGATCGAAGGCGAGCGCAAGATCCGCATCTTCCGGCGTGACGGCAATCGCCAGTCCCTCGCCGAGATAATAGGACGACAGATACGGTCCGCCGTAGAATGTGCAGCAGTTCGCGGCACTCGCGCTTTGCAGCCAGAAGGACAGCTGCACGCCATCGCCGTAGAGCGCTTCGACCTCCTTGCCCATCAGCGCCGCGTGGGCAGCGGCCGCGTCGTCAAACGACACCTCCTCCATATCGGCGAACCAGGCCTTGAGCATCGCCTCGTGGGCCGAGCCCTTCACCACCCCCACCTTCCTGCCTGAAAGCTCGGCGGCGACGTTCTCGCCGAGCCCGGACTCCCGGCGCACCACAAAACGGGCGGGAAGTTCCATGTAGGGCCGGCTGAAACGATAGTTCTTCAACGTCTCAGGCGTCTGGGACAGACCTGCGATGATCGCCTCGCCCTGTCCGTTCAGAAGGGCATGATCGAGCTCTTCCCACGGAAGAGCCTGGATCTGGCAGCGGTCCACCACATTCAGCACCTCGCAGATGGCGCGCGCCAAGTCGACGTTGAAGCCGGCGAGACGCTGAGACTGGTCGAGGAAGTTGAAGGGCGGGAAATCAACCGTGGTGAGAAAGCGGATCCGGTTGCGGCGCGAAATATCCGGCGCCGCTATACGTTCACGCGGATCAACATAATTCGGGGAATCCTGCGCCTGTACAGGATAGGCTTCGGGATATATTACAAATATCGCAAGTATAGCGCAAGAAACGCGCAAAAAATTACAAAAAGATGTAAAGACTCGATTTACAACCTTTGGCACCATGGCGCGTGCAACTCCTCCCCGACGGTTCTTGTGTGTAACAGAGTCATGGCGCCGAGCAAGACAGTTGAAGCCACAGAGATGATCGCTTTTCCGGGGAGGCGCAGCCGAACGGAGCTCGTCGGAGCAGCTCCTCGCTTCACGCCCCCGGACCCGATGGAGGCCGAAGCGAGCTTTTTCCGGTCCTGCGGCATAGGCAAGCCGCACCTCGCGCGCGCGACGGAGGACGCGGAGAGGAACGGCACCACCATCGAGGCCGAACTGATCGCCGCACGCCACATCAGGCCGGATATCTATTATCGCTGGCTCGCGGAACGCCTCGGCCTCCACTTTTTCGAGAGAATCGACCCGAAATCGGTGCTGACACCGGCTTCGATCGACATCCTTCTCGTGCGCGACGGTCCGCTGCGCGTCAACGACCGGAACCGCATCCTCACCGTCATCGTTCCCAGCGCCCGCACCCTGTCGGACGAGCAGCAACGCCTGAGCAGACAACCGGAATTGCGTTCGCGACTTGCCGTAGCCTCACCGGCTTCGATCCGCGCGGCTGTCTGGGCGGCGAACGAAACCGCACGGGCGCGCCTCACGACATCGGCGCTCGACGAGCGATACAGAGAGATGAGCGCGCGCACCGTCCTGACCGGCACGCAGGGCTTTGCCCTGGCGCTGACATTCTGCGCCCTCATCGCAGCCTTCGTCACCTCGCCCACTCCCGCGCTTGTGCTCACCCATATTGTGCTGACCCTGCTTTTCCTGTCTTCCAGTCTTCTGAGATTATGCGCCGCCGCGCTGGGAAAGCGGCCGCCGCCGCCCGTCCTCCCGCATCTCGACAAACTGCCGATCTACACGGTTCTCGTTGCGCTGAAGGACGAGGAGGTAGTCGTCGGACAACTCGTCCGGTCGCTGCATCGGCTCGACTGGCCGAAATCACGCCTCGACATCAAGTTCATCTGCGAGCAGGACGACTTGAAGACCATGCGTGCCCTTCGCGCCGCCAATCCGGGGCCGCACTGTGAAATCGTCCGCGTGCCCGCCCTCGGGCCGAAGACGAAACCCAAGGCGCTCTCCTACGCGATGGCAGGCGCCAAAGGCGACTATGTGGTGCTCTACGATGCCGAAGACATTCCCGCGCCGGGCCAGCTTCGCGAAGCCTATGGCATTTTCCGGACGTCCGATGGACGCACCGGCTGCGTCCAGTCCCCGCTGGTCATCGCGAACTACCGCAAGAACTGGGTAACCGCGCTGTTTGCCATCGAATATGCCGGCCTCTTCCGTTCTCTCATTCCCTTCATGGGGCGGTTCGGACTGCCGGTGCCGCTTGGCGGCACCTCCAACCATTTTCCACGCAAGGTGCTGGAGGAGGTCGGAGGATGGGATCCCTACAATGTGACGGAGGATGCGGATCTCGGCATGCGGCTCTACCGTGCCGGCTACCGCACCGTCGCCGCCTATCATGCCACGATCGAAACCGCGCCGGAAACCCTCACCGTCTGGACCCGCCAGCGCACCCGCTGGCTCAAGGGCTGGGCGCAAACCTGGCTGATCCTGATGCGCAGCCCCTGGCGGACACTCAGCGAGATGGGGCCATACGGCTTCATGGCGTCGCAGGTTCTCATCGCCGGCATGCTGCTTTCCACACTGGCCCACCCGCTCATGTATGTGCTGATCGGCAACTATCTTGCGAACTCGGCGCTCGGCACCTTCTCCGCGCACGAGCCACTCCATTCCGGCCTCTTCATCCTGGATGTCGCAAGCGTGGCGAGCAGCTACATCGCCTTCGCCGTCATGGGACTGATGCACATGACGGCAAGGGAGCAGCAACGCATTGCACCCCGTCATCTGGCCATGCTGCCCGTCTACTGGCTTGCCATGGCATGGGCTTCATGGATCGCAATGGTCGAATTGCGCCGCAAGCCCCATCATTGGGCAAAGACGCCGCACAAGGCTTACGAGCCGGCGGCCGGACAAGAGCGCCCCACCGAGATACAAACTGACTAGCAAGCAGGATCACCTGCACGACCGGGATCCGGGATGAGCGGATCGATGCGTGTCGAGCAATCGATGCCGCTGCCGGTTCCGAAAGCCGGGACGCGCGAACCCTGGACCGTCAGGATGTCAGCCGGACGCGCATGATCTCCTTCCTGATCGCCTTGAAGATGCCATCGAGCTGGGTCCGCGACGGCGCATCGAAGAAGTTATTCGGCCCGCTGGCGCAACTCTTCAGCATCTCGCCGGTCTGCACATCGGGCTCCTCGAGCCGGATCGTGAAGATGTCGATTCCGTCATTCTTGATGTTGGTACATGCCGTAAGCGTCTTGGCATCGAGCTCGGTGCCCAAAGTCTCGTTGGTTCCGGCGGTGTGACCGTTCAAGCGACCATCGACGAGATAGCCAAGGCTGGTGTAGCCGGACTTGAGATTGTTGGGCAGCACACCAAAGGAATTGGCGCCGTCGGTGAGAAAGACCATCGTCTTGACGACATTCTTTTCGGTCTTCGGCAGCCCCTCCGTGAAGGGCTCACCAGGCGACAGGACGCGCCATCCCCATGTGACACCGGTAAGCGTATTGGTCGAGCCGTTTGCATAGAGGCCGCCGACCATCTGCTTGACCTTGGCCGCATCCTCGGTGAGCGGTTGAATTGGCTCGATCTCGCAGCCGTAATTCGGACCCTTCGGATCGGCTTCGTTGGAATAAAGCTGCGAAGGCGCGCTGTTCACCGTCACCTTGCGCCAGGTCGCGACTTCCTGAAGCGATGTCTGCAGCGTGGTCGGATTGGTGTAGGTGGACATCCGGCCATAGCGCTTCAGACGCTTGATCTTGTCGGCATTATCGGTGTTGCCGGGCACCACGGCGCTGCTGCTATCGCTGAGATAACTGTTCGGATAGGGCCAGTCGCCCGTATTGTCCGGCTCGTCGATGGCAAACATCGGCGTGAACAGGCTCAGGGGATCGTAAGCGGAGGGCGGAGTATCCTCGGTATCATGCTTGCCCTTGAGGCTCGCCTGGCGGGTCTCTACGCAACCCGTCCATTTTTGTCCCAGATGGTGAAAGAGCGCGAAACGGCTCAGCCCCTGAGGCAGATCCGATTGACGAAGCTTGGCGGCACTATTGACGTCCAGCCAGGAGGCTGCGGGTTTCGTCACCACACCGGTGCTGCTGATTGTGGGACCGTATTGAGCACCGACATTGACGAAACCCGCATAAGGCACGACGGCATACTTCATGCTGCCGGCGGGAAGCTGTTCCTTTTCGATATCGTCGATCATGCCTGTCACCGCAGCCTGCATCGCCTGCAGCTTTCCCCCTGCCATCGAGCCGGTGGTGTCGAGCACAAATACGATCTCGTATCTGATGGCGGAGTAGGTGGCGCGTGAGGCTGCTGCGACATCGACGGATGGCGAACCGAAAACGCTGCCGAAACTGATCGGGTAATCGCTCTGGCCGGAAATCTCGACCGTATCCTCGTCGACGATCTTCGCCCGCACCTGAAGCTTGAGATCGGGGTAGTTCGCTCGAACGAACTGCATCGCCAACTCCCTCGCCTGTTCCTCGGTGAGGTTCTTCGGCCCTTCCCGCGTCACGGCGAGGGCGGCAGCGTCCAGCGCGTCCTGGATACCGGTTTTCTGCCGGCTGAGATTGACGTAATCGACGGCGAGACCTCCGGCGATCAGCAACGGGACGGCCATGATTCCCAGCATCATCCCAAAATTGCCGTCACGGTCCGCCCAGAAGCGCTTCATGCTTGCCATTGCCCAATCTCCCGATTTTGTTCGGAGCAGGTTACAGGCAATGATTTGCGGCGCTGTTAAAATAACTGGTTAATATATAGATATCTAGATTTCCCGATGATTAGATGCGCATACATTCATATTCGAGCAGCAGATAGCTGCGGCCAAAACATGAGCATCCGATCATCCATGCGGGGCTCTCGCCGTACGCCGGTCGGTCGTCAGGACAAGTCGTACAGGACCAGTGTGCGCAGATCTGCTTCAACCAGCCTTGCAAAATGGAGCGGGTGAAGGGAATCGAACCCTCGTCGTCAGCTTGGGAAGCTGCTGCTCTACCATTGAGCTACACCCGCATGCCGCAAATCCATGCCGGGCACGGCCGACCAAGTCAAATAAAATCATTCAGGCGGAAGCAAGATCAGCGCCGGAAACGGCCTGCCGACACGCCGCACCCACTACCCGCGCCCCGTCCCAAATCGAGACGCAGCCCGCCCCGGACCGAAGCCTTTCGCTCGGCCGCATGACTGTTGCTCGCGTAACCGCTGCAATGAATTGCGCAAATGCGAGAGTGACGCGCGCAACAGGAGACCGACGCTCTCATCCCTACCATTTACTTTAGGTTGCATTACAACCATAAAGTGTTCCTTGGTTGCGGTGAATTCATGGAAAACGAGAGGCGTAGCGGCCGTCATATCGCATTCTTCCATACGACAACACATCGTGGGCTGGAGACTTTTCAACTTCTGCTTCAGTCGGAGGACATGGGCCTGGACCGGCTCTTGCGCGGCTCCATCCGCAACGGGTCGAAATTCGATATCGTCGAAACCCTGCCCGCCAGTGGCGAGACGGAGAAGCGGATCGTCATCTTCGACTGCAGGCGGCACCTGCGCGGTCTGACCGGAACGCCAAATCTAAAGCCCGGAGCGGGGCAATCGAATCTGGGGCTCATCGATGCACAGACGGACAGCCGTCAGGACATCTACCTGGCGGGATTTGCGGATTTTCTCAGCTGGCCGCTTGTCGCCCCGGAACTTCATGTCCGCCTTCTGGCCCAATGCCGCGCCCAGTCGCTGAAGGATCCCGCCTACCGTTACTCGCGCGTCGCCATGGTCGAGCGATCCTGCGCCTACATGGCGGAAAATATCGGGAGCAACGTTTCAATCAGGGCGCTGGCCGACATGTCCAATACCAACCACAACACCCTGAACGCGACCTTCAAGCGCGAAATGGGGCTTCCTCCCTCGGCCTGGCAGAGAAAGCTGCGGCTCGAGAGCGCGGCCCGCCAGTTGCGGCTGACGAACACCCCCGTGAGCGTGATAGCCGCCGATTTCGGCTATGATCTTCCCTGCAACTTCACCACAGCCTTCAGACGTCATTTCGGCGTTACGCCTTACAACTACAGAAATACTGAAAACTACAAAAATTAACGGGCCTCATTCAAAAATATTCCCGGGAATTTTACCGTTTACTTCTCATGCCTTCTCAGGATAATATTTGATATTCCCAAATATATGCGAGTTTCATCAGGCATTACTTGAGGCGGCGCAAACCAGAACCTCAACCGTTCAGGCGGGAGGATCGCACTCCCCCTTCAAACAACAGGGAAAAGAAGATGCCGACTTACGAACTCGACATAAGCATCGACCAGGCAGGCCTCACCGCTCTCACCCAGGCCGGGCAGAGCGTGACCATCGTCAAGCAATCCTCGGGCGGCAAGCCGACCGCCTGGATTTCGTTCACGCCGCAGATGAACAACGTCATCACCTGGACGGAGCAGTATTCGGTCTACTCATCGACCACGAACGCCCAGGCCGGCGCGACGATCAGAACCAGCTCGGTGGCCACGGCGATCGGGGGCAGCAGCTACACCCTCAACAATTCCGGGTTCTTCGACAAGGGCATTTCGGGCAGGGTCGGCCCGACGCAGTACCAGATCATCAATGCCGACCCGGACCTCATGATCGGCACGACCCCGATGGTGACGGCCGGCCTGCTGCAGGGCGCAAGCGTGAACGGCAAGAATGTTTCGGCTCCCCTGTGCGCGGCCGGCGTGCTCTACAATCAGACCGCGCTCTTCACCCCGATCGAAACGATCATGGTGTTCACGTCCAGCTACTCCGACAACGGCATTGTCATCTCGCAGGTCGCGGGCAATGCGCTGACTGTCGAGTATACGACCAACAACACCGCTGCGATCGCCTACAACGACCAGAACAACCAGTTCATCGCGAACTGACCGACCTCGCTTCGGGCCGGAGCTTCATCCGGCCCGAAGCTGACACCTTGCCGGAGCACCCAATTGACCAACTACGTGCTCGACATCCAATTCGATCAACAGGGGCTGCAAACCATTGCGGGCGCCGGAATGTCGGTTGCGCTCCTTCAACCCGAAACGCATGCCACCTACCAGATCGTGGCGCTTCTGAGCACCGCGACGAACAACATGCAGATCGCCTGGACGGAGGCGCTGTCGGTCTATACGTCCGGCCACGGCCTGGGAGCCTACTCCGTTCTGACGATCAACTCCTTCGCCGCCGCGATCTCCGGCCAGACATTCACCTATGATGGCAGCCTTATCAAAGCCACCGGCAACACGACCTTGCCGCAAACGGTGCAGTTGACCAACAAGTCAGGAGCAACCACGGTCTCCGGGCTCGCACGAAGCTTCAAGGTCAACGGAATTTCCCAGGCCCTGGCGATAACCTCCGCCTCCTCGATCCTCAACAACGGACTGGGAAGCTTCACGATCAACAATCAGGTCCTTCTCACCGTCCTGAGCGGTGCCCAGGTCGGGATGGCGGTGCCGAACCAGGTCCTGCCCAATCTTTCGGTTGCCAGCAAAAGAAGCCGGTCCTTCTCACAGATTTCGGGACAGCCGCCGCTTCTCCTGGATTTCAGCGTCACTACCTCGCAGACCGTCCATTTCGACGATCAGTCCGCACAGTTCCAGACCGGGCCGCTGACCTGAATCGTCAGTTACGGCCTGGGAAGCGGCGACTTGAAATGCTTGGAGAGCTTGAGCCCCTGCGCCTGATAGTTGGAGGCGAGGCTTTCCCCGTAAAGCCGCTGCGGAAGCGTCAGCATGCGCTCGTAGACCAGGCGTCCGACGATCTGCCCATGCTCGAGAATGAAGGGAACTTCGTGCGAGCGGACTTCGAGGACTGCGCGGCTTCCCGTGCCGCCCACGCCCGCATGACCGAAACCGGGATCGAAGAAACCGGCGTAATGAACGCGGAATTCGCCCACCAGAGGATCGAACGGCGTCATCTCGGCAGCATGCATGGGCGGGACATGCACCGCCTCGCGCGACACGAGAATATAGAATTCGTCGGGATCGAGCACGAGATCGGCGGAACCGCGATTGTAGATCGGTTCCCAGAAATCATCGATGTCGTACTCGGCCTTGCGGTCGACATTGACGACGGCGGTGTGATGCTTCCCGCGATATCCGACAAGGCTGCCCTTGCCGCTGCCCTCGAGATCGATCGACAGTGCGATGCCGCCGCCGGAGACATTCGGGTTGTCGGCAGCGATCAGGGTCTCGCTCTTGTGAAGCGCGCGCAGCTCCTCCTCGCCGAGCTGGCTCGTGCCCTGACGGAACCGGATCTGCGAAAGCCGGGAGCCGGTCCTGACCACGATCGGGAAAGTCCGCGGACTGATCTCCAGCCACAGCGGCCCCTCGTAACCGAGCGGAATCTGGTCGAACTCCTGGCCATGATCGGTGAGCACGCGAGTGAAGATGTCGAGGCGCCCGGTCGAACTCTTCGGATTGGTCGAGGCGGAGACCGTCTCCGGTAGTTTCAGACTTTCGAGAAGCGGCACCATGTAAACGCAGCCGGTTTCCAGAACCGCGCCTTCGCTCAATTCGAACTCGTGGAGCTTGAGGCGGTCGAGCTTGTCCTTCACCGTATGGCCAGGGCCCGGCAGGAAACTGGCACGAACGCGATAGGCCAGAGCGCCGAGCCTCAGGTCGAGGCTCGCGGGCTGGATCTGATCATCGTCGAAGGCTTTGCCGGCACGGATCGCACCGCTCGCGTGAAGCTCGGCAATGGCGCTGTCGGCAAGAATTCCGGTTGTTGGCTGCATATCGTTCTCCGGGACTTGCCTCTTCATGACAATGCCCGGGAATTGACGCAAGCCGGGGAACGGAGTAAAAGCCCGCTTATCCCGTGGTGATTTGGCCGACCGGCTTGCAGCCACGTAAAACAAGTTGCTAAAAGGTCGGGTGTCTGTGTCACCGGCTTTGCAACTTTGCGGGCCGGTTTTTTGTTGGATCAAGACAGACAATGACGAACACACGCAAATTGAGAGCCGCCACCCAGCTCGTTCACGGTGGCATCAACCGCAGCCAGTTCGGCGAGACCTCGGAAGCCCTCTTCCTGACGCAGGGCTTCGTCTATGACAGCTCGGAAGCCGCAGAAGCACGCTTCAAGGGCGAGGAACCCGGCTTCATCTATTCCCGCTACGCCAACCCGACCACGGACATGTTCGAAAAGCGCATGTGCATGCTCGAAGGCGCGGAAGATGCGCGGGCGACGGCCTCGGGCATGGCGGCGGTCACCGCAGCCCTTCTCTGCCAGCTCAGGGCCGGCGATCACGTCGTCTCCGCGCGCGCCCTGTTCGGCTCGTGCCGCTGGGTCGTCGAGCAGTTGATGCCGAAATACGGGATCGAGACAAGCTTCGTGGACGGTCGTGACCTCTCCGCCTGGGAGAAGGCCGTGCGCCCGAATACCAAGGTTTTCTTCCTCGAAAGCCCGACCAACCCGACGCTGGAAGTGGTCGATATCGCAGCCGTCGCGCGGCTGGCCGATCAGGCCGGCGCCAAGCTCGTGGTCGACAATGTCTTCGCCACGCCGATCCTGCAGAAACCGCTGGAACTCGGCGCTCACGTGGTCGCCTATTCAGCCACCAAGCACATCGATGGCCAGGGACGCTGCCTGGGCGGCGTGGTATTGTCCGACAAGGACTGGATCGACGAGCACCTGCACGACTATTTCCGCCACACCGGACCGGGCATGTCGCCCTTCAACGCGTGGGTTCTCATGAAGGGTCTCGAAACGCTGCCGCTGCGCGTCGGCCAACAGACCGCGAGCGCCGGCAAGATCGCCGACTTCCTCGCCGATCGTCAGGAGGTCGCCCGCGTCATCTATCCGGGGCGCGACGACCACCCGCAGGCCGAGATCTGCAAGAAGCAGATGGCCGGCGGATCGACCATGGTCGCCTTCGAGTTCAAGGGCGGAAAGGATGCAGCCTTCCGTTTCCAGAACGCGCTGGAGATCATCCGCATTTCCAACAATCTCGGCGATGCGAAGAGCCTGATCACGCATCCGGCGACCACCACGCACAAGAACCTCACCGACGAGGCTCGCGCGGAACTCTCCATCGGTGACGGTCTCGTCCGCATGTCGCTCGGCATCGAAGACGTCCAGGACCTGATCGAGGACATCGACAACGCCTTGTCAGCCATCTGAGCGGTCCGGACCGAAGGCCCGGCGCGCGAGAACCAGTCGCGAGGCCGCCGTGTAGAAACAGATCACCGCGAAAATGGTCGCGGTGATCGCAAATCCCGCAGGCCAGAGGCAGAAGACGGCGAATGCCAGATAGGTTTCCGTCGCCTCGGCGAGGCCGGTGGTGAAATGGATCGACTTCGCCCCGCGCTGCTGCGTCGTCTCTCCGCGCTTCTCAGCTATGATCGCGTAGGCGAGAAAGCTTGCACCGTTCACATAGAACGAGAGCAGCAGCAGTCCGCCCGCGATCCCATTGGCCACCGGGTCGAGCAGGATGAAGGCCAGAGGGATGATGCCGTAGAAGGCGAAATCCAGCACGATATCGATCAGCCCGCCGAAATCGCTCGGGCCTGACTGGCGCGCCACCGCGCCATCGAGACCGTCACCCAGACGGCTGAGGAGAAGAAGGCCAAGCCCCCACAGGGTGTGGCCGGAGGCGATTGCGGCTGCGGCAGCCAGACCGACGGCAAATGCCGCATAGGTGACACCATTCGCCGTCACGCCCATGGCGGCCAGACGCCTGGCGGTTGCGACAAGAAGCGGATCCATCCGTCTTTTCAATTGTCCATCAAGCATGCGGGTCTCTGTAAATTGGCCATGATCTACCGATAGCGTTATTCATGTTCACTCGCGATTCAACTTCTCGCGCCCTAAACGCTCAGAATGCTTGCTTCCGATGGTTTCGCCCGTTACGTCAGTCATTTAGTAAATGCGGCCTTCACTTTACCGGAGACGATCATGTACCGCGCGCTCACCCGCGGCATCGAGGTTACAGTCGAGCCCTACTATCTCGAAGAACAGTCTGATCCGGACGAGAACCGTCACGTGTGGGGCTACCGTATCGTGATCGCCAATTATTCCTCGACCGGCGTGCAGTTGCGCAGCCGCTACTGGAAGATCACCGACGAGAACGGCGTTGTTGATGAAGTGCGCGGCGATGGCGTCGTCGGCGAGCAGCCGATCCTGGGTCCGGGCGATACTTATGAATATTCATCGGGCTGCCCGCTCGATGCGCCGTCAGGGGTGATGGTGGGCACCTACCAGATGCAGAGCGACGACGGCGAACTCTTCGACGTCGACATCCCGGCCTTCTCGCTCGACATGCCGGGATTGATCCGAACGCTGAACTGAAGTCGCCGCACCCAAAAGCCAAGGGGAGCCGAAGCTCCCCTGGCCAGTAGTGCCCCTCGCAGGACAGCGGACACCTCTTTCGAGGCACCGTAAGATCAGATCACTCTACCCCGAATTCCTTCGGATCGAAAAGGTAGGCCGTCGAGCAGAACTCGCAGACGATCGAGATGTGCCCGTCCTGGATTGAATCCTGAATCTCCTCGGCCGTGAAGCCGGTCAGCACATCGGCGAGCTTTTCGCGCGAGCAGGAGCACTTGTCCGCCACCTGCGAAGGCGAAAAGACGCGTACGCCGTGCTCGTTGAATAGACGGAAAAGCAGTCGCTCCGAGCCGACTTCGGGATCGGTCAGTTCGTCGGCCTCGATGGTCTCCGCGAGCGCCCGGGCTTCCGTCCAGGCATCGTCCTCGCCGCGCTCCGGCATATCGGCATCATCCGGCACGTCGCCACCCGGAAGATCGGGCTGGCGCATGCGCTCCGGCGCTTCGGGCAGAAACTGGATGACGACGCCGCCAGCGCGCCAGGTCTTGGTCTTGTGACCTTCGGCGTTCGGACGGTAGAGCTCGGCAACGGCCATCTTCAGCGTGGTCGGGATCTGCTCGGACTGGCGGAAATAGGTTTCGGCCATCTCCGACAGAGAGCTGCCGTCCATTTCGACAATGCCCTGATAGCGCTGCATCATCGACCCCTGGTCGATGGTAAAGGCGAGGATTCCCTTGCCGAGAAGATCCTGCGGCGAGGTCTGCCTGGCGTCGATCGCCGCCTGCAGCCGCTCCTCGTCGAAGCGCGCATAGGCGCGCACGTCACCCGGCGTCTTGAAGTCGGCGACGATGAAGTCGATCGGGCCGTCACCCTTGGTCTGGGCGATCAGCTTGCCCTCGAACTTGAGCGAGGTGCCGAGCAGAACCGTCAGCGTGATGAGTTCCGCGAGCAGGCGCGCGACCGGCTCCGGGTAATCGTGGCGCCCAAGAACCGTATCGAGCAGCGGGCCGAGCTGGACGGCACGGCCGCGCACGTCGAGACCTTCCACTGCGAATGGAACCACGTGATCGTCACCGGCGAAACCGATGTCGCCGAGGTTGAGATTAGTATCCGTCATTTTGATCCGTTCCGGTCTCAGAGAGCGCCGAGACACCAGCGCAAGACCGCCTTCTGGGCGTGAAGCCTGTTTTCCGCCTCATCAAACACCACCGACTGCGGTCCGTCGATGACCTCGTCGGTTACCTCTTCACCGCGATGCGCGGGCAGGCAGTGCATGAAAAGCGCATTGTCGTTCGCCTTGGCCATCAGCTCGCCATTGACCTGGTAGGGCTGGAAGACATTGTGGCCGCGGGCACGATGCTCCTGGTTCATCGAGATCCAGGTATCGGTGATGACGCAATCGGCACCGCTGACCGCTTCCGCCGGGTCGCGCAGCATGTCGATCTCGGCCCCCTCGCCGCGTGCCCAGTCTATGAAGCTCTGGGTCGGCTCGGAACCTTCCGGCACCGCGATCCTCATGCGATAGCCGAAACGGCCAGCACCCTCGATCAGCGAATGCAGCACATTGTTGCCGTCGCCGGTCCAGGCCAGGGTCTTGCCCTTCACCGGTCCGCGATGCTCCTCGAAGGTGAGGATGTCGGCCATGATCTGGCACGGATGGGTGTCGTCGGTAAGCGCGTTGATGACCGGCACGGTGGCGTGTTCGGCCAGTTCGAGAAGACGCTCATGCTCCATGGTGCGGATCATGATCGCATCGACATAGCGCGAAAGAACGCGTGCGGTATCGGCAATCGTCTCCGCCCGGCCGAGCTGCATTTCGGTACCCGAGAGGAAGAGGGTCTCGCCGCCGAGCTGGCGCATGCCGACATCGAAGGAGACGCGGGTTCGCGTCGAAGGCTTCTCGAAGATCATCGCCAGCATCTTGCCGGCCAGCGGCTTTTCGCTGACCGGGCCCTGCTTGGCCGATTTCGCGGCATCGATCATCGCGCGGAGATCGGTCGCCTCCACGGCGGAAAGATCGAGGAAATGCTTCGGGGTCTTGGCGTCGCTCATTTCGAACCTGTTCTGACTTTCAATTCCGACCGGAAGGGCTCAGCCCCTGGTCAGTTTTTCGAGGCCTGCCTCCATCCGCTTCAACCCTTCACGCGCCTCATCGGCGGTCAGGTTAAGCGGAGGCAGCAGCCGCACCACATTGTCGCCCGCCGGTACGGTGAGCAGATTTTCGGCACGAAAGGCCTGAACGACCTCCATATTGGACTTCGCGCACTTGATTCCAAGCATCAGCCCCTTGCCGCGTACATCCTCGATCAGATCGGGGAAGCGGTCCTTGAGGGAAACAAGCCCCTGGGACAGCGCATTGGCGACATCGCCGAGATGGTCGAGGAACCCGTCTTCGAGGATCACGTCGAGGACGGCATTGCCCACGGCCATGGCAAGCGGGTTGCCGCCATAGGTGGTGCCGTGGGTGCCGGCCGTCATCCCGTCGGCGGCCGATGCGGTCGCCAGGCAGACGCCGAAGGGGAAGCCCGCGCCGATACCCTTGGCCACGGCCATGATGTCGGGCGTGATACCCGCCCATTCATGGGCGAACAGACGGCCGGTCCGGCCGACGCCCGACTGAACTTCGTCGAGGATCAGGAGCGCACCCTTGTCGTCGCAGATCTTGCGGATCTTGCGCAGCACTTCGGGATCGATCGGACGGATACCACCCTCGCCCTGCACCGGTTCGATGAGCACGCCTGCCGTCTTGTCGGTCACTGCGGCTTCCAGCGCGTCGAGATCACCGAAAGGCACCTGATCGAAACCGGGAGCCTTGGGGCCGAAGCCCTCGAGATATTTCGCCTGGCCGCCCGCGGCGATCGTCGCCAGCGTCCTGCCATGGAAGGCGCCCTCCATGGTCACGATGCCGATCCGCTCAGGCTCGCCATTGATATAGAAATGGCGACGCGCGGTCTTGATCGCGCATTCGAGCGCCTCGGCGCCGGAGTTGGTGAAGAAGGCCTTGTCGGCGAAGGTCACCTCGACGAGACGCGCGGCAAGGCGCTCCTGGCCGGGGATCTCGTAGAGGTTCGACAGGTGCCACAGCTTCTCGGCCTGCCCCGTGAGGGCGTCAACGAGATGCGGATGGGAATGGCCGAGCGAGCTCACGGCGATGCCGGCGCCGAAATCGAGATATCGTTCGCCCTTGTCGGTGATCAGCCACACGCCTTCCCCACGCTCGAAGCGCAGCGGTACCCGATTATAGGTTTCATAAAGCGGTGCGGCAGATGCCATTTCCGGGCTCCCGAATTGCGATGTCCCGACCGCCGTTCCGCCGGCCCGCCAGGGGACGCCGGGCAAGTGCCGGGACATGATGCCAAAAACTAAAACGCCGCCCCTTGGGGCGGCCCGCGCGCACTATTTACAACTCGCCCTTCAAAGTCAATGCAGCCCTTGATTTCAGGGGGATTCTGGCGCAGCCGGGGATTGGGGCCGCGGTTTCGTCACAGTGGCTCGATACCAAGCGCCAGATGACGGAAACTCCCTAAGTTGGGGAAAACCGGAAAAACGAATCACAGCGATTCCCGCGACTCTTGTCACCGAGTCAAGCGAACACTAGGTTAAGGTCATGCACTAGGAAGTCGGGGCGGACACTAGTCATCTTAACAGTATCGGCGTCTTTCAGGCTGCGGGTAATCCGTGGCAGCGATGAAGGATTCTGACGGTCAAAAATCCGGATGAACGGAGCTACAGAACGATGAACTGGACGGATGAAAGAGTCGAAATGCTCAAGAAGCTTTGGGCGGATGGACTCAGCGCGAGCCAGATTGCTGCACAACTGGGCGGCGTCAGCCGCAATGCGGTGATCGGCAAGGTGCACCGCCTCAACCTGCCCGGCCGCGCCAAGAGCGGCGGCCAGACGAAGGTCCGCACCAAGCGGCCGGCTCCCAACGCGCCGCGCTCGTCGGCCTTCACGGCACGTGCAGCGAGCCATTCCCACACCACGCGCTCGATCAGCCGCTCCTCGGCTGCAACCGCGCTCAAGGCCGATGTGGACGCAGTCGCCTATCAGCATATCGACACCCGCCCGGCCGAGGATGTCGTGGTGCCGATCTCGCGCAAGCTGGAACTGGTGCAGCTCACCGAGCGCACCTGCAAGTGGCCGATCGGCGATCCGCTGCAGGAAGACTTCCACTTCTGCGGCAATGATTCCGGGGAGTCCAACCCCTATTGCAACTACCATTCACGTCTCGCATTCCAACCCTCCCAGGACCGCCGCCGCAAAGGCTGAGTTTGGAGTACGGCACGCGCGACGACCACGCGGCAACTGCCCGGCGCCATCAGGCCCCGGGCATTTTTTTGCGCCATATCGGGAGTGGGAAAAGGGCTCAGCCCTCGATCGAGTATCCTGCACCGCGCACGGTGCGGACGATGTCGCGCATATTGGCGAGGTTGAGCGCCTTGCGCAGACGGCCGACATGGACATCGACGGTACGCTCGTCGACATAGACGTCGTGGCCCCAGACCCCATCGAGAAGCTGCGAACGGGAATAGACCCGGCTCGGCGCGCTCATGAGGAATTCGAGCAGACGGAATTCGGTCGGGCCGAGCTTGATGTCGCGACCACGACGACGCACCCGGTGGGTTTCGCGGTCGAGTTCGACATCACCGACCTTGAGGACCGTGGAAATCGTCTCGGGCCGCGCCCGTCGCAGCATGGCGCGAACGCGGGCGAGGAGCTCGGGCGTCGAGAACGGCTTGACGACATAGTCATCCGCCCCGGTCGAAAGCCCGCGAATGCGCTCGCTTTCCTCGCCGCGCGCCGTCAGCATGATGATCGGGAGCCGCTCGGTCTCTTCACGAAGGCGAAGCCGGCGGCACAGTTCGATGCCGGAAATGCCCGGCAGCATCCAGTCGAGCAGCAACAGATCCGGAACCCGCTCGCGCAGGCGGATCTCCGCCTCGTCGCCGCGCAAGATCGTATCCACCTCGTAGCCTTCCGCCTCGAGGTTGTAGCGCAGGAGAACGCTGAGCGCCTCCTCGTCTTCCACCACTGTGATCCGCGGTGCCATTGCCATCAGCTCAACTCCATGCCGTCCCGCTCAGCCGTCCCGGATCATTCAGCCGGGTCAGCGACTACGCTGGCGCTTTCGTCGTCCTTGGGACGCTCCACCGTCATCTGCTGGCCGGTTGCCACATAGAAGACCGTTTCGGCGATGTTGGTGGCATGGTCGCCGATGCGCTCGATATTCTTGGCGCAGAACAGGAGATGGGTACAGGCCGAGATGTTGCGCGGATCTTCCATCATGTAGGTGAGAAGCTCGCGGAAAAGCGAGGTGTAGATCGCGTCGATCTCCTCGTCGCGCTCGCGGATGGAATTGGCCTGTTCGGCCGAGTGCGAGGAAAAGGCATCGAGCACTTCCTTGAGCTGCGTCAGGGCCAGCTCTGAGAGATGCTCGAGGCCGCGCACCAGTTTCTTCGGCTGCGCCATCGTGTGGATCGAGATCACTCGCTTCGCGATGTTCTTGCCGAGATCGCCGACGCGCTCGAGATCCGAGGCGATGCGGATCGACCCGATGATCTCGCGCAGATCGGAGGCCATGGGCTGGCGCTTGGCGATGACTAGGACCGCCTTCTCGTAGATTTCACGCTCGCCCTGGTCGAGCAGAAGGTCTTCCGAGATCACGCGCTGGGCCAGCGCGGTATCGGCATTGATCAGCGCGGTGAGCGCGTCTGCGACCATGCCTTCGGCGATGCCGCCCATTTCGGAAAGCCGGCGCGAAAGCCAGCGCAGTTCGTCGTCATAGGCCGTTACGGTATGAGGTTCAGACATTGTTGCGATCCTTCAAATTCAGGCGGCGGCGCGAGGTCATCCGTCAGCCGAAGCGGCCGGTGATGTAATCCTGGGTGCGCGGATCGTCCGGATTGGTGAAAATCTTGTCGGTGTCGCCCTCTTCGACGAGGACGCCGAGGTGGAACATGGCGGTCCGCTGCGAGACGCGGGCAGCCTGCTGCATCGAGTGCGTCACGATGACGATCGTGTAATTCTCGCGCAGTTCGTGGATCAGTTCCTCGACGGTCGCGGTCGCGATCGGGTCGAGCGCCGAGCAGGGCTCATCCATGAGGATGACCTCGGGGCTGACGGCGATGGCGCGCGCAATGCACAGGCGCTGCTGCTGACCACCGGACAGACCGGTGCCCGGCTCGTGCAGGCGGTCCTTGACCTCGTTGAACAGGCCGGCGCGGACCAGGCTCTTTTCGACGACCTCGTCCATGTCTGCCTTGTTGCGAACCAGACCGTGGATACGCGGGCCGTAGACGACGTTCTCGTAGATCGACTTCGGGAACGGGTTGGGCTTCTGGAAGACCATCCCGACGCGCGCGCGCAGCTCCACAACGTCGATCGCCGGATCGTAGATATCCTCTCCGTCGAGCGTGATATCACCGGTGACACGGCAGGTATCGATGGTGTCGTTCATGCGATTGAGCGAACGCAGGAAGGTCGACTTGCCGCACCCCGAGGGGCCGATCAGCGCCGTCACCGCGTTTTCGCGAATGTTCAGGTTTACATCAAACAGCGCCTGCTTGGGGCCGTAGAATACGCAGACATCCTTGCCGCGCATCTTGATGACGGGCTCGTCGGCGGGCGCATTGACCGCCTTTTCCGTTGCCGCATCCGACATCATGTTCATCCTCGTCTTCCTTATCCTGTACACGCGGGATCTGCCGTTGCGGATTACCAACGCCGCTCGAATTTGCGGCGCAGAATAATGGCCGCGATGTTCATGGCTGCAAGAAACAGCAGCAGAATGATGATAGCGCCGGATGTCCGTTCCACGAAGGCCCGTTCCGCCTCGTTGGCCCACATGAATATCTGGACCGGAAGCGCGGTCGCCGGGTCCATCGGGGTCGCGGGATAGTCGACCACGAAGGCGACCATGCCGATCAGGAGCAGCGGTGCGGTCTCGCCGAGCGCCTGCGCCAGGCCGATGATGGTGCCTGTGAGGATACCGGGAGCCGCCAGCGGCAGAACGTGGTGGAACACCATCTGCATCTTCGAGGCGCCGATACCGAGAGCGGCGGACCGGATGGACGGCGGCACGGCCTTCAGTGCAGCACGCGTCGCGATGATGATCGTCGGCAGCGTCATCAGGGTCAGAACCAGACCGCCCACGAGCGAAGCCGAACGCGGCAGCCCCATGAAGTTGATGAAGACCGCGAGACCCAGAAGGCCGAAGACGATCGACGGCACGGCGGCGAGGTTGTTGATATTGACCTCGATGACATCGGTCCAGCGGTTCTTCGGCGCGAATTCCTCGAGATAGATCGAGGCCGCGACGCCGATCGGAAGCGCAAGCACCAGAACGATCGCCATCATGTAGAACGAACCGATGATCGCCACGCCCATGCCGGCCGTCTCGGCGCGCGACGACGCGCCATTGACGAAGATGCCGGTATTGAACTGCTTCTGCATGATGCCGTCGTCGACGAGCTGGTTGATCCAGGCGACTTCCTGGTCCGACACCTGACGGCGTTCTTCCGGCACCTTGAGATCGATATGGCCCTTGAGGGTGGAATCGACCAGACCGTTGGCCGTCATCGTCACCGGTATCGTCTTGCCGATCACATCGGGATTTTCCATCACGTAGTTGCGCAGCTCGACGCGCGAACTGTCGGAGACGAGACCGCCCACGGCCTTGACCGCCTTCTTGTCGTCCGGGTCGACGCCCAGCGCCTGGACCAGCGCATTGCGGGCCAGCAGCGGGTAATTTGCCATCAGCAGGACATTGGGATCCTCGGCACGCTTGTCCTTCGGATCGATGACGCTCTGGGCGAACTCCACCGGCACCGTGATCATGGTCTGCTGGAACGCGCCGACGCCCTTGGAAACGACCGTCCAGAGCAGGATGGCGAGAAACAGGATACCGAGAAAGATAGCGGCCTGGCCATAGAAGCGGAACCGGCGTTCGGCTGCATAGCGCTTCTTGAGCCCGATGTCGCGGCGCCTCGGGGAGGCGGCATCGATCGGGGTCGCGGAAATCGTCGCGTCGGTCATTCGTACTGCTCCCGGTATTTACGCACCACATACAAGGCGTAGATGTTAAGTCCCAGCGTCAGCACGAAGAGCGTGATGCCCAGGGCAAAGGCCACGAGCGTCTGCGGCGAGTTGAACTCGAGGTCGCCGGTCAGCTGGCTGACGATCTTCACCGTCACCGTGGTCATGGGTTCGAAGGGATTGATGGTCAGACGCGCAGCCACACCCGCGGCAAGCACCACGATCATGGTTTCGCCGATGGCGCGGGACGCGGTCAGCAGAAGTGCGCCGACGATACCGGGCAGTGCTGCCGGCAGGATGACCCGCTTGATGGTTTCCGAGCGCGTCGCGCCGAGGCCCAGCGAACCGTCACGCATGGCCCGCGGCACCGCCGTGATGATGTCGTCGGACAGCGAGGAGACGAAGGGGATGAGCATGATGCCCATCACCGCGCCCGCCGTCAGCACGCTCTGCGCCTGGATGAAGCTCGACGCGTCGCCGGTAAAGATGCCGGAGATCTGCGCCGAGAGGTCGCGCAGGAAGGGACCGACGGTCACGACGGCGAAGAAGCCGTAAACGATGGTGGGGATACCGGCGAGCACTTCAAGAAGCGGCTTGGCGACCGAGCGCAGCTTGGGGCCGGCATATTCGGCCATGTAGACGGCAGCGAAGAGACCGATCGGCACGGCGACCAGCATGGCGACGAGCGCGATGTAGAGCGTGCCGGCAAGCAGCGGCAGCAGCCCGAACTGGCCGGCGGATTCGGTGGCGCCCGCTGCCGCGAAGCGCGGATCCCAGACGGTACCGAAGAAGAATTCGAGCGGCGGGACGGAGGCAAAGAAACGTCCGGTCTCGCGGATCATCGACAGCACGATGCCGATCGTCGTCAGGATGGCGATGGAGGAGGCGAGGATCAGCAGGCCGAGGACGACGCCTTCGACGCGGTTGCGTGCCTTCACCCGCGCTCCGAGCTGGGTCCAGGCCCAGCCGCCGCAGACAAGCGCGGCAAGGATGACGACAATCGAGCGCCAGAACGTACTGGTCTGCTCAAGCCCGTTGTAGCGGAAGGCGGCCGTCACCATCGGGTCGCTGGCGTCGGTCGCGATCGCCACGCCCTTGGCGGCGAGAAGCGGACGCGCGGCATCGATGCCGTTGGCGGCCTGCTTGAGCTCCTCCGCATTCAGCAAGGTGAGACCGCGGGAAATCGAGGACACGATGCCCATGGTCAGGCCCTCGCGGGCGGCGCTGTCGCCGAGCACTTCCTGGCTGATCGACGATTTGACGACGTTGCCGATGACGACCTGGCTGGAAATCGCCCAGACGGCGAGAACGAGGAGAGCCGGCAGCACGGTGGCGATCGCCATGTGCATGCCGTGATATCCTGGCCGGGAGTGATAGGAGACGCTGCTGTCGGTCTCGAGTCCGCTGACGCGGCTGCGGGCCAGAACGTAGCCGACAACACCCAGCACGCAGACGATGGTGACGAGCAGGAAGATACTCATGGGCTGAAAACTCCCCGGGCGGGAAACAGGACCTGCAGAAAAATCCGGCGCGCAAGAGCCGCGCGCCGGATCATGTCAAAAACCGATCAGAGGGCTTCGCCGGCTTCGAAGGACGAACGCTGAGCTTCGCGCTCTTCTTCCGGAGCGGAGACCAGGCCGTATTCGGCGAGCGGGGAGTCCGGGCCGACCATCTGGTCGGACAGGAAGAACTCGACATATTCCTTCAGGCCCGGGATGACACCGATATGCGCCATCTTGACGTAGAACTGAAGCGGACGCGACACCGGATACTCGCCCGAAGCGATGGTTTCGGTCGACGGGGTGACGCCGGAGATGGTGGCGACCTTCAGCTTGTCGGTGTTGTTTTCGTAGAAGGCGAGGCCGAAGACGCCCATGCCGGTCTTGTTGGCATCGATGCGGGCGAGCGTTTCGGTGTAGTCGCCGTCGATGTCGACTGCGGCGCCATCCTTGCGGACAGCCATGCAATCCTTCTCGGCAGCCTTCTCGTCCATGCCGCCTGCGACGCGGGCTTCCATGTCGCCGGTGGCTTCACAGCCGGCAGCGAGAACCTTCTCTTCGAAGACTTCGCGGGTACCGTGCTTTTCGCCCGGGATGTAGGCGGCGATATCCCAGTCCGGGAAGTTCTCGTTGACTTCCGACCACTTCTTGTAGGGGTTATCGACCAGCGCGCCGTCCACGACGACCTTGGCGGCCAGACCCTTGTAGACGTCGGCCGGCTCGAGAGTGAAATCCGGGCCGTTGATGTCGGAGGCGAAGACGATGCCGTCATAGCCGATGACGACTTCGTGGATGTCGGTCACGCCGGCAGCCTTGCAGGCCTCGACTTCCGAATCCTTGATCTTGCGCGATGCGTTGGCAATGTCGATCGTGCCTTCGCCGACGCCCTTGCAGAATTCCTTCAGGCCGGCCGAGGAACCGCCGGATTCGACAACCGGGGTCTTGAAGTTCGGGAAGGTCTCGCCGAAGGTTTCGGCAACGATCTTGGCGTAGGGCAGAACGGTCGAGGAACCTGCGACCTGGATCTGGTCGCGAGCGGAGGCCGCGCCAGCGAAAGCGGCGGACGCCACGAGGGCGGCAGCGGCGAGTTTGAGTACGTTCATCAGAAATCTCCCGTAGTGGGCTTGGGGTTCAGGCTCGTCGGTGAGCCCTGTTCAACCGCTTGACGGCTTGCCCTTTCTAGGCGCCGGCAGATTCCTTTTTATGACATTTACAATACTGTTTTGTGACATATCAAACCATTGATAAATATCACATTTTTTTCGGACATGATCGTTATCCGAGATTTGGCGCGGGGAATCTGACACCGAATGTCGATCCCTGCCCCGGTTCCGAGGTCACCACGAGCCGGGCGCGGTGGCGCGTGAGGATGTGCTTGACGATCGCCAGCCCCAGCCCGGTGCCTTTCTTGGCCCGGCTCGAATCCACATCCACCCGGTAGAAGCGCTCGGTCAGGCGCGGTACGTGCTGGCGCTCGATGCCGGGGCCGTAGTCACGGACGGTCGCCACGATCGCGCCGCCCTCCTCCATCTTGACCGCGACATCGACCTTCCGGCCGCTCTGGCCGTATTTGCAGGCGTTTTCGATGAGGTTCTCCATCACCTGGATCAGCTCGTCGCGGTCGCCGGTTACGATCGCCGGCGCATCGGGGACCTGCAGGGAGATCTCGACGCCGAGCTCGCCGGCCATCGGGGTGAGCGCATCGATGACATGGCGGCAGATCGCACCGACATCGACCTCGCCGGAGGGCGCCACATGGGCGCGCATCTCGAGACGCGAGAGCGACAGGAGATCGTCGATCAGGCGCGACATGCGCGAGGCTTGGTCGAGCATGATGCCGAGAAACCGCTCCTGCGCCTTCAGATCGTTGCGCGCCGGCCCCTGAATGGTCTCGATGAAGCCCACCAGCGAGGCAAGAGGTGTGCGCATCTCGTGGCTGGCGTTGGCCACGAAGTCGGTGCGCATCCGGTCCATGCGGCGGGCTTCGGTCAGGTCGCGGAAGCTCAGGATGTAGAGCCCTTCGCCGCCCACCGCGGCGGTTCGCACCTCGAACCAGCGCTCGGAGGGCACACGCTCGGCATATTCGGTCGTGCGCGTACGCCCGTCACCGATCACCTGCGCGACGACATCGAGGATCTGCGGCGAGCGGATGCGGCCCGACAGGATGGCACGCTCGGAAAATGCACCGAACTGGGTGACGGCGGCGGGGTTCGCATAAACCACGCTCATTTCGCCGTCTATGACGATGATCGGGATGTCGAGGGCTGAGAGGACCGCATAGCCCTTGCGCACCGCGTCGGAGATTTCCAGTGCATCAAGCGGCATGTCTGACGTTCCTCCCTGAGCGCCGGAAAATGGCGGCGCTTGAAATCAATAACGGCTTGTGCCCTCTTTCATAAAGAAGCGCCTGAACCAGTTTATGACAATTGCACGAACAAATCCGGGGTTTTCCCATGGATTTGGATCGCACCCGCGAAACGGATGGTTGAATGAGCAAGTCAAGCAAGACGAAAGCCGATACGGATAGTGGCATCAAGATCATGGTCTCCGGGAAGGAGCGGCTCTTCGACATCGACAATCCCAAACTGCCGGACTGGGTCAAGGACGAGGCGATGGAGTCGGGCGGCTACCCCTATGACGACAAGCTCGACCGCAAGGAATACGAAGAGACGCTGGAGCGGCTCCAGATCGAACTGGTCAAGGTGCAGTCCTGGCTCGGAGAGACCGGAAAGCGCGTCATCGCGGTGTTCGAAGGCAGGGATGCCGCCGGCAAGGGCGGCTCGATCCACGCCACGCGTGAATACATGAACCCGCGCTCGGCCCGGGTGGTGGCGCTTCCCAAGCCGACCGAGAAGGAACGCGGGCAGTGGTACTATCAACGCTATGTCGACCACTTTCCGACCTCGGGCGAAATCGTTCTCTTCGACCGTTCCTGGTACAACCGCGCCGGCGTCGAGCCGGTCATGGGTTTCTGCACGCCGGAGGAGCATGAGCATTTTCTCGAGGAAACGCCGAATTTCGAGCGCATGCCGGTCAATGCGGGCATCCACTTCTTCAAGTTCTGGCTCAATATCGGGCGCGAAATGCAGCTCAAGCGCTTCCACGACCGGCGCCACGATCCGCTGAAAATCTGGAAGCTGTCGCCGATGGATATCGCGAGCCTCAACAAGTGGGACGACTATACGGCCAAGCGCGACCAGATGCTGCAGGCCACGCATACCCCGCAGGCCCCCTGGACCGTGGTGCGCGCCAATGACAAACGCCGGGCGCGGATCAACATCATCCGCCGGATGCTGATGGAACTGCCCTATGACGGCAAGGACGAAAAGGCCATCGGCGAGATCGACGGCAACATCCTCGGCGAAGGCTATTCGGCCATCCTGAACTGGGGTGTCGACTAGGGCCTTGCACCGGAAAAGGGCGTCCTTGCTTTTCAACAACGCCCGGACGAGCTATTAGGCGTATCAGTATACATCGATGCAACCTGACATCTTGCCGGAAGACGACCGTGAAACATCTGTTGGCCGCCCTTCTCGTCCCGACGACTGCATTCGGTTTCTCCGCCGCGCAGGCGGAAACGCTCGATGGTGCCTTTGCAACGCGCTACGCAAATCCCGAGGACGTCTTCGTTCTCGGCGCCTATATCCGCACGGCAACGTCGCAAGGGCAGTACGACCAGGCGATCTCGTCCATCGAGGAACATCTCGTCCGCTTCGCCGATGACGGCAAGGCGCGGCTCGCGGCGGCGCGGCTCTATGCCAATGTCGGCTCGTGGGACCTTGCGAAGAAACAGGCCGACGAGGCGCTTGCATCCGGACAGCTTTCCGCCGCCGAAACCACCGAAGCGACCGAACTGTCGCGGCGCGCCGCGCAGGCCATCGCCGGTTTCGAATGGTTCATCGACGCAACGGCCGGCATTCGGGTGACAAGCTTCGATGTCGACGTGCCATTCAACTCCTGGCGCGACCGGACCGTGACGGGGGCCTATGGCGAACTCGCCGGGGCCCTGCGCTACGATCTCGGCACGGCGCTGGGCAACGCAATCATACTTGCGGGACGCTTCGGGGTGACGCGGGAATTCCAGGACGCCTACATGGGTTATGCCTCCTGGTACGGCCAGCCGGAGGGAGACACGGTCAACGCGCTTGACGGGCGGGCCTCGGCCACGTTCGACATGGGATTGCCCGTCGACATGTTCGACGCGGCACGCCTGCAGGTGGGTGTCTTCACCGACTATTCCACGGTCCACCCCACCATCCGCTACCGGTCACTTGGCGGCGTGGTGCGCGGCGTCGTCATGCCGACGGTCGATACGCGACTTTACGCCGAGTACAGCTATGAGGATCTCTCGGAATCGGACGGGATCTACGCGGATCATGCACAGGGCTGGGAAGTCGGCGGCAGCGTCCGGCTGAGCCAGGCGCATTCGGTCGGCATCGCCGGGCGCGGGCGCTACGAATATGCGGTCAACGGCGTGATGACCGGACGGATCGAGGAGGCAGAATTCAGCTATTCGGGCCGCCTGCCTTTCCAGCCTCTCGGCACCATCTGGACGCATGACGTGGTGCTTGCGGCAGGAACGTTCTATACTGTCGCCATTCCGCCGAGCCTGCCTCAACGGTTTTCCGGAGAGCACTGGCGGGCGGAATGGATACATCACTTCCAGATCGACGGACACAATCGCATCGATGCGTCCTGGGAAGTGACCAATACGGATTTCGATCAGCCGGGCCTGTCCGGCAGGGGCTCCATCATCCACGCGTTCAGCCTCGGCTATACGCACCGGTTCTAGGGAGGCCGTCATGTCGAGATGTCCCAACATAGCCATGGCTGCCGCCCTCTTCGGCGGACTGGCCACCTGCACCACACCGGCGCTCGCTGAGACTGTCGGCCGGGTGACCGCGCTGCAGACCAGCGTCTCGCGCGGCGGGCAGGCCTTGTCCGAAGGTTCGGGAATTTCGCTGGGCGACCGGCTCAGAAGCAATGATACGGGCCTCGGCGTCATCCTCTTCAAGGATCAGTCGAGCGCCAAGATCGGCCCGAACTCGTCGCTCACGATCGACGATTTCGTCTATGGCGCCGGCGCCGGCTCGACGGGCATCCGCATGGACCGCGGCATCACGCGCTTTTTCGGCGGGCAGATTTCCAAGAAGGGCCGGATGCAGATCACCACGCCCCATGTGGTGCTTGCCGTACGCGGCGGCATCGTCGATCTCGCCGTCGGCAGCCAGACCGTCGCCACCCTCAGGGCCGGCAAGCTCACCTGTTCCGCCAATGGCGTGACCAAGGTCATCACCAAGCCGGGCTTTTCGTGCGTGGCAGACAATGGCGGGCTGTCGACCATGCGCAGCGCGTTCAATTTTTCCATCCTCGATTCCACCAACAAGGTGGCAGGCACGAACGAGCCCGGCACGCGCGGGCCCGATGTGGATGCCAAGGCGCCCTGTTCCGGCCCGGCTGCCTTCCTCGTCGATCGGTGCAAGAGCCGCGACGCTCAGTTGCCCGGCGGCGTCACCGGGGGGCGCGGCAGTCCGCGCATACCGAGCACGGGCGGCGGCGACAACGGCCCCGGCACCTTCCCCACGACCCCACCGACCACCGGCCCGTGATGCAAGGAAACAGCGGCAGCATGTTGCGCCGTCCGGCGGCGCGCATGGCGATCCTCGCCTTGCTGCTCCTGATCTGCGATATTCTCTTCACGTCTGCCTTCGACCGGATTCGCGGTCGCAGCTACGACCTCTACCAGCAGATCGCGCCGGTCGAGATCCCGCTCGAAGACATCGTGCTGGTGGAAATCGACGACGCATCGCTGACCCGCGAAGGCCGCTGGCCGTGGCCGCGGACCAAGATCGGGAGCCTGATCGAAGCCATCGGCACGCAGGAACCGGCAGCATTCGCGATCGACATCCTGTTTCCCGACCGTGGAACCGATGAAGGCGACGCGGCGCTGTCGCAGGCCATCGCCCGGACGCGCCCCGTGCTCGCCATGAGCCTGACCGATCAGGCCGGCAGCGCCGAGCCGGCGCCGGCGGCCGGATGGTCGGTCGTCGGAGAGGCGCCCGACACCCTCGCCACCTTTCCCGGACTTCTCGCCTCGCTGCCGGAATTCACCGGCGCCGCAGGCGGCCTCGGCATGGTGCGCTCGGTGCCCGACGATGACGGCGTGACGCGCTCGGTGCCGATGCTCTGGGCCGTTGCGGGACCGGACGGACTGACGCTTTGGCCTGCGCTCTCCCTCGATCTGGCGCGCCAGGCATTGGGCGAGACCGACTATACGGTGCGGCTCGGCCCGCAAGGCTATGACGCGGTCAAGGTCGGCGACAGGATCGTGCGGCTGACTGCGGGCGGCGCCGTCTGGCTGGCCGACGCCGCTCAGGATCTTACCCGCGTGAGCGCACTCGATCTGCTCGATGGGACGCCAGGAAACGCGCTGCGCGACAGGATCGTCATTCTCTCGGTCGCTGCCACCGGCTTTGACAGTTTCCACACGACCCCGCTCGTGGCCACACGCCCCGGCGTCGAGATCCATGCGCTGCTGACCGCGCAGATCCTGGCTGGCCATTTCCCCTACGAGCCGGCTTACGCCAAGACCGTGGAACGTACAGGCTTTGGCCTTCTCGCTGTTCTCCTGATCCTCTCAGTCGCATTTTTCCCCGTCTATCCGCTGCCCGTACTGATGGCGCTGCCGCTGATATTCTGCGCGCCATTTGCGGCCGGTCTGCTTGCCTGGCGCATGGAGGGCGAACTCTTCGACGCGCTCAGGCCGACGATCGGGCTCGCAATCGTTGCGGCGGCGGGCGGCTATTTCCTCTATCGCACGGCAGAAACGAGACGGCGGCAGATCAGCGGCCAGTTCGCACGCTATCTTTCACCGGATGTCGTCGAACGGCTGATCCGCTCGGAGGAAGACGTGGGGCGATCGGCGGAGCGGCGGGAAGTCACCGTCCTCTTCATGGACATGCGCGGCTTCACCGCCGCGTCCGAACGGCTGGCGCCGGAGGAGATCGTCGCCAACGTCAACCGCTTCCTGACACTTTCGAGCGAGGAGATCTTCCGCACCGAAGGAACGATCGACAAGTTCATGGGCGATGCGGTGATGGCGTTCTGGAACGCGCCGCTCGACCAGCCCGACCATGCGGAACGGGCGATCCGGGCCGTCCGCGCGATCTATCGCCGGCTCGACGCGGAAAACGCGCACCTGGCGCAGCGCGGTCTCGAGCCGATCCGGCTCGGCGCGGGGCTTGAAACTGGTGTCTGCTCGGTCGGCAATTTCGGCTCCGACATTCGCTACAACTACACGGTCATCGGCCATGCGGCGAACCTCGCCTCGCGGCTGGAAACGGCAACCAAACTGAGCGCGGCAAGCGTTTTATGCGGACCGGAGCTGGCGCGACGCATTCCCCGCGAGGTGGAGCCTGCGGGGGATTTCGAACTCTCGGGCTTTGCGGAAGCCGTGCCGGGCTTTGCGCTTCGCCTGCCTGACTGACACCTCATGACGGGGTGATAATTGGCGCGGCGGCCTGGCTGTGCAACTATGCGACCAGACACATGGTGGGGCCACCTCGTATGGATCAACTCGACAGCATACCCCTGCTTGCAGGCATTCCCGGCGACGCGCTCGCCACAATCGCACGGCAGTGCAACTGGGTCAGCTATGACGATCACGAACTCGTGGTCGATTACGCGGACACAACCACCGACGTGCGCTTCATCCTGTCGGGCGGGGTGCGCGTGATCTTCCGGGCGCCGAGCGGCAAGGAAATGATCCTGGGCGAGATCGGCGACGGCATGTTCTTCGGCGAACTGGCGGCAATCGACGGAGACATCCGGTCGGCCAATGTGACGACGACGGCAAAAAGCCGGATCTGCGCCATGCCAGCTTCGGTGTTCCGCAAGTTGCTCGCCGATTATCCGGATGTCGCCATGACGGTGATGCAGGTGCTGACCCAGCGCATCCGCCAGCTCAACATGCGGGTCGCCGAACATTCCTTCCTCGACGCCAAATTCCGGCTCTACAACGAGCTCATCCGGCTGTCGCGCCCGCGCTCGGGCAAGCCCGACCAGCGCATCGTCAGTCCGCCGCCCAACCAGTCGGAACTCGCAGAGCGCATCGGCTGTCGCCGCGAGGTGGTCTCCCGCGAGATTGCCCGGCTGAAGACCGATGCGATCGTCGAAGCGAGCCGCGGCGGGCTGGTGCTTCTGAAGCCGGAAACGCTGTCGCGACTGCTCACCAGTGCCTGGACTGGCGAATAAACCATTGAAATAAAAACACCTTTTCACCGTGTGCGCTAGTGCACAGCGCTCCCGAGGGCTGCCGCCTAATCTCCACTCAACGCCGGAGAGACAGGCGCAACCCAAAAGGAGACAGATCATGACCAGCATCATTCAGAAGACCATCCTCACCGTCGCCACGGCCATCACCATGGCAACCGCATTCCAGCCGGCAATCGCCGATGCAGCACCGAAGAAGTTCATCAAGAATCCGGGCATCGTGAAGCCGGTCTTCCCCGGCCCGGGCGGCTTCAAGCCAAACCCGCCGAAGCCCCCCAAGCCGCACAACCCGCATCACGGCCATGGCAACGCCGCAGCCGCTGCTGCACTCGGCATCGTCGGTGGAATGATCATCGGCAACGCGATTGCCAACCAGCCCGCCCAGCAGCCGGTCTATACCGGCGGTGGCAGCTCGAACGCCCACGTCGCCTGGTGCCTGAACCGCTACCGGTCCTACGACATCCCGTCGGACACCTACATGTCCCATTCGGGTTACCGCAAGTACTGCAACTCGCCGTACAACTGACAGCGGCGGCAGACCGCCCCACGGCTTTTCACCGACAGTTCCCCGGATCAGGCGATCCGGGGAACCGTCATTTCTTACGTTTACGTCAATGTCAGTATTGCTCAGATCATCCGCTCATACTAAATTGCTCTGCAATACCGGGTTGAGGAACCCCGGAGACACAACAGCCCGGCGGCAATCGGGCGACAAGGGAGCGAGACATGGATCAGACCACAACGGCAGCCGCTGAGCGCATCTGGCTCAAATCCTATGCCGACATCACCCCCGCCGAGATCGGCGAGCTCAAGTACCAGTCGGTCGGAGCGCTGATCGAAGACAGCTGCCGCCAGTATGCCTCGAAGCCCGCCTTCGAGTGCATGGGCAAGACCATCGACTACAAGGAATTCGAGAAGCTCTCGCGCGAACTCGGCGCCTGGCTGCAGGGGCTGGGCCTCCAGAAAGGCGATCGCGTCGCCGTGATGATGCCGAACATCCTGCAGACCCCGGTCGCGATCGCCGCGATCCTGCGGGCAGGCATGACCGTCGTCAACGTCAATCCGCTCTACACGCCGCGCGAACTCCTTCATCAGCTGACGGATTCGGGCGCCAGGGCGATCATCATCCTGGAGAATTTCGCCTCGACCCTCGAGCAGGTCATCGACAAGACAGAGGTCAAGCACGTAGCCGTCGCCTCGATGGGCGATCTGATGGGATTGAAGGGACACATCGTCAATTTCGTGGTCCGCAACATCAAGAAGATGGTTCCGTCCTGGTCGCTGCCCGGCCATGTTCCCTTCAAGACCGCGCTTTCGGCCGGCTCCGGCAGGCAGCTCGTCGACCACAAGGTCGGCCATGACGACATCGCATTCCTGCAGTATACCGGCGGCACGACCGGCGTCTCGAAGGGTGCGATCCTGCTGCACTCCAACGTGCTGGCAAATGCGCGTCAGAACGAGCTGTGGCTCGAGACCGCCTATATCGGCAAGGAAAAGCCGGACGATTTCATCTACATCTGCGCGCTGCCGCTCTACCATATCTTCGCCCTGACGGTGAACGGCGTGGTGGGCATCAACAAGGGCGCGCTCAACGTGCTGATCCCCAATCCGCGCGACCTGCCGGCTTTCGTCAAGACGCTGCAGAAATTCAAGTTCAACGTGTTTCCCGGGCTCAACACGCTCTTCAACGGCCTGCTCAACAACGAGGAATTCCGCAAGCTCGACTTCAGCCACCTGAAGCTGACCCTGGGTGGCGGAATGGCCGTCCAGCGGCCGGTTGCCGAACGCTGGATGGAAGTCACCGGCTGCCCGATTTCGGAAGGCTACGGCCTGTCGGAAACCTCGCCTGTCGCCACGGCCAACCGCTTCGACAAATCGGAATTCTCGGGCACCATCGGTGTCCCCCTCCCCTCCACCGACGTCGATATCCGCGATGACGACGGCAAGTCGCTGCCCCTCGGCGAAGTGGGCGAAATCTGCATCCGCGGGCCGCAGGTCATGGCAGGATACTGGAACCGGCCGGACGAGACCGCCAAGGTGATGACCAAGGACGGATATTTCCGGTCCGGCGACATGGGCTTCATGGACGAGAACGGGTACATCAAGATCGTCGACCGGAAGAAGGACATGATCCTCGTCTCGGGTTTCAACGTCTATCCCAACGAGATCGAGGAGGTTGTGGCCTCCCATCCGGGCGTCGTCGAGGCGGCAGCCGTTGCCGCACCCGACGAGCATTCGGGCGAAGTCGTCAAGCTGTTCGTCGTCCGCAAGGATCCGAACCTCACGGAGGCCGATATCAAGGCGTTCTGCGCCAAGGAGCTGACGAACTACAAGCGGCCGAAATATATCGTATTCCGCGACGAGCTTCCGAAGTCCAATGTCGGCAAGATCCTGCGGCGCGAATTGCGGGACTGATCGGGCTTAGGGTTTCAAACCTTGGCTTCAAGCGCTTGATTTAGAGAGCGCCACGCACCATTAATCGGGTCACGTCAGAAAGGACTTGCCGTGACCCCATTAACGCTCTCCGTCATCGACAAACTGAAATCCCGCCGCACCGAGGCGCCGCTCGACATGCGCGAGGCCTTCAAGGCCGATCCGGGCCGGGCGTCGCGCTACCGTATTGCGCTCGATGACCTGACGATGGATTTCTCCAAATGCGCGATCGACGGAACGGTCGCCGATCTGCTGATCGACCTCGCCAAGGCCGCCAATGTGGAAACGCGACGCGATGCGATGTATGCGGGCGTTGCGATCAACACCACCGAGAACCGCGCCGTGCTGCACACCGCGCTGCGCGCGCCGCGCGACGCCACGATCGAGGTCGACGGTCGCAATGTGGTTCCCGACGTCCATGCCGTGCTCGACGCGATGGGCGAATTCGCCGACGGCATCCGCAGCGGCTCGATCACCGGTTCGACCGGAGAGACGATCACCGACATCGTCAATATCGGCATCGGCGGGTCCGATCTCGGTCCGGTGATGGCAACTCTGGCGCTTTCGCCCTGGCATGACGGACCGAAGGCGCATTTCGTCTCCAATGTCGACGGCGCGCATATCGCCGACACGCTGGCCGGCCTGTCTCCGGAGACGACGCTCGTCATCATCGCGTCGAAGACTTTCACCACCATCGAGACCATGACCAATGCGCGGACCGCGCGCGACTGGATCGTCGCCGCGCTCGGCGAGGACGCCGTCGGGGCGCATTTCGCCGCCGTCTCCACCGCCCTCGACAAGGTGGGCGAGTTCAAGCTGTCCGAAGACCGCGTCTTCGGTTTCTGGGACTGGGTCGGCGGGCGCTATTCGGTCTGGTCGGCGATCGGCCTGCCGGTGATGATTGCCATCGGTCCGGAGAATTTCCGTGCGTTTCTCGACGGCGCCCGCGCCATGGATGCCCATTTTGCCGAGGCCCCGATTGCCGAGAACCTGCCGATGATGCTCGGTCTGGTCGGCGCCTGGCACCGTCTGGCCTGCGGCTATCCGAGCCGTGCCATCATTCCCTATGATCAGCGGCTCGCCCGCTTCCCCGCCTATCTGCAACAACTCGACATGGAATCGAACGGCAAGCGTGTCTCCATCGACGGCAAGCCGCTGGAAACCGCATCCGGCCCCGTCGTCTGGGGCGAGCCGGGCACCAATGGCCAGCACGCCTTCTTCCAGCTTCTCCATCAGGGCACCGACGTGGTGCCGGTCGAGTTCATGATCGCGGCCAGAGGGCAGGAACCGGATCTCGAGCACCAGCATCAGCTTCTCGTGGCCAATTGCCTGGCGCAGTCGGAAGCCTTCATGAAGGGACGCACCTACGAGGAAGCGGCCGCGCAACTGCGCGACAAGGGCATGGACGAGGCGCAGATCGAGAAGATCGCGCCGCACCGCGTGTTCACCGGCAACCGGCCGTCCCTGACGCTGGTCTATGAAACGCTCACGCCCTATGCGCTGGGCCGGCTGATCGCCCTTTACGAGCACCGCGTCTTCGTCGAGGCCCAGATCTTCGGCATCAATGCCTATGATCAATGGGGTGTGGAACTCGGCAAGGAACTCGCCACCGACCTGCTGCCGGTGGTCAAGGGAGAAGCCGACGGATCAGGCCACGATTCCTCGACCGTGGAACTCGCCGGCCTCATCCGCAAGATGGGGCGCTGATCAGAATCCGATCTCTTCGGCCCATGGCGGGTTTGCGCCGGGCCGGGAGACGGTCACGGCCGCAGCCTTCGCACCCCAGAGCAGCGCATCGTGAATGTCGTCGCCGGACAGACCGGCGATGGCGCCCTTGTCGAGCTGTCCGGCGCGATGGAGGCTTGCGAGCATTCCGGCATTGAAGGTGTCACCGGCGCCGACCGTATCGGCGACATCGACCTTCACGCCCATGACCTCGATCTTGTGCTCACTGGTGAAACACACGGCACCGTCCGCGCCCCGGGTGATCACCACCATTTTCACGCCGCGGTCGAGCCAGATCCTGGCCGCCTGCTCCATTCCTTCCATGCCGAACCAGTCGAGATCCTCATCGGACAGCTTGAGGATATCCGACATGCCGATCATCCGGTCGATGCGGGCGCGGTGTGCCTCGGTATCCTTGATGAAAGACGGGCGGATATTGGGATCGAGCGAGATCACGCGCTTTCCGTGCTCACGCGCCATCAGCGCTTCATAGGTTGAGCCGCAGGGCTCGGAGATCAGGCTGATCGCACCGAAATGCATGGCGCTGACCTCATCGTCGAGGTTGGGCAGATGCTTTTCGGTGATCATCCGTCCGGCGGTGTTTTCGTCGAAGAAGGCGTAGCTCGCATGCCCGTTCGTCAGCTTGACGAAGGCGAGCGTGGTATGCAGGTCGAGCGTGGCGCAGAAGGAATGATCGACCTTGCTGTCATCGAGGGACTGGCGCAGCACGTCCCCGAACATATCGGACGACAGGCCGGTGAAGAAGCCCGACGGAACGCCCAGGCGCCCCAGTGCGATGGCCGTATTGAACACCGCGCCGCCGGCATAGGGCGCGAAAGCCTCCTCGCCCGCCTCGCTCCTGCGCGGCAGCATGTCGATGAGTGCCTCGCCACATGAAATGATCATCGTCGTCCTCCCTGGCGCCAGATAGCCGGTTCAGCTCTTCGGCAGTTCGCCGACGCCACCGTGGGCTGCCGACCATTCGAGCGGTGCGTCGAGAAACCTGCCGACCGATTCGAGCGTTTCGGCATCGAAGGCCCAGCGCTCGGTGGCGACTTCCAGCACGTCACGCCAGGTGGCGATGTTGTGCAGCTTCACCTTGCCGTTGGCGAAACGCTCCTCGGCTTCCGGGAAGATGCCGTAATAGAACAGCGCCATGCCGTGATCGACGGTCGAGCCGGCCGCGCGGATGGCGTCGATGAACTTGAACATCGAGCCGCCGACGGTCGTCAGATCCTCGATGACCAGAACCCGCGAGCCTTCCTTCAATTCACCCTCGATCTGCGCATTGCGCCCGTGGCCCTTAGGCTGCTTGCGCACGTAGATCATCGGCAGGCCGAGACGCTCGGCCAGAAAGGCAGCAAAGGGGATGCCCGCCGTCTCGCCGCCAGCCACGCAGTCGAACTGCTCGAAGCCGGCTTCCGAGAGGATCGTGGCGGCGGCAAAATCCATGATCGCCGAGCGGATGCGCGGATAGGAAATCAGCTTGCGGCAGTCGATATAGACCGGACTGACCATGCCGGACGCCAGCTTGTAGGGTTCGGTCGCATTGAAATGGACTGCGCCGATCTCGAGAAGCTGGGCGGCGAACAACTCGGCCATCCGCTCCTTGTCAGGGAAACTGTTGGAAAACATGGGCACCTCTTTGTCGCCTTACCGATTAGCAGCAGTCGTGCGCGATGAGAAGCATGGGGCGGATGCCGCGCACAGTTCTCTCCATCGTCATGACCGGAGCCGATCCGGGCATCCACGCCGCCTCGTCCGCATCACGAATTGAATTCTCGGGGCTATGGCGGCGCCGGCGCTTGCCTCGGGTCAAGACCGGGAATGACGAGGGGCGGATTGCGCCTGGCACGTCCTCGCCCGCTTGTGAGGCCCCTAGTCCTCCACGCTCCAGTAGACCGGCGTCATCGGGTCGAAGACGGTGACAGTGCCGGCTCCGGTCTGGATGCGCTCGGGGAATTCCACCGGTTCGTCATGGCGCACGAGCGTCAGTTTCGTCTCATTGACCGGCAGCCCGTACCAGGCGGAGCCGTTGACAGAGGTGAAGGCGGCGAGGGTGTCGAGCGCGTTCTCTTCCTCGAAGACCTGGGCCAGACAGGCCATGGTGTTGGTGGCGGTAAAAATGCCGGCACAGCCGCAGCCGCATTCCTTCATCGGATCGACGTGGGGCGCCGAATCCGTGCCGAGGAAGAAGCGCGCATCACCCGAGGTGGCCGCCTTCCTGAGAGCCAGGCGATGGAGCTCGCGCTTGGCGACAGGCAGGCAATAGTAATGCGGACGAATGCCGCCGGCGAGGATGGCGTTGCGGTTGATCATCAGATGGTGCGTGGTGATCGAGGCGGCGAGGTTGGTCTCCGCGCCCGCCACATAATCCACGCCGTCCTTGGTGGTGATGTGTTCCATCGTGATGTGGAGTTCGGGCAGGCGCCGGCGCAGCGGATCGAGAACAGTGTCGATGAAGACCTTCTCGCGGTCGAATATATCGACATCGCTGCTGGTCACCTCGCCGTGGATGCAGAGCGTCATGCCGATTTCGGCCATGGTCTCGAGAACGCCCATGACCTTGTCGAGGTCGCGCACGCCGGAATGGGAATTGGTGGTCGCCCCCGCCGGATAGAGTTTCACCGCGCGCGCCACGCCGGAGGTGAAGGCATCAGCAACGTCGGAGGGGTCGGTGCTTTCGGTCAGATAGAGCGTCATCAGCGGCGTGAAATCCGCGCCTTCCGGCACGCAGGCGATGATGCGCTCGCGATAGGCTTCGGCATCGGCCCGGGTGACGACCGGCGGCACCAGATTGGGCATAATGATGGCACGGGCGAAGTGGCGCGCGCTTTCCGGCGTCACCGCCTCCATCATGGCGCCGTCGCGCAGATGCAGGTGCCAGTCGTCCGGGCGCGGGATTTCGATCGTCTTCATGCCGTCCTCGTCTTTCGCCGCCACCCGGTCCGGGCGCTTGACCGCCGCCGCCGGATAACGTTTGTGTGTCGCCCAGGGCTTTAAGCGCCAGACCAGAATGGTGCAAGGCCGCGACGCAGACAAGGAGAGAACACCCATGGATCTCGGACTGACATCGAAACGCGCGCTGGTGCTTTCATCCTCACGCGGGCTGGGCCTGAGCGTGGCGCAGGCGATCGCGGCCGAAGGCGCCGACGTGGTGATGACCGGCCGTGACGGCGACAAGCTGAAAAGCGAAGTCGACGCCATCAACGCGCAAGGTGCGGGCACGGCCTATGGGATCGTCGCCGACCTCTCGGATCCGGCAACGCCAAAGACACTCGTCGCGCAGAGCCGCGAGAAGCTCGGCGGCATCGACATCCTCGTCAACAATACCGGCGGCCCGCCTCCGGGTGCGATGTACCAAGCGGACGTCGATGTCGTGCGCAAGCAGTATGAAGTCATGGTGCTGCGGGTGATGGAACTGGCCGGGCTGGTCATTCCCGAAATGCGCGAGCGGCAGTGGGGCCGGGTGCTGACGATCGCCTCTTCCGGCGTCATCCAGCCGATCCCCAATCTCGGCCTTTCGAACGCCATCCGCGCCTCGCTCGTCGGCTGGTCGAAGTCGATGGCGAACGAGCTGAGCGGCGAAGGCCTGACCTTCAACATGCTGCTGCCGGGACGGATCGAGACCGACCGGCTCAAGCAGCTCGACGCGGCCAACGCCGAGCGCACCGGCCGCGATGTAGCTGCTGTGTCCGAAGCGGCAAAGGCAGATATTCCGGCTGGCCGCTATGGCCGCACCGACGAATTCGGCTCCGTCGGTGCGTTTCTCGTTTCGGAGCGGGCGAGCTACATTTCCGGCTCGCAGATCCGTTGTGACGGCGGGGCGATCCGCTCCGTCTGACGCTTAGCCTAGAGAAGGCGCTTGCGGCTCTCGGCGATATAGAGTTCGCGCAGCCTTGTGGTGACAGGCCCCGGCTTTCCATCCGACAGCTGAACGCCGTCGATGGACACGACCGGGCCGACGAAAACCGAAGCGGACGTGATGAAGGCTTCCGCGGCTTCGTGCGCTTCCTTCACGGTGAAGACGCGCTCCTCGATCCTGGTGCCGGTCTCTTCCGCATAGGCGATCAGGGTGGCGCGGGTGATACCGGGCAGGATCGAGTTTGACAGCGGACGGGTCACGATGGCGCCGTCCTTCGTCACGATATAGGCGTTGTTGGAGCTGCCCTCGGTGATCTCGCCGTCGCGCACCAGCCAGGCGTCGTCCGCGCCGGCCTTCTTGGCTTCCATCTTTGCAAGCGAGGGGTAGAGAAGCTGCGTGGTCTTGATGTCGCAACGGCCCCAGCGCTTGTCCTCGACGGTAATGACCTTCATGCCGTTTCTGGCGACACCGGTGTCGATCAGCTCCTTCTTCTGGGTGAACAGGACGAGCGACGGGGTCAGCGCATCGGTGTCGAAGACGAAGTCGCGATCGGTGGCGCCGCGGGTCATCTGCAAATAGACCATGCCCTGATCGACGCCGTTCAGGCGGATGAGCTCGCGATGGATTTCAAGCAGTTCGTCGTCGGAAACATCCACGCGCATGCCGAGCTCACCGGCCGAGCGGTGAAGCCGCTTGATATGGGCCGGGAAGTCGGTGAGCTTGCCGTCGAGCACGGCTGCGACTTCGTAGATCGCGTCCGCCATGAGAAAACCCCGGTCGAATACCGAGATCTTCGCTTCGTTCTCCGGCACATACTCGCCGTTCACATAAACTGTGCGCATGGAAGTCTCCTGTTCTGCTTCCTCTCTCTTGCCACTTTTGCGGCGTGCGAGCCAAGGCAAAAACGCGCGCACCGCAATCTCCGCGCAGGTTCGGGCCGCTAGGGTGGCGCGCGACAAAACCGATGGCTGCATCATGACCGCTTCCGACACCCGAGACGACGACAAGCCGGCGCCAATCGCCTATACGCGCCCCTCGATTTCCGACCTCGAGGTCGAATATGCGACCGATGCGGCGCGCAACGGCTGGGGGCCGCGCTGCTATGATTACATCCATCGTTTCGAGGCGGGCTTTGCCGCCCATCTTGGCGTTGGGCGCGCCATTGCGACATCGAGCTGCACGGGCGCGATGCATCTGGGGCTTGCAGCACTCGGCATCGGCCCCGGCGACGAGGTGATACTGGCGGATACGAACTGGATCGCCACCGCCGCGCCGATCGTCCATCTCGGCGCGACCCCGGTCTTCGTCGACATTCTGCCCGATACCTGGTGCATCGACCCGGCGCTCGCCGAGGCCGCGATCACGCCGCGCACCAAGGCGATCATCGCCACGCATCTCTACGGCTCGATGTGCGACATGGACGCGCTTGGCGAAATCGGCCGGAAACACGGCATCGCCATCATCGAGGATGCGGCGGAAGCGATCGGCTCTGCCTGGGGCGCGCGCCGCGCCGGCTCGATGGGGACATTCGGCACCTTCTCCTTCCACGGCACCAAGACGGTGACGACGGGCGAAGGCGGCATGTTCGCGACCAGCGACACGGAGCTTGCGGCCCGCGTCGACCAGCTCGCCAATCATGGGCGCGACGCGTGCGAGCCGCGGCAGTTCTTCCCGACGGTGACCGGCTACAAGTTCAAGATGGCGAACGTCCAGGCGGCGATCGGTTGCGCGCAGGTGGAGCGGATCGCCGAGCTGATTGCCGGCAAGCGGCGGATCATGACGCGCTATCAGTCGCTTCTCGGCGATCTCGACGGCGTGACGCTGAATGCCGAACCGGAAGGCACCACGAACGGTTACTGGATGCCGACAGCGGTGTTTGCGCCCGATACCGGCATCACGCGCGAAAGGCTGATGGACGCGTTCAGGGCCGAAGCGATCGACGCGCGGGTGTTCTTCTGGCCGCTCTCATCGCTGCCGATGTTCGAGGACGATCCCGCGACCATCAATGCGCATGACATCCCGAACCGTGCGATCAACCTGCCGAGCTATCACGACATGAGCGAGGGCGATCAGGACCGCGTGGCGAGCGTCATCCGCAAATTGCGCAATCGCCGGCGCTGATTTCGTCTCCCTCCGGCTCGCGGCGGGATTCCGGGCGCCCCTCTTGTGTTTGCCTTGACTTACGGATGAACCGTCAACTTGGGCACGGCCGTCACGAACTTCCCACCCCAGTCTGCGATACAGGAAAGCTGGCTCCGGATTTCCGTTTCGATGTTCCACGGGAGGATCACCACCCGGTCAGGCTTCCGGGCAATCAGGTACGCCTCATCCACGACGGGGATGTGCGAGCCCGGCAGGAGCCGGCCCTGCTTGGCGGGATTCCGGTCGACGACGAAGGCGATATCCTCCGCCGTCACGCCCGCGAAGTTGAGGAGCGTGTTGCCCTTGGCTGCCGCGCCGTAGGCGGCCACGCGCCATCCTGCGGCCCGCGCATCGGCGAGGAAGGCGAGGAACTCGTCGCGCACGCGCCCGGCCTCGGCCTGAAAGCCGGTGTAGAAGCCGGGCTGATCCATACCCGCTTCGCTTTCACGCGTCCGCATCGCCGCAACGGCAGGACTTTGCGCATGTGAGGCGCCGTCCCGGCAGGCGAAGAGGCGGAGGCTGCCGCCGTGCCAGGGGGTGGTTTCAACATCGAAGACACGCAGCCCCGCACTGCGAAACACCGCTTCGACAGCCAGCAAAGACAGATAGGAATAGTGCTCGTGATAGGCGGTATCGAACTGGCTGCCCTGCACCATCTCGAGAAGATGGGGGAACTCGAAGGTCGCCACGCCCTCGGGCTTGAGGAGAAGCGCGAAGCCGCGGGCGAAATCGTTGATGTCCGGCACATGGGCCAGCACATTGTTGGCGGCGATCAGGTCGGCCTGCCTTCCGTCGCCGGACAGCCGGCCCGCCAGCTGCGCGCCGAAAAACGCCTCAACGATATCGATGCCCAGAGCGCGGGCCGCGCGCGCCGTCGAAGCGGTCGGTTCGATGCCGTAACAGGGAATGCCGGCCGCCTTCACATGGCGCAGAAGATAGCCGTCATTGGCCGCGACTTCGCAGACGAGGCTGTGTGCGCCGAGGCCGAACCGTGCCCGCATGGCCTCGACATAGGCCCGCGCATGTTCGAGCCAGGAGGTGGAGAACGAGCTGAAATAGGCATAATCGGCCGAGAAGAATTCCTCCCGGTCGGCAAAATCCTCGGTCTGCGTCAGCCAGCACCCGGTGCAGGTGCGGATGACCAGCGGATAGGTTTTTTCGGCTGCGATCGCCGCGGGTCCGGACAGATAGGAGTTCGACGGCGGGGCATGGCCGAGATCGAGAAACGGAACGAAATGCGTTCCCCCGCAGTGGCGGCATGACATGGACGCCGTCATCGGGCGCGCTCGCCTGTCAGCGGCCAGTTGCGGTCGCGCTCGGAGAGATTGGCCGGCTGGAGCGGCCAGTCGAAACCGATCGCCGGATCGTCAAAGCGGTAGCCGTCGGCGGCATCGGCCACATAGGCGGCCGAATGGAGATAGATGAGCTCCACCTCCTCAGTCAGCGCCTGAAAGCCGTGCGCGAAACCGTCCGGGATCAGCATTGCCGTGGCGTTCCCGGCGGACAGTTCGGCCGATAAGGCCCTGAAACGGCGCGGGCTGCCGGGGCGGATATCGACCGCCACGTCGAGCACGGCGCCGCGAATGCAGGAGACGAGCTTGATCTCGCCATGCGGCGGTTTCTGATAATGAAAGCCGCGGATCGTGCCCTTGCCGATCGTAGCCGAATGGTTGACGTGGACGATCTCGAAACCGAGCCCTTCCGCTGCCAGTTCCTCGCGCGCGAACAGGCGGGAGAATTGGCCGCGGCCATCGCGGAAGGGCGCGCGCCGCACCAGCGCCGGGCCGTCGGCCCCGCCATCCGCAAGCTGCACGATATCGAGGCTCATGCCACCTCCGCGTTTCCGTCCGGAGTATCGGCCTGCCTCGAATGCCCGGCTTTCAGCAGCGCGGCGAAATAGGCCATGCGGTCGGCGAGGCAGAGATCGCGGGGATCGGCGCCGTCGGCAAAGCTGCGGTACCAGGTCGCGGTGTGGGCGATGCCCTCCTCCAGCGACCAGACCGGGGCGACGCCGAGATCGCGGGCGGCCAGAGAGGGATCGAGCGAGAGGGTTCCGGCTTCGTGCAGACCCTCGATGCGGTCCGCATAGGCAATGGCCGCGCCATCGAAATGGCCGGCCACGAGATCGAGCACGTCGCGCACTTTGGCGCCCGCTTCGAACGGGCCGAAATTATAGGCCGGCGCGCAGCGCGCGATGCCGCAGAGCTTTTCGGCCAGCACCATGTAGCCTCTGAGGGGTTCGAGCACATGCTGGAAGGGGCGCGTGGCATCGGGCCGGCGCACCTGCAGCTTCTCGCCGCGGCCCCAGGCGCGAACGGCATCGGGGATCAGACGGTCCGCCGCCCAGTCGCCGCCTCCGATGACATTGCCGGCACGGGCGGCAGCCACGCGGCAGCCCAGCGCCTCGAGCGGATCATGATAGGCGGACACGACCATCTCGCAGATCGCCTTGGACCTGGAATAAGGATCCTCGCCGCCGAGCGGATCGGTCTCGACGAAGGCACGGCCGCTACCGTCGTTCCGGTAGACCTTGTCGGTGGTCGTCACCACGACAGCGCGGGCGGAACCGACGTCTGCAACGGCCTTGAGAACGTTCAGCGTGCCGCCGATATTGACCGCATAGGTCGTCGGCGGATCGGCATAGCCACGCCGGACGAGGGACTGCGCGGCGAGATGGAAGACGATCTCCGGCTCGATCCCGGCCACCCTGCGGGCGACTTCGGCCTCGTCGCGGATATCGGTGATCTCGCCTTCGAGCCGCGCCGTGCCATGCAGGCCCTCGAAGAGCGAAACCGGGCCTTCCGGCTGAAGCGACATGCCGGTGACATGCGCGCCCATGGCTTCCAGCCATTCGAGCATCCAAGCGCCCTTGAAGCCGGTATGGCCGGTCAGGAGAACCTTGCGACCCTGCCAGAAGCCCGGATCGGGAAACCCCTCGGGGCGACCGGAGGCAGCCGGATTGCGTCGTTTCACCAGCATTTCCACGGCGCCTTTCCATTGTCCCACAGCGCTTCAAGCGTGTTCTTGTCGCGCAGCGTATCCATGGGCTGCCAGAAGCCGCGATGGAAATAGGCGCGCAACTCGTCCTCGTTCGCCATTTCGATCAGGGGAGTGGATTCGAAGCTTGTCTGGTCGCCGGCAATCTTATCAAGCACGCCCGCGGAGAGGACGAAAAAGCCGCCATTGATGAAGCCGCCCTCGCCGGCCGGCTTCTCGATAAAGCCTTCCACGCGGTCGCCATCGAGCTGCAACGCGCCGAAGCGGGCCGGCGGATGGACCGCGGTGATGGTGGCGAGCTTGCCATGGCTGCGGTGGAACGCGATCGTGGCGGAAATGTCGAGATCGGCAACGCCGTCGCCATAGGTCAGCAGGAAGTCCGCCTCCCCTTCCAGATAGGGGGCAACGCGCTTGAGCCGTCCGCCGGTCAGCGTCGTCTCGCCGGTGTCGACCAGCGTCACCCGCCAGTCCTCGGCGTTCTGCTTGTGGAAGTGGACCGTGTTCTCGGCCATGTCGAAGGTCATGTCCGACATGTGCAGCGCGTAATTGGCGAAATATTCCTTGATCACATAGCCCTTGAAGCCGCAGCAGATGACGAAATCGCGGATGCCGTGGGCGTGGTAGAGCTTCATGATGTGCCAGAGAATCGGTCGGCCGCCGATCTCCACCATGGGCTTGGGCTTGATATGGGTTTCCTCGGCGAGCCGCGACCCGAGCCCGCCCGCCAGGATTACCGCCTTCACGGCTTCATGCTCCGTGCGCGGCTGATCCCCTCGCCGAAACGCGCGGCCACCAGATGCACCATGACCGGCCCGTCAGGACCCATGCCGCGTGCAAGCCCGCCCGGGATGAAGCCGGGCCGGTTGGGGCGGGCTGGAGAGAAAGCTGTTCGGTTGCAAGAGCTCATGGCCGGGCGCACGTATCCCTGTGGCGTGTGGCCGGAGGATAAGCGGGCAAGCTGATGCGAGGCTGGTGGGGAGGTAAAACTGAGAGCTTTAAAGTAACGCACCTCTTGTCAGGCCTTGGTCATCTGCCGGCAACTCGTCCACCAGCGCCAACAGAACTTCGCCGAATTGCCTCACCTCGTCCTCTCCAACTTGGACTTGAAGATCCCCATGAATTAATCGGTTGCGTTTATCTGCAAGCTTGCGAAGTTGATCTGCCTCCGTCGGGGTCAGAACCCCTGATGCTGCCAGCTCCTGAACAATTCTGCCTGGTGTTTGCGGTCGAGTGAAGCGATGAGCCGCCACTGCTCTAGCGGTCGCTTCGAAGGTCGCCCACGCGAGCAGCAAGGCAGGTTCGAACTGACCATCAGAAACAAGTTTCTCAATCTGTTTTAATCGCAGTTTGAGCTTCTCAGGCCCGTATACTTCGAAGGCCACCTCGGCTCCATCAGATGGCAGCCAAATGACCCTTAACTCCCAGTCGTTGTGCCCAACGAAACGCTCCTGGATCGACCTTAGCTTTTTGGCCTCGCTCGAGGAGCCGCCCCTGACTTCGATGGCCAGATTTCGGTCCCCCCTCAACGCAATCGCGTCGGGTGTAAAATCCTCAAAGAAACCAGGGATAAGGGGCTTATTAGGATGAAGGTAGACATCATAGCCATCGGCACGAAGCTGCGGGAGCAATTGCTCCAGTACATCCATCTCGGTGGTCTGTGACATCACACAAGCTCCTCGTGAGGATCGGTCGAAATCTTTACATAAACCATCGGAGGCCTGGCGTCCAAAGCCTGAGCAAGGGTCGAGGTAGGCGCCGAAAATGTATAAACATTCCTCGGCTCAAATTTTTGAACCACGATCCTCTCCACCTGATTGTCGTCTATGTAGATATGCCTGCATAGAGCATCCAAAATTGGCTTCACGATGTTATCGATATCCCCCTGCATTCGCTCAGCGGGGAAATAGTAAACGGTTACGGCCATTCTCTCATCGGATGCGAAGTGAGGCGAAGGAATAGCATGTGTACTCGCGCCTTTAACCCGATCGCGCCACTCGACAAGGGACGCTGAACGTTTCGCCTGCAAGGACACAGGAGTCCCTTCGACCAAGAATTCAATTGGAAAATTGATCTCTATGATCTGGCTCCCACCGAGAGAAAGCAAGAATGGCGAAGAACTATCGAGTAGCGGCATCACTGCAACTCAATTTTTCTACATAAATTGTGCAATTACAAGAAAACTGGTGCCGCTTGCAGGACTCGAACCTGCGACCCCATCATTACGAATGATGTGCTCTACCACCTGAGCTAAAGCGGCCCGCCCGGCGCGGGGAAAAATCACCCGGCGCGTGGACTGCCGGGCTGATAGCGTGATCGGGCGGCGAATTCAAGCGGCAATCGACAGGCGGCCGCCGGGTTTCGAGCGGAAAGCGGAATTACAGGGCCAGACGCCCGCGCGCGGCTTGGTATTCGCGCTCCAGGCGGGCGACGAGGTCTGCCACCGGCCGGATTTCCTTGACCGCACCGATGCCCTGGCCGGAGCCCCAGATTTCCTTCCAGGCCTTGGCGCCGGTCGCGGCAGCGCCGAAATCCATCTTCGTCGGATCGGCCTCGGGCAGGTTTTCCGGGTCCATCCCCATCCTGGTGATCGAGCCCTTGAGATAGTTGCCGTGGATGCCGGTGAAATAGTTGGAATAGGCGATGTCCTTGGCGGCGGACTCCACGATCATCTGCTTGTAGTCGTCGACGGCGCGGGCCTCCGGCGTGGCGATGAAGGGCGAGCCGATATAGGCCATGTCCGCGCCCATGGCCTGGGCCGCCAGAATGCCGCCGCCGGTGGAGATGGAGCCGGCAAGCAGCAAGGGCCCGTCGAACCATTCCCGGATTTCGGAGACCAGCGCGAAGGGCGAGAGCGGACCGGCATGGCCGCCGGCGCCGGCCGCCACGGCAATAAGGCCGTCGGCGCCCTTGTTGATCGCCGAATGGGCATGGCGCACCGTGGTGATGTCGTGGAGCACGATCCCGCCATAGGAATGGACGGCGGCATTGACCTCCGGCACCGCACCGAGCGAGGAAATGACGATCGGCACCTTGTATTTCACGCACATCGTCAGGTCGTGCTCGAGCCGGGCGTTGGACTTGTGGACGATCTGGTTGACGGCAAAGGGCGCCGCCGGCCTGTCCGGGTTCTTCGCATCGTGGTCGGCCAGCCCTTCCGTGATCTCGGCCAGCCATTCGTCGACCTGGGATTCCGGCCGCGCATTGAGCGCCGGGAAGGAGCCGACCACGCCGGCCTTGCACTGGGCCATGACCAGCGGCGGATGGGAGATGATGAAGAGCGGCGAGGCCACCACGGGAAGGCGAAGATTGTCCTTGAGAATGGCCGGCAGTGTCATGAAGTTCCTCCCACACGAATTGCTCTTACCTTTACGCGAACGTCAAAATTGATAGCAGAGCTTGACGCACAGCGAAAGCCGTTCCGGAAAATTACGGGCCGCCCGATGGTGCCATATCTCCGCCCGCGAGATCGGGTGACGGCCCGTCCCGGCAGGTATCACGGGGGGACAAGTCTTGTCTTTTCGGGGGCGAAACGTTAACCCACAGCAAGGAACCCGAGCCCGTGGCGCTGCTTTTTCTCTGGTAGCAGAGACAGCGCGCGCAGAAGGAAAGCGGATTTGAAGGGAATGGAAGCGGCAATCCGCAACGCGTTGAGCCGGGTCGAGAACCCGGACGAAACGCAACGCGCCCGGATTTACAGGACAGCGCATGACGCGCTCATCCGCAATCTCGAAACTCGCGGCATTACCAATCCCGAACTGGTCCGCCCGCAGGTGAGCCGGCTGAAGGACCTGATTTCCGTCATTGAACGCGAATATCAGGGACAGGCGCCGATGAGCGCGCCGCATGTGGCGCCGGCGGCTCAGCCGGACGGTAACGGGACCGCCCCTTCGATCGACGATAGGCCGGCTGAACCGCAGCGCACGCCTGATATCCGCATCGATGCAGCACCCACAGATCCGTCGCCAGTAGATCTGGCCCCCGCAGCTTCCGGCACGGCGCCGCGCACCGGACACGCCGAGCCGGACTTGAGCTTCTCGCCGGCCGAGGAGCGCGCCGCGCCGGCCGAGCGTGCGCCACGCATCGACATCGGTTCCCGCGGGCAGCAACGGCAGGAGCCACCGGCGCATGCCGCGCCACACCGGACCGAAACCGCCCCGGAGATCATCCGCGACAGGCCGGAAGCAATGCCCGTCGACGACGGCCTGACCCTGCCCCCGCCGCGCCGTGCGCAGGGCGAGGACGATGCCCGCCGGTCGAGCATCTTTTCGCGCAGGGACAAGACGCCACAACCGGACGCGGAACCTGTCAAGGGAAAGAAGCCGCGCCGGCGCGAGAAGCACCGGTTTGCCTCGGCATTCTCGAGCCTCGTTCTGCTGTCCTTCCTCGGCATGGGCGTATGGTGGCTCTACTCCACCGGCGCGCTGGATCCGGATTGGGACACCTCGGTGCCCAATCCGCCGCCGACCGTGAGTTCCGAGGATTTCAGCGGCGACGGAAGTGGTCCGCGCCGGCTCAATCCCGAAAGCGGCTTTTCGGGGAACTGGACGACGATCTACGCGCCTCGCGACAATGACGCGATCTCCACCGGGAGCCTGGCCAGCGCGGAATTCACCGAGGCAGGCAACGGCCGGGCTATCGTCGTGACCTCGGCCAGCCCCGGCGAAGACGGCGAAGTGGCGCTGCCGATCGATGCCGCCGCGCTCAACGAACTGGCGGGGCGCGCCTCGGTGATCGCGCTCACCGTGCGGGCGGCGGGCGACCAGCCGACGGCGTTCTACGTCACATGCGATTTCGGCACGATGGGCGATTGCGGCCGCAGGCGTTTCAATGCCGAAAGCCAGGCCAGCGACGCGCTGATCGAGGTGGACTTCACCCGCGCCATGGCCCCCAATTCCGGCGGCACGATCTCGATCAACAGCGATGTCGGCGGCAACAGCCGGGCGGTCGAGCTGTTCGGCATCCGCATCCGCCCGGCCAACTGAGTACGAACTAGCTCCGCGCGAGCAGCGCCTGGATTTCCGCTTCGCTCGGCATGGAGGGCGCAGTGCCATGGCGCGTGACGGAAATCGCGGCCGTCGCGGCGGCGAAGCGCAGCGCCTCTTCGGGCGCCTTGCCCCGCGCCAGTGCCGCAGCCAGCCCGCCATTGAACGCGTCGCCCGCGCCCGACGTATCGGCCACGCCGCCGGCGTTCATCACCGGCACATGAACCGTTTCCGAGCCGTTATGGAACAGCGCACCCTTCTCGCCGAGCGTCAGGATCGCGGCCCCCGCCCCACGCGCGACCAGCGCCATCGCGGCCTGCTGGGCGTCATCGAGCGAGACGACCTTGATGCCGGTCAGCGCCTCGGCCTCGCTCTCATTGGGGGTGACATAGTCGCACAATGCCAGCATGCCCTCGGGCATGTCCATTGCCGGCGCCGGGTTGAGCACGGTGATGGCCCGCCCCTTGTGGGCGATCTCGAGCGCATGGTGAGCCGGCCCCATGGGCTGCTCGAACTGGGTGACGAAGACGTCGGCTTCCGAGATCAGTTTCGCGCGCTCGTCGATATCCGCATTGGTCATCGAGGCCGCGGCCCCCGGCGCGATGATGATCGCGTTGTTGCCGGAATGCTCCTCGATGAAGATGAAGGCCGAGCCGGTCGATCTGTCGGCATGCCGGGTAATGACCGGGGTGACGCCGGCGTCGCGCCAGATCTCCAGCGCCATCTCGGCGAAGGCGTCCTTGCCCAGACGGGTAATCATGTGGGTGTCGGCACCGGCACGGGCAGCGGCGACCGCCTGGTTCGATCCCTTGCCGCCGGGCCCGAGGTGAAAGCTCTTGCCGTGAATGGTTTCGCCCATCTTCGGCAGGCGATCGGCACGGAAGGCGACATCGGCGTTGAAAACACCGAGAACAACGACCCTGGACATGGCCCTGTTTCCTCTTTCTTGCTTACTTCTTGCTTCGCCGGTGTTTCGTCGCCGACGCGTTTTTCCTAGACGACGATTCTAGGCCAGATCGCAAGCGAGCGCCACAAGGTCGGCGGGTCAATAGCGCGGGCCGCTCGCCGCTGCCGGCGAAAGAGGCGAGCGGGCTTCGCAATGCGATATACCCCTGAACGCATCGGGAGTGGACCATTTGCCGAACAGGTCGTCCTCTTCCGGCGCGACGGGACGGCATCGGCACAGAACCGGCTTTGCCGCGCGCATCTCTAGCGCCGGGGTGGCTGCCCCCCGAGTTCGGCGAGGCGACGATCGACGACCCGCTCGATCTTGCGGTTCAGCGGCGCCGAGACGGCCTTGCCGATCCGGTTGACGACACGGCTGATCCACGGCCGATGCTTGCCGTCCGTGCGATGCTTCACCGGGGCCACAAAAGCAGGGGTCCGCCGCAAGCTCGTGCCGGTGCGGCGCGTCCGGTCTATCGTCTCGGTGGCGCGCGCGAAATCCGGAGTGCCGCCATGGAACTCGAATACGAGGTAGCGGGCGCGGGTGGCCCCGACATTCTCCATGCCGTGCAACTCGCCCGCCGGAAAATAGAAGACGCCGCCCGGCTCCAGAACCACGCCATTGGCGCGGATGCTGCCCGAAAAGACGATAATCGCGACGTCGTGCTCGTCGGCATGCATGCCGTATCCCCTGCCCGGATCGATGTCGGTGACATGGGCGTGAAGACGCGTCAGATAGGCCGTCGGCTGCTCGAAGACCCGCTCGGACCGCATGCCCTTGGCCGGAAGCGGCTCGCTGCCGGGCACCGGCGATCCGAAATTGACCGTGCCTCCCTGCGCCTGACGGGCGGTTTCGATCGGCGGGCCGTACCATTTGAACATCAGGTAGGTGACGGGGCGATCCGACATATTGCGGATCGTGTGGGGGAAATAGGCCGGGTACCAGGAAAACGAACCGGGCCTCGCATGGTGCACCTGCGCCTGCTCCGGATCGGCGCTGCCAAGCAACAGCTCGGCCGTTCCGTCGAGAACGATCAGCACCTCTTCCTCGACGTGAGCATGTGGGGGATGCGGGCTGTGTCCGGGTTCGAGCACCGAGGCATGGAAATGATTAAAGGTGAGATTGGCGGTGCGACCCTCGGCGATCTCGTGAGGCTTCCACCCCTTCTTGCGGTCACCCGCAAGCGGCATCGGCAACTGATGCTGCACGGCGGGCAGCGTCCGGAAGGCCGCGGGATCGGCAGGCGGAGGTGCCAGCGGGTTTCCGGCTTGCGCGCAGGCCCCCAGAACCGGCAGGACCGCAGGCAGTTCCTCGCGGTAGGCGAACGGCCAGTCGTAGCGCTCCGGCGTCTTCACCACCATGTCGGCGCGCGCATATTGCAGAAGCAGCGCATAGCGGACCGTGTCGGAGGCGTTGTACGATCCGTGCCAGAGGCGACCGTCGAACAGCAGCGCCTCGCCGTCGGCAACATCGGGCTGCTCGATCTGCGCTGCCGCGTCGAATGCCTGGGCAAGCTTCAGGAGTTCGGCATCCGAGGCGGCCCGGCTGCCCTTTTCAGCCTTCGCCTGCTGGATCGAGACGCCGTAGAGATGGGACTTGGGAATCATCGCCAGCGAGGTTTCCCGGCACGTGCCCTCCAGCCCGATCCAGACCGATGCGTAGCCGTCGCCGCCGCATGTTTCGGCGTCCGAGTGCCAGCGGTGCTCCTGGCCCGGTTCGCGGACCTGCACCGATGCTCCCCAGAGCACGACGTCGTCCCCGAGCGCTGCGCGCAGCAGCTCAAGCAGTTGCGGACGCGTCGCGATATCGTGGAAAACAGGATCGCCGAGCGCCACCAGCTTGCTCTCCCATCCCTTGGCCTGCCGGTTCTCGACCGCGCGCCAGTGGCGCATGAACACCATGCATTGCTCCGGCGTGAGCAATCTGAGCGGGCGGGAGAAACCCCTCGTCTTCAAGACCCCGGTATCCAACTCGTTCATGGCGCCGCACCTGTCTGCAAATTCAGTTCATACAGTTAAAAGGCTTTCCCGCGCCGATAACAACGGGGCCGGCACCGGATTTTACGGGCGAGAAAACAGGGATACGGCGCGGGAGGGATGTGCCGGCCGCGCTCCCTTGAAGCCCCGCGCCGTCAACGGGCACCGTCGACGGAGCCTGCCTCAAGCGCCTCAGGCGGCCGATGAGGCGCGCGTTACCGGGGAGCTTCCCGGCCGGGCGTATTTGCGTCCGACGGCTTCCGCGGTGAGCGGCTTGTCGAACAGGTGCCCCTGAAACAGGCCGCACCCGGCAGCGCTTGCCCGGCTGATATCGGCTTCGGTTTCCACCCCTTCGGCGACGACCTGGCGGTCGAGATGGGTGGCGACGGAAACCACCGCGGAAACGAAGATATCGGTGACCTTGTCGACGCCGAGCGACTGGGTATAGGACTTGTCGATCTTGATGATGTCGAACGGCAGCGTGCGCAGCTGGTTGAACTCGGAATAGCCCATGCCGAAGTCATCGAGCGCAATACTGAAGCCGGCGTCGCGCAGCGTCCCGATGCGATCCTTGAGGACGTCCGAGGCTTCGAGCAGCGAGCTTTCGGTAATTTCCAGAGTGATGCGCGAGGGATCCACATCCGCCTCGGCGAGGATGGCGATATAATCCTCCTTGAAATGACCGAGCTGCAGCTGGCGCGCCGAGACATTGACGTTGACCCGGACGTTCGGAAGCCCGGCCATATCCATGCAAACCTGCCGCAGCACCGCCATGCCCAGATCATGGATCAGTCGCGAGCGTTCGGCGATGGGAATGAACTCGTTGGGATTGATGCGCCCGCGCGAGGAGTGATCCCACCGCACCAATGCCTCGAGCGACTTGAGGTCGCCCTTCGAATTGACGATCGGCTGATAGAGGACCTTCAATTCCTGCATCAGGATGGCAGCACGCAATTCGCGCTCCACGAACCGCTCCTGCCGCTTGTCGGCGAGAATCTCCGGCCGGAAGAAACGCCACGTTCCACGCCCGGCACGCTTGGCTTCATAGAGCGCGATGTCGGCATGGCCGAACAGCAGGTCGGCGCGGGTGGCGTCGCCAGGCGACATGGCGATGCCGATCGAAGAGGAGACCGTCTGGCGGCGGTGACCGATATGGAAGCCTTCGCGCAAACCGGCGAGGAATTCGCCGCAAGCCTGGTCGATATAGCCGACGGAGATCGGGGAATCATGCTCGATGAACACCGCGAATTCGTCGCCGCCCATGCGACCGACAACCGCGCCCGGGAAGGTCTTGCGCGCGCAGCGGACGCAAAACTCCAGAACCGCATCGCCGACCGGATGTCCGAAACCGTCGTTGATCTGCTTGAAATGATCGACGTCGAAGACGAGAAGCGCCACGGCACCGCCTTCGCCGCGGCTTCGCAGGATCGCCTCGGAAAGATCGGCGAGGAAGCGGTTGCGCACGAAGGCGCCGGTGAGCGCATCGGTGTCCTGCCGCGCGTGGGCGAGCTTGAAGTCCCCGATCAGCCGGGTCATGTCGACATCGACGCGGCGCTTGATATAGGCGGCGCCCATGAGGAGGAATGCTCCCGCTCCGCCGGTGGCCACCCCCGCCACCTCAAGCCACGGGCTGTCGAGAAGGCCGTATGCAAGCGGAACGGCGACGACCATGAGGCCGAGCGCGCAGCCGACCATGAGCGCCAGGAGCCAGGTCACTTTCCGAAAATTCACGACACGGGAGTGAATTTCACGGCGATAGTAGGCCGTTTCGTCAGTCTTTGCCTGCTGCACTGAAACCCTCGCCTGCATGCTGTTTCCAACGGCGCGCCGCCTGCCGCATCCGGTTTGCCGACACTCAAGACAGGGAATGCTGAAGGCACTCTTAAGCCCGGCGCGAAACATGCGCCGCGCATGCCGACATTTTGACGCAGGCACGCTTCCGTGCAGGCCCGTGACGCCTCCGCGGCGCCATAGTCGCGAGACCCTACATGGAGGGTCAGTGGTAGGACAAATAGGGGGTTTTGCCGGTTTTCATCTACCAGACGAAAGATCATAATTAATGCATCGCAACAAAATTGCGCATTTTCCTGAAAATTTTGCGCGATGCGAAAGGCCTTTCGCGACGTGGGCCGCATTAGTCATATGATTGATCTCTGGTAGGACAAATATGGCAGTTTCCGTGTATCGCGGAGTTGATCACCCGTCGCAATCATGTACAACTCCCCCTCAGATCCGGAACCTGGAGGCCGGGTCCGGACCGCGTCTAACCGACGCATTTTGTATTTCGAGGAGGAGCATTCCATGCTTACGAAACTGTTCGGGGCCGCACTGGTCTCGGTGTCCGCACTCGTTGTTGCCGGTGCAGCTTACGCCGCCGATTACAACTGGACGTTCCAGACGTCCGAAACCGCCGGCGAGCCCGGCTTCGTCAACAAGCAGAAGTGGGCCGAGAGCGTCAACAAGATGTCCGGCGGCCGCATCGAGATCGAGCTTCTGCCGATCGGCTCCGTGGTTCCGCACACCGACACGCTGGAAGCCGTCGGCTCCGGCATCCTGCAGGGTCACCTGACCGATCCCAGCTATTTCGCCGGCAAGGACCCGGCATTCGCGATGATGGGCAACCTCGTCGGCGCGTGGTCCGACCCGTTCGAGCTGCTCGGCTTCATGCAGACCGGTGGCGGCCACGAGCTCTATGCCGAACTGGTCGAGCCCTATGGCGTTCATTTCATCGGCGCCGCGGCCACCGAGCCGGAAGCCTTCGTCTCCGCCGTGCCGATCCGCACCGTCGAAGACCTCAAGGGCGTGAAGCTGCGCGCTCCGGAAGGCATGGTCTACGAGATCTTCCAGAAGGCCGGCGCATCGCCCGTCGCCCTGCCGGGCTCGGAAATCTTCACCGCGCTCGACAAGGGCGTCGTGGAAGCTGCCGACAACACCGTGTTCGCCACCAACCAGGCGCTCGGCATGAACGACATCGCCAACTATCCGCTCTACCCGGGTTTCCACTCGCTGCCGCTTATCGACATCTCGATCAACAAGGGCGTGTGGGACGAACTGCCGGACGACCTGAAGGAAGTCCTTAACGCGTCGGTCGACGAGTTCATTCTCAAGCACATCTATTCGGTGCGCAAGCTCGACGCCGAAGCGGTGACCAAGGCCAAGGAAAATCCGAAGATCGAGATCATCAACTGGTCGCCTGAAGAGCGCGCGAAGTTCCGCCGCATCGCCCAGGACGAGTGGAAGGTCTGGGCCGGCAAGAGCGAGATGACCCAGAAGTACTACGACACCGTCGTCAAGTACCTCGAAGGCCGCAACCTGCTCTAGGCCTCCGGCGGCAATCTCAGCTAGCATCACCCGGCCGCGCCCATCCACGCGGCCGGTTTTCTTTGCAATTCCGCGCAGGAGTACAACATGTCGGACAATCCGGACGGGGACATGGAGCTGGCACCCCCCGATTTCGAAAAAACCTGGCTCGACCGCGCACTCGAAACGACCGGCAAGGCGTTTGCCTGGGCCATTTTCGCGGCCTTCCTCATCAGCGTCTTCGAGGTGATTTCGCGCTACGTGTTCGATTCGCCGACCTATTGGGCGCACGAGACGACCACCTTCCTGATCGCAGCCGTCTTCCTGATCGGCGGCCCCGTGGCGCTGGCCGGCAACAAGCACATCCGCGTGCGCATGGTCTATGACGCGGTCGGCCCGAAAGGCCGGAAGATCCTCGACATCTTCAACTGCGTCGTGGCCATGCTCTTCTTCGCGGGCCTCGGCTATGCCGGCGCGATCATGGCCTGGAAGGCCACCCATACGCCGACCGGCGAGATCCATTTCGAAGGCACCGGCACCTCGTGGAACCCGCCGACACCGGCGCTTCTGAAAATCATCATCCTGTTCTGCGTCATCGTGATGTTCGTCCAGTCCGCGCTGCATCTGATCCAGGTCCTGCGCCGCGACACGCGCGAACAGCGCCAGAGCCCGGGGGAGTAACGTCATGGGGCTTAACGCACTCGGGATCGAGATGGGCACTTATGTGCTCGTCGCATCGATCTTCATTCTCCTTCTCTCCGGACAGCCGCTGGCCTGGGTGACCGGCCTGGTGGCGCTCGCCTTCACCTTCGGCTGGTTCGGCGACAATGCGCTGCCGCTGGTGACCGCGCGCATCTTCGGCTTCATCACCGAATATTCGCTGGTCGCCATTCCGATGTTCATTCTCATGGCCGCGCTTCTGGATCGCTCGGGGATTGCGAAGGACCTCTTCAACGGGATGCGCGTGCTCGCCGGACGATTGCCGGGCGGGGTCGCCATCCAGACGCTGATCGTGGCGATCCTGCTGGCCGCCATGTCCGGCGTCATCGGCGGCGAGATCGTGCTGCTTGGCATTCTCGCGCTGCCGCAGATGCTGCGTCTGGGCTATGACCGCAATCTCTCGATCGGCGTGGTCTGCGCCGGCGGCTCGCTCGGCACCATGATGCCGCCCTCGATCGTCTTGATCATCTACGGCCTCGTCGGTGGCGTCTCGATCGCCGATCTGTTCGTGGCCGCGATCACGCCGGCCATGCTGCTGCTCGGCTGCTACATCGCCTATGTGCTGATCAAGTGCCTGCGTGATCCCTCGCTCGGCCCGCCGATGAGCAAGGAAGAGCATGCCGAGGAATCCGTGGCCGGCGCCGTCAGGTCGCTGATCGCGCCGGGCTTCATCGTCTTTGCCGTCCTCGGCTCGATCTATACGGGCGTCGCCTCCATCACGGAGGCCGCTGCCCTCGGCGTGTCCTCGGTGCTGATCATCTCGCTCCTGCGTCGCGAGCTGAACACCAAGATGCTGCAGGACAGCCTGACGCATACGCTCGAAACCTGCGGCATGATCATCTGGATCGGTATTGCGGCGGCCGTGCTCGTGGGCGTCTACAATCTGATGGGCGGCAACCGCTTCGTCTCTAGCGCGATCCTCGGCATCGACGCGCCGCCGGTGGTGCTCATCATGGTGATGATGGCGATCCTGCTGGTACTCGGCATGTTCCTCGACTGGATCGGTATCGCACTTCTGACGCTGCCGATCTTCGTGCCGATCATCAAGCAGCTCGGCTATGATCCGATCTGGTTCGGCGTCCTGTTCGCGGTGAACATGCAGGTGAGCTACCTGACGCCACCCTTCGGGCCGGCCGCGTTCTACCTCAAGAGTGTGGCGCCACCCGACATCACGCTCAAGCACATCTACACCGCGCTGCTGCCGTTCATCGCGCTGCAGATGCTGGTGCTGATGCTGCTGCTGTTCTTCCCGCAGATCGCCACCTGGATGCTGTAACGGCAATCCAAGGGAAGACACGACAATCGCCGCCGTCCCGGATCTCCGGGGCGGCGGTTTTCATATGGCGTCTTGCTTGGCGCCTAAACCGGCGCGTGCAGGAAGACGGGCGGCCGAAAGTCGCGAAAGTCTACTGCGAATGCAAAGTGCAAAAGGCAACGGCAAACGGCCGCCCGGCACCGTTCCCCTCCCCGTCGACCAGTGCGCCGCCGGGCTTCCAACGAGAGGACGGGAGAAGGATAAGGGAGGCTCGGAGAGGGTGGATGAAATTGCGGGGGATTTTGTTTGGGCTTCCCTCGGTCGTCATGCCCGGACTTGATCCGGGCATCCATGCCTCAAGGCGCGGGGCGTGTTCGATATCCCCCAAAGGCGAGGGCAAGATGTGGTTGGGAACAGGCGATGGATCGTGAGCCTTGCGGCATCACGGAATGGATGCCCGGATCAAGTCCGGGCATGACGAGAGGCGGGGTTCGCGTTTCTTCCCCCCGCGATTTCCGGCACCCAGGTTTTGGCCAAGACGCCGCAACGCTTTCTCGGCCTCGAGAGAGACGGAGTGGCCGCGCCATTCTGGATCCTCGGGTCAAGCCCGAGGATGACGAGAGGTGGACGAGCATGGAGACGAAGGGGTGACCATGACGATGGAGGGGTGAGCATCAAGGCGGACGGGCCCGGACGACGAAAGAAAGGTGAGCATCACGACGGAATGCTATGATGGGCGCACGGCAGTCTCACACATTCCTCTTCAACCCCTCGACCCGAGCCAGAACGGCATTCGCGGCGTCCAGCACATTGGAGCCCGGACCAAAGATTTCGGCGACGCCGGCGTCGCGGAGGAACTGGTAGTCCTGTTCGGGGATGACGCCGCCAACGACGACGGCGATGTCCTTGGAACTGGCCTCCTTGAGCCGGGCGATGAGATCGGGGACAAGCGACTTGTGACCCGCGGCCAGTGAGGAGACGCCGACGACGTCGACATCGAGTTCGGCGGCCCTGGCGGCCACTTCCTCGGGTGTCTGGAACATGTCGGTGAGATCGACCTTGAAACCCATGTCGGCAAAGGCGGTGGCGATCACCTTGGCGCCGCGGTCGTGGCCGTCCTGCCCCATCTTGGCGACCAGCACATGGGGCTGGCGGCCCTTCTCGGTGGCGAAGGTCTCGATCTTCTCGCGGATGAGCTCGTATTCGGGATCGCCCCGATAGGCGTCGTCATAGACGCCGGAGATGACGCGGGTGGTGGCGACGTGGCGGCCGCCGAAACCGCGTTCCATGGCATCGGAAATCTCGCCGAGCGAGGCGCGCGCGCGGGCGGCCTCCACGGCGGCGGCCAGCAGATTGCCCTCGCCGGTCTTCGCCACTTTCTCGAGGTCGGCGAGGGTTCTTGCGCAGAGTTCGGCGTTGCGGGTGTCGCGGATCTTCTTGAGCCGCGCGACCTGGCCGGCGCGCACCTTGTCGGTGTCGATATTGAGGATGTCGACGGGGAGTTCGTCCTCGAGCCGGAAACGGTTGACGCCGACGATGACGTCCTCGCCGCGGTCGATGCGCGCCTGGCGGCGGGCGGCGGCCTCCTCGATACGCATCTTGGGCAGGCCCTGTTCGACGGCCTTGGTCATGCCCCCCAGGCTCTCCACTTCCTCGATGAGTTCCCAGGCCTTGTCGGCGAGGTCCCTGGTCAGCGCCTCGACATAATAGGAGCCGCCGAGCGGATCGACGACCCTGGTGACACCCGTCTCGTGGCTGAGGATGAGCTGTGTGTTGCGGGCGATGCGGGCCGAGAACTCGGTGGGCAGCGCAATCGCCTCGTCGAAGGAATTGGTGTGCAGCGACTGGGTGCCGCCAAGCACCGCGGCCATGGCCTCGAAGGCAGTGCGCACGACGTTGTTGTAGGGGTCCTGCTCGGTCAGGGAGACGCCGGAGGTCTGGCAGTGGGTCCGGAGCATCTTCGAGCGGTCGGACTTGGCGCCGAAATCGGTCATGATCCTCGCCCAGAGCTGACGCGCGGCGCGCAGCTTGGCCGCTTCCATGAAGAAATTCATCCCGATGCAGAAGAAGAAGGAGAGCCGGCCGGCGAACTTGTCGATATCGAGGCCGCGATCCATGGCCGCGCGCACATATTCCATGCCGTCGGCCAGCGTATAGGCCAGTTCCTGGGCGAGCGTCGCGCCAGCTTCCTGCATGTGGTAGCCGGAAATGGAGATCGAGTTGAAGCGCGGCATTTCGGCGGAGGTGTAGCCGATGATGTCGGCGACGATGCGCATGGAGGGTTCCGGCGGATAGATATAGGTGTTGCGGACCATGAACTCCTTGAGAATGTCGTTCTGCACCGTGCCGGTCAGATCCTTCCGCGCGACACCCTGCTCCTCGCCTGCGACGATGAACATGGCGAGCACCGGAATGATGGCGCCGTTCATGGTCATGGAGACGCTCATCTCGCCCAATGGAATGCCGTCGAAGAGGATCTTCATGTCCTCGACGGAATCGATCGCCACACCGGCCTTGCCGACATCGCCGCGCACGCGCGGATGATCGGAATCATAGCCCCGGTGGGTGGCGAGGTCGAAGGCGACGGAGAGCCCCTTCTGCCCGGCGGCGAGGTTCTTGCGGTAAAAGGCGTTGGATTCCTCGGCGGTCGAGAAGCCCGCATATTGCCGGATCGTCCAGGGCTGGCCGGCATACATGGTCGAGCGGATGCCGCGCGTGAAGGGCGCGAAGCCGGGAAGCTCGCCGGCCGCCGCCTCGGGCACGTCGTCCCCGGTATAGAGCGGACGAACGGTGATGCCTTCCGGCGTCTCCCAGTTGAGCTCGGAGGGGTTTCTGCCCTTGAGATCCTTGGTGGCGAGATCGATCCAGTCGCGCTTGGTGTTGGTCATTCCCCGAACTCCATGATGACCTCGTCGACGGCCAGGCTGTCGCCGGCGGCGACGGGGATCTTGCTGACGACGGCGCGCTTTTCGGCCTTGAGCACGTTTTCCATCTTCATGGCCTCGATGACGGCAAGCGTCTGACCCGCCTCGACCGTGTCGCCCTCCTTGACGGCGATGGAGACGACGAGGCCGGGCATGGGACAGAGCAGCAGGTTCGAGGTATCGGGCGCCACCTTCTCCGGCATCAGGGCCGCGAGTGCGGCGACGCGCGGGGAATAGACGCGGACATCGAGATCGACGCCGTGATGGCTCAGATTGAAGCCGCCGGCGATGGCCCGGACCTTGAAGACCAGCGAGCGGTCGTCGAGTTCCACCTCGGCCAGCGTATCGCCCGGCGCCCAGCCGGTATAGACGACGCCGCGGCTCGCGCCGTCGAGATGGACGGCGAAGGAGCCGTCGGTGTCATCGATGCTCACCCGGCGCTCGGCGCCCGCGAGGCGGACGACTTTTTCCTCCTGCGCACGCCGTTCAGCCTGCGGGAAGCGCGCGCCGGAGATCCAGGCGTTGCGCTCGGAGTGGATGTGGGACAGGAGCGCTGCCGCGACGGCGAATTCGCCGAGTGCCGCCTCGTCGGGCTCGGTGGGCGCGAAGCCATCGGGATATTCCTCGGCGATGAAGCCGGTCGACAGCCGTCCCTCGCGCCAGCGCGGATGGCCCATCAGCGCCGACAGGAACGGGATGTTGTGGCCGATGCCTTCGAGTTCGAAACGGTCGAGCGCCTCCGCCATCGCGTCGATGGCCGGAAGCCTGTCGGGCGCATGGGTGCAGAGCTTGGCGATCATCGGGTCGTAGAACATCGAGATCTCGGATCCCTCGGTCACGCCGGTATCGTTCCTGAGCGTCACGCCGTCGACATTGCGGATTTCGGCGGGCGGGCGGTAGCGGGTCAGGCGGCCGATCGAGGGCAGGAAGTTGCGGTAGGGATCCTCGGCATAGAGCCGGCTTTCGATGGCCCAGCCGTTGATAGTCACATCATCCTGCGTGAGCGCCAGTTTCTCGCCCGCTGCGATGCGGATCATCTGCTCGACGAGATCGATGCCGGTGATCAGTTCGGTGACCGGATGCTCGACCTGGAGACGGGTGTTCATCTCGAGGAAATAGAAATTGCGGTGCTTGTCTACGATGAACTCGACGGTGCCGGCGGACTGGTAGTCGACGGCTTTTGCCAGCGCCACCGACTGCTCGCCCATGGCCTTGCGCGTTTCGGCATCGAGAAAGGGCGACGGGGCTTCCTCGACGACCTTCTGGTTGCGGCGCTGGATCGAACATTCGCGCTCATTGAGCCAGAGGCAGGTGCCGTGCGCGTCTGCCAGCACCTGGATCTCGATATGGCGCGGCTCCTCGACGAATTTCTCGATAAAGATGCGGTCGTCGCCGAAGGAGGAGGCTGCCTCGGATTTCGAGCGGTCGAAACCCTCGCGCGCCTCGGCGTCGTTCCAGGCAATCCGCATGCCCTTGCCGCCGCCGCCGGCGGAGGCCTTGATCATCACCGGATAGCCGATCTCGCCGGCGATCTTCACAGCATGGTCGGCATCCTCGATCAGCCCCATGAAGCCGGGCACGGTGGAAACGCCGGCATCGGCCGCGATCTTCTTCGAGGTGATCTTGTCGCCCATCGCCTCGATGGCCTTGGGCTTGGGACCGATGAAGGTGATGCCTTCCTTTTCCAGCGCCTCGCAGAAGGACGCGCGCTCGGAGAGAAAGCCGTAGCCCGGATGCACGGCCTCGGCGCCGGTCTGTTTGCAGGCCGCGATGATCCTGTCGGCCAGAAGATAGGACTGGGCGGCCGGCGGCGGGCCGATATGGACGGCTTCGTCGGCCATCTTCACATGTTCGGCATTGCGGTCGGCATCGGAATAGACGGCGACGGTGGCGATGCCCATCTTCTGCGCCGAGGCGATCACCCGGCAGGCAATCTCGCCGCGATTGGCAATGAGGATCTTCTGGAACGGCTTGGTGGTCATACGTCGAGAACGTCCTTGAAGGCGTCGGGATAGGTTTTGCGGGCGGCGTGTTCGTCGATCTTCAGGAGCGCCTCGTAGCTTTCCGGATCGAAGGGATTCTCGGCCGGCACGATCTCGCGGTTGAAGAGCCAGGAAATGCGCCCGGCATCGAGATTGCCGCGCTCGAAGGGCTCATCGCCGAACATGTGCCAGATGGCATGCAGGAAGGCGGTGTCGGCGAGCTTCTCGGTGGAGGTGCGGTCGTTGAACCGCTTGCGCTCGATGATCTTCGTCGCGCCCTTGGGGTTGGCGCGCCGCACGGTGAACTGGAACCCGGTGCCCGGAAGGCCGGAGGGAAAGCCGCGATGTTTGGTCATGTCAGGAAGTTTGGGCATTTCAGGCGGCAGTCCTTGTGTGGATGAATTCTAATTTCGTGTTGGCTGAGAGAGGGGGACGCTGCGACAAACTCGCTCTCCCCTACAGCGGAATGTTGTCGTGCTTCTTCTTCGGGGGCTCGACCTTCTTGGTCTTGAGCATCTCGAAGGCGCGGAGCACGCGGCGGCGGGTGGAATGGGGCATGATCACCTCGTCGATGAACCCGCGCTGGGCGGCGACGAAGGGGTTGGCGAAGCGGTCCTCGTATTCCTTCGTCCGGGCGGCGATCTTGTCGGGGTCGCCGAGTTCGGAGCGGTAGAGAATTTCGGTCGCGCCCTTGGCGCCCATCACGGCGATCTGCGCGGTGGGCCAGGCATAATTGACGTCGGCGCGGATGTGCTTGGAGGCCATCACGTCATAGGCGCCGCCATAGGCCTTGCGGGTGATGACGGTGACCTTCGGGACGGTGGCCTCGGCATAGGCGAAGAGGAGCTTCGCGCCGTGCTTGATGATGCCGCCATATTCCTGGCTGGTGCCCGGCAGGAAGCCCGGCACGTCGACCAGCGTCAGGATGGGGATGTTGAAGGCGTCGCAGAAGCGGACGAAACGGCCGGCCTTCTTGGCGGAATCGATGTCGAGGCAGCCGGCGAGCACCATCGGCTGGTTGGCCACGACGCCGACGGTGGAGCCGTTGAGACGGATGAAGCCGCAGAGGATGTTCCTGGCGTGGTCTTGCTGGATCTCGAAGAACTCGCCCTCGTCGGCGACCTTCAGGATCACCTCCTTCATGTCGTAGGGCTTGTTCGGGTTGTCCGGGATCAGCGTGTCGAGCGACATTTCCAGCCGCCCCTGCTCATCATGGGTGGGCAGGACCGGCGGCTCCTCGCGACTGGACAAAGGCAGGAAGTCGAACAGACGCCGGATTTCCAAGAGCGTCTCGATGTCGTTGTCGAAGGCGCCGTCGGCGACCGAGGATTTCTTCGTGTGGGTGGAGGCACCGCCGAGCTCTTCAGCCGTGACGACCTCGTTGGTGACGGTCTTGACCACGTCCGGGCCGGTCACGAACATGTAGGAGGTGTCGCGCACCATGAAGATGAAATCGGTCATGGCGGGCGAATAGACCGCGCCGCCCGCGCAGGGCCCCATGATGACGGAGATCTGCGGAATGACGCCCGAGGCCTGGACGTTGCGCCAGAAGACTTCCGCATAGCCGCCGAGCGAGGCCACGCCCTCCTGGATGCGGGCGCCGCCGGAATCGTTGAGGCCGATCAGCGGCGCGCCGTTCTGCACCGCGAGATCCATGATCTTGCAGATCTTCTCGGCATGGGTTTCCGACAGCGAACCGCCGAAGACGGTGAAATCCTGGGAAAAGACATAGACCGGACGGCCGTTGATGGTGCCCCAGCCGGTGATGACGCCGTCGCCGGGATATTGCTGCGAGGCCATGCCGAAATCGACGCAGCGATGCGCCTTGTACATGTCGTATTCCTCGAACGAGCCCTCGTCGAGAAGGACGTCGAGACGTTCGCGCGCCGTCAGCTTGCCCTTGGCGTGCTGGGCGTCGATACGCCGCTGACCGCCACCCAGACGCGCCTGAGCCCGGCGCTCTTCGAGCTGATCGAGAATATCCTGCATGGTAACTCCCCCGGCTGGCCAGCCGGTTTGATTGCAATCCGACGGCGACATTACCGTGGCGGGAGACCCGCGAACAGGGTTGAAAATGTGAACAAGTTGAAATAGCAAATATCAAAATCATCATTTTGCGAAATTGCGAATATGCGTGCGAGAAAGCTCTTCATCGGCGGCAAGATCCGGGCGATCCGCACGGAGGCCGAACTGACGCAGGCGGCATTCGCGGCCAAGCTCGGCATCTCGACGAGCTATCTCAACCAGATCGAGAACAACCAGCGCCACGTGAGCGCTGCGGTACTCCTGGCGCTGGCGGAGAATTTCGCCGTCGACATCACCAGCCTGTCGGATCAGGATTCCGACAGGATTCTGGCGGACGTGGTGGAAGCGCTCGCCGATCCGCTGGTGGGCGCGGCACAGCCCTCGAGCGCCGACGTGAAGCTGGTGGTGCAGAACGCGCCGAGCTTCGCCAAGGCCTTTCTCGCCATGCACCAGGCGATGCGGCGGGCGGGCGAGCAGATCGCCGAACTCGACGAAACGCTGGAGCGGACAGGCGCGCTCAGCGAGCCGACGCCCTACGAGGAAGTGCGCGACTTCTTCCATTATGTCGACAACTATATCCACGAGCTCGACCTCGCCGGCGAGAAGCTGGGCGAGCAGATATCGAAGAGCCGCGGCAGCCCTGTGAGGGGGCTTGCCGAACATATCGAGCGCAAGCACCGGGTGCGGGTGACGATCGGCGCCGAAAGACAGGACGGCAGCGAAAAGGACGGCAAGACGCTGCGCCATTTCGATCCGCTGAGCCGGGTCCTGTGGCTCAATGCGCGCACGCCCGCCTCCACGCAGGCTTTCCAGATCGCCCACCAGACCGGGTTGCTGGAGCACGAGGCGACAATCGACCGGATAATCGAGAAGGCGGCGTTTCATTCCAACGATGCGGCGGCGATCTGCCGGATCGGACTCGCCAACTATTTCGCGGGTGCGGCGATCCTGCCCTATGGCGCATTCCTGACGGCCGCCCGCGAATTGCGGCATGACCTGACGCTTCTCGCCGACCGGTTCGGCACCTCGATCGAACAGGTGGCGCACCGGCTTTCGACATTGCAGCGACCGGGACACAAGGGCGTGCCGTTCTTCTTCGCCCGCGTCGACCAGGCGGGCAACATCACCAAGCGCCATTCGGCGACGAAGCTGCAATTCGCCCGTTTCGGCTCGGCATGTCCGCTGTGGAACGCTCACCGCGCCTTCGAAACGCCGAACCGGATCACCCGGCAACTGGCCGAAACACCCGACGGCATCCGCTATCTCTGCCTCGCACTTGCGGTCACGAAAGCGAGCGGAGGCTGGCGCGACCCTGTGCAGACCTATGCGCTGGCGCTGGGTTGCGAAGTCACTCATGCCAACGAACTCGTCTATGCCGACGATCTGGACCTGAGCCAGGCGTCGAGCTTCGAGCCTATCGGCATTTCCTGCCGGATCTGCGAGCGCCGCGACTGCCACCAGCGCGCCGTGCCGCCGCTCAAGCGCAGGCTGCACGTGGATGCCAACGACCGCGGCATCATTCCCTATTCGCTGGATTGATACAGAAACAAAAAGCCCCACCTCGGAAGGCAGGGCTGTCAACCGACGGAGCTTGGTATCGCTCCGCAACTGGTTCGCCGTCTCGCGACGGACTTGAGGCGCACCACCATCTCTGGCGAGCGCAATCAACCAAAAGGTGTGCTTTCACCCGCCCTTTGTCAAGTGCTCGAGCGACAAGGCATGGAGCATGGCCGACTGGATCTTACGCAATTCAGCCGGAGGAAGCCTGATTTGCAAATATCTGCGCCGGCCAGTGCCGGAGCGGCCGTCGAATGGCAAGCTCATCCGCTCATACGACAAGGTGGCAAGCATATCCGCCTTAGCCCACTTTACCGCTCCGGAAAAAGTATCGGGAAGATCAACCGGCAGTTCCACCTTGCATTGGTAACGAATACCGGAGCGGCTCGGTGTCGTACTCAGAGGAACCACGGTGCAAAGACCATCCCGATAAGGCAGACGCTCGGAAACCACGACAGCGAGCCGTCGCTTGACCATTTCGGGTGGCTTAAAGCCGGTGTCGTAATTGCAGATGACAACCAGCCCGATTGCCGGTGGAAACTTGAGAGCCATCCTGCAATTTAAACAAGAGTAAATATAGAACACAACCTTCTGCAACCCGGTAGTGCACGGACAGACCCAAGGGACAGGTTCTTGACGGAAACCGGGGAACATGGGACGGAGCGAGGAGCGGAAGAAAGGCCTCACAATGGCGAAGACGATCTACATTCTCAACGGACCGAACCTGAACCTTCTGGGCAAGCGGGAACCGGAGATCTACGGCGCGGAAACGCTGGCCGACGTGGAGAAGTCCTGCGGCGAGCTTGCAAGCGACAAGGGCCTTGCCATCGCCTTCCACCAGTCGAATTCCGAAGGCGCGATCGTGGACCTGATCCACGAAGCGCGCGAGAAGGCCGCGGCCATCATCATCAATCCGGCCGCCTACACGCATACCTCGGTGGCGATCCTCGACGCGCTCAACGCCTTCGAGGGACCGGTGATCGAGGTGCACATCTCCAATGTTCACAAGCGCGAAGCCTTCCGGCATCATTCCTTCGTGTCGGGCCGCGCTGACGGCATCATCGTGGGCTGCGGCACACAGGGCTACGAGCTGGCGCTGATGCGCGCGGCAAAGCTTCTCGACTGAGACAGGCAGGCTCGCCGGATGAACTATCCGCTGCACATGGACATCCACCCCGAAGTGACGGCGTTCTTCGATGCCGGCACCAACACGATCTCCTATGTTGTGCGCGATCCGGGCTCGACTGCCTGCGCGGTCATCGATTCGGTGATGGACATCGACATGGCGGCGGGCCGCATCACCCATGACGGCGCGGACCGGATGATCGGCTTCATCGAGGCGCAGGGCTACGACCTCGAGTGGCTGATCGAGACCCATGTCCATGCCGACCACCTCTCGGCGGCGCCCTATATCCAGGAGAAGCTCGGCGGCAAGATCGGCATCGGCGAGAAGATCCTCCTCGTGCAGGACACGTTCGGCAAGATCTTCAACGAGGGCACCGAATTCCAGCGCGACGGCTCGCAGTTCGACCGGCTGTTCACCGATGGCGACAGCTACACGATCGGCGGCATGCCGATATTCACGATCTACACGCCGGGTCATACCCCGGCCTGCATGACGCATGTGATCGGCGATGCAGCCTTTGTGGGCGATACGCTGTTCATGCCGGACGGCGGTTCGGCGCGGGCGGACTTCCCGGGCGGCGACGCGGGCCAACTCTACGATTCGATCCAGAAGATCCTTGCGCTGCCCGAAGAGATGCGGCTGTTCATGTGCCACGACTACGGGCCGAACGGGCGCGACATCCAGTGGGAGACCACGGTGGGTGCCGAGAAGCGCGACAACATCCATGTCGGCGGCGGCAAGACCCGCGAAGAGTTCGTACGGTTCCGCACGGAGCGCGATGCGACCTTGTCGATGCCGCGTCTGATCCTGCCTTCGCTGCAGGTCAACATGCGCGCGGGCGAAGTGCCGCGCGACAAGGACGGCCGCCCGATGCTGAAGCTGCCGATCAACTCGCTCTAGACTTCCGGTGTATCGGCCACTCTCTCCGGCTCGGCGAGCCTGGGCATGTTTTCCTTGAGAAATATGTCGATGCGGATGAGTTCCTGCCATGGATCATGGGGAACGCGGTCGATCTGCGCGCGCAACAGGCGCACGGAACTTCGGACCAGATGGCCGGCATCCTGCGAGATCACCGCGTCGAATGTGCCGCTTTCGAGCGCCTCGCGGGAGATATCGGTCAATTCATGGCCGATGACGGTGAGGTTCCTGCCGAGCCCCGCACCTTCCAGAAAACCCACGAGACCGCGATTGGCGCCGGTCGAGGAATAGACCGCGCAGATGTCGTCCTGCGCGAAGACGCGGGAGAGAAGCTGGCGCAACAGGGCCGGATCCTCCGGCGCCTCGATGGAGGGCAGGATGTGAAGGCCCGGATATTCGCCCTGCATGACGGTGTCGAAGCCCAGACGCCGCTCGATGTGATCGCGGGCAAGCCGCGAGCCCGTCAGCACCACCACCTTGCCCCGCCGGCCGCCGAGGAAACGCCCCATCAGCCGCCCGGCGGTCTTGCCCGCGGAAATGTTGTCGATGCCGACGAAATGATCGCGCGCCGAACTCGGCAGGTCGGAGACGAGGGCGACGACGGCGACGCCGTTCTTCTTGAGCCGGTCGATCGCATCGCGCACGGAAGGCGTTTCCGGGCCGAAGACGGCGACGCCATGGAAATGGCGCGGATTGATGCGGCCGATGATGCTGGCCGCCTCCTTCGGATCGAAGGAGCGGACGCGGATCTTGTGAACGCGGGTGCGGTCGCCGCCCTGGACCCGGGTGAAATCGCGGATCTTCTGCTCGATCGTGGCGACGAACTCATCCTCGCTGTCGGGCAGGATGAAGAGGAGATTGTAGAAGCGGCCACGGGCCAGATTGGCCGCCGCGCGGTCGCGGACATAACCCAGTTCCTCGATCGCGGTCTGCACCTTGTCGATGGTGACCTTGCGCACGCCGGGGCGCGCGTTGAGCACGCGATCGACGGTCGCCAGCGACACCCCGGCAACACGCGCGATGTCGTTGACCGTCGGCGCGTCTCCGGAAATGCGCTCTGGCTCGGCGGATCTAGGCATCAGCACCCGTGCTTCGCGCCAGCCCCTGGAACAGAAGTGCGACGGCTTCCGCGCCGGGATCGTTGTGGCCGGCGAGATGATCCTCGGGCACGTAAGATGCCCGCCCCGCCTTGGCCTTGCGGATCGAGGCGGTCGAATCGGCGGCCTGGCGCGCGGCTCCGGCTGCCGGACCGAGGCCGTTTTCCAATGCGTCGAGGGCCGGTTCCAGCGCATCGATCATGGTGCGGTCGCCCTTCTGCGCACCGCCCACTTCGCAAATGCGGTTGAGACCGAATTTGAGTGCCTCCAATGTCGACATGCCTTTCGCATAGGCGTCGCCCGTCGCGCCGAAGAAGATCGCCAGGATGACACCCGACGAGCCTCCCATGGTCTGGGACAGCTCGTTGCCGATCGCCGGGAAAAGCTGCGTGAGGTCGGCCAGCGGCATCCTGTCGAGCTTGCCCTTCAGCGCCCGCGAGGCGGTGGCGAGCGTGGAGCCCGTATCGCCGTCGCCGGACTTCGCATCCAACTCGTTGAGCTTCCGCTCGGCGGCGATCAGGATGTCGCAGCACTCCTCGATCACGCGCCGGGTGGAAGCGTTGTGCGAAGGTACCGGGCTGATCGGCGTGAGGCCATCCGGCAGGGCCACGGTTTCCACCGGAGATATGGCATGAAGCCCCGGCCAGGCCGGCATGCCGACGGGGGCTGCCAGCGCCGTTTCCCATTCCGGCCTGAGCGGCATTACCGAGACCGAGAAGCCGTGCATGTCGAGCGAGGTCATCAGAAGCGCCGGCCCGATGACGGCTTTCACCTTCTCCGCATGTCCGGAGCGCACCAATTCGTAAGCGAGCACCGACATTTCGAGCGGGGTCGTGGAGCCGAGATTGTTGAGAAGCACCGCACAGCGCTCGCCGGTCATGTGCGGACCGAGGCGCTCCATGACCATCGCCATGGCCGAGCGGGCGGATTCGAAGGCCACCTGCTCGACACCGGCCTCGCCGTGGATGCCAAGGCCGAGTTCGCCCATGCCGGGCTTGATCCGGTCTTCCTTGCCGACGCCGGGAATGGTGCAGGAATCGAGCGACATGCCGATCGAGGCGATGCTATCAATGACGCCCTGGGCCGTGTCGCGAACCTCGTCCAGCGAGGCTCCGCTCTCGGCTACGTGACCGGCGATCTTGTGCACGAAGAGCGTGCCGGCGACGCCGCGCGGCTGCGGCAGGTCCGGCAGCGCGATGTCGTCATTGACGACGACCATCTCGACCTTGACGCCGAAGGCGCGGGCGCGCTCGGCAGCCAGACCGAAATTGAGACGGTCGCCGGTATAGTTCTTGACGATGAGAAGGCAGCCCGCCTCACCCGAAACAGCAAGGATACCGGCGAGAACCGCATCGACGGAGGGAGAGGCGAACACCTCGCCGCAGACGGCCGCCGTCAGCATGCCCCTGCCGACGAAGCCCGCATGGGCCGGCTCGTGACCGGAACCGCCGCCGGAGATCAGCGCGACCTTGGACTTGTCCCAGTCCGAGCGCATGACGACCTTGATGTGCGGAAAGCCATCCAGCCGGGTGAGCTTGCCGCCCGATGCACTCAAGAGGCCATCGATCGCCTCGGTGACGAGGTTTTCCTTCGAATTGACGAACTGGTTCATGTCGCTCTCCCTATCCGCCGAGGCTTATATCCGCTGACCGGTCGCATCGAAATAGAGCGGGTCGCGGGGTTGGATTTTCAGTGTGTCGCCGGTTGCGTAATTCTGGTGCGGGTCGGCGAGCGTGGTGATCGCCTGTCCTTCGAGGTCGAGATGCACGCGCATCTGGTCGCCCAGATGCTCGACGCGGGTGACCTTCGCCTCCCTGCCCGCGCCCTGCTCGATCTGCTCGGGCCGCAAGCCGATGATCGCCGCATCCGCCGGTGCGCCGGGAAAGACCGAGACCGGCAGCAGGTTGATGCGCGGCAGGCCGAGGCGGCTCGCCACATAGGTGCTGACCGGGTTCTCGTAGATCTCGCGCGGTGTACCGAACTGCACGAGCCCGCCCTCGTCGAGCACGCCGACATGGGTGGCCATGGTCATCGCCTCGATCTGGTCGTGGGTGACATAGAGGACAGTGGCGCCCAGCTGGGCCTGAATGCGCTTGAGTTCGACACGCAGCTCCGAGCGCAGCTTGGCATCGAGCGAACTCAAGGGCTCGTCCATGAGGAAGATCGCCGGCTCGCGCACCAGCGCCCTGCCGATCGAGACGCGTTGCATCTCGCCGCCCGACAGCTGCGTCGACTTGTTGTCGAGCTTGTGATCGATCCTGAGAACCTTGGCGACCTCGGAAATGCGACGATCAATTTCGGCCTTCGGCGTCCTGAGGATCGGCGACTTCAGCGGGAATTCGAGGTTCTCGCGCACCGTCAGGTGCGGATAGAGGGAATATTGCTGGAAGACCATGGCGACGTTGCGCTCGGCAGGCGAGGTACCGTTCACCACCTCGCCGCCGATGGTGATCGTGCCGGCGTCGGGCGCCTCGAGGCCGGCAATCAGCCTGAGCGTCGTCGTCTTGCCCGCCCCGGTGGGGCCGAGCAGCACGACGAAGGCGCCGTCCGGAACGGTCATCGAGACATGGCGGACGGCTTCGGTCGCACCGAAGGTCTTCGACACGCCGTTGAGGACCACTTCAGCCATGGGACAGCACCTCGCGGTTTGCTTCCGACAACACGGCCCGGCCGGTTTTCGTGTCGAAAATTGTGAGCGCACCCTGCCTGAAGGACAGACCGACCTGGCTGTCCACCCCGACGATCCGGCTCGACGGGGCGCGGACCTTCAGGTTGCCGCCCTGCGTGGCAACCGAAATGATCTGGGTGGTGCCGAGATATTCCGTCGCCGTCACAATGCCGCGAACGGGGGAGTTGTCGTCGATCACGACATGCTCGGGACGGACGCCGAGCGCAAGCTTGCCGCTTGCCTCGCCTGCCTGGACGGGAACGGCCACTTCCACATCATTGAGCCGAATGGAACCGGTTCCCGGTTTCACCGCGCCCTCGAAGTGCAGGAAATTCATCGGCGGCGAGCCGATGAAATCGGCGACGAACATGGTCGCCGGCCAGTCATAGATATTCTGCGGGGTGCCGAACTGCTCGACCACGCCGTGGTTCATGACCACGATCTTGTCGCCCATCTGCATGGCTTCGAGCTGATCGTGGGTGACGTAGACGGTCGTGGCGCCCATGCGATCGTGCAGCGCGCGCAGCTCCTCTGCCATGCGCTCGCGGAATTCGGCATCGAGCGCGCCGAGCGGCTCGTCCATCAGGAAGGCCTTCGGCTGACGCACGATCGCGCGGCCGAGTGCGACGCGCTGGCGGTCGCCACTCGACAAGCCGCCGACGGGACGGTCGAGGATGTTGCCGATATCGAGAATGCGGGCCACCTCCTCGACGCGCTCGCGCACGTCCTTGCGGGCCATGCCCTGGCTGACGAGCGGGTAGGAAATGTTCTTGCGGACGTTCATGTGCGGATAGAGCGCGAACATCTGGAAGACGAAAGCGATGTCGCGGGCACTGGCACGCATCTGCGCGACATCCTGTCCGTCGAGCAGGATCTGGCCGGAGGTGGGAAGTTCGAGACCGGCGATCATCCTGAGTGTCGTTGTCTTGCCGCAGCCGGAGGGGCCGAGCAGCATGAAGAACTCGCCGTCCTCGATGGTGAAGCTCGAGGACTGGACCGCGGTGAAGGATCCGAATTCCTTGCGCAGATTGTTGATGACGATCTGGGCCACGTTCTACTCCGGGAAATGACTGACGACGATGAACATGACGGTTCCCGCCAGGGTGACGATGAAGGAGTAGGTGTAGGCCCACATCACGAATGGCTGCATGAGCATGACGACGCCGAGGGCGATGAGCACGGTGGCGAGCATTTCCCAGGGGCTGCGGCGCAGCCGGGCAAGGCCCAGGAGAAAATCGGTCATTTGCGAACCGCTCCGAAGGTGATCCCGCGCAGAAGATGTTTGCGCAACAGGATGGTGAAGACCATGACGGGGACGAGGAAGAGCGTGGTGCCCGCGGCGACCGCCGGCCAGTCCTTGCCAACGCCGATGATGGTGGGGATGAAGGGCGGCGCGGTCTGCGCCGTGCCCGAGGTCAGAAGCACGGCGAAGGCGTACTCGTTCCAGGAGAAGATCAGGCAGAAGATGGCGGTGGACGCTATCCCCGTGGTCGCCTGCGGCAGCACCACCTTGTAGAAGGCCTGGAAGCGCGTGTAGCCGTCGATGAGGGCCGCCTCCTCGTACTCGATCGGGATCTCGTCGATGAAGCCCTTCAGCAGCCAGACCGAAAGCGACAGGTTGACCGCGGTATAGAGCAGGATCATCCCGAGATGGGTGTCAGACAGCCCCAGTTGCCGGAACATCAGGAAGATCGGAATGGCGACCGCGATCGGCGGCATCATCCGTGTCGACAGGATGAAGAACATGAGATCGTCCTTCAGCGGCACCCGGTAGCGCGAGAAGGCATAGGCCGCCAGCGTGCCGAGGAAGATCGACAGGAAGGTCGAGCCGAAGCCGATGATGATCGAGTTGAGGAATCGCTCGCCGTAGCGGCTCGGACCCGAGATCACCATGTCGTACCGGCGCACGATGCGGTCGTACCAGGTCTGCGGCGGCCCGATCTCCTCGAGCGCTTCCGGCGTCATGCGGGTGCGGGTGGTGAACAGGTTCACATAGCCTTCAAGCGTCGGTTCGTAGACGATCTTGGGCGGATAGGCGATGGCATCGGCCGGCGACTTGAAGCCGGTGGCGATGATCCAGACGAGCGGCATGAGGGTGACCAGCGCATAGACGACGACCACGATGCCGGCGAACCATTTCTGGCCCTTCGAGGGTTCGGTGACCGAGAAGCTGCTCATCGTTCCTTCACCTTGTTGAGGGCCTTCACATAGATCGAGGCGAGACCGAAGACCGTGACGAAGAGGATCACCGCATAGGCGCTGGCAAAGCCGGTGCGCCACTTCTCGAAGGCCTCCCGCTTCAGGTTGATCGAGGTGAGTTCGGTGATCGAGCCCGGGCCGCCGCCGGTCAGCTGCACGACCAGGTCGAACATCTTGAAGTTCTCGATGCCACGGAAGAGCACGGCGAGCATGAGGAAGGGCAGCGCCATGGGGATGGTGATGGTCCAGAACTGCCGCCAGGCGCTGGCGCGGTCGCACTCTGCGGCCTCGTAGATCGAATCCGGGATCGAGCGCAGACCGGCGAGGCAGATCAGCATGACGAAGGGCGTCCACATCCAGGTATCGACGATGACGATCGCCCAGGGGGCGAGATTGACGTCGCCGATCATCGAGAATGAGGCAGGATCGGCTCCGGTGAAGAAGGCGATCACATAATTGAAGAGGCCGATCTGCGGCTGGTAGAGAAACGTCCAGAAATTGCCGACCACGGCCGGCGAGAGCATCATCGGCAGAACGATGATGGTGGTCCAGAGATCGTTGCCCTTGAACTTCCGGTTGATCAGATAGGCGAGCCCGAAGCCGATGAGCACCTGCAGGACGAGCGTCCAGATGAGGAAATGGGCCGTTGCCTGCATCGAATACCAGATGTCGGGATCGGTGAGGATGCGCTCGTAGTTGCGCAGGCCGACCCATTTGACCTCGGCGTTCAGCCGGTTGGCGCGATAGTTGGTCAGGCTCAGCCAGACCGTCCAGATCAGCGGAAAGATGTTGATGGCCAGAAGCAGGAAGATGGTGGGGGCGATGAAGACCCAGGCGAGCGCCCGGTCCGAAAGCCCCCTCACCTTCCTTCCGAGCGCGAGCGGTGCCGCGGCCGGATTACGACCTTTTGTGTCGTCCGTCATGAATTCGTTCCACGGAAATGGATGTCACCGGATTGTTCGGCCTGGTACGGGCGGGGCTTGAGGCAACCCCGCCCGCCAGGGAGGCGGCAGCCCGTCAGAGCTTGCCGTCATCCTCGAAGGTTTCGGTCCAGTCCTCGACGAGGCCGTCGAGCGCTTCCTGGGCCGTGCCGTTCCCGGCCACCACATAATCGTGGAAACGGCGCTGGGCGGCCTGGAGAAGCGTCGCATAGCTGGGCTCGGCCCAGAAATCCTTCACGATCGCCATGGAATCGAGGAAGGTCTGCGCATAGGGCTGGCTTGCCGGGAAGGATGGATCGAGGGTGACCGCCTTGAGGCAGGAGAACCCGCCCATTTCCCACCACTTGGCCTGGACCTCGGGCTGGGCGAACCACTTGATGTATTCGAGGGCTGCGTCCTTCTTGTCCGAATAGGACACGACCGAGATGCCCTGACCGCCGAGCTGGGCGAACTGGGCGCCATCCGGGCCCGCCGGGTTGACGAAATAGCCGGTCTTGCCGCCACCCACATTGGCATCGTTCTCGAAGCCCGGCCAGGTGAAGGCGAAATTCATCTGCAGCGCCACCTGGCCCGACTTGAAGGCGTCGATGCCTTCGGACATGTAGCCGTTCGACGATCCGGGCGGCGTGCAGCAGTCGTAGAGTTCCTTGTAGTATTCGAGGCCGGCGACCGCACCGGCCGAGTTGACGAAACCATCCATCGAATAGGGCTCGTCCGGGTTCTCATACTGGAAGCCGAAGGAATAGAGCACATCCATGACGCCCATGGTGATGCCTTCCGAGCCACGCTCGGTATAGATGGACGCGCCGTAGACCGTCTTGCCGTCGATCTCACGGTTCTGGAAGAACTCGGCGATGTCCTTGAGCTCGGCGAAGGTCGTCGGGGCTTTAAGATCGCGGCCGTGTTTCTCCTTGAACTCGGCCTGCAGCTCGGGGCGCTCGAACCAGTCCTTGCGGTAGGTCCAGCCGACGACGTCGCCAAAGGCCGGAAGCGCCCAGTAGTTGGGCGTGTTCTTCGGCCATTCGGAATAGCCCGTCACGGTGGCATCGATGAAATCGCTCATCTGGATGCCTTCCTGCTCGAAGAAGTCGTTGAGCTTGATGTAGTGACCGTTTTCGGCGGAACCGCCGATCCACTGGCTGTCGCCGATCATCAGATCGCAGAGCTTGCCGCCGGAATTGAGTTCGTTGAGCATGCGGTCGGCGAAATTCGGCCAGGGCACGAACTCGAAATTCATCGAGTGGCCGGACTTGGCCTCGAAATCCTTGGACAGTTCGACGAGTGCGTTGGCGGGGTCCCAGGACGCCCAGCAGAGTGTCAGATCTTCAGCCTGAGCGGATTGCGCCCAGCCGAGAGCGAGCGCCGAAACCGCGGACGCGGCGGCGAGCTTGGCAATGTTCATGTAACTCCTCCCAAAGTGACAACCGGGCGCCGGACCCTCCACAGCCCCGCCTCTCCCGATGGTCCGAAACGCTATTTGAGGTACGCACCTCATGTCAAACAAAAAATGAGGAGCGTACCTCAGAACGACATTTCCGGATGGTCGAAGTCCGTGCTCAGAACATCAGAAACAGACCGGCCAGGACTGCCGCAGCAACCAGAAGGACCAGCAATCCACGCGGGCTTGCCGCCTCTTCCACCGCATCGTCCAGCTGCTCCTCGAAATAGGACTTCGCCTCGCGATGCCGGCTGAGGCCGCTCGGACGATATTTCCCGGGCGCGTCATAGTGCACGACGCTGTCCAGCTTGAGCCGCTCGATAACGCTCGGATGCAGAGGCGCGTCCTCGGGCACGCTCCGCAACTCGCGGGGCCATTTCATCCGCCCCGACTTGATCTCGTCATGCTGAATCCCCGAGGGATCGGGATAGATCCGCAGATAGGCCTCGTCGATGAGGATGGGATCTTTCGCCGCCAGGGACCGCTCGACCATCCAGCCGAGTGCAATGTCGGACAGCCGGGATTCGGTTTCGGGGTAACTTCCACCAACGTCACTGTGGACGCCGGCGAACCAGACCTGTTCGAACCAGTCGTCGCTCTTCCCCTCGCCTTGCGATGACTCGTAGGTCCACTCGACGCGACGGAAATCCTTGCGGTTTTCGTCAATGGACAGGGCATGCTTGGCATATTCGACCCGCGGATTGAGGTACTTGTCGTAGAAGGCCATCTTCCAGGCACGGAAATGCAGGGTCTGCAGGAGCGGATAGGATGTCTCGGACGACCATGCGAGATGCGTGCGCAGATAGACGAGGACCGCTCCAATGAACGCCAGCGCAACCCCGGCGCAGATCCATGCCTGATAGGTCAGCCAGGAAGGCTGAAAGAAAAGTGTCAGACCCCAATAGACGAGAGAGACAAGTCCCCAGGTGACGGCCAGGATCACCGCCCCCATCGCCAGCTTGCGCGGCGCGCTCGCACCGACTGCGGCCACCGTATCCCATACGCCGATAAAGTAGGGAACGGCGTTCGACCAACCGGTGTCGGCCCACTCCGGCCGGACATTGGATCCATATTTTTCACGGAAGCGAAGAGCCAGTTCGTGGCGCTGCGTCTTGAAGCGCTCGCTCTTGCGGCCCAGTCCGTGCTGGTAGACCCCGATCACCGCCTCGCGCGCGATGCGTTCTGCCGTTTCGGGGTCGCGGAAGACGGGCTTTCCTCCTTCGGTGACGGGGATACCGCAATAGGCCATGACGCCGCCGAGGCAGCGCACCGTGTAGGCGCCGCGCGAGAAGCCATAGAGATAGACGCGATCACCCTCTTCCCAGTGCCGCAACAGGAAGGCGTAACAATCGACGATGTTGCGGGTGAGCCCCAGCCCCATGGCCTGGGCCAAGATGTTGTAGGCCTTGCGCCAGATATCTGAGCGAATGTGCTCGCTGTCGAGGGACGAGCCCAGACCGGGGTCGTAAAAGGCAATCTGCCTGTCGGGCGAAATACACGTGTCGGGCGCCGAACGCGTGGCACGATAGAGCTTGTAGACGTTGCTGCGCAGCTCATCGAGCGTGAGGCCGCTTCCCTGCCCGGTCCCGTCAGAAAAGATGATAATGTTCTTCGGCATGCCAAAATCCCAAAAGCAGAAACGCAACTTTTGGTTCATTTAGCACATAATAAAACGCCCGCAAAGTTGAACATCGCCAGCTCGCCGAGCGATCACCTATCGGCGAATTTGACGCATATTCACGTGCCGTAACGCTGCTCCGGCAAGACAACCTCGTCCGTGACGATGTCGAAACGCACGAGATTGGCGGAGCCGAAGCTTGTCGATATGGCGACGTCGGTTGCGTCGCGGCCGGTCGCGATCAGGATGCGGCCGATGCGCGGATGATTGTGGCGGGCATCGAATGTGTACCAGCGACCGCCGAGATAAGCCTCGAACCAGGCGCTGAAATCCATCGGCGCAGGATCGGCAGGCACGCCGATATCGCCGAGATAGCCGGTGCAGTAGCGCGCCGGGATGTTCATCGCCCGGCAGAAGGTGATTGCGAGATGGGCAAAATCACGGCAGACGCCGGTGCGGTCGATGAAGCCGCCGAACGCCGAGCGGGTGGAATCCGCCTTCTGATAGTCGAAGGCGATATGATCGTGCACGAAATCGCAGATCGCCTGCACGCGCGGCCAGCCGGGCTCGGTGTTGCCGAATTGCGCCCAGGCAAAATCAGACAGCTTGTCCGTGTCGCAATAGCGACTGCCGAGCAGGAACGGCAGGACATTGTCGGGCAGGTCGCGGACATCATGCTGGACCGCGTGCGGCGAGACGGCATCGGGCTCGCCGGAATCCTCGATCAGGAAATCGGTCGAGATCGTCGTCACACCCGCAGGCAGGACGATGCGGGCGCAGAGATTGCCGAAGGCATCCTCGTAGGCCGAAGCCTCGAGGGGGCGGTCGAATGCAAGCACCTGCCCGGTCAGGAGATCGCCGCGACGCGACGGGTGCACGTTGAGCGTGAGCAGCATTTCGGTCGGCGTTTCGCACCGATAACCCAGATGAAAACCGGCATGAATTTGCATGAACCAAACCTCCCTGAGCGCCGGCGGATGCACGACTGCACTCAAACGCCGACCGGTTACGGGGGTTCCACGCAGGATTACTTATTTATTGCGGCGACAGGGCGCCCTCACACGCGATCCAGCCTGCGGAGATGCCAGTCGCGATCGTTAAATTGCTGGATCTCGACACTGTATCCGTGCGGGCTGAGGAACATCGAGGAATATATCCCGAACGTCCCGCTATGGGCGGGTTTGCGGACATAGTCGACCCCTTTCGCGGTGAGGAAGTCGTACCATCCATCCACATCGTCGGAGACGATCGTGATCGTGACGCCGGCCTGTTCGGTCGGCCGGTCGGGCAGGTTGCACACACCCAGAAAGCTCGTCTCGCTGAGCTTGTAGATGTGGCAGCCCCCCTGGTCGACGACGAAATCCAGCTCCATGATCTCGCGGAAGAAGCGGGAGGTCATTTCGAGGTCGTCGGTATAGGTGAAGACGACGGTCTGTCCGATCGAGGGGTGCATGGGTGGCTCCATGGGAAGCGGGTGCAGGAAGACCGACCGGATCATGTCTCCGGCCCAAGCTCAAGTCAGACTGTGGCGAGGCCGGCACGGTTGCGGAGACAGGCCGCATCGCCGATCGGAAAGAGCCGTGATGAACGCGATCAGTCCCGGAATAGAAGACAAGAAAGTTCCGCGCGCGAAACACCATATACAATAGCAGAGGAGACAAGATTACATTATTGACAAGAGGCGACCTTGAATTAGATTTGGATGCTCATTCCTCAGCATGACCTAAACTTACCGCACGTCGCAATCCCGCAAACCAGATGCACGGCGCAACAGTGAAGAATGCAATTTTCCTGATCACGGATGCTCGCTTCGCCAAGATAACCGGAGCGGTCGGCAAGCGACTGGCCAGGCAATGGGAATGTGATGTCCATGTGTTTGTCGAAGACGAGAATGCCGACCTCGTGGACGTTCCGGGCGGCAGTGATATTCGTGTCCATCGCAACAAGATCAAGGCGAGTCTGCCCCGCAATATTCCGCTCTACGAGAGATGGCCACACATAGTCTTTCTGCGATGCTTTGCGACGACGCTGCTCAAGGATTACGATCGCCTGCTTTATCTCGACGCCGACATTCTGTGCGAGCGCGCCGACCAGTCCATCTGGGGGATCGAGCTGGCCGATGCCGGGTTAGGCGCGGTCACGGATGCCGCCACCATCGACAGGGCGCCGCTGGCAACAGGCTTGCCCCGGGCGGAATGGCTCAGCCGCATCGGCGTTTCGAGCGACCGCTATTTCAATGCCGGCGTCATGCTGATCGATCCGGCACGGCTGGATTGCGAGATGGTGAACCGAAAGCTGGCTCACTATTATGACGACCGTCATTTCGCGGGAATAAAGTCGCAGGACTTCTTCAACCATGCCTTTGACGGCCGATGGACGGAACTCAATCCGCGCTGGAACTATCAGCCGCCCTTCTTCGAACTGGGGCTCGATGGGTGGATTGATCCGGTGTTCCTGCATTTCTGTTCGTCGAACAAGCCCTGGTTCTTTCCGGACAATCCGGGAGCTTCGGGCTCCAGGCTCGAGCATGAGAAGGCATTCTTCGAAATCCTCGAGGAAGCCGGCATATCACCCCACGAGGTAGCAGCCTCCGCCCAGCACAAGAAGAGCAACGCCCATTACAGGACATCAAAGATGCTTCGGGCGCGGCTGCGCGCCACCTTATCGCGATTTGGCGTGAGGATGGGCAAGGAGCGCCGCGCGCGCGCGACCTGGCTGGCGCAGCGAAGAAAGATGATCGACTATCTGAACACCGCGCACAGAGACGGTCGGTTTGCCGACGCACTGGCGCGCTCCACTCACCCGCCTCTCACCAGCGATTTGAAGTTCGACGGCCGCAAACTCTGGTTGCAGCATTCGCCGCAGATGCCGGATGAACGTCCGCTCGCCGCCAACTGACGCCCCGACGAAGCCCACCCTGTAACCCGAGGCATCGCCAGCCTTTCGCGACAACCGCCCTGTTTGCCGAAATCTGGCGGACGCAGACATCACAAGCAGCTTATGAAATCCGCAAATTCCATGAATGACAGACCCTATTTGGTGACCGGCGCCGCCGGCTTCGTCGGATACCATGTCGTCCTGGCGCTACTGGCCCGCGGCGACACGGTGATCGGCATCGACAATATCAACGGTTATTACGACCCCGCGCTGAAGGAGGCCCGCCTGGGAAATCTCGCAGCCGGGGCGGCGACGAAGAATGCGACGTTCATTTTCGAGCGCATGGACATTTCGGACACCGGGGCCGTGGCGGGCCTCTTCGAACGGCACCACCCTTTCAGGGTCGTCCATCTCGCCGCCCAGGCAGGCGTCAGGCACTCGATCGAAAACCCGGGATCCTATGTGCAGTCCAATCTCGTGGGTTTTGCCAATATTCTCGAGAGCTGCCGCAATGCGGGCATCGACCACTTGACCTATGCATCGTCCTCGAGCGTTTACGGCGCCAATGGGAAGAGACCCTTCAGCGAGCACGACAATGCCGATCATCCGGTACAATTCTATGCCGCCACCAAACGCGCCAACGAACTGATGGCGCATGCCTATAGCAGCCTGCACCGGCTCCCCACGACAGGGCTCCGCTTCTTCACCGTCTACGGCCCCTGGGGAAGACCGGACATGGCCTATTTCAGCTTTGCTCGGAAGATACTGGGTGGCGAGCCGATACAATTGTACAATTTTGGGCGCCAAAGCCGCGACTTCACCTATATCGACGATGTCGTCGCCACCATGCTCGATCTTTGCGACCGTCCGGCACGCGGGAATGACAACTGGCGTCCCGAGCATCCCGACCCGCAATCATCGGCCGCGCCTTTCCGGCTGGTCAATATCGGCAGCGCCAAGCCGCACTCGCTCGGCGCCCTTGTCGGCGCCCTGGAAGCCGCGCTCGGCGTAAAGGCGGAGATCGAGTATCTGCCACCGCAACCGGGCGACATATCCGACACCCATGCGGATATCTCAAACCTCTCGGCATATATCGGAAGCGCGCCATCGACGCCCCTCGACCTGGGAATCTCCCGGTTTGCCGAATGGTATCGCGACTTTTACAACGCCTGATACGCGGCCCGGGTCAGATCCCCGTCGCTCCGCGACCTAGCTGAGCTTCGCAAAGGCTTCCCTGAAGCCGCCGAGAAAAATGGGGATCTCGATCTTGTTCCTGTTCAAATTGCCGAAGGCAACGAGCAGCTGCTTGCCGTCCTGCAGCTTCTCCAGCACATCCGGCTTGATCGATAGCCCGACGTAACAGCCTTCCGGATCGCATGTCTGAATCGGTTGCTTCTCCAATTCCTCACCGTCGATCGCCATCGTGATGCCGTCAGGCAGGTACAGGCCGTGCGGAAGCTGAATCATCATCGTTGCCTGTTCGGCTTCCGGAGGCATGCGCACGGATATGGAGATGAGAAGCTGACCGGTCTCTTTGATCTGCAGCCTTTTCACCGCTTCACATGTGGTATGCCCGGTCAGGCTAGCGCAGTTCACGAGCCACGGAATTTCGGCCCCCGGGTCCGCCTGCACCTGCTCCGTCTTCACGTCTCTTGCCGGGTCCTGAGCAAAACCAGCCACCGGCCAAACCGCGGCGAGGAGACAAACCGCGCCCAGTTCAGCTCCGGCAAATCTCCGCAATATTTTTACAAAACTCATAGTTGAAAACCCGAATTTCATGCAACCTCTACCAGGATCATCAATATTCATGATCTTTCGATCAGATTAAAATCAATCCCAGATATTCTGATCTTGGAACAGGCCATTTTATCCTGCTTACCGTATCAGTTTTGTGACAACTGCATGGTTTATCGGGCTCGCAAACATATTTTTTTAAGCACGTTATTTTTATCTCGCATTTTCCTCACATCTAATAGACAGCTCCCGGAAATGGTGCTTGTAGGAGCGCCGAATAGACGTTTTCGCCAGATGCGGCGCCGCTTGTCCGCGGTGTCGCCATGAGGGCCCGCAGTCTATTTACAGGCTGCCGGTCAAGTCGTACCGGAGTTGAAAATGGGGAATCTTGTTCGGCTGGTTCGCCGCGGCGCTCATCACGCGTACGGCCCCACTCATCCCCTGGATTCAGGAATTCGAAAATCCGTCTGGCGGAGAGCCGGCTTTGCGAGCCTGCTTGCAGCGCTCTGTCATACGCCTGCGCAGGCGGCGCCCGTCAGCTGTGCCCTGTACGGCGGCAACCAGGTCTGCACCGTAACAAATGACAATGGCACTCTGGATCCGACCGACGATTTCGAAGAACTCGTCAATTCGGACGGCGAATATATTCCGAGCGACGACAACAAGCGGATTGTCGTCGTCGTATCGGAGGACGGCACCCAGGTCACGCTTACCGACGTGGAGGGCAACGAACTTCCTGCCGACCAACTGACGAACTATCTGGCCACTCTCGCAGGCGCGGCTTCCGACGGCTCCGGGACTGATGAAACCGACAGCTCCTCCATCAGCGGCATCGTCAACCGGTCGACCGGCAAGAACGGCAGCAATGGCGGCACCCACAATTACCTCGTCTATTCCTACGGGGACAATGGCGGCAGGGCCGCAGACGGTGGCGCAGTCAATATCGAAAACGACCTGAACATAGTCGCGAACGGCGTTGGGATCGAGGCGACCAGCCAGGGTGGCAGAGGCGGCAATGGCGGCGGCGCAGGTGCTGCCCTCGGTTCGAATGCCGGTAGCGGCGGCGATGGCGGCGCGGGCGGAACCGTCAGCGTCGGAAACGAAGGTAACATCACCACGTCCGGCGATGGCGGACACGGCATTCTTGCCCAGTCGCTCGGGGGAGATGGCGGAAAGGGCGGCAAGGCCAGCGGTCTGGTTGCCCTCGGCGACCGAGGCGGCGACGGAGGGGATGGCGGCGATGTCACCGTCGACAACAGCGGCAACATAACCACGCAGGGCGACGAAGCCTACGGCATCTACGCCAGAAGCTACGGCGCCGGCGCAGGGTCGGGTTCAAGTTCGGGCGGTCTGGTCTCCATCGGCGGCAATGGCGGCGGCTTTGCCAGCGGCGGCAATGTTTCCGTCACCAATTCCGGCGCGATCGGCACGGCGGGCGAAGGCTCCTACGGTGCATTCGTGCAGTCGATCGGGGGCGGGGGCGGCGATGGCGGCAATAGCGGCGGTCTCTTCGCCTCGGGAGGAAAGGCCGGCTCCGGCGGCAATGGTGGCGTTGTTTCGTATACCCAGACGGCGGACGGACGAATTACCACACAGGGCGATGGCGCGACGGGCGTGCTGGTTCAATCCATCGGCGGCGGCGGCGGCAACGGCGGCAACGCGGTCGCCGTCGGTTATGGCGCATCGCTGGCATTGGGGGGTTCCGGCGGCAGCGGTGGCCATGGCGGCAAGGTGAGCGTCAATGTGGACGGAGGCATCCAGACGAGCGGCGACAGCGCCAATGCGATCGAAGCGCAGTCCATCGGCGGGGGCGGCGGCAATGGTGGCGTGGCCATTTCCGTGGCCGCGGGCACATCCGGATCGATAGGCGTTTCCGTCGGTGGCAGTGGCGGCAGTGGCGGTAACGGCAGCGATGTGGACGTCGATTCCTGGGCCGACATCGCGACGTCGGGCGAAAGCGCGAATGGTGTCATCGCGCAATCCATCGGCGGCGGCGGCGGCAATGGCGGCGCGGCGGTCAGCGCGTCCCTGTCGCCCGCGACGTCGATCGGTGTGACGGTGGGCGGCAGCGGAGGGGGCGGCGGCAATGGCGGGAATGTCACGGTCGATGTCAATGACGGGTCGATCACGACCACCAACGCCAACTCCAATGCAATTCAGGCTCAGTCGATCGGCGGCGGCGGCGGCAATGGCGGCCTTTCGGTGGCCGTATCCGGTGGCTCGGGCGCGGTCGGCATAAGCCTGGGCGGCAGCGGCGACGCGGGTGGTTCAGGGGGCCGGGTGGCTGTCGACAATTCGGTGACGCTGAAAACCATCGGCGACAATTCCACCGCGATACTTGCGCAATCGATCGGCGGTGGCGGCGGCAATGGCGGCCTTTCCGTGGCAGCCGCCGCGGGCGGCGCAGCAGCGACTGTCAGCATTGGCGGCAATGGCGGAGCCGGTGGGACGGGCGGAGAAGTCACGGTGACCAATACCGGACAAATCACCACTGCTGGCGATTACTCTTACGGTATTGCCGCGCAATCCATCGGCGGGGGCGGTGGCAATGGCGGCGGCTCGATTTCAGTCAGCGCCTCCGGCGGCCCCTATGCCGGCAGCGTCGGCCTGAGCCTCGGCGGCGGCGGCGGCGCTGGCGGCACCGCGGGCGCCGTCACCGTGTCCAATGTCGCACCCGATGCGCCAGGCAGCACAAACATTTCGACGCGAGGAGACGGCTCCTCGGCCATTCTCGCGCAGTCGATCGGCGGAGGTGGCGGCGCGGGTGGCTATTCCGTCGCGGCGACGATTTCGGGCGGCTCGAACGGCAGCGCGGCGGCTTCCGTCGCATTGGGCGGCGCGGGCGGAGATGGCGGCACTGCCGGCGCACTGACAGTGGCGAATGACGGAACGCTGATCACGGAAGGCAATCTGGCCTCGGCCATCGTGGCACAATCGATCGGCGGCGATGGCGGGTCCGGCGGAACCGCGGTTGCAGGTTCCATCAACATCAGCGGCGCCAGGGGCGTTGCCGCCTCGGTCTCGCTCGGAGGGAACGGGGGCAAAGGCGGCACCGGCGCCGGTGTGAGCGTGACCAACAAGGGTGCCATCGTCACTCATGGCGACCTGTCCAACGGTATTCTCGCGCAGTCCATCGGCGGCACGGGCGGCAGCGGCGGCGTGTCCGTTTCCGGCTCGATCAACGTCTCGGGAGGTTCGGGCGGCTCAGTCGGCGTGAGCCTCGGCGGCAGCGGCCGCAAGGGCGGTGCCGGCGGCAGTGTCGCCGTCACCAATGAGGCGGGACTGACCACGCTCGGCGATCTCGCATCCGGCATCGTGGCACAGTCCGTCGGCGGCGATGGCGGCAGCGGCGGCATGTCCGTTACCGGCGCCCTCAATGCTAGCGGCAGCAGTGGCGGTGCGGCTTCCGTCACGGTCGGCGGCAGCGGCGGAACCGGCGGGACAGGCGGCAGCGTCACCGTGGCGAATGACGGCAAGATCGTCACTCTGGGCGATCTGTCATACGGCATCCTGGCTCAATCGATCGGCGGCAATGGCGGCAGCGGCGGCATCGCCGTGGCAGGCGCGCTCAGCGGATCAGGCGGCTCGGGCGGCTCCATCGGCGTGGGCGTCGGCGGGTCCGGCGGCATTGGCGGGACCGGCGGAACGGTCACCGTCACGAATAAGGCAGACATAACGACGACCGGCTATCGCTCCAGCGCCATCGTCGCCCAGTCGATCGGCGGCGACGGCGGGACGGGAGGCCTTTCTGTCGGCGTGTCCGGGACCGCATCGCAATCCCTGGCCGCGGCACTCAGCGTTGCAATTGGCGGCGACGGTGGCGTCGGGGGACATGCAGACGCCGTCACGGTCACGAATACCGGCAACATCGTGATGTATGGCGCGTCCGGCGTCGATGACGACGACGAGGACAGTGCAGGCGAAATCGAAACCGTCGGCGCCGACTCATATGCTGCGATCGTGGCGCAATCCATCGGCGGATCGGGCGGCATGGGAGGCGCCGGCGGCTCCGGCACCGTTACGCTCGGCAGCCGGAATTCCCTCGTGGGCAGCGTGACGATCGGCGGTTCGGGTGGCACAGGCGGCGCCTCGGGCATGGTCAGCGTCGACAATAGCGGCGACATTCTAGGCTTCAGCAATGAAGTGATGGGCATCGTCGCGCAATCCATCGGCGGCAACGGCGGAACCGGCGGCGCGTCGGTCTCGGTCGATTTCAGCCAGCAATCGGCATTCAACGCGAATTTTTCCGCGACGGTGGGCGGCAGCGGCGGCGGCGGCGGGACCGCCGGGAACGTGCATGTCGACAACAGCGGCACGGTCGTGACGAAGGGCGATTCCGCCTATGCCATCCTCGCGCAGTCGATCGGCGGCAATGGCGGCAATGGAGGGCTTGCCGTCTCGTTGAGCGGCTCTCTCACGACGGGTTCCGGCCAGAGCGTGAATCTCGGCGTGACGGTGGGCGGTGCCGGCGGTGCCGGCGGCAAGGCCGGCGATATCGACGTGATGCTTGCCGACAAGGCCCTGCTTGTGACCAGGGGCGAGAACGCCCCCGCCGTCATCGCACAATCCATCGGCGGTTCAGGCGGCACGGGCGGGTTGTCGGTATCGGTGACGGGAACCTACAGCGCGGGAACAGTCTCGGGAGTTCCGCTCAATCTCGGCGTCAGCGTGGGCGGGCTCGGCGGTGACGGCGGCAAAAGCGGCAATGTTCACGTCGCCACCGAAGACGGCACCGCGATCTATACCGCCGGCGATTTTTCCTACGGCATTCTGGCCCAGTCGGTCGGCGGGAATGGCGGAAACGGCGGCGGCGCGGTCAGCGGCATCCTGAACATCGCCCCGACAGGCAACCCCGCGATCGATGTCGCAGTATCCGTCGGCGGTTCGGGCGGCGCAGGCGCCACGGCGGGGAAGGTCACGATCGACAATGGCGCCACGGTCGTCACGGGCGATCCGGATGATTCCTCGCTTGGCCAGTACGCTCACGGGATCGTGGCGCAATCGATCGGCGGCAGTGGCGGCACCGGCGGCTGGAGCAGCGCAATCACGTTTTCAGCAGGTGCCAGCGGCCAGTCGGCGGGCACTGTGAACATGTCCATGTCAATCGGCGGCGGCGGCGGCACCGGCGAGGACGCGGGCAAGGTGGATGTCACCAATTCCGGCACGGTGGTCGCCTATGGCGAAGGCGCTTTCGGAATTCTGGCCCAGTCGATCGGCGGCGGCGGCGGGGCCGGCGGCAGTACCAGTTTCGACCCCTCCTTGGACGACATCAGCGAATTTGAAGCGAATGGCGGAGCCATATCGGGCGGGACCGGCGCAAATACCTACAATTACTCGGGTGCGGTCGGCGGCTTCGGCGGTGTTGCCGGGGATGGAGACAGTGTAGCGGTTACCAATGGCGGCGATATCTGGACCTACGGCGTCAGCGGTCACGCAATCGTCGCGCAGTCGATCGGCGGAGGCGGCGGTGTCGGCGGAAACAGCACCTCAGCTTCGCTTGCCGCGACCGCAAGCCTCTCGACAACGATTGCCGTGTCGGTTGGCGGCTCGGGCGGAGCTGCCGGTGATGGCGGCAATGTCATCGTCAATAACGAGGGCCAGATCGTTACGGCCAAGGAAGGCGCCTACGGCATCTATGCTCAATCGGTCGGCGGCGGCGGCGGTACGGGCGGCGATGCCAACTCCTGGACATTGCAGACCAAGGATGCAGCGCTTGGCAAAAATGTCGGTCAAAGCTTCCAGGTCTCCCTCGCCATAGGTGGCGCCGGTGGCGCCGGCGGTGACGGCGGCGCGGTAGCCGTCAACAACAGCGGCAATATCTACACCCAGGGCGCCGGTTCGTACGGCATCTTTGCCCAGTCCGTCGGCGGCGGCGGCGGTGACGGCGGCGGAGCGAAAACCTCCGCAGGCGTCCTCACCGCCTTGCTCGAGAATGACCAGACCAACAAGAACAACTGGTTCCGCACCGGCAAATACAAGATGACGGTCGGCGGGCTCGGCGGCTCCGCCGGGGACGGCAATCTCGTGACTGTCGACAACAGCGGCAACATCTTCACCGTCGGGGATCAGGCGACGGCGATTTACGCCCAGTCCGTGGGTGGCGGCGGCGGCGCCGGCGGCAATTCCGACGCCGGGCTCGACGGGAATCTCGTCATTGGCGGATGGGGCGGTTCCGGCGGCAGAGGCGATGAAGTTCTCGTCTCCAATACCGGCACGATCTCGACGCAGGGAAGCTCGGCTCACGGCATTTTCGCCCAGAGCATCGGCGGCGGCGGCGGCGATGGCGGCAATGCCGATTTCGGCAATGCCGATTCCATTCGCAACGAAATGATCAAAGCGTTCCGCAAGGAAGGCAAGAACGGGATCACGGCGGTTTTCAAGAAGTTTGCCGAGAAGTTCAAGACCGTCAACCTCGGCGTCAGTGTCGGCGGCTTCGGCGGCTCGGCCGGTGATGGCGGCAACGTCACGGTGTGCAGTGGCGGAACGTTCACCGGCTCGTCCGGAGACTGCGAAGGCGGCGATGCGAAAGGCTCGATCCGCACGACCGGCGACGGCTCCCATGGCATCGTCGCCCAGTCGGTCGGCGGCGGCGGCGGCATCGGCGGCTCCACCACCTTGTCGAAGCTTGGCAAAATCGGCGTCGGCGGTCTCGGCGGCGTGGCGGGCGATGGCGGCGATGTCGCGGTCAGCAATCACGGCAACATCACAACGACCGGCGCCGGTGCTTACGGCATTCTGGCACAATCCGTCGGCGGCGGCGGCGGCATCGGCGGCGACATCACGCTCGGCATCGACGTTCTCGGCGAAGACAGCTCCCTTCTTTCCCGCGGGTATGACGAGGGTACGGTCGGCGACGTCGTCGGCGCTCTCGAGGCAAGCCTGGCCGATCCGGATGTCCTTTCGGAGGTCATCACGTCCCTCACCGGCTCCTATCGTGAACTGGATGGCATTCTGAACACGGCGGACGACGTGGTCGCCTTCGTGTCCGCCCTGCTGCAGTATGATTTCGATACCGGACCCTTCGATGTCTCGATCAACGGAACATCGGTAACGCTCGAGATCGGAGAGCTGCTCGCAGGGACCGACGGCGATGGCGGCAACGTGACGGTCGATCATACCGGCGACATCGTAGTGACGGGCGGAGCCGTCGCAGGTGATGAGGATGCTGTCGGGGCGGGATCGGTCGGCATCTTTGCCCAAAGTGTCGGTGGCGGCGGGGGTATCGTCGGCAATACGACGACGGTGAGCGAAGCCGAACTCGGCATCGATATCAACGATGACGGCGACATGGCCGACAGCTTCGAGGTTTCCGACGGCACGGCCTTTGCCGGCACCACGGGCGGCAATGGCAATGGCGGCGATGTCTCCATCACGAGCAGCGGCAACGTCGTCGCAGGCTGTCTGAACTGCATCGGCATCTTTGCCCAAAGCGTCGGCGGCACGGATGGCGGAACGAATGGCGACATCACCATCAATGTCGATGACGGCCTCGTAATGGGCGGCCTGCTTTATGGTGACGGCTCCGGCATCGCCGCAGCGATCATCATCGACGGCGGCAACGACAATACGCTGTCCATCGGTGAGAACGCCATGGTCTACGCATTGAGCGGGCAGGCGATCACCGGCAGCGGCGGAAACGAAACCATCCGGAACTCGGGCTACATCGCCGGCAATATCAGCCTCGGCAGCGGCGACAACAGCCTCCACAATTCCGAAACCGGCGAAATCGAGACGGGCCACGAGATCGATCTGGGAGACGACGAAGCGCTGTTCTACAATGCGGGGCTGCTCGATCTCGGAGGCTATGAGACTGTCCGTACGGTCACCCTGACAGGCAGTTACGAACAGAGTGCGACCGGCACCATTTATGCTGACGTTCATTTCGGCGACGGTGAAGCGTCCGATCTCCTGATCGTGTCGGGATCGGCAAAGATAGACGGCGTGATCAACGCGAACCTGATGTCACTGGCTCACGTGGGCGACACCGTCACCATCATCAAATCGGAAGACGGCACCTTTGGCGACATGGCGAACAACACCTTCGCCAGCAGGCTCGGCAGCGAAAGCGGGCTGCCGGATGTCCTTGATACGCTCACGGTGGATTTCGGTGTCATCACCTCGGGCGAGGATGTGAAGCTCGCGATCAACAAGGTCGATTTCTCGCCCGAGAATCCGGATCAGAACTCCTCGACCAAGCTGAGCCGGAATGAAACCGAAGCTGGCGACTATCTCAATCGTATCGTGATGGGGGAAGGATCGGTTGCTCTCGGCACGTTCATTGCCGACATCGCCAATCTTCAGGATTTCGACACCTACAAGCAGGTCATGAACCGGGTTACGCCGGAATCCTATGCGGCCAAGCTTGCGCCGACACTCTTCGCATCGCAGCGTTTCAGCACGATGATGCAGAATTGTCCGGAAGGCGACCGCCAAGGCGCAATCGTGATGTCCGGAGAGTGCATGTGGCTGCGCATCGCCAATCTCAGCGAGTTCGACAAGGATGGCTCGGCCGGCTTTGGCAGCACGCAGGAATCTTCTCATGGCTATCAGGCCGGCTTTCAGCTCAACATCGCTCCGTCCTGGTATGTCGGCGGGGCGATCGGCTATGACATGGTCAGTACGGTCGCTGCCATTTCCTCCAGCACTGGTGATCGCCTCAGCCTGGGCGGCTTCGTCAAATACAAGAACGATGACTGGCTGGTCTCGCTGGCGGCATCCGGCGGGCATAGCTGGTATGAGACGCAGCGGTTCACCGACCTGGCATCGCTGACCTCCTATGCCGGAGCGGCACAAGCCGAAGACCAGATCAGCAATGCCAACTTCCAGCTTCGCACGGCACGCAGCTTCCATTCCGGCGACTGGTACGTGACACCTGCGCTCGACATGAATGTCTTCTACCTGCAGATGAACGAAGGCAAGGAAAGCGGCGCCGGCGCGCTCAATCTCAACCTGCAGCAAACGGGTCAGTGGGTCTTCGGTATCACACCCTCGCTGGAGACTGGTTTCGAATACACCGATCCGGCGACCGGCGTCGTCTACAGGCCTCATCTCGGTGCCGGGGTAACCGTCTACAACCGGGATTATCTCGGCGTCGATGCCACCTTCGAGGGCGCACCGGCCAGCGCGGGAACTTTCCGGGCCACCAGCGATCTCGATCAGGTGACGGCGAATTTCTCCGCCGGCCTCGACATTCGTGATCCGGACGACCAGTTCGGCCTTCGCCTCAGCTATGAGGGACGCATCGGGGAACGGACCGAGAGCCATGCCGGCAAGCTGGAGTTCGGCGTCAAGTTCTAGATGCCTTCCCTCCTGCCGGTTTCCAGAGCCCTCACCCGGCTTCCCGCTCGGAGGGAGCCCCTGCCGCAGGCCAATGCCGTGCGCCCCATCCGGGCGACAAGGGGAGCGACACCACATAATATCGGGAGCGGCACTTATCCGAACGTTAAGCGACGTCTGAGAGAAAGGTATCGGACAACACGGGATATAAAAGAATGCTTGGGAAGCCCGCGCGCGAAAAGGCGCCCGTCGCACGGTCCGGACTTCTGGTCGTGGCGATCCTGGCGACAGTCTACCTGACTGCGGGAGCCGTCGGCCTGCAGATGGCCGTGCCGCCCGGTTACGCGACCGTCCTCTGGCCGGCCTCCGGTCTTGCCCTTGCCATACTGCTGCTCCACGGCGTGCGCCACTGGCCCGGCATCCTCATCGGCTCGTTCATCCTGAACTCGCTGGTCGGAGGCATTTACAGGGACGGCGCGATTGACCTCGTGGCGATGGCCGCCGCCGCCGGCATTGCCGCAGGCTCCTCGCTACAGGCCGTTCTCGCCTTCAAGCTCATCGAGCGTCTTTACGGGATTCCGATCCGTATTGGCGGCTATTCGGATCTCATCCGAATAGCCGTCATCTGCGGTCCGGTCGTCTGCACCGTGGCGGCGACCGTGGGCGTTACCACGCTCTGGCTGGCCGGCGCGGTGGACGGGCCATCCTATCTGAAGAACTGGCTCAACTGGTGGGCCGGAGACACTCTCGGCGTCATCCTCTTCCTGCCGATCGGCCTTCTCAATCCCTGGCGTCCCTGGACGGTGGAATGGGAAGACCGCGCGGTGACCGGGTTTACCATTGCGACACTCGCCATGTTGGCGATCCCCCTGCTCGGGACGGTCATGGCCTGGAATGTCGCAAGCCGCGTGACCTTCGAACACAGCTCCGAGAATTTTTCCGCGCTGGCCAACAACAACCTTCAGGCCCTGGACTCGCGCATGAACGCCTATAAGAGGGCGCTCGATGGCGGAGCCGGTTTCTTCGACGCCTCGGACAGGATCACAGCGCCTGAATGGCGATCCTATGTGGAGACGCTCACCATCCGGGACTCGCTCCCGGGCATCAGCGGAATCGGCTTCATCGAACCCGTGGATGAAACCAAGCTGGACATTTACCCCAGGCTGGTGATGGCTGACGGGGTCGCCGACCTCGAAATCCATCCGGACGGAGAGCGCTTCGACAATTTCATCATCAAATATATCGAACCAGTCGCTCCTAACCGGAAGGCCGTCGGCCTCAATATCGGGTTCGAGAAAAACCGCCATGAAGCTGCAGTTCATGCGCGCGATACCGGCCTTCCAACAATTACCAGGCGTATTCTGTTGGTGCAGGATGAAACCGAGAGCGCCGGGTTTCTCCTTCTCCGGCCGATTTATTATGGAGACCCCGATTTCCTGAAGACGGCGTCGGCCCGCCAGGCCGCATTCAGAGGCTGGATCTATGCACCTTTCATCGCTCCGCGCTTCATGAATGGCCTGACACTCGGTCAGGGACAACTCTTCAACGTCCGGATCTATGACGGCTCGTCGACGGCTGAAGACGACCTGATATATGCTTCAGGCGCCTCTCGCCCGGCTGCACACTTCAAGCTGAACATTGAAGTGCCGGTCATGGAACAGACCTGGACCATCGTCTGGGAAAGCACCCCGAAATTCGAAAGCGCGGTCACAAGCAAGCTGCCGTTGATCACGCTCGTTGCCGGACTGGCTCTGTCGGTCATGTTCGCCGCGCTGCTTCTTGCATTCACGCGACGCGAGGAGACCGTCCGCTCGATCGTCCAGACCAAGACGCGCGAGCTGAGCGCAAGCGAGCAGCGCACCCGCTCGCTGATCGATACGGCGATGGTTGGCATCATGCTGCTCGACGAAGAGCGCAACATCCTCTCCGCCAATCGTGCCGCGGAGCATATTTTCGCTCGCAGCGACAAACGGCTGGTCGGCACGCCCCTCTCGAAGGTCATCGGCGGCGATCTCAAGTTCGACCTCGGCGGCCATGCGAATGCGCTGCGGAGAACGCGAAGCGGCGAGGGTGTGGATCTCTATATCGAGCTCCAGATCAACCCCTGGAAGGATATGGACGGAGCAAGCCGCTATACGGCACTGATCCGCGATGTGACGTCCGAGGAAGTGGCCAAGCAGGCACTCACGGAAAATGAACGCCGATGGAACGCTGCGCTGGAAGGCTCGGAGATCGGCGTTTTCGATATTGATCTCACGACCGGCATCTCCGTCGTCTCCAAAACCTGGAAACTGATGCTTGGCTTCTCCGCTGACGAGGAGATCGATGCCCAGTCGGAATGGCAAAGCCGGATTCATCCGGATGACAGGCCGACGGTCGAAGCAGCCGATCGGGCATGTATTGAAGGAAGCTCGCAGCGTTCCGTGTCCGAATACCGCATCCGGCGTGTCGACGGCGACTGGATCTGGCTGAGGTCGGACACCGAAGTCACGGAACGCAGCGACGACGGCACGGCGCTGCGCATGATCGGCACCCAGACCAATATCACCGAACTGCGAAAGACCATGGACGCGCTGCAGCGAAGCGAGGAACGGTTCCGCACTGCCATTCACAATGCACCAGTCGGCATGGCCATGGCTTCCCTGGACCGGCGATGGATGGAGGTCAACCAGGCCCTTTGTCATCTGCTCGGCTATCGCCCGGATGAGCTGATCGGAAAGGATGCGCGTGACTTCATCCATGTGGAAGACATCGATCCCGACGACGCACGTCCCCGGCAACTCGCGGATGGGGCAATCAATTCCTACCAGCGCGAGATGCGCATGCTGCACAAGAACGGCAGGCTTGTCTGGGTGCTGGTGAGCGTATCGATGGCCAGCGATCTCGAAACCGGTTCCAGATATTTCATCACGCAGTTCCAGGATCTCACGGAGATCAAGGAAGCCGAGCAACTCAAGACAGAGTTCGTGGCAACCGTCAGCCACGAGCTGAGAACCCCGCTGACCTCCATCCGGGGGTCGCTGGGCCTTGTTCTGGGCGCGATGAAGGAAGACCTTCCGGCAAATGTCACGCGGCTTCTGTCGATCGCGCACAGCAACTGCGAGCGCCTCGTGCTCCTGATCAACGACATCCTGGATCTCGAGAAGATCTCCAACGGCAAGATGCGCTTCGACAAGCGCAAGGAAAGCATCGCGGACATCGTTCAACAGGCATTCGAGGCCAACCAGGGATATGCGGACGCGCACGAGGTCATCCAGGAACTGGCGATGCCGCTGCCCAAGACCATCGTCAATGTCGACCTCGCCCGCTTGCATCAGGTCTTTGCGAACCTGTTGTCAAACGCGGCAAAATTCTCCCCCGCGGGTTCGACGGTGCGCGTGTCCGCGCAAGCCATAGACGGTGGCGTGAAGGTGATGATAGCCGACCAGGGGCCGGGCATTCCCCCCGAATTCCGCGACAAGATATTCAGCCGCTTTTCGCAGGCCGACGGTTCGGCGACCCGGGCCAAGGGCGGCACGGGCCTTGGCCTCCATATCTCCAAACAGATCGTGGAGCAGATGGACGGCGAGATCGGGTTCGACGCGACCCCTGGCGAAGGGTCCACGTTCTGGATCACGCTGCCGGCCGTCGATACCGAGGAAAGCAGTCTTGCCGCGGCGGCGACGGAGGGCGACCTGCCTGCCATCCTGCATGTCGAGGATGATCGTGATTTTTCCGAGGTGGTGGCCGCCTATCTCCGCGACCGTGCGCGCGTCATCTGCTCCGCCACCATTCCGGAAGCGCGCTCGCTTCTCGCCGGCGGGACTATCGACATGGTGATCATCGATATCGGCCTCTATAACGGAAACGGCCTCGAACTGCTCGGTCAGGTCTCCGAGATGGGGCTGCCGATCATCGTCCTGACCGCCCAGGAAGATTACGACCCCGATATCCGCGTCGATGCATATCTTCCGAAATCGCGGGTGACAGAAGCCAGAGTGGTGGAGACCGTCGTCGGCCTTCTGCAGGAGAGAGCGCAAGTGCAACGCGAAGCAGCGCGCGGGCGCAGTTGACATGGATCTGGATGTCTTCGCCCAGCGCTTTCGAGCTCGATGCGCCACGGATCTGGCGGTCCTGAAGGAAATACGTGATCAGCCTGGCGACCTGGCTGCCTCACCGAGACGTCCCGAGCTCACCGAAAGGACACACAAGATCGTGGGCAGCGGTGCATTGTTCGGCTATCCGGAGGCCAGCGAGAAGGCTCGGCTGCTGGAGGACCTCCTCGTGGACCAAACTCAGCCCTCACATGCGCAACTGGCCGCAGCGCTCGATGAGCTCGTGAAGACGCTGGAAAGCATCGTCCGCTAGTTGCTTGACGAATTGAAGCCGGTCCGTGGCATCTCGCCCCAGGAGTTGTCCTGTCGCAGAAACTGCCAGCATCCGCGGATACGCCAGAAATTGTTGAGCTGGCGGTAGCCAAAATTCTCGACAATCGCGGCGAGCAGCAAGATCGCGAGATCCCTCGCATTGGGGAAACGCCGGAGTTCCATCTCCTCGAGCACCAGCGAGCCGACGCTGACGAAAATTCCGTAGACGAACACAAGCGCGGTGTAGGCAAGCAGGAAATCGAGATTGAGGATGCCCAGATACCAGAACAGGGGAATGAGGATGTAGCCCAGAACCTCGGCTACAGGACCGACCACATCCACGATGAAGACGTGGACCATTCCCAACAGCCCGATACGGCCGTAGCGCGGGTTCATGAACATGCCGCGATACCGGAAGAAGCATTCGAGCGCCCCGCGCTGCCACCGCGAGCGCTGCCGCCCCAGAACGGCAAGAGTTTCCGGCGCTTCGGTCCAGCAGACCGGCTCGGGGATGAACTCGATACGATAGTCTTTGCGGATCTGCCTCATGTGCCGGTGGAGTTTGAGCACGAGATCCAAATCCTCTCCCATGGACCCCTGGGTGAAGCCGCCGACCGCGATGACGTCACCACGCCGGAAAACGCCGAAAGCGCCGGAAATCAGCATCAGGGCGTTTATTCGGCTCCAGGCAAGCCGGGCCATCAGGAAGGCACGCAGATATTCGATCACCTGGAACAAGGGCAAAAGCCTGGTGGGCAGCCGGACCTCGGTCACGCTTCCCCGTTCGAAGGTCGAGTTGTTGGCTATCCGGATCGTGCCGCCCACCGCGATCGTTCTCTCGGGATCCTCGATGAAGGGCTGCGAGGCACGGAGAAGTGCATCGTTCTCCAGTATCGAATCACCGTCGATGACGCAGAAAAGCGGTGCACGCGAAACATTGATACCGGCATTCTGCGCATCCGCCTTCCCCCCGTTCTCCTTGTCGATCACGGTCAGACGATCATTCGTCGGATTGCCGTATATGCCGCGGATGGGCTGGTGCTCGAGCGATTCCTCATAGGAACGGCTGACCTGCCTGAGCTGGAAAGCCTCGATCAGCACCTCCAGGGTCCTGTCCCTCGAGCCGTCATTGACGATGATGACCTCATAGCTCGGGTATTCCATCGACAAAAGGGAATGAACGGTCTCGGTGACGTTGAGCTGCTCGTTATAGGCGGGGACTATGATTGCGATCGGTGGAGCGACATCGGCAAAGCGATGCCACAAGAGACTGGAGCGCGCTACCGGAGGGCGTCTCATAAGGGCGTATGTGGCGACGAGAAGCTGCGCGAGATAGACAAGGGTCTGGAGCAGCCCCGACGTCATCACGATGACCGCAACCCAGAAGGCAACATCGAACAGGAACGCGGTGATGTCTGCATCGAGCGTCATGCCGCGTCCTCCGCCATGACCATCGAAGCCGTGCGCTGACTGCGCGACGGGTCGCCCTCGGCGATCGAACGGAGCATGTCGATACCCTCCTGGCCGAACGCGTGAAGCGCATGCGCCGCCCAGTATCTCACCGGCCATTCGGCGTCTTCCAGGAGAGTTGTGAGTTCCGGAATCGCATCCCGGGCGCCGACCAGACGAACCGCCTGGGCGGCTTCCGATCTGACGCGCCAGTCCGCATGCCTGAGCGCCTCGATGACGGTCGGGGCCGACGAGGGATGCGCCAGCCGTCCGACCGCGTTGACGGCCGCTGCGGCGATATCGGCCGATTCGTCGCGGGTCATCTCGCGAATGAAGGCCAGGTGACTGTAGTCGCCCGTCTGGCCAAGCACGGCAATCGCCGCAGAGCGCATCAGGGCATTGGCACGGATATCCAGCGCGACGCTTCGCAGTTCTTCGGAGCGTTCGGCCCCGAGCGTCTGAAACAGGTCGACGATCCGTGCCGAACGCTGGCCACGATAGCCGATCATGTTCATGACGTCGGCGAGAGGCGGCAAGGCCTGCATTTCGCCCAAGGCAATCGCCGCGGCAATACGCACCTGGCGCGAACGGTCGCGCAGAGCGGCCAGCAGGGCGCGGTTGGTCTCGGCTGCGGGAAAAGCCGTCAGACGTTCTGCCGCAAAAATGCGTTGGGACCGGTTGCCCTGCCTCAGCTGCTTGCGAATGACCCGCTGGATCCCGATCTCAGCGAAGACTTCCTCGATCTCGCGCCGCTCGTTTCCGCGCAACAGCGCGAGAAATTCGAAACCGGCATCGGCTATCACGGTCTTCGGAATGCCCGACAGCGACGCCAGAACCTTCTCCTTGTCCTCATCGGCGGTAAAACGGATCAATGCCGCGTTCAGTCTGGCCTTGGCGGCGTTCCGGTTCTTCTCCAATCTCGTGACGATGACCCGCCGCACGATAAGTACGAGCATGACGAAGATGGACGTGAGCGCGAGCGCGATTGATAACGACCAGACCAATCTCAACATCGTCAAAACCGGTAGGACAGTCCTGCACCGACAGTCTTCCTGTCGAATGCGGTCCTGCTCTCGTTGGAGTAGTTGATCCTGAAGGCCAGTCCCTCCGCCAAGTCGAGCGAGGCGCCGACAAACCAGGTTTGCGTGTCGATCAGCGCGGCGCTGTCGATCTCCGGCGCGTCGCTGTAGCCGACGAAAAACCCCAACCGGTCGAACGGATTGACGTCGGCGCGGACCAGATAGCCGTCTGCCGTCGCCCCGCTCTGGCTCGCCGAATGGATCCACCGTCCGTACAGCGTCACCCGGGTGCCGAGCTGCACACCGACGCCGGGCGCAAGCGTGGTGATCGAGTCCGCGGAATAGCGGTCATGTCTGAGATCCACGTCAAGAAAGGGCGAGACCGATGTATCGGTGGGAATGTCGATCCGCAGCCCGCCGGCGATCGTCGCATCCGGAAGAAAGTCGCCGTCGGGCGTGACGGAGATCCCGCCATGGGCCGACACGATCGTGCTGAACCGGTGGTCGACCCTGAGGCCGAGCTGAACATCCTCGACGTCGCCGCGCGTCGCGAGGCGTCCCGACACCGTCAATGTCGTATCGGGGCGCAGGCGATAGGAGGCCGCTGCAATGGTGTCTGTCCATGACGGCCGGTCGCCCGACAGCGTACTGTATTCGGTGCCGAGATCCAGTCGCCAGTTCGGCTGGTCGGCAAGCGTCATCCGATCCAGAACCGCCTGCGACCCGGGGTCGAGCGCCCGGGCCTTTTCAAATGTCGCGCGTGAGGAACTGTATTGGCCGAGCGCTTGTTGAGCGTCGCCCAGTCCGATGAGCGCATCCGCATTGGACGGATCCCGCTCCAGAACGCTCTGGAACATGTCCCGAGCCTGCCGATAGCTGTGTTCGCGCATGAGGAGGCGCCCGGCCAGAACCGCGATATCCGCGTTTTCCCGCTCGGCAACGCTCAGGTCGTCGACGATTCCCCTTGCGCCCGGCACGTCATCGCGCGCCAGCGCCAGACGCAGCAGTCCGGCCCGCGCGTCGATATAGCTGGGAGCGATGTCGAGAGTGCGCAGGAAAAGGCGCTGAGCTTCATCCGGATCGCCGTTGACGGCAAGGACCAGACCCAGTCCCACCAGCGCGTCGGTATTGCCGGGATCCGCGGCCAGTGCGCGACGATACTCAGCCTCCGCGAGTGCGAAACGCCCCTCGAGCCTCAGTGCCGTCGCACGTTCGAGAGCCGTCGGCCGCGGTTCGGCACGCAGGGGCGCGGCCGTTTTCACGACCGGAGACCGAACGGGCTTGCTGTCGATCACGCCGGCACGCGCCCTGCTGATCCGCTCCGCGAGTTCCGCGGCATCCGCATAGTCCGGCTGAGCGCTCAGGACCTCGCGGTTCAGCGCGTCCGCCTTCACGAGATCGCCGTCCCGGAAGGCGAGCTGCGCAAGCCCGAACTTGGCATCGGTATAGCCAGGCGCGATGGAAAGGACTTTATCAAAGGCCGATCTGGCACCTTCCCGATCATCTGCGGCGAGGAGCGCGAAACCGAGCTGGACGAGCGCATCCGCATTGTCGGGTTCAAGTTCGAGGGCGCGTCGCAGCAGTGACGTCGCGTCCTCGGTCGCCCCCGCCTTGCGGGCCTCCACCGCCTGCGCATAGAGTTCGTCGGCGGTCTGGGCGCCGGCGGGCGAATACATCGCCATGGCGAGGAGAGATCCGGCAACGATGATGCGGGTGGCGCGGCCCATCGGCTTCTACTTCTTCGAGAGGATCTTGGAGAGCCGGGTCATCAGCTCGTCCGGAATGAACGGTTTCACGAGGTAGTCTTCGGCGCCGCGCTCCAGCGCGGAGACGATTTCCTGCTCGCCCTTGCGTGCCGTCAGCATGATGACCGGGATATGCCTGAGGTCCTCATTTGCCTTCAGCCGCGACAGGACCTGAAAGCCGTCGAGCTTCGGCATCATCGCATCGAGTACGACCAGCGAAGGCCGGGCTTCGGCAGTTTGCTTCAAGGCTTGCTCACCATCCTCGGCCTTGATGACCGTATACCCCTTGGCCTGAAGGCGGAACTCCATGAGTTCGAGGATGAGCGTGTCGTCGTCGCAGATGAGAATCGTATGCATAGCCTCAGACTCCCTCACTATTTTGTTGTCTCTCTACTGGAAGCTGCGGCTTCCGCTTTCATATCGAGTCCGTGGAAAGCAAATCCCGTGAAAGATTTCCAGGCAGCGAACTCAGGGGCCACTCGAGCTGCGAGCGCCGACATCGTTGCCGCATCTCCCATGAAGCTGATCCGGCGGGGATCGATGACAACCTCATGGGACAGGTCATACCACCAATGTTCTCCATTCATGGTTAACGAGACGTTGCCAAGGCTGACCATCGGCGTGCCATCCACATCAATTTCCAGGACAAGAGGGCCCTTTTCGGCCCGCCTGTATGTTCTGTGCCACTCCTTTTCCAGGATGCCGTTCTCGAGCGCGATCCTGACAGCCCGGTTCCGGTCGGCCCCATATGCAAGCCATGGCTCGCAAATCTGCCAAAGGGAGATTTCGTCCGTGCGGTAAGCCATCACGACGATTTCCGCGATTTGGCCGTCGAGATCGTCGAGGGCACGAATGCCGGCATCGCTGGCCTGCATCCAGAAGGGCACGACGACCGAGACCGGACTGCCGATCTCATCGGCCAGCGCCCTGATCGTCGCCTTCCACTCATCCCACATCTCTTCCGGATTCACATGAGAACCGCCGAGGTAGGGCTCGATATCATACTGGACGCCGGCCAAACTTTGCCTTGCGGACGAACCGCCGATGAACCCGGAGATCGCCGAGGCTCGCGAAAGCGCGTGCAGGCGTCCGTCCCGAGAGACCATTTCCGGATCACCTTCAACTGCAATCGTATCGATGTTTCGCTTGCGCAAGCGCTCGATCAATGCACGGAGATCCGTTTGATGAACGACCGAATTCCCGGCGACAGGAAGCTGGAGATAGACCTGGTCGATGCCGCCGGCTTCGAGGCGATCTTCAAGCTGCCCATCCGCCTCCAGCGCATCGGCCGCGTTCCACATCCAGGCTCCCGCTCCGGCCGGAACGCTGCCACCCTCCGGCACATCGAGACGCGCCGACCGTATTTCGATCCTGCCCGAGGACGAGGGGCACAGGATGCGGATGTCGGGCAGGTCCTTTTGCGCCCATGACCGGCTCGGCAAGGCCAGGACCGTCTCGGCATCCGTGATCTCGGCCGACGCCCATACGTTTTCCCCGGTCGCGCGGTCGACGACGGCGACCGCAAATCCGCCCTCCCCCTCCGATCGGACGAGAAGCCTCATGGGCACTTCTCTCGGCACATAGGCGTTGCCTGCACTCACCAGAAGTCCGGCCGGAGCGGAACCGGCCTTGCACTCCATGACAAGAGAGCCCGTCGATCCCGTGGTGACGGTCGCCCGCTCCTCGAGCCCGAACACACGCGTAGCGGCATCCGCGAGCAGATCTGTGCCGATGGGCAGGGGAAGCGGCGCAGGTGACATTTCACCCGCTTCGGGGATTGCCGCGCGCAACGGACGGAACATGCCCGCCTGATCGACGCCCTCCACGATGATCCGCGTGGGCAGTTTCTCAAACTTCGGGATGCGTGCGGACCAGACTTCGTTCATTGCAGCCCCACTTGCCGGACGCTCTTCCCTTGCATCCTGCGCCTCCGACCGTGATGAAAGCAAAGCAACGAGAAGCGCAAGGCCGAACTGCAACCGGCTCGGCCCTGGCGCCCGTCTGCTCAATCTCGTCCTGCCGTCAGATAGCGCATGGCCTCTCCCGCCAAAGCCATCGGGTCAAAGGGCTTGGCGATCACGCCGACGGCACCGAGGGCGAGAAACCGCTCCACCTCATGCGCCTGGGTGCGCGCCGTAATGAAGACCACGGGGACGCCGGACGTGGTCTCGTCGTCCCGCAGGCTGGAAAGCGTGGCGGGCCCGTCCATTCCCGGCATCATGACATCGAGCAGGATAAGGTCAGGCCGTTCGCCCCTCGCCCTTTCCAGGGCCTCGGCTCCGGACGCGGCAGTGGCAACCCTGAACGCCGGCTCCAAGGCCAGAGCCATTTCCGCGATTTCACGGATATCGTCTTCGTCATCGACGTACAGGATCAGATGGTCTGTCATTGAGTTTCAGTCTTTCGCTCATAATTTCGCAGCGCCGGCTGCCGCAATACCGGACCTCGGAGCCATGGCCTCGGAAGACCGGACGGGAGATCAGCCTCCAAGATAGAGCGGGTCGGGCAGATGTCATCCTTGTGTGGTTCGTAACGCGACCTGTGAGCCTGAGAAGCGATTCAAACACCCGACGTCGCAGACCGCAAGGAGCACAGAAGGTGGAGAAAAAAATGGCGCCCGGGCAAAATTCGTTCGAACGGCTCTCATCGCCTGTTCCAAACGATTGCCGCCGAAACCCCGAGGAAGACGCCTTCCACATTTCGCATCGCGAATTTACGTGAAATGGCGCACCCGAAGAGATTCGAACTCCTGACCCCCAGATTCGTAGTCTGGAGGTCATTCTGTGCAGGCGAATGCTGGTAGATGGCGTTCAACTTCTAACTCCTTGTTTATTCGACAATTGCGATCTCGCGTAGGGTGCAGTAGAGTGCAAACTAATGCAAAAGAGAGCGGATATCTATTGCCCCAGAATTGCCCCAGGAGTTTTGAGTGGCCAAGTTGACGACTGACCTCCTCAAGCGATCGATGCCTGAGAAAGGCAAAAGGCTCGAGTTGCGTGATGATGAGGAATCCGGCCTGATCTTTCGGGTGACGGAAAAGGGCAAACGCTCTTGGTCCGTTCGCTACGTGAACGCATCCGGCGAACACCGGCGCAAGTCGATAGGCCCCTTTCCGTCGATCTCGCTTTCCAGAGCGCGCGAAGAGGCTCGTAAGATCAAAGGCGCGGTCGCCGGAGGCGCGGATCTCGTTCAAGATACCCGACTGGCGCGCGCTGAGGCAATGACGAAGCGCCTGAGAACGCTGGAGGGGCTCGCCGAATCCTACTTCGCAGATGCCACACTAGGACTTCACCGCCCCAACGCCCGCGGAGCCAAGCGGGACTCGACGCTCCGCGAGGAACGCCGGGTTTTCGACAAGCTGATCAAGAAGGACATGGGCGCCCTACCCCTTGCCGACATCAAACGGGCGGACATCCAGGCGCTGGTTTCGCGGCTCTCAAAGAAGGCCCCGTCGAACGGCCGGCACGCTCGGAACGTCATTCGGCAGCTCATGAGCTACGCTCTCTCCAAAGACCTGATCCCCGCCAACCCAGCCCACGATATCGCCGTGATCACCCCGACGCCTCGAGAGAGGGTGCTGGACGATGACGAAATCCGCGCGATCTGGCGCGCCTGCGCACAGCCGGGCGCGGTGGAGAAGCTTGCACTGTCCATCGAAATGGGAATTGCTCTCCGCTTCGCTCTCGCAACCCTACAGCGCGGCGGCGAGGTGATTGGTGCGCATTGGGACGAAATCGATCTGGACAGACGGCTTTGGACCGTGCCAGCCACCCGCATGAAAGGAAAGCGTCCGCACGTTGTCCCCCTGAGCGATATCGCGACCGGTTTGCTGTTCAAAGCAAAGGAAGCGATGGGCGCAGAAGGGCATGTCTTCAAATCCAGCGCCGAGGAAAGGGGACACTTCGACCGGCACGCGTTCACGCGCGCCATGAGCCGACTGACCAGCGCTCTGAAGATCCCTCGCGCGACACCTCACGATTTTCGGCGCACCGGGGCAACGAACCTGACCAGCGAACGGATCGGGATCCCGCGGTTTGTCGTTTCCCAGGTTCTGGCTCACAGCGGCGACACGGGCGGCTCCGCCGTCGTCACCGGCCGCCACTATGACCTTTACGATTACCTCGCCGAGAAACGCCGCGCCCTAGACGCATGGGGCGCGCTTTTGACCGAGATCGTCAGCGGTGAAAGCCGGTCTGAAAATGTGATCCCGCTAACGTCAGTAGAGCGATCTTCATGAGATGCAATTTCATCCCGGCTGTAGCTTTCTCCATAATGGCGATAGGGATGACTACATCGACAGCGCATTCCGACCCCATTAAAATAACCAAGAGCGGCCTAGGGTGCTTTGACAAACACTATGCGGAGAAGCTGTTTACCTACTCTATCGAGGGGGACCGGGAAGCATTGACGAAGGCGATCACTAATGCGGTGATTTTCGATCTTTGCCGTGAGTTCAAAGCAGGACAGATTGTATATCGAGAGGATCTGGAAGTCCTCGGACTGCAATGCCTTCGACCTGCCAGCGAAATGCGATGCCTGTGGACGCTTCAGTCATTTACCACTGAGAACTGATACTTTAAGCGGTACACCATGCGCCACTCATGCAGGGAAATGCGATATGCAAGATCTCCGCTGGACGGCGGCGTAGTGCCCCCCAATGTTCTGGATTCCAAGTCAAAACCGGGCTAACCTTCGAACTCGCGAGAAGCACCGCCGCAGGCGCAGAGGAGTGAACATTTGCTACTGAGCCTTTTTTGCGGCGCCGGCGGTATGGATCTGGGGTTTGAGAACGCCAATTTCGAGATCGGCTTAGCCTTCGACAAGAAGGCAGATAGCGTTCGCACCTACAACCATAATCGAACTGACAAGCACGGTCATTGTTTCGACGTGAACGATCTCACACTCGAAAAGCTCGATGACTTATGGGGCTCCGAATTTGCGCCAGAAGGCGTTATTGGCGGACCACCCTGTCAGAGCTTCAGCCAAGCCAATCGCGCCATTACGGAAACCGACCCACGACATCAGCTACCACTCGTTTATGCGAAGCTTCTAAAAAAGCTCAACGCGCGCAACCCTGTCAGTTTCTTCGTTATGGAGAATGTTAAAGGTCTCCGCAGTGAACTGCATGCTCACAGACTGATCATCTTCAAGGATGCGCTAGCTGATGCGGGCTTTTTTGTTTCCGAACAGCTCTTAAACGCGGCAGACTACGGCACCCCTCAGAAGCGCGAGCGTCTGTTCATCGTCGGTTTAAATAAGTCTCTGCTCGGCGAGACGGTGTGGCCGGGACCAGAAAAATCACCTGAAGTGGAGAGGGGACCCGCAATTTCTACGGTTCTTAGGGGGCTTCCAGAGCCGTTCTATTACTCAAAGAACGCTAATCCGTCAGCTTTTCCTTACCACCGTAATCATTGGTGCATGGCTCCTCGGTCAGCTCGGTTCAAGAATGGTAGTTTGCGCTCGGGAGACAGCAGCAACCGCAGTTTTAAGACACTGGCATGGGAAAAGCCGAGCATTACCGTCGCCTATGGCCATCGCGAAGTCCATGTTCATCCAGACTGCCACCGCCGACTAAGCGTGTATGAAGCGATGCTACTGCAGGGATTTCCGCACTCATACGAGCTTCTCGGGTCGCTATCGTCGCAAATCGACCAAGTGAGCGAGGCCGTCCCGCCGTCAATGGCTGAGGCCGTTGCAAGAAGCCTACTCAAGCACCTTTCGCCTGAAGAAGGTCTGGAAAACGATGAGGCGGCGTAGCCTGCCCCGCGACTGCTTCTGCAACTAGAGGCGATAGTGTGTCGATTTCATAGCCAGCCTCTATCAGTAGCGAATGCGTAGCAGCGTTCAATTCAACGCTGAGTTCTGCATCCGCCTCGAGAAGTGCATCCAAATCGTCGATCTGACTTGCCCCTTCCAAAATCTGCATTGACGGGTTGTTCGTGGAGCCACCCGGCGACGGTTTTTGCCTCGATACACTGTGTGGGTCCACAAGCCCCACGGGCGGCGGAAGAAACTCGAATGCAAGCGAGACCATGGAAGGTGAAGCATCTTCGGTCGGCCTTGTCGAATAGCAATGAGATCGTTTGAGCTTGATCGACCATTGTTTCACTTCGGCCAAATGTAAGAGCCATTTCGCAAACCCAAGCGAGAACATATTTAGAAACGGGCGTCCGTCAGTTTTTGACGACTCAATGGCGCCTTCAAGCTCAGTCGCCTCGCCGTTCAAAAATGCAATGGCGCCTAGCTCAAAATCTGCGTTCGCCTTCGCATTCTCTCTAACCGCGTTGCAAAGTGCCTCGAACGTATCGGCGTCAAGATTGTCGTCGCGAGCATCAACAGTGACGAACAATAGCCAGCGATGATTAGCCTTGCCGAGCTGAAGCTCGACCAAACGGAAAATTGCGTCTATCAGGCGCCGTGAATGGGTCGCTCTCGTGGGCGCGATGGAGCCACAAGCGTCAATGTTAATGATGTGAAAAGGTGCACGCCGCTTTAACTCGTTTAGTGTTCCGCTTGTAGTATTGCAGATAGATTCAATGCTGCGAGGAAGCGTCAACGAGGTATCCATGATATACCCAGCCTGTATCAGGGATGTCTCCCTAACCCGCGCGCGCGCCATCATGGCTGAGTCTTCGGCGTCGCTGAGAAAGCCCACGCTTTCCAGCTTGCAATCATTATCGCCACACATTTCCCCGATGAGCCGAACGTCGAGATAGTCGAGCCCTGGAAGGGTTAGATAGCGTATCTCTGGCGCTTGCTGGAAAGAACTACCGTCGGGCAACGTCATCTGTTTCGGCGCCAAGACATTTTGCTGCTTCAGCTTCCGAACAAGCGTGTTTGCCAAACCGACCCATTGGTCTCGGCGGACCTTCTGCTTCCTCGGACGGTGCCATGGAAAGAGGTGGTTTAGGCGGATTGGCACCGCGTCGGTGCTTACTGTCGCAGGCAGGGAATCTTCCGCCAACTCGACGCCAAAATCTTCCGGCCCCTCACTTGATGCCATGAGTTTGCATCACCTTTATAAGATCGTTAACTAGTTCTGCTCGCTCCTCCTGCCTGAGATCAGACAACACTCCGTAAGCCTCGAGAACGACCGATATGGAGGTGGCCAGCGTCACGTGGTCGGCGGCGGGCTCTTGCTTCCACACCATCGAAGCTTCCGCCACGGCTGCTGGCAACTGAGGAATTTCGGTCTTACGAAAAGGAGGATCTGCCTCGGCGCCGCGCCGGGAAGTCCAGATGTCATACGCCGATTGAAGTGTAGCTTCGGCCGTCTGTGTCTTTTGCTCGCGGCGTTCTCTCTCAAGATCTTCGCCAGCGATATGTTTAAGGCGGTTGGCGAGTAGCCTGAGCGCTCGGTGCAGCCATTTTTGAATGTAGATGTAATGCGGGTGACTGTAGTTGAACGATTCTCTGTCGATGTTTATCGCACCATCCAAGCCCTCAAGTACGAATATCTCAGCAGTAATCTGCCGGAGACGGCTCTGCTCTGAGACTTGATAATCTGCGAAACGGGCGTCAAATAATGTCCCGCTTGCTTCGCGGACGCGGATTATCGATCCTTGGATGTCTTTTGGCGTAATCCTACTATTCCAATAGAGATAAGCCTCGAACCTTAGAACACCGCCAGCACGGTCCAACGAAGTTTCCGGGAAAGGTGCGATTTCGCTACCCACCATCATAACAGGCGCCGGGAGGCGTGACGGAACGGCCAACTCTGCTGGCAACTTGATAGGTCTACGCAGGAGAATTCCATCGAACTCCACATCGAACCTATCAACACTGTCGGTCTTCCCTGAAACGAGCCCGAAATGCTCCCTTACAGTCTCATCAATCGCAAGCTTTGTGATTTCGGCCCGTTTGTTCGTGCGCGGCACCTCTAGAAAGATAATTCCTGAGTCGCCGGTAGTCTCGAATGGGTGCTGATCGATATATTGCAGCGGCAGTGAAAGGCTTAATTTCCATATAGACCGGAGATATTCGTCGAGCTGCTCGAGCGAAGCTCCCTTCTTAGAGCTCGCGTCAGTTTCCGAGGCTGCACGCACGAGTTCTCGAAATTGATCCAGCGGTTCTAAGCCATCCTTCCAAGGAAGATTAGCGTCGAGATGGGTGAGCCCGCGCTTTTCATCCTGACGTCGTCCAATGTGATAGGTCGGGGGCGGTAAAATCGGTTCGTCGTTAGGCCCGCGCTCAGCCTGAGCCTGCCACATATTCGTGCTTTGCAGCAATCTGCGAATCTCCGGTCGAAGCTCATGTAGAATGATGGTTGTTCCATGCGCATCCACTTCTGCATCCGGGACCTCCTCCGACCGAATTTTGACTCGGCCAGCTTCAAACTCGGAGCCAGGAGGTTTGTCCTTCAGCCTGGACTCATTATGCGTTTTCAAAATTACAGTGGCCCACGATCGGACATTCTCGCCGCGAGCTTTGGTAATAATTTGAAAATGCTGTGTAAGCTGAGCGACGGCGAATAAGCCAATACCGATTTTGCCGATTAGAGGTCGACCGCCAGGACTGAAGTCCGGATCGCCCTCACTCGCGGTATGTAGCATTGGCCCTTCGGTTGTGCGCTTACTACTGCCACCTATATTTTCAACAACGAAGGCTAGCGTCTCGGGAGACATGCCCGCGCCATCATCGCGAATTGTAATTTGATCAAATTCTGGCGCGCCGGTTTCGATTACCACTCGCGTTGCGTCGGCATCATACGCGTTCGCACACAGCTCTCTGAAGGCTGCCCACGGTTCGCGATAAATACCATCAGTGACCCGCGCGATTATGCGTTGGCTGGTGTTGAGAGGGAGTTCTAGCGCCTCACCTTCCACAGATTGCCGTATGCGCTCGCCTAATATCTGGGCCCTGTGGATCTTTTCGCTTTCAACTGGAACAGCTGACATCTACTCCCCAATCATGGGCAAATTTCTTGCAATCGTAATTTTACATACTTTTAGATTTAACCCCGTATACGATGTGTTGCCAAGGTATTGGCAGCTCATAATTTCAAGCGATCCGCTCTGCAGGATGGCGACCCATTAATGATTGTCGGCGGCGGTTCCCCCTAGGGCAAAGAGAATCCGGACGATATGCCGCGAGGCTGCGCCCCGCGAGCGGCACAAGCGGGATACGGTCCCTAAACGTGCTGTGCCGCCCTCGTAGGAGAGCGATTAGCGACTTAGCTGTCTTGAAGGGTGGCGAGCATGGTGGACGCGGCGTGCGGCCTGTACGGCCCACGAGGCAGGGTAGGTGGCGCTAACGCGCCGGCATGCTGCTACTGGATCGCGACGGGACGCGCAGGCGTCATGGACGCGTTGAGATCGCAGTACTGGAGCTCTTCAAGCTCGACCGCCTGATCGAGCGCTACGCGAGCCTTGCGCTGAATTTCGGAAATCAAGGCCATCGTGGGTTCGTCCGCATCGGAATCGGCAAGCCGTTCCCACAAGACAGTGACGAGCCCGGCGAGCGCCAAACTGATTTCGCTATGGGTTTCGATTTTCGATCGCGGTGCCATGAAGGTATCTCCGTTTAGGCGTGGGGTTGAGGTTGAGAGACGGCGACGGCCAAAGCCGCCTCCAGCGCCGCGATACGCGAACGCATCGCACTCTCGCGGCCGGAAGAGTAAAAGCGGTTGTCGGACATTTCCGTGAAGCGAAACCCGCGCTGCAAATCGGTGAGTTCAGCGAACAGCTTCGGCGCCACAGCCTTGGCTCTCACTTCGAACATCGCCTTCTTCGCCTTTGCCCATGCAAGCTTGAGAAACCATGCGAAGCACTCACGATATGTCATCGGGGAAGCCGACTCCCGCCGCAGGGATACCCGCGTGTCACGGTGAGCTTCGCGAAACATCTCGGCTAGGCTGGACATGATCAATCTCCGTTTGGCGTTATTCAAACACTGTGCTAAGAATTTAGAACACAGTTCGCTCATAGTAAATACAGTGTATGAATTAATTCAAACGAGGTGTTTATTTTGGTATCTCCAAGTCAAATCCGGATGGCGCGTGCGGCCTTGAAAATCGGCGTCCGCGAGCTGGCCGATATCGCTGGCGTAAATGCGGGAACGGTGAACCGATACGAGACCGAGAAAGGCGGCCTCCAGGCGGAGACGCGGGACAAGCTTCAGGCTGCGCTCGAAGCCCGTGGCGTGACGTTTCTGGCCGATGACGGGGAAGGCGCGGGCGTCAGGTTACGTCGTTCGTAGTGGGCTATCAAATGGCCGCTACCAAGCCGGAACTACGCTGCCCCCGAAGGGCTTCCAGCTTTCCACGTCGCCCAAGCGGCTCGCTTCATCTCTGAATGTACCGCTTCGGCGAATTCGGCAATTTGGTCTCGCACCTCAATTTCCGAGAAGCCTTCAGCCTGAAGACGTCCCCAAAGACGGCGGCATTCCGTTCGCCAAAACCTGTCCGCCGCCTCTCCCTTTTTCACCTCAAGTTGCCGAGCTGTCATCCTGATATGAACTAGCCTCTGGTCGATAGGAAAGGCGATGACCTCGGCGCTTCGCAAGGCGCGCCTTTCGTAGGTGAAGAGATCCATCTGCTCCTCATTCATGACCTGCTCTCCGATCGGATGTAGTGGCTCCCATGGGGCACCGCCCCTTGGAGCCCCGCTGGGGCCTGATGCCCCAGACCCCCGGCCGGCGTTACACGCGCGGCGGAAGGCAAGAGCGATGAAGGGGGAACTGGAGGAAATTGCTCGGTTTGCACTGAAGTGTCGCTTTCCTTAGTAGATACTATTCGCGACACTTCGGTGCAATTTGCCTTTTGCCGATAGAACCATGCCCTCCGACTAATGCCGAGCGCTTTCCAAGGCTGGGTTGCAGCTAAGGTCTGCGCCGCGTGGGACTCGCGATCCACACGCCCTTCAGCACGACGAATCCTTTCTTGCCGCTGCCGATCACGCTCGCGTTTCCGCTCTTTCATGAGCGCGGTGCGCTTTGCCTTCGTGAGATCGCAAGCACCGATCGTCTTTATACCGAGTTGTGTCCTTTCGCTCATCGAGAGACAGAGCATCTTGGCTACGCTATCCGCAGGTATCATCCGCCTTCGCTTTGCGCTCAGCAGGACGACACGCTCAATATCTGAAGCCGAGGCCCAGGGTGCCCAACGACGGCACCAATGGAACATATCCTGGTCGGTACACGCCCCCGCAGCCGCCTCGATATAGGAGAGGCACAGGCTCGCATCATCTGTTCCATCCGGATCAGGAATGTCGGTCCCATGCCTATGTTTGATCACCGCCTCGATTTCACGCAACCGCAGTATCTCTTTTGAGAACTTGTGGTCGGTACGTTTCGCACGCTTCCGAGACGGCTTCACCTTTAGGATTGCACGTCCCAAAAGCAGGTGTTCGGTGCCGTCCTCGTTTAGCCGCGTCCGGGACTTCAATACTGAATTTGCCACACTCATTCGCCCCCATCGGCGAAGTTGCGGCGCATCTCGGCACCGACCCGAGACCGCGCCGCTTCAGCAGCGGTGCCGGCCTGATTGAGCAGGTTCACAAGCTCTCGCGCCAAGGCGACGGCGGATTGAATAGAGGCCGCGTTTACCTTGGGCGTTGCGACGACGGAGAGGGCTGCCTGTAGTGCTGTGGCGGCACTCGTCGCCTGTGACTGGAGCTCGGTATCGTCGATCTTCGGTTTATACGGCACTGGACGCTCGATGAGCTCATCACGATAGTCTTGCTCGAGCTGTTTCATGCTCTCGACTTCAGCCTGCCGAGGCGTGGCGAGACGACGGGCCTCTTTGGCGTTGTCGGTGCTGAGTTCCTCGACGATCCGTCGCGTGCCATCGGCCACGACACCGGTGAGGATCGCAGCGACCGCCCCGCGACCTGAAAGCAGTGATTTTGTCGCCCTGCGCGCACCTCCGCCCGGAACGCCGTCCGCGACCGCGCTGCCGCCGAGCGCTACGGCTGCCCGGGTCAAGGCCGCAGCGGAGCCGTCGAGCGCAACTGCCGATGCCTTCAGTCCGAACATGTCGGCGAACTTGCCTGCACCCCATTGGACGCCCTTGTAAGCACCATAGGTGCCGGCGCCAATGCCGAGGGCAGCCAAGAACGGATTATCCTCGCCAGCACGTGCGAGCGCGTTAATACCATCTGCGAGATTGTTCAGCCCCGCGGAGATTGAATCGATCGGGACCAACGCGGCGGACAGGTTTTGCATCGACCCGAGGAAGCCTTTCCAGGCGACGAAGGGATCGTTGCCGCGCGCTTCGCCTGCTGCCCGCGTACCCATAGCGTCATCCAGAAGCTCAAGCCACTTCTCTATTTGCTCGCGCTGGGTGACCATACGCGTGAGCAGAGCCGTGGCGTTTGAAGCTCCCGAAAGCTTGCCGACTGCGGTAGCGATGGCGGTGTCGTTGTTCATATCAACACCGTCTTTGATCAGCGCCGGGATCAGGTGCTTGACCACCCACTTATCGGGATCCGAGCCGAACAGTTCGGCGTCGTTGAGCCCGCTCTCCCCCCTAATGCCAAGGCGATTGCGCTCAGCGAGATACTTCTTGCCGCCGGCCGATCCCACCGCCTCGAGAACGAAGGACTTGAAGGCCATGGCAAGCGAAGTGCCGGCGGCATCTGGCCCCATATCCTGCATGTACACAGACGCGCGCGCTAGGAAGTCGGGCGACAGCGCCGGACCTGCTACCTTCGCGCGCCGGGCAAGCGTGAAATAGGTGCCGGGATCAAAATCAGGATCGATCTGCCCACCTTTTGTCGCCGCCTCAATCAGATCGTTGACGCGATCGATGCCGACTTGGCCGCTTTTGTTCACACCGAAATTGTCGAGGCCGCGGAGGAGACCGATCAGCATGTTACCGGCGACCTCTAGGCCGCGAGCACTCTGAAGAGAGACGAAAGATTCCACCATCTTGTCGAGCACGCCGAGCCCTCGCTCAGTGCCGCCCATCGTGGTGTAGGAGCTGCGGGCCATCTCCATGATGGCGGTGATCGGCACCGACGGATACTTTTCGGAGAGCTGCTGGGAGCGATCGAAAATCTTCTGCTGATCACCTTCCGGGATGTTCGCCATTCGCTGGCGGAAGAACTCTCGGCGGCGCTCCGAACTTGCGCCAACCGCCTCCAATCCGAGTTGGCCAGCGAGGTACGGCATGGTATAGGCGCCCGCCATGATGATGCCGGCGCGCATCATGTCCTTCATCCGCATGATATGGCCGCGAGTTCCCTTCTCGACCTTGCGAAAGTGATCCTCAACCGCAGCGCGGGTCATTCCGAGCTGGCTGATCGTTGACGTCCGCCAATGGGAGATTTCGGAGGAGCGGAGAGCGCGATCGATGCGCCTGGTCTTCATCGACTCATGGAGCCGTGCCCAAGACCTTTCAACTTCTCCGATTTGGTCGGCCGTCAGCTTGAGCTTGTCGAGCTGTCGCTGAAACCCGACACCCCAGGAACGGATGCCCCCTGCCCCCATTGCACGCGCCTTGCGTTCGATCTGATCCATGGCGCTGGCGACCTTGTTCGCTTCGCCGAGGCCTTCCGCCTTGATGCGAAGAAGCAGCCGGCCGATCAGTGTTTGAGCCATCAGATCTCTCCTTCGAGCTCGAGACGGGCCATCAGCGCGGCGGCTTTCAGCATTTGAAGCGGCGCGCGCATGAAGCGCTCGTCTTCATCTGCGAGAGCTTCCGTCATCGCGATTGTTTCGTTGATCCGCTCCAGGCCATGGCGAACGAAGGACCGGTTCAGTTGGTCGAATATCTCTTCAAAGAGATCGTCTTCCGTGGTCTCAAGATCGGGTGCATGCTGATCAAGTGTCATGCTGCACGGGCCTTGATGAGGTTCGCCTCGCGTATCGCAGCCACTGCTTCTCGCGCGGTGAGGCCGAACCGGCTCTTGAGCGCAGGCACCGCCGCGGGCTGAACTTCATGGCGTGGTGCTGTCGCCAGCCACCGCGCTGCCTTCCGGATCGCTTCCGAGTGCGCAAGCTCATAGGTCATGCCGCATCGCTTTCGCTGACGCGCTGAGCGAGCCATGCATTGATGCGTTCTTCCGGCCAGCCAACTCGGCGCGCGGTGAGCTGGACGGGGCGAGGAAATCGATTGTGGGAAATTTCTTCGTAGATTGTCCGCTTCGAAAGACCCGTGGCCTCTACTACGGCTGAGATCGGTAGCATGCGGTTGGTCATGTCTGCCTCCATCGGTTTGCGATGGGGTGCAGCTTGATGTGAGGAAGCGGTTGGAAATAGGGGGAGAAAATTCCGAAGCTACTAGAAGCTGCCCCCTAGCGGCGCGGTCCTCTCAGTGCCTCCGCGACATATTCGCGGACCTGGTCATGACCGAGGTTCTTGCCGGAGAACGCCAATGACCTCTGAACGAACTTGCAAAGCGGATTGGGATGTTCCTTTGAACCCGCCTTCAACTCTGAGACCAGCTTCCCTGCACCAAAACCGAAAGCGTCACAGAACATCCGCACTGCCCGGCGGTGCGGATCTACAGCCTTTTTGGAAACTGTTTGCGGAATGAGTTCACGCAAGGCTCGAAGGGTCGAAAGCGCTTTCTGATCATCAGAGCTCTCAGGGAAACCGTGCTTCCCCTTCACCGCAACAGCCTTTTCAAGCGCCGACAGATCCTCGTCCAAGCCGGCGGAAGCTTCCGTGATTGCGAGGCCTCCCTCCGATATCGAACTCAAAGCGAGATACTTGTGAACCGCGAGCCTCACCAGTCCGCGGAATACTTCCCGATGATCCTCCGACCAATCCGGCCTCGAGACTATTGCCTCAAGTTCTCCGTACTGATCCTCGGAAAGATCGGCCGCCATCAACATGCTCAATGGGTGATCCGGAGCAAGCGAAGCGCGAAGTTCGGACAGAGTTTCGGGACGGCGAGTTGCCCCCGATTTGCCCCCGGAATTTTCTGGAGTTTCTGGGTTGCTCATGATCAGCAGCCAACCCTTTGAAAAGAAATGGCGCACCCGAAGAGATTCGAACTCCTGACCCCCAGATTCGTAGTCTGGTGCTCTATCCAGCTGAGCTACGGGTGCGCGGCAGGCCTGACTGTTCGCCGAAGGGACCGTCTGCTTGCGAGGCAGTGACCTAAACGCTTGCGCAGATGATTGCAAGAGGGTTTGGGGAAAATTCCGCCGCGGGTCTGGAGATAGTCGCCCGGCATGAAGATCCGGAGCCGGCGGGGCGCGCCGCGCGGCCCGGGCCGAGCGGGCTTCTGGCGGAGAGATGGCTGCAAGCGCCATGCGCGAAAATTCCGCGAGCGCGGATTTGCCGACGCCGGGCTGCGAGCCGCCGCATCGCCTCCCCCGATGACACCGGGGCGCCCGGGCCTCCGGCTCCTCAGGCAGGCCGGACCTAGGCGAGCGTGCGGTAATTGGTGATCGGCAGCGGCTGGTCGGCGAGCTCGATACGGAATGTCGTGCCATGGCTGGCCGATTCGGCGAGCGCGATGGTGCCGCCATGGGCGATCACCAGCTCGCGGGCGATGGCGAGGCCGAGACCGGTGCCGCCCGACCGGACAGAGCCGCGGAACGGCTGGAAGAGGTTTTCGCGCGCCTTTGCCGGCATGCCGGGGCCGGTATCGGCGACATGGATCTCGACCACGCTGCCCTGTCTTGCAGCGAAGATGGTGATGCGGCGGACGAGGCTCGCCTCGGCTTGGAGATCGGCGCGCAGGGCTTCCACCGCGTTGCGGCACAGATTGTAGAGCACCCGGAACAGCTGCTCGGAATCGGCCTCGACCTCGAGCGTCTTCTCCATCTCGATCCGGAAATCGATGGCGCTGCCGGCTTCCTCCGAAAGGATCTCGCGGACCTCGCTGGACAGAGCATGCAGATTGATGAAGCGCCGCTTCGGCTGAGCTTCGCGCGCATGACCATAGGCGAGCACCTCGCCCGAATAGGCGACCGCCCGATCGATCGAACGCAGCAGTTTCGGCGCCAGCATCTTGACCATCGGATCGGCGAGCGACGCCAGCCTGTCCGAGACGAGCTGGGCGGAAGCCAGGATGTTGCGCATGTCGTGGTTGATCTTGGAAACGGCGAGGCCGAGATCGGCCAGATGGCGCTGCTGGCGCAGGGTCGACTGCAATTGCGTCTGCATGCCGGCCAGATGCTGCTCGGCGACGCCGAGTTCGTCGCGCACCGGGCGCGGCGCGATGATGCGGGCCGGGTTTTCCGGGTCACCGGAGAAGGCCTGCATGTTTTCCGTCATCCGCCGGATCGGCCGGATCATGATCCGGTTGATGGCGAAGAAGACCAGGGCCGCGGTGATGACCGAGATGAAAAGCGACAGGAGGAATATGTTGCGCGCATAGGTGAGCATCGCCTGACGCAAGGGCGCGTCCTCGAGAACGACGTCGATCACCATGTCGGGATTGCCGCCGACCGGGCCGTAGACGCGGATGATCCGGTCCCCGCCGAAAATCAGCTCGTCGAAGGCGTCGATGACGGCCTCGACCGGGCCGACGTCGGAAAGATCGTACTGATGGGTCACCTCGGGCGGCATGTCGGAGGAGACGAGCATGCGCGACATGCCGTCCTTCCGCAACGCGATCGCCTTGGTTCCCGTCGCCATCAGCGTGTCCTCGCGGATCGGCTGCGGCAGGCGCATGTCCTGCAAACCGTCTATGACCACGCTCGCGGCGGCGGCGGTGTTGAGCCGGTCCTGCAGCCAGCGCATGCGGGTATTGGCGACAGAGGGGAAAAACAGCAGCACTTCGGCGATCATCACGAAGAGGATCGTCAGCCCGAGAAGCCGGGTGGAAAGGCCGCGGATGGGGGCGGCGCGGACACTGGCCGAAAGGCCTGCCAGACGGTGGGGTTCGCCCGCATCGCCTCCCGGCGCTCCGCCCACGGGCTCGCCGCCGGTCCGGCCGTCATCAGCAGGTTCATCCGACTGACTGCTCCGCATCATCACTCCCCACAACCGACTACCAGGACCACTGTCAGGCCCGGCCTCAGCCGAAGCGGCGCAGGAAACGGACCAGCGAGCGGACCCAGCGTTTACGCGCCATGGGCGCATAATAGGCGACGGCCGCCCGTTTTCCAATCTCGCTCATGGTGGGATAGGGCGAGACGTAGGACCGCATCTCGCCGAGATTCATGCCCTTGTAGACCGCAAGCGCCCACATGTTGATCATCTCGCCGGCGCCGGCGCCGACGATGGACGCGCCGAGAATGCGCGCCTTCCTGTCGGCGATCACCTTGATCATGCCGGTCGTACGGCGCTCGGCATGGGCGCGATCGTTCTCGGCATAGGGCCAGCGCAGCACCGAGATCCTGTCGCCATGCTTCCTGCGCGCGGCCTCCTCGTCGAGCCCGACATGAGCAAGCTCGGGATCGGTGAAGGTGACGCGCGGGATGATCGTGCGGTCCTCCCTGGCGGGGAGGCGGAAGAGGATCTTCTGGATTGCGATACCGGCGTGATAGCCCGCGACATGGGTGAACTGCAGGCCGCCCGTGATGTCGCCGATCGCCATGACACGCTTGTTCGAGGTCTGCAGGTCCGGCCCCACCTTGATGCCCGAACGGTCGAACCTGATGCCGGCATTCTCGAGCCCGAGGCCATCGACATTGGGCCTGCGACCGGTGGCAACCAGCAGGGTGCTGCCGGTCACCTCGAATGTGCCGCCCTCATTGCGCTCGCAGGTGACGGTGACCTGCGAACTGCCGGACTTCGCGACCTCGACGACCTTGACGTTCTCTTGAACGGCAATTCCCTCGGTGCGCATCCGGTCGAGAACGATGGCGGCGAGTTCGGGATCTTCCTTGCCGAGGGCGCGGCCGCCTTCGATGACGGTCACTTCGGCGCCGAGCCGGCGATGGGCCTGCGCCATCTCCATGCCGATCGGTCCGCCGCCGATGATGACAAGGTGCTCCGGCCCCGCCCTGAGATCGAAGAGCGTTTCATTGGTGAGATAGTCGACCGTATCGAGACCCGGTATCGGCGGAACGAGCGGCGAGGAGCCCGCGGCAATCACGTAGCGCCGGGCGGAAATCTCGTAGTCGCCGGCAACCACGCGGCGCCTGTCCATGAAGCGGCCTTCCGCTTCTATCACCTTCACGCCCATAGCCCGGAAGCGCGCGGCGGAATCATTGGGCTCGATGGCCGCGATGACTTCGTGGATGTGATCATGGACGCGCTCGAAATCGATCGTCGGCAGACCCGCATTGACGCCGAAAACCGGAGCTTCGGCCACCGCGTTGACGTGTTTGGCCGCCGCGATCAGCGCCTTGGAGGGCACGCAGCCGTAATTGAGGCAGTCGCCGCCCATGCGGTTCTTTTCGATCAGCACCACGCTCACGCCGAATGCGGCGGCAGCCGCGGCAACCGTCAGGCCGCCGGAGCCCGCGCCGATGACGCAGATATCGGGTGTCAGGCGTTCAGTCATGAAATCCTCCGGAGCGCGACCGCTCAACTGTTCCCCGCGCCGCGCAGTCTGCGTAGCACGGGCGGGATGGCAGCGACCAGTGCCAGGACGACAAAGGCGATGGTGATCTCGGGGGTTACCAGATCGCCGACGGAAACCTCGCGGCCGGCCTCGGCGGCGGAGACGAGCACGCTGTCGACCCCCTGACCGAGCCAGGAATAGGCGAAGGTGCCGGGCAGGATGCCGAAGAAGGTGGCGATAAGATAGGTGCGCAGCGGCACGCCGAAGAAGGCGGGAGCGATATTGACGACGAAGAACGGGAAAACGGGAGCGAGACGGAGAACGAAAAGATAGCTCAGCGCGTCCTTCTCGAACCCGTCGGCGAGGCGATTGAGGAAACCGCCCGCCTTGCGCCTGAGCACATCGCCGAACGCCGATCTGGCAGCGAGGAAGACGGCGGATGCGCCAAGGGTCGCGGCAAAGGCAGTGACGACGCCACCGACCAGCCAGCCGAACAGAAAGCCGCCGAATATGGTCAGCACGGAGGCGGCGGGGAAGGAAAAGGCGACCGCCAGCACATAGAGGAGGAAATAGACGGCCAGCGACAGCCCGTAATTGGCATCGACGAGGCCGAGCAGGGCTTCGCGCTGTTCGGCGAGCATCGAGAGCGAGAGATAGTCGTGCAGTCCCGCCGCATACCCCGCGGCAAGGCCCGCAGCGAGGACGATGATGGGCAGATAGCGACGCCAGGCAGGCGGTGCGGGCGCAGCGTCAGCCGCATCTGCGACCTCGGGCGCGGACGGCGTTGCGCCCGGGCGATCCGCCTCCTCCTGCCGCTCCTCATGGTGACGCGCCGTGGTCATGATAGGGTTCCGTGCCGTGTTCATGAGCTGGAAGGTAGTCGGGCGTGGGGTAAAACACCAATGACGTTCGCAAGAGTTTTCGCAAAAGCTTCGTGAGCGCAATCACGGGGATTCTCACTTCGCCGTGAGGCTGCGCGGCAAAGAGTTCGGGACGGCAGGGCCGGGGGCGATTGACTTTTCCGGGGTTTGTCGCCTATAAGCCCGACGTTTCCGGGATCGGCTTGCGTCAAAACAGCGCGAGACCCGGCAATCGAACAGCCTCAAAAGCGACAGTTCCAAGAAGGGCCGCACACCGCGGTAATTTAAATAAATGACGAAGCGCACATACCAACCCTCGAAGCTTGTCCGCAAGCGCCGCCACGGTTTCCGTTCCCGCATGGCAAAGGTCGGCGGCCGTAAGGTCATCGCCGCACGCCGCAACCGCGGTCGCAAGCGTCTTTCGGCCTAAGCCCCCGAGAAGACCCGAATTTCAGGGGGTCACGTGACAAACCTGACCCAAGAGACAAAACCCGGCCGGCTGAAAAGTCGGCCGGATTTTCTTCGTGCACAGAAGGGACTGCGCCTGCGCGGACCCTATTTCCTCCTCGAAATGATCGACCGCAACGAGCCCGACGCCGCCCCCCGCGTCGGCTATACGGTGACCCGCAAGCAGGGTAATTCGGTGGAGCGGAACCGCATGCGCCGACGTCTGCGCGAGATCGTCAGACTCGCCGAGGGGGTTTCATTCCGGCCCGGTCACGATTATGTGCTTGTCGCGCGGAGGGACACGCTGTCCGCGCCCTTCGAGGAAATCGGCAAGGCTTTCGCCACCCGCATGGCCGAGGGTCACAGGAAAATTTCGCGCCCGCAACAGGGGACGGGACGAAAACAAAACGCTAACGCGCCGGCAGGACCTGCCACGGCGCCCGGGACGAATTGATGGAAAACAACCGCAATTACATGGTGGCGATTGGCCTCTCGATCATAGTGCTGATCGCGTGGCAGTTCTTTTACGTCACGCCGAAGATGGAGCGCGAACGCGCCGACACGCAGCAGGAACAGATGGTCAGCGCCGAGACGGCCACCTCGGGCTCCGATGCGGCCATTCCGTCTGCCGGAACCTCGAGCACCGCGACCCCCAGCGGAACGGCCGGCGACCAGCCCGCCTCCCGCGAAGAGGCCCTGTCGAGCGGCGCACGCATCACCATCGACACCCCGGACCTGAAGGGTTCCATCAACCTCAAGGGCGCGCGTATCGACGACTTGTCGCTCAAGAATTATCATGAGGAAGTCGACCCCTCGAGCCCGATCATCCAGCTTCTGAGCCCTGCGGCGACCGATCTCGGCTATTTTGCGGAAATCGGATATGTGAGCGCCACCCAGGGCCAGAACGTCCCAGGACCGAACACGGAGTGGATCGCCGAAGGCGCGACCACCCTGTCCCCCTCCTCGCCGGTGACGCTGACCTGGGACAACGGTACGGGCCTGACCTTCAGCCGCACCATCACCGTCGACGATCATTACATGTTCGCCTACGAGGATTTGGTCACCAACGGCAGCGGCGAAGCCGTCACCCTCGCCAATTACGGCCGCGTGACCCGTTACTTCAAGCCGAAGACCGCCGGCATCTACGTGCTTCACGAAGGTCTCATCGGCGTGGCCGGCGAGCATGGCCTGCAGGAAATCGACTACAAGGACGTCGAGGAAGACGGCACCATCGATCCGGGCAGCAGCGTCGGCGGCTGGGTCGGCATCACCGACAAGTACTGGGCCACCGCCGTTATCCCGGAGCCGGGCACCGGTTTCGACAGCCGCTTCGGCTACTTCAAGGACGGCCGCGCCCGCTACCAGTCCGATTTCAAGTCGGATGACATTTCGGTCGCCTCCGGCGCGTCGGCTACGACGACGACCCGCATCTTCGCGGGCGCCAAGGAAGTGCAGGTCATCGACAATTACGACACCTCGCTCGGGATCATGAATTTCGATCTCATGATCGACTGGGGCTGGTTCTACTTCCTGACCAAGCCGATGTTCTGGCTGCTGGACTTCTTCTATCACCTCGTCGGCAATTTCGGCGTCTCGATCCTGCTGACGACGATCCTCGTGAAGGCCATCTTCTTCCCGCTCGCCAACAAGTCCTACAAGTCGATGGCGAACATGAAGAAGGTTCAGCCGAAGATGGAGGAGCTCAAGGCGAAATTCGGCGACGACCGCATGGGGCTGCAGCAGGCGATGATGCAGCTCTACAAGGAAGAGAAGATCAATCCGGTGGCCGGCTGCTGGCCGGTGCTGCTGCAGATCCCGGTGTTCTTCTCGCTCTACAAGGTCATCTACATCACCATCGAGATGCGGCACGCGCCCTTCTTCGGCTGGATCCAGGACCTTTCGGCTCCGGACCCGACCTCGCTGTTCAACCTCTTCGGCCTTCTGCCCTATGACGTGCCGCACGCGCTGATGATCGGCGTCTGGCCGCTGATCATGGGCGTCACCATGTTCCTGCAGATGCGCATGAACCCGACGCCGCCGGACCCCACCCAGGCGATGATCTTCACCTGGATGCCGGTCGTCTTCACCTTCATGCTGGCCTCGTTCCCGGCCGGTCTGGTGATCTACTGGGCGTGGAACAACACGCTGTCGGTCATGCAACAGGGCGTCATCATGAAACGCCAGGGTGTGAAGATCGAATTGTGGGACAACCTCAAGACCATGTTCACGCGAAAATCGAAGACAGAGAGCTGACGATGTCGGACGACACTGTCGACACCATTGCCAATGAAGGGGCGGCACCGCCGCCCTTTCCCTATCCGTGGATCTTCATCCGCGGCGTGCCGTCCTTGAAGTTTCTGCCGCCGGAAGGTCCGGCGGAGATCGCCTTTGCCGGCCGCTCCAATGTCGGAAAGTCCTCGCTGATCAATGCGCTCGTGGGCGCCAAGGGACTGGCACGGACCTCCAACACGCCGGGGCGCACCCAGGAGCTGAACTATTTCGTTCCGGAAGGGTATTCCGGAGAGGGCGAGGACCTGCCGCCGCTGGCGCTGGTCGACATGCCCGGCTACGGCTATGCCAAGGCGCCGAAGGACCAGGTGGATGCCTGGACGCGGCTGGTCTTCGACTATCTGCGCGGACGCTCGACGCTCAAGCGCGTCTATCTGCTGATCGATGCCCGACACGGCGTGAAGGCCAACGACGCCGAGGTCATGACGCTGCTCGACAAGGCGGCCGTTTCCTACCAGGTCGTCCTGACCAAGACCGACAAGATCAAGGCCGCGGGCGTGCCGAAGCTTCTGCAGGAAACCGCGGCCAAGATTGCAAGGCGGCCGGCGGCCTATCCGGTGCTTCTGTCGACCTCGTCGGAAAAGCGCGAGGGGATCGACGAATTGCGGGCGGCCATCATGACGGCGGTGACGACCTGATCCTCCCATCCCGAAGGGTTCAGGCCGTTGAAGCGCGCGGCGAATGCCGCTAAACAGCTTGCCGACACTTCCACGGGATATCCATCACATGACCGATACGACTGAAAGCACTGCCGGTATCCAGGCCCGGCTCCTGGCCGAAGCCCTGCCCTACATGCAGCGCTACGAAAACAAGTCGATCGTGGTCAAATATGGCGGCCACGCCATGGGCGACGCCGCGCTCGGCAAGGCGTTCGCGCAGGATATCGCGCTTCTCAAACAGTCCGGCGTCAATCCCATCGTCGTTCACGGCGGCGGTCCGCAGATCGCGGCCATGCTGAAGAAGATGGGGATCGAATCCCGCTTCGAGGGCGGCCTGCGCGTCACCGACGAGAAGACCGTCGAGATCGTCGAAATGGTTCTGGCCGGCTCGATCAACAAGGACATCGTCCGGATGATCAATGCCGAGGGCGAATGGGCCATCGGCCTGTGCGGGAAGGACGGCAACATGGTCTATGCCGAAAAGGCGACGAAGACCGTGACCGACCCCGATTCCAACATCGAGCGCGTTCTCGATCTCGGCTTCGTCGGCGAACCGGTGGAAGTCGACCGGACGCTGCTCGACCTGCTTGCGAAGTCCGAGATGATCCCGGTGATCGCGCCGGTGGCTCCGGGCCGCGACGGGCATACCTACAACATCAACGCCGATACTTTCGCCGGCGCCATTGCCGGTTCGCTCAACGCGACCCGCCTGCTCTTCCTCACCGATGTGCCGGGCGTTCTCGACAAGGACGGCAAGCTGATCGACGAGCTGACGGTGGCCCAGGCCAAGGCGCTGATCGAGGACGGCACCATCTCGGGCGGCATGATCCCCAAGGTGGAAACCTGCATCGAGGCCATCGAACGCGGCGTGCAGGGCGTGGTCATCCTCAACGGCAAGACGCCGCATGCGGTGCTTCTGGAAATCTTCACAGAGCACGGCGCGGGCACGCTTCTCGTTCCCTGAAGCCTTCCGAAGCGTTTTCCTATCGACCTGAACTCTCGGACTGACAGCGCGAGTTGCCGGCAGCGCATTGACGTTGGGCACGGCCGTTGCCGAGCGGAACCAGGCCGCCGAGCGAATTGTCGAGGCTTTCGCCAAAACGGCCGACCTGGTCGTCGAGGCTCTGGCGGGTCGAGGGATCGATGATGGCAATCGGCACCGACACGGCAACACCGGCTGCAGAGCCGACCGTATTGGTGACCGAAAGGGCCGTCGCCCCCAGTTCGGCACCGAGCCCGATATCCTGATCGGTGATCGTCTGGCCGGCGATGAGCCGGTTGCCCAGAAGCTGCACGACCTGCGGGCTTTCGGCGAATTTCGAGTGGTTGAGCCGGTCGCCGCCACGCAGTTTCGACAGGTCGAGCACGGTAATGCCCTCGGCCTCGAGCTGCTCGCGTATGCCGGGGTCGTCGATGTCGACCTGGCCCAGGCGATCGACATTGCCGGAGATGCGGCGCGAAACCTTCAGCGCGCGATCGTCACGGGAGACGAAGATCGTGAATTTCGGACGATCAGGCCCCATGTCGGCCAATTGCTGGCGGAAGACGTCGATGTCGAGGTCGGGCGCCGCGAGTATGACATCGGTGATCTTCGGCGGCACGCGCCCTTTGCGGATTGCCATCTGACGCAGCGATTCAACGGTCAGCCACGTCCCCATCGAATGGGCAAGAAGCGTGATCTCCTTGACGGACCGCGTTTCGGATGCGGTTGTCAGCATCGCTTCCATGGCCGTTCGCGAATAGTTGGTGCTTTCCTTGTCGTAGCCATAGGCAAAGACCGAACCGCGCGAGGGCCAGGTGAACAGAAGCGGCGTGGCGTCGGTACCGCTGTCGTGAACGATCTGGGCAAAACGGTAGACCGCGCTCTCATAGCGGTTGTTGAAACCGTGCACGAAGACGAGCAGCCTTCCATTGCGCTCCATATGGCCGGAGAGCCAGTCCCGTGTCGCGGCTACATCGGCGATGGGGCTCGTCGAGACGGTCGCGAAATCGCGGCTCGGGTCGGGCGGCAGCTTCTTCGGCCACTGCACGTCGCCGATCTCCCGCGCCTCTGCCGGCGGAATGGAGACCACCACTTCGTTGAGGTTCACCGCCTCGCCGCGTTCGCCCGAATAGGGTTCGCCGATCTCGCCCGATGCCGCGCGCGTCGTTGCCACCATCATCGAGACGATCGAGGCGTCGGGAACCGTCTGTCCGATCGGCGCCATGACCGCGGTCGGCGCAGTGGCGCAGCCGGCAAGCGCCGCGGCCAGCAGCGTCAGCATGACCGAGCGCGCCGCGCTGCGGTGGATTGCGGATGTGTTAGGCCGAGACAATTTCACCCCTTCAGGCCGAGCCTGGACTTTCGAGGCCGTTCGGCCCCGCCCTCACGCCAGCAATAGCACAAGAATACCAGCTACAATAAGGATGCAGCCGACAAACTCCAGCCTGTTTATATGCTCGCGGAAGAACAGCACGGTCGAGGCGAAGGTGAACAGCAGCTCGATCTGTGCGAGCGCCTTGACGACGGCCGCGGTCTGCAGGGTCATCGCCATGAACCAGCCGAAGGATGCGGTGGCCCCCGCGGCGCCCACGAACGCCGACACTTTCCACGCGGTCCTGATACGGCCGATCTCCTCCGGGTTCTTCCACAGCATCCAGGCCGTCATGACGAGCGTCTGCAGAAAAATCGCCGCCAGCAGCGTGATGGCCGCCTGCATCATGAAATTCGGGCCGCCGAGGGAGAGCGAGGCCCCACGATAACCGACGGCGGCGAGACCGAAGAACAGGCCCGACGCAAGGCCGATACCCGCTGTCCGGGTGAAGATGGACATCACCAGCGACTTGGGGCTGATCGGCGAGCGGGCCACCGAAATCAGCATCACGCCGACGAGCGAGATGGCAATGGCGAGAAGCGTGACGGGGCTCACGCCGTCGGACAGAAAGACGAGGCCGAAGAGCGCCGCCTGGGCCGGCTCGGTGCGCGAATAGGCCGTGCCGACGGCGAAGTTGCGGTGGCTGAACAGCTGAATGAGAAGAGCCTGCGCGGTGATCTGCGCCAGTGCGGCGACCGCCACCCAGACGAAGAAGACCGCCGGGAAATGCGGCGGCCAGTCATAGCCGCCGATCAGGTGAAGCGCGAGAACGAAGAAGATCGCGAAGGGCAGGCCGAAACCGAAGCGGACGAAGGTGGCGCCGGTGGTGCCCATGGCACCCTTGAGGTGTTTTTGCAGCGAGGAGCGGATATTCTGCAGGAAGGCAGCAGCGATCGTGATGGCGATCCATGTGGGCATGGCGATGGTCTTTCGAGAGAGCTGGAACGGAGGGGGCCCGGAACAATCCGGAAAAGGCCGGGAAAGGCCGTCTCAGCCCAGACGCGCGAGGCGAATGCCGAAACAGGACGGAAAGAAGCGCACCGGCAGGCGTTTGCGATCCTGCAGGACAAAGGCGCGGCAATGGTCCGTTCCGGTCATCATGACCGATATCTAGCAGGTTTTAAGGGCAATACAAATTCCGCAGGGCCGGCAAGGCCCTTGGCATTCCCATAGCGGCCGCGACCTGCCATAAGTCCTCCCATGACAGCAAAGCCCTCCCGCCCCGACCTCGCCGATTTCGAGACCGTGACCGAATGGGTCTTCGACCTCGACAACACGCTCTATCCCCGCCGCGCCGACCTGTTCTCGCAGATCGACAAGAAGATGACCGGCTATATCCGCACGCTTCTGGATCTCGATCACGACGCGGCGCGCAAGGTGCAGAAGCAGTATTACCGCGACCACGGCACGACGCTGCAGGGGCTGATGGTCAATCACGGCATCGACGCCAACGAGTTCCTCGCGGCGGTCCATGACATCGACTATTCGGTTCTCGAACCCGATCCGGGCCTCGGCGAGGCGATCCGGGCCCTGCCGGGCCGAAAATTCATCTTCACCAATGGCGACGTGCCGCATGCGCGCAGAACAGCCGAGGCGCTCGGGATCCTTGATCATTTCGACGATATCTTCGACATCATCGCCGCCGAACTGATGCCGAAGCCCGCACCCGATACCTATCGACGCTTTCTCGAGATCAACGGCGTGCACCCGAAGAATGCGGCCATGTTCGAGGATCTGCCGCGCAATCTGGCGGCTCCGCACGATCTCGGCATGCGCACGGTGCTGATCGTGCCCAACAACATGGATGAGGTGGTCGCCGAGACGTGGGAACAGGAGGGCGACACCGCCCCCCACATCCACTACGTCACCGACGATCTGCGCGAATTCCTCTTCGCGCTTCAAGCCGCGGACTGAGCCCCTTATTCGGGCGCGAACTCGTAGTAGCGCGAGATCGCGTCCCAGGCTTCCTCGGCCGTATCGACATAGTTGAGAAGCCCTGGGTCGTCCGGCGAGATGGTGCCGAAATCGCTCAGCGCCTGGAAGTCGATGATCGAGGTCCAGAACTCCTTGCCGAACAGGAGGAAGGGGATCGGCTCCATGCGGCCGGTCTGGATCAGGGTCAGCGTCTCGAACATCTCGTCCATGGTGCCGAAGCCGCCCGGGAAGATGGTGATCGCCTTGGCGCGCATGAGGAAGTGGATCTTCCGGATCGCGAAATAGTGGAAGTTGAAAGACAGTTCCGGCGTCACATAGGGATTGGGCGCCTGTTCGTGCGGCAGCACGATGTTGAGGCCGATCGACTTGGCCCCGACATCATTGGCGCCGCGGTTACCCGCTTCCATGACGCCCGGCCCGCCGCCGGTACAGATGACGAATTCCGATCCGCCTGATTTCAACGAATGCTCGGAGACCACGCGGGCGAAATTGCGCGCTTCCTGATAGTAGCGCGAGGCTGCCCGGAGGTTCTCAGCCTGGGTCTCGTTATGGGCGGCCCATGGATCGCCGCCGGGTTCGGGAATGCGCGCGCCGCCGAACATGACGACTGTCGACCGCACATTCGCCTCGTCCAGCAGCATTCCGGGCTTGAGGAGCTCGAGCTGCAGGCGGACGGGCCGCAGCTCCTCGCGGCAGAGGAAATCCATGTCGGCATAGGCAAGCCGATAGGCGGGATGAGCGGTCTGCGGGGTCAGCGGCTGGCGTTCGGCGCGCTCCCGGTCGGAATGGCTATCCTGCAGCGGGTCCCAGGCACCATCCGGACGTTTGGCATTCATGGCATTCTCCTTGTCGAATTGACCGGGCCTGCCTCCTCCCTTAGGAGAAAAGCCGATCACTGCCGTGAAAGACGAGTTCGCCGCAGAAAGCAAGAAATACCCGTTCAAGATTAAGGAAACGCCACAATGAAGCACGACCTGACGGCCCTTGAGGCGACGATCGAAACCGCTTTCGACAATCGCGACGAGGTTTCCACTTCCACCCGTGGCGAAGTGCGCGACGCCGTCGAGGAAGCGCTCAACCTGCTCGATCGCGGCGAAGCCCGCGTGGCCGAGCGCGGCGAAGACGGGAACTGGACCGTCAACCAGTGGCTCAAGAAGGCGGTGCTTCTCTCCTTCCGGCTTAACCCGATGGAAATCATCAAGGGCGGTTCGGGCGAATCCGTCTGGTGGGACAAGGTGCCGTCGAAATTCGAAGGCTGGTCGGCCAACGAGTTCGAGACCGCCGGTTTCCGCGCGGTGCCGGGCTCGATCGTCCGGCGCGGCTCCTTCGTCGGCAGGAATGTCGTGCTGATGCCGTCCTTCGTCAATCTCGGCGCCTATGTCGACCAGGGCACCATGGTCGACGGCTGGGCCACTGTCGGCTCCTGCGCGCAGATCGGCAAGAACGTCCACCTGTCGGGCGGCGTCGGCATCGGCGGCGTGCTCGAGCCGCTGCAGGCTGGCCCCACCATCATCGAGGACAACTGCTTCATCGGCGCGCGGTCGGAAGTCGTCGAAGGCTGCATCGTGCGCGAGGGCTCGGTGCTCGGCATGGGCGTCTACATCGGCAAGTCGACCAAGATCGTCAACCGCCAGACCGGCGAGATCAGCTATGGCGAAGTGCCGCCCTATTCGGTGGTCGTGGCCGGCACGCTCCCCGGCAAGCCCTTCCCGAACGGCGAGCCCGGCCCGAGCCTCTATTGCGCGGTCATCGTCAAGACGGTCGACGAGAAGACGCGTTCGAAGACCGGCATCAACGAACTGCTGCGCGACTGATATCGCGCCATGCGCGGACGCCCCGATGCAGACCTGAGATGGCTCCTGTTCGGGATGTCCGGCAGGATAGGACGCAAGGCGTTCATCCTCACGATACTCTTCTGGTTCGCAGTCCTTGCCATGCCCGTCGCCATGGCCGGCCGGATGGGAGCCAGCGAACATGAAGGGGCGGTGCTGATCGGTTTTTCGCTGATCGTCGCCGCCTTTCTCACGGCCTGGTCGGTGCTCGCGGCGACCGTCAAGCGGCTTCACGATATCGGGCTGCCGGGCGGCTGGGCCATCGCGCTCTTCTTTCCGCCCGCCGCGCTCCCCGCAATCCTGGCGCTGTCGCTCTGGCCCACCCGGCAAGGACCGAACCGTTTTGGCGCGGGACCCGAGCAGCCGGGCCACTGAGCGAATGGCGAAAAGCCCCGTCCGTCACGGATGACACCTTGCGGCCAATCGGCTATGCAAACGTCATGACACTGACCAATCCTTCCGACGTTCTCTCCGCCCTGATCCGCTGCCCGTCCGTTACCCCCGAGGAAGGCGGCGCACTGGAGACGCTCGAGCGTTTTCTCTCCGAGCTCGGCTTCACGGTCGAACGGCCGGTCTTCTCCGAAGACGGTACGCCCGACATCGAGAACCTCTATGCCCGGCTCGGCAATGACGGCCCGCATCTGATGTTTGCGGGACATACGGACGTGGTGCCGACGGGAAATCTCGAGGGCTGGAGCCACGATCCGTTCGGCGCGGAAGTGGCCGATGGCATGCTCTACGGCCGCGGCGCGGTGGACATGAAGGGCGGCATTGCCTGCTTCCTCGCCGCACTCGCCCGCCTTACCGGCGACAAGGGCGCACTGCCCGGCTCGATCTCGTTCCTGATTACGGGCGATGAGGAGGGCCCGGCGATCAACGGCACGGTGAAGCTGCTCGAACATGCTGCCAAGAAGGGCGAGAGCTGGGATGCCGCGCTGGTGGGCGAACCGACCAACCCGAACCAACTCGGCGACATGATCAAGATCGGCCGACGCGGATCGCTGTCGGCGAAGCTGACGGTGAGCGGCACGCAGGGCCACGTGGCCTATCCGCATCTGGCCGACAATCCGCTCAGGGTCGCCAACGCACTGGCAGCCGCCCTCCTCGACCCGCCGCTCGACGCGGGCAACGAGCGCTTCCCTGCCTCCAATCTCGAGCTGACCTCGATCGATACCGGCAACCCGGCCACCAACGTGATCCCGGGTTCCGTGGACGTGACGTTCAACATCCGCTTCAATGACGGCTGGTCGGCGGAAACGCTCTCGGCCGAGATCGAGAACCGTCTCCGACAGGCGGCCGACGCCCTGCCCGACCGCGCGACCCGCGGTCCCGCACGCTACGACATCAGCTTCCAGCAGCGCCCCTCCCCGTCCTTCCTGACCCGTGACGACGCGCTGATCGGCACACTGTCCGGGGCGGTCAAGTCGGTGACCGGCCGGATGCCGGAGCTATCGACGACCGGCGGCACGTCGGATGCGCGCTTCATCAAGGATTACTGCCCCGTCGTGGAGTTCGGCCTCGTCGGCAAGACCATGCACATGACGGATGAATGCGTGGCGCTTTCCGACCTCGAGACGCTGACGCAGATCTACGAGCGCTTCATCGTCGACTGGTTTCAAGCCCAGGAAGGCCGCGTCTGATGGGCGCTGTCGGCTTGCCCTCCCGACAGGAAGTCGGCCGGTCTCTGGCCGGGCTCTTCACCACCCTCGAAGGTGACAGGCGCGGGCTGGAGCAGATCGATTCGAGCCTCGAAGGCATGCTGCGATCGTTCCTGGCCTATGCCTGGTGCTGGCCGGCACAGACATTCCTGTGGGCCGGCATCTGGCGCGACATGCCCGATCAGCAACCCGACACCGTCTGGGGCACGATAAGCTTCATCCTGACCGGATCGATCTTCGACTTTCTCGCCTGGGTGCTGCCGGCTCTGCTTCTCTACCCGGTCTCCCAGCCCTTCGGCTTCCGCAAGCAGTTCCTGCCGCTGATCGCGGCGACCAACTGGTTCGGACTGATTGCCACCTATCTGGCCTTCCTGCCGGCGACGGTCAGCTATTTCGCGCCGGTGCCCGAGGGGCTCGACGCGATCCTGTCGCTCGCGGTCTATGGCGTGACGATCTGGTTCTATTTCCGGCTGGTCCGCGCGGTGCTCAACGACGAGGCGATACTCGCGGCGCTGGTGACGCTCGTCACCCTCGTTTCCAGCCTGCTCGTTTCATCGCTGGCATTCGGCGCGCTGGGTATTTAGGCACAATTCAATTCGCAAGCCACTGTCAGCACAACCTATGATATAATATTTGAATCTATCCCCTTTTAGTAGTAATTTAACTTACTACAACAGGAGGAGGTCGTGATGAAAGTAATATTCTTTATTCTTGCACTAGCCATTTCACCTCTAACCAGCAGCACCAATGCGGAAGACGTAAAATCTTGCGGTGGAATTGCCGGAATCTCGTGCGGTCCCGGTGATTACTGCAAATTTCCACTCTCGGCGGCTTGCGGCGCCGCAGATCAGATGGGGCAATGCGTCAAAATGCCGGAGGTCTGCACCAAGGAATACGTGCCCGTCTGCGGATGCGACGGCAGCACTTACAGTAACGTTTGCGAAGCTGCAGCAAACGGTTCAAGTGTGGCATACGTGGGTGTATGCCGAAACCATGCGCGAGAACCCGCGAAAATACAGGGCTCGACTAACGCCTGCATTCAAGTAGTGAGCTGCGGGATTAAGAACGGCGAACCGAAAACATATCCCACGCCCTGTGAGGCCTATGCAGATGGCGCGACTTATGTTCAGCCCAAGTCAGGCTCGACATGCCCAGCAATTCAATAGTGGGTTAAGTGCGCCGATCAGGCGGCCAGTTCCTCGACATTGGGGAACAGGGCATCGAGATCGAGATAGCAGATCATCTCCTGGCCGACGGGGATGATGGCGCGAGTGAGCGCGCGCTCGGCTTCCGGCAGGACGTCCGGGGCCGGCTGCAGGTCGGAATTCTTCACGGTGATCATGTCCGAGACGTTCTCGACGAGAAGGCCGACGAGCTTGGAGGCGATCTGGGTGACGATGATGGCGGAGCGCTCGGTCGGCTCGATCGGCTTCAGGCCGAGACGGATCGCCATGTCGATGACCGGGATCACGGAACCGCGCAGGTTGATCACGCCGAGCACGTGAGCAGGGGTATGCGGGAGGGTAGTCGACGGCGCCCAGCCGCGGATTTCGCGCACGGCCATGATGTTGACGCAGAAAACCTGCCCCGCGAGATGGAAGGAAATGATCTCAAGCGTGCCGGTGTTGTCGTTGGTGGCTTGTTCGGACATCGGTGCGGTTCTCACTGTTCCCTAAGATCAAGACGTCCGGGCGGGTGCGTGATGCATCCAGCTCGCCCGATTTGTGAACTCTGCCGATATCCCCTTGATATAGGGTTAAAATGCTGCGCGAAACTTGGCGGATGAAGGCCTCGCCGCGATTGCCCGGTCTCAATAGTCGACCTGCATGAAATAGAGCCCGCCCGGAGGCGCCACGGCGCCACAGGCGCTGCGGTCGCGGGCCTGCAATGCGGTCTCCACATCGGCGCGGCTCCATTTGCCCTGGCCCACGAGTTTCAGGGTTCCGGCGAACGACCTGATCTGATTGTGCAGAAAGCTCTGCGCGCTGGCCCGGAGCTCGATGGTGCCGTCCGCATTCACCGAAACGTCGAGCCGGTCGAGCGTCTTTACCGGCGAGCGCGACTGGCAATGGACGGAGCGGAAGGTGGTGAAATCGTGCCTGCCGACGAGCGCCTGGGCCGCATCATGCATGGCTTGCGCATCAAGCGGACGGGCCAGCCACCAGGCGCGGTCGCGTTCGAGAACCAGCGGCGCAGGGCGGCAGATGTAACGGTAGAGATAGTGACGTTTCGTGGCAGAGAAGCGGGCATCGAAATCATCGGCCACCTTCTCCGCCTCAAGCACGGCAACGGTCTCCCGCGCCATGCCGAGATGGGCGTTGATCGCATTGCGCACGGTCTCGACCGGCCAGTCGCGGGCAAGATCGACATGGGCAACCTGGCCACGGGCATGGACGCCGGTATCGGTGCGTCCGGCACCGCGTATCCCGACCTCTTCGCCGGAGAACCCCTTTATCGCCGCCTCGATGGCCCCCTGCACACTGGCCGGGCCGTCCTGACGCTGCCAGCCGGCATAACCGGTCCCGTCATATTCGATGAGGAGCCTGTAGCGCGGCATCAGCCCGCGACCGTTCCGGCAGGCACGGCGGAGCCGCGAAGGAAATCGGAAGCGGCCAGAGGCTTGCCGCCGGCCTTCTGCAAACGTTCGAGGCGGATTGCGCCCTCGCCGCAGGCAATCGTCAGATGGTTGTCGATGAAGGTGCCGGACGGCGCATGCCCCGGCGCTTCCGCCGAAAGCGAGGAGGCGAGCACCTTCACCCGTTCGGGCTCGCCGCCGAGGGAGAGCAGGAACCACGCACCCGGAAACGGCGAAAGGCCGCGAATATGGTCGTGCACCTCGCGTGCGGGCCTCGAAAAATCGATGCGGGTTTCGGCCTTGTCGATCTTGGCCGCATAGGTCACGCCGTCTTCGGGCTGGGCGACCGTGTCCAGCATGCCGTCGGATGCGAGCCTGGCCATCGCCTCGACCATCAGACGGGCGGTCAGTTGCGAGAGCTGATCGTGGAGTTCGCCGGCCGTGCGGTCGACAGGAATCGCGACCTTTTCGGTGAGCGCCACCGCGCCGGTGTCGAGCCCCTTGTCCATCTTCATGACCATGACGCCGGTCTCGCCGTCGCCCGCCATGATCGCCCGCTGGATGGGGGCCGCTCCGCGCCATCGCGGCAGAAGCGAGGCATGGCCGTTCCAGGCCCCATGTTTCGGCGCATCGAGAATGGCCTGCGGCAACAGAAGGCCATAGGCGACGACGACGGCGGCATCGGCTTCGAGCGCAGCAAATCGTGCCTGCTCGTCCTCGCCCCTGAGGCTGGTGGGGGTGCGGACCTCGATACCGAGTTCGGCGGCGGCGGCATGGACCGGTGAGGGCCTGGTCTCGAGGCCGCGGCGACCTGCGGGACGGGGCGGCTGGGAATAGACGGCGACTATCTCGTGGCCGGCGTCCGCCAGCGCCCTGAGCGTCGGCACCGCATAGTCCGGCGTTCCCATGAAAACGAGCCGCATAGAAATCTCCCGGGGACCGGCCAGCAGGCTCAGGCCTGGATCAGGCGCTTGTCCGCTGGCGCGCCATCTTGGTGAACTTCTTGACCACCATGTCGCGCTTGAGTTTGGAAATATGGTCGATGAAGAGCACGCCGTTCAAATGGTCGATCTCGTGCTGGAGACAGGTCGCCAGAAGTCCCTCGGCCTCCATTTCCTTGCGCTCTCCGGTGATGTCCTGATAGCTGACGGTCACCTTGGCCGGGCGCTCGACCTCGGCATAATAGTCCGGGATCGACAGGCAGCCTTCCTCGTAGACGCTCATCTCGTCGCTGCGAGCGACAATTTCCGGATTGGTGAAGACCAGCGGTGCGGGATCCTCGTCCTTGCCGGCAACGTCGATCACCAGAAGACGGCGAGGCTCGCCGATCTGGATCGCGGCCAGACCTATGCCCGGTGCGTCATACATGGTTTCAAGCATGTCCCTGGAGAACCGCTCGAGCTCGGCGTCGAAACGCTCGATGGGGGCGGAGTTCTCGCGCAGAAGCGGGTCGGGAAGCAGGATGATCGGCTTGATGCTCATGGAGCCTAGATATTATGAGGGCGGCCGACTTGCAACCGCCCCGAAGCCGTTGAAACGGTCGAAATCAGGCAACCTTGCGCGACCTCGCCGGAGCGTCGCCGGCGCGCCGGCTCGAAGCGCTGGAAACAGCGGCATCATTCGGATCGCGGGTCTTGAAACCGCGCAGCGATGTCGTCAGCCGTTCGACTTCGCCGGTCAGCTTGTTGATCTGCCCGGAAGTTTCATCGACCATGTGGGCATTCTGCTGCGTGATCGAGTCCATCTCGTTGACGGCGGAGGAGATTTCACCCAGCCCGGAGGACTGCTCGCTTGCCGCGGAGGCGATCGATCCGATGATCTGGTTGATCTCCTCGACCCGGCCGATGATGTTTTCGAGCGCGGTACCGGACTTGCTGACGAGTTCGACGCCGGTTTTCACCTGAACGGATGAATCGGCGATGATCTTCTTGATCTCGCGCGCCGCTTCTGCCGAGCGCTGCGCGAGCTCGCGAACCTCCTGCGCGACGACCGCGAAGCCCCGCCCCGCCTCGCCTGCACGAGCGGCTTCCACGCCGGCGTTCAAGGCCAAAAGATTGGTCTGGAAGGCTATGTCGTCGATCACCCCGATGAAACGCGAGATCTCGACCGACGAGGTTTCGATGTCGCCCATGGCGGCTACCGCGGAGGTCACGACCTCGCCTGAGGAATTGGCGAGGGACAGCGCTTCCGCCGTCACATCGGAGGCCTTGCGGGTACGCTGGGCGGTCGAGGTGACGCTCTCGGAAAGTTCATGCAGGGCAGCCGAACTTTCCTCGATCGAGGCCGCCTGCTGCTCCGTGCGCTGAGACAGCCGCTCGGAGTTGTCCTGAAGCTGCCTCGAAAAGGTGAGGATCTGCTCCGAGGCGTCGCGCACCTGCGCGATGGACTGGCGGAGGTTCTCGACCGAACCGTTGTAGTCGGCCCCCATGCTGTCGAACCGGCCCGGGAGACCGGATGGCAGACGGCTTTCCAGATCGCCGTCGGAAAGCGCCTTGAGGATGTTTCCAAGCTTCTCGAGCGCCTCGTTCTGGTCGCGCTCGGCGGCAAGCCGGTTGTCCTCGGCTTCCTGGCGCTTCTTCTCGAGCTCCTCGAGATAGACGCTGATGGCGAGGTCCATGTCGAGAAGCGCCGCCTTGACCACAACCGAAATGTCGGCGGCCAGTTCGGAGGATTTCCCGCGCCCGAACATGCCGGGCCAGCGCTCGCGGACGATGCCGTGGACGAGCTGCTCGACGATGAGGGCATAACCGCCGATGTACCAGCGGGGTTCGAGACCGATCTTGGCGTGAACCTTGCCGATCGTCGTCACGCCATCGACATAGGTGTCATCGAAGCGGCCCTCGGTCACATTGCCCCAGTGGCCGGATTGCCGGGTTTTGGCGGCATTCATGTGATCGGCGCCGGAAAAGAACTTCGAGACTTCCGGGACCCGTGCGACCTTCTCGTAGAAGACGTCGAGCCCGCCACCGATGGATTTTTCCACCGTCGGCTTCAGATCCCTCAGGCGCTGGCGTTGCGCCGCGTCAAAACCCAGAAACTCCGTACGTTCATCAATTCCGCTCTTCCGACTGCCGTGCTCGCTCATTGCAAAATCGCCCTGTAGAAATACCAGTTGGCCGTTTATCCTCTTCTAGGGTTAACACTAACCATCAGAGCCACCCTGAATTTGTCACAGGCTAAAGTTGTGATCCGTGCGGATATACAGGTCGCTGCAATATCTGAAAACAAATCAATACTTTGACTTATGAGGCGATAGACTTGGTCGGCCCCGCCCCGTAAATTTTCGCAGTCAGTTTCCATGCCTCCCGGATGCGCATTTTGCATTTCGGCTTTCCGCATGAGCCCGAAGCCGGCCAAATTTCCGGAAGCGGGGGGTGAGGGCAAGCAGGCCAGACGCGTCCGGATTGCACCGGTGTTCTTGTTTTGATCTATCGCTGCCAGGCGAATCTGCTATGAAACAGGGATGAACGAGCAAGCGGCATCTCCCAATTCCATCCTGTTCCGGGTCGGTGAGATACCCGTCACGCTGACGGGTCTTCTCGTCGTCGCGCTGATCGTGGCGGCGGCCATATCCCTGGTGCTGTTGCTGCTGCTCTCGCGGGCATCGCGACAGCGCGCTGCGGCAGAGCGCGCCGCCTCCGAACGGGCGCAGCACGCCGAGGACCGGCTCGGCGACATCCTCAAGGCACAATCCGAAATGCAGGGCCGCATGGGCGCGATGGCGGAAATGTTCGGCACCCGGCAGGCGGAATTCAACCACGCCATCAACCAGCGCATCGACGGCATGACGCAGCGCATCGGCACCACGCTGAGCGAACAGACCAAATCGACGCACGAGAATCTCGCCCGGCTGCAGGAACGGCTGGCGGTAATCGATACGGCGCAGAACAATATCCAGACGCTCGCCCGCGACGTCGTGGGGTTGCAGGCAATCCTGTCGAACAAGCAGACGCGCGGCGCCTTCGGCCAGTCGCGCATGGAAACGATCGTCAAGGACGGCCTGCCCTTCGGCTCCTACGAGTTCCAGCGCACGCTGTCGAACGGCACCCGTCCCGACTGCACCATTACCATGCCCAACGGCGCACCGGATCTCGTCATCGATGCCAAGTTCCCGCTCGAGGCGTGGAATGCGATGCGCGAAACCGAGCCGGGCGACACGGCTTCGCTCGCACAAGCCACCCAGCGCTTCCGCCGCGACATGGAAGTCCATATCCGGGACATATCGGAAAAATACCTGATCACCGGCGAGACGCAGGACACGGCCTTCCTGTTCGTGCCGTCGGAATCCATTTTCGCCGAGATTCACGAGAACTTCGAGGGAATCGTCCAGCGCGCCCATCGCGCCCGCGTCGTCATCGTCTCGCCCTCCCTGCTGATGCTTTCAGTGCAGGTGGTGCAGGCTCTATTGAAAGATGCGCGGATGCGCGAGCAGGCCCACCTGATCCAGGGGGAGGTGCTTAGGCTGATGGAGGATCTTTCCCGCCTGGACGAGAGGGTCCGCAAGCTGCAGACGCATTTCGGCCAGGCGCAAAGGGATATCGACCAGATCCTGACCTCCACCGACAAGCTGACCAAGCGCGGCAGCAAGATCGAGATGCTCGAATTCGAGGCCAGCCCCCGCGCCGGCGCTTCTCACCGCGGCGAGAGCGACGGCCCCGAAGAGAGGAGCGGCAAGCTCCGCCTTCGGGTGGTCGACGAGGACTGACATCGCCTCAGAGGCGACCAGTTTCCTCAGAGGCGGCTCAGGCGCTCGATGAAGAGGTCGAAAAAGCCCTCATCGTCGATATCCCTGATCACCATCGCGTTCCTTTTCCGGCCTGTCACCCGCCACCAGTCGATCACCGTCATGCCGAGCGTCAGTTCCGATTTCGTCTCGATCTCGACATTGCACTCGCGGCCGGAAAACAGCTCGGGCTTGAGCAGGTAGGCGATCACGGTGGGATCGTGCAGCGGACCGCCGTCGGTGCCATACTTCTGTTCGTCGAAACGTTCGAAATATTCCAGCATGTCGGCCATGATGCCGGCAGGCTTGCCGCCATTGGCGCGCAGACGCCCGATGCGGTCCTTGCGCGTGAGCGCCTTGTGCGTGACATCGAGCGGCATCATGGTGATCTTGATGCCGGAGGCAAAGACGATCTCGGCGGCTTCCGGATCGACATAGATATTGAACTCGGCTGCCGGCGTGATGTTTCCGCCCTCGAAGAAGCCGCCGCCCATCAGCACGATTTCGCCAATGCGCCCGGCGATGTCCGGGGCCTTTTGCAGGGCCATGGCAATGTTGGTCAGAGGACCGAGCGGGCAGAGCGTGATCGCCCCCTTCTCGTTGTCGCGGATCGCCTCGATGATGAAATCGACGGCATGACCATCGGCGAGCGGCACCGGCGGCTCGTAGATCTCGACGCCGTCTATACCGGTCTTGCCGTGAACTTCCTCGGCGGTGACGAGATCGCGCTTGAGCGGCTTTTCGGCTCCCGCATAGACCGGAATGTCGCTTCGCCCGCAGATATCGAGGATCAGCCGGGCATTCCGCTTCGTCAGTTCCAGCGGAACATTGCCGGCAACCGCAGTCAGCGCCAGAACCTCGAGTTCGGGGCTGGCGGCAGCCAGCATGATGGCACCGGCATCATCCTGGCCGGGGTCTGTATCGATGATGATTTTGCGGGCAGACATGCACGATCCTTGTTGTTGTCCGGGTAATCGAATGTGAGGCGGACCCTATGTCGCGGCACGGAAGCGGGCAAGTCCTTGCAGCCGGGGTTGCGCACACCCATATTCAGCCTGTCCGGACGCCGATACGGGTCCGGATATGAATGTCGCTTGAAAGAGGACAGACCATGACCCGCATGACCCCGTTTTCAAGTCCGCTGCTTCTGGGCTTCGACACGATCGAAAAATCCCTTGAGCGCATCGCCAAGGGCTCGGAGGGCTACCCGCCCTACAATATCGAGCGAATTCGCGCCAATTCGGATGGCGACCCGGCGGAGCGGCTGAGAATCACCCTCGCAGTCGCCGGCTTCACCGAGAGCGATCTCGACGTGACCACCGAAGAAAACCAGCTCATCATCCGTGGCCGCCAGGGTGAACCCGAGGGCCGCGAATATCTCTATCGCGGCATTGCCGCACGCCAGTTCCAGCGCACTTTCGTGCTTGCCGACGGCATGCAGGTGATAGGCGCGGAGCTGAAGAATGGCCTGCTTGCCGTCGATCTCATTCGTCCCGAACCGGAGCGGATGGTGAGAAAAATTAACATTTCCGTCGGAGATTAATTCGAACGGTAGGCCAAGTGTTGCGTTTCACATCCTCCAAGGAGGCTAAATCGATGTTTGCAAGAACCGTTAAATCCCCGTCCGTGACAACAACGGAGCTCGCCGCTCTCGGTGAAGGCGAAGTCGGCTACATCCGCGAAATGACGTCGGATGAGGTCAACAAGCGCTTCCCCTCCGCACCGCAGCTCGATCCGGGCATGCAGCTCTGGGCGCTGTTCGGGGCAGATGGCACACCGATCCTTCTAACCGACGACAAGTCGAGCACGTTCTATCGCGCCGCCGAAGACGAGCTGAAGACCGTCAGCATCCACTAAGGGCGGACGTCGCCTCGCCACACAAAAAAGCAGCGCGGATGATGCTCCGCGCCGCTGATCTTCTCAAATCGTCCGGAACCCGGATCAGGCGGCGTTAGACGCCTGGGAATCCGACAGGAAGGCGTAGAGCGAGGCCGCGTCGTCGGTCGCGCGCATCTTCTCCACCAGATCGCTGTCACGCATGACGCGGGCAATCCGCGACAGCGCCTTGAGGTGATCGGCGCCCGCCCCTTCGGGAGCGAGAAGCAGAACCACGAGATCCACAGGCTCGTCGTCCAGCGCCTCGAAATTGACGGGCTGATCCAGACGCGCGAAGACCCCGACGATCCGGTCGAGATTGCCCATCTTGCCGTGCGGAATGGCAATGCCGTTGCCCACGCCGGTCGAACCAAGCCGCTCGCGCTGGAGAATCACGTCGAAAATCTCGCGCTCGGGCAGCCCGGTCAGGGATGCAGCCTTGGCCGACATTTCCTGCAACAGCTGCTTCTTGGAGTTTGCCTTGAGTGCCGGCAGAACAGCGTTCTGCGCAATCAGGTCAGCAAGCGCCATGATGTCATACCCTCATTGTCCAGCCCCACCGGGGGCGCGGCATCTGCGGCGATGCCGGCGTCCCCCGCCGACATGGCTACGATTTGACGGAACCGGCGTCGATCCAGCCGATATTCCCATCGTTGCGCCGGTAGACCACGTTGAGCGCGTCATTGCCAGCATTCTTGAACATCAGCACACGTTCGTCGGTCATGTCGAGCGCCATGACGGCGGACGCCACGGTCATCGTCCCGACCTGCCGGGTGCTTTCTGCGATGATCGCCGGAGCGTAGTCTTCCGGCGCTTCGTCGGCCTCATCCAGTTCCGCCTCGACGACGGAATAGGCAATCTCGTGCCCATTGCCGTTGTTTCCGTGATGGTCCTTCAGCCGGCGCTTGTAGCGCCTGAGGCGCTTTTCGACCTTGCCTGCGGCACTGTCGAAAGCCGGCTGCGGGTCGAGCGCTTCCCCGGTGGCGTGAAGCACCACGCCGGTATCGAGATGCACCCGGCAATCGGCGGAGAACCGCGAACCGGACTTCTCCACGATGACCTGCGCCGAATAACCGCCGTCAAAATACTTGCGGACGGCGTCATCGATGTGATCTTCGATCTTCGTCCGGAATGCCTCGCCGACTTCCATCTGTTTGCCCGATACACGCACGTTCATGGATGAACCCTTCTTCTTGTTGATTTGGGTATTCATATTAGGCCAACGCCATCACCGTTCCAAGGAGGAGACGAGGTGATTGGCGGCATTTTCCGGTCCGCAGCGCATTTCGGATTGTATCGGAGGCTTTCCTCAGGCCAACGCGGCCCGGCTTCTACGCGCCACAACCACCGCTGTCAAGTTTGGCATAAAACTTGCTTTAAATGTTAAGCATTTTCAGCACCTTCACGCGACCGCGGCCTTTGCGCGCGCACGCTTCTCGCGTCGCCGCTGGACCGAAGACGGTATCGACATGGCCTCGCGATACTTCGCCACGGTGCGCCGCGCAATCCCGATTCCGCCCTTCTTCAGCAGGTCCACAAGATCATCGTCGGACAGCACCGCATGGGGCTCTTCCTGCTCTATCAATGTGCGGATCCTGTGACGAACGGACTCGGCGGAGTGCGTTTCGCCATCATTATTCGCCGAACCGATGGATACGGTGAAGAAGTATTTCAACTCGAAAACGCCGCGCGGGGTCAGCATGAACTTGTTGGAGGTCACGCGGCTGACGGTGGATTCATGCATGCCGATGGCTTCGGCGACCGCCTTGAGATTGAGCGGGCGCAGATGGTCGACGCCATGCAGGAAAAAGGCATCCTGGCGTTTGACGATCTCGCTTGCGACCTTGACGATGGTGCGCGCGCGCTGATCGAGCGAGCGCGTGAGCCAGTTGGCCGTCTGCAGGCATTCATTGAGGAAATCGCGGCCCTCGCCGGCCTTCGGCAGTCTGGCCGACACCTTGGCGCAATAGCTCTGGTTGACGAGCACCCGCGGCAGGGTGTCGGGATTGAGCTCGACCAGCCAGCCGCCGTCGGATGCCTGGCGCACGATAACGTCGGGCACGACGATCTCGCTCAACGTCTCCTCGAAACGCGTGCCCGGCTTGGGATCGAGCGCCCGGATTTCCGAAAGCATCTGCAGCAGGTCTTCCTCGTCAACGCGGCACAGGCGCCCGAGGGACTGGAAGTCGCGGCGGGCCAGCAGGTCGAGATGATCGAGCAGCGTCGCCATGGCGGGGTCGAGACGGTTCTTGCGCTCGAGCTGGATGGCCAGACACTCCGACAGCGAACGGGCGAAAATGCCGGGCGGGTCGAAAGATCGGGTCTTGGCAAGCACCCCTTCGATGCGCTCCCGGTTCACGCCGAGGCGGATGGCGATTTCGTGCGTATCGCCCTGGAAATAGCCCGCGGGATCGAGATGATCGGCAAGTTCGTTGGCAATGGCGCGATCGGTGACGTTTTCGAAGGCGAAGGCAACCTGCTCGGCCACATGGTCGCGCAATGTCAGCGGCATGGCGGCGAAATCGTCGATATCGACGCCTTCGCCGAGTCCGCCGGATCCGCCGCCAGGCATCGATTTCCAGCTCGCGGCGAGTTCGGGCGCGTCCGGGCGCTCGGCGCCATGATCGTCCTGGTAGACATTCTCATAGTCGGCATCGAGGGATTCCGACATCCGCTCGGCCGATCCGTCCGGCTCCGGCTCATGAACCCTGAGCGGAATGATGTCGGCACTTTCGGGTGCGTCCTGCTCCGAGGCCTCGCCCGCGATCTCGAGCAGCGGATTGCGCTCGACTTCCTGCTCGATGAACTGCTGGAGCTCGGCATGATTGAACTGCAGCAGCCGGATCGACTGCATCAGTTGCGGCGTCATGACCAGGGACTGGCTCTGACGCATTTGCAGTTTCACGGACAAGGACATCCGACGCACTACTCCCCGTATCCGGGTCTCCGCCGCGCATCATGCGGGTTCGAAGCCCAAAACCGGCTCCACCCCCTACGAAAACATTCCAAGGACCCGGTTGGCCCGAGAATTGCTTGTTTCACCCTTCAGGTCAAGTAAGCCATCAAATTCTGCTGAAAAAATAGTCAGAGAGAGAATTGTTCGCCCAGATACAGTTTGCGGACGTCGGCATTGGCCACGATTTCCGCGGGGCGTCCATGGGTCAGCACCTGACCGGCATGGATGATGTAAGCGCGATCGATCAGACCGAGGGTCTCGCGCACATTGTGGTCCGTAATCAACACCCCGATACCGCGCCGCGTCAAGTGGCGCACGAGATTCTGGATGTCGGCGACCGCGATGGGATCGACGCCGGCAAAGGGCTCGTCGAGCAGCATGAAGGTCGGATCGGAAGCCAGCGCGCGGGCAATCTCGAGCCGGCGACGCTCGCCGCCCGAAAGCGCGATCGAAGGCGCCTTGCGCAGATGGTCGATATGGAACTCGGCCAGCAGCTCGTCGAGTTTTGCCTCCCGCGCCTTCGCCTCCGGCTCGACGACCTCCAGGATGGCGCGGATATTCTGCTCGACCGACAGGCCGCGAAAGATCGAGGCTTCCTGCGGGAGATAGCCGACCCCAAGCCGCGAACGGCGATACATGGGCAGCTTGGTCACCTCGTTGCCGTCGATCTCGATCGCACCGGAATCCACCGGCACGAGCCCCGTGATCATGTAGAAACAGGTGGTCTTGCCCGCACCGTTGGGCCCGAGAAGACCGACCGCCTCCCCCCGGCGTACGCCGAGAGACACGCCATCGACGACCCGCCGCGTCTTGTACGCCTTGACCAGGTTGCGCGCGATCAGCGTTCCCTTGTAGCGCTCCTCGGCCACGTGCTGGCGAACGCCGCCCGCACCGCCGGGCCTGAGCCAGTGAAGTCCGATCCTCATACCGCTACTGGCTCTGACGCGATTTCGGATCGAGCTGGATGCGCACGCGTCCGCCGCAGCTTTCGAGCTTTGCCTCGCTCGACCCCATGTTCACGGTCAGCCGGCAGCCGATGAAAATGTTGTCGCCCTGGGTAAGGACCACCTTCTCGCCCTCCAGGACCGCGGTTTCGCGCACCATGTTGAACGTGCCCTTGTCGGCGGATGCGGTCTGGGTCGCGGTGCGCAGCAGCACCTTTTTGGACACGTCGATGCTTTCGATATCGCCGCCTCCGGAGGTCATGCCGTCGCCGCCATTCTTGTAATGAACGACCATGAGGCCGGACTGCAGCGTGGTGTCGCCCTGCTGGACCTTGACGTTGCCGGTGAAGATGGCGCGCTTTTCCGCTTCCTTGATCTCGAGCTTGTCGCTCTCGATCTGGATGGGCTGGTCGTTGGCAATCGCCAGACCCGGCATCCGCGTGGCCGTTTCCTGCGCATGAGCGGGCGCAACGCCGAAAAGCGCGGCAGTCATGAAGGCCGCCGCGAGGAGCCCGGCCGTTTCAGTCATCTTGAGCATCATCTCAGTTCGCCGTTTGGGTTGTCTTGGAATCTTCAACCGCCTTGGGATCGATGGTCATCCGTACGCGCTTTTCGAGGACAATGGTATTCCCCTTGTCCGCCATTCGCATGGACTGCGCATCCACCACACCTTCGGGCAGCTTGATGTTGACGGGCTTGTCGGTGGACATCGCCCCACCCTTGATGTCGATCGAGGCATCCTGAAGGCTCGCCTTCATGCCCGAACTCGTGGTCACCGTGAAGGGTTTATCGAACGTCATCGTCTCGCCTTCGCGATCGAAAAGCCCGCTTTCCGCCTCGAGCTTGGCCGTAACCCCTTCGGACACAGGCACATCGGCGGAGATATTCTCGAGCTCGATCAGGTTGGGCGAGGTCAGATCCTGCAGCGCGCGATCGGCCTTGAGCTCGTAATTCTGGTTGTTGCCGTTCTCGCCGGTCAGAATCGGCCGGTGCATGACCAGCTTGCCGTCCTCGATGGAGGTGGAGGCCACGACCACGCCTTCCGGCACGATCGAGGACACCCAGGAGACGGCGACGAATCCCAGGATGAGCACGGCGGAAGCGACGGGCAGCGCGATCTTGAGCCGCCTCACGGTACGCGAATGCTGGAGCGCCCGCCGGTATTCCCGGTCGGAACGGCTTTCCAGCCGGTCGCCTGCCAAGCTATGATCGGTCGCAGCTATGCTCATGGGTCTTTCGTGTAGGGCCGAAAACGGGCCAAAAGAGGATTTTCATCTCGAATTCTACTTCAATATGATGTTTTTACGGTAAATGCCAATTCCAACAGAATTACCCAGCCCGGCCAGCCGGAGCTCCCATGCCCAGAAGGATCCCCACATGGATGCCGACCAACTCATCGAACGCCGCCGCCTGAGGCGCAAACTGTCCTTCTGGCGCGCCGCTGCCATAGTGATCGTTCTCGTCGCCGTCGCGGCGGCAACATACGCCCTCCAGCCCTCCACGTCCCGGAGCGACCAGATCGCACGCATCGAGGTCACCGGCATGATCACCGATGACCAGAAGCTGGTCGAGCTGATCGAGGATGCCGAGGAAAGTGACGCGGTGAAGGCGATCGTGGTGTCGCTGAACACCCCCGGCGGCACGACCTACGGCGGAGAGCAGCTGCGCAAGGCGCTGGTCAAGGCGCGCCAAGCCAAGCCGGTTGTCGCGGACATCCGCACACTGGCCGCTTCCGCCGGTTACATGATCGCGGCCTCGACGGATCACATCGTTGCCGGCGAAACCTCGCTGGTGGGTTCGATCGGCGTGATCTTCCAGTATCCGCAGGTCGGCGAACTGCTGGACAAGGTCGGAGTGCAGTTCAAGGAGATCAAGTCCTCTCCTCTCAAGGCCGAGCCCTCTCCCTTCCACCCGGCAAGCCCGGAGGCCGAGGAAATGGTGCGCGCGATGGTTCGCGACAGTTATGACTGGTTCGTGGACCTCGTGGCGCAGGAGCGCGACATGGATCGCGCCACGGCCCTTCGGATTGCCGATGGATCGGTCTTCACCGGTCGCCAGGGTCTGGAAAACGGTCTTGTCGACGCATTGGGTGGCGAAACGGAAATCCGGGCCTATCTGAAGGAACGCGGTGTCAAGGACGACCTCGACATGGTCACCTGGAAGCCGAAACGTGAAGAAGCCGGAGGGCTGCTTCCGTCGCTTGTCGGCAAGGCGATGGAACAGCTGACCGGCCCGACCTTCTCGCTGTCGGACGAAATTCGACAGGTCGGGGGAGGAAAGTTGTTTCTTGACGGTCTGGTATCGCTTTGGCAGGCTGGAGAAAATTCGCCGATAAAGGTCACGGGAGGCCACCAATGATCAAGTCCGAACTGGTCCAGGCGGTCGCCGCGCGCAATCCGCATCTCTATCACCGCGATGTCGAGAACATCGTCAATGCGGTGCTCGACGAGATCACCGATGCGCTGTCGGAGGGCAACCGCGTGGAGCTTCGCGGCTTCGGCGCCTTCTCGGTGAAGAACCGCCCGCCGCGCTCGGGCCGCAACCCGCGCACCGGCGAACCGGTTTTCGTCGAGGAAAAGTGGGTGCCTTTCTTCAAGACCGGGAAGGAATTGCGCGAGCGCCTCAATCCTGACGGCGAGGACTGATACGCAGACGCGCATCACCTCACGGACAATCGCGCCGCAAGCAGATAAAAAATGGTCAAACGCATCATCAGCCTTCTCATCCTGGTCCCGATCGCCATCGTGCTGATCGTGCTGTCCGTCGCAAACCGGCAGAGCGTCACCCTGGCGTTCAATCCGTTCGACCGCAGCGATCAGGTGATGTCGATGACGCTGCCGTTCTTCGTCTACCTGTTCGGCGCGGTCATCGCGGGCATGGTCATCGGCTCGGTCGCAACCTGGTGGGGCCAGGGCAAGCACCGGGCACGGGCCCGCTCTTCTAAGAAAGAAGCGGTGAAATGGCACAAGGAAGCAGATCGGCTGAAGGCCGATAATGCGCCACAAAAAGAAGAGCGCCAGGGGTTCCCGGCGCTCGGCAGTCCAAACAGCTGATCCGCCGGGCGCGACGGACCGAAAGCCCGGAGGCGGATCAGGCGGTTTCCTGCCCGTCCGTCTTCCCGGTTATCACCTCGTTGAGATTGGCGAAGAACTGCGCGGCGAGCTTCTTCGACGTCGAATCGATCAGCCGCGAGCCCATCTGCGCGAGCTTGCCGCCGACCTGGGCGGTGACCTCGTAATTGAGGATGGTGATATCGCCCTCCTCTTCGAGCTTGACGTCCGCGCCGCCTTTGGCAAAGCCCGCTATGCCGCCCTTGCCTTCGCCGACGATGGTGTAGCTCTTCGGCGCGACGATATTTTCAAGCGTCACATGCCCCTTGAAGCTGGCCGAGACCGGCCCGACCTTGACCTTCACGGTCGCCGTCATCTCGTTGTCGGAGATCTTTTCGAGCTCCTGGCAACCGGGAATACACCGACGCAGGACGTCCGGATCGTTCAGCGCGTCCCAGACCTTGTCCCGGGGAGCCGCGATTTCCTCTTTGCCCATCATTTCCATCAGATGATCTCCTCGTGTTCCCCTGTCCCGCCTAAAACCGCTTTGCCAACGGGGTGGCGGATTGCTATGTGCTCTCACACATAATCATTTGGCATAATTCATCAAGATCAATCGGGATCAGGACGGCGTGGCAGGCAGAAAGCGGGACAAGGCAGGACGACCGGGAGACCGGAAAGGCGCACCCGCGAAAACACGCGGCGCGCCGCACCGGGACGTCACGTCGAAGGCTGGCGGCAAGGGCGGCCACAGGGACGCAGGCGGCAAGCCGTCCTCGCGCGACCGCGAGCCCGCCCGGAAGGCAGGTGCGAAACCGGCCCCCATCCAAGTGGCCGCGCAGGATGACAAGCAGGCCTCACAGCTTTTCGACCGGCCGCTGACCCGGCACAGCGGCGCACTGCCCGGCGAGCGAATTCCGGTGATTCTCGAAAGCCTCGAGGATCAAGGCTACCAGCTTCTCGATTCCGGCAATGGCGAAAAGCTCGAACGATACGGCCCGATGCGGATCGTCCGGCCCGAGGCGCAAGCCTTGTGGCCACGGCGCATGAAGCCGGGCGAATGGGACAATGCCGACGCGGTCTTTACCGGCGACACCGAGGAAGACGGGCTTGGCCGCTGGGCCTTCCCGAAGGCACCGCTCGGCGAGACATGGCCGATGCAGCTCATGGGCGTCGACTTCCACGGCCGGCTGACATCGTTCCGGCATGTCGGCGTCTTCCCCGAGCAGCTCGCCCATTGGCGCTTCATGGTCGACGCCATCGAGGCGAGGAAGGGCGCACCGGCCAAGGTGCTCAATCTCTTCGGCTATACCGGCGTCGCCTCGCTGATCGCCGCCAGCGCAGGTGCGGAAGTCACCCATGTCGACGCGTCGAAAAAGGCGATCGGCTGGGCGCGCGAGAATCAGGCCCTCGCCGGGCTCGACAAGAAGCCGATCCGCTGGATCTGCGACGACGCGATGAAGTTCCTGCTGCGCGAGGAGAAGCGCGGCAACGGCTACGATCTCATCCTCACCGACCCGCCGAAATTCGGGCGAGGACCGAACGGCGAAGTCTGGCAGCTGTTCGATCACCTGCCCCTGATGCTCGACGTCTGCCGGGCGGTGCTCTCCAGAAATCCGATCGGGCTGGTGCTGACCGCCTATTCGATCCGCGCCTCCTTCTATTCCATCCACGAGCTGATGCGCGAAACCATGCGCGGCGCCGGTGGCCGGGTGGAATCGGGCGAACTCATCATCCGCGAGTCGGGCGACGACGCCTCCGAGGCGCGCGCCCTCTCGACCTCGCTTTTCAGCCGGTGGCTCCCTCATGAATGAACGACGTACGATTGCCCGCGTGGGCCAGGTCAAGGAGATCACCAGTCTCTCCAACCCCATCGTCAAGGATGTCCGCGGGCTTCAGCAGAAGAAGCACCGCGACGAGAGCGGGACGTTTCTTGCCGAGGGGTTGAAGCTCGTCATCGACGCCTTCGAACAGGGCTGGACCATCCGGACGCTGATCTACGCCAAGGCCGCGCGCGGCAAACCGGTCGTGGAAGAGGTCGCCGCCAAGACCGTGGCACGGGGCGGGCTGGTTCTCGAAGTCAGCGAGAAGGTGCTGACGGCGATAACGCGGCGCGACAATCCGCAAGCCGTGATCGCCGTGTTCGACCAACAGTTCAAGCCGCTGTCGGCCATCCGCCCGCAGGATGGCGAGACCTGGGTGGCGCTCGACCGGGTGCGCGATCCGGGCAATCTGGGCACCATCATCCGCACCGCCGATGCAGCCGGCGCGTCGGGCATCATCCTCATCGGCGAAACCGTCGATCCCTTTTCCATGGAAGCGGTGCGGGCAACCATGGGCTCGGTCTTCTCGATGCCGCTCGCCCGCGCCTCGGCGGCGGATTTCCTTGCCTGGAAAGCCAAGGCCGGCGCGAGCATTGTCGGCACCCATCTCAAGGGCTCGGTCGATTACCGCACCATCGATTACAAGAGCCGCCCGACGGTGATCCTGATGGGCAACGAACAGGCCGGGCTGCCCGACGACTTGGCGGAGGGGTGCGATCAGCTGGCCCGCATTCCGCAGGCCGGACGGGCGGATTCGCTCAATCTCGCGATCGCGACCGGCGTGATGCTCTTCGAAGCCCGGCGGCACCTTTTGTCGTTCGACGAGGCGCAGGCATGAGCGGCCTCACCGTTGCCCGCTGGCCCGGTTTCGTCGTTGCGGTCGCCGGTGCGATCGGCCTCGACCAGCTGATCAAGTATCTCGTGGAAACCGGGCTGCCGATGCATCAGCGGGTCGATCTGGTCCCCTATGTCTCGCTATTCCGGACCTATAATGACGGTATCGCGTTTTCGATGCTGGCAGGTATGGCCGATACCGGCCTGGCCCTGATCGCGGCCGCGGTGACGATCTTCGTCCTGGTCCTGAGAGCCCGCACCGATGCGGCCCGGCATTTCGCCCATTGGGGCTATTGCCTGATCATCGGCGGCGCGGTCGGCAATCTGATCGATCGCGTGTGGCACGGCTACGTGATCGACTATATCCTGTTTCATACCGAGAGCTGGTCGTTCGCCGTGTTCAATCTCGCGGATGCCTTCATCTCCGTCGGAGCGGCCTTTATCGTGCTCGACGAATGTCTCGAATGGCGGGCGACACGCCGTCGGGACATTACCGACAGGAAGTGAGCCTTCCGCCGAACGCGGAGGCGCGAAAGGAGGATCGCATGAAAGACCGGTTCAACGGCATTCTGCTGACACGCAACGAAGCCAAGGAAACGATCGTCGAGCGCAGGGAACTGGGGCTGGATGACCTGATGGACGGCGATGTGATCGTCGAGGTCGAGTGGACCACCGTCAACTACAAGGACGGTCTGGCGATAACCGGCAAGTCACCGGTCGTGCGCCGCTGGCCGATGGTTCCGGGCATCGATTGCGCCGGAACCGTGGTGGAGAGTTCGAACGCGCGCTTTTCCCCCGGCGACAAGGTGATCCTCAACGGCTTCGGGGTCGGAGAGACCCATACCGGGGCCTATGCGGAATATGCGCGGCTGAACGGCGACTGGCTGGTCAAGATGCCCGAGGGTATCGACGGACGGACGGCGATGGCTATCGGGACCGCAGGCTATACGGCGATGCTTTCCGTGATGGCGCTCGAGCGCCACGGACTGACGCCGGACCGCGGCCCGATCGTCGTTACCGGCGCCAATGGCGGGGTCGGCACGGTGGCAATCGCACTGCTCGGCAAACTCGGCTACGCCGTGATCGCTTCGACCGGCCGCCCAGGGGAAGCGGATTTCCTCACCTCGCTCGGCGCCAGCGAAATCATCCATCGCGATGAACTGTCCGGCCCGGCCAAGCCGCTCAACAAGGAGCGCTGGGCGGGCGGGATCGATGCCGTGGGCAGCCATACGCTGGCCAACGTGCTGTCGATGACATCCTATGGCGGGGCGGTTACGGCCTGCGGGCTGGCCCAGGGCATGGACCTGCCTGCCTCCGTCGCGCCCTTCATCCTGCGGGGCGTCTCGCTGCTCGGCATCGATTCCGTCATGGCGCCGCTCGCGCTGCGTCAGGAAGCCTGGGCGCGGCTGGCGCGCGATCTCGACCCCGAGAAGCTTGAGGCGATCACCTCCGAAATTGGTTTCCGGGACGTTATCGAAGCGGCAAGGGACATCGTGGACGGCAGGATCCGCGGGCGCGTCGTGGTCAAAATGGAACACGAATAGCGCGATCGATAAAATGCCATCGATCGACTGAAACCTTTCATTACCCGGGCCGTGCTACGGAAGATGCATGAGCCCGGAACCGCACCGACTTCAGAAGGAATTGCTGGCCAACCTCGCCGGCGAGGACGCAGCGCCTCAGCCGACGCACGAGGCGGAAGTGGCTTTCCTTCCACGCAAGAGAAACCGCAAGGCGATTGCGGCTTCGGCGGTGTTTCTGATGACTTCGGCGGCTCTGCTCGCAAGCTCGGCCGCCGTCATTGCCTTCAATCTGCCGGTGGCATTTGCCGTTGCCGGCGCCGGCCTTACCGCCGTCAGCCTGGGACAGGCGCTTCTCGCCGGTCGCAGGGCGGAGCGAAAAGCCGCCAGGTCCGCACGCAAAACCCATTCCTCGCGCAAGACAGCCGGAACCGAAGAAATCGCCGAACGGGGTCTGGACCGGAGCTGGGAAGCCAGCGAGACGCCCGGTCAGGTGGCCGCGATGTTCGATGCGCTGGGCGACATGTTCGTCGCCATCGGGCCCGACAGCGGCATCCTCGCCTGCAACGAAGTTTTCCGGAAGGCGACGAAAATCGACCAACCGGTCGGCAAGAGCCTGCTCGAGACCGGCATCGTCCCGATCGAGACCGATGCAGGGCGCGAGGTTCGGCTTTACGACGGCGACACCCAGCGCATCTGGGCCTGGCGGCAGACCGCCTCGCGCGATGCGAACGGAAAACTCGTGACCTTTGCCATCGGCCGCGAGGTGACCGGCGAACGCCTCGCACGCGAGCAGCTCGCGGAAGCCAAGACGCGCGCCGAAGAGGCAAGTACGGCCAAGACCCGGTTCCTTGCCACCGTCAGCCACGAGATCCGCACGCCGCTCAACGGCATTCTGGGCATGACCCATCTCCTGAGCCAGACCAAGACGACGCCCGAACAGGCCGGATATCTGAGAACCGTACGCGAAAGCGGGCACTCGCTGCTGCAGCTGATCGAGGATCTTCTCGATACGACGTCGATCGAGGCAGGCCGCTTCCATCTGCGTGAGAATGACTGCAATCCGCGCGAACTGGTGCAGACCACCTGCGAACTGATGGCCGCAGCCGCCCACGAGAAGGGCATCGAGATCGCCAGCCACATTGCCTTCGACGTTCCGGAAACGATGACGTCGGACGCCGGCCGGCTCAAGCAGATCCTCTTCAACCTGATCGGCAATGCCATCAAGTTTACCGAGGAAGGCGGCATCCAGGTCGAGGTCGACCGTGTCGACGACCGCCTGCTCTTCTCGGTTTCGGACACGGGTTCGGGCCTGAAGGCCGAAGACCAGCAGCGTGTTTTCGGCGAGTTCGAACGTGCCGACAACTCGTCGACGCGCAAGCATGGCGGCGCGGGCCTGGGGCTTACGATCTCGGCCCGCATCGTTCAGGCCCTCGGCGGTACGATTTCGGTATCGAGCACGCTCGGCGAAGGCAGCCGCTTCTCCTTCACCGTTCCGATCAAGCAGGCCGCTCTCGCGTCGACCACTCGTTCCGACCTCACGGGCAAGCCGCTCGAAGGCAAGAGCGTGCTCCTTCTGGGGCCCGTCGGCCCGGTTGCCGAAACTCTGATCCGCTCGATCCGCGAATTGGGCGGACGTGCGGAACGCGCCAGCGCGCCGGAAACCGTACGTGCCGCCATTGCCCGTTTCGGCAACGACGTGACCGATCTTCTGATCGACCGTCGCATTGCCGACGAGAACCCTGAATTTGTCGAGGCGACGGCGCGCCAGCTGGCCGATGACGTGGCCAGGACGGTGCTCATTGCGCCGGAAGACAGCCGCGAACTCAAGCTGTCGCCCGCACTCGCCGCCGGCCGCTGGCTGGTGCGACCGGTGCGCGCGGTGTCGCTTGTCAATGTGCTCGGCCGCCGCGACGACCGCGACGAGCGCAACCGCGCCTCCGGCGTGATCACCACGCCGGCGCTGCTGCGCCCCTCCGATGCGCCCACCTTCGACATCCTCCTGGCCGAAGACAATCCGGTCAACGCCTTTCTGGTCCGCACCATGCTGGCGCGGCTCGGCCACCGGGTGACGCTCGTCGAGAACGGTCTCGATCTCGTCGATGCCGCGCTGGAGCGGCCGGACGGCAAGTGCAACTTCGATCTCGTCATCACCGATCTGTCGATGCCCGAACTCGACGGCGAGGACGCGATCCGCGAGATCCGCTCGATCGAATCGGCGGAGAGCCTCAGGCGGCTGCCGATCATCGTCCTGAGCGCCAACGGCCAGGCGGCGACACGCGATACGATCCTGGCAGCCGGTGCCGACGGCCATGCCGAAAAGCCGGTCGATCCGGAATGGCTCACCAAGCTCGTCTCGGTAACCGCCGCCAACGGCCGCAAGGCGCGCGAAGCCTGATCGCCCGCCCCACGTCCTGCCCACACATCCTGCCACCACACCCTGCCACCACACCCTGCCCACACGTCCCGGTGACGGCCGGGCGGATGTCATTCTACTGTCTTGGAAATATGGTTATACACCGCCACATCCAACGATGAGGCCATTGCCATGTCCATTGCGGTCAATACCATTCTCGATACCCGGAGCGGGACTCTTCCGCCGTTTCGTGGCGAGACGAGGAAACTCCTCGCACGGATTGGCACTCTTGTCGCTCGCGTGGCTGAAGGCAGCCGCGAAATCGAAGCCGCACAGGCGCTGCGCTACAAGGTCCTCGTCGAGGCGATGGGTGCAGAATTGCCAGACGACGCAATGCGGCTGAAGCGCGACGTCAACCAAATCGATGCCTTTTGCGATCACCTTCTGGTTCTCGATTCGGCCATCGGTGGCGATATCGAGCAGCAGATCGTCGGCACCTGCCGGCTTCTCACCCAGGACAAGGCAATCCGCCATGGCGGCTTCTACTGGCAGAGCGAATATGATGTCGACGCATTGGTGGCCCGCCATCCCGACAAGCGCTTCATGGAGCTTGGCCGCACCTGTGTGCTGCCCGACTACCGCGCCGAGCGGACGAACGAACTGTTGTTGCAGGGCAGCTGGGCCTATGCGCTCCGGCACGATGTGCAGGCGATGTTCGGCTGCGTCTCATTTCCCGGCCACCGCCCCCATGCCCATGCCCTGGCGCTGAGCTTCCTCGCCGGCAAGTCGGCGGCGCCGGAGAACTGGAGCGTCGAGGCGACCGAAGGACGCGGCGTGTCGATGGACATGATGCCGATTGAGGGGATTCAGCCCCGCGCGGCGCTTTCGTCCATGCCGTCGCTCATCAAGAACTATCTGCACCTCGGGGCCATGACATCGACGGAAGCGGTGGTCGATCCCGATTTCGGCACCACCGACGTCCTGGTCATCCTGCCGGTCGGACAGGTGTCGGAGCGCTATGGCAATCAATATGGCGCGGGTGCGGGCAACCTTTCGGCCTGAGCGCCGCCAGGCTCGCGCCTTCAACGCCGAAGCTCACGGAAAAGCCCGGAGGATCGCTCCGGGCTTTTCGCGTCTTACATGGCCGCTGTTCGGTCAGCCGGTCGCATTATAGGCCGCGATCGCGGCCATGTTGACGATGTCGGAATCCTTTGCGCCCATCGAGACGATCTGCACCGACTTGTCGAGACCGACGAGCAGCGGGCCGATGACGGTGGAACCGCCCAGTTCCTGCAGCATCTTCGTCGAGATGGAGGCCGAATGGAACGCCGGCATGACGAGCACATTGGCAGGCGCCGACAGACGGCAGAACGGATATTGCTCCATGACCTTCGAATTGAGCGCAACGTCAGCGGCCATCTCGCCGTCATACTCGAAATCGACCCGGCGCTTGTCGAGGATCCGGACCGCCTCGCGGACCCGTTCCGAACGCTCCCCGGTCGGATGGCCGAAGGTCGAGTAGGCCAGCATCGCGACCCTCGGTTCGTAGCCGAGGCGCCGGGCCATGCCGGCCGCTTCTTCCGCGATATCCGCCAGTTCTTCCGAGGACGGCATGTCGATGACCGCGGTGTCGGCGACCAGTACCGTGCGGCCGCGACAGAGCGCCAGCGATACGCCGATCATCCGGTGGCCCGGCTTGATGTCGATGCAGCGGCGGACGTCCTCGAGCGCAGTGGAATAGTTGCGGGTGGTGCCCGTGACCATCGCATCGGCGTCACCGAGCGCGACCATGCAGGCGGCGAAGTGGTTGCGGTCGTTGTTGATCAGACGCAGACAGTCGCGATGGAGATAGCCCTTCCGCTGCAGGCGCGCGTAGAGATAGTCCGTATAGGCCTCCACCCGCGTCGAGATGCGGGCATTGATGACCTCGATACCCTCGCGGTCGAGATCGATGCCGGCCGCGCGCGCGGTTTCGCGCACCGGCTCCTCGCGGCCGAGCAGAAAGGCCTTGCCGAGCCCCTGGTTCACATAGGCGATGGCCGCGCGCATGACCTGTTCTTCCTCGCCTTCGGCGAAGACCATCCGGCGGGGATGGCGGCGAACCTTCTCATAGAGGCGCTGCAGGGTCGAGGCGAGCGGATCGCGGCGGGCGGAGAGTTCGTGCGTATAGGCATCGAAATTGACGATCGGCCGGGTAGCGACGCCCGAATCCATCGCCGCCCGCGCCACCGCGGTCGGGATGGCGGAGATGAGACGCGGATCGAACGGCACCGGGATGATGTATTTGGGGCCGAAGCGCGGACGATTGCCTTGGTAGGCGGCGGCAACGTCGTCCGGCACATCCTCGCGGGCCAGGTTGGCAAGCGCTTCGGCTGCCGCGATCTTCATGGCATCGTTGATGGTGCTGGCGCGAACGTCCAGCGCGCCGCGGAAGATATAGGGGAACCCAAGCACGTTGTTGACCTGGTTGGGATAGTCGGAGCGGCCGGTTGCCATGATGGCGTCATCACGGATGCGCGCCACTTCTTCCGGCGTGATTTCCGGATCCGGGTTCGCCATGGCGAAGATGATCGGGTTCGGCGCCATCGAGGCGACCATGTCCTCGGTCAGAGCACCTTTCACGGAGAGGCCGAAGAAGACGTCCGCGCCCTCGACGGCATCGGCCAGGGTGCGGCGGTCGGTCGTCACCGAATGCGCGGACTTCCACTGGTTCATCCCCTCGGTACGACCCTTGTGGATCACGCCCTTGGTGTCGCAGAGAATGATGTTGTCCGGCGCGAAGCCCATCGCCTTGATGAGTTCGACACAGGCAATCGCGGCGGCTCCGGCACCGTTGCAGACGAGCTTGGTGGTCTTGAGATCGCGGCCCGTCAGATGCAGCGCGTTGATGAGGCCGGCGGCGGCGATGATCGCGGTGCCATGCTGGTCATCGTGAAAGACGGGGATGTCCATGACCTCGCGCAGCCGCTGCTCGATGATGAAGCATTCGGGCGCCTTGATGTCCTCGAGATTGATGCCGCCGAAGGAGGGGCCGAGGAAGCGCACGCAATTGATGAACTCGTCGGCGTCCTCGGTATCGACTTCAAGGTCGATGGAATCGACATCGGCAAACCGCTTGAAGAGAACCGACTTGCCCTCCATCACCGGCTTGGAGGCCAGCGCGCCGAGATTGCCGAGACCGAGGATGGCGGTGCCGTTGGTGATCACGGCGACCATGTTGCCGCGGGTGGTGTAGTCGAATGCCCGGCTCGGATCCTCGGCAATCGCCTTGACCGGCACGGCCACGCCCGGCGAATAGGCCAGCGACAGATCGCGCTGGGTCGCCATCGGCTTGGTGGGTGAAATCTCGAGTTTACCGGCCCGCCCGCGCGAATGAAAATCGAGCGCTTCCTGATCGGTGACAGCCGTCGTACTCGGGGCGGCCTTGTCAGTCCCTGGCATAGTGTTTCCCATCCCTTGTGGGCGACCGTGGAGAACGCTGGTCCCGGTGCCTCGTTGGTATTGATCCCAATGGTGACCCTTCGTTAGGGTGCTTGGCAAGAGCTGTAAAGCCAATCAACCAACAGACAAGTGACGTTCCGTAAGGAATGCAGACAGGCGAGTGGTCTTGAACGACGTCACCCCTCTCAGCGCGAAGACGCTTACCTCGGCCGAACTGGCGACGGAGGAGAGCCGCGCATCCGCCACCCCGATGATGGAACAGTTCATCGAGATCAAGGCCGCGAACCCCGATTCGCTGCTGTTCTATCGCATGGGCGATTTCTACGAATTGTTCTTCGAGGACGCCGTGGATGCGTCACGGGCGCTCGGCATCACGCTGACCAAGCGCGGCCAGCACATGGGACGCGAGATCCCGATGTGCGGCGTGCCGGTCCATGCCGCCGACGATTATCTGCAGAGGCTGATTTCGCTGGGCTTCCGCGTGGCTGTCTGCGAGCAGGTGGAAGATCCCGCGGAAGCCAAGAAGCGCGGCTCCAAGTCGGTGGTCAAGCGCGACGTGATCCGGCTCGTCACGCCCGGCACGCTGACCGAGGACAAGCTGCTCTCGCCGTCGGAATCCAACCACCTGATGGCGATCGCCCGGATCAAGGGCTCGGACGAGGCGCATTACGGCCTGGCCTGGATCGACATCTCGACCGGCAGCTTCCGGGTGGCGGAAAGCCGGCAGGCGCGGCTTCTCGCCGACGTCATGCGCATCGAGCCGCGCGAAATCGTGCTGCCCGAGCAGATGTTCTACGATGCCGAAGAGCACGCGCTGGTCGATCAGCTCGGCCGCCGCGCCTCGCCGCAGCCGCAGGTCCTCTTCGACAGCGCCACCGCCGAAGGCCGCATCGCGCGCTATTTCGACGTCTCCTCGCTTGACGGGTTCGGCAGCTTCTCGCGCGCCGAACTGGCCGCGGCATCGGCAGCACTCGCCTATGTGGAGAAAACCCAGATCAACGAGCGCCCGCCCCTCGAACCGCCGCAGCGCGAGCTCGACGGCGATACGCTGTTCATCGATCCCGCCACCCGCGCCAACTTGGAACTCACCCGCACATTGTCCGGCGAACGGTCGGGCAGTCTGCTCAAAGCCATCGACCGGACGGTTACCGGCGGCGGCGGCCGCAAGCTGTCGGAATGGCTGATGTCGCCGCTGACCGACCCGAAGGCGATCGACCGCCGTCTCGAGGCCGTCGGCTGGTTTCTCAACGAAGGCCGCTTCGCCGAGGATCTGCGCACCGCCTTGCGCGGGGTCGCCGACATGCCGCGGGCGCTGTCACGTCTGGCCCTCAACCGTGGCGGGCCGCGCGATCTCGGCGCGCTTCTGGCGGGCGCGACCGCCGCGCGTCAGGTGGCGCAATTGTTCGCCGGACGGGAGACGCCTGAAATCCTCGCCGGGGCGCTCGAAGCCATCGCCGCCTTTCCGGCGGACTTCACCGATTTCCTGACGGCCTGCCTCGACGACGAGTTGCCGCTCCTCAAGCGCGACGGCGGCTTCGTGCGCCCGGGCTATCACGGAGAACTCGAGGAACTGCGTTCGCTGCGCGACGAATCCCGCCGGGTGATCGCCGGACTCCAGCTCTCCTATGCCGAGGAGACCGGCATCCGGTCGCTGAAGATCAAGCACAACAACGTGCTGGGCTATTTCATCGAGGTGACGGCCGCCAATTCCGGCCCGCTGACCGAGGGCGAGGCGCGCGCCCGCTTCATCCATCGCCAGACCATGGCGAATGCGATGCGGTTTACCACGACCGAACTCTCCGATCTCGAAACCCGGATCGCGAACGCCGCCGACCAGGCCATGGCGATCGAACTTCAGCTTTTCGAGGCGATGGTGGGCGAAGCTGTCGCCTCCGGGACTGCGATCAAGGCCGCGGCCGAAGCGCTGTCGGTTCTCGATGTGCTTTCAGCGCTCGCCCAGCTTGCCGAGGAGCAGGGCTATGTGCGCCCGATCGTCGACGAAAGCCTGGCCTTCGACATCGTCGCCGGCCGCCACCCGGTCGTCGAGCAGGCGCTCAGGCGGCAGGCGGCCGACCCGTTCGTGGCAAACGACTGCAAGCTCTCGCCGCCCGACGACACCACACTGGCAGGCGCGATCTGGATGCTCACCGGTCCGAACATGGGCGGCAAGTCGACCTTCCTGCGCCAGAACGCGCTGATTGCCATCATGGCGCAGATGGGGTCGTTCGTTCCCGCCGGCTCGGCTCATATCGGCGTGGTCGACCGTCTCTTCTCGCGCGTCGGCGCCTCCGACGATCTCGCGCGCGGACGCTCGACCTTCATGGTCGAAATGGTGGAGACGGCGGCGATCCTCAATCTCGCCACCAATCGCTCGCTGGTGATCCTGGACGAGATCGGCCGCGGCACGGCCACCTTCGACGGCCTGTCGATTGCCTGGGCGGCGGTCGAGAACCTGCACGAGGTCAACCGCTCGCGCGCGCTGTTTGCGACCCACTATCACGAGCTTACAGCACTTTCCGAAAGCCTGGCCCGCCTCGCCAATGTGACGATGAAGGTGAAGGAATGGGACGGCGACGTGGTGTTTCTCCACGAGGTCGCGCCCGGGGCGGCGGATCGTTCCTACGGCATCCAGGTGGCCCGGCTTGCCGGCTTGCCCGATGCCGTCGTCGCGCGCGCCAAGGACGTGCTGACGCAGCTCGAATCCAGCGAACGGGAAAACCCGGCGCTGACGCTTGTGGATGACCTGCCGCTGTTCTCGGCCGAGCTGCACCGCGAAAGAAAGAAGGCGGAAACCGTGGCGTCCGGCCCCTCGCCGCTCGACACACGGCTCGCAGACATCCATCCCGACGATCTCACCCCGCGCGAGGCTCTGGAACTGATCTACGAGCTCAAGCGATTGTCGGCAGGCAGGCCCGGCAACTGACCGGCAAAATTCACCGCAATCCCGTTGTTGCTTGCAATCGCCCCGCCACGGGCTAGATCAGGGGACTGACGGTCAAAACCATTAGGAAATTCATGAGCCAGCTCGACGTTCTTTGTATCGGCAATGCGATTGTCGACATCATCGCCCGCTGTGAGGACGATTTCCTCACCGACAACGAGATCACCAAGGGAGCGATGAACCTGATCGACGCCGATCGCGCGGAACTTCTCTATTCCCGGATGGGTCCGGCGATCGAGACTTCCGGCGGCAGCGCGGGCAATACGGCGGCAGGCATTGCGAGCTTCGGCGGCAGGGCCGCCTATTTCGGCAAGGTTGCGAACGACCAGCTCGGCAAGATCTTCCAGCACGACATCCGCGCGCAGGGCGTGGCCTTCGACACCAAGCCGCTCGACGAGACGCCGCCGACCGCTCGTTCGATGATCTTCGTCACGCCCGACGGGCAGCGCTCGATGAACACCTATCTCGGCGCCTGCGTCGAACTCGGTCCCAATGACGTCGAGGAAGACAAGGTGGCCGCCGCGCAGATCACCTATTTCGAAGGCTATCTGTGGGATCCGCCGCTGGCCAAGGATGCCATCCGCAGCTGCGCCGAGATCGCCCACAGACACGGCAAGCGCATGTCGATGACCCTGTCGGATTCCTTCTGCGTCGAGCGCTACCGCGACGAGTTCCTCGACCTGATGCGTTCGGGCACCGTCGACATCGTCTTTGCGAATGCCGCGGAAGCCATGGCGCTCTACCAGACCGACGACCTTGAAACGGCGCTCGGCAAGATCGCCAAGGACTGCGCGATCGCCGCAGTCACGCTTTCCGAAAAGGGCTCGGTGATCATGTCGGGTGACGAGCGGGTGGAAGTGCCGGCGATCCCGATCGACAGGCTGATCGACACGACCGGCGCCGGCGACCTTTATGCCGCTGGCTTCCTGTATGGCCTCACCCAGGGCAAGTCGCTCGACGCCTGCGGGCGACTGGGCAGTCTCGCCGCCGGGATCGTGATCCAGCAGATCGGCCCCCGCCCGCAGCTGTCGCTCAGGAAGGCCGCCGAAGACGCGGCGCTCATCGCGGGCTGATCGGAGATCAGACGATATCGTCGGGATTGCGTCCGGGACGTGGACGATAGGGCGAGATCGACCAGCCGAAGGCGAGCGCCCCGCCGCGCACCATGAAAGCCGCCAGAACGCCGATCGCGGACGCCGCCAGCAATGGCAGCCCCAGCCCGTCGGCCGCGACGAATGCTGCAGCACCGATGCCGGCCGCCGTCACATAGATTTCCGGACGCATGAGAACGGAAGGTTCGCCCGCGAGAATATCGCGGAGCACGCCGCCGAAAGTGGCTGTCAGCATGCCGGTCACGACCGCGACCGTCATGGAGCCGCTGATTGCGAGACCTTTCGCAGCCCCCATGACCGAATAGGCGGCAAGCCCGGCCGCATCGAGCCAGAGCAGCAGCTTGTAGCGGGATTCCACGAGATGGGCGGTAAAGAAGGTGAGGATTGCGACTGCCGCGCAGATCAGCAGATAGACCGGCTTCTCGACCCAGAAGACCGGCGTTGCGCCCAGAAGGAGGTCACGCACGGACCCGCCGCCTGTGCCGGTGACGGCTGCAAGGAAGATGAAGCCCACGAGATCGAGCTGTTTGCGCGATGCCGCCAATGCGCCGGTGGCGGCAAACACCGCCACACCGGCATAGTCGAGCCATTCAAGCACCGGCATCGTCCCCTCCTCCGGAGATCAGCGCCCTTCGGGATCAGGCGTCTTTTTCGGCCTGTGCATTGGGCGGGCCGGGTTCGGCTGACGTTGCCGGCTCCTTGGGACCGCCCTTGGCGATACCCACCATGGCCGGACGCAGCACGCGTTCGCCGATCACGAAGCCCGGCTGCACCACCTCGAAAACGGTATTGTTCGGCACGTCGGGGTTCGGCACCTCGAACATGGCCTGATGGAAGTTCGGATCGAACTTCTCGCCCTTCGGGCTGATCTGCTTGACGCCGTGCCTTTCGAGCGCGCCGAGCATGCTGCGCTCGGTGAGTTCGACGCCCTCGTGGAAGGTCTTGAGTTCGCCTTCCGCCTCCTCGCTCACCGCATCGAGCGCGCGGCGGAGGTTGTCGGAGACCTGCAGCATGTCGCGGGCAAAACCGGCAATCGAATAGCTCTTGGCATCCTGCACGTCGCGCGCGGTGCGGCGACGCAGGTTTTCCATCTCCGCGGCAAGCCGCAGGTAGCGATCCTTCAGATCGGCATTCTCGGCCCTGAGCTTTTCGAGTTCGGCCTGTTCCGCGCCAGCCTCTCCGCCCGCGACCATTTCTTCGGTCTCGGCGGTTTCGGTTTCGCGGTTCTGATCGTCACTCATCATGGTCGTTTCTTCCCGTCATTCGAAGGAATTGAAGTTGGACCGGATATCATTGTTCGGGCGGCAAAAATCAAGGCCCGAGCCGGGAATCGACCCCGGATCGGGCCGGAGATCGCGTAAAAGGCCGATTACCGCAGCAGCCGCGAGACCAGTTGCGCGGTGTAATCGACCATCGGCACGATGCGGGCATAGTTGAGCCGCGTCGGACCGATGATGCCGACCGCGCCGATGATCTGGTCCTCGCCGTCACGATAGGGCGCCACGATGAGCGAGGAGCCGGACAGGGAAAAGAGCTTGTTCTCGGAACCGATGAAGATCCTGACGCCGGAGCCTTCCTCGGCCAGGGTCATCAGCTCGATCAGGCTTTCCTTGCGCTCGAGCTCATCGAAGAGAAGGCGGAGGCGTTCGAGTTCCTCCCCGGCCTGGACGTTCTCGAGAAGGTTGCCGCGACCGCGCACGATGAGGCGCGCGCCGTTCTTGTCGCCGCCGGCCCAGATCGCCAGACCACGTTCGACGAGATCGCCGGAAAGGTCGTCGAGTTCCTTCTTGAGATCGATCTGAAGCTTCTCGAGTTCCTTGCGCCCCTCGCCGATTGTCCGCCCGGCCAGATGGGCGTTGAGGAAATTCGCGGCCTCCGTGAGCTGCGAAGCGGTGACGCCGGCGGGCAGTTCCATGACCCGGTTTTCGACCTGGTCGTTCTCGCCCACGAGGATCGCAAGCGCACGCTGCGGGTCGAGGCGGATGAACTCGATATGGCGAATGGCATGATCGTTCTTGGCGGCGATCACCAGTCCGGCACCGCGTGAGAGACCCGAAAGGATCTGGCTCGCCTCGGTCAGAAAGCCGTCAGCCGAGGGGTCGGTGGCATTAAGGCGGACCTCGCGGTCGATGGTCTCGCGCATTTCCGGCTGGAGATCCCCCACCTGCATGAAGGCATCGACGAAGAAGCGAAGCCCGCGCTGGGTCGGCAGCCGCCCCGCGCTGACGTGGGGCGCATAGATGAGGCCCAGATCCTCCAGATCGGCCATGACATTGCGGACCGAGGCAGGCGAGATCTGCGTGCGAAGCATGCGCGAGAGATTTCTGGAGCCCAGCGGATCGCCGGAATCCATGTAAGATTCAACGATATGGCGGAATATCTCCCGCGACCGGTCGTCGAGACCGGACATGAGATCATGGGGCGGGATTGAACTGACCGTCATGGCGGGAAACTCTCGATGCTCCTTTCGCGCGAATTCGCTGTACGGGTGAAATATAAGATGTGACGTCGATAGGTGAAAGGGGCGACCTGCCCGTGAGCCGCCGAGGCGCAGACGCATACCAGCCCGTCCCCGTTTTTCTTTGCATGGTCTGGCGGCAAGCGCTAGAAGCTGCGCCGAACAACAGGAGAATGCCATGCGACCTTCCGGCCGGAAAACTGATCAGATGCGCGCCGTCAGCTTCGAGCGCAATTTTTCGAAGCATGCAGAGGGCTCATGTCTCGTCAAGTTCGGCGACACCCATGTGCTTTGCACCGCGAGCCTCGAGGAACGCGTTCCGCCATGGTTGCGCAATGCCGGCAAGGGCTGGGTGACGGCCGAATACGGGATGCTGCCCCGCGCCACCGGCGACCGCATGCGCCGCGAGGCCTCCGCGGGCAAGCAAAGCGGCCGGACACAGGAAATCCAGCGCCTCATCGGCCGGTCGCTGCGCGCCGTCGTCGATCTCGAGGCGCTCGGCGAACGCCAGATCAGCGTCGACTGCGATGTGATCCAGGCCGATGGCGGCACCCGCACGGCCTCGATCACCGGCGCCTGGATCGCCCTTCATGATTGCCTCAAGTGGATGGAGCAGCGCTCCATGGTGAAGGTCGACAAGGTTCTGAAGGATCATGTCGCCGCCATTTCCTGCGGCATCTTTGCCGGCCAGTCGGTCATCGATCTCGACTATCTGGAGGATTCGTCCGCCGAGACAGACGCCAATTTCGTCATGACCGGCAAGGGCGGCATCGTCGAGATCCAGGGTACGGCCGAGGGCGAGCCCTTCAGCCAGGACGAGTTCCTCACACTGCTCGACCTCGCCCGCAACGGCATCGGCGAACTGGTGACAATGCAGAAGGACGCCATCGCCTGAGGCGAAGGACACGGAGAGCGTGAACAGCATGACTGTGCCTGAAACCATCCTGGTCGCCAGCCACAACGCCGGCAAGATCGCCGAGATCACCGAGTTGTTCACGCCGCTTGGGATACGTGTGACCTCGGCGGCCGAACTCGACCTGCCCGAACCGGCTGAAGAAGGCGACACGTTCGAGGCCAATGCGGCAACCAAGGCGCTGGCCGCGGCCCGCGCCTCCGGACTGCCCGCGCTGTCGGACGATTCCGGCCTCGTGGTCGACGCGCTCGACGGCGCGCCGGGCGTCTACACCGCCGACTGGGCAACGCTCGAGGATGGCAGCCGCGACTTCCAGATCGCCATGCAGAAGGTCGAGGATGCGCTGCAGGCGCGCGGCGTCACCGATCCCGCCAGGCGAACCGGCCGTTTCGTGAGCGTGTTGTGTCTCGCCCAGCCGAACGGGGATGTCAGCTTCTTTCGCGGCGAGGCCGAGGGTACACTCGTGTGGCCGCCGCGCGGCAATCTCGGCTTCGGCTACGATCCGGTGTTTCAGCCGGAAGGCCATGAACGCACCTTCGGCGAGATGCCGTCGGAAGAGAAACACGGCTGGAAGCCCGGCGACGCGGAAGCGCTGTCGCACCGGGCAAGAGCCTTCAAACGGTTTGCGGAAGAATGTCTCGGACTGACCCGCGCGTGACGCTCCCCCAGATTCCGGACCCGCGCAAGCCCGCCAATGACGCCGGACGTCCGGCGATCAACGGCGATGACGGCACGCCCGGTTTCGGCGTCTATCTGCACTGGCCGTTCTGCGCGGCCAAATGCCCCTATTGCGACTTCAACAGCCATGTGCGCCATGGCGGCGTGGACCAGTCCGCCTATGCGGCCGCGTTCCAGCGCGAGATCGCCCATATGCGCGCGCTCTCGGGCCCGCGCGAGGTGACCAGCATCTTCATCGGCGGCGGCACGCCTTCGCTGATGGATCCGGAGACGGTGGCAGCCGTGCTCGACGCCGTTGCCGGGGCCTGGCATGTGCCCGAAGGCATCGAGATCACCATGGAAGCCAATCCCTCGAGCGTGGAAGCCTCGCGGTTCCGCGGCTACCGGGCGGCGGGCGTCAACCGTGTGTCGATGGGCGTTCAGGCCCTCAACGACAAGGATCTGAAGTTTCTCGGTCGCCTTCATTCCGTGACCGAGGCGCTGACGGCGATCGATCTGGCACGCGAGATTTTCCCGCGCATGTCGTTCGATCTCATCTATGCGCGGCCCGACCAGAAGCCGGATCACTGGGCCAAGGAACTGGAGCAGGCCATCGCGCTGGCAGCCGATCACCTGTCGCTCTACCAGCTGACCATCGAGGAAGGCACGCCGTTCTTTGGACTGAGGCAGGCGGGCAAGCTGCACGTGCCGGACGGGGAGCATTCCGCCGAACTCTACGAACTGACCCAGGACGTGACCGCGCAATACGGTCTGCCGGCCTACGAGATTTCCAACCATGCCCGACCGGGTGCGGAGAGCCGGCACAACCTCACCTACTGGCGCTACGGCGATTATGCGGGCATCGGCCCCGGGGCCCACGGCCGGCTGAAGACTGGCAACCTCAAGCTTGCGACAGCCACCGAGCGTCGGCCCGAGGGCTGGCTCGAGATGGTGGGCACTTCCGGTCACGGCATCGCGGAAACCGAGGAACTGGACGCGGTGACGCAGTCCGACGAAATGCTGCTGATGGGCTTGCGACTGACCGAGGGCATCGATCTCGACCGCTGGAAGAAACTCTCCGGCCGCGACCTCGATGCCGATCAGGTGGATTTCCTGACCAGCCTCAATCTCATCGAACGGATCGGCAGGAACCGCCTGCGCTGCACGCCGCAGGGCATGCTCGTGCTCGATGCCGTGGTGGCCGATCTCGCCTTCTGAGCCGATTTGCGGCAGTCTGGCCACTGACGACCATTTCACCGGAGACAGGATGACCGAACAGGCGGACATGCGCGGGAAGATGCCGAAGGACAGGACGCGCTCCTTCTTCATCGGGCAGGCGGAAATCCCCGCCCGGCCGCTGGAACCGGGGCTCTATCTGGTGGCGACCCCGATCGGCAATCTCGGCGACATGACTATCCGCGGGCTCGAGACGCTGACCTCGGCGGATGTGGTGGCCTGCGAGGATACCCGCGTGACCCGCGTGCTGCTCGACAGATTCGGCATTTCCGCGCGACCCTACGCCTATCACGAGCACAATGCGGATACCGTCGGCCCGAAACTGATCGAGCGCCTGAAGGCCGGCGAGAGCGTGGCGCTCGTTTCCGATGCGGGAACGCCGCTGGTCTCCGACCCCGGCTACCGGCTTGCGCAGACGGCCATCGCGGAAGGCATCCGGGTGATCCCGATCCCGGGCGCTTCCGCGCCTCTGGCTGCGCTCGTGGCCTCGGGTCTGCCCAATGACGCCTTCCTGTTCGGAGGGTTTCTTCCGCAGAAGGACAAGGCACGGCGCGACCGGCTCAACGAACTCGGTCAGACGCCGGCGACGCTTCTTTTCTTCGAGAGCCCCAACCGGATCGGCGCGACCCTGACGGCGGCAGCGGAGGAACTCGGCGCCGAGCGGCAGGCAGCCGTGTGCCGCGAACTGACCAAGGCCTTCGAGGAGGTGCGGCGCGGCACGCTGGGCGAGCTTGCGGAGAGTTATCGCGAGGCCGCCGTGAAAGGCGAGATCGTGCTTGCGATCGGCCCCGGCACGGCGGAAGCGCCAAGCAAGGCCGACACCGACACGATCCTCGCCGGGCTCGTATCGGAAATGTCTGCAGGCCAGGCGGCGTCGGAGGCAGCCCGGCTGACAGGTCTTCCGCGAAAGGATCTCTACAAGCGGCTTCTGGCGCTGAAGGACGGCGGGTGAAGCGCGAGAGCGCCGCGCATGACCCCAAGCGCCGCTCGGCCGAGCGGCGGGGACGGCGGGCGGAATGTCTTGCCGCACTGGCGCTTCTTCTGAAGGGCTACCGCATCCGCGCCTGGCGCTATCGCTGCGCGTTCGGCGAGGTGGACCTGATCGCCCGGAAGGGAGATCTGGTGATTTTCGTGGAAGTGAAGGCGCGGCGCGACCTGCGCACCGGGGTGGATGCCGTGACGCCCACCGCCGCGCGCCGCATCAATGCCGCGGGCGAACACTGGATCGCCCGGCAACCCGACGCCGCCAGGCTCTCGTGGCGCACGGATGTCGTGGTCGTCAGCCCCAGGACCTGGCCCCGCCATCTTGAAGACGCGGTGTGAATTTTTCTGAATCGGCGTCCCGCGCGCGCCGCCACCGTTGCAATTCCACCCCCCTCAGCCCTATGTGTCAGACCATTGCCGCCGAAGGGCTGGTGAAGGGCCGCTGAAGGGATTGTCATGAGCAAGATCAGAAATGTCGCCGTCCAGATGGACCATGTCTCCTCGATCCATATCGCGGGCGATTCCACCTTCGCCATGTGCCTGGAAGCGCAAGCGCGCGGCTACAATCTCTTCCACTACACCCCCGACCAGCTTTCCCTGCGCGACGGCACGGTGGAAGCGATCGTCGAGCCGATGACCTTGCGCGACGAGGCAGGCAACCACTTCGACCTGGGCGCCCAGGAAAGGGTGGATCTGTCGACCATGGATGTGGTTCTCCTGCGCCAGGATCCGCCATTCGACATGAACTACATCACCACCACGCATATTCTCGAGCGCATTCATCCCAGGACGCTGGTGGTCAACGATCCGGCCTGGGTGCGCAATTCGCCGGAGAAGATCTTCGTCACGGAGTTTGCGGACCTGATGCCGCGAACGCTGATCACCCGCGATCCGAAAGCGATCGCGGACTTCCGCTCCGAGCTCGGCGACATCATATTGAAGCCGCTTTACGGCAACGGCGGCGCCGGCGTTTTCCATATCCGTCCGGACGACCGCAACCTGTCGTCGCTCCTGGAAATGTTCAACCTTTCGTTCCGCGAGCCCTTCATCGTGCAGGAATACCTGCCTGCCGTGCGCAAGGGCGACAAGCGCATCATCCTGATCGACGGCGAGCCGGTGGGAGCGATCAACCGGGTGCCCGCGGAGCACGATTCCCGTTCCAACATGCATGTGGGCGGTCGCGCCGAGGCCAGCGAGCTGACACCTCGCGAGAGGGACATCTGCGCGCGCATCGGCCCGGCACTGAAAGAACGCGGCTTCATCCTCGTCGGCATCGACGTGATCGGCGACAAGATGACCGAGATCAACGTCACCTCGCCGACCGGCATTCGCGAAGTGAAGCGTTTCACCGGAACCGATATCTCCGCCCTCTTGTGGGATGCGATCGAATCCAAGCGCTAGGCCGCTCTGCCTCCGGGCGACCGGTCGGCTTGGTCAGGCCGGCGACGCCATTCGCGTGTCTGGAGTTTCCAGGTCCGTCAGGATAGCGTCACGCTTGCCGGCACCATCAAAAGTAACACACAAGTTTTGCCAGTAACGGGCGATTCGCGTTTCCCGTGTGTTCACACTTGTTCCGCTTTTACAATCACTTGCAATCGCAACGCACGATAAACGTGTATTTGTTTCTTTTTTGTTCTTGTTTTAGACCTTTATACATGCATAATAATCGCCATATCGCGCAATGAGTGTGCGGACGCCTAGCGCAAGAGGGCATCATGGTTGCACGGGTCGGAACGGTTGCATTCCAGGGCATCGATGCGGTGCCGGTCGATGTTCAAGTGATGGTTGCACCGGGCAAGGTCGGAATGCAGATCGTCGGCCTGCCCGACAAGGCGGTGGCCGAAAGCCGCGAGCGCGTTCAGGCCGCCCTTCACGCCTCGGGACTGGCGATGCCATCCAAGCGCATCACCGTCAATCTCGCGCCCGCCGACTTGCCGAAGGAAGGCAGCCATTACGATTTGCCGATCGCGCTCGGACTGATGGCGGCGCTCGGCGCCATCCCGGGCGATGCGCTGGACGCCTATGTGGTGCTGGGCGAACTCTCGCTTGACGGAACGATTGCCGCCGTGGCGGGCGCGCTGCCGGCGGCGATCGGGGCCAATGCGCTCGGCAAGGGACTGATCTGCCCGAAGGACAGCGGGGCGGAGGCGGCGTGGGCGGGCGAGGAGATCGACATCCTCGCCCCCCGCAGCCTCGTTGCCATTGCCAATCATTTCCGCGGCACGCAGGTGCTCTCGCGACCGGAGCCCGCGCGCAGGGCGGATCGGGCCAACCTGCCGGACCTTTGCGAGATCAAGGGACAGGAAAGCGCGCGCCGCGCCCTGGAAGTGGCGGCTGCAGGCGGGCACAACCTCCTTTTCAACGGGCCACCGGGATCGGGCAAGTCCATGCTCGCCTCGCGACTGCCCTCCATCCTGCCGCGGCTGTCGGCGGCGGAACTCCTCGAGGTCTCCATGATCCATTCGATTGCGGGACAGCTCGCAGGCGGCAAGCTGTCGGACCGCCGCCCCTTCCGCGCGCCGCACCATTCGGCCTCGATGGCGGCCATGGTCGGCGGCGGGCTGAGGGCAAGACCCGGCGAGGTTTCCCTCGCCCATCACGGTGTGCTGTTTCTCGACGAGTTTCCGGAATTCACGCCGCAGGTTCTCGATTCCCTGCGCCAGCCGCTCGAAGCGGGGGAATGCGTGATCGCGCGAGCCAACCACCGCGTCACCTACCCGGCCAAGATCCAGCTGGTCGCGGCGATGAACCCGTGCCGCTGCGGCATGGCGGGCGAGCCCGGGCACAGCTGCGCACGCGGGCCGCGCTGCCGTGCCGATTACCAGGCGCGGATTTCCGGACCGCTGCTCGATCGCATCGACATCAGGATCGACGTTCCTGCGGTTCAGGCCGGCGACCTGATCCGGCCCGGCACCTCGGAGACCAGCGCCACGGTGGCCGCGCGGGTCGAGCGCGCCCGGCAGATGCAGCGGGAGAGATATCGCGAGGCGGGACGGGCCGACATTCGCACCAATTCGCAATGCTCGACCGCGCTTATCGAGACGGTCGCCGCGCCCGATGCGGGCGGGCAGGCGCTCCTGTCGGAAGCGGCTGAGAAATTGCGGTTCTCGGCGCGCGCCTATCACCGCATCCTCAAGGTCGCGCGGACGCTCGCCGATCTCGACGGGGCGGATACGGTCGGCCGTATCCATCTCGCCGAGGCGATTTCCTACCGGGTGGCGAGCGAGCAGACTTCGGCGGCTGCGGCCTAGCCGCGCCCGGTGACAGACAGGGCCGTTGCCTCGACTTTTATCGCGCTCACAAAAAACCGGCGATATCGCTGGGATATCGCCGGAGACGAGAGGTCAGACGTGAACCGGGCTCGTGCTATTCGCCCAGCCCGTCGAAGAGGGCGGTCGAGAGATAGCGCTCGGCGAAGGACGGGATGATCACGACGATCTGCTTGCCTTCGTTTTCAGGCCGCTTGCCGAGTTCGATGGCCGCCTTGAGGGCGGCACCCGAGGAGATGCCGACCGGCACGCCCTCGATGCGGGCGACCTTGCGCGCGGTCTCGAACGCATCCTCGTTGGAAACCTGTACGACTTCGTCGTAGATTTCCGTATCGAGAATGGCCGGCGCGAAGCCCGCTCCGATGCCCTGGATCTTGTGCGGGCCGGGTTCGCCACCCGACAGGACCGGCGAAGCGGCGGGCTCGACGGCGACGACCTTGAGGCCCGGCTTCCGCGACTTCAGCACCTGGCCGACACCGGTAATGGTGCCGCCGGTGCCGATGCCGGCAACGAAGAGATCGACATTGCCTTCGGTATCGTTCCAGATTTCCTCGGCGGTCGTCCTGCGGTGGATTTCGGGGTTGGCGGCGTTCTCGAACTGCTGGGGTATCACCGCGTCAGGGTTCTCCGCGGCGATCTCCTGCGCCCTGGCGATCGCGCCTTTCATGCCCTTCGGTCCTTCGGTCAGCACCAGTTCGGCGCCGAGAAGGGCCAGCATCTTGCGGCGCTCGATCGACATGGTTTCCGGCATCGTCAGGATCAGCCGGTAGCCGAGCGCCGCCGCCGCAAAGGCGAGCGCGATGCCTGTATTGCCGGACGTCGGCTCGACCAGCACCGACTTGCCCGGCGTTATCTTGCCCTGCTCTTCCAGCGAGCGGATCATGGCGAGGCCGATACGGTCCTTCACGGAGGAAATCGGATTGAAGAATTCCAGCTTGCCGAGGAGACGCGCCTTCACGCCCTCGGCTTCCGCCAGCTTGTCGAGGCGGACGACGGGCGTGTTGCCGATCGTATCGAGTATCGAATCGAAGATGCGGCCGCGGCCGGGTTTGCTCACATCGCTCATGCGTTCCTCCTGAAAATCTGTGTCTCGCTGACTGCGATCTATTATTCTCCATCAAATGTAGGATCGGGCGACCGCCATTACGAGGAAATGCGATCACGAGGCCGCCAGAGATCCGCCAATTGAATCCTCATGCCGCCATGATCGGGGAATATTTTTCTACCGCATCAGCGGACGAGAAAGCCGCCGCCCAAAAGGTCGTCGTCCTCGACGACAAAGCTCGCCTCACCGGCATAATGCGCCCGGCCGGAAACCCGGACCGTGACGGCGCTCCATTCGCCGGCGGTCGTGGACGTGGCGACCATTCCGGTGAAACGCGAACCGACAATGCTTTCGAAGTGCCGGATCTCCCCCGCTGCGACCTGCCCTCTGGCGTGCAGGGTCGCCATGCGGGCGGTGACGCCGGACCCGGTGGGCGAACGGTCCACCTGACGATCGGCGAAGACGCAGATGTTGCGCGACGGCGTGTCATCGCCGGCGCCGCCATCGGTCAGGATCGAGCCGTAAAGGAATGCGAGATCCGCGGCATCGGGATGGGTCAGCGGCACGGCCTGTCTGACCGCCCGGCTCAGCCGGTCCGCCGCCTCGATGAAATCGGCGACAGGGTCACGTCCGAACTCCAGACCGAAGGCGCGCGCCGGCGCCAGCGCATAGAAGGCGCCGCCATAGGCGACGTCGCAGACGATCTCTCCATAGTCCGGCACATCGACGCGGACGCCCTCCTCGAACAGGAAGGACGGAACGCTCTCGAAACTCACCTCCGCGGCCCTGCCGTCGCGGATCGTCACATCCGCCACGACCATCCCGCAGGGGCACTCGATATTGACGCGCGCCTTGTCGCCGTCGACGCTCACCATGCCGCGATCGACGGCGAACCGGCCGAGCGCGATGATCGCGTGACCGCACATGGTCGAATAGCCTTCATTGTGCATGAAGAGGACGGCGAGATCGGCACCCGGCAGGCTGGGTTCGACGAGTATGGCGCCATACATGTCGGCATGGCCGCGCGGCTCGAACATCAGGATCCTGCGCAGATGATCGAGCTCGTCGCGGACATGAGCGCGCTTTTCGAGAATCGTCGCGCCGGGAACATGCGGGTAGCCATGGGTGACGATCCGGAGCGGTTCGCCGCCGGTATGCATGTCGATGACCCGCAGCGTCTCCATCAGCCGGTGCCGGTCGAGCCGAAGCCGCCCGCACCGCGCGCGGTTTCGCCCGCCTCGTCCCTGAGCTCGAGCACCACCTGCAGGGCAGGCGCCACCACCATCTGCGCGATACGCGCCCCGCGGGTGATCTCGAAGGGCGCATCGCCGTGATTGATCAGAAGCACCTTTACCTCGCCGCGATAATCCGCATCGATGGTTCCGGGCGTATTCAGGCAGGTGATGCCGTGTTTGAAGGCCAGCCCCGAGCGCGGACGAACCTGCGCCTCATAGCCGTCCGGCAATTCGAAGACGAGGCCGGTGGGCACCAGCGCGCGGGCGCCCGGCGCGAGGGTCAGCGGCTGGCTTTCGGGCAATGCAGCCCGCAGATCCATGCCGGCGGCGCCGGCACTCTCGTAGGACGGCAGATCGAGCCCCTCGGAGTGAGGCAGGCGGACGAGGCCGACGACGGGCCGGGCGAGCTGAAGCAATGGATCGGTCATGGCGGAATGATCCGATGCGCAGGGCTTCGCGGTCAATTGCAACTCGCTCGCCGAACCGCTAGAAGTCCGCCCAATCAACAGGATTTGCACCTCATGCCCGAAAGCATTGCCGAAGCGGTGGCGCGCCGCCGCACCTTCGCCATCATCTCGCACCCGGATGCCGGCAAGACCACGCTCACCGAAAAGCTGCTCTTGTTCGGCGGAGCCATCCAGCTCGCCGGCGAGGTGAAGGCCAAGAAGGACAAGATCCAGACCCGTTCCGACTGGATGAAGATCGAGCGCGAGCGCGGCATCTCCGTCGTCACGTCGGTGATGACGTTCGAGTATGGCGATCACGTCTTCAACCTGCTCGACACACCGGGCCACGAGGACTTCGCCGACGACACCTACCGGACACTGACCGCGGTGGATGCCGCAGTCATGGTGATCGACGCGGCCAAGGGCATCGAGCCGCGGACGCTCAAACTCTTCGAGGTCTGCCGTCTGCGCGACATTCCGATCGTGACCTTCGTCAACAAGATGGACCGCGAAGCGCGCAATCCGTTCGAGATCCTCGACGAGGTGGAAGAGAAGCTGGCGCTCGACACGGCGCCGATGACCTGGCCGATCGGTCAGGGCAAGTCGTTCGCGGGCACCTATCACCTGTCCAGAAACGCCGTGCGCGGCTCGGACTCGGAGACGGACCTCACCCAGGTCAACGGGCCGGAGGCCGCACTCGCGGCCGGCCGCCTGCCGGAAAACGAGCGCGAGACCTTCATCGAGGAAGCGTCGCTCGCCATCGAGGCCTGCCGTCCGTTCAACCTGGAAGCCTTCCGCGAAGGTCATCTGACGCCGGTCTATTTCGGCTCGGCGCTGCGCAACTATGGTGTGCGCGATCTCATCGAGGCGCTCGGCTCCTTCGCGCCGCAGCCGCGGGCGCAGGTTGCCGATGTTCGCACGGTGGAGGCGACCGACGACAAGATGACGGCCTTCGTCTTCAAGATTCAGGCCAATATGGACCCCAATCATCGCGACCGTATCGCTTTCGTGCGCGTGTGCTCGGGCAAGCTCGAACGCGGCATGAAGGCGCGGCTGTCGCGCACCGGCAAGCCGATGGGCCTGACGGCGCCGCAGTTCTTCTTCGCCTCGCAGCGCCAGATCGCCGATACGGCCTTTGCCGGCGACGTGGTGGGCATCCCGAACCACGGCACGCTCAGGATCGGCGATACGCTGACCGAGGGCGAGGAACTGGTCTTCCAGGGGGTACCGAACTTCGCGCCCGAAATCCTGCGCCGCGTGCGGCTCGGGGACGCGATGAAAGCCAAGAAGCTCAAGGAGGCGCTGCAGCAGATGGCCGAGGAAGGCGTCGTGCAGCTGTTCACGCCGGAAGACGGTTCGCCGGCAATCGTCGGCGTGGTCGGGGCGCTTCAGCTCGACGTTCTCAAGGAGCGGCTGTCGGTGGAATACGGCCTGCCGGTCTCGTTCGAAATGTCGCGCTTTTCGATGTGCCGGTGGATTTCGGCCGATTCGAAGACCGAGCTCGAGCGTTTCGTCGACCGTCACCGCGGCGACATCGCCCGCGACCTCGACGGCGACCCGGTGTTCATGGCCGCCGACGGCTTCTCGCTCAATTACGAAGCCGAACGCTATCCCGACATCAAGATGGTCGCCATCAAGGAGTATCACGTCGCCAAGGCGGCGTGATCGCCTTTCTTCTCTCGCTCGGCATTTGCCAGGAAACCGCGCGCATCGATGCCGAGGGTATCGAGCATCATGTCTCGGCCGAAACGCTGGACGCCTTCCGCCGCACGATGGCCGAACGGGATGGCGGAAGCTAGCGGATGATCTGCAGCGCGCCTTCGGCATCGAAGGCGTAGTCGAAAGTGAACCACTTCTTCGTCTGGCTGGTGGTTTCCACGCGGAACGCCGCCATAAGACGCTCGCCGTCGGTCTTCACGTAAATTGTTCCGTAGACCGTGACATTGGACTGGCCGAGAACCTCCATCTCGGCGATGATCTTGTCGCGCAGGACCTCCGAGGGCTTGGCGTGCAGGCTCATGATGCGGTTGACGAGCGTGCGGAGCAGATCGACATCCGCGGTTTCCCGCACCGAGCGCTGAAGCTCGGTCGACAGGATGACCGGCGAAGCGCCGCGACCGAGCTTGCCGAGCCGGCCCAGGAGATCGGGCCGGGGGTGGACATGGCCTTCTTCATCACCCGACGAGATCACGAAAGCCGCCGGATTGACCGCCTCGATGAAGGCATCGGTCACCTTCTCCGAACCGTGGTGGCAGACCTTCATGAGATCGGCCTCGAACCAGTGCCGCGCCTCCTCGATCATCTTGTCATAGGCCGGCGTCCCTGACTTCGGCATCTGCGTACGGCCGGTATAATGGGTCAGCAGATATTTCTCGGCCTTTTCGTTGAGATCGCCTCCGAAGAGGATCTTGAACGACTTGAAGTGGAGGCGGAGAACCACCGAGTGGCCATTCTTCGTTTCGCCCGAACTGCCCAGCCGGCGCAGGCAGAGTGTGCCGTCCGACGCTGTTTCGGGGACCGGCGCCAATATTTCGATCGCATAGCCCCTGTTGTCCGAGGGCGCGAAGCCGGGCAGCCAGACCCGCCCATCCTCCTCGACGCCGTGTTTGGAGGACAGCATGGAGAAATCCGAAATGTGGGGGTTCTCCAGCGCCCTTCGCATCACCTTGGGTAAGCGGAAACTGCCGATATCGGCGTCCGGACCGAACAACCGTTCGATATCGGCGGTCGTCTCCACAAGGTCGCACTGGACCGTTCGGCCAAGCTGCGGATCGTCGACCGACCGCCCGAGCTTCTTCCAGCTGTCGGGCTCCGGACGCTCGAGCAGGCCATTGTGGTAGACATGATCGAAACCGTAGCTGGGCGAGGCGAAAATATACTCGAAACCGCCGTAGTGATCGCTGTCGGAATGGGTGAGGATTGCCGCATGGAAGCGGAAATTCTCCTTGTAGGAGCGAAAACGCTGCTTCAGGAAGTCGTACATCTTTTCCGATTCACCGGCGTCGATGACCATGACGGCCTCGCGGCTCCCCCGCTCGGGTGAGATCAGGACCGCTCCGTCACCCTGCCCGACATCCAGGAACACGATCTCCAGGGGGCGGGTGTCCGTCGTGTGCGCTTTCGGAATGTAAAGTGTCTGCGGCTTCGGCCCCTTCGGCGCCCAGATTATGCGAAGCCGGCCGTCCGGTTCTTCTCCGTCCACATTGAGCCAGTCGCCCCAGAGCACCTGGCGGACCTTCTTGCCGCTGGCTGATCTCAGATACGTCTTGATCGCCTTGCCGTCATCATCGAGCGGCAAACCCACAAAGCAATGCGCCATGACACCCCTCCTGCAAGCGAGAGGCCATCATAGCATCAATTCAAGGTTGCAAAAGCCTAGTCGCCGAGCGCTATGCCTTCCCGGCGCGGATCGGCTCCGCCCTCGAGGCCTTCCGGCGTGATCGCAATCGCATGAAGACCGGAATTGATGTCCCCTATCTTCACCTCGTAGCCCAGTGCCTCGAGCGGAGCTTTCAGCCGCTCGGCATCGGTGCCGGCCTCCAGATCGAACGGACCGGTGCGGTTGACCAGATGCGGCGCGGAAACCGCCTGCTGCGGATCCATGCCCCAGTCGATGCGGTTGATGATGGCCTGGGCGACGTAACCGATGATCTGGCTGCCACCCGGCGAGCCGACCACGAATGCGGGCTTGCCGTCCTTCAGGACGATCGTCGGCGCCATCGAGGAACGCGGCCGCTTGCCGGGCTCGAGGCGGTTGGCGACCGGCACGCCGTCATTATGGGTGCGGAAGGAGAAATCCGTAAGTTCGTTGTTGAGCAGAAAGCCGCGCACCATGAGCCGCGAGCCGAAGCCGTTCTCGATGGTCGTGGTCATGGACAGGGCGTTGCCATAGCCGTCGACGATCGAGATATGGCTGGTCGAGGGCAGTTCGATCGCCTCGCCGTCGGCCCGGTTGAGCGCGTGATCGAAGGCCGGCATGCCCGCTTCGACCGTCTCGAGCGCCTTATCCGTTTCGAGCAGCTTTGCGCGTGCGGCCATATAGGCTTCGTCGACGAGCCCCTTGACCGGTACCGGCACGAAATCGTCATCGGCCATGTAGCGCTCGCGGTCGGCGAAGGCGAGCCGGCTGGCATCGCCGATCAGCCGCCATGCCTCGGGGCTGGCGGAACCGAGCTTCGCAAGATCGGACGGTTCGACGAGCTTCAGGATCTGCCCGACCGTCAGGCCACCCGAAGAAGGCGGCCCCATGCCGCAGACATCATGGGCACGATAGGTCACGCAGACGGGAGGCCGGGCCTTGATGTCATAGGTCTGAAAATCCTTGAGAGAGAGGACCCCGGGATTCCCCTCCGCCTCGCGCACGGTGCGCACGATATCGGCAGCTATCGGCCCCTCGTAGAAAGCCTTCGCGCCACCAGCAGCGAGCGAGCGCAGCGTATCGGCATAAGCGGCATTCCTGAGAACCGTTCCCTCCGGCAGCGGCTCGCCCCCGGGAAGGAAATAGTCCCGCGCATTGCCGTAGCGCGACAGCCGCTCGGCATCAGCGGCGATGGACGCGGCCATCCGCGGCGAGACTTCGAAGCCGTGCTCGGCGAGAGAGATCGCATCGTCGAAAAGTCCGGCCCAGTTGGCCTTCCCCCAGCGGCGGTGGGCCTCCTCCAGAAGCATCGGAGTTCCGGGCGTGCCGACGGAGCGGCCGCCCACCACCGCATCGAAAAATTTCAGCGGCTCGCCAGTGTCATCGAGAAAGAGCTTCGGGGTAGCTTCGAGCGGCGCAGTCTCCCGGCCATCAAGGGTGGAGACTTCACCCGTTTCGGCGTCGTACCAGACCAGAAACGCGCCACCGCCCAGACCGGAGGACTGCGGCTCGACGAGCCCGAGCACGGCCTGTACGGCAATCATCGCGTCAGCCGCGGTACCGCCATCGGCCAGCACATCGGCGCCAGCGCGCACCGCGAGCGGATTGGCGGCCGCAACCATCCAGTTCTTCGCACTCACGGGTTTGCCGTCTTCCCTGGCCTTCAGCGCGGCGGAAATGCCGGGGTCGGTCGCCTGCGACGCGTCGACAGGCGTCGCGGGCTCGGGCGCGATCGTATCGGAAGCCTGCTGTGCGGAAGCGAAACTGGCGGGCAGCGTGGCGAGAAGGGCCAGAAGGATGCGGCGCATATGTGAAGTCTCCCTTTTCTCCGGCGCCGATGGCGGACGCCTCAAGGGAGGACACTAAACGCATGACCGGCCGCGTCCAGTGGGGATGCGGCCGGTCAGTTCTCAGTTCACCGGTTTGATCAGGCGCTGGCCTTGATGAAGGTGCCGTTCCTGAGTTCGTTGACGGCCTGAACCAGTTCCTCGCGCGTGTTCATGACGATCGGGCCGTGCCAGGCGACAGGCTCCTGGATCGGACGGCCGGAGACGAGAAGAAAGCGGATGCCTTCCTCACCGGCCTGCACGGTCACCTCGTCGCCACTGTCGAAGACCACCAGCGTGCGGTCGCCGGACATGTCGCGGATCTGGATCTCCTCGCCGTTGACTTCCTTCTCGACAAGAACGCCGAAGGGTTTGGACGCATCGCGGAAGGTGCCGGACCCGGCGAAGATATAGGCGAAGGCCGACCGGTAGGTGTCGATCTTGAAGGTCTTCTTCCGGTTCGGCGGCACCGAGATATCGACATAGCTCGGCTCTGCGGCAATACCGTCGACCGGGCCCTTCTTGCCCCAGAACTCGCCCGACACGATGCGTGCGACGGTCCCGTCATCATCGACCTCGACCGGAATGTCGGGGGCCTTGATGTCCTGGTAGCGCGGCGCGGTCATCTTGAGCGACGAGGGCAGATTGGCCCAGAGCTGGAAACCGTGCATGCGGCCATTGGCGTCACCATTGGGCATTTCCTGGTGCATGATGCCCGAGCCGGCAGTCATCCACTGCACGTCCCCGGCGCCAAGCGTTCCCCGGTTCCCCAGGCTATCGCCGTGTTCGACCGTGCCTGCGAGAACATAGGTGATCGTCTCGATGCCGCGATGCGGATGCCACGGGAAGCCGCGGATATAGTCTTCCTCACGTTCGTTGCGGAAGTCGTCGAACATCAGGAAGGGGTCTGTCAGCGACGGATCGCCGAAACCGAAAGCCCGGCGCAGATGCACTCCCGCACCTTCGAGATGCGGCTGGGCAAGCGATTCATGCTTTACTGGTCTGATGGACATTGGTCTCTCCTCGGCCGCCTCGCGGGTTCTCGGATGGGCGGCCCTTTTGTTGGCTCCAATGTAGCGACCAGGCGACTGTCTTATAAGAGGGAACAATGAAACGGACTGTTCACGCAAGCAATTGCAATGCAGCGCAGGGACCGCGGGTAACAGTGGCGGGGAACGGGTGAGGCGAGCGGGCGTTGTTCCCTGAGCCAGCGAAGGAGGCTCCGATGTCCAACGAAACGCTTTCGACCGACGCCATCATCCATGACCCGAATGCCACCAGGAGCGAGAAACTCGATCGGCTGAACGACATGGGCTACGAACTCAAGCGCTTTGCGACCAGGAACGAGACGAGCGCCGACGAGGTCGAACACCAGGCCGCGGAGATCAAAGCGGCGAAGGCACGGGTCGAGAAAGAAGGCTGAAAGCCGGCGCGGATCTCAAGCTTGCCCGGCCCTTGCGCCCCGGAATCCCGGGCCGTTTACATTTGAGCAAGCGCCGCGCAATATCATCATCCGATTAAATACCGGAGATGAGTGAAGACACATGTGTCGCTGGGCTGCCTATCGGGGTATTCCGATCCCGCTCGAACAGATCGTATCCGCACCCGGCCATTCGCTGATCGATCAGTCGCACTGCGCCTCCCAGGCCAAGACCGCCACCAACGGCGACGGGTTCGGCATCGCCTGGTATGGCGACCATGCGGAGCCCGGTCTCTACCGCGACATCCTGCCTGCCTGGTCCGACTGCAATCTGCGATCGCTTGCCCGGCAGATCCGTTCGCCGCTGTTTCTCGCCCATGTGCGCGCTTCGACCGGCGGCGCCACCAGCCGCGACAACTGCCATCCCTTCGCCCATGGCCGCTGGTCGTTCATGCATAATGGTCAGGTGGCCGGTTTCGACCGCATCCGACGCAAGCTCGAAAGCGCCCTGTCCGACAGGCATTATGCCTGCAGACGCGGCACGACGGATTCCGAGCTGATGTTTCTGCTGGCCCTGGAATTCGGGCTCGACGAGGAACCGGAAGGCGCCCTGGCAGAGATGATCCGCTTCGTGCTTACAACGGCAGAGGCCGAGGGCCTTGCGACACTCGTCCGGTTCACCGCCGCATTGTCTGACGGCGAGAGGCTGTACGCGATCCGCTATTCGACCGACAGCCATGCGCCGACGCTCTATTCCGCTCCCATGTACGGCGGCAACGGCCACTGCCTGGTTTCCGAGCCCTTCGAGGACACGGCTGCCAAATGGCAGGAAATTCCGGCCGGCAGCTTCGTGACTGTCACGGATGGCGGTCTGTCGGTCAGAGCGTTCGAGCCGGTGAGCCCGGAACCAGTCAGGCTTTCGGAACCGGCCTGATCAGGCGATCGTCCCGGCGATCAGGCGCGCGAGCCTTTCGGCCACCTCGTCCTTGCCCATGTCGGGCCAGTCTTCCACCCCACCGGCCGAGACGATACGGACCGTGTTGCGGGTTCCGCCCATGATACCGGTGGCAGGCGATACATCATTGGCAACGATCATGTCCGCCCCCTTGCGCTTGAGCTTGGCGCGGGCATTGTCGATCACGTCGGCGGTTTCGGCGGCAAAGCCGACCACCAGTTTCGGCCGCTTCTCGTGATGGCCGACCGTCCTGAGGATGTCCGGATTCTCTGCGAGTTCCAGCGCGGGAGGCCCCTCGCCCGCCTTCTTCTTGATCTTGTCGTCCGATGATCTGGCCACGCGCCAGTCGGCGACGGCTGCGACCATCACCGCGATGTCGGCGGGAAGCGCGGCCGTCACGGCATCGAGCATTTCAGTGGCGCGCTCGACATGCAGCGTCTTGACCCCAACCGGATCGGGGATCGTCACCGGCCCGGAGACGAGGGTGACATCCGCCCCAAGTCGAGCGAGCGCTGCGGCGATTGCATGGCCCTGTCGGCCCGAGGAGCGGTTGGCAATGTAGCGCACCGGATCTATCGGCTCGTGCGTCGGGCCGGAGGTGACAATCGCCGTCTTTCCGGCGAGCGGCTTGTCGCCTTCGCCCGCCAGCATGGTTTCGACGGCCGCGACGATGGCGAGCGGCTCGGACATGCGACCCTCGCCCGCCTCGCCACGCTCAGCCATTTCGCCGGTTTCCGGTCCGACGAAGGACAGGCCGTCCGCCCTCAAGGTGCCGACATTCCGGCGTGTTGCGGGATGGCTCCACATGGCCGGGTTCATCGCAGGCGCCAGGAGAACCGGCTTGTTGGTGGCGAGAAGCACGGCAGTTGCCAGATCATTGGCCTGTCCGGTCGCCATCTTCGCCATCAGATCGGCGGTTGCGGGAGCGACCAGCACCAGATCGCAGTCGCGCGCCAGCCGGATATGGCCGACGTCCTGCTCGTCCTCGCGATCGAACAGATCGGTGAACACCTTGTCGGCGGTCAGTGCCCCGACGGAGAGCGGCGTGATGAATTCACGCGCTCCCGACGTCATCACCGCGCGCACCGAAGCGCCTCGCTCGCGTAGACGGCGAATGAGGTCGAGCGACTTGTAGGCGGCAATGCCGCCCGAAATGACGAGAAGAATACGCTTGCCGGCGAGACTCATGAAACCACCGCACCCGGATTGAAACTATCAGGCCCGTCTATAGCGGCAATTCCGCCCGGAAAGAAGACGCCCGGCAGACGGGCCCCGCCATGCGCTCGCACGAAACGGGTCCGGGACTGCCGGGCGTCCGATTTTTCAACCCCGTAACCCTCAGGCTGCCTTGACGATTTCGACGAGCTCGACGTCGAAGATGAGGTCCTGGCCGGCCAGCGGATGGTTGGCGTCGATGGTGACCTCGTTGTCGTCGAAGGCGACGACGGTCAGCGAAATCGGGCCCTGCGGGGTACGCGCCTGAAGCTGCATGCCCGGCTGAAGGTCGATCTCGGCGGGGATCTGGTTGCGGGGCACCTTCTGCACCTTGGCCTCGTCATGAGGGCCATAGGCTTCGTCGGCCGGCACTGTGACGGTCTGCTTGTCGCCGACCTTCATGCCCTGCACACCACGGTCGAGCCCACCGATGATCTGGCCGGAACCGAGCTGAAACTCGAGCGGCTCACGGCCTTCCGAACTGTCGAACTGGTTTCCGTCGGGCAGCTTGCCGACATAGTTGATGCGGACCGTATCTCCGGTCTTGGCTTCCGTCATGAATGTTTCCCAATGCTGGTTTCAATGCCCCCGGATGCGCATCTCGCGCAGATGGGCCGGCACGATCAGAGGCCAGCCACGGGGCGTTTGTCGTGATCGCTGCTCACGGGCGCGATCGGCGAACACTGCCTTCAGGCAGCACACCAAGCCTGACGGAAATGACCGGAAAATGCAAATTTGGGCCGTTTCCGGCGTGAAATCCGGGTGAAACGGTCAATAAAGCCGGACCACGATCGCCACCAGCGCCAGCGCGATCACCCACAAGGCGATGCGTCCCGAGCGGGAGTGGCGGGCTTCCGCCCTGCCTATGGCTTCGGCGGTCGCGGCATCGAAGCGCAGGCCGTGCTCGGCCATGGAATCGATCTCGTCGGCGAATTTCTCCGTGCGCGCGGCCAGCTGCGGCAGCTGTTCGCCCAGACGGACGGCCGCCTCCAGCCCGTCGCGGAAATCGACCAGCAGACGCTTGGGACCGAGATTGTCGCGGATCCAGCTGCCGACCACCGGCTCGGCGGCCTTCCACATGTTGAAGCGCGGATCGAGCGTGCGGGCAACGCCCTCGACGACGACCATGGTCTTCTGCAGCATGATCAGCTCGGGCCGGGTCTGCATGTCGAAGAGCTCGGTGACTTCAAAGAGAAGCGTCAGCAGGCGCGCCATGGAGATGGTCTCCGCCGACTGGCCGTGGATCGGCTCGCCGATGGCGCGGATCGCCTGGGCGAAGCTCGCCGGGTCGTGCTCGGCCGGCACATAGCCTGCCTGGAAATGGACGTCGGCGACGCGGCGATAGTCGCGGGTGATGAAGCCATAAAGGATCTCGGCCAGGAAACGACGTTCCTTCTTCCCGAGACGCGAGACGATGCCCATGTCGACGGCGACGATGGTACCCGCCGGATCGACGAAGAGATTGCCCTGGTGCATGTCGGCGTGGAAGAAGCCGTCGCGCAGCGTGTGGCGCAGGAAGGACTGGATCAGCGTTTCGGCAAGATGGTCGAGATCGTGGCCGGCGGCGCGAAGCCCCTCCACATCGCTCATCTTGACGCCGTCGATCCATTCCATCGTCACACAGTCGCGGCCGGTGCGTTCCCAGTCGACCAGCGGCACGCGGAAACCCGGATCGTCGGCAGTATTCTCCGCCATTTCGGAAAGAGCGGCGGCCTCCAGGCGGAGGTCCATTTCCACCTTGGTGGTCTGCTCGAGGGTGCGGGTGATCTCGATGGGGCGCAGGCGCCGGGTGGCGGGCACATAGCGTTCCTGCATCTCGGCCACGAGATAGAAGGTATCGAGATCCTTGCGGAAGCGCTTGCGCACACCGGGGCGGATCACCTTGACGGCAACCTTCTTCGTGCCGGTCTCGGTCTTCACTTCGGCGGGATGGACCTGGGCTATGGACGCGGCGGCGATCGGAGGATCGAAGCGGGTGAAGAGATCGGCGATGGGACGGCCCAGCGAATCCTCGATCTCCTTGCGGGCCTCGGCCTCCGGGAACATCGCCATCCGGTCCTGCAGCATGGACAGATCGGCCGCAATTTCCGCCCCCACCACGTCGGGGCGGGTTGCCAGAAACTGGCCGAGCTTGACCCAGGACGGGCCGAGACGTTCCACCGCGCGGGCAAGACGGTCCGAGCGGTCGGCATTCATCGCCTTGCGGCGCGCGAACGGCCGGGCAAGCTTCTGGATGAAGCGCATGGCCGGCGGCAGTTCCTCGGGCGGCAGCATGGAGACCACGCCCTCGCGCACGAGAACATAACCGGCGCCGATCAGGCGCAGATAGGTCGAGGGAGAATGCACGTCAGAGTTTCCAGCCGGAATGGAGGGCAGCCACGCCGCCCGTGTAATTGGTCCAGTTGACGCGGGAGAAGCCGGCGCGCTCGATCATGGCGGCAAAATCCGCCTGGCGCGGGAACTTGCGGATCGATTCGACGAGATAGCGGTAGGGTTCGCCGTCGCCAGCGATCGCCTGCCCCATCTTCGGGATACCGTTGAACGACCAAGCCTCGTACAGCTTGTCGAGCACCGGCATCTGGACCTCGGAAAATTCAAGGCAGAGGAACCGTCCGCCGCGCTTGAGAACGCGATGGGCCTCGCGCAGCGCCTTGTCGATATCCGGGACGTTGCGAATGCCGAAAGCAATCGTGTAGGCGTCGAAACTCTTGTCCTCGAAGGGCAACTCCTCGGCATTGGCCTCGACGAATTCGAGGTGGGACGCCAGTCCGCGCTTCTCAGCACGCTCCTGGCCGACACCCAGCATCGAGCCGTTGATGTCGAGAACCGTACCGAGCGCTTCCTTCCTGGAGGCTTCGACAATGCGGAAGGCGATGTCGCCGGTTCCGCCCGCCACGTCGATGAACCGCCAGCCGGGCGTCTTCGGCGGGTTGAGAACCGAGATCATCGCGTCTTTCCAGACCCGGTGCATGCCGCCCGACATCACGTCGTTCATGATGTCGTACCGCTTGGCCACCTTGTGAAAGACATCATTGACCAGTCCCTGCTTCTCTCCCTCGCCAACCGAGGAAAATCCGTAGGACGTGGCCATTCCCCCATCGGCTGTGGCGCGGTTCTTCGACATGGGATCCTGTTCCTGTAACTCGACTACATACATATGACCGGCAGCCGCGGCGACCAGCCATCCGGGCGGACCATAGCGAAAGTCCTTCCGGCGCGCTATCTAACCGCCTGACTGCGCCATGCGGCAAAGCGCGCGGGCCTTATAGGCCAGCCCATGCGGCATGACCATAGACAGAGACACTTTCGAACGGAGCCCCCCTTGCCCGAACTTCCCGAGGTCGAAACGGTCCGACGCGGACTGGCGCCCGTCATGGAAGGTGCGCGGATCATGTCCGTCACCCAGCGCCGCCCGGATCTGCGCTTTGCCTTCCCGGAGAATTTCGTCGCCCGGCTCGAGGGGGCGACGATCAAGCGCCTGGGACGGCGGGCGAAATATCTGCTTGTCGAAATCGACCGCGGCGAAACGCTGGTCTGCCATCTCGGCATGTCCGGTTCCTTCCGCATCGAGGCGGACGCGGACGCGGACATCCCCGGCGTCTTCCACATGCCGCGCGGCAAGGAGAGCATCCATGACCATGTGATCTTCGAGCTGGACGGCCCGTCGGGTCTCGCGCGCGTTCTATATAACGATCCGCGCCGCTTCGGTTACATGGACCTGATCGCAAGCGGGCAGATCGAACACCATCCCTGGTTTTCCGCGCTCGGTGTCGAGCCCGTCGGAAACCTGTTGTCGGCCCCCTATCTGGCTGAAAAATTCCGCGGCAAGAAGGCGCCGCTCAAGGCCGCCCTTCTGGACCAGTCCATCATCGCGGGCCTCGGCAACATCTATGTCTGCGAAGCGATGTGGCGCACGGGACTTTCTCCCAGGCGTCACGCGGGCCTGCTCGTGACCAAGGGTGGCGCTCCCCGCGCGGGGCTCGAGCGGCTGGTCCCCGCGATCAGGGACGTGATTTCCGAGGCTATAGAGGCTGGAGGTTCGTCGCTGAGGGACCATATACAGGCGGATGGAACGCTCGGTTACTTCCAGCATCGTTTCTCGGTCTACGACCGGGAGGGAGAAGCTTGCAGGCGCGAGGGCTGCAACGGTACTGTCTCCCGCATCGTCCAGAGCGGACGGTCGACCTTCTACTGTCCCCGATGCCAGACCGGCTGAGGCGGGCACTTTCATTTCCGCCCTCCAGGGAGAAAAGGGAATCTCATGGCATCCAAACCGCTGAAGACCGAAACAAGGGGCCGCGTCGCCATCCTGACGCTCAATCGTCCGGAGGCTCTCAATGCGCTCAACAGCGAACTGATGAACGAGGTCTGCGACGCGGTGGCGAAATATTCCGCCGACGAGAAGATCGGCGCGATCGTGATCACCGGATCGGAAAAGGCTTTCGCCGCCGGCGCCGATATCAAGGAGATGCAGGACCAGACCTACATGGACGTGTTCATGTCCGATTTCTTCGCCCGCTGGAACGAGGTGGCATACGCGCGCAAGCCGACGGTGGCCGCCGTTGCCGGCTATGCTCTCGGCGGCGGATGCGAACTGGCCATGATGTGCGACTTCATCATCGCCGCTGACAATGCCAAGTTCGGCCAGCCGGAAATCACGCTCGGCGTCATTCCCGGCATGGGCGGGAGCCAGCGCCTTACCCGGGCGGTCGGCAAGGCGAAAGCCATGGACCTGTGCCTCACGGGCCGGATGATGGATGCGGAGGAAGCGGAGCGTTCGGGCCTCGTGTCACGCGTCGTCCCGGCCGACGAGCTGCTCGAAACGGCAATCGGCGCTGCCGAGAAGATTGCCAACTTCTCGCTGCCTGCCGTGATGATGGCCAAGGAATCGGTCAACCGTTCGTTCGAGGTCCCGCTCGACGAGGGTCTGCGCTTCGAGCGGCGGCTGTTCCACTCGCTTTTCGCCACCGAAGACCAGAAAGAAGGCATGACCGCTTTCGTCGAAAAGCGGAAAGCCGGCTTCAAGCACCGGTGAGGATGCCGCGCGGCGAAGAAAGCGCCGCCTCATCGACCGGAAAGGCCCAATTTCGCGTTGACGGAAAGAGCAATTGCCGGTATACGCCCGCAATCCGTTGATGGCCGGTCACGCCGTCAAGAACCAGTTCGCCTTACGACAAAGCTAGATGGAACCGCCGCGAGGGTGGTGTTCGGGCAGTCGCCAGGCGCTAGTGATAACCGAGAGGCATAAATGGCCAATACAACTTCGGCGAAAAAAGCGACCCGCAAGATCGCCCGCCGCACCGCAGTCAACAAGGCTCGCCGTTCGCGGGTCCGCAATTTCGTCCGCAAGGTCGAGGAAGCCATTTCGAGCGGCGACCAGGCAGCGGCATCGGCCGCTCTGCGCGCCGCCCAGCCCGAGCTGATGCGAGCCGCCGGCAAGGGCGTCCTTCACTTCAATACCGCATCGCGGAAGGTGTCCCGTCTGGCCCAGCGCGTGAAGGCGCTCAGCGCCTGATATCATCAGACAGTTTTGAGTTTCGAAAGGCCCGGCATCGTCCGGGCCTTTTTTGCGTCGTATTGTCAACTACTTGTCACATTCGTTGAATTATTGATACATAAAACCGCCCGCCCATTGGGCGCAATCGCAATTATTTCCATTTAAAATCAATGGCTTGCGCGAGGTGGGGTGCTTGCAGGCACCCCGTCATAAAATTTAGCAAGGCGTTAGGCTCACATTAACCTTTTTTAAAATTTTAAGGATATTTGGTGGCAGTGACCGGCGACCAAGTGGAAACGCCAATGAATCCAAGCAACTGCTCACTTAGTCCTTCGGACGCTGCTTAAGAGCCATCGGGAGTCAAGCACCGGAGGCTAAAAAAGAGTCAATTTTCGCGCTTGATTCACCCATCCCAACCTGCCTAAAAACGATCAACGAAGGGCGCGGGAGACAGTACTCCCAGACCGAATTTTCGGGGGATAAAACCCGGACATCCTACCTAGCTCTTCGGGTGTAGCCGATGGCTGCACATACTCAGTTGCAAGCAACTTTCTGCAACGCAGGCGTGTCTGCGTGTGGCGAAGCTGTGCCTGAACAACCGGGCCGTCATTCGGCGCGGTGAGCATGTGTGACGCAACCGGGATTCATTTGCGCGAAAGCGCAGAATGAGAGGTGAGGCTGGACGATAGAGTGGCGAGAGCCACTTCGGAATCCCAAGGGACAGGATTCCACAACAATGTGCAGATCGATCAAGGTCGCACGATAAGAAGACTACTAGTGGACATTCTTCGCCCAGGGGCGGGCAGAGTGTCTTTGGACAGAACTTAGCCGCGATTGCGGTCCAAAACATCGATTCAGGGGAGCGGCATGATGCATGCTAGACCGGCGACGCACCAGAACGACAACGACACAGCCATGAAGGCGAAAGTCGGGACTGCAGCTGCACAGGGGGCACAGCAGTTGACGACTGGGGCGGAAATGACCAATCAGAACGAGATCTTCACCAAGGTTCAGGCGAAACTGAAAGCCCAGGTCGGGCAGGAAGTCTTCACGAGCTGGTTCGGGCGGCTCAAGATGCAGGCGATGTCGAAGAGCGTCGTGCGTCTCTCCGTCCCGACGGCATTCCTGAAGTCCTGGATCAACAACAAGTATCTCGACCAGATCACGGCGCTTTTTCAGGAAGAAGATTCCAACATCCTGAAGGTCGAGATCACCGTCCGCTCGGCGACCCGCCCGACAGCGCGCCCGGCAAACGATATCGACGCCCAGGACTCGGCAATCAAACCCGCCGCCTCGTCCACGATCCGCAAGGAACCGGCCTCGATCCGCGGCATCTCGGCCCATGTCTCCTCGCCGTCCCGCCCGATAGCTGCCAACAATCCGGTCATCGGCTCGCCGCTCGACAACCGCTTCACCTTCGACACCTTCGTCGAAGGGGCATCGAACCGCGTGGCGCTCGCCGCCGCCAAGACGATCGCCGAAGCAGGCACCGGCGCCGTGCGCTTCAACCCGCTCTTCATCCATTCGAGCGTGGGCCTGGGCAAGACCCACCTCTTGCAGGCGATCGCCTCCGCCGCGAGCCAGCATGCGCGCAATCCGCGCGTCGTCTATCTGACCGCCGAATATTTCATGTGGCGCTTTGCCACCGCGCTGCGCGACAATGATGCGCTGTCGTTCAAGGAAAGCCTGCGCTCGATCGACCTTCTGGTGATCGACGACATGCAGTTCCTCCAGGGCAAGTCGATCCAGCACGAGTTCTGCCATCTGCTGAACATGCTGCTCGATTCGGCCCGCCAGGTGGTGGTCGCGGCCGACCGCGCGCCGTGGGAACTGGAATCGCTCGATCCGCGCGTTCGCTCGCGCCTTCAGGGCGGCGTCGCCATCGAGATCGAGGCCCCGGACTACGACATGCGTCTCGGCATGCTGCGCCAGAAGACCGCCGAGGCCCAGGCCGACGACGCGACCTTCGAGATCGACGACGAGATCCTGCAGCATGTCGCCCGCATGATCACCTCGAGCGGCCGCGAGCTGGAAGGCGCGTTCAACCAGCTCCTGTTCCGTCGCAGCTTCGAGCCGAACCTGTCTGTCGATCGCGTCGACGAACTGCTCGGGCACCTCGTCGGCTCCGGCGAACCCAAGCGCGTGCGTATAGAGGACATCCAGCGGGTGGTGTCGCGGCACTACAACGTGTCCAAGCAGGAACTGGTCTCGAACCGGCGCACCCGCGTCATCGTCAAGCCGCGCCAGATCGCCATGTATCTGGCCAAGACCATGACACCGCGCTCGTTTCCCGAGATCGGTCGCCGCTTCGGCGGACGCGACCACACCACGGTTCTTCATGCGGTGCGCAAGATCGAGGATCTGATCAGCAACGACACCAAACTCGGCCATGAGGTCGAGCTTCTGAAGCGGCTTATTCTCGAATAGAATCGCGCCCGGCGCCGACCGGGAGATTTTTCCCCAGAAACCCGGCCATGGCAGTCATGTCGTGGCCGGTTTCTCTTGCAATTCCACCTGCATATCTGCCATTTTGCCGTCCCCGGCCAGCACTCGCTGCCCGTGTCGATACATGCCGGGCACCCCGGCCAATCCAGCAGACAGAACCGCGCGGCAAGTGCGGGTCAAGAAAGCGGTAATCAGGATCATGCGTGTCACCCTCGAGCGTTCCAATCTTCTGAAGTCCCTCAATCACGTCCATCGCGTGGTCGAGCGCAGGAACACCATTCCGATCCTTTCGAACGTGTTGCTGAAGGCCGACGGCGCGTCGCTGGAAATGAAGGCGACCGACCTCGACCTGGAGATCACCGAGGCGACGGCGGCGATGGTGGAGCAGGCCGGTTCGACGACCGTGCCGGCGCATCTTCTCTACGAGATCGTCCGCAAGCTGTCCGACGGCTCGGAAGTGGCGCTGACCACGAATCCGGACGGCAATTCGATGACGGTTACCGCCGGCCGTTCGAAATTCTCGCTGCAGTGCCTGCCGGAAGCCGACTTCCCGGACCTGACCGCCGGCGCCTTCACGCACACGTTCCGCATCGCGTCGAACGACCTGAAGATGCTGATCGACCGCACCCAGTTCGCCATCTCGACCGAAGAGACCCGCTACTATCTCAACGGCATCTTCATGCATGCCATCGAGGGTGACGGCGGGCTCAAGCTGCGCGCGGTCGCCACCGACGGCCACCGCCTCGCCCGCGCGGACATCGAGGCGCCTTCGGGCTGCGAAGGCATGCCGGGCATCATCGTGCCGCGCAAGACGGTCGGCGAGATGCAGAAGCTGCTCGACGATCCGGACGTCGTGGTCACCGTCGAGGTGTCCGAAGCCAAGATCCGCCTGACGATCGGCAGCGTGGTGCTGACCTCGAAACTGATCGACGGCACCTTCCCGGACTACCAGCGCGTCATCCCGAGCGGCAACGACAAGGAACTGACGGTCGATTGCGAAACCTTTGCCAAGGCCGTCGATCGCGTCTCGACCATTTCGTCCGAACGCGGCCGCGCGGTAAAGCTCGCGCTCGATGCCGGTCAGCTGACGCTGACGGTCAACAATCCCGATTCCGGCAGCGCGACCGAGGAACTGGCCGTCGGCTACGATGCCGATCCGCTGGAAATCGGCTTCAACGCCAAATACCTCCTCGACATCACCAATCAGCTCTCGGGTTCGGAGGCCGTGTTCATGCTGGCCGATCCCGGTTCGCCGACTCTCGTGCGCGACAGTGCCGGTGACGACGCGCTCTACGTGCTGATGCCGATGCGGGTGTAGGCCTGGCGGGCCAGCATTTCGCACTGACGATGCCGGGCTGGAGCGGACGATGTACGTAACCCGGCTGAAACTCACCGACTTTCGGAACTATGCGCGCGCCGATATCGAATTCGCGCCGCGCCATGTCGTGCTGACCGGCAATAACGGGGCGGGGAAGACCAACCTCATGGAAGCGCTCTCGCTTCTGTCGCCCGGCCGCGGCATGCGCAGGGCTGCCTATGGCGACCTGATCAAGGCCGGCGAGCCTCAGCGTTTCGCGATATTCACCGAGCTAGACGGCATGGAAGGTCCGGTCGAAATCGGCACCGGCTTCTCGCAAGCCGACGAAGGCGGCCGCAAGGTCCGGATCAATGGCGCTCCGGCGCGATCCGCCGACGAACTGCTCGACCATGCGCGCGTTCTCTGGCTCACGCCGTCGATGGACGGGCTGTTCACCGGGCCCGCCGGTGACCGGCGGCGTTTTCTCGACCGGCTGGTCCTGTCGGTCGATCCGGGTCACGGCAAGCGCGCGGTCGACTTCGAGCGCGCCATGCGCAGCCGCAACCGCATCCTGTCCGACGGACGCAACGAACCGGTCTGGCTCGATGGCCTCGAAAGCCAGATGGCCGAATTGGGGGCCGCCATTTTCGCCGCCCGCCGCGAGGTGGTGGGGCTTCTCGCCGCACTCGTCGCCGACCGCCCCGACCCGGCAACTTTCCCGGTGGCGCTTCTCGCCCTGGAGGGCTTCGAGATCATGTCGGATACCGGTGACGCGACCGATGCGGAAGAGCGCTACGCCCAGGCCCTGCGCGCGGGGCGTTACCGCGACCAGGCGGCCGGACGCACGCTCGAAGGTCCCCACCGGATGGATCTCGCGGTCACCCACAAGGCCAAGAACATCGCCGCGGGCCTGTGCTCCACCGGCGAGCAGAAGGCGCTGATGATCGGGCTCATTCTCGCCCATGCGCGGCTGGTGCGCGACATGGCGGGACACCCGCCGCTGATGCTGCTCGACGAGATCGCCGCACATCTCGACGAAGGCCGCCGCGCAGCCCTCTTCGATCTGGTCGACGATCTTGGCGGACAGGCCTTCATGACCGGAACCGATCAGTCCCTCTTCGAAGCGCTCGGCGGGAGGGCACAGGTCTTTCATGTCTCCGAAGGCAGTCTCGCGCCGGCGTCCTGAGCGCGGCCGTCATTGACAGCCGCAGGCACGGGGCGTCTTCTCGCCTTCGACCAACCACGCAGCCAGGACGGATTTCATCCATGACGGAGCCGCTGACAGGCGAAGAGATCGAACGCTATGCGCGCCATATCGTTCTCAGGGAAATCGGTGGACCGGGGCAGGCAAGGCTGAAGGCCGCGCGTGTTCTGGTCATCGGGGCGGGCGGACTCGGCTCCCCGGTTCTCGCCTACCTGGCGGCCGCCGGCGTGGGGCTGATCGGGATCGCCGACGACGACACGGTGAGCCTTTCCAACCTGCAGCGGCAGATCGTCCACGATAACGATGCGGTAGGCGAAACCAAGACGAAAAGCGCCGCGCGCGCCATCAGGCGGATCAATCCCCATGTCCGTGTCGTCTGCCACGAGGAGCGGATCACCCAGGCAAATGCACTCGACCTGATGACCGGCTACGATCTGGTGGTCGATGGCTCGGACAGTTTCGAAACGCGCGAAGTCCTCGCCCTTGGCGCCGAGCGCTGCGAGATCCCGATGGTCATGGCTGCCGTCGGGCGCTTTGACGGGTCGGTCACGGTACTCGCCCCGCACCTCGCGGATGCGGACGGCAACCCGAACCCGCGGCTGACCGATCTTTTTCCGCAAGCCCCTCCTGCCGGCGCGGTGCCCTCCTGCGCCGAGGCCGGCGTCGTCGGCGCACTGACGGGGGTTATCGGTACGCTGCAGGCCATGGAAGTGATCAAGATGATTACCGGCGCGGGCACGCCGCTGATCGGCCGTCTTCTTCTCTATGACGGCCTGGAGGCGCGCTTCGACACGATCCGCTATCGGCGAAAGGCCCAGGCCTGACGGTCCGGGACCCCGAAATCGCCGCATTCACCGGGTGTCTGGTGACCTCGCCTCGGGGGACCGGCATGGCGCCGTACAATCTCACATCCCGCACACAGCCAAGTTACGGCGTTCCGGCCTCGCTTGCCCTGCACGCGACCTTGCTGCTGGTGGTGCTCCTCACGGCTTCGCCGATGCGGCTGAACCTGCCGGCCGAGCGAGTGGTCGATATCCGCATCGTCGCGCCCACACCTCTTCCGCCAGCCGAACCGCCCGTCACGGAATCGAAGAGCCCTGCGCCCGTCCTTTCGACGCCGGCGCAGGCCAAGCGGCCGGCGTCCGCTGTTGTACCGGACATGATCACGCCCGAGAAAATGCTGTCGGCTTCGGTGCTCGACGATCCGCGCAGCGCGGACGCGGTGCGCAAGCTCGCCGGGCTCTCCGACGACGAGCGGATGATCCAGCTCTGCGCGACCGAGGCGATGGCACAGGTGGCGGCATGGAAGACGGAGTACCGGCCGGACATGCTGGTCGCCTATGCCATGTCCGAACTGAAGATCGCCGGCGACAGGCTGATCGCCCGCGGCGGCGCCTTTCACAGCAAGGCGGAATGGTATGCGATCTCCTTCGAGTGCGGCCTGGGACGCGAGCATGCAGACGTCGCCGCGTTCAGCTTCAAGGTTGGCGAACCGATCCCCCGGGCGGAGTGGGCGAGCCATTCCCTGCCCGAAGGCCGCGACGATGACTAGGGCGCGATCGCGGGCCTAGAGGCGGCCCGGGATGACCCGGTCCGGCGGCCGGTGACCGTCGAAGAACGTCCGGATATTGATGATGACCTTGTCGCCCATGTCGATGCGGCCCTCGATCGTGGCCGACCCCATATGCGGCAGGAGCACGACGCGGTGCTGCTCGGCGAGTTTGCGCAGGCGCTTGTCGACGGCGGGCTCGTGCTCGAAGACATCCAGGCCGGCACCGGAAAGCTTGCCTTCCTGCAACGCCTGTATCAGCGCATCCTCGTCGATGATGCCGCCGCGGGCGGTATTGACGATATAGGCGCCGGGCTTCATCAGCGCCAGGCGGCGGGCGGAGAGAAGATGGAAGGTTCCGGGCGTCGACGGGCAATGCACGGAGACGATATCGACGCGGGCCAGCATCTGGTCGAGGCTTTCCCAGTAAGTCGCCTCCAGCTCGTTCTCGGTGGCGGGATCGACCTTGCGGCGATTATGGTAATGGATCGACAGGCCGAACGCCTTGGCGCGGCGCGCAACGGCGGTGCCGATGCGCCCCATTCCGACGATGCCCAGCCGCTTGCCACCGAGGCGGTGGCCAAGCATCCAGGTGGGCGACCAGCCCTTCCAGGCCGTGGCATCCTCCGCCAGCACGGCAGCGCCCTCGGCGAGCCGGCGCGGAACGGAGAGGATCAGCGCCATGGTCATGTCGGCGGTATCCTCGGACAACACGTTCGGCGTGTTGGTGACGGCGATGCCCTTCTTCTGTGCCGCCTCGATATCGATATTGTCGACGCCGTTGCCGAAATTGGCGATCAGCTTCAGTTGCGGACCCGCCTGCTCGATCAGCGCGGCGTTGATCCTGTCGGTCACCGTCGGCACGATCACGTCGAACTCGCGCATTGCCGCCACCAGCTCGGGCTGGGTGCACGGCGTGTCCTCGATATTGAGCCGCGCCTCGAACAATTCGCACATGCGCGTCTCCACCTGATCGGGCAGACGCCGGGTCACGAATACTTTTGTTTTTTTCTTCGAGGTCATGTCTTTCGGTCCGGCGTTGAGAGGTCCTTAACCTTGTTCGGCAATTATCATCTCCAATGACAGGCATCTTCTAACAGACCCTCCGGCGTTGACAACGAAAACCGGACCAAGGGCTTAGCGAAAGCCTGTAGCGTAAGCATGGCCTTACCCATGCAAACCGCATGCCACCGCCTGCGATACGGCCGACCGGGACGCTGAGTTCGAGCATTCCCGGCACGTTGCGACAGGCGCGGTGAAGGAACAGCGCTCCCTTCGAGCGCACCGAAAAAAGGTTGTAGGTAATGCGTCGCCTTTTCCCTTCCAAAGCCATGGCCGCAGTCCTGGTCGTGGCGAGCGTGTGCCTGCCTGCAGCAGGTGCTGCCAATGCCCAGAACGCGGGACGCGGTGCCAGCGGTCTGCCGCTTCCGCGCTTCGTCTCGATCAAGGCGGAGAAGGTCAATCTGCGGATCGGCCCCGGTCGCGACTACGCCGTGTCGTGGATGTACACCCGCTCCGGCGTGCCCATGGAAATCATCCAGGAATACGACAACTGGCGCCGGGTGCGTGACGCGGACGGCACCGAGGGCTGGATCTACCAGTCGCTGCTCTCCGGCAGGCGTACAGGCATCGCCGCTCCGTGGAAACGCGCATCGGGTTCCGACAATTTCATCAAGATGCACCGAGAGAGACGCGCGAATTCCAACGTCGTCGCCGAACTCGAGCCCGGCGTGATCGTGACGATGATCGAGTGCAATGGCGACTGGTGCGAGGCGGAGGCCAGCGGCGTGACAGGCTGGATCGCGCAGAACGAGATCTGGGGCGCCTATCCGGGTGAAGCCTTCAAGGACTGAGTTCAAACCCTGCCTGAAGACAGATGCGGCGGCGCGAGGTCCTCGAGCCGCCGTCTTCGTTCGTGATGGTGGAAAATCAGCGCTTGGGCCGCAGACGGATCACCACGTCGACATGGGAGATTTCCATGCCTTCCGGCGGGACAGGCAGGTTGCCGACGGTGATCGAACCATCGGGCACATCGAACACTTCCGTCGAGCCGTCCACCACGAAATGGTGATGGTCGGAAATATTGGTGTCGAAATAGGTTTTCGCTGTTTCCAGCGACAGCACGCGCAGGAGCCCGGCATCGGTGAACTGGTGGAGCGTGTTGTAGACTGTCGCGAGCGAGCAGCCCACGCCTGCAAATACCGCTTCCTCGTGGAGTTCCTCGGCCGTCAGGTGCCGGTCGCCCTTGGCGAACAGCAAATCGGCCAAGGCGACGCGCTGCCGCGTCGGGCGAAGGCCCGCGTCGCGCAGCCGTGCCGCGGGATCGATCATGTCCTGATATGTGTTCATCGGCTCCAATTGCCCCTTCTGGGGCCGTCTTCCGGTGCGTTCCACATCAAGTATATATCTGTCGCGAGCCGCTCTTTCAATAGAGGCTTGGGTACACACCGTTAGCGACAGTTTCGTGGCATCTGCCCCTTTCACTTGCCACGATCATCCTTTATGCGGGTTTCCGATAGGTCAGGTTTTGAACCCGGCGGCGATGTGGTAGCCTCCGGCCAACCAACCGACAGGGCCGCGACAACAGACGGCCGAAGAGGAGACGCGCATTAGATGACCGAACAGAAGTCCAGCTATTCCTACGAGGAAATCCTGACATGCGGCCGTGGCGAGATGTTCGGCCCGGGCAATGCCCAGCTGCCGCTGCCGCCGATGCTGATGATCCACCGCATCCCCGAGATCTCTGAGGAAGGCGGCGAATTCGGCAAGGGATATGCACGGGCCGAGTTCGACATCACGCCCGATCTCTGGTTCTTCCCCTGCCACTTCAAAGGTGATCCGGTGATGCCGGGCTGCCTGGGCCTCGACGCACTCTGGCAGCTCACGGGCTTCTTCCTCGGCTGGCTCGGCGAGCCCGGCAAGGGCCGCGCCCTTTCCACCGGCGAAGTGAAGTTCACAGGCCAGGTCACCCCGGCCACGACGCTTGTCGAGTTCGGGATCGATTTCAAACGCGTCATGCGCGGCCGGCTGGTGCTCGGCATCGCGAATGGCTGGGTCAAGGCGGACGGCGAGACGGTATTCACCGCAAACGACCTTCGCGTCGGCCTGTTCAAGGAAAAAAGCGAAGGATAAGGCCGGCAGTCCCAAGCCGCATGTTCCCGCAGGTTTGACTATTCGAGGCGGGGCGGAGGACGCCGGGTTCATCCGGTCTGAAAGGGCAATGACATGAGACGAGTCGTCGTGACAGGGATGGGGATCGTATCCTCCATCGGCAACAATACCGACGAAGTGACGCAATCGCTGCGCGATGCAAAATCCGGCATCAGCTTCTCCGAGGATTTCGCCGAGCACGGTTTCCGCAGCCAGGTGTGGGGCAAACCCACCCTCGATCCGAAGGACCTGGTCGATCGCCGCGCCATGCGGTTCCTGTCGACCGCCGGCGCGTGGAACCATGTCGCCATGGAACAGGCGATCGCCGATTCCGGGCTCGAGGAAGGTGACATCACCAACGAGCGCACCGGCATCATCATGGGTTCGGGCGGTCCGTCCACCCGCACCATCATCGAGGCGGCCGAAACCACGCTGAAGAACAACAGCCCGAAGCGCATCGGCCCGTTCGCCGTGCCCAAGGCGATGTCCTCGACAGCATCGGCCACGCTTGCGACATGGTTCAAGATTCACGGCGTGAACTATTCGATCTCGTCGGCCTGCTCGACCTCGGCGCACTGCATCGGCAATGCGGCGGAAATGATCCAGTGGGGCAAGCAGGACGTGATGTTCGCTGGCGGCCACGAGGACCTCGACTGGACGATGTCCAACCTTTTCGACGCCATGGGCGCCATGTCCTCCAAGCACAACGATACGCCTGCAACGGCCAGCCGTGCCTATGACGCGACCCGCGACGGCTTCGTCATCGCCGGCGGTGCCGCGGTTCTGGTTCTCGAGGAACTGGAGCATGCCAAGGCGCGCGGCGCGAAGATCTACGCCGAACTCGTGGGCTACGGCGCCACCTCGGACGGCTACGACATGGTTCAGCCGTCGGGCGAAGGCGCGATCCGCTGCATGAAGCAAGCCCTGGCCAATGTCGAAGGCCGCGTCGATTACGTCAACGCCCACGGCACCGCGACGGAAGTCGGCGACAGCCGGGAAATCTCCGCCATGCGCGAAGTCTTCGGTGACGACATGCCCTACGTGACCTCCACCAAGTCGCTTACCGGCCATTCGCTGGGTGCTGCCGGTGCGCAGGAAACGATCTACACGCTGCTGATGATGGCCAACAACTTCATCGGCGAGAGCGCGCATATCACCGAACTCGATCCCGAATTCGCTGGCGTGCCCATCGTCCGGGAACGGTTGGACAAGCCGTTCGACATCGCCCTGTCGAACTCGTTCGGCTTCGGCGGCACAAACGCCACCTTGGCATTCCAGCGTTACGCGGGGTAAGGCGACATGAGTGATCTGATGAAAGGCAAGCGCGGGCTGATCATGGGGGTCGCCAACGACCACTCGATCGCCTGGGGCATTGCGAAAGCCGTGGCCGAGCAGGGCGCGGAACTGGCGTTCAGCTACCAGGGCGAGGCCTTCGGTCGCCGGGTCAAGCCGCTCGCCGATTCCGTCGGCGCCAAGCTGCTCCTGCCGTGTGACGTCGAGGATATCGAGACCGTCGACACGATGTTCGACGCCATCAAGAGCGAATGGGGTGGGCTGGATTTTCTCGTTCACGCAATCGGCTTTTCCGACAAGAACGAGCTCAAGGGGCTTTACGCCGACACCAGCCGCGAAAACTTCGTGCGCAGCATGGTGATTTCCTGCTTCTCGTTCACCGAGGTGGCCAAGCGCGCCGCCGCGCTGATGGACGACAAGGGGTCGATGGTGACGCTGACCTATGGCGGCGCAACGCGTTCGATGCCGAACTACAACGTCATGGGTGTGGCCAAGGCCGGCCTGGAGGCGAGCGTCCGCTACCTTGCCGCCGATTACGGACCGCGCAACATCCGCGTCAACGCGATTTCGGCCGGGCCGGTCCGCACGCTTGCCGGCGCAGGCATCGGCGATGCACGTGCCATGCTCAACTGGCAGCAGCGCAACTCGCCGCTTCGCCGTACCATCACCATCGACGATGTGGGCGGGTCGGCGCTCTATCTTCTCTCCGATCTGTCCTCGGGCGTGACCGGTGAGATCCACTTCGTCGATGCCGGCTACAATTCGACCTCGATGCCCGCCATCGAGCAGTTGAAGAAGCAGCCCGAAGCCTGAGCGCAGGCGACTGCCTCAGAGGTGAAATCAGGAGCCCGCGGTCTGCGAATGACTAGCGGGCTTCTTCGGTTTAGAAGCCGGTTCGCGACCGGCCGCTCGAGCCCTCAGCCATGGCTCCGGGCGTTCGGCGCTCGACAAGCCAAATCCTTGTCTTGTCGTCTGCCTGACGGCAAAACGCTTCTCACTCTTCGAACACCAGTCCGTCCGCATCGGCGCCCAGATCCTTGAGGGCATCGTTGATGCTCTCGACCATCGCGTCGGGGCCGCAGACATAGAAGTGCTGGTTGAAGTCCGAGATGTGCGCCTTGAGGAAGTCCTTGTCGATGCGGCCATGCTCGAAGCCGTCCTTGTCCTCCTTGCTCAGCACATAGACCGTCTCCAGCCCGTCCATCGCATCGAATTCCTCACGAAGGATGATGTCGGCTTCGGTCTTGTTGGCGAAGATCAGCCGGTGACCGGACAACTCGCCACGATCCGCCAGCATGCGCAGGATGGCGATGAAGGGGGTAACGCCCGCACCACCGGCGATGAAAGTGCCCTTGCCCTTGTATTCGATCGTGCCCCACGCATCGCCGACGATGAAGGAATCGCCCTGCGTCAACTGACCGATCTGCTCGGTCAGGCCGTCATGGCTCGGGTAGATCTTGATGGTGAACTGCAGCTCGTCCCAGGCGGGCAACGAGGTGAAGGTGAAGGGATTGCCGGCATCCCGCCAGCCATCCTTGTCGATACCCACCTCCGCCGCCTGGCCGGGCTCGTAGGAAAAGCCCTGCGGTTTCTCGAAAGTGAACTGGCGGACATCATGGGTGATGTCGACGATGCTCGTAATGGCAAGCTTGTTGGTCATGACGGTCTGCTCCGTTGTGCTGTCGAGAGAGAAATGCGGCAGGCCGCGCCCGAGTTCCGGCCCGTCAGCAGGAGCGAAAGAGGCGACGGAGCCTGCCGATTGCCCGCCAGTCGGGTCAGGCGGCGGAGAGGTGCGGCATGACGAGATCGCGCCACCGATCGATATCGCGACGGAAATCGGCCTCCTGGAGCGCGTCGATATCGGCTGCGCCCTCAGGGCTCAGCGGCAAATGGCGATAATTCACCCGCACGGTCGTCGTGCCCTCGCCCAGCGACATGCACACGACCTCGACCAGACTGGCCTGGCGGTCGGAAACCGCTCGGAAATAGCGCGCGAGGCCGATGGCAGGGAGATAGTCGAGACAGGTCCACACGACGGTCGCCCCGGTCCTGTCGCGTGTGGTGAAAACCATGCCGCGCCCGGTTTCGCCGCTCTTCGGGTGGAGATAATCCGGCTTCCAGCCGGGCACCCATGCTTCTTCGCCTCGCGGCGTGAAGAACGGCAGTGCGGTCGCCGGATCGGTCGGCAATTCGAAGCTATGCGTGAACTCTCTCATCAGGCCTCCCTGCCGGTCATGCGGCTGCCTTCGTGCCTCGCCAGCGCCCCGCCGGAACCTTGCATCAGCGGAACCGGATCCGAACGCAGCCTGGCGTCCTGCCATGCATCTTGGCTTGCGGGCCCCGGCTTCAAGAGATTTTACTAAAAAAAGCGCGCAGCCGGAGCTGCGCGCTTTCCTATCTCTCGCGTTGTCAGCCGGCCATGGGGGCCGTCTGCAGGGACCGATCAGTCCTGCGCGATTTCCTGGCCGGTTTCCTGATCGACGACCTTCATCGACAGGCGAACCTTGCCACGCTCGTCGAAGCCGAGGAGCTTGACCCAGACCTTCTGGCCTTCCTTGACGACATCGGACGTCTTGCCGACGCGTTCCTGGGCGAGCTGGGAAATGTGGACCAGACCGTCCTTCGGACCGAAGAAATTCACGAAGGCGCCGAAATCGGCTACCTTGACGACCGTTCCCTCGTAGATCGTGCCGACTTCCGGCTCGGCAGTGATCGAGTGGATCCACTTGCGAGCGGCCTCGATTTCCTTGCCCGAGGACGAGGCGATCTTGATCGTGCCGTCGTCTTCGACGTTGATCTTGGCGCCGGTCTTCTCGACGATCTCGCGGATGACCTTGCCGCCGGTGCCGATGACGTCACGGATCTTGTCGACCGGGATGTTCATGACTTCGATGCGGGGTGCGAATTCGCCGAGCTGGCCGCGGCTCTCGGAGAGGGCCTTGCCCATTTCGCCGAGGATGTGCAGACGGCCGCCCTTGGCCTGATCCAGAGCGATCTGCATGATCTCTTCGGTGATGCCGTCGATCTTGATGTCCATCTGCAGGGCAGTGATACCATCAGAGGTACCGGCCACCTTGAAGTCCATGTCGCCGAGATGATCTTCGTCACCCAGGATGTCGGAGAGAACGGCGAAGCGATCGTCTTCCTTGATCAGGCCCATGGCGATACCGGCAACCGGCTTGTTGAGCGGAACGCCCGCATCCATAAGCGCCAGCGAGGTGCCGCAGACGGTCGCCATCGACGACGAACCGTTGGATTCGGTGATCTCGGACACAACGCGCAGCGTGTAGGGGAACTGGTCTGCAGCCGGCATCATCGGATGGATGGCGCGCCAGGCAAGCTTGCCGTGACCGATTTCGCGACGGCCGGGCGAACCCATGCGGCCGGTCTCGCCGACAGAGAAGGGCGGGAAGTTGTAGTGCAGCATGAAGGTGGCCTTGTAGGTGCCCGTCAGGCTGTCGACATACTGTTCGTCTTCGCCGGTGCCGAGCGTGGCGACCACGATCGCCTGGGTTTCACCGCGGGTAAACAGCGACGAACCATGGGTGCGCGGCAGGAGGCCGACTTCCGAGACGATCGGACGGACCGTCGAAAGGTCGCGGCCATCGATGCGGCTCTTGGTGTCGAGAATGTTCCAGCGGACGATCTTGGCCTGGAGCGACTTGAACACGGCGCCGATTTCCTCGGCGGTGTATTTCGCGTCCTCACCTTCGGCCGGGGTGAAGTGCTCCTTCACCTTTGCCTTGGCGGCATCGACGGCTGCGTAGCGGTCGGCCTTGTCGGTGATCTTGTAGGCGTCGCGAAGTTCGGCTTCGGCGATACCGAGCATTTCCTTCTCGAGTTCCGAATAATCCGGAGCGGTGAAGTCGCGCGGCTCCTTGGCGGCAGCTTCCGCGAGCTGGATGATCGCGTCGATCACCGGCTGGAAGCCCTTGTGGCCGAACATGACGGCGCCGAGCATGACGTCTTCCGGCAGTTCCTGTGCTTCCGATTCCACCATCAGGACGGCTTCGGATGTTCCGGCGACGACGAGGTCGAGATCGGTCTCTTCCATCTCGTCGACATGCGGGTTGAGCACGTATTCGCCGTTGATGTAGCCGACGCGGGCACCGGCGATCGGGCCCATGAAGGGAACGCCGGACAGCGTCAGCGCGGCGGAAGCGGCGACCATCGAGAGAACGTCGGGATTGTTCTCGAGGTCATGCTGGAGAACGGTGATGACGACCTGGGTGTCGTTCTTGTAGCCATCCGGGAAAAGCGGGCGGATCGGGCGGTCGATGAGGCGCGACACAAGCGTCTCGTTCTCGCTGGGACGGCCTTCGCGCTTGAAGTAGCCACCCGGGATCTTGCCGGCGGCGTAGGTCTTTTCCTGGTAGTTGACGGTCAGCGGGAAAAAGTCCTGGCCGGGCTTCGGCTGCTTGGCGGAGACCACGGTGGCGAGAACAACGGTCTCGCCATAGCTCGCCATGACGGCGCCGTCGGCCTGGCGGGCAACCTTGCCCGTTTCCAGAACGAGCGGACGGCCGCCCCATTCGATTTCAACCTTGTGGGTGTCGAACATGTCTTGTCCTTTGTCTGCGTTCAGGAGCGGGCACGCAGCCCGGCCGCCATGAACGGATCGTTTGTGCGTTTGCGCATCACGGGCAAGACAACAGGAGGCTTTCGGTCGGGGCCGTCCGCGAAGACGCGTCGACGGCGAAAGCATCCGGCAATCCTGCCCCATGACGGGCGGTCGCCTTGGTACCTGTGACCCCGTCGACGGGATCCTCAGGCGGTTTGCGGCAGTTCGTCCGGGATTTCCGTCCACGCCTGCCAGGCTGGCGTTTGGAGGTTCTTCATGACCTCCCCATGTGACAAGCGGGCCGGCTTTTGGCCGACCCGCCTGCAATCTTAACGGCGGATGCCGAGGCGCTTGATCAGATCGGCGTAGCGTGCCGGATCCTTGCGCTTGACGTAATCCAGAAGGGACCGACGCGACGAAACGAGCTTCAGAAGCCCGCGGCGCGAGTGGTTGTCCTTCTTGTGATCCTTGAAGTGCTCGGTGAGGTTGGTGATCCGCTCGGTGAGAACGGCAACCTGGACTTCCGGAGAGCCGGTATCGCCCGGCTTGGTGGCGTATTCCTTGATGAGCTCAGCTTTGCGCTCGGGAGTAATCGACATCGGTCAATCCTTTCGTTCGGGATGAAAGTGGTGCCGGCGGCCGGGATGTCGTCCAGCAGCGGCCTCTCGAACTGTCGCGGCCATGCCGGACAGTCGCGTGGGCTATAGGCCAATTTCCCCGGAAAAGAAAGGGGAATGTGATTCGCCGGTTTTCCGGAGCGGCAGGCCGCAATTACTGGCCGGCGCTGGAGAATACCCGTCGCGGATGGAATTCGCCGCCGGCAACCTCGCCGAGCGCCACCAGGCGGCCGGCCTGGAAGGCGCAGATCTCGTCGCAGGCAATGGGTGCATCGCGGCCCCGCACGATCACCGGATTGCCCATCCGGATCCTCTGTGCCTGATCGGAGCTGACCTCGAGACGCGGCAGCATCGAAAGCGCCTCGCCGATGTCGATGAGGTATTCATCCAGAGCAGCCAGCCGCTCGTCCTGATCCTCGATCTCCTCCAGCGCTGTCAGCGTTTCCAGCGGCACGAGCTGAGCTTCCGAGAAGGGCTCGACCGCGACGCGGCGAAGTTCGGAAACATGGCCGAGGCAACCGAGCTGGCGGCCGATATCGCGGGCAAGCGCCCGCACATAGGTGCCCTTGCCGCACTCGACCTCGAAGACCGTCGTCTTCTCGTCGGGACAATCCACGATGTCGAAACGATGGATTTCGACCTCGCGCGAGGGAATTTCCACTTCCTCGCCATCGCGAGCGATGTCGTAGGCGCGCTCGCCGCCGATCTTGACGGCCGAAAAGCGCGGCGGCACCTGCTCGATGACACCCATATAGTCGGGAATGACCGCCTCGATCTCGGCGCGCGTGGGGCGCTTGTCCGACGTGCCGGACACCTCGCCCTCGAGATCGTCCGTCGTGCGCTCCTCGCCCCAGGTGGCGGTGAAGCGGTAGACCTTGTTGCCGTCCATGACATAGGGCACGGTCTTGGTCGCATCGCCGAGCGCGATCGGCAGCATGCCCGATGCGAGCGGATCGAGGGTGCCGGCATGGCCTGCCTTGTCGGCCTTGAACAGCCAGCGGATCTTGCCGACGGCTTCCGTCGAACCGAAATCCCAAGGCTTGTCGAGGATCAGCCAGCCTGCGACCGGCCTTCCCTTCTTCTTTCCACGGCGTCCCATCTCAGTTCTCGTCTCCGTGGTCGTCGTCTTCGTCGAGATCGCGCGCGACCTCCGGCGAGCGCAGCAGCTCGTCGATCTTGCGGTAATTGTCGAAACTCGTGTCGTCACGGAAACGCACGGAGGGAATCGACTTCATCTGGTTCAATTGCCGGCCGATGCGTCCGCGGATGAACTTGGCATTGCGGTTGAGCGCCGCAACGAGCGCCTGGTGATCGCGCTGGCCGAGCGGCGTGACATAGGCCGTGGCGATCTTCAGGTCCGGCGACATGCGCACTTCGGACACGGAAATCACCGTGTTCTCGATTTCGGGATCGCGGACTTCGCCGCGCTGAAGCACCTGCGTGATGGCTGCACGCACCTGCTCGCCGACGCGAAGCATCCGCTGGGAGGGACCATTCGACATATATCGGACCTCTTCTCTTTCTCGACCAGCTCTGGGCCGGCTTCGAAAAACTCTACCTCAACAGGCCGGGGCGATGACACCCCGCCCTTCGGGCGTTCAGGATTGCATGAGCAATGGGCCTAAACGAAGGGACGCGATCCGGTGTGCGGAGCCGCGTCCCCTGTTCGTTTCAGGCCTGCACGATCAGAGCGTGCGGGTAAGCATCTCGACGCGGAAGCACTCGATGACGTCGCCGGCGCGGATGTCTTCGTAGTTCTCGAAGGCCATACCGCATTCCTGGCCCGACGGCACTTCGGAGACTTCGTCTTTGAAGCGCTTGAGCGTCTTGAGCTTGCCTTCGTGAATGACGACGTTGTCGCGGATGAGGCGGACGCCCGCCCCACGCTCGACCTTGCCCTCGCTGACGCGGCAACCTGCAACCTTGCCGATCTTGGTAATCGAGAAGACTTCCAGGATTTCGGCATTGCCGAGGAAGGTTTCGCGGCGCTCCGGCGACAGAAGCCCGGACATGGCAGCCTTAACGTCGTCCACCAGATCGTAGATGATGTTGTAGTAGCGGATCTCTATACCCGAACGCTCGGCCGCGTCGCGCGCCTGCTTGTTGGCACGGACGTTGAAGCCGATGATCGCGGCGCCCGAGGCTTCCGCCAGGCTGACGTCGGATTCGGTGATGGCACCGGCACCCGAATGGATGATCCGGGCGCGGACTTCGTCGGTGCCGAGCTTTTCGACGGCACCGGCAATCGCCTCGATCGAGCCCTGCACGTCGCCCTTGACGAGGAGCGGAAACTCCTTGACGCCGGCGTCGGAAAGCTGGGTCATCATCTGTTCGAGCGAACCGCGCGAACCCGACTGACGGGCTGCGGCCTTGTCGCGTGCCAGACGCTGACGATATTCGGCAACCTCACGGGCGCGGGCTTCGTTCTCGACCACTGCGAAGCGGTCACCCGCCTGCGGGGTTCCCTGCAGGCCGAGGATCTCGACCGGCATGGAGGGACCTGCTTCCTTGACCTGTTCGCCAAGGTCGTTGACCAGCGCACGGACGCGGCCCCACTCGTCACCGGCGACGAGAATGTCACCGGTCTTGAGCGTACCGGCCTGCACCAGAACGGTGGCGACCGAACCGCGGCCCTTGTCGAGCTGCGCCTCGATGACCACGCCCTCGGCGGTGCGGTCCGGATTGGCCTTGAGGTCGAGCACTTCCGACTGCAGAAGGATGGCGTCGAGAAGACCGTTGAGGTTCATCTGCTTGAGCGCGGAGACTTCCACGTCGAGCACTTCACCGCCCATGGATTCGACGAACACCTCGTGCTGGAGAAGCTCGGTGCGGACCTTGTTGGGGTCTGCCGCCGGCTTGTCGATCTTGTTGATCGCCACGATCATCGGCACGCTGGCCGCTTTCGCGTGGTTGATGGATTCGATCGTCTGCGGCATCACGCTGTCGTCGGCGGCAACAACCAGGATCGCAATGTCGGTGGCCTGTGCGCCACGGGCACGCATCGCCGTGAAGGCGGCGTGGCCCGGCGTATCGATGAAGGTGATCTTCTGACCGTTCTTCTCGACCTGGTAGGCGCCGATATGCTGGGTGATCCCGCCGGCTTCGCCCTGGACGACATTGGCATTGCGGATGGCATCGAGCAGCGACGTCTTGCCGTGGTCGACGTGGCCCATGATGGTGACGACCGGAGGACGCGACTGAAGATGTTCGCCATCGTCCTCGATGTTGAAGATCCCCAGCTCGACGTCGGATTCCGACACGCGCTTGACCGAATGACCGAAGTCGGTCGCGATGATCTCGGCGAGGTCGGCGTCGATGACGTCGCCCGGCTTCATCATCTGGCCTTCCTTCATCAGGTACTTGATCACATCGACCGACCGTTCGGCCATACGCTGCGACAGTTCCTGAATGGTGATGGTCTCCGGAAGGGTGACCTCGCGGACAACCTTCTCACGCGCTTCCTGGTGCTGGGAGCGGCGCATCTTTTCCTGCCGGCGGCGCATGGCCGACAGCGAGCGACCGCGTGCGTTGCCGTCCTCGTCGAGGGCGGCATTGAGCGTCAGCTTGCCGCGACGGCGATCGCCGTCGGTCTTGGTGCGGGTCGGCTTGGGAACTTCCGGACGGCCCGGCTTGGCGCTACGCGAACGGATATCGCCGTCGTCGTCACTCTTGCCGCGGCCGCGGGGAGCGTCATCATCGCCCTTGGCGACAGGCTCTTCCTTGTCCTTCTTGGTCTGCGGACGAAGCGCGGCGGCTTCTTCCTCGACCTGGCGCTCGGCGGCTTCACGGGCGAGGCGCTCGGCCTCTTCCTTGTCCTTGCGTGCCTGCTCTTCGCGTTCCTTGGCGAGGCGGGCCTCCTCCTCGGCGCGGCGCTTGGCATCCACCTCGGCCTGCTTGCGCTCTTCGACTTCTCGAATGCGCGAGCTTTCGAGCGCCTTGCGACGGGCTTCCATCTCGCCTGCGGAGAGGTTGCTCAACACGGCACCCTTGGCCGGCTGCGGCTTGGGAGCCGTCTTGTTCGGCGCAGGCGTTGCGGCCTGCGAAGCTTCCGGCGCCGGCTGCGGCTTGGGCGCGGCAGGCTGCGGCGCGCGCGGCTTCAGCGAGATCGTCTGCTGCGGCTTGTTTTCGTCTTCGGGACGCGTGATCCGGCGCTTGCGGGTCTCCACGACCACGGCCTTGGTCCGGCCGCGACCCATTTCCTGGCGCACCGTACCCTGCTCGACCGAGGGCCTCTTCAGCGAGAAGGTCTTCTTGCCCGAGACACTGATCGTCTTGTCGTCGTTGTTATCGCTCATCTACCATCCGTTTCCGGGGGCCGGCCGGCAATTGTCTGCGCCAGCCCCAATTTCCAGTTGCCGGCCCAGCCGGCGTCTTGCCAAGGTCGCCGTTTCCTCAGTCGGAACGGTATGCGGCAAGTCTCGTTGCGCGCTTCACTACACCCTCACCGGCCTGCCCTGCAAGCGCAGTTGCATGGATAAAGCCCCCTTCGCCGAAGCAGGCATCCATTTGCTCGCCCGTCATCAGCCTGAAAACGGGTATTTCCGGTTCGTCCAGCGTCAGCGCACGCGCCTTAACCGCCTGGCCGAGTTTGCGGACGCCATCGGCGGCCGCATCCGTTGCATGGAACAGCGCAATGGCCTCGCCCGAACGTATCGCGGCCTCGGCCTTGCCCGATCCGCCGATGAACTGGCCGGACTTGCGCGCCATGTTCATCATGCCGGTCAGATCGGCCAGAAGCAGCTGATCGACCGTGGCGCCGAGATCTTCGGGCGGCGCCAGTTTCGTCTTGAAGGCACGCGCGAACGCGCCCTTCCTCGCGGCCTCTTCGACCGTCTTTCGCTTCGCACTCACCCAGGCGCCACGGCCGGGCAAGGCGTTTTTGAGGTCCGGCACCACCGCACCGTCAGGCGACAGGACAAAGCGGATCAGATCCGCCTTGTCGCCCTTGGCGCGTGTGAGGATGCACATGCGATCGTTCACAGGTTCGATCCCGGTCTTCACGCTGTGTGCGCCCTTTCCGACCAGGAAGCCTTACGCTTCTTCCGAAGCTTCGGCTTCCTCGGCAGCACCTTCTTCGTCCTCGGCGCCCTCGACCTGCATGTCCTCGAGTTCGTCCTCGGTGATCCAGCCGACGGCCAGACGGGCCGAGAGGATCATGGTTTCGGCTTCGGCGCGGGACACTTCCAGCTTCGAGAACAGGCCTTCGAAACGCTTGGTTTCGCCATCCTTGCGCTCGGACCAGCCGCAGAGATCGTCGACGGCGCAACCGGCGAAGTCCTCGACGGTCTTGATGCCGTCTTCGCCCAGCGCAACCATCATCGGGGTGGTCATGCCGCCGATCTGGCGCAGTTCGTCTTCAACACCGAGCTCCTTGCGCTTGGCGTCGAGCTCGGCTTCCTGGCGCTCGAGGAATTCACGGGCACGGGCCTGCAGCTCCTCGGCGGTCTCGTCGTCGAAGCCCTCGATCGAGGTGATTTCGTCGAGATCGACATAAGCCACTTCCTCGACCTGGCTGAAGCCTTCGGAAGCCAGCACCTGGCCGACCATCTCGTCGACGTCGAGGGCTTCCATGAAGAGGGAGGTGCGCTCGTTGAATTCCTTCTGACGGCGCTGGCTTTCCTCTTCCTCGGTCAGGATGTCGATGTCCCAGCCGGTGAGCTGCGACGCCAGACGCACGTTCTGGCCGCGGCGGCCGATGGCGAGCGACAGCTGCTCGTCGGGAACGACGACCTCGATACGTTCCGCATCCTCGTCGAGCACCACCTTGGCGACTTCCGCCGGCTGCAGCGCGTTGACGATGAAGGTGGCCGGGGACGGCGACCACGGAATGATGTCGATCTTCTCGCCCTGGAGTTCGCCGACGACGGCCTGGACGCGGGAGCCGCGCATACCGACGCAGGCGCCGACCGGATCGATGGCCGAATCGTTGGAGATGACGGCGATCTTGGCGCGCGAACCCGGGTCACGGGCAACCGAGCGGATCTCGATGATGCCGTCGTAGATTTCCGGCACTTCCATGGTGAAGAGCTTGACCATGAACTGCGGGTGGGTACGCGACAGGAAGATCTGCGGGCCGCGCTGCTCGCGGCGGACGTCGTAGACATAGGCGCGGACGCGATCGCCATAGCGGAAGTTCTCGCGCGGGATGGTCTCGTCGCGGCGGATGATGCCTTCGCCACGGCCCATGTCGACGATCACGTTGCCGTATTCGACGCGCTTGACGGTGCCGTTGACGATCTCGCCGATGCGGTCCTTGTATTCCTCGTACTGGTGATCGCGCTCGGCTTCACGGACCTTCTGCACGATGACCTGCTTGGCCGACTGGGCGGCGATACGGCCGAAATCCATCGGCGGCAGCGGATCGGCGATGAAATCGCCGAGCTGCGCGTCGGGATTGCGGTCGGTCGCCAGCGCCAGCGGGATCTGCGTGGAATAGTCCTCGGCGTGCTCGACAACTTCCAGAAGACGCTGCAGGCGGATCTCGCCGGTCTTGGAATTGATGTCGGCGCGGATGTTGCTCTCGGAGCCATAACGCGAGCGTGCGGCCTTCTGGATCGCGTCTGCCATGGCGGCAATTACGATCTCGCGGTCGATGTTCTTCTCGCGGGCCACTGCGTCGGCGATCTGCAGAAGCTCGAGCCTGTTGGCGCTGACTGCCATTGTCTTCTCCGTTGCCGGCCCCATGCGGGGTCCGTTTGGTTCAGCCCGGGACTTTGAAAGTTACGAGGGCCTGTTGGTTCAACTCGAAAGGCCGCGTCGCGTGGGCGTTATACCACGATCGGCGACCGGATAGGTCATTTTCGACAGGAGGACGATCAGTCGTCGCCCTCATTGTCATTCGCGTTCTCGATCTCGACGTCATCGCCGAACTCGGTATCGATATCTTCGCCGGCCGCCTTGCGCGCCTGCTTTGCGGCCTTGTCGGCCTTCAGGGCTTCGCGGATGAGATCGTCGGTGAGGATCAGCTTGGCCTCGGCGAGAGCCGAGAAGGGAATCACCGTGGTGTTGTCCTCGCCCTCGACAGGCTGGTCGCGCTCGATGGAGAAGCCGCTCTCGGTCACGTCGCGGATGAAGCCGCGGTGGCGCTTGCGGTTGTCGACGAGCTGCGAGGTATCGCAGCGGGCCAGATGACCTTCCCAGCGCTTGAAGTCCGAGATGCGGACCATCGGACGGTCGATGCCCGGCGAGGAAATTTCAAGATGATACTGCTTGCCGATCGGATCCTCGACGTCGAGAACCGGCGACAGCGCGCGGGAGATCGCCTCGCAATCCTCCACCGTCATGGTGCCGTCGGGGCGCTCGGCCATGATCTGCAGCGTCATGCCGTTCTGGGCCGAGATGCGCACGCGCACAAGCCGGTAATCCAAGGACGTCAGAACCGGCTCGACGATCTGCGCAATGCGCGCGTCGAGACCCGTTTCAGTGATGATGCGTGCGTCGGTCTGATTTTCCGCCAACTGGCTGTCCGTATCCACTCGAGGCGCTTCGAGCACGGGCAAGCCCCGGTGCGAGCGCGTTTTCCTCCAGACGATCGGTAACAAAAAAGAGCGGGTCCGGTGGGGCCCACTCTTGTTCCTAGCGATCAAGATGTGATGTTCATATAGGCGGAATCAACCGAAATGGCAAGGGCGGGGTGGTCTTTCACCTCCGCCCCCGGAACAGGGCGCACCGAGCGCCCTACCCCTCGACCTTGCGCGGCACCAGCGCCTTCATGATCGCCTTCATGTCCAGCGTGCCGACCGGCTTGCCGTCCCTTGTCACGCGATAGCGCTTGTCCATCGCGCCCTCGGCGCGGGCAATGACGCTTTCGAGGTTTTCGTTCTGGTCGACGTCACCGGCAAAGTCTTCGCCCGACGGCTTGCCCCTGGTCATCACCGAGCGGACGCGCAGAACGCGGGCGCGGTTGATGTCGGCGACGAAGTCCTCGATGTAGGGATCGTTCGGGTTGAGCAGGATGTGCTGCGGCTCGCCCTGCTGGACCACCGCGCCATCCTTCAGGATCACCAGATGATCGGCCAGTTTCAGCGCCTCGTCGAGATCGTGGGTGATGAAGACCACGGTCTTGTGCAATTCGGCCTGCAGTTCGAGCAGCAGGTCCTGCATGTCGGTACGAATCAGCGGATCGAGCGCGGAGAAGGCCTCGTCCATCAGCATGATCTCGGAGTTCGACGCCAGCGCCCGGGCGATGCCCACACGCTGCTGCATGCCGCCTGAAAGCTGGTGCGGATATTGCTCCCCGTAGCCGCCGAGGCCGACGCGATCGAGCCACCTGGTGGCCTCCTCCTCGTATTCGGAGCGTGCGAAGCCGCGGGTATGGAGGGCCATCGCGGCGTTCTCAGTCACCGTCCGGTGCGGCAGAAGCGCGAACTTCTGGAACACCATCGACATGTTTTTCCGCCGCAGTTCGCGCAGCTGGCCTTCGTTCCAGTTCAGGATGTCGTCGCCGTTGAACAGGATCTCGCCGGCCGTCGGCTCGATCAGCCGGTTGAGATGGCGGATCAGGGTCGACTTCCCGGAGCCGGACAGCCCCATGATGACGGTGATCTCGCCGTCGCGGATATCGACATTGATGTCGCTGAGCCCCAGCACGTGGTTCTCGGCTTCGAGAAGTTCCGGCTTGCCCATGCCTTCCCGGACCTTCTCGAGCGCCGCTTTCGGGTCGTCGCCGAAGATCTTGTAGAGATGACGGATCGAGACCTTTACCGGACGCTTGGCGTCTTCATCTGCCCAGGGCAGGCTTTCGTCGCGCGGTTCAGCCATGGCTGTGTTGCTTGTGTGTGTCATGACATCCTCCTCAGCGGCTGGCCTGGCTGGCGTCGATGCGTGCCAGCGAAGCCTTGGTGACGCGATCGAGCGCGATGGCGAGAACCACGATGCCGAAGCCGGCCACCAGGCCGACGCCGAGTTCGAGGTTGCGAATGCCGCGCAGGACGAGAACGCCGAGACCAGGTGCCGAGACCAGCGAGGCGATGACGACCATGGCAAGGCTCATCATGATGGTCTGGTTGACGCCGGCCATGATGTTGGGCAGCGCCAGCGGGATCTGAACGCCGAACAGTTTCTGCCGGTTGGTCATGCCGAAGGCGTCGGCCGCCTCGATCACGTCCTTGTCGACGAGACGGATGCCGAGATCGGTGAGCCGGACGACGGGCACGATGGCGTAGAGAATGATGGCGATGCCGTAGAGCTTCGGCTCGGTGACCGAGAAAAGGAAGATCAGCGGGATCAGATAGACGAAGGGCGGCAGCGTCTGCAGCATGTCAAGGATCGGAATGACGAAGCGCTGCAGCTTGTCGTTGCGCGACATGGCGATGCCTATGGGCACGCCCAGGAGCACGCAGACAAAGGCGCAGACAAATATGATCGCGAGCGTCTGCATCGCCTCGTGATAGTGATCGACGAAGGCGAGGAGACCGAGCATTACGGCAATGAAGCCGACGATCTTCCAGGACCGGGTGACGAACCAGGTGATGGCGAAGAGCACCGGCATGACGATCCACCACGGTGTCTGCGTCATCAGCCAGAGCATGTCCTGCAACATCCAGCTGAGCGGCTGGGACAGCGGATCGATGACGACGCGCAGGGCATCGCGAATGCCGAGGAAGCCGGTTTCGAGGCCCTGCGTCAGGTCGCGGGACTGCGGAATTGCCGAACATGCCTTGTGCAAGGCATCGAGGGAGGGAAAGGGAAGATCCCAAGCGGATATTTCGGCCGCCTTGTCGCCCTTGGTCTTGGCGAGAAGATCCGCCATCGACATCGGCCCGCTGTCGGCCCCCTGATCGCACCACGCCCTCAGTCCAAGCGCATCGAAAAGCCCGTCATATGTTGCCATCAACTTCAAGGGCCGCCCGGGCAGCCCACCTCGTCCTTAATTTCAGAAACAGTTTTGACTTGAGGAAAGAGGGAACGGGGCCGATCGAGGCCCCGCTCCCTGAGCCTGCCGTTACGCACCAGCCAAAGGGATGCGCAAGGCTTTCACGCTTACTGGGAAATCAGGTTCTGAAGGTTTTCCTTCGCCTGATCGCTGACCCAGCCCGACCAGACATCGGAATTGTCGGTCAGGAAATGCACGGCGACTTCCTCGGCGGATGCATTGTTCTCATCCTGCCAGGCCAGAAGCCCGCTCATGGTTTCGGTCTTGAACGTCATGTTGCGGAAGAAATCCGTAACGTCCGGATGCGACTTGGCGAACTCGGTGGTCACCGAAGTCAGTATCGGTGCTGCCGGGAATTCCGAAACCTGCGGATTGTCGGCATCCGGGTTCTGAAGATTGGCGAACGCCTCTTCATCGTACTCACCCAGCTTGACGCGGGTCATGTCGTACTTGCCCATCGGGACGGTCGGACCCCAGTAGTAGCCGAACCACGGCTTGCCGTCGGTGACAGCAGACCCCATCGAGGATGCGAGCGTTTCGCCCGAACCGTGGTTGAAGACTTCGATGCCGGAGGATTCGAGGTCCAAGGCGCGCACCAGGTTGTCGGAAACGACTCGGCAACCCCAGCCGTCCGGGCAGTTGTTGAACTGTCCGCCGACCAGTTCCGGGTTCTTCATCACGCCTTCGATGGTGGTCAGTTCCGGGTGTTCTTCAGCAAGCTTGGTGGGGATCCACCAGCCTTCGACACCGCCCGGCTCGAGCACGTTGGTCAGGCGCTCCATGGTGCCGCCCTCTTCGAGCTTCTTGTAGGCGTCGCCGGCGGAGTTGAGCCACAGGTTGGTCACGACATCCGGTTCGCCGTTCTCGGCAACCGAGGTGATGGCGGGAATGGTGTCGGAATTGACCAGGCTGACCGAGCAGCCATAGCCCTCTTCGAGCAGGAACTTGGCAATATTGGTGGTCACTTCGGCCGCAGCCCAGTTCATCTGGGCGATCGACACTTCACCGCACTCGGTAGCGTCGGCGTCCTGCGCGCTGGCCTGCATCGGCAACAGGGCGAGGGCTGCAAGGGTAGTGGAAGCGAAAAGTAGCTTGTTCATCAAATTCCTCCTTCTGAGGTCGTTCTTCTTGAAAAGACGCGCCGGGAGCCTTGGCCCGGCCGGCAGGCAACGGCAGCAAACCGCTGAACGCGGCGAGACCGCGGAACACTATAAGTGCCCGCCTGTCCGGTTGTTTTGTCAGGCATGAGAATTCAACTAGCACGCCAGCGGAGCCGAATGCAAATTCAACGGCTCAAGATGTCACATATATATTTCAAAGTGATACGAAAACTTGATCGAAACAATTATGAAAATACCAAAAATATATTAAATACTTTTTCTTGATACGAAAATTCATGACGAAGCAACGGCGGATATAATCAAAAGAAAATTTTCTTTACTTGGAGAGAGCAAACGGACGCCAGAGGGCTGCTATCAAGCAGTCAGAAGCTCCGCCTCGATCGGCCGCTGCCGGTCAATTCCCCGACGGCCAAGGCCGTCCGGGTCTGCGGCTGCGCCTGCCGCGCTCCACGGGAGCCGCGCCATAGCCATCCATTCATCATGCATCAGGTGAGGACCGTCGAGGCCTAATGGCACTCCGGCTCGCGCCGGGTGGCTTCGAGAAACAGGGCGAATGCCGTGCGCGCCGATGCCACCGCCGCATCGCCAAAGGCCTCGTCGGGATGACGGTTTGCAAGCCAGGCCGTGAACGATTGCCAGAAACGTTGATCCGCTCCATGGGCGATGAAGGAGGTCGGCGCGTCGTGAAGTCCTGCCTGCGCGAGCTTGCGGGCTATCAGCTTGCCGCCCAGCCGCGAGCCTTCGAGGACATAGGCGAGACCGGTCGCCGCCCCCGGGCGATCTTGCAGCTCGAACGGCATGGACTGCGGAGGTGCAATGCCGAGCGTCGCGAGGTCGGCAATCAACGCATCGGCTCGGAAGCGGCGGTCCCAGTCAGGCAGGGTTCGGTACTCCCCGGAGGCGGCAAGAGCCGCTTCCGCGACGGGAAAAATGCGCGCCTGCGCCTCGAGAAAGCGGCCATAGGCAGCAAGCCCCGCAAACGCCCCGCCGTCATGGGCACTGTCGAGCTCATCATGAGCTTCCGCCGTCTCCGCCCTCAATCTCTCAAGCAACTGCACATACATTTCCACAATAATTCCGCTAAGGGTTTATTCACCATAAAAACTTAATGATAGAGCATGTGAAACTCTTTGGCCGGATGAGCATTCTCATTTCATGACACACGTTTCGAAAACCATTCTGATTGTCGAGGACGACCCGTTCATCGCGCTGGATGCAGCCGACACGATCGAAAACCTCGGCATGGACTGCATCATAGCCCATGATTGCAAGTCGGCCCTGCGCTACATCGAGAGCATGTCGCTCGATGCCGCGCTGCTCGATTTCAATCTCGGCCGTGAAAGCAGCGTTGCGATCGCCAAGCGGCTTGAAGCCGCGGGACTGCCCTATTGTTTCATCAGCGGCCACGACCCGCGCCAGATCAGGGCCGAGAGCGGCCTCGAGCCGGCGATCTTCACCAAACCCGCCAATTATGCCGATATCGCGCACAAGGTCCTACAGGGCAGCGCCTGAGCTGAAGGCCGAGTAGACCGCCTTTTCCAGGCCCTGCTTGTCGTAGGGCTTGGACAGGACATAGACGTCCTCCGGCATTCCCGCGAGCGGCTTGGCATCTCCATAACCCGACGCAAATACGAAAGGCACGCCGAGCTTACCAAGCTGCTCAGCGACTTTCACGCTCGTATGCGAGCCGAGATTGATATCGAGAATGGCGAAATCGGGCTGCGACTTCCTGATCTCGGCAAATGCCTCACTCTCATGCGCGCAGGTCGCGACCCGGTCCGCGCCGAGTTCGAGAAGCACCTTCTCGGTGTCCATGGCGATGATGAGGTTGTCTTCGACAAGCAGGATCGATTTCGGAAACCATCCCTCGGCGTCGCCGGCAATTGTGGCCGAACGCGAGCCGGGAGGCTGGTCGAGACGGGAAGCTGCAGTTGATTTCTGGCTTTCGGCTGTCATTCCCTCCCGACGAACGTGGTCGTGAGGCAACCAGAAGCGCGCCTTCACGCCGGACGGGTCGTAATCGACATCGGCGCGGCCAGCGAGCTCGAAGGGAATGGACCGCTCGATGATCGTGGTTCCAAAGCCACGCCGTGTCGGGGCCTTGACCGTTGGACCGCCGGTTTCCTCCCAGAGGAGATCCACCGAACCATCCTTCTGCAACTTCACCTCGACACTCACCGTTCCTCCGGAATCGGACAAGGCGCCGTATTTCGCCGAATTGGTCATCATTTCGTGAAGCACGAGCGCCACCGTCGAATAGGCGGCCGGCACGAGAAAGATGTCGTCGCCGTTGACCTGAATACGGTCGGCCTTTTCGAGAAGATAGGCTTCCGCCTCTGTCGACAGCAACCCGCGCAAGGAAGCCGCGGACCAGTTGTGGCGGGTGATCTGATCATGGGCGCGGGCAAGTGAGTGCACGCGGCTTTCCAATTCGGCAGCGAATTCCGTGGTCGAAACGGCATTCGTCGAGGTCTGGACGATCAGGCTGCGCACAAGACCGAGAATATTGCGGACGCGATGATTGAGTTCGGCAATCAGCAGTTCCTGCTTTTCCGAGGCCTTCCGGCGCTCCGCAGCGGTTTCCTCGGCCATGCGGAGCACGACCTCGAGCACGGTCACGCGGAACTGCTCGGCCGCCGAAATCTCGGCCTGCTGCCATTCTTCCGACTGGCCTTCGACGATCGACTGCCAGCTCTCGAAGCTCTTGCGCGGGGTGAGGCGGGCACCGTTCGGGCCGAATGTGGCGGGTTTTTCCGGATTGCCCGCCCATTTGACCTTCTTGAGCACCTCACCGCGGAAAAAGAGAATGTAGTCGCGCGGCGCCTTGGAAATCGGAATCGACAACATGCCGGCGGCATCGTCGGCAAATTTTCGGAAGTCCGGAGAGAGCGAGCCCAGCTCGCTCGTCGCGAAGACCTTGCCCGGCGGCAGGATGTTAAGGCGCTTGATGATCGCCTGGATGGCCTCTTCCCGCGGCGTGCGGCCATGCACGGCCAGCTGGCCATGGCTTGCGACCGCCATTCCGTCCGCCGACATCAGCTTCATGGCGAGTTCCGAGCGGTCGATGAGTGTCTGCGCCACTTCCCCGCTGGTCGCTGCCGAGCGGGAGAACGAATTGATCAATTCGTTGGCCTGGACGTGATACGCCCTGTCATCCGCGTTCAGCTTACCGGCAATCAGCAGCGACAGCATCTGCCCGAAGAGGACCAGCGAGTTTCGGAAGACCTGCGGAAGATGCTTGGGCTCATTGTGATGGCAGGCCAGCAGCCCCCAAAGCTTGCCGTCGACGATCAGCGAGATCGACAGCGAGGCGCCGACGCGCATGTTCTGCAGATATTCGAGATGGATCGGCGAAACGCTGCGCAACACGGCATTCGACAGATCGAGATACTCTTCCGCCCGCGTGGGGCGAGGCAGAATATCGGCCCCGATATTGGCCGTGTTGCCGATCGAGCGAACCGGATTGCGGATGTAGAGCGCCCGCGCCTGGGCCGGAATATCGGTCGCCGGATAGCGCAAGCCGAGAAACGGCTCCATGCCCGGCGAATGGGCTTCGGCCAGAACCTCGCCGGAGCCGTCGGAACGGAAGACATAGCCCATCACCCGGTCGAAGTCGGTCAGCGCCGCAACGAATCGGGTCGCATATTTGAGGATCTGCTCGACGCTCTCCATCTGCGAGATCCGCTGGATGGCCTGCTGCACGTCGGCGATCGTCCGCCCGGCCTCGGTAAGATCCTCGTGAGGCTCGAATTCCAGAACGATCTTCGATCCGGAAATATGGACGCTGATGTCAAACCTCCCGGCGGCTCCAACCTGCGCAAGCGGCATGTTGCTCACCACGTCCGGCAGACTGCCGTCGCGAAGATTTTGAAGCCTGTTTCTGAGCGTGTGGATGACATCGGGCGCGAGCAACGAGGAAATGTGCTCGCCGAGCAGCTCTTCCGGTTGGCGGCTTATGAAGTCACCGGCATTCTCGGAAATGTCACTGATCATCCAGTCCGAGGTCGTGGCGACGAGAAAACCGAATTCCTGGACACGCCCCAGGAGGTGGATTGGCTCGCGGTCACAATTGCTCAGATCAACAGCGCCACCGGGCGCCGATGTTACATTCATATGAGGGGAAACCTCCACCAACCTGACGATGCCGCCGCACCGAGCCGCCAATAAATCCACAAACGCCGCATTGCACAAGATGCATTTGAAAAATGGCGTTTTGTCGGATTCTCGGCAGCAGATTGTGTCTGTCGCTTAAAAAAGACATACCCGCCCGCCTTATGCAGGGAGCATGTATGTCGCAATAAACATCAGAAATTGCATTCCTGATCCGACAATGCAATCGGCGTAATTCTACCTAACCATTTTACTGGAAACTGCGCATAGGAGAGACGATCCGCAAGGGTTCCTGTCTGGAAGCCCCCGACGCGGCCCGGAATGCTTCGCCGGCTTACGGCGCGCGGGCAAACGTCAAATATGCCGGCGTGCGCCCCTCCCTGAAGGCCTTCGCTTCATACCGGGTGCCCGGCCATCCCTGCCAGGGACTGTGCCAGTCCTCAGCTTTGCCAGCCTGCCAGGAGAACAGGTCATGGCGCGCGACGTGCAGCAGGGTCCAGTTCACATAGGTATCGATATCCGAGGCGAAACGAAATGTGGCGCCCGGCTTGAGAACACGCGCGAAGCGATCGAGATTGACGTCGGAGACGAAGCGGCGCTTCCAGTGCTTCTTCTTCGGCCAGGGATCGGGATAGAACAGGTCTATACCGTCGAGTGAGGCCTCCGGCAGCCAGTCGAGCAGCCGGGTGGCGTCATCGTCATAGAGGCGGATATTCTCCATTCCCTCGTCATCGATCACCGCGGCGAGTTTTGCCATGGAATTGACGAAGGGCTCTACGCCGATAAAGCCGGTTTCCGGGCGCGAGCGGGCATGGTGGGCCAGGTGCTCGCCGCCGCCGAAGCCGATTTCCAGATGGATCGTCTCCGGCGCGTGCGGAAAGAGATCGGCAAGACGTGAAGGCGCCGGCTCGGACAGGTCAAGCATGCGCGCGCGCGCGACCGTATCGAGCGCTTCGGCCTGCGCGGGTTTCAGCGACTTGCCGCGACGGCGCCCCCAGAAGGCTTCCGTCGCACGGCTGCGGCGTTGTTCGGTCATCTTCGTCTGCCGGTCTTCAGGCCGCCTGCCGTCAGGCGACCTCCTTCACCGCTTCCTTGAGCGCCTTGACCAGGTCGGTCTTCTCCCAGGAGAAGGCTCCGTCACGACCGGCCTTGCGCCCGAAGTGACCGTAGGCCGCAGTGCGGGCATAGATCGGCTTGTTGAGATCGAGGTGACGGCGGATACCGGAAGGCGACAGATCCATCGCCTTGCGGATCGCCTTCTCGACGACGTCCTCGTCGACCTGGCCCGTGCCATGAAGATCGACATAGACGGACAAGGGCTGCGCCACGCCGATCGCATAGGACAGCTGGATGGTGCAGTTATCCGCCAGTCCGGCGGCGACCACGTTCTTTGCGAGATAGCGCGCGGCGTAGGCCGCCGAGCGGTCGACCTTGGTCGTGTCCTTGCCGGAGAAGGCTCCGCCGCCATGGGGCGCGGCGCCGCCATAGGTGTCGACGATGATCTTGCGGCCGGTGAGGCCCGCATCGCCATCGGGACCGCCGATCACGAACTTGCCGGTCGGATTGATGTACCAAACGCAGTCGGCGGCGATCGGAAGCTCGCCGAGAGCTTCACGGATATACGGCTCGACGACGGCACGAACCTTTTTCGAATCCCAGCCGGCGTCGAAATGCTGCGTCGACAAGACGATCGAGACAACCTCGACGGCCTTGCCGTTTTCGTAGCGCACCGTGATCTGGCTCTTGGCGTCCGGGCCGAGACCGGCGGCGTCGCCCTCGCCCTTCTTGCGGGCGGCGGCGAGGAGTTCGAGGATCTTGTGCGAATAATAGATCGGCGCCGGCATCAGGTCGGGGGTCTCGCGGCAGGCATAACCGAACATGATGCCCTGGTCGCCCGCGCCTTCCTCGCCCTGGCGGTCGGACGCGTTGTCGACGCCCTGGGCGATGTCGGCGGACTGCGAATGCAGAAGCACGTCGATCTTGCAGGTCTTCCAGTGGAAGCCGTCCTGCTCGTAGCCGATGTCGCGGATGGCGCGGCGGGCAGCGGACTTGAAGCGTGACGGGTTGATCACCTGATTGCCGTTCTTGTCGGTCTTCATCAGCGTCTCGGGCACCCGCACTTCGCCGGCAATGACCAGACGATTGGTCGTGGCCAGCGTCTCGCAGGCGACGCGAACCTTCCACGGATCGACACCCGTCTTCTTGGCTTCACGATAAACGAGATCGACGATCTCGTCGGAAATGCGGTCGCACACCTTGTCGGGGTGGCCTTCGGAAACCGATTCTGAGGTGAAGAGGTAGTTCTGACGCGCCATGCCGGGCTCCATCCTGCCAATTTGTACGAGCCTGTTTAGAGAAACCCGGAAAGACTGACAAGGTCACAACGATATAAAGATATGTTGATGTGGGTTATTTTTAAGGAGAAAGAGGCCACGCACGGATACCGGGAAACCCGCGCGGAGGTCGCGAAAAAGAAAAACGCCACCGGCAAACCCGTTACCCTGATGCGGCATGGCCGCCCGGGGTCATCGTGTTGCCAGTGGCGTTGTTTCGATTGACGCCGAGAGCCGGCGTCAAATCACTCGGTGTCGTCTTCGGCGGCGAGTACCTTGACGAGATCAACGATCTTGCGGCGGACCTTCGGGTCAGTAATCTTGACGAAGGAACGATTGAGCTGAAGGCCTTCCGACGACGACAGGAAGTCGACGACGTAGTTGGAAGAGTTTGCTTCAGCCATGCCGGGCTGTCCACCGGCAACGTCAGCCGGCGCATCCTCAAAGAAAAAGGAAACCGGCACATTGAGAATGGTCGAAATGTTCTGCAGACGGCTTGCGCCGACGCGGTTCGTGCCCTTCTCGTATTTCTGTATTTGCTGGAAAGTGATGCCAAGAGCTTCCCCAAGCTTCTCCTGGCTCATACCCAGCATGGTACGCCTCAACCGAACCCGACTTCCGACATGAACGTCGATCGGGTTTGGCTTCTTCTTGTTCTCGATCATTACAGTATCCTGCAAAGAGCCCATAAGGCTCAGTGGTAAGACTGCCCCATAATCCGAGCAAACAATGTCCGAAGACCCCCCACAATTTGGATGTTCGGTGCACGGGACGCGGGTTGACGCGTGGACTATGCAATTTCAGGGGTTTTGCGTCAATCTCGTCCGTTATGTAGACTTTTACGGGAAATAAAACCCAATAACACCATTATGGTGAATATCGCAGCGAAGCCCAGCTGCCGGTTTTTGTAAGTATTTCCCTGCGTCAGCGGGGCTGGAAGGTGAAAATCTATATTGCCTTTCGTGCCCAGCGGCAGGAGCCGGACGGTCCGCCCGAACGGGTCAAAAACCCCTGAAATGCCACTATTTGCCGCACGTATCAGGGGTAAACCGGCCTCCACTGCACGGATCCGGGCCTGCTGAAAATGCTGGTATGGTCCCGGCGTATGGCCGAACCATCCGTCATTGGTGAGGTTCAGCAGAAGACCGCCCCGCTTGCCGTCGATTTCCGACAAGGACGGGAAAATAGCCTCGTAACAAATAAGCGGAACAGCTGCGATACCCACAGGAAGCTGCAAAAAATTGCGTGTCTGGGCCGCACTGAAGCCTCCGAAACTCTGCGCGATCGTTTCCAGTCCGAAATTTTTGAGCAGTCCCTCGAAGGGGAGATACTCGCCGAACGGCACCAGATGAGCCTTGTCGACCGCTCCGACGAGCTCACCATTGTCGTTGATCATGTAGATCGAGTTGTAATAGCGGTCGCCTGACCCTGTCAGTCCGTTTTCGACCCGGACTGCGCCGGCGAGCAGCGTCTGGCCCGTCTTGAGCGTATCGGCAATGCGGGCGAGCGCTCCCGGATTGTCGGTCAGCAGGAACGGCACGGCCGTTTCAGGCCAGATGACGATATCCGGACGCGTCAGTCCAGGCTCCGGCGGGAGCGCTGTGAGCCGCAGGAGCTCGTCGAAAATCGCTTCACGGTCGCCGGGCTGCCACTTGGCGGCCTGATCGATGTTCGGCTGCACGATGCGGAAAACCGGCGCGTCCTCGTTTACGCCTGGCGCTGTGCGCATGTGCCACCAGCTGAAGCCGAGGCAGCCGGCAAAGAGAAGCACACCGAGAACGATGCCGGGCAAGGCGCCGCGCCGTGTGGCAAGCAGAGCCGGGGACGCAAAGATGTAGATGGCTAAAACCGTCATTCCGTCGAGACCGACGAGCGCCGCCGGCTGCATCATCAGCGGCGTCGGCATCAGCGTCATGCCGAGGGCGTTCCAGGGAAAGCCGGACAGCAGGAATTCGCGCGCGAACTCGATCAACCCGAAGGCGGCGGCAAGAATGGCAATGCGGCCGAAACCGTCCGACCAGAAGAGCCGGGCGAGCGCTGCGGCCAGGCCATAGAAGATCGCAAGCAAGGCCGGCAGACCCAGCACCGCGAGCGGAAGGGCCCAGGCAAAAGCATCCGCCTCGACGAGAAGGGCGGCACCGAGCCACCACAAACCGCCGACGAAATACCCGAAGCCGAACGACCAGCCGGTGGCGAAAGCAGGCCTGAGGCGGCCTGCCAGGCCTGCATTGGCCGCGCCGCTTGCGCCGTCGATCAGCCAGACCAGCACCGGCAGCGAGATGAACATCGCCGGAAAGAAATTGACCGGCGACAATGCCAGTACGGAAACGAGCCCTGCGAGAAAGGCGAGCGCCATGCGACGCCAGCCCCATGTGAGCATGATTTTTTCTGCCAGACGTTCCAAAGCCGCTTATTCCCGTCGCCGCCCCGCGGGGATCGAATCAGTTGCCGCAGTCTTTCAGAAATCGAGCCCGTTGTAAGTGGCTGAAAGCATCACGGCGTTACTCGCCGCCGGCGACGCTCTTTTCAGCCGCCGCTTCCGGTCTCGTCACCCTACGACGCGCGGCGGGGCGACCGCGGACGATCCTGACGCGCTTGATGCGGCGCGGATCGGCGTCGAGCACCTGGAATTCGAACCCGGGAACCGCCTGCACCACCTCGCCACGGGCCGGAACGCGTCCGAGCTCCGAGAAGATGAGACCGCCGAGCGTATCGACGTCCTCGCTCTGTTCGGCGACATCGAAGTCGGCGCCGATCTCCTCGACCAGATCGTCGAGTTCGGCTTTCGCGTCGGCAAGCCAGATGTCCTCACCCGAGCGCTTTATCATGATCTCCTCGTCGAGATCGTGCTCGTCGGCGATGTCGCCAACGACCATCTCGACGATATCCTCGAGCGAGACGAGACCGTCGGTGCCGCCATACTCGTCGATCACGAGCGCCATCTGGATGCGTGTCGCCTGCATGTGCTGCATGAGATCGGATGCCAGCATCGAGGCCGGGACGAAGAGAACCCTGCGGATCAGGCCTGACTCCCGGAGCGTCTTGGTAAGATCGACCCGGGCGAGGTCCAGCGTCTCGGTGGACGCGGGCTTGCGCGACGCGGGACCGTTGCCATTGCCGTTTCCGTTGCCGTTGGATCTCGTCGAGCGACGCTTGGGCCGCGACTGTTTGGCAATCCAGGCGAGAACGTCGCGGATGTGGATCATGCCACGCGGATCGTCGAGCGTCTCGGAGAAGACCGGCATGCGCGAATGACCCGATTCCTCGAAGAACTGCAGCATCGCGCCGATCGTGGTGGAATCGTCGATCGCCTCGATGTCGGCGCGCGGCACCATGATGTCGTCGATGCGGACCTCGCGCAGAAGCAGGATGTTGTTGAGCATCGCGCGTTCGCCGGGGCTGAACGCCTCGTGCAGGTCACCGCCGGTCTGCAGCGCGTCGGTAAGGTTCTCGCGCAGGGATTCGCCATCGGAAGGCGGGAAGAAGACGCGCTTCAGGCGCTGCCAGAAGCCGGGTGCGCGCTCGCCCCCGGCGGTCAAAGATCGGCCGGGTTGGCCGCTACTGTCGGCTTCGTCTTGTGAATGCCCCGGATTGTCCGCGGCGTGGCCGGCGCTTTCCGCCGGTGAATCAACGTTGGTCATAGCTCAATCGTGTCAAAGCGGATCCGTACCGCCATAAGGGTCAGATAAGCCAAGTTCGGCCAAAATGCGAGTCTCAAGCGTCTCCATCTCGCGCGCGTCTTCGGCATCAATGTGGTCATAGCCGAAAAGATGAAGAAATCCGTGCACCAGAAGATGGGAAACGTGGTGGTCGACGGGTTTGGCAAGGTCGGCCGCTTCGCGCTCGATGGTGCTGCGCGCCAGCACGATGTCACCGAGGACCGCGCCGGGCGTGTCGCCGGGCACGATCGGGAAGGCCGGAAAGGACAGCACGTTGGTCGGCTTTTCCTTGCCGCGCCACTGGCCGTTGATCTCGGCCATCGGCCCGTCATCGGTGAAGAGAAGCGAGACTTCCACCGGCTCGGCCGGAAAGGGCTGGCTCTCATGGGCATGAAGATAGCCGGCCGCAACCTCGAGTATGGACTGGGCGGTCGCAACTGCCTCGTCCTCGCCGGGCCAGCTGCCCGCTTCCACGGTGCCGACGCAATCGATGGCTGGCTTGCTCATAGACCGGATGGATCCGTGCCCTTCTCGTCATAGGCTTCGACGATTTTCTGGACGAGCGGGTGACGCACGACGTCGGCGCCCTTGAAGCGGCAGGTCACGATGCCCTCGACATTGTCGAGAACCGCGAGCGCCTCGACGAGGCCGGACTTCACGCCGCGCGGCAGGTCGATCTGGCTCGGATCACCGGTGATGATCATGCGTCCGTTCTCGCCCAAGCGGGTAAGGAACATCTTCATCTGCATCTGCGTGGTGTTCTGCGCCTCGTCCAGGATGATGGCCGCATTGGACAATGTGCGTCCGCGCATGAAGGCGAGCGGGGCGATTTCGATGACGCCGGCGGCCAGAGCGCGTTCGACACGGTCGGACGGCATCATTTCGTACAGCGCGTCATAGAGCGGACGGAGATAGGGATCGACCTTCTCCTTCATGTCGCCGGGCAGGAAGCCCAGACGCTCGCCGGCTTCCACCGCCGGACGGGTGAGCACTATGCGCTCGACGGAGCCGCGCTCGAGAAGCTGCGCCGCGTGGGCGACCGCCAGGAAGGTCTTGCCGGTGCCGGCAGGGCCGACGCCGAAGACCAGCTCAGCACGGTCCATCGCACGAATATAGGCATCCTGCGTCGGGGTGCGGGCGATCACCGTCTTCTTGCGGGTGGAGATCTGGGCCATGGCGAGCTTGCCCTTGCGCTCCATGGTCGGCAACACGAGCTGATCGTCGGCGGCGAGCGCCATGCGGATCGCGCCCTCGACGTCGGAAGCCTCGACCGAGGAGCCCTTGAGCAGCCGATCATAGAGATAATCGAGCGTGCGCCTGGCCTGATTGGTCGCCACCGCCTCGCCAGTCAGCGTCACCGTGTTGCCGCGGGCGCGGGCATCGATGCGCAGCTTCTGCTCGATCAGCGCGAGGTTCTGGTCGAACTGGCCGAAAAGCTCGCTGGCAAGTCTGTTGTTTTCGAAAGTGAGCGCGATGTGTGTCGTATCCGAAGCGCCGGCGGAGATGCCCTGAGAGGGCGCGGACAGGTTATGCGCTGTCAAACGATCTGGCTCCTTTTTGGACTCGTTCAACCTAAACCCTATCTGCGAAAAGGCTGTTGGTACCAGCCTTGGTGATTCGCACCTTCACAATGTCACCTATTTCCTCGGGCTTTGCATTAACAATTACTGGCTGCAGCCAAGGAGAACGCCCGATGAGCTGACCTGGTTCCCTGCCCGGCTTTTCCAGAAGCAGATCGATCTCGCGGCCGACGCAACGCTCGGCGAAATCCCTTTGCTGCCGGTACAGCAGGGCCTGAAGGCGATCGAGCCGCTCGGATTTCACCGCCTCGTCGACATGGCCGCCGAGATCGGCGCCGGGCGTGCCCGGGCGCGGGGAATATTTGAACGAAAAGGCCTGTGCATAACCGACCGTCTCGATCAGCCGCATCGTATCCTCGAAATCCTCGTCGGTCTCGCCGGGGAAGCCGACAATGAAATCGCCGGACAGCGCCAGATCCGGATTGGCCTGGCGAATGCGCTCGACCAGCCGGATGTAGTCGTCGGCCGTATGGCGACGGTTCATGGCCTTGAGGATCCGGTCGGATCCCGCCTGCACCGGCAGGTGGAGATAGGGCATGAGCTCCGGCAGATCACGATGGGCCTCGATCAGACCGTCATCCATGTCGCGCGGATGGCTGGTGGTGTAGCGCAGCCGCTCGAGCCCGTCGATTTCGGCGAGCCGGCGCAGCAATTCGCCGAGCCCCCATTCGCGGCCGTCAGATCCCTCGCCGTGCCAGGCATTGACGTTCTGGCCCAGAAGCGTGACCTCGCGGACGCCGGCGGCGGCCAGCCGTTCGGCCTCTGCGACGATGGCATCGACGGGACGCGACGTTTCCGCGCCGCGCGTATAGGGCACCACGCAGAAGGTGCAGAACTTGTCGCAGCCTTCCTGCACGGTGAGGAACGCGCTGACCCCGCGCTTGCGGATGACCTTCTCCGGCGCTTTCGGCAGAGCCGTGAACTTGTCCTCGACCGGGAAATCGGTTTCGACGACCTTGGCGCCGGTGCGCGCCTTGGCCAGCGCGTCCGGGAGCCGGTGATAGGTCTGCGGACCGATCACCACGTCGACGACCGGCGCGCGGCGGGTGATCTCCTGGCCTTCGGCCTGCGCCACGCAGCCGGCGACCGCGACCATGAAATCGGAGCCTTCGCTCTGGCGCCGCTTCTTGAGCTTGGCGAGGCGGCCGAGCTGGGAATAGACCTTCTCAGCGGCCTTTTCACGGATATGGCAGGTGTTGATGAGCACCAGGTCGGCGTCTTCCGGGCTGTCGGTGGCCGTATAGCCGTCACGGCTCAGCGCGTCGCTCATGCGCTCGGAATCATAGACGTTCATCTGGCAGCCATAGGTCTTGACGAAGACCTTGCGGGACGGTGCAGCAGATGTCGCCTGTTCCGGCGCTTCGCGGCCGCTCACAGGGGTTTCAGCGATTTCGGTATCAAGCCTGTCCATCATGGCCGCCTTTTACCTGTCATGAAACGCGCATGCAATCAGGGGATATCGGAGGATATTCAGCCGATCCGCCTTCGTCCTGCAAGGCCTTCCGCCAGCAGGTCTGCGACCCGCCTCTCGACTTCCTTTGCGGCGATTTTCCGGTTCGTCGCCTCATCGAAGACCACGGGAGCCCCGAAACGGACCTCGACCTCCAGCGCCCCCTCTCTCAGAACCCTGAGCAGATGGGGCACGAGCGCCACATCGCCCGGCCAGGCCGCGACCGGGCGGTGGTAGCGCCCCATCGGCATGCCCTGGATACCCACATAGCAGATGGCGACCGGCTGGACGACGACACGCCTGTCCGGCACTTCGGGAATTGCGGCGGTGGCTGCCCCGAAAAGCGAGGTCTTGAAAGGCAGAAGCCGATTTCCGTCGGACGTCGTGCCTTCCGGGAAGAGAACCACGATCTCGTGCGCCTTCAAGCGCCGGGCCATCTCGTCGATCTGATTGCCCGTGCTGCGCTTGCGGTCGCGCTCGACGAAGACGGTGCGCTGAAGCCGCGCCAGCCACCCGAAGACCGGCCAGTCGCGCACCTCTGACTTTGCGACATAGACCACGTCGGCGGCAGCGCCGAGGACCACGATGTCCTTCCAGGAGACGTGGTTGGAGGCGAGCATCAGGGGACGATCGGCCACCGGCCTGCCGATGACTTCGACCTTCAGCCCGATCATCGTTGCCATGATGCGGTGCCACCGCCGCGGCAGGCGGCGGCGGATGTCGTTGCCCGACCAGAGCGCGAAGAGCTGCACGGGCAGAAGGGCCAGCGTCACGGAGAGGAAGATGAAGGCGACCATTGCCAGCCGCAGGGCGGTGATCATGGCGTGTGCCGGCTCCGGGCTTTGATCGAGGGCAAAATGGTTGGCACTGGGGCTTGATCCATTGGAACAGTGCCTGCGGCAATAGCGATTTCCCGGCGCGAAATCCACACAGAGGAGGCTGCTATTTCAACTCGCGGCGCATGACCCAGGCGGCGGTGGGCGGCTCGCCCGCATGTTCGTAATAGGCCCGGCGTTCACCCACCTTGGCGAAGCTGAGCTTCCTGTACAGGGCTATGGCATTCCCGTTGGTCTCGTCGACCTCGAGGAACATTTCCTCGGCGCCGCGGTGCGATGCCTCGCGCATGGCGGCCTGCATCAGCCGCCAGCCGAGACCCGAACGGCGAACGCCGGGATCGACGCCGATGGACAGGATTTCGGCTTCGCTCGCGGCTTCGCGCACCAGGACGAAGCCAGCGGCGAGATCACGGGCGCGGGCCGGATCGACCGCAAGAAAACCGAACACCGCAGGCTGCCCCAGAAGCGAAGCGAATTCGCCGTCGGTCCAGCCGCGCGCAAATGCGAGCTTGTGAAGGCGCGCGGCAATGGCTGCGTCCGCCGTCGTCATGGGGGTGATCTCGAAGGCATCGGGCCGCGAGAAGAAACGGGTAAACAGGGTGCTCACGCCTTGAGCCTTTCGACGGCGAACCCGGCCTGCGGCTTGGCATCCGGGGCGCGCAGATAGGCCGGTTCGGCCGCACTGACGGCCGGATCGAGTTCGGCGCCGATCCGTGCCACTTCGGCGATGTCGGCGAAGGGGCCTCCGCTCATGATCGAAAGACTGGCATCCTCTGCAAGCACCAGTGGCGCGGCGTCACCGACAATGACCGCCGGGATCCGGCTGGCGAGTTCCGCTGCGGCCACGGCTGTCAGTTCGGCGGGTTCGGCGAGCGTTGCGCCATCGGGACCGACGACAGCCGCCCAGATGCGGTCGCGCCTGGCGTCGATCGTCGCCATCACCGGCAGACCGGCGTCGCGAGCGCATGGTCCCGCCATGGCATAGAGCCCGGAGACGCCGACAGCAGGGATTTTCAGCGCGAGCGCGAGCCCGCGTGCGAAAGCCACTCCGACGCGGATCCCGGCAAAAGACCCCGGGCCGATGGTTACGGCTATGCGGTCGATATCGGCAAAGGCGACCCCCGCCTCGGCCAGCACCTCATCGACGAGGGCCGGCAGACGCTCCGCATGACCGCGGCCGATCTCGGGATCGAGGCGTGCGAGCACCTCTCCGCTCCCCGCATCGTAAAGGGCAACGGCGCAGAGGCGCTGGGCGCAATCCAGGGCAAGAAGCTTCACGGCAGTCCACGAATCCGGTTGATCTCGACCCTATCCAAGCACGAAAGCCGCCCGGAGAAAATAATCCCGGGCGGATGAAGCTCGAAGGCCCGCGCCGATGCGGCTTCAGACGGCTTCGACTTCGCGCACTTCAGGCACGAAATGGCGCAGCAGGTTCTGGATGCCGTGCTTGAGGGTGGCCGTCGAGGACGGGCAGCCGGCGCAAGCGCCCTTCATGTAGAGATAGACCTTGCCGTCCTTGAAACCGCGGAAGGTGATATCGCCACCGTCCTGGGCCACGGCCGGGCGCACGCGGGTCTCGAGCAGTTCCTTGATGGTGGCGACCACGGTGCCGTCAGCCTCGTCGAAGAATTCCTCGTCGGTCATGCCCGCTTCGTTTCCACCGGCATTCATCACCGGCGCGCCGGACATGAAATGCTCCATGATGGCCCCGAGAATGGCGGGCTTGAGGTGCTGCCAGTCCGGGCCGTCCTTGGTCACGGTGATGAAGTCATAGCCGTAGAAGACCCCGGTGACGCCGGGAATGGAGAAGAGCTTGGCGGCCAGCGGAGATGCGCTGGCGGCTTCGTCCTCGGAACGGAATTCGGCGGTGCCGTCCTGCATGACGACCTTGCCGGGCAGGAATTTCAGTGTTGCCGGGTTCGGTGTCGCTTCGGTCTGGATGAACATCGGACTTTCTCCTCGGGGGCTTCACCGGGGGTCAAGGTCCCGGGTTCCCGCACCGGACATCAGCGACCGGTGAATTTCGTAGTTTAGAATACTTCCAAAATAGGCCCGGATGCAGCCCGGATCAAGCACGGAATGCGAGAACAATCAGCTCAGCGCGTCGATTTCCTCGTCCGTCAGCGTATCGGGAACCACCGTCACGGGAATCGGGAAGGCCGCTCCACGACCTGCAATCGAGGACACCAGGGGCCCCGGCCCTTCCTTGGCGGAACCGGCCGCCAGCACGAGGATGGCGATATCGCGGTCTTCCTCGATGACGGAGTGAATTTCCTCGTCGGCCCGGCCCTGGCGAATGCGGGTCTCGGAATCGATCCCGATGGCCTGGCGGAGATTCTCAGCCGCCTTGGCGAGCGTCGATTCGGCTTCCTCCATGGCCTCGGCCCGCATGATCTCCTCGACACCCAGCCAGTGCTGGAAGTCGGTCGGCGAGATCACATAGCAGAGGACCAGCCCGCCGCCCGAATTCTTGGCGCGCAGCGCCGCATAGCGCATCGCGCGCTCGCATTCGGGGGTGTCGTCCACCACCGCCAGGAATTTGCGCCGGTGTCCGGCCTCTCTCGAAAGTCGTCTTGAAACCATGCGCCGGACTATGCCCGTGCCGCCACCGCCTCGCAAGATGGGACATGCGGAAAGTGACGGGGTTAAAAGAAATGCCCCTCCCTTGCTGGGGAGGAGCGATGGGGTGATGCCGATTACAGCAGCCCGATGATGTCCTTGACGTCGGACATGGTCCTCGCGGCGATTTCGCCGGCGCGCTCGCTGCCCTTTTTGAGCACCGCGTCGATATGGCCGGGATCGGCTTCGAGCTTGCGCATCTCGGCATTGATCGGGGCGAGAACCGTGACAGCGAGTTCGGTGAGCGCCGGCTTGAAGGCCGAGAACTGCTGGCCGCCATACTCGGCGAGCACGTCCTCCTTGGTGCGGTCGGAGAGAGCAGCGTAGATGCCCACGAGATTGCTGGCCTCGGGGCGGCCTTCCAGACCGTCGAGCTCGGACGGCAGCGCCTCGGGGTCGGTCTTGGCCTTCTTGATCTTGCGGCTGATGTCGTCGGCATCGTCGGTGAGATTGATGCGCGACAGATCCGAGGGATCGGATTTGGACATCTTCTTGGTACCGTCGCGCAGGCTCATCACGCGGGTGGTCGCGCCGCTGATCATCGGCTCGGTCATCGGGAAATAGGCATGGACCGGCTGGTCGCCGACGGTGATGTCGGTGCCGGTCCCCGCTGCACGGATATTGTCCCCGAAGTCGAGATTGAACTTCATCGCGATGTCGCGCGTCAATTCGAGATGCTGCTTCTGGTCGTCGCCGACCGGCACATGCGTGGCGCGATAAAGAAGAATATCGGCGGCCATCAGGCTCGGATAGGCGAGCAGGCCGAGCGAGGCATTCTCGCGGTCCTTGCCGGCCTTGTCCTTGAACTGGGTCATGCGGTTCATCCAGCCGATGCGCGCGACGCAGTTGAAGATCCAGGCGAGTTCGGCATGGCCCGGGACGGCCGACTGGTTGAACACGATATGCTTGTCGGCGTCGATGCCGGCGGCGAGATAGGCGGCAGCGATCGAACGGGTCTGTTCCTTCAGGTCCCTGTGGACCAGCTGGGCGGTCAGCGAATGCAGGTCGACAACGCAATAGATGCAGTCCATCTCCTCCTGCAGGGCGACGAAACGGCGGATGGCGCCGAGATAGTTGCCGAGGTGAAGGTTGCCGGTCGGCTGAACGCCGGAAAATACGAGCGGCTTGAAGGTCATGCGAAACTCCTGGCGGACTTGTGGAGGGCCCGCGCCCTCTTTGTAAAACGGCTGCGTGTATGAGGCCGGGCGGATGAACCGTCAAGGCCCACCCGCCGTGCGGCGTCATGCGTGCGATCAGGCCGGGTTCTTCGGCCGGCGGCGGATGCCGCGCTTGAGCGCCCCCGCATCGGCACCGCCGATGGCAAAGGCGAGCGCGACGTAGAGCAGGAAGCCCGCTCCGAGAAAGCCCAGAAGCGCCACCAGCTGCTGCCAGAGCGCCGATGACGGCTCCACCCACGGCGCGATGTGATCGACACCGAAATGGAAGAAGGCTGCCAGCATCGCGGTGGCGATGACGAGCTTGACGATGCGCATCACGGCCAGGCGTTCGATCTTCCAGTGGCCGCGTCGTACGAGCGTGACGAAGAGCAGGGTCGCATTGGTCCAGCCCGCGCAGATTTCCGCCGTGGCGATGCCGCGTTCGGCGATGATCGGAAACAGCGTGATGGCGAGCGTCACGTTGAGCGCGACCGAGATGCCGGCGAAGATCATCGGCGTGCGGGTATCCTCGCGGGCGAAGAAACCCGGCGTGAACGCCTTGATGAGCACGAAGGCCGGCAGGCCGATGCCGAAGATCGACAGCACCCCTCCGACCGTCGCCGTTGTCTCGGGACCGAAGGCGCCGCGTTCATAGAGAAGGCGGACGATCGGATCGCCGATGGTCAGCAGGGCCGCGGTCGCGGGCAGGGTCAGGAACAGCGCGAATTCGACGGAGCGGTTCTGCAGGGTGGCGGCTTCCACCATGTGGCCGGCCTTCAGCGCGCGCGCGAGTTCGGGCAACAGAACGACACCGACGGCAATGCCGACGACGCCGAGGGGCAGCTGGTAGATGCGGTCGGCATATTGCAGAACCGAAATCGCGCCGTCCTTCCCGGAAGCAATGATCTGGCCGATGACCAGATTGATCTGGGTGATGCCGCCGGTGACGGCCGCAGGCGCTGCCAGCCAGAGGAGCCGCTTGACGTTGGGGGTCAGCGCGGGACGGCGGAATCCGATCTTCATGCCCGCCTTGCGCACGGCGAAGGCGACGATGCCCAATTGCAGGATACCGGCGGCGATCACGCCCCAGGCCATGTGGGTGACGACGGTTTCCGGTTCGATGCCGGAATAAAGCGCATAGACCAGAACGGCGATGAGGATGACGTTGAAGAAGACGGGCGCGAAGGCCGCGGCAAAATATTTGTGCAGCGAATTCAGGATGCCGCTCATCATCGCGGCCAGCGACATGCACATGAGATAGGGGAACATGATGATCGCCAGCCGAACCGTCAGATCGAACTTGTCGGCATCATCGGCAAAGCCGGGCGCGATCACCGTCTTGACCAGGAAGGGCATGGAAAGTTCCATGACGATGGTCAGGATCAACAGCACCGAGAAGAGAACACCGAAGACTTCCTCGGAGAAGCGCTTGGCGCCGTCCACCCCGCCGCCCTCGATCTCCTTGGCAAAGAGCGGCACGAAGGCGGCATTGAACGCGCCTTCGGCAAACAGCCGGCGGAACAGGTTGGGGAAGCGGAAGGCGGCATAGAAGGCGTCGGCCACCGGACCGGCGCCGAGTGCGGCCGCCATCAGGGCCTCGCGGGCAAATCCGAGGATGCGGCTCGCCATCGTTGCCGAGCCGACGGAGAGGAACTTGGAGACGAGGCTCAAGCGGATCGTCTCCGGCTGGACCGGCGGACCGTGGTCCCGACAGGCGCGATCACGCCGGACGGCATGCGGTCGCGCACCTCGTCCTGCTCATCGGCGAGAACCGCCGTCAGCCGCGCAATGATATTGGCCTGGCGCGTTTCGTTGGTCACCTTCATCCCCACGAGGTCCTTCACGTAGAAGGAGTCCACCACCTTCTCGCCGAAAGTGGTGATGTGGGCCGAGGAAATGTCAAGCGAGAGATCGGAGAGCACCGAGGTGATGTCGGACAACAGGCCCGGCCGGTCGAGGCATTCCACCTCGATGACGGTGAGCTTGTTCGACAGCGTGTTCGAGATCGTGACCTGCGGCTTGACCCGGAACGCCTTCGCCTTGCGGCGGTAGGTGCGCTTGCGGGCGATTTCTTCCGGCATGGAGGTTTCGCCGGCAAGCACCTGTTCGATCATGCGGCTGACCGATTTGGCGCGGCGCAACTCGTCCTCGTCGGTATCGAAGGCGCGGTTGATCAGAATCGTGTCGAGCGCGCGGCCGTCGCGGGTGGTGTAGATTTCGGCATCGGCGATGTTCGCGCCGGCGGCGGCACAAGCGCCCGTGACGATAGAGAGAAGTCGCGGGTGGTCGGGTGCCAGAAGCGTGATCTCGGTGATCGCGTGAAACGCATGGGTGCGCACCATTGTCGCCAGCGCATGGCCGGCCTGATCGGCTTGGCGAATGAACTCGGCATGACGGATCTGGTCTTCGTGCGAGACCGAGAGAAGATAGTTCTCATAGGGCAGGCGGATATAGGCCTTGCGCTCCTTCTCGCTCCAGCCGCGCTCGGCCAGGACGTCGATAAGAGAGGCACGGATGGCCTTGGCGCGCTCCTTGCGGGAGGCTTCGGAGAACCCGCCGGAAATCAGCAGTTCCGTCTCGTAATAGAGCGTGCGGAGAAGCTGGCCCTTCCAGCCGTTCCAGACCCCCGGGCCGACCGCGCGGATGTCACAGACGGTGAGAACCAGAAGCAGCTTCAGCCGGTCGAGCGACTGCACCCTGTCGGCAAAATCGACGATGGTCTTGCGGTCGTTGAGATCGCGCGTCTGGGCGACCATCGACATGGTGAGATGTTCCTCGATCAGCCAGGCGACGAGCTCGGTCTGGTGCGGCGACATGCCGAGCCGCGGGCAGAGCTTGCGCGCGACCTTCGCGCCGGCGGTCGAGTGATCCTCGGGCCGTCCCTTGGCGATGTCGTGAATGAAAACGGCGACATAGAGCACGTCGCGGTGCTCGATCCCCGGCATCAGTTTCGTGGATAGCGGAACCTGGCCGGATTCCTGTCCCTTCTCGATCGAGGCGAGGGAAGCCACCGAGCGGATAAGGTGCTCATCGACCGTGAAGTGATGATACATGTTGAACTGCATCATCGATACGATCTTGCCGAATTCGGGAATGAACTTGCCCAGCACGCCGGCCTCGTTCATCCGCCGCAGGATGTCGGCCGGATCGCGCGGCGAGGTCAGGATCGACATGAAGAGGCGGTTGGCTTCCTCGTTCTCCCTGAGCGCCGGGTTGATCAGCCGCAGCGAGCGGGTGACCTGCTTGAGCGTTTCGGGATGGATGTCGAGCGCGCGCAGATCGGCCAGATGGAACAGCCTGATCAGGTTGACCGGATCTTTCTTGAAGGCGTCCTTCTCGGCAAGCCGGATACGGCCGCGGTCGTCGAGGAAGTCGAGCGTGCCGGGTATGCGCTTGGGCTTGCCCGCAAAGCGGCCGATGACGCCGTTGATCAGCCCCGGGGCGGTCTTGGCCTGCTCGTCTTCCAGCTCGGCGCAGAAGATGCGGGTAAGGTCACCCACGTCCTTGGCCACGAGGAAGTAGTGCTTCATGAAGCGTTCGACCGCCGAAAGGCCGGGGTGGTCCTGGTAGTCGAGGGCGGCGGCAATCTCGCGCTGGACGTCGAAGGAGAGCCGCTCCTCGCTCTTGCCGGTGAGGAAGTGAAGATGGCAGCGCACCGCCCAGAGGAAATCCTCCGCCTTGGCGAAGAGATCATATTCCCTTCGCGACAGCACGCCCAGCTTGACGAGATCCTCGGTGGAACCGATCCGGTAATAATAGCGCGCGATCCAGAACAGCGTGTTGATGTCGCGCAGCCCGCCCTTGCCTTCCTTCACGTTCGGCTCGACCAGATAACGCGTGTCGCCGATCTTGCGGTGGCGTTCATCGCGCTCGGCAAGCTTGGCGGAAATGAATTCCGGCCCGGTGCCCTCGACCACTTCCGTGCGGAAGCGGGTTTCCAGTTCGCCATAGAGCGCCCTGTCGCCGCACAAATAGCGGGCCTCGAGGATCGCGGTCCTGATCGTCATGTCCGAGCGCGACAGGCGCACGCATTCGTCAATATTGCGGGTGGCGTGGCCGACCTTCTGGCCGAGATCCCACAACAGATAGAGGATCCATTCGGCGACCTGCTCCGTCCAGGGCGTGGAGCGGTAAGGCAGGACGAACAGAAGATCGATGTCCGAGCCCGGCGCCAGCGTGCCGCGACCGTAGCCGCCGACCGCTGAAACGGCCAGGCGTTCGGAGGTCGAGGGGTTTTCGACCGGATAGACGTGGCGGGACGCATAGTCGAAGATCGCCGAGATCAGCACGTCCTCGAGATGGCAGATGCGGCGGGCGCACAGCGTTCCGCCTCCATCATCCTCGAGCATGAGGCGGGCGCGCTCGCGGCCTTCGGCATTGGTTTCCTTGATCCGCGCAAGAACCTTGTTTCGCGCCTCGAGGCTGGCGCCGCCATGTTCGGCGGCGATCGCATCGAGCGCCTGCTTCAGGTCCCCGGCCTTGACGACGTCGCCAAATTTCAGCTCATCGTCGTTTTGGTCTGTCATGCAATGGTCCGCTGTCTTGTCGGGACGGCCGGCGTGAGCAGGCCTCGATTCGGCAGCGTTCCCCACCGCCGTTTGCGCCTGCCTATAGCCTGTTTGCCGCCCCGGCAAAAGGCCCGGGAGCCAGTTGCGGGGTCCGTGCATGGCCCTAGGAGACGATCCGCTCGACGAACCAGTTGGTCAGCCGGGTCCAGACTTCATCCTTCTCCGCTGCATCCTCGACGCCATGATCGAGGTTCGGATTGTCGTTGACCTCGATGACGAAGACACCGTCATCGGTTTCCTTGAGGTCGACGCCATAGAGCCCGTCGCCGATGCAGCGCGCGGCACGAAGTCCGGCATCGAGCACCGCGGGAGGCGTATCGGCGAGCGAGAACGACTTGAAACCGCCCTCGACGGGTCGACCGCCGGGATCGTGCCTGACGATCTGCCAGTGCTTCTTGGCCATCATGTATTGCACGGCGAACAGGGGCTTGCCGCCCAGCACGCCGATGCGCCAGTCGAACTTGGTCGGCATGAATTTCTGCGCGATCAGCACGTCGGAATCCTCGAGCCAGGCGGCGACGAGCTTCTTCAGTTCCTCCAGCGAGCCGACCTTGCTGACACCGCGCGAGAACGAGGAATCCGGCACTTTCACCACCATCGGAAAGCCCAGAAAATCGGCGGCCCGCGGGATGTCCTCCGCCCCGATGATCATCACCGTGTCGGGAACGGCCACGCCGTTGGCCCGCATCATCTCGTCGAGATAGACCTTGTTGGTGCAGCGGATCATCGAGACAGGATCGTCGATGACCGGCATGCCTTCCTGCTGGGCGCGGCGTGCAAAGCGATAGGTGTGGTTGGAGATCGAGGTGGTCTCGCGGATGAACAGAGCATCGAAATTGGCGAGCCGCGACAGATCCTTCCTGCCGATCGGCTCGACCGCGACACCCATGCGCCCGGCAATGCGCGCCCAGTGCTTGAGGCTTGCGATCGAGGAGGGCGGCAACTCCTCGTTGGCGTCGACCAGCGTCGCGAACGTGTAGCGGGCCGGTGTGCGCGAGCGTGCATCCTTCCACTGACGCGCCGTATAGCGCTCCATGGCGGCGAAGAAGTGAGCGCGCTCCTCCTTTTCGAGCTTGGATTCGGGCAGCAGCGCGATCTTCGTGATCTGGCACCACTTGCCGGGTTTGAGGGTGACTTCGAGCACCGGGGCACGGAACCAGTCGAAGAGCAGCCGGGCGAACTTGTCGAGCTTCTGGTCCTCGCAGGACCCGAAATGGATCCGGAGGCGCGCGGGCGCATGGGATGCCTTCTCCCCGAGCCCCTTGTTGAGCGAATCCTCGAGTTCGGGAATTGCGTTGTCGTAGAGTTCGCGCCGCGAGAGATCGATGATCGTCTCGACCGACGGGATCACCCGCTGGCCGCGGGCCGCCGCCAGAAGCGAGGCATAATAGCCGCGGCTCTGATAGGCGTAGGAGCGCGACAGGTTGATGATGTTGGGACGCGCGCCGCGGAACATCTCCGGCTTGGCCAGATAGTCGCGCGTGCCGAGCACCTTGTGCCGGGTGGCGGCATGATCGAAGCCGCTGACGGTGGAGGCGAGGATGACCCAGTCAGACATGGGCGGTTTTCCCTTCGAGGATGACCGCTGCCCTCAGGCCTGAGCGGCCATAACGGGCGATGCGGTCGAAAATGGCATAGGGCACGGGAATGTTGGCGGCATCGCCGGCGGTTTCGCCGCGTTCCTCTTCCACCCACGGATCGTGAACGATGATGTGGCGGCCGTCATCGGCATGGGCCAGCACCCAGTGCGGCACTTTCGAGCCCATCATCAGATAGCCGCTGACAAGCACGATGGCGACGCGGCCCTGAGCGAGATTGTCGCGCAGTTCGTCGAGCGCAAAGGCGCGGTGGCGGACGGCAACGCCGGCAGCAAGCGCGCGGGCGCGGAAGTCGGTCTGCGCCAGTTCCATCACCCGGCGCTTTTCCGGATCGCGGACCGTATCGAGAAACAGATAGCTTTCCGACGAACACCAGATTTCGGCGGCAAGCCCGTGATCGGTGGCGACGGTCGCCAGCCCGTAGGGTTCGCAGCCGCCCGGGCCGGCCAGCATGAAGACGGTCGTCGCCTCGCGCCAGAAACGCACTTCCCAGACCGGATCGAGATAATCCGGGGAGACGAAGCGGGCAAAGGCCATCGCAAGGCAGGCCGCACCGCAGGTGAAGTCGGTGGTCTGCTCGTAATAGGGCGTCTGCGCGATCACCGGCCGGGCGGCATCGCGGAGCACCTTTTCGAAACGCAGCGCCGCCATGCCGTCCTGGTAGTAGTCGGCAACGCGACCGATCGCGCGATAACCCATCTTCCGGTACAAGGCGATGGCGCCTGAATTGTCTTCCCGCACCTCCAGCCGGAGGAACAGCCGGTCGTGTTCGTAGGCGGCGTCTTCGGCGGCTTCCAGCAATTGGCGGCCGATGCCCTGTCCTGCATGATCCGGATGGACGGCAAGTGAATAGAGCCGCGCCATGCCGGTGCCCGCACGAAACAGGATCATGCCGTAACCGGCGATGCGACCGTCGCGCTCGGCCACCAGCGTCTCGGCCGTCTCGCGCGCGATCAGCGAACGGAAGGACCGCCGTGAAATCCGGTCGGTCGCAAACACCGCCTGTTCCAGCGCGTCGAGTTCATCAATGTCGGAGAGTGTGGCGGGTCGAATCCGCTGCGCGGACATCCAGGTTCCGAAGACGAAAGCGCGGACCCAGCGCCCGCGTGAGCCACGCAGATGGAGATCAAAACACGGCGGAATTGTGTTGAGGCGCAACAGATTTGCGTTTTAACCGTCGAGCGATCTCACTATTTCGGCGCAAGCCGAAATCGCTGCCGCTTTCACCCTTGCGTTCCCCGCCAAGATTTCACAGATGTTTCCTCGCAATGAGATCTTGCCGGCCCCCAGCCGCCCGACCTCGGTTGCAGGCAAATCCCTCGGATAAAGCGGACACAGAGAAAAGAGCCCCCTCGAAATGCCCATATCGCCTGCCGATATCGACCTGCCCAATATCGATCCCGACCATCTCTCCCCCATCGATCCGACGCTGTTCAAGAGCCCCGACGACCCCGGCCACCCGCCGCGTATCCTGCTTCTCTACGGGTCGCTGCGAAAACGGTCCTTCTCTCGCCTGGTGGCGCTGGAGGCCGAACGGTTGCTCAAATGGCACGGCTGCGAAACGCGGGTCTTCGACCCCTCCGGACTGCCGCTGCCGGACGCCGAGGATACGAGCCATCCGAAGGTGCAGGAGCTGCGAGAGCTCGCCATGTGGTCGGAAGGGATGGTCTGGGTCTCGCCGGAGCGCCACGGCGCGATGACCGGGATCATGAAGGCGCAAATCGACTGGATTCCGCTCTCCGTCGGCGCGGTACGGCCTACCCAGGGCAAGACGCTCGCCGTCATGCAGGTGAGCGGCGGCTCGCAGAGCTTCAACGCGGTCAACCAGCTGCGCATCCTGGGCCGCTGGATGCGCATGGTGACCATTCCCAACCAGTCTTCCGTCGCCAAGGCCTTCACCGAGTTCGACGATAACGACCGGATGAAGCCGTCGGCCTATTACAACCGTATCGTCGACGTGGTCGAGGAACTGGTGAAATTCACCTGTATGGTGCGCGGCCGGTCGGCCTGCCTGGTCGATCGCTATTCGGAACGTGTCGAGAGTGCGGAGGAACTCTCGAAGAGGGTCAACCAGCGCTCCATCTGAGCAAAGCGGCACCCGGCGCGCGACGCACACCAGCCGCTTGAATGTTGAACTCGACGGACGATACGCCCACATCAGCAGCATCGAAACAGGGATGCGAAACCGAGCCATGATCTTTGAAGCTGCCCGCAGGGGTGCCGCCAATCTCTTGTCACCCGCCTCGCGTTCGGCGCTGTTCAAGTCGCTCGGCATCACCGTCCTGATCCTGATCGGCTTGTGGTTCGGTCTGAGCGGTACCTTCGAGCACTACGCCATGCCCTGGCTCGCACAGCTGGTCCCCGGATTGCCCGACTGGGCCGGATGGCTCGGCTTCGTGGCCGGCATCGTCGCGGGGCTGGGGCTGGCGCTGGGGCTCGGCATCCTGATCGCCCCGATCACGGCCATCGTGGCCGGCCTGTTTCTCGACGACATCGCCGAGGTGATCGAGCGGGAGGACTATCCCGCCGATCCGCCCGGTCGCGCCATGCCTATGGGTGCTGCGATCACCCAGTCGGCGCAATTCATGCTGGTGGTGATCGCCGGCAACGTCTTCGCACTGTTCCTGCTCCTGATCCCCGGCATCAACATCGCCGCATTCTTCCTGGTGAACGGCTATCTGCTCGGCCGGGAATATTTCGAGTTCGCCGCCATGCGCTTTCATTCGCCGCAGGAAGCCCGCCGCCTGCGCTCACGCAATGGCGGCAGCGTGTTCCTCGCCGGCCTTATCATCGCGGCATTCCTCTCGGTGCCGATCCTCAACCTGCTGACACCGATGTTCGCAGCCTCGATGATGGTTCATCTGTTCAAGATGACCGAGCGGCGGCGGCTGGCGGCGACGTAAGGCCTGCCGACCGGCGTGAGCCCGCCTTCGATGGCGGGACTAGGTCGGAAGAGCCTTCTCCGCGTACTGGGCGGCGAAGGCCTCTGTCGGAGGGATCGGTTTGATGACATCGATCAGGACGCCGTTCGGATCCGTCGTGATGAAGTGTCGCTGGCCGAAATCCTCGTCGCAAAGCGCCTTGAGAATCGGCAGACCGGCGGCGACGAGTTCATCGTAGACCCGGTCGACGTCGGTGACCTCGAAATTCAGAAGCAGGCCCGATATCTTCCCACGCGCCTCTGCCGGGATGGTCGAATGCGTGCCGTCGAGAACAGCGAGCGCTACATTCTCCTGTTCGCTCGACTGCAGATGCACGTACCAGTCGCTCGAAAACGCCGCCTCGAAGCGGAAATGCTTTCTGTAGAAGTCTGCCGTGCCCGCGACGTCGTCAGTCATGATGACGGGATAATAGCTGGTGGCTCTCATCTTTCCTGCTTTCCATGTTCATCATACATTCAGCCTGTATCTATATATTAACAAACATTCTGTATGTATGTAAAGAGGAAGCATGTCCATATCCAACAAGGCGCGTTCGGAAGCCATGCGGCGCACCCTCGTGGAAGCCGCGAGGAGCCTGTTCGTCGAAAAGGGCTATGCCGACACCGCAACGCCCGACATTGTGGCCAGGGCCGGTGTCACGCGTGGCGCGATGTACCATCATTTCGAGGACAAGAAGGCTCTGTTCAGGGCTGTCGTCGAACACGAGGCGGCAGCCGTTGCCGCAGCAATCGACGACACCCCCTTTTCCGGCGGCAATCCGCGCGAGGCGCTTCTGGAGGGAACGAGGCGGTATTTCGACGCCATGACGTCCGATGGCAGGACCCGGCTCATGCTACTCGACGGGCCGTCCGTTCTCGGCTGGGAGGCGATACGCGAGCTCGACGAACGGACCGCCGAATCACGTCTCCGTGCCGGGCTGGAAGAGCTTCTGGACGGCACGCCGAACCGGGGCAAGGCGGATGAACTTGCCATGCTCCTGTCGGCGGCGTTCGACCGTGCCGCCTTGGCCATCGCGGGAGGTGCCGACCGGCGCAGTTGGGAGCGCGCCATCCTTGCCTTGATCGACGGCCTCGCCGCTTGAATGACGTCAAATCACCTGCGCCGGCAGTTCGACCAGTGGCGCGGGAATGTCGGTGGTCTTTTCCTTCGACTTGCACAGATCGGCGATCACGCATTTCTCGCATTCGGGCTTGCGCGCCTTGCAGCAGTAGCGTCCGTGCAGGATGAGCCAGTGGTGGGCGTGGTAGAGCCAGTGGTCGGGGATGATGCGCATGAAGCGCTCCTCCACCTCGTCGGGCGTCTTGCCGGGCGCCAGCCTGAGCCGATTGCCGAGCCGCAGGATATGGGTATCGACGGCAAGGGTGGGGATGCCGAAAGCCATCGACATGACGACATTGGCCGTCTTGCGCCCCACGCCGGGCAGCGTCACCAGTTCCTCGCGCGTCCTCGGCACCTCGCCGCCGAAATCCTCGACGAGCTTCCGGCTGAGCGCGATGACGTTCTTCGCCTTGTTGCGATAGAGACCGATGGTGCGGATATGGTCGCGAACCTTTTCCTCGCCGAGCGCCAGCATCTTTTCAGGCGTGTCGGCGACCTTGAAGAGTTCCCTCGTCGCCTTGTTGACGCCCGCGTCGGTCGCCTGGGCGGAGAGTGCCACGGCCACCACCAGCGTGAACGGATTGACATGGGCGAGTTCGCCCTTCGGCTCCGGCCGCTGGATCGAGAAACGACGGAATATCTCCTCGATCTCCGCCTTGGTATAGGGGATGCGCGGCGCCGGCTTGCGGGGCGCTGCCTTGGCGCCTGATCTCGATGCCGGTTGGCGGGAGGGCTTGTCTTTTGCTGCGGGCTTATCCATCATTTCCCTATAGCCTTGCGCCCGCCGCAGTGGCAACGCGGTAACCGCCATCGAGATCACGCAACCCGTCCGCCCGGGAGACGATGATGAAAGAGGAACCTGTTTTCGAAGCCATGCTGAGCCCGCACCGTTCGCTGGGCAGGACCGGGCTTGTCATTCTCGTGGTCCTCACCGCGTCGGCCTCGATCTTCCATCTCGGCTTCTTCGCGATCGCCGGCGCCTGGCCGATCGTCGGCTTCTTCGGCCTCGACCTCGCACTGCTCTATGGCGCCTTCTGGCTGAGCTACCGGTCGGGCCGCGCGCGCGAATTCGTCACCGTCAGCCGTACCGATCTCGAAGTGCGCAAGGTGGCCCCATCGGGACGGCAGTCGGCGTTTCGCTGCAACCCGTTCTGGGCACGCTTCACCGTCGAAAGGCACGAGGAAATCGGCATCACCCACATGCGGGTATCGAGCCGCGGTGACGGCACGGAGGTGGGCTCGTTCCTCAATCCGGACGACAAGGAAAGTTTCGCCTCCGCCTTCCAGCGGGCGCTCGCGACGGCGCGCCGCTGAAACTGTTCGGCGAGACGTCCAAAATCGGGTGGCGACGGATCCATCCGCGTGGTTCAAGGCTGGCAAGGAGATTTCGCCATGAACATGCCAGCCATACTCGAACGCGACATCACGCCGACCGGCAACGATTACGACCTCGTGCGCCAGGTGATCGAGCGCATTTCCCTCGACTACCGGTCGCAGCCCTCGCTGGAGGATATTTCCGCCGATCTCGGCCTGTCCCCCGCACGGCTGCAGAAGACGTTTACCCGCTGGGCCGGCCTGACGCCCAAGGCCTTTCTTCAGGCCGTCACGCTCGATCACGCGCGCCGGCTTCTCGGCACCGAAGGCCTGCCGCTTCTCGATGCAAGCCTTGAACTCGGCCTTTCCGGACCGGGCCGGCTGCACGATCTGTTCGTCACCCACGAGGCGATGAGCCCCGGCGACTTCAAGTCGGGCGGCTCGGGCCTCGTCATCCGCTACGGCTTTCATTCCTCCCCTTTCGGAACGGCGCTCGTGATGACCACCGATCGCGGGCTCTGCGGTCTGGGTTTCGCCGATCCCGGCGGCGAGGCCGAGGCCCTCGAGGACATGGCGAAGCGCTGGCCCGGCGCGAAGCTGGAACACGACCAGGCGGGAACGGCCAGCCTCGCCACGCAGGTGTTCGCGCCTGGAAGCTGGTCGGCGGACCGGCCGCTCCGGATCGTTCTGATCGGCACCGATTTTCAGGTGAAGGTGTGGGAAGCGCTTCTCAGGATCCCGCTCGGATCCGCCAGGACCTATTCCGACGTGGCCACCGAAATCGGCAAGCCGTCCGCCTCACGCGCGGTGGGCGCCGCAGTCGGCAGGAACCCGATTTCCTTCGTCGTGCCCTGCCATCGGGCGCTGGGGAAATCCGGTGCGCTCACCGGCTATCACTGGGGACTCACCCGCAAGCGCGCGATGCTCGGCTGGGAAGCGGGCCAGCTCGGCGGCTGACCCGGCAAACGCGACGGCTCAGTGCGCCTTGGACATGTCGCCCAGAACTTCCTTGGACGCCACGGTGGAATCGGCCTTGAGCTTGTAGACCATCGGCACGCCGGTCGCGAGGTTGAGCTCGAGGATCTCGTCCCTGGTCATGCGGTCGAGGATCATGACGAGGGCGCGCAGGGAATTCCCATGGGCGGCAACGAGCACCTTCTGGCCGGAGAGCACACGCGGCAGGATTTCCATCATGTAATAGGGCCAGACGCGGGCGCCGGTGTCCTTCAGGCTTTCGCCGCCCGGAGGCGGGGTGTCGTAGGACCTGCGCCAGATATGGACCTGCTCCTCGCCCCATTTCTCGCGCGCATCGTCCTTGTTCAGGCCCGAGAGGTCGCCATAGTCACGTTCGTTGAGCGCCTGGTCCCTGATAGTTTCGAGATCCGTCTGGCCGGTCTGCTCGAGGATGAGCTTGAGCGTGTGCTGGGCGCGGGAGAGATCCGAGGTGAAGGCGATGTCGAAATCGGTCAGCCCGTACTCCTTCAGCGCCACGCCGCCGGCCCTGGCTTCCTCGATGCCTTTCTCGGTGAGCGCCGGGTCGCGCCAGCCGGTGAAGAGGTTCTTCAGGTTCCATTCGCTTTGGCCGTGGCGGACGAGGACGAGGGTTCCGGACATGGTGATTTCCTTCACTGGCTGAAATCGGGACTGACAGATCAGACGGAGGCCGTGAGGCCCAGAACGTCGTGCATGGAATAAAGGCCGGGCTTCTGATGGCGCGCCCAGAGCGCCGCCTTGACCGCGCCACGGGCGAAGATCGAACGATCGAGCGCCTCGTGCCGCAACTCTACCATCTCGCCTTCGGCTGCAAAGAGGACGGAGTGCTCACCGACCACCGAACCGCCGCGAAGCGTCGCAAAACCGATCGACCCCTCCTCGCGGGCGCCGGTAATGCCGTCGCGCACACGCACCGAGGCATCTTCGAGATCGACCCCGCGACCATCTGCAGCCGCCTGGCCGAGAAGAAGCGCGGTCCCCGACGGCGCGTCGACCTTGTGCTTGTGGTGCATTTCCAGCACCTCGATATCCCAGTCGGGGCCGAGCGCACGGGCCGCCTGCCTGACCAGCACCGAGAGAAGATTGACGCCGAGGCTCATATTGCCGGACTTGACGATGCGGGCGTGCCGGGCGGCGGCCTTGATGCGCGCGTCGCAATCGGAAGACATGCCGGTGGTGCCGAGCACGTGGACGATACGGGCCTGGGCGGCGAGATCGGCAAATTCGAGCGAGGCTTCGGGGGCCGTGAAATCGACGACGCCTTCCGCATGGGCAAAGGCTGCGAGCGCATCGTCGGTTACCAGAACGCCGGAGGACGGCAGGCCCGCCAGTTCAGCCGCATCCCGGCCGATGGCATCCGATCCGGTGCGTTCGACGGCGGCAGCGAGATGCACGCCTTCGATCCCGTCAATGGCGCGGATGAGCGAGCGGCCCATGCGGCCGGACGCGCCGACCACCACCAGTCCCATGCTCGATGTCGTCTGCGTCATCCTTCGGTTCCCTTTTTCTTCTTCACGCCCGGTTCGGCGCCGCGACCGCCGATCATCTTCATTTTCTGATCACCCGCAAGCTTCTGCAGGCGCGTGTAAATGCCGGCCTCGTTGCCCAGGAGCTGCTGGTGGGTGCCGCTTTCGACAATCTGCCCGTCCTGCATGACGATGATCTTGTCGGCCTTGTAGATGGTCGACAGACGGTGGGCGATGACGAGCACCGTACGGCCGGCCATTGCGGTTTCGAGCGCCTTCTGGACGGCAGCCTCGGATTCGTTGTCGAGCGCGGAGGTCGCCTCGTCGAGGAGCAGGATCGGTGCGTTGCGGATGAGCGCACGGGCAATGGACACACGCTGGCGCTGACCGCCGGAGAGGTTCGCTCCGTTTTCACCCAGCGGCGTATCGTAGCCCTTCGGCTGGGCAAGAATGAAGTCGTGGGCCTGGGCGCGGCGTGCCGCTTCCTCGACCTCCGCATCGGTCGCATCGGGCCGGCCGTAACGGATGTTGTCGCGGATGGTGCCGTCGAAGAGATAGGGCTGCTGCGAGACATAGGAGAGCTTGTCGCGAAGCGAGGCCTTTTTCACCGTCATGATGTCGGTGTCATCGATCAGGATACGCCCCTCCTGGACGTCGTAAAAGCGCGGCAGCAGATTGATCAGCGTCGATTTTCCGGCACCGGAGGGCCCGACGAAGGCCGTCATCCTTCCCGGCTCGGCCTGGAAGCTGACATGGTTGAGAACCCGCTCGCCGTCATCATAGGCGAAGCTGACATTCTCGAATTCGATGCGGCCCGCGGTCACGGACAGCTCGCCGGCATCCGGCGCGTCGGCCTGTTTGGGTTCGGTATCGAGGATCTCGTAGATCATGCGCGCGTTGACGACCGCGCGTTCGAGCGAAACCTGCAGGCGGGCGAGACGGCGGGCCGGATCGTAGGCAAGGAGGAGCGCGGTGATGAAGGCGATGAAGGAGCCGGGAAGCTCACCCGAATAGATCAGCCGGTAGGAGGCATAGGCGACGACACCGGAGATCGCGAAACCGGCAATCGTCTCGGTCAGCGGCGAGGTCCGTTCGCTCAGGCGCGCAATCCGGTTGGACTTTTCCTCGGCGATGCGGATCAGCTGGCCCGAGCGTCTGCTGATCTGCTCTTCCATGGTGAAGGCCTTGACGACGGTGATGCCCTGGATCGCTTCCTGCATCGCGCCGAGAACGCGGCTGTTGATCACGACAGCCTCGCGGGTCACGAAGCGGATGCGGCGCGAGATATAGCGCAGCGAAAGGATCAGCGGCGGCGCCATGACGACCGCGACGAGCGATAGAAGCGGATCCTTGGCGACCATCACGACCACCAGACCCACCAGCGTAATCAGGTCGCGGGCGAAGGATGTGATCGTCATGTTCATCACATCGCGAATACCGGAGACGTTCTGCGAGATCTGCGACGCGACATGGGTGGAGCGGTTGTTGGAGAACCACGACACGTTGAGGGCCATGAGGTGATCGATCATCCGCTGCTGATATCGCGCAACGATATTGTTGCCGATCTGGGCGAGCGTCACGGCCTGACCATAAGAGGCGAAGCCGCGGATGACGAAGGCCGCGAGAATGGATCCGCAGATCAGCCAGAGGGAGTTCGGGTCCTTGCTGGCGAAGGCTTCGTTGATGATGTCTTCCATGATCCAGGCGGTAAATGCCGTGGTCCCGGCGACGAGCAGGAGACAGAAGATGGCAAAGGCATAACCGCGGATATAGTCACGCCCCGTCTCCCGCATGATCCGCGAGATGATCGCGGTCATGGTTTCAAGTTCGACGCGTTTGGTCTTGGGTCTGGGAAAATCGATCACTGAACGATCCTGGTTCGGAGTCCAAATGGGCCGGACTTCGGCCATGGCGAGTTCCGGCGGGGGCTCTATAGCCCTTTCGCTGCCATTTGCCTATGCCTTCCAGCGGCGGCCTTCCGTCGCCAGGCCGAATAGCACCGGCGTACGGGCGTAGGCCGCCATACCGCTCAGGGCTGCCAGCGGGTGGGTCACGACGAAGCTCGGGATCTGGCGCATGATCTCGCCATGCGGTGCCTTGTCCTCGAAAGCCTGACGGAAACCCGGATGGCGCAACACGGGCAGCACGATCTGGGCGATGCCGCCCGAGAGATACACCCCGCCGCGCGCCATGAAGACGAGGGCGAGATCGCCGGCCAGCCTGCCGAGATAGGTGCAGAAGAGTTCGAGTGTCTCGACCGCCACGGGATCCATGCCGTCGAGCCCGGCCGCGGTCACTTCCGCCGGGCTTGCCGCCCTCGCATCACGTCCGTCTGCCTTGCAGATGGCGCGGTAGATATTCATGAGCCCACGACCGCAGATGAGCTGTTCGCCGGAAATGCGGCCGCCGATGCGCTCGTAATGGGGAAACAGCTCGAAGTCGCGATCGCTGCGCGGGCCCACATCCATGTGGCCGCCCTCGCCGGGAACCGGGTACCAGGTGTGGCGGGCATGGACGAGACCGGCGACACCGAGACCGGTGCCGGGGCCGAGCACGACGCGGGAAGCCGCCTGGCGGACTTCGCCGCCGCCGATCTTCTCGAGATATTTCGATTCCACCGAGGTGGTGGCCATGGCCTGGGCTTCGAAATCATTGATGAGGATGACGTCCCTGAAGCCCATCTCCGCGATCATCTGCCGTGGCTTGACGATCCAGGGTGCATTGGTCAGATCGACTTCATCCTCCTTGATCGGGCCGGCAATGGCCAGGATCGCGGTGCGGGGCTGGACGGATGTCTTGTCGAGCACGCCGCGCTGGATCGCCTCGTCGATCGTCTTGTAGGAAGCCGTCGGGATGACCGGGAATTCCTTCGGCGCGGCATAGGCATCCACCAGGATGGCGAAGCGCGCATTGGTACCGCCGATATCCCCGATCAGGACAGGAAAGGCGATAGAGGGATTGGTTTCGTTGCCGGTCTGCATGTCTTGTCCTGTCAATGCTGCTCCAATTGCCCGGGCAATCGCCCCGTCTTGCGCTGGAATGACAGCTGGCCTTTTTATTTAAACCGATTTGAGTATCGGATTAGAGCTAATTCATCACATCTGTAAAGGTGGCGATGGACGGAAGGGTCCCTGGTTAGACCGCCATCATGTCAGTCAGTTGACGGGCCTGGGTGTCGGAATCGGAACGCCACTTGCCGGAGGGGCGGAAAAGGCGCTCGCTCTCACGACCGCCATTCCGGGCTGGAACGTGGCCGCGGCCTCCGATGACGGCGCGGGCGCATCGATGATGCGCGCGCAGGCCGCGGGCATTTCCGACAGCCGCATCTCGCGCTTCTTTTTCGGCTTTTCCCCGGGCTTGGCAGGCTTGGCCGGCTTCCACGGCTCGTCGGTGAACCACCAGGCAAGGGACTGGTCGCAACCGGTGCCGGACGGGCTCGGCGCCTGCGAGCGGCAGTCCTTCGCTCCTTTCGGGCAATTGATGCGGATATGAAAATGGTAGTGATGGCCCCAATAGGGGCGGATCTTGCCGAATGACGAGCGATCGCCCTTCCAGGTATCGCAAAGCTTCTTCTTGATGCCGGGGTGAACGAAGATGCGTTCGACTTCCGGGTAGCTCGCCGCGCGCACGATCAGCCGCGCATGAGACTCGGTCCAGCGATCGGGATCCACATAAAGCGTGTCATCCTTCAGCATCGAGACGGCGGAGGTATCCTCACGCTCCCGGTCGCTGAGCTTGCGGCTCGGCATGGGGTTGAGCCAGATATCGGCATCCAGCCCCATCTGATGGGAAGCGTGGCCGGACAGCATCGGCCCGCCGCGCGGCTGCGAGATGTCGCCGACAAGAAGTCCGGGCCAGCCGTCATACTGGGCCGCTTCGCGCGACAGGCGCTCGACGAGGGCAATCATGTCCGGATGGCCCCAGCGTCTGTTGCGCGACAGGCGCATGGCCTGCCAGGTCGGACCATCGGTCGGAATGGCGACGGCGCCCGCGATGCAGCCCTTGGAATAGAAGCCATGCGGTTCGGATGCGATGGCTGCCGGAAGCCGGGCCTGGCCGAAAAGCTGCTTGGCGACGGCATCGCCATCAGCGGCATGCGCGGCCGGGTTTCCTGAAACCAGGACACAGGCGAACAGGGCTGCAGATGTCAGCCGGCGAAACGGATTTATGCGGCTCAAGTCGTCCTCCGGCACGGGCCCACCGTGCAAATCACTTGAGCGCAAAGGATACTCCCCGGGGCGCGGGTTGCAACCGCCCGCACCGGACATGCCGTACCGGGTCACGCCGCACTAGGGCAGATAGCGGAATATCTCGACCGGCTTGCCCATCGTGCCCTCGACCGGCTGCAGCCAGGCCGGAACGTTGCCCTTCACGATCTGTGCATAGAGACCATCCGGGGCCACTTTCGTCACCTGTCCATCCTGCGGGTCCGCAGCACAAAAGGCTATGAGGGTGACGCCGGCCCGATCCAGATAGTCTTTCGCCTCAGCCGGCGGCGACATGGCGATATGCAATGCGCCCAGCATGCCTGCCTGGTTGCGGTGATAGGGAGCGGACAGCGTGCGGTGGCCGGTGAACCGCAGGATCGGCGCCCCCAGATTGGAGGCATTGGCGACGGCGCCATCGGGCTCGTTGCGAAGCGGCGCGAGAGCCTCCTCGGTCACGCAGTCACCCGCGGCGGAACTCATGGCCGCGCGTTCTTCCCGCACCTCCTCGGCGCCATCGAAGGCCCTGGATACGAGAAGCCCCAGGATGGCCCAGACAAAGGGCACGCAGGCAAGCGCTGCCGCGGCGAAGGTCAGCCCCTTCTTCACGTTCGTCGCATCGGCGTTGGCGCGGGCGCGCAGCAGGGCGAGCATCGGTGCGAGAACGAATATCGAAAGCAGGTTGGAGAAGACCGCGCCACGAATCTGGACCAGGGCGATTCCGTAGGCGGCAATGATCAGGGCAAGCAGGATCAGGTGTTCGCGCACCATCCGCCCCTTGCGGATGGCGAGAATGCCGACGACGGCGGCGATCAGCGGCGTGACGTAGAACGCACCGGCGGTGAAGGGCTGGTATCTGATCTGTTTCCAGACGGGCTGCGCTTCCATCACCCAGTCGAGCCACATCGTCCGGAGCAGCGGATCGAGGTTGTCGAGCGGACTGGACAGGCATTGCGGCGCGATCCGGAAAGCCGCGAGCGCAGTCGCCAGACCCACGCCGGAAAGCCCCGCAGCCCTCAGCATCCTCGAGCGCCCGGACAGGGCAAAGGCAGCCAGCGACAACCCAGCAGCCCCGGCAATACCCAGCGCGTAATAGCCCAGGGACAGCGCGTCGCAGACAACGAGACCGTAACGGGCCGGCGGAATGGTGAGATAGAAGAAGGCCGTGAGCGCCACGGCCAGCGTTATCCCGAAAGCCAGCGTCGCGCTGCGTGCCTTCTCGCCGTACCAGAACCAGTTGACGGCGACGATGCCGCAGGCGACCGCGATGAGCGGCATGGTCTCCGCGCCGATGGCGATGGCGAGCGCGGCGCAGAAACCGGCAAGCCCATGCGATCTTGCGCGTTCCGGCGACTGGACGAGACAGGCCGCCAGAACGGCCATGATCGCAAGCTGGACATTGTGATGGTCGATGGAGCCGGGACGGAAGCGGTTTGACGACAGGACGAAAAGCACAGCGCCGACAAGACCGATGAAGCCGGCGACCTGCCATTCGCCCCGGGCGACGCGCCGCGATCCCGCGGCGACGGCATAAAGGAGCGGTACGGCGGTCAGGAGCGGCCAGACGAGAAGCGCTGCGGCTTCCGCACGGGCCTGCGACAGGAACAGCGAGAAGAACTGGATGAGAAATGCAATGGGCAGGTCGATAAGCCGCGACCAGTGCATCGGCGTGCCGCCTTCCATGCCCAGGCGGTACTGCATGTTGTCGAACCAGCCCTGACCCTGAAGGAAATCGCGGACGACGACCAGACGCATGATGTCGTCGCTGTCCTGGCCGACATAATCTCCCGGCCAGATGAACTGCTTGGCGACGAAGACGAGGACGAAAAGCAGAAAGGCTATCCAGACGGGCCGGTGCAGACCGGTCAAGACGTCGGATGCAACCTGCGGCCTTCCTCCGAAATCTCCCGAAGGGCCAAGGTTTTCCCGAAATGCCAACGCATGCTCCCGACCATATTCGAACAGGGCGCAACCTAGCCTTAACCTTCTCAAGAAATAGTAAAGCGGGCGGTGCGGGCCCCTGTCCGCCGCCGTGGAGAATCCTATGAGCGACGGTCTCGTGCAAGATCTGCAAATTGCGGTGCTGCTTCCCTGCTACAACGAGGGACAGACCATCGGCAGCGTGGTGAAAGGCTTTCGCGAAGCGATCCCCGAAGCGCAGATCTACGTCTATGACAACAACTCGTCCGACGACACGGCGCTGAAGGCCGCGATCGCCGGCGCCACAGTGGTCAGGGAGCCGCGCCAGGGCAAGGGCCACGTGGTGCGACGGATGTTTGCCGATATCGATGCCGACATCTACCTGATGGCCGATGGCGACGGGACATATGCGCCCGAGGACGGGGCCGAACTGATCCGGACGCTGAAGTCTGAACGATGCGACATGGTGGTGGGGACCCGGCGCGGCGTGACGTCGGATGCGGGCCGCCGCGGACATGCCTTCGGCAATTCGCTTTTCAACCGGCTTTACCGGCTTCTGTTCGGCCGAGGTTTCACGGATATCTTCTCCGGATACCGCGCCTTCAGCAGACGTTTCGTGAAGAGCTTTCCCGCCGTCTCAGGCGGCTTCGAGATCGAGACCGAAATGAGCGTCCACGCCTCGATGCTGAAAATTCCGGTCGCCGAACTCGAGCTCGACTACGGACGACGCCCCGAAGGTTCGGAATCCAAGCTTTCGACCTTCGGTGACGGCGGCCGCATTCTCTGGATGCTGGCGATGCTGATGAAGGAAACCCGCCCCTTCTCGTTCTTCAGCTATCTCAGCCTCGGCGTCCTGGCCGCATCGATGATCTTCATGACGCCGGTCCTTGTGGAATATTTCGAAACCGGCCTCGTGCGGCGGATGCCGACCTGGGTGCTCTCGATGGCGCTCCTGATGATGGCGCTGATGCTGTTTGCGGCCGGAATGATCCTCGATTCGGTGGCGCGCGGCCGTATGGAGCAGAAGCGTCTGCATTACATGACCTTCACACCGCTCGGCGGGCCGCGCGCGCTTTCGTCCGCCGGGGAGCACGCCGGCGAGGCGGGTCAATTCGCGGAAACTGAACCCGCAGAGCTTGCAAAACACACGGTGTCGCGGTTAAAGCGCAACAAATCCAAGGCATGACGTAAGGCCAGATGCGCAAGATCATCAAATTCCTGATTGCCGGCGGGACCGGCTTCATCGTCGATATGGCCGTGCTTTTCCTGGTGCTCCACTACACGCCGTTCGGCCCGTATGTCGGTCGCGCGCTTGCCATCGCGGCGGCAATGACCTGCACCTGGATGATCAACCGGCGCTTCACGTTCGATGCTTCCGGGCGGACGCTGAGAGCGGAAGGTGCCCGCTATGGCAGCGTCGGCCTGGCCTCCGCTCTCATCAATTACGGCGTATTCTCGGCGATCATCGCGCTGGCGCCGGGCATCTCGCCCTTTCTGGCGCTTATCGTCTCATCGGCGTCGGCGACGGTGTTTTCCTATCTCGGCTATTCGCACTTCGTCTTCGGCAAGCCGAAGGCCGAGACCGAGCTCAACTGAGCCCGGCCCGGCGGCATTCGTCGACAGGGCTCAGACCTGTTCCCAGCTGTCCTTGTCCGACGCACGGTAGATGGCGTCGATAAACTTCTGGTTCTTGACCGATTCCTCGAGCGTGAAGATCGGGTTGCCCTCGCCCTGAACGTGGCGGACGAAGTTCTCGGCCTCGGTGCGATACTGGCGCACACCGGCGAAGCGGAAGATTTCCTCCTTGTCGTGACCGGCGGAATGTAGCCTGACCTCCGGCATGCCCCATTCGATCGCATTGAAGGGCGCCGTTACCTCGATGAAACCCTTGTCGCCGTGGAAGACCATCAGCTGACGCGCGGCGAGCTGGGTCGAGACGTAGAAGCTCATGGTGAAATCGCCGAAATCGGCGGTGACGTCGGCAAAGATGTCCGTACCGAAATTCGGGTCCCGATGAACGATCGAGCGCACCTTCTGCGGCTCCTTGCCGGTGGCGAAGCGCGTCGACACGGTAGGATAGACACCGATATCCGGAAGCCCGCCGCCGCCGAGTTCCGGCCGGTTGCGCATGTTGTCGGGATCGACGTTGAAATAGGAAAATGCGCCCTGAACGTGCACGAGCCTTCCGATGGCGCCGTTCTCGATGAGTTCGCGCACCTTCAGCCATTGCGGATGGTAGGTGACCATGAAGGCTTCCGAGACGACGACGCCGGCCTTGTCGCGCGCTGCGATGACCGGTTCGATTTCCTCCGCCCTGAGGGCGATCGGCTTTTCGCAGAGCACGTGCTTGCCAGCTTCCGCGGCCTTGATCGACCATTCGATATGCTGCGATGTCGGCAGCGGAATGTAGACGCCGTCGATTTCGGGATCGCCGAGCAACTCCTCGTAGGAACCATAGGCCCTTTCGATCTGGAATCGCTTGGCGAACGCGTCGGCACGCGAGATATCGCGGCTGGCGACGGCGGCGACAATGCCGTTCTCACTGTCCTGGATCTGCGGCACCACGAATTCGCGACCGATCTTGGCGGTCGACAGAATACCCCAACGAAACATGATTTCTCTCCCGATATCAGCCGTCATGCGGCCCGTTCCTGATCGGCGCGCAGGAAATCCGCTTCGCGCTGAAATTGCAAGGCGGCGCAGGCGGGCGATTTCCCGACTTCCCCGCAAGGACGGCCCGAACTAGGGTGGTGCCCCATGGAGACAATTTCCCATCCGGGTGCCGATCCCGCCCGACCGAACACACTGCCAAGGGACGTTTCGGCGACATTCTGTCCGCAGAACCGGCGGCGGCATGTCCTTTTCGCCGCAATCCTGGCGTCCGCGCTCGGCTTCATCGACGGCTCGGTGGTTTCCGTCGCCATGCCGGCGATCCGCGCCGATCTCGGCGCTTCGCTTGCCGACGCGCAGTGGATCTCGAACGCCTATGCGCTGACCCTTTCCGCGCTCATCCTGGTGGGCGGTGGAGCCGGCGACCGTTTCGGCCTGCGCAGGACCTTCATCGCAGGCATAGTCCTCTTCGTTCTCGCGTCGATGATCTGCGCCGCCGTGCCGACGGCAGGCACGCTCATTCTTGCGCGCGGCGTGCAGGGCGTGGGGGCGGCCCTGATGATCCCGGGCAGTCTTGCGATCATCGCCAAGGCCTATCCGAAGGGGGAACGCGGGCGCGCGATCGGCATCTGGGCGGCGGCCTCGGCGCTTACGACAGCGATCGGACCGGTGATCGGCGGCGGCATGCTGTCCGTCCTCGGTGACGGCGCATGGCGACTGATCTTCGCCATCAATCTGCCGCTCGGCGCAATCGCGGTCGCCCTTCTGCTCCGGGTGCCCGACGATCCGCCCGGCGAACGCAGGAGGCTCGATTTCGGCGGCGCGGCACTTGCAATACTGGCGTTCGGCGCGCTCGCCTGGGGGCTGACCGACATGGTCGCGGAAAGCGGCTCGCCCGCGCCGTACCGGTCGATCACGGCCAGCCTCATCGGTCTTGGCGCGCTCACGATCTTCGTCGTCTACGAATTGCGGGTGAAGGCGCCGATGGTGAACCTGTCGCTGTTTTCGATCCTGCCATTCGCGGGAGCCAATGCGGCCACCTTCGTTCTCTATTTTGCCTTGAGCGCCAACCTGTTCTACCTGCCCATGCTGCTGATTGCCGGCTGGGGTATCGAACCCGCAACGGCCGGGTTCGTCTTTCTGCCGCTCTCCGCCTCTATCGCGCTCCTCTCGGGCCCGGTCGGGCGGCTGTCGGACCGATACGGTCCGCGATTGCCTATCACGGCGGGCAGCGCCATGGTCGGGTGCGCCTTCGCCGGTCTAGCGGTGGCGGTCGGGATGGGCCTTCATCTTTTCTGGGAAGCGGTGTTCCCCCTGATGATCGTGATGGGGCTCGGCATGTCGCTCGTCGTCTCGCCGCTATCGACCGCGGTCATGACCTCGGTCGAGGACGACGATACGGGCGCGGCCTCCGGCATCAACAATGCGATCGCGCGCATTGCGGGACTGGTGGCGGTTGCGGCGATGGGCAGTCTGGCCGCCCTCGTCTACGCCAGCCACCTGGGCGAGGCGCCGGACCATATACCGGGTTTCGGGGAGCCGGCCAGCGGCCTGCCCGCGGCAAGCGAGGCGATGCGGCTGGCCGCTGGCGATGCGGCCTTCGCGGCGATTGCCTGGACCATTGCCGCCTGCTGCCTGCTCGCAGCCTTGCTCGCCTGGACGACGCAGACCGCCGTGCGGCCGGAGAAGGGCTGAGAGCCTATTTGCCGTTGGCCCGATTGCGGATCTCGCCAAAGGTCCAGTCGACCAGCAGCTCGCCATTCTCCCAGACAGGCTTGAGCATGTTCTCGCGATCACCGAGATCCTTGAGCGGCACGGAGATGGGCGCGCCGTTTTCCATCACCACCGCCTGGCGATAGCGCTTGGAGGCCTTGCCCGGGTCGGTCTTCGGGTTCTTGTTGATGCCGTGCCATTCGCCGTCCTTGTCCTGCCGGGCATTGGCCTTCATGGCAAAACGCAGCGTGTCGCGATTGACCTTCTGGAGAAGGCCGGCGCCCATGCCGAAGGCCATGTTTTCGGCCGACCAGCCGAGGTCCTCCATACGGCCGAGAATGACCCTGATCGTCTCCGGCGTGATGCCGTCGCCCTGGATGACGCGGACGGCGGGGTTGAGAACCTTGAAACCCTTCTGGTTGGTGGTGAAGCCGAATATTTCGCCGAGCATGACAAGTGTGTCGACCGGTACGCGGCTCGCATCGCCCGAATCCGGGCGGACGACCAATGTGCCGCCGGTGGCCTCGACCTCTGCCTTGAGTTCCTCGCCCCAGATGTTCTTGACCGCGCGATAGAGGTCGTAGGAATCCGAGACGACGGCGACCAGCTTGCCGGGTCCGCCGAACTGGGTGAGCATGTTGCGATAGGCTTCCGTCTCGCGATCCTCGCCCCAGCTCGTCATGGTCGAGTGCTCGGCCGCGGGGATGGAGAAGCCGGCCATCGGCTCGTGGTAGTAGCGCCGCGCGGCAACGACGCCGGCCACGGTGTCGGTTCCGAGGAAGCTCACCAGATGCGCAACCCCGCCGAGACCCGCCTGTTCGAGCGAGGTGGTGCCGCGCGCGCCGAAATCATGGAGGCGGAACGGCAGCACCTCGTCCGGCGTGTCGCAGGTGCGCTCGAGAGAGGCCGAGATGATCTTGCGGACACTGTGCGAAAGCGTCGCGACGGTGGACGGATACCAGATCGCGCGCAGCAGCGCGGTTTCCAGAAAAGTCGGCAGCCAGAAGAAATCGGGATCGGTATTGCGCACCTGGATAAGCGGCGTGCCGACCGGCACGACCTGCCCTTCGGGCAGTGCCTCGATCAGCAGCGGCAGCTTGCCGCCATGGCGCTCGACCAGCGTCTCCCAGCCTTTCCGGTTGAAGGGCAGGCCGTGGGCGGTGATCAGCTCGTTGGCCTCCTCGACATCCTGCATCGTCACCCGGCCGGAAAGATACTCCTTGAGGAACATCTGCAGGCCGAAGAACAGCACATTCTCGTAGGGCCCTCCCCGCCGCGCCTCGGCATAGGCCGAGATCGTCGCCGTCTCCGGCGGGTACTGCAGGAAGTGGGAGTATTTGTAGCTGTCCGAATTCAGGATGAGGTTCATGAAAGGCCTTCCAGGGAAATGTCTGCGAGGTTTTACAACCATCCTGCATGTTTCGGCTAGCCTCGCGGGCCGATCGCGCGACTGGAGAGACACGATATCGGTCGCCCCGTCAAAAAGTGAAGAGGCGCTTGTCATGCCGTTCAGCTTCGTCTAATCCAGAAACGTTACGTAATAACGTTACGATTCGTGCCAGCGCGGATCATCTGCATGTCCAGGAGGCTACTGAATGACGATTTCCCTTCCCAAGACCATTTTCCGCGCCTGTGCTCTCGGCCTGGCCCTCACTGCCGCATCCGCCGCCGCGGGAGCCGCCGACAAGACCGGTCATTCCCACGCGCATTCCCATGGCGACGACAACAAGGATATTCATGCCGGCTACTTCGATGACAGCCAGATTGCCGCACGCGATCTCTCCGACTGGGAAGGCGACTGGCAGTCGGTCTATCCCTATCTTCGCGACGGGACGCTGGACCCGGTCTTCGCGCACAAGGCAGCACATGGCGACAAGAGCGCCGAGGATTACAAGGCCTATTACGAAGCCGGCTACAAAACCGATGTCGAAGGCATCGAAATCGATGGAAACGAAGTCACTTTCGAGCGCGCCGAGGGCTCGGTCAGCGGGCGCTATGAAAGCGACGGTCACGAGATCCTGACCTACAAGAAGGGCAACCGGGGCGTTCGTTTCATCTTCAGGAAGGTCGAGGGGGATGAGAGCGCGCCGGACTACATCCAGTTCAGCGACCACAGGATCGCACCCGAAAAGGCGGATCACTATCACGTCTATATGGGCAACGACCGCGCTGCCCTTCTCGAAGAAGTGACGAACTGGCCGACCTATTATCCGGCGTCGCTGGACGCCGCGGGCATCGTGAACGAGATGCTGGCCCACTGACGCAAAACGAGAAAGTGCGGGGCAAACTCAAATGCCCCGCACTTCAAATCTGGACCGTTCAGATCGAAACCGCTGAGAGCGAAGGACCTAGCCCCTGAGCGTCCCGCCGGTCGACTTCTCGACATTGGCGACGACCTTGGCCGAGACCTTTTCGAGCTCTTCCTCGGTCAGCGTCTTGTCGCGCGGCTGAAGCGTGACCTCGATCGCCACCGACTTCCTGCCTTCGCCCAGCGAGGCTCCCTCGAAGATATCGAAGACCTTGACGCCGGTTATCAGTGCCTTGTCCGCACCGGTCGCGGCCCGGACGATGTCGCCGGCAGCCACGTCGCCATTCACCACGAAGGCAAAGTCGCGGCGCACGGCCTGGAACGGCGAAAGAGCCAGAACCGGCTTGGTGCGGGTCGCCTTGGCCCGCGGCTCGGGGATCGCGTCGATATGGACCTCGAAGCCGCAAAGCGGTCCCGTGACGTCGAGCGCCTCGAGGGCGCGCGGGTGAAACTCGCCGAAATAGCCGAGCACCACCTTGGGACCGAGCTTGATGACCCCCGAACGGCCCGGATGGAACCAGTCGGGCGCGCCGCGCTCGATCATCAGGCGGTCGACCGGCGCGCCGCAGGCCTCGAGCACCGCGAAGGCATCGGCCTTGGCATCGAAGACGCCGACGGCTTGCGCCGCGCCGTCCCAGTGCCGGCCAGCCCCTTCGAGCGTGGCGGTACCGCGGCGGATACCGCCGGCGACACGCCGCTGCCCTTCGGGAAGATCGCTTTCATAGGTGGCTGCGACCTCGAAGACCGCCGTATCGCCGAAGCCCCGGTCGGCATTGCGACCTGCGGCTGCCACAAGCCCCGGCAGCAGCGAGGGGCGCATGTCCGACATGTCCGCCGAGATCGGGTTCGACAGCTTCAGCTCGGGCTTGCCGCCGCCGAAGGCCCTGGCATGGTCTTCCGGGATGAAGGACCAGGTGACGGCTTCGTGCATGCCACGGGCGGCAAGCGTGCGGCGGGCCAGCCGGGTGCGGATCTGCAAGGTCGTCAGGATCCTGCCATTGACCGCCGCATGGCTGCCGAGCGGTCTCATCTCGATTTCGTTGACGCCGTGGATGCGCATGACCTCTTCCACCAGATCGGCCTTGCCGTCGACATCGGGACGCCAGGAGGGAACGACGAACCGGATGGTGTCGCCATCAATCGCGCCCTTGGCCTTGAAGCCGAGCTTTTCGAGGATGGCGATGCTCTCCTCGCGATCGACATCGAGGCCGGTGAGGCGTTTGGTTTCAGTCAGCGGGAAGTCCACCTCGTGATAGTGATGTCCGCTCTCGCCGACGAGTTCGCCCTCCTTCGAGGTGGGCTCGCCATACTTGATCAGGGTTTCCGACGGGGTGCCGCCGCAAAGATCCGTCACCAGGCGGGTGGCGAGCTGAATGCCGTCGGCCATGAATTCCGGATCGACGCCACGCTCGAAACGGTAGCGCGCATCGGTGACGATACCGAGATCGCGACCGGTACGGGCGACATTCATCGGATCCCAGAGGGCGGATTCGATAAGCACGTCGGTGGTGGTCTCGTCGCAGCCGGAGTGTTCCCCGCCCATGATGCCGGCAATGGATTCCACGCCGTTGTCATCGGCGATCACGCACATGTCGGCGCCGAGCGTGTATTCGCGGGTGTCGAGCGCCAGCACCGTCTCACCGTCTTTTGCCCGGCGAACGACAAGGTTGCCTTTGACCTTGGCGGTATCGAAGACGTGCAGCGGACGGCCGCGGTCGAAGGTGACGTAATTGGTGATGTCGACAAGCGCATTGATGGGGCGCAGGCCGATGGCGATCAGCCGCTTCTGCATCCAGAGCGGCGACGGGCCGTTCTTCACGCCGCGCACCAGGCGCAGCGCGAAACCGGGGCAGAGATCTGTTGCCTCGATGGTGACGTCGACCGGGCAGGCGCCCTCGCCCGTGACCGGTTCCACCGAACCGTCCTTGAGCGTGCCGAGACCGGCAGCGGCCAGATCGCGGGCGATCCCGTAGATGCTGGTGCAATCGGGGCGGTTGGGCGTGAGGTTGATGTCGATGACCGGATCATCGAGACCGGCATAGGCCGCGTAGGGCGTGCCGACGGGCGCATCTTCAGGCAGGTCGATGATGCCCTCGTGATTGTCGGAAATCTCCAGCTCACGCTCGGAGCACATCATGCCGAAGCTCTCGACACCGCGAATGGCGGCCGCTCCCAGCGTGACGTCGATCCCGGGCACATAGGTGCCGGGAGCCGCGAAGGCGCCGATGAGACCCGCGCGCGCATTGGGCGCGCCGCAGACGACCTGCACCGGATCGCCCGAACCGGTATCGACCTTGAGCACCTTGAGCTTGTCGGCATCGGGATGCGGTTCGGCGGAAACGATCTTGGCGATCGTGAAGGCCTTGAAGGCCGCCTTGTCGTCGACCTCTTCGACCTCGAGGCCGATCATGGTCAGTGTCTCGACGATCTCATCGAGCGAGGCGTCGGTTTCAAGGTGATCCTTGAGCCAGGAAAGCGTGAATTTCATTTCAATTGTTCCCGTTCATAGCCACAGGGCGGGATGTCGTTGTGTGTCGGCTCACGCGCTCAGCCCCGCAAACAGGGTGGGGATGTCGAGCGGGCGGAAGCCGTAATGGTCGATCCAGCGCACGTCGGCGTCGAAGAAGTCGCGCAGGTCCGGCATGCCGTATTTCAGCATGGCGATGCGGTCGATCCCCATGCCCCAGGCAAAGCCCTGATAGACGTCGGGATCGAGCCCGCCGGCCTTGAGCACATTGGGGTGAACCATGCCGCAGCCAAGAATTTCCATCCAGTCATTGCCCTCGCCGAAGCGCACTTCGCCGGGCTTCGAGCGGTCGCACTGGATATCGACCTCGAGGCTCGGTTCGGTGAAGGGGAAGAAGGACGGACGGAAGCGCATGTTGAGCGACGGCACCTCGAAGAAGGTCTTGCAGAACTCCTGCAGCGTCCACATCATGTTGCCGACATTGGCGGTCTCGTCGATCACGAGCCCTTCGAGCTGATGGAACATCGGCGAATGGGTCGCATCGGAATCCTGGCGATAGGTCTTGCCCGGGATCACGATGCGGATCGGCGGCTTCTGGCTCTCCATCGTGTGGACCTGAACCGGCGAGGTGTGCGTGCGCAGCAGTTTCCTCTTTCCGTCGGCATCCGGCGGGAAGAAGAAGGTGTCGTGCATCTCGCGCGCCGGATGGCCTTCGGGGAAGTTGAGGGCGGTGAAATTGTAATAATCGGTCTCGATATCCGGGCCTTCCGCAACCGCGAAACCCATGTCGGCGAAGATGGCGGTGATCTCGTCGATGACCTGGCTGATCGGATGAATGCGGCCACGTTCCGACGGCGAGGTGCGGACGGGAAGCGAGATATCGACGGTCTCGCGCGCCAGGCGCGCGGTGATGGCGGCGTCCTTCAGCTCGACCTTGCGTGCCGAGATCGCATCCGTCACACGCCCCTTCAGGCCGTTGATCGCGGGACCGGCCGTCTGACGCTCCTCGGCGCTCATGCCGCCGAGGCCCTTGAGCAATTCCGAGACCGAACCCTTCTTGCCGAGCGCGCCGACGCGGACAGCCTCGATCGCCGCTTCATCGCTCGCATTTTCGATATCGGCCATGATGGCCTTTTCGAGTTGTTCCAGATCGCTCATCGTCTCATCAGCCCTTTCCGGCTTTGTTCATTGTCGATGCGCCTCGCAGCTCCGGTCGAGCGGGCGCCTCTTCACTGCCCTTGCCGGCGCCATGTTGCAAGGCATCGGAGAGAAATCGTGTTGCGTTGAGAAACCGCTTGCCGTCCTTACCGAGCCCGCGATGCTTGAAAAGCCCCACCAGCGGTAAAAACGGCTTGACCGGCGCGATGATCGGCCCGACCCGCGGCAACACGCCCAAGGGTGCAGCGGCGCGGTAAGCGGCGAGCGCTCTTTCGGGCGTCTCCGGCTTCGGCGGGTCGGCACAGATCTGCATGAAGAGAAGCCAGACGTCGCGGGCCTGAGCATCGGCAAGCGGCATGCGTGCTTCCGGCTCTTCCTCGAAATCGTAAAAGCCGATCCGGCCGTTCCCGGCGACGAACATGTCGCGCGGATGCGGCCGTCCGTGACACAGACCGGCGGCATGGACCGCGCCGAGAGAGGACGCGATACGCAGGATCAGTTCCTCGGCAAGTTCCGTTTCGCCGGCTTCCACCAGCGCCCGAAGGCGCTTCTGTACATCCGCGCCGGTGTCGGAAAAGACCAGCGCCCGGTCACCTTTCAGAACGATGCGCGGAACGGGAATGCCCGCTGACGCAAAGGCTTCAAGCTTGCGCTGCTCGCGCTCGAGCTGAGCTGCGGGATCGGCAAGCGCGGCCGAGCGCAACGCGGCAACGGGGATCAGCGGGCTGAGGGCTGCGTGCGCGCGCTGGACAAGGCGAACCCGTTCGATGCCGAACCGCTTGACCCAGAAAACCCCCTCGCTTGCGTCGTTCGGGGCGGCGGAACCGGTCGCTCCCGGCAACACGACCCGGACGACGCGCTTGCCGTCGTCGGCCGTCAGCACCTGCATCAGCAGAGCCAGCGCATCCGACGCCAGGTCGTTCTCCGGTATGTTTGCCGTGTCGTCCATCGTGTCCGTTACGAAGGTGTCCAAAACGAAAAGATCCCGCGTCAGCCCAGGCCGCCGCGGGATCCCAAATGGTCAGATTTTATGCCTCAGGGAAAGCGCCGGCTTATTGAACCGCGCCTTCAAACTCGTTCGGCGTACCGGTTTCCTTGAGGTACTCGAGAGCCTTCTTGGAAGCCGCGACCAGAGCGGCGAATGCTGCCGGCTCATGGATAGCCATGTCCGAGAGAACCTTGCGGTCGATCTCGATACCGGCCTTGCCGAGGCCATCGATGAAGCGGCCGTAGGTCAGGCCATGCTCGCGGACGGCAGCGTTGATACGCTGGATCCAGAGCGCCCGGAAATTCCGCTTGCGCGCCTTGCGGTCGCGATAGGCGTACTGCATCGAGCGGTCGACAGCGGCCTTGGCCGTGCGGATGGTGTTCTTGCGACGTCCGTAGAAGCCCTTGGCTTTCTTGAGGACCTTCTTGTGCTTGGCGTGGGCGGTAACGCCCCGTTTTACGCGTGCCATGTCATGATCTCCTTAGATTGGGTCCGGTTCTCAAAGCCCGTTGGGCAGGAACTTCTTGACGATCCTGGCATCCGGCTCCGAAAGAACCATGGTGCCGCGGGCGTCGCGGATGAACTTGTTGGACCGCTTGATCATGCCGTGGCGCTTGCCGGCCTGAGCCGACTTGACCTTGCCGGTCGCGGTGATCTTGAACCGCTTCTTGGCAGACGATTTCGTCTTCATCTTGGGCATTTCGCTACTCCTTGCAGGCATTGATCGCTTCTCCCTCGCGGGTAAGCGACAGCCCTTGTTGTTCGATTGAGACGGTTGAAGAGACCGTCAAGCGTGTAGAACCGCCTCGGCATGCCCTGCCGGACGGTTCGGACGCGGCCTTATAGAGTGAAGGCGCCCAGGATGCAAGGGCGAAAGGGCAAGCGGAGAAACCGTTATCATCCGCTGCGCACAAAAAGAAAAAGACCGCAATGAATGCGGTCTTTCATCGGTAGGGGGCGAGTGGATCTGAACCGGGCCCCGCATCCTTGTCGCGGTCAGAGCCTCAGCGCGGCGCCAGGACCATCATCATCTGGCGGCCTTCGAGCTTCGGCTCGGCTTCCACCTTGGCGATTTCCTCGGTTTCAACCTTCACCCTCTGCAAGAGCTGCATGCCGAGTTCCTGGTGGGCCATTTCGCGGCCGCGGAAGCGAAGGGTGACCTTCACCTTGTCACCGTCGTCGAAGAACCGTCGCATCGCCTTCATCTTCACCTCATAGTCATGGGTGTCGATGTTCGGACGCATCTTGATTTCCTTGACCTCGACGGTCTTCTGCTTCTTGCGGGCCTCGGAGGCCTTCTTCTGGGACTGATATTTCAGCTTGCCCAGATCGACGAGCTTGCAAACCGGCACCTCGCCATTGGAATTGATCTCGACGAGATCGAGTCCCGCTTCCTCCGCGAGGTCAAGTGCCTCGGTGGTCGGGATTATGCCGCGGTTCTGGCCTTCTGCGTCGATAAGCTGAACCTTGGGGGCACGAATATCTCTGTTGGCGCGCGGCCCGTCATTCGTGGTAGGGGGCGCTCTGAAAGGTCTGCGAATGGCTCTGGTCTCCTGGACTATTGATCGGACGCGTGTTTGACAGCGGTCGGCCCCTTTGCGGGCTTCCGTCTGCCATGTCTACAAGACAACGCCGGTGTCAATAGCATGGTTGCGTGGAAAAATCACCTGCCACGCAAAGAGACTGTCAAAAGTCGCGTCTGCGCCGTGAGAACGCCGGGGACGGACATCCGAGAGCCGCACCGACACGGCACCGCCGGGACGAGAGATAGGGAGCAAAAAGCGTAATGACAATGAGCGATGTCCAAGAGAAACGCATCACGGTCGGCGAAAACGGACAGGCGCGCGAGATCGCCGCGCTGATCCGTCCGGCGACGTCGGTCGGACGTCCGGGAACGGTCTGGCTCGGCGGTTATCGCTCCGACATGACTGGCAGCAAGGCCGAGGCGATCTGCGTCCATCAAGGCTCGAGGGCCGCCTCCAGTATCCGCTTCGACTATTCGGGCCACGGCGCATCGGGCGGCGCCTTCACCGACGGAACCATCTCGCGCTGGCTCGAGGAAAGTCTCGCGGTGTTCGACCGCTTTGCCGAGACCCCGCAGATCCTCGTCGGCTCATCGATGGGCGGATGGATCGCGCTTCGCATGGCGCAGGAGCTAAAGAAGCGCGGACAGGCCGACCGCATCGCCGGCATGGTGCTGATCGCTCCGGCTCCGGACTTCACCCACGAACTGATGGAACCGGAGCTGTCCGCGGAAGAGCGCCGGTCGCTTGAAACCCGGGGCTATTTCGAGGAGCCCACGCCCTACGGCCCCGATCCCAACGTGTTCACCAAGGCGCTTTTCGACGACGGACGCGCCAACCGGGTTCTCGACGGCATCATCGAGGTCGACGCGCCGGTGACGATCATACAGGGGATGGAAGATCCGGATGTGCCGTGGCAGCACGCACTCAGGCTCGTCGAGCACCTGCCCTCGACCAATGTCGACGTGCAGCTCATTCGCGATGGCGACCACCGCCTCTCGCGTACCGAGGACATTCAGCGCATTCTCGCCGCTGTCGACAGGATCGCCGACGCGGCTTGATCCCGGGGTTTCGACGCGGCGTTTCCGCCCCGGAAACACCCCGATGTGTGACTTAATCTCCGCACTCGCCCCTCGGCGGTAACCATATTCCCATTCTAAGCGGAAGGCGGAATTGACAGTTCCGCTTCCCCGTATTTACCCTTTGTTAACTATCGGGCATGGGTAGGACGGGGAACCAAAGCATGATGAGCCTTCACCGGACGATGGTTCTTGCCATCGGCGTACTGGCCGGCGCTGCAGCCAACCAGGCAGCCTCTGCGCCTGCCCTTTCGGATTCCGCCGCGCCCGAGATCCCCGCGAAAACGATTTCCATGAAGACCGGCCGCATCACCTCCCAGCCGATCGGTCACTATGAATTCTGCAGGTCCTACCGCTCGGAATGCGGCCCGGTTTCCAGCCCGGCGGCTCCGCCGCGGGTGACCGATTACGGCTGGAAGGTCGTCCACGAGGTCAACGAGGCCGTCAACTTCTCCATCATGCCAATGACCGACATGGAGATCTACGGCCAGGAAGAAGTCTGGGCCTACCCCGATATTGCCGGAGACTGCGAGGACTATGCGCTCCTCAAGCGTCACATGCTCATCGAGCGCGGTTTCTCGGCCGGCGATCTGCTGATCACCGTCGTTCGCAAGCCGGATGGCGAAGGCCATGCCGTGCTGACGCTCCGGACCGCCGAAGGTGACTATGTCCTCGACAATCTGCAGGAGCAGGTTCTCGCCTGGACCGATACGCCCTACCGCTATCTCAAGCGTCAGTCGTCGGAAAATTCCGGCCGCTGGGTCACCATCGAGAACGGCACGGACCTGCTGGTGGGCTCGGTCGAGTAAGAGCCGTCAGGCTGCACGCCTTAGGTCCGGAAATTCCGCGACCTCAGACGCTGCCGATCAGCATGCCCGCGGCGAAAACCAGCGCGCCGCCCAGCACCACCTGAATGATGGCCCGGCTCCAGGGCGTTTCCATCCAGTGATTCTGGATCCAGGCGATGGCCCACAATTCCACGAAGACGACGGCAATGGCGACAGTCGTTGCCGTGCCGAAATGGGGTATCAGATAGGGCAAGGCATGACCCAGGCCGCCAATGGTGGTCATGATACCCGAGGCGAGCCCGCGCTTGACGGGAGAGCCTCTTCCGGAAAGCACGCCGTCATCATGGGCGGCTTCGGTGAACCCCATGGATATACCCGCGCCCACCGATGCCGAAAGACCGACGATGAAGGTCGTCGCCGTGTCCTGCGTGGCAAATGCGGTCGCAAAGATCGGCGCGAGCGTCGAAACCGAGCCGTCCATCAGGCCGGCGAGCCCGGGCTGGACATAGGTGAGGATGAAGCGTTTGCGCTCGGTCGATTCTTCCTCTCGCGCGACATCCTCCGGCGCGTGGGTTTCGGCGAGCCGTCGGGCGAGCGATTCATGCGCCTTTTCCTGCACCGCGAGATCGCCGAGCAGCTTGCGGGTCTCGGCATCGGACGACCGTGCGGCAGCCGCCAGATAGAAGCGGTGCGCCTGGCTTTCCATGTTCTCGGCTTCCGCACGGATACGGTCGAGCGGCAGGTTGCGCGCCAGCCAGTCGGGCTTGCGATCGTAATATCCGCGCACATGCTCGCGGCGTATCAGCGGAATGCGGTCGCCGAACTTCTTCTGATGCAGTTCGATCAGCCGCGCCCGATGGGTGTTTTCCTCCTCGGCCATGTCGTCGAAGATCCTGGCGGAATGCGGAAAATCGTCACGCAGCATGCCGGCATAGGCGAGATAAATCCGGGCATCGTCCTCCTCGGACGAGATGGCCAGAGCCAGCACTTCCTGCTCAGACAGCGTTTCGAAGGATCGTTTGCCGAAACTGAAAAGGGGAGCGAACATTTGGAGCACCTTTTTAGAATAATTCTAAAGTAGGATCGTTCGCGCCGGACGTCAATATGGATGGCGGCGCATTCGCAGGGATGGCGTCTTGAAACAGACAGGCTTGACTGCGATGACACAGCATGACCGACGAGATGAAAACAGGTGGCGGGACGGTCCTCGACTGGATCGGTCACAAGCTGGCCAACTGGCTCGACGAACCGACCTCCGGCTACGAGCCCTACACGCCCTCCGATCCCGATACGCTGCGCCGCACGCTCCGGCCCGGCGACGTGCTGCTTGTCGAAGGCAACCGCCGCATCTCCAAGACCATCAAATACCTTACCCAGTCGACATTCTCGCATTCCGCCCTCTATGTCGGCGACGCGCTGGATGAAGAAGGCGACGATCGCAATGACCGGCCGAGCCTTGTCGAGGTCAATCTCGGGCAGGGCTGCATCGCCGTTCCGCTTTCCAAATACGAGACCTACAATACCCGGATCTGCCGACCCGTCGGCCTGACGCAGGAGGACCGCGACCAGGTGGTCCGGTTCATGATCGGCAAGCTGGGCCTCAAATACGATCTGAAGAACATTCTCGACCTGATCCGCTACACCTGGTCGGCGCCACCCGTCCCCGTCGCATGGCGCAGGCGGATGCTGGCCCTCGGCTCGGGCGATCCCACGCGGGCGATCTGCTCGTCGCTGATCGCGCAGGCCTTCCAGAGCGTGAACTACCCCATCCTGCCGGAAATCACGCGAGCGCCCGGCCGGGCCGCGGCGACTTCCGATCACTCGCGACGCGAGATCCTGCACATCCGCCACTATTCGCTGTTCACGCCGCGCGATTTCGACCTTTCGCCCTATTTCCGCATCGTCAAGCCGACCATCGAGTTCGGCTTCGACTACAAGGAAATCGAGTGGGGTCCGGCGGGCGTGCCGCAAAACAGGACGATCGAGACCGGCAAGGCGGGAGATTGACAAGCCCCGCAGGGGCGGCGCATCACAGATGGCGAGGAGATGCGGATCGCCATGAGTGAGAACACCGGCAATGAGGCGGCGGAAAGCCAGGCAGCCGCGGACGGGAATGTCCGCGACCGGGTCTTTCACCCAAAGATCCTGACCACGCTTTCCGACTACAATCTTCCGACTTTCGGCTCAGACCTCATGGCCGGGCTGACGGTCGCCATGGTGGCGCTGCCGCTGGCCATGGCAATCGCGATCGCCTCCGGCGCGGAGCCGGGCGCCGGGCTGGTGACGGCCATCGTGGCCGGACTGGCGATCTCCGCATTCGGCGGCTCGCGCATCCAGATCGGCGGCCCCACCGGCGCCTTCATTGTCGTCGTCTACGACGTGATCGCCCGCCACGGCTATGACGGATTGCTGGTGGCCACGCTCATGGCCGGCGTCATCCTGATCGTCGCCGGCTTTCTGAAGGCCGGACGCTTGATCCGGCATGTGCCCGAGCCGGTGATCAACGGCTTCACCATCGGGATCGCGGTCATCATCGCCACGAGCCAGATCTCCGATTTCTTCGGCATCGACGCCGGCAAACTGCCCGCTGATTTCATTCCCAAACTTGCGGCCCTGTGGCAGGCGCACGGCACCTGGTCTGCAGCAAGCACCGTGATCGCCCTCCTGACGCTGTTGCTGATCGTCGTGTTCAGGAAGGCCGCGCCGAAACTGCCCGGACTGCTGGTCGCCGTGGCGCTCACTTCCGCAGCGGTGCCACTTCTCGGGCTGGATGTGGATACCATCGCCAGCCGCTTCGGCGGCATAGCCTCGGCACTGCCCACCCCTTCCCTGCCGGCGGTCGATCTCGACACGCTCCATACGCTGCTTCCCTCGGCCATCATCATCGCTTTTCTGGCGGGCATCGAATCCCTGCTTTCCGCGCTCGTGGCCGACCGGATGGCGGGGACGGCGCATCGCTCCAATACCGAACTTACCGCCCAGGGACTGGCAAACTGCATCTCCGCCGTCTTCGGCGGACTTCCCGCCACGGGCGCGATCGCGCGGACCGCGACGAATATCCGCGCCGGGGCTAAAACGCCTGTCTCCGGCATTGCGCATTCCCTGTTTCTTCTCGGGTTCATGATGCTGGCCGCTCCTCTGGCGGGCATGCTGGCACTTCCCGCTCTCTCCGCCGTTCTCGTTCTCACCGCCTGGAACATGGCCGAACCCCAGCACCTGAGGGAGCGGTTCAGGGGTGATCGCGCGGATATCTTCCTGCTCGTGATGACGTTGCTGCTGACGGTTCTCGCCGACCTGACGATCGCAATCGGCGCAGGCGTGGCTGTCGGGCTCATGCTGAGGCTCAGACGGCGAAAGGCTCCGGAGCCGGAATGGAAGGTGCCCGAACGCTAGACCATGCTGCCTTGAATTGTATAAACCACAACCTGCACCATCCCGCAGACGACACTGCGCCCACATCCCATGCGAGTCCGAATGTCCAAACATGCGAGTACCAGCGCGAACGAGGTGACGGTGGGCGATCCAGGCGTCTATCTCATCAATCTCGATCGCGCCGTCGAGCGCAGGGTGTTCATGGAAGAGCAGTTCGAACGGCTCGGGATCGATCACAACCGCATCACCGCAGTCGACCGGCAGGACATCGACGCATCATGCCCGGATTTCGACGCCGGCGCCTACGCCCGCCTGCACGGCCGCCGGTTCAATGGCAGCGAGATCGCCTGCTATCTCAGCCATATCGAGGCGCTGAGGGCCTTTCTGAAGACCGGCGCCGGCCATGCGCTCATACTCGAGGATGATGCGAAGCTGCCCGATGACCTTGCGGACGTCATGAAGGCGGCCATCGCCCGCTCGGGCGAATGGGACATTCTCAGACTTTCCACGGTCAATGACGGTATCCGGCTTCCCTATTCGCATCTCACAGGCAAATACGACCTCGCCATCGCACTCACCCGGGAGAAGGGGGCTGCCGCCTACATGGTCAACCGCCGCTGTGCCGAGCGCTTCATCGAGAAGCTTCTGCCCATCCAGGTTGCCTGGGACATCGCCTTCGATCTCGAATATCTTCACGGCTTGAGGTCGGTCTTCGTCGAACCGCCGCCTGTCGATCAACGCAGTCATTTTCCGACCCAGATCCAGAATACCGTCCGGCAAAGCAAGCTTCCCTCCAGCCGCTACCTGACCGTCTTCCCGTTCCGGGCGAAGATCGAAACACTTCGCTTTCTCACGCGCGGGGCAAGGCTGCTTGCATTGAAGCTCGGCAAGAACCCGAGCGGCAGCGGGAAGCCGACGAAGAGGTGAGAATGGATTTCCGGTCCGGCACCCTGCTCCATTTCCTTCTCCTGCGCCGGCGGGTCGATCCATGGCTGCTGACGATCGCGGCGGCATCGATCCTGGTCGTCGAGAAGGTTTCGATCGTGCTGTTCGCGTGGTTCGTCGGCACCGGCATCTATTACGCCATCTTTCGTCCCCGGACGCTCCGTGCGGTTGATCCCGGTCATGCGGTTGCGGCCATCGGCCTCGCGGCCGGCGCTGTCGCGATCCACCTTCTCAATGGCAGCCTGCCCGAAGATGGCCGCTATGCAAGCTACCCGCTCTATTTCGCCGCCTTCCTGCCCATGGCGGCGGGCATGACGCTGGTTCGCGATCCGGTCCGGCAGGTCGTGATCGGAATGCGGGCAGGCCTGCTCATGGTGGCCGTCTGGGCGGTCGGCGCGTTGATCGTGAACGCGCTCGAGGGGGGAGCCGGGCCTTTCCGCTACGGCTTCGGCGTTACCCAGACCAATGCGGCTTTCGCCATCACCTTCTGCGCCATCTGGAGCCGCATGAAGGTCACGGGCCTGACCGGCGGGCTCGCCAACCGGAGAATCTGCTTCTATCTCGCTCTCGTCCCGGTGCTCGCCACCGGAACGCGGGCAACATTGCCGGTCTTCCTGATTGCCGGCCTCATGGACATCGTTCATCTGTCGCGCCGCGCGCGCACCGCGCTGCCGTCCCGCAAGGTCGTGACGGCAGCGGGACTGGGCTGCGTTCTGGCCGTTGCGGCGGCGGGCTGGCTGCTGGCCCCCAGCCTCGAAAGCCGGTTCGACGACACGATAAGGGAGGTCTCCGCGCTGGCTCATGAGCCCGACCCGACCAAGGGCGGGGCGCCCATCCGCGCGATCCTGTGGGGAGCGGCGGCGCAGGTCATCGCCGCGCACCCCGTCATCGGCATTGGCGGGCAGCGCACGATCACCGAACTCGATGCGCACCTTCCCGAGCAACACCGCACCATGCTCGAGCCGCTCACCTTTTCGCACAATGCGCTTCTCGACGAATGGATGCAGCGCGGCATACTGGGCATATGCCTTCATGCCGCCTTCTTCGGTTTCTGCTTCTGGCGCATCTGGCGCGACGGACCGCCGGATATCCGCGAGAACGCCATCCTGATGGGCACGCTCACCGTCGCATTCGGCGCGCTTCACTACCTGCTGCTGGTCGACCGCCATGTCGCGCTTTACGCGCTCTATTTCGCCGTGGTGATCTCATGCCTCCGGGGTGTCCGGCCGCCCTTCAGGCCCAGGGTCAGGATCTGCGAACAGAACTGGAATGGCGCGGGCGATCGCAGCCAGATCGGCAGCTCCCGCCCCTGAGGTCCGCGAAGTCCCGATATTTCAGTAGCTGAGGCAGCCTGGGCGACAATTCAAAGATTGCCTTTTTCCGCCGGACTGATAAATCCCGCCTCATGACCGACACCCCGCTTTCCCACATTCGCAACTTCTCGATCGTCGCCCATATCGACCATGGAAAGTCGACGCTCGCTGACCGCCTGATCCAGAGTACCGGATCGATCGAGCAGCGCGAGATGAAGGAACAGATCCTCGACTCGATGGATATCGAGCGCGAACGCGGCATCACCATCAAGGCCCAGACCGTGCGCCTGGAGTATGATGCCGAGGACGGCCAGCATTACGTGCTGAACCTGATCGACACGCCCGGACATGTCGACTTCGCCTACGAAGTCTCGCGGTCGCTGTCGGCCTGCGAGGGCTCGCTGCTGGTCGTCGACGCCTCGCAAGGGGTGGAAGCCCAGACGCTCGCCAATGTCTACCAGGCCATCGACAACAATCACGAGATCGTCACGGTTCTCAACAAGGTCGACCTTCCTGCCGCCGACAGCGAGCGGGTGAAGGAACAGATCGAGGAAGTGATCGGTCTCGACGCGTCCGACGCGATCCCGATCTCGGCTAAGACCGGCGTCGGCGTGCCCGATGTTCTCGAGGCCATCGTCAAGCGGCTGCCTGCGCCGAAGACCGGCGATCCGAATGCGCCCTTGAAGGCGCTCCTCGTCGACAGCTGGTATGACGCCTATCTTGGCGTGATCGTGCTGGTGCGCATCATCGACGGCAAGCTGCGCAAGGGCCAGCAGATCCGCATGATGGGCACCGACGCACGCTATCCCGTCGATCGCGTCGGCGTGATCACACCCAAAATGGTGATGGTCCCCGATCTCGGACCCGGCGAAATCGGCTTCATCACCGCCTCCATCAAGGAAGTGGCCGATACCCGCGTCGGCGACACGATCACCGATGACAAGAAGCCGACGGCGGAAGCGCTGCCGGGCTTCAAACCGGCGCAGCCGGTGGTGTTCTGCGGCATCTTCCCGATCGACGCGGCGGACTTCGAAGACCTGCGCTCGGCCGTCGGCAAATTGCGGCTCAACGATGCGAGCTTCTCTTTCGAGATGGAGACGTCGGCAGCGCTCGGCTTCGGCTTCCGCTGCGGCTTCCTCGGCCTTCTGCACCTGGAAATCATCCAGGAAAGGCTCGAGCGCGAATTCAACCTCGATCTCATCGCCACCGCGCCGTCGGTGGTCTATCACATGACGATGACCAATGGCGACCAGCTGGACCTGCACAATCCGGCCGACATGCCGGACGTGGTCAAGATCGCGGCGATCGAGGAGCCCTGGATCAAGGCCACGATCATGACGCCGGACGATTATCTGGGCGCCATCCTCAAGCTGTGCCAGGAACGGCGCGGGCTGCAGATCGACCTCTCCTATGTCGGCTCGCGCGCTATGGTGACCTACGAACTGCCGCTCAACGAGGTGGTGTTCGACTTCTACGACCGCCTGAAGTCGATCTCGAAGGGCTATGCCAGCTTCGACTATCACATCATCGGCAATCGCGAGGGCGATCTGGTGAAGATGTCTATCCTCGTCAACGAGGAACCGGTCGACGCGCTGTCGATGCTGGTTCACCGGTCGGCGGCCGAAAAACGCGGTCGCGCGATGTGCGAAAAGCTCAAGGAACTCATCCCCCGCCACATGTTCAAGATCCCCGTCCAGGCGGCGATCGGCGGCCGTGTGATCGCCCGCGAGACCATTGCCGCGCTGCGCAAGGACGTGACCGCCAAGTGCTATGGCGGCGACGCCAGCCGCAAGCGCAAGCTTCTCGACAAGCAGAAGGCGGGCAAGAAGCGCATGCGCCAGTTCGGCAAGGTGGAGATCCCGCAGGAAGCCTTCATCGAGGCGCTGAAGATCGGCGAATAGGATGTTTTCCACCCGGCCGAAGACCGGCCGGAGCGCCTCTCGGGACCTCATGCAAGGATCGGCGAAACTATTTCGGCTTCATCCCGATTATGAAGTTGACATGACGGGCCGCACCGCCTAAATCCGGCCCCGTCGCCCAGATGGCGGAATTGGTAGACGCGCCAGCTTCAGGTGCTGGTACTGGCAACGGTGTGGAGGTTCGAGTCCTCTTCTGGGCACCAATTCTTTCTTCCGGCTCGCCCCGGAAAATCCAAGAAACCCCGCGAAAGCGGGGTTTTTTGTTGCTCGGCGACATCTTGCACCTGATGTTGAAACGGGCCCCTTGCCGGCGGTTCCGAGCGAGGGCGGCGGTCCGCCCCGGTCCGGCAGATCATGAGCTGCAACCGAAACGAACCGCCGATGCGACCGCATGCGGGGGAGGCCTCGCCTGCCCATGGGCTCGCGGCCAAGCGTGCCGCCGGCTGCGCAGCGGGGGCGTCCATTTCCCTCCCGCCCGATGGAAGATGCTTTATATATATTCATTGTTATTTACCGATCCTTTAGGAGATCAGAATATTCGGAATAACACAGCGACATGAAAGCACCTGTCATTTCGGTCGGTCGCTGCGATTGCCGCGAAAGGCGTCTGTGGGGCGCGGTCGTGGAGAATATCGTCCTCGTAGGCGGGGACCGGAGTAGATTCATATGAAAATCAGCGGGAAAATTCAGCTCGTCGGCGGCGTCATGGGGCTGGTCGCCGTCCTGATGGGCATCATCGCCGTCGCCGTCGTATTCGGCTACAGCGATCAATTGAAACGGTACGAAAACGCCTCCGAGCGCGCCTTTCTGGGCGAGCACCTGAACCGACAGGTTACGGCGGTCGTGATGGACGCACGCGGCGTCTACATGGCCGAATCGACCGAAAAGGCGAAGAAGTTCGCCGACAACATTCTCATAAATCTCGACGGTATCGACGAGACGCTCGCCCAGTGGGGGCCGCTCGTCCCCGCAACGCAGACAGAAGCCTTTGCCGGCGTCGTCGAAGGCGCAATGGGTTTCCGCGAGTTCCGGTCGGAAACCGCGCGCCTGGGCACCGAGGTTTCGCCCGAGGCAGCCAACCAGCAGGGCAACAACGAGGCCAACCGCGCCAACCGCAAGGCATTCCAGGCCTATATCGATGAAGTCATCGGCCAGGACCGCAGCAACCTCGATACGATCAAGGCCGATATGGGCCAGTTCAAGTCCTCCATGCTGCTGATGGTCGGTCTGACCGGCATTATCGGCCTTGCCGTGGGTCTGGGTGTCGCCTCGTTCATCGCCCGTCGTCATCTGAGCCAGCCGATCCAGAACATCACGAACACAATGAGCGAACTCGTCAGGGGCAATCTCGACGCGGAAGTCCCCTATGCGGGACGCCCGGACGAGATCGGCGAGATGGCAGCAGCCGTCCAGGTGTTCCGTGAGAACGCCATCGACAACCGTCGCGTCCACGCCCAGGAAGAAGCCCTGCGCGCCAAGAGCGCCGATCTGCAATCGTCGATCGCAGGCGTCGTCAAGGCGGCCGCTGCGGGCGATTTCTCGAGCCGTATCACCAAGGACTACGAGAACGAGGACCTCAACCGTTTCGCGGCTTCGATCAACGAGCTTCTGGCGGGCGTCAGCGACGCGGTGACCGAAACCCAGCGGGTGATCGGCCAGCTTGCCAGCGGCAATCTCACCGACAGCATGAACGGCGAGTTCCTCGGCGTGCTCGGCGACCTGCAGCGCGACGTCAACTCGGCACTGTCGACGCTGAAAGCCACGATGCTCGATGTTCGCGCATCGTCGGACTCGGTCAATTCGAGCGCCAGCGAACTGAAGGTCGCCTCCGACGACCTCGCCAAGCGGTCCGAACAGCAGGCGGCCTCGCTCGAGGAAACCTCGGCCGCTCTCGACGAGATCACCGCCGCGGTGAAGAACTCGACCGAGCGCGCCCAGTCCGCGACCGTCATGGTCGGCGATGCCACCCGCAGCGCCAAGCAGTCGGGCGAAGTCGTCCGCAACGCGATCGATTCGATGGAACGGATCGAGCAGGCCTCGCACGAGATCACGCAGATCATCAACGTGATCGACGAGATCGCCTTCCAGACCAACCTTCTGGCGCTCAATGCCGGCGTCGAGGCCGCCCGTGCCGGCGAAGCCGGTCGCGGATTCGCGGTCGTCGCCCAGGAAGTGCGCGAACTGGCGCAGCGCGCGGCGAGTGCCGCCAAGGACATCAAGACGCTCATCCTCAAGTCGGGCGAAGAAGTCCAGGTCGGCGTGCGTCACGTGCAGGAAACCGGCACCTCGCTGTCCGAGATCGAGAACCATGTGCTCAAGATCAACGATCACATCAACGAGATCGCAACCGCGGCCCGTGAGCAGTCGGTCGGCCTGCAGGAAGTCTCCACCGCCATCAACGAGATGGATCAGGTGACCCAGCGCAATGCCGCGATGGTCGAGGAGATGTCGGCAGCCACCCACAAGCTGGGCGGCGACGCCGACAGCCTCAATTCGATGGTGTCGCGCTTCCGGGTCGACAATGGTGCGGCCGCACGCCCGGCAGTCGCCCGGGCGCAGTCTCACGCTCCGGTCGCTTCGCCCGCACGAGCCATGATGGCGAAGGTATCCCGCGCGGTCGGCGGTGGCGGAGCCGCTGCTCTGGCGCAGGCTCCGGCTGCCGAGGGTTGGGAAGAGTTCTGATAGCGGCGTGACGCTACGCGAAATGAGAGCCGGCCACCGCGAGGTGGCCGGCTTTTTTGTTTCGTGCCGATGGTGAACCGGTTTTCGGCCCTGTCTTCCGGTGGTCAGGCCGTCAGGATCCGCTCGCTTGCGGCCGAGATCAGCGCCTCGGCATCAGCCTGTGTGGCCGCTTCCGCATAGACGCGCATTTCGGGTGCATTTCCCGAAGGGCGGAGGTGGAGAATACGGCCGTCGGCTAGCGTCATGCGCAATCCGTCGGTCATGTCGAAACTGGCGACCTCGCCGATCGGAGCCAGGAAGTCCGCGCGCGCCGTTTCATCGCCCGAGAGGCTGGCTACCAGCGCCTTGCCCTTCCCGGTCGGAAAATTCTCGATCCGGCCGCTCGCGGCCACCGGCAGTGCAAGCCCCTCCACCAGGGCCGACAGGGCCAGCCGGCTTCCCAGCGATACCGCGAGCATCGCAAGGATCGGCAACACGCTGTCGCGGGTCGGCAGCGCGGACAATTCCGCCTTTCCGAAGGTAAAGGGCGAGCCGGTCAGCACGCCGCCATTGGCCTCGAAACCGACAATGCGCCGCGCACCATCGCCCGCAGCCGCAGCCATCTCCGCGATGACGTAGGGAGAGCCGACCTTCGTGCGGCGGGTCCGGGCATCGACGCGGGTTTCGATGCCCGAATTCGACGTCACCGGCGTGATGACCGCATCGGCCTCCAGAAGCCGTGACACCACGAGCCCGAGCACATCGCCACGGATTACCGCACCCTTTTCGTCGGCAACCAGTGGCCGGTCTCCGTCACCATCGGCGGAGACGAGCGCATCAAGCCCGTAGCGCTCGACCCAGACCCGGATGCGGGCGCGGGTCTGGTCGGACACCGCCTCGGTGTCGACCGGAATGAAGGTCTCGGAATGGCCGACGGGAACGATCTCGGCGCCGGTCGGGGCAAGAATATCGGCCAGGACCGAGCGAATGACGGATGAGTGCTCGTAGATGCCGATGCGCCTGCCGGCGAGGCAGCCTTCGGCAAGAAAGCCGCGATAGCGCGCAACGAAGCCGGCGCGGGCGCCGGCTTCCTCTTCGGCGGGCTTGTGGTGGGCCGTCCATCGCAAGGCCGCCTTGTCGACCGTTTCGACCGAGGCTGTCATCGCGGCTTCGTCGCCCTTGTCGATTTCACCGTCCGGACGGTAGAATTTCACACCGTTTCGATCTGCCGGAATATGCGATCCGGTGATCATGATCGATGCGGCCTTGCGGGCCATCGCATGAACCGCAAGAGCAGGAGTGGGCAGGGTGCCGCAATCGACCGGCTCGAGCTTTTCGTCCTCGATTGCGGCCATGCAATGGGCCGCGATTTCCGCGCTCGAAGGGCGCAGGTCCTGGCCGACGAAGACGGGATCGCCATCGGCGATCGATCCGCTCGCCCTGAGGTGACGCAGGAAGGCCGTCGTATAGGCCGCTGCCGTGCCGTCATCGAGTTCCCCGACAAGGCCACGCAGCCCGCTTGTTCCGAATTTGGCTGCCATGGTGAGGGCCCTCCTGCGACGCCCGCAACGCTTATGCGCCGGCTTCACGCTCCTGGAAATCGAGATACTCCACCAGCGCGCAGAACACATGGTAGAAGGTGCTTGTCGGCATGTCGGCGGAAATCACGCGGCCCCGCGCATCCAGCTGATCGAACCAGCCCCCTTTGACGGGCGTGACGAGATAGCGGTTGAAAATGACATCGAGCATACGGATGAACAGGGTCTCGTCACCCGGCAGACCGTCGGCGCGGGCGCGAAGCCCCGCCTTGAGGGCTTCGGTCTGCGGCCAGAGCCGAGAGGTTCCCGACATGTTGGAGCCGTCGGGCGACATGCGGTCGCACACCGCATCGGTGCCGCGCGCATGGCCGAATGCGTGGGAGGTGGCGTAGAGCTTGCGGCAGTAATCGCGCACCTGCGTGTCGCCGGACATCTTCGCGTAGCGCAGCAGAAGCCAAATCCACTCATAATGATGTCCCGGCTCGATCTGCGCCTCGCGGTCGGTCGCCGGCGACCAGTCGGGCGCGAAATATTCGGTCACGCTCCAGGTTTCCGGGTCGAAGAAGTGGTCGCGAAACAGGTCCACCATCTTTTCGGCCCGCTGAAGATAGGTCTTTTCGCCGGTTGCCTCATACCAGGCGAGGAAGGCCTCAAGCGCGTGCATGTGCGGATTGGCGCGACGGTAGTCGGTCCCCTGCGATGCTTCGAAGAAGCCGCCGTTCTCGGTGTCGGCAAGGTTGCCGTCGATGTAGGCCACCGTGCGCTCGGCCCATTCCTTGGCCTCGGGCCATTTGGTTGCCCGCCACAGCCAGGCAAGGGCGAAGAGAACGAAGAACTGGTCATAGGTGTCGCGCCGGTCGTCCTGCACGGAGCCGTCGGTGTTGAAGGTGTGGATCCATCCGTTTTCGGCATGCCAGCCGGTGCCGGTCAGCGTGTTGAAGAGATGGTGCAGCACGTTGTCGGAATTCCCGTTCCAACCGAGCATCTTCGCGTGGGAGAAACAGTAGATCTGCCGCGCCAGGACCCTGAGCCGCTTGAAACCGGGATCGGCGGGCGTGCCGTCATGGTGGAGCGCTTCGTGGACGCCGCCATTGATGAGGTCGACGCCGGCTGTCGACCATAGAGGAAGGGCGCTTTCGAACAGCCAGCTGCGAATGTAGTCGAGCGAGGGGACTGGACGTCCCGAATGAGCGACCGCCAGCGGCGGCCAGTCCATCTTCTTCACCTTCTCGACCAGGTTCTTGACCATGTAGGACCGGTCACGATGCGTGATCAGCAGCGCATCGGGCTGGGAGACGACCACCAGGTCGTCGAGACCGGCGACGGCGAGCAGCCGGTCTTCGGAGCGCAGATAGCTGTTCTTCACATCGATCGTCAGAACATCACCGAAACGGGCGTTTCCGTGCTCGTCTTTCCTCGACGCTTCGTGGAGCTGGGTCCAGGAGCCCAGGTCGCTCCAGTCGAAGGAGGCTTCGGTGACGCCGATGCGGCTGGCGTTCTCCATAACCGCATAATCGATGGAGATCTTCGGTGCGGCGGCGAAGGCTTCGGGGTCGAGGCGTACGCATTTGCCCACGACATCCGCACGTTCGACGGCGAGGCGCGCCTGTTTCCATACCTCGGGCTGCTGGCGCTCGAGTTCGGCAGCCATGTCGGCCACCTGGAACATGAAGATGCCGCCATTCCAGAAGTAGCGACCGGACTGGACGAATTGCTTGGCGGTGCCAAGATCGGGTTTCTCGCGGAAACGCAGGACGTCGTAGACCGGACCGTCACCGTCGCCGCGCTCGATATAGCCGTATTGCGTTTCGGGCCGGGTGGGAGCGATGCCGATGGTCATGATGCCGCCGCGCTCCGCAAGGGCCTCGGCCGCGGTGCGGAGTACGCGGTGGAAGGCAGCCGCGTCGGGAATCTCATGGTCGGACGGAAGCACGAGCACGATACGTCCGGGATCGTTCTCGGCGAGATCGGCGACGGAGGCGGCGATCGCTGCGGCGGTATCGCGGATCATGGGCTCCAGGACATAGCGCTCGACAGCGGTCGTCCCCGTCTCGCCCTGCTCTACGAGCTGCTCCTCGAAGGCGATGCCGCCGACGATGCGGGCCGGCAGGTAATCAAGGCCCTTGCCCTTGTATGCAACGCGTTCCAGCGTGTTCACCAATAGCGTCTTGTCATTGATGAAGCGATGGAACTGCTTGGGCTTGGACTCGCGTGACATCGGCCACAAACGGGAGCCTGCGCCGCCGCACAGGATGATCGGTGTCAGGGCGATATTGTCCGCCATCAAATTCTCCGGAATCACTGTTCGCGGGACCTATATAATGAAATGTGCTTAAAACAGGTATACAGCTCCCGGGTGCATATTCGCAGTTTGGAATCGCTCCAAACTAGAGTGTTTGACTCCTGTTTATTCCGCCGCTATTTTCCGGCCCAGTCTCAATGATCGGGACGGACGCGCGATCGAACGCCGCCGCCTTTTCAACCGCCGGATCCGGATATGCTGGTCTGTCACTGCAACATCATTACCGAACGCGACATCGTTTCCTCCATCCAGGAACTTCTGACCGAGGATGAGTGGCGCCTGATCACGCCGTTGCAGGTCTATCACGTGATGAGCAAGCGCGGCCGCTGCTGCGGCTGCTTCCCCAAAGTGGTCGACATCATCGTCAAGACCACGGAAGCCTGGCACCGCGAAAAGGCCACGCCGGAAGCGGAAGTTGTGGATTTCGTCGGCCGGCTTCGCGCCGAACATGACCGCATGGCCCGCCAGCAGGCCGAAGCCCGCGCCCGCATGCGCAAGATTCGCGGCGCGGCCTGACTCCTTAACTTGCCGACATGATGCATTGCGTCTGCGGCATGGATCGCTAATGTGTTTCGCCATTAGCGAACAAGGAGCATTCAATCCAATGAAGGGCAACGAACAGGTTATCGAGCGGCTGAACCAGGCGCTGTTTCTGGAGCTCGGCGCGGTCAACCAGTACTGGCTTCACTACCGTCTCCTGGAAGACTGGGGCTACACGCTTCTGGCCAAGAAGGAGCGCGCCGAATCGATCGAGGAGATGCAGCACGCGGACAAGCTGGTCGAGCGCATCATCTTCCTCGAAGGCCATCCGAACCTGCAGTCGGTGGCGCCGCTGAACATCGGCCAGAACCTCAAGGAAGTTCTCGAAGCCGATCTCGCCGGAGAGCACGAGGCGCGCGACGCCTACAAGAAGTCACGCGAAATCTGCAACGAAGTGGGCGATTACGTCACCATGAAGCTGTTCGAGGAACTGCTGGCCGACGAGGAAGGTCATATCGACTTCCTCGAAACCCAGCTCGAACTGCTCGAGCAACTCGGCGAACAGAAATACGGCCAGCTCAACGCGGCGCCGGCCAACGAGGCCGAGTGACCAGACGTCGCACGGCAACGCGATATCAGAGCCGTGCCCGGCAAACGGGCACGGCGCAATGACCGACGGGAACGCCCTGGCACTGAAGATGTACCGCAGCGTGCGCGCGGCGGAGACTTTGGACCCGCAGGCATTCGATCGCCACTTCGGCCGGCAGAGGGGCCTGTTGACCCGACACGCCGCGGCGACATCTCCGTTCCACGCGGAGCGTCTGAAACACCTCGGATATCTCGACGACGGCCGCATCGATCCGGAAAGCTGGCTCGACACTTCGGTGATGAGCAGGCTCGATCTCCGAGATCATTTCGAGACGATCAAGAGCAGTTCAGTGCCCGAGCATCACGGGCAGATCACGCTCAGCCGGACCTCCGGCACATCCGGGATGCCGGTCGAGATCAACGTGACCGGGCTCGAGCTGATGATGAAGGCCGCATTCATCCTGCGCTTCTACGCCTGGCATCATGTGGACCCTCAACGCAATTACGTCTTCATCACCGGCGACGCGATAGGTCCCTATCCGGAGGGCCAGAGGCTCGATGCCGAGTGGATGCCGCATTATCTGCGCGAGGGGTCTTGCGGGTATTCGATCCGCCTGCGTCATCCGATCGAGCCCGAAAAGCAGATCGAATTCCTTTCCCGTCAGGGCGCCTGCTATATGGGCACGCAGCCGAGCAATGCGCTTTCGCTCGCCATCACTCTGGAAGAGATGGACGAAAGCCGACCCGAACTGGACGTCGGCGCGCTGTTCTCCGTCGGTGAGCTGGTGGGCGACCACCATCGCAGCGCGGTGCGGCGACAGTTCGGCTGCGAGATCCTGGACGTTTACAGCGGCAGAGAAACCGGGGTCCTGGCATGCCAGTGCCCCGCGGGGCGCCATCACGTCAATGCCGACGGTATCCATCTCGAAATCTTGCGCGATGACGGCTCTCCGGCGGAGCCGGGTGAAGATGGGCGCATCGTCATCACCTCCCTGTCCAACTGGGCGACGCCGCTCATACGCTACGACACGGGCGACATAGGCAATCTGGGCGAGCCCTGCTCATGCGGACTGAAACTGCCGGTTCTCACCCTGACGACGGGACGGAACAGGCATCTCTTCCATTTTTCCGACGGAACGCGGGTGACGGGCTTTGTGGGTTTGGAGAAGTTCCGGGCCTTCTTTCCGGCCCTGCAATGGCAGGTCGCCCAGATCGCGCCGGAGAAGCTGGAGATCCGCTACGCCTCGCGCCACCCGGCCGAAGCCCACGATCATGCGAGGGTTGCGCGCGAGATATGTGACTATTTCGGCAGGGATCTCGACGTCGCATTCGTCCGACTGGAAGCCATGCCGCATGGGCAGACCGGCAAGCTCCCGGAAGCCATACGGGAGTATGATTGAAAAAGGGCGCAATAAGCGCCCTTTCCCGTTCTGCTCGAATGTGCCGACCCAGGTCAGTCCACGGTAATCGGCGGGGTCGACGCGCCAGGCACGAAAACCCCGTCAGGAAGCGCGCTGCCTTCGGCAAAATCGAAGAGCATGCTTTCCGGATCGTCCTCACGGTGGCGGGCGATCAGGGACTTGCCGGGCGCACCGAAATGAATGCGCAAGCCGGCGTTCACGGACGTCGTATCGTCGGTGAAAGTCGCCTTGGTGTAGAGGGAAACGTTGTTGGATGCGAAGGGCAGCATCGCCTCGGCACCGATCACACCGGCCGTGCTGTCGAAGCCGTGATCAATCCCGGCGGAGATTTTCACGTTGTCGGTCACGTAATAGGAAGCCGTGAAGTCGAGCTTGGCGTAGGTCTCGTCACCGGAGACGAGATCGACCGTATCCGCGCCAGCGAAGCCCGACAGCGTGACGCGATCGAGATAGAGTTCCGCCTCGACGCCGTAACGGTAGATGTCGAATTCGGGAATGCCTTCCGCATCCACATTCACGTAATGCACATAAGCCCCGATCAGGGCCTGGTCCGGATTACGCCAGAAGAAGTGACCGCCGATGCCCGCACTGTCGATTCCGGCACCGTCGTTATCTTCCGCCTCAAAGAGGCCCGCATCGATCTGGGCGCCAAACCGTTCTCCGACCGGAGCGGAAACGGAACCGATACCGTAGAAGCCGTCTGCGCTTGCATCGAGATCAGGGATATCGATGAAGAGATAACCGAAATCAACTTTTCCATTCAGACCCGAAACGGCAGGCTTGGCGCCATCGAAACGCTCGACGAAATCTGCCGAGTAACCGTAGGCCGTCATCGCGAGCGCCATTGCACTCGACGACGCGAGCATCAACATTGTGTTTTTCATCATTCACCCCAACTTGAAGAAACCGTGCCCCATACGGCGTATGTGTTTCAGTCTACCAAGCGGCTTCTAAAACACGAGCTCCAATTCCTCGTTAATTGAACGGATTTTGTATTTTGGCTGACTGTGTGGCAGCAGGGCCACAGCAAGTATTCTTTTAGAATTCTCTAAATTATATTGACGGCACTGCCGAGCCTTACGGAAATCGAACTGCAAAGGGCGCAATGGGTGCCCCTTCCCGTCCACCCCGTCTAGGCAGAATCAAAGCAAGCCCTGAGCCACGAAAACCCCGGGAAACGCGCCGCCTTCCATATAATCAAAGAGCTGGTTTTCGGGATCGTCCTCACGGTGGCGGGCGATCAGGGACTTGCCGGGCTGGCCGAAATGAATACGCAGGCCGGCGTTGACCGACGTCGTGTCGTCGGTGAAATTTGCCCTGGTATAGAGCGAGACATTGTTGGAGGCGAAGGGGAGCATCGCTTCGGCGCCAATGACACCGGCAGTGATGTCGAAGGCGCGATCCACGCCAGCCGAGATTTTCACGTTGTCGGTGACATAATAGGAGGCCGTGAAGTCGAACTTGGCGAAGGTTTCGTCGCCGGAGACGAGATCGACCCTATCCTCGCCCGCGAAGCCTGCCAGCGTGACGCGACCGAGATAGAGTTCCGCCTCGACGCCGTAACGGTAGATGTCGAAATCCGGAATACCGTCTGCGCTGCCATTGACGTAATGCGCATAGGCTCCGACAAGGGCCTGGTCGGGATTTCGCCAGAAGAAATGACCGCCGATACCGGCGCTGCCGGTGTCGAAACCCTGGCTGTCTTCCGCCTCGAGGAGGCCTGCGTCGAGCTGGGCACCAAACCGCTCTCCGAGCGGAGCTGAAACCGAGCCGACACCGTAAAAACCGTCCGCGCTTATATCGGAATCAGGAAAATCGATGGAGAGATAACCGAAGTCGGCTTTCCCGTTCAGACCCGAAACGGCAGGCTTCGCGCCATCAAAACGCGCGAGGAAATCGGCCGAGTGCCCGTAGCCCGTCATTGCAAGCGCAACGGCGCACGACGACGCGAACATGAAAACTCTTTTTTGCATGACGAACCCCATCACCGAACATCGACAAGCCCCATGGCTTTTCTGATTCCCGAGTAGGGTCGACTGTCCTGCATTAGAATCTCAAATCCGTTACCATGAATGAGAATTAGGCTATTCTTTTTCATGTGTTGCCAAGAAGCCACAGGGCGCCGGTCATGCGTATCTCACCGTGAATGCGCACCACGTGCGGCCAGTTCGTCAAGCATGCCGATGATGACTTCGCCGTCCACCGGCTTTTCAAGCCACAGGACGGGCGCAAGGCATTCGCCCAGGCGACTTTGCTCGAGGTCAAGGCACCCCGACATCACGATAGCCGGCAATGCCACGCCGCGCTGCCGCAGCGCCCGGAGCATCTCCAGACCATTGCCGTCCGTGAGATGAACATCCATCAGCAAGCACGCCCCGTCTTCGGGAAAACGTGCCGAAGCGAAGGCGGCAGCCGTCGCATAGGGGTGAACCGTCGCGCCACATAGCTCAAGGAGCGCGGTCACGGACTCCCGGACCGATTCATCGTCATCCAACAGATATACGATCGAGGCCACGCCCGTTCCCTTCCACTGCGGGAGTCGTACTCGGCTACAGACCCTTGATGGAACAGAACCACACCGGAAATTGCAATTCGTGGAAATGCCTACAACTTCAGGAGGCGGCGGATTCCTTGGCGAGCCGCACGAGTTCCGCGGTGTTCTGGACCTCGGCCTTGCGCATGATCTTGGCGCGATGGATCTCCACCGTGCGCCGTGAAATGCCGAGTTCATGCGCGATCACCTTGCTCGCCGAGCCCTCGACGACGAGGTCGAGAACCTGCCTCTCCCGCTCGGACAGCCCCGACAACCGGCTGGCCGCCTGGCGCTGGACGGAAGCCTTTTGCCGCTCCTTGCGCCCCTTCGCCATCGCATCGGCGATGACGGACAGCAACTGTTCGTCATCATAGGGTTTTTCCAGGACGTCATAGGCGCCGAGCTTCATCGATTCGACCGCGGTACCGACTTCCGCAAAGCCGGTCACCAGAATGACCGGCAGGATCCGTTCGCTGCGGGCAAGGCAAGCCTGCAGCTCAAGGCCGTTCATCTCCGGCATGTTGAGATCCAGGATGAGGCATCCGTTGTCGCCGACAGGTTCGGACAGGAACTCTTTTGCGGAGTTGTAGGCCACGACGCGATACCCTGCGGTTTCGAGAAGGACCGTCAGGGAATCGAGAACACTCAGATCATCGTCAACGACGAAAACAATCTCATCTGCATTCATTTCACGCATGCTCCTTGGGCAAGGTGAAGGAGAACTCGGATCCGTGTTCATCCGAGTTCACGAACATGTGCCCGCCGTGAGTTTCAACTATCGATCGGGAAATCGTCAATCCTATTCCCATGCCTTGCCTTTTCGTCGTCGCGAAGGGCTCGAACAGATGCGCCATCACCTCGTCGCTCAGCCCCGGCCCGGTGTCAGCCACCGTCACGGCGACATAGGTCGGATGGTCGGTGGTTCGCACCGACAGGTTCTGCCGCGGACTGCCGTCCATCGCCTCCCTCGCGTTACGGATGAGGTTTGCGACCACCTGCTGAATCTGGACCCGGTCAAGCGGTATCGTCGGCAGATCGGGCGAATAGCTGCGCACGACGTTGAGCGACGTGCCCGCATCGTCCGACAAGGCCGTTTCGAGCGCCCCCTCCACGACCGCATTGACGTCCTCGCGTTCGATGCGATCCTGCCGGTTTCCGATGAACTGCCGCAGACGCTTTATGATGGCGCTCGCGCGCTGTCCCTGATCTGCCGCCCGGTCGACATACACGATGACTTCGTCATCCTCGGCGACCCCTCGCTTGAGGAGGATGCGACGGGCCGAACGCGCATAGTTGACCACTGCTGTCAGCGGCTGGTTCATCTCGTGCGCAAGGGCTCCCGCCATCTGGCCGGCGGCACTTATGCGCGCGGCATGGGCCGCCTCGGCCTGAAGTCGGCGCAGGCGCCGCTCGGAGGCGAGCTTGGCCGTTATGTCGCGGGCAATTCGCGATGCACCGATCACATTGCCCTGCGAATCATGGATCGGCGCCACCGTCAGAGAAACGTCGATGGGTTCCCCGGCCTTCGTCAACTTGACCGTCTCGAAGACATCGATCGATTCATTGCGCGAAATCCGCTCCATCAATTCCGCGAACTCGCCGCGGCGATCGATCGGCGTGAGTATGTTTATACTCTGCCCGATGGCCTCCCTGGCGGCATAACCGTAAAGCCGCTCGGCCGCGGGGTTCCAGGTCGTGATCAGGCCGTTCATGTCGACGGTCACGATCGAATCCACCGATGTGCCGGCGATGGCGTTGAGCAGGGAGTCGCGCTCGAGATAGCGGCTGACCGCGCGGGCGAGTTCACCGGGCTCACCGGTCGCATTGACCGGCAACGTCGCGGGCTTGCCCTCCGAAGCGGCACCGACCGCGCGGGTGATGGCTCGCAGCGGATCGGTGAGCGTGGCAGCGATCGCGATTGCAAGAAGGCCGGCGAGAACGACGGCGACCGCGCCGGTCATGGTGGCGGAACGCGCGACGGTGGCCGCCCCGCGAAAGACGATCTCGGTGGGCACGGCCTCGATCAGGGTCAGGTGTCTTTGCTCGCTCAACTGGATCGGCCAGGCGGAAACTGCGTATTCACGCCCGTCCGCATCCCTTGTCCGGCCGCCGACGGGCATCGGCGTATTGACCAGGGAGGCAATGCCCGGCCAGTCGCTCTGGAAGGTCGATGCGTTGCCGTACTCGAATGCGAAGGCCTGTTCCGGATTGGGGCTGATCAGATAGTAGCCGTTTTCATCGAGCAGATAGACTTCGCCGCCCCTGAAACCGCCCTTCGGCAACTGGGTGAACAGTTCTTCGAGGTGGAGGTTGATGACGACGAGGCCCAAAGGCACGTCGTTGTCGTCGTGAATTGCCGTGGCGAGACGGAGCGTCGGCCAGGCGGGAAGTTCGATCCTCCCCTGCTCGCGGTTGTAGCTGACCTGGGACACGTAGAGGGCGCCAACCGGCATGCTCACTGCATCGCGGAAATAATCGCGCCCCCCCTTGGACTGAAGATCCCGATCCGGCACGATCATGGTCGCGTCGGTCGACAGGTTGCGCTGGACACGCACCAGTTCGCGCCCGTCATCATCGAGGCCGATCAGGCGGATCTGGGCGTAGCTGTGCTTGGCCTTGATGAGGGCAAGCATTTCGGCAGCGAGCTGGGAGCGCCACGCGGCATAATCGCGACCGTCGATCGTGCCGCCGGTGCGCTTCAGCTTCGCCGTTGCACGCACTGCCGGCAGATCCGCCATCATCATGACGTCCTCCTTGGAGCCTGAGACATAGTCGGTCACGCCATCGGCCAGAATGCCGGCACGTGCTTTCAGGCTCTCGAAGACGACAGGGCGGGAGGCATCGTTGGCTCGCTTGTAGATAAGCATGCCGGTGCCCGCCGTGGTGATCACGACGAGAAGGATCATGGCGATGGACAAGCGCAGCGCGAGGCTCATCTATCCATGCCGGTCCGCCAGAAAACCATCTCCGCAGACATACGACTTCTCCGAAACTGGCCAGCACCCGCATGACCGGCAAACTGCATTGTCGAAGCTACGCATGACCGAAACTCCGATGCGAGTCAGTCGCCACACATTAAACGGTCGCTGCGCCGGGCGGAATAGTTCTTCACCAGGCCAACTCGCGCCGGGATAGGCTAAATATGGTGGGTTTCCAGTCCATTGAGCGGACGACCGCCTGCCGTTTTCGGGCCATGCCTGAACCGAATCAGTCGCAGGCAAGCTTCAGGGGGAACTTGGGAAAACCTGGCCTGCGTGCGCAAGGTGTTCTTCATTCCGGGACCGGCCGCTCAGACACCGCCTTCCTGACGGGCCTCGCCGGCAGAAATCGACTGACCCGCGCCTCGCTCGTCGTTATGGTGCCGGTGCTCCCCGCTCCCGGAGCGCAAGGCAACCGCAGATGACGAGGACCGATCCCATGAGACGAAACGGCGGACAATTGCTTGTGGCGTGCCTGACGGCGCTGGGCGCGAAGAAAGCCTTCGGCGTTCCGGGCGAAAGCTATCTGGCCGTGCTCGACGCCCTTTACGATACCACGGGCCAGTTCGACTACGTGCTTTGCCGCAACGAGGGCGGCGCGGGCTTCATGGCTGCGGCCTACGGCAAGCTCACCGGCGAGCCCGGCATCTGCATGGTGACCCGCGGACCGGGCGCGACAAATGCCTCGATCGGCGTGCATACGGCGATGCAGGATTCGGCCCCCATGCTCCTTCTCGTCGGCCAGGTCGGCACCGACATGAAGGGCCGCGAAGCGTTCCAGGAAGTCGACTACAAGGCCGTCTTCGGCACGCTGGCCAAATGGGCGGTGGAGATCGATCAGGTGAGCCGGATTCCCGAGATCGTCTCGCGCGCCTGGCTGACCGCGATCTCCGGCCGGCCGGGACCGGTCGTCATCGCCCTGCCTGAAGACATGCTCACCTCGCTGACCGACGCCGAGCCGCTTCAGGGGCCGCTGTCCATCGATGAGCCGCTCCCCTCGCCCGCCTCCCTCGACAAGGCCCGCAGCCTTCTTGCGGGCGCAAAACGCCCGCTCATCGTCTATGGCGGCTGCAACTGGAAAGGCGGCGGCACGGCGCCCCTGCAACGTTTCGCGGAAGCCTCCGACATTCCGGTCGTGTCGGTCTTCCGCTATCAGGACCAGTTCGACAACACGTCGCCGGTCTTCTGCGGCGAAGCCGGCGTGGGCATGGTTCCGTCGGTCAGGACGCTCATCAGCGAGGCAGACGTCATCCTCGCCATCAACAACCGCTTCGGCGAGAACTCGACCGACGGCTACACACTGCTCGACGTTCCGTCTCCGAAGCAGACGCTCATCCATGTCCACGGCTCGGATCTGGAGATCGGCAAGATCTATCGCCCCGCCCTGGCCATCCAGGCCGGCCCCAATGCCTTTGCGGCGGCGCTCGGCGCACTCGCCCCGGTGAAGGGCGACCGGGCGGACTGGCGCAGGCAGGGGCGGACGGCCTACGAGGCCGGGTTCGAATTGCCCGACCTTCCTTCCCCCGTCGACATGGGCAAGGTCTGCGCCTGGCTGCGCGACAGGCTGCCAGAAGACGTGATCGTGACCAACGGAGCGGGCAATTTCGCGATCTGGTCCGGAAAGTTCCTCAAATACGGCCCGAAGGCGCGGCTTCTCGCCCCGCAATCGGGCGCGATGGGCTACGGCCTTCCCGCGGCCATCGCCGCCAAGGTCGTCGACCCCGCCAGGACGGTCCTGTGCTTTGCCGGCGACGGCGATTTCCAGATGAACTGCACCGAGCTTGCGACCGCGCTTCAGGCCGGCGCGCAGCCGATCGTGCTCATTCTCAACAACGGAACCTACGGCACCATTCGCGCCCATCAGGAGCGGACCTATCCGGCCCGCGTGTCCGGCACCGACATGATCAGCCCGGATTTCCCGGCGCTGGCGAAAGCCTACGGCTTCCATGCCGAGCGTGTCGAGACGACGGACGATTTCGCACCCGCCTTCGAACGCGCCCTCGCCTCGAAAAGCGGCGCGGTTCTCGATCTCGCCATTTCAGCTGAAGCACTCACCCCGCGCCAGACCCTGTCGCAGATGCGCGAGACCGCGCTGAAGGCCGGAAAATAAACAGATGCCCTGAGGGGCTGGCGGAGAGAGAGGGATTCGAACCCTCGAGACGGTTTCCCGCCTACACACTTTCCAGGCGTGCGCCTTCGACCACTCGGCCACCTCTCCGCTTTGCCGGTCGACACCGGCATTCGAACGGTGAGGTTCGAGCCAGTTGCGTTTCAAACGCGAGTCGCGGCCACCGGCGGTATCTGCCGGATCGCGCGGCAATATAGTCAGAACGCCTGCAATGGCAACCGCTAACTGACAAGATGTCGAGGGGAATTTCAAAGGCCGCCCGGTCGCGCCGCTTCAGGGCCTTTCGGGGCCGCCGATTATGGCGCGCAGACCCGGCAGTGACGCTTTCGTGAAAGACGCCGGCACCTCGTGATCCCTCGCGCCGTTGCGCTTTCATGCACGCAGCCCTATGTGTTTGGCAATCGAAACCCAAGGTCGGGGAGGTCCGGTTGCGTTTCCTGCTTCGCTTCATCAGCCTTTTGTTCCTGGTGGTGGCCGTCATCACCGGCGTCGTCGACGCGATCCAGACGGTCGCCGCCGACAAGCTGAACCTCACGGTCCTCGGCGAAGCCTTGGATGCGTTCAGTCCCGACAGCCTGAACGCCACGCAATCGTTCATCCAGCGCTCCATCCATCCGCTTCTGTGGGACCCAGTGATCCAGTGGGTTCTCCTGCAGCCGGCGGTGGCGGTGTTCCTCACGCTCTCGCTCGTCTTCTACCTGCTTGGTTACAAGCGGCCGAAGCCTGCGGGACGGTTCGCCGCCTGAGCAAGCGCCCGATCGGAAACGGAGACCCGCCATGTATCTGATCGACATGTTCAACAAGAAGACCAAAATGCCCGAACCCGGCCAGGCGCTGCCCGGCCGCGAGCAGGCCATCCCCACCGCCGGGACCCATTTCGTCAACGGCACGCCACTTACAGGCGAGGCGCCCGACGGACTTGAAGTGGCCTATTTCGGCATGGGCTGCTTCTGGGGCGCCGAGCGGCTGTTCTGGCAGACCCCCGGCGTCTGGTCGACAGCCGTCGGCTACCAGGGCGGAATGACCCCGAACCCCACCTATCAGGAAACGGTGACCGGGCTGACGGGCCATGCCGAGATCGTGCGCGTCACCTACGACCCGTCGAAGGTGGGTTATGGTGAGCTGCTGAAGATCTTCTTCGAGGAACACGACCCGACGCAGGGCATGCGCCAGGGCAACGATATCGGCACCACCTACCGCTCGGCCATCTACACCACCAGCGACGAACAGCTCGCTGAGGCCAGAGCCGCGGCAAGCGCCTATCAGAAGGCCCTGACGGAGGCCGGCCACGGCGGACGGGTAACGACCGAGATCAAGCCGGCCGATCCGTTCTATTTCGCCGAGGATTATCACCAGCAGTATCTGGCCAAGAACCCCGGCGGATATTGCGGATTGCGCGGCACCGGCGTTTCCTGCCCCGGTGCCGACAGGGCCGGGGACTGAGAAGGCTTGGCAGGGCCCTCGCGGCCCCGCGCAGCGGGAGAGCGGCGGGTGCGGCGCCCGTGCGAGAGACTTCGGCATGAAGCCCGAGAACGTTCCCCGGGAGCATTTTGCGTAAGCAAAAAAAGCTCTTGGGATTCGCGCGCCAGACGTGCAAGGATGCCCGCAACCGGCCCTCTCGGGCTGGCCTGATCCGCTGGAACGGGCCCGCATTCAAGCGGGCATCGCGGTGGGGAACAACGCATTAACGCGAAAAACAACGTGAACAGACAGGGCTGCACACAATGAAACGCACGCTTTTGAGTCTCGTGGCAACGGCCGTCATGACGGCTGCCGCCTATGCCGAAGACATCAAGCCGGCCATCATCTACGATCTCGGCGGCAAGTTCGACAAATCCTTCAACGAAGCGGCCTATAACGGCGCCGAGAAGTTCAAGTCGGAAACCGGCATCGACTACCGCGATTTCGAAATCGCCAATGATTCCCAGCGCGAACAGGCGCTTCGCCGCTTCGCCAAGGACGGCAACAACCCGATCGTCATGGCAGGCTTCTCCTGGTCGGCGGCGCTCGAGAAGATCGCGGACGAATATCCCGACCTGTCCTTCGCCATCATCGACATGGTCGTCGACAAGCCGAACGTGCGCTCGGTGGTCTTCAAGGAACAGGAAGGCTCCTACCTCGTCGGCGTGATGGCCGCCAAGGCATCCAAGACAGGCACGGTGAGCTTCGTGGGCGGCATGGACATTCCGCTCATCCGCAAGTTCTCCTGCGGCTACAAGGGTGGCGTGATGGCGACCAATGGCGAGGCCAAGGTTCTCGAAGCCATGACCGGCACCACGCCTGACGCCTGGAACGATCCGGTGAAGGGCGGCGAAATCGCCAAGTCCCAGATGGACCAGGGTTCGGACGTCATCTATGCGGCTGCCGGCGGCACCGGCCTCGGCGTGCTGCAGGCTGCAGCCGATGCCGACAAGCTCGCCATCGGCGTGGATTCCAACCAGAACGGCATCCAGCCGGGTCACGTGCTGACCTCGATGCTCAAGCGCGTGGACGTCGCCGTCTACGATGCCTTCATGGCTGCCAAGGACGGCAAGTTCGAGACCGGCATCAACGTGCTGGGCCTCAAGGAAGGCGGCGTCGACTACGCCATGGACGACAACAACAAGGACCTGGTGACCGAAGACATGAAGGCCGCGGTGGAAGCCGCCAAGGCCGACATCATCGACGGCAAGGTCGAAGTCCACGACTACATGTCGGACGAGGCCTGCCCCTACTGAGGCGGTCCAAGACCGACGGATCGAGCGGCCGGGTTTCAGCCCGGCCGTTTCGTTTAAGGGGCAGGCAACCTGCCCTGCAAGCATTTGCGAAGCCGGCGAATTGAGCTATAGCGCTGGCAGAATGAAAGGACCGACCATGGGCGAGATCAGGCTGCACAAGGGTGACATCAGCGCGGACGACGCAAGGCGCTATACCGGCGACATCGCGATCGATACGGAAACGCTGGGCCTCATCCCGCGACGCGACCGCCTCTGCGTGGTGCAGATGTCGCCGGGCGACGGCTCGGCCGACGTGATCCAGATCGCCAAGGGTCAGACCGAGGCGCCCAACCTCACCGCACTCCTGACGGACGGAACGAAGCGCAAGCTCTTCCATTTCGGCCGCTTCGACATCGCGGTCCTCTTCCACACGTTCGGCGTGACCTGCGCGCCGGTGTTCTGCACCAAGATCGCCTCGAAGCTGACGCGCACCTATACCGATCGTCACGGCCTGAAGGACGTGACCCGCGAGCTGCTGGACGTCGATCTCTCCAAGCAGCAGCAGTCCTCGGACTGGGCCGCCGAGACACTGTCGAAAGCGCAGCTCGAATATGCTGCCTCAGACGTCCTTCACCTCCACGCGCTGACCGGGAAGCTCACCGAACGCCTCAACCGGGAAGACCGGCTGGCGATCGCGGACGCCTGTTTCGAGTTCCTGCCCACGCGCGCGAAACTCGACCTCATGGGCTGGGAAGAAACCGACATCTTCGCCCATTCCTGATGATGCCCGGCGAGGGGCTCACGCCATCCCCGCTTCCTTGAGAATCCAGTCGCGAAAGCGCCTGATCTTGGGCACGTTGCGGCGCGCCTCGGGATAGACGAGCCAATAGGCCTCGCCCGAATAGCCGTAGATGTCGAAGGGCTGGATCAGCGCCCCCGTCGCCAGTTCCCGCTCGTAAAAGGCGGGCGTGAGGATCGCCACGCCTGTACTGGCGGTTGCCATCACCGCCTCCATTACCTGGACCCCCATGCGGTTCGACGGCATCCCCTCGAGCCATTCGGTCCCCAGCCCTGCCGCCGCCGACCACTCGGACCACCAGTGATCGCCGGGATCGAGGATAGGCAGTTTCATCAGGTCCGCCGGCTCCTTCACCCCGCCGATCGACGCCGCCAGTTTCGGGCTCAGCATCGGGGTATAGACGGCTTCAAGCAATTTGTGTCCGCGCAGTCCCGGCCAGTCGCCTTTGCCGGAACGCAGCGCGACGTCCGCCGCATTATCGGCGAAATCGATGAGGGACGTCGCCGTTTCCATCCGGATCGCAAGATCCGGGTTCTCGATCTGAAAACGGCCGATCCGAGAGCCGAGCCAGTTGATGGCGAAAGTCGGCACCGCGTTGATATTGAGCGTGCCGCCCGAATCGCGCGCCAGGTCATCAAATGCCAAGCGCATGCGGTCGAAGGCATCCCAGATATGGGGAGCGAGGCGTGTACCGGCTTCGGTCAGCGCCACCTGCCTGGGGCGGCGGACGAACAGCGGCTCGCCGACGCGTTCTTCAAGAAGCCGGATCTGATAGCTCACCGCAGCCTGTGTCATGCCCAGCTCCTCCCCGGCGCGGGTGAAACTGAGATGGCGCGCGGCCGCCTCAAAGGCGCGAACGGCGGAAAGCGGGGGCAGACTCGAATTCGGCATGCATAATTTCTCCTTATGCATACTGGGCGAGAATCGGGTGGCACACAACTGCCTTCGCCGTCATCTTCCCGCTCCATGAACAAACACGCGGAGTGCATGTCATGTCGTTCCCTGATCAGCGGCAAACCCTTCCTGCCCGCCTTCTTCATGCTTTGGCAGCATGGACAGGCCGGAGACGAAGAAATGGAAGGCTTCGCCGGACAGCGGCGGACTTGCGGGATTTCTCGGCGCATCTACGCCGCGATATCGGGCTCGACCGGTAAGGACGGACGAAACAAATGCCGGCAGGCGTCATTCTCCGGGAAAACCCGTAAGGAGAAACCGATGACCTCTCCCAGCATTGGCAACTGAATCGTCGGGCGGCTGCCGGCAAGCAAAAAACCCGCCGGATCGCTCCGGCGGGTTCTTCATTTCAGGCTCTAAAAGAGCGGAGCGGCTTAGTCGTCGCCGTTCTGCTTCTTCAGCGCGGCACCGAGAATGTCGCCGAGCGATGCGCCGGAGTCCGACGAACCGAACTGTGCGACGGCTTCCTTCTCTTCGGCGATTTCCAGCGCCTTGATCGAGAGGGTCACCTTGCGGTCACGCTTGGAGAAGTTGGTGACGCGGGCATCGACCGTCTGGCCGACCGAGAAACGCTCGGGGCGCTGCTCGTCGCGGTCACGCGACAGGTCCGAACGGCGGATGAAGGCAGCAACGTCTTCGTGGTCGACGAGCGTGACTTCGATGCCGCCATCGGTGATCGCGGACACGGTTGCCGAAACGATGGCGCCCTTGCGCAGATCGCCGGACGCAGCGGCTTCGCCGACCGAATCCTTGCCGAGCTGCTTGATGCCGAGCGAGATGCGTTCCTTCTCGACGTCGACGTCGAGAACCACGGCCTTGACCATGTCACCCTTGTTGTATTCCTCGATGACCTGTTCGCCCGGACGGTTCCAGTCGAGGTCGGAGAGGTGGACCATGCCGTCGACGTCGCCTTCGAGGCCGATGAACAGACCGAACTCGGTCTTGTTCTTGACTTCGCCTTCGACTTCGGTGCCGGTCGGGTGGCTCTGGGCGAAGAGTTCCCACGGGTTTTCGAGGGTCTGCTTGAGACCGAGCGAAATACGACGCTTGTTCGGGTCGACTTCGAGAACGACCACATCGACTTCCTGAGAGGTCGACAGGATCTTGCCCGGATGGACGTTCTTCTTGGTCCAGGACATTTCGGAGACGTGGATGAGGCCTTCGATGCCCGGCTCCAGTTCGACGAACGCGCCGTAATCCGTGATGTTGGTCACGGTACCGGTGATGCGCTTGCCGGACGGATACTTGACGCCGATGCCATCCCACGGATCGCTCTCGAGCTGCTTCATGCCGAGCGAGATACGGTGGGTTTCCTGGTTGATGCGGATGATCTGGACCTTGACGGTCTGACCGATCTGCAGGATCTCCGACGGGTGGTTGACGCGGCGCCAGGCCATGTCGGTGACGTGGAGGAGGCCGTCGATGCCGCCGAGGTCGACGAACGCACCGTAATCGGTGATGTTCTTGACGACGCCTTCAACAACCTGACCTTCTTCGAGGTTCTGCACGATTTCCGAACGCTGCTCGGCACGGCTCTCTTCGAGAACGGTGCGGCGCGAAACCACGATGTTGCCGCGACGCTTGTCCATCTTGAGGATTTCGAAGGGCTGCGGGATGTTCATCAGCGGGGAAACGTCGCGGATCGGACGGATGTCGACCTGCGAACGCGGAAGGAAGGCAACGGCGCCGTCCAGATCGACGGTGAAGCCGCCCTTGACCTGGTTGAAGATGACGCCTTCGACGCGTTCCGAAGCGTTGAACTTCTCTTCGAGACGGACCCAGCTTTCCTCGCGGCGTGCCTTTTCGCGCGACAGCACGGCTTCGCCGAGAGCGTTTTCGATGCGCTCGACGTAAACTTCGACTTCGTCGCCGACCTTCAGCGTGCCGTCCTTCGACTTGGCACCGAATTCCTTCAGCGGGACGCGACCTTCGACCTTCAGGCCGACGTCGACAATCGCCATGTCCTTTTCAATGGCGGTGATGGTGCCCTTGGCAACATAACCTTCCGCCAGATCCTGATCAGCGATGGATTCTGCGAAGAGGGAGGCAAAATCCTCCTTCTGGGAAACAGCTTGTGACATTAAATCTCCTGGAGAACCGCATTTTCGCGGTCGAGAGCGCCGGGTTGGTGTTGATCGGACCTGCAAGCTGTCGGCCCGGCCTTTTCGGCGGGCATGAGTGGCGCTGGTGACAGTCTTTGCTGGCTGAATTCCGGGTCCGGGGCCGCATGGCGAGTGCACAGGCTGCCTCGAACGCCGCTTCTATAGTCATTTCGGGCTATCAGATCAAGCCTTGGCGTCTCAGCTCGCCTTCCAGCCCTTCAAGCCTCGGCAAGGGCGGCGTCGATGATCGACCTGGCCGCCTCGAACGCCTCGTCGATCCCCTGGTCCGACGTATCGATCATATGGGCGTCGTCCGCAGGCTTGAGCGGGCTGTCGGCACGGCCCGAATCCCGCTCGTCGCGGCGGCGGATATCGGCGAGCACCTGATCGTAGTCGGCCGGCTGTCCCTGAGAGGCGATCTCGGCGGCGCGGCGACCGGCGCGCACTTCCGGCGAGGCGGTCACGTAGAGTTTCACCGTGGCGTCCGGACAGACGACGGTGCCGATATCGCGGCCATCGAGAACGGTTCCCGGCGGCGTGGCGGCAAAGCGGCGCTGTGCTTCCACCAGCGCCTTGCGCACCTGAGGCATGACGGCGACCCTGGAAGCCGCCTCCCCGATCTCGTGCGCGGACAGGACTGTCCGGTCGAGCGCGCCGAAATCGATGGAAAGCGCAGTCCGGGCGGCGCGCTCTTCATCATCGAGCGGCGTGCCCGTTTCCAGGAGTTCATGCGCCACCGCGCGATAAGTCAGGCCGGTATCGAGATGATGATAGCCGTAATGGGCGGCCAACCGCCGCGCCAATGTTCCCTTGCCCGAGGCCGCCGGCCCGTCGATGGCTATCACGTTCTTGCTCACGCCTTGTCCCGTCCCTCTTTTTTCGTGCCCTCGGTTGACGCGGTGTCAGTTCCGCCGGACTGCGACCTCGACCGCCTCGAGACCCTTGTAGGGTGCGCGCTCGAACATGCCGCGCTCGCCGAGCCAGGCCTTGAGCATCTCGAAGGAATCGACGCCCCAGAAGACCTCGGCCGGGCCGTTCTCGCGCACGACGAAGCTCGGCACGCCGAAGACGCCGGCGGCGATTGCCTGATCGGTATTGGCGCGCAGTCTTGCCTTCGCCGTGTCGTCGCCCGCCAGATCGAGCGGCGCGCCGACAGCCTCGGCGAAGGCGGCAAGTTCGGCCTCGTTGTCGGGCGCCCGACCGTCCCCGAAGACGAAATCGAAGGCGCGGCGGGTCATCCCGAGGTCGGCATCGGCGCCGGCCAGGATGCGGAGCGCGCCGAGCGGATTGAACGGATGGCGGGGCGGAAACGTCATCGAAAGCCCGGCCCGTTCACCCAGGAAGGTGGCGATACGGTAGGTATGAAGCCGCTTGGCCTCGATCTCCGCCGGTCCCTTCTGACCCCAGTGCGACAGGATCGCTCCCAGCAGCACCGGCACGGGCCGCAGCTCGACGTCCGACGGCAGTTCCCCGAGCCGCGCCAGCGCCACATGGGCGAAGGGCGAGAGAATGTCGTAGCAGAAGTCGATCTTCACGGTCATTCGTCGCGTGCCGCTATGGTGGCGCCAAGACCGGTCATGAGATCCATGAACTCGGGGAAGGAGGTGGCGATGATCGCGCTGTCATCGACGGTGACGGGATGTTCGCTCACCAGGCCCATCACCAGGAACGACATGGCGATGCGGTGATCGAGATGGGTGACGACGGCCTCGCCCTTCGCGTTGCCGAGCCCCTTTCCATCGGGGCGGCCGCGTACGGTCAGCCAGTCCTCGCCCTCCGTGCAGTCGACACCGTTGAGTTCGAGACCGCGGGCAACGGCTGCCAGCCGGTCGCTCTCCTTGACGCGCAGCTCCTCGAGGCCGTGCATCACGGTCTCGCCCTCGGCAAAGCTCGCGGCCACGGCCAGCACGGGATATTCGTCGATCATCGACGGCGCGCGATCGGGCGGAACGGTCACGCCCCTGAGCGACGAGCCGCGCACGCGAAGATCGGCGACATCCTCGCCACCTGCCAGGCGGGCGTCGAGGATCTCGATATCGCCCCCCATCTCCTGGAGCGTCTGGATCAGGCCGGTCCGCGTCGGGTTCATCAGCACATTGCGGATCAGGATCTCGGAGCCCGGCACCAGGAGCGCCGCAACGAGGGGGAAGGCGGTCGAGGACGGATCGCCGGGAACGTCGATCACCTGACCGGTCAGTTCGCCCTGGCCGATGAGACGGATGGTGCGCACCCCGTCCGCGTCCGTCTCGACTTCCAGATCGGCGCCGAAGCCCCTGAGCATCTTCTCGGTGTGGTCGCGGGTCATGACCGGTTCGATGACCGTGGTCACGCCGGGTGTATTGAGGCCCGCCAGAAGCACGGCAGACTTCACCTGCGCCGAAGCCATGGGCACGCGATAGGTGATGGGGGCGGGCGTGGCCGGACCGTGGAGGGTGACCGGAAGACGGTCGCCAGGCTCGGACTTCACCTGCACGCCCATTTCGCGCAGCGGATTAAGCACGCGACCCATCGGACGGCGCGAGAGCGAGGCGTCACCGATGAAGGTGGAATCGAAATCGTAGACACCGACCAGCCCCATCGTCAGGCGGCAGCCGGTGCCGGCATTGCCGAAATCGAGCGGCGCCTCGGGCGCCAGCAGGCAGCCGTTTCCGGTGCCGGTCACGATCCAGGTATCGCCCTCCTTGCGGACGGAGGCGCCCATGGCCTGCATCGCCTTGCCGGTGTTGATGACGTCCTCGCCTTCGAGGAGGCCGGTGATGCGCGTTTCCCCGCGTGCCAGGCCGCCGAACATGAAGGAGCGGTGGGAGATCGACTTGTCGCCCGGAATGCGGATATCGCCCTTGAGCGCGGAGCTGCGGCGGGCGGTCGCCGGGCGCAGCTTGTTCACGTGATTCATATTCAATCCCTCAGACGGCTCTGCCGATTGCGGCACGAGGAACGCCTCAAGCCCTGTCGCATGCAGGGCGGAAGTGCAAAAACCGGCGTCTGACTAGCACAGCCTCCCCGCTCCGTCATCCATCCCCGCTCAAAATCGGCGAGAGCTCGATTCGGACCGATATTAGGCTTTGACAGAGCCGTTCAAGATGATATGGGACCCCGAACCGCGAAAGACGGCCCGCCCGGCTTTCCATCCCCGCTTTCCCGCAAGGCAAGAGGTTTCAGACAGTGGCTAAACCGGAACTCGGAACCAAGCGTATCTGCCCGGAAACGGGACGCAAATTCTACGACCTGAACAAGGATCCGATCGTCTCCCCCTATACGGGCAAGGAGTACCCGCTCTCCTATTTCGATGACGGCAGCGCGCCGGAAGTGATCGAGAAGGAAGAGCCGGAACAGGTCGAGGAAGTCGATACCGAAAACGAAAACGTCGAGATTGTTTCGCTCGAGGATGCCGACGACGAAGCATCGGGCAGCGATTCGAGCGACGACGAAAACCTGCCGGACATCGATGGCGACGATGACGACGATGTCGATATCGACGACGACGATGACGACACCTTCCTCGAAGACGACGACGATGATGATGACGACATGAGCGACATCATCGGCGTTGGCGACGACGACGACGACAGCTGATCGAGGCGGATCGGCAAAACTTCGCCGCCGGTCCATTTTTCCGCTTGATCTTATCGGCGGGCGCACGTAATAAGCCGCCCGTCGGACCGATTGCCGCAAGGCGAAACGGTCATGACTTCCCGGGGATCACTTCGACGATCCACATGGTTTGGGGCCATAGCTCAGCTGGGAGAGCGCCTGCATGGCATGCAGGAGGTCAGCGGTTCGATCCCGCTTGGCTCCACCAAATTTTTCCTGACACGCATCGATAGAATTGATTGGCTCGGTCCATCCCTCTCTCGGTCGAAGCAGCCTTCGTCCGCTGTGTGTGTGCGGGGGTCGGCCTGTAGAACAAAGCGGATCTTCTCGCTTACGGTTGGAGACCCTGGCAATGGAAATGAGTGGCTTCATCGTACCGCACGATCCCGAGTGGACGGTAGCTTTTGAGCGTGAAGTTCGAGCGATCGGCCAAGAGCTCGGGACGGGGATCATTGAACTCCATCGATATGCACGGGATCGTATCCGATTTGAGTGAAGCCTCTTCCTGATGCCGACCAGTTATCAGGCGACTTTCGACTAATCCGCTATTTCACCATGCTCACCGTCGGAAAGCAGGTGGGCCGTTCGCCGCGCTTCTGCTGCCATTCGCCGATCGAACGGCGGGTCTTGTAGCCGGGCAGGCCGTCGGCGCCGCCGACGTCGTAGCCCTGGCCTTCTAGCGTCTTTTGCAGCCGCGCTATGTCGGAGCGCAGCATGGTGCCGATATCCTGCCAGCGGGTGGCGAAACTGCCCGTGCCCCAGGCTATGCGGTCGGCCAGATTGCCGATGAAGAGCGCGTAGAGATCGGAGTTGTTGTACTCCTTGATCACGTAGAAATTCGGCGTGACGATGAATTCCGGGCCGTAGATGCCGGCGGGCACCAGCACCATGCCGGCCTGGCCGCGCTCGTTGTCGGGGAACGGGCGGCCCGAGACGCGGATGATGCCCATCTTCGTCCAGTCGGCGATCTTGCGGGCCCGGTCGGGGCCTTCGAGTGCGCAGGTGACACCTTGCGGGATGACGGCCTCGAAGCCCCAGTCACGGCCGCGCTGCCAGCCCTTCTTCGACAGGTAATTGGCGATCGACGCCAGGGTGTCCGGCACCGAGTTCCAGATATCGGCACGCCCGTCGCCGTCGAAATCCACCGCATAGGCCAGATAGCTCGAGGGCAGGAATTGCGGCTGTCCCATGGCGCCGGCCCAGGAACTCTTCATCTGGCCGGGCGCAACACCGCGCTCGACGATCTCGAGAGCGGCCAGCAGTTCCTTGCGGAACAGATCCTTGCGGGTGGACATGAAGGCCTTGGTGGCCAGAACGTCGAAGATGGAATGCGGGATCCTGGCGCCGCCAAAGCCCGATTCCCGGCCCCAGATGGCGATGATGATGCCCGCGGGCACGCCCCATTTCTGTTCGATGCGCTTGAGTGCCGATGCGTGGCGGCTTGCGAGCGAGCGGCCGGTAGCGGCCAGCCCCTGAAGGCTCTTCTCGGAGAAATAGGCGCCGGGGCTGCGGAACTCGGCCTGGCTCTGCTTGCGCTCTTCGGGTTTGGGGAAACCGGGTGGCGCGAGATCGGGGAGATCCCAGTTGAGGCCAACGCCCTTCATTGCCTTGTCGAAAGACGCGCGGGACACGCCATTGGCGCGCGCCTGCGGCCAGAGATCGTTCTCGCGCCACTTGGCATAGAGCGCCTCCACCTCGCCGCGGCTTGCGGCACGGGCGGGTGTGCCTCCGGCAACGGGAAGGGCGACGACGAGAGCGATGAGAAAGGCGAGGGTCCGAATCATGCCCCCAGCATAAGCCGTGGCCCGGCCCTCCTGCCAGAGGGCCGGTCATCGGACTTTATTTGTAGAAGGAGACGATCCGGTCGCAGACGCGGTGAACCTCTTCATCCGAGAGATAGGGGTTCATCGGCAGGCTCAGGACGCGGTCGGCCAGACGCTCGCTGACAGGCAGCGAGCCCGCACCGTCGCCGTACATTTCATAGGCGGTCTGCAGGTGCATCGGTTTGGCGTAGAAGACCATCGAGACGAGGTTTTCGGCTGCCAGATGATCCTTCAGCCCGTCGCGGTCGTCGGCCTGGATGGTGTATTGCGCCCAGGCGCAGCGGGAATTGGGCACGCGCCAGGGCACCGTGACGACATCTGCGAGGCGCTCGTCATAGATCCTTGCCACGCGCTCGCGGTTTTCGAGTTCTTCTTCGAATATGCCGAGCTTGGCCGAAAGGATCGCGGCCTGAATGGAATCCAGCCGCGCGTTCATGCCGACCCGCACGACATCGTAGCGATGGGCGCCTTCGCCGTGGGCGCGTACCGAGCGGTAGATCGCCGCCAGTTCGTCGCTGTCGGTAAACACCATGCCGCCGTCACCGTAACAGCCGAGCGGCTTGGTGGGATAGAAGCTGGTGGTGGTGCAGTCGGCGAGCGAGCCGATCATCTTGTTGCCGGACTTGCCGCCGATCGACTGGGCCGCATCGGCAATGATGAAGAGATCGTGCTCGTCGGCGATCTTGCGCAGGGCCGCGTAATCGGCGGGCTGGCCGAAGAGGTCGACCGCGATGATCACACGCGGGGTCAGCCTGCCTTCCTTCTTCACCGCCTCGATGCGGGCGGACAGATCTTGCGGGTCGATGTTGAAGGATCTTTCGTCCACCTCCGTGAAGACGGGCGTGGCATTGCCCATCAGGATCGCCTCGGCAGTGGCGACATAGGTGAAGGAGGGCACGAAGACGGCATCCTTGGGAGTAAGCCCGAGGCCGAGCAGCGCCATGATGATGGCGTCAGTGCCGTTCGACACGCCGATCGAATGGCGGACGCCGAGATAGTCGCTCATTTCCTCTTCGAAGTTCTTTACCGCCGGACCGAGCACATACTGCCCGCCTTCCAGAACCTCGGAAATACCTTCGCCGATGCGGTCCTTGAGGCGCGCATATTGCGATTTCAGATCGATGTATTGAACCATAAGAACCCCATGATGCCAGCCGAGTCCCCCCGAACTCGAGGGTTTCGCTAGCACCGCGAAAGCGGCGAAAGCAAGGACTGTTTGGCGGCGCGAGAGCACGAATTGCCGCAGAGTGTTGCGGCGCGTGATGGAAAGCGGGACCCTGCCTGTGAGATCCCGCTCTCGCTGAATGACTGTCTAGAAGCTGGTGCGTGAACGAATGGCTGCGGCAAGTGTCCCTTCGTCGAGATAATCGAGCTCGCCGCCCACCGGTACGCCGTGGGCAAGCCTGGTGATCCTGACGTCGAAATCGCCGAGCTGATCAATGATGTAATGGGCCGTCGTCTGGCCTTCCACGGTGGCATTGACCGCGATCAGGAGCTCCCGCACACCGCCGGCCGACACTCGATCGACGAGCTGTGAAATGGCCAGATCCTCCGGCCCCACACCGTCGAGCGGCGAAAGCGTGCCGCCGAGCACGTGATAGGCGGCGTTCATCGCCGCCGCGCGCTCCAGCGCCCAGAGATCGGAGACGTCTTCGACGACGATGATGACACTCTGGTCGCGGGTCGGATCGGAGCAGATGGTGCAGGGATCGGAGGTGTCGGCATTGCCGCAGGTCGAGCACAGGCCGACCCGGTCGTTCGCCTCGCTCATGGCGGCGGCGAGCGGTCCGAGCAACTGCTCCTTCTTCTTGATCATGTGGAGGGCGGCGCGGCGCGCGGACCGCGGCCCCAGGCCCGGAACACGGGCGAGGAGCTGGATCAGCCGCTCGATCTCCGGACCTGTGACTTTCTTGGCCATCGGCGGAAATGCGACCTGATCAGAACGGCAGCTTCATGCCGGGCGGGATCGGCAGGCCGGCGGTCACTTCCTCGGTCTTCTTCTGGATCGCCGCATCGAGCTTGGCCTTGGCGTCGTTGTGCGCGGCCAGGATGAGGTCTTCGAGAATCTCGGCCTCGTCTTCCTTGAAGACGGACGGATCGATGGTCAGGGCGGTCATGTCGCCCTTGCCGGCCAGGGTCACCTTGACCATGCCGCCGCCGGCCACACCTTCGGCCTCCAGTTCGGCAATCTCGGCCTGCATGTTCTGCATCTTGGACTGCATGTCCTTGAGCTTGCCCATCATGCCCATGAGGTCCTTCATCGGCGTCTCCTTGTCATTGCTGTGTCAGTCTTGCTTGTAAGGAAGCCGCTACTGCGGCAGCCCGCTCAGAACGGATCGTCAAATCCCTCGTCGTCACGCGGCAGAATATCGCCATCCGCCGATTCGCTCACGCTTTCGGGTGCGAATTCCTCTTCGTCGGCGATAATGCGTACATCGGTGATCCTGGCGCCGGGAAAATGCTTGAGGATGGCGGCGACGTCCGGGTCCTGCCGCGCATCGCTGACCAGCGCCTCGCGCTTGGCATTTTCGGTTTCGGCAATCGTCGGCTGGCCGGGCTCGCGGCTCAGCGCCACCGTCCATTTCCTGCCTGTCCAGTCAGCCAGCTTCTTGATGAGTTCGCCCGGGAGCGTCGGGTTGGCGTCGTCCGTCAGGTTGATCTCGACACGGCCCGGCTCGATGCGCACCAGACGCACCATGGTGCGCAGCTGGATCTTGGCCTGGATGTCGCGATACATATCGGCGAGCGCCATCATGTCCTCGATCGAGCGGACGGGAACGGTTTCCACCTGCTCCTCGATGCGCCCGACCGTCTGCGGCTGGGGCTCGCCGGAATGCGCGAGATGCATCACCGGGCCACCGTCGCGACCGCCACCTGCCGCCATCATGCGCGGAGCCGAACCCGGATCATGCGACATGGATGCGCCCGGACCGCCGGGAGACGCCATGCCGGCGCCATTGCCATTCGGGACCGCGCCATTGCCGGGATTGGGGGCAGACGAGAACTCGCCCTTGGCGATGATCCTTGCCGCTTCCTCGGGCGAAGGCAGGCTGGCCGCATGCGCGATGCGGATGATCACCATCTCTGCGGAAGCCGACTGGCGCGCCGCCGTCTCGGTCTCCGCGATCCCCTTCAGGAGCATCTGCCAGGTGCGCGAGAGGAGCGGCGTCGAAAGACGCGCCGCAAATTCCGCACCGCTGGTGCGTTCGATCTCGGTGAGCGAACCGTCTTCCGCTGCCTCGGGCACGAATTTCAGCCGCGTCACCAGGTGGGTGAGATCGGCAAGATCGTTGAGGACGACGACGGGGTTGGCGCCCGAATCATACTGGTCGCGGTAATTGGCGAGCGCCGAAGCCACATCGCCGGCCATCAGCCGGTCGAAGAGGCCGACGATGCGCGAGCGGTCGGCCAGGCCCAGCATGGAGCGGACCGTCTCGGCATCCACCTTGCCGCCGCCATGGGCAATCGCCTGATCCATCAGGGAAAGGCCGTCGCGCACCGAGCCTTCGGCGGCACGCGCGAGCATGGCCAGCGACTCGTCGTCGATTTCGACGTTTTCCTTGCCGGCGATCGACCGGAAATGATCGACCAGCGTCGACGTCTCGATACGGCGCAGGTCGAAACGCTGGCAGCGCGAGAGAACGGTGATCGGGACCTTGCGGATTTCGGTGGTCGCGAAAATGAACTTCACATGGGACGGCGGTTCCTCGAGCGTCTTCAGCAGGCCGTTGAAGGCCTGGTTGGAGAGCATGTGGACCTCGTCGATGATGTAGACCTTGTAGCGCGCCGACACCGGGCGGTAGCGAACCTGCTCGATGATGTCGCGGATATCGTCGATACCGGTGTGGGAGGCGGCATCCATCTCGATCACGTCGACATGACGGCCGTCCATGATCGCCTGGCAGTGCTCGCCGAGCTCATTGAGATCGACCGTCGGGCGCTCGATCGTGTCGGTCTTGTAATTGAGCGCGCGGGCCAGAATGCGGGCCGTGGTGGTCTTGCCGACGCCGCGCACCCCGGTCAGCATCCAGGCCTGGGCGATGCGGCCGGTCTCGAAGGCGTTGGTGAGCGTGCGGACCATCGGCGCCTGGCCGATCAGATCGGTGAAATCGCGGGGACGGTACTTCCGGGCCAGAACGCGGTAACCGCTCTGGCTCTCTCCCGAATTGCCATGAACTGACTGGTTGGAGCCGGTCTGGTCGTCCATGCGCCCGCGTTGTCCTCGAGTTCGATCCCTAGGGTGTCGCGGCCAGCGGCTCCGTGACATCAATGCCTGACCAAGAGGCCAATGTCTGCCAAAGAGGCTGCCGCCGGTTCGGTTGGGAGGCTGGCACGGCGACCCGTGCCTGGCTCGTTAGGGCTGCTTCCTTCCGGACCTGACCCGGTTGGCGAGTGGCTCGTCCACCACCAACCTCCCGGCCCCACATATCGTCAATCGACCCGACAAATGCAAGCCAACTGCAAGAAAAAATGGTAATGCGAAATGGATAATGGAGGACGCCGCATGTCAGACTACAGGCTCGACCCGCGACTGGAGGCGGATACGCTCCATGTGAGCCGGTTGGGATTGAGCGAATTGCGATTGATGAACGATGCACGCTGGCCGTGGATCATCCTCATCCCGCAACGCCCGAACATCGTGGAACTGTTCGACCTGACCCCGCTCGACCAGACCATGCTGACCTTCGAATCCGGCCTTGCCGCCGAAGCCATGAAAAAGGCCACGGGCTGCCACAAGATCAATATCGGTGCTATTGGCAACGTGGTCTCGCAGTTCCATCTGCATATCATCGCCCGCAATCAGGGTGACGAGAACTGGCCGCGACCGGTCTGGGGCCATGGCACTGCCCGGCCATGGGAGCCCGCCGACCGCGATACATTCATCGGCGAACTCCTCGGAGCCTTCTGACCTCATGCCCTCCTCGATTTTCGACACTTCCGCGCCCCACGGCGAGGCGAGCCGCCTCGTCGCCTTTTCCGGAAATACCATCGACCGGCAATCGGAATTCCGCAGCGAAGACGAGTTGCCGCGGGCGATCGCCGAGGAAACCGCGCGCTATTTCGCCATTACCGGCGACCGGCTGATCATGCGCGTGGAAGGCAAGGAAAGCCCGATCGGCCTTCTCGAAAAGCAGCAACTGGCATCCCTTGAGCCGGAGATGGAAGAGGCGATCCTGCTCGGCCGCACCGAGGACGGGCACCCGAGGCTCGCGGTTCCCTGCGGCATTGATCCGGACCGCCTGCCCGACGACTACATGGCAATTGACGCGCGCTCCGTCTATCGTCAGATGCTGATGGACCAGCAGACCCTGGGCACCTACGCCCAGGCCAACAGCCTGGTGCAATGGGCACGCTCCAACCGTCATTGCGGGCGCTGCGGCAGCGCCATGGTGCCCGAAGCCGGCGGCTATCGCCGCAAATGCGGCGCATGCGGTCATACCGTATTCCCGCGCACCGATCCGGTCGTGATCATGATGGTGATCGACGAGACGAACCGGCGCTGCCTGATGGGCCGCAGCCCGCATTTTCCCGAGGGGATGTATTCGTGCCTGGCGGGGTTCGTCGAACCCGGCGAAACGATCGAGGACGCGGTGCGGCGCGAGACGTTCGAAGAATCGGGCATTCGCGTGGGACGGGTGCGCTACCACGCCAGCCAGCCCTGGCCGATTCCCCATTCGCTGATGATCGGCATGATCGGCGAGGCGCTTGACGACAAGATCACCTATGACAGCCGTGAACTCGAGGACTGCCGCTGGTTCTCGGTCGAGGAAACCGAGGCGATGCTCGCCAGTTCGCTGGGGGAAGCGGGCAGGACACCGCCGCCGGGCGCCATCGCGCACCGGCTAATGCGCGACTGGATCGACTGGCCGCAGGCCGGCTAGGCGACCACGTCCGCGCGTGGGCCAATGGCCGATACGCGCCGAAGTAGCCATCACATTGACAAGATTGCAGGCAGCGCCGAAGCCGGGCCATCAAAGCGCTGTCGCTTCAGCATTGTTTAACGACTGGAGCATTAGAGATTCATTATGGTCCGCGCCGATGCTCCGACCTGCCGCCCATGACGGGCACCTCCCAGAAATTTCGTTTTGCCGGGTTCACGACCCGCATTGCCCATTCGCGAGGCCCCATGCCCAAGTCTGCAAAGAGGTCGGTTGCGACCAAACTCATCCTTGTCACCGGATTGACGATCACGCTTCTGCTGGTCGTTTCGAACGTTTTCATGATCTTCCAGACGACCGACCGGGTGCGCGGGCTGGTGATCGAGCAGGCGCAATCGGAAGCCCGTGCGATCTCGCAGGACATCGCTGCACAGGTGGGCGAATTGTCGAGTGCCGCGCGCACCATGGCCGGCGTCATCGAGCACACCCATGCGTCGGGCTTCCTGCAGCGCGAAGGCACGATCGACATTCTGAGAGCCAATCTCGAGCAGAATCCTTTCGCGTTCGGCAGCTGGATGGCCGAAGCGCCCCGCGCCTTCGACGGTCGCCAGGAAGAGACGGCAGGAAACAAGGCGCTCGGGTCCAACGAAGAGGGCTTCTTCTCGCCCTACTGGTCGAAGGACCGCAACGGCGCCATCCAGTTCGGCACCTTCAAGATGGATTACGAGGCCGAGTGGTTCACCCTCGCCGCGTCGAGCCGCGCAGGAGCGATCACCAAGCCCTATGTCGCAGAGGGGACGGACGTCCCCACCGTCATGAGCTCGATCGTCTATCCCATCGAGTCCGGCGGCAAGCTCATCGGCGTTTCGGGCGTCGACATCTCGCTGGCATCGCTGTCCGAAAAGCTGACCGCCATCCGCCCCTTCGAGACAGGCCGCGTGATGCTGGTGTCCCAGGATTCCAAATGGCTCGTCGGTCCCGACACGTCCTTCATGATGAAACCCTATGAAGCGGGTCAGACCGATCCGGTGATCCGGGCACTGTCTGACGGCACCGCAGGCGAGGCCGGCGATATCGAGAATGCGCAGGGCGAGGCGGTCGATCGCATCGTCTATCCGTTCGACCTTCCGGGGGTCAATGCACGCTGGGTCGTTCTCGTCGACGTGCCCGAAAGCGCAATCAGCGCGCAGGTCAACGCGCAGACCAAACTGATGATCGCAGGCGGGCTGGCGGTGCTGCTCGCCGCGCTCGCCGTTCTCTATCTGGCAAGCCGTCGGCTGCTGCAGCGTCCGCTGGGGGCGATGCTCGAATCCGTCGACAATCTCGGTCTCGGCGACTACGAAACTCCGGTCTCGGGCCAGAACCGCAATGACGAGATCGGCGCACTGGCCGTCGCGCTCGAGGGTTTCCGCCACAAGCTGGCGGATGGTGTCCGTCTCGAGCGCGTGGCCGAAGACCAGCGCCAGCTCACCGAAGAAGAACGGAGAAAGGCGGAGACTGAACGCGCGAGCTCGCTGGCCGTTCAGCAGCGTGTCGTGGCAAGTCTGGCCGAGGGATTGGCCGAGCTTTCGCACGGCAATCTGACCTATCGCCTCTCGGGCGACTTCCCCGGCGAATACGGCAAGCTGAAAAACGACTTCAACTCGGCGATCGCAAGCCTCGAGGAAACCATCGTCACGCTCTCGACTTCCGCCGATATGATCGGAACCGGAAGTAACGAAATTTCCGACAGCGCGTCGGATCTTTCGCAGAGGACCGAGCGTCAGGCTGCAAGCCTCGAGGAGACCGCCGCAGCTCTCGACGAGCTGACCTCGCAGATCAACGCGAGCGCCGAAAACGCCCGCCAGGCCGCCCGGTCGGTGAGCACCGCCGACGCCGATACCGCCCAGTCCGGAGACATCGTCCGCAAGGCGATCACCGCAATGACCGGGATCGAACAGTCCTCCCAGGAGGTCAACCGGATCATCGGCGTCATCGACGAAATCGCCTTCCAGACCAATCTTCTGGCCTTGAACGCCGGCGTTGAAGCCGCCCGGGCGGGTGAAGCCGGGAAGGGTTTCGCGGTGGTCGCCCAGGAAGTCCGCGAACTGGCCCAGCGCTCGGCCACGGCGGCCAAGGAGATCAAGCAGCTGATCAACACCTCGACCACCCAGGTGATCGAAGGCGTGGATCTCGTCGGCCAGACCGGAAGCGCTCTGGAAAGCATCGCGGCGCAGGTCCGGCAGATCAATGTCACGATCCAGGAAATCTCCAGTTCCGCCGCCGAACAGGCGGTCGGCCTGAAGGAGATCAATGCCGCGGTCAACGAGATGGACCACGTCACCCAGCAGAATGCGGCCATGGTCGAACAAGCCACCGCGGCAAGCCAGTCGTTGAGCAACGAGGCCCGCAGCCTTCTCGCGCTGGTATCCAGGTTCACGACGAGCGGTCAGTCGGCCTCGCCGGAAGCCGAGCCGGTGCGCCGGACTGCCGAACCGGCCCGCGCGCCGCAGCCCGCCGTTTCCACGGCTCCATCGCGGGTTCCGCAGGTTTCCGGCAACACCGCTCTCGCTACTGCAGGCTGGGAAGAGTTCTAAAACCCCGGGACCTGTTCGCCTGAAAGAGAATGGCGCGCCTGAGGCGCGCCATTTTCGTTTCGTCACACGGAGTCGGACCGCAGGCCTGCTCGTGCCCGTTTATTCCTGGAGCTCCCCTTCGGACTGGGTGACGCGGAAAGGGTGGGCCGGATAGGTCCCCAGAATAGTGATCTCGCGGGAGAAGAAGCCGAGTTCTTCCAGGGCGCGCGCCACGTGAGGCTCTTCCGGGTGTCCGGTGATATCGGCGTAGAACTGGGTGGCGAAGAACTTTCCGCCGGTCTGGTAGCTCTCCAGTTTCGTCATGTTCACGCCGTTCGTCGCAAAACCGCCCATCGCCTTGTAGAGCGCCGCCGGCAGGTTGCGGACGCGGAAGATGAAAGTGGTCACCACCATGTCGCCGTTCCTTGGCACGGGCGGCATTTTCGGCTCGCGTGCCAGCACCACGAAACGGGTCACATTGGTCTCGGTGTCCTCGACGTTTTCCGCCAGGATTTCGAGGTTGTAGAGCGAACTCGCAAGCCGCGGCGCAAGTGCTGCCATGCTGCGATCGCCCGTTTCGGACACGAGCTTCGCAGCTCCCGCCGTGTCGCCGGCCACCACCGGCTTCCAGCCGTTGGAGCGGATCACCTTGCGGCACTGGCCGAGGGCATGGATGTGGCTGTGAACGGTCTTGATTTCCTCCCGCCTGACGCCCGGAAGCACCATCAGCTGGAAATGGATCGGCATGAAATATTCGCCGACGATGTGCAGGCGCGATTCCGGCAGCAGGTGGTGGATGTCGGCAACACGTCCCGCGATCGTGTTTTCGATCGGGATCATGGCCAGATCGGTCTCGCCCTGTTCCAGCGCCGTGAAAGCATCCTCGAAGGTCGCGCACGGCAGCGGCTCCATGTCGGGAAACATGTCACGGCAGGCCATGTCGGAATTGGCGCCGAATTCGCCCTGAAACGCGATGCGATTGGTCTTCGTGGTCATAGGTTCAGTCCCGGTTGAGGGTTCATTTCGGGTTGGAGTTCGAAAAGGCCGCGGTCATTTCCGGCCGGCATCGGCAAAGTGCCGGCGCGCCTTTTCCAGGTCCTCCGGCGTATCCACGCCGAGCGGAACGGTGTGAACGATCTCGACATCGATGCGCATGCCGTTTTCAAGCGCCCGGAGCTGTTCGAGCGACTCGCGCCGCTCCAGTGTGCCGGGTTCGAGCCTGATGAATTTTTCGAGTGCCGCCCGCCGGTAAGCGTAGAGACCGACATGATGGTAGAGCGGGCCGTTGCCGTGAGGAGCGGTTGCGCGGGTGAAATAAAGCGCGCGCAGACGGGTCGGACCAAGCGGCGTGCCGACGACCTTGACGATATTGGGATTGGTCTTTTCGGCCTCGTCGGTGATCTCGACGGCAATCGTCGCGATGTCGACGGAGGGGTCGGAAAGCGGATCGACCACGCGACCGATCGTCTCGGGTTCGGTCGCCGGAATATCGCCCTGCACGTTGACCACGGTCTCGATGAAACCATCGGGATCGAGAGTGTGTAGCGCCTCGGCGATCCTGTCCGAGCCGGACAGGTGATCGGCGCGGGTCATGACCGCTCGAAACCCAGCCTTTTCAACAATCTCCGCAATCTCTGCGGAATCGGTGGCAACCGCGACCATTCCGACGCCTGCTTCGCTCGCCCGCATTGCGACATGGACGATCATGGGAACGCCGGCGATGTCCGCCAGCGGCTTTCCCGGAAGCCTGGTCGAGGCCATTCGTGCCGGGATGATGAGAGCTGTCTTGGAATCCGGGCTTGCCATCCGACGGGGAATCCTGAATTTAGGCGGAACACGGGAACCAAATTGTCTCACCCGCGCCGCGACAAACGGTGTTGCAACGGCAACGCAAAAGACATAGGTTCCGCGCGATTTCAAGACCGGTCCGGGAAATGGGGCCTGGACCTGCATGGGAGCGATGCTGATGAACTCCTCATATCTTAACGCCGCCGCCGGAGCTTTCCTTGGCGTCGTTTTTGTAGTGATGACAATTTCTCTGGCCTCCGAGGGCATTTTCCATGCCAGCGCGCCGGAAACCGCCGGCTTCGCCATCGAAGTGGACGAATCGGCTGGCGCCGGTGGCGCCGCACCGGCAGAAGAAGCCCTTCCGCCGATCGCGCCGCTGATGGCTTCGGCCGATCCGGCAGCAGGCGAGAACGTCTTCAAGAAGTGCGCCTCCTGCCACTCGGTCGATCCGAGCGGCACGAACAAGGTTGGCCCGGGCCTCTACGGCGTTGTCGGCCGGCCGGTCGCTTCACATGAAGGCTTCAACTACTCGGCCGGCATGAAGGAACACGTCTCCGTGGATCCCGACTGGTCCTACGAAGCGCTCAACGCCTTCCTCCATGCTCCGAAGAAGTATGTTCCGGGCACTGCCATGGGCTTTGCCGGCCTGAAGAAGGAAGAAGACCGCGCCAATGTGATCGCATATCTGCGTGAGCAGGCCGCTTCGCCGGTTCCGCTTCCCGATCCGGCTGCCGAAGCTCCGGCCGAAGACCAGCCTGCAGCCGCCGAAGAAGGTGCCGCTTCCACAGACGAAGCCGCTCCGAACTCGGAAGCAGATCAGGGCACCGACGCCGCACCGGCTCAGGAATCCGCTCCGTCCGACGATGCGGCTGCCGCAACCGAAGAAGCCGCGCCGGCAGCCGATGCTGCAACTTCGGACGAGGCCGCTCCGGCTGAAACCGAAACCGCTCCGGTGGTCGAGGAAGAACAGACCGACACCGCCCAGTAAGGCGATCGGCTTTCTCGAAGAGAGTTCAAAAATCAGAAAGGCCGGGATCAAACCCGGCCTTTTCTTTTGCGCCAAAACCGGCGCGAGCGCCTGTATTCAGCCGCAATATGCGCTAAGCTTCCCGAAATCCAACCGGAGAAGCTCATGACATTCGGACCGCGTCTTTCCATATGCCTCGCAACCCTCGGCCTCGCGCTCCATCTGGGCGCTGCCCAGGCCGAGACGCCGTCGTCCGAGAGAGAATGGAACCACGCGACCTCGCTGATGGGAGAGCCCAAATACGAAAAGGGCTTCGAACGGTTCGACTACGTCAATCCCGACGCGCCGAAGGGCGGAACCTTGCGCATGTCGGAGGAAGGTACCTTCGACACCTTCAACCCGGTTCTGGCCAAGGGCGACACGGCTGTCGGGCTGAGCCTCGTCTTCGACACGCTGATGAAGACGAGTGAGGAGGAGGTCAGCACGTCCTACGGCCTGATCGCGGAGGGCGTTTCCTTTCCCGACGACATATCGGAAGCGACTTTCCGGATCCGCAGCGAGGCGAAATGGGCCGATGGCGAGCCGATCACACCGGAAGACGTGATCTTCTCCTTCGAGAGCTACAAGACGCACAATCCGCTGCAGGCGAGCTATTACGCCCATGTGACCGCGGCGGAGAAGACCGGCGACCGCGACGTCACATTCACCTTCGACGAGAAGAACAACAAGGAACTGCCGCAGATCCTCGGCCAGCTAATCATCGTGCCCAAACACTGGTGGGAAGGGAAGAACGACGCGGGCCAGGCGCGTGACGTCTCCAAGACCACGCTCGAGCCTGTGATGGGCTCGGGACCCTACGAGATCGCCTCTTTCGATCCAGGCTCGACGATCCGCTACAAATTGCGTGACGATTACTGGGCCAGGGATCTCAACGTGAATGTGGGCCAGAACAATTTTGGCGAGGTTCGCTACACCTATTTCGTCGACGCCAATGTGGAGCTCGAGGCGTTCCGCGCCGGCACCACCGACTTCCGCCAGGAAAACTCTTCGAGCCGCTGGGCGACGGCTTATGACTTCCCGGCCGTTCAAAGCGGCGAGGTGATCCGCGAGGAATTCGAGAACCCGCTGCGCGCCACCGGCATCATGCAGGCCATGGCGCCCAACATGCGGCGCGAAAAGTTTCAGGATGAAAATGTCCGCAAGGCGCTGAACCTTGCCTTCGACTTCGAAAGCCTGAACCAGAATCTCGCCTATAACGGACTAAGCCGCATCGACAGCTATTTCTGGGGCACCGAGCTCGCCTCCTCCGGCCTGCCGGAGGGCCGCGAGAAGGAGATCCTCGAGGAATACAAGGACCAGGTGCCGGAAGAGGTCTTCACCACGCCTTACGAAAACCCCGTGGGCGGCGACACACAGAAGATGCGCGCAAACCTGCGCGAGGCGCTGAACCTGTTCAAGGAAGCCGGCTACGAATTGCAGGGCCGCCGGCTCGTGAACACGGAAAGCGGCAAGCAGTTCGAAATCGAGATCCTGCTGCAGAGCGCCTCCTTCGAGCGCTCCGTACTGCCCTATGTCAACGACCTGAAGAAGATCGGCATCGATGCGAAAATCCGCACCGTCGATACCGCGCAGTACACCAACCGTGTCCGCAGCTTCGATTACGACATCATCTGGGTGGTCTGGGCGCAATCCCTCAATCCCGGGAACGAGCAGTACAATTACTGGGGCTCCCAGTCGGTCGATACCCAGGGCAGCCGCAACTATGTCGGCATATCGGATCCGGTGATCGACGAACTGATCCCGCGCATCGTGTTCGCCAGGGACCGCGACGAGTTGATCGCCACCACGCGGGCACTCGACCGCGTGCTTCTCGCCCATCATTACGTTGTGCCGCTTTTCTACTCCAACGCCGTCAAGATCGCCTATCGCGACACGCTGATGCACCCCAAGGAGCTGCCCTATTACGGCATCGGCTTCCCCGATGCCTGGTGGTCCAGGGAGGCCGAGGACTGATCGGCACTTGCAATGGGCTGTGGCTTCGATTCCAAATGCCCGGAACCGAATCACGCGGACTGGATGAATTGAGAACGCATTTTCTGGACAGTGCGGCGACCGCCCTGCTCTCTCTGGCTGCATTAGCGCCGGGGAGCAACTGCTGATGGGTGGATACATTCTCAGGCGACTGCTGCTGATGATCCCGACGCTGATCGGGATCATGGCGATATCGTTCATCGTGGTGCAGTTCGCGCCTGGCGGCCCGGTCGAGCAGGTCATCGCCGAACTGACGGGACAGGGAAACAACACCACCGAACGCATATCGGGCGGCAACGACCTGCAGGGCGCGGCATTCAACGACGATTTCAACTCGCAGTATCGCGGTGCGCAGGGGCTCGATCCCGACTTCATCAAGTCGCTCGAAAAGCAGTTCGGCTTCGACAAGCCGCCGCTCGAACGCTTCCTGAACATGTTGTGGGACTACGCCCGCTTCGATTTCGGCGAGAGCTTCTTCCGCAACATCTCGGTAATCGACCTGATCGCAGAAAAGCTGCCGGTCTCGATTTCGCTCGGTGTCTGGATCCTGCTTCTCTCCTACGGAATCTCGATCCCGCTCGGAATCCGCAAGGCCGTGTCCGACGGTTCGCGCTTCGACGTCTGGACGTCCGGCGTCATCATCATCGCCTATGCGGTGCCGGGCTTTCTGTTCGGCATCCTGCTGATCGTGCTGTTTGCCGGAGGATCCTTCTTCGACTGGTTCCCCTTGCGCGGGCTGACTTCGGAGAACTGGGCCTCTCTGTCCTGGCCCGAGAGGATCATCGACTATTTCTGGCACCTGGCGCTGCCGCTTGTTTCGCTGGCGCTTGCGGCCTTCGCCACCACCACGCTCCTGACCAAGAACTCGTTCATCGACGAGATCCGCAAGCAGTATGTGACGACCGCGCGGGCCAAGGGTCTCGGCGAGCGGCAGGTTCTCTACGGCCATGTCTTCCGCAATGCCATGCTGATCATCATCGCCGGCTTTCCGGGCGCCTTCATCACCGCGTTCTTCTCCGGCTCGCTGCTGATCGAGACCATCTTCTCGCTGGACGGCCTGGGCCGTCTCGGCTTCGACAGCGTGGTCAAGCGCGACTATCCGGTGGTCTTCGCCACGCTCTACATCTTCTCGCTGATGGGGCTCGTCATCGGGCTCGTCTCCGACCTCATCTACACCTGGGTCGATCCGCGCATCGATTTCGAGCGGAGGGACGTGTGATGAGCACCGCCTTCGACATGTCCGAAGCCACAGCGCCGACCGGCCGCCCGAAGGGCTGGCTGTCGCCGATGAACAAGCGCCGCTGGTCCAACTTCAAGGCCAACCGGCGCGGCTACTGGTCGCTCTGGATCTTCCTCGTCCTGTTCGCCCTGTCGCTCTGCGCCGAACTGATCGCCAACGACAAGCCGATCATCGCCTCCTACAATGGCGAGATCCTGTTTCCCGTGGTGGTCGATTACCCGGAAGAAAAATTCGGCGGCTTTCTCGCGGAGACGAACTATCGCGATCCCTTCATCCGTGACGAGATCGAGGCGAATGGCTGGATGATCTGGCCGCCGATCCGCTACTCCTTCCTGACCGCCAATTCGTTCATTCCGCATTCCGCACCCACCGCTCCCTTCTGGACGATGAGCCGCGAGGAATACTGCTCCGGCTATCCGCAGGGCGTCGATGACCCGGACTGCAACTGGCACAATCTCAACTGGCTCGGGACCGACGACCAGGCCCGCGACGTCATGGCCCGCATGATCTACGGCTTCCGCATCTCGGTGCTGTTCGGGCTCGCGCTCACGTTCTTCTCGGCGATCGTCGGCGTGGCATCCGGCGCGGTGCAGGGCTTCTTCGGCGGCTGGACCGACCTTCTCATGCAGCGCTTCATCGAGGTCTGGTCGTCGATGCCGGTGCTCTACGTGCTCCTGATCATCGCCGCGGTTCTGCCGCCGGGCTTCTGGGTGCTCCTGGGCATCATGCTGCTGTTCTCCTGGACCGCCTTCGTCGGCGTGGTCCGGGCGGAATTCCTGCGCGCCCGCAACTTCGAATATGTGAATGCGGCGCGGGCGCTCGGCATCGGCAACACGACGATCATGTATCGCCACCTCCTGCCCAACGCCATGGTCGCCACACTGACATTCCTGCCGTTCATCCTCTCGGGCTCGATTACCACGCTGACCTCGCTCGATTTCCTCGGCTTCGGCCTGCCGCCCGGCTCTCCGTCGCTCGGCGAGATGATCGCCCAGGGCAAGCGCAACCTGCAGGCGCCCTGGCTGGGGCTGACTGCCTTCTTTTCGATTTCCATCATGCTGTCGCTCCTCATCTTCATCGGCGAGGCCACCCGCGACGCGTTCGACCCGAGGAAGACCTTCCGGTGAGTGCTGAGACAGTCAACAACGCGCTGCTCTCGGTGAAGGATCTCGCCGTGACCTTCCACCAGGACGGCAAGGCCATTCCCGCCGTCAAAGGGGTGAGCTTCGACATCAACCCGGGCGAGACCGTCGCGCTGGTGGGCGAATCCGGCTCGGGCAAGTCGGTCAGCGCACTGTCCGTGCTCAAGCTCCTGCCCTACCCGGCGGCAAGCCATCCCTCCGGCGAGATCATCTTCAAGGGCAGGAACCTGCTCAATGCCGGCACGCGCGAATTGCGCGCGGTGCGCGGCAACGACATCACGATGATCTTCCAGGAGCCGATGACCTCGCTCAATCCGCTCCACACGGTGGAACGGCAGATCACCGAAATCCTGTCGCTGCACCAGGGTGTGCGCAAGACCGAAGCCCGCGGCCGCGTGATCGAACTCCTGAAGCAGGTCGGCATACGCAATGCGGAATCCCGCGTGACCGCGTTCCCGCATGAGCTCTCGGGCGGCCAGCGCCAGCGTGTGATGATCGCCATGGCGCTCGCCAACCGTCCCGAGCTTCTGATCGCCGACGAGCCGACGACCGCGCTCGACGTGACGGTGCAGGCGCAGATCCTCGAACTGCTCGCCGAGCTCAAGACCCGCCACAAGATGGCGATGCTGTTCATCACCCACGACCTCGGCATCGTGCGCAAGATCGCCGACAAGGTCTGCGTGATGACGAAGGGCGAGATCGTGGAAGCCGGGCCGACCGAGGCGATCTTCACCGATCCGCAACATCCCTACACCAAGCATCTGCTTGCCGCCGAGCCGACAGGGCGCCCGCCGAAAACGGAAAAGGCGGCGAAGACTGTGATGGAGGCCAAGGATGTCCGCGTCTGGTTCCCCATCAAGAAGGGCTTCATGCGCAAGGTGGTCGACCATGTGAAGGCGGTCGACGGGATCTCGCTCGAACTGAAATCTGGCCAGACACTCGGCGTGGTGGGCGAATCCGGCTCGGGAAAGACGACTTTGGGCCTGGCGCTGATGCGGCTCATCCGTTCGGAAGGCGAAATCCTCTTCGACGGCCAGAGGATCGACACCCGGAGCTTTGCCGAAATGAAGCCGCTGCGCAGCGAAATGCAGGTGGTCTTCCAGGACCCCTACGGCTCGTTGTCGCCGCGCATGTCGATCGCCGAAATCGTCGGCGAAGGGTTGAAGATTCACGGCGCGGAGCTTTCTGCCGACCAGCGCGACGATCGCGTGGCGCAGGCGCTCGAGGAAGTGGGGCTCGATGCCGGCACACGCTGGCGCTATCCGCACGAATTTTCCGGTGGCCAGCGCCAGCGCATCGCGATTGCCCGCGCCATGGTGCTCAAGCCGCGCTTCGTCATGCTCGACGAACCGACCTCGGCGCTCGACATGAGCGTACAGGCGCAGGTGGTCGACCTGCTGCGCGATCTCCAGCGCAAGCACGATCTCGCCTATCTGTTCATCAGTCACGACCTGAAGGTGGTTCGCGCGCTTGCCAACGAGGTGATGGTGATGCGCACGGGCAAGGTGGTCGAGCAGGGCGCTGCCGAGGATATTTTCGACAGGCCGAAGACGGCCTATACCAAGGCCCTGATGGCTGCCGCTTTCGACATGGAAACGCGTCCCGGCGGCGAAATGAGCGAGTAGCATGATGAGTGCGGAGCGTATTCTCCTTTCAGCCCCCGGCTGGGATTCGGAACTGTGGATCGGCGAACTGGAAAAGCACGCGCCCGGACGCGACATCGTTCTCGAGACAGACGGGGCGACCGACCCGTCTATCCGTTTTGCCGTGGTGTGGAAGCAACCCGAAGGACTGTTGTCCAGCCTGCCGAACCTCAAGGCGATCTTCTCGCTCGGCGCGGGTGTTGACCACATCTTCAAGGACACGACGCTCCCCGATGTTCCGATCGTGCGCATCGTCTCGGACGACCTCACCGCGCGAATGAGCGAATATGTCGTCTGGCAGGTTCTCGATCATCATCGGAACGGCCCGCGCTATCGCAGGCAACAGCAGAACCATTCCTGGGGCGAAACCCGGCAGCAGGCATCGGCCGATGACGTCACCGTCGGGATCATGGGGCTCGGCGAACTCGGGCGGGATTCGGCGGCCAAGCTGAACGTGCTCGGCTTCAAGGTCACCGGATGGTCGCGCCGTCAGCAGGATGTCGATGGGGTGACCTGCTTTGCCGGGCCCGAGGGTTTCGGCGACTTCCTCGCCTCGGCGGACATCTTCGTCGTGCTGCTGCCGCTGACCGACGAAACACGGGGCATTCTGGGCCTCGAGACCTTCCGGCGGATGACCCGGCGCGGACCGCTCGGGGCTCCGGTGCTGATCAATGCAGGGCGTGGCGGGCTGCAGGTGGAGGCGGACATCGTCGCCGCCCTCGACGAGGGGTTGCTCAGCGCGGCCTCGCTCGACGTGTTCGAGGCCGAACCGCTCGGCAAGGACAGTCCGCTCTGGGAGCATCCCAAGGTCACGGTGACCCCGCATGCCGCAGCCTCATCCAACGCGGCCCGGCTGGCCGGCCCGATCGTCGAACAGATGAAGGCCTATGATCGCGGCGAGCCGCTCGCCAATCTCGTCGACAAGAGCGCCGGCTACTAGGGCCAGGACCTAGGCAAGCACCCTGCGATATCCGGTGGGGTGGCCGTAGAGCGCGGCGATGCGGGCAATGGCACCCGCAAGCGGCTCGCGGGTAACCGTCATCGTGCCGCCGGAGGCATGAAGCAGCGTCTTGCCGTCATCCTCGATAAAGCCGACATGCCCCTTCCAGAAGACCAGGTCGCCACGCTGCAGGCCGTCCCTTTCGGGGTCGATCGCCGAGCCGAGCCGATCGGCCTGCATGTCGGAATCACGCGGGGCCGAATAGCCCGTCATCGCGAAGCCGATCTGCACCAGGCCCGAGCAGTCGATGCCGAAACCCGAGCGCCCGCCCCACAGATAGGGCGTTTCGAGAAACAGCGCGGCGACGGCGACCGGATCCGCGGGTCGTTCCGCATCGAGCGGACGGCAATGGCCGGCAATCACCGCCTCGCCGCTTTCGAGCAGCAGGTAGCGCGTGTCGCGCGTGACCGCGTTACCGACAATATTTAGCCGGCTACTTATCGAGAGCGCGGCAGTTATCGGAAATTTCAGATCGGGCCCCGGATAGAGAAAGGTCCGCGGCACGGCGACTTCATGGGTAGCCTTGCCCGGCCCCGGAGCAAGTGCCGCATCCGAGACATATCCGACATAGTCGTCGGCATCGCACTTGATCCAGGCCCAGCCTTCGTGGCGATCGAGCACACGCAGCGTTTCGCCGTAGACCGCCTGGCTGTCGATACCCGCCGACAGATCGGGGCGCGGCCGGATATCGATGACCGGCTCGATAACGTGCGCCGGATCGCCCGACACGAAACGTTCGGCCTCGACCTTTCCCCTGAGAGCCTCTTCGGCGAGGTCGGGGCGATAGGCGTAGAGCCGCCGATCGAGCTTGTCACTCATCCCGTCACTCCGTCACGCGGCAGTTTCGCCGCTTCCTTGATGATGAGGTCACCGATCTTCTCGACAAACAGAGCCCCCTCTACCGTGCGCTTGATGATGACATTGCGGCGGTCGCGCTCATCGCGCACCCGGCGGACGAGACCCATGTTTCCCATCGTGTCGAGCGCGCGGGTAATGACCGGCTTGGTGACATCGAGGCGGGCGGCAAGCCCACGCACCGTGTGGGGCGGCGGCTTGAGATAGATGTGCAACAGGATCACAAGCTGGCGCATGGTCAGATCGGGTCCGACCAGCTCCAGCTGCGCCAGTGTCGCCGCGTGCCAGAGGCCGAGCGCCTGCGAAGGTTTGAGATCTATCGACATCCAATCAGCCGCGCAATCGTTACGGTCCCGTTTTCATACTCACGGACACTGTAAGATTACGCAAGACCCCGACCGAATTTTCGTCAGCGATAGCGGTCGCACATCAGCTGGTAGAGCGCGCGAATGCCCTGCGCCTGCCCGCCGAGCGGCGCGTGGGGCTGCGCCTTCGGAGTCCAGCCGAAAATGTCGAGATGGCACCAGGATATCTGCTTTTCGACAAAACGGCGCAGGAAGAGCGCCGCGGTGATCGATCCCGCGAAACCGCCTGCCGGCGCGTTCGTGATGTCGGCCACCGGCACATCGAGCATGGCCTCGTAACGCTGGAAGAGCGGCATGCGCCAGAGCGGATCGGCAACCTGTTGCGCGGCATCGGCCAGATCATCCGAGAACGCTTCATCGTCGGTATAGTAGGGTGGCAGGTCGGGGCCGAGCGCCACACGGGCGGCACCCGTCAGCGTCGCCATGTCGATCAGCAGCTCCGGCGCGTCCTCGCAGGCATAGGCGAGCGCGTCGCCCAGCACCAGCCGCCCCTCCGCATCGGTATTGTCGATCTGCACGCTGAGGCCCTTCCGGCTCATGAGGATATCGCCCGGTCGGAAGGCGTCGCCGGAAATCGAATTCTCGACGGCGGGAACGAGAACGCGCAGATCGACATTGAGCCCGGCATCCATGATCATCAGCGCGAGACCGAGGACATTGGCAGCTCCCCCCATATCCTTCTTCATCAGAAGCATGGAGGAGGACGGCTTGATGTCGAGACCGCCGGTATCGAAGCAGACGCCCTTGCCCACGAGCGTGACCTTTGGCGCGCCCTCCTTGCCCCAACGCATGTCGAGAAGACGCGGCACGTCCTTGGCCGCACGGCCGACGGCATGGATCATCGGGAAATTCCGCTCGATGAGGTCATCGCCGGCGATCACGGTGATGGCCGCACCATAATGGCTGCCGAGCGCCCGGAACGCGGCCTCGAGCGCGTCCGGCCCCATGTCGTTGGCCGGCGTGTTGATCAGATCGCGCGCAAGATCGACGCCGGATGCAATGCGCGTCAGGTCGTCGGCGTCCAGGGTTTTATCGAGAGACAGCTTGCCCCGTTCTGCACCGGGCTTTTTGTAGCTCTCGAAGCGGTAGCCACCGAGCGCGACGGCAAGCGAATCACGCAGCGGATTTTCCGAGCCTTCGAGGCGCCACAGGCCCGTGGGAAGAGCGGAAGCCAGCTTGCCGGCGACAAAGGGGTGCGCGGCCGACTTGTCGCCGGTGCCGAACAGGCATCCCGCGATATCGCCTTCCGAATCCGGGACGAGAAGATGACTGCCCTCGGCCCCTGAAAATCCGGCATTCCTGGCCCATTTCGCGGCTTTTTCCGGAAGTCCGGCCTCGCCGAGGCCGCCCTTTGCCACAAGCCATACGGGACGGCTCTCCTCGTCGCTGGCAGTCGGATATTCGCGCTTGATGAACTGGTACGGCGCCATGGGGCGGCACTCCTCGCATGCTGTTTCGGGGTTTGTTAACAGTTAATTAGGGTTAACAGATTATTGCTCAGAGAGGGAACACGGCCTTGCGCGGTTTTTATGCTCGCGGCGGCCGGGGCTGTATCGCGGACAGGGATTTCTTTCATGCGTATCGTCACCTCACGCTCACCGATCATCCGGAACCTCGCGGTTTCCACCGCGACTGTTCTGCTGGCCCTGTCGCTGGCCGGCTGCGCCTCGAAAGCGCCGCGTCACACCGGCTCGATCCCCAGTATGAACAAGCCGCTCGATTCGATGAACGCCGCAGAACTGCGCAATGCATCCGAACGTTTCGGCCAGGCCTATGAGCGCGACCCGAAGAACGCCGCCACGGGCATGAAATATGCCGAGATGCTGCGCATGTCGGGTCGTGACGACCAGGCGCTGGCCGTCATGCAGCAGGTCGCGATCCACAATCCGACAGACCGCACGGTTCTCGCAGCCTATGGCAAGGCGCTTGCCGGTGCCGGCGAATTGCAGAAGGCGCTGGAAACCATCCGCAGGGCCCAGACACCGGACCGCCCGAGCTGGCAGCTTCTTTCCGCCGAAGGCGCCGTGCTCGACCAGTTGGGCGATTCCAACAGTGCCCGCGCAAGCTATCGCAAGGCTCTCGAGATAGAGCCGGAAGAACCCTCGATTCTCTCCAATCTCGGCATGTCCTACCTGATCAACGGCGATCCGCGCTCGGCGGAAACCTACCTGCGCAAGGCCGCGAACCGGCCGAACGCCGACAGCCGCGTGCGCCAGAACCTCGCCCTCGTCGTCGGCCTGCAGGGTCGCTTCCAGGAAGCCGAGAACATCGCCCGCGCCGAACTTTCGGCCGATCAGGCACAGGCGAATGTCGAGTATCTGCGCGCCATGCTCGCCCAGCAGAATTCGTGGGCCAAGCTGCAGAACGGCGAAGAAAACAACACCAACTGATCTGGTATCGGGGCCTCCTTCGGTCCTCAGGCGACGTGCATGCAGCGGAGTGCCCATGAACACGCCCCTCGGACGTCTGGTCGTCTACACCCGGAAGATGGAGGAAATGGCTGCATTCTATTGCCGCCATTTCGGCTTTGAAGCGGTTGTAAGGGACGGTGACCGCATCGTGGAACTGCGGCCGCGTGACGGCGGGGCGACGATCCTGCTACATCCCGCCTCCAAGGGCCAGAAGACCGGCCAGTCTCTGGTCAAGCTCGTCTTCGATGTCGAGGATGTCGAGAGCTTCTGCGCATCCGCCCGGCAGTCCGGCCTCGTCTTCGGGCCCGTCCACACCGCCGGCGGCTACAGCTTCGCCAATGCGCGGGATCCATCGGACAATCCCATCTCGGTGTCGAGCCGGGCCTTTTCGGCTTAAAGCAATTTCGATTCCGACGGAATCGGCAAAGCCGAAATGCGTAAATGAGTTCAACAGCTTGCTGAGGCTATCCGTCTGCACCTGACGGTGAAACGGTCTGGCGACCGGTTACCTGCCTGGCAAAATTCTTCGCCGACAGCCGGTTCAGCCGAAATTGTCCATGACCTGGATGATGGCCGGGCCGAGGATGACGCCGATCAGGACCGGCAGGAAGAACAGGATCATCGGGACGGTGAGCTTCGGCGGCAGCGCTGCGGCCTTCTTTTCCGCCTCGTTCATGCGCACGTCGCGACTTTCCTGTGCCAGGACGCGCAGCGCCTGGGCGATCGGCGTACCGTAGCGCTCGGACTGGATGAGCGCCTGGGTCACGGACTTGACGCTTTCGAGGCCGGTACGGCTGCCGAGATTCTCGAACGCCATGCGCCGGTCCTGCAGGTAGGAAAGTTCCGCGGTGGTCAAGAGGAACTCTTCGGCAAGCGCCGTCGACTGAATGGCGATTTCCTCGGCCACACGCTTCATCGCGGCCTCGAGCGAGACACCCGATTCCACGCAGATCAGCATCAGGTCGAGCGCGTCCGGCCAGGCGATCTTGATCGATTTCTGGCGCTTGCCGGCCTGATTGGAGACAAAGACGTTCGGCGCATAAAAACCCGCATAGGCGGCGATCATGCAGGCCAGAAGGCGAACGGTGAACGGCTTGTCGGCAAAGAACATCTCAAGCACGAAAATGTACAGGATCGCCACCGCCAGGAAGACGAAAGGCATGACCACGCGTGCCAGCAGGAACATGTTGAGCGCGTTCTGGGAACGGTAGCCGGCACTCTTGAGCTTGGCGACGGTCGCGTCGTCGACGAGCGCCTTGCGCAGGTTGAGCTGGTCGACGATCTGGCGAACCGACTGGTTGTTCTTCTTGCGAAGACCCGGCCGGCCCTTGCTGTTCTGCTCGGCGTTCAGCCGGGAGCGTTCGCGGGCGCGAATTTCGTCGCGCTCGAGCGCCGCCGACTTCATCCGTGCCTCGAGGTCGCCCTTTTCGAAAAAGGGCACCATGATCGTGAAGAGCGTGGCGAAGACGGCGATCGAGACGAGGCCCGGAACCAGATAGGTGGGATCGACGAGAGCTGAGAGAATATTGCCCATTATACGGCCCCTAGACCTCGAAGTTGATCATGTTGCGCATGACGAAAATGCCGATCGACATCCAGACCGCGGAAGCACCCATGATCAGATGACCGCGTGGATCGGTAAAGAGGATCAGCATGTAATCGGGCGAGGTCAGGTAGACGAGCGTCGCCACGATGAAGGGCAGAGCACCGATGATGACGGCGGAGGCCTTGGCTTCCATCGAAAGCGCGGCGACCTTCGCCTTCATCTTGCGGCGATCGCGCAGCACGCGCGAGAGGTTGCCGAGGGCCTCAGACAGGTTGCCGCCTGCCTGCGCCTGAATGGCGATGACGATGGCAAAGAAGTTGGCCTCGGACAGCGGGACGCGGAGGTAGAGACGGGCGCAGGCCTCGGGCACGCTCAGGCCCATCTGCTGGGCTTCGACGATACGGCGAAACTCGGTGCGCACCGGCTCCTGGCCTTCGCTGGCGATCATCCGGATGGAGTCGTTGAGGGGCAGACCGGACTTGATCGAGCGGACCATCACGTCGAGCGAGTTCGGGAATTCGTCGAGAAACGCCTTCAAGCGGCGCTTGCGCAGAAAGCCCAGGATCCAGCGCGGCAACCCAAGTCCACCGACGATCGCAGCGCCGCCTGCCACCAGCAGCGTGCCGTTGGTGACGAAGGCGAAAAAGCCGATGACGAAACCGAGAACGGCGGAGATCATGTAGAACTGCTGCACCGAGATCGGCAATCCAGCCTGCACGATGCGATCGGCAAGCGGCGGCGATTTGCGCTTGTCGTTTTCCTTTTGCTTGTCCTCGAGCGTCTTGAGCGTTTCCTGCATCGTCTTGCGGCGCTTATTGGCCTCGGAGATGCGATCGCGCGCGGCATTCGCCTTGCCACGGTCGGTTTCAGCCGCCTTGACGCGGTTCAGACGATTGGCGGATTTCTTGTCGGCTTCGATCTTGTTGTAAAGCACGCCATAGCCCAGCGCCGCGGCCGCGAAGGCCGCCAGCCCGATCATGGCAAGAACAGTGGTGTCGATTCCGAACAAGGCTGGGTCCTACTCCGACATTTTTTCCATGGCATCGAGGGAAGCGGCGAGCCGCTTGTCCTCGTTGTAGTAACGCGCGCGATCCCAGAAGTTCGGGCGACCGATACCGGTCGAACGGTGGTGGCCGACGATGCGGCCTGCCGCGTCTTCTCCGGTGATTTCGTAACGCACCAGATCCTGGGTGATGATGACGTCGCCTTCCATCCCGAGGACTTCGGTGATGTGGGTGATGCGGCGAGAACCGTCGCGCAGGCGGGTGGCCTGAATGACGACGTCGATCGAGCCCGAGATCATCTCGCGCACGGTCTTGGCCGGCAGGGAGAAGCCGCCCATGGCGATCATCGATTCCATACGGCTGAGACATTCACGCGGGGAGTTGGCGTGGATCGTGCCCATCGAACCGTCGTGACCGGTGTTCATTGCCTGGAGAAGGTCGAAGACTTCCGGGCCACGAACCTCACCGACGACGATGCGTTCGGGGCGCATACGCAGGCAGTTCTTGACGAGATCGCGCATGGTGATCTCGCCCTCGCCTTCGATATTCGGCGGGCGGGTTTCCAGGCGCACCACATGCGGCTGCTGAAGCTGAAGTTCGGCCGAGTCTTCGCAGGTGATGATACGCTCGTCGGTATCGATATAGGCGGTCAGGCAGTTGAGAAGCGTCGTCTTACCGGAACCGGTACCGCCGGAGATGACGACGTTGCAGCGGACGCGACCGATGATCTGGAGGATCGCCGCACCTTCGGGCGTGATGGCACCGAAACGGACAAGCTGGTCGAGGGTGAGCTTGTCCTTCTTGAACTTACGAATGGTCAGCGCGGTTCCGTCGATGGCGAGCGGAGGTGCGATGACGTTGACGCGGGACCCGTCGGGAAGGCGCGCGTCGCAGATCGGGCTCGATTCGTCGACGCGGCGGCCGACCTGGCTCACGATACGCTGGCAGATCGACAGAAGCTGGCTGTTGTCGCGGAAGCGGATTTCGCTCTCGATGACCTTGCCGTCGACTTCGATGAAGGTGTTGCCGGAGCCGTTGACCATGATGTCGGCGATGTCGTCCCGCGCCAGGAGAGGCTCGAGCGGACCATAGCCCAGAACGTCATTGCAGATGTCGTCGAGCAGTTCCTCCTGCTCGGCAATCGACAGTGCGAAATTCTTGATCGTGATGATATCGTTGACGATATCGCGGATTTCCTCACGCGCGCTTTCGGCATCGAGCTTGGCGAGCTGGGAAAGGTCGATTGTGTCGATGAGCGCGGAGAAAACCTGGCTCTTGGTGTCGTAATAGGCTTCGTTCCGGGCCGTGCGGCGGCGCGGCTCTTCCTTGCGCTCGGCCGGAGCTGCCGGTCGCGAGGCGGGGGGAAGCGGAGCATTGCCGGCGGACGCCGGCTGGCCACCGCGTCCGGAGGGGCCGCCGAGGGAGACGGGCTTGGGAGCCTCTGCGAGCATGGAACCCTGGGAGGCCGGGGCTGGTGCAGGCGCTGGTGCGGGCGCAGGGGCGCTGTCCGCGGGAGCCGGGCTTGGCGCGGACTGTGCGGGCCGGGGAGGAGATCCGGTGGGGCGTTTGCCGAACATTACCTGTTTCCACTCATGAAATGATGCTTACTTGCGGCCCAGAAGACCCATGAGGCCTCCAAGACCGGACTTGCGGCGCTTCTTCACCTCGGCGCGCCCGGTGACGATGTGGGCGAGCTGGGAGAGCGATTCGGCGACCGGCGATTTGGCATTCGCCTCCGCGATCATCAGTCCGGAATTCGACGCATCTCCGAAAAGCTGGGCGTCGAAGGGAATGATGGCGCAGGGCTCGACGCCGAGCGGCTCGCAGAAGATGTCGACCCCGATCTCGGGACGCTTGGCGACGCCGACCTGGTTGAGCACCAGGAGCGGCGGCGTGTCGTTGGGCCGGAGCTTGGCGAGCGTGTCAAACAGGTTCTTGGTGTTGCGCAGGTTGGCGAGATCCGGTGTCGCCGTGATCACGATTTCATCGGACGCGGAGAGAACCTTGCGGGTCCAGTCATTCCACAGATGCGGCACGTCGAGAACGGTAACCGGAGCGTTGCGCTGAACGATATCGAGGATCGGGAGAAAGGCATCTCCGGCAAAGTCGTAATTGCGATCGAGCATCGACGGCGCGGCAAGCATCGAGAGGTGCTCGGAGCATTTCGCGAGCAGACGGTCGAGGAAGACCTCGTCCAGACGGTCGGGCGAGAAAACCGCTTCGGCGATGCCCTGTGCCGGGTCGTTGTTGAAGTCGAGATTCGCGGTGCCGAACGGCAGATCGAGGTCTGCCAGAATGGTTTCGCTGTCGAAGAGCTCCGAAATCGACCAGGCGCAATTATGCGCCAGCGTCGAAGAGCCGACGCCGCCCTTGGCGCCGACGAAGGAGATCACCTTGCCAAGCGGCTCGGCGTCCGGATCGACAAAGATGCTCGAAATCACGCCGATCACGTCGGCCATCGAGACCGGTGCGACCATGTATTCGGAAATGCCGTTGCGGATCAGGTCGCGATAGAGGGTGACGTCGTTGACGTGACCGATGACGACAACCCGCGTATCGGGATCGCAAACCTCGGCAAGCTGGCCCAGATCGGCCATCAGGCTGTCGGCGTTGCGCGAGGTTTCGAGAATGAGCAGATTGGGCGTCGAGGACGAGCCGTACATGTTGGCTGCCGCCAGCACGCCGCCATTGTTGATCCGGGTATGGACCCTGGCCATGCGCCTGTCCTGTGCGCAGCGCTCGAGAGTGCGCATCACGCCGTCGGTTTCACAGAAGGCGTGAACCGAAATCCGCGGCAGCGGCCGGACGCGCTCGATATCTCCGCGCTCCCCTTCGGTGGATGGGGCCAGTTGGAACTCCTGTTCCTGCGTGTAATCCAGATTCGCCATCGTTCCGTTCCCAGTTCAATTCTCTACGTTCGCGCAGCAAATTCTGCCTGCGCTTGAGGCCCCGGCGCGCCGGAGGCGCTCACACCTTAATCGTCACCAAGCAAGGCCGCGCCGTTCGCCCGATAGGCTTCAACGACAGCCCCGCGCCGCTCTGCGTCGATCGAGGTCATGCCGCGCGGATTGAGAAGATCGCCCGGATTCTCGATCTGAGCCGCCAGATTGTGCTGGCTGGAGCAGCCGAAATTCTCGTAGTTCCGGTTTTGATCGGCGTTTGCGAGCATGTCCTCCGACCAGCGGCCGCAGGGACCGGTAGCTGCCGTCGTCGCCGTGAACGCGATCCGGATCGGAGCGTCAATTTCGGGCGACGGCGCGACATAGCTCGCCATGATGATATTGTGGCGCGGAACGCTGTCGGACACCAGGATGTCAACGACTTCGCGTGCGATCAGAGAGGCGGCGCCGTAATTCGGCGAACCGGTCGGCACCAGGACGGTAACCGCGCCCGATGCCATCGTGTGATAGCGGTCCGATGCGCCGCGAACCGTCTCGCGCATTGACTGCGTCAGCTTCCGGTCGCTGCTGGAGACGGGAACGTCGAAGGTGTGTTCCTTCTCGCTGATGATGATCGGGTGGCGTGTGCGATAGTCATCGGGAATGGATCCGACGATCACATGCTGCCTGTTGGCGCAGCCCGAAAGCAGGACCGCAGCGAGCGAAGCCATTGCCACAGGACCCGCCAGCCGCCGCAGCGCGCCGAGGGAATATGTGCTGTTTTGCGTGTTCATCGTATAGCCCCGATCACTTGTAAATAAAACCGACCGCGCCGTGATAGCGACCTGGTGGCAAATCGGTTTCCATGCGCCCGTAGACACGGTTCATCTTGCCGAGGAAGAAGCTCGCACCGTCATTGGCCGCGTTGAAATTGTCATCGGGACGCGAAATCTTGTTCCGGGCAACCGGTTTGACAAGGTACGGTGTCGCAATGATTACGAGTTCGGTTTCGTTTCGAACGAAATCCTTGCTTCGGAACAGCGTGCCCAGAACCGGGATCTTGGAGATGCCGGGATAGCCCGACATGGCCTGACGAATATTATCCTGGACGAGACCGGCGAGCACGATCGAACCACCGGACGGAAGTTCGACGGATGTGGAGGCTTCGCGCTTCTTGATGGACAAGCGCGTGAGGCCTGGTGCTGCACCGGCACCCTGCAGCGAAGTCGAACCCTCGAAGGTCGGCTCCGAAACCTCGGTTTCGATCCGTAGAGAGATCCGGCCGGGAGACAGGACGACAGGAAGGAAGTTGAGGCGGATACCGTACTCGACGGCGCGATCCGTGAAGGTGGGGCGGCCTGAGTCCTCGTCAAAGTCGACCGCATCTCGAATCTGGAACTCGCCACCGACGAAAAAGTTGGCCTGTTCGCCGGAGATCGCCGTGAGGCTGGGTTCTGCGAGTGTTCGCATGACGCCGGCCTGCTCCATCGCGTTGACGTAGGAGGAAATGGAGTATCCGTTGATCGTTCCACCCAGCGAGGCGAAGTTCAAACCCGTGTTTATCGCACCCAGGTTCTGCGGGTTGCTGTTGACGAAAGATCCTGCCGAACCCGAGACGGAAGAGTTGAAGCCGAGCTGCTTGAGCACCTGGCGGCTCACCTCGGCAACGGTCACCTTGAGCGTGACCTGATCCTCGCCGTCGATCTTGAGCATGTTGACGATCTGGGACTTCTGGCGCTGCTCGGCGAAGATCGCCGCATCGCCGCCATCGCTGGTCGCGGTCAGGTTACGGGTCGTCGCCTCACCGCCGGTCAGAAAGATGTCCGCCAGTCGCGCGGCCTGGGCGGCATCCTGCGGGGTGCGCACGGTACCGCTGAGCACGATGTTGTCGGAGATGATTTCCACCTTGATATCCGAGTCTGGAATGAACCGGGCCAGATGAGCCTCGAGGCCGGCGACATCGCGCTCGACGTTCAGCTCGATGGCGATTATCTCCTCGCCGTTCGGACCGAAGACGAAGATATTCGTCTGGCCGACCGTCTTGCCGAAAAGGTAAACGCGACGCGACGTCCGGGTTACGGCATCGGCAAGCGTCGGATCGGCCACCAGGATATCGTGAGCATCCGAAGGCAGGTCGACGACGATCGCCTTGTTCAAGCCGAGCTTGACGCGCTTCGTGACGCCGGGTCCCTGCTGGGTGATCTTGATGACGTTCGAATCGGCCTGCGCGGCGGTTACTCCGACGACTGGAAGGTCAACGAGTGACAGGCTCGTCAGCATGCCGACTGTCGTCAACGAGGCCGCGATCTTTTTCAGTGGTTTACGCACTTTCGATCTCCGCACTTTAATTGGCCGGCGTTACGTCGGTGACCGCGCCGGAGCGAAACACCTTGATGGCGCCCGATCCGCTATCACCGCTCAGGAGGTAGTCGGCGCCGCCCGCATTCGGCTCCTGGGCATCAGCCACGCTTCGAAGCGACAGGGTGAGCCGGTCAGCGAGCTGCTGCGCCACGGTAATGATCTTGGCCTGGTCGGGGCTCAGTTCCAGCGTCGCGGTCGAGCCGACCGCGGTCCTGCTGCCGTCGGGATTTTCCTCGATGCGCTGGTCGATGGCGAGAACGCGAATGTTGGAAAGGATCACCTCGGTGAGGTAGCCGTCGCTTCCGGTCGAGCGCCGAACCATGATGACATCGACTCGGTCATTGGGAAGAATGAAGCCGCCAGCCGAGGTGGCGACCGAAATTTCGGTGGCGATCGCACGCTTTCCCGCGGGAAGCAGTGCCGACATGACGCGGGCGGAAGAATCGACGATCTTCTCGCCGCGCACCGGCTCGCCGACGAACATGGGCAAACGCACGACCGAGCCGTTGAGTTCGCTGATCGCCTGGGGACGCTCATCCTGACGGATAAGACCCTCGACAAGCGCATCCTCGGGCCAGCCCTTCCACTCGAGAAGCTCTTCGTTCAACCGGGCACCGACAGGCATCGATTCCTTGGCGACGAGGATTTCCACGGTCGGGACCTTCTCGATGATCTTTTCAGGCGCCTCAGCGACAACAGCCGGCTGCTGCGTCAATTTAAGCGCGAGATATCCAGCCAGAGCTGCCGCCAGAACGGCGATTGCCATGATAATGGCTCGTGCGGGTTTCATCCTTACGTCCTCAACAGTTGGACTTCACTGTTCGGAGAATGCCCGGGCAATCGTCAAATTATGGTTAACAAGCCCCTTCGAGGGGTGGTAAAAGAAATATTTCCAGCCAGACCCCTATTTTTTGGGTCCAGTGCCGGAGTGATCGAGAAGGAAATTTCCGCCTAGTTCAGCGCAATGCGCATGAGAACGGAATCTGGGTAGCAGGTCAGCGCCGCAAGACCGATCGCAATCGCGTAAGGTACGCCCTTCTTCGAATTGAAGAAATGAAGCGGAATGGGCAGCGGCAAGGCCATCAGCGTCTGCTGGTTGGCGCGCAGGATCAGCACGACGAAGGTCAGGATCCCGCCATAGATGCCGACCGTCACGATATAGCCGAGAAGGTCGAGGTTGTAGCCGAACCATACGGCACTGGCGGCCAGGATCTTGGCATCCCCTCCGCCCATCATGTTGAGCGCAAAGAGTGTGAAACAGACGGCGAGAACGATGAAGCCGGCGGCCACATGCCAGCCGATCTGCACGATTCCAAGGCCCGCAAAGGGCGCAATGACGAGAAAGGCCGCGAACAGAATGACCGATATCCGGTTCGGGATCGTCATGGAGACCATGTCGGAAAACGCGGCTACCGCCATCAACAGCGGAAAGACGACGAAGATTGCGGCATCGAGCATATTGAACTCCCTTTGAGATCCAAAACTACTCTGACGCGCTTAAAAAAGAACAAATACAAAGGGGCCGCCCGAAGTGGAGCGGCCCCTTTTGAATGAAGAACTGATTGTATATCAGTTGGCGTTCTCAGCGTCGACCATCTTGCTCGAGATGTCCTGGAACGTGTTGTTCAGGCTCGTCCCGAGGGAGGTTGCACCGGTGATCAGCGCGACAGAGATGAGGGCGGCGATGAGGCCGTATTCAATGGCAGTTGCGCCGGATTCGTCTTTCGCGAAACGTGCGATAAGCTTGCTCATGGGTTGCTCCTTGGTTCCACATGCGGTTTCAGCACCACCTCCAGGTATATTCCTGGTCGGTTAGGGCCACATTACCGCTCGCTCTTTGCAATCCACTTAAGAAACAAGGTTATCAATGGGTTTACGGAGGCAAGTAGGCGGGATGGTTAGCGGAGGGTTAAGCATCGGGCAGCAACCCGCCGCCTCACCTTATATATACTCGCACGCGCGATCATGCGTTCGAGCGCTCCTTCCCGCCGTCTGCGCGCTGCTCCATCCCGGCACCATGCCGCATTTTCCGGTCGCCTGAATTCAGAGAAATCGTTTGCGCGCGCCGATCCTTTCCAAGCTTTACATTTAATTCACCATTAGAGGAGATTTTAGGAGGAACGAATTCAAGGAATTGACGAATGGCCGCTCTGTCTCTCATCAAACGCACCCTGATCGGCGCCGTGGCCTGCGGCCTCGTCGCGGGATCGATGTCCACATCCGGGTTTGCCGCAGAGGAGATGATCCGTGTCTCCATGGATCATGCCCGCATTATCAAGGTCGACCGGCAGATCAGCAAGGTCATCGTCGGCAGTTCATCGGTTGCGGACGTGGCCATCGCGGATTCCAGCACGATCGTGCTGACCGGAAAGTCCTACGGGACCACCAATCTGGTCGTCCTCGACATGGAGGGCCAGCCGATCGTCGACGAGGTCGTTCTGGTGGCCGTCGATGAAGCCAACACGCTGCGGATCTACCGCCAGACCGAACGGACGGTATTTTCCTGCGCTCCGTCCTGCGAGCAGCACGTAAAGTCAGCCTCAGGGGCCACGGCAACTCCCGTCCAATAAGAGCCGAAACCGGCTCCCATCGACGGTTAATTCTAACTAAACAATACATTCAATGAATTAGCCCCCTCAGTTACGTTTTCTCAACTCCTCGGGCGTAATCTGACGCCATGAATTCGGGAATTGGGACTATCCGATGGCGTTAGAACGGGACGATTTGCACAATTCGGCAGGCGGCAAACGCCGCCGGCCGCGGCTCTTCCGTCGCTTCGGCAGGAACGAGGACGGCACGGCAGCGATCGAGTTCGCAATCCTGGCCATCCCTTTCTTCATGCTCATATTCGCGACCATCGAGGCCTGCATCGCCTATGCCGGCGAGCAGCTGCTGGAAAACGCGGTCGACACGATGGGCCGAAAGATCCGCACCGGTCAGATCACCTACAATCAGGGCAAGACGACCGACATGGACGAAGGGGCGTTCCGCACGGCATTCTGCGGCGAGATCTCGATCCTGCTCAAATGCGACCCGTCGCTCCTGAACCTCGATGTCCGCCAGTTCACGACCTTCGCACAGGTTCCGAAGGGCATCCCGCGCGTCGGCGGCGCCGCGGACGGTGATCTCGACACATCCAAATTCGCCTACAATCCCGGCGGCTCCGGCTCCATCAACATCGTGCGGGCCTATTACCACTGGGATGTCACGACCGATCTGGTGAGACCCTACATCACCAATGTGAGGGGCGATTCCGACAGCCCGCAATACTATCTGATGGTGGCCACGGCCGCCTTCCAGAACGAAGACTATCCCTGATCCTCATTCAACCGGAATAGAACAATGGCCAAGATCACAACAGCCAGCAGCGCCGGTTTCCTGACAAGGCTGAACGCAGCCTTCCGAAGGTTTCGCGGAGACAGGGACGGCGTCGGCGCGGTCGAATTCGCACTCATCGCACCGTTCCTGATCGTTCTTTACATCGGCTCGCTGGAAGTCTCGGTGGCGATGTCGGTCAACAAGAAGCTTGCCCGCGCATCGAGCACGGTCGCCGACCTCGTCACGCAGCAGGAGACGGTCGACAAGGCCTATCTCGCCAGCATGGTCAATGTCGCCCAGAGCGTCATTGCGCCGTTCAAGACGTCCACGCTGAAGGTAAAGATCACCGCGATCCGCATCGACGCGAGCAACAAGGCTACGGTGGCCTGGTCGTGGAAGGATGACGGCAGCCCGGTCCAGCCGAAAGGCTCCGCCGTATCCGTTCCGTCGCAGCTCAACATCGCCTCGACCTTCCTCGTGCGCGCGCAGCTCAACCTGGATTACGACGTCTTCCTTCTCGCAAGCGACGAAGATGGATCCCAGACGCGGCACCTGAACATGGGAAAGACCTATCATCTGCGCCCGCGTGTGATCAGCGGCAGCATCACCTGCACCGACTGCAGCTAGTTTCCACGGCCGCATCGCGCCTGGATAGAGTGCCGGGCCTCTGCGCCGGCCGGATCTGGCCCGCACGATTCCCTCGCCTGTCTTTCCATTCATATCCGCAATCCGCACAGCCGGCCGGCATGGGACCGGCCGCTTCGGCGGCGTGAGCTAGGCGTATCGCCTGATCCGAAAGCCATGCGATGCGGATTGCCTGATCCGTTCTGACACATGGCCCGCAGGCGATGGCATTGCGCGGGATTTGGGGTTACCTTCGCCCATCGGATAAAACGGCCGCGGAGATAGCCGGAACAACCGGCACACGACCACATTATCCGCGAGGGATACGGGGAACTCATGGCGCGCGCATTTCTGTTCGTACTGGATTCATTCGGCATAGGCGGGGCGCCGGATGCCGCCAAATACGGAGACGCGGGCTCGGACACGCTCGGTCATATCGCCGAATACGCGATGACGGGGCTCGCCGACCGCGCCGGACTGCGCGAAGGACCGCTCGCCCTGCCGCACATGGTATCGCTGGGACTGGCGGATGCCGCTTACATGGCCTCGGGCTTCTGGCCCGCGGGCCTCAATTCGCATTCGGCCCCGCGGGGTCTCTGGGGCGCCGCCAGCGAGACGTCGCTGGGCAAGGACACGCCCTCGGGCCATTGGGAGATCGCCGGGCAGCCGGTCGCATTCGAATGGGGCTATTTCCCGAATGACGGGCCCGCCTTCGACGATGAGCTGGTCGAGCAGTTCGTCGAGAACGGCAACATTCCCGGCATCCTCGGAAACTGCCATGCTTCGGGCACCGAAATCATCAAGCAGTTCGGCAAGGAGCATCTCGCGACCGGCAAGCCGATCTTCTACACGTCCAGCGATTCAGTGGTGCAGATCGCCGCCCACGAAGAGCATTTCGGGCTCGCACGCCTTTACCGCCTGTGTGAAAAGATCCGCGACGTGATCGACCCGCTCAATATCGGCAGGGTGATCGCGCGCCCCTTCATCGGCACGCCGGAAAAGGGCTTTACCCGTACCGGCAACCGCAAGGACTATTCCGTACCGCCGCCCGGACCGACGCTTCTCGACGTTGCGGCGGAAGCGGGCCGCGAGGTGATCGCAGTCGGCAAGATCGATGACATCTTTGCCCATCAGGGCGTGACGAGGCGCCACAAGGCAAGCGGCAACGACGCACTGTTCGAGGCCACGTTGAAAGCCATGGACGGGGCCGGGGACGGCGATCTCGTCTTCACCAATTTCGTGGATTTCGACATGCTTTACGGCCATCGCCGCGATGTGCCGGGCTATGCGGCGGCACTGGAGGCTTTCGACCACCGCCTGCCGGCGGTCGCCAAGAAGCTCAAACCCGGCGATCTCGTTCTCCTGACTGCCGATCACGGCTGCGACCCCACCTGGCGGGGCACCGACCACACCCGCGAGCGGGTGCCGATCCTTGGCTTCGGGCCGGGCATGCAGGCGCGTTGCATAGGTCTTCGTCCGAGCTATGCCGATATCGGCGCTTCCGTGGCGAAGCATCTGAAACTGCCGGCCACCGCACACGGTAAGAGTTTCCTGTGACCCGCGCCGTTCCGAAAGCCGAGATCCATTGCCATGTCGAGGGTGCCGCTTCGCCCGATCTGGTGCGGCGGCAGGCCGAGAAATATGGCGTCGATGTCAGCTCGTTTCTCGACGAGGCGGGCTATGTCTGGTCGGATTTCACGAGCTTTCTCGCGGCCTATGACGGCGCAGCTGCCCTTTTCCGCACGGAAGAGGATTATGCCCTTCTGGCCGAGACCTATCTCTCGGATATTGCCGCGCAAGGCACGATCTATGCCGAGATCTTCGTTTCCCCCGACCACGCGGAGCGCTCGGGTATCGGCACCGAGGGCTATCTGGCGGGGCTCGGGACGGGACTGGAGCGCGCCAGGCGGGCGAGCGGCATCGAATGCCGGATGATCGTGGTGGGCATCAGGCATTTCGGCCCGCAGGCGGTGGAAGCCGCGGCACGCTTCGCCGCCAGCCGGCCCCATGCGCTCATTACCGGTTTCGGGATGGCGGGCGAGGAGCGTTTCGGCAGGGTGGCGGATTATGCCCGCGCCTTCGATATTGCCCGCGAAGCCGGTCTCGGCATCACCATCCATGCCGGAGAACTGGCGGGGCCGGAGAGCGTGCGCGACGCGCTCGACCATGTGCGCCCCTCCCGACTGGGCCACGGCGCGCGGGCAATCGAAGATCCGGCCCTTGTCGAGCGCATTGCCCGGGAGGGCGTGGCACTTGAACTTTGTCCGGGTTCGAATGTCGCGCTCAAGGTCTTTGACGGCTGGGAGAAGCATCCCTTCGAGGCGATGCGGAAGGCAGGCGTGAAGGTGACGCTCAATTCCGACGACCCGCCGCATTTCGGCTCCTCCATCGGCCATGAATACGAGATGGCGGCCAGAACCTGGGGCTATGATGCGGCAATGCTGACAGGCTTCACCCGCACGGCCATCCAGGCGGCCTTCGTGGATGAAGCGACGCGGGAAAAACTCTTGGGACAGCTCGACTAAGAGAGAATGCGCGGGTTGCCGCCTGCGCCGGCAAGGTGTTTGATCCCGGCCATCACAATTTCTCGGAACGGCGGACTATCATGGATTCGGTTACGGTCATCAAACATCCTCTCGTGCAGCACAAGCTCACCATCATGCGCAAGAAGGATACCTCGACAGCCGGTTTCCGCAGGCTGCTGCGGGAAATCTCGACATTGCTCTGTTACGAAGTGACGCGCGACCTCGAACTGACGATGGCGAAAATCGAGACGCCGCTCGAAGACATCGAAGCGCCGGTCCTCGAAGGCAAGAAGCTGGTCTTCGCCTCGATCCTGCGCGCCGGCAACGGGCTGCTCGAAGGCATGCTCGATCTCGTCCCCTCGGCCCGCGTCGCCCATATCGGCGTTTACCGCGACCATGAAACGCTGGAAGCAATCGAATATTACTTCAAGGCGCCCGAAGATATCGGCAATCGCCTCGTCATCGTCGTCGATCCCATGCTGGCAACGGGAAACTCCTCGATTGCCTCGGTTGAGAAGCTGAAGGAAAGGGGCGCGAAGAACCTGCGTTTCCTCTGCCTTCTGGCCGCTCCGGAAGGGATCCGGAATTTCCAGGAAGCCCATCCGGATGTGCCGATCTTCACGGCTTCGATCGACAGCCATCTGAACGACAAGGGCTACATCGTTCCGGGTCTGGGAGATGCCGGGGACCGGATGTACGGCACGAAATAGACCCTGCCGGCTCTGCATTCACCAAGCATTTACCACAGCTGAACCCGGCCGCTGCCGCGCGCCGGGTTCTCATTTTCCGTTAGGCAATCACGGCTAGGCTCCGATCGAATTCGGAGTTGTGTCATGTTCAAGCAGTTCTTTCTCATCGGCTGTAGCGCGCTGGCGATCGCCGCGGTCCCTGGATATCTCGAGATGCAGGAGCAGAAGCGCGCGCTTGCGAACAAGGATGTGGCGGAAGCGGTCGTTACCGAGGCATCGGGGACGGACGTGCAGGCGAGGCCTGTCGATCTCAAGGCGGACACTCGTCCGACCTATGTGACCGGCACCAGATCGATCTCCATCCCCGTGGCAGCCGGCGGGCATTTCGTCGGCGATTTCCGCATCAACGGCCGTTCGATCAGGGGCGTCGTCGATACCGGCGCGACCACGGTAGCGATGAATGTATCGACCGCCCGCAAGCTTGGTCTGAACACCCAGCGCAAGGATTTCATCTATCGCCTGGGCACCGCCAACGGCGAAACCACCGCGGCGAAGGTCAATCTCTCGCGGATCGAGATCGGCCCGATATCCGTCAACGACGTGGCCGCCTTCGTGCTTGACGATAGCGCTCTCGACGAAACACTCATCGGCATGAGCTTCATGTCGCGGCTGGCGAGCTACAAGGTCCAGGCCGGCGAACTGAAGCTCGAGAACTGAGGCATTTCTCCCGGTCAGTTCGCCTGTTCGGCGGCGATCGTCTCCATGATCACCGGACGGGTTCCCACAGCGTCACCGGAAATCGTCAGCGCGTCGGCCAGACGCTCACGCACCATTTCCACCTGATCGCCGCTCCGGGCATGGACCTGGAACAGCGGCTCACCCTTCGCGACCTTCGTGCCGACTGGCAGGAAACCGGTGAGCCCGACCGCATGGTCGACATCGTCCTCGGGACGGGTACGGCCGCCGCCCAGGGCCACCACCGCCATGCCGATACGGCGGGTATCGTAGCCGGCAATCCAGCCATCCTCCCGCGCGGCGATATCGACGACGAGGGGCGCGGTTTCGAGATGATCCCGGCAGCGATCGACGAAATCAGCCGGTCCGCCGAGAACCGACACCATCTTCCCGAAAATCTCGGCTGCATGACCATCATCGAGCACCCGGCTTGCGCGCTCGAAACCGGCGTCGACGTCCGCGGCCAGGCCGCCGGAGACGAGCATGTTTGCCGCAAGCGTAAGCGTTATCTTACGCAATCTCGGATCCTGTCTTTCACCGGTCAGAAAACGCACGGCGTTATCGACCTCGACCGCGTTGCCGGCGGCAGACGCCAATGGTTCGTTCATGTCCGTCAGAACCGCGGAGGTCCTCAGTCCGGCGCCGTTTGCCACGGCCACGAGGGACCGGGCGAGCTCCCGCCCCTTCTCGACATCGCCCATGAAGGAGCCGTTGCCGCATTTGACGTCGAGAACAAGGGCACCGAGCCCCGCCGCGAGTTTCTTGGACAGGATGGAGGCCGTGATCAGCGGCACCGATTCCACCGTCGCGGTGACGTCGCGGATCGCGTAGAGCCGCTTGTCGGCGGGCGCGAGGTCGCCGGTCTGGCCGATGATGGCACATCCCGTTTCCTTTACGGTCCTGCGGAACAGATCGCTGGACGGTGCGGTTATATAGCCCGGGATCGAATCCAGCTTGTCGAGCGTCCCGCCGGTGTGACCGAGGCCCCGACCGGAGATCATCGGCACCATCGCACCGCAGGCCGCCACGATCGGCGCCAGCATCAGCGAAACATTGTCGCCGACGCCGCCGGTCGAGTGCTTGTCGATGATCGGGCGGTCGATATCGGGCCAATCGAGCACGTCGCCGGAATCGCGCATGGCCAGCGTGAGCGCCACCGCCTCCTCGCGGCTCATCCCGTTGAAGAAGACCGCCATGGCGAAGGCCGCCGCCTGTCCTTCGCCGACCGTCCCCCTTGTCAGACCTTCGATGAAACCTGAAATATCCGCAGGATCAAGCGCTTCGCCATCCCGCTTGGCGCGAATGACTTCCTGCGGCAGGAGGGTCAATAGCCTGCCTCTGAACCCGCGGCTTCGGTCCCGTCGAGCGTCCCGAGAATGTCGCCGAGCAGGCCCGACGCTCCGAAGCGGAAGTTGCGCGAAGAAACCCAGCCGCGACCCATGACCTTTTCGCAAAGCGCGAAATAGGCGGCGGCATCGGCCACCGTGCGGATGCCGCCGGCCGGTTTCAGTCCCGCGGCAGAGCCCGCTTCGCGGATCGCGGTCAACATGATCTCAGCGGCATCGAGCGTCGCGTTGACCTTCACCTTGCCGGTCGACGTCTTGATGAAATCGGCGCCGGCGGCAAGCGCGATGTCGGAGGCTTCGCGGACCAGCCCGCGATCGCTCAGCAGACCCGTTTCGAGGATGACTTTCAGCCGCGCGGGCGGAGGCGTGGAGGCGCGCACCACGGTTACCAGGTCGCGCACCGCGCCGCTTTCGCCGCGCTTGAGAGCCTCATGGGGGATCACCACGTCGATCTCGTCGGCACCATGGGCGATTGCGGTGACGGTCTCGCCGACTGCGGTGTCGGAGCCGAGCGCGCCCGAGGGGAAGTTGACGACCGTCGCGATGCGCACCGGCGAGAGCGGGCCGAGTTTGCGTCGCGCCGCGGCAACGAAACGCGGCCAGATACAGATCGCGGCCACCGGACCATGGGATGTGAGCGCGCGATCGCACAGATCGAGCACCGCTTCCTCGGTGGAATCGTCGTTCAGGTCGGTGAGATCGAGACAGGCGAGCGCCATACGCGCCACGGCTTTCGGATCATATGTAACTTGCGGCTTACTCATTTGCTCAATCCATTGTGCGCAGCATTTCCTGCAGCACCTTTGCCAGACGGCCGCCGCCGATGGGCGCCATGTCCTTGGTTTCCTGGTGGCTCAGTTCATTGCCGGTCATGCCCGCACCGAAATTCGTTATCACCGAAGCGGCGGCGACTTCGAAGCCGAGGAAGCGCGCGATGATGACTTCCGGCACCGTCGACATGCCGACCGCATCGGCGCCCAGTGCCCGCGCCATGCGGATCTCGGCGGGCGTTTCGAATGTCGGCCCCGAGAACCACATGTAGACGCCATGGTGAAGGTCCACGCCGACGGCCTGCGCAGCCGCATCCATCGCCTTCCCCATTCCGGCGTCATAGGCCGAGGTCATGCCGACGAACCGGTTGTCGGACGGCTCTCCGATCAGCGGGTTCATGCCTGCAAAATTGATGTGATCGGTAATGCGCATGACCGAGCCCGGCGGCATGTCCTCGCGCACCGATCCGGCGGAATTGGTCAGGATCAGCCGCGTCGCGCCGAGGCCTTGCAACACCTCGAGCGGTCCGCGCATGGCATCGGCCCTGCCGTGCTCATAATAATGGATCCGGCCCGACAGCATGATCACCGGCTTGTCGCCGAGATAGCCGGCCACCACTTCGCCGGCATGGCCGCTGACGCCGCTTTCGGGAAAACCCGGCAGATCCGCATAGGGCACACGGACGGCATCCCGCAGGTCATCCACCAGCGTGCCAAGACCGGAACCGAGGACGATGGCGTGGCGCGGCATGAGGCCGTGCAGACGCTCGATCAGGATATCGACGGCCGGGCTCATCCGATGGTCTCCGTCTGGAAGGCCAGCGGCAGCAACTCGTCCATGCGGACGGATTTCCTGACCCCGCCCGCGTCGCAGAGATGGATGAGGGTGCCGGCATCCGCGAACTCCGCGAGCCGCTGGCGGCATCCGCCGCAAGGCGAGCAGAGATCGAGCTTCTCGGCAATCACCGCCACTTCCGCGATACGCTTGCCGCCGCTCATGATCATATGACCGATGGCGGTGGTTTCCGCGCACCAGCCTTCGGGAAACGAGATCACCTCGATATTGGCGCCGGTATGCACCTGGCCATCGCCATCGAGGATCGCGGCCCCTACGGGAAAGCGGGAATAGGGCGCATGGGCCTTTCCCATCGCGCCCCGCGCCGCCTCGAAGAGATCGTGAGGTCGGATTTCAGTCATGCTCAGCGTTCCTTGACATAGGGGGTGCCGCCGGCCTTGGGCGGAATGGCGCGGCCGATGAAGCCGGCAAGCAGCACGACGGTCAGCACATAGGGGAGGGCCTGCATGAACTGGACCGGCACCTCGCCGATGAGCGGAAGGCGGTGGCCCTGCATGCGGATGGACAGCGCATCGAGGAAGCCGAAGAGAAGGCAGGCGTACATCACGCTGACCGGCTTCCACTTGGCGAAAATGAGCGCGGCGAGCGCGATGAAGCCCTTGCCCGCGGTCATGCCCTTGACGAAGCCGGCGGTCATGGCGAGCGAGAGATAGGCTCCCGCAATGCCGGTGAGAATTCCGCAACAGATGACGGCGCGGTAGCGCAGCCAGATCACCGAGATACCGGCTGTGTCCACCGCGCCCGGATTTTCGCCGACCGCACGCAGGCGCAGGCCGAAGCGGGTGCGGAAAAGAACCCACCAGGTGAACGGCACCAGCGCGAATGCGATATAGGTGAGCGTGTAGTGACCGGAGAGAAGGTTGGTGTAAATGGCGCCCACCACCGGCACGTCGGCAAGCTCTGCCGCAAAGGGCAGATCGATGGTCGTGAAGCGGGCACCGCCCGACAAGGGCGGGGTGCGGCCGCCCTGGTGAAACCAGGCCTGGCCGAGAATGACGGTGGCGCCGGCGGCGATGAAGTTGATGGCCACGCCCGATACGATCTGGTTGCCACGCTGGGTGATGGAGGCGAAGCCGTGAACCAGCGCGAGCGCGACGGCGACCACGATCGCCGCCAGCACGCCGAGCCAGGCCGAGCCGGTAATCGCGGCGACGGCACCGGCGGCGAAGGCGCCGCCCAGCATCTTGCCCTCGAGACCGATGTCGAAGACGCCGGAACGCTCCGAGTAGAGCCCGGCGAGCGCCGCAAGAATGAGCGGAACCGAGACGCGGATGGTCGACTGAAGGAGAACGATGAGTGTGTCGAGGAATTCCATCGGTCTTACTCCGTCGCGGTCGCCGGCTGCGGTTTGCGTCCGCCGCCGAGAGAGGTGAACAGGCGCGCGATCGTCGGGCGGAACATGTGCTCCATGGCGCCGGCGAAAAGGATTACCAGTCCCTGGATGATGACGATCATGTCGCGCGAGATCTGCGGCATCTCGAAGGAGATCTCGGCGCCGCCCTGATAGAGCATGCCGAACAGGATCGCGGCCGGGATGATGCCCACCGGATGGGAACGGCCCATCAGCGCCACCGCGATACCGACGAAACCGGCACCGCCGACGAAATCGAGCTGCATGCGGTGCTGCTCGCCCATGATCGGGTTGATCGCCATCATTCCGGCGAGCGCGCCGGACATGACCATGGTGATGATGACGATGCGGGCTTCCTTCATCCCCGCATAGCGCGCCGCCGACGGGCTGAAACCCATGGTGCGGATCTGGTAGCCGAACCGGGTGCGCCAGACGATGACCCAGACGATAAAGCTCACCACGAGGGCCAGAAGGAAGGAGAGATTGAGCGGCGAACCGCCGACATCGATCCCCAGTGGCCCGAACAACCAGTCGAGCTTGGGCAGATGCCCGCCCTCTGCGAAAGTACGGGTCTCGGGCGACATCGAACCGCGCGGCTTCAACACATCGATGAGCAGGTAGACCATCAGGCTCGAGGCGATGAAGTTGAACATGATGGTAGTGATGACGACGTGACTGCCGCGCTTGGCCTGCAGATAGCCCGGAATCAGCGCCCAGAGGCCGCCCATCAGGGCGGACCCGAAGATGACGACCACGAAGACCACATACCAGGGCATCGAGGCGTCGAGCCAGAGGCAGGGTATGGCCACACCCAGCCCGGCGACATAGGCCTGCCCCTCGCCGCCGATATTGAAGAGCCCGCAATGGAAAGCGATGGCGACCGCCAGCCCGGTGAAGATGAAGTTCGTCGCGTAATAGAGCGTGAAGCCGATGCCCTCGCCATAGCCGAAGGCGCCTTCGATGAGCAGCGCGGCGGCCCGGATCGGGCTTTCGCCGACAAGAAGCACCACGAGGCCCGCGACGAGGAAGGCAACGACGAGATTGACCAGCGGAATGACGCCGTAATCGACCCAGCCGGGCAGTTTTGCGTGGGGCGCGCTCATTCCGCCGCCTCCTGATCCGTGACACCGGCCATGAGAAGACCCAGTTCGCCCTCGCCTGTCTCCGGCGACCGTTCGCCCACGACATGACCGTCGAACATGACGAGGACACGATCGGAGAGCGACCGGATTTCGTCGAGTTCGACCGAGACGAGGAGGATGGCCTTGCCGGCATCGCGCATTTCGATAATCCGCTTGTGAATGAATTCGATGGCCCCGACATCCACCCCGCGGGTGGGCTGGCCGATGATGATGACATCCGGATCACGCTCCATCTCGCGGGCGAGCACGATCTTCTGCTGGTTGCCGCCAGAAAAATTCGCCGTCTTCAGGCGCACGTCCGGCGGGCGGATATCGTAGCGCGCGCACTTCTCCGCCGCATCGGCGCGTATGGCCTCTACGTCGAGGAAGAAGGATTTCAGATAGCGCGGATCGTCGTGATAGCCGAGGATCGAGTTCTCGGCTTCCTCGAATTTGAGCACCAGTCCCATGTGGTGGCGGTCCTCCGGCACATGGGCCAGGCCGCGATGGCGCAACTCGTTCGGGTCGGCCTCGCCGGTCACGTCGATCGGCCGTCCGTTGAGCGTGACGTTACCGGTTTCGGCGCGGCGAATGCCCGCAATCGCCTGCAGGAGTTCCGATTGCCCGTTGCCCGCCACGCCCGCCACACCGACGATCTCGCCGGCGCGGACATCGAGCGAGACGTCCTTGACCATCGGCACGCCACGGGAATCCCTGACGGTCAGATTGCGCACAGACAGCTTCACTTCACCCGGATTTGCAGGCCCCTTCTCGACGCTCAGGAGCACGCGGCGACCGACCATCAGCTCGGCCAGTTCCTCGACCGAGGTATCTGCCGTCGTGCGCGTGGCGACCATCTCGCCGCGGCGCATGACGGACACCTCGTCGGTAATGGCCATGATCTCGCGCAGCTTGTGGGTGATGAGGATGATGGTTTTGCCCTGCGCCTTGAGCTGGGCGAGAATGCGGAAAAGGTGATCGGCCTCCGCCGGGGTGAGAACTCCGGTGGGTTCGTCGAGGATGAGGATCTCGGCACCGCGATAGAGCGCCTTCAGAATCTCGACGCGCTGCTGCAGGCCGACCGGCAGTTCCTCGATGATCGCGTCGGGATCGACCTCCAGCGCGTATTCGTTTTCCAGCCGCTTGAGTTCGTTGCGGGCGCGGGCAATGCCGGAAGTCAGGATCTGGCCTTCCTCGGCGCCGAGCATGATGTTCTCCAGAACCGTGAAGTTCTCGACCAGCATGAAGTGCTGGTGGACCATGCCGATGCCCTTGTCGATGGCGATGCTCGGGCCGGAAATGTCGGTTTTCGCGCCATCGACGAGAATGTCGCCACGATCGGCCTGGTAGAACCCGTAGAGGATCGACATGAGCGTCGACTTGCCCGCGCCGTTTTCACCGATGATGCCGTGGATGGTGCCCTTGCGAACCCTGAGATTGATATCCCTGTTCGCATGGACGAGGCCGAAGCTCTTGTCTATGCCCTTCAGCTCGATCGCGATGTCACTCATGGTACCCCGTACAGTCTGGATTCCGGCGCTTGTCCGCAGCCCCGGCGTGTGTAGTCTCGACACTTATTTTATCAAAGTCCAGAATGAATCGGCCACAGGAACGCGCCCTGCCGATTTCTGCCACGGACGCCGCCCTTCACCGCCGACACAAGGACATGCCGCCACGATGGATCGCACCCCACCTTCAAGCCGTGCCGACTACACGCTCTTCAGGCCGCTGCAGACGCGCTGGGCGGACAACGACATCTACGGGCACATGAACAATGTGACCCACTACGCGCTTTTCGACACGGCGATCAACGGCTGGCTGATCGAGGAAGGCCTGCTCGATCCCGGAAACGGCAATCCGATCGGGCTGGCGGTGGAAACGGGGTGCCGCTATCACGCCGAAACCGCCTTTCCGGACCGCATCACCGCGGGAATCGGGACTGAGCGGCTGGGGACCTCGTCGGTGGTCTATGCAGTCGGGCTTTTCCGCAATGACGAGGAAAAAGCACTTGCCGACGGGCGCTTCGTTCATGTCTATGTCGACCGCCACAGCCGCCGCCCCGTCGCCCTGCCGCCCGAATGGCGGGACAAACTAGGAGAACTCGTCACATGAGCACACTATCCGAAGAGAGGCTTGTCCGGCTTGAGGAACTGACCGCTCACCAGGCGGAGACGATCGAGGACCTTTCGGGGCAGGTGGCGCGGCAATGGGCACTGATCGAGCGGCTGAAGCGCCAACTCGATGACATGACCGACCGGTTCGAGACGCTCGAAGACACGGCCATCGCGCAGGCGCCGACACAGAAGCCGCCGCACTGGTAAGCACCGTTGAAAACAGATCGCGCCGCGGTATATTTAGCCTCGCGAATTTAACGAGGTTCGAAAATGCTCCACGCACAAGAAATGTTGGAAATGGAACCGCGCATGGCGGAAGCCGCGCGGTTGATGGAAATGCTGTCCCAGCCGGTGCGGCTGAAACTGCTCTGCATTCTGCTCGACGGCGAGCAGAGCGTGCTCAGGCTGGCTGACGAGACGGGCCTGTCCCAGCCCGCCATGTCGCACCACCTGCGCAAGCTGCGCGAAGCGGATCTCGTTGCCACGCGCCGCGAAGCACAGACGATTTATTACTCGCTCAAGGGCGGAGCCGTGCGCTCGGTTCTCGAAGTGCTGCACGAACTCTATTGCAAGCCTGCAGCCGCCGCCTGACCATCCGCACTGTTGTCCCGCCCCCCCAGCAGCCCCCAGCAGTCGCGCGCAATCACCAGTTCCTCGTTGGTGGGAATGACCGCGACCGCAACCTTTGAATCCGGCGTCGAGAAGACCGCCTCCCCGCTCGCATTGCGGTTCAGGTCATCGTCCCACTCGATCCCGAGCCAGGAGGCCGAGGCGCAGATCCTCCGACGGATGTCGGGTGAGTGTTCGCCGATACCCGCGGTGAAGACCAGCGCGTCGATGCCGCCGAGCGTTGCGGCCAGCGAACCGATTTCGCGATTGGCGCGGTAGCAGAAATGGTCGATCGCGAATCTTGCCTCCTTCCGGTCGCTTGCCAGGAGTTCGCGCATGTCGCTGCTGATTCCCGACAAACCGAGGAGTCCGGACTGCCGGTAGAGGAGGCGGGTCAGCTCCTCCGCATTCATGCGCTTTTCCTGCATCAGGTACAGAAGGACGCCGGGATCGATCTGGCCGCAACGGGTGCCCATCGGCAGGCCGTCGAGCACGCTGAATCCCATCGTTGTGGCGACGCTGCGGCCGCGCGACATGGCGCAGAGGCTGGCCCCGCTGCCCAGATGCGCGACGATGACCCGGCCCATGCCGGCGTCTCCCAGAAGCGGAGCAAGCCGCGAGGCGATATAATCGTAGGAGAGACCGTGAAAGCCGTAGCGCCGCACACCTTCGGCCGCGAGTTCCGCAGGCAGGGCGAAGACGCTCTCGATCTCGCTTCGTCCCGCATGGAAGGCGGTGTCGAAGCTGGCGATCTGGGCAAGCTCCGGATGGAGCCGGGCGAGCGCGTCGATGGCGTCGAGATTGTGCGGCTGGTGCAGGGGCGCCAGCGGCGTGAGCGCTCGCAGATCGTCTCGGAGACTGTCATCGAGAATCGCCGGAGCGACATGATCCTTTCCGCCATGGACGACACGATGGCCGGCCGCGACCAGTTCCAGCCCGTCGAGATGCTCCTCTATCCAGTCGAGGAGGTGGCCGAGCAGCTCTTCGTAAGTGACACCTGACGGAAAGCTCCTGGCGGCCAGCGCCTCGCCTTTTGCATTCTCCGCATCGAGCCGCGCCCGGACGCCGATCCCCGAAATTTTGCCGCCGCAGACGAGATCCGCGGCCGAGGGGTCGCGCTCGAATGCGAAGATCGAGAACTTGATGCTCGACGACCCGGAGTTGAGGACGAGGATGGCAGGCGTCGTCATGCCGGTTTCCTTGCCTTCGCCGCGGCAAGGAGAACCGCGATAGCGGCGGAACTCACTCTCGCGGCGGCCTTGTCGGCGCGGCTTGTCAGCATGATCGGCACGCGGGCGCCGAGAACGATGCCGGCCACCCGCGCGCCGGCGAGGTATTCGAGCTGCTTGGCGAGCATGTTGCCCGCCTCGAGATCGGGCACGACGAGAACTTCCGCCCGGCCGGCGACGGGTGAGACGATCCCCTTGGCGGCGGCAGCCTCCAGCGCAACGGCATTGTCGAAGGCCAGCGGCCCGTCGAGCACGCCGCCGGTGATCTGGCCGCGATCGGCCATCTTGCACAGGGAGGCCGCATCGATGGTCGAGCGGATCGATTCCGTGACGGTTTCCACCGCCGAAAGAATGGCGACCAAGGGCACCGCGACGCCCAGGGCATGGGCGAGATCGATGGCGTTCTGGATGATGTCGCGCTTGTCCGACAGCGTCGGATAGATGTTGATGGCAGCGTCGGTGACATAAAACGGCTTGGGGAAGCCCGGCACGTCGATGACGAAGCAGTGGCTCATCCGGCGCGCGGTCCGCAGACCCAGTTCCGGGTGGAGAACCGCCTTCATGACCTCGTCGGTATGAATTGCTCCCTTCATCAGCGCACCGACGCGCCCCTCACGGGCAAGCGCCACCGATTTCGCCGCAGCCGCGTCGGAATGCTCGCAATCGACGATTTCGAAATGGGCGATATCGAGCCTGGCACTGGCGGCGGCCTCGCGAATGCGGGCCGAGGGACCGACGAGCAACGGGATGACAAGGCCCTGCCCGGCGCATGCAATCGCACCCTGCAAGGAGAGCGCATCGACCGGATGGACGACGGCGGTCGGCAGCGGGTCCTGCGCCTTGGCCATCTGCAGAAATCTGGCGTGCCCGGGTCCGAGTTCCCTGGCGGCCTCGGGGGCGACGGTTTCGGCGTTCATCGGAGAGTTCCCTGCAAATTCCTGGCGGAGCGGTTGAGCGTCATTGTCTGCATATGCAAAGGGTGCGCCTTGACCGGAATCAAGGCACGGCCGAACCGTCCGGACGAGCGGCATTGCGAAACCGCTCGCGCCCTAGTCGAAGAGCGAACCCTGACGGACGGGCCTGGCTTGCGCCTCCCCATCCGAGGCAGGCTTTTCGCGGGCCGGCTTCTTCGGAGCGGGCCGAGCCTTGCCGGCCGATCCGGCGGCGACAGCGGAGATGTTTCCGTCCTGGAATTCGATATTCACCGCCTGCCCGGCGGACAGCGACGCGGCGCTCGAGACGAGTTCGCCGGCATCGTCGCGCACCAGGGCGAAACCTCGGGCCAGTACGTTCTTGTGCGACAACGAAGCCAGCATGCGGGTCTGCTGCGACACCGCCCTGCGGCGATCGTTGAGAAGCCTGGCAATCGCGGCGTCGGCGCGGCGGCCCTGATCGGAAAGGCGGCGCGTTTCGCGCTCGATCCCGGTTTCGAGACGGCGCGGCAGACCTGCCAGCAGGGCCGATGGCCGTTCCAGGCGGTTGCGGCGGCGCTCCTGGGCGCGGTCAGCGGCATTGCGGCAGCGGCCGATCCGGTCGTTGAGCCCGAGGCGCTTCTCGCGAATGGCCGAAATCAAGGTAAGCGGGCTGATCCGGCTTGCCTGTCGTTCGTAGCGGCGGCGGCAATTGGAAGTATTGTGCGCGAGTGCCTTGCCGAGAAGATCGCCGGACCTGTCGAGGCGCTGGCGCGGCATGGCAAGCAGGCTGTCGAGCGTCGGCAAGGCACGCGACAGGGCTCTCAGACCGTCCTTCTTGCGGTCGAGGAGACGTGTTTCGGCGCCCTTGAGACGAGCCGAGAGATTGGCGAGCATGGCCTCGAGTTCGGCCTTCACCGGAACCGCCATTTCCGCCGCACCCGTGGGCGTCGGCGCGCGGCGGTCGGCCGCGTGGTCGATCAGCGTCCAGTCGGTTTCGTGACCAACGGCGGAAACGAGCGGAATATCGGAAGCCGCAGCGGCGCGGACGACGATCTCGTCGTTGAACCCCCAGAGATCCTCCAGACTGCCGCCGCCGCGGGCGACGATGATGAGATCCGGCCGCGGGATCGGGCCGCCTTCCGGCAAGGCATTGAACCCGTTGATCGCGCCGGCGACTTCCACACCGCAGCTTTCCCCCTGAACCCGCACCGGCCAGACGACGACATGGAGCGGGAAGCGATCGGAAATACGGTGGAGAATATCCCTGATGACCGCTCCGGTGGGCGATGTCACCACGCCGATGACGCGCGGCATATAGGGCAGAAGCTGCTTGCGCCCCTCGTCGAACAGGCCCTCGCCGGCAAGCTTCTTGCGGCGCTCCTCGAGCAGCGCCATCAAAGCGCCGGCACCGGCAGGCTCCATCTTCTCGACGACGATCTGGTAGCGCGACTGGCCCGGGAAGGTGGTGAGCTTGCCGGTGGCAATCACTTCAAGCCCTTGTTCGGGATGAAATTGCCAGCTCGACACGACGCCCTTCCATGCCACCGCCGAGAGAACCGACTTGTCATCCTTGAGATCGAAATAGAGGTGGCCGGAGCCCGGGCGGCTCAGGCGCCCGACTTCGCCGCGCACGCGGACGTGGCCAAAGGCATCCTCCACCGTGCGGCGGAGGGCGCCGGAAAGTTCGGTGACCGTGAACTCAGCTGCGTTGGAGGGCGATTCGTCGAATATCGTCATGGATAGGACTTCCGCATGTTCGCAACCTCGGCGTCAAGCCGGAGCGCGCCCGGCAGACCAGGGACGCCGCGTCTTACCGCCGATCCGGACACCGGCGGCGGATCCGCGATCCCTTATACATATCTGGTAATTTTCTGCATTTCAGCCCATCAGCCACCGACGGCGTGGGCGTCTGTGGCTGATGGGCGCTGGAAGCAAAGGGGGCTTCCTGAAAAGGAAACGGCAAGGCCGGCAACCTCGCGAGAGGCGCCGGCCCGATTTTTGAACCCGGAGGATAAGGCTCAGGACTTCTTCGGGGTCATGTCGGCGCCGCTGAGCTTGCCGACGAAGACCGGGAGGTGCGGGATATAGTCTTCCGCACCGTCGCCACCGGTCGACACCGCCATGGCGAAGGCATTCTTCACGGCGTTGCCGATGGGATTTGCCACGCCAGCCGCGTCGGCCATGGATTCGAGATAGGTCATGTCCTTGCGGGCATTGGTGAGCGTGAACTTGTGCGCCTCGCGGTTGCCCTCGAGCGTGTAGCCCATGAAGGTCTGGTAGAAACCGCAATCCATCCGGCTGCCGCGGATGACGCTGTCGAAACGCTGGGGCGAGATGCCTACCTTCTGCGCCAGCGTCAGCGCCTCGGCGTAAAGCGCGCCGTAGCCGAGCGAGAGGAAGTTGTTCAGGAGCTTCATCTTGTGGCCGTCCCCCACGCCGCCGATGTGGACGATCTTGCCGGCCCAGGTGTCGAGAACCGGGCGAATGCGCTCGAGTACGTCATCCCTTGCGCCCACCATCGTGTCGAGCGCGCCTTCCCAGGCTTCCTTCGGCGTACGTCCGAGCGGCGCATCGACATAGTCGACGCCCATCTCCTCGAGTTCCGCGGCAAGCGCGAGGGTGGAATTGGGCTCGGCGGTCGAGCAGTCGACGATCACCGCCCCCTTTTTCAGGCCGGCCTTCAGGCCGTTCTCGCCGCGAATGATCTCCTCCACCTGGCGCGAACCGGTAACGCAAAGAAAGATGATCGACGAGGCCGCGGCGATCTCCTTCGCCGATTTCACTTCCGTGGCGCCGCGCGCGACGACGTCCTCGATCGGCTTGCGGTTGCGGTGACCCATGACTGTCAGCTGATAGCCGGCTTCGACGATGTTCTTGGCCATGCCGTGCCCCATGAGGCCCAGCCCGATGAAGCCGATCGTTTCCTGTGTCTGTGTCATGATGATTGTCTCCCTCCATCTCATACAACTCACTCTCGCTTCATACAGGCAGCGGGCAAGAATCCCGAAGGGTTTTTCGACCCGTCGCGCAACCATTGGCCGCGGCTCTCCGTTGAGCGGACCTGACACAAGGTTCAGCTTGATAAAAACGGAGAGACAAGAATGGCCGACCTCACACTGCAAGACCTCGCCAAGCACATGCGCAAGATCGACTTCGGCATGCTGACCACCAGGACGAAGGGTGGAGCGCTCGGCAGCCGGCCGATGAGCAATAATGGCGAGGTCGAATATGACGGCGACAGCTACTTCTTCACCGATGCATCGACGACGACCGTCTCCGACATCGAGGAAGATGACAATGTGGGCCTGACCTATACCGGTACCCCGGGCATTCTCGGCGCGCCGCCGATCTTCATCGCCATGGAGGGCAAGGCCAGGCTGATCCGCGACAAGGCGCAATTCGCAGCCCATTGGCACAAGGCGCTGGACCGCTGGTTCGAGGAAGGCGTGGACACGCCCGGCCTGGTCATGATCCACGTCAACGCCAAGCGCATCCATTACTGGGACGGCATGGATTCAGGCGAAGTGATCCTGTAATTCTCGTCCCGCCCGAACCAACGGAAAGAGGCGGACCAGACGGCCCGCCTCTTTCGCTTTTCGGTTGGGTTGACGCCGAAATGTGTTGCCTACATCGACTTGAGCATGTCCACGCGAAAACCGTGGACGTCGGCGATGAAATCGGTCGCGAAAAACGCCTTGAGGCAATCGCGTGCCACCCAGGTGCCGGTCGTCTGCGCGCCGAGGCACAGGACGTTCGCGTTGTTGTGTTCGCGCGCGAGCCGTGCCCCGAGCGAATCATGGACCGGCGTCGCCCGGATCTCCTTATAGCGGTTGGCCGCGATGCTGATGCCGAGACCGCTGCCGCAGACCAGCACGCCCCACGCCGCCTCGCCGTCGATGATCGCCTTGGCAACCTTGCGGGCATAATCGGGATAGTCGACCGCATCGCTGCTGTCGCAGCCGAAATTGATGACGGTGTAGCCCATCTCTTCCAGGTCCGCCTTCAGGATGAACTTGAGATCGTGGGCGACGTGATCGTTACCCATCGCAACGACTTTGGAATTCGACATTTTACATTTCTCCGCATGTGATTGGATTGGCTGAAATCGAGTGACCCCGTCTCATCGCTTGCTCTTCGGGCCGAGCGTGTAGCTCATCAGGAGGGCCACGCCGAGCAACAGGCCCTGGACGAAGGTCTGGGCGTAGTAGGGGAAATTGAACATGGTCAGACCGTTGATGAGCGTCGCGACGAAGACGGCGCCGATCAGCGTGCCGAAGGCGTTTGCCCGGTTGGCGCCGAGGACCGCATAGCCGACCAGCGCGGCAGACACCGCCTGCAGGAGGTAGGCGTCGCCCACCGACACGTCCCCGCGATTGGAACGGGCGACAAGCAGCAGGCCGGCCACCGCCGACAGAAGACCCGACAACAGGTAGGCGATGATGCGATAGCGCCGGACCGGAATCCCGACCGCCGCCGCTGCAACCGGATTGCCGCCGATCGCATAGAAGATGCGCCCCCATTTCGTCAGGTTGAGCAGCGCGAAGACGGCAAGGAACACGAGCCCGGCGACAATGACGGACGAATGGACGCCGAAGACGTAGCCGGAGCCGAGCCACTTGAAGATCGGGGCAAAGGTGCCGGTCGCCGAGGTGGTGCCGAGAGACATGCCCTCCGAAATGGACTGGCCGTTGACGGCGAGCAGCGTGGTGCCGCTGACCAGAAACTGCGCCGCAAGCGTGGCGACGAGGTCCGGAATGCGGGCATAGACGATCAGCATCGCATTGAGCAGGCCGGCGAGCAGGCCTGCCGCCAAACCGAGCAGGATCGCGACCGGGCCGCTGAACCCGTATATCACCATCGCGCCGGCAGCGACCATGACGACGAGGCTCATTGTCGCCCCGACTGCGAGATCGAAACCACCCACTGTCATGGAGATGGTGCAGCCGAGCCCGACCACCGCGACGATCGCCGAGGCCTGGAGGATGAACATCGCATTGGCAAACGTGCCGAAGAAGGGATGGGCGATCGAGAACACCACGATCATCAGGGCAAGAACCACCAGGAGGCCATAGCGGTAGATGAAATGGGTGATAGCGTCCTTGCTGTAAGGCGTTGCCCTTTCGGCGGGCGAGGATTGGATATCAGTGGACACTGTTTGTCTCCATAGTGGTGGGATGCGCCTGCGATGGGGGTGCGGCGCTCATGATGTCGGCAAGCTGTTCGGCGGAAATCTCCGACGATGCGATGTCGCAGACGATTTCGCCGTCACGCATGACGAGGACCCTGTCGGCGACTTCTATGACCTCTTCGGGATCCGAACTGCAGACGATGACCGCAGTGTTCTCGCTGTAGGCGCGCAGCGCCTTGGCGATCACGGAGCGGGCGCCGATGTCGATCCCGCGGAACGGTTCATCGAGGATCATGACCTCGCGCTCATCGGCGAGCCAGCGGCCGACGAGGAGCTTCTGCTGGTTTCCGCCCGAGAGAGCCTCGATCGGCGCCTCGTGGCCCGGACAGCGGACATGAAAATCCGATATCACCTTCCTGGCGAAGGCGACTTCCTCGCTTCGCTGCATGATGCCGGCGGTAGAGAACCGGTCCAGGCGCCCGATGCTGGCGTGGGTCGTCAGCTGCTCGCCGGGGAAAATGGACTGGGCGGCCCGCTCCTCGGGAACCATGGCGATCCCGTGCGCAAGCGCGTCGGGCTGGTCGCGGGGCTCGAACGGCTGGCCGAGAAGCTCCAGTTTTCCGGAGACGAGCGGGCGGGCGCCGTAGAACTGCTCCAGAAGCTCGGTCTTGCCGGCGCCGACCAGTCCCGTGAGCCCGACGATCTCGCCGCGCCGGAACGACACGTCGAAGGCCGGACCGTGACGGGAAACGCGCAAGCCCTCGCCACTGAGAACGGTCTCCCGTCCTGTCCGCGATTCGAAGGCCGGGGCAAGAGCGATCTCGCCCAGAATGGACACGGTGATCGCACGCGCATCCAGCGGCGCGTCATGGTTCGACACGACCTGGCCGTTGCGCAGGACGACGGCCCGATGGCAGAGACGCTGGATGTCGCTCATCCGGTGCGAGACGTAGAGGATGGCAATGCCGCGCGCCTGCATGGCGGCGACACGCTCGAACAACCGCTCGGATTCACGCGCTGACAAAGTGGATGTCGGTTCATCGAGAATGAGAAGCTTCGGCTTCTTCACCAGGGCCCTGGCGATCGAGACCTCCTGCCGTCCGCTTGCGCTCAACTGCTCGACGGGGACATCGAGCGGCAGGTCGAAATCCAGTTCCTCGAGAATTGCCGCCGCCTGCCGTCGGACACGCCCGTAGGGCATCCACGGATTGCCACCGGCGACCGACAGGTTGTCGAGCACGAGGTTTTCGGCAACCGTCATTCCGAAGACCACGCCGTCGTCGATGTTCTGGTGGACCGTGACGATACCGCAGTCGCGGGCATCGACCGGGCTGTCGAGCGTCTGGGGGACGCCTTCGATCAGGATGTCTCCCCCGGTCTGCGGCTGCATGCCGGAGAGGATCTTGATGAGGGTCGATTTGCCGGCTCCGTTGGAGCCGAGCAGACCCAGCGTCTCACCATGCCTCACCTCGAAGGTGACACCCGCGAGCGCGACTGTCCCTCCGAAATGTTTGGTGATCGCTTCAAACCGGACCAGCGGAAGGCTGTCGGCCGGAGCGGTCATGTCCGTCATTCGACCGCATCCATCCACGGGGCGCGGGAGACCTCGGGAGTGGTCAGCGCCGAGAACGCCTTGCGCAGCTCCTCGACATTCTGGACCTTGGCATCGCGCAACTCGGCCTGCGTGATGACCGCCGGCGTGATGCTGAGCGTGTTGCCCTCGAGCTGGCCGGCAATCTTGGCCGCGGTCGTGCGAAGGATGACCGCGCCGACATTGACCATGTCCGTGGTGGCTGTCACCACCCAGGGGCTGTTCTCGCCGACCATCACGGCGATGTCGGCGGTCGAAATGTCCATTCCGTAGACCTTGGTCTTGGACTGGCGTCCGAGTTCGCCCACCGCGAGCGAAGCACCCTTGGCGAATTCATCATATGGCGCGACGATGGCGACCACATCCGGATTGGCCGTCATGGCGGCGCGCGCCTGGTCGGCGGTCTGGGCCGCGGTGTTGGAGTTGACCACACCGATCTGCGCGACCAAGTTCAGTCCCGGGTTCTCGGCAATGAACTCGCGCCAGACGGTATCGCGACGATCGAGCGCCTGATAACCGGGAACGTAGACGTAGATGACATCGCCCTTGATATCGCCGCCGCCGAGATCTTCCTTCAGCTTTTCGAGGATGCCGGCCATCATGGGCTTGTCGCCCTGATCGATGGTCACGAAGTCGTCGGAGGGCTGAGCGCCCACGTCGAAGGTGATGACGGGAATATTTGCGGCCTTGGCAGCTTCCAGGCCGGGGGCCAGACTGTCGACGAAACCCCAGCCGACGATGATGGCGTCGGGCTTGGTCGCGACCGCCTGCTGAAGAAACAGCGCCTGCTTGGCGTTTTCGCCGTCGGCATTGTAGACGTCGAGCTTGATGCCCAGGCGATCGGCCTCAGACTCGATGCCGGCGATCCAGTTCTGGTAGACGTCGCCGGTATTGAGCTGGCGCACGACGGCGATGCGGACGTTCTTCTCGGCGAATTTCGCCGGAACCTCATCTGTCGCCGAAGCGGAAATCGTGGCGGGCACCCCTTCCTGCGCGAAAGCTGCATGCGGGGTTGCGAGCAGTACAGCGGACGCCACCAATGTGGCAAAGAACGATCGGTTGATTTTCATCTTTACTCCTCCGGTTGATGAAAACCCGAATAATTCAATTTATTTTTTTCACGTATTACCCTCCCGCTTTCCTCGAAAGGCAGGAAATTATACGTTTCAGCCATGCGTATATGCGCCGGAAAAACGCGAGCGCTTCACGGTATACATTTCGCTTTAGGCAAAAAACTGAATCTTTTCGGCGACACTCCTCCAAAGCGCCGAGAAAAACTTAAACGGAGAATTGGCCGCGTGTCAATCTGGTAATTACCAGAAAATCCACAATGATATGCTGATAAGCGCCACGGCCCTGTCCGACCAACATAAGCGCCACTCACCGGCTCCACCTGCCTTCGCCAGTCATCCGTGACGCGCGACGCGGGCGCACTGGCGCCGGAGGAGATATCGAAGAGGGCAAGCGACCGTGTTTCCGGCGTTATCCGGAGCGGGATCTCCCTACGGAACACGAGAGAAAACAGAGATGCGGCCTTTCAGCCACGCAGCGTCATATCCACTCGCCACTCTGGGTCTTGTCGTCTGGCCCGTCGCTCCGGCCCCTTTTCCGCTGCAGGAAAGCCGGCTGCGTGAAACCGGGTGCCGCCATGAAGACACTTGCTTCAAACAAAAGGCCGGCGTGGTTTAACCGCGCCGGCCCGATTCGGTACTTTGCCCGTCACCTCATTCCCACTCGATGGTGCCGGGCGGCTTGGAGGTGATGTCGTAGGTGCAGCGGTTGATGCCCTTGACCTCGTTGATGATCCGGGTCGCGGTCTCGCCGAGGAAGTCGTGGCTGAAGGGATAATAGTCCGCCGTCATGCCGTCGACCGAGGTCACCGCGCGCAGCGCGCAGGCATAGTCGTAGGTGCGGCCATCGCCCATCACGCCGACCGTGCGGACCGGAAGGATCGCCACGAAGGCCTGCCAGATGGCGTCATAGAGGCCGTGCCTGCGGATCTGGTCGATGAAGACCGCGTCGGCCTTCCTGAGGATGTCGAGCTTCTCGCGGGTGATCTCGCCCGGGCAGCGTATGGCAAGGCCCGGTCCGGGGAAGGGATGCCGTCCGATGAAGTGTTCGGGCAGGCCGAGCTCGCGGCCGAGTTCGCGGACCTCGTCCTTGAAGAGTTCGCGCAGCGGCTCGACGAGCTTGAGGCCCATCTTTTCGGGAAGGCCGCCGACATTGTGGTGGGACTTGATGGTGACCGAGGGGCCGCCCGAGAAGGAGACGCTTTCGATCACGTCGGGATAGAGCGTGCCCTGGGCGAGAAATTCCGCGCCTTCGATCTCGCCGGCATAACGCTGGAAGACATCGATGAAGAGCTTGCCGATGATCTTGCGCTTGGTTTCCGGGTCGGAAACGCCTTCCAGCTCGCCCAGGAACAGATCCTGCTCCTCGGCATGAATGAGCTGCATGTTGTAGTGGTCGCGGAACATTGTGACCACTTCCTCCGCCTCGTTGAGGCGCAGAAGGCCGTGATCGACGAAGACGCAGGTCAGCTGATCGCCGATCGCTTCGTGGAGAAGGACGGCCGCAACCGAGGAATCCACGCCGCCCGACAGGCCGCAGATGACCTTCTTGTCGCCGACCTGCTCGCGGATCTTGGCGATCGCTTCCTCGCGATAGGCGCCCATGGTCCAGTCGCGCTTGCAGCCGGCGATCTTGACGAAGTTCTCGTAGAGCTTCCTGCCGTTCGGCGTGTGGTGGACTTCCGGATGGAACTGCACCGCGTAGAAATGGCGCGAGACATCCGCGGTAACCGCAAAGGGCGCGTTGGGCGAGGTGCCGTAGACCTCGAAGCCCGGCGCGATCTCGCTGACATGGTCGCCATGGCTCATCCAGACCTGTTCGCGATCGGTCTCAAACCAGCCCTCGAGAAGATCGAGCCTGTCGTTTTTCGGCGTGACGAAGGCACGGCCGAACTCAGCCGTCATGTGCCCGCTCTCCACCTTGCCGCCGAGCTGGTACATCATTGCCTGCTGGCCGTAGCAGATGCCGAGAACCGGAACACCGAGTTCGAACACCTTCTTCGGCGGCAGCGGCGCGCCCTCCGCGAACACCGAGGCAGGTCCGCCCGACAGGATCACGGCCTTTGGACGCGCCTGGTCGAGATAGTCCTCGGTGACGTTGTTGAAGGGATGGATCTCGCAGTAGACGTTCAGCTCACGCAGACGACGGGCGATCAGCTGGGTGACCTGACTTCCGAAGTCGATGATGAGGACGAATTCGGGATGAGAGAGTTCGAACGTATCAGTCATGGACAGCGCTTACGCCAATGTGAGGAAGGATTCAATTCCCGCGTTGCAGCATAACACACAAAAGGCAGCGGCGGCTCGGAACAAGGGACGGTGACGCACGTTCTAGGGGCGTGGGAACGGACCCCTGCAACCGCAACCCCCGGAGGGAGAAGAACATGGCTATCAACAATCTGGACGACCTGTTCGAGCACACGCTCAAGGACATCTACTTCGCCGAAAATCACATTCACAAAAGCCTGCCGAAAATGATCGAGAAGGCGTCCAACGCCTCGCTGGCCAAATTGTTCAAGGACCATCGCGAGGAAACGACCGGGCAGATCGAACGGCTGGAAAAGGTCTTCGAAATTCTCGGCAAGAAGCCGTCGGGCGAGGAATGCCCCGCCATCGAGGGCATTGTCGAGGAAGCCGAGGAGCTGATGGACGAGGTCAAGGATGGCGCCACGCTGGATGCCGCCCTGATCGCGGCCGCGCAAGCGGTCGAACACTACGAGATCACGCGTTACGGCACGCTTCTGACCTGGGCCAAGGAACTCGGCCATGACGACGTGATCCCGCTTCTGCGCGACACGATCGACCAGGAAAAGAGCGCCGACGACAAGCTCTCGCGCCTCGCGGAAGACCGGCTCAACAAGAAAGCCGCCTGAACCCCGCCGCCTCTTGACCCAAGAGGTCAATTCAACCCCGCTTCGGCGGGGTTTTCCTTGTCGGTCGGAAACGTTCAGGAGGCGATGCGGCCCGCCTGGATATCGGCGCGAAGATGGTCGATGGCCGCCGCCAGGTTCTCGTCGACGACGTGGAGATACTGCGCCCAGTCATCGTAGTGATGAAGCTCGCCCGCGCCGTCGGAGATGCCGCGCAGGCAGATCGCGGGCACGCCACGCTCCATGCAGGCGCGAACGACCGCGAAACTTTCCATGTCCACCATGTCGGCATCGATCGCGTCATAGGCATTTCCCGACACGATATTGGCCCCGGTGGAGAGACGTGCCGAAGGCACGCCGGAAATCTGGTAGGGCAGCACGATATCGGCCGGCAGGTCGAGAAAGGGCGTGCAGCCCTTTTCGAACCCGAGCGGCGAGGCATCCATGTCGCGGTAGGACACACTTGTCGCCTGGTACACCCTGCCTTGCTCAAGCCTCCGCGCTCCGGCGGAGCCCAGCGAAACGACGAGATCCGGCCGGTCGGAGATCAGCGCGGCGGTGGTATTGATCGCCGCCTCCACCGGACCGACGCCGATGAACTGAGGATCGAAGCGTTTTCTGAGATGGTCACCATATTCAGCCGCCACCGCCATGACGAAGAGTACGCGGGTGCCGGCGATATCGACAGCGAGATCGTGATCGGGCGAGGTCATCCGTCGAGCCCTTCCCTTCCACGCACCACCATGAGCGTCCCCGTCATCGATGCGATGAGCTTGGCCGGACCGTCGCCAATCGCATAGGCTCGCCCGTCGGACACGATGATGTTGGAGCCGGGCTTGGTCACCTCGCCGCGAAACAGAAAGCGTTCACCGCGACCGGGCGAGAGAAGGTTGATCTTGAATTCGATGGTCAGCACCGCGGATTCCTCAGGCATGACCGACAGCGCCGCATAGCCGCAGGCGGAATCGAGCACGGTGGAGAGAATGCCCGCGTGGAGAAAGCCGTGCTGCTGGGTGAGGGCATCGGAATACGGCATCTCGATCTCGACCATGCCGTAGTCGACATTGGTCAGTTCGGCGCCGATCGTCCGCATGACGTTCTGGCGGGCGAAACTCTCCCTCACACGCTCGCGGAACCGGGTGCTTGGCGGCTGATCCATATGCTTCGGTCTTCCAATCCTGCCGAGCCGCCCTCGGCTCTTCGCACGTGCGAAAGTGCCAATGGCGGGGCAAAACCGCAAGTGGGAATATAAGGCCGCATGGCCGCGGCCGGGTCATCAGCCGTTGAGCTGCTGGATCATGATGTTGAGATAGGCTGCGAATGCCACCCACACCGCGTAAGGCAGGAACAGGAGCGACGCCACGCGGTCCCGGTTCCAGCTGGAGACGATGAAACTGACGATCGCGCAGAACATCAGGACGATGACGATGATCGCCCAGCCGGGCTTGTGGGCGACGAAGAAGACCGGAGACCAGAGGAAGTTCAGGATCATCTGGATGAACCAGAGGCGGACGGGCGTTTCGAGATCCTTGCTCCAGACCCGCGCGCCGGCCACGGCTATCATCACGTACAGGATCGTCCATACCGGTGCGAAGACCCACGAAGGAGGGTTGAACGCCGGCTTGGCGAGGTGCTGGTACCATTGGTCGGGTGTCGAGACCGAGCCGATGAGCAGGCCGCCGCCGACGGTCAGGAGCAGGAACGCGATGAGAGCCTTGATACGCATATACCGACCTTCTTGTTATGGGCTTTTTAGCACAACGCTTAAATAGGCTTCAGGTTCAGGCCCTTCGCTTGAAAACAGAGAGAAAGAATCCGTCGGTCTCAGTCCGCGCCGGCGACAGCAGCAGGCCCGTCTTGTCGGCGGCGAGCGGCGCGTTCGTTTCCGCGCCCACCTTGTCGCTCCACAGCCTTGCGGCTTCGAGCGTTTCAAAGCCGGGATTGCGCGTGAGGAAGGCAGCCGTGCGGTCGGTATTTTCCTGCGGCAGAACCGAGCAGGTGACATAGGCCAGGACACCGCCGGGCTTCACGAAGGCTGCGGCCTTGTCGAGCACCTCATCCTGGTCGGCCATGCGGCTGGCGAGATTGTCCTCCGACAGCCGCCATTTGGCGTCGGGACGCCGGCGCCAGGTACCGGTACCGGTGCAGGGTGCGTCGATCAGAACGCGGTCCATCCTGCCTTTGAGCGGTGAAAGACCTTCCGCCGCCTCGATCAGCTGAACGTTCCGCACGCCGCCGCGCTTGAGCCGCTCGACCATCGGGGCGAGACGGCGGCGGTCGGAATCATAGGCGTGGATCTGGCCGGAATTTTCCATGCTTGCGGCCATGGCGAGGGTCTTGCCGCCACCGCCGGCGCAATAATCGAGCACCTGTTCGCCAGGCTGCGCGCCGGTCAGGAGGGCGGCCAGCTGCGAGCCTTCGTCCTGCACCTCGAACCAGCCCTTGGCGAAAGCCACCTCCGAGGTCGCCGCCGCCTGGCGGCGCGGGCCTTCGGGCGCGGGCACGCGGATACCATCGGGTGCAAAGCGGGTTTCGTGCGCGCCGGGTGCCTGGAGCCCGCGCAGCACCTTTTCGCGCCCGGCCTTCAGCGTGTTGACCCGCAGATCGAGCGGAGCGCGGCCGGCAAGCGCCTGCGCCTCGGCAAGCCAGGTCTCGCCAAAGGCAGCCTTGAAATGCCCGACCGTCCATTCCGGAATGTCGGCCTGGATGTGCTCCGGCGCGTCGCCCAGATCCTTGCCGATGAGGGTCGCAAGGTCTTCGGGTGATTTCAGCTCGGGCGCAAACTTGTCGCCGCCGAGTTCCCCGGCGAGGCTTTCTGGCGAAAAGTCCCATTGGCGCAAGAGGCTTGCGGTGACGAGCGACAGGGGCGCTTCGTCGTCCATCAGCCATGCGTGCGAGGCCTTCATGCGCAGGACGTCGAGCACGAGATTGGAGATTGCGGCACGGTCGCCGGAACCGGCGAAGCGATGCGAGGTGCCCCAGTCGCGCAAGGCGTCGGGCACCGGACGGTGACGCGCCGCGAGATCGGCCAGCACTTCCGCCGCCGCCTGAATTCGTCCGCCCAGACGCATGGTCAATTCTCCTACCGAAAAGTCGCGATCGTCACCGATCCTTTGTCACGTGCGCGGCTTGTGTCAGATACGACGCCCTCCGTCCACTTCCATCGCGAATATTCGGGCCTAGGCTTCCGCCGGCGCCTTGAGAACCGGTGTCGCCGCGATCAGCATCTTCGTGTAGGCGTGCTTGGGCGCGAGGAAGACTTCTTCGGTGGTGCCTTCCTCGACGATCCGGCCTTCCCGCATCACCATGACCCTGTCGGTAATCGAGCGGACGACGGACAGATCGTGCGAGATGAAGAGGTAGGAGACGCCGAGCCGGGTCGAGAGACTGGCCAGAAGATCGAGGATCTGCGCGCGGATCGAGACATCGAGCGCGGAGACCGCCTCGTCGAGCACGATCAGCGAGGGTTCGATGATCAGTGCCCGCGCGATGGCGATACGCTGGCGCTGGCCGCCCGAGAATTCGTGAATGTACTTGTCGGCGTCGGAAGCCTGCAGCCCCACCTCTTCAAGCGCGCGGGTGATCTTCGCCTCGCGCTCCGCGCCGGCCGGCGCGTTCTCGATCAGGTATAGCGGTTCGGCAACGAGACGTCGCACCGTGTGACGCGGGTTGAACGAGCCATAGGGATCCTGGAAGACCACCTGCACGCCGGCCCGCTGTCTCATGTCGGGGCCCGCCCCGGCTTGCGAGAAGACCCGGCCGTTGAGCAGGATCTTTCCGCCCTGAAGGCGGTCGAGCGCGAGAATGGCGCGGGCAAGCGTGGACTTGCCGCACCCCGATTCGCCGACAAGGCCGACATTCTCTCCCGGACGGATCTTCAGCGTCACGCTGTCGACGGCGCGGAATGGCCTGGACGCCTGAAACAGGCTTTTGCGCGGGCGGGCATATTCACGCACCACCTCGTCGACCGCGAGAACCGGCTCGCCGTCTGCATTGATGTGCGCCTCGCGCTTGGGCACATGGGCGGATGCCGAGAACAGCGCGCGGGTATAATCATGGCGCATCTCGCGGAAGACGGTGTCGGTCGGCCCGGCCTCCACGACCTCGCCGTGCCGCATGACCGCGATCTTGTCGGCCAGGTTGGAAATGACAGCCAGATCGTGGGTGATGAAGATCATGCCCATGCGATCCTGTTTCACCAGATTGCGCAGAAGATCGAGGATCTGCGCCTGGGTCGTCACGTCGAGCGCGGTTGTCGGTTCATCGGCGATCAGCAGTTTCGGTCTGAGTGCGATCGCCATGGCGATGGCCACGCGCTGGCGCTGGCCGCCGGAGAGTTCGTGCGGATAGCGATCGGGCGAGATCTTCTTCGGGTCGAGACCGACGCGATGCATCAGCGCGGCGGCACGTTCGCTGGCCTGGGCGCGCGAGCATTCGTTGTGGATCAGGATCGTCTCGGCGATCTGGTGGCCGATCGTATGGACCGGGTTGAGTGCGGTCATCGGCTCCTGGAAGATCATCGCGACGTCGCGCCCGCGCATCTTGCACAGCGCCTTTTCGTTCATCGCGCCGATACTGTTGCCGGCGACCTCGATCTCGCCGGCCCATTTTGCCGAACGCGGCAGCAGCTGCATGATCGAGAGAGCCGTAAGCGACTTGCCGGAGCCGGATTCACCGACCACGCCAAGGATCTCGCCGGCTTCGACCGAGAGATCGACGTCGTGAAGGATCGGAGTACCGCCGATCGAAAGCGCCAGGTTACGGACGGATAGAACGCTCATCCGCGAGACCTCCTGATGCGCGGGTCATGCAGATCCCGCAGGCCGTCGCCGAGCAGATTGAGGCCGAGAACGGTGAGCACGATCGCCAGCCCCGGAAACAGCGCCATGTGCGGGGCGAGGGAGATGAAGGTCTGCGCTTCGGCAAGCATGCGGCCCCAGGATGGTGTGGGCGGCTGCGCGCCGAGACCGACATAGGCGAGACCGGCTTCTGCGAGAACCGCGAGCGAGAACTGGATCGTTCCCTGCACGATCAGAAGGTTCATGAGGTTCGGCAGGATATGCTCGACCGATATCCGCGCCGCACCCTTGCCGGCCACACGCGCGGCCAGGATGAACTCGCGCGTCCAGAGGCTGAGTGCCGCCCCGCGGGAGAGGCGGGCAAAGACCGGAATGTTGAAGATGCCGATCGCGATGATCGCATTGATGGCGCCGGGTCCGAAGACCGCGGTGATCAGGATCGCGAGCAGCAGCGACGGAAAGGCGAAGATCAGGTCGTTGCCGCGCATGACGATCTCGTCGATCAGGCTGTTGCGGTTGGCCGCGGCATAAAGACCGAGCGGCACGCCGAAACCGATGCCGATCCCCACCGCAACGAAGGCGACGGCGATCGACACGCGCGCGCCAACCATCAGCATGGAAAAGACATCGCGGCCGAAATGATCGGTGCCGAACCAATGTTCGGTTGAAGGCCCCTTCAGCTTGGCAGCAATCTGCATCTTCTCCGGATCGAAGGGCGTCCAGACGAAGGAGACGAGGGCGGCCGCCACGAAAAGCGCGGTCAGCAGCAGGCCCGCGAGAAAGGCCGGATGGCCGAGGGCCGCGCGGATGAAACCGGTTTCCTGCTGGGAATGCCCGCTCATCGTGCCCTCCGTCTCAATCGGGGGTCGGCAACGGCATAGGCGATATCGACGAGGAAGGTAACGGCAACCACGGCAAAGACCAGAAGGATGATCACCGAGCGCACGACGATCAGGTCGCGCTGGGTTATCGCCTGGAACACGAGACGCCCGAGGCCGGGCAGGTAGAAGACGTTCTCGATAATGATGCCGCCTGCGAGCAGGAAGGAGAATTGCAGCCCGACTATGGTCAGAACCGGGATCAGGGCATTCCTGAGCGCATGGCGCCAGAGCGTCTGGCTGCGGGTGAGCCCCTTGGCGCGGGCGGTTCGCACGAAATCCTCGTCGAGCGTATCGAGAAGCGATGAGCGCATGACGCGGGCCAGGATGGAAGCTTGCGGCAATGCAAGCGCGATTGCCGGCAGGGTGAGCGCCTTCATGGCTTCGAGGAAGCCTGCGTCCCAACCGGGAAAGCCGCCGGCGGAGAACCATTGCAGATTGACGGCGAAGGCAAGCACCAGAAGCATGGCGAACCAGAAATTCGGGATCGCGACACCCAGCTGGGTAGCGCCGATCACCGCGAAATCGGCAGCGGTATTGCGGCGCGCGGCTGCAACCACGCCGGCCGGAAAGGCAATCAGCGTCGAGAGAAGCAGCGCATAGAGGGTCAGCGGAAGCGAGATCAGGATGCGGTCGCCGACGAGTTCGCTGACCGGTACCTTGTAGGTGTAGGAGAGGCCGAAATCGCCCTGCACCATGCCGATCACCCAGGCGAGGTAACGGGTCACCAGCGGCTGATCGAGACCGAGTTCGGAGCGGAGTGCTGCGACCGCCTGCGGGTCCGCATTGATGCCCATCATGAAGGAGGCCGGGTCGCCGGGAATGATCTCGGTGACCAGAAAGACCACGATGCTGGCGGCAATCAGCGTCAGCATCAGGGCAAGCAATCTGCGGAGCAGGTAAAGGGTCATAAGCGGGGCATCATGCGGGCGACGGAAAGCCGGTCGCGGCGGGTCTGGCAACCATGCGCGACCGGCTTGCCATCAGTCCTCCCAGTAGATCTGGGTCATGTCGTTGGCCTGGGTGGGGGAATTCTCCCACAGGCCCTCGATCTTGGCATTGGCGACGCCGGTCTTGGCGAGCTGGAAGAGATAGACGTTGACCGCGTCATCGGCGATCTTCTTCTGTGCCGCCTGCAACAGTTCCGTCCGCTTGTCGGGATCGGTCGTGTCGTTCAGCTCTTCCATGATCTTCTTGAACTCGGGATCGGCGTACTGGAAGTAGTAGTCGTCGCGGGCATAGATCCCGATATCCAGCGGCTCGGTGTGCGAGATGACCGTGAGATCGAAATTCTTGTCCTTGAAGACCTCCTGAAGCCACTGCGCCCATTCGAGATTGGTGATCTCGGTGTTGATGCCCGCTTCCTTGAGCTGGGCGGCGATGATCTCGCCGCCACGACGCGCATAGGAGGGCGGCGGCAGTTTCAGCGACAGGGTCAGTTCGGAGACACCGGCTTCCTTCAGAAGCTCCTGCGCCAATGCCGGATCGTAGGCAGACTGCTCGGTCAGATCGACATAGGCCGGGTTATGCGGCGCGAAGTGCGTGCCGATGGGCGTGCCGTAGCCGAACATGGCGCCGTCGATGATCGACTGGCGGTCGATCGCATGGCCGATTGCCTGGCGGACCTTGATGTTGTCGAGCGGCGGCTTCTTGTTGTTCATCGCGAGAATCGTCTCGCCCTCGGTGGAGCCAACGATCACCGAGAAGCGCGGATCGGCCTCGAACTGCTGGAGATTTTCCGGTGCGGGGAAATTCGGGAAGGCGTCGACATCGCCGGCCATGACGGAGGCGAAGGCTGCGGTCGGGTCGCTGATGAACTTGAAGGTCACCTTGTCGAGCTTGGCGGGCTCGCCCCAGTAGTCGGCATATTTCGTCAGGTCGACATGGTCGCCCTTCACCCAGTCCCCGAACTTGAAGGGACCGGTGCCGACGGGATTGGTGGCGTTGTTGTCCGCCGTTTCCGGCGCGACGATCACCGCATCGCCCCAGGCCATGTTGAACAGGAACGAGCCATTGGGTTCGGACAAGGTCACCTTGACGGTCTGCGGGTCGACAATTTCGACCTCGGCGATCTCGGCAAAAAGCGCCTTCTGGGCGTTGGTGGAATTCTCACCACGGGCGCGATCGAGCGAAAACTTCACATCCTCGGCGTCGAAAGCCGAACCATCGTGAAACGTCACCCCGTCCTGCAGGTGGAACGTGTAGGTCAGGCCGTCCTCGGAAATGTCCCAGGACCTGGCGAGGTCCGGAACCACTTCGCCGTCTGAATTGAAGCGCGTCAGCCCCTGGAAGATGTTGGCGTAGACCACCTCGTCGATGGCCGCGGCCGCACCGCCTGTCGGATCGAGGTTCGGCGGCTCGAGCACCATGCCGACGGAAATATCCGTTCTGGCGGCCTGGGCCGGCATGACTGCCAGACCGAGCGCCACTGCAAGCGCCGAGACGGCGGCGAGGGATTTCGACATGTTCATACAATTCTCTCCCTGGGTCACTGTGCCCGGTGCAGAAGATCGTCGATCGCGAGCGCCATGACGACGGCTGAATCCACCATGTCGTCGATCCCGACATATTCGTCGGGCTGGTGCGCGAGATCGAGTATGCCCGGACCGTAAGCGATACAGTCTTTCAACCGGCCGATGCGGTCAATATGCTTCTGGTCATAGGTTCCGGGCGACAGCACGTGAACGGGTTCGCAGGCGAGGACCTGCCTTATGCCGCGCTCGACGGCGCTGACCACCGGCGCGTCCTTGCTCGTCACGGTCGGCGGCGTGTGCCAGAGCTCCTTGAGATCATAGCGGAAATTGTCGCGCTCGGAGCGAACCTTCTCGAGAAGATCGACAATCTCGGCGCGAACCTCGTCACCCTTTTCCTCCACCAGATAACGGCGATCGATGATCATCCGGGCCGAGTCCGGCACGCAGGCCGACGGAAAACCGGTGAACCCCTCTTCCGGTTCGGCCTGGCCGCCATGGAAGGAGTTGATGTTCATGGTCGATTGCCGCGCGCCTTCGGGCACGATCGGCATGTCGGTGCGACGGGCTGCGAGTGTCGGGAACAGGCTCTTTTCCATCTCGCCCAGGACCGCGCCCATGTGGCGGACGGCGCAATCGCCCAGGAACGGCATCGAGCCGTGGGCGATATGGCCGTGCGTGGTGATCTCGCCCCACCAGACGCCACGATGGCCGAGACAGATACGGTCCTTGTTCAGCGGTTCGGGGATGATGACGTGCTGAACCCGCTCAGGCGAGAAATAGCCTTGTTCGGCAAGCCAGGCGACACCGCCGAAGCCTCCGGTCTCCTCGTCGGCGGTGCCGGAAATTTCGATGGCGCCGGGGAAATCCGGAAACGCGGCGATATAGGCTTCAGCCGCGATGATGGAGGCTGCGAGTCCGCCCTTCATGTCGCAGGCGCCACGACCGTAGATCTTGCCGTCGGATACTTCCCCGCCGAAGGGATCGAAGGTCCAGCCGGCGCCGGTCTCGACGACGTCGATATGGGAATTGAAATGGATGCAGGGACCGGGACCTCGGCCTTCCTTGCGCGCAATGACATTCCAGCGCGGATAGCGCTCGCTGTCGCCCGGCGTTCCTTCAGCGCGCAGGAGCTTTATCTCGAAGCCCCTGGCGCCCAGACGCCTGCCGAGAAACTCGCAGATATCGCGATAATTCTCGCCGGGCGGATTGAGCGTGGGAATGCGCAAGAGATCCCGGGTCAGTTCGACCAGGTCGTCGCGGCGCTCTTCGATTTCTTTCTTGAGGAGTGCGAGGCGGCCATCGGCGGCCTCGCGAGTGGCATGCATGTCGTTCATGCCGCCGATCCTACAGTCGGCAGACGATCCGGCAAGCTATAAATTTGCTTGCCGGATCGCCGACAGGTTGCTGCCTCTACGACAGAACCTTGAAGCAGACATTGGCCACGCCCGAATTGACCATTCCGAGGTGACTTGCCGCCGCCTTGGACACGTCGAGCACACGGCCGCGGATGAACGGGCCCCGGTCGTTGACGCGTACGACAACGGACTTGCCGGTCTTGCGGTTGGTGACCTGAAGCTTGGTGCCGAAACGCAGCGAACGATGGGCTGCCGTCAGCTTTGAGGGGTCCATGCGTTCACCCGAGGCGGTCTTGGAATGAAGCGCGTACCATGAGGCCTTGCCACAGCCGTTGTCGGCAAGGGAGGGCGCCGCGGAGGCGGCGAGAAATACGAGCGATGCGGTGACAGGCGCCGCGACGCGCGCGATCGATGCGAGAGATTTCATTGACTGTGTTACCCAGAGCGGGCGCATTCCGGAGGCGGTTTCCGGCTCTCGGAGAGCTCAGGAAACGGCCGATGCGCCGAACCACGTTTCCGGCAAGGCTGGCCCATCCGGGCCGCTGGCAAAGCCTTGGCTTGCCTCGATTGCCGGCCCGTCCCCCAAGGACGGACGAGAAGCCGGGTAGGGGCGGAACGTGACCAAAAAGTGTTCCGCCGTTCACTTGCCGTTTCAGACTGTAACTTTATCGCCTGCCGTCAGTCCTGCCAGGTACCCTCGGACCAGAGCGCGGCGAGGGCCGCGCGGTAGTCCGGATAGCGGAACGCATAGCCCGCTTCCTTGATGCGGGCATTGGAGACGCGCTTGTTCTCCCCGTAGAAGGAACGCGCCATGGGGGAGAGATCGGCGGTCTCGAAATCTGTTTCCGGCGGAAGGCCGAAGCCGGAAATCCGGGCTGCTTCCTCGACCACGTCCTGCGGCGGAGCCGGCTTGTCGTCGGTGACGTTGAAGACGCCCGGAACCTGCCCGCGCGCAAGCATGGTGGTGGCGCCGGCGATATCGGCGACATGGATCCGGTTGAACACCTGGCCGGGCTTGACGAGACGCCGTGCCTTGCCAGCCGCGAGATTGACGAAGCCGTTGCGACCCGGACCATAGATGCCCGAAAGCCGGATGATGGCCAAAGGACGACCTGCACCGGCTGCCGCAAGCCGCCAGTCTTCCTCTGCGGCCAGCCGTGCCTTCGAACGGCCGGAGACGGGGCGGCATTCCGCATCCTCGTCGATCCAGCGCCCGTCATGATCGCCGTAGACGCCGACGGTGGAAAGATAGCCGACCCATTGGAGCGCCGGGAAGACCTGCGAAAAGCGGCCCTTGAGGTTTTCGAGCACCGGGTCGCCCGAACCGGTCTCGGCCTGATGGTCGGGCGCGATCGACTGGACCAGATGGGTGGCCGATGCCATGGCGGCGGCCAGTTCGTCGCTGATCGCGCCGTCATGGATCAGGGATTTGGCCCCGGTCGCCTCGATCAGGGCGCGCTTGCCCTCCGATCGCGTGGTGCCGATGGCGCTTTCACATTCCGGCGCCAGTTCGGAGAGAATCGCGCGGCCTGAAAAGCCTGCGCCGAGAACGAGAAGTTTCATTGCGGTCGTCCTGTGGGTTCGAGACCGGCACGCCATTCGGCGGCAATTTCGGGCTCGGTTTCGTTCACCGCAGCTTCGGCGAGCGTTGCGAATTCATGGTGCGGCAGAAGCCTGGAAAGCGCCCAGACAGCCATGCCGCGCACCAGCGGGCTGGGATCGGAAAGATGAGCCCTGACGGGTTCGACGAGCGCATGTTGCCCGCTGTTGCCTGCCGCGATCAGCACGTTGCGAATGAAGCGGTCGCGACCGATCCGCTTGATCGGCGAGCCTGAAAAGAAGGACCGGAACGATGCGTCGTCCAGCGCCAGAAGCTCGGCCAGCGGCGGAGCTTCGAGATCGTGCCGCGCGGCAAGCTTGGCCTCGTTCGTCTGCCCGGCGAACTTGTTCCAGGGACAGGCGGCGAGACAATCGTCACAACCATAGATGCGGTTGCCCATGGCGCGCCGGAATTCGTGCGGCACCTGCTCCTTCGCCTCGATCGTGAGATAGGAGATACAGCGCCTCGCATCGAGCTGGTAGGCTGCGGGGAAGGCGTTTGTCGGGCAGATGTCGAGGCAGGCACGGCAGGACCCGCAATGATCCTTTTCCGGCATATCCGCCGGGAGTTCCAGGGTCGAAAAGATCGCGCCGAGGAAAAGCCAGGAGCCGCAGTCGCGGCTTACGAGATTGGTATGCTTGCCCTGCCAGCCCAGCCCCGCAAGCTCCGCCAGCGGCTTTTCCATCACCGGCGCCGTATCGACGAAAACCTTCACGTCGCCGCCGAAACGGGCGACCAGCCGGCCGGCGAATTCCTTGAGCCGACCCTTGATGAGATCGTGGTAATCGCGGTTGCGGGCGTAGACCGAAATCGCCGCCCGGTCCTTGCGCCCGAGAAGCTCGAGCGGATCGCCCTGCGGCCCGTAGTTCATCCCCAGCATGACGACGGAGCGGACCTCGGGCCAGAGATTTCGCGGATTGGCACGTTCGTCCGCCCTGTCGGCAAGCCACTCCATGGATCCGTGGCGGCCGAGCGCGAGAAATTCCCTTAGCCGGCTATCTGTCTTTGTCAGCCGGGAGGGATCGGCGACGCCATGAGCCGAAAAGCCAAGCCGGGCCGCTTCGGCGGCGAGGAACCGGTTCAGTCGCGCAGGATCGATGGTTCGCGGCAGGCCAGGTATGTCCGCCTCTGCCGCCACGGCTAGAAGTCAAGATCCGCATAATGGGCGACGGGCGCCAGCGCGCGGACGCGATCGGCCAGCAGCGGACGGAAGGCGGGACGCGACTTGATGCGCTGGTACCATTCCTTGGCGTGCGGGTAGTTTGCCCATTCGATTTCGCCGAGATAATCGAGCACGGACACAGCCGACGCAGCCGCCAGGTCGGCATAGGTGAACTTGTCGCCGGCAAGCCAGGGCCGGGTACCGGCAAGCCAGGAAAGATACTTCATGTGCTGGCGGATATTGGCCCGCGCGGCACGCAGGATCTTCGAATCGGGCGAGCCGCCGCCCATGGTGATCGGCATCTGCGGCTTGAGCATCCGCTCGCGGACCAGCGGGGTGGTGACGTCATGGTCCATCTTGTCGAGGAACCAGGAGACAAGCCGGCGCGATTCGGCCCGCGCATAGGGCTGTTCCGGCATCAGGCGCTTGTCGCGCTTGAGCACGCCATGGGTCTCGTCGAGATATTCGGCAATCACCGTCGGCCCGCAAATCGCATAGGTGTTCTCGGTGACGAGGACCGGGGGCAGGCCGGCCGGATTGAGCCGCAGGAAGTCCGGGCGGCGCTCCCAGTAGAGCTCCTCGAGCATCTCGCAATCATAGCCTATCTCGCCGATTGCGAGACGAATGAAGCGGGATCCGGCGGAAACGGGATGGTGGTACAGAACGGGCATCTGCGATTGCTACTCAATGATTTGGGACATGACGATGGGCGGTCTGGTCACATCTCTGCGTTTAGAGCTATAGGGATTGGCCGGTGATGACAAGCGAATCACCATATACTCAAACATGTTCCCCCAGCACGGCGGAATTTTGTCGATCGGAGATGCCTCATGGCCGATGCGAGCCTCATTGAACCTGCCTTTCTCGGCTTCATCGAAGGTCTCACAGAGTTCATACCGGTCTCGTCCACGGCGCATCTGCTTCTCGCAGGCCATTTCCTCGGTTTCAAGTCTCCCGGCAACTCCTTCGAGGTGCTGATCCAGCTCGGCGCGATCCTGGCGATCCTGTCGGTCTATTTCGTCCGGCTCCTCAATATCGCCAAGGCTCTGCCCAGCGACCCGAAGGCGCGGAAGTTCGTCGGAGCCATTCTGCTCGCCTTTCTGCCCGCCGCCGTGATCGGTGCGCTGGCCCACGACTTCATCAAGTCGGTGCTGTTCGAAAGCCCGGCGCTGATCTGCATCGTACTGATCGTCGGCGGCGTGATCCTGATGGCGGTCGATCGCATGGCGCTGAAGCCGCGCTATACGGACGTGATGGAATATCCGCTGTGGCTGGCCCTCGCGATCGGTTTCTTCCAGTGCCTCGCCATGGTTCCCGGCACCTCGCGATCCGGCGCGACGATCGTCGGCGCGCTGCTTCTCGGCGCGGACAAGCGCTCGGCGGCGGAATTCTCGTTCTTCCTCGCCATGCCGACCATGGCCGGCGCATTCGCCTACGACCTCTACAAGAACTACCAGTATCTCGGTCAGGACGACATCACCGCCATCGTGATCGGCTTCATCGTCGCCTTCATTGCCGGCGTCTTCGTGGTGCGCGGGCTTCTCGACTTCGTGTCGCGCCACGGCTTCACGCCGTTTGCCTGGTGGCGCATCGCGGTCGGTACGGCAGGGCTGATCGGCCTCTGGCTGGTGGGCTGATCTCTCAGCCCAGCGAACGCCGGATCAGATCGAGCGCCAGCAGCGACAGGCCGATATTGAAGACGAGCCGAAAGCGCTCCTCGGACATCTTCACGAGCAGGTGACGTCCGGCCCAGGTGCCGGCGAAGCCGGTGGCCATCATGGCGATCAGAAGCGGCGCCCAGTCGGCAAAGGCGAAACCGGCAATCGCGAACACGACGATCTTGACCAGATGCTGGGCCGTCATGACCGAAGCCATCGTGGCAACCAGGGTCAGACGGTCGGCAAACGCCTTTGAGAGCACGACGGCGTTGAATGGCCCGGTCGCGCCGAAGACCATCGTCATCGCGGTGGTGATGAAGCCGGTGACCGCGAAGCCCTTGCCCGATATCCCCTCCATCTTCGGCAGCCGCACCCATGTCAGCACCAGAATGAAGACGCCGAGCAGTGTTTGCATCGCCGTTTCGGGCAGCACGCCGACGGCGAAACGGCCGAGAACGGCTCCCGGCACGGCACCGACGAGAAACGCAAGCAGGCACGCCCAGGCGATATGGGCGCGCATCAGGAAGGAGCGCCCCGCATTCGAGCCGAGCTGGACCACGCCGTGCACGGGTATGAGCGCGGTGATCGGCACGATGTAGGTCATCAGGCCGAGAAGCGCCAGGCCGCCGCCGACACCCGCGGAGGCCGTCAATGCCGATGTGAAGAAGCTCGCAAGCACAAGAATGCCTGCGCCGAAAGGGCCGACGCCGTCGGGGAGCAGTGCGATCAGCCCTGCCTCGATCATCCGGCGGCCCTGCCGGAGGTCAGGCGCTCTTGCCTGCCCTCGAATACTGGCCGTGCGGACGGTAACGCACGAGATAGGACGGCAGGATCGCTTCGATGGAGGTGGCGCGAATGTTCTGGCCCTTCAGCGTCCGGCCTTCGTCGACGGCATCCTTGGAGACCACATTGTCGGCCTTCAGGTTGATCACCTGATCGGCGGTAATCGGCGGATTTATGAAGGGGATCAGGCCGGCGACCGAACCGATGAACGACGCCAGGCCCCAGGGAAGCGTCACGAAGCCGCGCTGGCGATGGATGACGTCGAGCATTTCTTCGAGGCATTCGCGGAAAGTCAGCACTTCCGGACCGCCGAGTTCGTAGGTGGTGCCTGCGCTCAGGAGGCCGTCGACGCTGCGGGCGGCCATTTCGGCGACGTCGCCGACATAGACCGGCTGGAACCTGGTATGGCCGCCGCCGATGAGCGGCAGGACCGGCGAGAAGCGGGCCATCTCGGCGAAGCGATTGAAGAAATCATCCTCGGGGCCGAACACGACGGAAGGACGCAGGATCACGGCATCGGGCTTGATCTTGCGAATTGCGTTCTCGGCAAGACCCTTGGTGCGCGCATAGCCGGATTCGGACTCCGCATCCGCGCCGATGGCCGAGATGTGGGTGAGCGTCGCGCCGGCCGCCCGGGCAGCTTCGGCAATTGCCCGCGCACCGAAATCCTGCACGGCATCAAACGTGTTGCGGCCGCTCTCGGAAAGGATGCCGACGCAGTTGATCACATGGTCGGCGCCGGCCACGGCTGCATCGACGGAATCGCGATAACGCAGATTGGCCTGGACCGGCATGATCTGGCCGACATTGCCGAGCGGCTGGAGATGGAACGCCAGATCCGGACGCCGGGTCGCCACCCGGACGCGGTAGCCGCGCTTGGCCAGAGCCCGCACGATGTGGCGTCCGACAAAACCGGAGCCGCCGAAAATGGTCACCAGCTGGGGGAGTTGCATCGTTTCCATCTTGTCGCTTCCCTGAATGAAATCCGTTTGCCGGGGCAGAGGCCCCTTATTCGTAACCCTTGACGACGATCACCTCGCCTATGGCGATCTTCTGGCGAATGGCCCGGGCCTTCTGATAGGTGTCTGAATTATAGCACGCAAGGGCCGCCTCGTAGGTCGGAAACTCGATCACAACGTTGCGGCCGCGCGCCTTGCCCTCGACTTCCTCGAACTCGCCGCCACGGACGAGAAATTTCGCGCCGTATTCCTCGTAGGCCGGCGTCGCGGTCGCCACATACTGCTTGTAGGTCTCGGGGTCGGAAGTGTCCATCCGCGCGATCCAGTAACCCTTGGCCATGTCTCTTCTCCCTGCCGCTCAGGCGTTCATTTCAGTAACGATTGCGGTTGCGGCTGCAACCGGGTCGGCGGCTGCCGAAATCGGCCGGCCGACGACGAGATGGGTGGCACCGGCGGCAAGTGCGTCGGATGGCGTCATGACGCGCTTCTGGTCGCCCGCTGCGGCACCCGCGGGCCGGATGCCCGGAGTGACGATGTTCATGGCAGGGCCGATCACCTTGCGCACGGCGGCCGCCTCGTTGGCGGAGCAGACGATGCCGCCCATGCCGGCCGTTGCGGCCTGTTCGGCGCGGCGCAGCACAAGCGTGTAGGGGTCGTACTCGTATCCCGCATCAACGAGGTCGGCCTCGTCCATCGAGGTGAGCACCGTCACGCCGAGGAGGCAGAGCGACGAGCCTCGCGCGGCCTCGACGGCAGCGCGCATCGCCTTGGGATAGGCATGGAGGGTCAGCATGTCGACACCCATCGCACAGACGTTCTCGACGCCCTTTGCAACCGTATTGTCGATGTCGAGAAGTTTCATGTCGAGGAAGACGTGCTTGCCTTCCGCCTTGAGATCGCGGGCCAGTTCGAGGCCGCCGGCGAATGCGAGCTGGTAGCCGATCTTGTAGAAGGAGACAGAAGAGCCGAGCTTGGTGACGAGGTCTTGCGCTTGCGCGACATTAGGCAGGTCGAGGGCGACGATCAGCCGGTCATCCGCCTGTCCTGTCGCCGGCTGCAGCGATTGCGCGACACCGTCAGTCATCGAAACTCTCCTTCAGCCGTGCTGCCGCGCGGGCGCCCGGGCGCGCACGTCATATCCGCACAACCGGTTAGCCGCTTTGACGCGGCAAGTCGAGAGTTTGCATGGGGTTTTTCGCCGGTCCGGGAGGGAATTGCCGGACGCGGGCACTCATACCGGAAGCTGACGCGGTATCGCGCGCAGCAACATGTCCGTGACGGCACGGATCCGGATCGAAACCATGCCCTCCCCCTCGCCCGCGGCTTCGAGTTCGGCGGTGCGGAAGACGAATGTGCCGGGAATGTCGCGGACGCCTGCGGCCTCCAGAACCGTTCGCAAATGATCGCCGACCGCGGTCTGACCACCCGTCTTTCCGGTCAGTGTGGCCAGCACGACCGGTGGCCCGTTCCACGGCGCGCCCGGCACCAGCGATACCCAGTCGATCATGTTCTTGACGGCAGCCGGCAGCGAGGCATTCACCTCACCCGAGATCAGCAGCACGCCGTCATGCATGGCGAGATGCCGCGCGATCTTCCTCGCATTGTCGGGGAGAACCGAAGCATTCCCGCCGGGTCCGGATGCAAGCAGCGGCATCGGGTAATCCGCCAGCGCGATATGGGTCACGTCGGCATCTGCATTCGCAAGGGATCGCGAGACGATGCGCGCAAGGGTCGGGCCCGCGCCGGACGCCCCGCCCGCGGACAAGACCAGGATCTTCGGGCCGATATCCGCGAGAACGCTCAACACCGCACCGGTCGCTCGCCGGTCAGGTCAACGGCGCCCGGCGATAGGCCCAGAGCCTTGCCGGCGGGAGGTTGCGGAGAATGAAATCATGCGGGGTCGACGAGATGTGCGTGTCCCTGATGGCGACCGGAGAAACCGGGCCATAGGAAATCTGGATCACCGGGCGTCCCTTGGGCAGCCGGTTCAGCAGGCTGTCGATGAACGCGATCCGCTTCGCCATGGGAAAATTCAGCAGCGGCACGGCAGAGATGACGCAATCGAACTGCGTCTCGCCGTTATCGCCGAGCGTCGTATCGAGGTCGAAGGCATCACCCAGGCGAATATCGACGCCAGGATATTCATTGCGCAGATGCTCGTAGAAATCCTGCGAATATTCGATGGATGTCAGCTTTTCGGGCGGTATGCGCTCGAGGATGGCGCGGGTAATGGCGCCGGTACCGGGGCCGAGTTCGAGCACCCGAAGGCCGGAATCCGGATCGATGACGCTTGCCATGGAGCGGGCGGCGAATTGCGAGGTGGGCATGATCGCGCCAACGGCCTTCGGCCCGTCGAGCCATCCCCTGAAGAACTTCAATTCAGTGTCGAACTTGCGCACCAACCGGTCCGAAATGTTGTTCTTCAATGCTGTCTCCCTTCGCCGCATTTATCCAGTCTTGCACAGGCCGGCTCCGAATGCACCTGCCTGTCTTAACGACACCCGACGAACATCAATCCGTCAGCGTGTCGAAGAAACCCTTCATCCGAGAGAAGAAGCCGGCGGATTCCGGATTGTTCTCGTTGGAGGACAAAGCCTGGAACTCGGTCAGGAGTTCCCTCTGTCGTTTGGTCAGGTTCTGCGGCGTTTCGATGGCGATACGCACATAAAGATCACCGAACTGCGAGGAGCGGAGCAGCGGCATGCCCTTGCCGCGCAAGCGCATCTCCCGACCCTGCTGGGTGCCTTCGGGCACGGTGACGCGCGACTTGGTGCCATCCATCGTGGAAATTTCGAATTTGCCGCCCAGGGCCGCCGTCGTCATCGAGATCGGGACCGTGCAGAACAGATCCGCCCCTTCCCGCTGGAAGAAGGCGTGCGGCTTGACCGACAGGAAAATATAGAGATCGCCCGAGGGGCCACCGCGCAGTCCCGCCTCGCCCTCGCCGGCCAGACGGATGCGCGTGCCGTCCTCGATACCCGCGGGGATATTGACCGAGAGCGAGCGCTCCTCGACGACGCGGCCCTGGCCGGCGCATTTGGGGCACGGGTCGGAAATGGTCTGGCCGCGACCGTGGCAGGTCGGACAGGTCCGTTCGATCGAGAAGAAGCCCTGAGCCGCGCGGACCCGGCCGTTGCCGCCGCAGGTGGCGCATGTTGTGGGCTTGCTGCCGGGCCTGGCGCCCGAACCGGAGCACTCGTCGCAGGTGATCGAGGTGGGTACGCGGATCTGCGCCGTCTTGCCGGAGAAGGATTCCTCGAGCGAGATTTCCATGTTGTAGCGCAGGTCGGCGCCGCGTTCGCGGCCGCCGGAACGGCGGGAGCGCCCGCCACCCATCATCTCGCCGAAAATATCTTCGAAAATGTCGGAGAAGCCGCCCATGCCTCCGCCCATTCCGCCCGGACCGCCGCCACCCTGTTCGAAGGCGGCATGGCCGAAACGGTCATAGGCGGCGCGCTTCTGCGGATCCTTGAGGAACTCGTAGGCCTCGCCGATTTCCTTGAACTTGCGCTCGGCTTCCGCATCGCCGGGATTGCGATCGGGATGGTACTTCATGGCCAGTTTGCGGAACGCGGATTTCAGTTCCTTTTCGTCGGCGCTCCGGGATACTCCGAGCGTTTCGTAAAAGTCGGGCTTAGCCATATATCTCGTCGTTCTCTTGGTCGTTCCGTCGGCCGGATCAGTCGACGGGCGGTGCTTTTCGAATCCGGCCCGGTGTGGTGAATGTCTGTCGCTGTCCCGCCATCCCTGCGACATTATGCGCCGAATGCGCGGGCTGATGACCATTTAGTCATTCGCGGCCGGCAATTCCAGTGGGTAGGCAGGTTTGAAGGGGCTTGTCCGCCGGAAGATCGTCTCAGAGCCCGGGTGCGGCCGCCTTGCGCGGAGCCAGAAGCGCATCGAACAGGCGATCGATCCGCTTTCCCATCGGCCGTTCGAGGTACCGGGCGGAGACAAGCGACACGACGACGGCAGCCATCATGGGCAGCGGGATATAAAGCCAGAAGGCTACGATGTCACCGCCGCCGAGCAGACGTTTCCAGATCAGCGAATAGGCGAAAAGCTCGACGACCGGGTGCCACATATAGATACCGAACGACACGGCGGCGAACGGCATCAACGGCTCGAGCCAGCGCGTCCTGTCCGTGCCCGTGCGGTCGGCAAAGGCTGCAAAGGTGATGGCAACCGCGAAGAGCCCGAGGGTGAGGTAGATGTCGGCATCGGCGAACATCGCCCAGAAGACAAGCACGAGCGTGCCCCAGGCGATCGGCTGCGAGCCTGCCGGGGCACGAAACCGATGTACGATCGCGCACAGGATTGCGCCCATCACGAAATCGGCGCCTACGCGATAGGCGCCCCATGCCCTCGTCACATACCAGAAATCCTCGGTGATCTGGGCGTTGCGGTCCGACCATTCGAGGCCGATGATCGCCGCGAGAAGCACGGCCAGCAGTCCTGCGAGACCGGCGCGGCGGAAGACCAGAAGCAGCGCGGGAAACAGCAGATAGGCGAACCACTCGCCCGACAGCGACCAGGATACATAGTTGAAGGTCAGCTCGTCAGTAAAACCCCATGCCTGGACCAGCAGGAGATTGGCAGGCAGGGCCGACAGATCGTATCGCGTATGGGCGCCTTCCGAATGGAAGACGCCCAGATGGACCAGAACAGCGAAGGCGACGAAGATCGAGAGCGTGATGATGTGGAGCGGATACAGCCGCGCGAGACGCTTGCCAAGAAAGCGCAGACTGCCGCGGCCGCTGAGGTCCATGTCCCGATAATGTTCGAAAATGAGGAAGCCCGACATGATGAAAAACATGTCGAGGAGGGGCAGCATGTGCGCGAACCACGCCGTGACGACTTCGGCATTCACGGCGTAATGACTGAAATGATACGCCATCACGAGCATCGCCGCGAGGAGGCGCCATGCACCGAAGATCCGGTAATTCGTTTTCATGCCGGATGTCCCCAGCCAATCAACCTGTCTGCATGATACAGCCTCGGCGCGGGCCCGTAATCGCCGTTTGCAAGCACAGTTAACTGCCGCAGGGTGCCGCGCCTCTCAAATCTGATGCGGTCCGCATTAAGATTTGCCGAAAAAAGGGCCGGCATTTCTGCCGGCCCCCATGTGCAAAGATATAGGAATGCCTCGAATGATCAGGCCGACTTCTTCTCGTCGTCGTCCTTGACCTCTTCGTAATCGGCATCGACGACATTGTCGTCAGCCTGGCCGGCATCGCCGGAGGCTTCAGCGCCGCCTTCCGCGGCACCTTCCGCCTGGCTCTGCTCGTAGATCGCCTGGCCGAGCTTCATCGACGTTTCCATGAGCGTCTGAGTCTTGGCCTGGATATCCTCTGCAGACGGCTCGGAGGCTTCGGTGGCTTCCTTCAGCGCGGCGATCGCGGCCGTGATGGCGTTGCGATCTTCTTCGCCGACCTTGTCACCGTGTTCCGCAAGCGACTTCTCGGTCGAGTGAACGAGGCTTTCGGCCTGGTTCCTGGCTTCCACCACGGCGCGGCGCTCCTTGTCGGCCTCGGCGTTGGTTTCGGCGTCCTTGACCATCTGTTCGATGTCGGCGTCCGACAGGCCGCCCGAGGCCTGGATGCGGATCTGGTGCTCCTTGCCGGTGCCCTTGTCCTTGGCCGAGACGTTGACGATGCCGTTGGCGTCGATGTCGAAGGTCACTTCGATCTGCGGCACGCCGCGCGGTGCGGGCGGGATGCCGACGAGGTCGAACTGGCCGAGCATCTTGTTGTCGGCAGCCATCTCGCGTTCACCCTGGAAAACCCGGATGGTCACGGCATTCTGGTTGTCGTCAGCGGTCGAGAAGGTCTGGCTCTTCTTGGTCGGGATCGTCGTGTTGCGATCGATCAGACGGGTGAAGACACCGCCCAGCGTCTCGATGCCGAGCGACAGCGGAGTGACGTCGAGAAGCAGCACGTCCTTGACATCGCCCTGGAGAACGCCGGCCTGGATGGCGGCGCCGAGCGCGACCACTTCATCCGGGTTCACACCCTTGTGCGGGTCCTTGCCGAAGAATTCCTTCACGGTCTGCTGGACCTTGGGCATGCGGGTCATGCCGCCGACGAGAACGATTTCGTCGACTTCGCCCGGCTGGATGCCGGCATCCTTGAGGGCCGCCCTCATCGGGTCGATGGTGCGCTTGACGAGATCCTCGACAAGGCTTTCGAACTTCGAACGCGACAGCTTCATGGTCAGGTGCTTCGGACCCGAGGCGTCGGCGGTGATGAAGGGCAGGTTGATTTCGGTCTGCGAGGCCGACGACAGCTCGATCTTGGCCTTCTCGGCAGCTTCCTTGAGGCGCTGCAGAGCGAGCTTGTCGGACTTCAGGTCGATACCCTGTTCCTTCTTGAACTCGTTGGCGAGGTATTCGACGAGACGCATGTCGAAGTCCTCACCGCCGAGGAAGGTGTCCCCGTTGGTCGACTTCACCTCGAACACGCCGTCGCCGATTTCGAGAATCGAGACGTCGAAGGTGCCGCCGCCGAGGTCGTAGACGGCAATGGTCTTGCCTTCCGACTTGTCGAGACCGTAGGCGAGGGCTGCGGCGGTCGGCTCGTTGATGATGCGCAGGACTTCGAGACCGGCGATCTTGCCGGCGTCCTTGGTGGCCTGACGCTGGGCGTCGTTGAAATAGGCCGGAACGGTGATGACGGCCTTCTCGACCTTTTCGCCGAGATAGGCTTCGGCGGTTTCCTTCATCTTCTGAAGGACCATCGCGGAAATCTGCGAGGGCGAATATTTCTCCCCGTCGGCCTCGACCCAGGCGTCGCCATTGTCAGCGCGCACGATATTGTAGGGCACGAGATCCTTGTCCTTGGTCACGGCCTTGTCTTCGTAGCGACGGCCGATGAGACGCTTGACGGCGAAGAGGGTGCCTTCGGGGTTGGTGACAGCCTGGCGCTTGGCCGGCTGACCGACGAGGCGCTCGCCATCGTCGGAGAAGGCGACCATCGACGGGGTCGTGCGCGCGCCTTCCGCGTTTTCGATGACCTTGGCGTCCTTGCCGTCCATGACGGCGACGCAGGAATTGGTCGTTCCGAGGTCGATACCGATAACCTTAGCCATACATTTTCTCCTTCCAGCGAGCCGCCGGGACCCGGTTGAGGCGTTCCCGATTGCAGCCCCTATTGAGACATCATTGCTTCTGCCGGACAGACTGTTGCCGGCGTTCCGGTGCGCGGTACAGGCTCCTTGAAAAGCCGCACCGCAGCGATGCGGCGTATATAAGAAGGGGTCCGGCGGTGTGCAAGCGACGAAACCACGCTTTTTATGCAGCAAATACGGAGTTTTGGGTCCGCATTGCTCAGAAATGGCGTTCAGAGGGTGTCAGTTTCCAAGGATGAGGTCGAGAAGCGTGGTGCGCCTGTCGCCCCGCGGCTGACCGCCGCCGCCAATGGCAGCAGGCGGCACAGGCCCGCCCGCACTTGTCGAGCCTGTCTGTTCCGGCACCGGAGGGGGCGGGAAGCCGCCCTCGAGATTGCCGGCGATCGCTTCACCGTCGGATCCGACGGTGACCGGCGGCAGCGGCGAATAATAAGGCAGCGGCGACGGTGCCAGCCCTTTATGCGCGGCCGCCATGAAGGCGTGCCAGGTTTCAGCCGGCAGCCCGCCACCGGTGACGTTCTTCATCGGGGTGCCGTCATCGTTGCCGAACCAGACGCCCGCGGCCAGATTGGCCGTGTATCCGACAAACAGCGCGTCGCGGTAGGACTGGGTGGTGCCGGTCTTGCCGGCGGCCTGCCAGCCATCGAGTTTCGCCCGCTTGCCGGTGCCGTTATCGATGACGCCGACGAGCATCTGGTTCATCATCTGGGCCACTTCGGGCCGGATGACGCGGGGCGGGTTCTCGTAGGTGTTTTCGAACAGCACCTTGCCGTCGAGCGTCGAGACGCGCTTGATCACATGCGGGGTGGCTTTCCATCCGCCGTTCATGAAGGGCGCATAGGCTGCCGTGAGTTCGGTAAGCGTGACTTCGGATGTCCCGAGGGCGATGGAGGCGTTGGCCTTCAGAGGCGATTCGATGCCGAGCCTGTGCGCCATCTTGACCACGTTCTGCGGGCCGACTTCCATCACCATCTGCGCCGCGATCGTGTTGAGCGACTTTTCGAGCGCGGTCGCGAGCGTGACCTCGCCACGATAGGTGTTGTCGTAATTCTCCGGCGTCCATTTGCCGATCTTCACCGGCGCATCGTTGCGCACCGACAAGGGCGTGCGGCCCTGCTCCATGGCGGCGGCATAGACGAATGGCTTGAAGGCCGAGCCGGGCTGGCGCTTGGCCAGGGCTGCCCGGTTGTACTGGCTATCGGCATAATTTCGGCCGCCGATCATGGCGCGAATCGCACCGGTGCCGTCGATGGCGACAAGGGCGCCTTCGCTGACGCCGGATTTCTTGCCCTTCTCGGCCAGCTCGTCGCGGATGGCCGTTTCCGCATCACGCTGCAGGCCGGGATCGATCGTGGTATCGACCACCAGATCCTGCTGTATCTCCCCGCCGACAAGATCCGGCAGTTTCTGCATGATGTAGTCGGCGACGTAGTTTTCCGACCCGGTCCAGTAGCTCTTGGCGCGGACGGTGGGAGCGGTCAGCGCGGTGGTGATTTCGGAATCCGTGACGAAGCCGGCATCGCGCATGGCGCCCAGCACCACCTGCGAACGCTCTTCCGCGGCTTCCGGATCGCGCGCCGGGGAAAGACGGGAGGGCGCCTTGAGGAGGCCGGCGAGAAGAGCGGCTTCCGACAGGGTCACATCCCGGGCCGACTTGTTGAAATAACGGCGGGAGGCTGCTTCCACGCCGTAGGCACCGGACCCGAAATAGACCCGGTTGAGATACATCGACAGGATCTGGTCCTTGGTGAACTTGTGCTCGAGCCAGAAGGCGAGCAGCACTTCCTGGACCTTTCGCTCGATGGTGCGATCGGGCGACAGGAAGAGGTTCTTGGCAAGCTGCTGGGTAATGGTCGAACCGCCCTGGATCGTGTGACCGGAGAGCAGGTTGGTGACGACCGCGCGCGTGAAGCCGATCGGATCGAAACCGAAATGATAGTAGAAGCGGCGATCCTCGATCGCCATGACGGCTTCGGGAATGTAGGGCGACATTTCCGACAGCGACACTGCTTCGCCGCCGGTGACGCCGCGATTGGCCATCAAGTCGCCGTTGACCGACACGATTCGCACATTCGGCGGCCGGTCGGGGATGGCCCAGGTCGAAGCACTCGGCATGCGCGCGGCGTAGTAGGCGACGATGCCGGTGACGCCGATCGCCACCCAGATGCCGAGCACGAAGGCCCAGTAGAAGCTCTTGCGGATGAAGCTGACCAGCCGCGAGCGCCCGCCGGTGTTGCGGCGCGCCTTCTTCTTCGACCTGCCGGCGGCCGGTTTGGTCGACTTGGCGCGTTTGCGCGGCTGACCGCCCGACGTGACCCGCTCATCGGAAACGGTTCGTCGTTTGGTTGCGCCGCGCTCCTCCTCGAAGGAAGGCTCGATGCGTTCGCCAGTCGTTTTCTTTCGCGCCATGAAGCCGGCCGCTCGTCCGTGATTAGGGTGTATGCGTGCGAAACACCCTAATCGGGCCGGTTTAAGGCACCGTTAAGGACAATTGACCGGCGACATGTCTCAGGCGGCAGCTTTTTTCGCAGCCAGCGCCGCCAGGATACGGATCCAGGAGCGGATACCGCGGTGGAACGAGGTCATGGAATATTTCTCATTCGGCGAATGGATCCGGTCGTCGGAAAGGCCGAAACCGATCAGCAACGAATCCATGCCGAGCATGTCCTGGAAATCGCCGACGACGGGGATCGATCCGCCCATGCCGATGAGCACGGCGGGCTTCGGCCATTCTTCCGAGAGAGCCTCTTTCGCGGTCGCCAGAAGAGGCGAATCATAGGGAAGCTGGATTGCAGGCGATGCGCCATGCGGCTGGAACTCGACGGAGCAATCCGACGGCACCTTCGATCTCGCATAGGCGCGGAAGCTCTCGCGAATGGCATCGGGATCCTGCTTGCCGACGAGGCGGAAGGAAACCTTGGCCGACGCCTTGGCGGCGATCACGGTCTTGAAGCCCGCCCCGGTGTAACCGCCGATCATTCCGTTGACTTCGGCGGTCGGACGCGCCCAGGTCTGTTCGAGGATCGAACGGCCCTTCTCGCCGGAGGGAACCGCCAGCCCGACTTCGCCGAGGAATTTTTCCGCAGTCTGGCCGAGACCTTCCCACATCTTCAGCACCTCGGCAGGCGTTTCCTCGACACCGTCATAGAAGCCATCGAGCGTCACCTTGCCGTTTTCGTCGTGGAGGCCGGCGAGAATGTCGCTCAGAATGTGCAGCGGGTTTGCGGCAGCGCCACCGAAATAGCCCGAATGGAGGTCGCGATCGGCAGCGGTGATGACGATTTCCTCGCCGACGCGGCCACGCAGGCCGGTGGAGATGGCGGGCGTCTCGCGGTCCCACATATTGGTATCGCAGACCAGCGCGCAATCCGCCTTCAACTCCTCGGCATGGGCCTCGAGGAATGGCTTGAGCGAAGGCGAACCGGATTCCTCCTCGCCCTCGAACAGGATGGTGACCCGGCATGGCAGTTTCTCGCCCGCGGCCCGGTAGGCGCGGCAGGCTTCGACGAATGTCATCAGCTGCCCCTTGTCGTCGGCGGACCCGCGACCGGTGATGTTGCCGGTCTGGTCGGCGCCGGTGACGATGGAGGGTTCGAAGGGCGGCGTGGTCCATTCTTCCAGCGGGTCGACAGGCTGAACGTCGTAGTGACCGTAAAAGAGCACGTGCGGCGCGTCTTCGCCGGCTTCCGTGGAGTGGGCGACGACCATCGGGTGGCCCGGCGTATCGCGCAGGCTGGCTTCGAAACCGAGCGAGTCGAGCTCCTCGACCAGCCACTGGGCAGCCTTGCGGCACTCGGCCTTGTAGGCCGGATCGGTGGAAATGGACGGAATACGCAGAAGTTCGAAAAGGCGTTCAAGGCTCGCTTCGAGGCCCTGGTCGGCCTGGGCGATGACGGCTGAATGGTCGGTCATGGAATACTCCCGGAAATAACTGCGGGAGACATAGGTGAAGCAAGCGCCGGCGGCAATGGCCGCTCGCCCGGATCGGCAATCCGACACGGCGCGCAAGATCGGAGCGGGCAAGCGATGCAAACGAATGTCGCGGGCAAAAGAATGCCGCCACAGCCGGAGGGGGCGGGCTGTGGCGGCGTATCAGCGGACCAAGGTCAAAGGGGGGCGGAGACCTTGGCCCGGAAAGTCTGGATACGGCGGGGGACGGGCCGTCTATTTTCCAGACTTGCGGCTTTTTCTGTGCCGATGAACAGGATTTGGCACTTGCAATGTGGCAATTCAAGGACCGCAACCAGCCGCTTCGATTACAAATTGGTAACATGAGCGTGAGGTCGATCTATGCCCCTCATTCTTGCGGGCCAGAAATGGCCCGGTGTCCCTAACCGCCTCGTGCGCCGGTGTTTTCGGCCACAGATCATACAGCAGGCAGGTTGCCGATCTCGCCTGTTGACCGCGTTTCCGCATGGCTTTCGCCCACCCGCGCTGATTGCAGGGTCATGTCCCTGTGTATTTTGGGGGTAATATTGGTAACCCTTCGGAAATCACGTTGGAAATGAGCCTGATCGGCGTAGCCGCAACAGAATGCGATTTCAGCGAGAGCGAGCCGGGTTGAGCACAGGAGCCGTGCCGCCTCGGCCACCCGCGCCTGCCTGACGACCGAGGAAAAGCTGCGATTCCTGCTCGAAAGATGGCGCTGGAGGCTGCGCGGAGACAGCGCCAACCGATTAGCTGCATCTGCGATTCGCCAGCCGCGGGCGACATCTTCCGCAACCAGGGATTGAAGGCGCTCGAGGACCGAACCTGCGACGACTGACCGGTCGTCCCTCGCACCGTCATCCTGAACCGGAACGAAATCCGCCCAGCGCAGCGTAAATCCCGAAAAATCGTTCTGGCGGGACCAATCGTCAGCACTTCCGACATCGACAACCCGGCCGCCAGCTTCGAGGACCACGCCGCCGGCGCCAACGAGCTTCAAAAGACCGATAAAGAAACCGGCTATCACGCAATTCTCGCCGAAACCCGGCTTCCGCTCCGAGGCATAACGGGTGCAGACCCAACTCGTCGGGCTGGCCACGATATGCGTCCGGTTCGAAGCATGGTGAAACCGCTCCAGCCGCATCCATTTTTCGGCCAGAACTAGGGCATCGGGCGAGCGCAGAAAAACCTGCAGGATGGGACTATCGGCAAAAGCGGCGAGATCATCCCCCACGCGGAAGAGGAGATGCGGTCCGTGGAGCTCGATTATGCGGCCGACGAGTTCGCGCTTGAGCCCGCCATGTACTGTGCCTGCGCTATTCGCATCGACCATCGGCAAGCCCGCAACAAGGGCCGGATCGGTCCGGGCAGCCACGCGATAGAGCATGGCGACAATGTTCGAGTTGGCGAAATCGGCCATCGGGCGCTCTCATGTGAGGGTCGTTATGACTGCATACTGCCTTAGATCGACCGAGTTGCATTGAATAATCGCGCCAAGGCGCCCGGCGCGATGCTTCAATACTTCCGAGCTCTGCCCGCTCATTCTTCCCGAACCGCGTCCTTCCTCCCGAAACGCAGGGGAACACAGCATGACCGATGAACGCCCATTGATCGTCATCACCGGCGCAAGCCGGGGCATCGGCGCCGCGTTGACGCAATCTTATGCCGAAGCGGGCTGTGACGTACTCGCCATCTCGCGCCGACCCGGCATGGTCGCCCACCGACGGATCACGGGTTTTGCCGCAGATCTCACGACGCCGGATGACATTGGCCGGGTAATAACCCACATCCGGTCACTGGCCCGGCCGGTCGATGTGCTGATCAACAATGCAGGCGTCCAGCGTGAGATGGATTTCTCGGCCGTGCCGGGGAAGAAAGCCGCCGATCCTGACCTCCTGACCGCCGAAATCGCGCTCAATCTTACCGCTCCGCTCATGCTCGTTCAGGGCCTCGCGCCGGTGATGGCGAAACCGGGCGGCGCGATCGTCAATGTGACCTCGCTGGTCTCGCGCCACCCGAAACCCTCGGCGCCCGTCTATTCCGCCAGCAAGGCGGGTCTCTTTTCCTTCACCCAAAGCCTCAGGACCCAGTTCAGGGGAAGCGGGATCGCCATCATCGAAGCCGTGCCGCCGCTTGTCGACACAGGCATGACCGTCGGCCGCGGCCGCAACAAGCTCTCCGCCAGCCAGATGGCACACGCGATCCGCGACGGCGTCGAGCGGGGCGATCCGGTCATCGCCGGGACTTTCCCGCAAGGTCCTGCTGCTCGACAAACTGCTGCCTTCACTGGTGGGGCGTATCCTCGCGCGCAACTGACACCCCTCGTCAGCACGATCCGGCTTCGGCGGTGGACGATCCCGCGCGGGGCGAAAGACAACTGGACCTTGCCCGGAGGGCGGGCTAATCCTCTCGGCATGAAACAGGGTGATCATCTCTTTCTCGTCGACGGGTCCGGCTACATCTTCCGCGCCTATCACGCACTTCCTCCGCTGACCCGCAAATCCGACGGCCTGCCCGTCGGTGCCGTGGCCGGCTTCTGCAACATGCTCTGGAAGCTGGTTTCGGAGGCGCGCGACACGTCGGTCGGCGTCACGCCTACCCATTTCGCGGTGATCTTCGACTATTCGTCGAAGACGTTCCGCAACGAGCTCTATCCCGAATACAAGGCCAACCGCTCGGCGCCGCCCGAGGATCTGGTGCCGCAGTTCTCGGTGATCCGCGAAGCCACACGCGCCTTCGACCTGCCCTGCATCGAAACGGAAGGCTTCGAGGCCGACGACCTGATCGCGACCTATGCCAGGCTCGCCAGGGAAGCCGGCGGCGACGTCACCATCGTGTCGTCCGACAAGGACCTCATGCAGCTCGTCGGCGACAAGGTCGCCATGTATGACAGCATGAAGGACAAGCAGATCGGCATTCCCGAGGTCATCGAGAAATGGGGCGTGCCGCCCGAGAAGATGATCGACCTGCAGGCACTCACCGGCGATTCGGTCGACAACGTGCCGGGCATACCCGGCATCGGCCCGAAGACGGCGGCCCAGCTTCTCGAAGAATTCGGCGATCTCGACACGCTTCTCGAACGCGCCGGCGAGATCAAGCAGAACAAGCGCCGCGAAAACATCATCGAATTCGCCGACAAGGCGCGGATCTCGCGCGAACTCGTGAAATTGCGCGACGACGTGCCGGTGGAACTCGGCCTCGACAGCCTGGTGATGAACCCGCTCGACGGGCCGAAGCTGATTTCCTTCCTGAAAGCGATGGAATTCAACACGCTCACCCGCCGCGTCGGTGAGGCGACGAGCACGGAAGTCGCCGAAGTCGAGGCTGCGACCGTGGAAGTCGACGCGCCTGAAAACGCCCACGGCCCCGATCTCGACAAGGGTGACATGGAAGCCGCGGCGGCGGGCAGCGGCAAGGCTTCCGACGCCAACACGCCTTTCGCGCTCGCCACCCGTCGTGCGGAAGCGGCTTCCGGCGCCAGGATCGACACGACGGGCTATCTGACGATCGCCGACATCGCGACGCTGAAACAATGGTGCGACGACGCCCGCGAATCGGGTGTCGTGGCCTTCGACACCGAAACCACCTCGCTCGACGCCATGCAGGCCGAACTCGTGGGTTTCTCGCTCGCACTCGCCAACGGCTCGCCGGATGCGGGCAAGCTGTCGACACGCGCGGCCTATGTGCCGATCGGCCATATCAGCGGGACCGGCGATCTGCTGGGCGGAGGACTGGCCGAAGGGCAGATCCCGGCGCGGGAAGCGCTTGCTGAAATCAAGGCGCTGCTCGAGGACGAGGCGGTCCTGAAGATCGGGCAGAACATCAAGTACGATCTTCTGGTCATGCGCCGGCACGGGGTCGACATTCGCGGCTATGATGACACGATGCTGATGTCCTACGTGCTCGATGCGGGCGTCGGCGGACACGGCATGGATCCGCTGTCGGAACGCTGGCTCGGGCATACGCCGATCGCCTACAAGGACGTGACCGGCACCGGCAAATCGGCGATCTCGTTCGCCGAGGTCGATCTCCCCCGCGCCACGGCCTATGCCGCCGAGGATGCCGATATCACCTACCGGCTCTGGCACCTCTTCAAGCCGCGCCTCGTGGCCGACGGCTTGATGACCGTGTATGAGCGGCTCGAGCGGCCGCTGGCGGCCGTACTGGCGCGGATGGAAGAGCACGGCATTTCCGTCGACCGGCAGATCCTGTCGCGGCTATCGGGTGAACTCGCCCAGCGCGCCGCGGCGCTCGAAGACGAGATCCACCAGATCGCCGAGGAAAAATTCAACGTCGGCTCACCCAAGCAACTGGGCGATATCCTGTTCGGCAAGATGGGGCTTCCGGGTGGCTCGAAGACCAAATCCGGCCAGTGGTCCACCTCCGCGCAGGTGCTCGAAGACCTTGCCGCCGCAGGCCATGAGCTGCCCCGCCGCATCGTCGACTGGCGGCAGATGACGAAGCTCAAATCCACCTATACGGACGCCCTGCCGGGTTACATCCACCCCGAAACCAGGCGGGTGCACACATCCTTTGCGATGGCGGCCACATCGACGGGTCGCCTGTCCTCGTCGGAACCGAACCTGCAGAACATTCCGGTCCGCACGCTGGAAGGCCGGAAGATCCGGACCGCGTTCATCGCCGAGCCCGGCAACGTGCTGATCTCGGCCGACTACTCGCAGATCGAGCTCCGGGTCCTTGCCCACGTCGCCGACATTCCGCAACTCACCCAGGCCTTTGCGGACGGGATCGACATCCACGCCATGACGGCATCCGAAATGTTCGACGTGCCGGTTGAAGGCATGCCGTCCGAGGTACGCCGCCGGGCGAAGGCCATCAATTTCGGCATCATCTACGGCATCTCGGCCTTCGGGCTCGCCAACCAGCTCGGCATCGAGCGGTCGGAAGCCAGCGACTACATCAAGAAATATTTCGAGCGCTTTCCCGGCATCCGCGACTACATGGACGCGGCCAAGGCGCAGGCGCGCGAGACCGGCTATGTGGAGACGATCTTCGGCCGCCGGGCACATTATCCCGAAATCCGCTCGTCCAACCCGCAGGTCCGCGCCTTCAACGAGCGCGCTGCCATCAACGCGCCGATCCAGGGTTCCGCCGCGGACATCATCCGCCGGGCGATGACCCGGATGGAACAGGCGCTCACCGATGCGAAGCTCAACGCACGCATGCTGCTTCAGGTCCACGACGAACTGATCTTCGAGACGTCGAAGGAGGAAGCCGAGAAGGCGATGCCGGTCATCGTCTCGGTGATGGAGAACGCCGCGATGCCGGCAGTCTCCATGAAGGTGCCGCTGAAGGTCGATGCGCGGGCGGCCGGAAACTGGGACGAGGCGCACTGATCCACTCGGCCCCGGCCGCTTTCGAGCCGGAAAAACGGATTTGAACGGCGAAAATCACCCGATCGGGTGATCAAAATGCGTTCGTAGTCATGATCTGATTTCCCCACGTCCGAAACACGGACGACAGAGGGGTAGAAACGACATGACGAACAAGGCCGTGTGTGCACTTGGCGCGCTGGCGCTGCTGGCTGGCTGCCAGTCGGCGCCCACCACCCAATCATCCGCCACGACCCAGGCCGGCATGGCCGCCGCACCGCAGCCGGCTACGACCGCGCAGGCAATCGCCGAAGGGCAGGCGGTCGAGACGCAATCGGGCTATTGCGCCCGTCCGATTTCCGGGCCGCCGCCGAAACCCGCCAAGGGCGGCGACTTCGTCAAGAACGGCATCGGCAACAACCTCAAGCGCAATGTGGCGCGCAACTCCATTTCCATGCTGGGAGGCGCCATAGCCGGCCCGCTCGGCGGCGCCGTCGCACAGGGCATAGCCTCCGACCAGATCCGCACCGAGCAGGACCTGAAGGGCGAATGGGCGATCACCGACGGGCGCCCGGATTGCGGCTGCACCATTTCCATCAGCTCGGGCACGAACCTCAAGATGGAGAGTTCGAAGGCCGGCAAGCTGACGGCCGAGAGCTGCCAGTCGCCGTTCCTCGCCCAGGCGGCGCGCTGGTCTCTCGGCCACACATTCACCGGGTATGACGCGCCGCTCGCCATACTCGCCTCCGACCGGAAGACCGTTCTCGTGAAGCTCAATCGCGACGGGATCAACTACTTCTCGGGCACCCTTGCCGACGGCACGCCTGTCACGATGTGGCGCCGCGGCGGCTGAGCCGGCTTTATTCAAAATTGGCGACGCCGCACGCCAATGGGAGTCGGGGACCGGCAAATGCCCCTCGTCGGTCCCCCGGCTTTCCCGCATTCGCACAGCGGATGTTCCAGCGGCGCGGATGGCAATCCATGCCGGGTTGCGCCCGCAATCACCTGCCTGAATCACCGCAATGTGAGAAATGATGAGAGGCGGCTTCGTTGACCCGGAGCCCGCGCCGTGTTGTCAATCGCGCCAGGATCACAACGGGACGAGGGCTCTTCATGCGTATTCACACCTGCCTCCTGAGCGCGACGCTCGCCGCGGGCCTTGCCTGGGCAACGGCTGCCACGGCCGCCGAGCCCGATCCCTCCGACTGGCAATCGGTGACCGAGGCCGCCAGGGGCCAGACCGTCTATTTCAACGCCTGGGGCGGCTCGGAGAACATCAACGCCTATCTCGAATGGGCCGGCGCGCAGATGGTCGAACAGTACGGCGTGACGGTGGTTCACGTGAAACTCGACGATACCGCCAATGCGGTTGCCAAGGTGCTGGCCGAAAAGACCGCCGGGAAAGACGAGGGCGGCTCCGTCGACCTCATCTGGATCAATGGCGAGAATTTCGCCTCGATGAAGCGGCAGGGCCTGCTGCTGTCGCCCGACTGGACGACGAAACTTCCGAACTGGCAATATATCGACTACGAGAACAAGCCGACGATCCTGACCGATTTCACCATTGCCACGGACGGGCTGGAAAGCCCCTGGGGCGGCGCGAAGCTGGTGTTCTTCTACGACACCGCGCGCACCGATAGCGACGGCCTGCCGGATTCGGCCGAGGATCTCCTGGCATGGGCCGAGGAGAATCCGGGCCGGTTTTCCTACCCGCAGCCGCCGGATTTCATCGGCTCCTCCTTCCTCAAGCAGGTCCTGATCGAAGTGATCGACGACAAGTCGAAGCTGTTGAAGCCGGTCGATGAAGCAACCTTCGAAGCCGATACGGCACCGTTGTTTGCCTATCTCGACAAGCTCAACCCGCTTCTCTGGCGCGGCGGCAAGGCATTTCCGCAGAACTATCCGGACATGAAGCAGAAGCTCGCAGACGGTGAGCTCGACATCATCTTCGCCTTCAATCCGTCGGAAGCCTCTTCCGGGATTGCGGCGGGCGAACTGCCCGATACCGTGCGCTCCTTCACCTTTTCCGGCGGCACGCTGGGCAATACCCATTTCGTCGCCATTCCCTACAACGCCTCGGCCAAGGCCGGCGCGCTCGTCCTGGCCAATTTCCTGATCTCGCCCGAAGCGCAGGCGCGCAAGCAGGACCCGGCGATCTGGGGCGACCCGACGGTGCTTTCGATGGACAAGCTCGATGCCGCCGACCGCGCAAGGTTCGAAGCCCTCGATCTCGGCATCGCCACGCTGCGCCCCGATGAGCTGGGGCCTGCGCTCGACGAGCCGCATCCGAGCTGGATGGAACATATCGAAGGCGAATGGCTGCGGCGCTACGGTGCCGCGAACTGACCGTGCAAGGCACGACACCGGGAATTGAGACGGGGGCCGGTTTCGGCCCCCTCACCCGTCATGCCCCCGCGCTGACCATCGCCGTACTCGTCGGACCGATCCTGTTCGGCTTCCTCGGCACGCTGCTGCCCGCCTTCGGCTATTTGCCCGGCCTCGGCGGCATGACATTCACCCTTTCCCATTTCGCGGACCTGACCGATGTTCCGGGCATCTGGCGCTCGGTCGGGCTCAGCCTCGTCACGGGGCTGGTGACCACGCTGATCTCACTTCTGCTGCTGATGCTGTTCGTCGGCGGACATCTGGGCGGCAGGCTGTTCGGCCTCATGCGGCGGCTGCTCGCGCCGCTTCTTGCCGTGCCCCATGCCGCGACCGCCTTCGGTCTCGCCTTCCTGATCGCGCCATCCGGCGAGATCGTGCGGCTCGTCTCGCCCTGGCTCACCGGCTGGTCGCGGCCGCCCGATCTCTTCATCATCCACGATTCCATGGGACTGTCGATGATTGCCGGGCTGGTGGTGAAGGAGATCCCGTTTCTCTTCCTCGTGACCCTTGCGGCCCTGCCGCAGGTTCCTCATGCCGATAGCATGCGGCTCGGCCGGTCGCTGGGTTACGGGCGGGTGGCGAGCTTCACCTATCTGGTCTGGCCGTCGCTCTACCGGCAGATCCGGCTCGCGGTTCTGGCCGTGCTGGCCTATGCGACCTCGGTGGTCGACGTCGCGCTCATTCTCGGCCCGCAGCTTCCGGCCACCCTGCCGGTGCGGCTGATCGAATGGATGAACGATCCGGATCTTTCCATGCGGTACCTGGCGTCGGCCGGTGCGGTCCTGCAGCTCCTGACCACGCTCGCTGCCATCATGATCTGGCTCGGCCTGGAGCGGCTCGGCGGCGTTCTCGTTGCCGCATTCCGTGACCGCGGACGGCGGCTCGCTCGTGACGGCGCGGCCCGAAGCCTCGGGCTCGGCGGCGTGGCCCTTGCCGCACTGACCATCGTCGCCGGGATCCTGATACTGGCGGTCTGGTCCGTCGCGGGCCTCTGGCAGTTTCCCGACGCGCTGCCATCGAGCCTCACCGGACGCTCCTGGATGCGCGCCGTTCCCCGGCTGGTCGAACCGCTGACCGTGACGCTTGCGGTCGCGACACTGTCCGCCGGTCTGGCCGTCCTGCTCACCCTTCTCTGCCTCGAACGCGAGAACGAGACACGCAATAGCGGCGGCACCCGGGCGCTGATGCTTCTCTATCTGCCGCTGATCGTGCCGCAGATCTCGTTCCTCTTCGGCATGCAGTATTGCGCCATTCTCGGCGGCCTCGACGGCAGCCTGTCCGGCATGGTGATCGCCCATCTTGTGTTCGTCCTGCCTTACGTATTCCTGTCGCTGTCCGACCCCTGGCGCAGCTATGACCGACGCTACGAAACGATAGCGGCCGGGCTTGGCATGGGTCGCATGCGCACGGTGTTTCGCATACGACTGCCGATGCTCTCCCGCGCCATCCTGACCGCGTTCGCCGTTGGCTTCGCGGTGTCCATCGGACAATATCTGCCGACGGTGATGATCGGCGCGGGACGGCTGACGACGATCACCAGCGAGGCTGTGGCGCTTTCGGCAGGCGGAAACAGGCGGGTGATCGGCGTCTATGCCTTCCTGCAGACGATACTGCCATTCCTCGCATTCGCGATTGCCACGGCTTTACCCGGCTTGCTATTCCGCAACCGGCGCGGCTTGCGCGTCTGATCGGAGCGACCATGGACAGGGCGACCGGGCTGAGGCTCGAGAACATTTCTATTTCGCTTGAGGGGCGCGAGCTCATTGCGGTCGACGCCACGATCGCGCCGGGCGAGGTGCTGACCGTCATGGGGCCGTCCGGATCGGGAAAATCCACGCTGATCGCCTGTGTTGCAGGCTTCCTCGATCCGGTGTTCGAGGCCAGCGGCCGGATCCTGTCCGGAGACACCGAGCTGACGTCCCTGCCGGCCGAAGCGCGGCATGCCGGTATCCTGTTCCAGGATCCGCTCCTGTTTCCGCATCTGAGCGTTCTCGACAACATCGCCATCGCCGTGCCGCAACGGATTTCGGGCCGGAATGAGCGGCGCGACATCGCCCGCGCCGCCCTCGAACGTGTCGATCTTGCCGGCTTCGGCGACCGTGATCCCGACACGCTCTCCGGCGGGCAGAAGGCACGGGTGGCGCTCCAGCGCGTGACGGTCTCCGAACCGCGCCTGCTGCTGCTCGACGAGCCGTTCTCCAAGCTCGACAGCGCCTTGCGCGGGCAGGTGCGCGAGATGGTGTTCGACCATGCCCGCGCCGCGAGATTGCCGGTCATCCTCGTCACCCATGACGGCGCGGACGCGGAGGCTGCCAACGGCCGGATCATCGCGGTCGGATCCTTATGAGCATTGCGGACAAATTCAGCTCGCTCCCCGTCCACGAGGCGCTTCCCGGGCTGCGCTCGGCGCTTTCCGGCTCGACACGCGCCGTGCTCGCCGCGCCGCCGGGCGCCGGCAAGACCACCCTCGTGCCGCTCGATCTTCTGGAAGCGGACTGGTGCAGCGGCAAGATCATCCTGATCGAGCCGCGTCGGCTGGCGGCGCGCGCGGCCGCGCGGCGGATGGCGGCGATGATCGGCGAGACGGCAGGCGATACCGTCGGCTACCGGATGCGTCTCGACAACCGGGTATCGGCAAAGACCCGGATCGAGGTGGTGACAGAAGGCGTCTTCACCCGCATGGCGCTGGACGACCCCGAACTCGCGGGCATTTCGTGCGTGATCTTCGACGAGTTTCACGAGCGCGCGCTGGAAGCCGATTTCGGGCTGGCGCTGGCCCTCGATATCCAGGCCGGGCTGCGTGACGAGCTGCGCATTCTCGTCATGTCGGCGACACTCGATGTCGAGCGTGTGGCCGGGCTGATGGATACCGACGCCGTGATCGAAAGCGCGGGCCGCGCATTCGAGGTCGACATCCGCCATGCCGACCGCCCGGGCGGCGAACGCATCGAGGAGACGATGGTCCGCACCATTCGCCGGCTCCATGGCGAGGAAGACGGCTCGATCCTCGCCTTCCTGCCAGGACAGGGCGAAATTCTTCGGACTGCCGAGCAGCTGGGCACAATGCTGGGGCCCGGCACACAGGTGCATCCGATTTTTGGCGGGCTCTCCGGCGAAGAGCAGGACCAGGCGATCCGGCCCGCCGCCGAGGGCACCCGCAAGGTGGTGCTCGCAACGCCGGTGGCCGAAAGCTCGATCACCATCGACGGCGTGAGGATCGTCATCGATTCCGGGCTCGTGCGGCAGCCGGTGCTCGAACCCGATACGGGGATCACGCGGCTCGAAACCGTGCGCGCCTCCCGCGCCTCCGCCGACCAGCGAGCCGGCCGCGCGGGACGGACCGCGCCGGGCATCGCCGTGCGGCTCTGGCATCCCGGACAGACCGCTGCCCTGCCCGCCTTCGCCGAGGCACAGATCCTGTCGTCCGATCTGTCCGGCCTGGTGCTCGATTGCGCCGCCTGGGGCGTGGGTGATCCGCGCGACCTGAAATTCATCGATCCGCCGCCGGATGCCGCGATAACGGAAGCGCGCAAGCTGCTTGCCTCTCTCGGCGCGCTCGACGAAACCGGCCGCATTACCCCGCGCGGTCATGTAATGCGCGCCCTGCCGCTGCCACCGCGGCTTGCGGCGATGGTGGCGGAAGCCCGCGAAACCGGGGACGCCTTCGTGGCCGCCGCGATTGCGGTGCTGCTGACCGAGCAGGGCCTCGGCGGCCGTTCGATCGATCTCGACGACCGGCTCGCGCGGTTCCTGCGCGACGGCTCGCCCCGGGCCAGGGCGGCACGATCGCTCGCTGCCCGCATGAGCGGAGGCCGGGAACGCGGAAGTTCCCAGGGAGACCTGGCGGGCGCCCATCTCGCCATCGCCTTCCCCGACCGGATTGCCCGGCAGCGCGGCGGGCGAGGACGGTTCGTCATGGCCAATGGACGCGGCTGCGAAATCGAGGAAACGGACCGGCTGGCGGGCGCCGAGTACATCGTCGTCGCCGATCTCACCGGACGGGCGGCGCGGTCCCGCGTGCTTGCGGCGGCAGAACTGGGCGGCAGGGATCTCGAGGAAACCCTGTCGCGGGCCGAGGAGACCGACGACTACCGTTTCGATGCCGAAAGCGGTGGCGTCCGGGCCCGCAAGACACGGCGGCTCGGCGCGATCGTCCTGTCGCAGAAGCCTATCGAGAAGCCGGAACCCGGAAGAATTCAGGCAGCGCTTTGCGAAGGGCTGCGCCAGACGGGCATGTCGCAACTGCCCTTCTCCAAGGCCAGCGAGCACCTGCGCGAACGGGTAGGCTTCCTGCGACGAACGGCGGGCAACGACTGGCCGGACATGAGCGATGCGGCCCTTGCCGCGGAGATCGACGACTGGCTGGGTCCGTTCCTTGCCGGAATGACCAATGTCCGCAGGGTAGGAGCGGATACACTTTACGAAGCCTTGAAGGCGCGCGTGGGCTATGCGCTGGCCGGCGAAATCGATCGCCTCGCACCGACCCATTACGAGGCGCCCACCGGCTCGAACGTGCCGATCCGCTATGATGGCGACGAGCCGGTTCTGGCAATCCGCGTGCAGGAGCTCTTCGGCGAGACCACCCATCCGGCGATCGTCGGCGGGCGCGTGCCGCTGTTGCTCGAATTGCTGTCGCCCGCCCACCGGCCGATCCAGACGACCCGCGACCTGCCGGGCTTCTGGAAAGGATCCTGGGCCGATGTGCGCGCGGAGATGCGCGGACGTTATCCCAAGCACGAATGGCCGGAAAATCCGGCCGATGCCACACCCACGCGACGAGCCAAGCCACGCAAGGGCTGACAGGCCGTAAACGACTTCTTATATGAGTGCGATGACATATCCCGCCGCAGCCGCTAAGACCTGGTCGAGATGAGCAGTTACGAACCCTTTGTCGACAACCGGTCGATCCGGCACCGGCTGCGCCTGAGCACGCTCACGCGGCTTCGCTGGCTGGCGGTCGCGGGACAGAGCATTGCGGTTATCATCATCGCGCACGGCTACGGGTTCCCGATGCCGGAGCTGTTCTGCTTCGTCATGATCGCCTGCTCGGCGTGGCTGAACGTCTTTCTCAGTCTCCGCTTTCCGCCGAGCCATCATCTGCCGCCGGCAGGTGCGATCTCGGTTCTCTCCTTCGATGTCATCCAGCTTGCGAGCCTGCTGTTCATGACCGGCGGCATCGCCAACCCCTTTGCGGTGCTGATCTGCGTTCCGGTGATCATCTCGGCGGCCTCCCAGCCCGTGCCCTACACGCTGGGACTGGGCGGGTTGGCGCTGGGCTGCCTGACCATCATCTCCTATTTCTCGCTGCCATTGCCCTGGCAACCCGGCATCGTTCTCGAAATCCCGTTCCTGCTGGTGGTCGGAAACTGGATCGCCATCGTTTCGACCACCGCCTTCGCCGCCATCTACGCCTATCAGGTCTCGGCCGAAGGCAACGAGCTTGCCGACGCGCTGACGGCGGCCGAACTTATCCTGCAGCGCGAACACCATCTTTCCGCGCTCGACGGTCTGGCCGCCGCTGCCGCGCACGAACTCGGTACCCCACTGGCGACGATCTCGGTTGTCGCCAAGGAAATGCAGAAGGCGCTTGCCGACGATCCGCGCCACGCCGAAGACGTGGAGCTGCTGCGCAGCCAGGCCGAGCGGTGCCGCGACATCCTGCGCCGGCTGTCGAGCCTTTCGACGACCGAGGAAGAGCACATGCGGCTTCTGCCGCTCAATTCCCTGATCGAGGAAATCGCCGAGCCCCATCGCGAGTTCGGCATCGCCATCTCCGTCAACCGCGAGGGCGACGGCACGCCTGAACCGGTCGGCCTGCGCAACCCCGGAATTCTCTACGGCCTCGGCAACATCCTTGAAAACGCCGTGGATTTCGCCAAATCGGAAGTAAGGGTCAGTTCGCGCTATGACCGGCAGGAGGTCGCGATCACCGTCACCGACGATGGACCGGGCTACTCGCCCGACACGCTGGCGCGGATCGGGTTGCCGTTTCGACGCAGCCGCGACAAGCAGGAAAGGCAGGGAGCCGGCGGGCTCGGGCTGGGACTGTTCATCGCCAAGACGCTTCTCGAACGGTCGGGCGCCGAACTGGATTTCGAGAACCTCGAGGAACCGGCGCATGGCGCAAGGGTGACGATCACCTGGCCGCGCGAACGCATGGATGTCGGGCCGGAGGCCGGAAAGTACAGGCCCGGTTGAACGCGTTAGCGCAATTTTGATTTCGGCGGAATCGGCAAAATCAAAATGCGCAAATGAATTCAGCAGCTTGCTGAAGCAGTCCGTTTACACCTGACGGTGAAATGGTCTAGATACGAAAGGACGTGTAAGGTGGAAGTGATGGAAGACACCAACAGCGAGATCAGCACTGTCGAAGAGGGCACAACCCTGCTTCTCGTGGATGATGACGGCCCCTTCGTCCGCCGCCTCGGCCGCGCCATGGAAAGCCGCGGCTTCACCGTCGATATCGCCGAAACCGTTGCGGACGGCCTGGCGAAGGCCAGCACGACCCCGCCCGACTATGCCGTCATCGACATGCGGCTTGGCGACGGCAACGGGCTGGATGTGATCGAGGCGATCCGCAAGGCGCGCGAGGACACCCGCATGATCGTGCTTACCGGCTACGGCAACATTGCCACGGCGGTGAACGCGGTGAAGCTCGGCGCGATCGACTATCTCGCCAAGCCCGCCGATGCCGACGAGATCTTCGCCGCGCTGACCCGCAAGCCAGGCGAACGGGTCGAGATGCCGGAAAATCCGATGTCGGCGGATCGGGTGCGGTGGGAACACATCCAGCGCGTTTACGAGATGTGCGACCGCAACGTTTCGGAAACGGCGCGGCGGCTCAACATGCATCGCCGGACGCTCCAGCGGATTCTCGCCAAGCGCGCACCGCGGTGATGAGGGGCTAAGCTGACTTTCCCATCGCCGCAAGATTGTGGGCGGCGAGTTCCGCCTGCATCAGCCTGTCCGCCGCCAGTTTGGCGAACTGCCGTGTCAGCGCCTTGCGGCGGGCCCCGGCGAGCTTGTGCTCGGGCGCCTCGCGCAGGAGATGGGCGCCGTAGCTGTCCGCGATGATCAAGCCGCAATCCTCAGGAAAAATGCCGGACGGAACGCCGTCATGCGTGGCAAAATACAGCCGGTCGCAATAATCGCGATAACCCGGCCATTTGCAGTCGAAGCGGAAATCCTCGATCGACGACTTGATCTCCACGATGAAGAGGTCGCCCTTTTCCGTCAGTCCGATCAGGTCGGCGCGTCGTCCCGAGGCGAGCGTCATTTCGGGCAGAAGAGAGACCCGCAAGTCGTAGAAGAAGCGCTGCACGCCACGGCGCACCAGAAGAGCCCGGTCGGACTGGCGACCGTCGATCAGCGGCGACGTCTTGTGAGGTGTGATGATGGCCATGAGCTGAAAACTGCCATTCCATGCGCGATTCGACAATGGCAAGGGCTGCCTGCCTTGTTGCACAAAACCAACTGCCGATGAAAATTCACGAATTCATGATAGGACAGCGCACGATCCATCTTGCAAAACGGCATTTAATTCAAAATAACCACCCAGGGTTCGCGGCGCGCCCCGGGTCGCCGCACGATTCGTTGAAAGACTTACAAGATGACACTTCGCTCCGTAGTTACTGCGCTGGGCCTCGTTGCAGCGCTGGCGCTGGCCGGTTGCACCACCGGCTCTGAAGAGGCCGGTCCGGCCACCCAGATCTTCACCTCCGAATATGGCGCGGTGACCGACGCCGGCTACACCATTCCGGCCATTCCGATCTCCCAGATCGACAAGCGCTATCACCGCCAGATCGTGCGCTACAATTCGGGCGAGAAGCCGGGCACCATCATCGTCGATACGCCGAAGCGCTTCCTCTATTACGTGCTGCCGGGCGGCAAGGCCGTGCGCTACGGCATCGGTGTCGGACGCGAGGGTTTTGCCTGGGAAGGTGACGCCTATATCGCCTGGAAGCAGCCCTGGCCGAAGTGGACGCCTCCGAAGGAAATGGTGGAACGCCAGCCGAAGCTGAAGAAATACGCCGAAGACGGCCAGCCCGGCGGCCTGACCAACCCGCTCGGCGCCCGCGCGCTCTATCTCTTCAACGAAGACGGCCAGGACACGCTGTTCCGCCTGCACGGCACCCCGGAATGGAAGTCCATCGGAACCGCCGCCTCCTCGGGCTGCATCCGGTTGATGAACCAGGACATCATCGATCTCTACGAACGCGTCCGTCCGGGCCGTTCGGCCAAGGTCATCGTCAAGCAGTAAGCGCCTGACACCGAGACCGTAAAAAACCGCCGCCGGAGCGATCCGGCGGCGGTTTTTTCATGTCATGTCGTCAATCCGGGATCAGGCGTGTTTCCGCTTGAACTCCAGACGGCGGCGGTGAAGCACCGGCTCGGTGTAGCCGTTTGGCTGCTCGCGGCCCTTGAGCACCAGATCGAGGGCGGCCTGGAAGGCTACCGAGCCGTCGAAATCATCGGCCATCGGACGATAGGCGGGATCGCCCTCGTTCTGGCGGTCGACCACCCTGGCCATCTTCTGCATCGTCCTGACGATCTGGTCCTCGCTGACCACGCCATGGTGCAGCCAGTTGGCCATGTGCTGCGACGAGATGCGCAAGGTGGCGCGGTCTTCCATCAGGCCGACATCGTTGATGTCGGGCACCTTGGAACAGCCGACGCCCTGTTCGACCCAGCGCACGACGTAGCCGAGAATGCCCTGCGCATTGTTGTCGAGCTCGGCCTGAATTTCCGCTTCCGTCCAGTTCGGGCGCGGCGCGACCGGCACCGAGAGGATGTCGGAAAGCTTGGCGCGATCGCGGCTCTTGAGCTTTTCCTGCACCTCGGCGACATCCACCTTGTGATAGTGGGTGGCATGCAGCGTGGCAGCCGTCGGCGACGGCACCCAGGCCGTGTTCGCGCCGGATTTCGGATGACCGATCTTCTGCTCGAGCATGGCATTCATCAGATCCGGCATCGCCCACATGCCCTTGCCGATCTGCGCGTGCCCCTTGAGCCCGCATTCGAGCCCGATATCGACGTTCCAGTTCTCGTAGGCCGAGATCCAGGCCGCCTGTTTCATGTCGCCCTTGCGGATCATCGGGCCGGCTTCCATCGAGGTATGGATCTCGTCGCCGGTGCGATCGAGGAAGCCGGTATTGATGAAGACGACGCGGTCGGAAGCGGCGCGAATGCATTCCTTGAGGTTGATGGTGGTGCGGCGCTCCTCGTCCATGATGCCCATCTTGATGGTGTTGGGCTTCATGCCGACGGCCTTCTCCACCCGGTCGAAGATCTCGACGGCAAAGGCCACTTCCTCGGGACCGTGCATCTTCGGCTTGACCACATACATCGAACCCTCGACCGAGTTCATGCGGCGGCCTTCGGGACCTATGTCGTGAAGCGCGATCAGACCGGTCAGAAAGGCGTCCATGATGCCTTCCGGCACCTCGTTGCCGTCCTTGTCGGTGATGGCCGGATTGGTCATCAGGTGACCGACGTTGCGCACCAGCATCAGCGCGCGGCCCTTGAGCGATGCCGGCTTGCCGTCGGGCGTGACGAATTCCACATCGCCCTTGAGCTTGCGGGTGAAGGTCTTGCCACCCTTGGACACGTCCTCGGTGAGGTCGCCCCGCATCAGGCCGAGCCAGTTGCGGTAGACGACGACCTTGTCCTCCGCATCGACGGCGGCGATCGAATCCTCGCAGTCCATGATGGCCGTGACGGCGGATTCCAGCGCGATGTCGCCAATGCCGGCCGGGTCGGTCTTGCCGATCATGCTGTCGGAATCCACGAAGACCAAGGTGTGCAATCCGTTGGTCGTGAAATAGAGCCGGTAGGCGGTGTCGCTCTCGCGCCTGAAACCGGCATATTGCGCCGGATCCTTGAGCGTCGTTTCACCCGAGGCGGTCTCGATCTTCAATGCGCCGTTCTCGAAATCGAAACCGGTGGCATCGGCCCATTTGCCGCTCGCAAGCGGCACGCTGTCATCGAGGAACGATTTTGCCCAGGCAATGACGCGGGCGCCGCGGTCTGCGTCATAGCCGCCGGCTTCGGGCAGGTCGCCCAGCGCATCCGTGCCGTAAAGCGCGTCGTAAAGCGAACCCCAGCGGGCATTGGCCGCATTCAGGGCGTAACGGGCATTCATGACAGGGACCACGAGCTGCGGGCCGGCGATGGTGGCGATCTCGGGATCGACGTTTTCGGTCGTGACCTGGACCGGTCCTCCCTCAGGCACGAGATAGCCGATCTCGCGCAGGAAGGCCTGATAGGCTTCCATGTCCGCCGGCGCGCCGTTCTTGCGATACCAGGCGTCGATCTCCTCCTGCAGCTTGTCGCGCCTGGCGAGAAGCGTCCGGTTCTTCGGCCCCAGTTCATGAACTGCGTCAGCGAGAGCGAGGAAAAACGCGTCCGCATCGACGCCGGTGCCGGGGATGGCTTCCCTGACGATGAAATCGTGAAGATCACCGCTGATCGTCAGACCGTGTTTTTCGACCTTGACCAAATCTATTCTCCCATGAGTTTGCCGCACGCGTCGTCCGCACCAGCCTGTCTGAAATTGAACGGGAGAGTGCCTTCCGTGCGGACAACCGTCAATCGGACAAAATCGAACAGGATTATTGCCTAAACAGACAAAGTGAATTCAATGCCGATCAGCCTCGTGGCGTAACCCGCATCCTGAGCCCGCCGCCCGGCTGGGTGGTCAGCTTCTGCACCGGCCAGGGGCTTGTTTCGGGCAAGACGTCGAACCGGAAGCCGCCCAGCAGCACGGCGAGCGCGATCACGGCTTCCTGAAGCGCGAAGGTGGCCCCGATGCAGATTCGCGGGCCGGCGCCGAAGGGCAGATACTGGAACCGGTCGATCTCGCCCCGGTTTTCGGGCAGGAACCGCTGCGGGACGAAGGCTCTCGGATTGCTCCAGAGCTTGCGGTGGCGATGCAGCGTCCAGGGCATGATGAGCACGGTCACGTCTTTCGGGATATCGACCGACGTCCCGTCCGGCGCCGTGTAGACATCGTCCTTGACGGCCCGGCGATTGATCGAGGGCGCGGGCGGATAAAGGCGCATCGTTTCCTCGAAGACGGCGCGGGTCCAGGGCATCTGGTCGAGCCACTTGACCGGATCCGGCTCGCTCGCCGTCACCCGGTCGATCTCGGCCTCGACCTCCAGCCGTTCGGCCGGCGAATTGGCAAGGCAGTAAAGCGTCCAGGCAAGCGCGCGCGCGGTGGTTTCATGGCCCGCGCCGATAAAGGTGATCAGATTGTCCTCGATCTCCTGCTCGGAAAGCCCGTCCGGCCCCATCTGCCGCAACAGCAGCGTCAGGAAATCCTCCGGCACGGAATGAGGATCGGCTTTCATCTGGGCCAGCCGGGCTTCCATCGTCTGCCGGACGATGGAGCGGAATTTCGCCATCACGCGGCGACCGGCAACCCGCATGACCCGCGGTACCCAGCTCGGTGCCTTCAACAGATCGAGCGGATCGACCCGCCCCATCGTCGAGAGAAGCCGGTCGACGTCCTGCGCAAAGCCCGCGTCGGAGCCGTGAACATCGTTGGAGAACAATGTCTCGGACAGGATGTCGAAGGTCAGCTCGGTCATGTCATGAGACAGATCGAAGATGCCGCCCTCGGGACCGGCCGAACGATAGCGGTCGACGAAGTTTTCGCTGCGATCGAGCATCTGCTCGGCAAAGCCGCGTGCATGGCGAGGGGTGAACACGGGCGCCATGGCCTTGCGGGACCGCTTCCAGACCTCTCCCTCCGCCGTCAGCAGGCCGTCATTGAGGATCGGCCTGAGAACCAGCTGGCGAATGACCGCCATGCGGTAGTTGGAGGCGTTATCGACCAGCACGTGACGGATCAGGCCGGGGTCGTTGGCAATCAGCGTGCGCTCGTTGAGGAACCTCGTGTGGATCCAGGGCTCGCTATAGGACGGCTCCCCCCACAATTCGAGCGGATTGCGCATGACCGTGGTGATGATCTCGAACACACTCGGCGGCACGGTGCGCGGTATCGGCGCAGGCGGGACGAACGGTTCCGGGCGGGCATCCATGATCGCAATCTCCTTTGTCCATAAGATAGGAAGCCGGCAGCATGCTGCCAGTCCGCCAGCCGCCGAGGGCCCGGTTCCGCGGGGCCGGCAGGACCGATACGCGGCAATTTGCGAGTCGCCTGAGAAGCCTTGCCCGGAGATCTGGCGGCAACGACCCCGCCATCCACCGCAAATGCTGCGGCGAGATTTGGCTTTTTGGCCGGAAATCCTATATCTTGAGGGGATATTCACGCCTGATTCGCCGCCCTCTTGCAGGTGGCAGCAAGCATCACAAGACACACAGGAATTACATGAGCGACACACCGATCGATCCGCAAGTCGACACGGGGGCCGTGGAGCCCGAATACGGCGCAGATTCCATCAAGGTTCTCAAAGGCTTGGATGCCGTTCGCAAACGGCCCGGCATGTATATCGGCGACACCGATGACGGCTCCGGCCTGCACCACATGGTCTACGAGGTGGTCGACAACGCCATCGACGAAGCGCTGGCCGGACATGCGGACCTCGTCACGGTGCAGCTCAATTCCGACGGTTCCTGCACGGTAATCGACAATGGTCGCGGCATTCCGACCGACCTGCACAGCGGCGAAGGCGTCTCTGCGGCCGAAGTGATCATGACCCAGTTGCACGCGGGCGGAAAGTTCGACCAGAACTCCTACAAGGTCTCGGGCGGCCTGCACGGCGTGGGCGTTTCGGTGGTGAATGCACTGTCGGATTTCCTCAAGCTCCGGATCAACCGCAACGGCAAGGTCCACGAAATGCAGTTCTCGCGCGGCGTGGCCGACGCGCCGCTCGAAGTGGTGGGCAGCTATGTCGAGAACAAGCAGCCGCAGACCTATGAGGGTCGTTCGGGCTCGGCGATCACCTTCATGCCGTCGTCCGACACCTTCTCGAAGACGGAGTTCGATTTCGGCACGCTGGAACACCGCCTGCGCGAACTCGCCTTCCTCAATTCCGGCGTCCGCATCATCCTGACCGACAAGCGTCATGCCGACGAGAACACCGTCGAACTGCACTATGAAGGCGGCCTGGAAGCCTTCGTGCGCTATCTCGACCGCACCAAGAAGCCGCTGGTTGCCGATCCGATCACGCTCTCGGGCGAGAAGGACGGCATTACCGTCGAAGTGGCGATGTGGTGGAACGACAGTTACCACGAGAACGTGTTCTGCTTCACCAACAACATCCCGCAGCGTGATGGCGGCACCCACATGGCCGGGTTCCGCGGCGCGCTGACCCGTCAGGTCACCTCCTATGCGGACGGTTCGGGCCTGACGAAGAAGGAAAAGGTCAACCTCACCGGCGACGACTGCCGCGAGGGCCTGACCGCCGTTCTTTCGGTGAAGGTGCCGGACCCCAAATTCTCCTCCCAGACCAAGGACAAGCTGGTTTCGTCTGAGGTGCGGCCGGTGGTCGAAAACCTCGTCAACGAAGCCCTGTCGATCTGGTTCGAGGAGCACCCGACGGAAGCGCGCACGCTGATCGGCAAGGTGATCGAGGCGGCCGCCGCCCGCGAAGCGGCCCGCAAGGCCCGCGAACTCACCCGCCGCAAGGGTGCGCTCGACATCGCCTCGCTGCCCGGCAAGCTCGCCGACTGCTCCGAGCGCGACCCGGTGAAATCCGAACTGTTCCTCGTGGAGGGCGATTCCGCGGGCGGCTCGGCCAAGCAGGGCCGTTCGCGCGAAACCCAGGCGATCCTTCCGCTGCGCGGCAAGATCCTCAATGTCGAGCGCGCACGCTTCGACAAGATGCTCTCGAGCCAGGAAATCGGCACGCTGATCACCGCGCTCGGCACGGGTATCGGCAAGGACGAGTTCAACGCCGACAAGCTGCGTTATCACAAGATCATCATCATGACGGACGCCGACGTCGACGGCGCCCACATCCGGACCCTGCTTCTGACCTTCTTCTTCCGCCAGATGCCGGAACTCATCGAGCGCGGGCACCTTTATATCGCCCAGCCTCCCCTCTACAAGGTAAGCCGGGGCAAGTCCTCGCAGTACCTCAAGGACGAGAAGGCGCTCGAGGACTTCCTCATCTCGAGCGGTCTGGACGAAGCCGTTCTCGAACTGCAGTCGGGCGAAATGCGCTCGGGCCAGGATCTGCGCGAGATCATCAACGACGCGCTTCGCGTGCGCAGCCTGATCGACGGCCTGCATTCGCGTTACGATCGTGACGTCATCGAGCAGGCGGCCATCGCCGGCGCACTGAACCCCGAGCGCATTGCCTCGCCGGAAAGTTCGGTTGCGACCGCGGCCCACGTGGCCGAACGCCTGAACCTGATCGCCGAGGAGACCGAGCGCGGCTGGACCGGGGAAGTCACCGACGGCGGCGGCCTGCGCTTCGAGCGCACCGTGCGCGGCGTCACCGAATCCATGCTGATCGACGCCGGCCTGATCGGCAGTCAGGATGCCCGGCTTCTCGACCAGATGCTCCCCAAGCTCACCGAGATCTACGAGAACACCCCGAAACTGCGCCGCAAGGACGCGACGGAAGTCATCGCCGGACCGCGCGGGCTTCTTGCCGGCGTGTTCGCCACCGGCCGCAGGGGCCTGACCATGCAGCGCTACAAAGGCCTGGGCGAGATGAACGCCGAGCAGCTGTGGGAAACCACGCTCGACCCGAATGTGCGCTCGCTCCTGCAGGTGCAGGTGGCCGACGCGCTCAATGCCGACGATCTGTTCTCGCGGCTCATGGGCGACGAGGTGGAGCCGAGGCGCGAATTCATCCAGGACAATGCGCTCAACGTCGCAAACCTGGATATCTGATCAGAAGCATTTTCGATTTTGCCGGAATCGGCACGATCGAAATGCGCAAATGAATTCATTGGCCTGTCGAACCTATGCGTTTGCGCCTGAAGGCGAAACGGACCGAATGGAATGGCTCGGGAAACCGGGCCATTCTTCGTTCCGGACGCCTGTCGCGGCCCGGCGGCGCATCGGCACGTCAAGCCTCGGGCCAGCACCACCGGCTATCGTCGGACCTTGCCGCGCTTGTTGCAGCGCATATATTGCCTTGCAGCGTAAGCGTGTTAGTGTGCCGGGGTTTGCGAGCCCAGTGAACTGATCGCAAGCATGAGCGCCGAAAAGGTGCCGGAACGATCCGGGGAGGGTGGACCCTGGCATGACGCGACGTTGTCGTCGACGAAAGGAATCGGGGCATGCTGTACCATTTCTACGAATTCACGCACGCCGCCCTGGCGCCCTGGCGGGCTGCCGCGGACACGATGCGCCTGGCCTACAAGAATCCGCTCAATCCGTGGACGCACACGCCCATGGGCCGCTCGATGGCCGCGGGGCTCGAACTCTTCGAGCGCACCACCCGCCGCTATGCCAAGCCGGAATTCGGACTGAACACGACCAAGCTGAATTCCGGCCCCGTCGATGTGACCGAGGAAATCGTCTGGTCGAAGCCGTTCTGCAATCTCATTCATTTCCGCCGCGACCTGCCCGAAGGCCGCCGGCCGGATCCCAAGATCCTTCTCGTCGCGCCGATGTCCGGTCACTATGCCACGCTCCTGCGCGGCACGGTGGAGACGCTCCTGCCCAAGGCGGAGGTCTACATCACCGACTGGGTGGATGCCCGCATGGTGCCGGTCCTCGAAGGACGTTTCGATCTCGACGACTATGTCGACTATATTATCGAGATGCTGCACGAACTCGGCCCGGATACCAATCTGATGGCCGTGTGCCAGCCCTCGGTGCCCGCGCTTGCCGCCGTGGCGGTGATGGAAAAGCGCGACGACCCGATGGTGCCGCTCACCATGACCCTGATGGGCGGGCCGATCGATACCCGCATCAACCCGACCGCGGTGAACCAGCTGGCGCAGGAAAAGCCGATCGAATGGTTCGAGAGCAACGTCATCATGAATGTGCCGTGGCCGCTGCCCGGCGTCGGGCGGGCCGTCTATCCCGGCTTCCTGCAGCTTTCCGGCTTCATGTCGATGAACCTCGACCGCCATGTCATCGCGCAGAAGGACTTCTTCGTTCACCTCGTCGAGGGCGACGGGGATTCGGCGGAGAAGCATCGCGAATTCTATGACGAGTATCTCGCCGTCATGGACATGACCGCAGAATTCTATCTGCAGACCGTTCAGACCGTCTTCATCGACCATGCGCTTCCGAAGGGCGAGATGACCCATCGCGGCGAGCTGGTCGACACGACCGCCATCAGGAATGTCGGCCTGCTGACCATCGAGGGCGAGCGCGACGACATTTCGGGCGTCGGCCAGACAGAGGCCGCGCAGACCATCTGCCCCAACATTCCGGACGACAAGAGGCACCATTACGTGCAGCCGACCGTCGGCCATTACGGGGTTTTCAACGGCTCGCGCTTCCGGGCCGAGATCGCGCCGCGCATTCTCGACTTCATCCGCACCCAGCAGCAGATGAAGGACAAGGCGAAGGCATCGCCCAGCCGCATCCGCCGCGTCATCACCGGTGGCAAGGCAGGTTGATCCGCTCCGTTTATTCGCGGAAATGCAGCAATTTAATCGAATTCGACCGTTCAATTCTTGAACGGCGCGTCACATCTCACCACATCCATATCAAGAGGCGGCGATATTCGTGGCCTCCGCTAGGGCAATTTCGTTTCTTGCCGAACCGGCAGGACCGGAATGCGTAAATGCACTCAACAGCCTGCTTGGCTGTCCGTTTCCGCCTGACGGCGAAACGGTCTGGATGAGGTTACGATTGATGAACACCAACGCACTGATCCGTCCCGCCTGGACGCCGGCGACCATCGCGCTGATGGTTCTCGGTTTCATGGTCTTCTGGCCGCTTGGCCTGGCGATGCTGGCCTACATCATCTGGGGCGATCGTCTCGAAAGCTTCAAGACCGAGGTCAACCGTTCGACCGACAATTTCTTCAGCACCTTCCGTGGCTGCACCCGCGGCCCCGCTTTCCGCGAGACCTCGGGCAACGTCGCCTTCGACGAATGGCGCGACAAGGAAATCGACCGCCTGAACGAGGAACGCCGCAAGCTCGACGAAGCCCGCGCCGAGTTCGATGCCCATATGCGTGATCTACGCATGGCCCGTGACCGTGAAGAATTCGAAAACTTCATGGCCGCGCGTCGCCGCAAATCCGACGACGGCGACAAGCCGACCAGCGTCCCCGAATTCGGCTAAGGCCGGATTACATCGACACCATGCTCAAGCGGCGCCTTCGGGCGCCGTTTTTCCTTCCGGGCATTCGAGGTGAAAGAATGTCTTTCCCTGTCGGGCATCCGCAACGAATCGCGTAAACAGACCATCATGTTCGCCAGCCTCCGCAAGACGCCTGTTTCCCGCCCCAAAGGCCCGGCTCGCCGGGATCTCGAGGTCAATGGGCGCTTGGTGCAGCTGACGATACGCGAACATGCGCGCGCGACCCGTATCACGCTCAGGATCGAGCCGGGCGGACAGGCCCTGCGGCTCACCATTCCACCCGGTCTTCCCGACCGCGAGGTCGACAGTTTCCTGACGCGCCATCACGGCTGGCTGATGACCAAGCTCGCCCACCTTCCGGGCGACACGCAGGTGGGCGAAGGCTCGATCGTCCCCATCCGGGGCGTCGACCATTTCATCGAGCGTTCCGGCAAGCTGCGCGGCCTTGCCGAGATGCTGGTGCTCGACGGCGAACATGTCCTGCGGGTCTCGGGCGCAGCCGAACATGCCGGACGGCGCGTCGCCGATCATCTGAAGCGGGAGGCGAAGAAGGATCTCGAAGCGCTCGTCGCCGGCCACGCCGCCACGCTCGGCCGCAAGGTGCGGTCGATCTCCTACAAGGACACGAGAAGCCGCTGGGGCTCCTGCACCTCGGACGGCCGGCTTTCCTTCTCCTGGCGCATCGCCATGGCCCCGCCCCACGTCATCGACTATCTCGCCGCCCACGAGGTGGCCCATCTGGCGGAAATGAACCACTCGAGCGCCTTCTGGGCCGTCTGCGAGGGCCTGTGCCCGCGCACAGACGAGGCCAAACGCTGGCTCAAGAAAAATGGTAACCGCCTGCAGGCGCTGCAGTTTTGACCGTCAATCTTCCATGATGCCGGCAAGGGCCAGATGCTGGAGCAGCATGATGGTCTTGGCATCGCGGATCTCGCCTGAACCGATCATCCGGAGCGCCCTTTCCAGGGTCGGCTCGAGAACCTCGATCTCCTCCCCTTCCGCCTCCTCGCCACCGCCGGCCGAGACCTTCATCTCCGCCTCGTAGGGCGCGATGAAGAAGTGCAACTGCTCGGTCACCGAGCCCGGCGTCATGAAAACGGTCCAGAGCTTTTCGACGGCGCCGACGCGGTAGCCGGTTTCCTCCTCGGCCTCGCGGCGAATGGCCGCTTCGGGATCCTGCCGGTCGAGAAGTCCGGCGCAGGCTTCGATGAGTTCGGGATCTTCACCCACGACATGAACGGGCAAGCGGAACTGACGGGTCAGGACCACCGTTTTTCGCGCCACATTGTAAAGCAGGATCACCGCCCCATCGCCGCGGTCGTAGACCTCGCGCGCCTGGCGCTCGGTCCGCCCGTCATGCCGCCGGAAATCGAAATCGTAGCGGGTCAGCCGGCCCCAATTGTCCGAAAGCAGCGTTTCGTCGCGCATGGTTACACGTGGAACATTGGTCGTCGAGCCGGAGGAGTTCATTGGCGGCTTGCCTTTCGTGTGAGATCATCGAGCAAACACGAAATCGCGGAACTGTTAAATCCCGGTGGATGTCGAAAGGCCACCGCGACCCTTATTTGAAGGGGTGAAGCCTCGACTCAGCCTTTTTTTCATGCCAGTGGAGCGACCATGGGTACGAAGGTCAAATTCTGCGGTCTCAAGACACCGGACGCCGTGCGGCTTGCCGCAGAGCTGGGCGCCTGGAAAATCGGCTTCATCTTCTTCCCCAAGAGCCCGCGTCACGTCGAGGTTCCGGTCGCCGCGGAACTTGCTGCCGTCGCACGCAATCTGGGTCTCGAGACCACTGCTGTGACAGTCAATGCAAGCGAGGCCGAACTCGCGGCCATCGTCGCCTCCATCCAGCCTGACCTGTTGCAGTTCCATGGTGCGGAGACACCGGACCATGTCGACAGGATGAAGGCCCGTTTCGGCCTGCCGGCGATGAAGGCGTTTTCGGTCCGGGAGGCATCCGATCTCGATGCTGTCGGCCCTTATCGCGGCATAGCCGATTTCATCCTGTTCGACGCCAAGGCGCCCAGGGGCTCGGAGCTTCCGGGCGGCAATGGCGTGTCCTTCGACTGGTCCTTGCTCGGTGGACTTCAGCCCAGGATCGATTATGTGCTTTCAGGAGGACTGACGGTCGACAATATAGAGGAGGCACTCGCTGAAACCGGTGCGCCTTTCGTCGATGTCTCCTCTGGAATAGAATCCGCGCCGGGGATCAAGGATCCGGCCAAAATGCGCGCTTTCGCGGCGGCCGTTCGCCGCCATGACGAAACGCAGGCGCTGACAAGGGAGTCTGTCGCGTGAACAAGCCAACCATTCCGAATTCATTCCGCACGGGACCGGACGAACAGGGCATGTTCGGCATTTTCGGCGGCCGCTTCGTCGCCGAGACGCTGATGCCGCTGATCCTCGAGCTGCAGGACGAGTGGAACAGGGCCAAGACGGATCCGGAATTCCGCGCCGAACTCGAGCATCTCAACACGCACTATACCGGCCGGCCCTCGCCACTCTATTTCGCCGAGCGGCTGACCGAGCATCTGGGCGGCGCGAAGATCTATTTCAAGCGCGACGAGCTCAACCACACCGGCTCGCACAAGATCAACAACTGCCTCGGCCAGATCCTGCTCGCCAAGCGCATGGGCAAGACCCGCATCATCGCCGAGACCGGCGCAGGCCAGCATGGCGTGGCATCGGCGACGGTAGCCGCACGTTTCGGCTATCCGTGCGAAGTCTATATGGGCGCCACCGACGTCGAGCGTCAGGCCCCCAATGTCTTCCGCATGAAGCTGCTCGGCGCGAAGGTCAATCCGGTGACTGCGGGTCACGGCACGCTCAAGGATGCGATGAACGAGGCGCTGCGCGACTGGGTGACCAATGTCGAGGATACCTATTACCTGATCGGGACCGCGGCCGGCCCGCATCCCTATCCGGAAATGGTGCGCGAGTTCCAGGCGGTGATCGGCAAGGAAACCCGTGAGCAGATCATGTCCGCCGAAGGCAAGCTGCCCGACCTTCTGGTCGCGGCGGTCGGCGGCGGTTCGAACGCCATCGGGCTGTTCCATCCCTTCCTCGACGACAAGGGCGTGCAGATCGTCGGCGTCGAGGCCGGCGGCAAGGGACTGAACGGCGACGAGCACTGCGCTTCGCTCACCGCCGGTTCACCGGGCGTCCTGCACGGCAACCGGACCTATCTGCTGCAGAACGAGGACGGACAGATCAAGGAAGGCCATTCGATCTCCGCGGGGCTCGATTATCCCGGCATCGGCCCGGAACATTCGTGGCTCAAGGATTCCGAACGGGTCGAATATGTCCCCATCATGGACGACGAAGCGCTCGAGGCGTTCCAGCTGCTGACCAGGCTCGAAGGCATCATTCCGGCGCTCGAGCCGTCCCACGCCTTGGCCGAGGTCATCAAGCGCGCGCCGAAGATGCGCAAGGACCAGACCATCGTGATGAACCTTTGCGGCCGCGGCGACAAGGACATCTTCACCGTCGGCAAGATCCTCGGAATGGGGCTCTAGGCTCAGATGGATCACCGGCGCATCCTCGACGACAGTGAGCTGTACGCCCCGCGCGAAGCGGGGTTCGTGACGCTCGTCGATCATCGGGATGCCATCGTCAAGCTCAGCGCCATCCATGCCCAGGGACTTGCCGCGCTGGACAGCGGTCTGGTGGAGGCTTCTCACGCGATCATCGAGAATGCCGAGCTCGTTTCGGCGCTGAAATTCTGCGAAACCGCCCAGCTCGGCGCCGGATTTGCCATTCTCCATGTGGGCGAGGAGGCGGTCTGGCTGCTTCTTCATTTCTGGCTGCCGGGCGGGATCGTCAGCCGCCATCTGTGGTACACCGAGATCGGCACGCACGAATTCAAACCCGCTCCGGATCATCTGATGGCCTGCCTGTGGGAACTTGCAGTCATCGATTTCGAGCGCCGCGCCTGGATGGAGACCGCTCTGGCCGGACGTCCGATTTCGGAGTATTTCTCCCGCACCCTTCCGGCTCAGCCGGTCTAGTTCGAGAGATTTTCGCGGCACTCAGGCCGCAGAGACAGGAATGACAGTTCGATGAAGACGCGTATCGATAGCCGTTTCGAAAAGCTCAAGGCCGAGGACCGGCCGGCCCTGGTGACCTATTTCATGGGCGGCGACCCGGATTTCGACACTTCGCTCGAAGTGATGAAGGCGTTGCCGGCGGCAGGTTCGGACGTGATCGAACTCGGCATGCCCTTTTCCGATCCGATGGCCGACGGCCCGGCGATCCAGGCTGCCGGCCTGCGCTCGCTCAATGCCGGCCAGACGCTGGTCCGCACGCTCGAGCTCGCCCGCAGATTTCGCGAAACCGACGACGAGACCCCGATCGTGATGATGGGCTACTACAATCCCATCTACATCCACGGCGTCGACAGATTTCTGGCCGAAGCCAAGGAAGCCGGCGTGGACGGCCTGATCGTGGTCGATCTGCCGCCGGAAATGGACGAGGAACTGTGCATCCCCGCCATCGAGGCCGGCATCAACTTCATCCGGCTTGCGACGCCCACCACCGATGACAAGCGGCTGCCCGCCGTTTTGCGCAACACCTCGGGTTTCGTCTATTATGTCTCGATGACCGGCATTACCGGAACCGCGATCGCCGACACCAGCAAGGTCAACACGGCCGTGCAGCGGATCAAGGGCCATACGGAGCTGCCGATCTGCGTCGGCTTCGGCGTGAAGACTGCCGAACATGCCCGTGCCATCGGCGCGACCGCCGACGGCGTCGTGGTCGGTACGGCCATCGTCAATGTGATGGCGGATGCGATCAAGGCGGGGAAATCGGCCGGCGAGACCGCCGGGGCCGTTACCGCACTGGTCAGCGAACTGGCGAAGGGCGTTCGTGAATCGCGCCTCGCCACCGCCTGAGCCGAAACAAGAACAATAAGACGGAGATACCGCGTTGAACTGGATCACAAATTACGTCAGGCCGAAGATCAACTCCATGCTCGGCCGCCGCGAAGTGCCCGAGAATCTCTGGATCAAGTGTCCCGAGACCGGCGAGATGGTCTTTCACAACGATCTGGTCGAGAACCATTATGTGATCCCGGCATCGGGCTATCACATGAAGATGTCGGCCACGGATCGCCTGAAATTCATCTTCGATGACGGCGCATACGAACTTCTGCCGTCGCCGAAGGTGGCACAGGATCCGCTGAAATTCCGCGATTCCAAGAAATATACCGACCGGCTGAAGGAATACCGCGCCAAGACCGGCAAGGACGACACCATCGTGGCGGGCTACGGCAAGGTTCACGGCGTTCCGCTCATCGCCTGCGTGCACGATTTCGGCTTCATGGGCGGCTCGCTCGGCATTGCCGCCGGCGAAGCGATCGTCCAGGCATTCCTGGCAGCCATCGAGCGCAAGGTGCCGCTCGTCATGTTCCCGGCATCGGGCGGCGCACGCATGCAGGAAGGCACGCTGTCGCTGATGCAGCTTCCGCGGACCACCGTTGCGGTGGAAATGCTCAAGGAAGCCGGCCTGCCCTATATCGTGGTCCTCACCAATCCGACCACCGGCGGTGTGTCGGCTTCCTATGCCATGCTTGGCGACATCCAGCTCGCCGAGCCGGGTGCGGAGATCGGCTTCGCCGGCAAGCGCGTGATCGAGCAGACCATCCGCGAAAAGCTGCCGGAGGGCTTTCAGACCTCCGAATATCTGCTCGAGCACGGCATGGTCGACATGGTTGTTCACCGTCACGACCTGCCGCTCACCATCGCCCGCCTTATCTCCATGCTGATGAAGAAGCCGCCGATCGCCGCCGCCGAGGTGGAGACCGCCGGCGTGGAACAGCTGGCTGCACCCGCCAATGGCGGCGAGCCGGTGCCTCTCCCCGCAGCCAACTAGCAGCCCTTATCCCGAAGCGGAGCGCGGCCTTGTCCAAGGCGGAGACCGAAATCGACGCGCTCATGGCGCTTCATCCGAAGGGCTACGACCTGTCACTCGACAGGATCGGCCGGTTGCTCGAGCGTCTTGGCAATCCGCAGGACCGCATGCCGCCGGTCATTCATGTGGCCGGCACCAACGGCAAGGGATCGGTCACGGCCTTCTGCCGGGCGATCCTGGAGGCGGGCGGGCTGACGGCCCATGTCCACACCTCCCCCCACCTCGTCAACTGGCACGAGCGCTTCCGGCTCGGCGCCGAAGGCGGCGGCAAGTTCGCGGAGGACGGCGTTCTCGCCGATGCCATCCGCCGTGTCGCAGAGGCAAACAGGGGCGAGCAGATCACCGTCTTCGAAATCCTGACCGCCGTCATGTTCGTGCTGTTCTCGGAACATCCCGCTGACGTCGCCATCGTCGAAGTGGGGCTCGGCGGCCGTTTCGACGCGACGAACGTGATCAGCAGGCCCGCCGTTTCGGTCATCATGCCCATCTCGCTCGACCATCAGGCCTATCTCGGCGACCGGGTCGAGCTCATTGCGGCGGAGAAGGCCGGGATCATCAAGCAGGGCGCTCCCGTCGTCATCGGCGAGCAGCCGGAAGACGCTGCGCGCGACGTGCTGATCGCGACCGCCGAGCGCCTCCGCTGCCCCTATACGGTCTATGGTCAGGATTTCATGGCCTTCGGCGAACATGGCCGGATGACCTATCAGGACGAGGATTGTCTTCTCGACCTGCCGTCGCCGCGTCTGGCCGGTCGCCACCAGTATGCCAATGCCGCAGCCGCCATCAGGGCGCTCAAGGCCGCGGGTTTTTCCCTTTCGGACGAGGCGATCGCCAAGGGCGTGGAAAGTGTCGAGTGGCCGGGACGCCTGCAGCGGCTGACCTCCGGCCATATCCATGACCTGGCAGCCGACGACAGCGAAATCTGGATCGACGGCGGTCATAATCCGGGCGCAGGCAAGGTCGTGGCCGAAGCCATGGCCAATCGCGAGGAAGCCGATTCGCGGCCGCTCTTCGTGATTGCGGGAATGCTCAACACCAAGGAGCCGAGAGGCTATTTCGAACCATTCGTCGGGATCGCGCGGCATGTCTTCACCGTGCCCCTCCACATGAGCGATGCCGGCCTCGACCCCGTGGCCCTCGCAACCGATGCGGCAGAAGCCGGATTGTCCGCGGAAGCGGTAGACGATGTCGAAAGCGCCATGCGCAAGATTGCCGCAACCTGGAGTGAGTGGGACAATCCCCCGCGCATCCTGATCGGCGGATCGCTCTATCTGGTGGGCGAGGTTCTCAAGCTCAACGGCACGCCGCCGCAATGACCCCTCCGGTATCCAAGACATGAAAAAACCCGCCGGCAGGACCGGCGGGTCTTCATCAGACAATAACGATCACATCGTTCAGGCAGCGCCCGAAATCCAGCCGCTGAGTGCGGTCTTGGGCGATGCACCGACCTTGATGTCGGCGACAGAACCGCCCTTGAACATGGCGAGCGTCGGGATGGAACGCACGCCGAACTGGGCCGCAAGTTCCGGGTTCTCGTCGATGTTGAGCTTGGCGATCTTCACCTTGCCATCCATCTCGGCGGCAATTTCCTCGAGGCTCGGGGCGATCATCTTGCAGGGACCGCACCATTCCGCCCAGAAGTCCACCACGACCGGGACATCGGATTCGAGTACTTCGGACTGGAAGTTCGCATTGTCGACTTTCACGGTTGCCATTGCGCGGCACTCCTTCGAATTCTGATTTGGTTGGCTCCAATGTGATGATTCGGAGCGGTGTATTCAAGGGTAATTTATCCCGCGGTCGCCTGATCGGAGACGAGGGTGGCAAATGCCTCGTCCATCTCGGCGGCTGAAAGCATGACGAGTTTCGGCAGGCCGGTGTAGAGAAGTGCCGCCCTGATCGCCTTGCCGGGATAAAGCGGCTTGAGCACCTCGCGATAGACCGCGAGCTGCGCCGCATGGGCCGGATGGTGAATCTCGCCCGGCAGCATGGCACCGGTCTTGTAGTCGAGAATCAGCACTTCGTCGCCAGACACCGAGAGCCGGTCGATACGACCCGACACGACGCGCTGCCTGCCGCCGAGCTCGATCGTGCCCATGACGGACACTTCGGTTCGGCTCTCGGCATCGAAGATATCCGAGAAATCGGGATGATTGAGGACGGCCAGCGATTCGGCGACGAGAGCTTGGCGGTCTTCCGCCGGCATGGATGGCATTGCGCGCTCGCAGTAGCGCCGCGCCGCTGCCTCCCGTTCGCCGCGCGGCAAGCCCGGGAGAACCTGCAACAGCCGGTGCGCCGCCTTGCCGCGCTCGGCGGCGTGTGCGTTCGACGTCCGGTCAGCCGAAAAGGGCGAGATGAATTCGTCGCGGGGCTCGTCGCCGGAAATTGCCGCTCCCGCCGCCGAGGGCATCAGCGGCCGGGGCAGCCCCGCGGGACGCGGGAGGGGTGTAGCCGGACAGTGGAAGCTTGCCCGGTCCGCTTCGCCGTCCCGGCTTTCCGTCGTGTCGATCGCCGCTGCCGGCTGTTGGTCGCGCTCATAGCGGATCCGGCGGACCGCGAAGCTCTCCTCGCCGACGGGCCGTTCGAACTGCTCGACCAGTAGATCCGCGTCGTCTTCCGCAAGTCCGAAGCCGGATTCCACCATCGAATGCCAGGTCGGCGTGCCAGCCTCCCTCAGGCCACGATACCCGCAGACGACAAGCCGGTCGGCGGGGCGCGTGAGACCGACATAGAGAAGCCGGCGATATTCCTCCTCCGCCTGGCTCTTCTGATCGGCAACGGCTTGCTGCGCGGCGGCGACCGAACGTGACGCCTTGTCGGGCAGCCAGAGCGGATATCTGCCGCGCGGTCCCTCAACCAGCCAGAATTTCGGCACATGGGAGGCCTGGAAATCGGCGCCACCGGAATCCACCAGGAATACGATCGGCGCCTCCAGCCCCTTGGAGGCGTGCACCGTCATCACCCGGACCGCGTCGCCTTCCTGCTCCATCTCGCGCTTGATCTCGGGTGACTGGCTGTCGAGCATCGCTATGAAGGACTGCAGCCCGGGAATACCCGCCTCGTCATGGTCGAGCGCAAGGCCGAGGAACTCGTCGAGGACGTCGCCGACTTCGGTTCCGAGCCGTCCGAGATAGGCGACGCGACCGCCTTCAGGCCCGAGGATGGTGGCGAAGAAATCATGCACCGAGAGCCGGCCGGCCAGGTCGCGCCAATGGATTACCGATTTGTGGAATTCGGCAAATGCCGGATCTGTCACCGCCAGCTCGGCGAGGCGGCGGGCGAGCGACATGCCGTCATCCCGCCCGGCAGCCAGCCTGAAGAGCGCATCCTCGTCGAGCTGGACCAGGGGGCTTTTCGCCAATCCGGCCAGCGACAGGTCATCGCCGGCATGGAGCACATGACGGCCGAGCGCGATCAGATCCTGAACCGCGATGTGATCGGTGAGTTTCAACCGGTCGGCGCCCGCCACGGGGATGTTGCCGCCGGCTTTCAGCATGCGCAGCAGCGTCGGCACGAATCCGTCGCGCTTGCGCACCAGGACAAGAATGTCGCCCGCCGTCACGGGCCTGAGATTGCCTTTGCGGTCAGCAATCGTTTCGGAGCCGATCCATGAGCGGATGGTCGCGGCGATGCGCGCCGCAAGCCGGGCCGCAGGGGCGGATTCCGGCACGTGGTCGAACGGATCTGTCCAGCTTTCGCCGGTCTCTACCTGTTCGGCGGCGATCATGTCCCAGAGTTCGACCTCGCCGGGTGCCGAGCGACGGGCGCTTTCGTGGATGATGGCTGCGCGCTCCTCGCCCAGGCCACGCTGCGCGTCCTGGCTCTCATAGACCAGATCGACAAGCTTGAGCACTTCGCGGGTCGAGCGGAAGGAGACGCGAAGCGGAATCGTCTCGAAATCACGCCCGGAGGCCTCGGCCTTGCGCCTGGCGTAGCGGCGTTCCTCCGAAAAGCTTTCCGGTCTCGCGCCCTGGAAGGAGTAGATCGACTGTTTCTCGTCGCCCACGGAGAAGAGGGTGCGCATGCCGCCGCGCGATCCTTCGCCGGCAAAGAACTCGCTCGCCAGTGACCGGATGACGTTCCACTGCAGGGGAGCCGTGTCCTGCGCCTCGTCGACCAGAATGTGATCGATGCCCTGATCGAGCTTGTAATGAACCCATGCACCGGCGCCGGAGCGCGACAACAAGGAATCGGTGGCCGCCACGAGATCGTCGAAGTCGAGAAAGCCCTGTCGGTGCTTGAGCCTCTCGAAGGCGGCGATATAGCGCCGCGCCAGGTGAAGGGCCGTGAGATTGTCGTCGAGCACGTCGAAGGCAGACAGCTTCTCGAGCGCCGTCGCCACCTGCGCCTTGGCTTCCTCCAGCCGTTCGGCGATATCCGGGATGACGGCGGCAACCTGTTTGGCACCGACATTCTTGAGCGACTTGATCTCGCCGGAGGCATTCAGGAACGCATCCGAAACGATTCTCGATGCCTCTTCCTTCGTCCCGGGAACGGCCTTGAGCATGTCCTGCGCGAAGGCGAGCGCGGTCTTGGCCGGCTTGTCGCCGCCGGCGGCACTTTCGATCTGCCTCAGCGTCTCGACGTCGAGGGCTTGGAGCGGCCAGAAGAGCGACAAGGCGTCCTGGCGCGTCGCCTGCGGCGCAATATCGAGGCCATCGCGCAATTCCGCCTCGATCCCGGCCCGCCTGTCCGCGCGCGCGAGGAAATCGGAAATGGCGCGGCGGTGCGAATAGATGTCGGCCAGAAGCGCTTCCAGACCGCCCTCACCCGCCCGGTCGAGAATGGCATCGATGGCGGCGGGAACGCCGTCATCGGTCTCGTTGACGCCGGCGGAGAACATGAGCCTGCGGGCTTCGGCCAGAAGATTGGCGGCCTCCCGGTCATCAAGCACCTGGAACCGGCCGGCGATATTGGCTTCGAGCGGGAAGCGCTGCAGCACGGCCTCGCAGAAGGCGTGGATTGTCTGGATCTTCAGCCCGCCCGGCGTTTCCAGCGCCATGGCGAACAGCTGCCGTGCACGGGCGAGCGTCCCCGCACCCGGCGCCGCCTCGCCCAGATCCTCGATGGCTTTCGCAAGGTCTTGTTCCGGCATCCGGCTCCAGCCGGCCAGGATGCGGAACACGCGATTGGACATCTCGGCGGCGGCCGCCTTGGTATAGGTCAGGCAGAGGATCGAGGACGGCCGCGCACCCGCCAGCAGAAGGCGGATCACGCGGTTGGCGAGAACATGGGTCTTGCCGGAGCCGGCATTGGCGGCCACCCAGGCGGAAAGCCCCGGTGTCGCGGCAAGGCGCTGGCGAAGCGTGGTCTCGCTGACCGGATCATGGGCGGTGTCGACGCGCAAACGGTCGTCAGTCATCGCCGCCTCCATTTTCACCCTCGGCGGCGGTCTGCCACTCGGCGACACGGGCGAGATGATCGTAATCGCCGGAGAACTCGCGGGCGGATTTCGGGATCACCCGGGACATGTAGCCCCGGCGACCGTCGCGCAGGGCCGAAACCAGCCCCTCGAACTCGCGGGCCGCTCGCGCGGCCAGCGCTTCGGCGCGGTAATCCGGATCGTCCTCCTTGCGCGGCGCCTTGTTGACGCGATCCTCGTATTTCTCGTTGCCCGTGAGACGCAGATAGAGAAGTTCGGAAACCGGTAGCGGCCCGATATCCCGGAAACCGCCAAGTCCGAGCACATGGGCTTCGAGCGCCAGTTGCGGATCAAGGAGCGTGCGGGCCTGCTTCAACGATGGCGAGGCGCCCGTCTTGTAGTCGATCAGACTGGCACTTCCGTCCGAGAGGATCTCGATGCGATCGGCGAGACCGCGGAGTTCCGCACCCGAGGGCAACGTCATCCTTGCGTAGGCCTCGACGAAAGTCTTCTCGCGGTTTGCCGCGCGGGCGGCCTCCCACCCGGCGATCACCGGGGCCGCGCGCGACAGGCGGTTGCGCCAGACGAGCCTCAGCTCGATCGGCAAACCTTCCCCGTCCAGCACCTCGTCGGCGATGGCCATGAGCCGCTGTTCGGTCAGATCGGCAGCCTCCGCATCGCGCACGAAGCGTTCGAGAATGGCATGATAGATCGTACCGCGTTCGCGCGGGCCGGGATCGGCAATGAAATCATCAAGCGGATCGAGCCCGAGAATGCGTTTGGCATAGATCGAATAGGGGTCGCGGCGCAGGCGTCCGACCTCGGAGAAACTGTAGCTGGTCGGCTGAAGCCCAGCGGGCGGGTGCGGCTCGGGGCGGCCGGGAAATGTTCCGGCCCCGGCAAGTTCGGCGGCGCGCAGCCATTTCAGTATCGCCTCTCCGCGCTCGCGCATGCCGCCCAGAGCCTCCGGCCCAGCCGTCGCCGCCAGCCGCTGCAGCCATCGCGAGGCCACCGTGGGAGCGCGTCCGGCGCGCAACGAGCGCGACAGGATGGCATGGGGCATGGCGATCGCCATCTGCACGTCGTGGGCCGCCTGGCCGATGCGCCGTTCCGGCGGTTCGAGCCCTATCGCCGCCTTCATGGCGCGAGAGAGAAACGGATCCTCCTTGCCGGGCGCGGGCCAGCTTCCCTCGTTCAGCCCGCCCAGAAGCACCGTATCGACGTGCTGCAGGCGCGCTTCGAGCGAACCCCAGACGAAAGCGCGCGGATGACCGCCGCCTTCGGGCTTGACCACCTGGCCGCTCAGCAGGGCCTCCAGTGCCGCAATCCATTCGAAACCGGAAATCGCGAGGCCCGTCCGGCTGTCGCGGCAATCGGACAGCAGACCGGCAAGCGCCTTGCCCGCGTCGCCACCCCAGAGGGCGGTGAGCGAACCCGCGGCATCCCTGGCGATGGCTTCGACCACCAGTGCAGTCGCAAAGGCGAGGTCACCGACCGGCGCGGTGCCGGAGCCGTCCGCAAACAGGGCAGTCAACGGTTCGAAGGCCGCCACGATCTTGCGCGCATGGCCCTGCGCCTGCGCGATCTCGGTCTCGCTCAGGCGGTGAAGCCAGGCCGGGGCATGGCGGTCGGTTTCCCGGCGCTCCTTGCCTGCCATGACGAGGTCCGGCAGGCTGGACAGCCTTGCCTCGCCCGGCCTGCCACGCAATCCGAGCGTCTCGACCGTCTCGCCGAGCCGCCGCGCCTCATTCGATTCGCATCCGAAACGAGCCAGAGGATGCTTGATCAGGGCTGCCAGCGCCACCGGATCCGACGGGCCGAAGGCCACGGAGACGGCGAGGCGCGCCAGCGAGCCGGCAGACGTGTCGCCAAGGCTGCGGCCGCCCGAATCATCGGCTTCGATGCCGTAGCGCCCGAGTTCTATCACCACCCGCCGCGCAAGCGCCCGGTCCGGCGTGACGAGGGCCGCCACGGGTTCGGCATTTCCCGCCGTGGGTTCGAGGGCGGCCCGCATGGCGGCTGCGAGCGCCTGGGCCTCCTCGCGCTCATTGGCGGCCTCGATGAGCGTGACCCCGGCCAGCGCAGTCGCGGTCAGGTCCGGAGCCGCAGGAACGGCAGCATCTGACCAGGCCGTGGTGGCGGCGGCGGGAAGCAGGGCCGTCGAGACGAGCCGGTTGCGAGCCCGGATCGTTTCCGGCGGCTGTCCGAGTTCCGGTATGTCGGAGACGGCGGAGGGCGGCAGGCCGAGCGCGCCCAGAAGCCGGAAGAGGCTGTATTGCGGGTGAGAACGGATGGTCACCGCGTCGAGCCGCGCGGAAGGGTTCTGAACCCTCCCGGCCGGCTCGGCGAAATCGGAGATCATCGCCCAATGGGCGGGGGCCATCAGCTTGTCGAGACCCGGCAGCACGACCGCACCCTGCCGGTGGCCGGCAATGGCCGCGATGAGGCGGGCGGTCGAGGGACGCGTGCCCGTGGAACCGGCGACGACGACCGGGCCTTCAAAGCGGCCCTCGGCGATGCGGCGGGTCTCGGCATCGATGAGGGCATTGTGGTGAGCCGCCGGACTCGACTGGTTCCGTTCACCGAGCAGCGCCGGCCAGAACTCCCGCGCCACCTTGAGGAACTCGGCAGTGATCCGCCACCATTCCTGAAGATCGGCTTCGATCGCTTCATCGAGCCTGGCGAAATCGGCCTCCTCGGATTCCACCGCCTGGACGAGATCGAAAAGAGCACGCGCCAGCCATACGGCATCGGCCGGATTGGCCGGAGCCATCATCGGCGCACCATCGAGATGGGCGGCAATCGCCTCGGGGAGCCGTGATTTCCAGGCAAGCACCAGCTCGGCCAGCGAGAGGATGGCATCCACCGTGCCGACAGGCGGGTCGAGCTCGAGCGCTACCGGTGTGTCCTCTTCGAAATAGCCGGTGTCATCGTCGGTTTCCCCAAGTGCGCGGATGACAGGGAGGATCGCACTGCCGGTTCCAAGCCGGTCGGCGATCTCCGAGCGCAGCACACGGGCGGCGCGGCGCGTGGGAAGATAGACGGTGACGGCAGAAAGCGCCATCGGATCGTCAGCCGGATTCGGCAATCCGAACCCGAACGTGTCATCGACCAGCGCTTCGGCCAGGAGGCGAAGGAATCCCGCGCCCGGCGGGACGGAATAGATGCGCCTTGTACCGCCGGTAACGGTCACGGCGCGTTTCCGGACCGGTAAGCGTGCATGGCCGCCTCGGCTTCCCCGATCGCTTCCGGTGTGCCCACCGTGAGCCACAGCCCCGCCATCGGCATGCCGTGGAGCCTGCGGCGTTCGATCGCTTCGTTGAAACAGGCATTGAGCGAAAATTTCGCCGGCCGGCCGGTACCGAAGATCGCCGGATCGATAACGAGCGCGCCGGCATAGATCAGCGGATCGCCCTCGCCCCGGTAACGCTGAAGCCGACCGCTGTCATCGGCGACGAAATCGCCCTTGCCGTCGAAGCCCGTCGCCTGATCGGGCCGTGCGGTCATCAGGGCGATATCCATCTCCGCGGGATTCCAGATTTCAATGAGCCGGGTAATATTTTCCGCCGTCGCCTGGGGATCCTCGAGCCAGAACGTGTCGGCATTGATGACGACGAAAGGCTCGGAACCGAGTTCGGCAAGCGCATTGACGATGCCACCGCCGGAATCGAGAAGTTCGGCGCGCTCATCGGCAATCGTGACTGCGTAGCCGGAGTCCGACAGCCAGGCCTCCAGCTTGTCGGCGAGGTAATGGACGTTGACGACGATAGTGTCGAGACCGGCGCTCCCGAGGGCCTCGAGCCCGTAGGCGATCAGCGGCTTGCCGTCGACCTCGACGAGCGGCTTCGGGATGCGCTCGGTGATCGGGCGCATGCGTGTACCCAGGCCCGCGGCCAGCACCATGGCGGAGCGGATTGTCATCGGCGTCTAGAACTCCCCGTGTCACGAATCGGCGGTGGCAATTCCAGCGCTTGCGAACCACGAACGCAAGGGCTCAAGTGCCGGATGCTCCAGCGAGCGGGCCATATAGGCTTCGATCCGCGGCAGATGTTTCAGATAGGCCGGCTTGCCGTCGCGCCTGTCGAGCCGGACGAAGATGCCGAGGATCTTGGCGGCGCGCTGTGCGGCCATGATCGCATAGGACCGGCGAAAGGCATCCGGATCGAAGCCGCCGTCGGCCATCAGGCGCTGCTCCTCGTAGCGGGCGAGCAGCATCCGGGCGAGCGGCTCCGGCACGGTGACCCGGGCATCCTGCACCAGCGAGGCGACGTCATAGGCGGAAGGGCCGATCAGCGCATCCTGAAAATCGATGAGACCGATGCGATCGATGCCCGTCTCTTCCGGCCGCCAGATGATATTGGGTGAATGGAAATCACGCAGCACCAGTGACTTGTGGGCACTTTCCAGCGCGTCGAAGAGCCCCTGCCAGCGGGCAAGATAGTCCTCACGAATCCGGCCCTCGACCTCGGAGCCCGTCCTGTAGGGCAGGTACCAGTCGGTCAGAAGCTCGACCTCGATTCCGAGCGCCCGACGGTCATAGGGAGGGATCTCGTAGGTCTCGCCGTCGGGCAGCATGATCGGACCGGGCACGCCCTTGGCATGCAGGGCCGCCAGCACGTCGATGGCCTGCACATAACGCTCCGGCACGGGCTCGCCCTTTTCGTCGAGCGGGGTCTCGCTGCCGAGATTTTCGACCAGCAGGAAGCCGTGCGCCATGTCGGCGGCGGGAATGCGCGGAGCGGCAAAGCCCCATTCGCGCAGCAGACGGTCGATGGCCACGAAGGGTTTCACATCTTCGGCCAGATGAGCGATCTGCGAATAGGGCAGGCCGTCACGTACCGGCGGACCGTCAGGCCGGCGCGGCGCATTCATCAGGATGAGGCTGCCGTCGCCGATGCGTTCATAGGAGCGCGCCGACGCGTCACCCAGCAGGAACCGGCGCCGCACGCCCTCATGGCCGTTCGCATCGAGAAAATCGCGAGCGACGCGGGATCGGATGAAACGTTCGAGAAAGGGCCCCGTGCCCGAGATCTCGATATCCCGGCCCTCGTCTCCGCCTGTCAGAAACAGTGAAATCGCGTCACCCGGCAGGGTGCCCTCGGCGCGCTCGGGCCATTCGACAAGGGCGGCACCGGTTTCCAGGATCTCGTCGAGGCCGAGCTCGTCAAGCTCGTCGGCCGATCCCAGACGATAGAGGTCGAAATGGCTGACCGGCACCCGCAGATCGTAACTCTGGACCAGCGTGAAGGTGGGGCTCGGCACTTCCAGCCGATCGTCACCTGCAATCGCACGGATAATGCCGCGCGCCAGCGTCGATTTGCCGGCGCCCAGGTCACCCGAAAGCGCCAGGCAATCGCCGGGAGCCAGGGCCAGCGCGATATCTTCGGCAAGGCGGAGCGTGGCAGCCTCGTCGGGGAGATGGATGACGGTGCGATATTCAGACATGCGCCCGGGACTATTCAGCCGCGTCACGGCTTACTTGCGGATTGAGAGGAAACCGGCAGGTAACGGTTGCGCCGCCCTTTACCCGGTTCTCGATCATGACGGTGCCGTGGTGCAGGCCGACGAAACTCTCCACAATCGACAGGCCGAGGCCCGCGCCCCGCTTGCGCCCCGACTGCGAGCCGGTGGAAAAGCGCGAGAAGAGGGTTTCGCGCATGTCCTCGGGCACGCCGGGGCCGTTGTCCGAGACGCGGAAGACGACTTCGCCGTCCTCGCGGGCGCATTCGAGCTCGATGACCGAGCCTTCGGGCGCGAAATTCGCGGCATTCATCATCAATTTGAAGAGAATCTGCTTGAGCCGCTGATGGTCGCCGACCATGGATTCCGGCGCCTGTTCGTCGCGGATGACGATCTGAAGGCTGCTCTCCTTGAGGCGGCTGTTGATCTGCTCGCGGGCTTCCTCGAGAAGCTCGGGTATCTCCACGTGATCGAGGTCGAGCTTCATGATGCCGGCATCGACCGTGGCAAGATCGAGGATGTCGTTGACGATGGTCAGAAGCACGGAAGAGGACGCCGCGATATGCTCGACATATTCGCGCTGGCGGTCGTTGAGTTCGCCGATCGTCGGCGTGGAGAGCAGGTCGGCGAAGCCGATGATGTTGGTGAGCGGCGAGCGCAGTTCGTAGGATACGTGCTGGACGAAATCGTTCTTCAGCGCATCGGCCTTGCGCAGCGCTTCGTTCTTCTCGGTCAGCATCCGCTCCGCACCGACGGAATCGGTCACGTTGACGAAAGCGATCATCGTCTGCGCGTTGGGCAGCGGCACGACGGCGTAATCGAGGATCAGCCCCGTATTGAGCTCAAGCCGCCCTTCGCGGGTGCTGCGATCCTCGTCGAAACCGGTGATCGCTGAGGTGAGAAGCGGCCAGCCATCGGCCTTGTCGTGCGAGGCCTGGCAGAGATTGGCGATCTCGCGGATATGGGTGCCTGGCCTGGTTTCAGCCTCGGTGAGCCCCCAGAGCGAGCGGAAGGCGGTGTTGGACAGCTTGATCTTGCCGTCGGGACCGAAAACGCTGACGCCCTCGGTCAGATGGTCGATGGTTTCGCCCTGCACACGGACCAGCGTGTTGTAGCGCGCCTCGAGATCGACCTGTTCGGTCAGGTTCTCGAAAATCCAGGTGGCCCCGCCCAGCGGATGGGCATTGGCAATGACGTTGAGCGTCTGGCCATCCGGCAGGTGCCAGAGCTGCGGCTCGGTATCGACTGAGCGATAGACCGAGAGCACCTGTTCCTTCCAGTCGCGCCAGGAATGGGGCTCCGGCAGCTTTCCGAGACTGCGCAGCTTTTCGAGCAGTTCGCCATTGTCGGGGCGGCGTTCGAGATAGGCGGTATCGAGATCCCAGAGCTTGAGGAAGGCCTGGTTGAAGAACTGCAGGCGCTGCTCGCGGTCGAAGATCGCCACCGGGGTCGCAAGCTGGTCGAGCATGTCCGAATGACTGCCGAGCGTGCGCTTGAGTTCCTCGCGCACATCCTCGATCTCCGACACGTCGAGGGCCAGTCCCGCCTGCCCGGCGGCCGTCTTGACGTCGGCGACCTCGAGAAAGCGGCGATGGCCACGTACGACGGTCGAGACCTTTTCGAGGAAAGGCCGCTCCGGCGTGACCGACATGCGGATGCGTTCGCGGGTGGCGGACCCCAGAAGCTCGAGCTTGCGATCGATGGCGTCCTGGCGGCTTTCGCCCTCTACGGCCTCGGCATAGGCCTCGTTGACCCAGCGCAGCTGGCCATCGGCATCGCGCAGCCAGACCGGCATGTCGATGATGTCGAGCATGTTCTGGAGAAGATCGACGGAGACGAGCAGACGGTCGCGTTCGGTGCGCAACTCCGCCAGCTCGGCGCGCAGGTTGGACAATGCCACAAGACGGATAAAGGCCCGGCCGCCGGCCACACGGCCCTGGGCTTCCAGGACCTGACCGGTATTGGTTTCCAGCGTGATATCGAAGCTCTGGGCATTCGACCGGAGTTTTTCGGAAGCGCTTTCGAGCGCCCGCGCCGATGTCGGGCTCAACCAGCCGGAATAGGCGAGAAACCCCTCGACCTCGTCGGGCGCGCCGATTTCCGGCGGCAGCGTGCCCAGGATTTCGGCGGGCACGCCCACGCCTTCCCAGATGATGATGCGGCGATTGCGATCGATGATGAGGGACTGGTAGCGCGCAGCACGGGCATTCGCATCGGCGAGCGAGGCCCGCAGCTCCCGGTTTTCCGCATCGGTGCGGCCGCGTTCCCTGATCAGCCAGATCGCCGAGATCATGGCGGCGGAAACCGCCCCGATGACCATCGCGAAATTCACGACGTCGAGCGTGGAGAGCGAAAGCTTGGCGACGTCCTCGGCGGCACGTGCGGGCGCGGGGAAGACGGCGGGCAAGGCGATGCCGGCCGCAAGCCAGCTGCGCAACCGTTTCAGCCGCACCGAATCCCCGGCGTGGCCGGGCGCCTGGTCATCTGTCCCGCCCGACTGCAATTTAGCCGTCATCGATTTGGTCCCCTGCCGGGCGATGCGCGCGTCGGCCCGGTCATGTTCATGAGGGCCGCGTCCAATCCCGCGCGAATCATCGCCTCAAAAACATACCGGTTTGTCGAATCACGGTGAAGACCAAGTGTGCCAAAAAGAGATGCGCGCCCTTTTGTCAAGAGCGCGCACACAAGATGTAGTAGGTTATGAACTATTGGTTAATAGCGGTAGTGTTCCGGCTTGTAGGGACCTTCCGGCTTCACGCCGATATAGGCGGCCTGCTCTTCGGAAAGCTCGGTCAGCCTGACTCCCAGCTTGTCGAGATGGAGCCGGGCGACATGCTCGTCGAGGTGCTTGGGCAGCACGAAGACCTTGTTGTCGTATTCGCCGTGTTTGGTGAAAAGCTCGATCTGGCCGAGCACCTGATTGGTGAACGAGGCGCTCATGACGAAGGACGGGTGACCGGTGGCGTTGCCGAGGTTCAGCAGGCGGCCTTCAGAAAGCAGGATCAGGCGCTTGCCGTCCGGGAACTCGATCATGTCGACCTGCGGCTTGATGTTGTCCCACTTGTAGTTGCGCAGCGAGGTCACCTGGATCTCGTTGTCGAAGTGACCGATATTGCCGACGATGGCCATGTCCTTCATCTCGCGCATGTGGTCGAGACGGATGATGTCCTTGTTGCCGGTGGTGGTGATGAAGATATCGGCGGTCTTCACCACATCCTCGAGCAGAACCACTTCATAGCCGTCCATGGCCGCCTGAAGTGCGCAGATGGGATCGGCTTCGGTGACCTTGACGCGGGCGCCTGCGCCCGAAAGCGAAGCGGCCGAGCCCTTGCCCACATCGCCGTAACCGCAGACAACGGCGACCTTGCCGGCCATCATCACGTCGGTCGCGCGGCGAATGCCGTCGACCAGCGATTCCTTGCAGCCGTACTTGTTGTCGAATTTCGACTTGGTGACGGAGTCGTTGACGTTGATGGCCGGGAAAGGCAGCAGGCCCTTCTGCTGCAATTGGTAGAGGCGGTTCACGCCGGTGGTGGTTTCCTCGGTCACGCCGCGGATGGCGGCGCGCTGCTTCGTGAACCAGCCGGGGGAGGCTTCCAGGCGCTTCTTGATCTGGGCGAAGAGAACTTCCTCTTCTTCCGAACCGGGGTTGGAGAGCACGTCCTCACCGGCTTCGGCACGGGCGCCCAGCAGGATATACATGGTGGCGTCGCCGCCATCATCGAGGATCATGTTGGAGACGCCGCCATCGGTCCACTGGAAGATCTGGTCGGTATAGGTCCAGTACTCCTCGAGCGTCTCGCCCTTGACCGCATAGACCGGGATACCGGCCTTGGCGATGGCCGCGGCGGCATGGTCCTGGGTCGAGAAGATGTTGCAGGAAGCCCAGCGGACCTCGGCGCCGAGAGCGACCAGCGTCTCGATCAGCACGGCGGTCTGGATGGTCATGTGCAGCGAGCCGGAAATGCGGGCGCCCTTGAGCGGCTGGCTCTCGCCGAACTCGGCGCGGCTGGCCATCAGGCCCGGCATTTCGGTTTCGGCGATGACGATTTCCTTGCGGCCGTAATCGGCGAGACCGATATCAGCGACCTTGTAATCGGGGGATTGAGCCATGGAAGTCTCCGGCAATATTTTCGCGCCCGGCCAGCGGATCCGGCGGGTAACTTTGGGCGCTCAAATAACAGGATTTGCCGCGACTGGCAACCATGACATAAAGATGTCTTTATGTCTTGATGAGGCTTGCATCAAGACGGTGCCGGCGACTTACTCCTCTTCGCCGAAACGATCGGCAACCAGCTTTTCCAGTGCATCGAGCACATCCTCGGCCTGCGGGCCGGACGCCTCGACGAAAATGCTGCATCCGGGCGAGGCCGCAAGCAGCATCAGCCCCATGATGGAGGTGCCGCCGACCGTGGTGCCGTCGCGCGACACCTTCACATCGGCATCATAGCCCTCGGCAACCTGGACGAATTTCGCCGAAGCGCGGGCATGCAGGCCGCGCTTGTTGCGAATGGGGAATTCCCGCGATGTGCCTTCACCGGTCATTATTTGCTCGTCAGCAGCCGGCTGGCCACATTGATGTATTTGCGCCCGGCTTCCTGGGCTTCCTGCAGCGCACGCTGCATGTCACCGCCGACGCGAATGCCGGCAAGCTTGATGAGCATCGGAAGATTGACGCCGGCAATGACTTCGACGCGACCGTCTTCCATGACGGAAATGGAGAGATTGGAAGGCGTACCGCCGAACATGTCGGTCAGGATGATGACACCTTGACCATCCTCGGCGCGGGAGACCGCTTCGACGATATCCAGACGGCGTTGATCCATATCGTCTTCGGGGCCGATGCAGACCGTCTCGAAAGACGACTGCGGTCCGACCACATGTTCCAGCGCATGCCGGAACTCTTCAGCGAGCTTGCCGTGGGTGACAAGCACCAGACCGATCATTCTGCCTCCACATATGTCCTACCGGTGCGGAACGCGGATCAGGTTTCGTCACTGTCCGCGAGGCCGGTTCAACAGGCTCGCCATCTTGGCCAGACAGCGACGATATTCAAGACCAAATGTCATCAAACCGTCTTTTTTCGCACTGCGGCAATTTGCGCCGACTCACGGCTTCGCCGCGAGAGCCGACAGGATGACCTGCAGGGGGTCGACAGGTGAACGGTAGTCGACGCGAATGAGTTTCAACCGGCACGTGCCGATCATGCAGAATTCATCGTCGGGCGGGAGGCGTCCGGCGCCTTCCGGGCTTGCGGCCATGACGACGGCCTCGAGAACCGCGCTTTGCCGCCAGGCAAAGGAAAAGATGCCGGTTCCGCGGATTTCGGCCCTGCCGGCTATAGGCTGCGGACAACGGGCAATCACCCGGCCGCCCGAAACCGCCAGGTTCACGCCGTCATCGGCGATGAGGGCCGCGTGGGTTCCAGTGGTCCGCGCCGAGGACATGCAACGCAGGGCGGTGGTGGTTTTGCCCGAACCCGAAGCGCCGGTTAGGAGAAGTCCGCGCTCGCCGATCACCACCGCCGTGGCATGGACCGGCGCTCCCTCGGCAAGCGTGAGGGCGGGGTCATTCATCAGATGTCGGCCGCCGGCAGGTCGACGACAAACCGGGCGCCGGACCATCTGCGCTCATCCGCATCGGGGGCGGGCGCCTTTGCGGCCTTCCTGCCCCTGGCCGGCTTCGGCTCCAGCGGAATGTTCTCGGCATAGAGCCGGCCGCCATGGGCCTCGATGATCTGCCGGCTGATCGACAGGCCCAGGCCGGAGTTCTGGCCGAAATCCTCACCGTCGGGCCGGTCCGTATAGAAGCGCTCGAAGACGCGTTCGATATTTTCTGCCCGGATACCCGGTCCGTTATCGGCGACGCTGACGCGGATATTGTTGCGCCGGCGGGAGAGATGAACGGAGATCTCGCCTGAATCCTGCGGCACGAAGGACCGGGCATTCTCGATCAGGTTGGTGATCACCTGGCCAAGCCTGAGATCGTGGCCATAGACGCGGAAATCGGTCTTGTCGTCAGCCTTGCCGTCGACGTGGAAGGAGATATCGACCGTGCGATCCTTGCGACCGACCTGCCTGGCGATGCCGACGAGGTCACCGAGCAATTTGCGCATGTCGACGATGGCGCTGTCCTGGCGGGCGAGTTCGGCATCAAGACGCGAGGCATCCGAAATATCGCTGATCAGCCGGTCCATGCGACGCACATCGTGCTGGATGACGTCGAGAAGGCGCTTCTGCGATTCCGGCGTGCGCGCCACAGGCAGGGTTTCCACCGCGCTGCGCAGGGATGTCAGCGGGTTCTTGAGCTCGTGGCTGACATCGGCGGCGAAGCTCTCGATCGCGTCGATGCGGTCATACAATGCGTTGGTCATGTCGCGCAGCGCCACGGAGAGGTTGCCGATCTCGTCCTGGCGCGCCGAGAAATTGGGGATCTCCTCGCGCTCGCGCGCACCACGACGGACACGGACGGCAGCAGCCGACAGGCGACGCAGCGGGGTGGCTATCGTGCTTGCAAGCAGGAGCGAGAGGATCACGTTGACCAGCGCCGCCACACCGAAGACACGGAAGATCGCCATCCGCTCGGCATGGACGATCTTGTCGATGTCGCCAGCCTGGGTGGAGAGAAGCAGCACGCCGAGGACGGCCCGGAAACGCTGGATCGGCACCGCGACGGAGACGATCAGCTCGCCCTTTTCGTTGACGCGCACGATCGCGCCGCGGCTTCCCGTCAGCGCGTTCATGACTTCCGGGTAAATCGTGCCGTCCGCGCCCGGCGGCTCGCGGTAGAGCGGCAGGTCGCGCCGCTGGAACAGCCGGTTGAACCAGGCCCAGATACGGTCGTCGAAGCTGAACGTGTCGGGTTCGGCGGATGGCAGGTCGAAGCGCAGCACCTGGCCGGATGTATAGAGATAGCGCGAATCCAGAAGCAGGCTCGCATCCTCGTCGAAGATGCGGGCGCGCGTGCGCGTCGGCGAAATCAGGCGCCTGAGCACCGGGGCGACGCGTTCCGGATTGATCGGAAAATCGAGACTGTCGCTGCTCGAAGGCTTGATGGTCTGCCCGGCCTGCAGTTCGAGCAGCTTTTCGGGATCGATGGTGATCGAGTTGGTATCGACGGACGCGGAGGCCGCAATCGCACCCGCAATGATCTCGCCCTGGGTGAGGAGGCTTTCGACGCGGGCATCGATGAGGCCTTCGCGAAACTGGTTGAGGTAGAGGATACCGGTCACCAGAACGAAGAGCGCCAGCAGGTTGAGCGAAAGGATACGGCGCGTCAGGCTTGAAAACAGCACGTGGCCAAAGAGGCGACGCACCATCGTCACCAGCCGGGTGAACCCGGCGGGACGCCGGCCCGCCCGGGCCTTGCCGCCGGGAGCGCTCTCCATGTCCTCTGCTTCAATCGCCATCGTTTCCGATCCGGGGCGTCACCGGCCCGCTAGCCGCACCCTGCCTCAGGCGCTTTCGCGGAAGCGGTAACCGACCCCGTAGAGCGTTTCGATCATGTCGAAGTCGGTGTCGACCACCTTGAACTTCTTGCGCAGCCGCTTGATGTGGCTGTCGATGGTGCGGTCGTCGACATAGACCTGTTCGTCATAGGCCGCATCCATCAGCGCATCGCGACTTTTGACCACGCCCGGACGCTGGGCCAGAGACTGCAGGATCAGGAACTCGGTGACCGTCAGCGTCACCGGCTGGTCCTTCCAGGTGCAGGTATGGCGCTCCTGGTCCATGACGAGGTGGCCGCGTTCGAGCGTCTTGGACGGCGTGGCCGTGGCGCGCCCCTGGGCCGCACCCTCGCGGCTGGCCGCGCGGCGCAGCACGGCCTTGACCCGCTCGACCAGCAAGCGCTGCGAGAACGGCTTGGTGATGAAGTCGTCGGCGCCCATCTTGAGCCCGAAGAGTTCGTCGATCTCCTCGTCCTTCGAGGTGAGGAAGATCACCGGCAGGTCCGACTTCTGGCGCAGGCGGCGGAGAAGCTCCATCCCGTCCATGCGCGGCATCTTGATATCGAAGATCGCCAGCTGCGGCGGGCGTGCCGCCAGGCCGTCGAGCGCCGATGCCCCGTCGGTATATGTTTCCACGCGATATCCTTCCGCCTCCAGAGCGATCGACACCGAGGTCAGGATATTGCGGTCGTCATCGACGAGCGCGATGGTCTGCATCTGTTCAAACTCCATCATTTTCAGGCCTACCTCTTGGACGCGCCCCACACGCCCGCGGACCGGCACGATCATGCCGCTTCGCGAAGCCGCCACATGCGTCCATGAGGATAAACTGGGAACAAAATGTGGCACAGTTTTACGTAAGTGTCATTCGACGATTGGCCGGTCATCCATACCCTTGATTGCTTCCAGGGGAAAAACAACGCCCAGTTAAACCGATTTAACCGGAACTGAAATTTTTTAAATCGATTAATTTATTGATTTCATTGATTTTTCGATGAAAGATATGTTGTCCCTGTGGCGCGTTGCCACTATGGTCCGCGCGAATTTCAGATTTGGGCTGCTTCCCAAGACAGCTTCAGCACGAAGGAAAGAAAATGCTCGAAGAGTTTGGAACCCGCAATCCCGCGGAGGGAATCGACCGTGCCGGAATTACCGACGCCGCGGTCGTAAGATACAATCTGCGAGAAGCCGAACTCGTCGAACTCGCCGTATCACGCGGCGAGGCTCGCCTGACGGCCTTCGGCGCCCTTCGCGCGCTGACCGGCCAGCATACGGGCCGGTCGCCCAAGGACAAGTTCGTCGTCAGCGACGACACCACGCGAGATACCGTCTGGTGGGACAACAACAAGCCGATGGACCCGGAAGCCTTCGACCGGCTGCATCAGGACATGGTGGCACACGCAGCCGGCAGGGACCTCTTCGTGCAGGACCTGATCGGCGGCGCCGATGCGGAGAATTCCATCCGCTCGCGCATCGTCACCGAATATGCCTGGCATTCGCTGTTCATCCGCAATCTGCTGATCCGCCCCGAGCGGGCCGCGCTTGAAAGCTACGTGCCGCAGCTCACCATCATCGACCTGCCGAGCTTCACCGCCGATCCCGAGCGCCATGGCTGCCGCTCCGGCACGGTCATCGCCTGCAATTTCGACAAGGGCATCGTGCTGATCGGCGGCACCTCCTATGCCGGCGAGATGAAGAAATCGGTCTTCACCGTTCTCAACTACCTGCTGCCCGAGCGCGGCGTGATGCCGATGCACTGCTCGGCCAATGTCAGCCATGACGGCGAGGCTGCAGTCTTCTTCGGCCTCTCGGGCACCGGAAAGACCACGCTGTCCGCCGATCCCTCGCGCATCCTCATCGGCGACGACGAGCATGGCTGGGGTGCGGACGGCATCTTCAACTTCGAGGGCGGCTGCTACGCCAAGACCATCCGCCTGTCGCGCGAGGCGGAGCCCGAAATCTACGGCACCACCGAGCGCTTCGGCACCGTTCTGGAAAACGTCGTGCTCGACGAGAACCTGGTCCCCGACTTCGACGACGGCTCGCTGACCGAGAACACCCGCTGCGCCTACCCGCTGCACTACATCCCCAATGCCAGCGAAACCGGCCGCGCCGGACACCCGAAGAACATCATCATGCTGACGGCTGACGCCTTCGGCATCCTGCCGCCGATCGCGAGGATGACGGCCGAACAGGCGATGTACCACTTCCTGTCGGGCTACACCGCCAAGGTGGCCGGCACCGAGAAGGGCGTCACCGAACCGGAAGCCACATTCTCGACCTGCTTCGGCGCACCCTTCATGCCGCGCCATCCGTCCGAATACGGCAACCTGCTGCGCAAGCTGATCGGCGAACACAAGGTCGATTGCTGGCTGGTCAACACCGGCTGGACCGGCGGCACCTATGGCGTGGGCTCGCGCATGCCGATCAAGGCGACGCGCGGACTTCTGACCGCAGCGCTCGACGGTTCGCTCAAGGATGTCGAGTTCCGCACCGATCCCAATTTCGGCTTCCAGGTGCCGGTCGCGGTGGAAGGCATCGACAGTTCCATCCTCGATCCGCGCTCGACCTGGGCCGACAAGGATGCCTATGACGCCTTGGCTTCGCGCCTGACCGGCATGTTCGCCGACAATTTCGCGAAGTTCGAGAACTATGTCGACGGTTCGGTGCTCGACGCCGCTCCCGGCCTGAAGGCCGCCGCCGAGTAGCAAGGACCGTCCGGGAACACTTCTCCCGCCTTGAGGAGGAAGGCAGATGCCGCCGTTCGCACAATACGGCGGCATCTGTTCTTTTGGCCCCCGTCATCCCACTAGCCCGCCGGTTGGACAGAACCTGAATTTCGCCGTCATTGCCTGCTTGTCTGTTGAGGACAGGGCAGAGGGGTTTGCGGCAATTGTTTCGGCGCATCAGGTGGATAGTCGGCACATGCGGGCTGGTGACCGCGGCAATCGGCTTCTTCTCGTCACCCTATTACCAGGTCGCGAAGGTGGCGCTCGACTATGACGAGCCCTATGCGATCGCGAGCTACCGCCTCGCCAACCTGCCGAAATCGGATTTCGAACGGGAGATCAGTGAAGCCATCGACGCGGCGGAGTTCGATGATGCCCGGCAGATCGTGGCGATCGGCGAAGCGCAGGGCCATGCGTTCGATCCCGATCTCGTCGCCCGCACCGTCGAGACACCGGCTGAACGGACGATCCGCGAGAGCGCCCAGTTCGCACGCGGGTTCGTGACCGGAGACGTCAGGGGTGTTTCGGGTTTCGCCGGCGCCGTCTCTTCGGATTTCATGATCGTGGGCGATATACGCGACATTCTCATCCAGGGCCCCCGCGCCATATCGGGCCAGGATTACGACAGGCTGGTTCTCGGCCTTTCGCTGGTGGGAATTGCAACCGTTCTGCCATCCGGCCCGATCGATGTCGGCGCCTCGGTGCTGAAGACGGCCAAGCGCACCGGCAAGATGAGTGCGCGGCTTTCGAAGACGCTTGGCCGCACGCTCACGCGCCTCGTCGATGTCGAGGCGCTGAAGGCCGCGATTTCCGGCGGTTCGACAAGGATCGTGCGGATGGCGCGCAAAAGCGGATCGGCGCGCATCCTAAAGGTCTCCGACAAGCAGGGTCTGAAAGCGGCCGACAAGTCGGCGCTTGTCCGCCGGTTCGACGGTGTGTTGCGGGCGGGTCCCGCGCAGGAACTGGCCGAAATGGCTGCCGCGACACAGACGATTGCCGGCAAGGGCGGACTGAAGGCATCGGTGCGCGCACTCGCCCATGCCGATACACCCGCGGATCTCGGGCGCATCGCGAAGCTTTCGGCCAGGACCGGGGACAAGACCGCCGGCGTTCTCAAACTTCTCGGCAAGGGCTCGTTCCGGCTCGGGCGGCTGCTGTTGAAGGTGGTATATGCCACCGTCTGGGCGCTCGGATGGTTTCTGGGCGCGGTCTGGTACTCGCTTTCCCTCGCCCGCACCCTTGCCCGCATGTCACGGCGGATGGCAACATTGCCCGCATGAGCACAGATCCACTTTACGCCGCCCGCAACATCGTCATCCAAGGCTGGGAACTGACGGAGAACTTCATTCGGGCCGCCGGTCCCGGCGGACAGAATGTCAACAAGGTCTCCACGGCCGTTCAGCTGCATTTCGACATCCGGAATTCGCCCAGCCTGGCGCCGATGACGAAAGCGCGGATGATCCGCCTCGGAGGACGCCGGGTGAGCAAGGACGGCGTGATCATCATCGAGGCGAACCGCCATCGCACCCAGGAACGCAACCGGGCCGATGCCCGCGAGCGGCTTGTCGAGCTCGTGGACCAGGCCTCCGAGCCACCGCCGCCGCCGCGGAAGAAGACACGCCCTTCGCGCGGCGCCGTCGAGCGCCGGCTGAAGGCCAAGTCGATCCGCGCGGATGTCAAATCCAAGCGCGGACGGGTCAGCGACGACTAGCAGGATCTACCTGTAATTTGTTGGCAAGGCCGAATTGCCGTGCTTATCTCGCTTCATCAGCCAGGGAGGAATGGAATGGGACTTTTCAACTTCATCAAGAATGCCGGCAAGAAGCTCGGAATCGGCGGCAGCGATGAGCCGGATGCCGCAGAGATCAAGAAGGAGCTGGAGACGCACAAGCTCGGCACCGACAAGGTCGACGTGGCGGTGGAGGGCGACAAGGTCGTGGTCAAGGGTGTTGTCGAGGACCAGTCGATCTTCGAGAAGGTGGTCGTCGCCGTCGGCAATACGCTGGGCATTTCCAAGGTCGAGGCCTCCGAACTCAAGATCGTACCGCCGGATTCGGGCCTGTCCCTGACGGCAACCGACATGACCGAGTTGGTCAAGGCGTCCACGCCCGCCAGGGAGCCGAAGCTCCACACGGTCGAAAAGGGCGACACACTCTGGGCCGTTTCGGAGAAGGCCTATGGCAACGGCAAGCACTACAAGGTGATATTCGAGGCCAATCGTCCCATGCTGAGCCATCCCGACAAGATATATCCGGGTCAGGTGCTGCGCATTCCGGAACTCGACAAGGCGTGAACGCATTCGTCAGGCAAGGCGGGCGTCCTGCCCCCTGCTGATGTACCGACAGGAGGAGACGGAGTGATGATGGTGTTGCCGAAGGGCGTTCGCCACATTCCCGGCTTCCTCGACCGGCAGAACCAGGAGGCGCTGCTTTCCGATATCCGCGATATCGTCAAAGCGGCGCCGCTGTTCGTCCCGGTGATGCCGAGAAGCGGCAAGCCCTTTTCGGTGCGGATGACGAATTGCGGTCCTCTCGGCTGGGTCGCCGACCGCAAGGGCTACCGGTACCAGAATTCTCATCCGGAGACCGGCAGATCATGGCCGCATTTCCCCCCGCGCCTCCTCGACCTCTGGAACGAATTGTCCGGCTGCGATTATCCGCCGGAGGCGTGCCTGATCAATTTCTACACCGTGGACGCAAGGATGGGACTGCATCAGGACAAGGACGAGGCCGATCTTGACGCGCCGGTCCTCTCCGTCTCGCTCGGAGATGCCTGCCTGTTCCGGGTCGGCCAGGTCGAGCGGCCCTCACCCTCGCGCTCGTTCCGGCTGGAAAGCGGCGATATCGTCGTAATGGGTGGCGCGGGACGACTGGTCTATCACGGCGTCGACCGGATCTATCCGGCGACGTCCACGCTTTTGAAGAACGGCGGCAGGATCAACCTGACGTTGCGACGAGTGACCAAACCCTGAATTAGCGCGAGCAATTTTTACTAGGCATTTTTTTAGGTTTCTCGTTTTTAATCGGCGTGTCCTCGATCACGACCGAAACATTCATGCCATGCCCCAGTCTTTCGCGGTGAACCCGCCGAAAAACAATCTCACGCAGCTGCAGTCACGTATCGCTTTTGCCATTGCCGCCTATGCCTTCATCATTGGAATCATAGACTACGCACTGGTCTGGTATCTCGTTGAGGACGGCATTTCGCCGGTCAACTTGCGGCTCCCATACTGGGACTTCAGCAATCTCTGGTCCGGGTCGAGACTCGTGATCGAAGGCAAGCTCGATCTCATATTCGACCCGGAGACATATCGCAGGGAAATCAGCCGGCTTCATGGGCTCGACCTGACGAATCAGGAATGGAGCTATCCTCCGAGCCTCCTGCTGCTCGGCGTGCCGCTCGCTCTTTTTCCCATCTGGTTTGCCTACATCGTCTGGTCGGCCGGAACGCTTTATGTCTGGCACCTTGCCGTCCAACAATTTCAGCTTCCGAAGCTCGCCCATTTTTTCGTCGTCTTCAGTCCCGCGGCCATCACCAATCTGTCGCTGGGCCAAAACGATGCGTTGATGGCGGCATTCCTGATCGGCGGGCTCGTGCTGGCGCCGAAACGGCCGATCATCGCCGGTGTCCTGTTCGGGCTCCTGACACTCAAGCCGCATCTCGGGCTTCTCGTCCCGTTTTGCCTCATTGCCAGCTGGAACGTCAGGGCCATCCTGTCGGCGACTGCAACGACCGTGCTGATCATCATCGTCACCGGGCTCGCATTCGGCTTTAACGTCTGGACCGAATTCTTCGAGGTTACGCGTCCGCTCATGATCCGCATCATGGAGGCGCCCTTTCCGCAGGGGTACCACGCCAAGGCAACCACGGCGTTCGTCCTGCTGCGCTCGCTCGGCTCCGATGTCAGTCTTGCCTATGCCGCCCAGCTGCCTGTGATCGTGCTGTCCGTCGGGCTGACGATCTATCTCTGGCACCGGCAGAACATGCTTGATCACGGAAGCCGCGTCGCACTGACCGGCGTGCTCGTCGTCCTGGCGACGCCTTACGGATATACCTACGACTGCCTGCCACTCTATCTGGCGATAGCGTGGTTCCTGTTTCGGCTGAAGCGTCCGAACCTGTTGCTGCTGGGCGGGGTGTGGTGCTTCCCCTACATCATGGTCCTGACAAACGAGCTTTTTCTGTCGCTCGGCTTCATCGCGCCCGCGCTGCTGACGACATGGCTGTTCGTTCGCCTGCGGGGAGAGATGACTGCAAGCCGCGCGCCGGATCTCACAGCTTCCTAAGCGCCACCTGCTCGATGAGGTGATCCGGTCCTTTTCGGAGGATCAGATCGGCGCGGGGGCGCGTCGGCAGGATATTGCGCTTCAGGTTCTTGAGGTTGATGTTGGCCCACAGGTCTTCGGCCTTGGCGCGTGCCGCCTCTTCCGCGATCGAGGCATAGCGGTTGAAGAAGGATTCCGGATTGCGGAAGGCCGTCTCGCGCAGGCGCATGAACCGCTCGACATACCAGCGGTGAATGTCCTCCTCATCCGCATCGATATAGATCGAGAAGTCGAAGAAGTCGGACACAAAAGGCACGATCTTGCCGTCCTCCGGCAGATCGCGCACCTGCAGCACGTTGATGCCCTCGAAGATCAGGATATCCGGACGGTCGATGACGGTAAATTCGTCGGGCAGCACGTCATAGGTCAGGTGCGAGTATTTCGGCGCCTTCACATTGGGCTGGCCGGCCTTGATGTCCGAGAGGAAACGCAAGACCGCGCTGACGTCGTAGCTTTCCGGAAACCCCTTGCGTTCCATCAGGTTCTCGCGAAGCAGGATCTCGTTGGGATACAGGAATCCGTCCGTCGTAACGAGATCGACCTTCGGGCTCGAGGGCCAGCGCGCGAGAAGCTCAGCCAGGACACGGGCGGTGGTCGACTTGCCCACGGCCACCGAACCGGCGATGCCGATGATGAAGGGCGTTTTCCAGGCCTGGTCGATGTTGAGGAAGCTCTTGCGCTGATTGAACAGCAGCTGCGACGATTCCACATGCGTCGACAACAGGCGCGACAATGCGAGATAGATGCGACGGATCTCGCCGAGATCGACCGGATCGTTCAGGGACCGCAGCCGGCGCACCTCCTCCTCGGTCAGCGTCAGCGGTGTATCGGCGCGGAACCGGGCCCAGTCTTCTGCGGAAAAGAAGCGATAGGGCGAAAAATCGTCGCCCCGGAAATGGTCGAGCGTGTCGCTCGCCGGATCGATATGGCTCATTCTGCGTGGCTCATGGCAAATTCTCCCCCCGCCGTATCGCCAGTTCAGCTGGCGCTGCGGGAAGCCTTCTCCGCGATCCCGCTCTGGCCGGTCCGCCGCTCAAGCTCCGCCAAAACGTCACTCAGCGGCACATCGCTCATCCTTAGCACGACGAGAAGATGAAAGAGAAGATCGGCGGATTCGCTCGCGATTTCCGCCTTCTCGCCCTTCATCCCGGCAATCACGGTTTCGACCGCTTCCTCGCCGAGCTTCTTGGCGGCCTTTTCCATGCCGGATGCCACGAGCCTGGCGGTCCAGGATTCCTCCGGCGAGGCGGCGGCGCGCCTGGCGATGATGGCCTCGAGATCGGCAAGGGTGAAATCGGTCATAGGTCATGTCCCGTGAAAGTCAGGCTGGACGGTCGGAGTGATCGATCCGCAGGTCCGGCTCAGTTGAGCCGCATCTGCAATCCGGCTTTTGCCATATGTTGCTTGGCTTCGCCGATCGTATAGGTGCCGAAGTGGAAAATCGAGGCGGCAAGCACGGCCGTCGCGTGACCGTCCCGGATACCCGCGACCAGATGATCGAGGTCGCCCACCCCGCCCGAGGCGATGACGGGAGCCGGGATGGCGTCGGCGATCGTCCGGGTGAGCGCGATGTCGTAGCCCGCCTTGGTGCCATCGCGGTCCATCGATGTCAGCAGGATTTCGCCGGCGCCCAGATCGACCACCTTGCGTGCGAACTCGACGGCGTCGATCCCGGTCGGGGTCCGTCCGCCATGGGTGAAGATCTCCCAGCGGTCGGTCTCACCCTTTTCGGAAACCTTCTTGGCATCGATCGCAACCACTATGCACTGATTGCCGAACTTGTCGGCGGCTTCGGCCACGAAGTCGGGGTTCTGCACCGCAGCGGTGTTGATCGACACCTTGTCGGCACCTGCGAGAAGAAGTTTGCGGATATCGGCCACCGCGCGTACGCCGCCACCCACGGTGAGCGGCATGAAGCAATGTTCGGCGGTGCGCGCCACGACGTCGAAGATCGTCTCGCGATTGTCCGATGAAGCGGTGATATCGAGGAAGCAGAGCTCGTCGGCACCTGCGGCGTCATAGGCGATTGCGGCCTCGACCGGATCGCCGGCGTCGATGAGGTCCACGAAGTTGACCCCCTTGACGACGCGGCCGTCCTTGACGTCGAGACAGGGAATGACGCGGGATTTGAGGGTCATTGTGAAATCTCCCTGGCGTCGTTTCTCTTGCATGCGCGTCCTGGCGGGCAAGCCGCTGCGGGCGTCGCGGGCCGCCCATCCGTCACGTCGAAACAGGGAATGACACGGGATTTGAGGGTCACTACAAATACACCTCTGGATTGGTCGGGATTTCCATATGAAAACTCAAGATGGAAGCTATATCTTCTACGCCGACGAAAGCGGGGACCACTCTCTTATCTCGGTAGACCCGAGATATCCAGTTTTTGCGCTGGCATTATGCGCGTTCCGGAAGGACACATACTGCACCCGCGTCGTGCCTCGGTTTCAGCGGCTGAAGTTCCACTATTTCGGTCACGATTCGATCGTTCTGCATGAGCATGACATACGGAAGCAGAAAAACGATTTCCGGATCTTTGTGGATCAGACGCTAAGGGAACGCTTTCTTTCCGACCTCAATGAATGTGTGAAGAAGAGCCCGTTTCGGATATTCTCCACGGTGATCCACAAGGATGAACTGCGTACAGACTTCTTTGCTGAAAATCCCTATTCAATCTGCCTCAAGATCTGCCTTCAGCAGGCCGCTCTCTTTCTTAAGCGACACGGCGAAGTGGACCGACGTACGCACTTCATTTTCGAGAAGAGGGGCTCGAAGGAGGATAACGAACTGGAGCTGGAGTTTCGGCGCATCACATCTGGCGAGAACGAATTGCATGAACGCTTCCCCAATTTCATCATTCACTTCTCCGATAAGAGAACCAATTCCACGGGAATGCAGATCGCCGATCTGACGGCACGACCGCTCGGCCTACGGGTTTTCAGGCCAGCGCAAGCCAATAGAGCGTATGAACTCATTCAAAGAAAAATAATGGGATCCCGCCGCTTCTCGCAGCCAAGCCGGGGCATATACATCCCCAAATAAGCGAAAAGCCTCGGACTACTCCGAGGCTCGACGCCGACCGGGAACCCCCAATCCACTTACGTGAAATATAGTAGAAAACTGCCAATTTGTCAATAAAACTCAATCATTTATGCAGGCAGGCCTAAGTGATTCTGTTGATTTGGCTTTTGCTTTCTCACCACGCCGCGCACGGCAATCATCTCAAGATCGCCAGCGCTTCGGCCGGATCGATGCGGCCGTCATAGAGGGCGCGGCCGGAAATGGCGCCTTCGAGGCCCGATGCATCGGGCTCGGTCATGCGGCGGATATCGTCGAGCGATGCGAGCCCGCCCGAGGCGATGACCGGGATCGACACCGCGCCGGCAAGTTCGATGGTGGCGTCCCAGTTGATGCCGGTCAGAATGCCGTCTCGGTCGATGTCCGTGTAGATGATCGCGGCAACGCCCGCGCCCTCGAAACGCCTGGCCATCTCGATGACGCCGAGCTCGCTGGCTTCCGCCCAGCCCTCGACCGCCACCTTGCCGCCCTTGGCATCGATGCCGACGGCGACGCGGCCGGGGAAGAACTTGCAGGCCTCGCGCACCAGCTTCGGATCGCGCACGGCTATGGTGCCGAGAATGACCCGCGACAGGCCCTTGGACAGCCAGGTCTCGATATGGGCGAGCGTGCGGATGCCGCCGCCGAGCTGCACCGGGTTCTTCGTGGCCTTGATGATCGATTCGACGGCCGCGCCGTTGACCGACTGGCCCTCGAAGGCGCCGTTGAGATCGACGACATGCAGCCATTCAAAGCCCATCTCCTCGAAGGCCCTGGCTTGTGCGGCGGGATCGTCGTTATAGACGGTCGCCGTGTCCATTTCGCCGAGCTTGAGGCGGACACACTGGCCGTCCTTGAGGTCGATGGCGGGAAAGAGGATCTTCTTGCTCATGCTTACGGCTTCCACCGGAGGAAATTGGCGATAAGGGCCAGGCCGAGGGTCTGGCTCTTTTCGGGGTGAAACTGCGTGCCCACCATGTTGTCGCGGCCCACGGACGCGGTGACGGCGCCGCCATATTCGGTCGTCGCCAGAACATGGTCGGGATCGGTCGCGGCCAGGTGGTAGGAGTGGACGAAATAGGCGTGCAGTCCGTCCGGCCCTGTCGGAATGCCGTCAAACAGCGGATGCGCCTTCCTGACGTCGATCGTGTTCCACCCGATCTGCGGGATCTTCAGCGAGGGGTCGGCGAGCTGCATTTCAACCACGTCGCCGGGGATCCAGCCAAACCCTTCCGTGGTGGTTTTTTCGAGACCGCGCGAGGACATCAACTGGGTGCCGACGCAGATGCCGAGAAACGGACGCGCCTTGGCTTCCACGGCGTCCCTGAGCGCCTCGACCATGCCGTCCACGGCGTCGAGCCCGGCGCGGCAATCCGCATAGGCGCCGACGCCCGGCAGAACGACGCGATCGGCAGCGGCCACCACCTCGGCCTTGTCTGTCAGAATGATCTCGGCATCGATCCCGTGTTCACGGGCGGCGCGCTCGAAAGCCTTGGTCGCGGAGCGGAGATTGCCCGATCCGTAATCGATGATGGCAACTTTCATGGCTGAACTTCCGGTCATGCCTCACCCCTCCCGGCGGGAAGGAACGAGGCCGATCATGTCGGGCGTGCTCGCGGGACGGGGCCGCACAAGCTGGTTATTCCTGCCGGGCAGCGGCGGCGGGGTTTTCGGCAGTGCGCGGGCTGCGGCGCGATAGGCATAGATTTCGAAGGCGGTATCCGGATCAGGCGCCTCGACGATATCGACGATGCGCCTGCCGCGGCGTTCCTCGGCATCGAGCCGCCAGGCATTGCCTTCCAGGCCGACGATCAACGCCAGCGCGATATCCAAGGCCAGGGCGAGACCGGCATAGCCGCCCGGATAGAGCAGCAGCGGGATGGTCAGATCCGCGATCAGCACCAGCGCGCCGGCAAACCAGGCACGGTGCCACAACAGCCAGAAGCCGCCGAAAGCGAAAGCCGGCCAGGCAAAGCGGTCGGCAATGACGCGGGCGGTTTCGTCGCCGCCCGGCGCATTTCTGTCTGACAAGATCGCGTAGGAGGCCATCGACCTCTCCCTTTCACGAAAATTCCGGCGCCCGATGGTTCAGTATCGCACTCAGACCAGCATGCCTTTGGTCGAGGGAATTGCATCGGCCATGCGCGGATCGATCTCGCAGGCGGTGCGCAGCACCCTCGCCACCGCCTTGAAGCAGCTTTCGGCGATATGATGGCTGTTGGCACCGTAGTGATTGGTCACGTGAAGCGTGATGCCGCCGTGCTGGGACAGGGCCTGGAAGAACTCGCGCACCAGTTCGGTATCGAATGTGCCGATCTGCGGCGCAGTGAAGGCGACGTCCCAGACCAGAAAGGGCCGTCCCGACACGTCGACTGCGGCGCGGGTCAGCGTCTCGTCCATGGCAAGGTCGATCGAGGCATAGCGGCAGATGCCCTTGCGGTCGCCGAGCGCCCTGTTGAGGGCCTGTCCGATGGCAATGCCGACATCTTCCACCGTGTGGTGATCGTCGATGTGCAGATCGCCCTTGGCCTTGATCTCCATGTCGATGAGGGAATGGCGCGAAAGCTGTTCGAGCATGTGATCGAAGAAGCCCACACCGGTCTCGATCGTCGAGCGGCCGGTGCCGTCGACCGATACCGCCACGGCGATATCCGTTTCCCCAGTCTTGCGGGCGACTTCCGCCGCGCGGTTCTTCGAAGGCTGTGCCATTCGGGCATCTCCGGTCCGTCATGTGCCGGCCGAATAGGGGCCGGTCGATGTTTCCCGCGCTCAATATCAGCACCCCGGCGAAATATCCAGACAAGGGCCGCCGGCAATGAGGGCCGAACCGCGCGAGTTTGCAATCACGTTTGCCCTGCTTACATATGGCGGGAACCAAAGTCAGGCCGCTCCGCCGGCCAAGCAAAGCAAGGATTACCCCATGGCCGAAGACAATCCCTTTGGCAGCATGCATGCCACAACCATCATCACGGTTCGCAAGAACGGCAAGGCCGTCATGGCGGGCGACGGACAGGTCAGCCTCGGCCAGACGGTGATGAAGGGCAATGCGCGCAAGGTCCGCCGCATCGGCAAGGACGGTTCGGTCATCGCCGGGTTCGCCGGCGCAACCGCCGACGCGTTCACGCTTCTCGAGCGGCTCGAAGCCAAGCTCGAGCAGTATCCGGGCCAACTCACCCGCGCCGCGGTTGAACTGGCCAAGGACTGGCGTACCGACCGCTATCTCCGCCGGCTCGAAGCCATGATGCTGGTCGCCGACAAGTCGGTGACCCTGGCGATCACCGGCAATGGCGACGTGCTTGAGCCCGAACACGGCACGATGGCCATCGGATCGGGCGGCAACTACGCCTACGCTGCAGCGCGCGCGCTGATGGACACCGACAAGTCGGCCGAGGACATTGCCCGGCGCGCCATGGAGATCGCAGGCGACATCTGCGTCTACACCAACGGCAACATCGTCATGGAAACGCTGGACGCGGAGTAATCCGCGCGCGATCCATCCCATTTTTGCGAGACAATTCCGCAGGTATTCGAAATGACCACATTCTCCCCACGCGAAACGGTCACCGAGCTCGACCGCTACATCATCGGCCAGAAGGACGCCAAGCGCGCCGTAGCGATTGCGCTTCGCAACCGCTGGCGCAGGCAGCAGCTCGAGGGGCCGTTGAAAGACGAGGTGACGCCGAAGAACATCCTGATGATCGGACCGACCGGCGTCGGCAAGACCGAGATTTCCCGGCGGCTGGCGAAACTTGCCGGCGCACCCTTCATGAAGGTGGAAGCCACCAAGTTCACCGAGGTCGGTTATGTCGGCCGCGATGTGGAGCAGATCATCCGCGATCTCGTGGAGGTCGGCATCGGCATCGTGCGCGACAGGAAGCGCAACGAGGTCAAGGCCAAGGCCCATATCAGTGCCGAGGAACGGGTGCTCGACGCGCTCGTCGGCGCGACCGCCTCGCCGACCACCCGCGATTCCTTCCGCAAGAAGCTGCGCGCGGGCGAACTCGACGACAAGGAAATCGAGATCGAGGTCAGCGACACTTCGGGCGGCATGCCGAATTTCGAGATCCCGGGCATGCCGGGCGGCAATATCGGCGTGATGAACATTTCCGACCTGTTCGGCAAGGCGATGGGCGGGCGCCAGCGCAAGGTCAAGACGACCGTCAAACAGTCGCACGACATGCTGGTCAACGACGAATCCGACAAGCTTCTGGACATGGAGCAGATCCAGGCCGAAGCGCTCAAGCTGGCCGAAAACGAAGGCATCGTCTTCATCGACGAGATCGACAAGATCGCCAATCGGGACGGCGGCATGGGTGCGGGGGTTTCCCGCGAAGGCGTGCAGCGTGACCTTCTGCCGCTGGTCGAAGGCTCCACCGTCGCCACCAAATACGGGCCGGTGAAGACCGACCATATCCTCTTCATCGCATCGGGCGCCTTCCACGTGTCCAAGCCGTCGGACCTCCTGCCCGAGCTGCAGGGCCGTCTGCCCATCCGCGTCGAGCTTCGGGCGCTGGAAAAGGACGATTTCCGCCGCATTCTCACCGAGACCGAAGCCAGCCTCATCAAGCAGTATGTGGCGCTGATGCAGACCGAAGGCGTGACGCTCGACTTCACCGAGGATGCGATCGACGCCCTGGCCGAAGTCGCGGTTCACCTGAACGGCACGCTGGAGAACATCGGCGCCCGTCGCCTGCAGACGGTGATGGAGCGCGTTCTCGACGAGATCTCCTACGAGGCGCCGGACAAGTCAGGCTCGACAATGAAGATCGATTCGGATTATGTCCGGAAGCACGTTGGCGACCTGGCCCAGGACACAGATTTGTCACGTTTCATCCTCTAAGGAACGGGCCCCGCCTATCAGCCGCAGCCGGTGAGCACGCCGGCGCGGCAAGGGCCCGGTACATTCAGGAGGAGACACGTCGTGGCATTTTCCAAAGGCAGGCTTCTGCTCGCTGTCGCAGCCGGGGCCTTCATTGCCGCCACGACGCTTCCGTCCCTTGCCGCGGTGACGGTGCCGGCGGGCAACCGCAATGTCGAGCAGCCGGCCATACCCGGTGCATCGAAGCGCCGGACGCAGGCGCTCAAGTCCACTTTCGAGCAGAAATACGAAAAGATCCGCGACCTCATCGCGACGGACAAGCGGCTCAAGTCGAAGATCCGCAAGACGGCTTCGATGTTCGGGATCGATCCGATCCACATCGTCGGCGCGCTGGTCGGCGAACACACCTATAATGTGGACGCCTACGACCATCTGCAGACCTATTACGTCAAGGCGATGTCCTATGCGGGCGAACGCTTCCGCTTCGACTACAAGGGCGAGGCGGTTTCCGATTTCGTGGATCGGCCCGAGTTCGACGCCTGCAAATCCCTGTCGAACAGCCGCGATACCTGGAGCTGCCGGCAGGATGTCTGGGATTCGACATTCCGCGGCAAGACCGTGGGCGGCAAGAGCTATCCGAACAACCGTTTCAATGCGGTTTTCTTCGAGCCGTTCTATGCGGGCCAGACCTTCGGCCTCGGCCAGCTCAGCCCGCTGACGGCGCTGACCAACCAGGATCTCGCCGTACAGGTTGCCGGCATCAAGCGGATTTCCGCCGACAACGCCTCCGGCGTCTACGAGGCGATCATGGATCCCGATTCGACCCTTGCCTACATGGCGGCGTCCATCCGGGCGGACATTGACGACTACAGGACCATAGCCGGATTCGACATCTCGAAAAATCCCGGCATCACCGCCACCCTCTACAATATCGGCGGCGCGAAAGCGCGGGCTCAGGCGCTTGCCCGGAAGAATGGCGGAAAAGGCGGCAGCCGCATGCCGGAAGAAAATTATTACGGCTGGCTCGTCAATGAAAAGGAAGCCGAGCTGCGGTCGATCATCGGCAGTAATTAGCCGGAGTCATCGCCTTGCTTGCGGTTCAGCACTTGCTCGATCGCAGCCAGGTTTTCATCGTCGAGTTCCGGCCAGGCTTCCGCCAGCCTGTTGGCAAGAATTGCCGAGCGCGGCGGAATGTTGCGTGCATCGATGACGATCCTGGGCCGGGACAGGGCTGCCAGGCGCTGCAACTCCTCCGCCTCGTCCCAGATGATATGGAAAAAGCCGATGATGCGCTGGACGAGCTCCCAGCTCGGCTCGGAGCGCTGGCCATGTTCGAGCGCCGAAAGATAGGCCGCGGAGACACCGAGATGAGCGGCCATCTCCTTCTGGCTGATGCCGCGTTCGGCGCGCAGCTTGCGCACGGCTTCTCCAAAAGGCGTCATGAGCGCGGCTCGCCGGTGCGGCGCAGCCTGACATAGAGCGCGCCTTCGCCGCCATGGGCACGCGACGACGTTTCCAGACCGGACACGAGCAAGCGAAATTCCGGCTTGTCGAGCCATTGCGGCACTTCGCGGCGCAACGCCCCCTCGCTGCCGCCCGAACGCCCCTTGCCGGTGATGACGAGGACATGCCGCAAACCCCGCTCGCGGGCGCGGGCGAGAAAATCATAAAGAAGATTGTGCGCCTCGGCGCGCTTGAGGCCGTGGAGATCGAGACGGGCGTCGATGGCGATACGTCCCTTGCTGATCTTCTTGACGGTGGGACGCTCGATCGGATGGAGCCGGTGGGCACGCATGCGCGGCTGGCGATCGCGCGGCTCGGGCTGCCTTTCGGCGACAAGCCCGGCCGCGGGGCCGTTCCGGACCACGCCATCCCCCATCAACGAGGCCATGGTTTCCGGTGTCTCCGTCACCTCGACCCTCTTCCTGCCCGGCAACGGGGTGACCGTCCGGGCCACTTTCTCCCAGATGATCCGGTCCTCGTGGGACAGTTTTGAGTTCTTATCAGCCATGGGCGAGAGAAACCGGTGTCAGGCGCGCGGGAACAACAGGGTGAAACTTGCCACGGCGTTTACCCCGCCCGCAAGTTCCCCGGCGCGATCGCCGCCGCCGGCATAGAGATCGCCGCGCGCCGGACCGACGATGGCCGAGCCCGTATCCTGCGCAATCATCAACCGACGAAAGGGTTTCGGCGCATCGAAATCCCGAAGATTCGGAGCGGAAACAAAAATCGGCGTACCGAAGGAATGGATCAGTCTGTCGACGGCAAGCGAGCGGCCGGGCTCCAGCGGGACATCGGCAGCACCGATGGGTCCCGGAGCATCATCGGGTATCTCGATCTCACGGAAGAAGATGTAGGAACGGTTCTCCCACATCAGCGCATCGGCCTCGTCCGGATGGTCGGCGAGCCATTTGCGGATCGTCTGCATGGAGATCTCCGCCTGCGGGATCTCGCCGCGTTCGACGAGAATGCGCCCGATGCCGGTAAAGGGATGGCCGGATTTCGCGGCATAGCCGATTCGCATGCCGCTGCCGTCGCCGAAATCGAGCCGCGCCGAGCCCTGAACCTGGGTGAAGAACACATCGGCCTTGTCGCGGGCCCAGGCGATTTCGAGATCGCGTCCGGCAAAGGCACCCTGATCGACGGCCTGCCTGTCCGGGCTTTCAACCAGACCCTCTCCCGTCTGCAGCGCAAAGGCAAATCCCTTCGGCACTCCCTCCGGCGGAGTGTCGGGATCGGCGACCTTCACCAGTTCGGGCGGACGGCGCAGAAAGGGGTGGACGAAATCGCCGGCCTTCTCGCGGCGGGCTTCGACGGTCGGCTCGTAATAGGCCGTGACCTTGCCCTCCGCGCCCTCGCCCGGCTCGACGCGATAGGCGTCGAAATACGTTTCGAAGAAGGTGCGGGCCGCCGCATTGGTGATCCGCAGCGGATCGGTCACCCGCGCCGCCTCATAGACGGTGATGAGGCTTTCAGGCGGCGGTGACGCGGAGCCCTGCTTATAGGGCCCCTTTTTCAGCGCATGGATTGCGGTCCGGCGGAATGCGCGAAGCGCGCCCGCCATGTCGTCCCCCGCCCATCCCTCGATCTCCTCGAACCGGACAGGGCGGAGGGAGAGAGGGCTCACTGATCGGCTTCGGTGGCGATCAGGCGCCAGTTCGGATCGCGCGAGCGGGTGTCGCGCGCGAATGTCCAGACATCGTTGACCTCGGACACTTCCTCCGCGTCGCCGTCCACCAGCTTGCCGTCGGCATCGAACGTCGCGGAAATGAGCTGGCTGACGATACGGAGGGTGAGATTGGCCTCCGAGCCCTTCATTTCCGCCTGGGTAATCGCCGATTTCTCGATCCCGACGAAATTCGAGCGCATGGTCTGGCCGGCCGCCTCGCGTTCCTCGATGGCGGCGACGAAGCCGTCATAGACATCGCGGGAGAGAAGATTGCGCAGCGTCTTGCGATCACCTTCCGCATAGGCGGTGACGATCATCTCGTAGGCCATGCTGGCGCCCTTGACGAATTCCTTCGGATCAAAGGACGGATCGGCGGCCTTTACCCCGCGCAAACCTTCATTGAGGTCGGTGCCCCGCGGCGCATAGGCATCGATCGCCTCCATCTGGTCCGGCTGCGGCTCGCCGTCCTTGCCACGGGAGGGAAGCGTCACCACCTTGGGGTCGTCTGACGGGATCGGCGGTGCTTCACGGCGGGCGCGACGGCGCTCGATGCGGGCGTCGTCGCTGGAATCGCGCCGACCAAGCACCGACCGCAGCTGGATGAAGATCACCACTGCCACGATGAAGAATATGAAGGTGACGACGTCGAACGAACCCATTCCAGCCTTCTTTCGGTTTAATCCTGTACAGGCTTGCATATAATCGCCACGTGCCCGTCAATCAATTTAATCGGCAATTAAATCGGGCGTCAGAACCTCATCGCAGCCCGAAATGGCTGCGCCCAAATGTCCCGGACCCGGAAATTCATGCGTTTCAGCCTCATTCCTCTTGCCCTGATCATCATCCCAATCGCCGAGATCGCGGCCTTCATCGTCATCGGCGACGCAATCGGCGTGCTGCCGACGCTGGCGATGGTCCTCGTCACCGCGGTCATCGGCAGCGCGCTGTTGAGATGGCAGGGGATCGGCATCCTCAATCGCATCCGGATGGAAACGGATGCGGGGCGCATTCCCGGACGGGATCTCGTCCACGGCGCGATGATCCTGGTTGCCGGTGTGCTTCTGCTGACGCCTGGCTTCGTGACCGATACGCTCGGCTTCCTGCTCTTCGTTCCGGCAATCCGCGACGGGGCTTGGAAACTGCTCAAGGACAAGATCACCATCGTCGGCTCGCGCACGGTTTTCACCGGTGCCGGCGGGCCGCGCGGCCCCAGTGCAGGACCCCGTGGAGGCCCCGGCGGCGCACGCGGGCAGGGACCGGTTTTCGATCTCGACGAGAGCGACTACCGCGATGACGGCCCGCGACGTCCGAACCCGGATTCGCCCTGGCGCGAGGATGGCCAAACCATCGAAAACCGTGCCGATTCGCGCTCCGGAAGCGAGCCTGATCGCTAAACGGGTTGTAAGCAGCGGAGCTAAATGCTAGCCCCTCGCCCGGGATTATCAGGGTTCACGACTTGTGAAACCCAAGTTTTGAGGAACGCCAGATGGCCAAAGAACCTAAAGCAACGGCAGCCAATGAAGGCAACGCAGCCCCGAATGGCGGCGCGGCACCTTCACTCAACATTCTCGCGCAGTACGTGAAGGATCTCTCCTTCGAGAACCCGGGCGCACCGCAGACACTCGTCAATCGCGAGAAGGCACCCGAGATCAGCATCAACGTCAACGTCAACGCCAATCCGATCGCCCAGAGCGATTACGACGTGGTGCTCAAGCTCAATGCCGAAGCCAAGTCCGGCGACAAGACGGTCTTCAATGTCGAGCTGGTATATGGCGGCGTTTTCCGCATCGCCAACTTCCCGCAGGAACACATGCTGCCGCTGCTCTTCATCGAGTGCCCGCGCCTTCTGTTCCCGTTCGCACGCCAGATCATCGCGGACGCCACGCGCAATGGCGGCTTCCCGCCGCTGATGATCGACCCGATCGATTTTGCCCAGATGTTCCAGCAGCGCATGGCCGCCGAACAGCTCAAGCAGCAGACCGCGGCAAACACCCAGACGACAAACTAAGCCGGATTCGATACTCGGCACAAAAACGCCCGGATCGAGAGATCCGGGCGTTTTCCTTTATAATTGCCGGATATCCGCTCAGGCGTGCTTGCGCCACAAGGCCTTGTCGCCCATCCGGGCGATGAGCTTTTCATGGGCGACGAACTCGTCCTCGGTCAGAAGCGAGGGCAGGGGCGCCGGACGCTCCCCATAGGAAACCATCTCGACCGCGACTTCATCGTCAGCCGGATTCTGATCGCCCTGATTGACGAGACCCAGCGCCGCCTGACGCCCGCCATTCATCTCGATATAGACGTCGGCAAGAAGTTCGGCGTCGAGAAGCGCGCCGTGTCTGGTACGGTGCGAGTTGTCGATGCCGTAGCGCCGGCACAGCGCGTCGAGACTGTTGGGGCCCATGGGATGGCGGCGTCTGGCAATCGCCAGCGTATCGATCACACGCGCCGGATCGACGGCCGGGATACCAAGCCGCGCAAATTCCGCATTGACGAAACCCATGTCGAAATTGGCGTTGTGGGCAACATATTTGGCGCCGTCGAAGAAATCGATGATCTCCTGAACGACGTCGGCGAACACCGGCTTGTCGGCCAGGAATTCGGCCGTGATGCCGTGAACGGCCTGGGCGTCCGGGTGGATGTCGCGGCCATCGGGATTGATGTAGAGATGGATGGAACGGCCGGTCGGGAACATGTTTTCCAGTTCCACGCCGCCGATTTCGATGATCCGGTCGTTCTTGTTTTCCAGACCTGTCGTTTCCGTATCGAAGATGATCTCACGCATCGCCCGGTTCTTTCGTCTCGAGGCCCAGTTCGGCGAGAATGTCCCTCACCTGTTCGCGCGCGGCATCGATACCGTGTCCGGTATCGACGATGAAATCGGCGCGTTTCCTTTTTTCCGCGTCGGGCACCTGTCGCGCAAGGATGGATTTGAACTTTTCCTCCGTCATTCCGGGACGGGCAAGCACGCGTTCGGCCTGTGTCTCGGGACTGCAGGTCACCACAATCACCTTGTCGAGCCGGCTTTCGCCACCGGTTTCATACAGAAGCGGGATGTCGAGAAGCACCGCGGGCGTATCTTTTGCCCGCTCCCGGGCAAGAAACTCGGCCTCCTTCCGGCGCACCAGCGGGTGGACGATCGCTTCGAGTCGCTTGAAGCCTTCCGGATCGTCGATGAGTTGCCCGGCAAGTATGGTGCGATCCACCCTTCCATCGGCCGTGGTGCCGGGAAAGGCCGTCTCGATCAGCGGTGCTGCCTCGCCCGCATAGAGTTCGTGAACCACCTGGTCGGCATCGTTGACGGGAATGCCATGGGCGGCGAACATTTTCGCCGTCGTCGATTTTCCGGTCCCTATCGATCCGGTGAGCCCCAGGAGCAGCATCAATGGACCTCCAGATCGGCAACGATCATGGCGCGAAGCTCCGCATCGACCTCGGGCCGCGTGCCGAACCACTTCTCAAAACCGGGAACGGCCTGGTGGAGCAGCATGCCGAGACCGTCGGCAGTGGCCAGTCCCTGACTTCTGGCTTTCCGGAGGAACGGCGTGACGAGCGGCGCATAGACGATATCTGTCACCAGTCCACCCTTCGCCATGACCGAGAAATCAAGGTCTGGCGTCGCCGAACCCTCCATGCCGAGCGACGAGGTGTTAACGAAAAGCCCGGCGCCAACGAGCGCGGCGCCGAGCTCGGCCAGAGGTGCTGCGGTTATCGAGTCGGATCCGAAACGTTTGGCCAGTTCTCCTGCCCGCGCCACGGTGCGGTTGACGAGGACGATATCCGAAAAGCCGCGCTCGATCAGCGAGAACAGGATGGCCCGGCTGGCACCGCCGGCGCCGAGGACGACTGCCTTCCCGCCCTTGTCCCAGCCGGGTGCTTCCGCATCGAGATTGGCGGCAAAACCATAGGCGTCGGTATTGGTGGCCTTGAGCTTTCCATCCTCGAGCCACAGCGTATTGGCCGCACCGATGAGTTCGGCGACCTCCTCGGTCTCGTCGGCGAGCGCGAAGATCGCCTCCTTGTGAGGGATGGTGACATTGCCGCCGACGAAGCCTGCTTCACCGTCCTTGAGGCCGGCGGCGAAGGCCGGCAGCGCCTCCGGAACGACCCGGACAGGCTCGTAGGCGCCGGTAATCGCGTGCTTTTCCAGCCAGTACCGATGGATCATGGGGGAGCGGGAATGGGCGACGGGATCGCCGATGATGAAGGCGCGGCGCATGAAATCCCCTATCCGTCGATCGCGTCGAGTTGGCGAAGCTTGGCCAGCAGCGGCAAGAGCGGCAGACCGACGATGGTGAAATAGTCACCCTCGATCCTGTCGAAAAGCTGAACGCCCACGCCTTCGAGCTGGTAGGCGCCGACGCTCTTGAGAACCTCGTCGCCCGCCTCGGCCAGATGGCGGCCGACGAACTCCGGCGAAAGATCGCGCATCGTCAGGCGCGCGATCGAGACATGTCGCCACAGAACCTCTTCGCCACGCGCGATCACCACAGCGCTGTTGAGTTCGTGCGTGCCGCCCGAAAGCGCAAGAAGCCGGCGCCGGGCCGCATCCATGTCGGCAGGCTTGTGGAGAATTTCGTCGTTGAAGGAAAGGGTCTGGTCAGCGCCGATCACCAGCGCATCGGGATGCCGGGCGGCTACATCCTTTGCCTTGGCTTCGGCCAGGATCGTGGCCATGTCCTCGGGCGAGATCCCGCTGCCCCCGACTGCCTTCTCGACGGCACGCTCGTCGATATCAGCCGATTCGGTTTCGAAACGAACCCCGGCATTGCCGAGAAGCATCTTCCGGAAGGGGCTCGTGGAGGCAAGAATTATTCGTGTCATTTATATCTCTCTGTCCGGCATCAGCGCCATTTGGGACGAAGCGCGAGAATGGCGGCCGCGGTTTCCTCGATGGAGCGACGAGTGACGTCGATCAGCGGCCAGCCGTTCTTGTCGCACAGCATCCGGGCATATTTGATTTCCTCGGAAATCAGCGAACGATCGGTATAGACTTCGCCCTGAAAGCCCTCGGTGCGACCCAGTATACGGTTCTGGCGGACATGGGAAATCCGGTCGACCGAGGCGATGAGCCCGACGATCAAAGGCTTTTTCGCCCTGACGAGATCCTGCGGCAGCGGCACGCCCTGGACGATCGGGATATTGGCGACCTTGAAGCCGCGATTGGCGAGATAGATGCTCGTCGGCGTCTTCGACGTGCGCGAAATGCCGAGAATGACAATATCGGCATCCTCGAAATTCCCCGGCAGAACGCCGTCGTCATGGTCCATGGTGAAGTTCAGCGCGTCGATCCGACGGAAATATTCCTCGTTCATGTCGTGCTGGGCGCCGACACGGCGCTTCGACGGCGCACCGAGATAACGCTGGAAAACCTGCAGCACCGGCTCGAGCACCGATACGCAAGGAAGCCCCATGTCACGGCATTTGAGTTCGATGATCGAGGCGAGATCGGTGTCGATGATGGTGTAGAGCACGATCCCCGGCGCGCCATCGATCGCATCGAGCACGGCGAGAAGCTGTTTTCGGTTGCGGATCAGCGGATAGACGTGCTCGAGCGCCTGGGCGCCATGGAACTGGGCAGCCGCCGCGCGACCGGCCGCCATCAGCGTTTCCCCCGTCGAATCGGAGATCAGGTGGAGATGAAAATAGTTTTTACCCTGATCCACAAAATACATCCGCGACTGTTGAGAAAGCTGGACGAAACCCGAGGTAAGGAGGGGAAGGGGGTTTTGGCAAGGACAACCCACCGGGTTTTCCACACCGGCCGGAGTCGGGACAGAGGCCAGACACGATTCCGGAGCCTGGTTGTTGAATGCGGGATTTCGTCGCGGACCGCCAATTACCTGTTTCAGCAATTAACTGGAATCACTGCACGAATCCGAATTTTCCGGATTCGTTACATGCCTTCGTTAACGGCGGTTAATTTTCACAGCCTGTGGATTTCCTGTGACTCCCGTGGGGATTGGCGTTAATCCCGGGAACCAACAGACTCTAAGAAACAGAATCCTATTCAAAAAGGATTCTATATTTAGGAAGGTTGGGGATGACGTCCGTCAGAAAGCTCTTGAAAGTCCTTGAAGGTGAAGCGGTCACCCCGCCTCCGATCTGGCTGATGCGCCAGGCTGGACGCTACCTGCCCGAGTACCGGGCAACCCGTTCGCAAGCCAACGGCTTTCTCGATCTTTGCTACACCCCGGACTTGGCTGTTGAAGTGACGATGCAGCCGATCCGGCGTTTCGGTCTCGATGCCTCCATCCTCTTCTCCGACATCCTGGTGATTCCCGATGCCTTGGAGCGGAACGTCCGTTTCGTGGAAGGCGAGGGGCCGCGAATGGATCCCATCTCTGCCGAGGAGATCGCAAACCTTCCGAAACCCGAAATCGCCAGGAAGCTTGGGCCGGTCTTCGAAACGGTTCGGCGGTTGCGCGGGGACCTGCCGGAGGAAACGGCGCTCCTGGGTTTCTGCGGCGCTCCATGGACGGTTGCGACCTACATGATCGCCGGCCGCGGCACACCGGAACAGGCCCCTGCGCGGCTGTTTGCCATGAACCATCCGGATGAGTTCCTGAAACTCCTCGACGCGATCAGCGAGCTTTCTGCCGAATATCTGGTCCAGCAGCTCGATGCGGGTGCCGACGCGCTGCAGATATTCGATTCCTGGGCGGGTGTTCTGAGCGAGACCGATTTCGACCGTTTCTGCGTAAGGCCGATGAAAAGGATCGTCGATCTGGTGCGGGCAGCGCGACCGGGCGCCAGGATCATCGGTTTTGCCAAGGGGGCGGGTGCGCTTCTCGAGGATTACCGGGAACGCACCGGCGTGGATTGCGTCGGGCTCGACTGGACTGTGCCGCGTTCGCTGGCACGAAGGATCCAGCAGGGTGGGGCAGTTCAGGGCAATCTCGACCCGCTTCTCATGGTGGCCGGCGGTAGGGCACTGGACGAGGGGATCGACCGCGTGATGTCGGATCTCTCGGAAGGTCCGTTCATCTTCAATCTCGGCCATGGCATCACCCCGCAGGCCGATCCCGAAAACGTCACACGGCTCGTTGAACGCGTGAGAGGCTGGAGACGGGCGTGAGCGCGCAAGATAACGGCAGAGGCTCCGTGGGGCCGGAAAAGGCCGTGTCGGCCGCTGAGGGGCGCAGGGCGGCCCGCAAGGCGGCATTCTGGATCGCCGCGGTCGTCGTCCTGGCAATTCTCGCCATCATCTTTCAGCCGCCCTGGCTCTACGAGTGGCTGAAGGTCCTTCACGTCGTTGCGGTCATCTCCTGGATGGTGGGGCTGTTCTACCTGCCCCGGATTTTCGTCTATCACAGCGATTGTGAACCGGATTCGGAAACGGATCGCACATTCATCGTCATGGAATCCCGGCTTCTGAAGGTCATCATGGGCCCGGCGATGATGGTGACCTGGGGTGCCGGCCTGGCACTCGCCTGGCTCGGTTTCGGTTTCATCGGCCTGTGGCTGTGGCTGAAGATCCTGTTCGTGGCGGGTCTTACCGGGTTTCATCACTATCTGGCGAAATCGGCGAAACGGTTCGCGGCCGGCGAGCGGCCGGGAACGGCGCGTCAGTGGCGGATGCGCAATGAAATTCCGACGGTTCTGATGATCGGGATCGTGATATTCGTCATCATAAAACCGTTTTCCTGAGCGAATAGGCGCATGACGCCATTGAGAGCGCCGGAAAACGGGGCTTGCGGCGTTTCCTGTGAAACGCTATCTAAGTGGCATCTCCTTAGCGGATGTTTGTATCGCGTCGGCGCTCGCCGAACATTCCAGGTCCATCCGCAACTCTCCAAATATCAGAATATACGGATTTCCCATGCAGGAAATGAAGCTTCAAGAGCTTAAGAACAAGACACCGACAGACCTTCTGGAGTTCGCCGAATCGGTCGAGGTGGAAAACGCCAGCGTCATGCGCAAGCAGGAGCTGATGTTCGCCATCCTGAAACGGCTTGCAGCCCAGGACGTGGAAATCATCGGTGAAGGCGTCGTCGAGGTATTGCAGGACGGTTTCGGCTTCATGCGCTCGGCGCAGGCCAACTATCTTCCCGGTCCGGACGACATCTACATTTCGCCCTCGCAGATCCGCCGCTTCTCGCTGAAGACGGGCGACACCGTCGAAGGCCCGATCCGCGGCCCGAAGGAAGGCGAACGCTATTTCGCGCTTCTCAAGGTCAACACGATCAACTTCGAGGATCCCGAGAAGATCCGCCACAAGGTCCATTTCGACAATCTGACTCCGCTCTATCCGACGGAGCGGCTGCGGATGGAGCTCGAGAACCCGACCACGAAGGACAATTCTCCGCGCGTGATCGATCTCGTCGCTCCCCTCGGCAAGGGCCAGCGCGGCCTCATCGTCGCGCCGCCGCGTACCGGTAAGACGGTTCTTCTGCAGAATATCGCGCATTCGATCACCGCAAATCATCCGGAATGCTACCTGATCGTTCTGCTGATCGACGAACGTCCGGAAGAAGTGACCGACATGCAGCGTTCGGTGAAGGGCGAGGTCGTCTCCTCGACCTTCGACGAGCCCGCCGTTCGCCACGTGCAGGTGGCCGAAATGGTGATCGAGAAGGCCAAGCGCCTCGTCGAGCATGGCCGCGATGTCGTGATCCTGCTCGATTCGATCACCCGTCTCGGTCGCGCCTACAACACCGTGGTGCCGTCATCCGGCAAGGTGCTGACCGGTGGTGTGGATGCCAACGCCCTGCAGCGTCCGAAGCGCTTCTTCGGTGCCGCACGCAATATCGAGGAAGGCGGCTCGCTGACGATCATCGCCACCGCGCTGATCGATACCGGCTCGCGCATGGACGAAGTCATCTTCGAAGAATTCAAGGGCACCGGTAACTCGGAAATCGTTCTCGACCGCAAGGTGGCGGACAAGCGCATCTTCCCGGCCATGGACATTCTCAAGTCCGGCACCCGCAAGGAAGACCTTCTGGTTCAGCGCCAGGATCTGCAGAAGATCTTCGTGCTGCGCCGGATCCTTGCGCCCATGGGCACGACGGATGCGATCGAATTCCTTATAGACAAGCTCAAGCAGACGAAGACCAATTCGGATTTCTTCGACTCGATGAACACCTGATCCACTGAGAACAGCGGGAGCGATTCGTGAGCGAAACGATCTTCTCCCTCTCGACCGGGGGTCTGCCTTCCGGCGTGGCCGTCATCCGTATCTCCGGTTCCGGGACTCGATTCGCTTTCGAAACGATATGCGGATCGGTACCGGAAGCGCGGCATGCCGCCTATCGCGTGTTCCGCGACAGCGACGGGCAGCCCATCGATCGTGGGCTGGCCCTTTATTTTCCCGCACCCGCCTCCTTTACGGGTGAGGAGTGTGGAGAATTTCATCTTCACGGCAGCCGCGCGGTCGTTGCGCGATTTCTCGAGGTGCTCTCCGCGCTTGATGGTTTTCGCCAGGCGGAAGCCGGCGAGTTCACACGCCGCGCGTTCGACAATGGCAAGATGGATCTCACGGCCGTCGAGGGCCTGTCAGACCTTTTGGCGGCGGAGACGGAAATGCAGCGCCGCGCTGCGCTCGATCAGGCCGGCGGGCACCTCAACAGCCTCTATGAGGGCTGGATGCATCGCCTGACCCATTGCAGGGCGATGCTCGAAGCGGATTTCGACTTTGCCGACGAAGAGGATGTTCCCGGTACTGTCGCAGATCAGGTCTGGCCCGATATCACCGCGTTGAAATCTGAAATAGAACAACATATTCAATGCGTTAAGTGGGGCGAGACAATAAGGGACGGCTTCCGCGTGGCATTGGTGGGCGCGCCGAATGTCGGTAAGTCGACATTGCTCAACCGGTTGGCGGACCGTGACGTCGCCATTGTCTCGGATCGCCCGGGGACCACTCGCGATTCCATCGAGGTGAGGCTTGATATTGGCGGGCATCTGGTCCGGGTGATCGACACGGCCGGCCTCCGCGAGACTGAGGACGAGGTGGAATCAGAAGGCATCCGCCGGTCATTGCGGATGGCCGAGGCAGCGGATCTCATTCTGCTTCTGGATGACGGAAATTCCGAGATTCCGGATCGACTGCCGGATGTTCCCTGCATCAGGGTGCACAGCAAGTCGGATATCCGGGATGTGACCGAAGGGCCGGGTAGCCTGTCCCTCTCGGCCGTATCGGGTGAAGGTGTGCGGCAGCTGATCGACCTTATTGCCCGGGAACTGGCGCAGAGATCCGGCCGTATTGAAGGTCTGCCAAATCGGCAGCGTCACGAAACATTGCTTCGCGAGGCAGTTTCGCGTATCGAAGCAGGTCTTGAAGCGAGGGTGCTCGGCTCCGAGATCGCGGCTTCCGAGCTGATGGCCGCGTCAGAGGCTTTGGGGCGGATTACCGGGCGCGTGAACGTGGAAGATCTTTTGGGTGTGATATTCTCGCAGTTCTGCATCGGCAAGTGATTCACGTGAAACATCCGAATCCAGATCGTGAGTGATTCGCAATAAAATTGTTTCACGTGAAACGCCCGAGGTGCAATTCTCGGGCACTACCCGCTATGAGTCCAACCGCATCACCCCTGGAAGGGGAGAGTGAACCATGGATTATGATGTCATTGTGATTGGTGGCGGTCATGCCGGCAGCGAAGCTGCGGCAGCTTCCGCCCGTGCCGGCGCCAGGACGCTTCTGCTGACCAATCGTATCGATACGATCGGCGTCATGTCTTGCAATCCGGCGATCGGCGGTCTCGGCAAGGGTCATCTTGTTCGCGAGATCGACGCGATGGATGGCATCATGGGTATTGCTGCAGACCATGCGGGCATCCAGTTCCGTCTGCTAAATCGGCGCAAAGGTCCTGCCGTGCGCGGTCCCCGGACACAGGCCGACCGCAAGCTCTATCGCGAAAAGATCCAGGACCTGCTCAAGGCGCAACCCAATCTCGAACTGCTGGAAGGCGAGGCATGGGATCTCGAGCACGCCGACGGGGCTGTTACCGGCGTCAAGCTCAAGGACGGGCGAAGCATTGCAGCCAAGGCGGTCATCCTCACCACAGGTACGTTCTTGCGCGGGATGATCCATATCGGCGATCGGACCGTGCCGGCCGGACGTGTCGGTGAAGCGCCGTCACTCGGCCTGTCGGATACGCTGACGGGTTTCGGCTTCAAGCTCGGACGTCTCAAGACCGGCACGCCGGCGCGCCTGGATGGTACGACGATCGATTGGGACAAGGTAAGCTGGCAGGATGCCGACGAAGATCCGGTTCCCTTCTCATTCATGACGGACGAGGTCCCGCAAAGGCAGATCCGCTGCGGAATTACCCGCACGACGAGCGAAACCCACCGGATCATCGAGGAGAATATTCATCGCTCCGCCATGTATTCAGGCAGGATCGAAGGCGTGGGCCCGCGCTATTGCCCGTCGATCGAGGACAAGATCGTCCGCTTCGGCGAGCGCGACGGGCACCAGATCTTCCTCGAGCCGGAGGGTCTGGATGACGATACGATCTATCCCAACGGTATATCGACCTCGCTTCCCGAAGATGTCCAGGACCTGTTTCTGAGGTCCATTCCCGGACTTGAGAATGTTCGCATCAAGCAGCATGGCTACGCGATCGAATATGATCATGTCGATGCGCGCGAGTTGCGGCCGACGCTCGAGACGCGTGCGGTCACCGGACTTTACCTCGCCGGTCAGATCAATGGCACGACCGGTTATGAGGAAGCCGCTGCGCAGGGTCTGGTTGCCGGTCTCAATGCCGCGATGATCTCGACCGGTCGCGGTCCGGTGCAATTCAGCCGGACGGTATCCTATATCGGTGTGATGGTCGATGATCTGACCACGCATGGTGTGACCGAGCCTTATCGCATGTTCACGTCGCGGGCCGAGTTCCGCCTGTCACTGCGCGCCGACAATGCCGACATGCGGCTGACGCCGAAGGCGATGTCTCTTGGTATCGTCTCGGAAGCGCGCCGGACCAAGTTCGAAACCTATTCCGATTCGGTGGCGAAATGTATCGCCTTGGCGAAGACTGTCAGTGTCTCGCCGAACGAGGCTGAAATCCATGGCCTGGCTCTGAACAAGGATGGTATTCGCCGTTCGGCCTTCACCCTCCTTTCCTACCCGGATATCTCGCTCGAGCGCGTCATGCGGATCTGGCCGCAGCTCGGCGCATTCGATGCCAAGGTTCTCGAGGCGATGTCGATCGATGCGGCTTATGCCGTCTATCTCGAGCGCCAGGCGGAAGAGGTGGTAGCGCGTCAGAAGGAAGAGGGACGGAGTATTCCCGACGATTTCGACTATGGCTCGCTGCCGGGTCTTTCCAATGAGCTGAAGAAGAAGCTCAACACCGCGCGCCCGGCATCCATCGGTCAGATGGAACGGATCGAGGGAATGACGCCGGCTGCCGTGGCACTTGTCCTGGCCAATCTCAAAAGGTCTGGTCGCGTGCAAGCTGCTGTAAATGCTGGATAATCTACAATGAAGCCGCAAAATTCCGGGGATTCCCGTTTTGTTTCACGTGAAACAAGAGACCGCCTGAAGACCTACGAATCGCTCGTCCGCAAATGGCAGAAGTCCATCAATCTGGTCGCGCCCAGCACGCTTGACGAACTGTGGAGCCGCCATATCGAGGATTCGCTTCAGCTGTTCGCCCTCACGCCCGAGCCCAAGGTGTGGGCGGATCTGGGAAGCGGCGCCGGCTTTCCCGGTCTCGTCACGGCGATTTGTCTCGCCGAGGCGGGGGAGGGATGGGTTCACCTCATCGAGAGCAACAACAAGAAGGCGGCCTTCCTGCGAACGGCCATTACTGAAACCGGTGCAAGGGCCTCGGTTCATCCCGCGCGCATCGAGGCCGCGATCCCGACGATCGATCAACCGCAGGCCATATCGGCGCGTGCGCTTTCGTCTCTCGATGAATTGCTCGCATTCGTAGAACCCGTTGCCAAAAGGAATCCGACGCTGGAGTGCTGGTTCCATAAAGGCTTTGGATATCGCGATGAAGTGGCGATAGCGCGTGGGAATTGGCAATTCGATCTGGTAGAACATCCTTCCAGGGTGCTGGACGGATCCGTCATCCTGCAGGTCCGACAACTCGAGAAGATAGGCGCAGGCAAGTCATGAGGGCGGCCTCGAACAGGATCATCACCATCGCCAACCAGAAGGGCGGCGTCGGCAAGACCACCACAGCAATCAATCTGGCAACGGCACTTGCCGCCATCGGCGAGGAAGTGCTGATCGTCGATCTCGATCCGCAGGGCAATGCCAGCACGGGTCTCGGGGTCGATCGTCGTGATCGTGCATCTTCGACCTACGACATCCTGACCAATGGTGCATCGGTGTCGGAAACGGCGATGCAGACCGTGGTGCCGCATCTCTCCATTATCCCTTCGACGATGGATCTTCTGGGTGTCGAGCTTGAAATCGCCGGCGAGAAGGACCGCATCTATCGCCTCAAGAATGCCGTTCAGGCCGACGATGCCAGGCGCTATTCCTACATCCTGGTCGACTGCCCGCCATCGCTCAACCTCCTGACCATGAATGCCATGGCGGCCGCGCATTCCATCCTGGTGCCGCTGCAGTGTGAATTCTTCGCGCTTGAAGGTTTGAGCCAGCTTCTGGAGACCGTGTCGCGGGTGCGCGATACGCTCAATTCGGGGCTCGATATTCAGGGCATCGTGATGACGATGTATGATGCACGCAACAATCTCGCCCAGCAGGTGGTCGAGGATGTTCGCTCGCATCTGGGTGAGAAGGTCTACAGGACGCTGATCCCCCGCAATGTGCGCGTGTCCGAGGCTCCGTCTTACGGCAAGCCCGCGATCCTGTACGATCTCAAATGTGCCGGAAGCCAGGCCTATCTGCAGCTTGCTTCCGAAGTCATACAGCGCGAACGCAGCCGCAAGGCAGCCTGACGCATATCGCAGAGCATGGACGGGTAAGATGGCAGACGACACCAAGAAACGCCTCGGCCGCGGACTGGCCGCACTGATCGGGGAAATCGACCAGCCGGCCTCCGGTGATGCCGCTTCGAGGGCGCCGGTTCGGCCCGATCGCCTCGTGCCGATCGAACATGTCAGCCGCAATCCCAACAACCCGCGCCGGTCGTTCGACAAGTCCGAGCTCGAGGAGCTTGCTTCGTCCATCCGCAAGCACGGCATCGTCCAGCCGGTGGTCGTGCGGACCATGGCCGCCGATCATTTCGAGATCATCGCCGGTGAACGCCGCTGGCGTGCGGCGCAGCTCGCCGGCTTGGTGGAGATTCCGGTTCTGGTCCGCGATGTCGACGATCGTACGGCGCTCGAGATCGCCATCGTCGAGAACGTCCAGCGCAGCGATCTGAACCCGCTTGACGAGGCACTCGGCTACGAGCAGCTGATCGCGCAGTACAGCTATACCCAGAACGATCTCGGGGAAGTTATCGGCAAGAGCCGCAGCCACGTCGCCAATTCGCTTCGTCTTCTCAAACTGCCTGACGTGGTTCGTCAGATGCTGTCGTCCGGTGAACTCTCCGCCGGTCACGCCCGCGCGATCGTTTCGACGTCCGATCCGGAAGCGCTTGCACGGCAGATCGTCGATGGCGGCCTGTCCGTTCGCGATGCGGAAAAGCTCGCGCAGAAGGATGCCCAGCGCGCCGAGCAGGGCGTATCGGAAGAGCTCGAGAAAAAGAGCGTCGAGAAGGACGCGGACACGCTGGCGCTGGAGCGCAATCTCACCGATCGCCTGGGCCTGAAAGTGGCCGTCAGTCACAAAGGCCGTGGCGGATCGCTCAAGATCGATTACAAAAGTCTCGACCAGCTTGAATCCCTGTGCCGAATTCTCGGCGCAGATCTATGATATAAAACAATAGGTTAGGCTATTTCTAGCCTTGCATGAAACGCGGTCCGCCGGAAAGGCGGGCCGATATCAGGCATGTTCGCATGAGTGCAATTCGCGCCAGGGCGAATTCAATGGCCGGCTTGTTTCTAGTTTCGAAGATCGCATCCTCGAAGCGCTTGATCTCCTTGCGGATCAGCTCGAGGGACCAGTTGCGCAGCGCCTTTTCGAAGATGGGTTTGCGCTTGAAATGAATGGCGCGGCCACGGCCCTGCATCACGGCATTGAGCTGGCGCCCGTCATTTTCCATTTCGGCGCGCATCAGATCCATCAGCAGAAACTGCGACATCAGCCCACGCAGGACGAGAAAGACCGAGAGCTTGGATTTCTCGATGCGATCGAGAGCCATGTCCAGCTTGCGCAGATCGCCGCCGAGAACTGCATCGACGGCATCGTCCACGGAGAGCGATGCGACGTCGCCGATGGCGGCAATCACGTCTTCTTCCGTTACCTGGCCGTTACCGTGACAGTAAAGCGCGAGCTTGCGAAGTTCCCCTCGACTTGCGAGCCGGTCTCCGCCGAGCATGCTGGTCAACCGGGCGCGGGCGTCGCTGGCGATGGAAAGCCCGGCTGATTTCAGCTCCTCGTCGATCAGGGCCTGGACCGCGCGCGGGTCATCCGCATAGCAGGGAACGCCAACGGCAGTCCGGGTCTCGGCCACAAGCTTTCGCAACGGGCTCGATTTCTTGAGATCCCCGGCCTCGATGATGATGCGGGTAGAGGGAAGGTCGGTTCCGGCCAGGACCTTAAGTGCATCGACCAGACCTTTTTCCGCACCCGCATTGCGGATCCAGATCAGGCGGTCGCCACCGAAAAGGCTGACGGAATTGGCTTCATCGATCAGGCGGCCGGGATCACCGGACAGCTCGGAGGCGTCCATGCGGACGACCGAGAAGTCATCCTTCAGGTCAACGCCGGAATTGTTCGCGATTTCCGTGCCGCGCTCCGCCACAAGACCGCGATCGGGACCGAATATCAGCGCAATCGGGTAGGAGATCCGACCGCCGCGGGACAGCGACGCAAATTCATGCGCCTTGATTTCGGCCATCAGAGACCCATGCGTGAGAACTTGCCGGCGATATCCGCATTGAGAAACGCCGCAGCTTCGCGGGCTGCACGATTCTCCGCGTCGCGGATGGCGCGCACATCGGCATATTCCTGGTCGGGATTGTCGACCTGGGCCACCGCCTGTCGTTCGCCTGTGAACAGGGTCTTGCCGGTTGCCTGATCGATCATCTTGTAGGCACCGATCACGACGACACGGGCTGCGGTGAATTCGTCGTTGGTTCCGGCGGAGAGGACGCCCGTCTCCTTCGCCGTGACCTTCAGATCCATCTGGTAGGCCGTATTGGCAGGCTCGCCGGAGCCGCCCGAAAAGGCGAAGATCAATTCATTGCGAACGACCTGCTCGACGCGTGAACCGGGCTCGGTGATGGAGATCGAGCGCTCCTTGCCCTCCATGTCTGCATAGAGCGGACGAACCTGACATGCGGAGAGGGAGAGCGCGGCCGCTACGAGAAGGGAAGCGATACCGAGGCCGCGAAGAACCTGTCTAGATGACGACATTGACGATCCTTTTCGGAACTACGATCACCTTTTTAGGCTGTTTTCCCTCGAGCGCAACCCGTACGGCATCGAGGGCCAGGGCGGCTGCCTCGATTTCCTCCGGCGGGGCATCCGCGGGCACGGAAAGTTCGCCGCGCTTCTTGCCGTTGATCTGAACCGGCAGCACCAGTTCATCGTCGACCACAAGTGCGGGATCGAATGCCGGCCAGGCCTGTTCGGCAGCGAGACCGGTGCCGCCGATCTCCTGCCAGCAGGCTTCGGCCAGATGCGGCATCATCGGCGCGATCATGGCGACGAGAAACTCGACACCCTCGCGAAGGGCTGCCCTTGTCTCCGCGCCGGCCTTCTCGTCGAGCGCCGAAAGGTCGCGGGACAGCAGATTGGTCAGTTCGTAGATACGGGCCACAGCCTTGTTGAACTGGAGCCGGCCGAGATCTTCGCCGACGGCCTTGAGGGTCTTGTGAGCAGCTTTCGAGGTAGCGGAAAGCGGACCATCCTTAGCCGGATACGCAGCGACGCCGGCGATGGAAGGCGCGGCTTCGGCGACGAGGCGCCACAGGCGCTGCACGAAGCGGTGTGCGCCCTCGACGCCCGCCTCGCTCCAGATCACGTCGCGTTCCGGCGGGGAGTCCGACAGCATGAACCAGCGGGCGGTGTCCGCGCCATAGGTCGCGATGATATCGTCGGGGTCGACGACGTTCTTCTTCGACTTCGACATCTTCTCGATCGGACCGATTTCCACCGTGGCGCCGTCCGAGAGGCGGCTGGCGCTACGGGTGCCATCTATGTCGTCGATCCTTATCTCGGCGGGGGTGATGAAACCCTCGCCCGGCACCTTGTAGGTCTCGTGGACGACCATGCCCTGCGTGAACAGGCCCTCGAACGGTTCCTCGACCGTGTTGAGATGGCCTGTGGCCTTCATCGCGCGGGCGAAGAAGCGCGAATAGAGAAGGTGCAGGATCGCATGCTCGATGCCGCCGATATACTGGTTGACGGGCAGCCAGCCGTTCTTGCCGTCCACATAGTCGAGCGTTGTCGGCTCGGTCTCGTTCCAGGGATCGGTGAAACGGGCATAGTACCACGAGGAATCGACGAAGGTGTCCATCGTGTCGGTATCGCGGCGCGCATCCTTGCCGCAATTCGGGCACGACGTGTGCTTCCAAGTGGGATGGTGGTCGAGCGGATTGCCCGGCTTGTCGAAAGTGACATCCATCGGCAGTTCCACCGGCAGCTGATCGGCCGGAACGGGCACCGCGCCGCAATCATCGCAGTGGATGACCGGGATGGGGCAGCCCCAATAGCGCTGGCGGGAGATCAGCCAGTCGCGCAGGCGGTACTGCACGCGCCCCTGGCCCCAGCCCTTTTCCTCGTAGAGCGCGAGGGTGCGGTCCATCGCTTCCTGGCAGGTGATCTCCGTTCCCGGCTCGCCGTGCCAGTGAACGTAGCGCACCTTCTCCGTCTTCGCCGGCGTGAAGGCCTCGTCCCCGACCGATGCATCGCTGTCGAGCGGCTTGAAGACATCGACGACCGGCAGGCCGTATTTGCGGGCGAAATCCAGGTCGCGCTGGTCGTGCGCCGGGCAGCCGATAATGGCGCCGGTGCCATAGTCCATCAGCACGAAATTGGCGATCCAGAGCGGCAGTTCGAAATCGGGGTCTGCCGGATGGGTGACCTTCAGGCCGGTGTCGTAGCCAAGCTTCTCAGCCGTCTCGATGGCCGCCGCGGAGGTGCCGATGGCGCGGCATTTTGCGGTGAAGGCGGCAATCTCCGGATTATCCTGCGCCAGCGCCTTGGCCAGCGGGTGATCAGCGGCGATCGCGGCGAAGGTCGGCCCCCACATCGTATCGGCGCGGGTGGTGAAGACCGGCAGACTGTCAAAGCCTTCAGGCGCACCCTTGAGGCCGAACTCGAAGGCGAGACCGGTCGACTTGCCGATCCAGTTCTGCTGCATGGTCCGAACCTTGTCGGGCCAGCGCTCGAGCGTTTCCAGGCCATCGAGCAGCTGTTCGCTCATCGAGGTGATCTTGAAGAACCACTGGGTCAGGTCGCGCTGCTCGACCGGTGCGCCCGATCGCCAGCCGCGGCCGTCGATCACCTGCTCGTTGGCAAGCACGGTCATGTCGACCGGGTCCCAGTTCACCTTGGCGGACTTGCGCTCGACGAGATCGGATTTCCAGAAGTCGAGGAACATTTTCTGCTGGTGGCGGTAATAGGCCGGATCGCAGGTCGCCAGTTCACGCGCCCAGTCGAGCGACAGGCCCATGGTCTTGAGCTGGCCCTTCATGGTCTCGATATTGGCATAGGTCCAGTTGCGCGGGTTGACCTTGTTGTCGCGCGCGGCGTTTTCCGCCGGCAGGCCGAACGCGTCCCAGCCCATCGGGTGGAGCACATTGTAGCCCATGGCGCGGCGCCAGCGGGCAATGACGTCACCCATCGTGTAGTTGCGGACATGGCCCATATGGATACGGCCGGACGGGTAGGGGAACATTTCCAGCACGTAGTATTTCGGCCGCGGGTCGTCGTTCCGGGTCTCGAAAAGGCGCGCCTCATCCCAGGCCTTCTGCCAGCGGGGTTCCGTGTCGCGCGGATTGTAACGTTCAACTGCCATGTGAAATATTCCGAAAAGGGCCGATTTGTCGGGGCGACCTTCACCATGAAAGCCGCCAAGCGTCAACTGCAACTGCCCGCATAGTGGCGCCGAATGGCCCCTTGATGGCAGGAACGGCGCTTCCCGGCCTTCTCAATCGCCCGGTCATGACCTAAGACCGCGATGTTCGACTGATCCGACAAGACTGCCACGGGACGGAAAAACCATGAGCGCGCAAGACAATCTTACTATCGTTCTCGACCAGATCGCCACGGCCGAGGCCGATGCCGGCAGGGCAAGAGGATCGGTGCGTCTGGTCGCCGTTTCCAAGACCCACGATGCGGATGCCATCCGCCCGGTGATCGAGGCCGGCCAACGTGTCTTCGGCGAGAACCGCGTGCAGGAAGCCCAGGACAAGTGGCCGGGGCTGAAGGAGGATTTCGACGATATCGAACTCCATCTGATCGGTCCGCTGCAGTCCAACAAGGCCGAGGATGCAGTGGCGCTCTTCGATGTGATCGAGACGATCGACCGGGAAAAGATCGCGCGTGCCATCGCCAGGGAGATGGAGAAGCAGGGCCGTTCTCCCAAACTCTATGTCCAGGTCAATACCGGCAGCGAGGAACAGAAGGCGGGGATCGCGCCCGAGGAGACGGTCGCCTTCGTGACTATGTGCCGCGATGAACTCGGTCTTTGGATCGAGGGACTGATGTGCATTCCACCGGTCGACGAGAACCCCGGTCCGCATTTTGCGCTTCTCGCCAAGCTCGCCGGTGAATGCGGCCTGGAGAAGCTCTCCATGGGCATGTCCGGCGACTACGAGATCGCGGTCGCCTTCGGAGCCACGGAAGTCCGTGTCGGCAGCGCGATCTTCGGCGCGCGCGACTATCCCGCCTGAGCCGGCGGTTTCCCCATCTCCATCATTTGCGGTCCGGCTCATCTGGCCGGGCGGGCGCGACTGTGCGACAGTTTGTATCACGGCATGCGGCGCGCGCGGGCCCGAACCTAGCCCAAGGTAGTGTTTCGCCTGAAAGCGAAGAAGCCTAGTTTCGCCGCGGTTCAGTGAGGAGCGGGCGCGTGGAGGCGCCCGGGTGGAGGTGAGTCATGCAGGGCGCTTATCGCGAAGTCTACGATTCCTGGAAATCCGACCCCGAAGGGTTCTGGCGCGAACAGGCCAGGGCCATCGACTGGTTCAGCGATCCCGACCGGATCTTCGACAAGGACATGGGAACCTATGGCCGGTGGTTTCCGGATGCGGTGGCCAATACCTGCCACAACTGCCTCGACCGGCATGTCGAGAACGGGCGTGGCGGCCAGGCGGCGCTGATCTATGACAGCCCGGTCACCGGCAAGAAGAAGACCTATAGCTATTCCGAACTGCTCGGCGAGGTCACGGCGCTTGCGGCATCGATTGCCGATCTCGGCGTGTCGAAGGGCGACCGGGTCATCATCTACATGCCGATGGTGCCGGAAGCGATCATGGCGATGCTCGCCTGCGCGCGTCTTGGGGCGGTGCATTCCGTCGTCTTCGGCGGGTTTGCCGCCGCCGAACTGGCAACCCGCATCGAGGACAGCCAGGCCAAACTCGTCATTTCGGCATCCTGCGGCATCGAGCCGGGGCGCATCGTCTCCTACAAGCCGCTTCTCGACAGGGCGATCGAGATGGTGTCGACGCCGCCCGAAAACACCATAATCGTCCAGCGCGAGGAACAGGTCTGCGATCTGGTCGAGGGTCGCGATCATGATTTTCTGACGCTGATGGAGAAGAACCGCGGCCGCGACGTAGCTTGCGTTCCGGTGGCTGCAACCGATCCGCTCTATATCCTCTACACGTCGGGAACGACCGGGCAGCCCAAGGGCGTGGTACGCGATACCGGCGGCCACATGGTGGCGCTCAACTGGTCGATGGACGCCATCTACAGCGTCAAGCCGGGGGAGGTCTACTGGGCGGCCTCCGACATCGGCTGGGTGGTCGGCCATTCCTATATCGTCTACGGGCCCCTGCTTCACGGCAATACGACGATCGTCTTCGAGGGCAAGCCGGTGGGTACGCCGGATGCCGGCACCTTCTGGCGGATCATCGAGGAATACAAGGTGGCCGCTCTCTTCACCGCGCCCACGGCCTTCCGCGCGATCCGCAAGGAGGACCCGAAGGGCGAGTTCATCGGCAAGTACGATCTCTCTTCGCTTCGAACGCTCTTCCTTGCCGGAGAGCGGGCCGATCCGGACACGATCCAGTGGGCCGAGGCGATGCTTGGCGTGCCGGTCATCGATCACTGGTGGCAGACGGAAACCGGCTGGACGATCGCGGGCAATCCCACCGGTATCGAGATGCTGCCGGTCAAGCACGGCTCCCCGGCCGTCGCCATGCCTGGCTATGACATCGAGGTGCTCGACGATGCGGGGCATCCGGTCGGGCCCGGGACGCTCGGAAACATCGTGGTGAAGCTGCCGCTGGCGCCAGGCAACCTGCCGACCCTGTGGAATGCCGAGGCGCGGTTCCGCGATGCCTATCTCACCGAGTTCCCCGGCTACTACAAGACGGCGGATGCGGGCTATGTCGATGAGGACGGCTATCTCTTCATCATGGCGCGCACCGACGACATCATCAATGTCGCCGGCCACAGGCTTTCGACGGGCGGCATGGAAGAGGCCATCGCCAGCCATCCGGATGTCGCGGAATGTGCCGTCGTGGGCATAGCCGACCCGATGAAGGGGCAGCTGCCGGCGGGCTTCGTCGTCATCAATTCGGGGGTGGAGCGCGACATGGCCGACATCGAGGCCGAGATCGTGGCGCTTGTGCGCGAGAAGATCGGCCCGGTGGCCGCCTTCAAGATCGTCATGACCGTCAACCGCCTGCCCAAGACGCGCTCGGGCAAGATCCTCCGCGCCACCATGCAGAAGATCGCCGATGGTGAAAGCTGGAAGATGCCGGCCACGATCGACGATCCGGCGATTCTCGACGAGATCACCGCGACGCTGCGCGAGCGCGGTATCCTGAAGGACGGCAGGTGAGGCGCGGGGTGTGGCGCCGGATGAAAGGCGGGATGAAAGATTGACCCTGCAGTGGGGCGGCGGCATCTTGCCCCGCAATACCGAAGCGGGCAGTTCGGCCCGCCGCACTGAAAGGAATTCACATGCGTCTTGATGGAGAAACCGCAATCGTCACCGGCGGCGCCAAGGGGATCGGCCTCGCCATTGCCCGGCGCCTGGCGGAGGAAGGCGCGAAGGTCGTCATCGCCGATGTCGATGTCGAGGCGGGCAAGCAAGCCGAGCGCGATCTGGCCGCCGTGGGGACGGTGGAATTCGTCGAGGCCGACGTTTCCGAGCGGCTCGACGTCCACAACCTGATCACCGCTGCGGTGGACAATCACGGGCCGCTGGGCATTCTCGTCAACAATGCCGGCATCGTTCACCAGGCCGACTTTCTCGAGATCGAGGAAGAGGATTTCGATCGCGTGATTTGGGTCAACCTGAAGAGCGCCTTCCTGTGCGGCCAGGCCGCGGCGCGCCAGATGGTCAAGCAGCTCGAAGACGGCGTGAAGCCGGGCCGCATCATCAACATGTCGTCGATCAACGACACGGTGGCGCTTCCCAACCAGGTGCCCTACTCGGTATCCAAGGGCGCGGTGAAGCAACTCACCAGAGTGATGGCGCTGGCGCTTGCGCCGCACGGGATTCGCGTCAATGCGATCGGTCCCGGCTCGATCATGACCGACATGCTGGCCGCGGTTAACAACGATCCGGACGCCAAGAACAGGATCCTGTCGCGTACGCCGATCGGCCGGGTGGGTGAGGCGAGCGAGATTGCCTCGGTCGCCGCGTTCCTCGCCTCGGACGATTCGAGCTACATGACCGGTCAGGTCGTCTATGTCGACGGGGGCCGGCTGCCGCTAAACTACACCGTGCCCGTCAGGGACTGAGCGCAGGGCTCAACCAGCCAAGAACAAAAAAGCCGGGCGCAAGGCCCGGCTTTTCGTGTCTGGGGAAGGCTTCCCGCCTTCAATGCCGATCGTCGTCGTCTTCGTCGTCTTCCGGCTTGCTCTTCATCGAGGAGAGCTTGGCGAAAACGGCATCGGCGTCGATCTCGTCGTCCTCGGACCTGTCCTCCGCCGGTGCGGCGAAGTTCTCGGTCTCGCGGGCGGAAACCAGCACGCTGTCGTTTTCATCGGTGACCGGGCGGTTCTTGGCGGCGCGGTCGACTTCGAGGTCGAGGTCGATCTGGCTGCACAGGCCGAGGGTCACCGGATCCATCGGGGTGAGGTTGGCCGAGTTCCAGTGGGTGCGGTTGCGGATCTGCTCGATGGTCGACTTGGTGGTGCCGACGAGGCGGGAGACCTGCGCATCCTTGAGTTCGGGGTGGTTGCGCACGAGCCAGAGGATGGCGTTCGGGCGATCCTGGCGCTTGGAAACCGGCGTGTAGCGCGGCCCCTTGCGCTTGGCTTCGGGCACGCGAACCTTCGGCTCGGAGAGCTTGAGTTTGTAGTTGCCGTCCGCCTCGGCGCGGGCGATCTCGTCACGCGAGAGCTGGCCGGTCGAAATCGGGTCGAGGCCCTTGATGCCCTGCGCGGATTCGCCGTCGGCGATCGCCTTCACCTCGAGCGGGTGAAGTTTGCAGAACGTGGCGATCTGGTCGAAGCTGAGCGCGGTGTTGTCGACCAGCCAGACGGCCGTCGCCTTGGGCATGAGTAGCTGCTGAGCCATGGATATAGAATCCTCCTGTCCGCCCACTCCGGTGGCGCGGGCCGTGGAAAGTAAAACCACTAATTCCGGGAATGGCGGTCGATATAGCTGTTTCGCCGCGCAATTGCAATTCAACTTTCAAGGCCCGATGATGGTCGATGGATGACCGGTTCCATTGTCTAATTTGCGATGTCGTCGAGCGCTGTTATGAAGGTGCCGGATTTAAGGGTCTGAACCGCGCCGGCGAAGCGCGGATCATGGTGAGGAGGAATTCATGACCGACGTCTACAAAGTCCCCAAGGGTGCCAAGAAACGTGCTCACATCGACAATGATACCTATGAGAAATGGTATCAGGAGAGCATCCGGAACCCCGACAAGTTCTGGAAGAAGCACGGCAAGCGGATCGACTGGTTCAAGCCCTACAGCAAGGTCAGGAATGCCAGCTTCGACGGCAAGGTCTCGATCAAGTGGTTCGAGGATGGCCAGACCAATGTCGCCTATAACTGCATCGACCGGCACCTGAAGAAGCGCGGCGACCAGGTGGCGATCATCTGGGAGGGCGACAATCCCTATGACGACAGGAAGATCACCTATAACGAGCTGTACGAGCATGTCTGCCGGCTCTCCAACGTGATGAAGAAGAACGGCGTGAAGAAAGGTGACCGCGTCACCATCTACATGCCGATGATCCCGGAAGCGGCCTATGCGATGCTCGCCTGCGCCCGCATCGGGGCGATCCACTCGATCGTCTTCGGCGGCTTTTCGCCGGATGCGCTGGCCGGCCGCATCGTCGACTGCGAATCGACCTTCGTCATCACCGCCGACGAGGGGCTGCGCGGCGGCCGCAAGATCCCGCTCAAGGACAATACCGACAAGGCGGTCGATATCGCCAAGCGCGACGGCGTGATCGTCAGCAACGTGCTGGTCGTCCGCCGCACCGCCGGCAAGGTGGCCTGGTACGACGAGCGCGACATCTGGTACCACGAGGCCATGGCCGAGGCGAAGCCGGACTGCCCGCCCGCCAAGATGAAGGCGGAAGATCCGCTCTTCCTTCTTTACACCTCGGGTTCCACGGGCAAGCCGAAGGGTGTGCTGCACACGACCGGCGGCTATCTCGTCTATGCCTCGATGACCCACGAATATGTCTTCGATTACCACGAGGGCGACATCTACTGGTGCACCGCGGATGTGGGCTGGGTGACCGGTCACTCCTACATCGTCTACGGACCGCTCGCCAACGGCGCCACCACGCTGATGTTCGAGGGCGTGCCGAACTATCCGACGCCGGGCCGTTTCTGGGAGGTGGTCGACAAGCACCAGGTCAACATCTTCTACACCGCCCCGACCGCCATCCGCGCGCTGATGGGCGCAGGCAACGATCATGTCACGAAGAGCTCGCGCAAATCGCTCAGGACGCTCGGCTCGGTGGGCGAGCCGATCAATCCGGAAGCCTGGGAATGGTATTACAAGGTCGTCGGCGACAAGCGCTGCCCGATCGTCGACACCTGGTGGCAGACGGAGACAGGCGGCATCATGATCACGCCGCTGCCGGGCGCCACCGACCTCAAGCCCGGTTCGGCGACGCGGCCCTTCTTCGGCATCGAGCCGCAGCTCGTGGATGCCGAAGGGGCCGTTCTCGAGGGTGCCACCGAGGGCAATCTCTGCATCAGCCAGTCCTGGCCCGGTCAGATGCGCACGGTCTATGGCGACCATGAGCGTTTCGTGCAGACCTATTTCTCCGCCTATAAGGGGAAATATTTCACTGGTGACGGCTGCCGCCGCGACAAGGACGGCTATTACTGGATCACCGGCCGCGTCGACGACGTGATCAATGTCTCGGGCCACCGCATGGGAACGGCGGAAGTCGAGAGCGCGCTCGTCTCCCACGATGCGGTATCGGAAGCCGCGGTCGTCGGCTATCCGCACGACGTCAAGGGGCAGGGCATCTACTGCTACGTCACGCTGATGGAAGGCGTGGAAGGTTCGGAGGAGCTGAAGAAGGAGCTCGTCAAGCATGTGCGCGGCGAGATCGGCCCGATCGCTTCTCCCGACAAGATCCAGTTCTCGCCGGGCCTGCCGAAGACCCGCTCGGGCAAGATCATGCGCCGTATCCTGCGCAAGATCGCCGAGGACGATTTCGGTTCGCTGGGCGATACCTCGACGCTCGCCGATCCGGCCGTCGTCGACGATCTGATCGAGAACCGGCAGAACAGGAAGTGACCTGATCCCGGCTTGGCGCCGTTGAACATCACCCGCTCGCCGCATGCCGGCGGGCGGGTTTTTTCATGCCCGCCTCTTGCCAAGACTGCCGATCGACCCCACACTCTGTGTGTCATTAACGTATTGAAAGGAGGTGATCCGATGTCGAGTGATTCCAGGGTTCCGGTTCGGTCTATGCGGATCGTACTCCGTCGGAGCAGCCTCTGACGGTGTAACGAACCGATCAGCCGGACAACGGTTCGACGACCGGCCGGCAACCGGAATTGCGAAGGCCGCCCGAAAGGGCGGCCTTTTGCATGTCGGGGATATCGTCCGGATCCTAGCAGCCGATCGCCCGGCGGATTTCATCGACCTGACGAAGGCTGTGGCAGACATTCTCGCAGGGGATGCCGTCATTGTCGCCATCGGCGCGGCTGTAGCCGTTACACCACAGCATCACGGCGTCCTCGCAGCTCGACATCTGCTTGCACGTCAACCGGGCCTCGACGACCGGCTCGTCGGCACGCGCGCTCGTTGCCAGAGCCGCAAGAAGCGCGACCGCGCCTATTCCAGAAAACCGCATATGAATCTCCCCATGCCCTGGTCCCTGTTTCGGACCAAACGCATTTATTAGCAATGCCAAATTCGCGGCATCCAGGGGTTAAGGCTGACGTGCCTTGTGGCCATCACGGATCCGGCCAGCGGGCGTTGATGCGCAATCAGTCCCGGAAATGTTTCACGTGAATCAGCGTTAACGCTTCGTGAGCGGGCAAATGGGGACGGTAGGGTAGGGCGACGGGGAAGGATGGAGCGCAAGCGATATGTTCCCACCTGTTCATCGTCCCGCGCCTGTAATCCTAGTGGCAGTGAACGTTTCCGGTGCTGTTGTCCATGTGGCAGCATTGGCCCGGGGGCGAGCTTTTCCTGCACCCGCCGCCATGCGCGGATGCGCTTGAGAACGACAACAGGACGGCAAGCGAATAAATCAGAGCTCGATAAAACATGAGATTTCCCTCTTCCACCTGGGCAGTGAAACAGGCCGAGGCCATAATTGCAACCTTAAATTATTCTATGATAATGTAACAATTAAAGATTGTATCCGGTTGCGGCCATGCACCTAGAAATCGATCGCGCGGCCGTTGATTTCCCAGTCGCCGTAGCGGGCGGGATCGGCGCCGCCGCGGCCGCCGACTTCGCGTTCGGCTTCCAGCCTGTCGGCTTCTGCTTTCTCGCGCCGTGCCGCGGCTTCGGCGAGGGCGCGCGTGGCTGCCGCGGGTAGAACCCTTTTCGGTTCGGCCTGCCCGGCGGTTTCGTCCGGGCTCTCGGTTCCATCAGTCATATTGAACAAACCTCATGTCTTACCCATTTTCTAATGGAACCGAAGCGCCGTGGCCAGTCCGGGCGAGGGCGCAGGAACCGGAGAAAACGGATGAACCTCGTTCGCACGGCCATGCTTCTGGCATTTATGACCGCGCTTTTCATGGGTGCCGGCTACCTGATCGGCGGCAGCGGCGGCATGATGATCGCCTTCGTGATCGCAGCGGCCATGAACCTGTTTTCCTACTGGAACGCCGACAAGATGGTGTTGCGCATGCACAATGCCGTGCAGGTCGATGCCAGCACGGCGCCGGAATTCTACCACATGGTGGCGGACCTCGCGCAGAATGCCGGCCTGCCCATGCCGAAGGTCTACGTCATCGACAATCCGCAGCCCAATGCGTTCGCCACCGGCCGCAACCCCGAAAATGCCGCGGTTGCCGCCACCACCGGCCTGCTGCATGCGCTCAGCAACGAGGAAGTGGCGGCCGTGATGGCGCACGAACTCGCCCATGTGCAGCACCGCGATACGCTGACCATGACGATCACGGCCACGCTCGCCGGTGCGATTTCCATGCTCGGCAATTTCGCCTTCTTCTTCGGCGGCAACCGCAACAATAACGGTCTCGGCATCATCGGCGTGCTCGTCGCCATGATCGTGGCCCCGCTTGCCGCCGCAATGGTGCAGATGGCGATCAGCCGGACGCGCGAATATTCCGCCGACCGGCGCGGGGCTGAAATATGCGGCGATCCGATGTGGCTCGCTTCGGCCTTGCAGAAAATCGCCATGGGGGCCAAAAGGGTGGTCAACGAGGAGGCCGAACGCAATCCGGCGACGGCCCATATGTTCATCATCAATCCCCTGAACGGCCAAAACATGGACAATCTGTTCTCCACGCACCCGGCGACCGAGAACCGCATCGCCGCGCTCAAGAAGATGGCGGCTGAAATGTCGCCCCGATCGCCGCAGGCGGAGGCCGCCGAAGGTCCGTGGTCGCGCACCCAAGCGACCGGTCCCGCGTCCGGCCCCTGGGGGCGTGAAGGTGGTTCACGTCGCGGGCCCTGGTCTTGACCGAAGCAAAGTCGAACGGGCCTGCGAGGCAGGCCGATGGCAAGGGGCGCGGCAGGGCACGCTCGAACCGCCGGGATCGCGACCAGTCGCGCCATGATGCCAAGCCGGGGCTGCAGGCCCGCATCGCCGCAACCCGCCTTCTGGGCGCGGTGGTCGACGGCAAGGCGTCGCTCGACGGGCTTCTGGACCGCGAACACGGCAATCCGCATTTCCTGGCGCTTTCGGAGTCCGACCGCGGTCTGGTTCGTGCGATCCTGCTGACCGCGCTGCGCCATCTCACCGTCATCGATGCGATCATCGACGGGCTGACCGAAAAGCCGCTGCCTGCCGGCGCCCGCTCGCTGCGTCACCTTCTCGCAATCGCGATCGCGCAGATCCTTCACCTCGACGTGGCCGATCACGCGGCCGTCGATCTTGCCGTCAGCCAGGCCGATGCCGATCCGCGCAATCGCCGCTTCGCCTCGCTGGTCAACGCGGTTCTGCGGCGGCTGATCCGCGAGCGCGACACGCTGCCGGCCAGGGTGGCGGATGCCACCGATCCCTTTCCGGCATGGTTCATGGAGCGATTGCGCTGCGCCTATGACGCGGCCACGGTCGCGGCGATCGCGGAGGCTCTGAAAGTGCCAGCGCCCCTCGATCTGACCGTGCGCGAGGATGCCGCGGGCTGGGCCGAGAGGCTCGGCGGCACCGTTCTTCCGACGGGCACGGTGCGCATTGCGCCCGGCGGCCCGCCGGTCTCCGACCTGCCCGGCTTCGATGAGGGCGCCTGGTGGGTGCAGGACGCGGCCGCCGCGATACCGGCCCGCTTGTTCGGATCGCTTGCGGGCAAGCGGGTTGCCGATCTCTGCGCCGCGCCCGGCGGCAAGACCGCACAGCTCATTCTCGCCGGCGGCGATGTCGTGGCGTTCGACCAGTCAGCCAGCCGGCTGAAACGGCTCGAGGGCAATCTCGCCCGGCTCGGGCTTTCCGCCGATACCCGCAAGGACCGGGCGGAGAAGGTGAGCGACGAGGCTGGATTCGACGCCGTTCTGCTCGACGCGCCCTGTTCGTCCACCGGTACGGTGCGCCGTCACCCCGATGTGGTCTGGACCAAGTCGGCCGAAGACATCACCAAGCTTGCCCGCGTCCAGCGCAGTCTGGTCGACCATGCGGTGACGCTGGTCAGATCGGGCGGCGCACTGGTCTTCTCGAATTGTTCGCTTGATCCGGAAGAGGGGGAGGAGATGATCTCGAATTTTCTCGCCGATCATCCGGAGTGGACGATTTCGCCCGTGTCGCCGGAGCTTCTGCCGGGTCTCGAAGGCGCGATCACCGCACGCGGCGAGGTGCGCACACATCCTGCCATGCTTGCGGCCGACATCCCCCAGATCGGGGGCATGGACGGGTTTTACGCTGTCATCTTGATACATCGATAAAAACCTATTGTTAACCAAATCGGTCCACTGCTAGACGGGACGTGGACAGTCCGTGATTTTGCAAATTGTTTTCCCGGTCGGGAACGGACTTGCAGCCAGGGACCTCAATGTTTGACCTTTTCGCTCGCCGATAGTCGCCGCACGACGGGATTTTACGTCACCGAAGCCTGGCAGCGTTTTTCGCGCAGGCTGGCGCTCGGGCGGATTTCGGCCGTGCGTTTCGCGGGCACTGTGCCAAACCGGCTCATCGTCGCGCCGATCGACCTGCGCGTGGCCGACCCCCATATCGCGACCGAAATCTATTATGGCCGCTTTCCGTTTGCCGGCACGCTTCTCGATACCGAGGGGGAATCGCCGTTCCAGCTGGACGCTCCGACACCCGGCTTTTTCGAAGAGCTTCACGGATTCGGCTGGCTGCGTCACATGCGTGCCGCCAACCACGATCTTGCGGCGGCGAACGCGCGCAGCCTGGTCGATGACTGGATTGCCGCCCATGGCCGGCAGCTCAACTCGCAATCCTTTCGGCCGGACATCCTTTCCACCCGTCTGATTGCCTGGTTCTCTCATTCGCCGGTGGTGCTGCGCGGCGCCGATCACGGGTTCTACCGGCGTTTTCTCAAATCGATCGCCCTGCAGGTGCGGTTTCTGCGCCATGTCGCGCCAGGCATCGCTCCGGGGGAGGCGCGGTTCAGGGCACGGATCGCGCTTGCCATGTCGAGCCTCTGCCTGCCCGTCAGCGGCAATGCCATCAAGGGAGCGGCCCGGCATCTCGACGAGGAGATCGCGCGGCAGATCCTTCCCGATGGCGGGCATGTTTCGCGCAACCCGCAGGTGCTCCTCAACCTGCTCACCGATCTTCTGCCGCTGAGGCAGACCTATGTGAATGTCGGGTCGCGCCTGCCGCCGCGGATGACGCCCGGAATCGACCGCATCTTCGCGGCACTGAAATTCTTCCGCCATTCCAACGGCGAATTGTCGCTCTTCAACGGCGCGACCATGGCTTCGGCCAACGCATTGTTCGCCGTTCTGCGCTATGACGATTCCTCGGGTGTGCCGTTCCGCGAGGCACCCCATTCCCGGTTCCAGCGACTGGCTGCGGGACCGACGGTGGTGATCGCCGATACCGGCCCGCCACCGACCGGAGGCCTGTCGCGCAGCGCCTTTGCCGGCTGCAATTCCTTCGAACTCTCCTCGGGCGGCGCGCGCTTCATCGTCAATGCGGGAGGACCGTTTCACGTGAATCGGCTGCATAGCGACTTCGCGCGGATGACGGCGGCTCACTCGACGGTCACCCTCAACGATTCGTCTTCGCTGCGCTATTCGCACTCGGCCTTTCTCGGGCCTGTTGTGGTCGGCGGGGTTTCGAAGGTCGAAATCGAGAACCTCGACAAGTCCGACGGAACCATCGGCTTTGCCGCCACCCATGACGGCTATGCAAGTCCCTACGACAAGCTGCACCAGCGCGAAATCATCCTTTCGCCGGATGGGCGGATGCTGACCGGCCGGGACCGGATATTCCGTGTCGGGGGAAGGGCGATGCCGCGGGATGACCGCGATCAGGCCGTCGCCCGTTTCCATGTTCACCCCAATGTAGCCATCCATCAGCATGATGACGGGACGATCCTGATGACGGCGGGCGACGGCGAAAGCTGGTCGTTCAACTGCACCGAAGTCCGGCCGGAGATCGAGGACGACGTGCATTTCGCAGATCTGGCCGGTCCGCGTGCGTGCAGACAGATCGCGATTGCCTTTCAACCCGTCGAGACCGCGGAGATCCGCTGGAGCTTTTCGCGCGTTTCGGGCCGGGACTGAAAATTACCCCGCAAACTGCGTCCATTTGCATGGCAAAAGCCCGGCCTTGGCGGTTTGCAGCACACGGGCGATGTGCTAACTCCCGCGCCATCCTCACACACATGAAAGGCCGGTCCTGAACGGGTCGGCGACAGGGACGCGCGACATGGCTGTCATTTCCAAGAATTATCCGGCCCCCGAGCGGGTGCAGGTCAAGCGGGCTTTGCTTTCGGTTTCCGACAAGACCGGCCTGATCGAATTTGCGACGCGGCTGTCGAAGGCGGGCGTCGAACTGGTCTCGACGGGCGGCACCGCCCGTTCGATCGCCGAGGCCGGACTGACCGTGCGCGACGTTTCCGAACTGACCGGTTTTCCGGAAATCATGGATGGCCGCGTGAAGACCCTCCATCCCGGCGTTCATGGCGGCCTGCTGGCCATCCGCGACGATGCCGAGCACATCTCGGCCATGGAGGCGCACAATATCGGCGCGATCGATCTGGCGGTGATCAATCTCTATCCGTTCGAGGAAGTCCGTGCCTCGGGCGGCGACTATGCCACCATGGTCGAGAATATCGACATCGGCGGTCCGGCGATGATCCGCGCGGCGGCCAAGAACCATGCCTATGTCGGGATCGTGACAGATCCCGCCGATTACGACCGGGTCGCCGATGCGATCGAGGCCGACGGCGGCGCGCTCGGGCTCGGACTGCGCAAGGAACTCGCTGCTCTCGCCTATGCGCGCACCGCGGCCTATGATTCGGCCATTTCGGGCTGGTTTGCCGAGGCCCTGGCCCTGGAGGCTCCGCGCCATCGCGCCTTTGGCGGCTCGCTGCGCGACGTCATGCGCTATGGCGAGAACCCGCACCAGAGCGCGGCCTTCTACGTCGACGGAAACAGCCGTCCGGGCGTGGCGACGGCCGAACTGCTTCAAGGCAAGCAGCTGTCCTACAACAACATCAACGATACCGATGCAGCCTTCGAACTGGTGAGCGAGTTCGGCGGTGGCAGGCCGGCCTGCGCCATCATCAAGCATGCCAACCCCTGCGGCGTGGCCGTGGGCGATAAGCTGCTGGATGCCTATCGCCAGGCGCTGCGCTGCGATCCCGTGTCGGCCTTCGGCGGCATCATCGCCTTCAATGGCGAGCTCGACGGTGAGACGGCCGAGGAAATCGTCAAGCTGATGACCGAGGTGATCATCGCGCCTTCGGTCAGCGATGACGCACGCAAGGTGATTGCCGCCAAGAAGAATCTGCGCCTGCTCGTCACGGGCGCGCTGGCGGACCCCGCAGCACCCGGCATGGCCTACAAGAGCGTTTCGGGCGGGCTGCTCGTGCAGAGCCGCGACAATGGCGTGATCACCAGGGACGATCTCAAGGTGGTGACCAAGCGGGCGCCGAGCGAGCAGGAGATCGAGGACCTCCTGTTTGCCTTCAAGGTCGGCAAGCACGTCAAGTCCAATGCCATCGTCTATGTGAAGGACGGCGCGACCGTCGGTATCGGCGCGGGCCAGATGAGCCGGGTGGATTCGGCCCGGATCGCTGCGCGCAAATCGCAGGATGCAGCCGAAGCCGCCGGTGAAGCCGGCATGCTGACCAAGGGCAGCGTGGTCGCTTCCGACGCCTTCTTTCCCTTCGCCGACGGGCTTCTCTCGGCTGTGGAAGCCGGGGCGACCGCGGTCATCCAGCCGGGCGGTTCGATGCGCGACGCCGAAGTGATCGCCGCCGCCGACGAAGCGGGCATCGCCATGGTGTTTACCGGCATGCGCCATTTCCGGCATTGATCCGGACGGCACCGGACGGTCCCGCCGGGCAGGTGCCATGGCGCGGGCTTTTGCCGATCGCCTTTTCTGACGGCTCCATCCCTTGTGGGGGGCCGTCAGTGAAAATTCCGCCCCTTCGGCATGACCCGGGCCACTTCGCTCGCCGGTTCGGAAAGGGCAGGAGGCGGCTCCCGGGAGGGGGTGGCCGGAGGCGGGTTTGCCGCCTTGAGCTTGCGGGCCGCCTGCGCGCCCGATTTCCGGAACATGCGGTTTTCCATCACCGGCCGGCGCACCTCGTCGCCACGGGCGAGACTTTCGATATCCGCTGATCTCGGATCGTGATCGGCGTCGAGCCAGGCCAGTTTGCCCGAGATGTCGGCGATCCGGTCGGCGACGAGATGGATGACACCGGATTCGTTCTGCAGCCGCCCCTCGACCCGGATCAGCCGGGCGCCCAGCACCTCGCGCCGGAATGTCTCGAAGGTCTTCGGCCAGACGATGATGTTGGCCACCCCGGTCTCGTCCTCGATCGTCATGAAGATCACGCCCTTGGCCGAACCCGGGCGCTGCCGCACCAGAACCAGCCCCGCAACGATGGTGCGCTGACCGGTCCGCAGGCTTTCGAGCCGCTGGTTCCGAACGATCCCCTGACCGGAAAGGCGCGCGCGCAGAAAGCTGACCGGATGGGCCTTCAGCGAAAAGGAAAGATAGCGGTAGTCGTTGATGACTTCCTCGCCGGGCGGCATGGCGGGCAGGCGCATCTCGGCCTCGAGCTCGGGCAATGGCGCCGCCGTCCTCTCGAAGAGGGGCAGGTGCTCGGAAGCTGCCGCCGGATCGAGCGCGCGGGCGGCCCAGAGTGCTTCGCGGCGCGACAGCCCGAGCGAGGAGAATGCGTCCGCATCGGCCAATCGTTCGACGGTGCCACGCGACAGGCCGGCGCGCAGCCAGAGGTCGCGAACGGAATCGTAGCCCGCGCCGCGCATTTCCACCAGTCGCGCCATGTCGGCCTCGGCCAAGCCCTTGACCTGCCGGAAGCCGAGCCGCACCGCATGATGGCTTTTGATGACGTCGCGCATGCCGGCATGGCGGGGGGCGATGGCTGCAGGATCGAAACAGGCCTGCTCGAGCGTGCAATCCCAGTCCGAGAGGTTCACATCGACCGGGCGGATTTCGACGCCGTGCTCGCGGGCGTCGCGGATCAGCTGGCCGGGCGCATAAAATCCCATCGGTTGAGCATTGAGGATCGCCGCGCAGAAGACATCCGGATAGACCGCCTTCATCCAGGAGGAGGCATAGACCAGAAGCGCGAAAGAGGCGGCGTGACTTTCGGGAAAACCGTATTCGCCAAATCCCTCGATCTGCTGGAAGCAACGTTCCGCGAACTGTTTTTCGTAGCCATTGGCGACCATGCCGTCGATCATTTTCCTCTGGAAGGTGTGGATGGTGCCGACGCGGCGGAAGGTGGCCATGGCACGGCGCAACCGGTCGGCCTCCGACGGGGTGAAGCCGGCGGCGACGATGGCGATCTTCATCGCCTGTTCCTGAAACAGCGGCACGCCGAGCGTCTTGCCGAGCACGGCGCGCAGTTCCTCCTTGGGATAGCTGACCGGTTCCTTGCCCTCGCGGCGCCTGAGATAGGGGTGGACCATGTCGCCCTGGATCGGCCCGGGGCGGACGATCGCCACCTCGATGACGAGATCGTAGAAATCCCTGGGCCTGAGGCGCGGCAGCATGCTCATCTGGGCGCGGCTTTCGATCTGGAAGACGCCGATCGTGTCGGCGCGCTGGATCATGGCGTAGACGCGGGGGTCTTCCTTGGGGATCGTGGCGAGGCTCAGCGGCTTTTCATAATGGGAGGCCAGCATCTTGAGCCCGCGCGCCAGGCAGGTGAGCATGCCGAGCGCCAGGATGTCGATCTTGAGGATGCCGAGGGCATCGAGATCGTCCTTGTCCCATTCCACCATGGTGCGGCCCTCCATGGCGGTGTTCATCAGCGGCACCACCTCGTCGAGCCGGTCGCGGGTGATCACGAAACCGCCGACATGCTGGGAGAGATGGCGCGGAAAGCCGCTCAGCCGCGCGGCATGATCGAGCACCTGCCGTGTGGTGCGGTCGGCGGTGTCGAGGCCCGCGATCTTCGCCTCGCGCTCGCCCATCGCCTCGGACGACCAGCCCCAGACCGAGCCCGACAGCGCCGAGATCGCGTCTTCGGACAGGCCGAAGGCCTTGCCGACCTCGCGGGCGGCGGACCGGGCGCGGTAGCAGATGACGGTCGCTGCGAGCCCCGCATGGTCGCGGCCGTAACGCTCATAGATGTACTGGATGACCTCCTCGCGCCGCTCATGCTCGAAATCGACGTCGATATCGGGCGGCTCGCGGCGCTCGGGCGAGATGAAGCGTTCGAAGAGAAGGTCGGCGAAGGTCGGGTCCACCTCGGTGATGCCGATGCAGTAGCAGATGGTAGAATTGGCCGCCGAGCCGCGGCCCTGGCAGAGAATGTCTTTCGACCGCGCGAAACGGACGATGTCCCAGACGGTGAGAAAATAGGGCGCGTATTCGAGTTCGGCGATCAGTTCGAGCTCGTGGGCGATCTGGCGCTCCACCCGCTCCGGCACGTTTTCTCCGTAGCGTCTCCGGGCGCCTTCCCCGGCGAGCCTTGCGAGATGTTCCTGCGCAGTGCCTTCGCCGAGCTTCTCGTCGGGATACTGATAGCGCAATTCATCGAGCGAGAATGTCAGTTCGCGTGCGAAACGCAGGGTTTCGCCGAGCGCCTCGGGGTAATCGCGCAGGAGATAGACCATCTCGGCCGCAGCCTTGAGATGGCGCTCGCCATGGGCGGAAAGCAATCGTCCTGCGCGATCGAGGGTCACATGGTGGCGGATGGCGGTCAGCACGTGCTGGTCGGCGCGGCGAGCCGGATCGTGGCAGAGCGCGTCGTTGCTGGCGATGGTTTTCACACGCGCGGCCCGGGCAATGCGCGACAGACGGGCCAGCCTGATCCGGTCATGGCCGTCATGCGCCGGAACAAGCGCCAGCCGGACCGCGCTGGCACAAGCGTCCTTCAACTGCCGGAGCAGCTCTCCCAGTTTCTTGTCCGGATCATTGCCCGATTCCGGGTCGCCGAAGCCGGCTCCGGCGCCCGGCAGCACGACGAGATTGAGTTCCTCGCCCCAGTCGAGAAGGTCTTGCAGATAAAGCGTGCAGGCCCCTTTTGCGGCGCGGAGATTGCCGCAGGTGAGCAGGCGGCAGAGCCGTGCCCAGCCGGCGCGGGTTTTCGGATAGGCGAGAATGTCCGGCGTGCCGTCGGAGAAGCAAAGACGGGTGCCGGGATGGAAGACGAGGCCGGATTCGCGGGCCGCCACATGGGCGCGCACCACCCCGGCGACCGTGTTGCGGTCGGCAAGTCCGAAACGGCGCTGGCCGAGGCGGGCGACCATGACCGCCAGTTCCTCGGGGTGGGAGGCGCCCTCGAGAAAGGAGAAATTGCTGCGCAGGCCGAATTCCGCGAAGGTCTCGGCCTGCGGCGCCGGTGCCGGAGCGCGCATCCGCCGGCCTCAGACGAAGAGGCCGTGGAGAAACCAGCGCGGAGTGCCGGGTTCCCGTTCGTAAAGTCCCTCGCGAAACAGCCAGTAGCGGCGGCCGGCCTCATCCTCGACACGGTAATAGTCGCGGGTCAGCGCATCCTCACCCTCGCTCCACCATTCCGCTGCGATGCGTTCGGGTCCCTCGGCGCGGCCGACGCGGTGGCGGGCATTGCGCCAGCTGAAAATGACCGGCGGACCTTCGGGAACCGCAGCCACTGCCGTTACGGGTTCGGGGCGGGAGAGAAGCCGCAGAGGCCGTGCGGCCGCAGAGGCCGGCGCAAGCGGAACGGCGCATGTGGGCCCTTTTCGGGAAGTAAGAGGCAGATGCGTCATCGCGCGCTCGGGGATGTGACTGTCGCGGGGGATGGGCTGAAGGACCCGGGCGGGGCCGAGACGGGCTGCCAATCGATCGGCGAGATCGTGGAAGCCGGCCTTGTCCGTGCCGCGGCCGTCGAAATCCGCCTGCGCGTCGGACAGCGTTTCGAAGACGGGGACCGAAAGACGGATCATCTCGAAGCCGAAACCGGCGTCGAAATCCTCGCCGATGGAGGCCAGGCGCTCGGCGAACAGACGGCAGAGGCGGGCGGGATCGCGCAATGGCCGGGCGGTGCCGACCTCAATCCGCCGCACCGCGCCGTCGACCCGGAAGAGCCTGAGTTCGGCGCGCCTTACGCCGGCGCCGCGTTCGGCCAATGTCTCCTTGAGGTTGGCGGCCAGCCGTCCGACCAGTTCGCCGATCGCATCGATGTCGCTGACGGGTTCGCCGAGCCGGCGTTCGCTCATGATGTCGGCAACCGGGCGGCGCGGCGAGATCGGCTCGCTGTCGAGGCCTTTCATCCGGTCGATCCGGCCGAGAAGCTCGCGACCGAAGCGGCGGGTGAGCGGTGCGCGGGGGGCATCGACCAGATCACCCACGCGCTTGAGACCGAGACGGGAAAGTGCCGCGGACACTTCAGAAGGCAGGCGAAGTGCCGCGACAGGCAGGCCGGGCATGATCTTCGCGATGTCGGCCGGGGTGGCGATGCGGCCGGGATGATGGCGGGCCAGCGCCCAGGCCAGAGCGGGGTTGGGGGCGATCGCGGCGCTGGCCTCGAAGCCGAGATGGAAAAGCCGGGCCATGCAGTCGGCCAAGAGCGCGCGCTCGCCGCCAAAGAGATGGGCGCAGCCTGAAATGTCGAGAAACAGCCCGTCGGGGCCGTCGCAACCGACAAGCGGCGTGTAGCGGTCGCCCCAGTCTGCAAGCGCTTCCAGAAGCCGGGCATCGGCCGCGGGATCGGCGGGAACCACGTCGAGATCGGGGCAGATGGCGCGCGCCTCGGCCACGCCCTGACCGGGACGAAGGCCGCGCGCACAGGCCGCGCGATTGAGCGCGGAAAGCCGCATCGCCCCTTTGATGTTTTCGGCGCAGGCGAGCGGGCCCGGTTCAGGATGCCCGGCCGAACGCCACCAGTGACCCGCCCGTGCGCGGCTGATCCGGTCGGTTGGCAGCGAGGGCAGCGCGATCGCCAGAATACGCCGCTCCGCCTGGACCCGCAGGAGCGTTCGCGCGGGATCCGCCTGCGCCTCGGCCCTCGTCGCGGGCGGCTGTGTCTCGGAGAAGGAAACGGCTGTCATGGGAAGACCACTCCACGGTGAGGGACAGGGGGGCGGGACGCCGGCTTTTCTCCAGCGTCACGGTGAGGGCAGGGCGGCCGAGGCTCTCGGGCAAGGGGTGACCGGGTGCGATCATGCGGGGTGCTGCCGGAGCGGGGGCGACGTGAAAGCGCGCGGGCGCTGCCGTGGCCTCGGACCGGGCGGCCTGGCGCAGCAGGAAAAGCGGCAGCCCACTCTCGCGGGCGCGAAAATGAAGCCGCCGGCTTTCGGTCAGCCCCATGCAGGCCGGATTGCCGCGGAGTTCGATAATAACCGCGTCGATATCGCGCCCGGAGGCCGCGGTTTCCGCTGCCCAGAGCGCCTCGCCCGGAGTGCGGGGATGCACCAAAAGGAGAGGCGGCAGGGATGTCTCGCCCCCGGTGTCCAGACCGGGAAGAAGTCCGGGCAAGCCGGGCAGCCAGACATCGCCACCTTCACGGCGGGCGGCGGGATCCGCGATCCAGACGACGGGGCCGGGGGCCTCCGCCTGAGCCGAGACCCGGCCACGCCTGAGCCGGGCGATCAGCATGGCGACGAAGCCGGTCGTTGCGCCCCAGTCGCGGGTCTCCGACGATCGGATCTCGGTGAGACCCGAACAGGACAGTCCGCCGCCTAATGCCTCGTCGAAAGGGGGAAGTCCCAGACAGCAACGGTTGTGGCGCCGCTTTCCGTGCACGGAACTTGCCTTGCCTGCAGGCACGGTCTCCTGTGCCGGAGCCGATTCGGAAAGCCGGTGTTCCTTGCCCTCCATGCGGGCTATGACCTGACGCAAGGCATGAACGGTCCCTTGCGCCCGCTCGGGGGTCGCCACTTCGAACTCCATGAATGTTCCTGTTATGTTCCTATCGATTCCAGAGCCCGGACGAAGAGTCAAGCAGGCCGGATAGGAATTTATTCAAGTGTCTGGATTCGCTTCCGGATTCTTTTCACCGCCCGTCTGCATCCTCGCGGCGATAACCACGATTCGCCGCAGGCTCTCGCAACGGCGGAAAGATTGACCTATATGCGGCCCATGAGACGAGTTTACAGGACCGCACGCTGATGGCGCGCGTCGACCAGACAGGGGATTGGGAAAGCCGCTATGCGCCCGGGCTGAGCGAATTCGAATCGCTCGCCCTCTCCGCCTATGCGCGGCTGCCCGAAAACTTCCGCACGCTTACCGTGTCCGACCTCATCATCGAGGTCGAGGATTTTCCGAGCGACGAGATCTTCGAGGATATGGGGCTGGAGACACCCTTCGACCTGCTCGGCCTGTTCGAGGGCCGGGGGCTGTCGGAGCGTTTCACCATCGAGACCGGCGAGATGCCGAACCGGATCCGGCTCTATCGCCGGCCGATCCTCGACTACTGGGCCGAAAACGAGGAGACGCTGGGTGATATCATCACCCATGTTCTCATTCACGAGATCGGGCATCATTTCGGCCTGTCGGATGCCGACATGGAGCGCATCGAGGCCGCCGCCGAATAGCGGCCTTTCTTCACCCCGTCCAGCCGCAGAGCTTGCGCGCGATATGGCCGAAGAGCGCCACGCCGGGGGCGATCAGCTCGTCCGGGAAATCGAAATCCGGGTTGTGCAGGCGCGGGTGATCCTCGCCGGAACCGAGCACGAACAGCGCTGTCCTGCCGACCCCGCCGAACCGGCCGAAATCTTCCGACCAGCGAAACGGCCCGCCGATCTCCACGCGCGGTGCGCCGAGTGCCGCTGCCGTCTCCTCGATGAAGGCGACGGCCTCCGCGTCATTATGGCCGGCGGCGAAATTCTCGAATTTCTCGAACCCGATGCCCAGCCCGCCGGCTTCCGCGAGGTTGCGGGCCAGCGTTTCCGCCTCGCCCATCAGTTCGGCCTGGAGGCCGTCGTCGATGGCGCGGATCGTCACCCAGATATCGGCCTCGCCCGGGGAAATGCCGAAGGCGGCTTCGCCCAGACGCGCATGCGACAGGGTGACCAGCGAATGACCCTCCGAATGGCCGAGCGTCTCGGGCAGTTTCGGCAGCGCCTCCATCAACCGGCCCATGACGGCTGCGGGGCTGACGCCCGCTTCCGGCTGGGCGGCGTGCGAGGTGCGGCCGGAGAGCCTGATCGCGAGGCCTTCGGACGCAAAGGTGAAGGGGCCGGAACGCACGCCGACGGAACCGAGCGGCAGACCGGGAAGATTGTGAAGCGCAAAGGCGTAATCCGGCCTGATGCGGGCAAAATCCGCGTCCGCGATCACCGCCGCGGCCCCCGCTCCGGTTTCCTCGGCAGGCTGGAAGAGCAGAACGACGCGGCCCTTGGCCGGCGGATTGGCTGAGAGCTCGGCGGCAAGTCCGCAGAGAATCGCCATGTGTCCGTCATGGCCGCAGAGATGGCCCTTGCCGGCGATTTCGGAGCGCCAGCCAAAGGTGGAGATCTCGGTGATCGGCAGGCCGTCGAGCTCGCAGCGGAAGAGGATGGTCGGGCCCTCGGCGCCGCTGTCGTACACGGCGGCGACGCCATGGCCGCCCAGGCCCGTCAGAACCTCGCCGGGTCCATGGCGTTCGAGTTCGGCGACGATGCGGGCGGCGGTGCCGGCCTCCTGGCCCGAAAGTTCGGGCTTGCGGTGGAGTTCACGCCGCAGCGTGACGAGCTCTTCGGGCGGTGCCTCGGGATAGCCGCTCATCCTACTGTTCGCCGAGTTTCATGTCGGACGTGTAATCCTTGCCTTCCACTTCCTTGTAGACGGCCTGGCCGCACTGCATGATGCCGGTCTCAGCGTTGAAGGCGTAAGTGGGCGAGCCGTGCAGGAACCAGCCCTTGTTCAGTGCCAGCGTCACCTTGTGACAGAAGCTCGAATCGTCGGGGCCGGTCAGGAGGCGGTAGAGTTTCATCAAAAATCTCCTCAAACAGATGATGTGCGGGCGGCGAGTGCGTCGGCCTTGGCAATCAGTTTCTCCGCCATGTCGGCATGCAGCCGTTCGACCATGCGGCCATCGAGACTGATCACGCCGGCGCGGGCATTTTCAGCCCGGGCGAAGGCTTCGACGATGCCGCGGGCCTCCGCGAGCTTTTCCGGATCGATGCCGAAAGCCCTGTTCGCGGCTTCGATCTGGCCGGGATGGATGAGCGTCTTGCCGTCAAAGCCCATGGCGCGTCCCTGTGCGCATTCGGCGGCAAAGCCCTCGGCGTCGCGGAAATCGTTGTAGACACCGTCCAATGCCTCAATGCCATAGGCGCGGGCAGCGAGCACGATCTCCATCAGCCATGTCGACAGATAGGGCCGTCCGGGAAGCGGCGCCACGCCGGTTTCCTTGACGATATCGTTGGTGCCGGTGACGAAGCAGTCGAGGCGGCCACCGGGCGTGCGCGAGGCGCGGGCGATCTGGCCGGCATTCATGATGCCCTTCGGAGTCTCGATCATCGCCCATAATCTCAGCGTCTCGGGAGCGTCGGTCCGGTCGAGCGCATCATCGATATCCGCGATATCTGCGGGATCCTCGACCTTGGGGATGAGTATCGCATCGGGCGCGAGATCGCGAGCGGCGCGCAAATCCGCCGCGCCCCAGGGCGTGGACAGCGCGTTGATGCGGATGACGGTCTCGCGACCATGTCCCAACGGTTCCCTGAGAAGCCTCGCGATGGTTTCCCGCGCCTCGACCTTGGCGTCGGGAGCGACGGAATCCTCGAGATCGAAGATCACGGCGTCGCACTCGAGTGTCCGGGCCTTGGCAATCGCACGTTCGTTGCCGCCCGGCACGTAGAGGACGGATCGTCGCGGCCGCGAGGGGCGGGAAGAAAAGGAGCTCGAATTCATGACCGCAAGTCATGCCCGCCCCGGGCCGATCTTTCAAGGGCCGGAGCTCCGGCGGGAAAGCCGGGCCGCGGTCCAATGCCGCAGCGGCCCGCCTGTCGGAACCAGACTGTTGAACCGGAGCGAAAAAATCCCCACATTGAGCGGGAACAACGGGACGAGAGACATGAAACGCATTCTTTTCGCAGTCTTATCCATCGCACTGGCCGGTTTCGCACTGGCGAGCTTTGCGGCCGTAAGCGTGATCGCCTTCGCGGCAATCGCATCGCTGACGCTCTGGGCGTCGGCCAAGGCGATGCTGCAGCGTTCCGCGCCGCAGCCTGCCTATGTGCGGACCGAGAGCCGCACGCCGCATGACCAGCGGATCACCCGCGTCTGGAACGACGGTCGCGGCACGATCATCGACATGTAGGCAAACCGCGAAGGATCGTCTTCGCTCCGCCCCTATCTGCAGGCACCCCGCCATCGCCGCGCGAGGTGCCTGAGCCTGTGATGCACACGCCCCCTTCTTTTTCCCGAACGCATTTGCTAAAGCGGTCCGAGCTAACGACAGGACCAATGCCATGGAAAAATTCACCCGTCTGACAGGCGTTGCCGCGCCCTATCCGGTCGTCAACATCGACACGGACATGATCATCCCGAAGGATTACCTGAAGACCATCAAGCGCACCGGCCTGGGCAAGGGTCTTTTCGCCGAGGCGCGCTACAATGAAGATGGTTCGGAAAATCCGGATTTCGTGCTCAACAAGCCGGCCTATCGCAACGCCCAGATCCTGGTGGCGGGCGACAATTTCGGCTGTGGCTCCTCGCGCGAGCACGCGCCCTGGGCGCTTCTCGATTTCGGTATCCGCTGCGTGATCTCCACCAGCTTCGCCGACATCTTCTACAACAACTGCTTCAAGAACGGCATCCTGCCGATCGTTGTCTCGCAGGGCGAGCTCGACAAGCTGATGGACGACGCCGAGCGCGGCTCCAACGCCACGCTGTCGGTCGATCTCGAGGCGCAGGAAATTCACGGTCCCGATGGCGGCACGGTCACCTTCGAGATCGACGAGTTCAAGAAGCACTGCCTGCTCAACGGTCTTGACGATATCGGCCTGACCCTCAACAAGGCACCGGCAATCGCGGCTTACGAGACCAAACTGGCCGCAGAGCGCAGTTGGGCCTAGGAGGCATTCTGCCCGGGAGATGGAACGGTGTCTTGACGCGCCGGTTATTCCCCGGTCAGCTTGTAACAGTATCAAGGGGAGTTCAGGCATGAGCGAAGATATCGAAAAGAAGGTGATTTCGATCATCGCCGGCGTCAGTCCGCGTGAGGAAAGCGAGATCACGGCGTCTTCCGAGCTCGATGAACTCGAAATCAACTCGCTCGAACTCACCGAAGTGGTGATGGATCTCGAGGACGAGTATGACGTCCATGTCGATCTCAATACCGCCGAGGCGTGGGAATCGCTGAAGACCGTGGGCGACGTGGTGGCTCTCATCAGGGAACTGCTCGCAGAGAAATCGGCCAACTCATGACGCGTAGCCGCGTCGTCATCACCGGGTTGGGCGGGATCTGTTCCATCGGCCGCAACGCCGACGAGATCTGGGCCAACATGAAGGCGGGTTACGACGGCAGCACCGATCTGTCGATCGAACGTCGCGACCTCAAGGTCAACATGGTCTACCCGCTCATCGACCGGATGGAAGATGACGGCATCGATCCGCGCCGCAAGGTGGCGATGGGCGAGTTCAGCCGTATCTCGGTGATCGCGGCGCGCCAGGCGATGGCGCAGGCGGGCCTGTCGGCAGGCGATTATGACGAATTGCGCTCGGGTGCGGTCATCGGTACCGGCATCTACGGCGCCGACGCCGTCGACGAAAGCTATCGCGATATCCTCGAGCGCGGCAAGAAGCGCGCGCATATCCTCACCGTGCCACGCGCCATGCCGGGCGCTCCGGCGGGCCAGGTCTCGATGGATCTGGGCCTGCGTGGCCCGGTATTCGGCGTCACATCGGCGTGCACGTCGGGCAATCACGCGCTGATCTCGGCGGCCGATCAGATCCGGCTCGGGCGCGCAGACATCATGCTTGCCGGGGGCACCGATACGCCCATTGCCTACGGAATCCTGAAAGCATGGGAGGCGCTTCGGGTGCTGGCGCGTTCGAAATGCCGGCCGTTTTCCGGCAATCGCGACGGACTTCTGCTCGGCGAGGGGGCCGCGGTCGCGGTCATCGAAAGCTACGAGCACGCCAGGGCTCGCGGTGCCACCATTCTCGCGGAAATCCTCGGCAGCGGCCTTTCGGGCGATGCGTCGGATATCGTGACGCCGACGGTCGAAGGGCCGGCGCAGGCGATCCGCAACTGCCTCGCCGATGCGGGACTGTCGGGCGACGCGATCGACTATGTCAACGCGCACGGCACCGGCACGCAGGCCAATGACAAGACCGAGACGAAAGCCATCCGCATGGCGCTCGGAGCCGCTGCGGATGGGGTTTCGGTGTCCTCGACCAAGTCGATGCATGGCCATTGCCTGGGCGGATCGAGCGCGATCGAGATGATAGCCTGTGTCGGCGCGCTGCGCGACGGCATCGTGCCGCCGACGATCAATTTCGAAGAGAAGGATCCCGATTGCGATCTGGACGTGACGCCGAACACGGCACGGGAGCGGGACGTTCGCGTGGCGATCTCCAACGCCTTCGCCTTTGGCGGCACCAATGCGGTGGTGGCTTTCGGCAAGGTCTGAGGCGAGCGACAGTCCTCGACATCGCGACGCAGGCCGAAGGGCAGGAACCGGGATGAAGCGTCTTCCATCCGGCGGTGGAAGGCTCTAAGAACAGCGCCGAAGACAAATCCATTTCGAGGCAAATTCCATGGCTAACCGCAAACTCTTCCTGCTTCCCGGCGACGGCATCGGCCCCGAGGCCATGAGCGAAGTCCGCAAGCTCATCGCATTCATGAACGCGGAAGAATCCGCCGGGTTCGAAACCGATGAGGGACTGGTCGGCGGTTCGGCCTATGACGCGCACGGCGCGGCGATCTCGGACGCCGACATGGAAAAGGCGATGGCAGCGGACGCGGTGCTCTTCGGCGCCGTCGGCGGTCCGAAGTGGGACGGCGTGCCCTATGAGGTTCGCCCGGAAGCCGGTCTCCTGCGTCTTCGCAAGGACATGGAGCTTTTCGCCAACCTGCGCCCCGCCATCTGCTATCCGGCATTGGCCGCATCCTCGTCGCTGAAGCCGGAAGTGGTCGAAGGCCTCGACATCCTGATCGTTCGCGAGCTGACCGGCGGCGTTTATTTCGGCGAGCCGAAGGAGATCATCGATCTCGGCAACGGCCAGAAGCGCGGTATCGACACACAGGTCTACGACACCTACGAGATCGAGCGCATCTCCGGCGTCGCCTTCGAACTGGCGCGTACCCGCCGCAACGAAGTCTGCTCGATGGAAAAGCGCAACGTCATGAAGTCGGGCGTGTTGTGGAACGAGGTGGTGACCGCCACCCACAAGGCGAAATATTCCGACGTCAAGCTTTCTCACATGCTGGCCGATGCCGGCGGCATGCAGCTCGTGCGCTGGCCCAAGCAGTTCGACGTCATCGTCACCGACAACCTGTTCGGCGACATGCTGTCCGACGTCGCCGCCATGCTGACCGGTTCGCTCGGCATGCTGCCGTCGGCCTCGCTCGGCGCGCCCGATCCGAAGACCGGCAGCCGCAAGGCGCTTTACGAGCCGGTGCACGGGTCTGCGCCGGACATCGCCGGTCAGGGCATTGCCAATCCGATCGCCATGATCGCCTCCTTTGCCATGTGCCTGCGCTATTCCTTCAACATGGTGGCGGAAGCCGACCGCCTGGAAGCCGCGATCTCGAGCGTGCTCGATTCCGGCCTGCGCACCGGCGACATCATGTCCGAGGGCTGCACCAGGGTCTCCACCAGCGAGATGGGCGATGCTGTGGTCAAGGCCTACGCCGGCTGAGCCGCACGCGGGTTTGTTTTCAATCGCGCGTCGCGGGCCTGGCCATGCGGCGCGCGACGTCGTTTTGATTGACTTTTGGCGGCTTCTGGATCATGAAGGCTCCCGCCATGACAACGATCAAGACCAAAACCACGATCTGAACGCTTCCGCCCCACACTCTCCCGGGGGCGGGATGAGTGGTGCTTGACCAAAAGCAAGGGGGAGAACGGAGCAAGGTAACATGGGTTTCAAAATCGCAATCGCCGGTGCCACCGGCAATGTCGGCCGGGAGATGCTCAACATCCTCGCCGAACGCAACTTTCCGGCCGATGAAGTCATCGCGCTGGCCTCCAGCCGTTCGATCGGCACCGAGGTGTCGTTCGGGGACAAGACGCTCACCGTCAAGAACCTCGAAACCCATGATTTCTCCGACACTGACATCTGCCTGATGTCGGCAGGCGCCTCCGTCTCGCAGAAGTTCTCGCCGAAGATCGCCGCCGCCGGCTGCGTCGTCATCGATAACTCGTCGGCCTGGCGTTATGATTCCGAAGTGCCGCTGATCGTTCCGGAAGTGAACCCTGACGCAATCGAGGGCTTCCGCAAGAAGAACATCATCGCCAACCCGAACTGCTCGACCGCGCAGCTCGTCGTCGCGCTCAAGCCGCTGCACGACAGGGCGAAGATCAAGCGCGTGGTGGTTTCGACCTACCAGTCGGTGTCCGGCGCCGGCAAGGACGCCATGGACGAGCTGTTCAACCAGACGCGCGCGGTCTTCGTGGCCGATCCGATCGAATCCAAGAAGTTTCCCAAGCGCATCGCCTTCAACGTCATTCCGCACATCGATACCTTCATGGAAGACGGCTACACCAAGGAAGAGTGGAAGGTTCTGGCCGAGACCAAGAAGATGCTCGATCCGAAGATCAAGGTCACCTGCACGGCGGTACGCGTGCCGGTCTTCATCGGTCATGCGGAATCGGTGAATATCGAATTCGAAAACGAGATCACCGCCGACGAAGCCCGCGACATCCTGCGCGAGGCGCCGGGCTGCCTCGTCGTCGACAAGCATGAGCCGGGCGGCTACGTCACGCCCTATGAAAGCGCCGGTGATGACGCGACCTTCATTTCACGCATTCGCGAGGACGCGACCGTCGAGAACGGTCTGAACATGTGGGTGGTGTCCGACAACCTGCGCAAGGGCGCGGCGCTGAACACGATCCAGATCGCCGAACTGCTCGTCAATCGCGGCCTCCTGAAGAGCCAGGCCGCCGCCTGATCGGGCATATCCGGAACCGAATTGGAACCGAATGGAGAGGGCCCGCGTTCAGGCGCGGGCTCTTTTCATTTTTCAGAGGCTCCCGTGACTTTCTTGCTCATTACTGGCAAAGTCCGCGCGGGGCGGAATTCTTCTAAATAGAGGTTTCTAAAACATGGTCAGACACGGTCGGCGTCGTTTCGGTATTCTTGCAGCCGCGCTTCTTGCAGCAGGCATTTCCTCTCCCGCCTTCGCGGCGCAATGCGGCAACAACGCCGGCGGGTTCAATAACTGGATCGGTCAGTTCAAGTCGGAAGCCGCCCAGCGCGGCGTTTCACCGCGGACGCTCGATTCCGCCTTCCGCAATGTACGTTACGCCACCAAGACCATCAGCCTCGACCGCAACCAGCACACGTTCAAGCTCTCGCTCGAACAGTTCATGGCAAAGCGCGGTGCGAATGCCATCATTTCGCGCGGCAAGCAGCTGAAGCGTTCGAATGCGGCGCTGTTCCAGGCTATCGAGAAGAATTACGGCGTGCCCGCCGGCCCGCTTCTGGCCATCTGGGGCATGGAGAGCGGCTTCGGCTCCTTCATGGGCAATCAGCACACCGTTTCCGCGGTTGCGACACTCGCCTATGACTGCCGCCGTTCGGCCTATTTCACCGACCAGCTCTATGCGCTGCTCGATCTGATCGAGCGCGGCTGGGTCAGCCCGGAATTCAAGGGCGCGGCGCACGGCGAAATCGGTCAGACCCAGTTCCTGCCGCGCAACGTGATCAATTACGGCGCGTCGGGCGACGGCAACCGTTCGGTGGACCTGCGCTCGAAGGCCGACGCGCTCGCCTCGACGGCCAACTTCCTGCGCGCCCATGGCTGGCAGCGTGGCGGCGGCTATCAGCCCGGACAGACCAATTTCCGCGCCATCCAGGGCTGGAATGCCGCCGGCGTCTACCAGAAGGCCATCGCCATCATCGGCGCCGAGATCGACGGCAGCTGACGGCTCGGGGACTGGCGACGAAGGCGGGAGCCCGGCCTAGAAGTCGGCGCAGCTCTCGCCTTCCATCGTCTGCACGCTTCCGGTGATCCTGCCGCCCGCGAAGGTGAAGACTTCGCGGGTATAGAGTTCATTGGCGGGGAAACGGTAGCAGACGAGCGCCGTGGCCCCGGAATCGGTCGCCGGGACACCGGTATCGAGCCGCCAGTCGAAGCTTGCGCCTTCGATGCTGTCCTTCCACTCGCCGAGCGAACCCAGAAATTCCTGCTTCGTCTGGGTGATACCCAGATCGTCCATGCGGATTTCCGCGTCATCGGTCAGCAGCGAGGCGAGCTTCTCTGCATCGGCGGCAAAAAGTGCCGGATACCACCGGTCGAGGACCGGCGCTCCGCTATCGGCACGGCAAGGTGCCGCCGAAAGGGCGATCGCGCCCAGCAGCAGGGCAAAGAGTTTCGGCATCGGTTCCTCCATCATGTGGCGGGACCAGTGCCGGTCCCCGTCAGGCCACTTCCACCTCGGGGCGGACGAAATCGCCGCTGTCCTTGTCCATGACCCACAATTCGCCCGAGGAAATATCGAACCAGGCGCCGTGGATTTCCAGCTTGCCCTTATCCTCGAGGATCTTCACGCAAGGGAAGGTGCGGAGATTGGAGATCGAGTTGCGGATCGATATGCGCTCCATCGCGGTCTGGCGCTCGGAGCCCGTCATCAGGCTCGATTCCTGGATCTTCTCCGCCGCCGGCTTCAACAGGCTGATCCACTGGCCGATGAAATCGCCGGGGGAAAGCGGCTTGGCGGCGGGGTCGAGGCTCGCGGCGATACCGCCGCAGCGGCCATGGCCCATGACCAGGATATTGCGGATCTTCAGCGCCTGGACGGCGAATTCGAGCGCCGCCGACGTCGAATGGTAATTGCCGTCCGGCTCGTAGGGCGGCATCAGATTGGCGACGTTGCGGACGACGAAAAGCTCGCCGGGACCGCAATCGAAGATGGTTTCCGGCGCCGCGCGTGAATCGCAGCAGGCGATCACCAGCGTGTGCGGCTCCTGGCCGGTTTCTGCAAGCTGCCTGTAGCGCGCGCGCTCGGCGGTGTAACGGCCGGTCATGAAGGTCTGATAACCGGCGAGAAGACGTTCCGGGAATTTGCTCATACAAGCCAATTAGCGGGGTTCTGCGGGGATATCAATATTCCCCGACCCCGGCGGGCGCTCAGCCGTGGATGGCGACCGGAATGCCGTGACTGTCGCGGGCGGGACTTTCGGGCCATGTCCGGGTGCTGCCGTCGCGATGGCGGGCTGCGATCAGCAGGTTCACGGCGGCATCCACCCGGTCGTCCAGCGCCACGCCGCGCGGGGGTGGAGCCGCGAAGAAGCTTTCCGGCATTCCGAGCTTCGTCAACAGCGCCACACGCTCGGCAATGCCGGCCGGATTGACCCGGCCCTTGATCTTCTTGGGCGTTGCCATCGCCGACATGAAATTGAGCACGCAGAAGGAGAATTCAGGATGGCATTCGATCACCCGATCCCGAAGCGCTTCGTCGTTTCGCAGGCTGGCATCGATCTCCAGGATTTTTGGAAACAGATGGAAGGCCTGTTTGGAAACCTTGCGCGGCGGGTTCGAGGTTCGGAGCGATATGTCGCAAGCCGAACGATAATCCGCCGCCTCAACCGCCCCGCGCGCGGGTATGGAAAAGACGCTCGACTGGCGTTGCCCCAGATGGGGGCGGATCGCCTGTTCCGGTCCGCGCCCGCCGCCTGTCACGACGTCCGGCAGGCCTATCGGCATGTCCACCGCGATGATCGCGCCGGGTCCGAGACGGTCGACCAGTGATGCAAAGTCGGAAAAGACGGACATCCGCGGATCGGATATCGCCCCGTGCACCGCGACCCAGCCCGCCGGGCAGCCGTCAACGCCACAGAGAGCGGTGTCGGGCGAAAAATTTCTAAGCCGGCTCATGATTTCTCAGGCGGTCATTTCGGCCCGGTGACGACGCGGCGCATGTGAATCATCGCCATCGGCGTCTTCAGGCTTTGCGCGTCGGTCTCGAGCGTGAGTTCGTCGGCCCCGCGTTTCGACGTGCGGGCAAGGATCTCGAAGACCGCGCCGGTTGCGAGCCGCAAGGCCTTTTCGCTGGAATTGCCCTCGATCAGACGGGCAAGAAAGGTGGCGGACAGGAGATCGCCGAGACCATTCGGCGGGTTCGCGATCACCCGGTGCTCGGCCATCATCACCTGGTCTCCCTCGACCAGCATGGTGCCCGTATTGCCCTTCATCATCGCGAAAGCCGACGTCACGAGAACACGTGCGGGACCAAGTGTCTGCGCGGCTTCGACAAGTGCCTTGGTGTCCGGGATCTTCGCGCCGCTGAGCCAGCCCAGCTCGAAGACGTTGGGCGTGGCGATGTCGGCGAGGGGAATCAGCCGATCCCGAATGCCCTCCGCCAGCGGTCCGGGCACATAGAGGCGTTCGCCGTCTCCCATGACGGGATCGCAGAGATAGAGTGTATCGGGGTTCTTGTCCTTGATGGTCTCGATCAACCGGGCCACCGGCTCGATCTGGCCGACATCGCCGATATAGCCGGTCAGGATCGCGCCCACTTCGCCTATCCAGGGCGCATTGGCGAGATCGCCGGCCAGGCTGGCGAACTGTTCCGCATCCGGAACGATGCGGGTGGCAAGCGAATGGCCGGGGTGCCAAGGCAGCGTGACCGTGGGCAGGGACCATACCGGGAAGCCGAGTGTTTCAAGCGCGAATACCAGCGCGCGATTGCCGACGGAGCCGCGCACGACGTGACTTGAAATGGCGAGAACCGCCGGGTGGCGGACATCGTCGGGCGCACCGGTCTGGCTCATCCGAGAACTCCGAAGATCAGCCAGAAGACGAGCACGACAAAGGCCGCGGCCGCCAGCCCGCGGCCGATGCGGGTGCCCCAGAGTTCGGACGAATCGGTCTGGTCGGCATCGGAGGCTGAAAAGTGGCGGCGCAACCCGTCGGTCGACTGCCTGAGCAGCGGGCTTGCCGAGAGGTTGCCCTGATCGGAAAGCCTTTCGAGCTCTTTCCGCGCCTTGCGGCTGGTCTCGTCGTGATCGTTCATCATACCCGTTTCCGGCGGTTTCAGGCTCTTTCTGTCCTAACACATGCGCGCCGCGCAGCAAGGTTCGGCGGTGCCTGTTTTATCATCGAAAGCATCTTTCCAGCCTTTGGTTGTTTTGTCCCGGCTGTCATGTAATGTCCTCACAAGCCGGTTATTCAACGACCGCAGCCCGGGTGGGGGAGCGTTCTCCGCGGGTCCAATAATAACTCCGGCAACGGGGAGTGATGAGATGACATCCACGCATGATGACGCGGTCGCCGAGATCCTGGCTTCCGTGAAGAAGGCCGCCGCCAAGCAGAAAGACCCTTCGGTCGATCCGGACATCCTGTTTTCCGGAACCAGTCCCGACGATCTCTCCCAGTATTCTCCAGAGGACCTTGCCAGTATCGCGGCGCAATCCGAGAAGGAGATCCGCGCCTGGGACGGCAAGGCGCCACGCATCTCGCTGCTCGAGCCGGACAATGTCGAATGCGATGGCAAGAAGGTCTCGATCCTCTGCATCACCACCGCAAACAAGCCGTTTCTCTATGATTCGGTGATGGGCGAGGTCACCGCTCAGGTTCGCGAGATCCTGCTGACGGCGCATCCCATCCTCTATGTCCGCGAAGGCGAGGAACTGACGCTCTACCGGCCCGGCATCGACCGGTCGAAGGAGAACACGGTCAGCCACATTCAGCTGCACATGCCGCGGCTCGGGCAGAAAGCCGGCGCGACGCTCGTCGAACGCGTCGAATTCGTGCTCGCCCAGGTTCGCAGCGCGGTTCAGGACTGGAAGGCGATGGTGCTTCGCATCGATTCGGCTGCCGCCGATATCGCCTATCTGCGGGTGGATGAAGGCGAGACGGATGCGCGCGACGAGGCTCTGGCCTTCCTGTCATGGCTGCGCGACGACAATTTCACCTTCCTCGGCATGCGCGAATACGTCTATTCCGAGGCTTCGGGCAGCGGCGAGCTCACGCGTGCTGGCTCGCGGGGCCTGGGGATCCTTGCCGATCCGGACGTGCTGGTGCTGCGCCAGGGCAAGGACCAGGTGATGACGTCGCCGGAAATCCTCGATTTCCTGCACGGCCCGGATTTCCTGATCGTCACCAAGGCCAATGTGCGGTCGGTCGTCCACCGTCGCGCGCATATGGACTATGTCGGCGTCAAGCGTTTCGACGAGGACGGCAATGTCATCGGCGAGTTGCGGGTGGTCGGTCTCTTCACTTCCACCGCCTATACACGGTCGGTGACCGAGATCCCGCTCCTGCGCTCCAAACTCGCCAAGGTGATCGACAATTTCGGCTACGACCCGGACAGCCATTCCGGCAAGCTGCTGCTCAATACGCTCGAAGCCTATCCGCGCGATGAACTGTTCCAGATCGATGCCGATCTGCTCACCATCTTCTGCCGCAAGATCAATGAACTCACGGACCGTCCGCGCGTCCGTGTCCTGCCGCGCATCGACCGGTTCGATCGATTCGTGTCCGTAATGGTCTATGTGCCGCGCGATCAGTACGATTCCACCGTTCGAGAGAAGATCGGGGCCTATCTCAAGGTTGCCTATAATGGTCGCCTGTCCGCCTATTACCCCTCCTTCCCGGAAGGCGGGGTGGCGCGCGTCCATTTCATCATCGGCCGCTACGAGGGCAAGACGCCCGAGATTCCACACGATCAGCTCGAGCGCGACATCAAGGCGATCGTCGCGCGCTGGGAAGACGAGTTCCTGTCCATCGGCGGTGAGGATGCAGATCGCATCTATGTCAGCCAGTCCTACAAGGAGCGCTTCAATCCGCAGTCGGCGGTCGCCGATATCGCCGATATCAAGGGGTCGCTCGAAGCCGAAGACGGATTGCGGATCGCACTCTACCGGCAGGACGACGATGACGACGATCATCTCGGTCTCAAGATATTCCATGCGGATACGCCGCTGGCGCTGTCACGCCGCGTGCCGCTGCTCGAAAATCTCGGCTTCCGGGTGATTTCCGAGCAGACGCACGAGCTGGCGGTCGGCGATACCGCCGATACCAAGCGCGCGGTTCTGCTGCACGACATGGAAATCGCGCGCGCCGACGGGCTGCAATTCTCGCTGCATGAGGATTCCGAGCGGCTGAAGGAAGCGTTTCTCTCCGTCTGGCGCGGCGAGATCGACAATGACGGTTTCAACCGGCTGGTGGTGCGCGCCGGGCTGAGCGCGCGCGAGGCGATGGTGCTGCGCGCCATTGCCCGCTATCTGCGTCAGGCGGGGCTTCATTATTCGCAGGACTACATCTCCGACACGCTGTCGCGCTATCCCGACATATCCGTGAAGCTCTTCGATCTGTTCCGGACCCGTTTCGATCCCGATCTGGGGGACATGTCCCGCGAGGAAGCGCTCGAGCGGATTTCGGCCTCGATCGAGGAGGACCTCGCCGAGGTTCCGAGCCAGGACGACGACCGGATCATCCGCCGCTTCGTCAACGCGATTACCTCGATGCTGCGGACGAACTATTTCCAGCGCGACGACAACGGCCATCCACGGCCCAATCTCGCCTTCAAGCTCGATCCGCGGGCACTCGAAGCCCTGCCGGAACCGCGCCCCTTCCGCGAGATATTCGTCTATGGCGCCGCCGTCGAAGGCGTTCACTTGCGCTTCGGCCCCATCGCGCGCGGTGGCCTGCGCTGGTCGGACCGTGCGCAGGATTACCGTACCGAGGTGCTGGGACTGGTGAAGGCACAGCAGGTCAAGAACGCGGTGATCGTTCCCGTCGGCGCCAAGGGCGGGTTCTATCCCAAGCGCCTGCCGGTCGACGGCGGTCGCGAGGCGGTCTTCGAGGCCGGCCGCGACGCCTACAAGCTGTTCATCAGGACATTGCTGTCGGTGACCGACAATCTCGACGGCGACACGGTCCTGCCGCCTGCCGATACGGTTCGCCATGATGGCGACGACCCCTATTTCGTTGTCGCCGCCGACAAGGGCACGGCCACATTCTCCGACACCGCCAATGCGATCAGCCAGGAACAGGATTTCTGGCTCGACGACGCCTTTGCCTCCGGCGGTTCGGCCGGTTACGACCACAAGAAGATGGGCATCACGGCCCGCGGTGCCTGGGAAGCGGTCAAGCGCCATTTCCGCGAGATGGACATCGATATCCAGAGCCAGCCCTTCACGGTGGCCGGTATCGGCGACATGTCGGGCGACGTGTTCGGCAACGGCATGCTGTTGTCGGAGGAGATCCGGCTCGTGGCCGCCTATGATCACCGCGACATCTTCATCGATCCGAACCCGGATTTTGTAGCCGGATTCGCCGAACGCAAGCGGCTCTTCGACCTGCCGCGCACGAGCTGGCAGGATTACGACAAGGAAAAGATGTCGCCCGGCGGGATGATCATCCCGCGCTCGCTCAAGTCGGTTGAGCTGACGGGTGAAGCGGCCAAGGCAATCGGCATGGAGCCCGGGCGCACGACGCCGCAGGACATCATGTCGGCGATCCTCCGCATGGAAGTCGATCTCCTCTGGTTCGGTGGTATCGGGACCTACATCAAGGCCGATGGCGAGGCGGACACGGATGTGGGCGACCGCGCCAACGACGTGATCCGCGTGACCGCCGACGAGGTTCAGGCCAAGGTGATCGGCGAGGGCGCCAATCTGGGCGTCACCCAAAGGGGCCGCATCGCCTATGCGGCCAAGGGGGGACGCTGCAACTCCGATGCGATCGACAACTCGGCCGGGGTGAATTCGTCCGACGTCGAGGTCAATATCAAGATCGCGCTTGCCAACGCCATGCGCGAGGATCGGCTGACGCGCGAGAACCGCAACACGTTGCTCGCCTCGATGACGGATGCGGTGGCGGAGCTGGTGTTGCGCAACAACTATCTGCAGACGCTCGCCATTTCGCTCGCGCATAATGAGGGCCTTGCCGGCCTTTCCGAACATGCCCGGCTGATGAACGCGCTGGAAAGCCGCGACCTGCTCAAGCGCAGGGTGGAGACGTTGCCCGACGATGCCGCCATCGCCGAACGCCGCGCGGCAGGCCGGGCGCTGACGCGTCCGGAGATAGGCGTGCTTCTGTCCTATGCCAAGATCGTGCTTTTCGACGAGATCGTGGGGTCGGATCTGCCCGACGATCCCTATTTCGAAGATGCGCTCATGAGCTATTTCCCGCCGAAGATGCAGGATGATTACCGGCGCGACATCGAAACCCACCGGTTGCGCCGCGAGATCGTCGCCACGCTTCTCGGCAATGATGCGATCAACCGCGGCGGTCCGGCCTTCGTGATCCACATGGGCGACCAGTCCGGCGCCACGGCTCCCGATGTCGTCCGCGCCTTCGTGATGGCGCGTGACGGGCTGTCGCTGCCCGACCTCTACGACCGTGTCGACGCGCTCGACACCAAGGTGCCGGGCGAGTTGCAGAACGAGCTTTATGCCCGGATCGGCCAGGCGCTGAGCGCCTCGTCCACCTGGGCGCTGAAGACCGGCACAGCAATGAGCGGCGAGATCAGCGCGACGGTCGCCGAAATGCGCGCAGCGGTCGCCGAGCACTTGCCGACGCTTCTCGGCGCGGTGCCCGAATTCCTCGAAGGCGAGATCGACGAGACGAAGTCACGGCTTACGGAACTCGGAATTCCCGCCGGGTTGGCAGCCGATATCGCGCATCTGTCGGTACGGGTCATGGTGCCCGACGTGCTGCGGGTCGCGCGTCTTTCGGGCGAGAGCATCGACAAGGTCATCCAGACCTATTTCGCCATCACGGAGGCTTTCCGCATCGGACGTATCCAGGCGGCGGCGGGACGACTTCAGCCGGCAGATCACTACGAGAACCTGGCGCTGGGGCGCAATCTCGACGAGATCTACGAGGCGCGCCGGGTGATCGCGATATCGGCTCTGACGTCATTCGCAGATGCCGAGGACCCGTTCGAGAGCTGGCGGGCCGAGAACCACGGTCGCATCGGACACGTGGCCGGGCAGATCCTGCAGCTGGCGGAGACCGGCGAGCTGACGGTGGCCAAGCTGACAGTGGCTGCTGGCATGATGAGCGATCTGGCGCGCTCGTTGCGCGCATAGGAACCGGTGACGCAGATGCCCGCAGGCGAAGATCGTCCATGCGGCGGAGGGACGCGCAATGAATGAACCGATCGCGGAGAAGCCCGTGCCACGGCGGGGCATTTTCGGCTGGATGATGTTCGACTGGGCGGCCCAGCCGTTCTTCACCGTCGTCATCACCTTCATCTTCGGTCCCTATTTCGTCTCGCAGATGGCGGGGGATCCCGATCTCGGTCAGGCGTGGTGGGGCTATGCGATCACGGCGTCGGGGCTCATCATCGCCATCATGTCGCCGGTGCTGGGTTCCATCGCCGATGCGATCGGGCCGCGCAAGCCGTGGATCGCGGTCTTCGCCGTGGTCAAGATCGCAGCGCTGATCTCGCTCTGGTGGGCGGCACCGGGGTCGTCGCTGTTCTTTCCATTCCTGCTGGTCGTGCTTGCATCGGTGGCGGCCGAGTTCTCGATCGTCTTCAACGATTCGATGATGCCGCGGCTGGTGAAGCCCGAGAATGTCGGGCGCATCTCCAATATCGCGTGGGGGCTCGGCTATCTCGGCGGCATGATCGTGCTGATCTTCGTGGTCCTGTTCATGGCGGGCAATGAGGAGACAGGGAAGACGCTCCTGGGCCTGACGCCGATCTTCGGGCTCGATCCGGCAGAGGGCGAGGGTGCGCGCGCCACCGGGCCGCTGGCGGCGATGTGGTATCTCGCCTTCCTGCTGCCGATGTTCCTCTTCACGCCCGATTATCACCGTCCGACATCGGTCGGGTCCGCCGTCAGCACCGGGTTGCGCGAACTCGCAGGCACGATTTCCGAAGTGCGGCGCAAGGCCGGCATCCTGAAGTTCCTGATCGCCCGGATGATCTATCAGGACGGGGTGAACGGGCTGATCGCGCTCGGCGGCACGTTTGCGGCGGGGATGTTCGGCTGGCAGACGATGGAAATCGGCATTTTCGGCATCATCCTGAACGTGGTCGCCATCGGCGGCTGTATCTGGGCGTCGCGGCTCGACTACAAGATGGGCTCCAAGGCCATCGTGATCATGTCGATCATCTGCCTGCTGATTGCCACGATCGGCATTATTTCCACCGGTCCCGGCTTCACGCTCTTCGGGCTGGTCCAGATGGGGACGACCGAAACCGGCGGATTGTTCGGCACGCCGGCGGAAAAGGTCTACATTCTCTTCGGCCTGCTGATCGGCATCGCCTTCGGACCGGTGCAGGCCTCCTCCCGCTCCTATCTGGCGCAGAGCATCCACCCCGACGATGCGGGCCGGTATTTCGGCATCTATGCGCTTTCGGGCCGGGCCACATCCTTCCTGGCGCCCCTGTCGGTTGCGACCGTGACGCTGATAACCGGATCGGCGCGCTACGGCATGGCGACGCTGATCATCTTCTTCGTCGTGGGGCTGGCCATCCTTCTGGCAACGCCGTTTCCGGCCCAGAAGGTCGAGCGTGACGCGCGGGAGCTGGCCTAGATCCTCAGCCGGCCTGTTCGGCGCCGCCGGCCACGGAGTTCGCCATGCGCGACTGGCGCCTGCGCTCGCGGTAGCGGTTGAACTGGTTGTCGGCAAGGACGCCGACCAGGATGACGCTGCCCATGACCGCGAAATTGAGCGATGAGGGAATTCCCAGAAGATTGACGAGGTTCTGCAGCACCTGCAGCAGGATCACGCCCAGCACCACGCCGACGATCGAGCCCTCACCGCCGCACTACGAAATGGGCGAAATGGTCGCCGAACTGATCATCGACGCCGCCGGCGGCCTGGAAGCCGGCCCCCGCCAGATCAAGGTCGAATGCGAACTGGTGGAACGGGAATCGGTGTGAGGGGTTAAAAGCAAACGTTAAGTGTGCCGGTTTTCTTTACCGCTTCCGCCCAGTCGGGACCGAGGATTTCCCGCGCAGAAACGGCGTGTTTCGCTTCAGGCTCCTGCTCTTTGTACATCCGAATTGCGAAAGCCTGATCGTACCCGCCATAGACGATCGGCATGCCGGGCTGGTACGTCGTGGTTCCAAAATAGTGGCCGCCACTTATTGTCCCCGTTGTGGAATATGTGCCGGGGCCTTGAACGACCTGAACGTTGTTGGAATTTTGCGCCCCCACGATGATGTAGCGATCAAAGCCTGCCTTGATTGTCTCAACTGCAGCTTGTTTTTGAGCAATTTTTGCGGCGCCGCTGCCTCCACACATTGCTTCCGCGCTCGTATGGACAATCAGCGTATTTGCTGAAGTTCGAACAGTATTAGACGAAGTGCAGCCTGCTGCCAGCGTTGCTGCTATCGCCAAAGAAAACACGGAACTTGCTCTGAAATGCATGTCTCAAATACCCCCTGATGCAGAGGCGAGAACAAACATGAGCGTAGGCTGTGGTCAATTCCTTATGAAGGCTATCCTAAAGCGTGTCCCAAGTTATTGTTGCCAATCGTTGTACAACTGCGCTCTGCCCTCCAACTCCCCCTCACTCGCCCGCAAACACGCTCCTGATCGCCTTCACCGCCGTTTTCAGCGTGGCGTCGCGGGTGTTGCTGGAACGGGTGGCGAGGTCGAGCGGGTAGGCGGGCAGTTCCACCGGCGGGGAGAAGGTGACGAAGCCGCCGAGGGCCGCGATCGCCTGCGCCGCATGGGCGGGAAGAGTGGTCACCATGCCGGCCTCGAGAAGAAACGGCACGGCGGTGAGATGGGTGCCGACGGCCGCCACTTTGCGGGTCCGGCCCATTAACGCGAGGGCGGTGTCGACGATGTCCGTCAGTCCGCTCGCCGCGATCATCAGCTGCGGTCTGGCGCAGAAGGTCTCCAGGTCCATGTCGATCCGGGTATCGCCGGTGCCGCGCATCAGGCCGAGATAGCCTGAAGTGCCCAGCGAATGGCGCAACAGCCCGCGCGCGGTCAAGCCGCCCGAGCCGAGGGCAATGTCGATCCGGCGTTCGGCCAGAAGGTCGGCTGCGTTCGCGCCGTGGCACGGCCGCAGCACGGGCAGCATGTCGGGGCAATCGCGCCGCAGCCGTGTGACGATGGATGCGCCATAGGCCATCTCGATATCGCCGGACATGCCGATGAGGATATGGCTCCGGCCGGTTTCCACCGGCAGCGAGGCGCGAACCGCATCCATGGCGCGGCGAATGTCGGGGGCGAGCGCCAGCGCCCGCGGCGTCGGGGCCAGTCCCTTGCCGGTGCGTTCGAACAGGGGATCGTCATAGACCTTGCGCAGGCGCGCGAGCGAGGCGGATACGGCAGCCTGCGTCAGGTCGAGCCGGATCGCCGCCCGGGTGGCGCTTTCCTCTTCGAGCAGGATCTCGAAGACCCTGAGCAGGTTCAGATCGAGCGAGGTATCCATAAACGGCACTTATATCAAATGACCATGACATGTTTCGCATGCATGGTCGCGCCGTGCAATCAGGATCGACGGATAGCGGCGCGCCGGTCCCTGCTTCGATCATTTGCGCGCGGATCCGCCTTCAAGCGCAGACCAGGCGCGAACACCCGCGATCTGCCCGGAAACTGCCTGGAACCAGAGCGAAAAGGCGCGGGGGGAAGCCCGCGCCTTTTCCGTCACGCAGCGACGGGCGATCGCCCTGCATGGCTCACGCCGTGCGCGCAAGTACCGTCACCGCCTTACCAGGGCTGGCGCGCAGGACCGACGGTAAACTCGTTGACCGTGGTGTCTTCCGGCATGTCGAGCGCGAAGGCGACGACATCGGCAATCCGCTCCGGCGCGATCCCGTAGGCGTCATAAAGCTCTTTCATGCCCTCGGCGGCCTTTTCATCGGTAATGGTGCCCAGCAGTTCGGTATTGATCGCCGCCGGATAGATCGTGGCGGTGCGGATATTCGTCCCTTCCGCTGCGGATTCCATGCGCAGAACCTCCATGAAGTTGCGCACGAACCATTTGGTGCCGCCATAGACCGAGGCGCCCGGATAGGCCTTCAGTCCCGCGACAGAGGAGGTGGCAAGAATGTGCCCCGACTTCTGTTCGAGGAATTTGGGCATGACGGCTGCCACGCCGTGAAGCACGCCCTTGATGTTGACGTCGACCATCCGGTCCCACTCGTCGGTCTTGAGCGCCGAGACCGGGCTGCTCGGCATCAGGCCGGCATTGAGGAATATCGCGTCGACCCGCCCGAAGGCGTCGATGGCCGCCTCGACGATACGATGGTTGTCCCCGGCATTTGCCACGTCCAGAGCCGTCCAGACGGCCCGGCCGCCAGCCTGTTCGATCTCGCCGGCGAGATCCTTCAACCGGTCCTCGCGGCGGGCGCCGAGAACGAGCTTTGCGCCGTCCCTGGCCAGGCGTCTGGCTGTGGCTTCGCCGATGCCTGACGAGGCTCCGGTAATGATGATGACCTTGTCCTTGATCATGAAATTCGTTCCTTTCGGTATCGGTGCCTTATTCGGCGGCGGCGTATTGCGCGTCGGAGACCTTCTCCATCCAGTCGACGGTCTTGCCGTCGCCGACCTCCTGTATGGCGGTGTGCGTCATGGCGTGGTCGGGCGCGGCACCGTGCCAGTGCTTTTCACCGGGCGCGAACCAGACCACGTCTCCCATCCCGATTGTCTCGATCGGGCCGCCCCATCTTTGAACGCGGCCTTCGCCGGCGGTCACGATCAGCGTCTGGCCCAGCGGGTGGGTGTGCCAGGCGGTACGCGCACCGGGTTCAAAGCTGACGCTCGCACCCTGCACACGGTCCTTGTCAAAGGGGTTGAACAGCATTTCGACCTTGACCGACCCGGTAAACCAGTCGGCGGGGCCGTCATTCCTCGAACGTCGGGTGGCCCGTGAAATCTCCATTTTCGTTCCTTTCCGGCTTTTGCATTCGATCTCTATCTAGGCTTTGCGGAACTGTTCGATTAGACATGATAAATTGCATGCACTTTTGAATTGGCTTCATGAATGGCGCGGGACGAACTGAGTGAGCTGAGAACCTTCGTGCTGGTGGCGCGGGAGGAGAGCTTTACCCGAGCGGCCGCAAGGCTCGGCGTGTCCCCCTCCGCGGTCAGCCACACGGTACGCGCGCTCGAGGGGCGACTGGGGCTAAGGCTTCTGACCCGCACCACGCGCAGCGTGGCGATGACCGAGGCGGGGGAGCGCCTCTACGGTTCCGTCTCCGAACATCTCGCCCAGATCCAGGCGGAGATCGACGCGCTCAGCGAGCTTCGCGACAAGCCTGCCGGAACGATCAGGATCAACTCGTCGGTCCACGCGATGGAGACGGCCGTGAGGCCGCGCTTGCGGACGTTTCTCGCAGCCTATCCCGACATCAACGTCGAAGTGTCCGTCAATGACGGCTTTGTGGATATCGTCGGAGAGCATTTCGACGCCGGTATCCGGCTGGGAGAGGCGCTCGGCAAGGACATGATCGCCGTCCGCATCGGGCCGGACTGGCGATTTGTCGTGGTCGGTACGGCCGACTATTTCCGCCGCCGTTCAGTGCCCGGGCATCCGGGTGAATTGACTAGTCACCAATGTATCAATCTGCGTTTGGCCTCGTCAGGCGGCCTTTATGCGTGGGAGTTCGAAAAGGACGGTCGCGACATCGAGGTCAAGGTCGGCGGGCAGCTGGTTCTCGACAATATCGTTTCGGTGCTTCACGCCGCGCTCGACGGACTGGGCCTTGCCTTCGTTCCGGAAGATCTGGCGCAACCCCATATCGAATCCGGCCGGCTGATCGCGGCGCTGGAGGACTGGTGCCCGAAGATACAGGGCTATCACCTCTATTATCCGCATCGCCGCCTGGCTTCTCCCGCGTTTGCGCGGTTCGTCGAGGCAATGCGCTATCGCGCCTGATCGGGCGTTCCGCTTCCGGCAAGCCCTCCGCCACAGCCCAAACGCAAAAAAGCCCCGGTAAACCGAGGCCTTGTAAAGCGCAATTCGAAGTTATCCGCAAAGGGTCCGGCAGATTTGGGGGCTGTTGGACGCGGATGTGCTGAAACAAGATATGACGATTGCAATTATCGTGAACCATGAGAGCTTACAAGCTGCAAACAAATTTGGCTGTTTAAAATTCTGTGCAATCGTACTTGGCCTGGCCGAAAGGGGTGAAATGAGCGAATACAATTTGGGAAAGCTCGAAAAGATTGAGCTTCGCGATATTTGGACAAGTGAATCATCCCACTTTACGCCTTGGCTGGCAGGAGAAGAAAATCTTCTTACACTGGGTGAAACGCTCGGACTTGAGCTGGAGTTGGAGGCTCAGGAGCGCGCGGTGGGACCATTCCGAGCCGACATACTTTGCAAGGACATCGGTACAAATGCGTGGGTTCTAATTGAGAATCAGCTTGAGCGCACAGACCATACTCATCTCGGACAACTGCTGACGTATGCTTCTGGACTGGAAGCAGTCACGATCGTTTGGATTGCCGCGCGGTTTACCGAAGAGCATCGCTCGACCCTCGATTGGTTGAACAGGATAACTGACGAAACATTCCGATTTTTCGGCGTGGAAGTGGAGTTGTGGAAGATCGGCGAATCCCAGGCTGCGCCACGCTTCAACGTTGTGTCAAAACCGAATAATTGGAGCAAGCTCGTTACGAAAGCCGCACGAGCAATTGATGAGGCTGAGCTCTCTGATACCAAATCGCTCCAGTTAGCGTATTGGGGGGAAATTTGGTGGCGCACTAGTGGCTAAGGGCGGTCCATTGGCGAGAGAACGGAAGCCGCAACCCCAGTCTTGGATGTCATACCCAATCGGACGGAGTGGTTTTGGCGTCAACGCTGCGATGGTCAGGCCCAAAAGGCAGCTGCGTGCTGAGCTGTACATCTCAAATCCTGATGCAAAAGCTTTTTATCATCTCTTGAATAAGCAGAAATTGGCAATCGAGACTGAACTTGGTTATCTGCTTGATTGGGAAGAGTTGCCGGAAGGCAGAGACACGCGGATTTCGATTTCGCTTGGAAATTGTAATCCTGAGGACCGGAACGACTGGCCCCGCCAACATAATTGGCTAGGCGAGCGCCTTAACGAATTTCACGCAGTGTTTGCCCGCCGCGTGAAGCTCTTGGATCCAGATACATGGGTTCCCGATGTTTCACAGGGCGCCGAAGAGCGCGCTGTTTAAGCATCTCTTGTGAATCCGGAACATGGCGTTGTGAACTACAACGACACCGAAATTTCACGCAGCGTCAAGGCCGAAAACGTGTAGCCGGATGGTAACTCGAGCCCATGACAGACCCTGAGTGGCCTTCGAAACAACAGCCTTCGCCACGCCCCAAACGCAAAAAAAGCCCCGGTAAACCGAGGCCTTGTGCGTCTTTGTCTCTGAAGAGAATTTGGAGCGGGCGAAGGGATTCGAACCCTCGACCCCAACCTTGGCAAGGTTGTGCTCTACCCCTGAGCTACACCCGCTCATCGAACGATCTCCGAGGTAGGTGAGACCGTCGTTCCGGCGCCAGTGGCGTCCGGACGGGCGCTATATGGCGCAAGCCGGATGAGAATGCAACAGGGAATTTCAAATTCGTTGCAGGCAATTCCGGCTTCGGTCGGCACGGGTCGTGCGAGGCGGGACCATGGCGGTTGCATCCTCCCGCATTGCCACGCGTCGCCATGACGGCTAACAAGGCCGGCAACCAGCCAATTGCGGCCTTCATGCCCGGTTCGAGCCGGGTCGCGCATTCGGAGTTCGAGCCAGATGACCAGCGAAACCACGACCGAAATTCCACAAGCCCAGCCGCGCGAGCCGGAGGATCTCTTCGCTGTGCTCGACCAGCTTGGAATCGCGCACAGGACGCATTGGCATGAGCCGGTCTTCACCGTGGCCGAATCGCAATCGCTGCGCGACGAGATCGCCGGCGCGCATACCAAGAACCTCTTTCTCAAGGACAAGAAGGGGCAGTATTTTCTCGTCACGCTCGAGGAAGACGCAAATGTCGATCTCAAGCAGATCCACACCCTGATAGGCGGGTCGGGCCGGGTGTCATTCGGCAAGCCGGACGCGCTGATGGATCTTCTCGGCGTCATCCCGGGTTCGGTGACGGTGTTTGCAGCCCTCAACGATACGGACGGCAAGGTGAAGGTGGTTCTCGACGCGCCGCTGGCCGAAAGTGCGCTGATCAACGGCCATCCCTTGCGCAACAACGCCACCACCACGGTTTCGAGCGCCGACCTGATGAGCTTTCTTGCCCATACGGGTCACGAGCCGCTGGTGGTGAGGGTTTCCTCGTGAGGCCGGGCCTCGAATTTCCTTCTTGAAACCGGCGCCTGCCGCTACAATCTGGGCTGAAACGAAACGGATCCCACACATATGACCAATTCCGACAATCCCTTCGCCCCCGCTCCCGGCTCGCAGATGACCGGCACCGTCAATTTCGGCGGCCAGCAGGCGGCTCCCGCCGCTCCCTCAGTGGCGCCGCAGCAGGGGGGCGCGGGTCCGCTCGTCAGCGATACGACGACCGCGGATTTCTCGCGCGACGTCATCGAGGCCTCGCGCCGGCAGCCGGTGATCGTCGACTTCTGGGCGCCCTGGTGCGGTCCGTGCAAGCAGCTGACGCCGATCATCGAGAAGGTGGTCAACGAGGCCGGCGGTGAGGTCAAGCTCGTCAAGCTCAACATCGACGACCATCCGGCCATTCCCGGCCAGATGGGCGTGCAGTCCATTCCAGCCGTCGTCGCCTTCGTCGATGGCCGTCCGGTCGACGGGTTCATGGGGGCGCTGCCCGAAAGCGAAGTTCGCAATTTCGTCGCCAAGCTCGGCGGCCAGGCCGATCAGGGACCGGATCCGCGCATCGCGGCGGCGATGGAGAAGGCCGACGCCTCGCTCGCCGAAGGTCAGATCGAACAGGCCGCACAGCTTTATTCCGCCGTGCTGCAGGCCGACCAGTCCCATGCCGGAGCCATGGGCGGGCTCGCATCCGCGATGATTGCCGCCGACGCGCTCGACCAAGCCCAGCAGCTCATCGACCAGGCCCCCGAGGACATGCGCGCCAGGCCGGAGATGGCGTCCGCCATCAAGAAGCTCGAACTGGCCCGTGAGGTCGCCTCGCTCGGGAACCCGGCGGAACTGGAAGCGCGGATCGCGGCCGATGAACGCGATTTCGAAGCCCGGTTGCAGCTTGCCAAGATCCTTGCCGCAAGGGGTGAGCGCGAGCAGGCCGTCGAACAGGTCTTCGCCGTGATGCGCCTCGATCGTGGCTGGAACGACGACGCCGCGCGCAAGCAGCTGCTCGAATTCTTCGAGGCCTGGGGCCCCGCCGATCCGGTGACCGCATCCGCGCGGCGTCGGCTTTCGTCGATGCTGTTCTCGTAAGCCGCCTTCGCAGCGCGGCATTTCCGCCCCTTGAGCTTTGGGCTCAACGCTCCACTTGAGGGGTGAAAGGGAACGGAAAACGGAATGATCAAGGTCGGAAACACCGAATATGATGCGGCGTCGGATCTGCCGGGCGAAGTCCCGGTCTTTCCGCTGTCCGGCGCATTGCTGCTGCCGGGTGCCCAGCTGCCGCTCAACATTTTCGAACCGCGCTATATTTCCATGTTCGACGACTGCCTCGCCGGCTCCAGGCTGATCGGGGTGATCCAGCCGTCGCTGGAGCACGACCAGTCGGAGGAGCGCCCGGTCAGGGATCTCTGCACGGTGGGCTGCCTGGGCCGCATTCTCGGCTATGGCGAGACCGGCGATGGCCGCTACGTGCTGACGCTTGGCGGTGTGTGCCGGTTTCGCGTGACCAAGGAGGTTCTCGACCCCGAGCGCGCCTACCGGGTCTGCTCGATCGAGCCTGAAATGGCGGATCTGGCGAGGACCGATATGGGCGAGGAGGTGGACCGGGACGAGCTGCTCCGGAGCTTCCGCGCCTATCTCGACGCCAACGACCTGGAAGTCGACTGGAAGAGCGTCGAGAAGGCCAGCAACGCCACCCTTGTCAATTCGCTGTCGATGATGTCACCCTACGGTCCGGCCGAGAAACAGGCGCTGCTCGAGGCGCGCGACATCAAGGCCCGCGCCGATACGCTGATCGCCATCACCGAAATGGTGCTGGCGCAGAACGACGAGGACACGAGCTGGCGGCTGCAATAGCGCAAAGCAGCGCCAGGTGAAGGTGTGAGATGGACAGCGTTCGCAAGGAACATCCCGACACGAAGCTTCTCGAACTGCTGGTGTGCCCGCTCACCTACGCGCCGCTGACCTATGACGCCGAGAAGGGCGAGCTGATTTCCGAAAAGGCGCGGCTCGCCTTTCCGGTGCGCGACGGCATTCCGATCATGCTCGTCTCCGAGGCTCGCCAGCTGGAAGACAAGGCGCCCGGTTCCGCCGGGTGAAGCGTCTTCCCGGCATCTGGCCTTCCGCCCGCCTGATGAGATAATAAGTCAGTCGAACGACCAATTTTCCGGGGCGACGGGACCAGCATGGCCAAGAAGGGTGATGAACGACGGGAGGCCATCGCCGCAGCGGCGGCCGATCTGTTCTGGCGATGCAGCTTCGCCGGCAGCTCCATCGGCGACATCGCCAGGGCGGCCGGCGTGCCGCAAGGCAACATGTTCTACTACTACAAGACCAAAGCCGACATCGCGCTGGCGGTGGCCGACATCTTTCTCAGCGAGACCAGCGCGCTGGTGGCGGAAGCCGCCAATGTCTCCACCGAGGCAGAGGAGCGCTGCCGCTTTCTTCTGCGCCGGTTGCAGCAATCCAACCGCAGCCGCATGGAACGGGGCTGCCCGATTTCGCTCGCCGTGCGCGACTTCCGCGACGGCGCGCCGGACGCCTCGGCGCGCGCCGCCGAGAGTTTCACCCGGCTGATGGAGTTTCTTGCCGGCGAATTCGGGCGGTCGGGGCAGAGGCCCTCTCAGGCGCTTTCACACGCGCGTTCCCTGATCGCCGAGTGGCAGGGCGGCATCGCGCTGGCGCATGCCTTTTCCGACATGACCATCCTGGCCGAGAGCTTTCGGCGCATGGACGCCACGCTCGGTCGCGCCTTTTCCGGCAATCAGCCGGGCTGACCGGCACACTCCTCAGATGGCTTCGCCGCGCAGAAGCTTCGGCGCATCGGAGCTGGCAAGGCCTGCCGCCTGCTTGATGAAATAGGTCTTCAGGCCCGGCAGACGGTCGACGACCGAGAGACCGAAATCGCGAACCATGCGCAGCGGTGTGAAGTCGTTGGAGAACATGCGGGTCAACACGTCGCTGGTCACACCCATCTGGAAGGTGTCGAAACGGCGCCAGACCTGGTAGCGCTCGAGCACAGAATAGCTGCCGATATCGAGACCGAGACGTGCCGCCTCGACGATGGTTTCGGCAAGTGCCGCGACATCCCGGAAGCCCAGATTGAGGCCCTGGCCGGCGATCGGGTGAATGCCGTGGGCGGCGTCGCCGGCAAGCGCGAAGCGCGGCTTGACGAAATCATGGGCGAGCGTGAGCCCCAGCGGAAAGGCCTTGCGGGCGCCTTCGACGGTCAGCGCGCCGAGGTGATGGCCGAACCGTCGTTCCAGTTCGGCCTCGAAGACCAGATCGTCGCCGTTGACGATCCGCTCGGCATCTTCCGTCCGTTCGGTCCATACCAGCGAGGAGCGATTGTTCCTGAGCGGCAGGATGGCGAAAGGTCCCGAGGGCATGAAGTGCTCCTCGGCGCGGCCGTTATGCGGGCGCTCATGGGCGACGGTGGCCACGATGCCGGACTGGCCGTAATCCCACCGCGTGTGCTTGATGCCCGCGAGATCGCGGAGTTTCGAGCGCACGCCGTCGGCGGCGACAACGAGTTTCGCCGCGAAGGTCCGGCCATCCGCGGTGGTCACAATGCCCTTGTCCGGACCTATTTCGAGGCCGTCGGCGACGGCAGACTGGCAGATCTTGACGCCGAGCTCTTCCGCCTTTGCGCGCAACGGCCCAACCATGGCGACATTCGGAATCATGTGGGCGAAAGGCTCGCCGGGATTCACGTCGCCGCCGAAGGTCAGGAAGGTCGGACGGACGGGATCGGAGGTGCGTGAATCGGTGACGATCATGTCGCGGATCGGTTCGGCTTCAGGAACGATCTCGTCCCAAACGCCGAGCGTTGCCAGCATGCGCGTCGCCGCAGCGGCGATGGCCGACGAGCGCGGATCCTTCTTCCATACGCCTTCCGGGGCGGCATCGATAAGGGTGACCGATAGATCGGGTGCGGACGTCTTCACGGCCACCGCCACGCCAAGGCCGACATATCCGCCGCCGCAGATCAGGAGATCGCTGGTTTCCGTCGTCATCATGTTTCCTTCCCTGTCGACCCTGTATATTCAGTCGATATGGCGCTCTTCCGGTGCTTCGTCCACGGTGCGCGCCCGGTTCGTCCAATTGCTGCCGGTTGGTATATCCCAATGCGGGCCGCTGATACAGATTTGCAATGGAGCGATAATGTCGCGCACCAGGTTCAATTCCGCCGACGGTCTCGTCGAATATCTCGATCTGGAAAAACTCGAGGAGGACCTGTTCCGGGGCCAGAGCCCGCAGGTGGGCTGGCAGCGGGTTTTCGGCGGGCATGTGATCGGCCAGGCGCTGGTTGCGGCGCAAAGGACGGTCGGGTCGGATCGGGGGGTGCACTCGCTGCACGGCTATTTCATGCGGCCGGGCGATCCGTCCCAGCCGATCATCTACGAGGTCGAGCGCATTCGCGACGGATCGAGCTTTTCGACGCGCTGGGTGGTGGCGATCCAGCATGGCAAGGCGATCTTCTCGCTGCAGGCGTCCTTCCAGACGGATGAGGAGGGGCTCGAATATCAGGACAAGATGCCCGAGGTGGCCGCGCCGGAAGATCTTCCCGGTCCGGATGAGATCCGCTCGACCTTTCTCGAGGGCGCTCCCGAGCACATCATAAAATACTGGCGCACCGAGCGCCCGATCGAGGTGCGGCCAATCATGATGGAGCACTATTTCACCGACAAGTCGCTGCCCCCGGTCCAGCATGCCTGGGTCAGAACGCTCGGCCCAATTCCCGACGATCGCGTGGTCCAGGCCTCGGTGCTGGCCTATCTTTCCGACATGCTGCTTCTCGATACGTCGCTGTTCTTTCACGGGCGCAGCGTCTTCAGCAGGGACATCCAGGCGGCCAGTCTCGATCATGCGATGTGGTTCCATCGCCGCTTCGATTTCTCCGACTGGCTGCTCTACACGATGGATTCGCCATCGACATCGGGTGCCCGCGGCTTTTCGCGCGGCAGTCTCTATTCCCGCGACGGAAGGCTGATCGCCTCTGTCGCGCAGGAAGGCCTGATCCGGATGAAAAACTGACCTGCCCATTTCCCGGGCAGGGGTAAATTCGCCGATAATTTATGCACAAAAATTGTGCAAAGAAATGCGCTGCACTGCACACTATTGCAGCGCAAACGGCTGAATTGCGGCTTATTTCCGGCAAAAAACGCTGAATCCCCCCATTCCGCTCAACTGGCACGGCTCTTGTTTGAGAAGGGCAGGCAGGAGTGTGCGGCTGTGCGCGATCCTGTCAGGAGAGGCGGCACGGCCGCAGCTAAAAAAGGATGGGAAACCAGATGAAAATTGTGATGGCCATTATCAAGCCGTTCAAGCTCGATGAGGTGCGCGAAGCCCTCACGGCGATCGGCATCCAGGGCCTTACCGTCACGGAAGTCAAAGGCTACGGGCGGCAGAAGGGGCACACTGAAATCTATCGCGGCACCGAATATGCGGTGAGCTTCCTGCCGAAACTCAAAATCGAAATCGCAGTCGCCAGCTCGGCGGTGGAATCGGTCATTGATGCGGTCGCATCGGCCGCCAAGACCGGCCAGATCGGCGACGGCAAGATCTTTGTCTACTCCATCGACCAGGCCATGCGTATCCGCACTGGCGAAACCGACGCCGACGCGTTGTGATCACGGGGAATCGTTACATGACAACCAAGAAACACCTTCTCCGCGGCGCCCTGACGCTCGTCAGCGTCGCCGCCCTTTCGCTACCGGCGCTTGCCCAGGACGCAGCTCCCGAAGCTGCAGCCGCGCCGGCGGCCGTTTCCCCGGAAGTGGCCTATATCTTCAACACGCTCCTCTTCCTCATCGGCGGTTTCCTCGTCATGTGGATGGCAGCGGGCTTCGCCATGCTCGAAGCGGGCCTCGTGCGTTCGAAGAACGTCTCGATGCAGTCGCTCAAGAACATCGCCCTCTTCGCCGTGGCCGGCATCATGTACTGGCTCATCGGCTACAACCTGATGTACGGCAATGTCGATGGCGGCTATATCGGCACCTTCTCGCTGGGCTATCCGCTCGATGAAGTCGGCGGCGCCGCCCTCGACACCGGTTACTCGACGGCGTCCGACTGGTTCTTCCAGATGGTCTTCGTGGCAACCGCTGCCTCGATCGTCTCCGGCACGCTCGCCGAGCGTATCAAGCTCCTGCCGTTCATGCTCTTCGTGGTCGTTCTGACCGGCTTCATCTACCCGATCGCCGGTTCCTGGCAGTGGGGCGGCGGCTGGCTTTCCGAAATGGGCTTCTCCGACTTCGCCGGTTCGACGCTCGTTCACTCGGTCGGCGGCTGGGCCGCGCTCGCCGGTGCCATTCTTCTCGGCGCTCGCTCGGGCAAGTATGTCGACGGCAAGGTTCATCCGATGCCGGGTTCGTCGATCCCGCTCGCAACTCTCGGCACGTTCATCCTGTGGCTCGGCTGGTTCGGCTTCAACGGTGCATCGCAGCTCGCCATGGGCACCATTAGTGACGTCTCCGACGTGTCGCGCATCTTCGTCAACACCAACATGGCTGCTGCCGGCGGCGTCGTGACCGCGATGATCCTGCTTGCCATCATGTACAAGAAGGTCGACGTGACCATGGTTCTCAACGGCGCGCTTGCCGGCCTGGTCTCGATCACCGCGGAACCGCTGGCTCCGGCCATCTGGCAGGCCATCGTGATCGGCGCCATCGGCGCGGCGATCGTGGTCTTCACCGTTCCGCTTCTCGACAAGCTGAAGATTGACGACGTGGTCGGCGCAATCCCGGTCCACCTCTTTGCGGGTATCTGGGGCACCATCATCGTGGCATGGACCAATGCCGACGCTTCCTTCGTCACGCAGTTCATCGGCGTGATCGCCTATGGCGTCTTCACCCTGGTCTGCTCCTTCGTCGTCTGGGCGATCCTGAAGGCCACCGTCGGCATGCGGGTCTCGCTCGAGGATGAAATGATCGGTCTCGACAAGGCTGAAGTCGGCGTCGAGGCCTATCCGGAGTTCTCCCAGTAGTCGCCGGACCGCCAAACATACGGGCCGCCTTTCGAGGCGGCCCGCTCCCAGGGCAGGGAAAGGGCCTGGTCGCGGCGGCCGGGCCCTTTTCTTTGTCCGATTTCCACCGCCCTGTCCTTCCATGCCGGCGGAAGGCCATGCCCGGGTGGCACGACTCGCGATTGTGCAGGCTGCTCAATTAACGGGCATGTGGCGCAGCAAGTCGATCAAATATTATGCGGTTCTCCCGCCGTATCGCGCAGAAACAGCGCCTTCGGCCCGTTTCGCACGGGTTGATGGGGCTGCGGGCGAACTTGGCACGGCTCTTGATAGCAGTGGATGTGCGAGCCGGCATTTCGCCGACTAGGCGGGCGGCAAATGGCTGCCAACAGGAGGACGCTTCCATCATGAAACTCGTGACGGCAATCATCAAACCGTTCAAGCTCGACGAAGTCCGCGAGGCGCTGACCGCCGTCGGAATCCAGGGCCTGACCGTGACCGAGGTCAAGGGCTACGGCCGCCAGAAGGGCCATACCGAGATCTATCGCGGCACCGAATACTCCGTCAGCTTCCTGCCGAAACTGAAGATCGAGATCGCCGTTTCCGCGGCCTCCGTCGACAGTGTCATCGAAGCGGTCTCGGGCGCGGCCCAGACCGGCCAGATCGGCGACGGCAAGATCTTCGTTTCATCCATCGAGCGCGCACAGCGCATCCGCACCGGCGAGACCGACGCCGAGGCATTGTGACCAAGGGGAATACACACATGTCCGATAAATTCCATTCGCGGCCCTGGGCGGGGGCTGCAGCTCTCGCCGTCGCCGCACTCACCCCGATTGCCGCCTTCGCGCAGGATGCCGCGGAGGCAGCCGCTTCCGTGGTCGACAAGGGCGACACCGCCTGGATGATGGTTTCCACACTGCTCGTGCTGTTCATGATCATCCCGGGCCTCGCGCTGTTTTACGGCGGCCTGGTGCGCGCCAAGAACATGCTGTCGGTTCTCATGCAATGCACGCTGGTTGCCTCGGTGGTGATGATCATCTGGGTTCTGTGGGGCTATTCCTTCGCCTTCGGCGGCTCGACGTCACCCTATTGGGGCGGGATCGGAAAAGTGTTCCTTTCCGGGGTGAACATGGATTCGACGGTCGCGACCTTCACCGACGGCGTCGTCCTGCCGGAATATGTCTTCATCTGCTTCCAGATGACGTTCGCGGCGATCACGCCCGCGCTCATCGTCGGCGCCTTTGCGGAGCGGGCCAAGTTCACCGGTGTCGTCCTCTTCACCGTTCTTTGGGTCACCTTCGTCTATTTCCCGATCGCGCACATGGTGTGGGACGGTGCCGGCCTGATCTTCAACTGGGGCGCGATCGACTTTGCCGGCGGCACGGTGGTGCACATCAATGCCGGTATCGCCGGCCTCGTATGGGCCATCCTTCTGGGCAAGCGAATCGGTTACGGCCGTGACAACATGGCACCGCACTCGATGACGCTGACCATGGTCGGCGCCGCCATGCTCTGGGTCGGCTGGTTCGGCTTCAATGCCGGCTCCAACCTGGAAGCGACGGCCAATGCGACGCTGGCGATGATGAACACCTTCATCGCCACCGCCGCCGCCGTCGTCTCCTGGTCGATCGTCGAAGGGATGATCCGCGGCAAGGCCTCGGGTCTGGGTGCCGCCTCCGGCATGGTCGCGGGCCTGGTGGCCGTGACGCCGGCCTGCGGCACCTCCGGCCCGATCGGGGCGTTGTTCCTGGGTCTTGCCGTTTCGCCGATCTGCTACTTCTTCGTCTCCACGGTGAAGTCCAGGTTCGGCTATGACGACAGTCTCGACGTCTTCGGCGTCCATGGCGTGGGCGGGATCGTCGGCGCCGTCGGAACCGGCATCCTGCTCGCTCCGTCGCTCGGCGGCACCGGCGGCGAGGATTTCGTCATGGCCTCGCAGGTCTGGATCCAGATCAAGGCCGTGCTTCTCACCATCGTCTGGTCGGGCATCGGCTCTTTCGTGATCCTCTACATCACGAAGATCATCGTCGGCATCCGGGCCGCGGAAGAAGACGAGCGGGAGGGCCTCGACCTCGCCTCCCACGGGGAAAGCGCCTATCACTCCTGAGAGTGAAGGCCTTCTCAACCGACAGGCGGCCCGGGCAACCGGGCCGCTTTTTTATTGTTTGCGGCATGGGCGAGAACCTGCCCGCGCGCGGGCCCATGGTTAATGCCTAATTAACCGGGGGCGCGTTAGTCTCACGCCAGAAAGGCGGAATCCGTGCGCGGCTCCGCCCCAAAAGACGAGACAGTACGAGTTCGGCCGAAAGGGCGCCCGATCATGCAGCCAGGTTCCTCAGCTTACGCTTCCGATTCCCGCAGACGCGACGACTATCTGACCGCGCTGGTCCGGCGGCAGCTGCGTTATCTCGGCGGACTGGCGATCTTCATCGCGCTGGCGCTGGCGGCGGTGGCCCTGTCGACCTGGAACGTCAACGATCCGAGTTTCTCGAATGCCAACGGCGCGGTCCCGAGCAACGTGCTCGGCCATGCCGGTGCGAGCTTCTCCGACCTCATCATGCAGTTCTTCGGCCTCGGCGGCATTCTCGGCCTGGTGCCGGCGCTGTTCTGGGGTATCGGCCTGGTGCGCAACCGTCCCGTGGACCAGATGCCCAAGCGAGCGGCTGCATGGTTCGGGGCAGCCTGGCTGTCCTCCGCCTTCTTCGGTCTGATGCCTGTCAGTGAAGCCTGGCCGCTGCCCAACGGGCTTGGCGGGGTGCTCGGAGACATGGCACTGAAGTTGCCGGCCGCATTTACCGGCGGCTTTCCTTCCGGCCTTTTCGCCGTGATCCTCGGCTTGCTGCTGGTGGTCCCGGCGGGCTGGTGCTTCCTGTTTGGTTCGGGGCTGATCGGCCGTCACTATCCGGCGCCCGCAACGGCTGAAGATACGGACGAGGAAGACGAATACGAGGAAGATGGCGGCTTCCTGGCGCTCGGTGCCTTGACACATGCCTGGTACACCACCCGCGCCCGTCTGCGCCGCATGACCGGTCTCGGCCTCCTTGCCCGCCGTCACTCCCGTCCGGAAGATCCGCTCGATCTCAACGAAGACGGCTTCATCTCGCCGGTCGACAATGCCGATCGCTGGGCGGAACCGGTCGCCGTCAGCCGCCGCGCTCCGGTCGAGCGCCGCGAGCCCGGCTTCGATACCGGGATCGTACCCGAAGACGACGAGCCGCCTTTCGACATGGAGGATGACGGTCCGCTGCCCGAAGGTGTGCTGTCGGCCGATTTCGATCCGGAACCCGCACCCGCCCGCCAGACCCGCATCCATCAGCCGCCGGCTGCCGTCCAGCCGCAGACCCATGCGCCGGTCGCCCCGGCAGCTCCACGGGTGGTGGCCCAGGCCGAGCGTGTGCGACCGGGTTCGCGCGTCCAGCGCGAGGCGCAGACATCCTTCATCGAGGACAGCGACTTCACGCTGCCGTCCATGCATCTCCTGAACGAAGCCAAGAGCGTGGCCCGCGATCATACCTTGTCGCCCGAAGCGCTCGAACAGAATGCGCGCATGCTCGAAGGCGTGCTCGAGGATTTCGGCGTCAAGGGCGAGATCATCCATGTCCGTCCAGGCCCGGTCGTCACCCTCTACGAGCTCGAGCCGGCCCCCGGTATCAAGTCCTCCCGCGTTATCGGCCTTGCCGACGACATCGCCCGCTCAATGAGCGCCATCGCCGCGCGTGTGGCCGTGGTGCCGGGGCGCAACGCCATCGGTATCGAACTGCCGAACGAGAAGCGCGAAACCGTTTATCTGCGCGAACTGGTCGCCAGCCGCGATTTCGAGGCGTCCAAGGCCAAGCTCGCACTGACGCTCGGCAAGACGATCGGTGGCGAGGCGGTGATCGCCGATCTCGCCAAAATGCCCCACCTGCTCGTGGCCGGCACCACCGGTTCGGGTAAGTCGGTCGCCATCAACACCATGATCCTGTCGATCCTCTATCGCCTCGATCCGTCGAAGTGCCGGCTGATCATGATCGACCCGAAAATGCTCGAACTCTCCGTGTATGACGGCATTCCGCACCTGCTTTCGCCGGTCGTGACCGACCCGAAGAAGGCGGTCGTGGCGCTCAAATGGACCGTCCGCGAGATGGAAGAGCGCTACAAGAAGATGTCGAAGATCGGCGTGCGCAACATCGACGGGTTCAACAACCGCGTCGAGCAGGCGCTCGCCAAGGGCGAGCAGATCACCCGCACGGTGCAGACCGGCTTCGACCGCGAAACCGGCGAGGCGATCTACGAGACCGAGGAATTCGATCTCGAGCCGATGCCCTACATCGTCGTCATCATCGACGAGATGGCCGACCTGATGATGGTGGCAGGCAAGGATATCGAGGGCGCGGTCCAGCGTCTCGCACAGATGGCGCGCGCCGCCGGCATCCACGTCATCATGGCGACCCAGCGTCCCTCGGTCGACGTCATCACCGGTACCATCAAGGCCAACTTCCCGACCCGCATCTCCTTCCAGGTGACATCGAAGATCGACAGCCGCACGATCCTCGGCGAGCAGGGCGCGGAGCAGCTTCTCGGCATGGGCGACATGCTCTACATGCCGGGCGGCGGCCGTATCCAGCGTGTTCACGGCCCCTTCGTGTCCGACAAGGAGGTCGAGGACGTCGTCAACTACCTCAAGACCCAGGGCGTGCCGGAATATCTCGACGCCATCACCGAGGATGACGACGAGGAAGGCGGCCCGGGCGGCGGCGGCGACGGTGCGACCAGTTTCGAAGACTCCGACGACCCCTATGATCAGGCTGTCGCGGTCGTGCTACGTGACGGAAAGGCATCGACGTCCTATATCCAGCGAAGACTCGGCATCGGTTACAACCGTGCGGCTTCGCTGATCGAGCGGATGGAAGAGGAGGGTGTCATCGGCCCCGCCAACCATGCCGGCAAACGCGAGATCCTGGTTCCGACCGAATCCGACATCGATCCGCGCTAGCGCGCCCTTGCGCCGGCACGCACAGAGCCCGACGGACAGCTGCCCGCCGGGCCAAACTTACGCCTCACTTGCCCGGCAGGGAGGGGTGAAAAGGAGAATGCCGAGATGAAACCGACTTTTTCACGCCTGACTTCGGCAAACCGCCGCGGCTTCATGCTCGGCGCCGCTGCGTCGCTCATGCTTGTTCCGTTCTCGTCGGTTCCGGCCGACGCGCAGAACTCCGCTGCCGCCCAGCGGATCGCCAACCACTTTTCCTCGGTCAAGTCGATGGCCGGCGAGTTCGTTCAGTTCGGGCCGAAGGGCGAGCAGACCGGCGGAAAATTCTTCCTCAGCCGCCCCGGCAAGCTGCGCTTCAACTACGAGGCGCCCGCGTCGATCTACGTGATCTCGGACGGCAAGTCGGTGGCGGTGAGAAACGAAAAGCTCAAGACCTGGGAGATGTATCCGCTCTCCTCGACGCCGTTGAAGCTGCTTCTGTCCAACCAGATCGACCTCAGCCAGCAGATGGTCAAGGATGTGAAGGAAGACCCGGACCTGATCACCATCGTGCTGGGTGACAAGAGCGTCTTCGGCAATTCCACCATCTCGATGATGTTCGACCCGAAGAGCTACGAGCTCAAGCAATGGACGATCCGCGATGCCCAGGGCAAGGATACGTCCGTGATGATCTACAATGTGCAGACCGGCGTGAACTTCGACAACTCGGCTTTCACGATCCCTTACAACGAGGCCCGGCCGGGCGGCACGATGCGCAATTAGTTTTCAAGGGCGGGCTTGAACCGGGACCGCCTATCAAGCAAAAAGGCCCCCTCTCGTCGGGGGCTTTTTCATGTCGTTTTCACTGACCACCTGGAACATCAATTCCGTCCGCCTGCGCATGCCGCTGGTGCAGGATTTCCTGAAGGCGAAAGGGCCGGATGTGCTCTGCCTGCAGGAGACCAAATGCGAAAACGATTCCTTCCCGATGGCCGCCTTCCGGAAAGCCGGCTACGAGCATGCCGCCATCCACGGCCAGAAGGGCTATCACGGCGTCGCAATCCTCTCGAAACTGCCGCTTTCGATGATCGACCGCCGCGACTACTGCAACATGGGTGACAGCCGCCATGTCTCGGCGATCGTGGAGCCGGAAAAGGGCCGCAGGATCCGGGTTCACAATTTCTATGTCCCGGCAGGGGGCGACGAGCCGGATCCCGAGATCAATCCGAAATTCGCGCACAAGCTGAAATTCCTCGACGAGATGCGCCTGCTCCACGCCGAGGCGGAGCGACATGCCGGTGTGTCGACCATTCTTGTCGGCGATCTCAATATCGCGCCGCTCGAGACGGATGTCTGGTCGCACAAGCAGCTTCTCAAGGTCGTCAGCCATACGCCGATCGAGACCGAGACGCTTCTCGACATCCAGTCGTCCGGCGCCTGGGTCGATCTGATGCGCGAGTTCATTCCGCCATCGGAAAAGATCTACACCTGGTGGAGCTACCGCGCGAAAGACTGGAAGGCAGCCAATCGCGGCCGCCGTCTCGACCATATCTGGTCGTCCGCCGATCTCGCGCCGGCGCTCGCCTCGATCGAGGTGCTGGGTGCTGCGCGCGGCTGGGAGCGGCCATCGGACCATGTTCCGGTGACGGCCGCCTTCCAGTTGCGGACCGCGCAATAGGGAGAAGGGATATGGACCGGCAGATGCTCGCCGCAGCCTATCGCGGCTATATCGATTGCCTGAACCGGCAGGACTGGGACAATCTCGGCCTGTTCGTCCATGAGGATGCTCATCACAATGGCGTCCGTGTCGGGCTAAATGGGTATCGCGCGATGCTGGAAGGCGACTTCCGGGCGATCCCGGACCTGTCGTTCAATATCGCGCTTCTCGTCTGCGAGCCGCCCCATGTGGCCAGCCGGCTGTGCTTCGACTGCACGCCCGTGGGCAGTCTCTTCGACCTGGCCGTCGACGGCCGGCGTGTCCGGTTCGACGAGAATGTCTTCTACGAATATCGCGATGGGCGGATTTACGACGTCCGGTCGATTATCGACAAGGCTGCCATCGCCGCGCAGCTCTGAGGCCTATTTGGCGTCGTCGTCGCCGTCGTCTTCGAAGCGCGGCGCCATTTCCTTGAGATTCCGGCTCAGCTGATTGAGGTTCTCGGTAATGCGTTCGCGCACGATATCGGCAATCTCGGGATATTCCTCGAGCATGCGATGAAACAGCGGACGGTTGATCCGCATGACTTCGACATCGCTTTCGGCGGTTGCGGTCATCGAGCGCCTGATCGGCGAGATCAGCGCCAGTTCGCCGAGCAGCGTACCCGGACCGACATCCACGAGCGCGCGGTCGGTGCCGTCACGGGTCTTCTGGCTGAGAGAGACAGTGCCTTCGGCAATCACGAAGGCCGCATCGGCAGGCGCATCCTCGCGAAAGAGGACCTGACCGGACTGGAACCGCCGACGTTCTGCGCCGAAGGCGATCAGGCGCAGCTTTTCATCGCCAATTGAACGCAAAAGCTCGACCTGCGAGAGCAGGGCCATGTCATCCAGCAATGCCAAGCGATTTTCTCCGTGGTCGTATTTTTATTATTTCACGATCGCCGCATATATCTATTTACGGGACTATTTTATAGCCCCCGCTTTCGGTGACAAGAATTTCCGCGTTGGCGGGATCGGATTCGATCTTCTGGCGCAGCCGGTAGACGTGAGTTTCAAGCGTGTGGGTGGTGACGCCCGAATTGTAGCCCCAGACCTCCTCCAGGAGCGTATCGCGGGTCACGACCTTCTGGTCGGCGCGATAGAGATAGCGGATGATGGCCGTTTCCTTCTCGGTCAGGCGTATCTTGCCACCCTTCTCGTCGAGAAGCAGTTTCTGGCTCGGCTTGAAGGTGTAGGGGCCGACGGTGAAGGTGGCATCCTCGCTCTGCTCATGCTGGCGCAACTGCGCGCGGATGCGCGCAAGCAGCACGGCAAAGCGAAACGGCTTGGTGACGTAGTCGTTGGCGCCGGCCTCGAGGCCGAGAATGGTATCGGAATCGGTGTCATGGCCGGTCAGCATGATGATCGGCGCCTTGAAGCCGCCCTTGCGCAACAGCTTCACCGTCTCGCGACCGTCCATGTCGGGAAGGCCCACATCCATGATCAGGATGTCGATCTGGTTGTTCCGCGCGGTCTGGATGCCCTTGGCGGCACTCGATTCCTCGAGGATGGAGAACTCTTCATAGAGCGACAATTGCTCGACGAGCGTTTCCCGAAGATCGTCGTCATCATCAACAATCAGGATGGTGCGCGCTGTCATGCAGTCCTCCAGACAGAAATTCGCGGGATGCGCCGGATAGCCCCATGATTAGGCAGTTTCGGGGCAGGCGCAAAGTGCTAAATACGGACGGTGGATAACATGCAAGGCACAAGCCCGTGAATGGCGCGTCAGAATTGCCCGTGAAATCAACGATACGGCCCGTGATCTCGGTTCGGCCTTCGCCGCTTGATCCGCGGCGGGCGCATCTGCGATTCGGCACCATGACCATCGATGCCGCACTCGGGCGCGGTGCGATCAGCGCCTTCAAACGGGAAGGCGATGGCGCCACGCCGCTCGGCGATCTGGAGGTCGTCGCGGGGTTCCGGAGAGGCGGCAGCCTCACCCATGCGCCCTCCGCCGTCCCGCTGCGCCGTGTCGGCAAGGCGGATGGCTGGTGCGACGCCCCCGCCCACGCCGCCTATAACCGGCCGGTCCGGTTGCCTTTCCCCGCAAGCCACGAGACGCTTCTGCGGTCGGACCGGCTCTATGATTTCGTGCTGGTGCTGGACTGGAACATCCGCTCGCGGCGTCGCGGCAGGGGCAGCGCCATCTTCCTGCATGTGGCGCGGCCCGGATATCAGCCGACGGAAGGCTGTATCGCGCTCGAGCGCCGCGACATGATCCGGCTGCTGCCGTATCTGCGCAAGGGTACGGTGTTTCGGGTCAGCCGGGGTTGAAGACGCTCAGTCGGGAACACATTCGAGCACGGCGGTGCGCTTGACCTCGCTGTCCTCCAGCACCCGGGTCACGGGGACCGAATAGACCGCCCGCTCGATAAAGCCGGTCTTCGGGCGGTAGGCGCGGCCGGGATCACCGACGAGAACGCGGGTGCCATTGCGGGCCAGGCTTTCGAACCAGGGCGCGATCATGCCGGTCATCTCCGCATCGTAGAAGACGTCGCCGGCAAGCACGACATCCCAGGAACCTTCGGTGCCGACGACGTTGCGGCCGGAGACCGAGATCGTGCCGCCGACCTCGTTGACGGCGGCATTCAGCCCGGTCGCCGCGATCGCCCAGGGATCGATGTCGACCGCCTCGACGTGTTTCGCGCCGGCCTTCGCCGCGGCGATGGCGACGAGGCCGGAACCGCATGCGAAGTCCAGGACCGACTTGCCGCTCACAAGATCCGGGTGAGCGAGAATATGGCGCGCGAGCCCCTGACCACCCGCCCAGGCAAAGGCCCAGAAGGGCGGCGGCAGTCCTATCTCGCCCAGTTCCTCCTCGGTCCTGTGCCAGAGGTCATGGGCTTCGTCGGCGAGATGAAGGTAAATCTCCGGCACATGCGGTGGCGCCGAGATCGACGTGTTCATGCGGATGAAATCGGCCGGCGCGGTCTTCATCTCCGACAGACCCGGACCGGTGTCACGCGCCGGAGCGCGGCGGGTTGTCGAGGCCACCCATGCGGCAGACTTCGAGATACTCGTCCTCGGTCACCGGCTGCACCGAGAGCCGCATGGAGGTAACGAGCGACATGTTTTCGAGCTTCGGGTTGGCCTTGACGTCCTTGAGCGTGACTGGCTTCGGCATGTCGGTCACCGCCTTGATGTCGACGCACTCCCAGCGCTCGTCATCGGTGGTGCTGTCGGGATGGGCGAGCTTGCAGACCTCGACGATGCCGACGACCTCCAGCCCCTCGTTGGAGTGGTAGAAGAAGCCCTTGTCGCCGAGTTTCATGGCCCGCATGTTGTTGCGCGCCTGGTAATTGCGCACACCGTCCCACTGCTCGCCTTTTTCGCCTCTGGCCTTCTGCATGTCCCAGGACCATTTGAAAGGTTCGGATTTGAACAGCCAGTAGGCCATGGGGAACTCCAGTTTCTTTTGGCAATCGACGAGGCGGTTTAGACTCAAGCGGTTTCGGAGCGCAAGGGGCGCGACAGCAGGCGGTCGACGACGGTCGCCACATCTTCCTTTCCGGTCACCACCGCCGCTACCGCTTCCGTGACCGGCATCGGCACATGCAGCGCCGCCGCCGCCTTCGCCGCCGTGACCGCCGCATTGGCGCCTTCGACAAGCGGCTGGCCTTCGCCGGAAAGTTCGGAGGGAGACTGGCCACCGCCGACGGCCAGGCCGAAGCGGTAGTTGCGCGATTGCGCGCTGGTGGCTGTGAGCACCAGATCGCCGAGACCGGAAAGCCCGGCTGCGGTTTCCGGCCGGCCGCCGTTCGCGACGACAAAGCGGGTGAGTTCGGCCAGACCCCGGGCAATCAGCGCTGCCCGCGCGCTTTCCCCCAGGCCGGCACCGATCACGATGCCCGCGGCAATCGCCAGGACGTTCTTGAGCGCGCCGCCGAGCTGCACGCCTGTCATGTCGTCGCTGGCATAGAGCCGGAATGCCTTTCGCGAGAGCGTGGCTGCTATGCGGTCCGCGTCGGTCTGGCCGCTGGCCGCCAGGGTCATGGCCGTCGGCAGGCCGGAGGCGATGTCGGCGGCAAAGCCGGGACCGGAGAGGACCGAGATGACATGACCGGGCAGGCGATCGGCAAGCGCATCGGTGATCGTGTGGCCGGTCTCGCGGTCGAGCCCCTTGGCGCACATCACGATGGCTGCCGCAGACGCCAGATGCGGGGCGAGCCTGGTCGCGGTTTCGGCCTGCGCGGCGGAGGGAACGGCAAAAAGCACCGTGCCGTGCGTATGGATCGTGCTGTCATCGGCCGAGGGCACGAGGCCATCCGGCAGGGTCACGGAGGGCAGCCGCGGATTGGTGCGGCGTGCCGCCATCTCTGCCATCAGCCCGGGATCGCGGCCGTACAGGGTGACGGGTGCGTTCCGGTCCGCCAGCACGCAGCCGAGCGCGGTGCCGAAGGCGCCGGCGCCGATGATTCCGATCGAGTTGGTTCTGTCCGTCATCGTCATACTTTCGCGCCGCGCTTGCCGGAGCCCACCACAGTTTCCGCCTGTCGGTCGAGCGGCCAGCGCGAGCGCGGTGCCGTGTCGAGCGGATCGCCTTCGATACCGGCGGCACGCCGTTCGGCTGCAGCCCAGGCGATCATTGCCGCATTGTCGGTGCAGAGTTCCAGGGGTGGTGCCACGAGGCGGAACCCGTGTTTCTCCGCAGCCTCGGCCAAGGTGCTGCGCAAGGCCTTGTTGGCGGCCACGCCGCCGGCAATGACCAGTGCCCTGTCGGCTGTTGCGGGAAACCGTTCCGAGAAACGGGAGAAGGCGATATCGAGCCGGTCGGCCAGGCTCAGGCAGACCGCGCGCTGAAAGCTCGCGCAGATATCGCAAATCGTCTGGTCGGACACCGGCGCCTGGGCTTCGGCGAGCTGGCGGACGGCCGTCTTCAGGCCGGAAAAGGAGAAGTCGGGATCCGGCGTGCCCTTGAGCGGGACCGGCAGGCGGAAGCGTTTGGGGTCGCCGCCGCCGGCCGCCTTTTCGACGGCCGGGCCGCCGGGATAGGGCAGGCCAAGAAGCTTGGCTGTCTTGTCGAAGGCCTCGCCCAGGGCGTCGTCGATGGTGGTGCCCCAGCGCTCGTATTCGTCGACCCCCCTGACCAGTGCGATCTGCGTATGGCCGCCGGAGACGAGAAGCAACAGATAGGGAAAGTCGAGATTGTCGGTGAGGCGGGCGGTGAGCGCGTGGCCTTCGAGATGATTGACCGCATAAAGCGGCTTGCCGGTGACCTGCGCGAGGGCCTTTGCGGTCATCAGCCCGACCATCAGTCCGCCGATCAGGCCCGGCCCTGACGTGGCCGCGATGGCGTCCATGTCATCGAGCGTCCTGCCGGCGTCCGACAGCGCGGCCGCAACCAGCGAATCAAGCACGGAAACATGGGCGCGGGCGGCAATTTCCGGCACCACGCCACCATAGGCCGCGTGTTCCTCCAGCTGGCTGAAGACGACACTGGAGAGAATGTCGCCCGTTCCGTCCGGGCGGCGTAGAACCACCGAGGCGGCGGTTTCGTCGCAGCTCGTCTCAATTCCGAGGATGGTGGTTTCGGGCCCGCGAATGGAGGTTTCGGGGTGCGTCATCTTCTTCTGTCCGCTCCACGGAGTTGCGCCGGATCGCCAAGCGCTTTACGTCTCCTGCAGGTAGCAACCGACAGGATAGCATGCAAATGAAACCTTACCGGATCGGCACGAGGGGCAGTCCGCTGGCGCTGGCCCAGGCCCATGAAACGCGCGATCTTCTGATGAAGGCGCACGGCCTGGCCGAGGAGGATTTCGAGATCGTGGTACTGTCGACCCAGGGCGACCGGATCATCGACAGGTCGCTCTCGGAAATCGGCGGCAAGGGACTTTTCACCTTCGAGCTGGAAGAGCAGCTGGCGGACGGCCGGCTGGATTTCGCGGTCCATTCCTCCAAGGACATGGCGACCGGCCTGCCGGACGGCCTGGGCATCGTGGCCGCCCTCGAACGGGAAGACGTGCGCGACGCCTTCATCGGCAAGGCGGCCCCGACGCTTGCCGAACTGCCCGACAATGCAGTTGTCGGCACGTCGTCGCTGCGGCGGCAGGCGCTGGTCAAGCGGCTTCGTCCGGACATCACCGTGGTCGGCTTCCGCGGCCAGGTGGAAACCCGGCTGCGCAAACTATCCGAAGGGCAGGCGGATGCGACGCTTCTCGCCTATGCGGGCCTGCGGCGACTGGGCCGGCCGGAGATCGCCACCGCGGTGATCGACCCGGAGGATTTTCCCCCCGCGCCGGGGCAGGGCATCATCTGCATCGAAACGCGGCTCGATGACAGGCGCATCCGCGACTTCCTCGAGCCGATCAACCATGCCGCTTCAGCCACGGCCCTTGCCTGCGAGCGCGCATTTCTCGCGGTTCTCGACGGATCCTGCCGGACGCCGATCGCCGCCCATGCGAAGATCGGTGGTGCAGCGCTGAGCTTCCACGGCATGGTGCTGACACCGGACGGCGTGACCGTGCACGAGGTCCGCCTCGACGGCATGGCAGAGGATGCGGTCACCATCGGTCACAAGGCCGGCGAGGACGTCCGCGCCCGTGCCGGCGCCGGTTTCTTCGAAAGCTGGGTCTGAAGCAATGCGGGTGCTCGTAACCCGCCCGGAGCCCGCGGCGTATCGCACCGCAGAACGGCTGGTGGCGCTCGGTCACGAGCCGGTGCTCCTGCCGCTGTATGAAACCAGGCTTCTCGAACCGGAGCCCGGATTCACGGGGCGGCCCTGGCCGGCGCTGGTCTTCACATCCGCCAATGCGGTGAAGGCCGTCGGGAACCGTTTCGCCGCCGCCGGTCGACCGGTCTATACGGTCGGTGCGGCCACCGCTCAAGCGGCGCGCGGGGCCGGCTACGAGACTGTCCGCGCCGGTTCCGGTTCCGGCCGTGACCTCGCGGAACTGATCGCCGGGGAAGCAGCCTCCGGCGTGCTCGCAGCACCGGAAGGCGCACCTGTTCTCTACCTCACGACCGACGATCGCCGCCGGGACCTCGAGGAGGGACTGGCGAAGGCCGGCATTCCCGTCGAGGCCCTGTGCGTGTACCGGATGGAAGAAATAAGTTATACGACTGACTTTGTGCTTTCGGTTAAAATCACGCCACTCCCTGACGCCGTCCTGCTCTATTCGCCAAAGGCGGCGCGCCGCTTTTTCGAGCTTGTCGCCGCGCAAACCCTTGACTCTCCGGCAGGTGGCACGATCGTCAGCTGTCTTTCGGCAGATGTTGCCGCAGCGTGTCCCCGATCGCTCGGCGATGGCATACGAATTGCCGAGGCTCCCAACGAGGCGGCCCTCCTTGAAACCTTGGGTTCACTGCGCTGATTTAAGGGCCATGTTCCCAATTCGCGAGACGCTCGCCTACCTGGAGATTTCATGACCAAGCCGACCACGCCGCGCCATTCTAAAAAGTCCAAGCCGGTCACCATCGATCTCGAGGCGGAAAACGTGACCCGCGCCGAAGAGGGAAGCGACGGCAAGGACGAGGTTTCCGCAACCGCTCCGCAGACGCCCCCTTCCTCGGATGACCGCAGCGCGGCGCCGAAGGGCGAGAACCCCGGCAAGCCGGAGGATGCCAAGCGCGGCAGTGTCGACAAAAGCGCTGCGAGCGGGCTCGGTGCGGCTTCGGCGACAGATGTGAAAAGGGACGCCCCGAAGTCGCAAGATGCAAGGACAGGTGCCGGCGCCACGGCAGCCAGCGGGCTTGCAGCATCCCAGACGGGTCAGGCAGGAAAATCGTCGCCCGGGCATGACACGTCGAGCTTCGACGGCAAGCCGACCACCGCCTCGGCGATGGGGTCGGCCTCTTCGGCTGCGGCGGCCTCCGCCGGCGCAAAGTCGACATCCGTGCCGGGTACCGCCTCCGCGTCGACGACCGGCGACGACACCAGGGCGTCGGCCAGCTCATCCGGGAAAACCTCGGGTTCGTCCGGCGGCCGCTCCGGAGGAGCTTTCGTCGGGGGCGTGGTCGGTGCGGCCCTCGGCGTCGTTGCGCTGTTCGGCCTGCAGGCTGTCAACATGCTTCCCGCTCCCGGCGGATCGTCCGGCGGGACCGAAACGGCATCGCTGGAAAACGAGATTTCGACGCTCCGTGCGAGCCTCGACGACTTGCGTACAAGCGTGGCCGCGGTACCGGGTGCGACCGACAATTCCGATATCACGAGCCGGCTCGATGCGCTCGAAGCCGGCGCCGGGACGACGGATGCCGGCTCCGCGCTGAGCGAACTCTCCAGCCGGCTGGACCAGATTTCCGAAAAGGTCGACGGTCTGACCGGTGCGGCGGGCGGAGATGCGGCAGGTATCCGCGAGGAGATCGCCGGACTTTCGGGCCGTGTGGACGACATGTCGGGGAATGTTGCCGATCTGCAGACCCGGCTCGGCGCGTTGAACGGGCGCATCGATGGTATCGAGAAAGGCCAGTCCGATCTGTCAGCGTCTCTCGGCGACAGGCTCGCGAAGGCCGAGCAGGCCATCGAGGACCCCGGGCGCGAGCTCGAGATGGCCAAGGCGATCGCCGTTTCAGGCCTGAAATCGGCGGTCGATCGCGGCGGTTCCTTCGCGCCTGAACTCGAAGCCTTCGCTTCGGTCGCGCCGGACAATCCGGCGATCGGCAGGCTGCGCGAATTCGCCGCCTCCGGAGTGCCGACGCAGGGCGAACTCGTGGAACGGTTCCCCGATGCCGCCAAAGAGATGATCGCGGCGATGGACCCGGTTTCCGAGAATGCCGGAATCCTCGACCGACTGGCAGCGAGCGCGAAATCCATGGTCACGGTCCGCAAGGTCGGTGATGTGGAGGGCGACAGCACCGAAGCGATCGCCGCGCGGCTCGAATATCAGCTGAAGAACGGCAATCTCGATGCGGCCGTCGCCGAATGGGATGCCCTTCCTGAAAAGGCCAGGGATGCGGCACCCGCGTTCGGCCAGGGCCTCAAGGCCCGTGCGGAGGTGGAGAAGCTCCTGACGGACGTTCAGCTTCCGGCGGTTGCACAGAGCCAGCCCGAGATTGCCCCCGCGCCTGCGGATGAGGCCGCATCTCCGGATGCGACAGGGGAGACCGCGCCGGATGCGGAAGCGCCGGCCGAGAACACTGCGGGTGGATCGTCAGGCAGTGGCGAAATGTCCGGCGATATGCCGGCGCAGAGCGAATAAGGAGAGAACACCATGATCAAGATCCTCTTCTTCGTCGTTCTCGTCTTGGCGCTGGCCTTCGGTTTCGCCTGGGTGGCCGATCATCCGGGCGACCTGACGCTCAACGTGGACGGCAACCAGATCGAGATGTCGCTGATGACCGCGGTGGCGGCCATCGTGTCGATTGTTGCCGCGGTGATGATCCTGTGGTGGATCGTCAAGGTGATCTGGACCTCCCCGCACATGATCCGCCGCTATTTCCGCGCCTCGCGCAGGGATCGCGGCTATCAGGCGCTTTCGACGGGCCTGATCGCCGCAGGGGCGGGCGACGCGCCGACCGCACACAAGATGACCAAGCGCACTAAGAGCTTCCTGAATGCCGATCAGGAGCCTCTGATCCACCTTCTGGAGGTGCAGACCGCGCTGATCGAAGGCCGCAACGACGAGGCCCGCAAGATGTTCGAGGATCTCGCGGAAGATCCCGAGACGCGTCTTCTGGGCCTGCGCGGCCTTTACCTCGAAGCCCGCCGCCAGGGTGCCGACGAAGCTGCCCGTCACTATGCCGATGTGGCGGCCGAACAGGCGCCGCAACTACCCTGGGCGGGCGAAGCGGCACTCTCCAACCGGACGGTGGAAGGCGACTGGAACGCGGCCCTTTCGCTTCTCGACAAGCAGCGTCTTGCCGGAATGTATCCGAAGAACGAAGTGAGCCGTAAGCGCGCGGTGCTTCTGACCGCGCGTGCCAAGGACAAGGCGGAAGCCGATCCGGCGGCCGCGCGCATCGATGCACTGGCCGCGCTCAAGCTCGAGCCGGACTTCGTGCCGGCAGCCCTCATCGCCGCGCAGGCGCTGTTCCGGGAGGACAAGACGCGGCGCGGCGCCAAGCTTCTCGAATCCGCCTGGCGCGCCGAACAGCATCCCGACATTGCCGAAGCCTATGTGAATGCACGGCTCGGCGATACGCCCAACGACAAGCTGAAGCGGGCGCAGAAGCTCGAACAGCTGCGTCCCAACAATGCCGAATCGTTCTATGCGGTGGCCCGGGCAGCGCTCGATGCGCGCCGCTTCGAACTGGCGCGGGAAAAGGCGGAGGCGGCGTCCCGGCTCGCGCCACGGGAAGGGATCTATCTGCTCCTCGCCGATATCGAGGAGGCAGAAACTGGCGACCAGGGCCGTGTCCGGCACTGGCTCTCGGCGGCGCTACGCGCGCCACGCGATCCGGCCTGGACGACCGACGGCCTCGTCTCGGAGGAGTGGGAGCCCGTTTCACCGGTTACCGGCAGGCTCGACGCCTTCGAATGGAAGGTTCCGGTCGCGCGTATCGGCGGCACCATCGATAATCGCGAGGAAGGATCCGCGCCCGCCGACAAGGCGATCGCCAGCCTGCCGCCGCTTGCCGCGGAAGAAGACCATGACGATCTCGACGAAAGCGATGACGAAATCGTCGAGGCGGTTACACCTGTCATCGAAGCCGAGCCGGTCAGCACGGAAAAGCCCAGGCCGTCACGGGTGGCGGTGAAGCCGAGCGAGCCGAAGCGGGAACCTGCGACGGCCGGTGAGCCTGCCAAGGTGACCCCGCTGACCGGTGCGCCGGAGCCGAAGGCATCCGGCCTCGGCATCGAGGAGACCGCCAGGCCGGCGACGAACGTGACGGCTGCCGTCGCTAAAACACCTGCCGCGGACAAAAAGGCCGCCATGCCGGATGAGAAGGCGAAAAAGGTCGAAACCGCCGAGCGGGTACCTATATCGCAGGACAAGCCCGTGCCTTCCGGCGCGAAAAGCAATCAAGAGCCCGGAAAGGCGCAGGAGGAGGACCACGCCTTCCTCAAGCATCTTCCGGACGATCCGGGAATCGACGAGACTGCCGAACCCGAGACGAAACAGAGGTTCCGGCTGTTCTAGCCGGAACCGGGACAAGGCCCGCCGCATGTTCGATATACTTCGTGACTTCATCAACGGCCTCTCGGAAGGAGAGAGCCGCAGCAAATCCCCCCGTGACAATGCCGATGTCGCCGCCGTGGCCCTCTTCTTCTCGGTGATCGGCGCGGACGGTGAGGTGACCTCCGCCGAGCGCGCAATGCTGCGCGATCTGGTTGCGCAGGGTTATGCCGATTCAGATGCCGACATCCGCGATCTTCTGAGGGAGGCCGAGGCGGCGGATCGTGATTCCGTCGATCTCTATTCCTTCACCAGCGTGCTCAATCGCAAACTGGAGCCGGAAGAGAAGATCCATTTCATCGAGCTATTGTGGGAACTCGCCTATGCCGATGGCGAGCGGCACGAGCTCGAGGACCACGTGGTCTGGCGCATTGCCGACCTGATGGGCGTGGATGGCCGCGACCGGGTGTTTGCCCGTCAACGTGTCGCCGAACGCCGGGGCATAACGGGGGAAACGGACGCGTGACACGTCACGATCATTCGCTGGGGCAAAAACCGCGCATTCTCGTCGTTCTCCACCAGGAGAGTTCCAGCGCCGGCCGGGTGGGGCAGGTGCTCATCAGGATGGGCTATGACCTCGATATCCGCCGTCCGGTTCTGGGCGATCCGCTGCCGAGCTCCCTCGAGCGGCATGCCGGCTCGGTGATTTTCGGCGGTCCGATGAGCGCCAATGACGACGACATCGAGGGTATCCGCACAGAGACTGCGTGGATGGAAACGGTTCTCAAATCGGGCAAGCCCTATCTCGGGATCTGTCTCGGCGCGCAGATCCTCGCGCGGCATCTCGGTGCGAAGGTCTATGGGCGCGAGGATGGCCATGTGGAGATCGGCTGGTATCCGATCCATCCCACCGAAGCCGGCAGCGCGCTGATGACCTGGCCATCGATGGTCTACCAGTTCCATCGCGAGGGTTTCGAACTGCCCGAAGGCGGCGAGCTTCTGGCCTGTTCGGAGGCCTATCCCAACCAGGCCTTCCGCTACGGCGAGAACGCCTGGGGCATCCAGTTTCATGCGGAACTGACGCTGGCGATGATGCACCGCTGGGCCGTCCGCGGTGCGCAGCGATTCGAGTTGCCGGGTGCTCAGCTGGGTGCCGCTCACCTGTCCGGCCGCCTTGTCCACGATGCAGCGCTTTTCGAGTGGCTCAACCGCTTCCTCATGCGGGTATACGGCCCGGCCTCTGCGCATGGCCGGACAATCGCGTCCAGTTCGCTCTAGGACCGGCTCGGCGACGGGTATTCAAGAAAAGCCCGAAACATGCGTGACACCTTCGTTCCGACTGGGCTAGTTTTCGGGAGGAGGATTTTTGCATGCATGTCATGATCATTGGAGCTGCGGGCATGATCGGCCGCAAGCTGATGGCCGCTCTGGCTCGACAGGGCGCAATCGGCGGTCAGGCGATCGGGCGGTTGACCGGCGTGGATATCGTCACGCCCGACATGCCGGATTTCTCCGGCGGAGGCGAAGCGATCGCAGCGGATCTTTCGGCCGATGGCGCCGCCGAGCGGCTTGTCGCCTCCCGGCCCGATCTCATCTTCCATCTCGCGGCGATCGTCTCAGGCGAGGCGGAAAGCGATTTCGAAAAAGGCTATCGCATCAACATGGACGGCACGCGGGCGCTGTTCGAGGCGATCCGGCGCGAAGGCGAGAAGCGGGCCTGGTGTCCGAAGGTGGTGTTCACCTCGTCCATCGCCGTCTTCGGCGAGCCGTTGCCGGAAGAGATCGACGACACGTTCGTCCTTGCGCCGCTGACGAGCTACGGAACGCAGAAGGCGATCGGCGAATTGCTGCTGGCCGATTATTCGCGTCGCGGCTTTCTCGATGGAATCGGTATTCGTCTGCCGACGATCACCGTCAGGCCGGGAAAACCCAACCTCGCGGCCTCCAGCTTCTTCTCCTCGATCCTGCGCGAACCGCTTTCCGGCAAGCCGGCAATCCTGCCGGTCGACGAGAGCCTGCGTCACTGGTTCGCCAGCCCGCGCGCGGCCGTCGGCTTCCTCCTGCATGCGGCGGAGCTCGATACCGGAACGCTCGGCGCCCGACGCACGCTTTCGATGCCTGGGCTTTCGGCAACCGTCGGCGAGGCGATCGAGGCGCTCAGGCGGATCGCGGGCGACAGGGCAGCCGATCTCATTCGCCGGGAACCGGACGAAGCCGTTGCGCGGATCGTCGCAAGCTGGCCGAAGAAGTTCGCCGCCCATCGGGCAACCGAACTCGGGTTCAGGGCCGAGACCTCGTTCGACGAGATCATCCACGCCCATATCGAGGATGAGCTGGACGGCAACCTGCCGGCGTAGCGGAGAGGTCAGCGCATGCCGAAATTCTCAGCCAATCTCGGTTTTCTCTGGCCCGGGCTCGACTTGCCCGCGAAGCTGCAGGCGGCCGCAAAGGCAGGCTTCCGGACTGTCGAACTGCATTGGCCCTACGAGATGCCGGCCGCGGATCTGCGCAAACATCTCGATGATGCGGGGCTTGCGCTATTCGGGCTCAACACGCCGGTCGGACATGCCGGGAACGGCGATTTCGGGCTTGCCGCGCAGCCGGGGCGGGAGGACGAGTTTCGCGACACGTTTCGCAATACGCTCGAATACGCGCGCAAGGCGGGGGCCTCGGCGATCCATGTGATGGCCGGGACCGTAACGCCGGAAACGCGAATGAAGGCCAGCGACGTGCTTGTCGGGAATCTCGTTCATGCCGCTGCCTCGGCCCCCGACATGACGCTATTGCTCGAACCGATCAACCAGCGGGACAAGCCGGGCTATTTCTATTCGACGATCGCCGAGGCGGTGAAGATCATCGGCGCAGTGGGCACGGCGAACGTCAAGGTGATGTTCGACTGCTACCATGTCGGCGTCACCGGCGGGGCCGACGATGTGGTTCCGCGGCTCGAGGAATTCATCGACGACATCCACCATGTCCAGATCGCCGCCGTCGACAGCCGCGCCGAGCCGGACGAGGGCGATCTCGATTACCGGACAGTGTTCAGCGCACTCGAGCGGCTCGGCTATGAGGGCCGGATCGGCTGCGAGTACAAGCCGCGCGGGGATACTGACGAGGGACTTGCCTGGGTGAAGACGCTCGGCGTCGCGCTTTAGGGCGCCGAGACTTCCTCCAGCGTCTTGCGTTCGCGTTCGAGTGTCTGGATGGTCCTGAGCTGCGGGAACATCCAGGCCCAAAGGCCGGCCACGCCGACAGCCGCGACGCCGCCGAGCGTGACGGCGGCAACGGGACCGATGAAGGCCGCCATGGTGCCGGCGCGAAACTCGCCCAGCTCGTTGGATGCGCCGATGAAGACCATGTTGACCGCGCTCACGCGGCCGAGCAGTTCGTCGGGCGTCCAGAGCTGGATCAGCGTCTGGCGGACATAAACCGAAATCGTATCGGCGGCTCCGAGACAAGCCAGTGCCAGAAGCGAAACCTCCATATTGGTGGAAAGCCCGAAGACAATCGTCGCCAGCCCGAAAAGTCCGACACCGATGAACATCTTGATGCCGGCACCGGTCTTGATCGGGCGGGAGGCGAGGTAGAGGGCCATCAGCACTGCGCCGACGCCGGGGCTTGCGCGCAACAGGCCGAGCCCGACGGGCCCGAGTTCGAGAATGTCACGGGCATAGACGGGCATCAGCGCAATCGCGCCGCCCAGAAGGACTGCAAACATGTCGAGCGATATGGCGCCGAAGACCACCCGCTCGCGGCGGATGTAGCGGAAGCCCGCCATCAGGCTGTCCCAATTCTGTTTCTCGCGGCTGATCCGGTGCGGTTGGGCGGGGACGAGAGAAATCGCCGTCGCCGCCATGAGCAGGAAGACCATGCCGGTCACATAGGGCACCAGCGGCCCGAGGCCGTAGAGAAGTCCGCCGACCACCGGTCCGACGACCCCTGCGGTCTGCCAGGCGCTGGAATTCCAGGCGACCGCGTTCGGCAGATCCTTCGCCGGCACGAGGTTGGGCGCAAGAGCCTGTGCTGCAGGGCCGAGAAAGGCGCGGGCGATGCCCATCACCAGAAGCACGGCGAAGATCGGCAGCGGCGAGGTGAGCCCCGCCCAGGTGATCAGCAGCAGAACCAGAACGCTGACGGCTTCGACCAGGTCACAGCCGAGAATGATGCCGCGCCGGCTGAAGCGGTCGGCCACCGAACCGGTGACGAGGATCAGGAGAAGAGCGGGCGCGAACTGGATCAGTCCCACGAGGCCCAGGTCGAAAGGGTCGCGGGTCAGATCGTAGATCTGCCAGCCGACCGAGACGATGACGATCTGCAGAGCGAAGTAGGAGAGAAACCGGGCGAGGAAATAGCGCGCATAGGCCTTGTGGCGGAAAGCGGCAAAGCGGTCTTCGACGGGAGCGGCTGCGGGAGATGTTGGCATCGGGGAAAGTTCCGGGGTGAGAGCGGCAGTCTTTGCACCTTTGCGGCGAGAAGTCGAGCGGCCTCATCTTGGCTTTGCCATAAACGCTCGCTAATTCAGCAAGCATGAAAAAGCTTTTGAGGATCTCGCTCCGCCTGCTCGGGCTGCTCATTCTCCTCCTTTTCGCTGTGATCCTGTGGTCCGGCGGAAAGGGCTATTACGATGCGCTGGCCGATTCCGGCGCTCTTGCCGAGCGAGCCGATCGGCTGATCGAGGATGGCAGGGGCGGCACCTCGCTCGGGGAGAGCCAGCTCGCCATTCTCATCAAGGTGCAGGATCCGGGCTTCGGGAACCACAAGGGTGTGGACCTGACCACGCCGGGCGCGGGGTTGACCACGATCACCCAGTCGCTCTCCAAACGCCTCGCCTTCGAGACTTTCCAGCCGGGTTTCGCCAAGATCCGGCAGACCGGCTATGCGCTGGGACTGGAGGCGAGGCTGGGCAAGCAGCAGATTCTCGCCCTGTGGCTTGCCACCGTGCCGATGGGCGAGGGGCCGGATGGCTGGATCACCGGGTTTCATGCGGCAAGCCAGGCGATCTATGACCGCGCGCCCCCGGAGCTCGATCGCGACGAATTTCTGCGGCTGGTCGCGGTGCTTATCGCGCCGGGCGCCTACGATCTTTCAGGTGCGGATACGAAACTCGATGATCGTGTGAGCCGCATCGAGAAACTGATCGCGGGCGAGTGCAGGCCGACCGGCCTGAATGACGTCTGGCTCGAGGCTTGCGGCAACTAGCGATTTGCCTTGCGGCAACAAAGCCCGGCCTTGCGGGCTTGCCGCACCGGAAGTGAATGGCTACATGTCACAAAACTCAGGGGCCTTGCCGCCCCCAAGTCCGGAGCCGAACATGTTTGCCCTTTTCGTGACGATCGACGTTGCCCTGAACCTCTACTCCTGGCTTCTGATCGCCAGCGCCATCTTCTCGTGGCTCTATGCCTTCAACGTCGTCAATCCCAATAACCGCTTTGTCGGCATGATCGGCGAATTCCTCTACCGCGTCACCGAACCGGCGCTGCGGCCGATCCGGCGTATCCTGCCCGATCTCGGCGGCATCGACATCTCGCCGATCGTGCTGCTTCTCATCATCATGTTCCTGCGCACCTTCCTCAGGACCTCGATCGCGCCCGCCTTCGGCGTTCTCTACTAGGCGTGACAGCCGGCTGGATGACGAGGCTCGAGGGCCGCATCCGTTTCGAGGTGCGGCTCACGCCCAATGCCGGTCGCGACGAGGTGTCGGGTCTTGGCGAAGATGCGGATGGCAAGCCGCATCTCAAGATACGTGTGACGGCGATCCCGGAAAAGGGAAAGGCCAACAAGGCGCTCATTGCGCTTCTCTCGAAGAGCCTGCGCGTCCCCAAGGGCGCAATCGCTATCGTCTCGGGCGAGACGAACCGCGTGAAGACCCTCGAGATCGAGGGCCAGCCGGCCGAAATCGAAACCGCGTTGAACGAACTGGTGGCCGGCTAGCGCGGGCTCATGCGACTTCGATGATCTCCACGGACAGGACCGTCGGCAAATGGCGGGCGATTTCCTCCCACCTGTCGCCCTCGTCGAAACTGGCGAAGACGGAGCCGCTATTGGTGCCGAAATAGACGCCGGCCGGCTCCTGACGGTCCGTCGCCATGGCCTGGCGCAGGACGGTGAAATAGCAGCCCTTTTGCGGCAGCCCGTCGCGCAGCGCTTCCCAGCTCGCCCCGCCATCGCGCGAGCGCCAGACGGCCGCCGCGGCGTCGATCGGGAAACGCTGGAAGTCGGTATTGAGCGGCAGCGTCCATAGCGTGTCGGCATCGCGCGGATGAACGGAGACAGGAAAGCCGAAGGTCGAGGGCAGGCCGGCCGTAACGTCCTGCCAGCTGCGCCCGCCGTCCGGGCTGCGATACACGCCGTGATGGTTCTGCTGGTAGAGAATCTCGCTGGTCTCGCCGGGCGCCTTGACCATGTTGTGCACGCAGAGCCCCGTCGCCCCATCCGCCGTCCCGTCCGTCAGTCCGGCAGGATGGTCGTGCCCGTCGCAGGCTTCGGCATTGGCGAGACGGTTGCGGCTTTCCCAGCTTTCGCCGCCGTCCTCGGAGGCGAAGACGCCGGCCGCCGAAATCGCCAGCCAGACTTTCCGCGGGTCGGTACAGTCGGGCACGATCGTATGCAGCGTCAGGCCCGCGCCGCCGGGGTTCCAGCTTCCACGGTCCGGATGCTTGTTGAAACTGTCGACCGGCTGCCATGCCAGGCCGTCGTCGGTGCTCCGGAACAGCGCGCCGGGCTTGCCGCCGGCCCAGAGGACGCCCGGCCCCGGCGCGATCGACCAGATCGTCTGCACCACGTCGTCGAACTCGGTTCCGGGATCGGACCAGCCGATCATCTCGGCGAATTCGGCATCATTGGCCGCCCATTCGTCCATGCTGCCGCGCGAGAGCTTGACGAGCGTCCAGGTCTCGCCGCGATCGGTCGATCGCCATATGCCGGCGCCGGTCCATTCGCTGCCGCCACCGGCCCAGAGCGTGCCGGACGCGGGGTCGCCCTTGATGTGGTTGATCACCCAGCCGTCGCAATAGGGTCCGCGCACGGCCCAGCCGCCGCGCGAGCCGTCATCATCGATGATAAAGGCTCCCTTGGTGGTCCCTATCAGAACGCTCACGCCGCTCGCCATGCCCACTCCTCCCTCGAAAAGACGGGCAAAATATCACGATGCACGGAAAGCGGGTAGTGGGGATTAGAAATTGCTTGAATGTTCGCCATAAGAACCGCATATGTTCTACATCAGTGCATGTTGAGAATATTTGTCCGATTTAAAAAAACGCGGGTGCGAATATGAAACTTGAGAATGCAAAAAAAGCTGTAAAGAGCCGCTTAGCCCAGATAGCCGATACCCTTACACAACAGAATCGATCTTTTACGACTGCCGAGGTCTTTGCGGAATTCAATAAAAGCGTCGATCGACTCAGTGATGAAGAGAGAAGTGTTCTTATTGGTGTGGGTGCAAGAGTGCTGGCTGGGCGACTGCCAACTAGCAGGTCGGCAGTTAATTGGCAAAGTCCAACTATCGCGGGATTAGGCCTTCCCAAATGTATGAGGTTAAAGCTGAAGGGGTCGGATGGAAAATACCATAGCCGTAACTACCCAGTCGGGGACATTACGCGAAGCATGATTGAAGAGCACCTAAGTGCGCCTTCTGCGGCAAAGGAAGAGAAAGATAGCAATCAATCTCAACGGGAAAAGTTGAAAGCGATTTTGGATGATATGAAGAAGGTCAACTATGCCGAAGATGGGAGGCTATTAGATTATCGAGGCTGAAAAACAAAAAAGGGGAGCCTGAGCTCCCCTTCATATTCGCGAATGGCCGAGCCGCTAGACCCTGCGTTCCACCATCATCTTCTTGATTTCCGCAATCGCCTTGGCCGGGTTGAGCCCCTTGGGGCACGCCTGGGTGCAGTTCATGATGGTGTGGCAGCGGTAGAGGCGGAACGGGTCCTCGAGATTGTCGAGGCGTTCGCCGGTGGCTTCGTCTCTCGAGTCGATCAGCCAGCGATAGGCCTGCAACAGCACGGCGGGGCCGAGATAGCGATCGCCGTTCCACCAGTAGCTCGGGCACGAGGTCGAGCAGCAGGCGCAGAGGATGCACTCGTAGAGGCCGTCGAGCTTGGAGCGGTCCTCATGGCTCTGCTTCCACTCCTTGGCCGGTTCCGGCGTGGTGGTCTGCAGCCAGGGCTCGATCGAGCGGTGCTGGGCGTAGAAGGTCGTCAGATCCGGGATCAGGTCCTTGACCACCGGCATGTGCGGCAGCGGATAGACCTTCACGGCCCCGTCGATCTCGTCCATGCCCTTGGTGCAGGCAAGCGTGTTGGTCCCGTCGATATTCATCGCGCAGGACCCGCAGATGCCCTCACGGCAGGAGCGGCGGAGCGTCAGCGTCGAATCGATCTTGTTCTTGATGTACAAGAGCGCGTCGAGGACCATCGGTCCGCAATCGTCGAGATCGATATAGAAGGTGTCGAGACGCGGGTTCTTTCCGTCGTCCGGCGACCAGCGGTAGACCTTGAACTCGCGGACGTTCTTGCCGTCCGGCTTCGGCCAGGTCTTGCCCTCGGAAACAACCGAGTTCTTTGGAAGTGTGAGTTCAACCATCATAGAACCTCATAATTTGAGAGGTGGCGCCGTGTTGCGCCGGTCGCGGCCTGCAGGAAGCGGCATGCCGCTTCTTTACCTGACTTGGCAGCGCAAACATCCCGCACGTCTTGAAGCATCTCAGGCATCAGGCCGTCACCCGTCCCGTCGTCTGCGAACCGAAGTCGAATTCCGCATAATCGAGGAAGTAGAGATCCTTGATCACTTCGATGTCTTCCTCGGAGATCGCCAGAGCCGTTTTCGGCGTGGCATTGAGGCTCGGCAGAGGCAAGATCGCGGCAAGCAGGCCATCCTCCACGCCATAGGCCCGCAGGGTCTCCGGCAACGCCTCGTTCAACTGTTCAAGGTGGAGCACGTCCGTAAAGCGGACTGTTGCCTTGCGAACGGCCAGGGCCTGGGGCACCAGGTGCAAATCCCAGGTCAAGCCGGTCCGTTGAAGGCCGCGGACGAAATCGCCAAACGAAATCGCCGACCAAAGTCTCGCCATTTGCGCCCGGCGGCCATCCTGGCCCTTCAGCCGGGCCGCTGCCTTGAACATGCCGGCCCTGAAATAGGTAAGCTTGTCGAAGAAGCGGGCATAGACATAAAGCCGGTATCGGTAATTCGACATCAGGCGGCCTTCGGGCGCGCGAATAATCGTGAAGGTCCGAAAGCCCTGGTGCATGCCGAGGAACTTCGGCAAATTCGCGTCGGTGAGCCGAAACCATGCCGCATCGGTGACGGGTGCGGCACCCGTCCCGGTCCAGTCTTGCTCCGGCTGAACGCCTTGCTCGCCATATAGCTTGACCAAAACGGTCCGCATCGTGGTCGAACCGCATTTGGGGACGGGAAAATACATGAAACGATGACGATAGGAGACGAACACGGAGATGTTCGCCGTCCGGGGGTCAACGATCATGTATTTCCGGTTTTCCGCTTCCATCAGTAGACGCGCGCCTTTGGCTTGATCTTGTCGTAATCAATTCCGTCGGCGATGAGTTCGGTGTGGACGGGGCGGTAATCGAGCGAAACCTTGCCGGACGCATCGACCCAGGACAGCGTGTGCTTGCGCCAGTTCTCGTCGTCGCGGCCGCCCATCGGGCCGTCCTTGTAATCCTCGCGGGCATGCGCGCCGCGGCTTTCCTTGCGGGCCTCCGCCGAATAGACGGTGGTGATGGCGTTGGCCATCAGGTTCTCGAGTTCCAGCGTTTCCATCAGGTCCGAGTTCCAGATCAGCGAACGGTCGGTGACCTTCACGTCGGGAAGTTCGGTCCAGAGCTCGGAAATGCGCTTGCAGCCTTGTTCGAGCGATTCCTGGGTGCGGAAGACGGCTGCGTCTTCCTGCATGGTGCGCTGCATCTTCTCGCGCAGTTCGGCCGTCGGCGTCGAGCCATCGGCGTAGCGGATGCGGTCGAAGCGCTCGAGAATCTTCTCGGACGCCGACGCATTGATCTGCGGGATGGCGCTCGCGCGGTCGATCACCTCGCCGGCGCGGATGGCGGCGGCGCGGCCGAAGACCACGAGGTCGATCAGCGAGTTGGAGCCCAGACGGTTGGCGCCGTGCACCGAGGCGCAGCCGGCTTCACCCACGGCCATCAGGCCCGGGGTCACGCGGTCGGGTTCGGCTTCGGTCGGGTTCAGCACCTCGCCCCAGAAGTTCGTCGGAATGCCGCCCATGTTGTAGTGGACGGTCGGCAGCACCGGGATCGGCTCGCGGGTCACGTCGACGCCGGCGAAGATCTTGGCGCTTTCCGAGATGCCCGGAAGGCGCTCGGCGAGAACGGCCGGGTCGAGGTGGTCGAGGTGAAGGAAGATGTGGTCCTTGTTCTTGCCCACGCCGCGGCCTTCGCGGATTTCCATCGTCATGCAGCGCGATACGACGTCACGCGATGCGAGATCCTTGGCCGATGGCGCATAGCGCTCCATGAAGCGCTCGCCCTCGGAATTGACGAGATAGCCGCCTTCGCCGCGTGCGCCTTCGGTGATCAGGCAGCCGGCGCCGTAGATGCCGGTCGGGTGGAACTGCACGAATTCCATGTCCTGCAGCGGCAGGCCGGCGCGGGCGATCATGCCGCCTCCGTCGCCGGTGCAGGTGTGCGCCGAGGTGGCCGAGAAATAGGCGCGGCCGTAACCGCCGGTCGCGAGAACCACCATCTTTGCGGCAAAGCGGTGAATGGTGCCGTCATCGAGGTTCCAGGCGATCACGCCGGTGCAGCGCCCATCCTCCTCCATGATGAGGTCGAGGGCGAAATACTCGATGAAGAATTCCGCGTTGTTGCGGAGCGACTGGCCGTAGAGCGTGTGCAGGATGGCATGGCCGGTCCGGTCGGCGGCGGCGCAAGTGCGCTGCACGGGCGGGCCGTCGCCATAATTCTGCATGTGCCCGCCGAAGGGGCGCTGGTAGATGCGGCCGTCCTCGGTGCGCGAGAAGGGCACGCCGTAGTGTTCGAGCTCGTAGACTGCCTTGGGGGCCTCGAGGGCGAGATACTGCATGGCGTCGACGTCGCCGAGCCAGTCGGAACCCTTGACGGTGTCATAGAGGTGCCACTGCCAGCAATCGGGCGTCATGTTCTGCAGGCTGGCCGCAATCCCGCCCTGGGCGGCAACCGTGTGCGAGCGGGTCGGGAAGACCTTCGAGATGCAGGCTGTCTTGAAGCCCTGTTCGGCCATGCCGAGGGTGGCGCGCAGACCGGCGCCGCCGGCACCCACCACCACCACGTCATAGGCGTGGTCGACGATGGTGTAGGCGCGGCCGTTGACGTTCATTTCATTTTTCATTGCCATCGGGGCTCAACCTCCGAAGCCGAGTTTGAGAACGGCGAAGAGGCAAAGTGCGCCGATCATTATCGTGAAGAAGGTGTTGGCCATGACGGCCAGGAACTTGGTCTTCTCGCCATGGACGTAGTCGTCGATGATCTCCTGCATGCCGATGCGCATATGCACGAGGCCGGCAATCAGCATCAGGCCCAGCAGCACAGCGATGAAGGGGTTGGACAGCGAGCCCACGACTTCTTCGTAAGGCGCGCCGGCATGGGCGATCAGGAAGACGACAAAGAAGATGACGAGGGGAATGAAGGCGAGCGCCGTGATGCGCTGTTTCCAGAATGTATCCGTGCCGTCCCTTGCAGAACCCAGGCCGCGAACTTTGCCGAGAGGTGTGCGCATATCCATGATCTGTTCTCCTAGACGGCCAGCACGATGAGCCAGATGACGACGGTCAGCAGCACCGAGGCGACCGGCAGCGCCTTGGCGAGCTTCGTCGTGAAGTGCTTGTCGAAGCCGTAGCCGAGGTCCCACATGAAGTGGCGCAAGCCGCCGAGCATGTGGTGAATGAGCACCCAGGTATAGGCGAACAGAACGATCAGGCCGAACCACGAGCCGTAGATCCCGTTGACCCAGTCGAAGTATTCCTTGCCGCTCGCCGCGGCGATCAGCCACCACGCCACCAGGATGGTGCCGAAATACATCGCGCCGCCGGTGATGCGGTGGATGATCGACATCGCCATGGTGGGAATGAACTTGTAGACCTGCAGATGCGGCGAAAGCGGGCGGTTCTGGCTCATTTCGGACATGAGGATCCCTTTGATCTTCCCGGCCCGCATGAACGACGCGCGGGCGTTGACGGCCTTTTAGTGTGTTATGTGCACCGCGTCAAAGTCGTGATGCATCAGAGGGGGCACATCTTTCGTCCTATATTGCAGGGTGCATCTGCAGGCTGCAACGGACCCGGGCGGTGCCCCTCCGCCCGGTTGTAATCTTATCGGCCGGCGCCTTTCGGCGCCTGGGTCTGGTCGAAGGATATTTGCCAGCTCGTGTGATCGGCGGCGGATGCGATCTTCTCGTAGAGCTTGCGGCCGTCCTCGGGCAGGCGCGGGGCATTCAGCATCAATCGCGACCAGCCATAGGTATCCGCGCGGTCGGCGAGCATGTCGATCATGGCGCGCGCGATGCCGAGACCGCGTCGCGCGTGACTGACATAGATATGATCCACCTGTCCCTGCCGCATGCCCGTCACCGGATCCGGCAGGTCGTAGAACATGACGAAGCCGACCAGTTCGCCGTCGAGCCGGGCGCCGAAGACCTGGGCCGAACGATCCTGAAGAAGCTGTTCGGCATAAAATTCGTCAGGCCGGCGCGGCGCACCGCGCTTGAGCGATTGCACATAGCTTGCCAGAAGCGGCGCAAGCTGGTGCGCATCATTGAGATGAAGAAGCCCGATGTCGATGTTTTCGTCGTCAGTCATGGAATTCCTGTCGCTTTCGGGCTGCATGTTTTTCGCGAATCAGCGGCCCGGTCAAGCTTGCCGCGCCTGTTCCATCTGCGATCTTAAGGTTAAAATCGATCTAATAGCCGCCGGCCTTGGCTGCGGAACCGTTATCAGCGACAATCGTTATTGCTAAAGTACGTCTGTGCGACGCAATCCACGCCTGAAAGGCAGGGTAATGAGTATGTATATAGCGGCGAAAACGAAGATCCTGATCTCCCTGACGGTGCTGGCGTTGGCGGCGCCGTCCTATGCAAGCGCGCAATCGGCTGTTCCTCTTCCGCCGAATGGTGGCCCGACATGGAAGTTCGAGCGTGATCGCGACCGCCATCACCACAAGGGTGGCCACCACGGTCGGGACCGTGACGACTGGAAGAAGCACCGCCGCAGCGACCGGCGTGACCGCGACGAATGGGGACGCCGGGGCTCCGACAAACACCACTGGGGCAAGCGCCGCGACGAGCGCTACGGCAAGGATTTCTACTCCGGCGACGTGCCTGCCGGGACCTATTCCGGCAGCTGGTCGGCCTGGGAAGATCCAGGCAACGGCACCTACACCTATTCGCAGGGCAATGGCGTGGGCGGCGACGGGATGCGCATTTTCGAAGTGCCGACCCGGGCAGGCCCGAAGGTGCTCGGCGTGACCCCGGAAAGCTTCGAAGGCGCCTGCGACACGTCCGGTGGTGTCTGCATCATCCGCCCGGGCAACTAGACTGTCCGGACGAGCGGCCGGATCCAGTCACGCATGTCGAATGCGGTGAATTGCGATCGCTCCCGCGATGCTCATTCGGCCTTGCGGCCCGCATAAGGCAAAGAAAAACCCCCGGCAGCGATGCTTCCGGGGGTTTCCATTTTCAGGTCCCGTCCGTCCGGCCTATTTCCACTCGCGGATGTCGACGAAGTGACCGGCGACGGCCGCAGCGGCGGCCATTGCGGGCGAGACGAGATGAGTCCGGCCCTTGAAGCCCTGGCGGCCCTCGAAATTGCGGTTCGAGGTCGAGGCGCAACGCTCTTCCGGCTTCAGGCGGTCGTCGTTCATCGCCAGGCACATCGAGCAACCCGGTTCGCGCCATTCGAAACCGGCTGCGAGGAAGATCTTGTCGAGCCCCTCGGCTTCAGCCTGTTCCTTCACCAGACCCGAGCCGGGAACGACCATCGCGTTGACGGTCGCGGCAACCTTGCGGCCTTCGATAACCTTGGCGGCGGCACGCAGGTCCTCGATCCGGCCATTGGTGCACGACCCGATGAAGACGCGGTCGATCGCAATGTCGGTGATCGGGGTGCCGGGCTTGAGGCCCATATAGTCGAGCGCGCGCTGCTTGGAGGCGCGCTTGTTCTCGGGCATGTCGGCCGGATCGGGCACGACGCCGTTGACCGAAATCACATCCTCTGGCGAGGAGCCCCAGGACACGATCGGCGGCAGATTGGCGGCATCGAGCTTGACCACCTTGTCGAAATGGGCGCCTTCTTCGGTGTGCAGCGACTTCCAATAGGCGACCGCCTGATCCCAGGCCTCGCCCTTGGGCGCGCGGGGACGGCCCTTGATGTATTCGAAGGTCTTTTCGTCGGGCGCGATTAGGCCGGCACGGGCGCCGCCTTCGATCGTCATGTTGCACACCGTCATGCGGCCTTCCATCGTCAGGTCGCGGATGGCTTCGCCGGCGAATTCGATGACGTGGCCAGTGCCGCCGGCGGTGCCGATCTCGCCGATGATGGCCAGGATGATGTCCTTGGCGGTGACGCCCTCGGGCAGCTTGCCGTCCACCTGGACGAGCATGTTCCTGGCCTTCTTCTGGATCAGCGTCTGGGTGGCGAGCACGTGCTCGACTTCCGAGGTGCCGATGCCATGGGCCAGCGCGCCGAATGCACCATGCGTCGAGGTGTGGCTGTCTCCGCAGACAATCGTCATGCCCGGCAGGGTGAAGCCCTGTTCGGGGCCGACAATGTGGACGATGCCCTGACGCTTGTCCTTCTCGGAATAGTATTCGACGCCGAACTCGGCGGTGTTGGCGGCCAGCGCCTCGACCTGGATGCGGCTTTCCTGGTTCTTGATGCCCTCGACACGGTCCGGCGTGGTCGGCACGTTGTGGTCGACGACGGCGAGCGTCTTCTCCGGTGCGCGGACGGTGCGATTGGCATTGCGAAGGCCTTCGAAAGCCTGCGGGCTGGTGACTTCGTGGACCAGATGGCGGTCGATATAGAGCAGGCAGGTGCCGTCATCCTGGCGGTCGACGACATGGTCGTCCCAGATCTTGTCGTAAAGGGTGCGGGGTGCGCTCATTGTTTTCTCTTCTATGTCAAAAAGTTCGTGGTGGGCCGGGCTCGCACGCTTTGGGGAGCCTCCGGCGGTGACGGGCATGCGGTTCAGCCGAGGAAGCTTCCGTCAGCGCCCGTCAGGGCCGCGAAGAACCGCGCAGGCAGCCGCTTGTGGTCACCGACAGGCAGGAACTCGAGCGAGGTCCGTCCGTGGGTGCGACCGGTAAAGCGCATGCCGTCAAGGATCGAGTAGGTGATCATGGCCGCTCCAATACCAGCGTTTCACGTGAATCGCAATTGAAACGGCAAAACCCGGCATGTCAGCTCTCCCCGAAAAACAGGGGGGAGAAGGTCGATGGCGGGAGTTGTGCCGTCGCCTCGAAATACTTCTGCAGCACCAGAAGCGAAACGATGCGCTCCAGCTTCCTGTCCGCCATGTGGCGGACATAGGCGTTGGCGTTCGCGACGATGCGCAGGGCCCGGTCGGGATCGGCTTCCAGCGCGTCGATCTTCTCGTCGAGATCGGAGAAGTCGTCGGCGAGTTCGACATAGTGCAAGTCGGGGACCAGTCGGCTTTCGAGAAACCAGGTCTCAAAGCGTGGGCGCGTCATCAGGCATACACTGCCCGAGGCCATGATCCATTTGAGGTTGGTCGCCACGTCATTGCCTTCCACGGAGATGATGTAGCGATAGGCCATCTGCTCCTCCCGGGTCATGAACGATTTCGGCGCAATTCCTTCGAAAGGTTCACCGATATGGCCCACATCTGCCGCGGGGTTTCCCGCGTGGCGACGCACAAGCGCGGTTCGCAGGCGGTTATGAATACCGCCGCGCCAGACCGCGCGTCCGGCTTTGTCGTTCCAGGCTCGCCTGTCGCTCGTCAGTTTGAAATGCCTTAGCTTGTCGAGATTGAGCAGAACCGAATTGACGTTTTCCCGGCTGATTGGCCGGCTCTTGACCAGGCTGGCATGGCCGGGGACGTGGGTGATGTCACCGAACAGGTAATCAACGCGAAGATGCGCCGGAAAATACTTCAGATATTCGTTGAGATCGTAGAAATAGCGGCTGCTTCGCCGGCTGATGCGGCGGAGGCTGCATTCCGGGTTTGCCGCAGTGGCGGCGGAGAGCTGGTTGCAGAGGTTGACCCGTTTGAAGATTTCGGGTTGCTCCGAAGCAGCCTCGCCAAGACGGGCAAAAAGCCGTTCCCGATATGCGTAGAACGGAGTTCGAGGCGCGATGTCGCAAACGGCGCCCTTGCCGTAAAAGACGAGCCGCTCAGCAATCGGTTCAAGTTTGCCCCGTATGAATGCCATTTTGCCGCATAACATCCAGGGATCACGATATAAAGAATAATAAGTTCGCCCTATGTGTCGCCCTTGAGTTCCCAGGCGCCTTCGAACCATCTCAGCGCCACGAGGATCAGCAGGCCGAAAACCGCTGCCGCAAGGCCGATGCCCCAATAGCCGAAGCCGACGGACAATCCGGTCGCCGCGGCAAGCCATATGCCGGCACCCGTCGTCATGCCGCGGATCTTGCCCTGGTTGAAGATGATGAAACCGGCGGACAGAAATGCCACGCCCGCCGTGACCGCCTCGATGATGCGCAGCGGATCGAGCCGCACCGTGTCGCCAAAATCAGGGCCTGCGGCGACCTCAATCGCGATGATGGCGAAGAGGGCGGCGGACAGCGAGACAAGCATGTGCGTTCTCAGGCCCGCCGCGCGGGACTTGATCTCGCGCTCGTAACCGATGCCGGCCACCAGAAGCGTCGCTCCGATCAGCCGTGTGACGATGACCGGGTAGGGAATTTTCGTGGGTGTGAAGATATCGGCGATAATGGCGTCGAGCATCTGGTGGAAATGCCGGAGCGCGAGTGTTTGTTCCACCCCGGGCAGCGGGCCCGCAGAACAAAAAACGCCGGAAACCTGCGTTCCCGGCGTTCTCTAAATTCGATGGAAGCAGATCTTATTCTGCGTTGCCTTCGGTGTTTTCTGCAGCGGCAGCCTTCTCGGAGGCTTCGGCAGCGGCCTTTTCAGCGGCGAGAGCCTCGGCTGCTGCGATCTTCTCGGCTTCGATGCGGGCCTTTTCCTCGGCGAAAGCGGCGCGCTCGGCATCGTTGAGCTTGCGGGCGCGGGTGCCGGTGTTCTCGACGATACGGGCCGACTTGCCGCGGCGATCGCGGAGGTAGTAGAGCTTGGCGCGGCGGACGCGGCCGCGGCGGACCACTTCGACGCCCTCGACGAGCGGGGAGTAGACCGGGAACACGCGCTCGACGCCTTCGCCATAGGAGATCTTGCGAACGGTGAAGTTCTCGTGGAGGCCCGAGCCGGAGCGTGCGATGCAGACGCCTTCATAGGCCTGCACGCGGGTGCGGGAGCCTTCCGTCACGCGGACGTTGACGCGCACTGTGTCGCCGGCGGAAAATTCCGGAAGCTTGCGCTTCTCTTCGATACGGGCGGCCTCTTCGGCCTCGAGCTGCTGAATGATGTTCATCGGACGAACCTTTTATTTGTTCTCGACAGCCAGAGCGCTCTGCGTGGACCTGTCGGTTCATGCTCCATCAGGGGAGCCATCCCTTCAAGTCTTGTCCGGTCGAGGTTTGTGACCGCTTCCGGACAGGAGCGAATACGCCATTCATTGATTGACGGTTGCCGGGTAGACCCCGATCCGGGCGGGCATTTACACCAGTTTTCCCCGCTTGTCACGCCCGAACGCCGAGATTCTCGACGGGGCCAGCGTCGTTGTCTATTGCTGGTGCATTGCGAATTCGGCTAAATCCGGGCCTCCGTCCCGACCGGCATTCGGTCGGGCATCCGCTTCCGCAAGGCGCCTTCATGCCGATCTTCGATATCATTCTCCTGTTTTCCGCCGGCTTCGTGGCCAGCGCCGTCAATGCAATCGCCGGTGGCGGCACGTTCCTGACCTTTGGCGCGATGAGCCTGACAGGCGTTCCGCCGATCATGGCGAATGCCACGTCGTCGGTCACACAATTTCCCGGCTATGTGACTTCGGTGCTCGCTTATCGCGACGAGATCCGTCGCGATTTCCGCGAGGTCATGCTGATCGGAGGCCTTTCGATCCTCGGCGCCATCGTGGGTTCGCTGACGCTGCTGTCGCTTTCCAATCCGGCCTTCAAGCAGATCGTTCCGTGGCTGCTGATTGCAGCCACCATGCTGTTTGCGGTCGGACCCTATATCAAGATCAAGCGTGCGCAGGACCGGCCGATGGGAATCGATGGCTGGATCGCGCAATTCGCGACCTCGATCTATGGCGGGTTCTTCGGCGCGGGCATGGGCATCATGATGCTCGCCGTGCTCGGCCTGTCGAAGGGCGGGGACTATCACCGGCTCAACGCCATCAAGAACTTCGCCGCGGTGCTGATCGCGGGGGTTGCCATCTGCGTGTTCTTCACCGGAGGCGTCGTTGCCTGGCTGCCGGCCGCCATCATGATCCCCGCCGGCGCGCTCGGCGGTTATGCCGGGGTATGGGCCGCGCGCCGGGTGCCGCAAGCAATCATCCGGGCGGCCGTCATCGCCGTGGGGCTGGCGCTCAGCTGGTACTATTTCACCAACTGATCAGTCAGTCCGCATCGGGGTGGCCGGCGAGAAGGTCCGGTCTGCGTTCGCGGGTCAGCGCCAGCGACTGCTCGTGCCGCCATTTGCGGATCGCGGCGTGGTTGCCGGACGTGAGGATCTCGGGAATGGTGCGGCCTTCCCATTCGGCGGGCCGCGTGTAGTGCGGATATTCGAGAAGCCCGTTCTCGAAGCTTTCCTCGCCACCGGATTCCGCGGAGCCCATGACCCCCGGCAGCAGACGGATCACCGCGTCGAGCAGGGTGAGCGCCGCCGGTTCGCCGCCCGAGAGAATGTAGTCGCCGATCGAGACTTCCTCGAGGCCGCGCGCGTCGATCACGCGCTGATCGACACCTTCGAAGCGTCCACAGACGATGGTGACACCCGGCCCCTCCGCGAGTTCGCGCACACGTGACTGGGTCAATGGCCTGCCGCGCGGGCTCATCAACAGCCGGGGGCGTCGATCGCTTTCGGCGGAGGCATGGTCGATGGCCGCGGCAAGCACATCGGCCTTGAGCACCATGCCGGCCCCACCGCCGGACGGCGTATCGTCGACCGAGCGATGCTTGTCCGAGGCGAAATCGCGGATCTGCAGCGTCTCGATCGACACATCGCCGCGTTCGATCGCGCGGCCCGCCAGCGAATGGCCGAGGTGACCGGGAAACATCTCGGGATAGAGCGTGAGAACGGTGGCGCGGAAGCTCATGCCGCGCCGTCTCCGCCGGATTTCGGCTTCTGCTTGGGCTTGCGCGGCTTCCTGGCCGGCGCGGGCTGCTCGTTGGCCTGCGCCTCGCTGCCGTCGTCGAGCAGACCGGCTGCGTCGGGGTCGACGAGAATGCGGCCGGCCTCGATATCGATCTCCGGCACCGCTGCGAGCGAGAAGGGGATGACGACGGACTTGCCGTTTGCTCCCCGCAACTCGAGCAGATCGCCGCCGCCGAAATCGAAGATCGCGGTAATGACCCCCCAGGACCTGCCTTCGGCGTCGAAGGCTTCAAGGCCCTCGAGGTCGGCATGGAAGAACTCGTCTTCCTCGAGTTCGTCATCCGGCAGGCTGGAGCGGTCGACAAACAGCTCGATGCCGCGCATCGCCTCGGCCTGGTTGCGGTCGTTGACCCCCATCAGGCGCAGAACGACGACATTGCCGTTGGGGCGGGCCGACAGCACTTCGTAGCGCTCGCCCTTGGCGTCGTGGAGCACGCCGTAGCCGGCAAGGGCTGTCGGTTCGTCGGTATAGGGCTTGACCCGCAGCTCGCCCCGGATTCCCTGCGGGGCACCGATCACGCCGACGAGAACGGGGTTTAGCAAAGACTTCATGGTCCGATGTCCTTCCGGAGGCGCCGTTTCGACAAGTCTGACGTCCCGGACTGTGCGCGGAGAGGTCCGCGAAGGCAAGTCGGGCGGCCGTTCCGTCGCCGGAAGGCCGCCCGATGCAAAGGTTTCGAAAGAGCGCCGGATTACTCGGCGGCTGCTTCCTCGGCCGGTGCTTCTTCAGCCGGAGCGGCGGCTGCTTCGGCAGCGGCTGCAGCGGCTTCTTCCTGCTTGGCCTTGCGCTCGGCTTCGCGTTCCTGAGCCTTCTTGCCCGGCTTCGCCTTGTTGGGGTTGTTGCGGGCATCACGCTCCACCAGGCCGGCCTCGGCGAGGAAGCGGGCAACACGGTCGGTCGGCACGGCGCCGTTTTCGATCCAATGCTTGGCGCGGTCGGTGTCGATCTCGACGCGGTTTTCGGAATCGCGCGGCAGCATCGGGTTCCAGTGGCCGATCTTCTCGATGAAGCGGCCGTCACGCGGGCTGCGGACGTCGGCGATGACGACGTGGTAGTACGGGCGCTTCTTGGAGCCGCCGCGGGCCAGACGAATTTTCAGTGCCATGTTGTTTCTCCTTAGGCAATGTCGCGGGTGCTTCGCACCCATTTCGTGGTCTCGGGCGCTCGGCGCCCATTCTTGTTGACGGGCGCTTGCGCCCGCTTTCTTCGGGTAAGGCTCAGTCGTCGCTCAGTTCGGCGGCGATGGCCTTGTGATGCTGGATGACTTCCTTGATCACGAAGTTCAGGAAAGTCTCGGCGAAGTCCGGATCGAGATCGGCATCGCGGGCCAGCTGGCGCAGCCGTTCGATCTGGTATTTCTCCCGCTCCGGATCGCCGGGAGGAAGATCGTTGGTGGCCTTCAGGCGTCCCACCGCCTTGGTGCAGCGGAACCTTTCGGCCAGAATGTGGATCAGCGCGGCATCGTAATTGTCGATAGACCGCCGGTATTCGGAGAGCTGCTGAATGGCCTCTGCCTGTGTCATCGCGCCATCACCGCTCATTTCTTCTTCGGCAGGCCGGGAAGGCCGCCGCCCATGCCGGGCAATCCACCCGGGCCACCCGGGCCACCGAGACCCGGCAGCTTGCCGCCAGGCATGCCCGGAAGTCCGCCGCCCGGCATCTTGCCGAGACCGACCGCCTCGGCCTGCTTCTGCAGTGCTTCGAGTTCCTTCGGGCTCATCTTGGAAAGATCGGGCATGCCGCCCATTCCACCCATGCCGCCAAGACCCATCTTGCCGGCCATGCCGCCCATCAGGCCCTTCATCATGCCGCCCTTCTTGCCCTTGCCGCCCATGGCTTTCATCATGTCGGCCATCTGCCGGTGCATCTTGAGAAGCTTGTTGATCTGGGCTGCGTCGGTGCCGGAACCGGCGGCAATGCGCTTCTTGCGCGAATGTTTGAGGATGTCGGGATTGGCGCGCTCGGCGCGGGTCATCGAGGAAATGATGGCGAGCTGGCGGTTGAAGATGGAATCGTCCATGCCGGCGGCGGCCATCTGATCCTTCATCTTCCCCATGCCCGGCATCATGCCCATGATGCCACCCATGCCGCCGAGCTTCTGCATCTGGCGAAGCTGGTCGGCGAGGTCGTTGAGGTCGAACTTGCCGGCCTTCATCCGCGCGGCCATCGCCTGCGCCTGTTCGGCGTCGATGGCTTCCGACGCCTTCTCCACGAGCGAGACGATGTCGCCCATGCCGAGGATGCGGTCGGCGATGCGGCGCGGATAGAACTCTTCCAGCGCGTCCATCTTCTCGCCGGTACCGATCAGCTTGACCGGCTTGCCGGTGACCGCGCGCATGGAAAGCGCCGCGCCGCCGCGGCCGTCGCCGTCCATGCGGGTCAGAACGAGACCGGTGATGCCGACGCGTTCGTCGAAATTGCGGGCGAGGTTGACGGCGTCCTGACCGGTCAACGAATCGGCGACAAGCAGGATTTCATGCGGGTTCGAACGGGCCTTGATATCGGCCATCTCGACCATCAGCGGCTCGTCGATATGGGTACGGCCCGCGGTATCGAGAATGACGACGTCATGGCCGCCGAGCCTGGCTGCCTGCACCGCACGCGCGGCGATATCGGTCGGCGACTGGCCGGCGATGACCGGCAGCGTGTCGACGCTGGCCTGCTCGCCGAGCTGCCTGAGCTGTTCCTGGGCAGCCGGACGACGGGTGTCGAGCGAGGCCATCAGGACCTTCTTGCGGTCCCGGGTTTCCAGACGCTTGGCGATTTTCGCCGATGTCGTCGTCTTGCCCGAGCCCTGCAGGCCAACCATCATGATGACCACGGGCGCGGCTGCATGCAGATCTATGCCGATCCCTTCGGATCCCAGCATCTCGACCAGTTCGTCATGGACGATCTTGACGACCATCTGGCCGGGTTTGATCGACTTGACGACCTGCGCGCCGATGGCCTTTTCGCGGACCTTTTCAGTGAAGTCGCGCACCACCTCGAGGGCGACGTCGGCTTCCAGCAAGGCGCGGCGGATTTCGCGCATCGCCTGGGCGACGTCCTTTTCCGACAGCGCACCGCGGCCGGTCAGCCCGTTGAGAATGGATCCAAGGCGATCCTGAAGGTTTTCGAACATCCAATCGTCCTAACGTTCCGGAGTTTCCTCCGGCTCATATGGGCCGCAAAGGGCGCTGCGCCAAACCGCGCGCCTTCCGCGTCTTCGAGGACGGGCCATGCACAAAGCCGAACGGCACCCGAGGGCGCATCGCGCTGTCGGGTGTTGACCTCCGGGATCGGCCCCTTCGGGCGCCCCGGTCGGCGGCTCGCAATAAGCTCGTCGCAGAATTCGCTGCGCTTAAACAGGAGATGGACCGGAAAGTCAAGCTCGGCGGGGTGTTGCGGTCGCCGGGAGGCTTGATCGGCGGGTTGGCGCACCCATATCGTCCAGACGAGCGAAGCATGATCCCCTTGCAGCCGGAGCCGCCTGTGCCGAAGAAAAATCCCTACTACTCCGGGCCGGAGAGCGATCATTTCGACGGCACCCGCTTCTTCAATCCGGAAGGCATGACGCCGCACGGGCTCAAGGACGTCTTCAAGTGGAAGATGCAGCCCATGGCCAAATGGCCGAAGCACACCGAAAACAAGGCGGCACCCGCTGCGCCGCCGGCGCGCGTGGAGGGCGACGGCATCCGGGTGACGGCGATCGGCCATGCCGCCCTGTTGATCCAGACCGCCGGAGTGAACATTCTCACCGATCCCGTCTGGTCCGAACGTGCCAGCCCCGTGCCCTTCATCGGCCCGAAACGCCGGCGTGAGCCGGGCATGCCGCTCGATGATCTGCCGGATATCGATCTGATCCTGCTGTCGCACAATCATTATGACCATCTCGATCTGGCGACCCTGAAACGGCTTCATCAGCGCAACGCCCCGCGGGTCGTCACGCCGCTCGGCAACGACCGGATCATCCATGCCAAGGTTCCGGACATGGACGTCGAGACCGGTGACTGGGATGACGTGACGCAATTCGGACCGCTGACCATCCATTTCGAACGCTGTCACCATTGGTCGGCGCGGGGTGTGGGAGACCGCTCCATGGCCTTGTGGTCGGGCTTCACCGTGGAGACGGGCCAGCGCCGCATCTTCCACATCGGCGATACCGGCTATGACCACGGACGCCCTTATGAGCTGGCCAGGAAAAAGCATGGCGATTTCGATCTCGCGATCCTGCCGATCGGCGCCTACGACCCGCGCTGGTTCATGAAGGACCAGCACCAGAACCCGGAGGAAGCGGTCAAGGGGTTCGAAACGCTCGGCGCAACCCACGGGATCGGCCATCACTGGGGGACCTTCCAGCTCACCAACGAATCCATGCACGATCCGCGCAAGCAGTTGGCCGAGGCGCTGGAAAGCCGCGGCATACTCGCCCATCGCTTCCGGGCGCTCGAGCCGGCCGAACATTGGGACATTCGGGAAACCGGACCCGATCCCAGGCGCGGCGATAGTGCGGATATCCACGCACCGGCCGTGTAAGCAGGGAACCTGCGCCGCTCCGGCCGCGTTTAGCGGGTGGAAAATTTCACGCGGAGGCAATTTCCAATGATTAAATGGATTCTCATTCTACTCGTCGTCGCAGCCGTTGCCGGTCTGCTCGGCTTCAATTCGATTTCCGGTGCGGCCATGACCGGCGCCAAGCTGCTGATCGGCATCGTGCTGATCCTCTTCCTGCTTGTGCTCTTCGGCATAGTGGCGATCGCCTAGACAAGCTCACCCCAGAGACGAGACGTAAAGGGAACCGGCACTGGTAATCAGTGCCGGTTTCAGCCATATAGCAGGGCATGAACACCCAAGCGCCATTCGCCCGCATGAACGGGCTCGGAAACGAAATCCTCGTCATCGACATGCGCGGGCGGAACGACCGCGTCACGCCCGAGGCGGCGATCGCGCTTGCGTCTGGCGAACATACGCATTTCGACCAGATCATGGCCATTCACGACGCCCGGCTTCACGGAACCGATTTTCGTGTCGAGATCCTGAACGCGGACGGCAGCCAGGCGGAAGCCTGCGGCAACGGCACGCGCTGCGTCGTGCAGGCGCTTTCGGCCGAGACGGGCCGCATGTCCTATACATTCGAGACACGGGCAGGCATCGTGAACGCCGAGGAACATGCCGACGGCACGATATCCGTCGACATGGGCAAGCCCGTATTCGACTGGGACAAGATCCCGCTTGCCGAGGAATTCCACGACACCAGCCGCATAGAGTTGCAGATCGGGCCGATCGATGCGCCGATCCTGCATTCGCCGTCGGTTGCCTCGATGGGCAATCCCCATGCGATCTTCTGGGTCGAGAGGGACATCCACGACTACGACATCAGGCGCTTCGGTCCGCTCCTGGAAAACCATCCGATCTTCCCCAACCGCGCCAACATCACCATTGCCCAGGTGACGTCTCCGACGAGCATCGAGATGTGGACCTGGGAGCGCGGCGCGGGGTTGACGAAGGCCTGCGGTTCGGCGGCCTGTGCGACGGCGGTAAGCGCCGCGCGCACCGGGCGCACGGGTCGCAAGATGACGGTGACCGTTCCCGGCGGTCCGCTCGAGATCGAATGGCGCGAGAACGACCACGTCATCATGACGGGCCCCGCCGAATGGGAATGGTCGGGTCATGTCGATCCCGCAACCGGCTCCTGGGAGCGCGAAGGGGAGACGGCGTGAGCGAGACCTTGCGCCCCGTGAAAACCCTCACCTTCGGTTGCCGTCTGAACATCTACGAATCCGAGGCGATCTCGAAAGCTGCCGCCGAGGCCGGGCTTTCCGATACGCTCGTGGTCAATACCTGCGCGGTGACGGCGGAAGCGGTGCGTTCGGCGCGTCAGCAGATCCGCAAGGCGCGGCGCGAGAATCCCGACATCCGCATCGTGGTGTCGGGCTGCGCGGCGCAGACCGAGCCGGAAACCTTCGCCGCCATGCCGGAAGTGGACGCGGTGATCGGCAATGATCTGAAGACAAGGGCCGAAACCTATCGCAGCCTGCCGGATTTCGGCGCGAGGGACAGCGAGAAGATCCGCGTCAACGATATCATGAGCGTGCGCGAGACGGCGCCGCAGATGGTCGATTCCATCGAGGGGCATACACGCGCCTTCGTCCAGGTCCAGAACGGCTGTGACCACCGCTGCACCTTCTGCATCATTCCCTATGGTCGCGGCAATTCCCGCTCGGTCCCGATGGGCGCGGTGGTCGAGCAGGTCGGCAAACTGGTCGACAACGGCTATCGCGAAATCGTGCTGACCGGGGTGGATGCCACGAGCTACGGCACCGATCTTCCGGGAAGGCCGACGCTCGGTCGTCTCGTGCAGACGGTCCTGCGCGAGGTTCCGGATATCGAACGGCTTCGCCTGTCGTCCATCGATTCCATCGAGGTGGACGAGGCGCTGATGGACGCGGTGGCGACCGACCGCCGCTTCATGCCCTATCTCCATCTGTCGTTGCAGCATGGCGACAACCTGATCCTGAAGCGGATGAAGCGGCGGCATTCCCGCGAGGAAGCGCTGGCCTTTGTCGAGACGATGCGCTCGCTGCGTCCCGGTTTCGCCTTCGGCGCCGATCTCATTGCCGGTTTCCCGACAGAAACGGACGCGCATTTCCAGCGCTCGCTCGATCTGGTCGAGGAGGCGGGGATCGCCTTCCTGCATGTCTTCCCCTACAGCCCGCGGCCGGGCACGCCGGCGGCCCGCATGCCGCAGCTCGATCGCGGTCTGATCAAGGACCGCGCCGCGCGGCTGCGCCAGGCCGGTGCCCGCTCGCTCGACCGTCATCTCGATGCGATGGTGGCGCGGGGCGGGGTGCATGACGTGCTCGTCGAGCGCAACGGCATCGCCCGGACCGAGAATTTCACCCCGGTGCGGGTGCAGGCCGATTGGTCGCCGGGTCCGCGCAGCATTCGCATTGCCGGTCATTCGGACGGTATGCTGACCCTCATGGACGAACCGGTGCGTGATCGCGCGCCTGCCGGCGCAAGACAACTCGAGGTCGCGACATGGCGATGAATTTCATCAAGAAGGTCTTCTCCTTCGGCAAGAAACAGGCCGAGGAAAAATCCGAGGAGACAGCGCCGGAGGCCATCCCCGCAAGCGCCGTGCCGGATGCCGAACCAGCGGCTGAAGCGGCCGCCGAAGTCGGTCATTTTCCGCGGGACGGCGGGATGCAGTTCACGCCGGAAACGGCCGCCGGGACCGATCTCGCACCGGCTCCTCCGGCCGACGAGACACATGCTGGCGAAACGCCGCCTGTCGATGACGAAGCAGCAGATGAGCCGGACAGTGTCAGCGATCTGAAAGCCGCCCCGGAAATCGAGGAAGCCGAGGCAACGGAAGCTTTCGCCGTCGATGCGGCGGAGAGTGTGCCGGAAGCGCCAGAAGGCCCAGCAGCGGCGGCCGAGGACACGCCGCTTGCTGAGCCTGCAGCAGACCTCGAAGAGGCGATGGATACGCTCGAGGGTGCGATTGGTGATGTCGAAGCGGCTGTGGAAGCGGTGGTGGAAGAGATGGCCACCGAGCCGGCGGTCGCCGAGCCTGTTTCCGAACCCGAACCCGAACCCGAACCCGAACCCGAACCCGAACCCGAACCCGAACCCGAACCCGAACCCGAACCCGAACCCGAACCCGAACCCGAACCGAAGCCTGTCGGCTATTCGGGATCGTCGCAGGTACGCATCGGACGGGAGCTGACGGATGCGGGTGCGGATGCCGGCGCATCGGTGGAACCCGAAAGCTCCGTCGAGCGGCGGAGCTGGTGGCAGCGCCTGCGTGAAGGCCTGTCGCGCTCGTCGGCTCAACTGTCCAACCAGGTCACCGGCATCTTCACCCGCCGCAAGCTCGACGAGGATACGCTGCAGGATCTCGAGGACGTGCTGATCCAGGCGGATCTCGGGCTCGAGACGGCGCTCAGGATCACCGATACGCTATCTGCGGGCCGCTACGGGCGCGATGTCTCCTCAAAGGAGGTCGCGCAGGTGATGGCGACCGAGATCGAGACCGTGCTGACGCCCGTCGCAAGGCCCCTGGAACTCGATCTGAGCCACAAGCCGCACGTCATTCTCGTCGTCGGCGTCAACGGAACCGGCAAGACCACCACGATCGGCAAGCTGGCCGCCAAGCTGACCGCTGGCGGACTGAAGGTCACGCTGGCCGCAGGCGACACGTTCCGCGCCGCCGCGATCGAGCAGCTGAAGATCTGGGGCGAGCGGACAAATTCCGAAGTGGTGGCGACGAAGCTCGGCGCGGATGCGGCCGGCCTCGCCTATGAGGCGATCGAACGGGCGCGCGAGAACAGGTCGGACGTCGTCATCATCGACACGGCCGGCCGGTTGCAGAACAAGGCCGAACTGATGGACGAGCTCGCCAAGGTCGTCCGCGTGATCGGCAAGCTCGACCCGGACGCTCCGCACACGGTGCTGCAGACGCTCGATGCGACGACCGGACAGAATGCACTCAACCAGGTCGAAATCTTCCGCAATGTCGCGGGCGTCAACGGGCTGGTGATGACCAAGCTCGATGGAACGGCACGGGGCGGCATTCTTGTCGCCATCGCCGCCAAGCACAAATTGCCGGTCTACTTCATCGGCGTGGGCGAGGGGGTCGACGATCTCGAGCCTTTCGAGGCAAAGGATTTCGCGCAGGCGATCGTTGGAGAGACGGAATGAACACCCAGCCCGATAATGACGAGACCATATTCGAGCGCGATCCCGGCGACCCGAAGCGCAAGCACATCAACCCCATGCTCAAGCTGGCGCTGGAACTTGGGCCGCTTCTCGTCTTCTTCTTCGCCAATTTCAGGGGCGAATGGATCGGCGAGAAAATTCCATTTCTCGCCCAGCTCGGCGAACCGATCTTCATCGGCACGGCCTGCTTCATGGTGGCCACCGCGATCGCGCTCACCATCTCCTGGGTGCTTACGCGCACCATTCCCATCATGCCCGTTCTTTCCGGGGCCATCGTGCTCGTCTTCGGCGCGCTGACGCTCTGGCTTCACGACGAAACCTTCATCAAGTTGAAGCCGACGATCATCAACACGATGTTCGGCGTGATCCTGCTCGGGGGGCTCGCCTTCGGAAAGTCGTTTTTGGGCTACGTCTTCGATTCCGCCTTCCGGCTCGATGCCGAAGGCTGGCGCAAGCTGACCTTCCGCTGGGGCCTGTTCTTCCTGTTCATGGCGGTCCTGAACGAATTCATGTGGCGCAATTTCTCGACCGACACCTGGGTCGCCTTCAAGGTCTGGGGCAACATGCCGCTGTCGATCCTGTTCATGGCCGCGCAGATGCCGCTGATGATGCGTCACGCGCTGCCGGAAGAGGGCGAGGCAGAGAAGAAGTGACCGTCACTTTTACGCCTGACGGCCAAGCCGCCTATTTGACCGCATGTTCGGCGATGAGCGGCTCGAGCTTTTCCGCGATCAACTCTTCCGTGAAAGGTCCGATCTGCTTGAACAGGATCGTGCCGTCGGGACCGACGAGATAGGTTTCGGGAATGCCGTAGACGCCCCAGTCTATCGAGGCCTGGCCGCGTGGATCGATGCCGACGGCGGCGTAGGGATTGCCGAGTTCGTCGAGAAATTGCAGCGCGTTCTCGGTCTTGTCCTTGTAGTTGATCGCGACCACTTCGATGCGCGGGTCCTTCGACAGTTCCAGCAGATAGGGGTGTTCCTGCCGGCAGGGTACGCACCAGGATGCAAATACGTTGATGAGCGTCAGCTTGCCGGCGATCTCGCCGTCCGTGAGCGCAGGCACCTGCGAACCGTCATGCATGAGCCCTTCGAGTGGCGGCAGGTCGAGCAAGGGTGCCTTGGTGCCGATCAGCACGGATGGCACCTCATTGGCGTCACGGCCGGAAATGAGCTGCACGTAGAAGAAGATGGCCAGCAGGGCGAAGACGATGAGCGGCAGAAAGGCAAATATGAAGCGGCTGCGGCCGCTTCTGCCTGAGGATGCCTCGTCGTGATGCGGCTCGGAATGATCTGAACTCATGTGTCGGCCTGATCCTGCCCGGGTTCCTGGGCGGCGGACGAGCGACGGCGGATGCCTTGCGCTTCGAGTTCGGCCAGATCGCGCTTGCGGGCGCGCCCGTCGAGAAGGGTCATCAGCACAAGGCCGCCGATCAGAACGACGGCAGCCCCATAGGAGAGGGCGACATAGGTCGCGTGCGTCATCATGATTTCGCTCCGATGCGGCGGGCCGCATTCTGGCGCATCACGTTGACCCTGCGGCGCCAGATCTCGTTGCGCATCGCCATCAGATGCAGGGTGAAGAACAGAAGCGTGAAGCCGATCGCCATGACGAGAAGCGGATAGAGCAGCGTCGGATGAATGGTCGGGCCATCGGCGCGCAAGACGCTTGCCGGCTGGTGCAGCGTGTTCCACCAGTCGACCGAGAACTTGATGATCGGGATGTTGATGAAACCGATGAGCACGAGCACCGCCGAAACGCGGGCCGAGCGGTTCGCATCGTCCATGGCGCGATCGAGCGCTATCAGGCCGAGATACATCAGAAACAGCACGAAAAAGGACGTCAGGCGCGCGTCCCAGACCCACCAGGTGCCCCACATGGGTTTGCCCCAGAGGCTGCCGGTAACCAGGGCGAGCGCGGTGAAGACCGCTCCGATAGGAGCTGCCGCCCTGACCGAGACGTCGGCCAGCGGGTGTCGCCAGACGAGCGATCCGATCGCCGATACCGCCATGATGGAATAGCACATCATGGCAAGCCAGGCCGAGGGCACATGAATGAACATGATGCGCACGGTGGAGCCTTGCTGGTAGTCCTCCGGTGCCGTGAACGCCATGTAGAGGCCGATCACGAGCGTGATCGCCGTGAGGCCGGCAAGCCATGGTGTCAGCCGTCCGGCCAGACCGAGGAAGCGGGTCGGGTTGGCGAGACTGGTGAACCAGCCGGGGCGGGATGCGGTCGTTTCACTCATAAATCACTGCACGTCTTTGCAACGGTTTCCATGGCGTGCGTTGGTCCTGAATTGCCTGCCTATTAGGGTCAGGACCTGTTAATCTGGTTGGAATGGTCTGATCGAATTTGTGCGGATGCGCGAAGCGAGGCCGCAGGAAGGCTCAAGCCTTTCAAGGCCTCGCGACAAAGCAGCCCGTACAAATTCGTCCGATCCGAAGGACGCCTGATCTGGCTGCGATCTGCCGCGTCAAAGTCCTCGACCGGGGCGACGGCCCCGCTCTTCGGACTTTTCCTTACATATCTTGCCACCTCAAGCGCCATTCCAATCATATTAACAGGCCCTGACCCTTAAGCTATCAGGCTTTTCATAACAATGATCTCAATCAAAGGTGATCAATCCGCCGCAGCCCTGAGCGCCAGTGCGGCGGCCAGCGGACCGATGACGGCGAAGAACAGCGTGATCGCGCAGAGGATCAGGAAGGGCGGCATGAAGGGGTCGGGATCGGTGACGGCCGCATAGGCAGCGCTCACCCCGAAGATCAGTACCGGAATCGTCAGCGGCAGGATCAGCACCGAAACCAGAAGTCCGCCGCGCGGCAGCGACACCGCGATCGCAGCACCCGCAGCCCCGATGAGGGCGACCGCCGGCGAGCCGACCAGAAGCGTCAGCAGCACCGCGCCGGATGCTTGCAGGTCCATGTTCATCATCAGCGACAGGAGCGGCGAGGCGACGACCAGCGGCAGGCCGGTCGCGACCCAGTGGGCGGCGGTCTTGACCAGGATCGTGATCACCAGACCGGCAAAATCCTGCATCAGGAGAATGTCCAGGGAACCGTCCTCCCGGTCGGCCTGAAACAGCCGGTCGAGCCCGAGAAGGGAGGCCAGCAGGGCGCCGATCCAGAGAATGGCCGGCCCGATGCGCGCAAGCAGGTTGAGATCGGGGCCGACGCCGAAGGGAATGACCGCGACGACGGCCATGAAGAACAACAGCCCCAGCATGGCGGCGCCACCGGAGCGGCCGGCGATCTTCAGGTCGCGGAAAAAGAGCGCGCTCATATCCAGCCCTCCGCACCGGTCTCGCTGCCGATTGCCGCGGGTGCAATTTCCAGATTGCCGACGCCCGGAATGTCGAGCGGCAGATGGGTGGCCGCAATCATCATCCCGCCATTCGCCAGATGGCCGGAAGCGAGGGAGCCGAACAGCTTGTCGGACCGCCTGTCGAGCGCCGCGGTCGGTTCGTCGAGGATCCAGAGCGGGCGGGCGGTCACCAGAAGCCGGGCGAGAGCGATCCGTCGCTGCTGACCTGCCGAGAGATAGCCGAAAGGCAGATGGCCGATGCCGTCGAGTTCGACCGCCGAAATCGCGTCGGGAACCGAAAGTCCTTCCGCGGTCTCATTGGCCTGGAATGACTTCCAGAAGGCGAGGTTCTCGGAAACGGTCAGTTCGCGCTTCATCGCATTGCGGTGACCCAGATAGTGGACCGCGTCAAGAACGGGAACCGATGTTCCCGCGTCATCCCGGACGGCGAATGTTCCGGCCTCGGCAGGCAGAAGGCCCGCAATGATTCGCAGAAGGGTGGACTTGCCGACGCCGTTGGGGCCGGTGATCGTCAGCCCCTCGCCCGAACAGAGCCTGAAACTCACCTCCGAGAACAGCAGGTTCGCACCCCGTCGCCCCGCCATCCTGTCCGCTTCAGCCCGCATTTCACCCCTCGGATATTCGTCTTCGTCCGGGCGCGACCGGCGCGCCGCAGCGACCCCCAATCTCATACCCAAGTCCTAATGCCAAATCGACAATAAGCTCTGGATCGCTTTTAGGAAATTATCTATAAGGCCAGCAACACGCCAACGGCCGGCGTGATTGTCATTTAGAGCCGAACATGGCGGTTTTTCCCGACCGTCACGGGCGGACAGCGGAAATGGTCGTACCCGCACCCTCGTCACGTTCCCAGCGTGGCAGGTGTTCGCCAGTGATCCTGACGGATCCACAGCTTCGGCCGAACAAGAAGAAAGCGGGTAGCAAGTGGCCAACTCACTCGACAGCTTCAACTGCCGATCCACCCTGACGGTCGACGGCAAGGACTATACCTATTTCAGCCTGACGAAGGCCGAAGAGAACGGATTGAAGGGCATTTCCCGTCTGCCCTATTCGATGAAGGTTCTTCTCGAAAACCTGTTGCGCAACGAAGACGGCAACTCGGTCAAGAAAGCCGACATCGAAGCTGTCGCCTCCTGGCTCAACGACAAGGGCAAGGACGGTTACGAGATCGCCTACCGTCCCGCCCGCGTTCTCATGCAGGACTTCACCGGCGTTCCGGCCGTCGTCGACCTTGCCGCCATGCGCGATGCGATGGTCTCGCTCGGCGGTGATCCGGAAAAGATCAACCCGCTGGTTCCCGTCGACCTCGTCATCGACCATTCGGTCATCGTCGACGAATTCGGCACCCCGCGCGCCTTCGCCCAGAACGTGGAGAAGGAATATGAGCGCAATGGCGAGCGCTACCGCTTCCTCAAATGGGGTCAGCAGGCGTTCAAGAACTTCCGCGTCGTGCCCCCCGGCACCGGCATCTGCCACCAGGTGAACCTGGAATATCTCGGCCAGACCGTCTGGACCAGGGAAGAGGGCGACGAGACGATCGCCTATCCGGATACCTGCGTGGGTACCGACAGCCACACCACGATGATCAATGGCCTGGGCGTTCTCGGCTGGGGCGTCGGCGGTATCGAAGCCGAAGCGGCCATGCTCGGCCAGCCGATCTCCATGCTGCTGCCGGAAGTCATCGGCTTCAAGCTGACCGGCAAGATGAAGGAAGGCGTGACCGCGACCGACCTCGTGCTCACCGTCGTGCAGATGCTGCGCAAGAAGGGCGTGGTCGGCAAGTTCGTCGAATTCTTCGGCGACGGCCTCGATCACCTGACGCTCGCCGATGCGGCCACCATCGGCAACATGGGTCCGGAATATGGCGCAACCTGCGGCTTCTTCCCGATCGATTCGGAAACGCTGAACTACCTCAACATGACCGGCCGCGAATCCGACCGTATCGCGCTCGTGGAAGCCTATGCGAAGGAGCAGGGCATGTTCCGCGAAACCGGTTCGGAACAGCCCGTCTTCACCGACACGCTGGAACTCAATCTCGGCGCCGTCGTGCCCTCGATGGCAGGTCCGAAGCGTCCGGAAGGCCGCCAGTCGCTCGAAGATGTCGGCGCGCGCTACCGCGAAGCCTTCACCGCCGAGTACCGCAAGGATGCCTCCGAGATCGACAGGCGCTACAAGGTCGAAGGTGAGGATTACGATCTCGGTCACGGCGATGTGGCAATCGCGGCGATCACGTCGTGCACCAACACCTCGAACCCGAGCGTGCTGATCGGCGCTGGCCTCCTGGCCCGCAATGCCAACCGCCTCGGCCTCAAGCAGAAGCCGTGGGTGAAGACCTCGCTGGCGCCCGGATCGCAGGTCGTCGCCGAATATCTCGAGAATTCCGGCCTGCAGAAGGAACTCGACCAGATCGGCTTCAACCTGGTCGGCTTCGGCTGCACCACCTGCATCGGCAACTCCGGCCCGCTGCCGGCGCCGATTTCCAAGACCATCAACGACAAGGGTCTGATTGCCGCAGGCGTCCTGTCGGGCAACCGCAATTTCGAGGGCCGCATCTCGCCCGACGTGCAGGCGAACTATCTCGCCTCGCCGCCGCTGGTGGTGGCCTATGCGCTGGCCGGCAACGTCAACATGGATCTGACCAAGGAGCCCCTCGGCCAGGACAAGGACGGCAACGACGTTTTCCTCAAGGATGTCTGGCCCTCGAACGAGGAAATCCAGGAATACATCCTGAAATACGTCACCCGTGCACTGTTCGCGACCAAGTATGCCGACGTGTTCAAGGGCGACGAGAACTGGCAGGCGGTCGAAGCGCCGAAGAGCCAGACCTACGCATGGGACGACAACTCGACCTATGTGCAGAACCCGCCCTACTTCGTGGGAATGGGCAAGAAGGCCGATGCCGTCTCCGACATCAAGGGCGCCCGCATCCTGGGCCTCTTCGGCGACAAGATCACCACCGACCACATTTCGCCGGCCGGTTCGATCAAGGCGCAGTCTCCCGCCGGTGCCTATCTCATGGATCACGGCGTGGGCGTTGCCGACTTCAACCAGTACGGCACGCGTCGCGGCAACCATGAAGTGATGATGCGCGGCACCTTCGCCAATATCCGCATCCGCAACCACATGCTCGGCGCGAATGGCCGTGAAGGCGGCTACACGATCCACTATCCCTCCAAGGAGGAGATTTCGATCTACGACGCCGCCATGCGCTACAAGGAAGAGGGTGTGCCGCTGGTCATCTTCGCCGGTGGCGAATACGGCAACGGATCGTCGCGCGACTGGGCTGCGAAGGGCACCAACCTTCTCGGCGTCAAGGCCGTGATCGCCGAATCCTACGAACGCATCCACCGTTCGAATCTGGTCGGCATGGGCGTCGTTCCCTTCACCCTCGAAGACGGCACGTCCTGGGAATCGCTGGGCCTGAAGGGTGACGAGACCGTCACCATCGATGGTCTGTCGGACATCAAGCCGCGCCAGAAGATGGTCGCCAAGATCACCTTCGCGGACGGCACCACCAAGGATGTTCCGATCCTCTGCCGCATCGATACCGCCGACGAGCTCGGCTACGTCAACAATGGCGGCATCCTGCAGACCGTGCTGCGCGACCTCGCCGCGTAAAATGCACATGCAGGGCTAGAACGCGAAACCCGCCGGGACTGCCCCGGCGGGTTTTTTGATGGGCTCCGACATGCCATGCCGCTGACACGGCAGATGTGATCGCTCTCACCCCAATGTGATTTGGACGTGTGCAGAGGCGGGGCGTAGGAAAAAGGCGATTGCCGGGCTTGCTTCCCGTCCCGGCCGAACACGATAGTGCATGTCATGATCCGTCACCTGCAATCCGCCCTGTTGTTCCTGTCTCTTGCCGTTCCCGCCTTTTCGGCACAGGCCGGAGAGCTGCGCGGCGTGGTGGAGCTGTTTACCAGCCAGGGATGCTCGAGCTGTCCGCGTGCCGATGCCGAGCTGGGGCGTCTGGTTGAGGAGGGCGATATCCTCGCTCTGTCCTATCATGTCGATTACTGGAACTATCTGGGCTGGAAGGACACGTTGTCGGATGCGGCGAATACCGAACGGCAGAAGGGCTATGCCCGCACGCTCGGCAGCGCCTCGGTCTACACGCCGCAGGCGGTCGTCAACGGTCGTGATCACGCCAATGGCGGCGACGATGCTGCAATCAAGGCCCTGCTGGCCGGCTTCGAGAAGAAGGGCATGGGGCTGACCGTCGACGTCGGGCTGAAGCGGAGTGGCGACACGATCGATGTCACAATCGGCGAAATGCCTGCGGGTGGAGATGCTGCGGGCCGCGCCGAAATCGTGGTTGCCTATTTCGACAAGGCAAACACCGTCGAGATTCCACGCGGCGAAAATCGCGGCAAGCGCATCACCTATCACCACAGCGTGCGCAATTTCGAGATTATCGGCATGTGGTCGGGCGAGCAGATGGAAATCAAGCTGCCGCGCTCGGTGCTGGGTGAAGACGGGCAACGCGGTTGCGCCATCATTCTTCAGCGCATGGATGCAAAGGGCCGTCCGGGCGCGATCCTCGGCGCGGCGATGCTTGCTTCCGGCGAGGCCGGCTGAGCCGCCTTCGATCCGAAGACAAAAAAAGACCGGCGCGCGGCCGGCCTCTGAGCAATGATGGGGGTGTTGCCATCCACCGACCCGGGAAAGAATCGGAAGATTTCGACCCGGCCTGATATGGGCTTCGAGGGGGCTGGGGGGCAATTTGGCCGAAGCCCTCAGACCGGGTCGATGAGGCAACACAGACAGAGTGTCGGCGAATTCCGGCGTCGATTTGTTTGAATTACGGCCAAAATGCGTTCCCGCTCATATTCGATCCTCCCCGCGGTAAAGTGACGAAACGAATTGTTTCCGCGCGTGATCGGACTGCAGGAAATCCCCGGGCAGAATCCACACGGAGCGGGAGTATCCGGCATGAAAACGCGCCTCTTGCATTCCCTGGATCATCGGTCACACTGTCACCAGCGAAACAAATCGGATGGAACATGGTAGACAGAGGCAATTCCCACCTGCCGCAGCATGGCGCGGGAGGCGCGGGACAGGCCGACCTGGTCGACTTGTCTGAACATCGCAAGCGCCAGAAGGTCGAGATCGTCACGTTCCAGCGCCGCGAACTCGACCAGATCCTGAGCCTTTACGGCCGAAAGGTTGCCGATGGCGAATGGCGTGATTACGCGATCGACCATCTGAAGGACCGGGCCGTCTTTTCCGTATTCCGCCGAACCAGCGAGGTGGCGCTCTTCCAGATCGTCAAGGATCCGTCGCGGGCGCGCAAGCAGGGTGCGTTCTCCGTCGTGGCCGCCTCGGGCGCCATCCTCAAGCGCGGGCATGACCTCGCACAGGTGCTGAAGGTCTTCGACAAGCCCACGCCCCGTCTCGTCTGAGGCGCCTGCCTCTTCAGGCGCGGTAGAGCGTACCGGGATATGTCCGGGTATCCGGATCGGTGGTCGAACCCTCGCCGAGCGCCTTTTCCATGAAGGTGGTATCGAGCCAGCGGCCGTGCTTGTAGCCGGTCGCCTTCAGCGTGCCCTGATGCTCGAAACCGGCCTTCGCGTGAACCGCCACGGAAGCCGGGTGCGCGCCGCCGATCACCGCGATCATCTGCCGGAAGCCCAGCGCCTCGCAGCGGGCAAGAAGTTCCGACAACAGCGCGGACCCCACGCCCTTTCCTCTGGCTTCGGGCGCGAGATAGATCGAATCCTCGCAGATCCAGTTATAGGCCGGCCGCGTCCTGAACGGTCCGGCATAGGCGTAACCGAGGATCGTTCCGTCGTGTTCGGCCACGATATAGGGATAGCGGTTGCCGGTGACCACACCGAAGCGCGCCGTCATCTCCATGATGCTGGGCGGTTCCAGCTCGTAGGTCGCGACGCCGTTGTTCACGCTCTCGGCATAGATCTCGGTGATGGCCGAAAGGTCGGCCTGGGTGGCGTCTCTGATGATCATGGGAATGGTCCGCAGTGTGGATTGGTCGGCAGGATCTTATGCGAGCAAAACCAGTGGCGGTAAAGAGTGCTCGTGCCTGCCCGGGCGGCAAAGAAAAAGGGCGACCCGCGGGGGCCGCCCTTTCCGATTTTCAGGTTCCGTGTGCGACTACTCGCGATTGCCCATGAACTGGAGCAGGAACATGAAGAGGTTGATGAAGTCGAGGTAGAGGCGGAGCGCGCCCATGATGGCCGCACGGCCGGTCATGGTCTCGTTGGCCTCAACTTCATAGTACATGTCCTTGATCGACTGGGTGTCGTAGGCGGTCAGGCCGGCGAAGATCAGCACGCCGATCGCGGAAATCGCGAACTGCATGGCGCTGGACTGCAGGAAGATGTTGACCACCATGGCGATGATCAGGCCGAACAGGCCCATCATCAGGAACGAACCCATCGCCGAGAGATCACGCTTCGTCGTGTAGCCGTAAAGCGACAGCGCACCGAATGCGGCCGCGGTGACGAAGAATGTCTGGACGATGCTCGTGCCGGTGAACACCAGGAAGATCGAGGAGAGCGAAAGACCCATGAGGGCCGCATAGACCCAGAAGGTCGTCTGGGCCGCAGCTACGCTCATCTTCTGAATGCGGAAGCTCAGGAAGAAGACCATTGCCAGCGGAGCCAGCATGACGACCCACTTCAGCGGGCTCGCGTAGAGCATGGTGCCGAACTGGGTAAGCTGTCCGTTGGAAACCGCGGCGGCGAAGGTGCCGTAGGCGGCAACACCGGTAATGGCGAGGCCGAGGGCCATGAGATTGTAGACCCGCAGCATGTAGGTGCGCAGGCCTTCGTCATAGGCTACACCGGCGGTCTGGCGGGACGCGGTGTGGACGTTCGTATTGCGAAAGTCAGCCATGTTTTCCTCTATCAGCCCCGGATTGAACAGATGGGATATCCCCAGGTGCCGCTGCGGGGCTCAGCATCACTGGTCATAATATGTGCTGTCTGCGGTATGGCCGCAAGGTTATTCGCCTTCAATTTCGCGTCAGAAATCAGCCAAATGGCCGGTTTCGTTAACACCGGACCCCGATTCGGCATTGAATCCTAAAGCTCACGCAGCATCGGCGCGGCTTTTTGTCCCAACACGCGCCAGGTGCCTATCAGGCCTATACCGATGGTGGTGACAAGCGCGGCGATGATCGTCGCGATGGCGATTTCTGGTACGAAACTCGATGGCAGCGACATGATGCGGGTCAGGACGAACCACGAGGCGAGTGCGCCGAAACCAAGCGCGAAGAGCGCCGTCGACAGTCCGATCAGCCCGTATTCGAGCGAATAGGCGCCGATCAGCGTCTTGCGGGTGGCGCCGAGCGTCTTCAGCACCACCGCATCATGGCCGCGGGCGCGATTTCCTGCGGCGAGTGCGCCTGACAGAACCAGGACCGAGGCGATCAGCGCGATCGCGGCTGCGGCGCGGATTGCCGTGCCGATCTGGCCGACAAGCCGATCGGCAAGTTCGATCGCGTCCTTCACGCGAACCGAGGTCACGGTCGGAAAATCGGCGGTGATTGTCCGCAGCAGCTGGCCTTCCTGCTCGTTGGTCGCGCCGGGTTCGGCGAGGGTGGCGAGCCAGGAATGCGGCGCGCCGGCAAAGGCGGATGGCGAGAAGACCATGACGAAATTGATCGACAGCGATTCCCACTCCACCTCGCGCAGATTGGCGATTTTCGCCGTTATGGTGCGGCCGAGCACCGAGACGGAAACCGTGTCGCCGAGCTTCAGTCCCAGTTCGCCGGCTTCCTCGGCGGAGAAGGAAACGAGGGGTTCACCGGTATAGTCTTCCGGCCACCATTCGCCGGCCGTCAGCGCCGAGCCCTCAGGCAGTTTCGGCGCGTAGGTGAGGCCGCGATCGCCGCGCAGCACCCAGCGTCCTTCAGGCGGCACATTCTCGGCATTGGGCGTTTCGCCGTTGAGCGCTGTAATGCGTCCGCGCAGCATGGGCACGGTTTCGATATCGCTTTCGGGGGCGAGTTCGGCGAGACGGGTGCGGAAGGCCTCGATCTCGCTGGCCTGGATGTCGACAAAGAAGAAGTTCGGCGCACGATCGGGAAGGTTTCCGGAAATTTCGCGACGCAGATTGGTATCGATCTGGGCCAGGGTCACGAGAAGGGCGAGGCCGAGGCCGAGCGACAACACCACGGATGGGGTGAGCGCGCCGGGCCGGTGAATATTGCCGATGGCGAGCCGCAGCGGCGTCGAGCGCACCGTGGGAGCACGCCTCGCGATCGCCTGCACCACCCGGCTGACGAGATTGAGGACGACGAAGGCGGCGGCAACGGCGAGCAGGAAGATGCCGGCCACGCGACGATCGTCGGCGAGTGCCACGGCAAGGGCGCAGAGAATGGCGAGCGCGGCACCGGAACCCAGAAGATAGGGCCAGCGCGGCCAGGCCGTGCCGTCGAAACTCAACTGGCGGAAGAGGGCGGTGGCGGGCACGTCTCCGGCACGGCCGAGCGGCGCAAGCGCAAAGGCGAAGGCGACCAGCAGGCCGAAGACGGCCGCCTGCAGGAGTGCCACCGGATAAAGCGCAGCCTTGCCCGCGACGGGCAGGATGGCCGACAGGGCGCCGGCCGCGAGGAAGGGGATGGCGGCGCCGATCACGAGCCCGATCAGTATGCCCGCGGAGGCGATCAGCATCACCTGGATCAGATAGACGAGGATGACGAAGCGGGAGGAGGCGCCGACGCATTTCAGCGTGGCGATGACGCCGCGCTTGCCATCGATGAAGGCGCGCACGGCATTGGCGACGCCGACGCCGCCCACGATCAGCGCGGTCAGTCCGACGAGGGTCAAGAACTGCGAGAAGCGCTCGATATTGTTTGAAAGGGCGGGGGCCGCGTTGTCGCTGGTACGGACGGACCAGCCGGCATCGGGGAAATCGGCCTTGGCGATGTCGGAGACCGCCCGGGCGGTCCGATCGCCAGCAAGGCGCACGCGATAGGAATATTCGACAATGCTGCCGGGGCGGATGAGGCCGGAAGCGTCGAGCCCTTCCATCGAGATCATCAGGCGCGGCGCGAAGCCGAAACCCTCGGACAGCGCATCCGGTTCGTCGGTTATCTGGGCGCGAAGCTCGAATTCCGAGCGTCCCACGGTAATGCGATCGCCGACCTTGATGCCGAGCCGCTCGAAGAAGATCGGCGCCGCGACCGCGCCATAGACGCCGTCTGTCTGCGCCAGTGCGTTTTGCGGCGTCATGTCGGGTGACAGGCCGAGCGCGCCATAGAGCGGATAGGCGCCGTCGAGGGCGCGCAGCTCGATGAGGGTCTGGTCGCTCTCGTCGGCGGTGCGCGCCATCGTGCGAATGCCTGCTCCCTCGGTGACAGTGCCGAGGGAATCGATGAATTCGCGTTCCTTGCCGCCCGCGGGCTGGCCGACGGTCTCGAAGCGAATGTCGCCGCCGAGGATCGTCCGGCCCTCGGAGCGGATGGATTCGGTCATCATCTGCGAGACCGAATTCACGCCGGCAATGGCCATGGTGCCCAGAAGCACGCAGGCTATGAAGATGTAGAAGCCCGAAAGCCCGCCACGCATTTCGCGCAGCGCAAGTCTCAGGGCGAGGGCAAGGCCGGGGCGGGAGGGCGCGTTCACGCGACGACCGTCTTGCGGTCGTCGGCAGGAGCGAGGCTGTCGCCGACCACCTCGCCGGAGCGGACGGAAACCTGCCGGTCACAGCGGTTGGCGAGCGTTTCGTCATGAGTGACGAGGATCAGCGTTCCGCCACGTTCGGCCTGCTTGGAAAACAGAAGATCGGCGATCTGGCGACCCGTATCGCCGTCGAGGTTGCCGGTGGGCTCATCGGCCACGATCAGCGCCGGGTCGGGGGCGAGGGCGCGCGCAATGGCCACGCGCTGCTGTTCGCCGCCGGAAAGCTGCCCGGGGAAGTGGGACAGGCGCTTGCCCAGGCCGACGGCTTCGAGTTCGGCGCGAGCCCGTTCGAACGCATCGGTGCGACCGGCGAGCTCCAGCGGCACGGCGACATTTTCGAGCGCGGTCATGTTGGGAATCAGGTGGAATGACTGGAAGACGATGCCGATGGAGCGTCCGCGCACGGCGGCGAGTTCGTCCTCGGCGAGTTCGTGCAGCGGTTCGCCCGCGACATGGATCTTGCCGGCGTCGAGCCGTTCGAGACCCGCGATCACCATCAGCAGCGTCGATTTTCCGGACCCGGAGGGGCCCACTATGCCAACCGACTGTCCGGCCTGCACCTTGAGGTTCATCCCCTTGAGGACGCGCACGGATGACGCGCCGGATCCGAGGGTGAGATCGGCCGATTCAAGCTCAACGATGGTTTCCGCCACGTTTGGGCTTCCTATATTGTTCGGGAGATGGACCCGGAATTGCGTGAATTCCAAAGTTAGGAGCGGCATCGTGCGTTTTAAAGTCCTTCCCGCCCAATTCCTCGTGATCGCGGGGCTTCTGCTGGCCTTCGCGCTGCCCGTGCGCGCCGAGACGCTCAAGCTCGTAGGCTTTGGCGACAGCCTGATGGCAGCCTATGATCTTTCGAAGGAAGAAGGGTTTCCGGCGCAGCTCCAGGCGGCTTTGCGGGAGCGCGGGCACGACGTCGAGATCGCCGATGCAGGTGTCTCCGGCGATACCACCTCGGGCGGATTGTCGCGGCTGGACTGGTCGATCCCCGACGGCACCGACGGCGTGATCCTGGAACTCGGCGCCAATGACGCCTTGCGCGGCGTATCGCCTGAGAAGACCCGTGAAAACCTGGAGGCCATGATCGAGCGGCTCGGGGAACGCGGCATTCCCGTGCTTCTGGCCGGCATGCTCGCGCCGCCGAACATGGGGCCGGGTTACGAGGACAAGTTCAACGCGATCTATCCCGGCCTCGCTGAAAAATACGATCTCGTCCTCTACCCGTTCTTCCTCGACGGGGTGACGGCCGAGCCCGGCATGGTGCTGGCGGACGGCATGCATCCGAGCGCTGCCGGCGTGGAGGAAATGGTCAAGCGCTTTCTTCCGGTCGCCGAGGAATTCATCGCTCGTATCGGGCAGACCCGTCCACAGGGCGATGGCGGCAACTGAACTCATCTGGCGAATTCGCTTGCCCCGGCGGCGCGGGCGTGATTCGCTCGGTCTATCAGGTTGATTCGGGGGATCTGGCCATGCCAAGGCTCTTTACCGCTCTCGAAATTCCGGCTGACGCGGCCATGTCGCTGTCATTGCTCCGGGGTGGATTACCGGGTGCCCGGTGGATCGACGTCGAGAACTATCACCTGACATTGCGCTTTGTGGGCGACATCGACGGCCCGGCCGCCGACGAGCTGATCCACGCCCTCGACCGCATCGATCGGGCCCCTTTCACGATTTCGCTCAATACGGTGGGTTCCTTCGGCTCGAAGAAGCCTCACTCGATCTGGGCGGGTGTCAGCCCCTCGCCGGAACTGATGGCGCTGCAGGCGGAAATCGCCCGTATCTGCGATCGGCTCGGCATGCCGGCGGATCCGCGCAAGTTCGCGCCGCACGTGACGCTGGCGCGGCTTCGCAATGCCCGTCTCGAGGACGTGGTGAACTACCTCCACGCTTTCGGCAATTTCCGCACGATGCCGTTTACGGTGAACCGGTTCGTGGTCATGTCGTCGAAGGATTCGGTCGGCGGCGGGCCCTATATCGTCGAGGAGCCCTATCCGCTTGTCGAGCGGCGGCCGCCGAACAGGTTCTCGACCAGCGCCGAACTGCCCTCGACCAGCATCCGGTAGACGGCCTCGAAACCGTCGCCCTCGCCGTAATAGGGATCGGGCACATCCTGCGGGATCCCGAGCGCATGCTCCATGAACAGGTGAATCCGGTCCCGGGCCGGGTTCGGTGCGCGCGCCAGAAGCGTGTCGCGGTTGGAGCGGTCCATGGCGAGGATCAGGTCGTGGTCGCGAAAGTCGCTGTCGGTTATCCTTCGGGCGCGCTGGCCGGTGATGTCCAGCCCGTGGCGTGCGGCGGTGGCGATGGAGCGGCGGTCGGGCAGGCCGCCGGCATGCCAGGCGCCGGTGCCCGCGGAATCGATGCGCACCTTGTCCGAAAGCCCGGCTTCCCCGACGTGGTGGCGGAATATGCCTTCCGCGAGCGGCGAACGGCAGATGTTTCCGAGACAGACGAAGAGAACCGATGACGGGGGCTGTGCGTTGGATTGCCGAGACCTATCTGTCATGCAAGCACCAGAAACAGGAGGATATCATGCCGGCCGAAAAGCTCGACGGTGACACCCTTAAAGCGCGGCTGTCCGAGACGCCAGACTGGGAACTCGATGTCAGCGGCAATGCGATATCGCGCACATTCACCTTCAAGGATTTTTCCGAGGCTTTCGGCTTCATGAGCCGGGTGGCGCTGGCGGCCGAAAAAATGGACCATCATCCCGACTGGAAGAATGTCTACAAGACGGTCGAGGTCTCGCTGTCGACGCATGACGCCGGCGGATTGACGGACCTGGATTTCAGGCTCGCCAGGAAGATGGATGCCTATGCCGGCAAGGCCGGTTGAACGGCGCAAGCGCGGCATCCCGTTGATTGGGCGCGTGCCGATGCCCATATTCAACGGATCGGCGTGGTCGCGACGTCATCGCCTGAGGAAGGAGCACACAGCATGCCCGCACTCGACGGAGAAATTCTGCAGCCCGGCGACAAGCCGGATCCCGCGCCGGATCCTGCGGATGAGAAATCCGTGCTCGACGGCTTCTGGGCGACGTTCGGCAAGGCCGCCAAGCGCATCCCCTTCGCCGAGGACGTCGTTGCGTCCTATTATTGCGCCTTCGATCCGCAAACGCCGAGCCGCGTGAAGGCGATCCTGATCGCGGCGCTGGCCTATTTCGTCTTTCCGCTGGACGCTGTCCCGGACATGCTCGCGCTGGTCGGCTTCGGCGACGATATTGCCGTCCTGACGGTGGCGATCTCTTCCATACGGTCGCATATCACCGACGCCCATCGTGAGGCCGCGAAGGCGGCGATCAGGCGCATGGGTGAGGGGCAATCACCGCTCAAGGCGCGCTAGGCACGCCGGGTTTCCGGACTTTCCGGCGCTAGACATCCTCAACGCTTGCCTGCCCCAGATTGCTTCGCATGCGCGTGAATGCAAGGCGGATGCGTGATTTCACGGTACCGAGCGGCAGGCCCGTCTCGGCGGCAATTTCATTGTGTGACTTGCCGAGGAAGAACGCCATCCGCAACAGGTCGTACTGCTCTCGCGGCAGATCGATCATCGCCGCGCGAACCTGCCTGTCGCGATCCCGAGCCTCCAGCATGTTCTGGGCCGATTCGATGGGCTCGGGCAGGATCATCGGGTCGTCGAGATCGGCGGTACTGCGTGATTTCGCCCGTCGGACCGCATCTATGCGCCGGTTCCGCGCGATCCGGAAAAGCCAGGTGGACAGCGAGGATTTGCAGGGATCGTAGAGGTTCGTGCGATGCCACAGGACCATCATCACTTCCTGGACCAGTTCCTCGGCTTGCAGGTGTGGGGTGCCCAGCCGCAGGAGATAGGCCTTCAGCCGCGGGGCGAAATGGTCGAAGATTTCGGCAAAGGCGGTCTGGTCGCGATTCTTCGCGACGCACAGCGCCAGATGCGAAAAATCTCTCTCAACCCTGTCGGTCATGTTGTGTTTGTTATCTCGTTCGGGCCGTGTCTCATTAGGTCCGGTTTTCAACCCTGCGTCAATCTTCGGATGCGAAAAGTTGTGCCCGCCCTTTATTGGTGTGTCGGCAAGGACAAACTCTTGCCTGATTCCAATTGTTACAGAATGTCATGACTAGCGAGGGCATCATGCTCAATTCGCCTTTCAAGCCCGTCCCGATCGGGAACGGAATTTGTGCGCAATTGACGATTTGGTAACCTGAATTAAGTCAAAATGAATTGATCGATCCGGGGCAACGCGTCCTGTGCGCTGCACGGCGCGGTCCGGCCCTCAAAATTCACGACTACCGGTAGGACAGCTATGATTGGGAAAACCATTGCAACCGCGATTACGGCCCTCTTCGCCCTGACGGCCGCCGCCGCCGCGCAATCTCCGACCCGCATCAAGCAATTCGACGCCTGGGGTGCCTATTCCTACAATTCGGGCAACTCCAAGGTTTGCTATGTGCTTTCGGTGCCGACTGCGAAGAACCCGGCAGATGTGGACCATGGCGACATCTTCTTCCTCGTTTCGCAGCGGCCCGGCCAGAACATCAGCTACGAGCCACAGGCCATGATGGGCTATCCGCTCAAGGAAGCCTCGAAGGTCGAGGTCGATGTCGATGGCAACAAGTTCACGCTTTTTACCCGCGGAAATTCCGCCTGGGTGGAAAATGCTGCGCAGGAACCCCAGCTTGTTGCGGCGATGCGCGGTGGTTCGACGATGACCGTGAAGGCCACGTCACGTCGCGGCACCGCCACCTCCTACAGCTACTCGCTGAAGGGTGTGACGGCCGCGCTCAACCAGATCAATTCCTGCAACTAGCCGCATAGCGCCCTTTCGGGCGTCTCCGGCAAACGCAGTTCAGAGAAGAAGCCGGAGAGCCGCTGCGAACCAGCGGCTCTCCGGTATTTTGCGTATTCCCCTTGCCGCGCCCACGGGATGACCTGGGGCGCGAAAGCTGATACAGGGGCGAAAACGGATCATGGATGCCATGGCACTTTCAATCGACATCGATCACAAGACAGACGCCACCAATGCGGCCTCGCCCGCGCCGGCGAAATCCTCCGAGAAGACCGAGCTGATCGGCCTCGACCGCGAGGAACTCGGTGCAGCGCTCGCCGAACTGGGAATCCCGCAGAAGCAGATCCGCATGCGGGTCAGCCAGATCTGGCACTGGCTCTATGTGCGCGGCGCTTCCGATTTCGCCGACATGCACAATGTCGCCCGCGATCTGCGCGAGAGGCTGGATACGGCGTTCACCATCGCCCGGCCGGACATCATCGAGGAGCAGGTTTCCACCGACGGGACCTGCAAATGGCTGATGCGCTTTCCCTCCCGCGGCGCCGGACGCCCGGTTGAGGTCGAGACCGTCTACATTCCCGAGGAAGGCCGCGGCACGCTTTGCATTTCCAGCCAGGTCGGCTGCACGCTTACCTGTTCCTTCTGCCATACCGGCACGCAGAAGCTGGTGCGCAACTTGACCGCCGGCGAGATCCTCGCCCAGCTTCTGGTCGCGCGCGACCGGCTCGGCGACTTCCCGGACAAGGATACGCCCGCCGGAGCCATCGTCCCCTCGGAAGGCCGCAAGGTGTCCAACATCGTGATGATGGGCATGGGCGAGCCGCTCTACAATTTCGAGCATGTGAAGAAGGCGCTGCTGATTGCTTCCGACGGCGACGGGCTGTCGTTGTCCAAGCGCCGGATCACTCTGTCGACATCCGGCGTGGTGCCCGAGATCTACCGTACCGGCGATGAAATCGGCGTGATGCTGGCGATCTCGCTGCATGCCGTGCGCGACGACCTGCGCAACGAACTGGTGCCGATCAACAAGAAGTACCCGCTCGAAAAGCTGATGGAGGCCTGCCGCGCCTATCCTGGGCTGTCCAATGCCCGGCGCATCACCTTCGAATATGTGATGCTCAAGGGCGTCAACGACAGTCTCGAGGATGCGCGCGATCTGGTGAAACTGCTCAAGGGCGTTCCGGCAAAGATCAATCTCATTCCGTTCAACCCGTGGCCGGGTTCGGACTACGAGTGTTCGGACTGGGAGCAGATCGAGAAATTCGCCGATTTCGTCAATCAGGCGGGCTACGCCTCGCCGATCCGCACGCCGCGCGGCCGCGACATCCTCGCGGCCTGCGGCCAGCTGAAGTCGGAATCCGAACGCATGCGCAAATCCGAGCGCCTGGCGCTGGAATCGCTGATGATCGCGGGCCACGGCGCCGACGAATAAAAATCTTTCGGGCGCTGTCGATCGGCTTGTCTTCCGTTCGTTACCGGTCAACCTTCACAATCGTGCGAAGGGGTAACGAACAGGAGATGCCTCATGAAGTACATTGCGCTGATCTATTCCGATCCCGCCCGGCAGACGCCGCCCGACAGCCCCGAGTTCGGCAAGATGATGGCCGGCTACCAGGTCTGTAACTCGCCAACTACCAGCCCTTCCACGCCGCCCACGCGGATCTCCTGATGCGGACCGGGCGGCTGGTCGAGGCGGAGGTGGCGTTCTCGCTGGCGATCGGCCTGTCGCAGAGTTACTCCGAAAAGCTCTTTCTTGCGCGCCGAACGGCTGCCTGCGAGGCTCTCAGGCGCGGCGGCCCGTCCGCAGACCCCGAGACGATACGGCCGGCAGGTGCCGCCGACACCCCTCCGCCGGATTGACCTGCAGCCGGCCGGCCTCTAGTTGCCTATGCAGGGCGGGCGCCGAATGCGGGTCGAACCGCGGCGAGCAATGACAAGTTGGGCGAGGACGAACACATCATGGGATCGATCGGCGACCTCATCATCCGTTTCATCGCGATCGGTTTCGGCTATCTCGTCGCCTGCCTCGGCGCCGGCATTTCCTATGTCTTCCTGTCGGGTCTTGTAAGGCCCGAGGATTTCGGCCGGGTTCCGGGCATCGAGATCACATTCACCCTCATCGTCGGCGTCATCGGGGTCTCGGCCGCCTTTGGCCGGGCCGCCCTTCTGCCCGCCTTTCTCGCGATCGGCATCCTGGAAGTGACCGCGCGGCGCGACTGGCTCTATTTCGTGGTCGGCGGGATGCTGATCGGTGCTGCCACCGGAGCCTTCGCCATTGCCGGTTCCGAGGGTGAGGCGGTCGCCTGGCCGCTTGCAGTCTCCGCCGTCGCGGGTGCGGTGGGTGGAAGCGTCTACTGGTTGTTTGCCGGCCGATCCTCCGGCTCATGGCTGCCGAGCGAGAGGCGTCGCCGTGCGGAACAGTGGATCGTCAAGCAGGATTCCTCCGCCGGGCGCGGTTCCGATAAAGAACCGCCACCGCTTGCCTGATCGAATGCGCTAGCGTGATTGCGCCAGAAGAATCCGCACCGCGAAGAGCGAGAAGACTCCGGCGAACAGCCAGTCAATGGCCCGCGTGACCGAAGGTCTGGCCCTGAGCCAGTTCGTGAGCTGGTGAGCGCCGAGAACGATCGAGATCATCAGCGGGATAGACAGCACCGTGAACAGTCCGCCCAGGAACAAGAGCTTTCCGGTGATATACGGATCGCCGGCGCGCACGAACTGCGGCAGGAACGTCATGAAGAAGAGCACGATCTTCGGATTGAGCAGATTGACTGCCACCCCTTGCGAGAAATGAGACAGGAGGGAGCGTTCCCGTGCCGGCTTTGCCGGGCGAAGATCGAATGTGGAGCCGTGGCGGATGGCCTGAATGGCCAACCAGAAGAGATAGACGGCGCCGCAGATCTTGAGTGCCAGAAAGGCAAGGGGAGCCGCGACCACCAGCGCCGAGATTCCGAGCGCCACCAGCAGCGTGTGAACGGCAAGGCCGGTGATGGCGCCGAAACCGCAGGCGAGCCCGGCAGCGCGCCCGCTCGACATCACCCGGGCGATCTGCAGCGTCATGTCCGGACCGGGCGTGATGCCGATGACGAACCATGCGGCGAGAAAGGCGAGAAGGGTCGGCGCGTCGGGAACATAGGTCATCGGTTTCTCCAGGCGGAGTGGGGACAGCGCCCAATTCCACGCCTTCACGCCGAAAGCAAGCTTGTGTCGGCCAAACTTATGGCTAAAGTGCCGCCCGACCCGCGGCCCAAGGCATTTTGGCCCCCGAATGGAGGCCGCACGACACGACAGGATTTTTGAAATGGCATCGCACAAGGACGTCAAGAAGGTCGTTCTCGCCTATTCGGGCGGTCTCGACACCTCCATCATTCTCAAGTGGCTGCAGACCGAGCTGAACGCCGAAGTGGTGACGTTCACCGCCGATCTGGGGCAGGGCGAAGAGCTGGAACCGGCGCGCAAGAAGGCCGAGATGCTCGGCATCAAGGAAATCTACATCGAGGACGTGCGCGAAGAGTTCGTCCGCGACTTCGTCTTTCCGATGTTCCGCGCCAATGCCGTTTACGAAGGCACCTATCTGCTCGGCACCTCGATCGCCCGTCCGCTGATCTCCAAGCGTCTCGTCGAGATTGCCAGGGAAACCGGCGCGGATGCCATTGCGCACGGCGCGACCGGCAAGGGCAACGACCAGGTTCGTTTCGAATTGTCGGCCTATGCGCTGAACCCGGACATCAAGATCATCGCGCCGTGGCGCGACTGGCAGTTCAAGAGCCGCACCGACCTGCTCGAATTCGCCGAGAAGAACCAGATCCAGGTGACCAAGGACAAGAAGGGCGAGGCCCCGTTCTCGGTCGACGCCAACCTCCTGCACTCCTCGTCCGAAGGCAAGGTTCTGGAAGATCCGGCCGAATCGGCGCCCGAATATGTCCACATGCGCACGATCTCGCCGATGGACGCGCCCGACGCAGTCACCGAGATCCAGATCGGGTTCGAGAAGGGTGATGCCGTTTCGATCAATGGCGAAAAACTCTCGCCGGCCACACTTCTGGCGCGCCTCAACGATCTCGGTCGCGACAACGGCATCGGCCGTATCGACCTCGTCGAGAACCGTTTCGTCGGCATGAAGTCGCGCGGCGTCTACGAGACCCCGGGCGGCACCATCCTGCTCGCCGCCCACCGGGCGATCGAATCGATCACGCTCGACCGGGGTGCCGCGCACCTCAAGGACGAACTGATGCCGCGCTATGCGGAGCTGATCTATAACGGTTTCTGGTTCTCGCCCGAGCGCGAGATGCTGCAGGCGGCCATCGACCACAGCCAGCGCGACGTCGAGGGTACGGTCACGCTGCGGCTTTACAAGGGTAACGTCATGGTCGCCGGCCGTTCGTCGCCGAAGACGCTCTATTCGGATTCCCTGGTGACGTTTGAGGACGATCAGGGCGCCTACGACCAGAAGGACGCGGCAGGCTTCATCAAGCTCAACGCCCTGCGCCTCCGGACACTCGCCGCCCGCAACCGCAAGGGCTGAGTGATCGCCTGACACGGATATCCGGCGGAGCTCGTCCGCCGGATATCCTGTTCTGAACCGGTTCAGCGAAGCAATCTGCCGGCCCGGCGTTTGACGATTGCATCCATGCCGCGAATTTCTATTGTGGTGTCGATTGCACAGGCGGGAATGGGAATGATCAGACATACGGTCGTGTTCACCTTGAAGCATGAAGCCGGTTCGGCGGAAGAACGGGACTTTCTGGAAAGCGCCCGGCAACTGGCGGGCATTGCGACGGTGGAGAAATTCGAGCAGCTCCGGCAAGTCAGTTCCAAATGCGACCATGCCTTTGGGTTCTCGATGGAGTTTGCCGATCAGGCGGCCTACGACTTCTACAATGATCACCCGATGCACCGCGATTTCGTCGAGAATCGCTGGATGCGGGAAGTCGCCGACTTTCAGGAGATCGACTACCAGCCGCTTTAGGCCGGCCGCCATGGTGCACCGGCATGCCGGAGTCCGGCCTGGCCACCTCAGCCGGGCAGGGACTTGCGTGAATTGCTCATGGCCCACCTTGCCGGATCGGCGGCTCATGCCTAAGTCGGGAAGGCCTGAAAGGAAATCTCACCCATGACCACGCACGTTAACGAAGCGCTCTTCACCTGGACCGGCCCCCTCGGCCTTCCCGATTTCAAGGCCATTGCCGACGGAGATTTCGCGCCCGCCTTCGACACCGCGCTCGCCGCTCACGCGGCCGAGATCGAGGCGATTGCTTCGCGGGAGGATGCGCCGACCTTCGACAACACCATCGTGGCGATGGAGCTGGCGGGCGAGGAGCTGTCGCGGGTTTCGGCGATCTTCTGGAACCGTGCCGGTACCGACACCAACGACGCCATCCAGGCGCTCGAGCGCGAGATCGCGCCGAAGATGTCACGGCATTACTCGAAGATTGCAATGAACAAGCCGCTGTTTGCGCGGATCGATGAACTTTACGTGCGGCGCGCCGAGCTCGGCCTTTCCGCCGAAGCGGGCAGGCTGCTCGAAAAGCTCTGGAAGTCCTTCGTCAAGGCCGGCGCCAGGCTCGATGACGCGGGGCAGGCCAGGCTGGCCGAAATCGGCGAAAGGCTTGCGGGTCTGGGCGCGCAGTTCGGCCAGAACGTGCTGGCGGACGAGCGCGACTGGATGATGCTGATCGACGAGGGCGAGGAGCTGGAAGGCCTGCCCGACTATCTGCGCGACGCTATGGCGGCAATTGCCGCCGATCGCGGTCACGAGGGGCGTTTCGCCGTCACCCTTTCCCGCTCGATCATAGAACCTTTCCTGTCCTTGAGCTCGCGGCGCGACCTGCGTGAGAAAGCATTCAATGCCTGGATTGCGCGGGGCGACAATGGTGGCGACACCGACAATTGGGCGATCATCTCCGAGGTGGTCAAGCTGCGCGACGAGAAGGCAAAGCTTCTCGGCTACGGATCCTATGCGGCCTTCAAGCTCGACGACACGATGGCCAAGACGCCGGAAGCCGTGAGCGATCTGCTCGGCGGCGTCTGGAAACGGGCGATCGCCAAGGCCGACGAAGAACGCGAGGCGCTTTCCCGGCTCGTCGCCGAGGACGGTGCCAATCACCCGGTCGCGGCCTGGGACTGGCGCTATTACGCAGACAAGCTGAAGGCGCGGAAGTTCGATTTCTCCGACAGCGAGCTCAAGCCTTACCTTTCGCTCGATCGCGTCATGGATGCCTGTTTCGACGTGGCCGGCCGGCTGTTCGGAATTTCGCTCGAGGAGCGCGCCGATCTGTCGGGGCCGCACCCGGATGCCCGCGTCTTCGAGGTGAAGGACACCTCCGGCGAACGTATTGCCATATTCATCGCAGACTATTTCGCCCGGCCCTCGAAGCGCTCCGGAGCCTGGATGAGCGGGCTGCAGGGCCAGCACAAGCTTGAAACGCCTGACGGACGGGCGGGCCAGAAGCCGATCATCCTCAACGTGATGAACTTCTCCAAGCCTGCGAAGGGGCGCCCCGCGCTTCTCTCTCTCGACGATGCGCGCACGCTGTTCCACGAATTCGGCCATGCGTTGCACGGCATGTTGTCGAACGTGACCTATCCTTCGCTTGCAGGCACGTCCGTGTCGCGCGATTTTGTCGAACTGCCGTCGCAGCTCTACGAGCACTGGCTGACGGTGCCCGAAATCCTTTCGACGCATGCGCGTCACCATGCGACCGGCGAGGCGATGCCCAGGGACTTGCTGGACAAGGTGCTCTCCGCGCGGACCTTCAATTCCGGCTTTGCGACCACGGAATTCACCGCTTCGGCACTGGTGGACATGGCGTGGCACACAGGAGAGGCCGATGGCGCCGAGCCCGCGGCTTTCGAGGCGGCCAAGCTTGCTGAACTCGGCATGCCGGACGCGATGGTGATGCGTCACCGAAGCCCGCATTTCCTGCATGTATTTTCAGGAGAGGGCTATTCGGCCGGCTACTATTCCTACATGTGGTCCGAGGTGCTCGATGCGGATGCCTTCGCCGCCTTCGAGGAAACCGGCGATCCCTTCAATGCCGAGATGGCAGACAGGCTGAAGTCCAATATCTACTCGGCCGGCAACAGTCGGGACCCGGCGGAACTCTATACGGCGTTCCGCGGCCGCATGCCGACCGTCGAGCCGATGTTGGCGAAGAAGGGGCTTGCCTGATCCGGAATTGGATCAGGACGAGGCTGCGCCCGGAGGGTCGAAAGTCTGGGCGAAACTCCGGGCGAACCACGCTATTCGCCAGTTGAAGTAACGGCCTTGCTTCGTATCAATCCTTAAAGATATTTCGACGCCTTAAGAAAGATATTACTAAAGTATTGCAAATCGGACTCTTTCCTTGCGTAATAGCTTACCCTGAGTGAGACTACGTCATTGGCGGGGTAAGTGATGCGAAAAGTCAGACTTGGTGAAAATGGCCCCCTTGTTGGAGCTGTAGGCCTCGGGTGCATGAGCTTCGGGGGGATTTATGGTTCGACGACCCGTGAAGACAGTCATGCGACGCTGAAGACGGCACTTGATCTCGGGGTCAATCACCTCGACGTGGCCAATATCTACGGTGCGGGGGTCTGCGAGGAGGTCATGGGCGACTTCTTCCGCGCCAACGGCAATCGCGATCAATTCGTCATTGCGACAAAGGGCGGAATCCAGACCGGACCGAACCGCGACTTCATCAATACGAAAGCGTATCTCACCGCGTGTATCGACGCCTCGCTGAAACGTCTCGGCACCGATCACGTCGAGCTCTATTATATCCACCGCCGCGATCATCGCGTACCCATCGAGGATGTGATGGAGACCCTCATCGGCTTTATCGAAGCCGGCAAGATCGGGGCTATCGGCTTTTCCGAAATCGCCCCGGCCACACTGGTTCAGGCGGCGGAAATTCACCCCGTAGCGGCGGTCCAGAGCGAATACTCGTTATGGACCCGGCTTCCTGAACTCGGCATGCTTCGAACCTGCAAGTCGCTCGGCACCAGCTTCGTGTCCTTTTCGCCGCTCGGCCGGGGGATGTTGACCGATGTGGAACTCGATCCGGCCTCCTTCGCCGCGGATGATTTCAGAAAGCCGAACCCGCGCTTCACCGAGCCGCACTTCTCCTCCAATGTCGGATCGGTGCGCCAGCTCAATGCGATCGCCAGGCGCGAAGGCATACCGACGGCGACACTGGCCCTGGCCTGGACCTTCCACCGGGCGGAGGATTCGATCGCCATACCCGGAACCCGCAGCGCCGATCACCTGACTGAAAACGCAGCGGCTGCCGATTTCGTGCTGTCGTCCGACCTGCTCGACGAGATCGAGGACCTTCTGCCGTTCGGCTGGGCCGAGGGGTCACGCTATACCGAGGCCCAGAGCCGGGGCGTCGAAAACTCGTACTGACGCTTCTGCAGGTCCGCCGGTGTAGCGAATTCACCACGTCTGCGGGCTTTTGCTGCCACCCCCCATTCCGTTTTGCCGCAAACTGGTTTATGTGCGCTGCAAACAAAACCTGACGCACGCCCATAACCGCTCCCTTTTGGACCCGGCTTGCGCAATCCCGAGACCAAGATCCATGTCCTCCATTCGCAACATCGCGATCATCGCACACGTCGACCATGGCAAGACCACACTCGTCGACGAACTTCTCAAGCAGTCCGGCTCGTTCCGCGAGAACCAGCGCGTCGATGAGCGCGTGATGGATTCCAACGATCTGGAAAAGGAACGCGGCATCACCATCCTCGCCAAGGCGACGTCGGTGATCTGGAAAGACGTCCGCATCAACATCGTCGATACCCCCGGCCACGCCGACTTCGGCGGCGAGGTCGAGCGTATCCTGTCGATGGTGGACGGCGCGATCGTGCTGGTCGATTCCTCGGAAGGCCCGATGCCGCAGACCAAGTTCGTGGTCGGCAAGGCGCTCAAGGTCGGCCTCAAGCCGATCGTGGCGATCAACAAGATCGACCGCCCGGACGGCCGCCACGAGGAAGTCATCAACGAGGTGTTCGACCTCTTTGCAGCCCTCGACGCCAGCGACGAGCAGCTTGACTTCCCGATCCTCTATGGTTCGGGCCGCGACGGCTGGATGAACGTCAATCCGGAAGGGCCGAAGGAAGAGGGCCTCGGCCCGCTTCTCGATCTCGTGCTCAAGCACGTGCCGGAGCCGAGCGTCGGCGACGAGGACGGCGCTTTCCGCATGATCGGTACGCTGCTGGAAGCCAATCCGTTCCTCGGCCGCATCATCACCGGCCGCATCCATTCGGGCTCGATCAAGCCGAACCAGGCGATCAAGGTGCTTTCCGCCGATGGCAAGACCGTCGAGACCGGCCGCATCTCGAAGATTCTCGCTTTCCGTGGCATCGAGCGTCAGCCGATCGATGAAGCCCATGCGGGTGACATCGTGGCGATCGCCGGCCTGTCGAAGGGCACCGTCGCCGACACGTTCTGCGATCCTTCTGTAAGCGCGCCTCTGCAGGCGCAGCCGATTGATCCGCCGACCGTGACCATGTCCTTCATCGTCAATGATAGCCCGCTTGCCGGCACCGAGGGCGACAAGGTGACGAGCCGTGTCATCCGCGACCGTCTCTTCAAGGAAGCCGAAGGCAATGTGGCGCTGAAGATCGAGGAAGCCGAGGGCAAGGATTCGTTCTACGTGTCCGGCCGTGGCGAACTTCAGCTCGCCGTGCTGATCGAAACGATGCGCCGCGAAGGCTTCGAGATCGCCGTCTCGCGTCCGCGCGTCGTCATGCACAAGGACGAAGCCGGCAACCTGATGGAGCCGATCGAGGAAGTCGTCATCGACGTCGACGAGGAACATTCCGGTGTCGTCGTGCAGAAGATGTCCGAGCGCAAGGGCGAGATGACCGAACTTCGTCCCTCGGGCGGCGATCGCGTGCGTCTGGTGTTCCATGCGCCGACGCGCGGCCTGATCGGCTACCAGTCGGAGCTTCTCACCGATACGCGCGGCACGGCGATCATGAACCGCCTGTTCCACAGCTACCAGCCGTTCAAGGGCCAGATCGCGGGCCGCACCAATGGCGTGCTGCTGGCCAACAATCCGGGCGAGGCCGTGGCCTATGCGATGTTCAACCTGGAAGATCGCGGCCCGATGATCATCGAGCCGGGCGACAAGGTCTATGCCGGCATGATCATCGGCATCCACTCGCGCGACAACGATCTCGAGGTCAACGTGCTCAAGGGCAAGCAGCTTACCAACATCCGCTCGGCTGGCAAGGACGAAGCGGTCAAGCTGACCCCGCCGATCAAGATGACGCTCGACCGGGCGCTGTCATGGATCCAGGACGACGAGCTGATGGAAGTCACGCCGAAGTCGATCCGTCTGCGCAAGCTGTATCTCGATTCCAACGACCGCAAGCGCTTCGAAAAGACCCGCGCCGGCGCCGCATAAGCCGGCCGCAGCGGTTTGAGCAGAATGAACCCGGCCGCGAGGCCGGGTTCTTTTTTGCCTGAAGGTCCGGCGGTTGGCCTCAGACCTGAGCCATTCCGCCATCAGCGAAGATCTCTCCGCCGGTCATGAAGCTTGAATCGTCAGAGGCAAGCAGAAGGGCAGCCGCGGCGACTTCCGAAGCGTCCGATATGCGGCCCATGGGAACCTGGGCTGCCAGTGCTGCGAGCATCGCCTCCCGGTCGCCGCTCGATTCTGCCACTCCGAGGAGCGCCGGTGTTTCCGTCGGTCCCGGGGAGATGACGTTGACCCGGATGCCCCTGTCCTTGAGATCCAGTGCCCAGGAGCGGGCGAAATTGCGGATGGCGGCCTTGGTGGCGCTGTAGACGCTGAAGGCCGGCGTGCCCATGACGCCGGTGGTCGAGCCGGTCAGGATGATGGCTCCGCCCGGGCGCATCAGCTGCAGGCCCTTCTGAACGGAGAAAACCATCCCGCGCACGTTGATGCCGAAGACGTGGTCGAAGTGTTCGGGGGTGATGTCTCCCAGCGCGGCGATCTCGCCCACGCCGGCGTTTGCGAACAGCACGTCGATATGCCCGACCTCCTGCCGGATCGTTTCGTAGATCCGGTCGAGATCGTCGAGATCGGTCACGTCACCCTGAACGCCTTTCGCGCCATGGCCGATCTCTGCAACTGCCGCGTCGAGCGCCGATTGCCGGCGGCCGGTGATGTAGACCCGTGCGCCTTCCGCGGCGAAGCGCTTTGCGCTCGCCAGTCCGATGCCGGTCGAGCCGCCGGTGATGACGGCGATCTTGTCTTTCAGTCTCATGTCCGATGTCTCCTCTGTCACGGAGACCGTCATCTGGGTATGCGCTTGTATTTCCTCCAGTATGCACCATTTGGTAAGTGCCAACATTTTTTCGGAGACAATGATGAGCGAAGAGGCTCAGACCTTTACCTGCGGACTTCATGCGACGCTGGCGCTGATCGGATCCAAGTGGAAGCCGCTCATCCTCGCTTTTCTGGGACAGAAGAGCCGGCGCTATGGGGAGTTGAAGCGTTGCGTCAGGGACGCCAGCGACAAGGTTCTGATCCAGCACCTCAAGGAGCTGGAGGCTGACGGGCTGGTGAAACGGACCGATTTCGGCGAAGTGCCGCCACGCGTCGAATATTCGCTGACTCCCTTCGGAGAAAGCCTGGTTGAGGCGCTCAAGCCGCTTTGCGGATGGGGCGAGGACAACCGGAAGGATATCGAAGCCTCCATGGTGTCCAGCCGAACGAGGAAAATTCCCTTCAACCATACCCTGGCGTGACGTTTCATGCCTGCGAGCCGGTGGTCGCAGGATGCCTCGGGGGCAGCGTCCGCGCGAACGCAAATCACCTGCCTCTTGCGCCAAATCTTAACAAAGCGTTAACTTCTCACATGCCCGCCACAGCATAATGCTGTGGGCAACGCATCCGCCCCGCCGTGTGATGGATTCCGGGGAATCGCTGCAAAAGGTAGTGTGATTCGATGACCACGCTGACGATCGATATCAGACCGGCCGAACCCGACGACGCTGTCGACGTCGCGGAGGTGCATCGCGCTTCCTGGCATCATGCCTATACGGGTATCCTGCCCTACAAGACGCTCCGCTCGATGATCGAGCGGCGCAATGCGCGCTGGTGGCAGCGGGCCATCCGGGGATCGACGTCGATCCTCGTTCTCGATGTCGGCGGCATTATCGCCGGCTATGCGACGCTTGGCCTCAACCGGGCGCGTTCCCTGCCGCAGGAAGGCGAGATCTACGAACTCTACCTGCTGCCGGAATATCAGGGCATCGGGCTCGGCAAGCGCCTGTTTGCCGAAACCCGCAAACTGCTCGCCTCGCTTGGCTGCAAGGGGACGGTCGTCTGGTGTCTGGAAGACAATCAGGGCGGTGTCGATTTCTATCGCACCCGCGGCGGGCGCGACATTGCCGAGGGCACGGAAGTGTTCGACGGCCAGCCTGTTCGCAAGGTCGCATTCGTCTGGAAGTAGCCGACAATCCCGGTAGAAGTTGCCCCGCGCGCGTGAGTGCACGGCGAAAGTCCAGTTGCGCTTGGCGGCAATTGACGCTATCCGCGCCTGCAACAGGTTTTATCGCAGCCGCGAAGTAGACAGAAACGGAGTTTCCATGCGTATCGATGCCATCGCAATCGGCAAGAACCCGCCTGAGGACGTCAATGTGGTCATCGAGGTGTCCGTCGGCGGCCACCCGATCAAGTATGAGATGGACAAGGAAGCAGGCACTCTGGTCGTCGATCGCTTCCTCTACACTCCGATGACCTATCCGGGTAACTACGGCTTCGTGCCGCATACGCTCTCCGACGACGGCGATCCGATCGACGTACTGGTCTGCAACACCCGTCCGCTGGTTCCGGGCTGCGTGATCAATGTCCGCCCGATCGGCGTTCTGGTGATGGAAGACAATGCGGGCCAGGACGAGAAGATCATCGCCGTCCCGGCACCGGAACTGACCAAGCGTTACGAGAACGTCCACAACTACACCGACCTGCCGGCGATCACGCTGCAGCAGATCGAGCACTTCTTCGAGCACTACAAGGATCTCGAGCCCGGCAAGTGGGTCAAGATCGGCGGCTGGCAGGATGCGAATGTCGCCAAGCAGCTGATCGTCGAGGCCATCGAACGCAATACCGCGAAGAAGGGCGGCTGATCCTTCCTTCGTGAAGTTCGGACTGTGAAAGCCGGCGCCTGGAGCGCCGGCTTTTCCGTTTTCTCTGGCGCCGGCGCTTATCACGGCGATGTGTGACGGCTTGAATTGATTGCGGCGGCGGCTGGATTAGGTTCATCTCCAGAAGGAGATCACTATGAGCTTCAAGAGCGCGCTTTTCGGCCTTTCGGCCGCCATGACACTGACATTCGCCCCCGTTGGCCTCGGAGCACGTGCGGCTGACAGCGAAACAGCCATTTTTGCCGGCGGGTGCTTCTGGTGCGTCGAAAGCGACTTCGATCACGTCAAGGGCGTGACCAGGACCACATCGGGCTATATCGGTGGCAAGGGTGACAACCCTACCTATGAGGATCATTCGGTTGCCGGCTTCCGGGAGGCGGTCGAGATCGAATTCGATCCTTCCGTCGTCTCCTACGAAGCGCTCCTGAAAACCTTCTTCCGCACGGTCGATCCCACGGATTCGGGCGGGCAGTTCTGCGATCGCGGCCATTCCTATACAACGGCGGTTTACGCGGTGGATGACGCGCAGCTGGCCGAAGCGAAGGAGGCGAAGGCGGAGGCGGGAGAGGCGCTTGGCAAGACCATTGCGACCGAAATCGCTCCCGCGCCAAAGTTCTGGCCCGCCGAGGGGTATCATCAGAATTACTATGAGCGTAATCCCGTTCGCTACAAGTATTATCGCTACGCCTGCGGACGTGACAAACGCATCGAAAACCTGTGGGGCAAGGACGCCCATTTCGGCGTGGGATCCTGATTTTCCGGCATTCCCGACATTCTCCGGCCGTGTGCTCTTCACAGGCGCGATGTGCTGCCTAAATGTCATATGGCGCCAAAAAGCCGGTTGCGAGGCGGCTTCAATCCGTCCGGCTGCTTGCAATTTCGTAATTTAGTCCATTTTATGCGGCTGATTTGGCGCGGCGTCCGGATGCGTTCCGGGGGATTGTGACGCAAGCGAGGGAGCTTACTGGATGAATATCAAGGTATCACTGGCCGTTACGGCGGCGATCGTGCTGGCTGTGAGTGGTTGTCAGCGTTCGGTCGGGCAGCTGGATACACGCCAGCCGACACCGCTTGCGCCCGCGCCGGTGGGCGGAGTCCAGTCCTCGCAGCTTCCGCCGACGACCCCCACCGGGCCGACCAATCCGTCCCAGTTCCCCGATGCGCCGACCCAGCCGGATGCGCAGGCCGGGCTGCAGCAGGAAACGGAACTGGCCGCGGCCGCTCCGGAAGTCACCCGTGAATCGCTGATCGGCCGCTGGTCGGTTTCCTCGGGCGGTTCGAGCTGCGACGTCTTCCTGGCGCTGACCAAGTGGACCGGCGGTTATCGTGCCGCGTCGCGCGGCTGTGCCGGCGATGCCTCCTCGATCTCGGCATGGGATGTGCAGGGCAAGCAGGTGATCCTGTCGGACAATTCCGGCAACCAGGTCGCGCGTCTCTACCAGTCCGGCAACGAGCGCTTCGACGGTACGACGTCGAACGGCGGCTCCATCTCGCTGTCGCGCTGATCTCTCTCGCGGAATCCTGACATGCAGCAGCCCCAGGATGCGGCGCTGCTAGCCGCTTACAAGGCGAAGATCGAACGGGGCGAGATCAAGGACGATCCCGCCCAGCGCGATATCGTCGGGCGGCTGGACGCCATTCTCGAAGATGTCTCGACATATCGTCTGGCTTCGAAGAAGAGCGCGCTCGGCTGGCTTTTCGGCCGGAAGAAGACGAGGCCTTCGCCTCGGGGGCTCTATGTCCATGGCGATGTCGGGCGCGGCAAGACCATGCTGATGGACATGTTCTTCGACAGGCTTCCTGTCAAAAGGAAGCGGCGGGCGCATTTCAACGATTTCATGGCCGACGCGCATGATCGCATCCATGCGCACCGCCAGAAGCTGGCGCGGGGCGAGACCAGGGAGAGCGATCCGGTCCCGCCGGTGGCGGACAGCCTGTTCGAGGAAGCCTGGGTTCTGTGCTTCGACGAATTCGCGGTGACCGACATCGCGGATGCGATGCTTCTGTCGCGGCTGTTCGAGCGATTGTTCGAGCGCGGCGCGGTGCTGGTGGCCACATCGAATGTGGCGCCCGAAAATCTCTATCGTGACGGTCTCAACCGTCAGCTTTTCCTGCCCTTCATCGATCTTCTCAAGCGGCATGCCGATGTCGTCAGTCTCGATGCGCCGACCGACTACCGGCTCGAGAAATCGCGACGCCTGCCGGTCTTTCATCACCTTGGCCAGGGCGAGGGGGAGGCGGGTCTGGACGAGGCCTGGAAGAAGGTCGTCGACGGGCGCGCTGTCAGTGCCGACCGGATCGAGCGCAAGGGCCGGTCGATCGTGGTTCCGCGCGCCACGTCGGATGCGGCGCGGTTCACCTTCTCGCAGCTTTGCGACGCGCCGCTCGGGGCGTCGGACTATCTGGCCATTGCCGACAAGTACCCGACGATCTTCATCGACAAGGTGCCCGAGATCAAACGGGGCGACCGCAACCGTGCCAAGCGCTTCATCCTTCTGGTCGATGTCCTTTACGACAAGCGCAACAGGCTCTTCCTGTCCGCCGAGGTGCCGATAGTCGATATCTATGCGACCGGTACTGGGACCGAGAAATTCGAGTTCTCGCGCACCATTTCACGGCTCTCCGAGATGCAGGATCAGGCCTATCTGGACGCTAGCCGCGCAGCCTGAATGCTCAAATACGTCGGAGGTCGCACGAAAACTTTGACGTTTACGTAAAATATTTAAGTGTTAAACGATTGAAATTTCTGGCCGCCGAAAAATCGGTTGCGCTGTTTTTCCCCTAGGGCTATGCCAACTTCCGGATCCGGAAGCAATCGCCGCTTCCGGAGATTATTGAATCGCGGAGACGAATTCATGGCACGCAACAAGATTGCTTTGATCGGTTCCGGCATGATCGGCGGCACGCTCGCCCACATGGCCGGACTGAAGGAACTGGGCGACGTCGTCCTTTTCGACATCGCCGAAGGCACCCCTCAGGGCAAGGGCCTCGACATTGCCGAGTCCTCCCCGGTCGATGGTTTCGACGCCCGGATGACCGGCGCCAACGACTACTCCGCGATCGAAGGCGCTGACGTCTGCATTGTCACCGCCGGCGTGCCGCGCAAGCCCGGCATGAGCCGTGACGACCTTCTCGGCATCAACCTCAAGGTGATGGAGCAGGTCGGAGCGGGCATCAAGAAATATGCGCCCAACGCTTTCGTCATCTGCATCACCAACCCGCTCGACGCGATGGTCTGGGCGCTGCAGAAATTCTCGGGCCTGCCGACCAACAAGGTCGTGGGCATGGCCGGCGTGCTCGACTCGGCACGTTTCCGCTACTTCCTGGCCGAGGAATTCAACGTTTCGGTCGAGGACGTCACGGCGTTCGTCCTGGGCGGCCACGGCGATTCCATGGTTCCGCTGGCGCGCTATTCGACCGTTGCCGGCATCCCGCTTCCGGATCTCGTGAAGATGGGCTGGACGTCGAAGGAAAAGCTCGAGCAGATCATCCAGCGTACCCGTGACGGCGGCGCCGAGATCGTCGGTCTGCTCAAGACCGGCTCGGCCTATTACGCACCGGCCGCCTCGGCGATCCAGATGGCCGAGTCCTACCTCAAGGACAAGAAGCGCGTGCTGCCTTGCGCTGCCTATCTCTCGGGCCAGTACGGCGTGAAGAACATGTATGTCGGCGTGCCGACCGTGATCGGCGAAGGCGGCATCGAACGCGTCATCGAGATCGAGCTCAACAAGAGCGAGCAGGAAGCCTTCGACAGTTCGGTCGCCTCCGTGGCGGGCCTCTGCGAAGCCTGCATCAACATCGCTCCGAACCTGAAGTAAGCATCAGCCGGGTCCGTCGAGGGCCCGGCCCCGCAAGAGGGATATGCCCGATGAACATCCACGAATATCAGGCCAAGGCACTGCTGAAGGGCTACGGCGCCCCGGTTGCCAACGGCGTACCGATCTTCAAGGCCGAAGATGCCAAGGCTGCCGCCGAAGCGCTTCCGGGACCGCTCTATGTGGTCAAGAGCCAGATCCACGCCGGCGGCCGCGGCAAGGGCAAGTTCAAGGAACTCGGCCCGGATGCCAAGGGCGGCGTCCGCCTCGCCAAGTCGGTCGACGAGGTGGTCAAGAACGCGCAGGAAATGCTCGGCAACACCCTGGTGACCAAGCAGACCGGTGATGCCGGCAAGCAGGTCAACCGCCTCTATATCGAGGACGGCGCCGACATCGACCGTGAACTCTACCTTTCGATCCTGGTCGATCGCTCCACCGGCAAGAACGCCTTCGTGGTGTCGACCGAGGGCGGCATGGACATCGAAGCCGTCGCCGAGGAAACGCCTGAAAAGATCCTGACGCTGCCGATCGATCCGGCGGCAGGCGTGACGGCCGACGACTGCGTCACGCTGTGCGACGCGCTCAAGCTCGATGGCGACGCCCGCGCCGACGCTGCCAGCCTCTTTCCGATCCTCTACAAGGCCTATGTCGAGAAGGACATGAGCCTTCTCGAGATCAACCCGCTGATCGTGATGACCGACGGGCATGTCCGCGTGCTCGACGCCAAGGTCTCCTTCGACGGCAACGCGCTGTTCCGTCATGACGACATCATGGCGCTGCGCGACAAGACCGAGGAAGACGAGAAGGAAATCGAGGCGTCCAAGTACGACCTCGCCTATGTCGCCCTCGACGGCAATATCGGCTGCATGGTCAACGGCGCCGGCCTTGCCATGGCAACCATGGACATCATCAAGCTCTATGGTGCGGAGCCCGCCAACTTCCTCGACGTCGGTGGCGGCGCTTCGAAGGAGAAGGTGACGGCTGCCTTCAAGATCATCACCGCGGACCCGGCTGTCGAGGGTATCCTCGTCAACATCTTCGGCGGCATCATGAAGTGCGATGTCATTGCCGAAGGCGTGGTCGCTGCGGTCAAGGAAGTGGGCCTCAAGGTTCCGCTCGTGGTTCGCCTCGAAGGCACCAATGTCGAGCTCGGCAAGAAGATCATCAACGAGAGCGGCCTGAACGTGATTGCGGCCGACGATCTCGACGATGCCGCGCAGAAGATCGTCAAGGCGGTCAAGGGCTAAGGGACGAAGAGATGAGCATTCTTATCAACAAAGACACCAAGGTCCTCGTCCAGGGCCTGACCGGCAAGACCGGCACGTTCCACACGGAACAGGCACTGGCCTATCACGGCACCAAGATGGTGGGCGGCATTCACCCGAAGAAGGGTGGCGAGACCTGGGAAGGTTCGGCTGGCGACAAGCTGCCGATCTTCGCCTCGGTCGCCGAAGGCAAGGACGCGACCGGCGCGAACGCGTCGGTGATCTACGTCCCGCCGGCAGGCGCAGCCGCAGCCATCATCGAGGCGATCGACGCCGAGATCCCGCTGATCGTCTGCATCACCGAAGGCATTCCGGTTCAGGACATGGTCAAGGTCAAGGCACGGCTCGACGCCAGCGCCTCGCGCCTGATCGGCCCGAACTGCCCGGGTGTGCTGACGCCGGACGAGTGCAAGATCGGCATCATGCCGGGCTCGATCTTCAAGAAGGGCTCGGTGGGCATCCTGTCGCGCTCGGGCACGCTGACCTACGAAGCCGTGTTCCAGACCACCAATGAAGGTCTCGGCCAGTCGACGGCAGTCGGCATCGGCGGCGATCCGGTCAAGGGCACCGAATTCATCGACATGCTCGACCTGTTCCTCGACGATCCGGAAACCGAATCCATCATCATGATCGGCGAGATCGGCGGTTCGGCCGAGGAAGATGCCGCCGAATGGCTGAAGGAACAGGCCAAGAAGGGGCGCAAGAAGCCCATGGCCGGCTTCATCGCAGGCCGTACGGCGCCTCCCGGACGCACCATGGGCCATGCAGGCGCCGTGATCTCCGGCGGCAAGGGCGGCGCAGAAGACAAGATCGCGGCCATGGAATCGGCCGGCATCAAGGTCTCGCCGTCGCCGGCACGTCTCGGCAAGACCCTCGTGGAAGTCCTCAAGGGTTAAGACGCGGCCATGCGCATGAGCGACACCGCATTCGGCATCACGGATCGGGACAGCATCGAACCGGTGCGCCCGCGAGGATAGATCTTCGCGGAAGAGACATTCCCGCCCGGTTCGCCGGGCGGACAGGAACACGCCGGAGCCGGGCCCTTTTTCAAGGGTCCGGCACTGGCGTAAGTTCCGGCATGAAGCCGCCGTGTTTCCGTCAGGTTCGCGGTGCAGACCGAGGGAACGGCCCGCTGCCGGTTTCCCGAGGCGCGGCAAGATGAAACACAAGCGAGGCTGATCTGATGGATCACGATTTTGACGCTTCCCGCCCCGACCTGTCGGCCCTTTCCGGTGACAGCGCCGCCTATCTCGAAGCCCTTTATGGCGAGGAACCCCAGCAACCTTCCTGGAAGCGCGACAACTGGCCGATCGCCGAGGGCGGCGAACTGGTCTCAGCGCTCGACGGCAACTGGGGCGATGTCGAAGCCCATGTCGGCGACAAGCTGAAGGGCAAGGCCGCCAAGTCCGGCGGCACGGTGTCGACCGAGGAAATCCAGCTGGCGACACGCGATTCGGTTCGCGCCATCATGATGATCCGCGCCTACCGCATGCGCGGCCATCTGCACGCCAAGCTCGATCCGCTCAACATCCTGCGCGCTGAGGACGACTACAACGAGCTGTCGCCGTCGAATTACGGTTTCACCGAAGCCGACTATGACCGCAAGATCTTCATCGACCACGTGCTCGGTCTGGAATACGCCACCATCCCCGAGATGCTGGACATCCTCAAGCGCACCTATTGCTCGTCGCTCGGCTTCGAGTTCATGCACATCTCCAATCCGGAAGAGAAGTCCTGGCTGCAGGAGCGCATCGAGGGTCCGGACAAGGGCGTCGACTTCACCGACATGGGCAAGAAGGCGATCCTTCAGAAGCTCATCGAGGCGGAAGGCTTCGAGCAGTTCATCGACGTCAAGTACAAGGGCACCAAGCGCTTCGGTCTCGACGGTGGTGAATCGCTCATTCCGGCGCTCGAGCAGATCATCAAGCGCGGCGGCAATCTCGGTCTCAAGGAGATCGTCTTCGGCATGGCCCACCGCGGCCGCCTCAACGTGCTGACCCAGGTGATGGGCAAGCCGCACCGGGCCGTCTTCCACGAATTCAAGGGCGGTTCTTTCGCGCCCGACGACGTGGAGGGTTCGGGCGACGTGAAGTACCATCTCGGTGCGTCTTCGGACCGCGAGTTCGACCAGAACAAGGTCCATCTGTCGCTGACGGCCAACCCGTCGCACCTCGAAATCGTCAATCCTGTCGTCATGGGCAAGGCGCGTGCGAAGCAGGACCTGCTGGCGATCGACATGGAGAAGGACATCGTTCCGCTCACCGAGCGCGTGAAGGTGATGCCGCTGCTGCTGCACGGCGACGCCGCTTTCGCCGGTCAGGGCGTGGTCGCCGAAATTCTCGGCCTGTCGGGCCTGCGCGGTCACCGCGTCGCCGGCACCGTCCACTTCATCATCAACAACCAGATCGGTTTCACGACGAACCCCGCCTTCTCGCGTTCGTCGCCCTATCCGTCGGATGTGGCGAAGATGATCGAGGCGCCGATCTTCCACGTGAACGGCGACGATCCGGAAGCGGTGGTCTATGCCGCCAAGATCGCCACCGAATTCCGTATGAAGTTCCAGAAGCCGGTCGTCATCGACATGTTCTGCTACCGGCGCTTCGGACACAATGAAGGCGACGAACCGTCCTTCACCCAGCCGAAGATGTACAAGCATATCCGCAGCCACGAGACGGTCGTGACGCTCTATTCGCGCCGGCTGATCGAGGAAGGGCTGATCACCGACGGCGAATTCGAGAAGATGAAGGCCGACTGGCGTTCGACGCTCGAGACCGAATTCGACATCGGCCAGTCCTACAAGCCGAACAAGGCCGACTGGCTGGACGGCGAGTGGGCGGGCCTCAGGACCGCCGACAACCAGGACGAACAGCGCCGCGGCAAGACCGCCATGCCGATCAAGCAGCTGCGCGAAATCGGCAAGAAGCTGTCCGAAGTGCCGGAAGGCTTCACGGCCCACCGCACCATCCAGCGGTTCATGGACAACCGCGCCAAGATGATCGAGACCGGCGAAGGTCTCGACTGGGCCATGGGCGAGGCGCTGGCTTTCGGTTCGCTGTGCACTGAAGGCGTCAAGGTTCGCCTGTCCGGCCAGGACTGCGAGCGCGGCACCTTCTCGCAGCGCCACTCGGTTCTCTACGATCAGGACACCGAAGACCGCTATATTCCGCTGCAGAACCTTTCGGCCAACCAGGCGCCTTACGAAGTCATCAACTCGATGCTGTCGGAAGAGGCGGTGCTCGGCTTCGAATACGGCTATTCGCTGGCACGTCCGAACGCGCTGACGCTGTGGGAAGCCCAGTTCGGCGACTTCGCCAATGGCGCCCAGGTGATCTTCGACCAGTTCATCTCGTCGGGCGAACGCAAGTGGCTGCGCATGTCGGGCCTCGTCTGTCTCCTGCCGCACGGCTATGAGGGACAGGGGCCGGAACACTCCTCGGCTCGCCTGGAGCGTTTCCTGCAGATGTGCGCCGAGGACAACATGCAGGTCGCCAACTGCACCACGCCGGCCAACTACTTCCACATCCTGCGCCGGCAGATGAAACGCGACTTCCGCAAGCCGCTGATCCTGATGACGCCGAAATCGCTCCTGCGCCACAAGCGCGCGGTTTCGACATTGGCCGAGATGTCTGGTGAAAGCTCGTTCCACCGCCTGCTGTGGGACGATGCCGAGATGCAGAAGGACGGGCCGATCAAGCTCGTCAAGGACAACAAGATCCGCCGTGTCGTGATGTGCTCGGGCAAGGTCTATTACGACCTCCTCGAGGAGCGCGAGAAACGCGGCATCGACGACATCTACCTGCTTCGCCTGGAACAGCTCTATCCGTTCCCGGCCAAGGCGCTGATCAACGAGCTGTCGCGCTTCCGCAATGCGGAGATGGTGTGGTGCCAGGAAGAGCCCAAGAACATGGGCTCCTGGGCCTTCATCGATCCCTATCTGGAATGGGTGCTTGCGCATATCGACGCCAAGTACCAGCGTGTACGTTACACCGGACGACCGGCTTCGGCCTCCACGGCCACCGGTCTGATGTCGCGTCACCTGGCGCAGCTGGAAGCCTTCCTGGAAGACGCGCTGGGCGGCTGAGCCCGAGGCGGAACAACAACAGGTCAGAACGAGAGAAACGGAAACACCCATGGCTACTGAAATCCGCGTTCCCACTCTGGGAGAATCGGTCACCGAGGCGACGATCGGAACCTGGCTGAAAAAGGTCGGCGACACCGTCGCCGTCGACGAGGCGATCGTCGAACTGGAAACCGACAAGGTTTCCATCGAAGTGCCGTCGCCGGTTGCCGGCACGCTGAGCGAGATTTCCGCCGAAGAGGGCGACACGGTCGAACTCAACGGTCTTCTGGGCATGATCTCCGACGGCGCGGGTGCTGCCCCCGCCAAGGACGAGGGCAAGGGTGGCGACAAGCCGACGGAAAAGGCCGAAGCCAAGCCTGCCGAGGAAAAGAAGGACGCTCCCGCCAAGTCGGAAGGCACCGACATGCCGCCGGCGCCGTCGGCGTCCAAGATGATGGAAGAAAAGGGCATCAAGGCCGAGAACGTGTCGGGCTCCGGCAAGCGCGGCCAGGTGCTCAAGGGCGACGTGCTCGACGCCATCAACAAGGGCGGTTCGTCCGCCTCTCCGGCTCCGGCCGCGAAGTCCGCGCCGCGTCCTGAATCCAAGCCCGACGATGCCGCCCGCGAAGAGCGCGTGAAGATGAGCCGCCTGCGCCAGACCATCGCGCGCCGCCTCAAGGACGCGCAGAACACTGCCGCGATGCTGACCACCTATAACGAGGTGGACATGCAGGCGGTGATGGACCTGCGCAAGAAGTACAAGGACATCTTCGAGAAGAAGCACGGCGTCAAGCTCGGCTTCATGGGCTTCTTCACCAAGGCCGTGACTCACGCTCTCAAGGAACTGCCCGCGGTCAATGCCGAGATCGACGGCAACGAGATCATCTACAAGAACTTCTGCCACGTCGGCGTGGCCGTCGGTACCGAAAAGGGTCTCGTGGTTCCGGTCGTGCGCGATGCCGACCAGATGTCGATCGCCGAAGTCGAAAAGGAAATCGGCCGTCTCGGCCGCGCGGCCCGCGACGGCGAATTGACCATGGAAGACATGCAGGGCGGTACCTTCACCATCTCCAACGGCGGTGTCTACGGTTCGCTGATGTCCTCGCCGATCCTGAACGCGCCGCAGTCGGGTATCCTCGGTATGCACAAGATCCAGGAGCGTCCTGTCGCCATCGGCGGCCAGGTGGTCATCCGTCCGATGATGTATCTCGCGCTCTCCTATGACCACCGGATCGTCGACGGCAAGGAAGCCGTGACCTTCCTCGTGCGCGTCAAGGAAAGCCTCGAGGACCCGGAACGTCTGGTTCTCGACCTGTAAGATCAAAGGGAACCGGGCCGGTTGTTCGCAGCCGGCCCGGGCCATTTGAAGCCAACCTCTTCCGACAGCTAGATCTTCGGAGACCCGGACGATGGATACCTACCTGATCGAACTGGCCTCCCTGATGGCGGTGTTCTCCTTCGCCATCGTCGTCCCCGGTGCCGATACGGCCATGGTGATGCGTCAGGCGATCGTGCACGGGCGCAAGGCGGCGATCCTGACGAGCTTCGGCGTCGGTACCTCGCTGATGTTCCACGTCACCTATACGATCCTCGGTCTCGGCCTGATCATTTCCCAGTCGATCTTCCTCTTCAACGTGATCAAGTGGGCAGGGGCGGCCTATCTCGTCTATCTCGGAATCCAGTCGCTGCGCGCCGGCCCTGTGAGGATCGACGAGGAACAGCTGGAGACCAAGCCGCGCAAGGCGCAGTCGGGTCTCAGGGCATTCTCGCTCGGCTTTCTCGCCAATGCGCTCAATCCGAAGCCCGTCATCTTCTTCCTGTCGATCTTCTCGGCCGTCGTCAGCCACGAGACCCCTGCCTTGATCAAGTTCGGCTACGGCCTGGTGATGGCAAGCTGCCTGATCGCCTGGTTCACGATGGTTTCGGTGTTTCTCACCGCACCCCGCATGCGCCGGGCTTTTGAGAAGGCCAGCACCTGGATCAACGGCGCAAGCGGCGTCGTCTTCATCGGTTTCGGCCTGAAGCTGGCCACGGAAAGGGCGAGCTGAGATGGCGAACGGTGGGCATATCGTTCTTGCGGCCGGTCTCGCCTTTGCCCTCGCCGGGACGCCGGCCGTCGCGGCCTGTCCGCAGGAACTCGCGGTCTATGAGGGTGCCGACGGCAGCGGGGCACTCGAATTTGCCGGCGGCGGCGCCGGCATGTTGTCGGAGATGCGCCTTCTCTATGACGGTGTCGAGCCGGTCACGGCCTATCTGAGCCATGACGAAGTGCATGACCGAACCGAGGCCATGATCCCCCTCAACTGTCCGGAAGGCGATGTGACGGGCGACGAGCTTGCCGCCTGCCTGGTCTATCAGGGCACGGTCTATTCCATCGACGCGGACAGCGTCGGGCTGCTTCCTCATCCTGGCGAGGCCGCCGCAGCGCAGATATTCCTGCCGAACCTGTTGCCGGCGCTGTGGGAAAATCCGCAATTCGGGGATGCGGGTCCGAAAGAGCCGCCGGCGGAAATCTTCAAGCTGTCGGGTTGTCAGGAATGAGCGGTGCACGCACACTTCTGGTGACCGGCGGTTCGCGCGGCATCGGCGCCGCGATCTGCCGCAAGGCCGCCGATGACGGCTGGCGGGTGGCGGTGAACTACGTCTCCAATGACGCCGCCGCCGCAAAGGTCGTGGCAGACATCGAGGCGAAGGGTGGCGAAGCCTTTGCGGTGAAGGGCGATCTCGGCTCGGAAGAGGACATCCTGTCGATTTACAAGGCGATCGACGATCGCTGGGGCCGGATCGACGGGCTCGTCAACAATGCGGGTGTGCTGGGTGACAAGGCCCGTGTCGAGGATTTCGATGCCGCCCGTATCGAGCGCACCATGCGGGTCAACGTGACGGGGCTGATCCTGTGCTCGCGCGAGGCGGTGCGGCGCATGTCGACCCGCTTCGGCGGCAGGGGTGGGGCGATCGTCAATATTTCCTCGGTAGCAGCCCGGCTCGGCAGCGCCGACGAATATGTCGATTACGCCGCCTCGAAGGCCGCGGTCGATACCTTCACGCGCGGCCTTGCGCTGGAAGTCGCCGAGGACGGCATACGGGTGAATTCGGTGCGCCCCGGCACCACATATACCGATATCCATGCGAGCGGCGGCCAGCCTGACCGGCCGGAGCGCGTGCGTGGCGCGGTGCCGATGAAACGGATCGGGGAGCCGGAGGAGATCGCCGACGGCGTGATCTATCTGCTGTCGGATCGGGCAAGTTACGTGACCGGAACCTTTCTCGAGGTATCCGGCGGGCGATAGAAATTGCGGGATGCGGGTCGCGCATCCCCGAAACAAGATCGATGAAGGGCGCGGAAGAGACTTCTGCGTTCGGCGAGCGAAAGGGAAAAGACAATGGCTTATGATGTCGTCGTTATCGGATCGGGACCGGGTGGATATGTGTGTGCGGTCAAGGCTGCTCAGCTCGGTCTGAAAGTGGCGGTGATCGAAAAGCGCGCCACCTATGGCGGCACATGCCTGAATATCGGCTGCATTCCGTCCAAGGCGCTGCTGCATGCGTCCGAAATGTTCGAGCAGGCTGCCCACAACCTGCCCGATCTCGGTGTGAAGGTCGGCAAGCCGGAACTCGACCTCAAGGCGATGATGGCGCACAAGGACGCGACCGTGAAGTCGAACGTCGACGGCGTGGCCTTCCTCTTCAAGAAGAACAAGATCGACGGGATCATCGGTACCGGCAAGCTGGTCGGTCAGGGCAAGGTGGAAGTGACCGATGCCGACGGCAAGACCTCGACCGTCGAAGGCAAGAACATCATCATCGCCACCGGATCCGATGTCGCGGGCATTCCGGGCGTCGATGTCGATATCGACGAGAAGACGATCGTCTCCTCGACCGGTGCGATCGCACTCGACAAGGTGCCGGAAAAGATGGTGGTCGTCGGTGGCGGCGTGATCGGCCTCGAACTGGGTTCGGTCTGGGCGCGTCTCGGCGCCAAGGTGACCGTCGTCGAATATCTCGACAAGATCCTGGGCGGCATGGATGGCGAGGTCTCCAAGCAGTTCCAGCGCATGCTCGCCAAGCAGGGCATGGACTTCAAGCTCGGCGCCAAGGTCACCGGTGTCGAAAAGAACGGCAAGAAGGGTGCGAAGGTCACGTTCGAGCCGGTGAAGGGCGGTGACGCCGAAACCATCGATGCCGACATCGTGCTGATCTCGACCGGTCGCAAGCCCTATACTGCGGGCCTGGGCCTCGAAGAAGCCGGCGTGGTCCTCGACGAGCGCGGCCGGGTGCGCACCGACCATCACTACCAGACCAATGTCTCCGGCGTTTACGCCATCGGCGACGTGATCGCCGGGCCGATGCTCGCTCACAAGGCCGAGGACGAAGGCGTGGCACTTGCCGAAATTCTCGCCGGCCAGGCGGGACACGTGAACTACGACGTCATTCCGAGCGTGGTCTATACGAGCCCGGAAGTGGCCTCCGTCGGCAAGACCGAGGAAGAGCTCAAGGAAGCCGGCGTGAAATACAAGGTCGGCAAGTTCCCGTTCTCCGCCAATGGCCGGGCGCGCGCCATGCTCGCAACCGACGGCTTCGTGAAGTTCCTGGCCGATGCCGAGACCGACCGTGTCCTGGGCTGCCACATCGTCGGCGTCGGTGCCGGCGAGATGATCCACGAAGTGGCCGTGCTGATGGAATTCGGCGGTTCGTCGGAAGATCTGGGTCGCACCTGCCACGCTCACCCGACCATGAGCGAAGCCGTGCGCGAGGCAGCCCTCGCGACCTTCGCCAAGCCGATCCACATGTGATCGGCAAGCCGGCGCACGACTTTTGCGTCGACGGGCAAGAAAAAACCGCGTCCCGGCAAGACCGTTCGGGGCGCGGTTTTCGTTTCGGGGCCGGAGAGGCTGTGGCCCCGGTGTAGGTTAGTCGGAAACCGGTCTGGAGGTCGCCCCGGTCGCTTCATTTTCCGGAATACTGGCGGTGGCTTCCATGTCGAGACTGTCGGGCACCGTCATGGTCCGAGCGACTTCGACGGGTGCTTCCGACTGGGCCATCCGGTCGTGACCGCACATGGCGAATGCGGGCGCGGTTGCGAGACCGAGAGCGGCAAGCGATACGAGGACGGTCTTCATCGAGATCTCCTTTCGCTGGTTGCACGGCAAAAGCTACAAGAACGAAGGAGATGCGCAATTCACATTTCGGTGTGAGCTGTGGCGGTCCGGCGGGTTAAATCTACGTAATGTGCAGGATTTCCCGTTGTCGGCCCCGTTCGGCAGGTCTACCAATTCGGTACCCGCCGGCTTTCGAGGTGTCTGAATATGACGAAATCGCCGACCATGTCCTACTCCATCTTGCAGCGCGTCCTCCACTGGGCCATGGCGCTGCTGATCTTCTTCAACCTGCTGTTCACCGACGGGATCGAACAGTGGAACCGCATTTCAAAGCGCGGCGGCGAACTGGCGGCTAGCGATGCGTTCAGCGCCAATATTCACGCCTATGTCGGGATATCGATCCTGGCCTTGGCGGTACTGCGGCTGATCCTGCGCAAGGTGCAGGGTGTTCCGCCCGAACAGGCGGAGGAACCGGCCATTGCGCGGCTTGCGGCGAAGGTCACCCACGCCCTGTTGTATCTGATGTTCTTCATCATGCCGCTGAGCGGCATCGCGCGCTACTATTTCGACGTCGACACGGCGGGAGAGCTGCATGCGGAGGTGTTCAAGGTGATCCTCTGGGCGCTGATCGCCGTCCACATCGCCGGCGCGCTGGCGCAGCGCTTCTACTTCAGGACGGATTCGCTGAAACGGATGACGAGCGGGGTCTGACCCTCACTCGACGAGGGTAACCTCGTAGCCGTCCTTCCGGAGAAGGGCGACGACACCTTCTTTGCCGGGCAGGTGCAGCGCGCCAACGGCGATGAAGGCAGCGCCGTCTTCGAGGATGGGGGCGGCGCGCTCCGCCATGACATGATTGCGCATGCGGATGATGCGATCCTCGAACTGGGCATAGCCTTCTGCCTCCTCGTCGAGATCTTCCGGCGAGGCGGCGGTGATGACCGGCATGATCATGGCGATATCGCCCTGGAGGTAGAGATCGGTCATCGTCGCCATGATGTCGGGCATCAGGTCGCCGAGCTTGATGGTTTCCACCAGACCCTGGACATGGAACTCCATCGGCAGGCTGTTCATGGCTTCCAGTTGCTCGCCGATCGATTCCAGACCCTTGAGATCCTTGCCTTCGGCCTTGGCCCTTTCGGCGATCTTCTGGTCGAGAAAGGCGAGGCCGGCCTGCTTGTTGAGGGTTTCGCAGTCGGGCAGGGCGATCATGCCGGCAATCATCCACGGCTTCATCCGCGCCACCAGCGGCAAGGGAATGCCGCGGCGATCGAGCTCCGATTTCACCAGTTCCAGTTCGTTCTCGTCGAGAAGCGTATCGAGCGACGAACCGTCGGTGAACATGGTCAGTTCCGGCTTGCCGAGAAGAGCGAGCTGCGCCTTTTGCGGGTCGAGGATGTCGATCGTCTCGATGACGACCGTTCTCGACCCGTCGAAGGCCTTTTCCGCGGGCGCGGACATTTTCGTCACGCGTGGGTCGGTCACATGCATGGTGCCAAAAAGAAAAGACGGGTCAGTGCCCGCCTTTTCGATCCGCCAGAGCTTGCCATGCCCATTGGGTATGGCTTCGCCTTCGGCAATCGCTTCGGCATAACGTTCGGGCGATTCGGTCTTCAATGACTGGACGAGGCTCTTGCCCTCGCAGGCGACCGGCGCCGCGTTTGCGACACGGGGAGCAAAGAGCATCGCGCTGATGAGCGCAAAGAGCAGCAGATAGGGAAATGCGAGCGCAAAAGCGGTCACGACGTCGCGCAGCCGGAATGTGAAATACATCGGGCGGTGGTCGTTCACAGACAGTCTCATGCGCATGATCCCCATTGGTTCATCCTCGCATCCTATGACCGGATTTCGAGAGGAAAGCGTTAAGGACGCACAGTCAACACGCGGGATGGTTAGCGAATGGTTACTCCGCTCCGGGCGCAGCGGCTCAGGCGCGCGGATGGGCGCGGTCGTAGATCTCCAGAAGTCTTGCGCTGTCGACCCCGGTATAGACCTGCGTGGTCGAGAGGCTCGCATGGCCGAGGAGTTCCTGAATGGTGCGCAGATCCCCGCCTCCGGCCAGAAGGTGGGTGGCGAAGGAGTGCCTCAAGGCATGCGGGGTCGCCGAATCGGGGAGACCGAGAGCGCCGCGCAACAGCCGCATCTGCTTCTGCACGATCGCGGGCTGCAGCGGTCCGCCGCGCGCGCCGCGGAAAAGAGGCTCATGGCTGCCGGGCTTGAACGGCGAGAGGTCGAGATATTCATGGACGGCTTGCAGAGCCTGCGGGAGGAGCGGCACGAGCCGGGTCTTGCCGCCCTTGCCGGTGATACGCAGCGACTGCGCGCCATCCGGAAAATCGGCTGTTGTGAGGCCAAGCGCTTCGGAAATGCGCAGGCCGCAACCGTAAAGAAGCGTGAGCACGGCCGCATCGCGGGCGGCGATCCACGGTTCGGACGCCATTTGCTCCCGGGCGTCGATCACCCGGAGCGCGGCATCGGCGGACAGCGGCTTGGGCAGCGATTTCGGCTGCTTCGGTGCGCGCATGGCAAACACACCCGCCGCATTGGCGAGGCCGCGCTTTTCGAGATGTCTGAGAAACGAGCGGATGCCGGCGAGACCGCGGCCCAGCGTGCGTGCGCCGGCGCCCTCGCGGCGGCGTTCGGCAAGGAAGGCGCGCATGTCGAGCGGCTTGAGATCGGCGAGATCATCGAGTTTCGCCGGTCCGCCGACATGGGTCGTCAGAAATGTGAGGAACTGGCGCAGGTCGCGTTCATAGGCCTCGACGGTCTTGACGGAGAGGCGGCGTTCATGCGCCAATTGCGCCAACCACCGCTGTTTTTCGGCGAGCACATCGGAAGCGGCAAAGATGAGCGGCGCATTCATCGGCAGACCTTCGCGGACGGGCAGTGGCCCGCACCCATTGACAGATACCTGCAAGCTTCGCATTTACAGCTTATCGGGCGGTAAACGGCGGGCGGAACTCATTGACGTCATGCTAGTTTCACAATCCGCTGTAATAGAGCGTCGAGCCCCAAGGGAGCTTTCATGACGAGTCGGCGACCGACCTTTACCGAAGCGATTGCCCAGGTCTCCTTCGGGTGTCCCGGTCATATCATCGACCAGCTGATCACCGAGCGCGGCGAACGGCTGGTGCGCAATCCGGCATGGCCCGTTCTCCGTCCCTTCCTCTATTCGCTCTTCAAGTACCGTCAGGCTATCGAGCTGGCCGACGAGCTGGCCGGCAAGTCCGGCTTCGATGCCTTCGCCTGCCTTTCCGACCTTCTCGATCTCGAAATCCAGGTGCGTCACGCCGATCGCATTCCACGCGAGGGCGGCTTCCTGATGGTGCCGAATCACCCGACGGGAATCGCCGACGGGGTCGCGGTCTTCGATCTTCTCAAGTCGATCCGCCCGGACATGATGTTCTTCGCCAACCGCGATGCGATCCGGGTCAATCCGCGGTTTTCCGAGATGATCATTCCAGTGGAGTGGCGGCAGGAGCACAAGACCCGCGGCAAGGCGCGCGAGACGCTGGTTCTGACCAATCGCGCAGTGCAGGAAGGCAAGGCGACCGTTCTGTTTCCATCAGGCCGCATCGCCTACTGGCACGAGGGCAAGCTCACCGAGCGCCCCTGGAAGATTTCGGCGGTCAGCCTGGCGCGCAAGCATAATCTCACGGTCGTGCCCGTTCACGTGGTGTCGCGCAATTCCGGCCTCTTCTACTGGCTGGCCAAGCACTCGACCGAACTGAGGGACATGACGATCTTCCACGAGCTTCTCAACAAGAAGCGGCAGACCTTCTCCTTCACCATCGGTCATCCGATCTCGCCCGACGACCTCGACGGTGATCCCAACGAGGTGACCAAGGCGCTCGAGGATCATACGGTTCACGCGCTTGCCGCCGACAGCGATGTCCGTTTCGAGCCCGTGGCCGTGGCCGAAGAGGCCGCAAAGCAGGCTGCGGAATAGCCGTCACCTGAGTTCCGGACAAACAAAAACGCCCGCCTTCTTTCGAGGGCGGGCGTATTGCTTGTCTGACTGCCGGAGGTGTCAGCCGATCTTCTGGCCGGTCTTCTTCCAGTCGGCGAGGAAGGCTTCGAGGCCCTTGTCGGTCAGCGGATGCTTGACCAGCGAACGGATGGTCGCCGGCGGCACGGTCGCGACGTCGGCGCCGATGAGGGCGGCTTCCTTGACGTGGTTGACGGTGCGGATCGAGGCCGCGAGAATTTCGGTCTCGAAACCGTAATTGTCGTAGATCACGCGGATTTCGCGGATCAGGTCCATGCCGTCGATCGCCATGTCGTCGAGACGACCGATGAAGGGCGAAATGAAGGTCGCGCCGGCCTTGGCGGCGAGAAGGGCCTGGTTGGCCGAGAAGCAGAGCGTGACGTTGACCGCATGGCCTTCGCCGGAAAGCGTGCGGCAGGCGCGCAGGCCGTCCAGCGTCAGCGGCAGCTTGATGCAGATATTGTCTGCGATCTTGGCAAGCACCTTGCCCTCACGGATCATCTCGTCATATTCCGTCGCAGCCACTTCGGCGGAAACCGGTCCATCGACGATGTCGCAGATTTCCTTGGTGACTTCGGTGATGTCGCGGCCGGATTTGAGGATGAGCGAGGGGTTGGTGGTCACGCCGTCGATCAGCCCCAGTTCCGAGAGTTCGCGAATGTCTTTCACGTCGGCTGTGTCGACAAAGAATTTCATGTTTGACTCCCTGGGTGCGGATGCCGGGCCAAGCCCGGGTCGGTATCTCTTTGCGGCTTTCCTTTAGACCAAAGCGCGGGCAAGGTCACGGTATATGGGAAAAGATTCGCAACAATTGCTCGATCTGCCGGGTGGAGAGGTTTCCGTGCCTGTCCTGGTGCCGACGCCGCTCGACCGCGCCTTCAGTTACGCCGTGCCGCAAGGTCAACATGTCGCGCCCGGCCAGATTGTCCAGATCCCCCTCGGTCCCCGAAAGGTTGCGGGTGTCGTCTGGGACGGCGAGGCCGACATCGTCGACCCGAAGAAGCTCCGGCCCATCGAACTGGTGTTCGACTGTCCGCCACTCGACAAATCGATGCGCAGCTTTATCGACTGGGTGTCGCGCTACACCCTGTCGCCGCCGGGTTACGTTGCCCGCATGGCGCTGCGTGCGCCGGCCGCCTTCGAGCCCGAGCCGCCGGTCCAGGCGTTGCGGCTGACGGACATGCGGCCCGAGCGCCTGACCACGGCGCGCGAACGGGTGATCGAGCAGGCTTCCGACGGTTTTGCCTGGACGAAATCCGGTCTGGCGCACGCCGCCGGCGTTTCGGCGAGCGTGGTCGACGGGCTGGTGACGCAAGGAGTTTTCGAGCCGGTGCAGATGCCGCCGCCTCCGGTGGTGGCTCCTCCGGACCCCGACTATGCCCGGGCCGAGCTCTCGCGCGATCAGGCCGCGGCGGGCGCTCTCCTCCGCGAGGACGTCGAGGCCGGCGGCTTCAAGCCGACGCTGCTCGATGGCGTGACCGGTTCGGGCAAGACCGAAGTCTATTTCGAGGCGGTGGCGGAAGCCGTGCGCCAGGGCCGGCAGGTGCTGATCCTGCTTCCCGAAATCGCGCTCACTTCTGCGTTTCTCGACCGCTTCCACGGCCGGTTCGGCTCCAAGCCGGCGGAATGGCATTCCGAGATGGCGCCGCGGATGCGCGAGAAGGTCTGGCGGCAGGTCATCACCGGCGAGGTCAAGGTGGTGGCGGGCGCGCGTTCGGCGCTGTTCCTGCCGTTCAAGGATCTCGGCCTCATCATCGTCGACGAGGAGCACGACCCCGCCTACAAGCAGGAAGACCGGACCTTCTACAATGCGCGCGACATGGCGGTGGTGCGCGCCCATATCGCCCAGGTCCCGATCGTGCTGGCGTCTGCCACGCCGTCCATCGAGAGCCGGGTGAATGCCCAGTCGGGACGCTATGAGCACCTGAAGCTCCACGCCCGTTTCGCCGAGGCCGCATTGCCGGATCTCAGGCTTGTCGACATGCGCACCCATCCGCCAAAACGCGGCGGGTTCCTCTCCCCTGTCCTGCTTGACGCCATCGGCAAGACGCTCGGGCGCGAGGAGCAGTCGCTGCTGTTTCTCAATCGCCGCGGTTATGCGCCGCTGACGCTATGCCGGGTCTGCGGGCACCGGTTCCAGTGCCCCGACTGTTCGAGTTGGCTCGTCGAGCACCGCTTCCGCAACCAGCTCCAGTGCCATCATTGCGGCCACGGCGAGCCGGTGCCGCAGGCCTGTCCCGAATGCGGAACGCTCGATCACCTGGTCGCCTGCGGCCCGGGGATCGAACGGATCGCCGAGGAAGTCGACAGTCATTTCCCCGAGGCGCGGACCATCGTCCTGTCATCGGACATGGCGGGCGGGACGAAGCGGCTGAGGATCGAGCTCGAGGCCATTGCCAAGGGCGAGGCCGACATCATCATCGGCACCCAGCTCGTGGCCAAGGGACATAACTTCCCGAAGATGACGCTGGTGGGTGTGGTCGATGCCGATCTGGGGCTTGCCAATGGCGATCCCCGTGCAGCGGAACGGACCTACCAGCTTCTGAGCCAGGTGACGGGCCGCGCGGGCCGCACCGGCCTGAAAAGTCATGGCCTGATCCAGACCTACCAGCCGGCACATCCGGTGATGCAGGCCATCGTTTCGGGCGATCCGGAGGCGTTCTACGAACGTGAGGCCGATGAGCGGCGGCGGGCGATCCTGCCGCCCTTCGGGCGCCTTGCCGCGGTCATCGTGTCGGCGGCGACGCGGCCGGAGGCCGAACAGCATGCGCGCGGATTGAGAAATGCCGCGCCGACGGGAACCGCGATCTCGATCCTCGGTCCGGCGGAAGCGCCGCTGGCGCTCATTCGCGGACGCTACCGTTTCCGTCTGCTGGTGCACGGCGACAAGTCCGCCGATCTTCAGTCCTATCTCCGCGCCATGCTGGCGGCCGGGCCGAAAATGCGCGGATCGGTGCAGGTGCAGGTGGATATCGATCCCCAGAGTTTCCTCTAGAGCAGTCCCGGGCTTTTGACGAAATCGGCAAAACCCGGGATGCGCAGCTGAACTCTGTCGCCTGTTGAGGCTGGCCGTCCGCGCCCGAAGGCGAAGCGGCCTAGGCTTCGATGCCCCCTTCGACCTGCGCCGATCCGCGCTCGCCGCGTCCCCACCCGACAAGATCCCAGATGCGTTCGTGGATGATGAAGAAGATCATGCCGCTGGCCGCGGTGGTGAGCGCCAGCGACAGCGCGTTGCCGATCGAGCCCGTATAGAGCCAGGCAAATAGGCTGGTGGTGAAAAGGCCCAATGCCTGCCAGGAAACGGCTTTGACACAGGTTCTCGTTTTCGATTCCATTTATCGGTCCTGAAAAATTGCGCGGTCGCGCAGTGGCGGAATGACCGAGAGATACGCCTGTTTTTGGATCGCCGGAATTCTGTATCTTTGCATCGAAAAGTCCTCTTCATTGACAAAACTCGGCAGATGAGGATTTTTGTCCTCATGAGGAAAGAAGATCGCGCAGACCTGTTTCGTACCCGGCTCAACCAGCGCCTGGCGGCAAGCGGCAAGAGCCGAAGCGCGCTCGCGCGGGAAGCCGGCGTCGACCGCTCGACGATCGCGCAGCTGCTATCGGGCGACGATGTCCGGCTGCCGAATGCACATCTGGCGGCCGAGTGCGCGGCGGCGCTCGGGGTCAGCGCCGACTGGCTGCTGGGGCTCTCCGAGCGCCCGGAGCCCGCGGCGGAAGTGCTTTCGGCGAGTTTCCGCATCGCGAGTGCGCGACGGACACCGGCGGACGAGCAGATCATCGCCTGGCATCAGGAGGCGGCGGGTCACAAGATCCGCTACGTGCCGGCGACCATTCCCGACCTTCTGAAGACCGAGGCTCTCCTCGAATGGGAATATGCAGCCTTTCTCGACAAGACGCCGGAGCAGGCGCGCCGGGCCATGCGCGAGACCGTGGAATGGCTGAGGGCTCCGGGATCCGACTACGAGATCTGCGTGCCGATCGACATGATCCGATCGCTTGCCCGTGGCGAGGGATATTGGGCGGGGCTCGGCGAGGATGTGCGCGCAGCGCAGATCGATTTCATGGCGGAGCGTTGCGAGAAGCTCTATCCGTCGCTCCGGCTTTATCTCTATGACGCGAGGAAAGTCTTTTCGGCGCCGATCACGGTTTTCGGGCGGCTGCTGGCGGTTGTCTATGTGGGGCAGTTCTATCTGGTCTATCGCGAAAGCCGGCAGGTTCAGGCGCTGACCGAGCATTTCGACATTCTTGTCAGGGAATCGGAAGTCGAGGCGCGCAATGCGGGTGCCATCATTCGCGGTTTCATGGACGAGGATCGGGGCAGTCGCCCGGGCGCGCAGGCTTGACCGCCGGATGACGAAACCCAGTTTACGTGCGGACGCGGCAGGGCGCTGCGCCGAAGGAGGAAAGACATGATCGAATTCTACTGGCCGTCGAGCGCGGGTGAATGGCTTGCCTGGACGTCGGCCGCCATCACCATCTTCTTCGGTCTGCTTCTCCTGTTCGCGCCGCGATTGTCCTACCGCATCATGCGGATCACCACCGAACCCGAACATCCCGAAGCCGTGTCCGAGGGCAGGGCGACGATGGCGGGCTTCTATCTCGGGGTCGGTATCTGCGCGATGCTGTTTGCCCAGCCTCTTCTCTACATGGCGCTCGGCGCCGGGTGGGCCTTCACCGCCTTCGGCCGGCTGGTCTCGATATTTCTCGACCGCGGCAACACGACATTCAACTGGATTTCGATAACGTGCGAAGCCGTGCTCGCCATCATGCCGCTCGCCTTCGTCTTCGGGCTGGTATAGGCGCGCGAACGACCGTCAGGCGCAACCCTCGGGCGCGAGCGGCTCCGGCAATCGGCAATTCAGCCTAAAGCAGGGCGGATAAGCTGCCTTGCGCGTGTTGCGAGTCCTTCCGCACTATGCTAGACGAACCGCGAAATTTGGGAATTGGCGGCCTGCCGGTCGTGACTACTCAAAAAAACGATTAATAATTTCAAGAGTTTGCAAACGGATGCCGAATCCAGTTGCAAGGTCTTGAGTTCAGATGAGGGACAAACACGCCCGTGGCCGAAAAATCCCAGCGAATTTCCGGTGTCGCCGAACGTTACGCCTCCTCGCTTTACGAGCTTGCGAGTGCTGCCAAGTCGGTTGACGCCGTTGGCAAGGATCTCGACCTGTTTTCCTCGATCATCGAGGGCAACGATGAACTCAAGCGGCTGGTCTCCAGCCCGGTCTTCGCGTCTTCCGAGCAGCTCGGCGCCGTTGCCGCTCTCGCCGAAAAGTCGAAGATCGGCGAACTCGCCGGCAACTTCCTGAAAGTCGTGGCGCGCAACCGCCGGCTCCAGAGCCTGTCGGAAATCGTCGCCGCCTATCACGAGATCACTGCGCGCGAACGCGGTGAGGCGACTGCCTATGTGCAGACCGCCCGCCCGCTGACGGCCGCGCAGGAAAAAGAACTCGCCGCGACGCTTTCGAGCGCCACCGGCAAGAAGATCGCGACCCGCGTGACCGTCGACCCCGCCCTTCTCGGCGGAATGATCGTCCAGGTCGGTTCGCGCCAGATCGATACATCGCTTCGCACGAAGCTTTCCACGCTTAAGCACGCACTCAAAGAGGTTGGCTGATGGATATCCGCGCGGCGGAAATTTCCGCAATTCTCAAAGACCAGATCAAGAATTTCGGCAAGGAAGCCGAAGTTTCCGAAGTCGGTCAGGTTCTGTCCGTCGGTGACGGTATTGCCCGTGTCTACGGTCTCGACAACGTCCAGGCGGGCGAAATGGTCGAGTTCCCGGGCGGCATCATGGGCATGGCCCTCAACCTCGAAAGCGACAATGTCGGCGTGGTTATCTTCGGTGCCGACCGCGACATCAAAGAGGGTGACACCGTCAAGCGGACCGGTTCCATCGTGGACGTTCCGATCGGTCCGGAACTGCTCGGCCGCGTGGTCGACGGTCTCGGCAACCCGATCGACGGCAAGGGCCCGATCAAGGCCAAGAAGCGTGCCCGCGTGGACGTCAAGGCTCCCGGCATCATGCCGCGCAAGTCGGTGCATGAGCCGATGTCGACCGGCCTGAAGGCCATCGACGCCCTGATCCCGGTCGGTCGTGGCCAGCGCGAGCTCGTCATCGGCGACCGTCAGACCGGCAAGACCGCCATCCTGCTCGACACCTTCCTCAACCAGAAGCCGATCCACGACAACGGCCCGGATGAAGACAAGCTCTACTGCGTCTACGTCGCTGTCGGCCAGAAGCGTTCGACGGTTGCCCAGTTCGTGAAGGTTCTCGAAGAGCGCGGCGCTCTCGATTATTCGATCGTCGTCGCGGCAACCGCTTCCGATCCGGCTCCGATGCAGTTCCTGGCTCCGTTTGCCGGCTGCGCCATGGGCGAATATTTCCGTGATAACGGCCAGCACGCCCTTATCGCCTACGACGACCTTTCCAAGCAGGCCGTCGCCTATCGCCAGATGTCGCTCCTGCTGCGCCGCCCGCCGGGCCGCGAAGCCTATCCGGGCGACGTCTTCTACCTTCACTCGCGCCTTCTCGAGCGCGCCGCAAAGCTCAACGAAGCCAACGGTGCCGGCTCGCTGACCGCACTCCCGGTCATCGAAACGCAGGCGAACGACGTGTCGGCCTACATTCCGACCAACGTGATCTCGATCACCGACGGTCAGATCTTCCTGGAAACGGACCTCTTCTACCAGGGTATCCGCCCGGCCGTTAACGTCGGTCTGTCGGTGTCCCGCGTGGGTTCGTCGGCACAGATCAAGGCCATGAAGCAGGTCGCAGGCTCCATTAAGGGTGAACTTGCGCAGTATCGCGAAATGGCGGCCTTCGCACAGTTCGGTTCCGACCTCGACGCTGCAACCCAGCGCCTTCTGAACCGCGGTGCCCGCCTGACCGAACTCCTCAAGCAGGCGCAGTTCTCGCCGCTGAAGACCGAGGAGCAGGTTGCGGTGATCTTCGCCGGCGTGAACGGCTATCTCGACAAGCTGCAGGTCAGCCAGGTCGGCAAGTTCGAACAGGGTCTGCTCGCCTACATGCGTGGCGAGGGCAAGGACATTCTCGAAGCGATCCGCACCGAAAAGGCGCTGACCGACGAGATCAAGTCGAAGCTGACTGACGCTCTCGACACCTACGCCAAGACCTTCGCCTGATCGAAACGACCGTTAGGACGACGTACGGATGCCTTCACTCAAGGATCTGAAAAACCGGATCGCCTCCGTCAAGGCGACGCAGAAGATCACCAAGGCCATGCAGATGGTGGCCGCGGCGAAGCTTCGGCGTGCGCAGGAGGCGGCCGAGGCCGCGCGGCCGTATTCGCAGCGGATGGCAGCGGTGATGTCGAACATCGCCCAGGCCGTCGGCGGCGGGGACGACGCACCGCGCATCATGACCGGCACCGGCAAGGACGACGTGCATCTGCTCGTCGTCGCTGCCGCGGACCGCGGTTTGTGCGGGGGCTTCAACGGACAGATCGTCCGTCTGGCCCGCGAACATGCCCGCCGCCTTCGCGCCGAGGGCAAGACGGTCAAGATCATCACCGTCGGCAAGAAGTCCTATGACCTTCTTCGCCGCGACTACAGCAGCGCCATCGTCGAACGCATCGATTTCCGCGATGTGCGCAAGATCGGTTTCGCCCAGGCGGAACAGGTCGCTGAGAAGGTCTTCGACATGTTCGAAGCCGGTGAGTTCGACGTCTGCACGCTGTTCTATTCGGAATTCAAGTCCGTCATCAGCCAGGTCCCGACTGCCCAGCAACTCATCCCGGCCGCTCCGGCGGAACAGGTAGAGGGCGAAGGCGAAGGTTCGGCGGCGGTCTACGATTACGAACCCGACGCCTCGGCGATCCTCGCCGATCTGGCGCCGCGTTCCATCAAGGTTCAGATCTTCCGCGCGTTGCTTGAAAACGTCGCCGGCGAGATGGGTGCCAAGATGTCGGCAATGGACAATGCGACCCGCAATGCGGGCGAGATGATCGACAAGCTGTCAATGAGCTACAACCGCCAGCGACAGGCCCAGATCACCAAGGAACTTATCGAAATCATTTCGGGTGCGGAAGCGCTCTAAGGAACGGACAAGAGGGTAAGAATTATGGCTAAGGCAGCTACCCCGGCAACCACGACCGCTGCGGCTAAGAAGCCCGCGGCTCGCAAGGCTCCCGCCAAGAGCGCGGCAACCAAGACCCCGGCGAAATCCGCTGCGGCATCCGGCGCAGCCGGCCGCATCTCGCAGGTCATCGGCGCCGTTGTCGACGTGAGCTTCGACGATCACCTTCCGGCGATCATGAACGCTCTGGAAACCGAAAACATGGGCTCGCGCCTCGTTCTCGAGGTTGCCCAGCACCTCGGCGAGAACACCGTGCGCACCATCGCGATGGACTCCACCGAGGGTCTGGTTCGCGGCCAGGCGGTAACCGACACCGGTTCGCCGATCTCGGTTCCGGTTGGTGACGAGACCCTGGGTCGCATCATGAACGTCATCGGCGAGCCGGTCGACGATGCGGGCCCGATCAAGACCAAGACAACCCGCGCGATCCACCAGGACGCTCCGGAATATGTCGACCAGTCGACCGAAGCCGAAATCCTCGTGACCGGCATCAAGGTCGTCGACCTTCTCGCGCCTTACGCAAAGGGCGGCAAGATCGGCCTGTTCGGCGGCGCCGGCGTGGGCAAGACCGTTCTCATCATGGAACTCATCAACAACGTCGCGAAGGCGCACGGCGGTTACTCCGTGTTCGCGGGCGTGGGTGAGCGTACCCGTGAAGGCAACGACCTTTACCACGAGATGATCGAATCCGGCGTGAACAAGGAAGGCGGCGGCGAAGGCTCTAAGGCAGCCCTCGTTTACGGCCAGATGAACGAGCCCCCCGGTGCCCGTGCCCGTGTTGCTCTCTCCGGTCTGACCGTTGCCGAGCACTTCCGCGATCAGGGCCAGGACGTGCTGTTCTTTGTGGACAACATCTTCCGCTTTACCCAGGCCGGCTCCGAAGTGTCCGCGCTTCTCGGCCGTATTCCTTCGGCCGTGGGTTACCAGCCGACGCTCGGTACCGACATGGGCGCCATGCAGGAACGCATCACCACCACCACCAAGGGTTCGATTACCTCGGTGCAGGCCGTGTACGTTCCCGCCGACGACTTGACCGACCCGGCACCGGCTTCGACCTTTGCCCACCTTGACGCAACGACCGTGCTCTCGCGTTCGATTGCCGAAAAGGGCATCTATCCGGCCGTGGACCCGCTCGACTCGACGTCGCGTATGCTCGACCCGATGATCGTCGGTGAAGAGCACTACGAAACCGCTCGCAAGGTCCAGCAGACCCTGCAGCGCTACAAGTCGCTTCAGGACATCATCGCCATTCTCGGCATGGACGAGCTGTCGGAAGAAGACAAGCTGGTCGTGGCACGCGCCCGCAAGATCGAGCGCTTCCTGTCGCAGCCGTTCTTCGTGGCCGAAGTGTTCACCGGTTCGCCGGGCAAGCTCGTCGACATCGCCGACACCATCAAGGGCTTCAAGGGCCTCGTGGAAGGTGAATACGACCACCTGCCCGAGCCGGCCTTCTACATGGTTGGCAGCATCGACGAAGCCATCGAGAAAGCCCAGAAGCTTGCCGCAGAGGCAGCTTGATTTCAGCGGGAAGCGAATAGGGAGTAGCGAATAGGGATATACGATTGGCCGGCGGGAGAAATCCACTCGCCATGCGCTATGTCGCTATTCGCTAAAATCACATGGCCAACAGCTTCAAATTCGAACTTGTCTCGCCCGAAGAGCTTCTCGTTTCGACGGAAGTCACCTCGGTCGTCGTTCCGGGTTCGGAAGGTGACATGACGGTTATGGCCGACCATGCGCCGACCATGACCACGATCCGTCCGGGCATCGTCTCCTTCACCGGTGACGAAGGCAAGGAAGAGCGCTACGTCGTTTTCGGCGGCTTCGCCGACATCCTGCCGGAAGGCTGCACGGTGCTGGCCGAGAAGGCCATCCATGTCGACGACATGAACTCCGAGATCATCAAGGAACAGATCGCGGCAGCCGAAAAGGCCGTCGAGGATGCCAAGCATGATCAGCAGGCACAGCGCGCACGCGAATTCCTCGACCAGCTGACCACGCTGGAAGGCGCAATCCTTCCGGCCTGATCACGCAGGCAGAGACAACGAGATCGATCGACGGGCCTTCGGGCCCGTTTTTCGTTTGCGGCCTAGACTTTCGAGAAGGGCTCGGGATAGACGAGCGGCCCCGACCAGCCGGCAAGCGCATCGGGCTCGAGTTCCATCGCCAGCAGGAAGGGGCCCTGCCACTCGACCACGGCGGGATCGGCGAGCTCGGAGCGGAAACCGAAGCGGCCGTAATAATTGGGCTCGCCCAGCACGAATACCGATTTCCAGCCGGCTTCGCGCGCCCGCTTCAAGCCATGCCTCACGAGCTCGGTGCCGACATACATCTCGCGAAAATCCGGATCGACGGCGAGCGGGGCGAGGGCCAGGCACCTTTCCGGGCCCTCGATGCGGCTGAACAGGAGATGCCCGACAAGGCGGCCTTCGCGGACGGCGACCAGCGAGAGTGTCTCGACCGGGCCAGCCATGAGATCGAGCGCAAGATCGGCCTCTTCCTCACGTCCGAAGGCGCGGGCCTCAAGTTCGCGGATCGCGGCATCCTCTTCGGGCGCACTGTCCCTGAAGGTGATCTGCGAAATGGCTACGCGCCCGTGCGGCATCAGATCTTTCCTTCCGCCAGATGTCCGAAGGCCTCTAGAACCTCGCGGTAGACGCCCTTCTTGAACGCGACCACCATGTCCGGCAGCCCGGCCATCTCCGTCCATTTCCAGGCATCGAACTCGGCGGAATGTCCGTCCGGCGGCGGATTTATGGCGATCTCGCTGTCGTCCCCCTCGAAGCGATAGGCGAACCAGCGCTGTTTCTGGCCGCGGAACCTGCCCTTCAACCCGATGCCGATCAGGTGATCCGGGAGATCGTATGTGATCCAGTCCGGGGCCTGCTCGATGAGCGTGACCGATTTCATGCCGGTCTCCTCGTAGAGTTCCCGCCGCGCCGCCTCTTCCCAGTCCTCGCCTTCGTCGATGCCGCCCTGGGGCATCTGCCAGAGCTGCGGGTTGCCGTCATATTCGGAGTTGTCGATGGCGCGGCGCTGCCCTACCCAGACCTGGCCATCCCTGTTCAGCACCATGACGCCGACACAGGGGCGATAGGGCAGATCCCTGGGGTCACGCGCGATCTTGTCCTTCTTGGCCACCAGCAGCCTCCCGTATCGGTTCCTTGGTCTATCGTTCCGGATCGTCGGCGACGGCGGCGACGCCCACGAACTCTATGCCGCGGGCCTTGGCCTCGTTGGCCCAGGCCGCGATGGCATCGACCGAAACCTCGAAAGCAGATGCAACGCCGATTGCCTTGCCGTTGCGGCGGGCAATGCGCTCCAGGTCATCGAGCTTTCCCAGAATGTAGCCTCGCTCCTGCGTGCCGTCGAGGATGATGTCGGAGGCGGCGAAGGGAATGCCGAAGGCGCGCGAGTACTGATCGGTCAGCGACTGCGCGGAGGAGCCGTCGTCGAGAAACATGATGCCGCGTTTGGCGATGTCCCGCATCACCGGCTCCAGGGCATCGGGATCGGCGAGAAACCGTCCACCCATGAAATTGGTAATGCCGGTATAGTTGGTGATCTCCCCCATGGCGGCATGAAGATCGGCAATGTTCTTCTCCGCGCCGGCCTCGACGGTCAGCGTGCCGCGGCCGGGATCGTTGCGCGGATAGTCGAAAGGTTCGAACGGCACCTGCAGCATGATCTCGCGACCGTCGCGGCGGGCCTCCTGCATCCAGCGCTGCAGACTGTTGCCATTGGCCGCAAACGCCACGGTGACTTCCGTGGGAAGTTTCTGCAGCGCGTATTGGGTGCCGGTCTGGCTCAGTCCCAGACCACCCACGAGGATCGCAATTCGTGTGCCGCGCGCGCCTGACCAGGGTTTTGCGTAGATATCGAAGGCCCGTTCACCCGAGGCGCCGATGACCGGCAATTCTCCGTCGGGCGTTTCCTCGGTAACGGCAGGGTCCGGCAGGTGAGCAAGGCGCGGGTCCTGGCCGACCCGATCGGGTGGGGACAGCAGAACCGCACCGGGCTGGTCGCGTGTCGCAGGCGTGAATTTGGTGATCGTGCCGCCATTCTCGTCGAGGCTGGTGGTTATGTTGGCGCCCGAATGCCCGGACTGGCTTTGCATGCCGCTGCCGGGCGGAGACCCCGATGCCTTGTCTCCGTCGAAGATCTCGATATCGTCGGTCTCGCGGGTGTCGTCGGCTTCGATCTGCGCCACCGCGACGTCTGTCGGCTGTTGAGTTGGGGCGGGTATCTGGCTTTGCCAGGCGACGAATGCACCGCCGCCGAACACCAGAAGGACCGCAAGCGAGATTGCAATTGCCTTGCCATGGCCTCGGGGGCCGCGCTTGCCGGCCGGCGGCCGGTTCTTCCCCAGTGGATGATGAATGTCCGTGCTCAAGGTCCCGCCAACCGATTCGCGTTATCCCGGCCATTGAATCAATCCGCGCCGATGCAGGCAAGCCCGAACAGCGGCGCGTCGCAAGCCATGAAAATGCCGGCCGCCTGACGGCGACCGGCCCGATTTCAATCCACCCTGGAAGGGGCGGGGATCAGTTCTTGTTCTCTGCGGTTTCCGGGCTCGGGGGGAAGGCCGCATTGGTGGTTTCGCCACGGATCAGCTTGAGTGCCTCGCCGAGCTGGACGTCGTCCTTCGGATCCGGCGGAACATAGGCGATCGAGCCCGAACCTTCGTCATCCTCGTTCTCGCCCTGGATGTGACCACGCAGCTTGGATTCGCCCGAGCTTGCCATCCGGCCGCGCAATTCTTCCGGCACCGGTTCCTCGATCTCGATATCCGGCTTGATGCCGGTACCCTGGATGGAGGTGCCCGACGGCGTGTAGTAGAGCGCCGTGGTCAGCCGCAGCGCGGTCGTTTCATCGAGCGGGATGATGGTCTGGACCGAGCCCTTGCCGAAGGAGCGGGTGCCGAGCACCGTGGCACGGTGATGATCCTGCAGGGCGCCGGCCACGATCTCGGAGGCCGAGGCGGAGCCGCCATTGACCAGAACGATCATCGGCTTGCCGTCGACCAGATCCCCGTCGCGGGCGTTGAAGCGACGGGTTTCCTCCGGGTTGCGCCCACGGGTGGAAACGATCTCGCCCTGGTTCAGGAAGGCGTCGGAGACGCTGATGGCCTGATCCAGAAGGCCGCCCGGGTTGAGGCGCAGGTCGAGCACGAAGCCCTTGAGCTTGTCCTCGCCGATCTCGTCCTTGAGCGTCGAGATGGCATTCTCCAGGTCGCCATAGGTCTTCTCGGTGAAGGAGATCACGCGGAGATAGCCGACATCGCCCTCGGCGCGGAACTTCACGGCCTTCACGGAAATGATGTCGCGTGTGACCTTGATCTTGATCGGCGCATCGGCGCCATCACGCAGGATGGTCAGCTCGATGGCGGTGTTGACCGGTCCGCGCATCTTGTCGACGGCATCGGACAGGCTGAGGCCGCGCACCGGCTCGCCGTCGATCTCCGAAATGAAGTCGCCCGAGAGAACGCCGGCACGCGCGGCTGGAGTATCGTCGATGGGCGCGACGACCTTCACGAGTTCGTCTTCCATGGTGACTTCGATGCCGAGGCCGCCGAACTCGCCGCGCGTCTGCGTGCGCATGTCGGTGGCCGCTTCCTGGTTGAGGTAGCTCGAATGCGGATCGAGCGAGGTCAGCATGCCGTTGATGGCTGCCTCGACCAGCTCCTCCTCTTTCGGCGGGGTGACATACTGGGCGCGAACGCGCTCGAACACATTGCCGAAGATCGCCAGTTGGCGGTAGGTCTCGCTGCCGGCCGCTTCAGCCGAGCCGCTATAGGCCTGAAGCGTTCCCAGCGCCGTCGCACCCATGAGGGCGCCAACGGCCATGTAGGTCACCTTACGTATCATTGCTCGCCCTTCCTTGAGACGCACCATCTCTCCACCAGGGACGTGGATCGACAGCTTTTCCGTCTTTTCTGAATTCAATGTAAAGCGTCGGCTTGTCGGTTGCCAGTGTCAATGCGGCTGCTCCCGCCATTCGCGTCGGCCCCATGGTGGCCACAGGTTCGCCGGCAAGGACGAATTGTCCCTCGGCGACCGAAATTCGATCGAGTCCGGCAAGGACGAGATGGTACTTGTCCCCGGCATCGATAATCAGTGTCTGGCCGTAAGAGCGGAAGCCGCCTGCAAAGACGACCCAGCCATCCACCGGTGCCGAAACCGTTGAACCCTGGCCGGTGGCGACGAGTTCGCCACTCAAGCCATGTCCGCTTCCATCGGCTGCGCCGAAATAGCGGAGCGTTTCGCCCCTGACGGGATAATACAGCGTTCCTTTGAGCGCCGAAAATGCATATGCGGGCGCAATGCGGTTTTTCTCGGGCAGTTTGGCAAGCGCGAGCTTGTGGGCGCGTTCAAGCTGCTCGGCAATGCGCTGCTTGCGCTCTTCCTCGGCGCGCCTCGCCGCAAGTGCTGCCTCGCGCTGACGGGTGATTTCGGCTTCCAGCGACGCGATCACGCTCTCGAGTTCGCCGGACCTTTCGGCCAGCGAAGCGGCGCGCTTGCGCTCGAGTTCGAGGCGGCGCTCGCTTTCCTCCTGCAGTTCCAGCTTTTCGGTGACCAGAGCAGCCAGCCGTTCGCTTTCCCTGTCGTTGTCCTCGAGCGCCGCGGCGAGTTCGGTCCGTTCGGTGGCGATGGACTTGCGCAATCGCGCCAGCTCGTCGAGATCGCGCACCAGGGCGTCGGTCTCCGAGCGGATTTCGGGCACCACAGCACCCAGGAGGATGGCGCTGCGCACCGAGGACAGCGCGTCATCGGGAGAAATCAGCAGGGCAGGGGGGGGATCGCGACCGATTCGCTGCAGGCCGGCCAGGACCTCGGCCAGGACCGCGCGGCGATCGATCAGCGAGCGGCGCAACACAATCTGGCGCTGGTTCAGCGCAGTGAGACGTTCCTGGCCATCGGCAACGCGGCGGTCGAGTTCGGTACGGCGCGCGGTCGTCTTCTGCAGCGAGGATTCCAGTTCCTCCTGCTCGTCTTTCAGTCCGGCCAGATCGCTCTCGAGTGATTCGAGCGCCTTCTGCGCGGCCTCGGCATCGGTCGCCGCAGCCCTGAGTTCCGTGAGGTTTTCGTCGCGCTGTTCGAGGAGCTTCCGCTCCTCCGGGGTCAGCGCATCGGCATCTGCGGGTACGGCCGCTTCGGCCTGAACCGGATCTTCCGTCCCTTTCTCCGTGGCGCCCAGCGGGAGGGCGGCCGTGCCGACCGTCAGCCCGAGCGTCAACGCCGCAATCATGCGCGGAGAGGCAGATGCAAGAACCTTGAGGGACGGGAGGCCGGAGTTCATGAGCAACCCTTAGCTGATTTGCAACTCAATCACCATGAACCTTTCCGTAAGCTGAAACGAAAAGGGGAAGGCCCTCGTGTTCATGAGCGATGATAGGGGTGGCCGGAAAGAATCGTGACCGCGCGGTAGAGCTGTTCGGCGAGCATGATGCGCACCAGCTGGTGCGGCCAGGTCATGCGACCGAAGGAGATGGTAAGGTCGGCACGGCGCAGAAGCGCCTTGTCGAAACCGTCGGGGCCGCCGATCGCGAGCACGATGTCGCGCTGGCCCTCATCACGGATCTGACCCAGCCGTCCGGCGAACTCGACCGAATCAAGCGTCTTGCCGCGCTCGTCGAGCAGAACGAGAAACGCGCCCTTCGGCATGTTCCTCTCAAGCTCGGCGGCCTCGTCGGATTTTCGCTGGTCGGGTGCCTGGGCACGGCTTTCGGTGAGTTCAATCGTGCGGGCGAATTCGATGCCGATCGCCGGTCCGGCCTTGGCCAACCGGTCGATGTAGCGGGCCGCAAGCTCCGCCTCCTGGCCGGCCTTGAGCCGGCCCGTCGCAATGAAAGTCACACGCATGTCGCAACCCGGTCAGTCAGTCAAAATTTCTCATCGGGCGACCGGGGCCGCCCGGACCATGGAGGTTACGACCACGTTCCGCCTTAGCGGGTCAAGCGGTCAGTGCAGCTTTTCGCCATCGATATCCGGGGTCTGCCACATCTTCTCGATGTTGTAGAAATCCCGGATTTCCGGACGAAACACGTGAATGATCACGTCACCCGCATCGATGAGAACCCAGTCACCGGCTTCCAGGCCCTCGACCTGGGGGGCGCCGAAACCGGCATTCTTGAGATCGCGAATGAGGTGATCGCACATCGCCGACACATGACGATTGGACCGGCCCGACGCGACCACCATGTGATCGCCGAGTGCCGATTTGCCCGCAATGTCGATGTGGACGATGTCTTCTGCCTTTGAGTCCGCGAGGCTTTCGCGAACGAGCTCGAGTTGACGGAGTGCTGCCATTGCGCCGCTATCCGCAACCGGTGAGAAATTGCCTTCGGCATTTCCCTTCTGATGTGCTGTCCTCAGTGTCGTTCCTTTCGATTTTCGAACAGACAGGATGCGGCCAACGACATCACTTGCAGCCGCATGGTTAAAGATAGGCATGCATGTGTTAACTTTTCAAGACGTCCGGCCAGGCCGATTTCGGCCGTGAGCGGCCCGCGGCCGCAGACGCACGCCACGCACGCTTCAAAAATATCGGTCAGGGCATCTTGTCCGTCTCGGGCTTCTTGCCCTGAGTGCGCGATGCGCGGGCTTTCCTGATGGCTGTCGATGACAGGGTGGACCGGGGGCCGTGAATGAAGGTCCAGGCCGGTGCGTGTGCGGTCGGCAACCGCCGCGCGTCGCTCTCGTCCAGGCGATGGCGGGAGAAGACCTTGGCCATCGGCGCCGACAGGTAGGAAAGTGTCGAACCGGGTCTGTCGATAACCGCGATCGGGAAGGTCTGCGCGATCCCGCGCCAGTCCTGCCAGCGATGGAAGCTCGCCAGATTATCGGCGCCCATCACCCAGACGAAATGAATGCCGGGATTGTGCCGCTTGAGAAAGTCGAGCGTCTCGGCGGTGTAGCGCAATCCGTAGACGGCCTCGAAGGCCGTCACCTTGACGCGCGGATCCTCGACCATCGAGTTGGAGGCGGTGACGCGCGCCTCCAGCGCTTCGAGGTCGGAATGATCCTTGAGCGGATTGCCCGGCGATACCATCCACCAGATCTGGTCGAGGCCGAGACGGCGGAGCGCAATCTCGGAAACCAGCACATGGCCGGCATGGGGCGGATTGAAGGAGCCGCCGAACAGGCCGACCTTCATCCCGCGCTCGACGTGAGGCATGCGCAGATAGGGAGCCGGATAGGACGCGCGGAAAACGTTCAAGTCACGGCCTGGTCTGCCCGCTGCCGCGGACGCGATACTTGAAGGAGGTCAGCTGCTCCACGCCCACGGGGCCGCGTGCGTGCATCTTGCCGGTGGCGATGCCGATCTCGGCTCCCATGCCGAATTCGCCGCCATCGGCGAACTGGGTCGAGGCATTGTGCAGCAGGATTGCCGAATCGATCTCGTTGAAGAACCTCTCGACGACCGTGGCATCCTCGGCGATCACCGCCTCGGTATGGTTGGACGAGTAGCGGCCGATATGGGCCAAGGCGCCGTCGATACCGTCCACTTCGCGGGCGGAGATGACGGCGTCGAGATATTCCGTCGACCAGTCGGCCTCTTCGGCGGGCCTGACGTCCGGGGACAGCGCCTGAACGGCCTCGTCGCCGCGGACCTCACAGTGGGCCGCGATCAAATCGGCGACGAGCGCCCGCTTGGTGGCCATGTCGAGTGCGCGGTCGAGCAGCAGCGTCTCCGCAGCGCCACAGATGCCGGTGCGGCGCATCTTGGAATTGACGATCAGCCTGCGTGCCATGTCGGGATCGGCCGACTTGTCGACATAGACGTGGCAAAGGCCCTCGAGATGGGCGAACACCGGAACGCGCGCCTCGCTCTGGACGCGGGCAACGAGGCTCTTTCCGCCGCGCGGCACGATGACATCGACAGTGCCGCCGAGCCCCTTGAGCATTTCACCGACGGCGGCCCGGTCGGTGACCGGCACAACCTGAATGGCCTCGGCGGGCAGGCCCGCGGATTTCAGCCCCTCGACGAGGCAGGCGTGAATTGCACGGGTTGATGCAATCGAATCCGAGCCGCCGCGCAGGATCACCGCATTGCCGGCCTTCAGGCACAGGGCGCCGGCGTCCGCTGTCACGTTGGGACGGCTTTCATAGATGACGCCGATAACGCCGAGCGGCGTGCGAACGCGCTCGATCTGGAGGCCGTTGGGGCGATCCCACGCGGCGATCACGTCGCCGACGGGATCCTGCAGCGCCGCCACTTCGCGAATGCCGTTGGCGACACCGGCGATGCGGTCCGCGTCGAGCCTGAGGCGATCCTTGAGCGCAGGCGAAAGGTCGGCTTCCTCGGCGCGTCCCATGTCCTTGGCATTGGCCTCGAGGATCTTGGCGGCATTGGTCTCGATGGCTTCGGCCATGGCAAGAAGGGCCGCGTTCTTGGTCTCGGTCGAGGCAATTGCGAGTGGCTTGGCAGCGGCACGCGCATTGCGGCCGATCTCGGCCATCAGCGTTTCGACGTCTACCACGGTATCTGCCTTGTCCGGCATTGGGCCACTCCCAGAATTGTGCGGGTCCCGAAGGGGACCTGTTACATACGCAATAGGCGGTTAGGGGTAAAGCCGCGCGGAGCGAGCCGCCTGATTGCGCGCGCGAGCGGATCAGCCGCGCGGTCGCGGGCCGGTGATGACGAGATCGTCGCGGTGGATCATGGCGGCGCGTCCGGGATAGCCGAGCAAGGTTTCGATCTCCGCGGACTTGCGGCCGGTGATGCGACCGGCTTCCTCGCTGTCATAGCCGCAGATACCGCGTGCGATCTCGCGGCCCTCCGCCGTCATGACAGCGACCGTGTCACCGCGATGGAAGTCGCCCTGGCAGGCCGTGACGCCCGCCGGAAGCAGGCTTTTGCCGGCATGGAGCGCGCGCTCGGCGCCCGCGTCGATGACCAGGCGGCCGGCGGGCTCGAGCTGGCCCGCAATCCAAGTCTTGCGCGCGGTGACGGGCGTACCCGACGGCGCGAACCATGACGAGCGGCCGCCGGTATCGATGAGCGATAGCGCATGGTCCGGCTTGCCGGAGGCGATGATCATTGCGCAACCGGCACCGGTCGCGATCCGGCCGGCATCGATCTTGGTCTTCATGCCGCCGCGGGAGAGTTCTGATCCCGCACCGCCGGCCATCGCCTCGATCTCGGGCGTGATGGCGGGAATTTCGGAGAGAAATTCGGCGTCGGGATTTGTGGCAGGCGGCGCGGTATAAAGCCCGTCGATATCGGAGAGCAGCACGAGAAGGTCGGCGCCTGTCATGGTGGCGACGCGGGCCGCCAGCCGGTCATTGTCGCCATAGCGGATCTCGGTGGTGGCCACCGTGTCGTTCTCATTGATGACGGGAACAGCACCCCGGCGCGACAATTCGCCGATCGTGGCGCGCGCGTTGAGATAACGTCTGCGCTCCTCGGTATCGGAGAGCGTCAGCAGGATCTGTCCCGCGACGATGCCGTGGCGGGAGAGATTGTCGGCCCAGGCCTGCGCCAGCGCGATCTGCCCGACGGCGGCGGCCGCCTGGCTTTCCTCGAGCTTCAGCGCGGTGGAGGGCAGCCCGAGCACGGTTCGGCCCATGGCGATGGCGCCGGAGGAGACGACCAGCACATCGGCGCCGTTGGTCTTCAACGCGGCGATATCCGCGCACAAGGCTTCAAGCCAGGCGGTCTTGAGGCCCGTGGCTCGATCGACGAGCAACGCCGAGCCGATCTTGATGACGATCCGCTTGTGGGCGGAGAGGGGTTTGCGGCGCGCCGTCATCGTGGTCAGTCGCTTCCGGATACGGCGCCGGTATTTCCGGCCTTCTCGGCCTCTGCCGCCTTGTCGGAATCGATGACCTCGCGCAGCGCCCGCAACAGCCCAGTCATACCCTCTCCGGATACGGCGGAGATTTCGTGCGGTGTCTGGCCGGTCGCCTTCTTCAGCGCCTTGACCTTCTCGCGGCGGGTTTCGGGGTCGAGCACGTCGACCTGGGACAGCGCCACCACTTCGGGCTTGTCGGTGATGCCATGGCCATAGGCCTCAAGCTCGTGACGCACGGTCCTGTAGGCCTTGGCGACATCCTCCTCGACGGAGGAGACCAGATGGCAGAGCACGCGGGTGCGCTCGACATGGCCGAGGAAGCGGTCCCCGATGCCGACGCCTTCATGCGCGCCCTCGATGAGGCCCGGGATATCGGCGAGAATGAACTCGCGGCCATCGATGGTGGCAACGCCGAGATTGGGATGGAGCGTGGTGAAGGGATAGTTGGCGATCTTCGGGCGTGCACGGGTGACGGTCGCCAGGAAGGTCGACTTGCCGGCATTGGGCAGACCCACGAGGCCGCCGTCGGCGATCAGCTTCAGGCGCAGCCAGATGGTCTTTTCCTGCCCCTCCTGACCGGGATTGGCATGACGCGGCGCCTGGTTGGTGGAGGACTTGAAGTGGGTGTTGCCGAAGCCGCCATTACCGCCGGTTGCCAGGCGATAGCGGTCTCCGACATTGACGAGATCGCAAATCAGCGTCTCGCGGTCTTCCTCGAACACCTGCGTGCCGGCGGGGACCTTGAGGGTCACGCTGTCGCCGCCCGCGCCCGTGCGGTTGCGGCCCATGCCGTGCATGCCGGTCTTGGCCTTGAAATGCTGCTGATAGCGATAGTCGATCAGCGTGTTGAGGCCTTCCACGGCCTCTATCCAGACATCGCCGCCACGGCCGCCATCGCCGCCGTCGGGACCACCGAACTCGACAAACTTCTCGCGCCGGAACGAGACAGAGCCCGCGCCGCCATCGCCGGAACGAATGTAGACCTTGGCTTCGTCGAGAAATTTCATCGTGTTCGGTCCTGTCTTTCTGCCGGCGGGTCTCGATCATCAAGCCCCGCCGGGCGCATCGATAGCGGCACATGGAGCCGCGGTCAAAGTCAAAGCGCGGAGGCATGCTCCGGCTTCATGCGAAAACCGGCCGGATCTGTGCCCGGCCGGTGGATTGTCAGCGCCGCGCCGGGCTGGCATGCCAGCTCAGAAGCGAGGCCCAGGTCTTGCGGTCGAGCCGGAACCGTTCCGCGGCGACCGAGGCATTGAGCGCCATGACGTGGATCATGTCGGTGCCCTGGAACTGGAAGCCGGACTTCTGCAGGACGCGGCGCGAGCCTGCATTCGTCACCCGGCAGGCGCCGTCGATATGATCGATCTCGGTCGACTTGAAGGCCATGTCGACCAGCGCGTGGACTGCTTCCGTCGCATAGCCGCCACCCCAGTAGGGCTGGCCGACCCAGTAACCTATCTCGAGGCCGTTGGGACGGTCGCCCTCATGCAGGGCGCAACAGCCCACGAAGGTTCCGGTATCGGCTTCCGCCATCGCATAGACGCTATTACCGTTCCCGCGGGTCGCCGTTTTTCGGACGAACTCGGCGGCATCTTCCCGTGTGTAGGGATGCGGCATGCGCGATACCATGGTGGCGATGGCCGGGTTGTTGGCGAGAAGGGTAATGGCGTCGATGTCCTCGACATGGGGCGCTCTCAGAACGAGCCGTTCGGTCAGCAAGACCGGACAGTCTATTCTCAACCGTTCATCGCTGGGAGGCTGAGGCCTCCGTGAGGGCAATTGCTGTATCATCGTCATTCTCCTTTGGCTGGATGAAAGAAAAAGGGAGGCGGGACCTTCGTCCCACCTCCCGTATCTCTTTTCCGGAGAATGCCGATTTTTAAGCCGGCCGGTCGATGAGACGCCGGCCCGCTTTGTCGGATCGGCTTTATTCTGCGGCTTCCGCGGTCTCCATCACGGAGACGTAAGTGCGGCCATTGGCCTTCTTGCGGAATGCCACGGTGCCCGGTTTGGTCGCAAAAATGGTGTGATCCTTGCCGAGACCGACATTGGTGCCCGGGTGCCACTTGGTGCCGCGCTGACGCACGAGAATGTTGCCGGCGAGAACCTGCTCGCCGCCAAACTTCTTCACGCCAAGACGCTTGGATTCGGAATCGCGACCGTTACGCGAGGAACCGCCAGCTTTTTTGTGTGCCATGGGTCTGCTCCTTTTTCGTCCCTACGGACGGAAACTTTGCCGGATGGGCCGGCCGGTTGATTACTTCGCGAGATCGGCGGCCTGGGCGCGCCAGTCGGTGATCTGGTCGGCGCTGAACGGCAGGTCGGCGTCGATCTTTGCGATTTCGTCGTCGCTGAGAGCGGCGAGCTTGGCGAAGGTGTCGATGCCGTGGTCGGCGAGCTGGCCGGCTGCGACCGGGCCGATGCCCTTGACCTTGGTCAGATCGTCACCCTTGTCGGCCTTGGCCTTCGCCGGCTTCTTTTCGGCGGCCGGCTTCTCGGCAGCCTTGTCCTCGGTCTTGGCCGGCTTTGCAGCGGCCTTCTTCGAGGGCTTGGCGCCACCGGTCAGGATGTCGGTGATCTTCAGCGTGGTCTGGTGCTGACGATGACCGCGGATGCGCTTCGAGTTCTGGCGGCGGCGCTTCTTGAAGGCGATGACCTTGCGGGCGCGGCCCTGGTCGACGACTTCGGCGACAACCATGGCGCCTTCGACGAAGGGTGCGCCGATGGTGGCGGATTCGCCTTCGCCGACCATGAGAACTTCGGTGAATTCAACGGATGCACCGGCGTCGCCTTCAAGGCGCTCGACGGTGAGGACGTCATTGGCGGCAACGCGGTACTGCTTGCCACCGGTCTTGATGACTGCGAACATCGTTTTTCCTTTCGTGTTCAGTCCGGCTCTGAATGTCGTCCGGAAGTCCGGAGCGCCAAACGGCCGTCTTTTTGCCAGTCTGGATACCAATCGGGGCGATCGGGCCCCGGGTGAAAGTCCCTGTCCCTTCATCGTGCCGCCTGCCGCATTTCCGGGGAAGGGCGTGGCACACGCGCGGGGAACAAAAACAAACGGCGCGGAAAGGCTCCACGCCGCCTGCCGGGTCCGATACAAAAGGTTCAGTCCCAAGTCAAGCTTTTACAGGGCTTCCGGGCGCGCAAGCGTGCATTTTCGTGCTTCGCCATGAAAATTGTGCCTTGTGTTCCAAATCATCCGCCGTTATGGAGTGCGCCGATCGCGCCAAGCGATGACCACGCGACGCGGAGAGGTGGCTGAGTGGTCGAAAGCACCGCATTCGAAATGCGGCGTACGGGCGACCGTACCGTGGGTTCGAATCCCACCCTCTCCGCCATACTTCTCCTTCCCTTTACAGTCACACGTTGCTTGCCTGCCGTGCTTCCGCGTCTTGCCGTCGCGTGAGAGGCGGACGGACGAAGCATCGGTTCATGGCTGAGGCTATCAATTTTTAACCTGACAATCCAACTCAACTTATGTATGACGCTGCGCGGGTGGAATAATTGCAGCGGCTTATGAGTTGGAGTGCCCGTGAAGATCAGGCCGTTCGGACCCAGGATGACAAGCGAGATTACCGGCATCACGCCGCTGTGCGATCTCCGGTTCCGTGCCCGTGAGGCCTTCGTCGCCGATATATGGGATGTGGCCTGCACGGAAGGTGCGGGCGGATCCTATGTCTCTCCCGATCCCCGGCTCTTCATTCCGCTGGCGCTGGAAGGCGAAGGCTCGCTCGACATTTTCGACGAGGGTGGCGCGCTCGCCGCCCGGCACGAGCGGGCGATGACGGTGAGCTATGTTCCCGCCGGCCATCATCAAACGGCGAAGGTGACTGGCGCACTCACGCGCATGAAGCATCTCGACATTCACCTGAGCGAGGCGGCGTTTCGGCAAGGCGCTGAGCAGGGAGGCCGTCAACCGGCCACGTTTCCGGCTGGAAGATCCCGCCCTGGTGGCGCTGGCGTCACTGATCGCGAGGGAGATCGAGAGCGACCAGCCTTTTCACGAGCGGCATCTGGACGGGCTGGTGGACGGTTTCCTCACACTCCTCTTCGATATCCGGCTCGAACCGGAGCGCCGGCGGCCGGCGCTGTCGGAGGCGCAGCTGCGTCAGGCCATGGCCTATATCGACGCCCATTGCCTGGAGACGATACGGCTGTCGGATCTCGCCGGCGAGGTGGGGCTGTCGGAAACCTATTTCAGCCATGCCTTCAAGGCCGCGGCGGGCGTCTCGCCGCATCGCTGGGTGATGCAGGAGCGGGTCCGGCGGGCGCAGACGCTGTTGCGCGAGGGCGATCAGCCGGTGAGCTGGGTCGCGGCGCAATGCGGGTTTGCCGATCAGGCCCATTTCAGCCGGGTGTTCCGGTCCGTCACCGGCATGACGCCTGGTGCCTGGAAGCGGGAGCAATGACATTTTTGCATCATTGTTGCGCCGGAAATGCCGTTTTGCGCCAAGAATCGTCAAACCCGTCAAGAATGTTCAATCCGGGCCGGAAAAGTTGAGTTACGCGGTCACCTTTGACGGCGGCTGTGCGCCGCGCGCCTATCGACCGGGGGTCTTCATGTCATTTTCACTTCGTCATCATCGGCTGCTGACGTGCAGCGTCGCCATTCTCGCGCTCGCCGCTAGCGCCGCCAACTCGGCTCATGCCCAGAACGCGACGCAGCTCGAGCAGATCACCGTGGAGGGTGGTGGCGCGGTCGACGGCGCGGGCGGCACCGGCATCGAGCCGGTCGCGGGTGTCGTCGCGAAATCGACGCGCACAGGTTCGAAGACAGCAATGCCGATCACCGAAATCCCGCAGTCGGTCTCCGTCATTGGACGCGAGGAAATCGACGATCAGGGTGCGCAGAAGGCCGACGAGGCGCTGCGCTACACGTCCGGCGTCTTCACCCAGCCCTTCGGCGACGACAGCGACATGAACTGGATGTATATCCGCGGCTTCGACGCGACCCAGACCGGGGTCTATCTCGACGGCCTGCAAAGCTATTCCTACGCCTTCGGCAGCTTCTTCATCGATACCTGGAACCTCGAGCGCATTGAGGTTCTCAAGGGTGCGGCTTCGGTTCTCTACGGCGGTTCGAACCCGGGAGGCGTGATCAATTATGTCAGCAAACACGCCGAATTCGAGCGTATCCGCCAGGTCGAGACAGGCATCAATGATGCGGGCACCGGCTATGTCGCCTTCGATATCGGGGACGCGTTGTCGGACACGCTGGCCTATCGCGTCACCGGCAAGGTGATGGGTGGCGACGGCTACACGGACTATCAGGACGGCTGGCGCGGCTTCATCGCGCCGACCATCACCATCGAGCCGGATGCCGGAACCAGCCTGTCCATCAGCGCCAACTACACGCATTTCGACGAGAGCCACAGCGGCGGCTCGTTCCTGCCCTATGAGGGAACGGTGACCGATCGCATCGTCGGCGGCGTGAACCATGGCCGGATCGATCCGGATTCCAATTTCAGCGAGCCGGATATCGATGCCTATGAGCGCGAACAGGCCTCGATCGGCTACGAATTCTCGCACACTTTCGACAATGACGTGACCTTCAACTCGTCGGCACGTGCCATTCGCGCCGACATCTACGAGCATAATGTCTATGCCAACGGCTGGTCGACGATCGGCGGCGACACCGATCTGGCGCGGGTCAACTTCGCCCACGATTCGACGTCCACCGCCGTCCTGATGGACAACAACATCGAATGGAAGACAGATCTCGGCCCGGTCGAGCACAGCTTCCTGCTGGGGGCGGACTACAAGTACTACAATATCGACCAGGTGCAGTCTTCCGGCCTCTTCGATCCCTCCTACGACAATCCGATCGACGCGTTCGATCCTGTCCATGGCGGGCCGCTGACGCCACTCGCCTCCTATCTCAGCCAGGACCTGACGCTCGATCAGGTCGGCGTCTACGCGCAGGACCAGATGCGCTTCGGCGATGGCTGGATACTGACCGCCAATGCACGCTACGACTATGCCTGGCTCTCGGTCGACAACCGCGAAACCTTCTACGGCACCGGCGCGGATTATGATTATTCCGTCGACAGCGTTTCCGGCCGCATCGGTCTTGCCTATGAGTTCGATAACGGCCTGACGCCCTATGTCAGTGCAGCCACCTTCTTCAATCCGCTTATCGGCACAGACGACAATGGCGATCCCTTCAAGCCGGAAGAGGGCGAACAGTTCGAGGCCGGCATCAAATATGCGCCCGACTTCATCGACGGCCTCTTCACGGTGTCCGTTTTCGATCTGACGCGTCGCAATGTTCCATCCTATGTGACCACCTTCACCCAGATGCAGGTCGGCGAAATCCGCTCGCGCGGCGTGGAAGCCGAAGCCAAGGTCAACGTTACCGAGGATCTCAAGCTCACCGCTGCGATCACGGCCTACGACGTCGACATTACGGCCGATGACGATGCATCTCTGATCGGCAAGACGCCTTACGTCGTGCCGGAAGTCATGGCCTCGGCATGGGTCGACTACACGCTGCGGTCGAATGACTGGTATGACGGCGTGACGCTGGGCGCGGGCCTGCGCTATGTCGGCTCCTCATGGGCGGACAACGCCAACACGCTGAAGGTGCCGGACGTGACGCTGGTCGACTTCAAGGTCGGCTACGAGAAGGACGACTGGGGTGTCGATCTCAACGTCACCAATGCGTTTGACGAGACCTATGTCTCGGCCTGCCAGGGCGAGAATGTCTGCTCCTATGGTGAAGGTCGCGCGTTCAAGCTGAGGGCCTATTCGAAATGGTGAGGTTCCGTGACTGACGCCACGCAGGCACAAGACGGGGTTCAAACCCAAGGCGAAACGCTCTTCGATCTGAAGGGCGTTTCGTTTTGCGTCGGCGGCTCGGAAATCCTGGCCGCGCTCGATCTGCAACTGACAGCCGGGCGGATGACGGGGATCATCGGGCCGAACGGTTCGGGCAAGAGCTCGCTCATCAAGCTGCTGGCGCGCCAGCAGGTGCCGAGCAGCGGAGAGATTGCCTTTCTCGGCCAGCCGCTTTCGGCCCGTTCCAATCGCGATCTCGCCTGCCGGCTTGCCTACATGCCGCAGTTCACCCCCTCGGCGGAAGGCATGACGGTGCGCGAACTGGTGGAACTCGGCCGCTTTCCCTGGCGCGGTGCGCTGGGCCGCATGGACAAGACCGATGCGGCAAAGGTCGCCGAAGCGATCCGCCGCACCGGGCTTGAGGCCTTTGCGGATCGTCTCGTGGACAGTCTGTCGGGTGGCGAGCGGCAACGCTGCTGGCTGGCGATGATGCTGGCGCAGGACGCGAAATGCCTGCTGCTCGACGAGCCGACCTCGGCGCTCGATCTCGCCCATCAGGCCGACATGCTGAAACTGGTGAGCGATCTCACCCGCGAAGGAACTCTCAGCGCCGTCGTCGTGCTTCACGACATCAACATGGCCGCGCGCTATTGCGACGAGATCATCGCGGTCAAGCGCGGCAGGGTCGCGGCACGCGGAACGCCTGCCGAGATCGTGACCACCGAAACCCTCGCCGAACTCTACGACCTGCCGATGGGCGTGATGCCCCATCCTGCAACCGGCCAGCCGCTGGGCTACGTGCTCTAGGGGATGGCGATGATCGGCAGACGTGCTTTTCTTCATGCCGCAATGGCCGGGTCCGTGTTCGGCATGGCGGGCATTCGTCCGGCCATGGCGGCGCCTCAGAAGCGGGTCGCGGTGATCGACTGGGCTCATCTGGAAACCTGCCTGGCGCTTGGCGTGACGCCTGTCGCCGGCAGCGAGCTCAGGCAATACCGCAGGATCGTCGGCGAGCCGAAGATGCCCGAAACGGTCGCCGATCTCGGTCTTCGCGGCACGCCGAATCTCGAAATGCTCCGGCTCGTCGCGCCCGATCTCACGGTCATCTCGCAGTTCTACGACTATCAGCGCCCGGTGCTCGAAGCGATCTCGCCGGTGTTGTCGCTCAAGAGCTATGAAGCGGGTACGGCGCCCTACGGACTTCTCGAACGGTCGACGATGGCGCTCGGCGAGGCGCTGGATGCGCGGGCTGCGGCAGACGGCTTCGTCGCTCGCGTCGCACGCAATATCGGGGCTGCGCGGCAAGCGCTCGGCTCGTTCGCGGCTCGTCCCGTCTATGTGATCAGTCTCGGAGATGCGCGACATTTCCGGGCCTTCGGCGCGGATTCGCTGATGGGAGACGTGCTGGTCCGGCTCGGCTTCGAGAACGCCTGGCGCGACGATACCAGCTACAGTGCAGCAGCCCCCATCGGGCTCGAGGCACTGGCGGATGTGCGCGACGCCGGCATCGTGGTGATCGAGCCGCTGCCGGCCGAAGCGGGGCGCGGCCTGCCTGACAATGCGCTTTGGAATGCGTTGCCGCCGGTCAAGGACGGACGGGTTTCGATCCTGCCGCCGATCAATCATTTCGGTGGCCTGCCGTCAGCCGAGCGTTTTGCCGGGCTGCTTGCCGATGCCGTGAAGGGCTGGTCGGCATGAGGCGGTCCGCCACACTCTTGTGGGCGTGTCTTGCCGTCCTCGCCGCCATTCTCTTCGCGCTGCGGATCGATGCCGCCTGGCCCGGCGTCGTGATGGCCGACGAACTCGACCGCGTGATCCTGTTTCAAACGGTGCTGCCGCGGGCTGCCGTCGCCATTCTGGCAGGCGCGGCGCTGGGACTCTCGGGACTGCTTCTGCAGCGGGTTCTCCGCAATGCGCTCGCCGAACCCTCGACGCTCGGCATTTCCGCCGGGGCGCAGCTGGCGATGGCGCTGGCGACGCTTTTCCTTCCCGGCCTGATGGCAGTCTCGCCGCAGATCGTGGCGTTCGCCGGCGGGGCGCTCGCCGTCTCTCTCTGCCTGCTTCTGACCTGGCGGCGCGGTCTCGAGCCGGTTTCGGTGGTGCTTGCCGGCATGATGGTGGCGCTGACGGCGACCTCCGCCAGCGCGGCCCTCATCCTGGCGAACGGCGATTATCTCTTTTCGCTCTTCATCTGGGGCGGAGGGTCGCTCACCCAGCAGAGCTGGCAGCCGGCGCTCTCCATCCTGCCGGTTCTGGCGATCGGCTTTGTCGCCTCGCTACTGCTCCTGCGCCCGCTGACCATTCTCGGGCTCGACGACCAGACGGCGAAGAGCCTGGGGCTCGCGGTCAATGCGGGTAGGCTTGCCATTCTGGCGCTTGCCGTGTGGCTTGCAACGACGGTGGTCGCGGAAGTCGGCGTCATCGGTTTCATCGGTCTCGCGGCACCGGCGCTGGCCGGCCTGTCGGGTGCGCGAACGCTCGGCGAAAAACTGTTTGCCGCGCCGCTCATCGGGGCGATCCTTCTCTGGACGACCGACGGGCTGGTCCAGCTCTTCGCCGATGGAGGCGGGGAGCGCATCCCGACGGGGGCCGCAACGGCGCTTCTGGGCGGGCCGCTATTGCTCTGGCTTCTTCCGCGGCTCCGGATGATGGAATGGCCTTCGCTGGGGCGGACCGCAAGCCTCGGCCGTCGCGCCAGGCGACCCCTGGCGCTCGCCCTGACGATCGCGCTTGGCGGTTTCGTCATCGCCCTCCTGGCACTGGTCATCGGCAAGGGGCCGGACGGCTGGATGGTCGCCCATGGCACGCTTCTTTCAGATCTCGCGGGTTGGCGCTGGCCGCGCATCCTCGTTGCCGCGAGCGCGGGCGCGATGCTGGCCGGCGCGGGCGTGATGGTGCAGCGGCTGACGGGCAATCCGCTCGCAAGCCCGGAGGTGCTCGGCGTTGGTTCGGGCGCCGGCGCGGGCCTCGCCGGGCTGTTTGCATTCAATGCCGCCGCCGGCATGCCGCTCCAGTTCGTCGCCGCTTCGGCCGGCGCGCTGGGCGCTCTGCTTCTGATCCTCGCCGTCTCGGCACGGGCGAAGTTCGGGCCCGAGCGCCTGCTTCTGGGCGGAATAGCGGTGGGGGCCGCCTGCGGCGCGATCATCACCGCGGTCATCGCGCTCGGCACGATGCAGTCCTATACCCTCCTGAGCTGGCTGACCGGATCGACCGCCCAGACCGGGGGCGATCATGCCGTGGCGGCCCTGATCGCGGCGATCGTCCTCCTCTGCCCTGCCATGCTGACGGTACGCTGGCTCGACATTCTGCAGCTCGGTACGCCGGTGGCCGCAAGTCTCGGCGTGCCCCTCGGCCGGGCGCGGCTGTCCGTCGTGGTGCTCGCGGCGCTGATGACCGCAATCGCCTCGCTCTATGTCGGTCCCCTGAGTTTCGTCGGCCTGATCGCTCCGCATCTGGCGCGGCTGATGGGTTTGACGCGCAGCGGACACCAGCTTGCCGGTGCGGTGGCGCTGGGGGCCGGTCTCCTCGTCCTGTCGGATTGGCTCGCGCGCACGCTCATTTTCCCCTACCAACTGCCGGTGGGTCTATTGGCCTCGCTCATCGGCGGGCCGTATCTCGTCTATCTTCTGTCGCGCGGGGTTCCCTCCCGTGCCTGACAGCCTCTGCAATGCGATGCCGCTTTTCGCGGCACGGAGACTATCTGAATGATGCGTCGGTTCTTCTCGTATTACGGCCAGTGGAAAGGCCTGTTCGTTCTCGATTTTTCCTGCGCCATTCTCGCGGGCCTCCTCGAGCTCGGCTTTCCAGTGGCGGTCAAGTGGTTCGTCGACGACCTGCTGCCCTCGCAGGAATGGGGCCTGATCATCTTTGCGGCGGTGGCGCTGCTTACCGTCTATGCGGTCAATACCGGGCTGATGGCGGTGGTGGTCTATTGGGGTCACATGCTCGGGATCAACATCGAGACCGAGATGCGCCGCAAGGCTTTCGACCACCTCCAGAAGCTCTCCTTTCGCTTCTATGACGAGAACAAGACCGGCCATCTTCTTGCGCGCGTCACCAAGGATCTCGAAGAGATCGGCGAAGTGGCCCATCACGGGCCGGAAGATCTCTTCATCGCGGTCATGACATTGATCGGCGCCTTCGCGTTGATGCTCTGGATCCATCCGCCGCTGGCGCTGATCACGGCCCTGATCGTGCCGTTCATGGTCTGGCTTACCACCCGCTACGGCGGACGGATGACGCAGAACTGGCGGTCGCTCTACAGCCGGGTCGGCGATTTCAACGTGCGGCTCGAGGAGAACATCGGCGGCATGCGCGTGGTGCAGGCATTCGCCAACGAGGAATTCGAGCGCGAGCTCTTCGCCCAAGACAACAATCGCTACCGCTCAACCAAGCTTGCCGCCTACCGGATCATGGCCGCGAGCACGTCGCTGTCCTACATGTCGCTGCGGCTGACCCAGATCGTGGTGATGGTGTCGGGTGCCTATTTCGTGCTCCAGGACAGCTTGACGGCCGGCGGCTTCATCGGCTTCCTGCTGCTCGTCAACGTGTTCATCCGTCCGATCGAGAAGATCAATTCGGTCATCGAGACCTATCCGAAAGGGATCGCCGGCTTCCAGCGCTATGTCGCGCTTCTGGACACCGAGCCCGATGTCGCCGACCGGCCGGACGCCCGGCAGGCAGCCCCCTTCAAGGGCAACATCTCCTATCGTGGCGTGGGATTCGGCTATTCCGGAGCGATCCGGGTGCTTGACGGCGTCGACGTCGACATAAGGGCCGGCGAGACGGTGGCCTTTGTCGGCCCCTCCGGCGCGGGCAAGACCACGCTCTGCTCGCTGCTGCCGCGCTTCTATGACGTCGATGAAGGCTCGATCACCATCGACGGCACCGATATCCGCGACGTGACGCTGGCCTCGCTGCGGGCGCAGATCGGCATCGTGCAGCAGGACGTGTTCCTGTTCGGCGGCACGATCCGCGAGAACATCGCCTATGGCCGGCTCGATGCGAGCGAGGCGGATATCGTGGAAGCAGCACGCCGGGCGCGTCTGGACAATGTGATTGCCGGGCTTCCCGCGGGTCTCGACACGATTATCGGCGAGCGCGGCGTACGGCTGTCGGGCGGGCAGAAGCAGCGTCTGTCCATTGCACGCATCTTTCTCAAGAACCCGCCGATCCTCATCCTCGACGAGGCGACATCGTCGCTCGACACCCAGACCGAGCGCGAGATCCAGCAATCGCTCTCCGAGCTGGCCGAAGGACGCACGACGCTCGTCATCGCGCACCGGCTGGCGACCATCCGCAATGCCGACCGGATCATCGTGATCGACAGTTCGGGTATTGCCGAGGAAGGCCCGCATGGCGAACTCATGCAGCGCGGCGGCATCTACTCGCAGCTTCACGCCGAAGGGTGAGGCATGGCGTGCGCCCGCACCACTCTCCGGACGGCACTTCGGGAGCTTTCGGCATCATGGCCGAAGCCCCGGCTTTCCTGCGGAGCGCCAGGTGAGGACGGGCGCACCGCGGCAGATCTGTTTGCCGACCGGGACTGGCTGAACCGGCTTCTCGCGGCGCAGACGCGGATTACCCCGGGTCTGGATGCGAAGGCGCAGGCCGCCTATCTCGCGAGCTACTACGCCACGACGATCGCCACGGCGGGGGCCGGGCTTCTGGTCGGATACGGCATGGTGCCGGATCTGTCGCCGGACAGGATCGTGCTTTCCATCGATCCGGCCCGCGACGAGCTTGCCTTTCAGGATATCGCCGTGCGGTTTCCCGCAAACCCTGTCGCGGCGGATGGCGGGGATATGGCCGGCGCCTTCCGCCAGCAGGTCGAGGCACATTTCCGGCCGCTGGTCGTTGCGCTCAACCGGATCACCGGCTTGCCGCGCCAGGCGCTGTGGCGCCTTGTCGGAGATGCGCTCGGGTCTGCCTTTCTGGATGCGGGAGAAAAGCTCGATGCGCTCGACGAGGCTGCTGAGACCGGTCTCGCCGTGCTCAAGGAGCCGGGGTCGCCGCTCTTCAATTGCCAGCTTCACTATTTCGAGGTCTCAGTCGTTCGGCCCGATGACGTGCCGGCTACCCGCAAGGTTTTGGCGCGTGGAGGCTGCTGTCGTCTCTATACCGCCCCGGGCGGTGCGCTATGCGCCAGTTGCGTGCTGCAGAAACCCGGCGACCGCGAAAGGCTCGCCGGGGAGGCCTTGCGACGGGAACTGGTGGCGGGAGGGGCCTGAAACCCATCGCCTGGCGGCGTCTAGCCGACCTGTATTCGCTCGATATCGGCGCCCATGCGCGTGGACAGACGGGTGGCAATGCGGCGCACATTGGCGATGATCCGCTCGCGGTTGGCTTCGGTCACGTCGTCGGTCAGCAGGCTGACCGCCACTCCAGCGATCGGCGTATTGCGCGAATCGAGGACCGCTGCGCCGAAGCAGATGATGCCCTCGGCGACTTCCTGATCGTCCACCGAGTATCCGCGCATCCGGATGTCCGACAGTTGGGCGACAAGATCGGCGACGGATGCGACCGAGTGTGCCGTCCGGGGTGCGGGCAGGCCGTCGGCGTAGAGACGCCTGACCTCGAAATCGCTCATGCAGCTCAGGAAGGCCTTACCTGTCGCAGAGAAGGCTGCGGGCAGTTTCATGCCGGCGCGGAAGTCGATCAGCGAGTGGCTGACCTCCGAATTGCGCGCGGCGATATAGACGACCTCGGCGCCCTCCAGAACGGTGAGCGTGATCGTGGCACCCGCCATGCCCGTCTCGCTGTCCCACAGTGCCGCGAACTCGGCCGCCACGTCCGACTGGCGGGTAAAGGCGTTCGACCAGCGCATCAGATGAGGCCCGAGCTGATAGGTCTGGTCGGGCCGGCGGATCAACAGGTTGAGGCTGACCAGCGTACGGCAGAGATTGTGCACGCTGCTCTTGGCGATGCCGAGAGACCGGGCGAGATCGGTGAGGCTCGGATAGGCGGTCGAGCGGGCCACGATGTCGAGAATGCGGGTGGCGCGTTCCACCGCCGGGACCGGCAATTTTTCATCGGCAGGGAGCGGACCGGCGTCAGGACCGTTCATGAGGGGATGACCTTGACAATTTCATCGGGAATTGAGTAGGTTTCATATTCTGAATTGCGTTCAATATACTGAACAAGTATCAGGGTTCTGGCCATGGATCAAGGCCGGTTTTCCGAAGGCGTGGTTCCCCTCCGACAGGATGTCCGCGGCCGTTCAGGCCCGGCGCGATGAAAGGCCTCCCCATGACACTGAAACTTTCCGATCCCTCCCTGCTCGAGACCCGCGGCCTTCTGGGCGGCGAATGGACCAGGGGCAAGAAGACCTTCGAGGTCCTCAACCCGGCGACCGGCGAGAAGATCGCCGACGTGGCCGACCTGACCGCCGAGGACACGAAGAAGGCGATCGAAATCGCCTATGAGGCGCAGAAGGAATGGCGCAGGAAGACCGCCAAGGAGCGCTGCGCGATCCTTCTCAAGTGGAACGACCTGCTTCTGGAGAACCAGGAGGATCTCGGCAGGATCCTGACTGCCGAAATGGGCAAGCCGCTGGCGGAAGCCAAGGGCGAGATTGCCTATGGCGCCTCCTTCATCCAGTGGTTCGCCGAGGAGGCCCGGCGCGTCTATGGCGATGTGATCCCCGGCCACCAGGCCGACAAGCGCATCGTCGTCATCAAGCAGCCGATCGGGGTGGTGGCCTCGATCACGCCATGGAACTTCCCCAATGCGATGATTGCCCGCAAGGTCGCGCCGGCGCTCGCCTCGGGCTGCACCTTTGTGGCGCGTCCGGCCAAGGAAACGCCGCTCTCGGCGATCGCCATGGCGGTTCTCGCCGAACGTGCCGGCGTCCCCAAGGGCGTTCTGTCGATGATCCCCGGCACGGATTCGCGCGGTATCGGCGGCGAGATGTGCTCGAACCCGAAGGTGCGCAAGCTCACCTTCACCGGCTCGACCGAAGTGGGCCGCATCCTGATGAAGCAGTGCGCCCACGACATCAAGAAGCTGTCGCTGGAACTCGGCGGCAATGCGCCGTTCCTGGTCTTCGACGACGCCGATCTCGATGCCGCGGTGGAAGGCGCGATGATCGCCAAGTTCCGCAATTCGGGCCAGACCTGCGTCTGCGCCAACCGCATCTACGTGCAGAGCGGCGTGTCGGAAGCCTTTGCGGAGAAGCTCGCTGCGGCAACCGCCGGGCTCAAGGTCGGCAACGGCATGGATGACGGGGTGCAGATCGGCCCGCTGATCGACGAGGCCGGCGTCGAGAAGGTCGAGGATCATGTCTCCGACGCCGTCAGCAAGGGTGCGAAGGTCATGACCGGCGGCAAGCGCTCGGAACTTGGCGGCACCTATTTCCAGCCGACGGTCCTGAGCGGCGTGACCAAGGGCATGAAGGTCCTGTCGGAGGAAACCTTCGGACCGGTGGCGCCGATCATCACCTTCGACACGATCGACGAGGGTATCGCGCTCGCCAACGACACCGAGTTCGGTCTCGCCGCCTATTTCTATGCGCGCGACATCTCCACGGTCTGGAAGGTCGCCGAGGAGATCGAAAGCGGCATGGTGGGCATCAACACCGGGCTGGTCTCGACCGCCGAAGCGCCCTTCGGCGGCATCAAGTCGTCGGGCCTCGGTCGCGAAGGCTCGAAATACGGCATCGAGGACTTTCTCGAGATCAAATATCTCTGCATGAGCGTCTGACGCCCGGCCGCACACGCAAAAGAAAGCCGCGCTCCCTGAACAGGAGCGCGGCTTTTTCATGTGAGGCCGGCTCGTTTATCGAAGGTCTTCCGGCAGCAATGCGTCGGGCATGTTCTGGTAGCATACCGGCCGCAGGAAGCGTCGGATGGCGAGCGTGCCGACCGAGGTGTGACCGAAATTGGTCGAGGCCGGGTAGGGGCCGCCATGGACCATGGCGTCGGCGACTTCGACGCCTGTCGGGAACCCGTTGACGAGAATGCGGGCGGCCTTGCGTTCGAGCACAGGGACGAGCTTCTTCGCCGCCTCGGTGTCTGCCTCATCCATGTGGATGGTGCAGGTCAGCTGCCCCTCGAGCGATCTGGCGATCGCTTCGACCTGAGCCGCGTCCCGTGCGGTGACGATGATGCCCATGGGCCCGAAGACCTCCTCGGCCAGAACGTGGTTGGCCGTCCAGTCATCTCCCGAGACCTGATAGAGATAGGGAGAGGCATTGCGCAGATCGCAGGTCGAGGTGAGGAGTTCACGCACCCCGGTTTCGCCCGACACACGCTCGACACCCTTGCGGTAGGACGAGGCGATACCGTCGGTCAGCATGGTCTGGGCGTTGACCTCCTTGAGGGAGGCGGTCGCCTGTTCGGCAAACGAATCGGCATCCGCGCCTTCCTGCACCACGGCAATGCCGGGATTGGTGCAGAACTGTCCGGCGCCCATGGTCAGCGAACCGGCCCAGCCCTTGGCGATCTCGATGCCGCGCGCCTTCATGGCTTCGGGCAGCAGGAACATCGGGTTCACCGAACCCAGCTCGCCGAAAAAGGGGATCGGCTCGTCGCGGGCGGCGCAGAGGTCGAAGAGCGCCCGGCCGGCGCCGAGCGAACCGGTGAAGCCGACGGCCTTGATCAGCGGATGCTGGACGAGCGCCTGGCCGACCTCGATACCGTTCGACTGGATGAGCGAAAAGACGCCCGGATGCATGCCGGTTTTCCGTATCGCCGCGGCGATGGCCTGCGCCACGATCTCGCCGGTCCCCGGATGAGCCGGGTGACCCTTGACGACGACCGGGCAGCCGGCCGCGAGCGCCGATGCCGTGTCGCCGCCTGCGGTGGAGAAGGCGAGCGGAAAGTTCGATGCACCGAAGACCGCCACGGGACCGATCGGGCGTTCGATCATGCGCAGGTCCGGACGCGGCAGCGGCGCACGCTCGGGCAGCGCCTCGTCATGACGGCGGTCGAGATAATCGCCCTTCAGGATATGGCTTGCGAAAAGGCGCAGCTGGCCGGTGGTGCGGCCGCGCTCGCCCTGCAGACGCGCTTCCGGCAGGCCGGTTTCGGAAGTGCCGATCGCGGTGATTTCCTCGCCGCGGGCCTCGATCTCGTCGGCAATCGCCTCGAGAAAGGCCGCGCGTTCCCTGCGGCTCGAATAGCCGTAGGACCAGAAGGCGTCTTCCGCGGCCTTCACCGCCTTGTCGACGTCCGCCGCCGTGCCGATCGCGAAGTGGTGCGTATCGCCGTGGGCGGGGCTCGAGGCAAATGTGTCGCTACCGCCGGACCATTCGCCGGCGATCAGATGTTGTCCGGTGAGCATGAAGGCTCCTTGTCAGTTCCCGTTCAGGATGGATTCGTCGATGATGGCGGCGACCGTATCGGTGCCATTGAAGCTGCCGTCTATCATATAGGTAAAGCCCGCGCCGGGGTCGGCGTTCCGCTCCGATTCAGAATATCCGTCCCAGGCGGACGTCACCAGCATGCGGTCGAGCCCGGGGCCGACGAAACAGGGGCAACTCGTCTGCGCTGCCGGAATTTCGACCGTCCTGACGATCGACCGGTCGGGCGCGAAGCCGGTCACCGATCCGCCGCCCCAGGCGGCATTCCAGAGAACGCCGTCGGCATCCATCACCGATCCGTCGTAGTGGCCGCCAAGGGGAAGCTGGGCCTCGGTGAGAAAGACTTCGGGCTCGCCGATCGGCACCGCCGTCTGCGGGTCGAGCGCCACGCGCCAGACGATGTTGGGCGCGGTGTCGGCAAAATAGCCGGTACGCCCGTCCGGCGAGAAACAGATCGAGTTGGGGATCGTCACCTTGCGGAAGAGCGGTGTGATCTCCGTGCCGTCGAAGAGGTAGATGGTGCCTGCCTGCCACTCGGCATTCTTGCCCATGGTGCCCAGCCAGAGGCGGCCCGATGGGTGGAGCCGGCCGTCATTGGACCGGTTGCCCGGCTTGTCGTCCTCGAGCGCCTTGATACGCTTGAGCGAACCGGTCGCGATCTCGCGCAGATAGAGCCCGTCCTCCATTGCGAGAAGCTGACGGTTCTCATCGACGGGCGCGATGACGGAGCCCATGACCGGAAGTTCATGGGCGATGGTGTCGCCGCCGCCGAAACGGTGTTCGAGGAGCTTGTGGCCGACGATGTCGAACCACCAGGCCGTGTCGGTCCGGCGATCGTAAAAGGGGCCTTCACCGAGTTGGCAGCGATGTGTCCCCAGTTTCTCGGCACTTGTCGCAATCTTCTTCACCGGGTCGACTCCTCCTCTGTCCGAGGTGAATTTCCGCCAGAAGTGGTTCACTTACCCCACTTCAGCGCAAGCACGTCGAGTTCACCTGCCAGGCCGAGCAGTCGCGCCTTGGTGCGCTCGGACATCGGCTTGAGCGGGTGACGCACGAAATCGCTCCTGATGACGCCGCCTTCCTTCATCACGGTCTTGGCAGCGCGCAGGCCGCACTGGCGGTTCTCGTGGTTGATCAGCGGCATGCAGAGCTTCCAGTGATCGAGCGCCGCGTCGTGGTTGCCGGCCAGATATTCGGTGACGATCGGCTTGATCTTGTCGGGGAACATGGCCGAAGTCATGGTGCCGGTGGCGCCTGCATCGAGATCCGCGAGCAGGGTGACGGCTTCCTCGCCGTCAAACGGACCGACGATGTCCTTCCCGCCCTGCTCGATGAGGGCTGAGAGCTTGTCGGCCGCGAAAGGCACCTCGATCTTGAAGTAGGAAACGTTCTCGATCTCACGGGCCATCCTGCAGAGCAGATCCACCGGCAGCGGTGCGCCGGACAGCGGTGCGTCCTGAACCATGATCGGGATGGAGATGGCGTCGCTGACGGCCTTGAACTGCTCGTAGATCCCGGTCGGGGCGGGAACCAGGCCGACGCCGTGATAGGGCGGCATCATCATCACCATGGCGGCGCCGAGCGCCGCGGCATCCCTGGCGCGCCGGACGACAATATCGGTCGAGAAATGGCTGATGGTGACGATCATCGGCACGCGACCTGCGGCATGCTCGAGGCTGATCTTCATCAGGAGCGCGCGTTCGTCATCGGAGAGCACGAACTGTTCGGAATAGTTCGCCAGGATGCAGATCGCGTCGACACCCTGGTCGATCATGCAGTCGATGACCCGGCGCATGCCGTCCTCGTCAACGCGGCCATCGTCGTGGAAAGGTGTCGGTGCGACGGGCAGGATGCCGGTGAGGGGGTGTTTCATCGAAGTTCCTTTCAGGAGCCTTGTGCGTTTCTGGCAATGCGGAATTCCGACACCTGCCGATAGGTCTCGCCGGGTCTCAGGACCACGGTCGGGTAATCGGGGCGATTGGGCGCATCGGGCCAGCGTTGGGGTTCGAGTGCAATGCCGGCATAGGGGCCGTAGGGTTCGCCGGTGAGGCCGGGAACCGGCGCGGTATTCATGCGCGCGCCGTCATAGACCTGAAAGCCCGGCTCGGTGGACGCGACATGCAGCGACAGATCGGGCGTCGAAAGGACGGCGAGTTTGCGCAGTTCCCGGGACGGTGCGTCGAAGCAGCAGAAATTGTGATCGACAGCCTCGGTCCCGGGCTGGATCACCGGTTGCGGCTCGCGCAGATCGAAACGCGTGCCGTCGACCGGCCGCGGAGAACCGGTGGGGATCAGGCGCTCGTCGACGGCGAGATAGCGGTCGGCGTGAACCATCAATCTGTGGTTCTCGAGATTCGCCGTTCCGTCGAGGTTCCAGTAGGAATGATGGGCGAAATTGCAGAAGGTCGGCGCGTCGGTCCGGGCCTCGATCTCGATGCGCAGCGTGCCGCCATCGCTCAGCGAATAGGTGACGGCGACGTCGAGCTTGCCGGGAAAACCGGCAAGCCCGTCCGCCATTTGCAGGGTAAACCGGCAATGGGACGCACCATGATCGGCGATGGTCCAGACGAGATTGGAGCTTCCGTCCGATCCGCCGTGGAGCGTGGTTGTTCCATTCTCGTTGCGATCGAAGCGGCATGTCGTCCCGTCGAGTTCGGCGGTCCCGTTGGCGATCCGGTTGGCGACCCGTCCGGCAATCGCGCCGTAATAGCGCATATCGTCGAAATAGGGTTCGAGCGCCGGGCTGCCGAGAACCAGCGGATGATCGATGCCGGAGATGCGGAAATCCTGCAGGCTCGCGCCCCAGCTGATCAGCGTGGCTTCCGCGCCACCTGCGGCAATCGTGACTTTCCCGACCGGCGTCCCGTCCTGCGCATGACCGAAGATTTCAACGTCTCCAGCGTCGCTCATCGCATTGCCTCGTCATAGGCAGCCACCATCCTGGCGGCACGGGAGGCGACGTCAGGGGCGGTCATTCCCGGCTTGAAGAGATAGGAGCCGATACCGAAACCGGCTGCACCGGCGGCAACCCATTCGGTGAGATTGTCGGGGGCTGCGCCGCCGACAGCATAAAGCTCGACATCGGACGGCATCACCGCTTTCAGCGCCTTCAATCCTTCCGGGCCGGCCATGGAGCCAGGGAAGAGCTTGAGCGTGCGTGCGCCGGCTGCGATCGCCTGGAAGCACTCGGTGGCGGTGAAAACGCCGGGCATCGAGATCATTCCCCTTTCGAGCGTATGGGAGATCACCGCCGGATCGCAATTGGGAGAGACCACCAGCTTGCCGCCGACATCGAGAATGCGGTCGACATCGCCTGTGGTCAGGACCGTTCCGGCTCCGATCATCGCTTTGTCGCCGAAACGGGCGGCGAGCCTTCCGATACTGTCGAAGGGTTCGGGCGAATTGAGCGGTACCTCGATAAGGGTAATGCCGGCGTCGATCAGTGCTGCGCCGATCTCCTCGACGTCCTCGGGTTTGATGCCGCGCAGGATGGCAACGAGTTTTCGGGTCATGCGGCAATTTCCTTCATTCCGGCGCGGACCCTGGCGAGACCGGCGAGCGTCAGGCCGGAGCCGTCTTCGACAATGGTCCGGGCACCGGCTCTCTGCAGTGCGGCGGCATATCGCGCCACCAGCGGTCCGGCACCGATCAGGTGAACCGGGCGATCCTGCCAGTATGGCCGGCAGGCTGCGATTTCTGTTCCGATCAGCAGGCCGGAGAGTATGTCGCTGCCATCCTCCGGGCTTGCCTCGGCAAGCAGCGAGCGGGCGCGGATCGAAAAGAGGCTGGATGTAAGGCTCGCCGGATCGGCGATTGCCTGATCGACAGCATCGAGGAAGCCCGGTCCGGGCTCGCGGTCGCCGCTTCCGCCGACAGAATGGCGCAGGATCGACTGACCTCCGATCAGGGCGAAGAGTTCGCCGGTCATGACGGTGGTGAACCGCGCCACCCGGCCCGCGTCGATACTGACCCATTTGCTGTGGGTCCCGGGAAGACAGACGGAGGCGTCCTCGATGGCCCTGCCGGCCAGGAGGCCCGCGAGCTGGGTTTCCTCGCCGCGCATGACATCTTCCGGCTTTGCCTGGCACAGGCCGGGAACGATCCCGACGGTGAGGCGCCTGTCGGCGGTTTCCACCGGAGTGAGCGCTTCGCCCGCGACCGGCTGGCAAGGTACGCTGCGGTAGGCGGCTTCCTTCCAGCCCTGGCGTGCGCCCGCCATCCCGCAGACGATGACCGGGATCGAACCGCTCGCACCTTCGATCCATGGTCCGACGAGTTCGAGAAGAGCGGGTTCGTAATCGGCCCTGCCGATCTTGCCCATTCCCTTGTCCGAGCTGGCCTGGGCGATCACCGAGCCATCGGCCGCAACGGCCCAGGCGCGCAGTGAGGTCGTACCCCAGTCCACGGCGATCCAGTCCAGCGCATGTGATGTGGTCGAAGCGGTCACATCGGCCTCACTCGTGGAAGGGGGCGACGATTTCGCGCTTGCCGAGCAGGAAGGCGTCGGCGACGTGAACCATCGGAGAAAGGTCCATGTCGATCCCGCCCGTCCGCAAGATCTCGGCCATGCGCATGTAAAGGTTCGGGTACTCGCCTTCGAGCGCGACATCCGAGGCCTCGACCATCGCTCCGTCGATCGACAGGTTGGCGCCGCCATCGGAAAGCTCCATCGTGCCCCGGTCGGTTTCCGCCTCGATGTTCCAGAACTGGTCGCCTTCCTTGCGCCAATCGAAGACCGCACTCACCTCTGCGCCGTCAGGATGGCGGAAGGCAAGATCGGCCGCGATCGGCGTCTGGCGGTTCTCCGGAAATTTCAGCGTTGCCCCGGCCAGGTGAACCGGCGTCGGCAGGATGCGGGTCAGGATCGACAGGGCGTTGATACCGGGATCGAAAACCCCGAGGCCGCCGGGCTCCCAGATCCACTCCTGTCCCGGATGCCAGCGCCGGACATCCTCGAGCCAGGTGATCTTCAGACTCTTGAGCCGCTTGTCGGCAAGCCAGTTTCGCGCCGCTTCCACGCTTGCGGCTTCACGCGAGTGCCATGTGGCATAGATCGAGACGCCGGCGTTGCGCGCCATGGCTTCCAGCGCATGGCATTCCGCGAGCGTCGCGCCCGGCGGCTTTTCGAGCATGACATGACGGCCGGCCTTGATGGCAGCCGCGGCATATTCGAAGCGCGGGACGGGCGGCAGGCACAGCGAGACGACCTCGATATCCGGACGCGCCGCGAGCATGGCTTCGATATCGGCATGGTTCTCGACACCGTCCACGCCTTCGTGCCGCGTGACGGTGGCAGCGAGATCGAAGTCACGCGACGCGGCGATCGAGGGAACGTGCTGGTCGCGGGCGATCTTGCCGATGCCCGCCAGAGCGATCTTCCATGCCATCAATGCGAATCCTTGCCGACCGGGGCGCCGCGGCAGCCCTTGAGGAAGGAGAGGTCGGCGCCGGTATCTGCGCCCTCGACATACTGGTGGTGAAGCCACGGATAGCCGGATTCGGCCTGTTCGCCCTGGGGCTTCCATTCGGCCAGGCGCGAGGCCATTTCTTCGTCCGAGATGTCCAGATGAAGCGTGCGGGCGGCCACGTCGAGCTCGATCATGTCGCCATTCCGGACGACCGCCAGGGGGCCGCCGACCGCTGCTTCCGGCGAGGTGTGCAGGATGACGGTGCCGTAAGCGGTGCCGGACATGCGGGCGTCGGAAATACGGACCATGTCGGTGATGCCGCGTTTGAGCACCTTGGGCGGCAGGCCCATATTGCCGACTTCGGCCATGCCGGGATAGCCCTTCGGGCCGCAGTTCTTGAGCACCATGACGCAGGTCTCGTCGATGTCGAGCGCGTCGTCGTTGATCTTGGCCTTGTAGTCGTCGATGTCCTCGAAGACCACGGCGCGGCCGCGATGCTTCATCAGGTGCTCGGAGGCCGCGGACGGCTTCAGGATCGCGCCCTTGGGAGCAAGGTTGCCCTTCAGCACCGCGATGCCGCCCTGATGGGTCAGCGCCTTGTCGACCGGACGGATGACGTCCTCGTTGTGGTTGATCGCGTCCTTGACCTCGTCCCAGATCGGGCCGCCGGAGACGGTCAGTGCGTCCTTGTTCAGAAGGCCGCTCTCGCCCAGGTGACGCAGCACGACGGGCAGGCCGCCGGCATAGAAGAATTCCTCCATCAGGTATTCGCCCGACGGCATCAGGTTGACGATGGTGGCGACGTCGCGTCCGCAACGGTCCCAGTCATCGAGCGTGAGATCGACGCCGACGCGGCCGGCAATCGCCAGCAGGTGGACGACGGCGTTGGTCGAGCCGCCGATCGCGCCGTTGGAGCGGATGGCGTTTTCGAAGGCTGCCTTGGTCAACACGTCGGACGGCTTGAGGTCGTCCTTGACCATCTGCACGATGCGGCGACCGGAAAGCTGCGCCATCACGCGGCGGCGGCTGTCGACGGCCGGGATCGCGGCATTGCCGGACAGCGCCATGCCAAGGGACTCGACCATCGACGCCATCGAGGAGGCGGTGCCCATCGTGTTGCAGCTGCCGGGCGAACGCGACATGCCGGCCTCGGCCTCGAGGAAGTCGTCCTGGGTCATCTCGCCCGCCTTCACGGCCTCGGAGAACTTCCACAGATGGGTGCCGGATCCAACGCGCTGGCCGCGGAAATGCCCGTTGAGCATCGGGCCGCCGGTGACGACGATCGAGGGAAGGTCGCAGGAGGCCGCGCCCATCAGCAGGCTCGGGGTGGTCTTGTCGCAGCCCACGAGCAGGACGCAGCCGTCCATCGGCTGGCCGCGAATGGCTTCCTCGACCGCCATGGCGGCGAGATTGCGGAACATCATAGCGGTCGGGCGGAAAGAGCTTTCGGCCGCCGAGAAGACCGGCACTTCGACCGGGAAGCCGCCGGCTTCGTAGATGCCGTGCTTGACGCGCTCGGCGAGCACGTCGAGATGCGCGTTGCACGGCGTCAGTTCGGACCAGGTGTTGAGAATGCCGATCACCGGCCGACCGTCGAAGAGGTCGTGCGGGAAGCCCTGGTTCTTCATCCAGCCGCGATGGTAGATCTGGTCGCGCCCGGTTCCGCCGAACCATTCCTGCGAGCGCAGGCGGCGGGGCCATTGGGCCGGTTTGAAGGTCATGGTTCGAACTCCTTTGAGCGTGCCGCCCGGAAGCGCCGGGCGGCGGCATCTCATCCCTGTTTCTGCTTGTTGTAGACGTCGAAGATCACGGCGGCGAGCAGCACCAGGCCCTTGATCATCTGCTGGTAGTCGATGCCGATACCCATGATCGACATGCCGTTGTTGAGCACACCCATGAGGAACGCGCCGACGACCGCGCCGATGATGGTTCCGACACCGCCGGACATCGAGGCGCCGCCGATGAAGACGGCAGCGATGACGTCGAGTTCGAGCGCGAAACCGGCTTTCGGGGTCGCGGTGTTGAGGCGGGCGGCGAAGACCAGGCCCGCGGCGGCTGCCAGAACGCCCATATTGGTGAAGGCGAGGAACGTCAGCCTTTCGGTGTTGATACCGGAGAGCTTGGCCGCCTTCTGGTTGCCGCCGAGCGCGTAGACGCGCCGTCCGATCACCGTCGAGGAGGTGAGGAAGGCGTAGATCACCGTCAGCACCGCCATGGTGATGAGCACGTTGGGCAGGCCGCGGAAGGTCGACAGCTTGAAGGTGATGAAGATGAGCGCAGCGGCGACGATGAAGTTGCGTGCCGCAAAGAAGGATGCCGGCTCATCCTCGATGCCGTAGGCCTTGTTGCGGGCGCGCTGGCGCATGCCCATCCAGACGATGAGCGCGGCGGTCACGATGCCGGCGACGAGAGCCAGGACGTTGACCTTGCGGGCATCGAACATGCCGGCCAGCATCTCACCGATACCGGCGGGAAAGATATCGGGCACGAAGCCGTTGGCGATGATCTGGAACTCACGCGGGAAGGGGCCGACCGACTGGCCTTCGAGAAGCCAGAGCGACAGGCCTCGGAAGACCAGCATGCCGGCGAGCGTCACGATGAAGGAGGGGATGCGCCAATAGGCGACCCAATAGCCCTGCGCCGCGCCGATCAGTCCACCCACGGCCAGGCAGGCGATGATGGTGACGTAGATGTTCTGGTCGAAATTGACGATCATCACGGCAGCCAGCGCGCCGATGAACCCCATCACCGAACCGACCGAGAGGTCGATATTGCCCGAGACGATAACGACGAGCATGCCCAGCGCCATGATGACGATGTAGCTGTTCTGGAGGAGCAGGTTGGTGACGTTGACCGCGCGCAGAAGCGTTCCCTCGGTCACGACCTGGAAAAACACCATGATCACGATGAGTGCCAGAAGCAGCCCGTATTCGCGCAGGTGGGAGGCGAGGTAGGCGCCGATGCCCTTGCCGTTGTGTTCCGTACCTTCGTTCTGTTCGCTATCAGCCACGGCCATTAGCGTATCCTCCTAGTCGTTGACGATGAGCGACATGATGCGCTCCTGGCTGGCTTCTGCAGCCGTCAGTTCACCCACAAGCGCGCCTTCGTTCATGACGTAGATCCTGTCGCACATGCCGAGAAGTTCCGGCATCTCCGAGGAGATCATGACGACGCCCTTACCCTGTGCGGCGAGGTCGTTGATGATGGTGTAGATTTCGTATTTCGCGCCGACATCGATACCGCGTGTCGGTTCGTCGAGAATGAGCACCTCGGGCGAGGTGAACAGCCACTTGGCGAGAACCACCTTCTGCTGGTTGCCGCCGGAGAGATTGACCACCTTCTGGAAGACCGAGGGCGTGCGCGTGGCGAGCGCCTCGCGATAGCGCTCGGCTACCCGGGTTTCCTCGTTGCGTTTGAGTACGCCGTTGCTCGAGACACCCTCAAGATTGGCGAGAGTGGTGTTGAAACGGATCGTCTCGTCGAGGACGAGACCCAGCGACTTGCGGTCCTCGGTGACGTAGGAAATGCCGGCGGCGATCGCCTTGGATACGGTCGAGACGTCGACGGCCTCGCCCTTGAGCCTGACCGAGCCGGAAATGTTGCGGCCGTAGGACTTGCCGAAGATCGACATGGCGAGTTCGGTGCGACCCGAGCCCATCAATCCGGCAATGCCCACCACTTCGCCGGCGCGCACGTTGAAACCGGCGTTCCTGATGACGCGGCGGTCGACATGCTCGGGATGCCAGACAGTCCAGTCGTCGACCTCCATCAGGATGTCGCCCGGCGTGCGCTTGTGCTCGGGGAACCGGTTGGTCATGTCGCGGCCGACCATGTCGTGAACGATCTGGTCTTCGCTCAGGCCCTTGGCGTCGAGTGTCGAGACGGTGGTGCCGTCGCGGATCACGGTCACGGTGTCGGCGACGTAGCGGACTTCGCCGAGCTTGTGCGAGATGAGGATCGAGGTGACGCCCTGGGCCTTGAGCTCCAGCAGCAGATCGAGAAGCTTGCGGCTGTCGTTTTCCTGCAGGGCGGCGGTCGGCTCGTCGAGGATGAGCAGCTTGACGTTCTTGGACAGCGCCTTGGCGATCTCGACGAGCTGCTGTTTGCCGACGCCGATGGAATCGACGAGCGTCGTGGGCGCTTCGCTCAGGCCGACCTTCTCGAGCAGTTCCTCGGTGCGCCGGTTGGTCATGCGCCAGTCGATGACGCCGCGGGTGGCGCGCTCGTTGCCGAGGAAGATGTTCTCGGCGATCGAGAGCTGCGGGACGAGCGCCAGTTCCTGGTGAATGATGATGATGCCGCGGTCTTCGCTGTCGCGTATGTCGCGGAATTGGGCCGTCTCGCCCTCATAGACGATCTCGCCGTCATAGCTGCCAGCCGGGTAGACGCCGGAGAGAACCTTCATCAGCGTCGACTTGCCGGCGCCGTTCTCGCCGCAGATCGCGTGGATCTCGCCTTCCTCGACCTTGAGATCGACCCGGTCCAGCGCCTTGACGCCCGGAAACTCCTTGGTGATCTGACGCATTTCGAGAAGTGTGGCCATGGTGGTTCTCGGAATTCTTTTCGGGATTTTCTGTCTGACCGCAGCGGATCGTTACGCGCAGGTCGGGATCCGTTCCGCCGGTGTTCCGGCGAAACGGAGTGTCGGCAAGGAAATTCCTACTTGATCTGGTCTTCGGTGTAGTAACCGCTGTCGATCAGGATTTCCTTGTAGTTGCTCTTGTCGACCGAAACCGGCTCCAGCAGGTAGGACGGAACAACCTTCACACCGTTGTCGTAGGTCTCGGTGTCGTTGATTTCCGGCTCGCCTCCGCCGAGGAGGGCGTCGACCATGCCGACGGTCACGCGGGCCAGCTCACGAGTGTCCTTGAAGACGGTCGAATACTGTTCGTCCGCCAGGATCGACTTGACGGACGGCACTTCGGCGTCCTGACCGCTCACGATCGGCATCTTCATGTCGCCGGAACCGTAGCCCACGCCCTTGAGCGAGGAGAGGATGCCGATCGACAGGCCGTCATACGGCGACAGAACGCCGTGGATCTGCTTGTCGGTGTAGTTGGCCGAAAGAAGGTTGTCCATGCGGGCCTGCGCCACCGCGCCGTCCCAACGAAGGGTGCCGACCTTGTCCATGCCGGTCTGGCCGGAGACGACGTTGATCTTGCCTTCGTCGATCATCGGCTGAAGAACGCTCATGGCGCCGTCATAGAAGAAGTAGGCATTGTTGTCGTCCGGCGAGCCGCCGAAGAGCTCGACGTTCCAGCTTTCCTCGTCCGGGAAGCGCTCCTTCAGGCCGTTCACGAGCGAAGTGGCCTGCTGCACGCCGACCTTGAAGTTGTCGAAGGTGGCGTAATAATCGACGTTTTCGCTATCGCGGATCAGGCGGTCGTAGGCGATGACCTTGATGCCGGAAGCCGCAGCATTTTCCAGAGCGTTGGACAGCGTCGTGCCGTCGATCGCCGCGATGACGAGAACGTCGACACCCTTGGTGATCATGTTCTCGATCTGGGCGAGCTGGTTCGGAATGTCGTCTTCAGCGTATTGAAGGTCGGCATCGTAGCCGGCTTCCTGGAACTGCTTGACCATCGACTCGCCGTCCGAAATCCAGCGTGCCGAAGACTTCGTCGGCATGGCGATGCCGATCGAGCCCTTGTCCTGGGCGAAAGACGGTGCGGTGGCGAGACCTGCGGTAAGCGCAAGCGCCGCCATGGCGGAAACGAGTTTCCTCATGGGTAAATACCTCCCGGTGGTTTCGGCGATCCGGCGACGCGCCGGACCTGCCCCTGTGGACCTCCTGATCCAGCAAGACTCCTAGCCAATGGCCAAGATGTCCGGCAAATGATTAAATTGACAACTGGCATACCAAAATTGATAAGCAGCTTATGGAAAAGCTCATCGCGCGTCTGCAACTCAAGGATTTCAGGTTGATCCACGCAATCGAGCGGACGGGGCAGCTGGCATTGGCTGCCGAGCAGCTGGCGATCACCCAGCCGGCGGCCTCGCGGATGCTGGCAGCCATCGAGAAGGCGGTGGGAACGCGGGTCTTCGATCGCCATCCGAAGGGGATGACCCCCACGGCTGTCGGGCAGGTCCTCGTGCGCAATGCGGCCACGCTGCTGCAGGAGCTCGAAAGGGCGGTCCACGAGGTCGAGGAGATCCGATCCGGACGCGCGGGCTCCGTGCGGGTCGGCTCCGTGACCGGCGGAGCGGTCGCCTTCGTGGTGCCGGCGATCCAGAAGCTCAAGCAGGAGGCGGTCGGCGCCGATATCCATGTCGATGTCGCGCCGAGCCAGGCGCTGATCGAGGGGCTTTTGCGCGGCGACTACGACTTCGTGCTGTCACGCATCCCGCCCGGCGTCGATGCGCGGCAGTTCAACGTGCGTCGAGGCCGTGTCGAGGTGATCCGCTTCATGTGTCGGGCCAGTCATCCGATGGCAGGCGCATCGGGGCTCTCGATCCGCGACCTCGAGGGATATGAATGGGTGGTGCAGGCACCGCTGATGCCGATGCGGCAGGCCGTCGAGGATGCCTTCGTCAATGCGCAGGTGCCGCTCCCGCGGGAAATCGTCAACACGACCTCGCTTCTGGTGATGATCGCCTACCTCAATTCGACGGATGCGATTGCGCCGACCTCACGCGAGGTGGTGGATCTTCTGGCCGGCCGGCAGGAGGTGAGCGACCTCTCGACGATCGATCTCGACGAGCCGATCATCCTTCACGCCTATCATCTGATTTCGCTGAAGAACCACACGCTCAATCCGCTGGCGATCAAGCTCAGGGACCTGGTGTTCGCGGCGGTATCGGCCTGAAGGGTTCAAAGGCTCGACAGATCCCCGGCCTCATCGGTTTCGAACAGCCGGTCGCGACCCTCGATGATGACGACCTCGGTGGCGCGTGCCGCTGCGTCCCCGTCGCCGGCCTCGATGGCTTCCACGATGATCTGGTGGCGATGGCTGGTGCGCTGCTGGCCCCTGGGGTCGCCCATGGGAGACGACAGCCTGAAGGAGGTGACGAGGGCCGCCTCGATCAGGCTCGCGACCGAATACATGAAGGGGTTACGCGCGGCGTCGATCATCGCCATGTGAAGGCTCAGGTCCGCAAGCGCGAACTCTTCCATCGTCCGGGCGACGTACATGCTGTGAACGCATTGCTTCATGGCCGCGATGTCCTGAGGGGTCGCGTTCAGCGTGGCGAGCCGGGCAGCGCTCGGCTCGAAGGACAGGCGCATGTCGGACAGGTGGCGCATGAACTCGGCGTCGAAGCCGGAATCGAGATGCCAGCGCAGCACGTCTGAATCGAAGAAATTCCACTTCTTTGCTTCGGTCACGCGGGTGCCGATGCGGGCCTTGGCAATCACCAGCCCCTTCGCGGCGAGTGTCTTCATGGCTTCGCGCAGCACCGTGCGCGAGACATTGAAACGCTCCGCCAGCTCCGTGTCGCCGGGCACCAGGGACCCTGTCGGATAGGCGCCCGATATGATGGACCTGCCGATCTCGTCGACCACGAGTGCGTGGCTGTTGCGTATCGCGCCTGTCGAAATCGACGTTTTGAGCAAGGTCCTCCCCCTTTTCAGCTGGTCCCCGCCGCTGAGGCTCTGTTCCGTCCGGTGAACCAGACAAGTCCCTTCTGCAATACGATAAATGCAAAAAGCAGCATACCTACAACTATCTTTGTCCACCAACTCGAAAGTGTGCCGTCGAAGATGATGTAGATCTGGATCAGGCCCATGATCAGGACGCCGATCAGGGTGCCGGCGATGAAGCCGCTGCCGCCGGTCAGCAGCGTGCCGCCGATGACCACGGCCGCGATCGCATCGAGTTCGACGCCGACGGTCGCCAGCGAATAGCCTGCCGAGGTGTAGATCGAGAAGACGATCCCGGAGAGGCCTGCCAGGAATCCCGACAGCGCATAGATGGCGATGGTGGTGCGCGCCACCGGTACGCCCATGAGCTGCGCGGTGTGGGTTCCGCCGCCGAGCGCATAGACATTGGTGCCGAAGCGGGTGCGGTGGGCGACCAGCATGCCGGCAATGAAGACCACCAGCATCAGCCCGCCGATGAAGGTGAGGCGCCCCTTGCCGGGCATCAGCCAGTAGAAGCTCTGGATCGCGGAATAGAAGTCGTGGGTGATCGGCACGGAATCGATCGAAAGCACATAGGCCATCCCGCGCGCGAGAAACATGCCGGCAAGCGTGACGATGAAGGCCGGCATTTCGAGGAAGTGAATGGTGGCGCCCATCGCCGCGCCGAAAAGCGTGGTGATGAGGAGCAGCACGGCAAAGACCGGAATGGGATGCAGGCCGGTATCGCGCAGCATCACCGAGATGAACACGCCGGAGAAGGCGATCACCGAGCCGACCGAGAGATCGATGCCGCCGGAAATGATCACGAAGGTCATGCCCACGGCGATGATGCCCAGAAAGGCATTGTCGGTGAAGAGATTGCCGATCACCCGGGTCGAGAGCATGGCCGGAAACTGCGCGTAGCAGACCGCATAGGCGAGAATGAAGATGGCGACGGTGGCCAGAAGCGGAAGAAAGCGCGAGTTCATTGGGTCACGGTCTCCTTCTTGGCGACGTCTGTCTGCCGGGGCTTTCTGAAAAAGGCCATGCCGGTCCGGAGGGCGGGCGACTGGACCACGAGGATGATCAGGATGATGGCTGCCTTGATGACGAGGTTGAACTCCGGCGGGAAACCCGACAGCAGGATGCCGGTATTGACCGCCTGGATGATCATCGCGCCGATCAGCGAGGCAATCAGCGAGAAGCGTCCCCCCAGAAGCGAGGTGCCGCCGATGACGACCGCAAGGATCGCGTCGAGCTCGAGCCAGAGCCCGGCATTGTTGGCGTCAGCCCCCCGGATGTCGGCCGCCGCGATGATGCCGGCCAGCGCGGCGCAGAAGCCGGAGGTGACATAGACGGCAATCAGCAGGACGCGGGAATTGATGCCGGCAAGCGTGGAGGCGCGCAGATTGATGCCGACCGATTCGATGAGCATGCCGAGCGCGGTGCGTCGCACGATCCAGGTGATCAGCAATCCGGTGACGATCCAGATCACGACGGGCATGGGCAGGGTGAAAAGCGAGCCCGAGCCGAAGAAGATCAGGTTCGGGTCATTGAAGGTGAGGATCGCGCCCTCGGTGATCAACTGGGCGATGCCGCGGCCCGCAACCATCAAGATCAGCGTGGCGACAATCGGCTGGATACCGAGAAAGCTCACCAGAATGCCGTTCCAGAGGCCGCAAACGAGCCCTGCCACGACGGCCATGAGCAATGTGCTGCCGAGATCGTAACCCTGGGTAATGCCCCAGGCCGAGACCGCGCCGCAGATCGCCATTACGGCGCCCACCGAGAGGTCGATGCCGCGCGTGGCGATCACCAGCGTCATGCCGATCGCGAGAAGCGCCACCGGCGCGCCGCGGTTCAGGATGTCGATCGGCGAGCCGTAGAGACGGCCGTTGGCGATCGAGATGTTGAAGAAGCCCGGGAACATGACCGAGATGAGGGCAAGAACGAAGGCCAGCGTGATCAGCTGCGGTGCGATCCTGCGGAGAAAACGGGCGGTGCCGCTCATGTTGCGCTCCCGTTATGGGCGGAGGCGATGGCGTCGACCATGTTGTCCGTGGTGATGTCGGCGCCGACGAGTTCGGCCACGTGGTGGCGGTCGCGGACGACGATGACACGATGCGAATAGGCGACGAGTTCATCGAGTTCGGACGAGATGACGAGAAGGGACATGCCTTCCGCGCACAGCTCCTCGATCAGATGGATGATCTCGGCATGGGCGCCGACGTCGATTCCGCGCGTCGGTTCGTCGAGAATGAGGAATTTCGGGTTGGTGGCCAGCCAGCGGGCGAGAAGCACCTTCTGCTGGTTGCCGCCCGACAGGAGCCCCACCGGCTTTTCGGCGTCGGAGGTGCGGATGTCGAGGCGCCGGATGAAGTCCTCGGCCATCTCCGCCTGCCTCCTGCGCGGAACGGGGCGGGCCCAGCCGATGCGGGCCTGCAGGGCGAGTATGATGTTCTCGCGAACGCTGAGGTCGGCGATGATGCCGTCGATCTTGCGGTCTTCGGGGCAAAATCCGAAGCCTGCGGCGACCGCATCGCGCGGGGAGCGCAATTCGATCTCCTCGCCTCTCGACCTCGCCGTTCCGCTGTCATGGGTGACGGCGCCGAAGAGGGTCTCGGCGGTCTCGGTCCGGCCGGACCCGAGAAGGCCGGCCATGCCGACGACCTCGCCGGGGCGGATCTTCAGATCGAAGGGGGCGATGCGCCCCTTCTTGCCGAAATCGTCGAATTCGAGCCAGGGAGCGCCCGGCGCCAGATCGGTCTTGCCGGTTTCACGGGTCTCGTGCTCCAGTTCGCGCCCGAGCATCATGTTGACGAGCTGCACGCGATCGATGTTCGCGGCATCCTCCGTCCCGATCAGGCGGCCATTGCGCAGGACCGTGACACGGTCGGAAATCTCGAAGACTTGATCGAGGAAATGGGAAATGAATATGATCCCGATACCCCGGTCCCTGAGCGAGCGGATGATGTCGAAGAGCATCTTCACTTCGCCGGAATCGAGGCTCGCGGTCGGTTCGTCGAGAATGAGCACCTTGCCCGACAGATTGACGGCGCGGGCAATGGCGATCACCTGCTGCACGGCGACCGAGAAGTCGCCCAGACTGCGGGCCGGATCGATGTCGAGACCGTACTGGGACAGCGTTTCGCGAGCCCGGCGGGTCATCTCGCGACCGGAGATCATGCCGAAGCGGGTCGGCTGATGGCCGAGGAAAAGGTTTTCGGCGACGGAGAGATTGGGGAGAAGATTGACTTCCTGGTAGACGGTGCCGATCCCGTAGCTCTGGGCGTCGAGCGTGCCGCGCGGATCGACCGGCTCCCCGTTGAGCAGGATGTCTCCGTCGTCGCGCCGGTAGGCGCCCGTCAGACACTTGATGAGGGTCGACTTGCCTGCGCCGTTCTCACCGAGAAGGGCGTGGACTTCGGCAGGCTGCAATGTGAAATCGACATGGTCGAGCGCGACCGTGCCGGGGAAGATCTTGGTCACGCCAGTTGCGCGGAGGAGCGGCCGGCTGTTTGCCACCTCGGACATTCTTGACCTCGAATGCAATAAGTCTACGCGGCCGTCGCCGGCACCCGCACGGGGCCGGCGACGCTCATGAAAGACCGGCGGCCAGGCTGGCCGGCCACCGGTTCGTCACCGAAGGATCAGTAGCCGAGGTCCTTCTTTTCCTCGTAGACCTTCTGCGGATCGTCGTTCTGGGTGTAGAGCTTCGATTCTGTCTGAATGAATTTCGCCGGCTTGGTGCCGTCCTTGAAGTAGGCATCCAGTGCGTCGAAAGCGGGACCTGCCATGTTCGGGGTCAGTTCCACGGTCGCGTTGGCTTCGCCCGCGGCCATGGCCTGGAAGATGTCCGGCACGGCGTCGATGGAAACCACGAGGATATCCTCGCCCGGCTTGAGGCCGGCTTCCTTGATGGCCTGAATGGCGCCTACGGCCATGTCGTCATTATGGGCGTAGAGCGCGCAGATGTTCTTGCCGCCGTCCTCGGCCTTGAGGAAGCTTTCCATGACTTCCTTGCCCTTGGTGCGGGTGAAGTCACCGGTCTGGCTGCGGATAAGCTTGATGTTGTCATGGCCGTTGATGGCCTGCTCGAAACCGTTCTTGCGGTCGATCGCCGGCGACGAGCCGGTCGTGCCCTGCAGTTCGACGACGTTGCAATCCTTGCCGCCAAGTTCGTCGACCAGCCACTGGCCGGCCACATTGCCTTCATGGACGAGGTCCGAACCGACGGCCGTCAGGTAGAGGTCATCGGAGGAATCCACCATGCGGTCGAGAAGGACCACGGGGATCTCGGCTTCCTTTGCTTCCTGAAGCACCGCATCCCAGCCCGTGGCGACGACCGGGGCGATGAGGATCGCGTCCACGCCCTGGGCGATGAAGGAGCGCAGGGCCTTGATCTGGTTTTCCTGCTTCTGCTGTGCATCGGCGAATTTGAGATCGATGCCGCGTTCCTCGGCCTGGCTCTTCGTCAACGTGGTTTCGGCGGCGCGCCAGCCCGATTCCGAGCCGATCTGCGAGAAGCCGATGGTCTGAGCAATGGCGCTTGAAGACATGAGTGCGACCGACGCGAGAAGGCTCGCGCCGAGAATTGCTTTTCTCGAAAGCATGAAAGTTCCTCCCTAAAGCTTTCCGGGCGTTTGCCCTGAATGGAAAAAATCATACTATATTATTTTTGTAAATCGTATTACCCCGCTTTTGTGCCGGCAAAGACTGCTGCGCTGCAGCAGAATTTGCGGAAAGTCTTGTTTTTCAAGTCGTTCGGGAGCAGACTCTGCTGAGCCGATCTGGAGGGAGCGGTCGTAATACAGGGAGGAAGGCATGGAAAACCGGCAAGTTGCGGTCCCGCCGACGCTTTCGCGAGTGCCCCGGATGCGTGCGGTCACGTTCGCCGATATTACCGGCAGCCTGAAAGATGGCTGGGCCGATTTCAAGGCATTCCCGTTCTACGGTCTCGCCTTTGGCGGGGTCTATGCGGCCGGCGGCCTTCTCATTCTCTACATCGTCACCCGTATCGGGGCGCCCTGGATGATCATTCCGCTGGCGATCGGATTTCCGCTGATCGCACCCTTCGTCGCGGTGGGGCTTTACGAAATCAGCCGCAGGCGCGCGGCCGGCGAGCCGGTCACGCGGGAGGCGGTCTTCGCCCATGTCTTCCGCCAGCGTGAACGGCAGCTCGGCTGGATGGCCTTTGTGGTCCTGTTCATCTTCTGGATCTGGATCTACCAGGTGCGCCTGCTTCTGGCTCTGTTCCTGGGCTTCAAGTCGTTCTCGAGTTTCCAGGCTTTCGCGCACATCATGACGACGACCTCCGAAGGCTGGGGCTTTCTCATTGTCGGAACGATCGTCGGCGCGGCGCTTGCGACCGCGCTGTTCTCTGTCACGGTCGTGGCCATGCCGATGCTGATGGAGCGCGACATCGATTTCGTGTCGGCGATGATCGCCAGCGTTCAGGCGGTGGTGAAATCGCCCGTTTCGATGCTGGGATTCGGCGCGCTTATCGGTGCATTGACGATCGTCGCGCTCGTGCCGGCATTTCTCGGGCTGATCGTGGTGTTGCCGATTCTCGGGCACGCGACATGGCGGCTTTACGAGCGCATGAGCGAGACGGAAGCCGCCTGAGATCGGGGCGGCATCGTCAGATGGCGTATTCGCCGTATGAATCGTATTTGTTTGAGGTCACCGTTTCACGGTCCAGCTTGCTCAGCAGCTCATGGCAGAGCGTGTTGCTGCCGTTGCAGCAATCCTCGATGACGAAGCGAAGCAACTCGCCAAGTCCCTTGAAGTTGGCGCTGTAGAGAACGGTGCGGCCCTTGCGATGCCGCGTGACCAGTCCCGCATTCAGCAGGATGCCGAGATTTGTGGACATGGTATTCTGGCGAATACCAAGCTGGTCGCCGATTTCCCCGGAAGGAACGCCATCGGGGCCGGCTTGCAGGAGTAATTGAAACGTGGTCAGTCGCGTATCCTGACCAAGGGCTGAAAAAGCTTCGACGGCACGTAATTTATCCATTTCTTATAAATAATTAACTTTAACGCGCCGGGCAAGACTCAAGACTCTACCAGTATGGTTTTATAATGTTTGCGCACAGGCGATTAGTCCTGCTGCGGCGTCTTGTTCCAGTGGATGTCTTCCAGCGCCTGCATCCGGTTCTGGGCGTTACTCCACTGCCGGCGCGAAACGCGATCGATCAAGGCTTCGGCGAGAGCCAGGAGCGGTACGCTCGAATCCCAGGTCCTGCCGGCCTCCACCACACAGGGCAGCACCACATGGGCGGAACGGGCAAGAGGCGAGAGCCAGGGATCGGTGATGAGTACTATTCTGGCACGGCGTTCGAGGAGGATCTCTCCCAGCCGAACGAGATCGGTCTGGTAGCGGCGGATGTCGAACAGGACCACCACGTCCCCGGGCTTCATGTCGAGAAGCTGATCGTGCCATGTCGAGGTCTGTCCGGTGAAACGGCGGACATTGGGCCGGATGATGCGCAGATGGGCCGCCATGTAGCCGGCGATGAAGTCGGTAAAACGTCCGCCGAGAAAATAGCAGGCTGACTTCGGATCGGACATCAGTTCGCAAGCGGCATCGAACTCGCTCTCCGGGATCGCCTTGAGGGTGGCGTCGAGGTTCGCGGCCACGCCTGCAAAGCTCGTGGTGAGCCCCGGCGTATCGGGCTGGATCGACTTGGTGGACCGACCGCGCTCCAATGGCGAAGGGGAGGCCATCTGGGCCTGAACCTCGTCGCGCAGGGCGCGCTGGAATTCCGGATACGACTCGAAGCCCAGGCGCGTGACGAAGCGCAGGACGGTGGGCGCGCTGGTGCCCGCGGCCTTGGCCAGTTCGGCGATTGTCGACAGCCCGGCGCTCGGATAGAGCGCCAGAAATGCATGGGCGACCTTCTTCTCGGCGCCCGGAAGGGCGCCCAGTTTCGCATGGACCTGTTCGCGGATCGTCATGGCGGGCGCCTCCTGTCACCGAAATGTAATAGAAATTACAGGATTGACAAGGCGAGACGTTTCCTAATCATTATTACACAAAGGAATGCCGCAGGCCCTTCTTTGGCCAAAGCGGTGCGGAGTGGGAACAGGTATAGTGTCAGACAGCCCTCTTTTGGGACCCAAGGATATTGCGCCCGCCATGGTCGAGCGACCGGAGGCGGCCGGAGACATCGTGCTGGTGTGCGAGCATGCGTCGAAGACCATGCCCGCGAGCCTCGGCGATCTCGGTCTCGACGCGGAAGCCCTTGAAAGCCACATCGCCTGGGACATCGGCGCGCTGCCCGTTGCACGCGGCCTCTCCGAGGCGCTCGACGGGACGCTGGTCGCGCAGGCCTATTCGCGCCTTGCCTATGACTGCAACCGTCCGCCGGAATCGCCCGGCGCGGTGCCGGAGAAGAGCGAAGTCTTCGTGGTGCCGGGCAATACGGGGCTGACGGGTCCCGAACGTCAGGCGCGCGCCGAGGGGCTTTACGAGCCGTTTCACGCCGCTCTCGAGGGCGTGCTCGACCGCCGCGCCGCACTTGGCCGGCCGACGATCCTGGTCACGGTGCATTCGTTCACGCCTGTCTATTTCGGCGAGAACCGCGACGGTCACCTGGGCATTCTCCATGATGCGGATTCGCGCTTTGCCGATGCGATGCTGCAGGCCGCAGACGAGGCCGGGCTTGAACTCGTGCGCCGCAACTATCCTTATGACGCTTCCGACGGCGTGACCCACACATTGCAGCGCCATGCCATTGCGCGCGGCATCCCGAATGTCATGCTCGAGATCCGCAACGACCTGATCGCGCAAGAGGCCGGCCAGAAGGAATGGACTGGAATCATTGCCGGACTGGTTCGCAGAGCGGCCGAGAAGGGCCGGGAAGGGGAGCGTCTGCATGCCTGAGACAAGGCCTGAAACCTTCAGCGAGCGGGAGGTGCGGTCATGAACGGCGTCATCGCCTATATCCGTTTCGTGGACGCCTTCAACCGGCGCGTCGGACGTTTCGCCATGTACCTCATCTTCGCGCTGATGGGCGTGCTGCTCTGGTCGTCGGTGACCAAGTACGCCGGAATGCCGGCACTCTGGACGCTGGAGGCGGCGCAGTTCGTCATGGTCGCCTACTATACCCTCGGCGGCGCCTATTCGATGCAGCTCGGCGACCATGTGCGCATGGACCTTGCCTATGGCGGGCTGTCGCACCGGCGCAAGGCGATGATCGACGGCCTGTCGATCCTGTTCCTGATCTTCTACCTCGTGGTGCTCCTGTATGGCGGCATCTCCTCGACCACCTATGCAATAGAGTATGGCGAGCGCGCTCACTCGGTCTGGCGGCCTTATATGTGGCCGGTCAAGCTGGTCGCCACGGTCGGTATCTTCTTCATGCTCATGCAGGCCGTCGCCGAGTTCCTCCGCGACATCCTCTTCCTGCGCGGCACCAGCATCAACCACGCAAGCGAGGCGGGCCTGTGAGTTACGAACTGATCGCCCTGTTCATGTTCGCCTCGATGATGGCGCTGCTGCTCACCGGGCAGCGCGTCTTCGGCGTGATCGGCGCCGTCGCCGTCATCGCAGCCCTGCCGCTGTGGGGCACGGGCGGGGTGGAGATCGCCTTCGCGCAGTCGATCAAGCTGATGAAATGGTACCCGCTGCTGACGCTGCCGATGTTCATCTACATGGGCTACATGCTGTCGGAGAGCCGGATCGCCGATGACCTCTACCGGATGTTCCATGTCTGGTTCGGCCCGATTCCCGGCGGTCTCGCCATCGGCACGATCGGTCTGATGGTCATCATCTCGGCGATGAACGGACTTTCGGTCGCCGGCATGGCAATCGGCGCAACCATCGCGCTGCCCGAACTTCTACGCCGGGGCTACGACAAGCAGATGATTACCGGCGTGATCCAGGGCGGTTCGTCGCTAGGCATCCTCATCCCGCCCTCGGTTGTGCTCGTTCTCTACGGCATGATCGCGCGCCAGCCGGTCAGCCAGCTCTGGCTTGCGGGTGTGTTCCCCGGCCTTCTGATGGCGACACTGTTCATCGTCTATATCGCCGTGCGCTGCCGCATCCAGCCGGAACTCGGGCCGCCGCTCAGCCGCGAGGAGCGCGACGCGATCACCTGGAAGGAGCGCTTCGCGCTGCTGCGTGCCGGCATCCTGCCCTTCATGATCTTCTTCCTGATGAACGGCCTGTTCCTGATGGGTATCACCAGCCTGGTGGAAAGCTCGGCCGTCGGCGCGCTCGCGGCCACGCTCGCCGCGGTCATCAAGCGCCGGCTGACCAGGGAGGTCTTCGAAAACACCGTACGCAAGACGCTCGGCATTTCCTGCATGTTCATGTGGATCATTCTGGCGGCACTTTGCTTCGGCGCCGTGTTCGACGGACTTGGCGCGGTGCGGGCCATCGAGAACTTCTTCCTCGGACAGCTTGGTCTGGAGCCCTGGCAGGTCCTCGTCCTGATGCAGCTGAGCTTCCTGCTGATGGGGACGTTTCTCGACGATACGGCGATGCTCGTCATCGTCGCGCCGCTCTACGTGCCGCTGGTCAAGATGCTCGGCTTCGATCTCATCTGGTACGGCGTGCTCTACACGATCACCTGCCAGATCGCCTACATGACCCCGCCCTTCGGCTATAACCTGTTTCTCATGCGTGCGATGTCGCCGCCGGAGGTCAAGCTCAAGGACATTTACATGTCCGTCATCCCATTCGTCGCGGTGATGCTTATCACCCTCATCATCGTGATGGTCTTCCCGGAACTGGCTTTGTGGCTGCCGGAACAGTTCCGCGGCAAACTGCAAGGGTAACAAAAACGACAAAAACAAACGGCAGACCACCAGAAGGAGAACACCAACATGCTTAAACGGCGTCAATTACTTACCAAGGCCGGCATTGCCGGTGCCGCGGCGACGACCACGCTTGCCGCTCCCCCGGTGATCGCTCAGGAACCGATCCGCTGGCGCATGCAGACCTATGCCGGCGCCACGCTCGGCCAGTATGTCACACAGCCCTTCGTCGATGCCTTCAACAAGGCAGCCGACGGCGAGATGGTGATCGAACTCTTCTTCGCCGACCAGATCGTTCCCACCGGCGAACTCTTCCGCGCCATGCAGGCCGGTACCATCGACGCCGTCCACTCGGACGACGATTCGATGGCGTCCCCGGTCGAAGTCGGGGTGTTCGGCGGCTACTTCCCGTTTGCCACGCGTTCGATCCTCGACGTGCCGGTGCTGTTCGAACAGTACGGCCTCAAGGACATCTGGAAGAAGGCCTATGCGGATGCCGGCGGTGTCGTCTGGCTTTCGGCAGCGGGTCAGGACCCCTGCAACTTCAACACAAAGAAGGAAATCACGAGCATCGACGACCTGTCGGGTCTCAAGCTCTACACCTTCCCGACGGCCGGCCGCTTCCTCGCCCAGTTCGGTGTCGTTCCGGTCTCGATCCCCTACGAAGACGCCGAAGTCGCCGTCCAGACGGGCGAGCTCGACGGCATGTCCTGGTCGGGTATCACCGAAGACTACACGGTGGGCTGGGCCGATGTGACCGACTACTTCCTGACCAACAACATCTCGGGCGCCTGGATCGGTTCCTGGTTTGCCAACGAGAAGAAGTGGGCGGACCTGCCGGACCACCTCAAGCAGCTCTACATGTCCTGCATGGAAGGCGGTCACACGTTCCGCAACCAGTGGTACTGGGGCGGCGAGGCAAAGCTGCGCGCCACCGGCGACAAGCTTCAGCTGCGCACCGTTCCGGCCAAGGAATGGAAGGAAGTGGAGAACGCCGCGATCAAGTTCTGGGACGAGATCGCCGCGGAGAGCGAAACCAAGGCCAAGGTGGTCCAGATCTTCAAGGACTACAACAAGGTCATCAACAGCGCCGGATTCCCTTACAACAACGACTAAGGGTATCGGGTCCGAAATCGCCGCCTCCCGGATTTTCCGGGGGGCGGTTTGCAGTCAACGCGGTCCGCGACGGACGAAGCTAAACACAGGTGTCACCCATGGCCGGTAATCTCACGATCGAGGAACTCAGGAAAGCGGCCGAGGCCGGCGGAATCGATACGGTTCTCGTCTGCTGCGTGGACATGCAGGGACGCCTGATGGGCAAGCGCTTCCATGTCACGAACTTCCTCGAAAGCTCCCACGAGGAGACGCATTGCTGCAATTACATGCTTGCAACCGACCTGGAGATGGCGACGCCCGACGGCTATGCGACGACGAGCTGGCAGGCAGGCTACGGCGACTATGTGATGAAGCCGGATCTTTCGACGATGCGCCGGGTTCCCTGGCTCGAAGGCACCGCACTGGTGCTCTGCGACCTCCTCGACCATCACACCCACGAGCCGGTGCCGCAGTCGCCGCGCCAGATCCTCAAGGTCCAGCGCGCGCGCCTCAAGGAACTCGGCTACGAGGCGATGATGGCCACAGAACTGGAATTCTTCCTGTTCGAGCAGAGCTACCGCGATCTTGCCCGTTCGGGCTATCGCGACCTGCAGCCGATCAGCGATTACAACGAGGACTACCATATCCTCCAGACGACCAAGGAAGAGGGCATCATGCGCCCGGTCCGCAATCATCTGGTTGCCGCCGGTGTTCCGGTCGAGAATTCCAAGGGCGAGGCCGAAACCGGCCAGGAAGAGCTCAACATCCGCTATGCCGAGGCGCTCGATTGCGCCGACCACCACACCATCGCTAAGCATGCGGTCAAGGAAATCGCCTGGATGCACGGCAAGGCCGCGACCTTTCTGCCCAAGTGGGACGCCAGGAAGGTGGGCTCCTCCTCGCACGTCCACATGTCGTTGTGGGCTGACGGCAAGCCGGCCTTCTACGACAAGGATGCCGACCACGGCATGTCGGAGCTCATGCGCCACTTCATGGCCGGGCTTATCGAATATGCCGACGAGTACACGGTCTTCCTGGCGCCCTATGTCAACAGCTACAAGCGCTTCATGAAAGGCACCTTCGCGCCGACCCGGCTCGTCTGGTCGGTCGACAACCGCACGGCCGGTTTCCGGCTCTGCGGCGAGGGCTCCAAGGGTGTCCGGGTGGAATGCCGCATCGGCGGATCGGATCTCAATCCGTTCCTCGCGCTTGCCGTCCTGCTGGCTGCCGGCATCGCCGGAATCGAGGAGAAGCTGGAACTGGCAGAGCCCACCCGTGGCGACATCTACCAGAACGAAAAGGCCCGGCACATTCCCTCCTCGCTGCGCGAGGCGACGGAAACGCTGCGCGGGTCGAAGATGCTGCGTGCCGCCCTTGGCGATGCGGTGGTCGACCATTATGTGCGTTGCGCCGAATGGGAGCAGGAAGAGTTCGACAAGGCGGTCACCGACTGGGAACTCAAGAGAGGTTTCGAAAGGGCGTGACGCCGCGATGGACGGGGCGAATGGTCCGCCCGCCTGTCGTGACAGGAAAACCGGCTCGAGCCGGAAATAATAACCGCGTTTCATGCCGGACAGGCCAGGCAAGGCTGCCGTGCGAAACGCTTCTAGGAGACGGAAAATGTCTGTTCTGAAATGTATTTCCCCCGTCGACGGTTCGGTCTTCGCCGAACGCGACACTCTCGACAAGGCGGCCGCGGAAGCCGTTGTCGCAAAGGTACGCGCCGCACAGCCGGCATGGGCCGCCCGCCCGCTCGCCGAGCGCATCGAACTGGTCAAGGCGGGCATCAAGCGCCTCAACGAGATGACCGAGGAAGTGGTGCCCGAGCTGGCCAAGATGATGGGCCGACCGATCCGCTACGGCGGCGAGTTCGGCGGCGTCAACGAGCGCACCGCCTACATGGCCGAGATCGCGGAACGGGCGCTGTCTCCGATCGTCATCGAAGAGTCGGACAAGGCCACCCGGAAGATCGAGCGCGTGCCGCATGGCGTCGTCTTCGTGATCGCGCCGTGGAACTACCCCTACATGACGGCGATCAATACGATCGTGCCGGCGCTGATCGCGGGCAACACGGTGATCATCAAGCATTCGACGCAGACGCTTCTCGTCGGCGAGCGCATCGCGCGGGCCTTCCAGGAAGCCGGCGTCCCCGAGGATGTGTTCACCAATGTCTTCCTCGATCACCCGGTCTCCGAAGCGCTGATCTCCTCTGGCGCCTTCGACTTCATCAACTTCACCGGATCGGTCGGTGGCGGCAAGGCCATCGAGAAGGCGGCTGCCGGCACCTTCACCGGTACCGGGCTCGAGCTCGGCGGCAAGGATCCGGGCTATGTGATGGAAGATTGCGATCTCGACTGGGCCGTCGATACGCTGATGGACGGCGCGCTCTTCAATGCCGGCCAGTGCTGCTGCGGCATCGAGCGCATCTATGTGGCGCGGTCTCTCTACGACGCATTCGTCGAAAAGGCGAAGGCCTGGGCCGAGAACCTCAAGCTGGGCAATCCGCTCGATCCGGAAACCACGATCGGGCCGATGGCCAATGTGCGTTTCGCCAAGGAGGTGCGCGAACAGACCAGCGAAGCCATCGCCGACGGCGCGAAGGCTATCGTCGATCCGGCCAGGTTCCCGGAAGATGACGGCGGCGCCTACCTGATGCCGCAGATCCTCGTCGACGTGAACCACGACATGCGCGTGATGCGGGATGAAAGCTTCGGGCCGGTCGTCGGCATCATGCCCGTCGACAGCGACGAGGAAGCCATCAGGCTGATGAACGACTGCCAGTACGGTCTCACCGTGTCGCTCTGGACCAACGACCCCGAGCGGGCCGAGCGCATCGCCGACGCGATGCAGACCGGGACCGTGTTTCTGAACCGCGCCGACTATCTGGATCCGGCACTCTGCTGGACCGGCTGCAAGGACACCGGCCGCGGCGGCTCGCTGTCCGAGATCGGCTACCACAACCTGACCCGACCGAAATCCTATTACATGAGAAAGAAAAAGGCATGAGTCTCGTCGCCAACTGGTCATATCCCACTGCCGTGCGCTTCGGCGCGGGCCGTATCAGCGAACTAGCCGACGCCGCCAAGGCTGCCGGCATGAAGAAGCCGTTGCTCGTCACCGACAAGGGGCTGGCCTCGCTGCCGATCACGGCAAACGCACTCGACATCCTGGATGCCGCCGGTCTCGGCCGCGGTCTGTTTTCCGACGTCGATCCCAATCCGAACGAGATCAATCTCGCCGCCGGTATCGAGGCCTTCAAGGCAGGCGGCCACGACGGCATCATTGCGTTCGGCGGCGGTTCCGGCCTCGATCTCGGCAAGACGATCGCGCTGATGGTCGGCCAGTCGCGCCCGGTGTGGGATTTCGAGGATATCGGCGATTGGTGGACGCGAGCGGATGCCGATGCCATCGTTCCGATCATAGCCGTTCCGACCACGGCCGGAACCGGTTCGGAAGTGGGCCGCGCGGGCGTGATCACCAATTCGGAAACGCACGTGAAGAAGATCATCTTCCATCCCAAGATGCTTCCGGCAATCACGATCTGCGATCCCGAACTGACCGTCGGCATGCCGAGGATGATCACGGTCGGGACCGGTATGGATGCCTTCGCGCACTGTCTGGAGGCCTATTCCTCGCCCTTCTATCACCCGATGTCGCAGGGTATCGCGCTCGAGGGCATGCGGCTGGTGAAGGAGAACCTTCCGAAGGTCGTGGCCAACCCGAACGATATCGACGCGCGCGCGGAGATGATGAGCGCGGCGGCCATGGGCGCGGTCGCCTTCCAGAAGGGGCTCGGCGCAATCCATTCCCTGTCGCATCCGGTCGGGGCGATCTACAACACTCACCACGGACTGACCAATGCGGTGGTGATGCCAGCCGTACTGGTCTTCAACCGCGCGGCAATCGAGGATCGCATTGCGCGTGCGGCCGCCTATCTGGGTATAGAGGGCGGCTTTGACGGTTTCCTCGACTACGTCATCACGTTGCGCAAGGAGCTTGGCGTGCCGGACAAGCTGTCCGAGATCGGCGTCGGCAGCGACCGGATCGATGAGATGGTGAAGATGGCGCTTGTCGACCCCACGGCAGGTGGAAACCCGGTGAAGCTGACAGAAGAAAATACCAGAGAACTCTTCGTAGCCTGCATCTAACTCTGGATATCTAGATATAATACAATACAGGCCGGTCCCGATGGGGCCGGCTTTTTTGTTGAAATGTCACGAGACCATACGATAATTTTTTGCAATACTTGCATATTGTAACTTACCTTGCATTTCGCTAGTTGACCCGGCGCGCGGTAAGGCCGATTTTCTCCCAATAATTTACAGGGTTTCGGTGCGCCGTGAGGCGTCGCCACGAAGATTTTATAAAATGCCGTCGGCTACTCTAATATTGGTGAGGGAATGGACAAAGCAGCACTATTCCGGTTTCTTGAGCTCGATATTTCAGATGCGAGTTGCGATGAAATCAACGTATTGCTCGAAGATGTGGTCGATGAAGCCGGTTTCGACTTCTTCACTCTGACCCGTCAGCCGCTTCTCCGCGCGGAGCAGGAAAGCCTGGTGCTGGCTGGACGGTGGCCGGATGGCTGGCCGGAAATCTATGTCAAGCGCAAGTACTCGGTCATAGATCCCACCTTGCGATATCTCGGCTATTGCCAGAACGGCTTCCGCTGGCGGGAGGCCGCGGCTTTTTTCGAGGAAGACCCGCAAGCCAAGCGCATCATGCGGATGCTCAAGCAGGCGAAGAAATTCGGGCTGGAGGACGGTTACGTCTTTCCGGTGCATGGCCGCCAGGGGCTGGCCGGCACGTTGACAGTGGCCGGGCGCCCGGTGGAGCTGTCCGCCGGCGAGGTTCTGATGTTCGAGGCGGTTGCCCGCAAGGCTCTCTGGGCGCTCCTCGAAAGCTCAAATCTCGGTGTTCCGGTTTCCGACCCGGCCAATCGCAGCCATAACATGACAAAGCGTGAGATCGAGACGCTGAGCCTCCTTGCCCAGGGCTATACGTCGGGCGAGATGGGGTCGACGCTCGGACTCTCCACCCACACGGTCGACTGGTACATGAACGGCATCCAGAACAAGCTCGATGCGCGCAACCGCCATCATGCGGTGGCGATTGCGTTCAGGCGCGGGCTCATCTCCTAGACCTCCCGCTCGCCTGGCCTGCCGCTGCAAAGCAAAACTCCCGGGGCGGATTCCGCGCCCCGGAACATGACGATCGCTGAATCGTTATGATCAAGCGTTTGGTTGCACTGCACAAAATCTGACTGTAAGATTTTCCCAGCACTGAGCCAGCGTGCATTTTGCATTCTGTGCGAGCTTGGGAGGGTATCTGTGTCAATTTCGAAAATTCTCGTCGCCAACCGGTCCGAAATCGCCATCCGCGTGTTCCGCGCGGCCAACGAGCTCGGCATCAAGACCGTCGCCATCTGGGCCGAGGAGGACAAGCTCGCACTGCATCGTTTCAAGGCTGACGAGAGCTATCAGGTTGGGCGAGGCGACCATCTGGAGCGTGATCTCGGTCCGATCGAAAGCTATCTCTCGATCGACGAAGTGATCCGCGTGGCCAAGCTTTCCGGTGCGGACGCGATCCATCCCGGTTACGGCCTTCTCTCCGAAAGCCCCGAATTCGCGGATGCCTGTGCCGAAGCCGGCATCACCTTCATCGGGCCCAAACCCGAAACCATGCGGCGGCTCGGCAACAAGGTGGCCGCCCGCAACCTCGCCATCGAGATCGGCGTCCCGGTGGTCCCGGCCACCGAGCCGCTGCCGGACGACATGAAGGAAGTCGAGCGTCTTGCGGACGAGGTCGGCTATCCGATCATGCTGAAGGCATCCTGGGGCGGCGGCGGACGCGGCATGCGCGCCATCCGCTCGAAGGACGAACTTGCCCGAGAGGTGACCGAAGCCAAGCGTGAAGCCAAGGCCGCTTTCGGCAAGGACGAGGTCTATCTCGAAAAGCTCATCGAGCGCGCCCGCCATGTCGAGGTGCAGGTTCTGGGCGATACGCACGGCAATGCGGTCCACCTCTTCGAGCGTGACTGTTCGATCCAGCGCCGCAACCAGAAGGTCGTCGAGCGCGCGCCGGCTCCCTATCTCGATGCCGCTCAGCGCGCGGAACTTTCGGGCCATGCGCTGAAGATCGCGAAGGCCACGGACTATATCGGCGCGGGCACGGTCGAATTCCTGATGGATGCCGATACCGGCAAGTTCTATTTCATCGAGGTCAATCCACGTATCCAGGTCGAGCATACGGTGACCGAGGAAGTCACCGGCATCGATATCGTCAAGGCGCAGATCCATATCCTCGACGGGTTCGCGATCGGGACGCCGGAATCCGGTGTCCCTGCGCAGGAAGACATCAAGCTCAACGGCCACGCATTGCAGTGCCGGATCACCACCGAGGATCCCGAGCAGAACTTCATTCCGGATTACGGCCGCATCACCGCCTATCGCGGCGCGACGGGCTTCGGTATTCGTCTGGATGGCGGCACCGCCTATTCGGGCGCGGTGATCACCCGGTTTTACGATCCGCTGCTCGAGAAGGTCACCGCCTGGGCGCCGACGCCCGAGGAAACCATCCAGCGGATGGACCGGGCGCTGCGCGAGTTCCGCATTCGCGGCGTTGCGACGAACCTCACCTTTCTGGAAGCCATCATCGGCCACCCGAAATTCCGCGACAATACCTATACGACGAAGTTCATCGACAACACGCCGGAGCTGTTCAGCCAGGTCAAGCGCAAGGACCGGGCGACCAAGCTTCTCACCTACCTCGCCGACGTCACCGTCAACGGCCATCCGGAAACCCGTGACCGTCCGCGCCCGGCGGAAGATGCCGCCGCGCCGCGCGTGCCCTATACCGATCGCCCGATCGTCGACGGGACCAAGCAAAGGCTCGATGCGCTCGGGCCGGAAAAGTTCGGCGAATGGATGCGGAATGAAAAGCGCGTCCTGATGACCGACACGACCATGCGTGACGGACACCAGTCGTTGCTCGCCACTCGAATGCGCACTGACGACATCGTCAAGATCGCCGGGACCTACGCGCGTGCGCTGCCCGAGCTCCTGTCGCTCGAATGCTGGGGCGGGGCGACCTTCGACGTCGCCATGCGGTTCCTGACCGAGGACCCCTGGGAGCGCCTCGACAAGATCCGCAACAACGCGCCGAACCTGCTTCTGCAGATGCTCCTGCGCGGCGCCAACGGTGTGGGCTACAAGAACTACCCGGACAATGTGGTGAAGTATTATGTCCGCCAGGCGGCTGCGGGGGGTATCGATCTCTTCCGCGTCTTCGACTGCCTGAACTGGGTCGAGAACATGCGGGTGTCGATGGATGCGGTTCGCGAGGAGAACAAGCTCTGCGAGGCGACGATCTGCTATACGGGCGACATCCTCAATTCCGCACGCCCGAAATACGATCTGAAATACTACACCAATCTCGCCGTCGAGCTCGAAAAGGCGGGCGCGCACATCATCGCCGTCAAGGACATGGCGGGGCTTCTCAAGCCCGCTGCCGCCACGCAGCTCTTCAAGGCGCTGCGCGAGGCGACGGATCTGCCGATCCACTTCCATACGCATGATACGTCGGGCATTTCCGCGGCGACGGTCCTCGCGGCAGTCGATGCCGGCGTGGACGCGGTGGACGCGGCGATGGACGCGCTTTCGGGCAATACATCGCAGCCCTGTCTCGGCTCCATCGTCGAGGCGCTGCACGGTCACGAGCGCGATCCCGGTCTCGATCCGGAATGGATCCGCCGCATCTCGTTCTACTGGGAAGCCGTGCGCAATCAGTATGCGGCCTTCGAGAGCGACCTGAAGGGGCCGGCATCGGAAGTCTATCTGCACGAAATGCCGGGCGGGCAGTTCACCAACCTGAAGGAGCAGGCGCGATCGCTGGGGCTCGAGACGCGCTGGCATGAGGTCGCGCAGGCCTATGCCGACGCCAACCAGATGTTCGGCGATATCGTGAAGGTGACGCCGTCCTCGAAGGTGGTGGGCGATATGGCGCTGATGATGGTGAGCCAGGACCTCACTGTCGCTGACGTCGAAAACCCCTCCAAGGACGTCTCCTTCCCGGATTCCGTGGTCTCGATGATGCGGGGCGATCTGGGGCAGCCGCCCTCCGGCTGGCCGAAGGATTTGCAGAAGAAGGTGCTCAAGGGCGAGAAGGCCTACACCGATCGGCCGGGTTCGCTGCTGCCGGACGCCGATCTCGATGCCGAGCGCAAGGAGATCGAGACCAAGCTGGAGCGTGCGGTGAGCGACCTCGAATTCGCCTCCTATCTCATGTACCCGAAGGTCTTCACCGATTATGCCGTTCTGGCCGAAACCTACGGCCCCGTCAGCGCCCTGCCGACGCCCGCCTATTTCTACGGGCTCGATGTCGGCGACGAGATGTTCGTGGAGATCGAACAGGGCAAGACGCTCGTCGTGCGCAATCTCGCCACTGGCGAGACCGATGACAAGGGCATGGTCACGGTGTTCTTCGAGCTCAACGGTCAGCCGCGCCGCGTCAAGGTGCCCGACCGCATCCATGGCGCTTCAGCCGCCGCGGTCCGCCGCAAGGTCGATCCGACCAACGAGGCGCATGTCGGCGCGCCGATGCCCGGCGTGATCTCCACCGTCGCGGTTTCGAGCGGACAGGAGGTCAAGGCCGGCGACGTGCTCGTGTCCATCGAGGCGATGAAGATGGAAACCGCGATCCATGCCGAACGCGACGGCAAGGTTGCGGAGGTTCTCGTCAAGGCCGGCGACCAGATCGATGCCAAGGACCTGATCGTGGTCTACGAAGGGTAGCGCTCCAGGTGAGCCATCGACAGACGCAATGAAGAAGGCCGCCGGGTGACCGGCGGCCTTCTTGCATATCTGCGGGTGGGTGACGCCGATGCGAGACGCGTCGGCGCTTCGGCTTATATGTGCCCAAGCAGCATCAGGATGATGACGATGACGAGCACGACACCGAGGATGCCCATCGGGGCGTTGCCGAAGCGGGCGCGCGTGGGGATCGCGCCGATCAGAAGCAGAATAAGGATGATCAGCAGAATTGTACCGATGGACATATGAAATCTCTCCAGTTTCAAAAAGACCCCGGGGGTTCGGGCTCAGCTTCAACGCGCCGCGGCCAGGGCTGGTTCCAATTTCGCCACATTTCCTCTGACGGTTGCCTGTTCTTGCCGATTTCCGCGTAATTGACACAAAAGGTGAGTCATAATATGCACGCTTTTGCGGTTTTGAGCGTGAAGGTGCATGATTAATGCTGACACGAGAACGCCAGGAGGTGATACGCGCCAGACTTGATCTGTCGGGGCGGGTCGTCGCTGCGGATCTGGCGCGGGAATTTGCCGTCTCGGAAGATACAATTCGGCGGGACTTGCGCGAGCTTGCCGCCGAGGGGATCTGCGAGCGAGTCTATGGCGGTGCGCTTGTTCGCGTGCCGGCGCGACCGTTCAGCGAGAGAATGTCCGAGAACCAGCCGTTGAAGTCGGTGTTCGGCGCGGAGATCGCGTCCCTGCTTCCGGACGGCGGTCTCGTGTTCATCGATGCGGGAACGACCAATCTCTCGGTGGCGGAGGCGATCGGGTCGGGGCGCGACATGACGGTGATGACCAATGCGCCGGCAATCGCTGCAATGCTGACGGTTTCGAGCGATGTGGAAGTTATGCTGACGGGCGGCAGAGTGGACCGGAAAATCGGCGGTGCGATCGATACACGGGCAGTGACCTCGCTCGACGGTATCTATCCCGACGTGTTCGTCCTGGGGACCTGCGGCATCGTGCCGGGCGAGGGGTTGTTCGCCTCCCGCGCCGATGAGCAAACGTTCAAGGCGGAGGTGGCAAGGCGCAGTCGACGGATCATCACAGCGGCCGACACCGCAAAATTCGAGACTGCGGCGCCCTACCGCATCACTGCCTTCTCGCCGGAGGTGACGCTTCTGGTCGAGAACGGGAATTCCAATGACATGTCTGCGATTGCAGAAGCTGGTGCGCGGATCGTGCCAGTGGCCGCCGGGAGAGCAAACACATGAGCACGATCGAGACGGGACGCCGCCCGCTTTTCACGCGCGAGCGCGGGGCAATTGCCCTGTTGTTCCTGCAGAACGGTTACCTGATCGGCAACTGGGCGCCGAAGGTTCCGGAATTCGCCGCGAGGCTGGAATTGCAGGAATCGGTGATCGGGCTGATGGTGCTGTTCTTCGGCCTCGGTTCGATGGCCGCGATGCCGCTTGTCGGGTGGTGGGTGTCGAGATACGGATCGCACGGGCTCTTGCGGGTGATGGTCTTCGTCATCACGCCTGTCTTCATCCTCATCAACCTGGCGCCCGACGCGGTCATGGGTGCATTGGCGCTCGCCGTGATGGGCGCGACGGTCGCCGGAACCGACGTGGCGATGAACGCCAATGCGGTGGAGGTCGAGCGTAGCGAGCGGCGCGCGATCATGTCCTCGTGTCACGGATTCTGGAGCCTCGGTGGCCTGATCGGCTCCGCATCGGGCGGACTGATCATCGATCTCGCGGGCAACTGGGCGCATGCAGGGATCGTCACCATCGTTGCGCTCATACTCGGTTTTCTCGCCTGGCCGCGCATCTACTCCGACCGCCCGCATCCGGATGAGGAAGGCGTCGATGGAGCACCGGTCACCGTGCCGCCCTTCCGTAACATCGCCCTCTGGCTGATGGGGCTGATGTGCCTTTTCTCGATGATCCCGGAAGGTGCGAGCCTCGACTGGAGCGCGCTCTATCTGCGCAATGAATTCGGAGCGGATGCAGCCCTGTCGGGCCTTGCCTTTGCGGCCTTCTCCGCGGGGATGGCGATGATGCGTTTTCTCGGCGATGCCATACGCGACAGGTTCGGCGCGGTCAGGACGGTGCGGGTTTCGGTGGGTTTCACCATTGCCGGGCTGCTGCTTGCCGGCAATGCGCCCGGTGCCGCATGGGCGGTTGCCGGTTTTGCAATCGCCGGGCTCGGTATCGCCAACATGGTGCCGGTGCTGTTTTCGGCGGCGGGAAACATGCCGGGTCTGCGCAAGGGCGTCGGCATCTCCTTCGTCACCTTCTTCGGCTATTCGGGGCTTTTGTTCGCGCCGTCCCTGATCGGGTTGGTGGCCGAGCAGCTCGGTCTTGCGATCGTCTATGTGGGTATCTGTGCTCCGCTTGTCGTCGTGCTCGCCGGCTCGCGGCTGGCGCGCTACGCCGACAGGTCAGAGTGAGCGGGCCCATTCGCCGGCGATATAGGCGGTCAGGCCTTCCTCCAGCCCATCGAGGACGGCGCTGATGCGCGGCGCGTGACGGATGTCACGATGCGCGGTCAGCCAGACGGGGAGGCTCGGGATCCGGAGATCCGGCAGCACCGTCTCGAGATCAGGCTCGGCCTCGAACAGGGGCTTCTGGGCAAAGCCGATACCGGCCCCCTGTCTGAGCGCCTGCCAGAGAACGAGATGATTGTCGCTTCTGATCCTGAAGAAGGAGCGGTCGATCGCAACGCCGAATGCGGCAAAGCCACGCTGTAGCGCATCGTCCCGGTCAAACCCGAGAACATCGTGTTCGAGAAGATCGCTCGCGGTGTTCGGTCTGCCGCGGCGCTCGAAATAATCGCGCCTTGCACCGGCGACCAGCGGGATGTCGCCAATATGGCGAGTGACCAGGTCGACCTGCGCGGGCTTGACCATGCGGATCGCGATATCGGCATCGCGCCTGAGCAGGTTGTCGACGGAATCGGTGGCCACGATCTCGATCTCGAGTTCCGGGTGCTGTCGCCGCAGACCGGCGACAATCCGGGGCAGGACGAGACTTCCGATGACGACGCTCGCCGTGATGCGGACGGTGCCCCTCACGTCCCGGCCGCCGCCCGCCGCCCGGCGGAGGATCGCGTCGGAGGCATCGCGCATGGCGCGGATATCGGCGAGGAATGCCGCACCCGCCTCGGTGACCTCCTGTCCCTGCGGCGTGCGTCTGAGCAGGGTCGCGCCGATCCTGCCTTCCAGTTCGGCGACGTGGCGGCCAAGCGTCGGCTGGCTCGCCTCCAGCCGCCTTGCGGCAGCCGTCAGGCTTCCGGTCTCCACGACGGCGAGAAAACTCTTGAGCAGGTTCCAGTCCAGATCTTGCATGCATTCATTTTTGAATGTCGAGCAAGCAATTGCAAGCAGTTTTCATTCAAAATCAGATGATCCATCTTCCTGTCACACGAACAAGGAGATCGGAAATGTCACTCACAATCGCAGTTCTCGGCGCCAGAGGGCGCCTCGGTCACGTCGTCACGCAAGCGGCCATGGCCGCAGGTCATACCGTTCTCGCGATCACCCGCGACGGACATCTGCCGGACGAACTGGCGGGCGCCGAAGCGCGTCGCGCGGATGCCATGAAGGCCGACGAGCTGATTGTGGCCACTGAAGGCGCGGATGTGATCTTCAACGGGCTCAACCCGCTTTATCCGGACTGGGCCGAGATGTGCCCGGTGCTGACCGAAAACGTCATTGCCGCCGCCAAGGCGCACAAGGCCTTCCACCTCTTTGCCGGCAATGTCTACAATTACGGCCACGAAATCCCGGCGGTTGCGGGGCCGGACACGCCATCGGTCGGTTCGGTGAAAAAGGGTGCGATTCGCATCGCCATGGAAGCCCGGTTCGAAGAGGCCGCGCGCGACGAGGGCGTGCCGACCACCGTGCTTCGGGCCGGTGACTTCTACGGCGGGCCAGGCCGGGGATCATGGTTCGACCTGGTGATCGCCGGCTCGCTGCACAGGCACAAATATGTCTGGCCGGGCCGCAGCGACATCGCCCATTCGTTCGCCTATCTGCCCGATCTGGCGAGGGCTTTCGTGATGCTGGCCGAACGGCACGCCGAGTTGCCGGGCTTCAACGTCTTCACCTTCTCAGGCCATACGATCACCGGCAACGAAATGGGTCGTCATCTCGATATCGCCACCGGCAAGCGGCTGCGTCGCGGTTCGCTGCCCTGGATCGCGCTGCGCGCCGCGGGGCTCTTCCGCCCGATGTGGCGTGAGGTCAGCGAGATGTCCTATCTCTGGTTCACGCCCCATGCGCTGGATGGCTCGAAGTTCGAAGACTTTGTCGGCGGCTTCGAGGCGACGCCTGTGAGCCGGGCAGTATCGGAAGCGGTGCTCGATCTCAAGGCAGAACGTCCCAAGGCCGCATAGCCGGTCCGGGGCATCAGCTGTCGGGGCAGGGTGCCCCGGCGGCGGCCCAGGTTTCGATGGCCTGGTAGGTTTCCTCGGCGCTTCCGGGAGCGGGCTCGCGATTGCCGCCGGGCTTCCAGCCCCAGGCGACCAGCTTGTCGTCGCGGACGTGGAGCGCCATCTCCTCCAGCGACCGGCCGCCGTTCCTCGCGGGATCCTTGAACTGATGGCAGATCTCGGCGGACGATTTGTCGATCCACTGCTGCTCGACGGGGGCGAGATGCCATTCGGGCGCCCCCGGGGCGGCATGCGGTTCGCCCGTCTGGGTTTCCATATGGCAGGTCTGGCACTGGATGAACTCCGCGCCTATGCGGCTTTCTCCGCCGGAAACATGCATGCCGTGCGGCTGGCGCGCGCCATAGCTTGGTCCCGACCAGACAGGAATGTTGTCCGGGCCGACATGGCAGTTGGCGCAACGGGGATGGCTGGCGACGGCGTAGACCGTGTCCCAGGCGGCGAGGCCTTCCTCGACCGGCACCGAAGGTTCGGGCGCCACGGTCTGGGTGGCGGGTGCCTCTGTCGCCGGAGGTCCGGACGCGGGGCTGTCGGTCTGGGCGGCAGCGAAGCTCGAAAGCGTGAGCAGCGCTATCGATGTGAGGAGTGCGGATTTCATGGCCTGTCTCCTCACACGAAGTCGATGTGCTTGTTGAACGGCATCTCGCGGATGCGCTGTCCGGTTGCCGCGAAGATCGCGTTGGCGAGTGCGGGTGCGGCGGGGGGCACGGGCGGTTCTCCGACCCCCTTCACCCGACCGCTGTTTTCGAGCATCCGCACTTCGATTTCGGGGCACTGGTAGAGCCGCATGCCCTCGAAATCGTGGAAGTTCGACTGTTGCGCCATGCCGTCGGAATAGGTGAGTTCGCAATTCATCGCGTGGCCAAGACCCCAGACGACGGCGCCCTGAACCTGGTTTTCGATATTGACCGGATCGATCACGCGGCCGACATCGGCTGCCACCCACACCTTGTCGATGCGGATGCCCTGGTCGGTGTTCGTGACTTCGACGACTTCCGCCGTCGGCACTCCGAAGCTTTCGACCATGGCGATGCCGCGCCCCTTGTTGACGGGAAGTTCCTCGCCCCAGTTCGACATCTCTCCGACCGCTTCAAGCACGCCGCGCGCGACATCCCAGTTGCAGAGCCTGAGGCGTTCCTCGAGAGGGTCTGCACCTGCCGCCGCTATCACCTCGTCGACGAAGCTTTCGATGAAGAAGCCTGCGGTCGAGGCGCCGACGGAGCGCCAGCTCGACGTGGGCGCAAGGCCCTCGACGGCATAGGCGCGGACCCGGAAGTTCGGCACGGCATAGGGGGCATTCCAGGCGCCCGCCGGAAGCTGCGAATCCGATCCCGGAACCGATACGCCGAGGCGGCCCATCTGTGAGCGCACGACGGAAGGGGATGCGATGTCGAGGGCAAGCGTCCGCACCTGGCCGTCGCGGGCGACACCCTGGCCGCGGGCGACGGCGATCTGGCGCGGATAGTCGGTGGCGAAATCCTCTTCGCGCGAGAGCGTGAGCTTGACGGGCGTTCCGCGCATCGCATTGGCGATCTCTGCCGCGGCGGTGATGTTGTGAAACTCCAGCCGGTGACCGAAGGAGCCGCCCGCATACTGGTTATGAAAGATCACCTGATCCTTCTCGTGACCGGTGATGGCGGCGACCTTTTCCTGCACATAGCGCGGGATCTGGTGCCCGGCCCATATCTCGGCCTTTTCGTCCGTCACGAGTGCCACTGCATTCAGCGGTTCGAGCGGCTGGTGGGCGAGATAGGGAGCGCGATACTCGACCTGGGTGACACCGCCCTCTGCGAGCCCGGTGTCGACTTCACCGTCATTACGCCATTCCGCGTCGAGGCTCCCGGAGGTGAAGCTCGCCGCGATCCTGTCCCAATGGCCGTCCTGCTCGGCGGGATAGTCTGATGGCGCCCAGTCGAAGCTGATCGCCTCGGCGGCCTTGAAGGCGCGCCAGGTATTGTCGGCGATCACGGCCACGCCGCCGGTGATTTCCATGACCCTCGCAACACCGCGCATGGTCTCTGCCTTCGCGGCATCGAAGCCGTTGAGCGCGCCGCGCCGCGGGCTCAGCCTGACGGTGGCGTGGACCATGCCGTCGAGCTTCATGTCGATACCGTAATGCAGCGCGCCGGTGGATTTGGCCACGATATCGGGGCGGCGGACATCCTTGCCGATGAGCCGCCATTTCGACGGATCGCGCAGGGCAACGCCGGTCACCGGCGCGATCTTCGCTGCGTCGGCGGCGAGGTCGGTATAGGGGATGGCCGTGCCGTCGGGCAGGATGACCGCGCCTTTCCCGGTTTTCAGTCCGGCGACGTCGACATCATGCTTCTTTGCCGCGGCGGCCTTCAGCGTCTCGCGGGCGATGGCGCCGGCTTCGCGGAGCTTGTCGAAACTGTCGGGTGTCGAGCTCGACCCGCCGGTGATCTGCATGCCGAGCAGCTTGAAGAGCGAGGTCATCGCGCCGCGCACGCCTTCGGCAACGATGCTGTCGTCCTGCGACATGAACGGCGCGGCTTCATTGCCCTGCGCCCTGTTCCAGTAAGCAGCGGAAGGCGGACCGAACTCGATCTCGTAGCCGCCGGGCTCGAGATCCATTTCCTCGGCGATCAGAAGCGACTGCATGCCGGCGGCGCCCTGTCCGAGATCGGCATGGGGTGCAATCAGCACGATCTTCTCGGGCGTGATCTTCACCCAGGGATTGAAGGTCGCGCCGTCGGGGCCGACCTCGCTCTCGAGCGGATTGGCGTGAGGGGTGCTGACGGCATAGACCCCGAAGGCCACGCCGCCGGCGATGACGGCGGAGCCCACGAGGAGCGTGCGGCGCGTGATGGTTCCGGCGCGGCTCATCTCAGGCGCTCCTCAGCTTGCCGGCGGCCGCGTGGATCGCGGCGCGTATGCGCGGATAGGTGCCGCAGCGGCAAAGATTGGCGCTCATGGCGCGGTCTATGTCTTCATCCGTCGGCTCGGGATGGAGATCGAGAAAGCTCGCCGCCTGCATGATCTGGCCGGACTGGCAGTAGCCGCACTGGGCGACCTGGTGTTCGATCCAGGCTTCCTGCACGGCATGCAGGGAATCGGGGGTTCCCAAGCCCTCGATGGTCACGATATCGGAGCCTGCGGCTTCGGAAACGGGCATCTGGCAGGCGCGCACGGCCATGCCGTCGACATGGACAGTGCAGGCGCCGCATTGGGCTATGCCGCATCCATATTTGGGACCGGTAATGCCGAGTTCGTCGCGCAGCACCCACAAAAGGGGCATGTCGGGTTCGACGTCGACCTGATGGATGGTATCGTTGACGCGCAGTTCCATGATTCCCTCCAGACGATCAATCTTGACAAAATAACAAAAAACGTCAGCATGTCAACAATGTCAGATCTCAGCTTCGATCAACTCGACCAGCGCCGCGCCGCCGTTCTGAAAGCCGCGCTCGACGTCTTCACCAGTTACGGATACCGGCGCACGACAATGGATGACATAGCGCGCGCGGCGGGAATGTCGCGTCCGGCCCTCTACACCCATTTCCGCAACAAGGAAGCGATCTTCCGCACCTTCGTGGAAATGTTCCTCGGCGCGATCGTGCAGGATGCGAAGGCGGTGCTCGCGACGAAGACGAATGTAGCGGACGGGCTGGAGGCCTTCTTCGATGCGGCTTTCGTGGCACCCTTCCGCGAGCTGATGGCCACCCAGCACGGCATGGAGCTCGCCGGCGTCAATGCCGAACTCTGCGGCGATCTCACCGAACAGTGGTTCGACGACCTGGAGGCGGTGCTGCGCGACTGGCTCGACGGCGCGGTGGCGGAGGGGCGGCTCAAGCTCGGCGGGCTGCGTTCCGCAGCGCTTGCGCGATTGTTGATCGACGCGGTGGAGGGCATCAAGTCCCGCGGCGGGGAAAAGGGACATCACGCCGATCCCGAGGCGATCACGGCCGAGATGACGCTGCTCGCGCAGATGGCTGCCCGGGCATATGGAGCACGGCCGTAACAGACATCTGTCTGCCACAAGTTCAGCTTATTTCCGGATTGCCGGGCATGCTCGGAGAGTTGACAAGCCGCGCGGAAAGCGCGACCCAGCGCCAGAGCTTTCGCCGCCAAGGAAACAAGAGGCCCCCATGTCCGAAATCGAAGGTCCGCTCGAACGCCGCTCCAGTGTCGCTGTCGATGTCGGTGGCGTGATCGTGGGCGGCGGCGCCCCCGTTGTCGTCCAGTCGATGACCAACACGGATACGGCCGATATCGACGCGACGGTGGCGCAGGTCGCCGCCCTTCACCGCGCGGGCTCGGAAATCGTGCGCATCACCGTGGACCGCGACGAGAGCGCGGCCGCCGTGCCGCGCATTCGCGAGCGGCTGGAACGGCTCGGCATCGACGTGCCGCTGGTCGGCGATTTCCATTATATCGGCCACAAGCTGCTTGCCGATCACCCGGCCTGCGCCGAGGCGCTGGCAAAATACCGCATCAATCCGGGAAATGTCGGCTTCAAGGAGAAGAAGGACAAGCAGTTCATCGAAATCATCGAGAAGGCTATCGAGCATTCCAAACCGGTGCGCATCGGCGTCAACTGGGGTTCGCTCGATCAGGCGCTTCTCACCCGGCTGATGGACGACAACCAGGCCAAGGGCTCGCCGATGAGCGCGCGCGCCGTCATGCGCGAGGCCATCATCCAGTCGGCGCTGCTGTCAGCCGAACTTGCCGAGCAGACGGGTCTGGAGCGAAACCGCATCATCCTCTCGGCAAAGGTCAGCCAGGTACAGGACCTGATTGCCGTCTATCTGGAAATGGCCAAACGCTCGGACCACGCCCTCCATCTCGGTCTCACCGAGGCGGGCATGGGGTCGAAGGGTATCGTCGCCTCTTCGGCGGCGCTCGCCATCATCATGCAGCAGGGCGTGGGCGATACGATCCGCATCTCGCTGACGCCCGAACCCGGCGGCGACCGCACCAAGGAAGTGGTGGTCGCCCAGGAGCTTCTTCAGGTCATGGGATTCCGGCAGTTTCTGCCGGTGGTGGCAGCGTGTCCGGGCTGCGGACGCACGACCTCGACGGTGTTTCAGGAACTGGCGCGCACGATCGAGGACGATCTTCGTCGCAACATGCCGGTCTGGCGCGAGAAATATCCCGGGGTGGAGGCGCTTCAGGTCGCGGTCATGGGCTGCATCGTCAACGGACCCGGCGAATCCAAGCATGCCGACATCGGTATCTCGCTTCCGGGCACCGGTGAATCGCCTGCCGCTCCCGTCTTCGTCGACGGCCAGAAGGCCGCGACCCTGCGGGGTCCGAAGATCGCCGAGGAATTCCAGGAAATGGTGGCCGACTATATCGAGCGTCGCTTCGGCGAGAACGGGGGCAAGCCGCTCGAGAGGGCCGGCTGAGTTCTTCCGGGACCGGGCCGGCGGTCTAGGCGACCGCCGACTGATCCATGGGGACGTCCGGTATCCAGCGCGACAGTTTCTCGTCGAGCTTGTCGACCGAAACCGGCTTGGCGAGATAATCGTCGAAGCCGGCGGCCAGGCACTTGTCCTCGTCGCCCTGCATGGCATGCGCGGTGACCGCAATAATCACGGTGCCCGGCAGGCCTTCCTCCGCCTCGATATTGCGGATCGCAGCCGTCGCTTCGTAGCCGTTCATCTCCGGCATCGAGATATCCATCAGGATCACGCTGGGCTTTGCCTTCTTCCAGGCGGCGACGGCATTGCGGCCGTTCTCGACCAGAACATGCTCCCGTCCCAAGGCCGCCAGTGACTGCTGGAAGACGATCTGGTTGACCGGATTGTCTTCCGCCACAAGGATCTTGCCGCTGGCATCGGGCAGATTGTCCGTCGGCTTTGCTGCCGCTTTCGCGGAGGCCTGCTGCGCGCTCGGCGCGGCATCCTCCGGCTCCGTTGCGGCAGCCTGAGCCGGGGCGGAGTTCGCCGCGGCCTTGCTCATGAGCTTGGAACGATGGAGACGGATGATCTCCTCGGACGCCATCCGGAGATCGCGGTTGCGGGTGGGCTTGGTCAGCGTGGCTTCGATCAGCAGGTCGCTGATGGCGTCGAGCTTGGTCGCCTGGTCCACCGATGACAGAAGCAGGATAGGGGTGTCCGCGATCGCCGGGTTGCTCCGGATATGGCGAATGACCTCGCCGCCCGTCATGTCGGGCATCTGGAAATCGAGGATCACGAGATCGACTTCGATCCCCATTCCGGTCGCCGCATGCTGGAGGAAGTCGAGCGCCATCTGACCGTTGTCGACGGCCACGCAATCCATGCCCCAGCCGCGAAGCTGCTCGGTCAGGATCATGCGGTTGATGGCGATGTCATCGACGATCAGGACCCTGGCGTCATCGATGGACGTGGTGGCGGACGGGATTGCTGCAGCTTCCCTGTCGACATCCATCTGGACTTCGAAGGAGAAGACGGAGCCTTCGCCGCTCTTGGATTCGACTTTGATCTCGCCACCCATCAGAACGACCAGTTTCGAGGCGATCGCCAGGCCGAGGCCCGTGCCCTCGTGCCGGCGGGTCGAGGAGCCGTCGACCTGACTGAATTTCTCGAAGATCACCTTCAGCTTTTCTTCGGGGATGCCGATACCGGTATCGCTCACGCGGACCAGGATGCTGACGCGCTCGCCATTCTCGCTCTCCGGCAGTTCCTTGCAGTCGACGTCAATCATGACGTTGCCGGTCTCGGTGAATTTCACCGCATTGCCGAGGAGGTTCGTGATGACCTGCCGGAAGCGGGAGGGATCGCCCAGAAGACGTGCGGGCAGGCTGGGGCGAAGGCGGACAATGAGTTCGAGATCCTTCTCCGCCGCGCGCGCGGACATGAGCGTCGCCACGTCCTCGACCGTGTCGTTGATGGAGAAGGAGCGCTTGTCGAGAACCATCTGGTTGGCCTCGATCTTGGAGTAGTCGAGGATATCGTTGATGATCTCGAGAAGCGCGTTGCCCGATTTCAGGATGACATTGGTGAAAGTGCGCTGCCGGTTGTCGAGATCCGTGCGCACCAGCAATTCAGCCATGCCCAGAACGCCGTTCATCGGCGTGCGGATCTCGTGGCTCATGGTTGCCAGGAACTCGGACTTGGCGCGGTCGGCGGCGCGTGCCTCGACGACAGCCTTGTCGGCCTCGATGGTCTTGCGCTGAAGGATGCCGACGATGCGGTGAATCAGGAGGTCGATCGGCAGGAAGACGCAGAAGCCGAGGAAGACGAGCGCACCAAAGGTGATCCGCAGGTATTTCTCGAGCGTCTCCCCCGCGGTCTGGGACAGCTTGGCGAGATAGATGCGGATCTGCGACTGCATTTCGCTGTTGGACGGCTCGAGGGTCGTGCCGTAGAGCGAGGCCATCTTGGTGCTGGTCCAGTAGAGGTCGGTCTTGGTCCGCATGGCGCCCGACGCCTGCCTGTCGACGAAATGCCTGTGATTGGCGAAAGGATTGTCCGGGTCCAGCAGCCGCGCGTTGCGCAGGATCTGCGTCTTGAGGGAGTCGGGCAGGCGGCTCCAGATCAGTTCGACGCCGGCCAGGTTCTCGCGTCCCCTGGCGGTGCGGTAATCAAAGGCATTGCGCGCGGAAATGATGTCGGGATCGATTTTCCGGTTCCGCTGATGTTCGAGCTTTTCGGCCAGCGTCATCCCGAAAGTGTCGAATTCCCGGATGTCGGCATAGCTCTTGTACTGTTCGGCGAACCGTTCGGCCTGCATGGCCTGCACCCGCATGGCCGTATCGAGCGAAGCGAGCTGGCGGGAAAAGATGCCGATCTCGGAGATCAGGTTGTTCTGGGTGCGTTGAACAACGGAGAAGTATCCGCACAAAACGACGATGGTGGTCAGAGCCGCGACGTAACCGACCCTGAACATCGTCAGGTATCGCTGCGTGGCAACATTCTTATTGGACATGGTGCGATCACAACCTTGGCGGATTTTCCTCAGTTGCTAATAATCGCCCGGATACCGTTAATAATTCTCCCGCAGTCTTTGAGAATTGAGAAAACGCCTCTCCGGACGGTCAGGAGGTGCGCCGCGCGATGTAGGCGGCGGCCTGCTGGAGCAAGTCGGCACGGCTGCCGTAATGCGCAATGGCCGCGCATGCCTCGGTCACGAGCGCCTCGCAGCGGGCGCGGGTGTCGTCGATTCCGTTGAGCGAGACATAGGTGCCCTTGTTGCGCCCGGCGTCCTTGCCGGTCGCCTTGCCGACCGTCTTCGCGTCCGCGGTCGCGTCGAGCAGGTCGTCGGCAAGCTGGAAGGCGAGGCCGATCATGGTGCCGAAACTGCGCATCCGGGCAATCGTCGCGTCGTCGGCACGGGCGACGATCGCGCCCGCCTCGCAGGCATGGCGCAGAAGCGCGCCGGTCTTCATCGCCTGCATGGACATGATGTCGTCTTCGCCCGGGTTACCCGTTTCGGCCGCGAGATCGAGAACCTGGCCACCGACCATCCCGCCGGCGCCCGAGGCAATCGCCAGTCTGCGGACAAGGTCGAGCTTCGTCTCGGAGGGAGCGGGGTTGGCCGGATCGGTGAGCAGCTCGAACGCAAATGTGAGAAGCGCGTCGCCGGCGAGGATGGCGGTGGCCTCGTCGAAGGCGATGTGAACAGTCGGCTGGCCGCGCCGCATGTCGTCGTCGTCCATCGCGGGCAGATCGTCATGGATCAGGGAATAGCAGTGAATGCATTCAAGCGCGGCAGCCGCATACATCGCCGCGTCTTCGTCGCCGCCGAGCATGCGGGCGGTCTCGACGACCAGAAACGGCCGGATGCGCTTGCCGCCGTTCAGCGCGCCATGGCGCATGGCGGATCTGAGCGTGGCCGGCCAGTCATGGCCGTCGCCGGTCGCTCCACCGAGTTTTTCATCGAGGAACGCGCCGATATCGCGTGCGGTTGCGGAGAGGCGGTCGGTGAAAATGTGGTCAATTCCCGGGGTCATGGCGCTCTCTTGCCACGCGTCGCGAGGCGCTTCAATCCCGGCGTGCAATGTTTGACCTTATCCATGCAGCCCTCTTGCGAGTTCGCGCGTTTAGTCCGCGTATGGTCGTTGCGCACGCCTTGGCAATCGCGGTCGAAGACGGCTATCAACGAACGGCAGGATTCCTCGGGAAGGGCAGGGCGACAGCGTGGCAACTGATACAGCGGGAAGACGCCGCAGCAAGCGGTGGACGGTCTTTCGTATCATCAAGTGGATCGTGATCGTCGCCATTCTCCTGCTCCTGGCGCCCTACGTGCTCGTGCTCGTCTACAAGCCTCACGCCGTCAAGCCGGTCTCGACGCTGATGATCGGCGAGATGCTGACCGGCCGGGCCTATGAGCGGCAATGGGTGGCGTTCGACGATATCGCGCCGGTCCTCGTGCAGTCGGTGATGATGTCGGAGGACGGACAATATTGCGCCCATGACGGTGTCGACTGGAGCGAGCTCAACAGCGTCATCGACGATGCGCTGGACGGCGAGGCCACGCGGGGTGCGAGCACCATTCCCATGCAGACCGTGAAGAACCTGTTCCTGACCAATTCCCGCACCGTCATACGCAAGGGGCTGGAAATCCCGCTCGCGATGTGGAGCAACCAGATCTGGGGCAAGAAGCGGACGATGGAGATCTATCTCAATGTCGCCGAATGGGCGCCCGGGGTCTTCGGCGTCGAGGCTGCCGCTCAGACCTATTTCGGTGTGGCGGCAAAAGATCTGACACGCAGGCAGGCCGCACTTCTTGCCGTGACGCTGCCCAATCCCATCGAGCGCAATCCCGCCAATCCGACGAGAAATCTGGGCAAGCTGGCTTCGACCATTCAGGCGCGCGCGCGCCAGTCGGGCGCATATATCAAATGCCTTTATGATTAGGGCAGCAGAATGAACTGGTCGTCGCCAGGCGCCTGTGAAAAGCTCGGCCCGGATCTGCGCAGAGGATGTCCCGCATGAAGCTCTATATCGGCAACAAGAACTATTCGTCCTGGTCGTTTCGGCCCTGGATCGGCCTGCGCCAAGCGAAGATCGATTTCGAGGAGGTGCAGCTCTGGTTCGATTTTCCGGCGGGCAACCCGGAGATCAAGGCCTTGTCGCCGAGCGGCAAGCTCCCGCTTCTCGAGGACGGCGATCTGCTGATCCCGGAATCCCTGGCGATCCTCGACCATGTGGCGCGGAAGTTCCCGCAATCGGGCCTCTGGCCCGCCGATCCGCTCTGGCACAGCCGCGCGATGGCGATGGCCTGCGAGATGGCGGCGGGTTTCCACGCGCTGCGCGGAACATGCCACATGAACATCCGCCGCGTGCCCTCGAAGATCGAAGTCGCGGATGCGGTTCTCTCCGATGTCGCGCGTATCGAAACGCTCTGGGCCCGGTCCCTCGCCGAGTCCGGCGGGCCTTTTCTCTGCGGGGATTTCTCGATCGCCGACGCGATGTTCGCGCCCGTTGTCAACCGGCTCGACGTCTATGCATTCGACGTCGCGGACACGACGCGCGGCTACATGGACCGGATGAAAGCGCTGGCGGCCTGGCAGGAGTGGGAGACGGCTTCGCGCGCGGAAACCGCCGTCATTGCCGAGGAAGAAGTCTAGAGCCTTGCGTCAGCCCCGCGGCAGGCCCGGAGATGCCGGGCCTGGGGATTGAAAAAAGCGGCAAGAAGAGTCTGGTCAAAGCGTTCTCTTCAATGTATAAGCCGCCCCAATTTCCGAAATTGCACAGGCAAGGCGGGCTTGAAGAGCCGGATGCCGCGTGTGCCGAATTATCGAACTGGAGTACGTCATGGCTGTTCCGAAGCGTAAAACCACCCCGTCCAAGCGCGGTATGCGTCGCGCGGCCGATGCCCTTAAGGCGCCGACCTATGTCGAGGACAAGAATTCCGGCGAACTGCGTCGCCCGCACCATATCGATCTGAAGACCGGTATGTACCGTGGCCGTCAGGTTCTGACGCCCAAGGAAAACGCATAATCCATCCTTCTCGGATGTCGATTTGACGAGCCGGCCCGCTGGGCCGGCTTTTCGCGTTTAATCAGTTCTTGCAGGTGAAAATTGCGGGTGACGCCCTTGTCGCGCCGCATTTGAACAGGCACAGTCTCGCCGCCCGCGCGAGATCCGGCCCGGGCATCGGATACTCCAGAACCGAGCCGGGAGGCCTCAATGCTCGCAGCCATTCCGCTGATGATCATCCCGTTCATCGCCTATAACGTCATCATCGCCGGTTTCGGAGGCGCCGCCCTCGGCAGTCTGACGACTACGCTGGTCGAGGTGCCGATGATGTCCGGCGCGGTCTGGTCGATGAGCGTCGGCGACCTGATGATTGTGGTGGCGCTGGTCCTGCTCTTCGTGGAGATCCTCAAGGCGACGCGGACAGGATCCTGGTCGGTGATGGACCATCTCCTGTCGACCTTCGTCTTCGTGGCCTATCTCGTCGAGTTCCTGCTGGTCGCCAATGCGGCGACCGACATCTTCTTCATCCTGATGGCGATCGCCTTCATCGACGTGATAGCCGGCTTTTCCGTCGCCATCCGCTCCGCGGGACGGGACGTCTCGATCGGGCTTTAGCCTGCGTCGGGCGTGAAACCGGCGGCTTCGATGCCGGCCACGGCACAGGCTTCGTCATTGTCGGACGTGTCTCCGGTCACGCCGACCGCGCCGATGATCGCCCCTTTCCTGTCTCGCACCAGCACACCGCCAGGCACTGGCACCATGCGGCCGCCGGAAACGCCGGACAGGCCCTGGAAGAAATGAGGGCGCTCCACCGCGATGGCGCCGACCTTCCGCGACCCCATGCCGAGCGCCAGCGCAGCCCACGCCTTGCCGGTGGCGATGTCGAAACGCAGCATCGAGGAGCCGTCCTGCCGCTGGACCGAGACCGGCTGGCCGCCGGCGTCGAGAACCACCACCGTCAAAGGTGCGAGTTCCAGTTCCTTGCCCTTGGCGAAGGCTGCGGAAATGATGCGGTTGGCCTTGGAGAGGGTGATCGTCGACATGGTGGAAGGCTCCCTGAGCGGTTCGATAGATTCAGGCCGTCTCGCCGGCCCGTTCACGCCGAAGCTAAAGCGGCCAACGAAAAAGGGCCACACATGAGCGCGGCCCTTTTGGTCAAAGCTGTGTTTCCGGTCCGTTGAAGGCCGGCCCGAGCCGTCAGCCGATGGAGTTGATCTTGTCCTGCAGCGCCTTGAGCTGGGATTTCAGGTCATCGATGTCCTTGTCGACGACAGGCTTCTTCGCCTCGTCCTTCGCCGGCGCCTGAGCCCCCATGGCAAAGGGCGAGAACATGGCCATGGCCTTCTGGAACATCTCCGTGTTGCGGCGTACGGTCTCCTCCATCACCTGCATCGGGATCTGCATGTTCTTCGTCATGGGGTTTTCTCCGAGCTGTCTGGACAGCTGGTCGCGCACCTGTTCCTGCTGCTCGGAAAGGGCGGCCATCGACTGCTCGAGATAGCTCGGCACCACCATCTGGAGCTGGTCGCCGTAAAAGGAGATGAGTTGACGCAGGAAGGAAACGGGCAGCAGCGTGTTGCCGGTCTTGGATTCCTGCTCGAAGATGATCTGGGTCAGCACCGAGTGGGTAATGTCATCGCCGGATTTGGCGTCCTGAACCGTGAAGTCCTCGCCCTTCTTCACCATAACGGCGAGGTCGTCGAGCGTCACGTAGGTGCTCGTACCCGTGTTGTAGAGGCGCCGGTTGGCGTATTTCTTGATGATGACCGGCCCGTCTTTCTTTGACATGCTCACTCCTCCTCGAGGTGAAAGACCCGGCATCCGCCGGGGCAGGAACTGTAGGCGAAAACCCCGGCCCCTGACAAATTCTTTTGTGCGTTGCGGCGAACCAAGTGCGAAGCGCTTGCACATGGTCCGGTTGCTGCGCCGCAAAATATACCATTCTTCCTTCGTCATTCACCAGAAACGCCCGCCGAAATATTTGACATGGTAAAGTTGCTGCGGCACGGTCCGGGATAAATACAAAACAGAGGAAGCGACCATGAGTACAGCTGACATCGTTATCGCAAGCGCTGCGCGGACCCCGGTGGGATCCTTCAATGGTGCGTTTGCGAACGTTCCCGCCCATGATCTCGGCGCTGCAGCGATCAAGGGCGCGCTGGAACGCGCTGGCGTGGACCCCAAGGAAGTGGACGAGGTGATCCTCGGGCAGATCCTTTCGGCTGGCGAGGGGCAGAACCCCGCACGCCAGGCCGCAATGGCTGCCGGTTGCCCGCAGGAGACGACCGCATGGGGCCTCAACCAGCTCTGCGGTTCCGGTCTCCGCACGATCGCCATCGGCATGCAGCAGATCGCGCTCGGCGACGCCAGGATCATTGTCGCCGGCGGTCACGAGTCGATGTCCATGGCTCCGCATTGCGCCCATCTTCGGGGCGGCGTGAAGATGGGCGATTTCAAGATGATCGACACCATGATCAAGGACGGCCTGACGGATGCGTTCTACGGCTATCACATGGGCAATACGGCCGAGAACGTCGCCCGCCAGTGGCAGCTGTCGCGCGACGAGCAGGATTCCTTCGCCGTGGCCTCGCAGAACAAGGCGGAGGCCGCGCAGAAGGCCGGCAAGTTCAAGGATGAGATCATCCCCTTCACCGTCAAGGGCCGCAAGGGCGATACGGTCGTCGAGGAAGACGAGTACATCAAGCATGGCGTGACGCTCGACAGCGTCGGCAAGCTGCGCCCGGCCTTCGACAAGGAAGGTACGGTCACGGCGGCCAATGCATCGGGCATCAATGATGGCGCTGCTGCGGTGGTTCTGATGACCGCCGACGAGGCATCGCGCCGCGGGATCACTCCGTTGGCGCGGATCGTGTCCTGGGCTACCGCCGGCGTCGATCCGCAGATCATGGGCACCGGCCCGATCCCCGCTTCGCGCAAGGCGCTCGAAAAGGCCGGCTGGAAGGTCGACGATCTGGATCTCGTCGAAGCCAACGAGGCCTTTGCCGCGCAGGCCTGTGCGGTCAACAAGGACATGGGCTGGAACCCGGATATCGTCAACGTCAACGGTGGCGCAATCGCCATCGGTCACCCGGTCGGCGCATCGGGCGCGCGCATCTTCAACACCCTGGTCTTCGAGATGAAGCGGCGCGGCGCCAAGAAAGGCCTCGCCACGCTGTGCATCGGCGGCGGCATGGGCGTTGCCATGTGCGTCGAGAGCATGTGATCGGGAACTGAAACTATCGCGACCGGACTGACCCGCCACAGAAACGGGCAGGCCCTCGCTTCAAGCCAAGGGAGGAAGGCTGTTATGGCACGAGTAGCGTTGGTGACCGGTGGTACGCGCGGGATCGGCGAGGCGATATCGCTCGCGCTCCGCGATGCCGGGTACAAGGTGGCCGCGACCTATGCCGGCAATGACGAGAAGGCCAGGGCCTTTTCCGATGCGACGGGCATCAAGACCTACAAATGGGATGTCGCCAGCTACGACGCCTGCAAGGCGGGGATCGAAAAGGTCGAGGCGGAACTCGGTCCGGTCGAGATTCTCGTCAACAATGCAGGCATCACCCGCGACGGCATGTTCCACAAGATGACCCCGGACATGTGGAACGAGGTGATCAACACCAATCTCACCGGCCTGTTCAACATGACGCATCCGGTCTGGACGGGGATGCGAGACCGGAAATTCGGCCGCGTCATCAACATTTCCTCGATCAACGGCCAGAAGGGGCAGGCGGGGCAGGCCAATTATTCCGCGGCCAAGGCGGGCGATATCGGCTTTACCCGGGCGCTCGCCCAGGAAGGCGCGCGCGCCGGCATCACGGTCAACGCCATCTGCCCGGGCTACATCGGCACCGAGATGGTGCGCGCGGTGCCCGAAAAGGTGCTCAACGAGCGCATCATTCCGCAGATCCCGGTGGGCCGGCTCGGTGAGCCCGAGGAAATTGCGCGCTGCGTGGTCTTTCTCGCCTCAGACGATTCCGGCTTCGTCACCGGTTCGACCATCTCCGCCAATGGCGGGCAGTATTTCAGCTGACGGCGCCGTGACGGGTTAACGCGCGAACGCATCTTGCGGGGTGATTTTGGGCAAACTTGTCGTCAATGGTTAACGGATGGCTTCACTCTTCCGACCGCCGCCTCGAAAGGGCGGCGGTTTTTTGTGCACCATGCGTCTCCTGTCGCAAGATGTGGTGTGAACAAAGTCGGAACATCGCGATGTCAGTGATTCGTCGCCGATTCGTTCCTTGGCCGTTCCGAAAGTTAACGGGATTTGCGATTTCCGGGCTTCCGGAGCGTGGAAGAGCTTCAAAACGTTAACAAATCCGCTTCGTGTTTTCGTTCTCGAAAGCGGTCCGGATGCCGGTCGCGAGGAGGCAGCCGGGCTGTTAACCTTTGGTCCGCCGTTTTCACGTTTTGTATCTCGAGGTGATTCAGTATCTGGTGTTCCAATTCGGGAATTTTTCCAGATGTAGCCGTGAACAAAGCAAAAACAACCGAGAGTCAGCGATTCGTCGCCGATTCGTTCCGCCCCTGTTCCAAGCGTTAACTTCGAGGGACGCAAAGCCGCCTTTCAAGATCGGCTGTGACGCTCTATATGAGGCGCAAGGAGAGGCCGCGTGCCATCCGTATTCATCAGAGGTACCGGCCAGGACCGGTGAGACGACACGACCGAATGTCCGCCTTCCCGAACAACAAGCCCCTTGCAGCACACGACCGTCAGCCGTTGATCCTCAGCGGCCGGGGTGTGACCGCCGTTCTGGGGCCGACCAATACCGGGAAAACCCATTTCGCCATCGAGCGCATGGCTGCCCATTCGTCGGGCGTCATCGGTCTGCCGCTGCGATTGCTTGCCCGCGAGGTCTATCAGCGGATGGTCGAGAAGGTGGGCGCCGCCCACGTCTCCCTGGTGACCGGCGAGGAGAAGATCACGCCGCCAAAGGCGCGCTACTCGGTCTGTACGGTCGAGGCCATGCCTCAAAAGGCCGATGTGGCCTTTGTCGCGATCGACGAGGTGCAGCTGGCCGGAGATCTCGAGCGCGGCCATGTCTTCACCGATCGTATTCTTGGCCTCAGGGGGCGCGAGGAGACGCTTCTGCTCGGCTCGTCGAGCGTGCGCGGCATTCTCGAAAACCTTTTGCCGGGACTGACCGTCGTCGAACGGCCGCGGCTGTCGCAGCTCCTTTACGCGGGCTCGAAGAAGATCACCCGGCTGCCGCGCCGGTCGGCCATCGTGGCGTTTTCGGCAGACGAGGTTTACGCGATCGCCGAGCTGGTCCGGCGCCAGCGGGGCGGGGCGGCGGTGGTTCTCGGGGCGCTCAGCCCGCGCACCCGCAACGCCCAGGTCGAACTCTACCAGAACGGCGATGTCGATTTTCTCGTTGCCACCGACGCGATCGGCATGGGGCTCAATCTCGATGTCGACCATGTCGCCTTCGCCCAGGAGCGGAAATTCGACGGCTATACGCACAGAAGGCTGACGACGGGAGAGTTTGCCCAGATCGCCGGTCGTGCCGGCCGTCACCTGCGCGATGGGACATTCGGGGTGACGGCGCGCGTGCCGGCTTTCGAGGACGAGCTGGTCGAGCGGCTGGAAAGCCATGTTTTCGACCCGGTACGTATCCTCCAGTGGCGGTCGAAAGTGCTCGATTTCTCGAGCCTGAAATCTCTGATCGAAAGCCTGGAGCAGACGCCGCCGGTGCAAGGACTGACGCGCGCGCTCCCGGCGGTCGACCAACGCGCGCTCGAACATCTCGCCAGCGACTTCGAGGTTCGCGACATGGCGACCACGCCCAAGGCGGTGGAACTCCTGTGGGACGTCTGCGCGCTCCCCGATTACCGGCGCATTGCGCCGGCCCAGCATGCGGATCTGGTCGCAACGATCTATCGCGACCTTGTGCGGCACGGCGTGGTGGGCGAGGATTACCTCGCCGAACAGGTGCGGCGCTGCGATTCGACAGCGGGCGACATCGACACGCTGGCAGCGCGGATTTCGCAGATCAGAACGTGGACGTATATTTCCAATCGTCCCCACTGGCTTGCCGATCCGACACACTGGCAGGAAAAGGCACGAGAAATAGAGGACCGATTGTCCGATGCGCTGCATGAAAGGTTGACGAAACGCTTCGTTGATCGCAGGACATCGGTGCTCATGAGGCGGTTGAGAGAAAATGCGATGCTCGAAGCGGAAATAAGTGTGAACGGGGACGTCTTCGTCGAAGGCCATCATGTCGGTCAGTTGGCCGGATTCCGGTTCATAGTCGACCAGTCGGCAGAGGCCGCCGATGCCAAGGCTGCTGCGGCTGCCGCGCAAAAGGCGCTGGCGCTCGAATTCGAGGCACGGGCTGCGCGCCTGCATGCATCCGGCAACGGCGATTTCGCGCTCGGCAGCGACGGCACACTGCGCTGGCTCGGCGATCCCGTGGGACGACTGGTCGCCGGCGATCACGTGCTGAAGCCGCGTGTCATCCTTCTGGCGGACGAACAGCTCGAGGGACAAGCGCGCGACGTGGTGGCCGCCCGTCTCGACCGCTACGTCAATCACCAGATCACCAGCGTGCTCAAGCCGCTCGACGATTTGACCCATGCCGAGGATCTGGAAGGTCTGGCGCGCGGGCTTGCGTTCCGGCTGACCGAAAATCTCGGCATCCTGTTCCGCCGCGACGTGTCCGACGTGATCCGCGATCTCGATCAGAACGCGCGCGCGAGCCTGCGCAAATACGGGATCCGTTTCGGCGCCTACCACATCTTCGTCCCGGCGCTCCTGAAGCCAGCCCCGGCGGAGATGATCACGCTGCTCTGGGCTGTCGCCAATGACGGCATGGACAAGGCCGGATATGGTGAAGTCGTGCCGCTTCTGGCAGCCGGACGCACCTCGGTGCAGACCGATCCGTCGTTCGACCGCGAATTCTACCGTCTCGCCGGTTTCCGCTTTCTCGGAAAGCGCGCCGTGCGTATCGATATCCTGGAACGTCTTGCCGACCTCATCCGTCCGGCGCTGCAGTGGACGCCGGGCTCGGGCCCGCGTCCGGAAGCCGGCTATGACGGCCGCCGTTTCATCACCACCACCGGCATGCTGTCGATCCTGGGCGCGACCCAGGACGACATAGAGGAAATCCTCAAGGGCCTCGGCTACCGCGCCGAGCCCGTTCCTGCCGAGGAGGCCTCCGCGCATCTCGCCGAGATCGAGAAGTCCTTTGCCGCCGAAAGCGGTGCGGGCGGCGGGCCGGTGGTCGAAGTGGTGCAGAGCCGCACTGCGGCCGACCGTCCGCAGCCTGAGGCCGAGAAGCCGGCCGATGTCGCCGGGATTTCGGACGAAGCTCCGGCTGAAGCGACGGACGCCCCGCAAGCCGATGGCGAAACGCCGGCGGCAACCGAGACCGAAGAGGTGGCCGAGCCTGCCCCCGTTCTGCTCTGGCGTCCGGCCGGTCGCTCCGACAATGCACGGGGCCGTGGCCGCCAGCAGGGCGGTCGCGACGAGGAGGGCGGCAACCGCCGTCCCGCGCGCGGAAAGGGCAAGGGCGGCGGCAAGCCGCGTCAGGACCGGAACGGCAAGGACAGGAACGGCAAGGATGGCGGCAAGGATGGCGGCAGGGGCCGGCATGACGCGCCGCACCGCGATCGTCCGCCGCGCAAGGACAAGCCGATGGATCCGGACAGCCCCTTCGCGAAGCTTGCGGCCCTCAAGGACCAGCTGAAGAAGTAGGCGGCCCCCTTTCGATGACGACTGCCCCGCCGGATCGGCAACGCATCGACAAGTGGCTCTATTTCGCGCGCGTGGTCAAAACGCGGGGACTGGCAGTCAGCCTCGTCACCTCGGGGCATGTCCGCATCAACGGCGAGAAGAAGCGCACGGCCAGCGCCACCGTCAAACCCGGCGACGTGCTGACGATCGTCATGCCGCGCCGGGTTTTCGTCTACCGGGTAACCGGCTGCGGCGAGAGGCGCGGACCTGCCAGCGAGGCCCAGGCGCTCTACGACGACATGTCCCCGCCGCCGATCGATACGGGGCCGGAGCCAAAATTCTGATGCCGCGATCCGGCGACTTTGGGGCGGATTTTTTCGAAAAACCGTCGAAATGCGCCGCAGATTACCTCGCATGAGCCGACGGTTGGCGGCACATTGGCGCAGAAATCCCCGTGGTGCGGGTCTCCTATTGCCAATGGCGGACAAACGGATTACCTCACCACGCGAACAGCCATTCTTTCCCTTCGGGAGCCGTCCGAAATGACTTACATCGTCACCGACAATTGCATCAAATGCAAATACATGGATTGCGTCGAGGTTTGCCCCGTCGATTGCTTCTATGAAGGTGAGAACATGCTGGTCATCCACCCGGATGAGTGCATCGACTGCGGCGTCTGCGAGCCCGAATGCCCGGCTGAAGCGATCAAGCCGGATACCGAGCCGGGCCTCGACAAATGGCTGCAGCTCAACACCGAATATGCCGACAAGTGGCCCAACATCACCGTCAAGCGCGATGCGCCGGAAGATGCCAAGACGTTCGATGGTGAAGAGGGCAAGCTCGAGAAGTATTTCTCCGCTGAGCCGGGCCAGGGCGACTGAGCCGTCCGGCTTCCACGCGTCTTCCAAAGGCCCTCATTGGCCGGGCTTGCGGGGTCGCGATTTAACCATTTCCTGCCGAATGTTCCGCTGCGTCATGCGGCGGAGCAGCAAATAATTGATTTCTGCGCATAAATATGTTAGGTAAAGCACACTGACATATTCAAAGGCGCCGTCGGGCGAATAAACCAATAAGCACGGAAACGTCCTCATAGCGGTTGCCAATGTCGCAAGCCCTCTTGCGGCATATCGTGTGTCGATCGCCTATTTCCGTTCACCTTGGAAAGAATGTTGTGTCAGCAGCACCGCAGTCCCCGACTGCGCGGAGCTTGCCAAGGTCCACGGGCATGCCTCCGGTACCTATAACAGGGAGTTTTGACCACGTATGACGACTCAGCAAAAGAAGTCTTCTCAGCGCCAGGGTTTCAAAACCGGCGAGTCGATTGTGTATCCCGCTCATGGTGTCGGCCAGATCGTTGCCATCGAAGAGCAGGAAGTTGCAGGCCACAAGCTTGAACTCTTCGTCATCGACTTCGAGAAAGACAAGATGCGTCTGAAGGTGCCGGTCGCCAAGGCCTCCACCATCGGCATGCGCAAGCTGTCGGAAACCGATTATGTCGATCGCGCCCTGAAAGTCGTGACCGGCAAGGCGCGCATCAAGCGCACCATGTGGTCGCGCCGCGCTCAGGAATACGATGCGAAGATCAACTCCGGCGACCTGATCTCGATCGCCGAAGTGGTCCGTGACCTTTTCCGCGCCGAAAACCAGCCCGAGCAGTCCTATTCGGAGCGCCAGCTGTACGAAGCCGCTCTTGACCGGATGGCCCGCGAGATCGCGGCCGTGAACAAGATGTCGGAAACCGAATCCATCCGTCTCATCGAGACCCACCTCGCCAAGGCTCCCAAGCGCGGCAAGGCCAATGACGATGGTGACGACAAGCAGGAAGAAGCTGCCTGATTTCAGGCTTCCTCCGTTCTGCGAGCTTCATGAAAACCCGGTCCTTGCGACCGGGTTTTTTCGTTTCGCGATGACGTGCAAGGCACGTTTCGAACCATCCCGCTATCCGCCGGAGGCCGCCCGAGTTCAGGCCACGCATGTGGGTCCTGCCGCGTCGTTTCGCACGCCGCGGTTCCATTCTGCGGAAAATTGGGAACCAAGCCGGCATCTGCGCGTTGCGCACTTATTGCCGGAGCGACCGCCGGTTCTTTTCATGGGCTCCGAAAGGGCTCTCACGAAACAATTTCATCGCGGTCATCCCGGTTCCGACGGCAGACATTCGCCGCCGCCAGCTGAATGAGGAGATACGAGATGAATTTGGTGTCAGCAGATCGGCAAATGGTGCGCGCGGCAATGGCGGCCCCCTATCTGGAGCGCGGCGAGGAACACGATCTCGCCCTCCGCTGGCGCGACGATCAGGATCAGGTGGCTCTCCACAAGATCACAATGGCCCATATGCGTCTCGTCATCTCGATGGCCGCCAAGTTCAAGAACTTCGGGCTTCCGATGAACGACCTCATTCAGGAGGGTCATGTAGGGCTGCTGGAGGCGGCGGCAAGGTTCGATCCGGAACGCGACGTGCGTTTTTCCACCTATGCCAGCTGGTGGATCCGGGCCTCGATCCAGGACTTCATTCTCCGCAACTGGTCGATCGTCCGCGGCGGCACCAGTTCGGCACAGAAGGCGCTGTTCTTCAACCTGCGCCGGCTGCGCGCGCGGCTCTCCCAGGGACAGGACAATCTCACCGACAGCGCGCTTCATTCGAAAATTGCGGACGCCCTCGGCGTTCATGCAAAGGACGTCGCTATCATGGATGCGCGGCTCTCGGGCTCCGATACATCGCTGAACGCTCCCGTCGGCGGCACCGAGGACGGTTCGTCAGCCGATCGCGTGGAGTTTCTCGAAAGCGAGGAGCCGCTGCCCGACGAGCAGGTGTCCACCATGATCGACGAGGAGCGCCGAAACGTGTGGCTCGGCGATGCGCTCAAGGCGCTCAATCCGCGCGAACTGAGGATCATCAACGAACGGCGTTTGTCGGAAGACAGCGCAACGCTCGAATCCCTCGGGCAGTCGCTGGGTATTTCCAAGGAGCGGGTGCGCCAGATCGAAAACCGGGCGCTTGAAAAGCTGAAAACGGCGCTGGAACGTGAAACGCCGGAAATCGCGACGCTCTGACTTTTACGCCATGCGGAAGTAGAAACGGCGCCCTGAGGCGCCGTTTTTCGTTCCGGAACTCGCGCGTATCGGGCCTTCGGCCTACTGATCGGTGACGATCTTGTAGCGATTGCCGGTAATGACGGAATCCCCAGGGCCGATCGAGTTGAGCAGCTTGAAGAGGTCGACCTTGCGGTCGGTGCCGCGCATCCTGCCGGACAGCGTCGTGATGGAATCCTCCGGCTTGGCCGCGACCACGCGGATGCGCAGAGGCTGCAGGGCGCGGGCTTCGCCGGCCGACAGCTTGCGGAAGGAGGAGCGGAGCTTCTGCGCCGTCGGCTCGAGATCCGGTGAATCGAGCGGTGCCGCGGTGAGGAAGCGATAGATGCGGTCATCGACCTTGATCACGGTTACATCGAAATCCCAGCGGTCGGCGCGCGCGCGCGCGATCGCTGCCGGGAAGCCCGCAATCCGGGTTTCGCGGATCGAGCCCGGAATGAGGCCCGTCACCCAGCCGCTCGCCATGTAATCCGACAGCGACCGCCGCGAGTTCTCGCTCACGCCGTCGAAACGGACGGCGAGGTCGTTCGGGCCGGTTGCCATGACGGCGTCGGCCTTGTTGTCGATGCGGAAACTTTCAGGCACCTCGAAGCTAATGCCGAGCGTGGGATGCAGGAATGTATCGCCCCGCACATAGCCTTCCTGCGGGCTGTCGCCATACAGAAGGCCATCGATGCCCTCGAGATAGAAATCGCGACCGGGATCCACCGAGCCGTCGGCGCCGAATGCGCGGGCGTGCTGCTTGGCAAGCTCGACGCGCTGAGGGGCGTTCGGATGGCTGGAGAGAAAGTCGAGGCTCTGGTCGGAATCGGGGTCCACCGAGGTATAGCGGCCGTAGGCTTCCATCGATTCCAGGAAACGGGACGCAGCATAGGGATCATAACCCGCTTCGCCGAGCATGCGGATGCCGATGGCATCGGCTTCCAGTTCCTGGTTTCGCGAGAATGCCGCGAGCTTCAGCTTGCTCTGGGCCACTTCCTGCTTGGCGGCAAGGCCACCGGAAATGGAGGTCTCCGCCATACGTTCGGCAAGGGCTGCCTCGCGTTCGCGCTGACGGCGTTCGATACCGTGATTGGCGGTGACGTGGCCCATCTCGTGGGCGATGACCGCGGCGACTTCCGAGGCGTCATTGGCAAGCGCGAGAAGTCCGCGCGTCACATAGACATAACCGCCGGGCAGCGCGAAGGCGTTGACGGCAGGCGAATTGAGAACCGTGACGCGATAGGACTGTTTCGGGTTTTCCGACACCAGTGTCAGCTTGCCGATGATGCGGGCGAGCAGTTTCTCCGTGCGCTGATCGCGGTACTCGCCGCCATAGCTCGCGACGATCCGCGGATGCTCTGTGGCACCGATGCGGCTGCGCGGGTCTGAACTGGCGGCGTTTTCCGCCGTCTGCGGCTGGGCGGAGGGCCTGACGTCGGGATTGTAGACGTCGACACCGAGTGTCTGGCAACCCGCAAGCAGGAGCGCAGTGAGGACCGGGAACGCCTTCCGCGGCAGTCGGAGGCGTGAGGATGCCGTCGAAGCAAGCGAATGCATCCGGTCCTGCGCAGCGGCACTCCGGGTCAAAGCTCTGTCCTGATGGAAAATCTTCGGCATACACTCCGAATTCGCGTTCAGCCGGATGGCTTCCGGCTGGTGAGGGGGCCTGCTTGGACGTCGATCCGGTCCGTGGTCGTGGACCGTCAACCGCCGCGCAGGGCATTGGTTGCATTGATTAACCTGATTCATCGGCGTGTGCCAGCTATCAATTGCCAGCTCAGCGCGTCCAAAATATGGCGGTGCATCGGGGACTAAGCCTCGGGTCGTCCACGCAGATAGGCGCTGAGCGCAGGCAGGTCGGAGCGCTCGAAGAAGCCGCTCATGGGGCCGTCGGCGGCTATCCTTCCCTGGTCGATGAAAAGCACTTGGTCGGCAGCGCTCTCGGCCTCGCGCGGATCGTGGGTCACCATCATAACGGTGGCATCGACATCGGCGCGAATTTCCAGCATCAGGGAGATCATGTCCGCGGCGAGGCCGGGTCCAAGCCCGTCAAAGGGTTCGTCGAGCAGCAGCACGGGGCGGGCGCGGGCGAAGGCGCGCGCCAGGGCGACCCGCTGGCGTTCGCCGCCCGACAGGGTGCCCGGAAGACGTTTCTCGTAGCCCGCGAGCCCCACCCTTTCGAGCGAAGCCGCGACGCGATCCTTCTGCGTGCCGTCGAGCTTCAGGGCCGGATCGAGACCGAGGCCGATATTCGTGGCTATATCGAGATGGGCGAAGAGGTTGTTGTCCTGAAAGACCATCGAGACGCCGCGTTCGCCGGGTGGCAGATGGCTGACATCGGTTCCGTCGATGAGCACTTGCCCGCGGTCGGGCGCCAGGAAGCCTGCGATCAGGTTCAGCAGTGTCGATTTGCCGGATCCGGATGGGCCGAGGATCGCGGTGATCGAACCGCGCGGGCGTGAAAAATCGAAGGCCATCTGCCTGTCGCCGAGCTTTCGCTCGACCTTGCGCATGTCGATGGCCGGCTTCATCGGCGGTTCTCGCGGGTTTCGGCAGGCGACCGGTCGGCAATGATCATCAGGGTCACGCAAAGAACTCCGAGAATGAGGGCGAGACCGGCGGCATCGGTCGTCCGGTAGCTGCCCATCGACTGGTATAATAGCCAGGGCAGGGTGGCGAGGTCTTCGTTGCCGAAGAGCGCGATGGCCCCGAGATCGCCGAGCGAGAGGGCCATGGCGAAGGCCAGGGCGGCGCGCAAAGGCCTTGCAAGTGCGGGCAGGTCGACGCGGCGGATCCGGTTCCAGCCGGTGACGCCGAGCGAGAGCGCCAGCCTGCCGTTGCGGTTGAGGACAGCGCGATAGGCGGTCTCCAGCACGCGCATGACGAAGGGCAGCGCCATCATGGCGTTGATCGTGACAATGATGGCGAGCGGCGCCAGCATCGAGGAGCGTCCGCCGCGCAGGAGAAGAAACCAGCCGGCCCCCATCACCACTGGCGGGACGAGAAGCACCAGCGAGCCGGTGGCGCCTGCAAGAGTGTCGACCGCAAGCTTGCCTGCCGTCGGACGATCGGGGGCTGCAAAGCGGGCGCGGATCAGCAACAGCGCGACGAGGATCGACAGAACGGCCGCGGAGGCCGCGATGCCGAGGCTGGTCGCAATCGCCTGCCAGAGCGCCGGGCGGAAGATCAGGCGGGAGAAATCCGCCGACAGGCCGGACACGAGCGTGGCGGCCATGGGCGCGAAGACGAAAGCCGCGCCCGCCGCGATCAGGACGATATCGAGGGATTTGCCGAGCCTGCCGGTCGCATCGAGGCGATCATTGCCAATTGCGAGAAGCTGCGAGCGTTCGTCCTCGCCGCCGATCAGCCGCAGCAGCAGAAGGGCGAGCGAGGTCAGCACGATCTGGATGACGGCGAGCCAGATGGCGCGGGGCGGGTCGAAGTCGAAGCGCAAGGCCTGGAAGATCGCGACCTCGAGCGTGGTCGCGCCGGGGCCGCCGCCGAGGATCAGCACCAGTGTGAACGACGTCACGCACAGCATGAAGACGAGGCCGGCCGCTCCGGCTGCGGGACGCGCCACCGCCGGCCATTCGATCAGCCGGAAGACGGTCCAGCCGCCCATGCCGAGAATGGCGGCGTTCTTCCAGTATTCCTGCGGCTGGCGCTCGAGCCCCATCAGCATGAGCCTGGCGGCAAGCGGAAGGTTGAAGAACACATGGGCAATGAGGATGCCCGAAAGCCCGTAGATGGAAAGCGGCGCGGTGCCGAAGATCTCGCCGAGCATGCGGTTGATGAAGCCGTTGTTTCCCCAGACCGAAAGAAGTCCGAGGGCGGCTACCAGAGGCGGCAGGCCGAGCGGGACGGCAAAGAGCCTCAGGATCCATATGCGCCCGGGGAAGCGGGGGCGGCGGGCCAGTGCGCGGGCCAGCGGAATGGCGAACAGGATCGACAGCGCAGTCGAAAGAGCCGCTTGCCAGAGCGTGAAGCGGGTAATCCGCCAGAGATAGGCGTCCACGCTGAAATCCGGCGGGGTATCGGCGCCGAGAACCAGAAGCGCCGCCACCGGAACGGCTATGCCAAGTCCCACCAATGCGATTGCCGCCACGCCGCCGAAACCGGCGGCGCGGGCTTCCGCGCGGGTGAGATGGGCTGTGGTCATGAAGGACCGGTCAGCGGCTCATCGCCGCGATCCACTCGTCGATCCATGCCTTGCGGTTGTCGGCCACGTCTTCCGGCGGGAAAAGAAGGCTGGTTTCAGGGACGACGAGCTTGTCGAAGGCTTCGGGCAGTTCCATGTCGATCGCTGCGGCCGGAAGCATCCAGTTATGCGTTGGGATCGCGTCCTGGAATGCAGGGCTGGTCATGAAGGCCATGAACTCGCGGGCAAGGTCTTTTTCCGGTGCGGTCTTGAGGATGCCGGCAACCTCGATCTGCATGTAGTGACCTTCGGAGAAGGAGGCCGCCTGATAGCGGTCGCTGTCCTCGGCCACCATGTGGTAGGCCGGCGAGGTCGTGTAGGAGAGCACCATCGGTGCCTCGCCATTGGTGAAGAGGCCATAGGCTTCCGACCATCCGGGGGTGACCGTCAAAATGCGGTCATTGAGCTTTTCCCAGGCATCGGCGGCGCCATCGCCATAGACCGTCTTCATCCAGAGAAGCAGACCGAGACCCGGTGTCGATGTCCGGGGATCCTCGATAACGATCTTCTGCGCCGGATCGCCCTCGACCAGTTCCTTGAGGCTTGCGGGCGGTGTGTCGATCGTCTGCGTGTCGTAGACCACGGCGAAATAGCCGTAATCGAAGGGGACGAAGGTGTCGTCGGAAAAACCGCCGGGCACGTCGACGGCAGCGGTGTCGATGTCGTGCGGCTCGAAAAGGCCGGTGGCCTTGGCTTCTGCGACGAGGTTGGTGTCGAGCCCGAGCACGACACCGGCTTCGGCACTGTCGCCTTCGAGCTTTACGCGGTTCAGGAGCGCAACGCCGTCCTCGACGCCGACCCAGTTCAATGTGCAGTCGCATTCCTTCTCGAAGGCTTCCTTGACGAGCGGGCCGGGTCCCCATTCGGCAATGAAACTCTCATAGGTGTAGACTGTGAGCGTCTTGCCGGCGGCCTGTGCCGCAACGGACGTCAGCGAAACTGTCGCAGCGAGCGGCAGGGCGAGTGAAGCAAAGAATGTCCTGAAACGCATGGCGCGCCTCCTCTGGTTCGTCGTGAAAGGGAAGAAGGCGCAGGACGCTGGCTTCTAATCCCTCCGCCGGTGCTAACCGGATCAGGTTCTTCGGGTTGGCTGCGCCTCTCAGCCCGGCTGACGCCGGGCACCCCGTTAGAGCAATTCCAGACATAGTTTGCATGGCGACCTCTGGCAAGGGGCGCAAAACCTGCTATGTGCGTCAGCCCATGACGACCACTTTCGCAATCCTTCTCGGCGGCGCGCTTTCGGTCGATGACCGCGTGCGCGCGCTCGTCGACGGCGCCCGCGTCATCGCCGCCGACAGCGGCATCCGCCATGCCACGGCTCTGGGGCTGACGCCCGAGCTGTGGATGGGGGATTTCGATTCCGCAGTTCAGAGCGATCACGAGGCCTGGCCAAACGTCGAACGACAGGTCCATCCGGCGGAAAAGAACTACACCGACGGTGAACTCGCCATCGAGGCGGCGCTCGAGCGCGGCGCTCGGAAACTCGTCCTCGTGGGAGCGCTGGAAGGGGAGCGGACCGATCACGCCGGACTGCACATGATCAAGGCGGTCGCGCTGGCCGAGCGCGGGCTGAACATCGTCCTGACCTCCGGCGATGAAGAGGCAGTACCGGTTCTGTCGGGGCGTTTCACTATCGACCTACCCAAGGGGGCGCTGTTCTCGATCCTGCCGTTCTCCGATCTCGAAGGCGTCGTGATCGAGAACGCGCGCTATCCTCTCGACGGCCTGGACATGGCCTTCGGCAGTTCGCGCACCCTGTCCAATATCGCAGAGGGCCCCGTGACCGTGGGCCTCAACTCCGGACGTGGGCTTCTCATTGCCCGTCCGCATGATTTTTCCGGGAGCTGACATGGCGCCGCCCATTCTCAAACTCGAAGATGTTTCGCTGTCCTTCGGCGGTACGCCGTTGCTCGACGGCGTTGACCTGCAGGTCGAACCGGGCGACCGGATCTGTCTCGTCGGGCGCAACGGCTCGGGCAAATCGACGCTTTTGAAGATTGCGGCCGGACAGGTCGAGCCGCAGTCGGGCGAGATCTTCCGGCACCCTTCCTCGACCGTGCGCTATCTCTCGCAGTCGCCCGATTTCGACGGGTTCGAGACGGTGCGTGCCTATGCGGAGGCCGGTCTGGGCCCCGCCGACGATCTGCACCGTGTGACCTATCTGCTCGATCAGTTGGGACTGACCGGTGAAGAGGATCCCGCTTCCCTGTCAGGCGGGGAGGCGCGTCGGGCCGCCCTGGCTCGTGCGCTGGCGCCCGATCCGGATATCCTGCTTCTGGACGAACCGACCAACCATCTCGATCTTCCCGCCATCGAATGGCTGGAAGAGGAAATCCGCCGCATGAAAAGCGCGGTCCTGGTGATTTCCCACGACCGTCGTTTCCTCGAGCGCGTGAGCCGCGTCACCCTCTGGCTCGACCGCGGACGGGCGCAGCGTCTGGAGAAGGACTTCTCCCATTTCGAGGCCTGGCGCGACGAGGTTCTGGAAGCCGAGGCCACCGAGCAGCACAAGCTCGGCCGCCAGATCGAGCGCGAGGAGCACTGGCTGCGCTATGGCGTGACCGCCCGCCGCAAGCGCAATGTGCGCCGTCTCGGCGAACTGCATGCGCTGAGGAAGGAGCACCGCGAGCATCGCGGTCCGCAGGGACGCGCCAGCGTGCAGGTGAGCGAGGCGCGCGATTCCGGCAAGCTGGTGGTCGAAGCGGAAGGGATTGCCAAGACCTATGAGAGCCGCCCGATCGTGCGCGATTTTTCGCTCAGGATCCATCGCGGCGAATGTATCGGCTTCGTCGGGCCCAACGGGGCAGGCAAGACCACGCTTCTCAAGATGCTGACCGGCGAACTCGCGCCGGATGCGGGTTTCGTCAAGCTCGGCACCAATCTGGAGATTGCCCGGCTCGACCAGAAGCGCGCAGCCCTCGATCCGGACGATACGTTGGCGCATTATCTGACAGACGGTCGCGGAGAGAACCTCCTGGTCAACGGCGAGCAGAAGCATGTGACCGGCTACATGAAGGATTTCCTCTTCGCGCCCGAACAGGCGCGCACGCCGATCCGCAACCTTTCCGGTGGCGAGAAGGCGCGGCTGGTCCTGGCCCGCATTCTCGCCAAGCCCTCGAACCTGCTGATCCTCGACGAACCGACCAACGATCTCGACATGGAAACGCTCGATCTGCTCGAGGAGATCGTGACAGGCTATGCCGGCACCGTTCTTCTGGTCAGCCACGATCGTGACTTCCTCGACCGGACGGCAGCGGTCACCATCGCGCCCGCCGATACGATCAACCCGGACGGTCGCTGGATCGTCTATGCCGGCGGCTACACCGACATGCTGGCGCAGCGCCGTGACGAGGCGAAAGCCGAAAAGGCCGCAAACGAAGCGGCGAAGTCGAAGAAATCCGCTGAGAGCGGCAGTAGTGACAAGCCGTCGCCGGGCTCGGGCTCGAAGAAGCTGTCCTACAAGCAGAAATTCGCGCTCGAAACGCTGCCGGGCCGCATTGCGGAGGCAGAGACGAAGATCGCCGAGATCGAGCGCAAGATGGCGGATCCGCAGCTCTTTGCCCGCGATCCCGACGGTTTCGCCAAGCTTGCCAAGACCCTCGAGGCCAGCCGGGCCGAGCATGAGGCGATGGAAAGCGAATGGCTCGAACTCGAAATCCTGCGCGAGGAAATCGAGTCCTGAGCCGCATGGATATCGCGCGACCCGTCAGGCGGGCGTGACCGATCTCACCACGAAGGTGTGCAACTCGTCCGCGCCATGGTCGCGGACCGAGACATATTCGCCCGGCGCGAATTCATGGTCGGCGAAACGGAAGCCGGATTCGTCGTCCTCGTCGGTTCCGGGTTCGTAGTCGAAGGCCCAGCCGCCCTTCCTGTGCCAGACGAGGAGACCGAGCGCGGCCCGTTCACCGTCCCAGAAGCGTGTCACGGTCGCCGAACCGGGCGCTTTCTTCCATGCCTCCCGGTCGAGATGGCGCGCGGCATCGAGGGGCGCCACAATGTCGTAGCCGCGGGCGGGATTGCCGTCCGGAAACTGCTTGTTGCGGGCCATTTCAAGGCGAATGTGGTAGAGAGACATCGTATCCTCCGATGGTCCTGTTGCTCCAGACAAATGATGAGATCGCACCGCGCGGCGCGCCTTGATCTGGCGCAATATCGCCGTCCGGCCGGAACTCCTTGCGTGCAGTGCGGGTTTGTGGTGTGCAGGGAGGGACACAAGGGGATGCCGAGCATGAAATTCGAAGGTACCGAGAGTTACGTCGCCGACAAGGACCTCACGATCGCGGTCAACGCCGCGATCCGCCTCGAGCGTCCGCTCCTCGTCAAGGGCGAGCCCGGTACCGGCAAGACGGAGCTGGCACGGCAGGTTGCAGGCTCCCTCGGTCTGGACCTGATCGAGTGGTCGATCAAGTCGACCACCAAGGCGCAGCAGGGGCTTTACGAATATGACGCCGTCAACCGGCTGCGCGACAGCCAGCTCGGCGACGAGCGCGTCAACGACATCTCCAATTACATCCGCCGCGGCAAGTTATGGGAAGCGTTCGATGCCGACAGGAAAGTCGTCCTGCTGATCGACGAGATCGACAAGGCCGATATCGAGTTTCCGAACGATCTGCTGCAAGAACTCGACCGGATGGAGTTTCACGTCTACGAGACGGGCGAAATGGTGAGAGCGAGGCAGCGGCCGATCGTCATCATCACCTCCAACAACGAGAAGGAATTGCCGGATGCCTTCCTGCGCCGCTGCTTCTTCCATTATATCCGCTTCCCCGAGATGGAGACGCTGCAGAAGATCGTCGACGTTCATTATCCGGGTATCAAGAAGGCGCTGGTCAGCGCGGCGCTGACGCAGTTCTACGAGATCAGGGAAACGGCGGGGCTGAAAAAGCGGCCTTCGACCTCGGAGGTCCTCGACTGGATCCGGTTGCTGGTCGCCGACGATGTCGCCCCCGAGGACCTGCGCGGCGACGTAAAGAATGCGCTTCCCCGGCTCCATGGCGCGCTTCTGAAAAACGAGCAGGACGTCCATCTGTTCGAGAGGCTCGCATTTCTGGCGCGACAGCGGGGTGGATAATGCGCTACCGTTTCCTAGTTACCGAAATACAGAACCTTGCCGATGCGCTGCCGATTGAGGCGTATTGTGAGTACCCATCTTGATAGGACTGCGCATTGAAGGCTGATCTCCACCCCCGCGAGGACGAACGTCTCGAGCGGCTTGCCGATTACGACATTCTGGACACCTTGCAGGAAAGCGAGTTCGACAATCTCGTCGCGCTTGCCTCCAAGATCACCGGCGCGCCGGTCTCGCTCGTCTCGCTGGTGGACCGCGACCGGCAGTGGTTCAAGGCGAAGACCGGTTTTCCCGACAGCGAGACGGGGCTCGAAAACTCCATCTGCGCCCATGGCATGGGCATGGACGGCATTTTCGAGATCAGCGACACGACCAAGGACGCGCGTACCGCGGATATGGACATCGTGACGGCTGCGGAAAGTCCGGTGCGATTTTACGCCGGCGCTCCACTGGTCAGCGATGACGGGTTGCCGCTCGGCATGCTCTGCGTCCTCGACCACAAGCCGCGCGAACTCGATGAGGACCAGAAGTTCGCCCTCCGTGTCCTGGGGGATCAGGTGATGGCGCAGCTGGAACTGCGTCGCCGGCTCAAGACGGAGATCACCATCCGCCGGGAACTCGAGGAGTCGCTTGCCGAGCGCGATCTGCTCGCGCGCGAGGTCGATCACCGGGTGAAGAACTCTCTCGCCATGGTCACGTCGTTCATCACCATGCAGATGCGCCGGGAAGCCAGCCCTGAAGCGAAGAAGGTGCTGGAAGCGGCTGCCGCACGCATCAATGCCATCAGTGCGCTGCACCAGGAACTCTACCTGGCCTCCGAGCATGGTCAGGTCTCGCTTCCGCAGCTTGCGGAACGGCTAAGCAACCTCTTGCGGCAGACCGCGCCGGCGGGAGTTTCGCTGGAAGTCGAAATGGAGCCGATCAGGGTCCAGCCCCAGCGGGCGACGGCCTTCTCGGTCATCTTCAACGAATTCGTCACCAACTCCTTCAAGCATGCGTTCCAGGGCCGCGCCAACGGCCTCGTCCAGGTCATCGGCCGCCAGGAAGGTCCCGACTACAAGATCGTTCTCAGCGACAACGGAACCGGTACGGGTGAAAACGACAACGCAACCACGGAAGGGCTCGGCAACCGTGTGATCATGTCGATGGCGCGGCAATTGGGAGCGACGCCGCGTTTCGGTGGCACCCGGGACGGCTACCGCTTCGAGATCGCCATAAAGGACGATAGTTCCGCCGCCGCGCTTGCCACCGCCGCCGAGTAGCTTTCTTGACCGCCCGGCGGCAAAGGATTATCTGCATTCCACTGTGGTGATTTGGCCGGCCGGCTTGCAGCCACGTTAAACAACTCGCTAAAGGGCCGTGGGCAGTTACCCATCGCACCGGAAGCCAGTTCGGAAGACGAATACGGCCGGCAGCAGATGGAGTGAAAAGCCGATGCCGATCAGGATCCCCGATGGTTTGCCAGCCCGCGACGTGCTCGTGCGCGAAGGCATCCAGATCATGGATGAATCTGCCGCTATCCGGCAGGATATCCGTCCCCTCCAGATCGGCCTTCTCAACCTCATGCCGAACAAGATCGTCACCGAGTCGCAGATCGCCCGCCTGGTCGGGTCGTCGCCGCTGCAGGTGGAGCTGACACTCGTGCGGATCGGCTCGCACCAGGCGAAGAACACCTCCGAGGAGCATCTGTTCAACTTCTACAACACCTGGGACGAGATCAAGGATCGCAAGTTCGACGGCTTCATCATCACCGGTGCCCCTGTCGAGAAACTTCCCTTCGAGGAAGTCGGCTACTGGTCGGAGATGGAGCAGATTCTCGACTGGACGACGACCCATGTCCATTCATCGTTCTTCGTCTGCTGGGGCGCGATGGCGGCCGCCTGGCATTTTCACAAGGTGCCGAAATACGAATTGCCGGAGAAGGCGTTCGGCGTGTTCCGGCACAGCAATCTCGCGCCGGCCTCGCCCTATCTCTCGGGTTTTTCTGACGACTTTCAGGTTTCGGTCTCGCGCTGGACGGAAGTGCGCCGCGACGACCTGCCGTCTAACCTCGACGTGCTGATGGAATCGGAAGAGACCGGCATTTGCCTGCTGCACGAGAAATTCGCCAACCGGCTCTATATCTTCAATCACATCGAGTATGATTCCGGCACGCTTGCGGACGAGTATTTCCGGGACGTGCAGGCGGGCAAGCCGATCAGGGTTCCGAAGAACTACTTCCCCTCCGACGATCCCGAGCGCAAGCCGCTCAACCGCTGGCGCAGCCACGCCTTCCTGCTTTTCGGCAACTGGATCAACCAGGTCTACCAGACCACGCCGTTCGATCTCGTCGACGTGGGCGAGGACAGGCACGCGGCGGAAGGAGAGGCGAGGGTATGACCGACGTGACAATCCGCCCGATAGGGGCCGATGACGAGAGCGAATGGCGCAGGCTCTGGACCGGCTACCTCGAATTCTACGAATCCGAAGTGTCGGAAGAGGTCTATCAAACGACGTTCGGACGCTTGCTCAAGGGCAATGCCGGTGTCGACAACGAGTATCGCGGCTACCTCGCTGAGGTTGACGGCAATCCGGTGGGACTCGTTCATTTCCTGTTCCACCGGCACTGCTGGAAGGTCGAGAATGTCTGCTACCTGCAGGATCTCTATGCCGATCCGGACATGCGCGGGCAGGGCATCGGCCGGGCACTGATCGAAGCGGTGTACAGGGCTGCCGATGATGAAGGCGCGCCGGGCGTCTACTGGATGACGCAGGAGTTCAACGAAGCCGGCCGCAGGCTCTATGATCGCATCGGCAAGCTCACGCCCTTCATCAAGTACAACCGCCCCTAGCGCCGTATTTCTTCGCTGGCTGAACTGCGCTATGCTGAATTCTCTCTTCAGCCGGAGTCCTGCGCAATGGCATACAGGGAAGACAGGACCGCCGAGATGATCGGCATCGGGATGGTGCTGGTCGCGGCGCTCGCCTTCGCCATGGGCTGGGCGACGCGGGACGACCCGACGAAAAAGCCGGCCATCATCATCGCCGGCGGCGGGTTCATCTACAATTATCGTGTCGCCGAAGTGTTCTACGGCTTCACGGCGATGGTCGTCAGGCCGGTCTCCAACGGCTCCCTGCTGGTCGCCGAATTCGAAGATCCCGGAGGCGGACCACCGCTGGTCGTCGAGAAGCGGGTCACTGCCCGCACCAGCCGCTACGGGATGCGCTCGCCCCCGGTGCACGGCGTCGTCGCCCACCAGCCTTATCACGTATCGATCACGCTCTATGACCGGACCCGGACGGAGGTTCTCTTCTCGGCGGAGAAAAGCTATGCGGCGCGGATGAGCGACGACGTCGTGCCGGATCAGCCGCTGACGGTCGGCCCCGGATATCATCCGTTCCCCGGTCCCGCCGCGTCCTCGAACAGGATTTGAGCGTGGCGGGCAGGATTTGAGCGTGGGGCTGGCGGGCGCGCCGCTCAAGCGCTAGTTTCCCTCCCATGTTTTTGCCTTTCTTCCTCGAACTCAAGGCCGCCGGTATCCCGGTCTCGCTGCGCGAATATCTCACGCTGATCGAGGCGCTCGATGACGGCATGGCGCTTTATGACGTGGAGGGCTTCTACTTCCTCGCCCGTTCGGCGCTCGTGAAGGACGAGCGTTTCATCGACCGCTACGACCGCGTCTTCTCGCATTATTTCCGCGGTCTCGAGGCGGTGTCCGGCGACGGGGCGGATCCGCGCGCGCTGCCCGAGGAATGGCTGCGCCGGCTTGCCGAGAAACATCTGACGGATGAGGAGAAGAAGCTCGTCGAAAGTCTCGGTGGCTTCGAGAAACTCATGGAGACGCTGAAGGAGCGGCTCGAGGAGCAGCAGAAGCGGCACCAGGGCGGGTCGAAATGGATCGGCACGGCCGGCACCTCGCCTTTCGGCGCTTACGGCTACAATCCCGAAGACGTGCGGATCGGCCAGGAGCAAAGCCGTCATCGGCGCGCGGTCAAGGTCTGGGACAAGCGTGAATTCAAGAACCTCGACGACAGCGTCGAGCTCTGCACCCGCAACATCAAGGTTGCGCTCAAGCGGTTGCGGCGCTGGGTGCGGGAAGGCGCGCAGGACGAGCTCGATCTCGCCGGCACCATCCGCTCGACCGCCGAGCATGGCTGGCTCGACGTGAAGACGCGGCCAGAGCGACGCAACGCCGTCAAGCTTCTCATGTTCTTCGATATCGGCGGCTCGATGGACGATCACATCCGGGTGGTGGAGGAGATGTTTTCCGCCGCCCGGGCCGAGTTCAGGCACATGGAGTATTTCTATTTTCACAACTGTCTCTACGAGACGGTCTGGCGGGACAATCGCCGGCGGCGTCAGGAGACGTTCCCGACTTTCGATCTCATCCGCACCTACGGGTCGGACTATCGGGTGATCTTCGTCGGCGACGCGGCGATGAGCCCCTATGAGATCGCCATGAAGGGCGGTTCGGTGGAGCACTGGAACGAGGAGGCCGGCGCGGTCTGGCTCGACCGGATGCTGGCGCATTTCCCGAAGGTCGCATGGCTCAATCCTGCGCCCGAACAGCATTGGCAATATACCCAGTCGACCCAGATGATCCGGCAGATCCTGTCCGACCGCATGTATCCGATGACGCTCAAGGGGCTGGAGGCGGCCACGCGCGAGCTTTCGCGCTGAACCCTGACGCGGGCCGGCCGGTTCTTCGCATTCGGTAAGACGAAACTTACTTGAAATCTGCCGCTTGCAGTTTTTGACATGCTTGTTCACAGTATGGGCGAAACGGCTCGACGTCCGGCTCGACCGGACAAGCAAGAGCCGAAAGGCCAGACAGAATAGGGAGGTATTCGATGGCGGAAATCACGATGACCGTGAATGGTCGCACTGTCAGCGGGACGTGCGAGGACCGGACGCTTCTCGTCCAGTTCATTCGCGAGAACCAGGGTCTCACGGGCACCCATGTCGGGTGCGACACCTCCCAGTGCGGGGCCTGTGTGGTCCATGTCGATGGCAAGGCGGTCAAGTCCTGCACCATGCTCGCCGCCCAGGCCAACGGGTCCGAAGTCACCACCATCGAAGGACTTGCCTCCGGCGGTGAACTCCATCCGGTTCAGGCAGCCTTCCGCGAGCATCACGGCCTGCAGTGCGGTTTCTGCACTCCGGGCATGATCATGACGGCGGTCGACATGATCCGTCGCCACGACGGCAAGCTCGACGAGCACACGGTGCGCTCCGAGCTCGACGGCAATATCTGCCGCTGCACCGGCTACCACAACATCGTCAAGGCGATCCTTGCTGCCGCGGAGGAGATGGGCAGCGGATCGAAGGTGGCTGCCGAGTAGCGAGCGGGTAGCGAGCAGGGACTAGCAAACAGGGAAGGAGAAGCGGATAGGGGACAGGGCGAATGAAGCGAACGGTTCACCCCTGTTCGTCCATCGCCACTCGCCATTCGCTCACCCCAACGGGAGGAGATACCCATGGGAGTTGAAGGCATTGGCGCCCGCGTGGCGCGCAAGGAAGACAAGCGTTTCATCACCGGCAAGGGCCGCTATACCGACGACATGGTGGTCGTCGGCATGAAGCATGCGCATTTCGTGCGCTCCCCCTACGCTCACGCCAGGATCAAGTCGATCGACGCCTCTGCCGCGGCCAGGATGCCGGGCGTGATCGGAATTCTCAACGGCAAGCAACTGACCGAGGACGGTATCGGCAACATCATCTGCGGCTGGATGATCCACTCGAAGGACGGCTCGCCGATGAACATGGGCGCCTGGCGTCCGCTGGCCCAGGACACGGTCCGATATGTCGGTGATGCCGTCGCTGTCGTGGTCGCCGACACCAAGGCGCAGGCGCGCGATGCGGCTGAAGCCGTGGTGGTGGACTACGAAGAACTTCCGGTCGTGACCGACGCCGTCAAGGCGATGCAGGACGGTGCGCCGCAGCTCCATCCGGAAGCCAAGAACAATCTCATCTTCGACTGGGAGATCGGCGATTCGGCTGCCGTGGAGGAGGCGCTGAAATCCGCAGCCCATGTGACCAGGATGAAGATCCTCAACAACCGTCTGGTGCCGAACCCGATGGAGCCGCGCGCGGCCCTCGGGATCTACGACGAGGCGGAGGATCACTATACCTGCTACACCACCTCGCAGAACCCGCATGTGGCGCGTCTGGTGATGAGCGCCTTCTACAATGTTGCGCCCGAGAACAAGCTCCGGGTCATCGCGCCCGACGTGGGCGGCGGTTTCGGCTCGAAGATCTATATTTACCCCGAAGAGATCGTGTGTCTGTGGGCGTCGAAGCGCACCGGCGTGCCGGTCAAATGGAATTCGGACCGCACGGAAGCCTTCCTCTCCGATGCGCATGGCCGCGACCACGTGACCGAGGTCGAACTGGCGTTCGACGAAAACAACAACATGACCGCGCTCAAGGTCGACACGATCGCCAATCTCGGCGCCTACATGTCGCTGTTTTCGTCCTCGGTGCCGACCTATCTCTACGCGACGCTGCTGTCGGGCCAGTACAGGATCCCGGCGATCCACGGCAATGTGCGCACGGTCTACACCAACACCGCGCCGGTCGATGCCTATCGCGGCGCCGGGCGGCCGGAAGCGACCTATCTGCTCGAACGCATCGTCGAGACGGCGGCGCGCGAACTGAATGTCGAGCCGGCGGAACTGCGCCGGCAGAACTTCATCCGGGAGTTCCCGTACCAGACGCCGGTGATCATGTGCTACGACGCGGGCGATTACGAAGCTTCGCTGGAAGCCGCGATGAAGGCCGCCGACTACAGGGGCTTTCCGGCCCGGCGCGATGAGGCGAAATCGCGCGGCAAGCTGCGCGGGATCGGCATGAGCTGCTACATCGAAGCCTGCGGCATCGCTCCGTCGCAGGCGGTCGGCTCGCTCGGTGCGGGCGTCGGTCTGTGGGAATCGGCCGAAGTCCGCGTCAACGCGGTGGGCACCGTCGAGGTTCTCACCGGGTCGCACAGCCACGGCCAGGGGCACGAGACCACATTCGCGCAATTGGTCAATGACCGGTTCGGCCTGCCGATCGACCAGGTGTCCATCGTCCATGGCGACACCGACAAGGTGCAGATGGGCATGGGAACCTACGGTTCGCGCTCAGGCGCGGTGGGCATGTCGGCGATCGTCAAGGCGCTCGACAAGGTCGAGGCCAAGGCCAAGAAGATCGCCGCGCATCTCATGGAGGCCGACGAGAGCGACATCGAAATCTCGGGCGGCGAACTCAAGGTCAAGGGGACCGACAAGTCGGTACCCTGGTTCCAGATGGCGCTTGCCGCCTACACCGCTCACAATCTTCCGGAAGGCATGGAGCCGGGCTTGAAGGAGGGGGCTTTCTACGATCCCACCAACTTCACCTTCCCCGCCGGCTGCTATATCTGCGAAGTCGAAGTCGATCCGGAAACCGGAAAGACCGAAGTGGTGCAGTTCGTCGCCGCCGACGACTTCGGAAAGATCATCAACCCGATGATCGTGGAAGGGCAGGTCCATGGCGGTATCGCGCAGGGCATCGGGCAGGCCCTGTTGGAAGGCACGAGCTATGATCCGGAGACCGGTCAGCTTCTGACGGCGAGCTACATGGACTACACGATGCCGCGCGCAGACGATCTGCCGTCGTTCAACATCTCGACCACGGAGACCGTCTGTCCGGGCAACCCGCTGGGGATCAAGGGCTGTGGGGAAGCAGGCGCCATCGGCTCCCCGCCGGCCCTGATGAACGCTATAACCGATGCCATCGGCAACAACGACCTGACCATGCCGGCAACGCCGCAGAAGGTCTGGGCCGCATTGCAGGGCTGAGAAGGAGAACACCACGATGTATGCGACAACCTATCACCGGCCCACATCGGTGGATGAAGCCGCCAAGCTCGCCTCCGAGGAGGCGAAGTATCTGTCCGGTGGGCAGACATTGCTGCCGACCATGAAACAGCGGCTGGCCGCGCCCAGCGACCTCATCGATCTGCGCCATATCGATGCGCTCAAGGGGATCACCGTCGAGGGCGGCAATGTGCGGATCGGCGCGGCCTGCACGCATTCGGAGATCGCCACTTCCGAGGCGATCAAGGGCGTTTGCCCGGGATTCACCTATCTTGCCGGCCATATCGGCGATCCGGCGGTGCGGCACATGGGCACGATCGGCGGCTCGATTGCCAATAACGACCCGGCGGCCGATTATCCGTCGGCACTCCTCGCGCTCGGGGCAACGATCAGGACCAATACGCGTTCGCTCGCGGCGGAGGACTTCTTCACCGGCCTCTTCGAGACGGCGCTGGACGAGAGAGAGATGGTGACGGCGGTGGAATTCACGGCGCCTGACAAGTCCGGATATTCGAAATTCCGCAACCCTGCGTCACGCTATGCGATGACCGGCGTCTTCGTCTGCAAGCGGAGCGACGGTTCGGTCGGTGTGGGCGTGGCAGGCGCCGGATCGGACGGCGCCTTCCGGTCCCCGGACATGGAGCGCGCGCTGGCAGGCGATTTCACGCCGGCCGCGCTCGAGAATATTTCGATCGATCCGTCCGGTCTCATGTCGGACATGCATGCAAGCGCGGAATATCGCGCCAATCTGATCAAGGTCATGGGCAAGCGCGCCGTTCAGCAGGCTGTCTGAGCGCTTTTTGTCCAGCGCTTTAAGGATTTTCCTAAAATGAAAGGGCGCCGTTCGCGGCGCCCTTTTTTCGACCCTTGAAAAAAGTCGTCCGCCGCTATATTCCACCCTCCGATCGGGGCTTGCATTCGGGTTGTGATTGGCGTTTGATCACCACCATGCCGAAGGTCAAGGAACGATCTTCCGGATACGTAGTATGGCTACGATAAAAAAACCTAATTCAAGGGAACATGTTATGAAAAAATTCGGATCACTGCTGGCGACGACGATGCTGGCCTCGGTCCTTGCGACCGGTGCCTATGCCAAAACACTGGTTTACTGCTCCGAGGGATCGCCGGAAGGCTTCGATCCCGGACTGTACACCTCAGGCACCACGTTCGACGCCTCGTCAAAGACCGTCTACAACCGTCTGGTCGAGTTCAAGATCGGCACCACCGAGACCCAGCCGGGTCTGGCCGAGAGCTACGAGGTGTCGGAGGACGGCACCGAGTACACCTTCCATCTCCGCCCGGGCGTGAAGTTCCACAGCACCGATTTCTTCACCCCGTCGCGTGACCTGAACGCCGACGACGTGATCTTCTCGTTCGAACGGCAGATGGATGCCGAGAACCCCTACAATTCGTATGTCGAAGGCGCGAGCTGGGAATATTTCAACGCCATGTCGATGCCGGACCTGATCGAGTCGATCGACAAGGTCGACGACATGACGGTCAAGTTCAAGCTCAAGCGCGCGGAAGCGCCGTTCCTGGCAAACCTCGCCATGGACTTCGCCTCGATCATGTCGAAGGAATATGCCGACAAGCTGGTTGAAGCGGGTTCGGAATCGGACCTCAACCAGAAGCCCGTCGGCACCGGCCCCTTCCAGTTCGTCGCCTACCAGCCCGACGCCGTGATCCGCTACAAAGCCAATCCGGACTACTGGGCAGGCAAGGAAGCCATCGACGATCTGGTGTTTGCCATCACCACCGACGCTTCGGTTCGCCAGCAGAAGCTGACCGTCGGCGAATGCCACGTCATGCCTTATCCGAACCCGGCCGACATCCAGGCTCTCAAGGATGACGATTCTATCGAGGTGATGCAGCAGGAAGGCCTCAATATCGGCTACCTCGCCTATAACGCGACGATCGCTCCGTTCGACAAGGTCGAAGTCCGCAAGGCGCTCAACATGGCCATCAACAAGAAGGCCATTCTCGACGCCGTGTACCAGGGTGCCGGCGAGATCGCCAAGAACCCGATCCCGCCGACAATGTGGAGCTACAACGATTCCATCGAGGACGATCCGTACGATCCGGAAGCCGCCAAGAAGATGCTCGAAGACGCCGGCGTCTCCAACCTGTCGATGAAGATCTGGGCCATGCCGGTTCAGCGTCCGTACAACCCGAACGCCCGCCGCATGGCCGAGCTGATGCAGGAAGACTTCGCGAAGATCGGCGTCACTGTCGAGATCGTCTCCTACGAATGGGGCGAGTATCTCGAAAAGTCGAAGGCGGTTGACCGCGACGGCGCGGTGCTTATCGGCTGGACCGGCGACAATGGTGACCCGGACAACTTCCTTGCCGTGCGTCTCGGATGTGACGCCGTGGGCGGTTCGAACCATGCACAGTGGTGCAACAAGGAGTTCAACGACCTCATCATGAAGGCGAAGACCGGTACCCAGGAAGAGCGCACGAAGCTCTACGAACAGGCCCAGGTCGTCTTCAAGCGCGAAGCCCCGTGGGCAACCATCGCCCATTCGGTGGTCTACATGCCGATGAGCAACAAGGTTTCCGGTTACAAGATGGATCCGCTTGGCGGCCATTGGTTCACCGGCGTCGACATTTCCGAATAACCGCTTGAAAGCGGCATGCCGGGGGCGGCCGAATTCCGCCCCCGGTTTGCTTTTGATCCCCCATGCTCAGATTTCTTTTGCAAAAGCTTGGTCTGCTGATCCCCACCTTCATCGGGGTCTCGATCATTGCATTCGCCTTCATCCGGCTCCTGCCGGGCGATCCCATCACGCTGCTGGCCGGCGAGCGCGGTGTCTCTGCCGAGCGCTACGAACAGCTCCAGGCCACCTACGGTTTCGACAAGCCGATCGTCGTTCAGTATTTCGATTATCTCGGCAATATCCTGCAGGGTGACTTCGGTACGTCGATCGTGACCAAGCGGCCGGTGCTCGAGGAGTTCATGACGCTCTTCCCGGCCACTCTTGAACTGTCGATATGCGCCATCATCCTGGCCACCGCCATCGGCATTCCCGCCGGGATATTCGCGGCCGTCAGGCGCGGCTCGTTCTTCGATCAGTCGATCATGGGGGTGGCGCTTGTCGGCTATTCCATGCCGATCTTCTGGTGGGGTCTTCTGCTGATCATCCTGTTCTCCGGCATCCTGCAATGGACTCCGGTGTCGGGACGCATCTCGCTTCTCTACTTCTTCCAGCCGGTTACCGGGTTCATGCTGATCGATTCACTCCTGTCCGGACAGGCGGGAGCGTTCAAGTCGGCCGTCAGCCATCTCATCCTGCCGACCGTCGTTCTCGCCACGATCCCGCTTGCGGTGATTGCGCGGCAGACCCGTTCGGCAATGCTCGAGGTGCTGAGCGAAGACTATGTCCGGACGGCGCGGTCCAAGGGTCTTGCGCCGATGCGGGTCATCGGGCTTCACGCGCTGCGCAACGCGCTCATTCCGGTGGTCACGACGATCGGCCTGCAGGTGGGTGTGCTGCTTGCCGGTGCAATCCTGACCGAAACCATTTTCTCCTGGCCGGGCATCGGCAAGTGGATGGTCGATTCCGTCTTCAAGCGCGACTACTCGGTCGTCCAGGGCGGCCTTCTGCTCATCGCCGGCATGATCATGCTCGTCAATCTCGTGGTCGATCTCGTTTACGGCCTTATCAATCCGAGGATCAGACGATGACCGATACGTCCCAGATCGTCGAGGAAGACCTCGAACATCTTGAAGAAACCGTAGGCCCCGCCCGTCGCGGACGGCTGAGTGAGTTCTGGTACTATTTCAGCCAGAACAAGGGCGCGGTGATCGGCCTCGTGGTCTTCACGATCGTCGTTCTCGTGGCGGTTTTCGCGCCGCTGATTGCGCCGCACAATCCGAGCATCCAGAACCGCGACGCCTTCCTCGTGCCGCCGTTCTGGATGGAAGGCGGAAATTCGGCCTATGTGCTCGGTACCGATGCGGTGGGGCGCGACATTCTCTCGCGGCTGATCTTCGGTGCGCGGTTCTCGCTCTTCATCGGCCTTTTCGTCGTCGTGCTCGCCATGAGCGTCGGCATTCTCGTCGGCCTGATCGCCGGCTATGCGCGCGGCTGGGTCGATACGGTGATCATGCGGATCATGGATGTCATTTTGGCTTTCCCTTCGCTCCTGCTCGCATTGGTGCTCGTGGCCATTCTCGGTCCTGGCCTGCTCAATGCCATGGTGGCGATCGCACTGGTGCTGCAGCCGCATTTCGTGCGCCTGACCCGCGCATCGGTGATGGCCGAGCGCACCCGCGAATATGTGATCTCGTCGCGTGTGGCGGGTGCCGGCGTCTTCCGGCTGATGTTCATCACCATCCTGCCCAATTGCATGGCGCCGCTCATCGTGCAGGCCACGCTTTCCTTCTCCAATGCAATCCTCGATGCGGCGGCACTGGGCTTCCTCGGCATGGGCGCACAGCCGCCCACACCCGAGTGGGGCACGATGCTGGCCGAGGCGCGCGAGTTCATCCTGCGCGCCTGGTGGGTTGTCACATTCCCGGGTCTTGCGATCCTCGTCACCGTTCTTGCCATCAATCTGATGGGCGACGGCATGCGTGACGCGCTCGATCCGCGCCTGAAAAAGAGCTGATCCGATGTCTCTTCTCGAAATTAGAAACCTGTCGGTCACCTTCGACACAGCCTCGGGTCCGTTCCGGGCGGTGGATGGTGTCGATGTCTCCGTGGACGCCCGCGAGATCCTCTCGATCGTGGGAGAATCGGGTTCCGGCAAATCGGTGTCGATGCTCGCGCTGATGGGGCTTCTGCCTGACACCGCCACGGTGACCGCAGACGTCATGCGCTTCGACGGCCAGGACCTCAAGACCATGTCGAAGCGGGCCAAGCGCTCGATCATCGGCCGGGAGGTCGCGATGATCTTCCAGGAGCCGATGTCGAGCCTCAATCCGTGCTTCACCGTCGAATTCCAGATTTCGGAAATGCTGAGAAAGCACACCGATCTCGACCGTTCGGCGCGGCGCAAGCGGGCCATCGAACTGATGGAGGCCGTGGGCATTCCCTCGCCGGAAAAGCGCCTCGGCACGTTCCCGCATCAGCTTTCGGGTGGCATGAGCCAGCGCGTGATGATCGCCATGGCAACGTCCTGCCGGCCGAAGCTGCTGATCGCCGACGAGCCGACCACCGCGCTCGATGTGACCATCCAGGCGCAGATCCTCGATCTGCTGAAGGAACTCTGCGCCGACAACAACATGGCACTGGTGCTGATTACCCACGACATGGGCGTGGTGGCGCAGATGGCCGATCGCGTGCAGGTGCAGTATGCCGGGCAGAAGGTCGAGGAGCAGAACGTCAATCCGTTGTTCGCCGACCCTCACCATCCCTATACCGCAGCGCTTCTCTCGGCCCTGCCCGAGCGCGCCACGGCACGCGGCCACCTGCCGTCGATCCGTGGCGTCGTGCCCGGCCAGTTCGACCGGCCACCGGGATGTCTCTTCGAGCCCCGCTGCTCGTTTGCAGTGGCCAGTTGCCGCCGCGGCGCCAAGCGTCAGGGTGCCGATCTGGGCCATGCGCTGTGCAACCGTCCGCTGATCAATGGCGTGCCGGCTGACGAGAAGGTAGAGGCATGAGCGATCTCCTGAAAGCCACCGGCCTCACCAAGCATTACGAGGTCAAGAAGGGACTGTTCGGCGAGCCTGACATCGTCAGGGCGCTCAACGGCGTCAGCTTCTCTCTCGAGCCCGGCAAGACACTTGCCGTGGTCGGAGAATCGGGTTGCGGCAAGTCGACGCTCGCGCGTCTCGTCACCATGATCGAAGAGCCGACAGATGGCGAGCTGATCATCGACGGAAAGCCGGCGAAGCCCGGCGACAAGCATCTGCGCCAGACCGTGCAGATCGTCTTCCAGAACCCCTATGGCTCGCTCAATCCGCGCCAGAAGATCGGTTCGATCCTGGAAGAGCCGCTCAAGATCAACATGCCCGACGACGCCAAGACGCGGCGGAAGAAGGCGGAAGCGATGATGGAGCGGGTCGGTCTTCGCCCCGAGCATTACGACCGTTATCCGCACATGTTCTCGGGCGGTCAGCGCCAGCGTATCGCCATTGCGCGTGCTCTGATGCTCAACCCGAAGGTTCTGGTGCTCGACGAGCCGGTTTCCGCCCTCGATCTGTCGATCCAGGCACAGGTGCTGAACCTGCTCATCGACCTGCAGCAGGAATTCGGCCTCGCCTACATGTTCATCAGCCACGACCTGTCGGTGGTCAAGCATATCGCTGACGACGTGATGGTCATGTATCTCGGTCGTGCCATCGAGAAGGGGACGGGCGAGAAGGCCTTCGGCGATCCGCGCCATCCCTACACGAAGGCGCTGATGTCGGCGACGCCGATTGCCGATCCGAACCAGCGGCGCGCGCGCGTGAAGCTCGAGGGCGAATTGCCCTCGCCGCTCAACATTCCCGCCGGTTGCGCATTCCACCCGCGCTGCCCGATTGCCGAGCCGCGCTGCGCACAGGACAAGCCGGAACTGCGCGAGGTCGACGGGCGTCTCGTCTCCTGCCATCTGGCCTGAGGCGCATCAGGCGGCTGACTTGATCCATGTCATGGCCCCGGGGACCCTCCGGGGCCATTTTGCGTGGCATGGACGCGAGGGCCATCCGCCTTTTCCCCTCGCGCAGGAGTGGACGCATGCATTTCGAACATTTTTTCCAGAGCAATCTTGAAGGTCTCCGGAAGGCCGGGAACTATCGCGTATTCGCCGATATCGCCCGCCAGCGGGGTCAGTTTCCTGCGGCCACGCGCTATCGCGAGGACGGTAGCGAACAGGACGTGACCGTCTGGTGTTCGAACGACTATCTCGGCATGGGT